>NZ_JBBOWE010000001.1:0-4125707 GCF_038007005.1 Niallia sp. FSL R7-0648 | reverse complement strand
CCTGAGACCCTGCAGGCTGAAAGCCGAAGCGGCTCAGCGCGAGCCCCACGGAAAGCGAACCCCCGAAGCGGAAAGCAACATCCTGATTCAAAGAGCTTATTAAATATACTTTTACTCAAACTTCTTTTTCCAAAATACATGAGTTTGTCTACAGTCTGCTTAAAGTACTTCTTTTTTATATCTAGTTTTTTATCAAACAAAATAGATCTAGAATAATATAAGTGCTTACATTTAAGTAATGTTCTATTACTAATTAGATGTTATGTTAATTTAAGTAAAAAAATTATAAATCATTGAAAATTACTATGGCAAATAGGATGAAAAGATGTATAATAGACATAAGTTCTCTATAAAGAACGAAAATTAAGAAGATGTAATTTTATTAAGCACGAATAATCTGGGAGGTATTCTATTGGAAGGAATTAAGTCGATTAAAGAGATTATTGCTGTTTTGAAAAAAAGAATGTTACTTATATTGATGGTATCCATTGGAGCTGGCATTGTAAGTGGCTTATATACTAATTATAAAATAACGCCACTCTATCAAAGCAGCTCACAGCTTTTGGTTAATAAAAATATTGAAAAAGTCGTTGATGTCAGTGAATTGGATGTAAGATCCAATATGGATTTAATCGATACATATATTGTCATTATTAGAAATCCAGTCATCTTAAATGATGTGGTTGAAAAGCTCCAACTACCAATAACGGCAGAGCAATTAAGTAGTCAAATCCAAGTTGCTAAACAAGATTCTACACAAGTTTTAAATGTAACAACTACAGACACTAATCCAGAACGAGCTGCAAAGATTACCAATACTACTATTACTACCTTTTTAGAAAAATTGCCATCCTTAATGAAGGTTAATAATGTGCAAATAATGAATGAAGCAATAGTAAATGAAAAGCCGATCAGCCCTAGTATAACTGTTAATATAGGAATTGCGGTTGCTTTAGGAGCCATTATGGGAGTGGGGTTAGTCTTATTATTTGCCTTTTTAGATACGACCGTAAGATCAAAATCAGATTTAGAAAAATTAAATATTAAAGTAGTTGGAACGCTATCTGCCATCTCTGAAAAAGACAGAATCCCTCAATCACTTATGGAATCCTTAAAAGCAGAAAGGAGATCGTTAAATGTCACCACTACCGAAACGGAAATCTAAATTAGAGAGGGTAAGTAATCTGTTATCTCATCTAAAACCTAAATCGCCAATCAGAGAACAATACCATGCAATTCGTGCTAGCATTCAGTTAGCTATTAATGAAAATCAGATTAAAACCTTAGCAATTGTATCAGGTGAAGAATCAGAAGGAAAGTCTACCTTTTCTGCTAATCTAGCAATTGCTTTTGCAGAGGTAGGAAAAAGAGTTCTTCTGGTAGATTCCAATTTTCGTCATCCAACATTACACACATCATTTGAAGAAAATAATGAATTTGGTTTAAGCACTATACTTGTAAACAGGGACAGGCTAGAAGAATGTGTAATAGAAACACCTATTGACCATCTTGACCTGCTAACTAGTGGACCTGTGCCTCCTAATCCATCAGAACTGCTCGGTTCACCTGCAATGGAGATGTTAGTAAGCAACGTATCCCATCAATACGATATGGTTATATTTGATACGCCATCACTAGTATCTGTTGCTGATTCTTTATTACTATCGAATATATCAGACGGAGTATTAATGGTTGTACGAAGCAATAAAAACAATATAGAAACCGTTGAATTTACAAGGGATATGCTTTCGAATTCCAAAGCGATTTTTTTAGGTGCAGTGCTTAATGATGAGCGAGTGAGTAAAAGGCAGCGTAAAAAAGTGAGAATAAACTAGAGCTGAAAAGCAAACTGCTTCACTTAAGTATTTTTTTATAAATAAACCCATTCGACAAAAAATGCTATTTCCTTCTATTGGATACATTGTTATAATGACGATTATTCAAATGTTCTTCAAAAAGAACGACTTGATTTTAATATAAATATAGTGTTTTTAATTGAATTTTTATAATCTTTTAGAATATAGGCCTTTCTAAGGTTATATATTTTTAATGATTCGTTCTTTATTAAGAATATGTTGTTTTTTGAAATGAATTTTTTGGTGATGTCTCTTAACCAATATCAATAGAGGCACTCGGTCATGCTGTGGGTAGGATGAAGGCTCTACCTTAGCGCTAGTCTGCAAAAGTGTGATGTGAGGAGAGGTTAAATGCCTCATTTTAAAAAAATTTAACGAAGGAAACCAGTTCGTTTTCTTCGTTAAGTTTTTTTAAAAGAGAAATAAATATTATTATCATTGTTACTAGATAAATAATATTTATTGTAACTCGAACATATTAATTAGCAGTTAACAAGAAAGCTGGTGAAAGTAGTTGTCGTTAGGAGAAAAATCATTAGTAAGAGAATTAAATGCAAGGACAGAAGAAGTGCTGATCAAAGAGCAGAAAGCTTATCTTCTTTTCAAAAGAGTCTTCGACATTCTTTGTGCCATCATAGGGCTGCTTATACTTTCGGTATTATTCTTCATTATTGGATTTTTAATAAAGCTCGAAGACAAACGGGGATCAGTCTTTTTTAAACAGACGAGAATTGGAAAAGACGGTAAACCCTTTGAGATGTATAAGTTCCGTTCTATGGTATCCAATGCAGAAGACCTTAAAGCCTCGTTAATGGATAAAAATGAAGCAACTGGTCCTGTGTTTAAAATAAAGGACGATCCAAGAGTAACAAGAATCGGCAAATTTATTCGCAAGACTAGTATCGATGAACTTCCGCAGTTAATAAATGTTATTAAGGGAGAAATGAGTTTAGTAGGACCAAGGCCTTCCCTTCCCCAAGAAGTAGCTGCCTATTCATCATATGAAAGACAAAGATTAAAGGTAGTTCCAGGCATCACCTGCTATTGGCAAGTTGGTGGAAGAAGTAACCTTAGTTTTATGGAATGGGTAGAACTAGACCTTAAATATATAAGAGAAAGAAATCTATTTATTGATTTTAAGTTAATTATCAAAACTTTTTTTGTCCTATTTGGATCAAAGGACGCGTATTGATTGGGGGAATGAAGGAATGGAAACGTCGGTAATTATCCCGACCTATAAGCGGACAAATGATTTAAAAAGATGTTTAGAGGGATTATGCAGACAACTTCATAAACCTGATGAAGTAATAGTGGTAGTTCGTGATACAGATAACCAAACTGCAAGCTTTCTAAAAGACTATCAATCTATTATTTCTATTAAACAAGCAATCGTAACTCGACCAGGTCAAGTTGCCGCATTAAACGAAGGGCTGCAGCAGGCCGCAGGAGAATTCATTTGTATATTAGATGATGATACAGTGCCGCATACTCATTGGCTTCAAAAGATAATCGACATATTTAAAAGCTCCGACCAAATTGGAGGAGTCGGCGGGCGTGACTGGGTAGTTCACGACAACCACAAAGAAGTTGGAAGGAAGGATCCTGTTGGAAAGGTACAATGGTTTGGTCGTGTCATTGGCAATCACCATTTAGGATATGGAGAAGCTCGTGATGTAGATGTATTAAAAGGAGCAAACATGAGCTATCGACGAAAGGCCATTGCTGGATTAACTTTTGATGAAAGGTTATTAGGGCAGGGAGCACAAATACATAATGATATGGCATTTAGCTTAAGTGTAAGAAAGCGCGGATGGAGGCTGGTATATGACCCGGAAGCAGCAGTGGATCATTATCCAGCTCCGCGATTTGATCTCGATCAGAGAGGGGAATTTAATAAGGAAGCGTATTTACAAGGGGTATTTAATGAAACTTTGATCTTATCTGAATATATGTCAAATCCGATCCGAAAATTATTATACATAGGATGGTCTATAATGATTGGTACATCTGACAGACCGGGAATATTACAACTTATTCGACTTTTAAAGAAAAAGCCAAAATCCAACTTCCAAAAATTCTCCGTAAATATTCATACTCGATTAGGATTTCAAAAAAAATTAAAAACCATAGTAAGGAGTTAAGCTAGATGAAAAAGAAACTAGCGATTGTTGCCCATAACATAAACAATAGAGGTGGAATGGAAATTCATCTCTCAGAGATGATTAGGCGACTAAGTAATGAATATGAGATCACTGTTATTGCTTCGGAATTAAGTGGGGAATTTCGCGAAGTTAAATTCATAAAAATTCCAGTTCCACAGAGACCTGTTTTTCTAAAAAGTGTACTTTTTGCGGTTATAGCAAGTCTTGTTTTGTTTATTAAAAAATATGATTTAGTTCATACAACAGGTGCGATAGTTTTTAACCGAGTAGATATGTCTACTATTCATTTTTGCCATCGGGCATATAGAACCCTTGGGCTAAATGATCGTCTCAAACATACAAAATCATTTGCTCATAAAATAAATTCTTGGTTACAAGGCAATTTTGCTTTATGGATGGAAGGGGTTTGTTATCAGCCAGACCGTATTCCGCATCTAGTAGTCGTTTCTGAACATGTTAAAAAAGAAGTTTTAAAGCATTTTCTTTATAAAGAAGATGATATAAGTATTATTTATAATGGGGTTGATGTTTCAGCTTTTAGACCAGCATCTATTGAAGAGAAAAAGCATTATAAGAAAAAACTAGGAATTCCTACAGAGGCTTTAGTATTCGTTTTTGTTGGTGGGGATTGGTCAAGGAAAGGTCTAAGAATTCTATTAGAGGCTTTTCAAGAATTATTATCGAGGAATGCAGAACTAAAAGCAAAAGTATTAGTAGTAGGAAAAGGGGACAAATCAGCAATATTGAAAGGTTTTTCTAAGGAGGTAACCGATCATGTTATTTTTCACGGCTTCAAAGAGAATCCAGCCGATTTATATAGATTGTCAGATATATATGTTCTCCCTAGCTTATATGAAACGTTTAGCATTGCATCATTGGAAGCAGGGGCATGCGGTTTACCAGTCATTATGACTTCTGTTGGTATTGCTAATATAATTGCCGAAGATAACATTACAGGGTATACCGTTGAAAGAAATAAGGAATCAGTTTTAGAAGCAATGGAGAAATTAGCATTAAATCCAGAATTAAGAGACAAGATGTCATTCCAAGTTAGAGAACGATCGCTAAATATCACTTGGGATGAGACCTATAAGTTATTTCAAAAGCAATATGAGAATTTAATTGATGTGTCTTAAAAGTGAGGGCTGAATATTGACTACTTTTCTTTATAGAAGAAGATTAATGGAGTTAGGGATTCTATTCTTAGCTCTTCTTGTTGTTGGCAGACTTTCAATAAGTCCTGGAAATATAAGAGTACTTATATTTGCTAGTCTCTTTATCATTACATTAGCCATGTTAGCAATCGTTAGAGAACGAATCATTTTCTTTTTAATAGTCTACTTAGCTTTTATGGGCTTAATTCGAAGGGCGCTAATCCCTATTGCAAGCTGGAGCTCATTTGATCCTTTACTAATACTTGGACCAAGCATAACGATTATTTTAGCTCTTTCTTTATTTTGGGAATTGAAAAGTCAACAGAGCCTAGGAGAAGAGAAGCCGGATAAATTAATGGTTGCTCTTTTTCTTTTTGGTTGTGTACAAATGTTTAATCCATACTCTGGGAGTCCGATATCAGGTTTTGTAGCCGCGATATATATAATTGTTCCTTGGTTATGGTATTTCATTGCATTCTACAAAATTAAGCAAAAGGATATAGTCAGGATTTTAAATATTGTAGAAGTAATCGGTACAATGATTGCACTTTATGGCATCTACCAGACATTCTTTGGAATTCTTCCATTTGAACAAATGTGGGTGGATCTGACGGGGTATGCTGCTTTGTATCTAGCAGAAGATACAGTAAGAGCAATTGGCACATTTCCGAGTGCACAGGAATTTGTTTATTTTACAATGATTACTTTTATGATTGGATTTACAAAGTTGATATATAAAAAAGATCCTTTACTACATCTACCTGTGGTGTTGGTTACCCTATTATCTATCTTCTTCGCTAGTTCAAGAACGATTATTTTTTTTATAGCAATTGCAATTTTTATTGTTTTGATCGTAACGAGAAAAACGTTAATAAGAAAAATTACTACAGGAATCATAAGTATTATAGCTTTTTATATGATCTGGATGACCTTACCCAATTTAAACCCTGCGTGGTTCGGAGTTGCAGAACCAGCTGTTTCCCATATGGTTGAAGGTTTAGTAGATCCTTTATCAGAGGATCAAACCGGTTTAGGGCATATTGAGCGGTTTGTTGATGGTATGAAATCTATTTTTACTAACCCAGTTGGACATGGGATTGCTTCTGTTACAAAGGCTGCTGATAAATTAGCAACAACGGAAGCGATGTCTACTGAGATTGACATATCCAATATGATCGTAGCGATGGGAGTAGGGGGAATTATTTATATGGCTGTGGTTTTTACTACCATTTATAAAGCTCTCTATCTTATAAACAAGAAGAACCATTTGGAATATGCAATATCATTGGCAATTTTTCTCGGAGGATTTGGAACATGGATAAATGGAGGTTTCTATACAGCCACTATTATAACATGGCTCTTAGCGGGTTGGATTCACAGACAATATAGTATTTATCGAGGTGAAGTTAATGCATTTAGTAGTCATTAGTCATGCTTGTGTTACCGATATAAATCAACAAGTATATGCAGAAATCGAAAAGATGGGACATCAAGTTGACTTAATCGTCCCCAGTAATTTTGTTGCACCGGGATTAGCGGATAAACCAATATCAGTGAAAAGGTGGCCTCAATTTAGCGGAAGAATTATGGAGGTTCCTATTTATTTTAATAAAAGTATTCCACTTCACTTTTATAAAAAAAGATTTAAGCATTTCTTTGAAAATTGTAAACCAGATGCTGTATACGTTGCAGAAGAGCCATATTCTCTTAGTTGTTTTCAAGTTTTAAGAAGTGCCTTACCCTATACAAAAGCAATCGGTTTTTATTCCGCACAAAATATAAAAAAAAATTATCCATTTTTATTTCGAAAAATGGAGAAATATGTTTATAAGCATTCTTCTCTTGCGATTAGCATTAGTGAAGATGTAACAAAGGTATTAAGAGAAAAAGGATATCAAAATAAGATTTATGAAGTCCCATTAGGCGTAGATGAAGAATATTTCATCGTTTCTCCAGATTTAAGGGTAAAGGCAAGGAAGGAAGTGGACATTCCTTCTCATGCTTTTGTAATAGGATTTGCTGGACGAATTGTAAAGGAGAAGGGCATAGATCTATTAATTAAGGCATTTAGTTCTGTTTATAAAAGGAAGAATGATATGTACTTATTAATTGTAGGAAGAGGGCCATTATTAGAAACGATGAAACAACTAGCAATAGAATTGGGAGTGAGAGAAAGAGTTAAATTTATAAATGATGCAATCCATACGGAAATGCCAAAATGGTTTAATTGTATGGATGTTCATGTACTTCCCTCCATTACAATATCTAATTGGAGAGAACAATTCGGTAGAGTATTGATTGAAGCAGCAGCATGTGGTGTTCCTTCTATTGGTAGCTCGAGTGGTGAGATTCCATATGTAATGGATAAGCTTGGAATGAAAAGTATATTCAAAGAAGGGGAAATTAGTCAGCTTGCAACTGAAATAATAAAGGCTAGTGAGTATAAAAACGATGCTAATACTATTCGAAGATTTACAATTGAAAAATATGGGAATAAAGGTGTTGCAGCTCAATTAATTAATGCATTTGAAGCGATTATTTGAAGGGGGAATAATGTGAAGTTATTGATAATTTCATCTGTAGGTGAACTCGGTGGTGGTGCAGAATCAATGCTTTATGAACTAATCTTTAGCATTAAAGAGGAAATTGAGTTGGAAGTTCTATTTATGAAAGACGGAAAATTAAAGAAAGCTGTAGAGAATTTGAAGATTAGGACACATTATTTAGAAATACCTAGGATGAAAAATGGGGTGGGAGTGCTAATCTGGATGACAAAATATAATCAAGTATTAAAAAAAATAAATCCAAGCATCGTATTAAACTGGATGCCTAAAGCCCATCTGTTTACTGCACTTCCTAATTACTTTGCAAAAAAAACAACATACTGGTGGCAGCATGGGGTTCCCAATCCTCCCAATTTTTTTGACAAAGTCACACCGAAATTACCTGCAAAGAAAATTGGCAGTTCCTCCAATATTGCAAAGTTAGCACAAGAAAAGCTAACTAATAAACCAGTTTTCTGCACTTTTCCAGGCTCAGATGTAGCAAAACATTCTCCGGATTTAAAAAGTAGAAAGGTAATTAGAGAAAAATATGGGATTGATGAAGAGACAATAGTTCTGGGTAATGTTGGGAGGATACAAGGTTGGAAAAGACAAGATATCTTGATAGAGGCTGTTGAGTTATTGATTAAACAAAACAAAAGGGTAAAGCTTTTAATGGTAGGCGGAAATCTTTATAATCTCGATAATGAATATGAAAGAAAGATAAATCAGTTGATTATAGAAAAAGGATTGAGTGAGTATATTATCACTACTGGCAATCAATTAAATGTAGCTCCTTTTTATGACGCAATGGATATATATGTTCATACAGCTAAGGGAGAACCTTTTGGAATAGTTATGGTAGAGGCGATGTTACATGCAAAGCCGGTCGTTGCCATCAAATCCCCTGGTTCAATTGAAATCGTAAAGGATATGGAAACAGGATTATTGGTTAATTCAGACTCTCCTGAAATGGTAACAGACAAGATAGAAGCTCTAATAGAAATGGAGGATTTTCATCGAATGGGTTTAAAGGGGAGAGAAAGAGCGATTAGCCTATTTTCCAATAAACAAATGGGACAAAAGATACTCTCGGAAATAATGCTGGATAAAGAACCCGATAATTATAAAAAGGAAGTGATATAAATGACCAATAGATTATTTATATCTGTAGATTTTCCACCAGAAAAGGGTGGTATTCAAAACTATGTATATGGCATTGTTTCTCATCTTGATCCTATGAAAACAGTTGTTTTAACTTCTAATAGATTAGGAGAGGATGTCTATAAAGAATTCGATGGCAAACAGTCCTTTCAAACATATCGAATCGGAATCTCTAACAAGGTGTCCATGGTCAAACAAATAGTGCAGCTGTTTGTTTTATTTTTCTCTATTTGCTCCATTAAAAGAAACCATCATATAAAGGAACTCCATTTCGGAAATATAATGCCGATTGGATTGGTTGGTCCATTTGCTAAGAAATGGTTAAAGGTTAAGTTTTATCCATATATCCATGGTCTTGATTTTCTTGAGTCTAAGACCAATCCATTAAAGTATAAGTTACTAAATTATAGTTTAAAACATGCCACGAAAATAATATGTAATAGCAATTATACGAAAAATGTGCTGATACAATCAGGTATCGAAGAAAGTAAGTTAATGGTCATTCATCCAGGAATCCATGCCAATCTTCAATCTAAAAAGTTACATAAAGAAGCAGTAGTAACTAAGTACCAACTCCAGGATAAATTTGTTTTGTTAACAGTTGGTCGACTAGTAGAGCGTAAAGGCCATGATAAAGTACTAGAAGCATTAAAGGAGCTTGTGCAAGATAATCCGAATATTAGATATATTATTTGTGGCAAGGGGCCAGAACGTGAAAAGTTAGAAGCACAGACAAAGAAATTACAATTAGAGAAGTTTGTAATTTTTACAGGGGCCATAGATCAGAACGAATTGGAAGCATTATATGAGGCAGCGGATTTATTTATTATGTTGAATAGGGAATTGAAAGAGCAAGGAGATGTAGAAGGCTACGGGATCGTCTTTTTAGAAGCGGGCATGCATAAATTGCCAGTTATAGGAGGAAACAACGGAGGAGTGCCAGATGCAGTAGTGAATGGAACGACTGGCTACCTAGTAAATGCTACAGATATTCAAGAGGTAGTAAACACGATTCAGATGTTACAGCAAGATAAGCGGCTAATAAAGGAAATAGGGATAAATGGATATAAGTGGGTTAATAGCAATTGTTTATGGTCGAGTAGAGTGAAGCTCTTAGACAACCTAGAGGGATAAAGGAAGGATGGCGAGAACATTGAAATCTGCACTGATTACTGGGATAACTGGTCAAGATGGAGCTTATTTAGCACAATTGCTATTAAATAAAGGATATAAAGTGTTTGGGTTACTGGCCAGAAGAAGTACAGATACATTATGGAGATTAGAGTATCTGCAAATTAAGGAAGAAGTGGTATTAGTTGACGGAGATATGACAGACCTGTCTTCTTTGATAAGAGCATTACAGTTAGCCAAACCTGATGAAGTATATAATTTAGCAGCGCAAAGCTTTGTTGGGACCTCTTGGGAACAGCCAGTATTAACAGCCACTATCACAGGTATAGGAACAGTGAATATTCTGGAGGCTATAAGGTTAACGAATCCAGGGATAAAATTCTATCAAGCATCAACAAGTGAAATGTTTGGATTAGTGCAGGAGGAGATTCAAACAGAAAAAACACCATTTCACCCTAGGAGCCCTTATGGAGCGGCTAAATTATACGCACACTGGATGACAATTAATTATCGAGAAAGCTATAAAATGCATACTTCTTGTGGCATTCTTTTCAATCATGAGTCGCCATTGAGGGGAATTGAATTCGTCAGCAGAAAAATCACAGATGCTGCGGCAAGAATAAAGATGGGGATACAAAAGGAATTGAGGCTGGGCAATATAGAAGCCAAAAGGGATTGGGGCTATGCAGCAGATTATGTAGAAGCAATGTGGCTGATGCTTCAACAAGAATCAGGAGATGATTACGTTATATCTTCTGGAAGAACAACAACTGTACGCAGACTTTGTGAAATCGCCTTTAGCTATCTTGATTTAAATTATCAAGACTATGTAGTGATAGATCCTCAATACTACCGTCCAGCAGAAGTAGATGTTCTCTTGGGAGATTCATCGAAAGCGAGAAGAAAGTTAAATTGGAGAGCGAAGACAGAGTTAGAGCAGATGGTAAAAGTAATGGTGGATGCGGATGTACAGAGAATAAGGAAAGAACTAAACAGCTATCCTTCTCTTTTTCCTAAATTAGCAAATTTATAGAAAATTAACTTTGAAGTAGTCAAGAACTGCTTCTTTTTTATGCATAAAAATGGCAAAAAGGAGGGGAGCCAGTGAAGCAAGTTGGAAAGATTAAAGTACTGTTCCTAGTACACACGGCAATAATTGGAGGGGGAGAAAGAAGTTTAATTGATATATTGACCTATATCAACAAAGAAAGATTTCAGCCCACATTAGTATGCTTTGAAGACGGTCCACTTGTGGAAAGAGTATCGAAAATTTCTGGTGTGGAGGTTGCTGTCATTCCATTTTCCGAGAAAGTATTGAAGTATAACAGAGATGAAAAAAGTACATTAAGGTTCTTGTCCATATTCTCTTTATTTGTCCCAATGGTTAGACTTTTTTCTTTCATGTATAAGAATGAGGCAAAGATTGTCTATTCTAACTCAATGAAAGCCCATTTTATTGGACTTGTTGTTGGGAAGCTGGCATTTAAAAAAGTTATTTGGCATGTAAGGGATATTATGGATGGTGGAATAAATAAGAAATTATTTGTTTTGCTGTCAAAGTTTGCGGACGAAATTATATGTATTTCAAAGTCTGTATCCAGTCAATTTGGAAAAACAGAGAAGACAAAAATTGTCTATAACGGAATCCTTCCATTAGAGGAGGTTAGAAGTCGTGAGGGAATTTAAAGTTGCTATTGTGGGTCAGATAGCTAGATGGAAAGGGCAAGACGTGTTCATTAAGGCAGCAAAGCTTTTGCACCCAAAGTACCCCGAGATCAAATTTTCGATAATTGGAGATGTTTTGTTTGCGAAAGAAGAAGAACTTCAGTACAAGAATCATTTAATAGAATTAGCGAAGGATTGTAATTATATTCAGTTTCTAGGTCATAGAGAAAACGTTTTGGAATTACTGAAAGATATCGATATCCTAGTGCATGCTTCTACTAGAGCAGAGCCTTTTGGCAGGGTGATTATTGAAGGAATGGCTTCTAGAAAGCCAGTAATCGCAGCTGGGATAGGAGGGCCGTTGGAGTTAATTGAGGATGATTTCACAGGTATCTTATATTCACCAGGAGATTACAATCAATTAGCTGAAAAAATAGCGTTGCTTTACAAAAATGAAGAAAAATATAATTATGTTGCGAGAAATGGCTATCACAAGTTCAAAGATAATTTTGATATTAGAAAAACAGTGTCATTAGTAGAAAAGTATATTAATTCTCACATTAGGCAGTAAACAATTATATAAATACATTTGAGGTGTGAAAATGAAAGTAGCTCTAATATCAAGTGCTGATTATGATCCAAATACCGGAGTTTCTGGTACTCGAATAGCTTTTAGAGATGCTCTTAGAGAGTTAGGCGTGCAGGCCGATACGTATTTCATGGATGATTTAAAAAGTTTTTCTGGGGGGCTAATGGATAAGGTCTTATTCCCGTGGAAAGTAGCTTGGAATAAGATGAAATGGAATGATTATGATGTGATAGACGTCGCTTCAGGGGATGGCTGGGTATTATCTTCTATGAGAAATCGTCCTACTACCGTTTTTAGTAGTCACGGATTAGAGCATTTAGCCCATCATGAGTTATTAAAAGAATCAAAGAATGGCCATGTGAATTTAAGCTGGAAATATCCTATATATTGGGGTGGGTTCAGACTTTGGGAAGTAGCTAAGTCTATAAAGATGTCTGATGTGTCTATATTCTTAAATGAAAATGATAAGAAATATGCAATCAACCATTTCAAAGTCAATCCTAAAAGCGTCTATATTGTTCCCAATGGTATACCAGATTACTTTATAGGGAGAGAATTTACTCGGAAAGGGGATGACAGTAAGTCAATTAAAATAGTGCAGATCGGGAGTTACATTCAAAGAAAAGGGATAAAATATACATCGGAAGTAATGAATGAACTACTTCAGAAGTATCCAAATATAGAACTAACTTTTCTGGGAACAGGGTGTAATAGGGAAACGGTCTATCAAGATTACATTCCTGAGGTAAGAAGTAGAGTAAAGGTAATGGAAAAATATAAACATAGCGAACTGCCGGAACTACTAGAACATTACCAAATTAATCTTTTTCCTTCTTTATCTGAAGGATTTGGAAAAACATTGATAGAGGCTATGGCTTGTGGTCTGGCGCCAATCACCTTTGAAACACCAGGTCCGTTAGATATTTTGACGAATATGCATGATGGACTTGTGGTGCCGAGGAGAAATACAGAGTTATTGCGGAATGCTCTAGAAAAGTTAATTAACCAACCGGCATTATTATATGATTTACAAGTGAATGCTTATCATACTGCTCAAAAATATAGTTGGAATCAAGCGGCAAAGCAGCGATTAACAGTATATGAAAAGGCAATTGAGGTTAGATGAATATAGGAATAAATGTGGAAAACTATCGTAATAATAGGAGCTATTAGATGAAAAAATTATTTTTATCTAGTTTATCTGTCAATCTATTTATAATGATTGTCAATTTAATTACTGGTATATTAAGCGCACGTTATTTAGGAGCATATGGGAGAGGGGAATTGGCAATAGCAACTAGATGGCCGAATTTATTCATCTTGCTTTTTACGTTTGGGTTGCCTGGTGCACTTACTTTCTTAGGAAAGAAAAATAATAAGGAACAAAGCAGCTATTTAAGTGCGTATTTTATACTTAATGCTATTATAGGTCCTATTGGTTTAATTATCGGCTTTATAGTTTTTCCAATGATCATCTCCAATCAACCCGCTTCTATTATAAATATGGCAAAAATATCATTACTAGCATTACCTTTTGCCATAATGTCTCATGGTCTAATAGGAAGTCTACAAGGTATAAATAAGTTTAAGCATGTGATGGCGATTAAATTAATGACGCCATTTGGGATTGTTACAATAATTTTAGTTCTTATTTTTGCTGGTAAATACAATGTCTATAATTTCATTGTTATAACTACTTTATTAAATGTTCTTATTTGTATCATTTCCTTGTTAATGGTTTTAAAGTTTATCAAACCAACATTAAATAACACTTTAAATAAAACGAAAGAATTAACAAAGAGAGGTATTCAAATTTATGGCTATTCCATAACATCTAGTTTTGGTAATCAAATGGATCAGTTGGTGATTTCCTTAGTTCTAAGTCCGTTTATTTTAGGTTTATATACAGTAGCTGTAAGTATTAGAAATATGTTAATATCCCTAATTCATGGAGCAATAAGTGTCTATTTGATGCCTAAATTAATGGATTTAAAGGGTACCGAGAGATATATGAAAGTGGAAAGAATACATGGGACGCTATTCTACGGGACATTCTTTGTATCAATATTCTTAAGTAGTGTGTTGCCTTTAGTGATTCCTTTAATTTATGGGAAAGAGTTTGTAGATTCCATCATTATGGGGGTAATACTCTTAAGCAGTGTCCCTTTTTCGATAGGAAATGCGATATTAGTCAACTTTTTAACTGCTGAAGCTAAGTTTCATAGAATTACCTGCTCGGAGATTTTAGGTATTATAGTGGGGTTAATTGTTACAGTACTTTTATATAGATTTATGGGTGGAGAAGCGGCAGCGTTGGGAGTAGTGAGTAGTTCGATTGCTAAATGGATTGTAAATTTACATGCAAGCTGTAAGATAGGTGTAAACTATAGGTCATTATTCACCCTTTATATAGATTCATATAAATCACTATTGCAATTACTATTAAGTGTAATCTATATAAATAAATTTCAGAAACATAAATCGACAATTAACAAAAATGTATGAGTAAAACTAATAAATTTATAATAGTTTTTTAGTAGCAAGCATACTGAAGGAGGTCGAATCTTATGAAAACAGCCATCATCCACGACTGGTTAGTAGTCTACAGCGGGGCGGAAAAAGTGCTGGAGGAGTTACTCAAACTATTCCCAGATGCAGATCTATACAGTACGGTCGAACATCTAGAAGCCAAAGACCGGCATTTTATTCAAAATAAACAGGTGAAAACAACCTTTATACAAAATCTTCCTTTCTCGAAGAAGAAGTATCGTAATTATCTTCCTCTTATGCCGTTAGCAATCGAGCAATTGGATCTTTCTAAATACGATTTAATCATCTCCAGTTCTCATGCAGTTGCAAAGGGAGTGATAACAGGTCCGGATCAGCTGCATATATCTTACGTATATTCACCAATACGCTATGCCTGGGATTTGCAGCATCAATATTTAAGGGAATCGGGTCTTGAAAAGGGGATAAAAAGCTGGATCACAAGGTTCATTCTGCACTATGTTCGAAACTGGGATTATCGAACAGCAAATGGTGTGGATTTTTTTATGTGCGTATCTGACTTTATTGGGCGGAGAATTTGGAAGGCGTATCGGAGGGAAGCCAAGACAGTATATCCTCCAGTAGATGTATCTGCGTTCACGTTAAGAGATGAGAAAGAAGACTTTTATTTAACTGCCTCACGGATGGTACCGTACAAAAAGATAGATACCATTGTAGAATCTTTTTCTTTATTGCCAGACAAGAAACTAGTTGTCATAGGAGATGGTCCGGACTTTAAGAAAATTAAAGCAAAAGCTGGGTCAAATGTTATTTTGATGGGATACCAGCCTTTTGAAGTATTAAAGGACTATATGCAGCGTGCGAAAGGCTTTATTTTTGCTGCGGAAGAGGATTTTGGAATTGCTCCATTAGAAGCACAAGCATGTGGAACACCTGTTATTGCATACGGGAAAGGCGGGTCTCGGGAGACAGTTAGAGGATACAATGAATCTACTAGTCCAACAGGGCTCTTTTTTTATGAACAAAATGTGGAAGCAATTGCGGCGGCTGTCCAAAAATTTGAGCATATCCAGATAGATTCGATTGATTGCCGAAATCACTCCTTATATTTTTCGAATGAACGTTTTCAAAAAGAATTTAAAGCGTTTATTGATACCAAAATCAATGAATGGAGAATGAAAAAAGCTTTAGCAAGTGAACAGGAGGCTACTTCTGAACACTGGCTGCATAAGAGAAAGAAGGCATGATAAAAAGGAGGCATTCCCATGAAAACAGCAATTATCCATGATTGGCTGGTAGTTTATAATGGGGCAGAAAAAGTACTAGAGGAGATACTCAAGATTTATCCAGATGCAGACCTTTACAGTACAGTCGATTACTTAGATGAGAAAGATCGGCATTTTATTCAACATAAGAAAGTGAACACGACTTTTATTCAAAAGCTTCCTTTTGCAAAAAGGAAGTATCGTGCGTATCTTCCCTTAATGCCATTAGCCATTGAACAATTAGATTTATCTAATTATGATCTCATTATCTCTAGCTCCTATGCTGTAGCAAAAGGGGTCATAACTGGACCAGATCAGCTTCATATTTCATATGTTCATTCTCCTATTCGCTATGCTTGGGACCTTCAGCACCAATATTTAAAAGAAGCAGGGATGGATAAAGGAATAAAAGGATATTTAACTAGATTTCTACTGCACCAAATTCGTAATTGGGATTATCGAACAGCAAATGGTGTAGATTTTTTTATGTCTAATTCTGATTTTATTGGAAGAAGAATCTGGAAGGTTTATAAAAGAGAATCACAAACGGTATATCCGCCCGTGGATGTCTCTAGATTTAGCTTCTATCCAGACAAAGAGGATTTCTATCTTACTGCTTCCAGGATGGTTCCTTACAAGAAAATAGATACAATAGTTGAAGCATTTTCTCTGATGCCAGATAAGAAATTAATCGTAATTGGGGATGGTCCGGATTTTAAAAAAATTAAGGCGAAAGCAGGTTCAAATGTTCACTTGATGGGCTATCAATCCTTTGAAGTGTTAAAAGACCATATGCAGCGGGCAAAAGGTTTTATCTTTGCAGCGGAAGAAGACTTTGGCATAACCCCTCTAGAAGCACAGGCTTGTGGTACGCCAGTCATTGCTTATGGAAAAGGGGGATCCTTAGAAACGGTAAAAGGATACAATGAATCGCTTCATCCAACTGGGTATTTCTTCTATGAACAAACACCAGAAGCGATAAGAAGGGCTGTGGAGCAATTCGAACGATTACCATTCAATCCAGTCCATTGTCGAGAGTATGCTTTGAATTTCTCTCCGGAACGGTTTCGGACAGAATTCAAACAGTTTATAGAGGAAAAAATAGCGCACAAACAGCAAATTTGGGAAAAGACAACGAATATCAATGTAGTAAAATCTTATATCATTTCAGACGTTCACTGGACAAAGAAACAATCAATCAGTTAGGAGCGATGATGATGTTATTAAATGAGGAGTTAGCGAGAGATTGTTTTTATCAAGTTAACAAAGAAAATACATGGAAAGAATTAAATAGCCAAATGTATATATGGAATCAGCAAAATAATACGTATTACAAGATTGGAGAAATAGGGACTGTGATATGGGAATATTGTAAGTATCCGATAAGTGAGCAGCAAATCGTAGCAATGTTAATGGAGGACTATGAAGTTTCAAAAGAAGAATGTGAGCAGCAAGTAGAATATTTTTTAGCAGAATTATTAGCAGATAATTTACTAGTAAAGGTAGATTTAAAAGGATGCCTAGAGTGATACAGAAAGTCAAGAAATTTATCAAAATGGATTTTAAACTAAAATGCCTAATGATGGAGGCATTTATTTTTTTGGCAAGAGGTAGGTTTTTGAAACTATTGCCATTCGCGAAAGTTGCTCCTAGTCTGGGTGAAGAATCGATGGAAACGGAAGTTCAGGTAAATGGCAATGAAAAGATGATAAAAGATGTATCATTGGCGATTGAGACGATGAGCAAATATACATTTTGGGAAAGTGCCTGCCTTGTCCAAGCAATTGCAGCAACGAGAATGTTAAATAGAAGAAAGATTCCAACCACTTTATATCTAGGTATCGCAAGGGACCCAGCAGGCAAAATGGAAGCACATGCATGGGTTAGAAGTGGTTCGCATTATGTGACAGGTGCACGCGGTAAACAACGTTTTACCGTTGTGAATACATTTGCCAGTGGTATGAGTAAAAGAGGTGAAAAGAATGAAGGGATCAGAAGAAATTGATCTGTATAGCTGTTCCAATGAACTGCAGTTGTTATTAAGGCTATTGAATGAGGAAGAAGACTCCATAAAACTGATAGAGGAATTTTATAAAAAGGTAGATTGGAAGGAGTTTCTTCAGCTGGTTTATTTTCATAAAGTGTATCCATCCATCTATTTAAGACTGTCTAGTATAGACTCTCCCTATTTACCTAACAACGTAGTCAAAATAGTAGAGGATTTATATAAAGACAATACAATCAAAATGCTTCAATTAATCAAAGAACTAGATAATATTTCAACTGCATTAACGAAGAATAAGATCCGCATGCTGACTTTAAAAGGACCAATTCTTTCCTATTATTTGTACGGAGACTTATCTTCCAGAACTTCCAACGATCTTGACATTCTGATTTCCTTTCAAGATTTAAAGTCAACGATAGAAATACTGCAAGCAAAGGGATATGAAATGGAGTATGAACCACCACGAAAATTAAAAGATTGGCAAAAAAGAAACCATCATCTTGAATTCCTTCATAAAGAGAAAAATTGCAAAGTGGAAGTGCATTGGAGACTTCATCCCGGTCCTAGTAAAGAGCCGAGCTTTGAAGACTTATGGAATAATCGCAAAACATTGTCTATAGGGTCAACAGCATTCCATACTTTAGGTGAGGAAATATTGTGCTATTATCTTGTTACACATGGGGCACGTCATGGCTGGTTTCGTATTCGGTGGCTAGTAGATATTGTGCAACTGCTGAAGAGAGAAGAAGATATTAATAATTGTCCAAAGGCCTTTATGGAAAATCAATCCTGCCACCTCTATCAACAAGTGCTCTATTTAGTAGAAAACCTACAATTAAGCCCAAAAAGGTATCAGAGAAAGATAAAGAAGCAATCGAAGGGACTTGCACAAAAAGCTTTTCTATTCATGAGAGAAAGAATCAACTTTTTTCATCCTCCAGATAAGATATGGGATAAGGAAGGAAAAAAGTATCTATTTATGATGAAACCATTTAAGCAGAAGGCAGCTTACATCATTCGGAAATTCTATGCTAATTCATGGGATGCAGAAGTGCTTCCTTTACCAAAATCATTGCACTTTCTTTATCTTCCATTAAGACCAATTTTATGGCTGTGGCGAGTAATTTTAAAGCAAAAAGTTTCACTTAGGAGACTTTAGAAAATGAGAAATCTTATTGTTTTTTTTAAGAAACTGCAGGCAGTTACTGGAACGAAGATGTATCTTAATATTTTTCTTAGCATTCTAATAAGTGCCCTTGAAGGAATTAGCATTTATCTTTTAATACCAATGCTTTCTGTTATTGGATTGTTGAATATGCAGATAAATGATCTGTTTCCTATTACTTTAATAGTAGCAGCAATGGAAAAGCTGCCATTTCAACTAAATTTGACTTCTGTCTTATTGATTTATCTTCTATTGATAGGTGGTCAGGCTTTGCTGCAACGGAGTCAAACGATTTTAAATACAGATATCCAGCAGAACTTTATTAAACAGCTGCGACTAGAGACATATGAATCACTTATCAAAGTGAAGTGGGAATATATGCTGAGAAAAAGAAAGTCGGATTTTAACTATATTCTCACAACAGAAATATCACGAGTCGGCGTGGGAACACATAGTATTATCCAATTAATCAGCATTGTATTTTTTACTATTGTTCAAATAATGCTGGCTTTTCTCTTATCACCATCCTTAACAAGCATAGTCTTAATTATTGGTGGGTTACTTAGTATTTTTATGAGGAAATTCGTAAGGAATTCTAAAACAATAGGCAAAGAAACAACAGAGTTAATGAACGATTACTTTGGAGGAATTACAGAACAGTTTAGTGGAATGAAAGATATGAAAAGCAATATGCTTGAGCCATCTTTTTTTGATTGGTTTCAGTCTAAGTCTCATTTAATTCATTATAATGTGATGAATTTAGTTCGCTTAAACGCTAAGTCTGTATTCATTTATCGGCTGATGGCTGGTATCTTGATTGTCCTTTTTGTATCTATTTCTTTTTCCTTTCTTAAACTGCCGCCAGAGAAGCTTATGGTAATTATTTTGATTTTTTCAAGATTATGGCCGCGGTTTTCCTCCTTGCAAAGTAATGTAGAACAAATTGTTTCCATGTTTCCGGCATTAGATCATGTTCTGCGTGTTCAAGCGGAAAGTAACAAAAGCCAAGAATGGAGTACCTTTCGCACAAGGGAATGGGAGCCATTTACTCTCGAACAAGCAATAGAATGTGACCATGTTTATTTCCGCTATCAACCATCTCAGGAAGACTGGACATTAACTAACGTAAATATTCATTTTCCGCTTAAGAAAACAACTGCTATAGTTGGGCCGTCAGGAGCGGGAAAGACGACATTAGTCGATTTAGTAATGGGTTTGCTGCAGCCTGAAAAAGGCAGATTGCTTGTAAACGGAAAATCGTTAACAGAGGAGGAGTTGCTGTTATATCGGAATTCCATTAGTTATGTTGCTCAGGAGCCTTTTTTATTTCATAGCAGCATTCGAGATAATTTATTAATGGTTGCACCAAAGGCGACAGAACTGGAATTATGGCAAGCTTTGTCATTTGCTGCTGCAGAGAATTTTGTTAAACAAATGCCGGAAGGATTGGATACGGTTATTGGAGATAGAGGAATAAGGCTTTCAGGGGGAGAGCGCCAGCGTCTCGTTTTGGCGCGGGCCATCTTGAGAAAACCGGCTATTCTCATATTAGATGAAGCAACAAGTGCATTAGATAGTGAAAATGAACAGAAGATTCAGCAGGCAATTGACCAATTAAAAGGGCGAATGACGATAATCGTAATCGCTCATCGTCTATCAACGATTCGAAATGCAGATAAGGTAATGGTATTGGAATCTGGAAAGGTAATACAAGAAGGGGAATATAAGCAATTGGCGCAAACAAAGGGAGCGTTAAGAAAAATGCTTGTTTCCCAAGAAGTAGCCGGAAATCAAACATTGGCTTAATTTCAAAAAGGAGAGGATGAAATTGAAACTTGTTTTATTGTCTGGCGGCTCTGGAAAACGTCTATGGCCGTTATCCAATGATGCCCGTTCAAAGCAGTTTCTGAAAGTGTTAACCGATGAAGAGGGCAATAAGGAATCGATGGTTCAAAGAGTGTGGGGACAGCTTGAAAAAAATGATCTTGCCAAGGATTCGCTGATTGCAACAAGTAAATCGCAAGTGGAAATGATTCAAATACAAGTTGGAACACAAGTGCCTATTGTGGTAGAACCAACAAGAAGAGATACATTTCCAGCAATTGCTCTAGCCGCTGTCTATTTATATTCTGTTAAAGGCTGCAGTCCTCATGAAGTGATAGCGATACTTCCTGTTGATCCTTTTGTAGAGAATCACTTTTTTTCGAAGGTAAAAGAGCTTGAGAAAACGGTAATAGAAAGTAATGCAGACCTCGCTTTAATAGGAGTGCAGCCAACCTATCCTTCTGAAAAATATGGATATATGGTTCCTTTTGATGAAGAAGAGAGGAGTTATATGCGAGTATCCACTTTCAAGGAAAAGCCGAGAAAAGAAGAAGCAGAAAGACTAATAGAAAGTGGCGGATTATGGAACAGTGGGGTGTTTGCTTTCAAAATCGAATACCTGCTTAATATCTTGTTGGAAAGAGGCTATCCTATTCAATATGAGCAACTAGTAAGTCAATATCACCTATTACCTCAGAATAGCTTTGACTACGAAGTGGCAGAGAAGGCAGAGCAAGTAATTGCTTTATCCTATACGGGCTATTGGAAAGACCTTGGAACCTGGAATACGTTAACAGAGGAAATGCAAAACCCGATTAGTGGAAAGGGCTTTGTTAGTAAAGGTATAACCAATTCTCATATTGTAAATGAGTTGGATATCCCTATTACACTAATAGGTTTAAATGATGTGGTGGTGGCGGCAAGTCCGGATGGAATTTTAGTAACAAATAAAGAGGATAGTCTGCAAGTGAAGGAAATATTAAAAGACCTAATAGAAAGACCTATGTTTGAAGAGAGAAGGTGGGGCTGGTATAAGGTATTAGAACATACGAAATATCTCGAAGGAAATGAAGTTTTAACAAAAAGAATATGTGTAGAAACCGGGAAGAACCTGAGCTATCAAGTTCATTACAAACGAAGTGAGGTATGGACAGTTGTTAAAGGAGAAGGTGTCCTAGTATTGGATGATCAACTACAGCATATTCGGTCAGGGGATGTTATTCATATTCCACTAGGAACAAAGCATGCTTTAAGAGCAACCAGTACAATGGAAATTATTGAAGTACAGACAGGCAGTGAGCTAGTTGAGGAGGATATTTATCGATTCTCACTAGAATGGAAACAAATAATGAATGGAATAACCTATAAAAATCTGGCAATAACTTTATAAACAGGTATTGCTAGGAAGTCTGTAGTATGATATGTTCTTAATAAAGAATTTGTTAGGAGCACATTACTTAGTAATCGTATTTTTTTAAGATTTTCGTTCTTTATTAAGAATAAATGAGGGTGAAACACAATAAATGAGTGGTATAGCTGGAATCTTATATGAAAATCAAGCGAGCATAGCAACAGAGCATGCTAGGAGAATAATGAATGGGTTTCAAGGATTCCCTTCCGATGATATTCAAGTATATAGCAGGATGAATATTTTTCTTGGCTGTCATGCACAGTGGATTACCCCAGAATCAATTGGAGAGAGAAATCCTTATTTTGATAAAACAAGCGGAGTGGTAATCACCTCTGATTCTATTATTGATAACCGAATGGAATTGTTTCAATCCCTGCAGGTTGATCGCTCTTTGCAGCAAATTATTTCTGATACGCAGTTAATTCTTCTTGCTTATCTTAAATGGGGGGAAGAAACTCCGAAATATCTGATTGGAGATTTTGCCTTTTTTCTTTGGGATGAAAGGCAGCAAAAGTTATTTGGTGCAAGAGACTTTTCGGGAAGCAGAACTTTATATTATGTGTATAAGGAAAGGCAGTTCTACTTCTCAACGGTAATAGAATCGTTATTGAAATTACCAAATGTCAAGCAGCGGTTAAATGAGGAATGGCTAGCTGAATATTTAGCTATTGCTGGAGTAGTAGATACGGTTGATTCTTCCATTACGCCTTTTATCGGGATTGAGCAAGTGCCGCCATCACATAGCATCACAATTGAAAAAGGACGGAAAAAAGTAAAGAGATATAGTCAGATAAGCTCTGAAGTAAAACCAATACATCTACCTACTGATAATGATTATGTAGAAGCGTTTCAGGAGGTTTATCAATCAGCTGTCAAAGCAAGGCTAAGAACCTATAAAAAAGTTGGGTCTCAGTTAAGTGGTGGATTGGATTCAGGGTCGGTTGTCAGCTTGGCAGCCAAACATCTTCGAGGAGATGCTGGCTTACATACTTTTAGCTATATACCACCAAAAGACTTTATTCCATTTGGTCCGAAGAATTTAGTAGCCAATGAATCAGCCTTTGTAAATAAAACAGTGAATTATATTGGCCATTTACAGGATCATTACCTGGATTTCGAAGGGGAAGATTCCTACACACAGTTAGACGAATTTTTAGAAATAATGGAAATGCCCTATAAGTTTTTTGAAAATTCCTTTTGGATTAAGGGGATTTTTGAAGAGGCACAAAAACGGGACATAGGCATTCTTCTGAATGGAAATCGAGGAAACCTGTCTATATCGTGGGGAGGAGTGCAGGATTATCTTCCTCTTCTACTAAAACAATGTAGATTGCTTAAACTCTATAAAGAAGTGGAGGCATATAGCAAAAACATTGCAAGACCACGGAAAAGGGTTGCTGCGATGGTGCTTAGAGAAACTTTTCCTTTTTTAAATCAGCAAAGGAAGAAATATACAACGGGAGGGCCGCCGCCGTTGATTAAGCCAGAGTTTGCAGCGAAAACAAGCATATATACGAAATTAGCAGAAGCAGGAATTGATGCAACAGGATGGTTTTCTGAATTAAACGCATTTGAGCAAAGGAGAAGGCATTTTGATGACTTATTTCACTGGAATGCTTCCAATACATTCATGACCAAACTTTCGCTGAAATATGGATTAATCAGTCGAGACCCGACAAATGATTTACGAGTTATTCGTTTTTGTTTGTCTATTCCAGAAGATCAGTATGTACAGAAGGGAATGGATCGTGCTCTGATAAGAAGAAGTACGGAAGGATATTTGCCTGATGAAATACGACTGAATCAGCAAATAAGAGGGGCTCAAGGGACGGACTGGCTTTATCGAGTAATTCCCCATTGGAAGAGTCTATTGCAGGAGGCTAGGGAGGTTTCAAAAGATCCAGCGATTCTTTCCTATATTAATTATAGTTGCTTGAAAAGGGGACTGGATAAGCTAGAAAAAGGAGCAATTTCTGAATACGCAGTGGATCCTGATGTCCGAGCATTGTTTAGAAGCATTATCGTGTATCGGTTTTTAAAAAAGCTAAAGTTGGCAGGATGAGTAGGAAGATACTAGATCTTACAACTTGAAAGGAGGTGATAAGATGAACAAGCTTGAATGGAAAGAGCCAAACTTAGAAGTTTTAGATGTAAAAGAAACAATGGCAGGACCATTTAATAACAATAAGTTAGATGCAACTTATGAAACTGGAACGCCATTCCCTGATCTTGGCTGGAGCTAATGATCAATTCCACTTTTAGGACATAATAGTTATATTTTTTCGATCTGCCTCCATCCTTCGCTGTTAAGAAGGTAGAGGCTTTTCTTTTTGATAGGATAAGGAAGAAGGCGTAGGAGGGACATATGATAACAAAAAGTGCATTTCGTTATTATGCTTTTGGATGCCATGTGTACAGCGAATTCATGCTGCCAGAGTTATGCAAAGAAGAAAAAGTAGAAGTCATTCCAGAACTAGTGATTAAAGAAAAAGACCTGCGGGAATATTGGAATGCTAAAGCAAAGGCAAATAACTATTTTGTCATAGAGAGGGATATGGTTCTCTTCCATGTTCCAAATATCGCAATATTTTTAATCGAAAAAGGGGAAAGCATTTCTATCACGTTATTGTCGGCAAATAAAATGGATGAAATGCGCCTCTATTTATTAGGTACATGTATGGGTATTCTGCTCATGCAAAAACGAATTCTTCCTCTTCATGGCAGTGGAATTGTGATTGAGGGGAAAGTATATGCCATTGTAGGGGACTGTGGCGCAGGCAAGTCTACATTAGCAAGAGCATTTTTACAAAAAGGCTATAAATTGATAAGTGACGACATTATTCCAGTCCAATTAAATAAAGACGGAAAACCAATTGTTATCCCTACCTACCCCTATCAAAAGTTATGGCTTGAGAGTTTGCATGAGTTTGAAATGACTAATCTTTCTTTCAAACCGATTGCTTATCGAGAAGAGAAATTTAGTGTGCCAATAGAACAGCAATTTGAAACAAACTGTCTCCCGCTGGCTGGCCTTTTTGAGCTCACAAAAAAGGACGGAGAGAAGATTGAAATAAAAGAAAAACGGAATCTTGAACGGCTGCAAATATTGTATAAGCATACTTTTCGGAACAGCTTTCTTCAACCATTAGGTTTATTGGAATGGCACTTAATAACCACATCTAAATTCTTAGAAAGTACCTCTATTTATCAAATCGAACGGCCGAAATCTCGCTTTACTGCAAAGGAACTGGTAGAGCTTATTTTAACAATGCAAAAGGGAGAAGAAGACAAATGAGGAAAACACAAGCGCAAATAAATAAACAGACTATCGTTGTACAAACTCCAGGACACATTGTGAGTGATATGAATGGAGAAAAAGTAATGTTAAGCATTGCGAATAGCAAATACTATAATTTAGGTCATATTGGAGGCGATATTTGGGAATTAATAAAGGAGCCAATCTCGATTGACCGAGTGGTAGCTATCTTAATGGAAAAATATGAAGTAACACAACGAAAATGCGAGCAGCATGTTTGTTCCTTCTTGGAAACATTAAAAGAGGAAGGTTTGATTACAATAAAGAGTACCTAAAGGAAAAGAGGAGAATGAATGATTGGCGAAAGAATTCGATATTTACGTCAGCGAAAAGGTTATTCGTTATCTAGGTTGGCAAAAGAGGCGGAGGTATCCAAAACATACTTAAGCAACATCGACAGAGGCTTACAAAATAATCCCTCTCTACACTTCTTAGAAAAAGTAGCCGCTAAACTAGGAACAAGCGTGGAATACTTAATTAGTGATGATTTTGAAAAAGATATGCTTAATAATAAAACAAGCAGTAAAGGAACGATCAAATAGATGCATGAGCACCCAAATGATACATAGTTGAACTTTGATAAAGGGAAAGTACCCCCCCTTTCTTCCTACTTTCCCTGCAAACCTTCCTATAAGCTTTTATTCCTCCCATCGAGTTTCATTTTCCTTCATCATGTTGCCAGCCAATTATAGCAAACGAGCATTCTTTAAATGAGTAAGTAAAATATATAATATAATAGAAGAAACTAGGTAGCGTTTACAAGAAGAAATGAGAATAAAGTAATATTTACAAATATTCAGAAATCGTGATAATATACTATTCATGTGCGTTATAAAGAATTGATTCTTAAGAAAGAAAGCGAGAAATTCTCGCTTTAGTTAGTAAAGAGTTTATTCAGAAATAAGTTTTTTAGCCAGATAGCTGCTCCAAACTTTAAAGCCTTGTTCATTTGCTTTTGATTTATCACCTAACTCAACGTAATAATCTTTAAGTTTTAAATCATTGCTATCAGGCCATGCTTCCCAATGATTCCAATAGGAAATTTCCTTCGATTCTGCAAACTTTTGCAAATCATTCGCTTGCATAGGATAAAGACCTGCCTTATACAGGGGATGTGCCGGCATTAAAACAAATGTTACATCTGGCAGTTCATCTTTTGTTTCATTTATCACTTGGTTGACATTCAATAAGGTTGTAGAAATATCAACTACACCGTTATCATTCAACAAAAAAGGTTCCCAGATGACCATATCTGGCTTCTTATCAATCATAGACTCATATTCATTATTATTTACATAATCAGATGATGTCTCATTATATGTAATGCTATCAATGGTTACGTATTTATCATATTTATTAGCTAACGCTTCTTGCAATGGGGTAATTAACCCAAGCTCTTTATCGCCAATTTCCTCGGAACCAACTAATAAGATATGAAAAGCTTGTTTATCAGCAAGTTTCTCTTCCAGTACTTGCTGGGCACTCTCAGGCCAAGACTTGGCGAAACTCATATAGTAGTCAAGACTAAAGTACTGGTCTTTATGTTCTTCCTGGTCTTTATTTTTTACTTCTGCATCTTTAGTAGGATGGCTGTTAGTTAAAGGACTGACCTCTCGATTATTCCAATGGGTATTCCCAATAATAAGTATGAGCACGAGAATAATAGAGAGGATGGATAGAATAATAGCTTTCATTGAAACCTCCTAAAAAATTTAGTATAGTCGTTTAGTAATCTACCAAATTAGTACATTAGATAGGAAAGTTCTCCCTTTTAAAAAAATATATATCAAAAATGTAAATTAATTGGTATAGTAAAACACGTAAAAACATTTCATTTAAAATTATGACAAGAAATGACAATATATGCAACGATATATGATATAATATTTTTGGTTTTTATATTTTTCTAGGAGGAAGTCATGGAAGAAACTATTAGTCTAAAAGAATTATTTGATACAGTAAAGAAAAGAGTATCACTTATTATCTCCATTACATTAGTTGCTATGATAGTAAGTGCCGTTGTAAGCTATTTTATTATTACGCCTGAGTATAAATCTTCGACGCAAATTCTTGTTAACCAAGCAAAGGATGACTCAAACGCTGTATTAAATTCTGGGGAAGTACAGGCAAACGTACAATTAATCAACACCTACAGTGTTATTTTAAAAAGTGCAGCTATCTTAAATATTGTAAAAGATGAATTGAATTTAGATATGAATGTGTCAACATTGAACAGTAAAATTACAGTGGAAAGTGCACAAGGTTCACAGGTAATGACTGTAGCAGTTACAGATGCTGACCCAACAGTTGCCTTACAGATTGCCAATAAAACAGCAGAAGTATTTGAAAAAGAAATTAAGAATATTATGAGTATTGATAATGTAACCGTATTGCCACTAGCGGAAGATCAAGAGAATCAATCTCCTGTTAGCCCTAACCCTCCTTTGAATATTGCCATAGCTGCAGTAGTAGGATTATTGATAGGTGCAGGGTTAGCATTTTTACTTGAGTACTTAGATAATACTGTGAAAACAGAGCAGGATATTGAGAAATTGCTAGAGTTACCAGTACTGGGAGCTATTACAAAAATTGATGAAAGTTTTGAAGCAAAACTTAGAGGTACACAAAAAGGAAGAAGCAGGGGGGATTTACTTGGCAGCAAGTAAGCGAGCAAAAAAGGGCGGATTAGCTCTTAATAATAGACGAAAACTGATTGCAAAGTATGATCCGAAATCACCGATTTCTGAGCAATATAGAAATATTCGAACAAATATCATTTACTCAAGCGTGGATGAAGAAATCCGTTCAATATTAGTGACATCCTCGGGACCAGGGGAAGGAAAGTCGACAACAACGGCAAATTTAGCAGTAGTTTTCGCACAACAGGGAAAAACTGTATTGTTAGTAGATGCAGATTTACGGAAACCGACTGTTCATTATACGTTTAATTTAAATAATACAGCTGGATTGACCTCCATATTAACGAACCAAATGGATTTAATGGAAACTGTTCATCAGGATGATGAACAGAATTTATATGTTCTTCCTAGTGGGCCAATACCGCCAAATCCCTCTGAGCTATTAGGATCAAAAGCGATGAGCCATTTCTTGGAAAAAGCATTAGCAGAATTTGATATTATCTTATTCGATACACCGCCAGTAATGGCCGTAACCGATGCACAAGTGCTGGCCAATCTTTGTGATGGAAGTATTTTAGTAGTAGGGAGCGGGAAAGCGGATAAAGAAGCTGTGGTGAAAACGAAAGAGCAGCTTGCTGCTTCGACGGGAAAAATATTAGGTGTTGTATTAAATAATAAAAAAGCGGACAAAAAAGGTAGTTATTATTATTACGGCACAAATTAACAATCAGTTAAATTGCTTACGAAAATATCACTTAATATAGTTATAGAAAAAGTTAGTAAAATAATAGAGGGGTGTAGAACCAATGATTGATATCCACAGTCATATATTACCTGGAATTGATGATGGGGCACAGACAATAGAAGATAGCATAAAGATGGCAAAAACGGCCGTGAACGAAGGCATAACATCAATCATTGCTACACCTCATCATAAGAATAATCAGTTTAATAATTTGAAATCTTCGATTCTTACAAAGGTAAATGAGCTAAATACAGTATTAAAACAAGAGAATATTCCTCTTACCGTACTTCCTGGTCAGGAAGTACGAATTTATGGAGAAGTGATAGAAGATTATAATAAAGAAGAAATTCTAACACTTAATCATACAAAATATCTTTTCATAGAATTCCCCTCTTCCTCTGTGCCACAATATGCAGAAAGGCTATTGTATGAATTGCAAACAGAGGGTATTATTCCAATAATTGTACATCCGGAGAGAAATAAAGAATTGCAGGAAAAGCCTGATCTTCTTTATCAGTTCGTAAAAGGTGGTGCATTGACTCAAGTAACGGCATCTAGCGTGGCGGGGTATTTTGGAAAGAATGTTAAAAAATTTTCAGAGCAGTTGATTGAATACAATTTAACCCATTTTATTGCATCCGATGCTCATAATATCCACAATAGAACTTTTAAAATGGCTGAAGCTTTAGATATGATAGAAGCGAATTATGGTATGGATTATATCTATCTTTTTAAAGAAAATGCCCAATTTCTAGTGGAAGATAAGAATATAATTAAAGAAATTCCTGAACGGATAAAAAGAAAGAAATTTTTAGGGATATTTTAATCTAATAATTTACTAGATAACTAATAGTAAAAAAATGTATATTTTATTAGTTATCTATAGAATACATAAAAGAAAAATAATTAAAGGATAGGTGATATAGTGATGTCTGAATTTTATAAGGATCAATCTCTGTATTTAGAAAAGAAACAAAATATATGTGTAAATACAGCTCGAAGTTACCTTGTAATGAAAAGATCAATAGACATCATCGGTTCATTTTGTGGATTAGTTGTTCTAAGTATCCTTTTTATTATTATTGGTCTTTTAATTAAATTAGAAGACCCAAAAGGGAAAGTTTTCTTTAAACAATTAAGAGTTGGAAAAGATGGAAGAGAGTTTTATATGTATAAATTCCGCTCGATGGCCTCCGATGCAGAAGAGCGATTGAAAGAATTATTAGCTTTAAATGAGGTTTCTGGTGCAATGTTTAAGATGAAGGATGATCCACGAGTAACTAAAGTGGGGAAGTTTATACGAAAAACTAGTCTAGATGAATTACCGCAGTTGATAAATGTGCTGAAGGGCGAAATGAGTTTAGTAGGGCCGAGACCACCTCTTCCTCGAGAAGTGGCCGAATATACCTCATATGATAAACAAAGACTATTAGTAGTGCCAGGGTGTACAGGGTTGTGGCAAGTCAGCGGGAGAAGTAATATTGGGTTTTCAGAGATGGTAGAGTTGGACTTGCTCTATATCAAAGAGAGATCTATTATGAAAGATATTAAAATTATGTTGAGAACAGTTTTAGTGTTATTTGGATCAAAAAATGCATTTTAATTTCGTAGGGATAATCTAATTAGCAGATAATTGAGTAGAAATTAAATTATTAAAGATACTTCTAATATTTAATAATAATTATTATTTTAAAATAAATAGGGTAATTAGTGAGGAATAATATTATGAAAGTTTGTTTAGTTGGTTCAAGTGGAGGTCATTTAACGCATCTTCATATGTTAAAACCTTTTTGGGAAAATGAAGAGAGATTTTGGGTTACCTTCGACAAAAGTGATGCTAAAAGTATCTTAAAAAATGAAAAAATGTACCCATGTTACTACCCAACCAATCGTAATGTAAAAAACACAATTAGAAATACAATTTTAGCTTTTAAAATCTTAAAAAAAGAGAGGCCAGATATTATTATTTCCTCTGGTGCCGCTGTTGCTGTGCCTTTTTTTTATCTAGGAAAGTTATTTGGTTGTAAAACAGTGTATATAGAGGTGTTTGATAGAATTGATTCACCAACTCTTACTGGAAAATTAGTATATCCTGTTTCTGACAAATTTATTGTTCAATGGGAAGAAATGAAGAAAGTATATCCTAAAGCAATAAATTTAGGAGGTATTTTCTAAATGATATTTGTAACAGTTGGAACACATGAACAACAATTTAACAGATTAATTATGGAAATGGATCAATTAAAAGCAAATGGAAAAATTGATGATGAAGTCTTTATTCAAACAGGTTATTCAGATTACGAGCCAAAGCACTGTCAGTGGACAAAGTTTGTAAGTTTTGATGAAATGACAAATTACATTGAAAAGTCTCGTATAGTAATTACTCATGGAGGGCCAGCTAGCTTTTTAAGTGTTTTAGAAAAGCATAAATCTCCGATTGTGGTGCCTAGGAAATTTGAGTTTGATGAACATGTAAATAATCATCAATTTGATTTTGCAAAGAGAATCCAAGAGCGTGGTTATGGAATATACTTGGTTGATAATATAAAAGACTTATATGAAACTATTAAAAATTTCTCGGATACCAATGAGGGTTTTTTGTCAAATAATACGCAGTTTATCGATCAATTCAAAATAATTATTAAAGATTTAATGAGGAGCAAGTGAATGAAAACAGTAGGAATTATGTCAATGCAAAGAATCTATAATTATGGATCATTCTTACAGGGTTATGCCTTAAAGCGGTTAATAGAAACGTCTGATCAGAATATTGAGGTGCAATTTCTAGATTATCGTCCGGGAGATCCTTTAATTAAAACTGATATTGCTGAGAGGAAAAGTAGTTTCAGTAGAAAGATTAGTAAAATTAAAGAATATAATCAAGTTAGTGCTAAATTAATAGATAAGATTCGCTTTTTTAATCACAAAAGAACATATGCTAACCGTTTTTTTCCGCTTCTCGGTTTAACTGAACAACCTAATTATAATTATAAAGTTGATGTACAAGTTATTGGTAGTGATGAGGTTTTTAATTGTGTGCAATCAAATAGTAATGTTGGATTTTCTAGAGATCTTTTTGGACATAATTCTGAAGCAAAGAAAGTTATTTCGTATGCAGGGTCCTTTGGTAATACGACATATGAAAAAATAAATGAGTATTCAATTGGTGAAATGTTAAAGGAAGATTTTCAGGCATTTGCTCAAATCTCCGTTAGAGATGAAAACTCTCGCAGTGTAATAGAGAAACTCACTGGCCATAATCCTTCAGTAAATGTAGATCCTGTTTTAGCATATGATTATATGAAATTAGAATCGAAAATTCCCAAAAATCGTCTATTCAAAGGTAAATATATTATAGTTTATGGATATTCTGGCAGGCTTACTAGTGAAGAAAATAAAATGATTAAGGAATATGCTAGAAATAAAGGTGCTAAGGTAATATGTATAGGCGGAGTCCAAGAATGTTGTGATAAATTTATTGATTGTGACCCGTTTGAGGTTTTAGCTTATTTTCGTGATGCTGAGTCCATTGTTACTGATACTTTTCATGGAACAATATTTTCTATTATAAACAATAAACAATTTTGTACAATAATTAGAAAAAGTGTTGGAAACAGTTATGGTAACGAGGAGAAGCTAGGATATTTATTAGGTTTATTTGGTCTTGATTCCCAACGTTCAGATAACCTATCATTAGATAGTTTATCTTCAATATTATCTAATGAAATTGATTATGATAGTGTCAATAAAAAACTTAACCTCGAGAGAAAAAAGGCAATAAATTATTTAAAATCTAATATATAGTTATACTTTTGATAAGAAGAGGAGTATATATGAAAACTAATACAAATAAATTGAAGGAATATGGGAAAAAATTTTTGCAAAAGATTCGCCTTCGTTATTTAGCAGGTAAAGATATAAGAAGATTTTCGAAAACAGCCTCCTTTTCAATTTATGATTGTTCATATGATCAATTATGTTCGAGAATAATATACAATGTTCATGCGATTGAAAAAGGTTTGTCCCGTAATGAAAATATTCGATTAGGATTTGGTAAAAAGGCTCTTTCTGTTCTTAATGATGCTTTAGTGGTTTATACAAAAAGTGGCTATCCTCAGGATAGTTTTCCTTATAGACAAGGGCGCTCTATTATACTGAGGTATAAAAAATTTCATGAGAGTAAGAATTTTGATGTAAGTTTTTTGAGTGAAATTATAGATAGTACTTTTTTGGAAGATTACGATCAAGTATTTAGAGATGCAGGCACTAAAACTATTTATCGAGAGGAAAAAAAGCAAAATCATAATAAGAATTTTTATTCATTAGCTCAAAATCGATATAGTATTAGAGAGTTTTCTGGACAACCTATAGATATAAATAAAGTTAATAATGCAATAAAGAATGCTGGGAAAACTCCCTCTGTTTGTAATAGACAAGGATGGAAAGTTTACGTTGTAACTAATAAAGAAAAAATGAAAAATTTACTATATTTACAAAGAGGGTTTAAGGGATATCCAAAATTGCCTGAGGTGGTTTTGGCAATAAGTGTTTCTAATAGTACATTTTTGAGCCCTGTAGAAAGAAATGAGGCTTTTGTTGATGGTGGACTATTTTCGATGTCAGTGATTTATGGTTTAGAACACGAAGGCTTAGCTGCTGTCCCATTAAATGCAATGATGAACTCTAGAGATGAAAAGGATATAAGAAAGTTAATAGAAGTTGATGATTCTGAACAATTAATATTATTTATTGCAATTGGTGACTTTAAAGAAGAGACGATAGTTCCCGCTTCTGATAGAAAAAGTATTGAAGATTATACTATTTATATAACATAAATGAATGATTATTTATGTTATATAAATTCATTACTTAATAATCATGCAAAATAAAGTTATTTTTTGTAACTATTACTTTCGAAGAATATTTAAAGGGATAGATAATAAACTCTTATATTATAAAAAAATTATGCTAATAGGGGCTAAAAATGAATTCGTTGATATCTATTGTAATACCACATTTTAATTCAAGTGATAGGATAAGAAAGCTCCTTAATTCACTAATGGTGAAAGAAAGGGATAATTTAGAAATTATTATTGTTGATGATAAAAGTAGTATTACTGAAATAGAAAACTTAAAGGGAATTGTGAAGCAATTTCCTTTGAACATATCTTTGTATGAAAACCAAACAAATAAAAAAGGCGCCGGTGTTTGCAGGAATATCGGAATTCAAAAGGTTACTTCTCCGTGGATTTTGTTCGCGGACAGTGATGATCATTTTACTGATAATTTCTATAAGTATATAGAACCGTATTTAACAGCAGATTTTGATATAGTTTATTTTTTACCTACATCTCAAGATGAAAATGGTAATGTAACAACCAGACACCTTTCTTATTCCAAACCAATCGAAGAATACTTGGAAACTAGGGATATTAGTAAAATAAAATATCAAATACAAGTGGTTTGGTCAAAATTATTTAGAGCAGAAATGATAAAAAAACATAATATTACTTTTGATTCAACGTTAAGCAGTAATGATGTTATGTTTAGTTTAAAATGTGATTATTATTCCACTTCATTTACAGTTGAATCAAATACAATTTATAGTTGGGACTTTAATTCCAAAAGTATAACTAGCTCGATGAGTAAAGAAAAATTTTCGGATATTTTGGATGTATATATAAGAAAAAATAATTTTTTCAGAGAAAAGTTAAGTACTAAAGAATATAAAAATATAAGGAATTCTGCCACAAGACTTACTGGAATGGCACTTGTAAGATATAAGTTTGGTTTATTATATAGCTTAGGAATTTTTATTAAATTGCTTAGAAATAAACATGTATTAATTAAACTATCAGACATTAAAATTAGTAGATTAAAAAATTTTTTAAAGAATAATCAATTTTATAAACAAGAAACTGACTAATAAAATTAGTGAAGATAATTTTGTATTTAGGGATACGTGAGCGTTAAGCTAAAGTAGAGAAAAAACATGCAATTTTGAATTTGAAAGTTATTCTTACTATTTTTAAGAATAACTTTCAATTGGATGCACTTGTGAAAAATCGAATTGTGCAGTGATACTGCACAACGGGAAGAAAAGGACGCATATAAAAAGTGGTAATGGTTGCATGAAAATCTAGCCGTGGAAAACATTCTATAGCTATTTTCTCATGTGAAACTATTGTCAAAGTGCGAAGATAAATTAAACTTTCTGGTCAATAGTGTTGCATCCACAACTTTTTTAGAAGATTATAGTGGGAGGATACATGAAAATACAAGATATTCATAAATATAAACTGCCCTATAACAAAAGGATCAAGGGACTGAATTGGATATTAAATAGATTCGTTATGTTTTCGGAAAATTTACTACTTCGCCAAAAGCCAATTCAAAATCCCATTGGTAAAAATAAAGGCGAAGAAAAAATCATTCTGTCAATGACAACCTATCCTGGGCGTAACAACATCGTCGGATGGACGATAAAGTCACTTCTGAATCAGAGTGTACCCGTCGATCGGTTTATTCTATGGCTAGCAAAGGAGCAGTATCCAGGGGAAGAAATTCCGCAAGAAATTCAACAATATATGCAATACGGCTTAGAGGTTAGATTTTGTAACGATTTAAGGTCGCATAAAAAATATTATTATTCAATGCTTGAATATCCAGATGCTGTTGTAATAACAGTCGATGACGACGTTATCTATCCAGAAGATACGGTCGAAAAACTTTTACGAATGCATAAAAAGTATCCCGATGCAGTGATTTGCAATCAGGCACGTTGGATTGCATTGGAGGGGGATCGACTTGCTCCTTATGTAAAGTGGAGAACAAGGCTACCAGAAAAAGTTGAGCAGCCTAGTTATCGAATTTTACCAATCGGGGAGGGGGGAATACTCTATCCACCCGGTGTATTATATAAAGATTTATTTTCGAAGGAATTACTCATGTCGCTTGCTCCGTTGGTTGATGATCTCTGGCTAAAATTTATGGCTGTGAAACAAGGAACACGTGCCATGGTATCGGAACCAGAGCAAAGGGGACTTTGCCCAGTTTGGGTGGTTGGGCAGCATTCCTCTTCGCTACAATCGCAAAATGTGCAGGGAGGCAATAATGATATTGCTGTTGGAAAAATACTGGGACATTATCCGGAACTATTTGCTATTTTGCAAAATGATACATTGCCTTTAGCGAAATAATTACATATCTAGGCTTTTCCGGGTAACACAATGGAGTGTATATATAGATTTATGAATATGGGGTTTGAATAGCAAGCCTTAATTTTTGTGAGGGAAAATAATGAACTTTAGAATAAAGAAGATTACCTCAACGGACTTAATAAGTTTAGTAATCCTTATTAGTTGTATAAATATTACCTTTTTAAATTCAATTTTTAGTGGAATGACTCAAATCCTTTTTTGGGTGAGAATTATTGCGATATTAGGACTTGTCATAAGAAATCTTTTTATTAGACATAAATACACAACTACATTTAAATGGCTGAGTGTATTTATTCTATTTTCTTTATTATGTACACAATTTGGATATGGAAATGTTGGATATGCATTGAGATTGTTATCCATACCATTCTTAATTTCGCTTTGTATCGATTCCTACCAGAAAAGCATTATTCCAATTTTGAGAATATGGAAAAATACTCTATGGATAATTGTTATAGCCGATGCGTTATCAATGATATTATACCCAAGTGGACTATATACCGATGACCTATACTCTGAAAATTGGTTTTTGGGGTATAAGACTGCAAGATTGGTTTACAGTTTACCATTATGTATTATTACTGCATATTTGTCAGAAATGAAAAATAAAAAAATTAACATGGAGAGTTATCTTGCCATTATAATTTCGGCAATATGTTTGTATCACTCTAAATCAACGGCAGCCAATGTTGGAATACTGTTGATAGGTGTTTTTTTTATCTTTTTTAACTTTAGCAAAATTATAAAGGGAAGCGAAAAAATTATATATAAAATTTTAAATTATAAAGTTTTTATTCCACTTTATGGGTTGCTCGTTACTTTTACCATATTAATAGATCGGTCACCTATTATGCAGTATTTTGTTGTGAATATTTTGGGGAAAAGTCCTACGTTAACAACGAGGACGTTCATTTGGGAAAGTTGTTTAAATTTAATTGCTTCCAGCCCGATATATGGAGTGGGTTATTTATATGCAGAAAAATATGTAGAGATAACAGGAAATGTTTTTGCTACCTCTGCCCATAATATGGTACTTAGCATTTTAGTTTCTACTGGGGTAGTTGGGCTACTTCTTTATGTTGTACTGATTATCAGTGCAACAAAAAGAAGAAATGCTACGTATCATAGGCATGAAGCAGTGTTAATTGCTGGCATTATAGCAATGCTAATAGTTGGAATTACGTCTTCGACTTTGGTGTTTAGTGCTTTTGGTTTTGCTTTTTACATTTTATTAGGAATACCTTTGAAAAAAAACTGTAATGGAGGACTATGAGTGTCTAGGATAAAAAGATTTTTAATGAGAAATGAACTGTCCATTGGATATAAGAAATCGCAAAAAAATAAAGTTAACCTAGAGTGGTGGAACAAAAAGCCCAATTTAGGTGATGGATTGGCAAGTGTGATATATGATTGGATGCTTGATTATTACGGCTTGGATAAAGAACAAAAGGTAAATGGTACGAAGCATTTATTAACTGTTGGCTCATTGATTGGCATGGGTGGTTTTGATGCTACAGTTTGGGGAAGTGGAATCCATAGTGTCAGTAGTATTGAAGCGGTGGTAAAACAAAAAAAAAATAGAAAATATGATATCCGTGCAGTTAGGGGACCAATAACTAGATGGTTCTTGCAAGGCATCGGATATGAATGCCCAGAAGTATATGGAGATCCGGGTATATTGCTGCCTTTAATCTATAAGCCAGAAAATGTAGAAAAAAAATACCCAATTTCGGTGATATACCATATGTCTCAGAATGGAAAAGATGGAAATCGACGAGATGATTTGAATTATATCAATATAGAAACATACGATCATAAGTCCTTTTTGAACGATGTAGTTGCATCAGAGCTTGTTATTTCGTCTACTTTGCATGGTATTATTTTGGCAGAGGCCTATGGAGTTCCGGCTATTTTTTTAAAAAAGGGGATGGATCAGGAAATTATAAAGTTTTATGACTGGTACTTCTCAACAGGAAGAACTTCAGTTAAAATGGCCGAAACGCTCGATGAAGCACTTAAAATGCAAGCAATGGAACTACCTAACTTATCGGAAATGCAGAAACAATTGATTGCTGTTTTTCCAAAGGATATCTGGAATTAAATTCTAATAGTGTTTATAGAAATGTTTCTGAACAGAATGATATCAATTGAATAGCTATTATTCTTTATAAATGTTAACCAATATGTATTAACCATTACAATTATGTTGATTGTATTGATACTCATTTTGTCAATTCACATGAAACGTAGTTGAGGGGGATTTTACAAGTGAAAATAGAACGCACAAAAAATGCAACACGTAATATCGTCTTTGGCGGTATTTTGAAGATATATCAAATCATTGTACCGTTTTTAATGCGTACAGCAATGATTTATTGGATGGGCATGGAGTATCTTGGTTTGAATAGCTTGTTCACGTCGATTCTTCAAGTGTTGAATTTAGTAGAGCTGGGAATAGGATCTGCCATGGTTTTTAGTATGTATAAACCCATTGCAGAGGATGATGAAAAAACCATCTGTGCATTGCTACGTTTATATCAAATATACTACCGTGTGATTGGTTGTATTATTGCGGTTGTAGGTTTGATAATTTTACCTTTTATACCGAACCTGATTAGTGGCCAGGTACCTGGTGGATTGAATGTTTATATTCTATATCTATTAAACCTAGGAGCAACTGTACTTTCCTATTGGTTATTTGCCTATAAAAACAGCTTATTAAATGCACATCAACGAAATGATGTGATAAGTAAAGTACAACTATTTACAAACACTTTTCAGTACGGCTTACAATTGTTAGTTTTGTTCATCTTACAAAATTACTATTGGTATTTAATCGTTGCACTTTTTACACAGGCGATGACCAATATTTTAACTGCAGTAGTTGCTACAAAAATGTATCCGAATTATCGTGCGAAGGGTAGCCTCGAAAAAACAGTGATTAGTCAGATTAACCAAAGGATAAGAGACTTGTTTACATCAAAAGTCGGTGCGGTAATTCTGAACTCTGTTGATACAATCGTGATCTCTGCTTTTTTAGGTCTTACCATGCTAGCTGTTTATCAAAATTACTATTATATTCTCTCTTCTTTGATTGCCTTGGTCACTATTGTATTTAATTCATGTACGGCAGGTATTGGTAATAGTTTGATTAAGGAAACAAAGGAGAAAAACGTAGAGGACCTGAAAAAATTCACATTGATTATTGTATGGATTTCCGGCTTCTGTACAGTTTGTTTATTATGTTTGTATCAGCCAATTATGAAACTTTGGGTTGGAGAAAGATATGAGCTTTCTTTTATTGCTGTAATTTACTTTTGTATTTATTACTTTATATATGAAATAAATCAACTCCTAAATTTATTTAAGGATGCTGGAGGAATCTGGCGTAAGGACAGATACCGTCCTTTAGTAACAGCTTTGGCAAATTTGATAATGAATTTGATTATGGTTCAATTCTGGGGAATATATGGAATTATCTTATCCACTGTATTAGCTACATTGTTGATAGGTATGCCTTGGCTACTACACAATATTTTTAGCGAGTTATTTGATAAAAGCGATATGTTGCCTTATTTAAGAAAACTTTTTCGATATGTCATAGTTACAATTTTGGCGTGTATTTTGACCTATATCCCTTCTAGTTTACTACAATTTTCAGATATTACGATGCTCATTACTCGCGGGATACTTTGTTGCATTATCCCCAATGTCGTTTTCTATCTGGCATATCATAAACAAGTGGAATTTCGTCAAAGCCTTCAGTTATTTGACAAAATGACAAAGGGTAAATTAGCTTTGGAAAAACGATTGTTACGTTATTGAAATAGCAATAGGTAGGGACTATATTATGGTTATACCAATTTTCAAAAAATACTGAGGCAAGAAGAAATAAGAAGGTGATACAATGAAAAAGGAAAAAGTATCTTTTATAATTCCAGCATATAACGCACAGAAATATATATTGGATTGTGTCACAAGGATTCTCCAAATTCCATATGAGGAGATTGAAGTGATTGTGGTGGATGATGGCTCTACAGATTTGACACTAGAAAAACTGAAGACAATTATAGATCATCGTCTGATGGTAGTCTCACAGAAAAATAGTGGGGTATCGACAGCGAGAAATACCGGCATTCGAAAGGCGACAGGTAACTATATTGCATTTGTGGATGCTGATGATTTAGTGCTCCCCGAACAGTACAGTAAAATCTTGAACAGTGTAGGCTTTGATAAAGAGATTTACATGTTTGCATATGCTATTATGAATCAAAATAGGGTGAGAAAGGTACCATTACCACTCGAACCAGGCAGCTATAATGAAGCTGATGCAGGGCTACTTTGTGAAAGGCTTTACGATGAGCCTTTCTCTAAAAACTATAAAGCAACATATTTTGGCGGGAAAGTATATCAATATTTATTTTCACGAGAATTTCTGCTTGACAATGAGCTTGCTTTTCCAACCGATTTGAGGTTTGCAGAAGACTGTATTTTCTGTTTTTCTTGTTTTAAAGTAGTTAAGAAGTTTGAAGTGTTGGCAGCAGAGTCCCCGTATCTCTATGTGGTATACGGTGAAAGTGCGAGTCACTCTTATAGGTCAGACTTTTGGAATGAACTGAAAAAATCGTACATGTCCGCCTGTAATCTTGCGGGTACTGAAGTCGGGCATAAGAATGAACTATATTTCCATTACGGTAATGAAGTAGTTCGTCGTATCGTAATGCATTTTGCCAATTGGAATCAGAAGAAGCAAGCTTTGGTAAAGATTCGTGAGGTCATGCAAGATCAGGAATTCCTAGAGGCAGTAAAAGGAGTTCAGTTTGATAGTTGGACGTTTAAAGAACGTATGTTTTTGAACTTGTATCGAAAACAGAAAGTGGAATTTGTCTACCTACTGATGAGGATAAATAATATATTAAAAGAGTATTTAAAGAGATGAGGAACGTCACGGATACCTAGGTGATTTGTTCACCTTCTAACAAGTGAACATGGAACATGCTCTATCAGAGTTGAAATTTACTGAAGTTCAAACTAGATTAAATTTGTAAAATTAGATGTCGGGTTCTCAAAAAGACAACAAACAATATTTGTTTCATAGATAAGGAGAAGGGAAAATGAACTTTCGTCATAGCTTCTTTTCTTACTTTTTATTGAAAGAAACAGGAATGATATTTTAATTACATGTATTACAACTGAAGGAAATCCGACAAAAGCTGTGGTAGAGAAGAATATGATTAAGTTAGAGTGTTAGTAACAGGATTGATAAGAGCAAGTTATTTGTGGAGAATATCAGGCATATTTCGAGAAGTGGTATAAGCTAAAAAATTTGTGTTTTTTATTTGAGTACTAGTTTTATCAAGGGAGAGGTATAATTAAATGAAAATAACAGTTGCAGGCACAGGTTATGTAGGTTTATCTAATGCAATTTTATTAGCTCAACATAACGAAGTTATAGCACTTGATATTATTCAAGAAAAGGTGAATTTGATCAATAATAAGAAGTCACCGATAATTGATAATGAAATTGAGGAATATTTAGCGACAAAGGATTTAAATTTGACAGCAACAACAGATAATTATGCTGCATTTAAAGACGCAGAATATGTAATTATATCTACTCCAACTAACTATGATCCGGAAAAAAACTATTTTAATACAAGAACGGTTGAAGCCGTAATTGCGAATGTATTATCCATTAATCCAGAAGCTATTATGGTTATCAAGTCAACTGTTCCTGTTGGATACACAGAGAAGATTAAAGAAAAGTTTGAAACGGATAATATTATCTTTTCACCAGAGTTTTTAAGAGAAGGTAAAGCACTATATGACAACTTGTATCCATCTCGAATTGTATTGGGAGAACAATCAGAAAGAGCAAAGGTGTTTGCTAATATGTTAGTCCAAGGTGCAATTAAAGAGAATATAGATGTTTTATTCACAAATTCTACTGAAGCAGAAGCTATTAAATTATTCGCTAATACATATTTAGCGATGAGAGTTGCATTCTTTAACGAACTCGATTCTTATGCTGAAGTAAGAGGTTTAGATTCAAAGCAAATTATTGATGGTGTAGGCCTAGATCCAAGAATCGGAACCCATTATAATAACCCTTCCTTTGGTTATGGCGGTTACTGTTTACCAAAAGATACAAAGCAGCTACTAGCTAACTATGCAGATGTTCCTAATAATATTATGACAGCAATTGTTGATGCTAATAGAACAAGAAAAGATCATATTGCAGAAATGATTATCAAAAAGAATCCAAAAGTTGTTGGTATTTATCGCTTAACAATGAAAATGGATTCAGACAACTTTAGACAATCAGCCATACAAGGTGTCATGAAACGTATTAAAGCAAAAGGTATTGAAGTGGTTGTTTATGAACCAGCATTGCAGGAAGAGACTTTCTATAATTCAAGAGTGATTAATGATTTCGATCAATTTAAAGAAATTTCTGATGTGATTGTTGCCAATAGATTATCTAGCGATTTAGCAGATGTTGAAGACAAGGTTTATACGAGGGATTTGTTTAGTAGAGATTAGAATTATATATTATAAAATACTCTTTACCAATATAGGTAGGAGTATTTTATTTTTTGAAAATAAAAGTAATTGTTTAGTCAACATTTTAAATGCGAGAATAATTATTTTAAGTTAATAAATATAGAAATAATATAACCGTATGGGAGGTTTGAGATGACAATAAAAAAGAAATTTACATATTGTATGTTAATTCTTATTGTTTTTTTTAGTAGTGCAACCATCCATATGGATAGCTTACAGCAGAATAATGTTGAATATAAAGGAAAAAATGATATTTCATCATTAAAGGAACCACCAGCACAAGTGATTATAAATGACTTAAAGAAAGTATCTCCTAATAAAAAGCATCCTAGATTATTGGCAACAAGCGAAGATTTTAAAAAAATAAAAGAATCTCTAAAATCTGATTCAAACTTAAAGCAATGGTATAAAGAGCTTACAATAAATGCTAATAATTTATTAGAAAAGCCTGTGGTGACATATGAAAAATCAGATGGTGTGAGATTACTGCCAATTAGTAGAACTGTCTTAGACAGAACCCTAACATTGTCTTTAATGTATAGGTTGAGTGGTAATAAGTTATATGCTGAAAGAGCTTGGAAAGAGTTGGAGCGAGTATCTGATCGAAATAGGTTCTATGATTGGAACCCTTCGCATTTCTTAGATACAGCTGAGATGGCTGCAGCAGTAGGGATTGGTTTTGATTGGCTTTATGATTATTTAAATCAGAACCAAAAGGACATTCTAAAACAGTCCATATTAAAAAATGCACTTAATCCAGCACTTATAGTGTATAATGATCAAAATAATCAAGCTCAAATACCTACTTTTTGGAGAGATGGAAGTAATAATTGGAATACAGTTTCTAATAGCGGTATATTAATTAGTGCCTTGGCAATTGCAGATGAATCACCATTTACAGAAAAAATTACTAGTGAAATTATTCAAAAGGCTCTTTCTTCATTAAAAACTTCTTTAATGTCGTATGGTGACGATGGAGGAACGGAAGAAGGACCTGGATATTGGAATTATGCAACAAAATATTTGGCATTGCTTTTCTCCTCTTTAGAAACTTCTTTAGGTACAGATTATGAGTTTTCCAAAGTAAAAGGAATAGCTAATACTGGATATTATGCAATCTATACCAAAGGAAATAATGGCGCATTTAATATAGGTGATTCTCAAGAAGATAACTTTATTAAATCACCACAATTATTTTGGTTTTCTAATAAATTTAATAAGCCGGAATTGGCAGATAGTGTGCTAAAAACATATAGTCCTCTAAATATGATTTGGTACAGACCAAAAGAAGAAAAAAATTATTCCCTTCCATTAGACAAAATGTTCAACGGTAGTGCTGGGATTGTAACTATGAGAAGTTCATGGAATCCAGAGTCATCTTTTGTAGGGATACATGCTGGTGATAACCAAGCTAGTCATGGCGATTTAGATATAGGGACATTTGTAATTGATGCATTAGGTGAGAGGTGGGCTATTGATCTTGGTATGGATAATTATAATCTGCCAGGCTACTTTGATAAGAAAAGTAATCGCTGGAATTATTATAGGAAAAGAGCGGAGGGCCAAAATACACTAGTGATAAATCCAGATGAAGATCCAGATCAAAATATTTTTGCGAAGGGAAAAATAATAAACTTTACTTCAAATAAAAATGAGGCTAGTACCCTTATTGATATGACAGATGCGTATAAAAATGCAAAATCTATACAAAGAAGAGCATCTTTGATTAATGATAGAAATGACATACTTATAGAGGATAATATTACATTAAGTACTCCATCAGAAATTTATTGGTTTATGCATACTCGAGCAAATATTGGTCTAAGTGTAGATCGAAAAACAGCTATATTGGTAATGGGTGAAAAATTCATTACAGTAACAATAAAGAACCCTTCTAATGCTAAATTCTCAGTAATGGATGCTAAACCATTATCTAGTTCGCTTGGTGAAAACCAAAAACAAAATAATAATATTAAGAAATTAGCTATTCATTTAGAAAATGTTAAGGAAACGCAGATTTCAATAGAGTTCGAGACCCAGTTTACTAAATAGCAGGCTGATAATCTGTAAACATAAAGAAATTCCTCTGCTACATTTATTGATGGACTCAGGTAGGAGGGAGCAGAGGATGGCATTCAAAACTAGAACAGGCACAAATCGCAGATCCAATTCTTAATCGAATCGTTCACAATTCTTATAAAACCCTGGTTGATGGCGAATTTTGATGAGGGAACGTTATGGTTTAACGCTATCTATATAATTCCCACAGAAGTTGAAAAGCGTATAACAAGGTATCTTATGCATAAAGATTCAGATAATACAAGCGGCCATTGGAACGAATATTGTTCTAATGGCTCTTTAATTACTTTGTATTTTTAATAACAATAGCTTTTCCCCCGCACTTCCTGGCTCAGATGTCTGCAAATAGTGGTTCAAACTCCTTTAAACTATTTGCAATACTCCCTCTTAATTAGAATTAGGTACCTTCCATATAAGTAAAAAACAATAGACCCCAAAATCAATCCAATCTTGTTCAAACAAATTACCCACAATTCGGACCAAATGAATACGCTTTCTTTCGTTGGAATATTTTATACTGTACGTAGAAGGAGGTATTAGGATGTTGGATCAGAGGGCGGCAGCTTTATTGAATGTACTAAAAAATTATGGTCCTCAAAGAATCAAGAGATTGGAAAAGGAGTTAGGGTGTACGCGGCGGCAAATTACGTATGATGTGAAGAAAATCAATGATTGGTTAATAGATCAGGGGATGCCTCCCATTCAAAATGATCGTTCAAAAGGGTTAATCTTTCCTACTCAATGGAAGGAACAGTCAGATGGAAAGATACCAGTCGTAAAAACACATACTTATATTGCTTCACCGATGGAAAGAAAAGGGTTAATTTTATTGAAAATATTTACGAATACAGAATATGTGTCTGTGAATCACCTCATCGCTCTTCTAAAGGTAAGCAAAAATACGGTTCTTGCTTCTATTAAAGAAGCATCTAAGCTCGCTGAACAATATCATGTAATTATTAAGTATACGAGAAGGCATGGTTATGAATTGGTTGGTGATGAGGGCAATATAAGGTTTCTTATGATGCTTTGCATTTCGGAATTTATTCATTATGAGGAAGGTTCTAAGCTATTAAAAGACTTATATAATCAAGAAAATGGCCAAGGGGCTTATGAATGTAGTCACAAAAGGATTGCTGCTATTATAGCAGAAGTGGAAAAGCAGCTTGGTATTAAATACGTTGAAGAAAAGGTCCAAGAAGTAATCGTCTTTCTGCTCTTTCTTCTATTGAGAATACAAAAAGGAGTCTGTATTTTCTATCCAGAAGATAGGAGAGAAATCATTGCGAACTTAAACGAGTATAAGGTTATTTCTGAAAAAGTTACTCAGCTTGGCATTTCAAGAAGACTGATGAACAGCTTTATGTGACAAGCGTTCTAATAGGATTGCAATGCAAGGATAGCCATCTAAACGAAGCTTCATTCATAATGGAAAGGCAACTATATGCGTTGACGCAAGTAATCATTCAAGAATTTGAGCTGCTAGCCTGTGTGTCGATTTCCAATCAGAAGGAGTTAGCTCATTCCCTTTATTATCATATTAGACCGGCTTACTATCGAATGTTATTTCATATTCCCATTGTCAATCCATTATTAAAGCAAATAAAGGAAGAATTCCCGGATTTGTTTGTGTTAGTAAAAAAGGCGCTCAAGCCCTTAGAGGAATTTGTAAAGCGTCCTATTTCGGAGGAGGAGGCTGGCTATATTACCTTGCATTTTGGTTCCTATGTGGATCCGGCAAATATTCATGTGAATCTGCGCAAAAAAGCAGTCATTGTCTGCCTGAATGGAATGGGGACATCTAATATGCTTAAATACCAGATAGAAAAGCTTTTGCCAGAGGTAGAAATACTAGCTATCTATTCTTTAAGTGACTATGACTACCAAAGGGAAGATGAATTTGACTTGTTATTTTCAACCGTTCCTTTTCAAACAACTAAACCAATTATTATGGTTAATCCTATTTTAACAGCGTTGGATAAAGCGCGTATTCTTCAAGAATTTGATTTTCATGTATTAAGGAAAAAGGATTTAAAAGGAGTCAGCGTTAATCAAATAATGGAAGTCATCAAGCTTTTTACGACCATCCATGATGAAAATGGGCTCTATGAAACACTTTGTGATTTAGTAATGGGGCATACTGCTGCTCAGTTTAGGGGGTACAAACCAGTGATAAGTGATCTGTTAAAACGAGAAATGATTCAAATAAAAGATAAGGTAGATAATTGGCAGGAGGCAATTCGCCTTGCTTCGTCACCATTGCTTGACATACAAGCGATAGAACCATGCTATATCGATGCTATGATTACCAATATTGAAAAGCTGGGGTCTTATGTTGTTCTCGCACCAAATGTAGCGATTCCACATGCGAGACCAGAAGATGGGGTGAAAAAATTAAACATGAGCCTACTTAAATTGAACGAACCTATCTCTTTTTCGCCTGATGATCCCAATAAAAATGTTCACTTGATTTTTGTATTGGCAGCTGTAGACAATTATTCTCACTTAAAAGCATTAAGTCAGCTTACGGAATTATTAGAGGAAGAGGAGAATATTGAGCAAATGATAGAGATGACGAAAGCAGAATCTTTTATCAAGCTTATTCAAAGCTATAGTGAAATATAAAGGAGATGTTTATCAATGATTACAATTGTAACCGCTTGCGGAAATGGAATTGGCAGCAGTTTAATGTTGAAAATGAAGATAGAAGAAATCTGTGCCGAATTAGGAATTCCAGCACAGGTTGAATCATCTGACTTTAATGGAGCCAAGGGAAGTAATTGTGATTTGATTGTGACGATCGATGAATTAGCAAAACAATTTGATCAGACGGCGCAAAGAGTTTGTGTGGTACGAAGCTATATAAATAAGAAGAAAATTAAAGCGGATGTTCAGGAAGTGTTGCAAGAGGTTGCTTCTAATAAAAAATAACATATGGTTGAGGGGGCTTTAAAATGGGCTTTTTAACAAATGTTTTAGAATTTCTTAAGGATATTCTCTCAGAGCCAGCACTTTTAATAGGGTTAATTGCATTCATTGGCCTAGTTGCATTGAGGAAACCATTTCATAAAGTTTTAACCGGTACACTTGGTCCTATTCTCGGCTATATTATGCTGAGTGCTGGTGCATCCTTTATTGTTGCCAATCTTGAGCCGTTGGGAGCAATGATAGAAAAAGGTTTTCACATCCAAGGGGTTGTTCCCAATAATGAAGCAGTAGTTGCTACCGCTCAAAAAATGCATTGGTGTAACGATCGTTTATAACGGGGTGCGGATGATTCTTGCAGACCTTATTCCATCCTTCCAAGGAATTGCTACAAGGATAATCCCAAATGCAGTTCCAGCAGTCGATTGTGCCGTCTTCTTCCCATATGCACAAACAGCGGTAATCATTGGCTTTATCTGTAGCTTTGCTGGAGGAATTATTGGAATGCTCATTCTTGGATTTGCTGGCGGTGTATTAATTATTCCAGGGCTCGTTCCTCATTTTTTCTGTGGAGCTACGGCTGGCGTCTATGGAAATGCAACAGGCGGAAGAAAAGGAGCAATGTTTGGTTCTTTTGTAAATGGGTTGGCACTAACCTTCTTACCTGCATTACTTCTCCCTGTATTAGGAGATTTAGGCTTTGCTAATTCTACGTTCGGTGATGTGGATTTTGCTCTAATTGGGATACTTCTTGGGCAAGCAGGAAACCTATTTACCACAGCTGGCATCTACGCGATTGTCTTTTTGCTAGTACTCATTTTAATTATTCCAAACTTTATTAAAACGAAAACCGTTACGATTAATCATGTCGATGAAGATACCAATATGTAGGAGTGAAGTAGAATGGATAAATTAATCGATCAATTAAACGTCAAAATCTATGCAGATGGAGCAGTATTAGCTGATATGTTAGCAGCATATAAAAGTGGAATCATCCGTGGATTTACGACAAATCCAAGTCTAATGAAAAAAGCCGGTATTCAAGACTATGAAGCATTTGCAGTCGAAGCACTTCACCATATACCAGATTTGCCAATATCATTTGAAGTATTTTCCGATGACTTTGCCATCATGGAGAAAGAAGCAGAAAAGATAAATAGCTGGGGAGAAAATGTCTATATTAAAATACCAATTACTAATTCGATGGGGCAATCATCTATTCCCTTAATCAAAAAACTATCCAGTAAAGGAATGCAATTAAACATTACAGCCATTTTAACACTAGACCAAGTCGAAGAAACGGTTCAAGCCTTCAAATCTGGAACAAAGAATATTGTTTCCGTATTTGCCGGCAGAATTGCAGATTCGGGAATCGATCCTATTCCCACTATGAAAGAAGCCGCCAAAATATGCAGCAAAAAAGAAGGAACAGAGCTATTATGGGCCAGTTCGAGAGAGCTATTAAACATCATGCAAGCAGACGCATGTGGCTGTTCCATCATCACCTGCTCTCCAGACATCCTTAACAAACTAGAAAACGTAGGAAGAGACCTAAAAACTATATCCCTAGACACAGTAAAAATGTTTAATAAAGATGTACAAGAATTAGGGTATTCCATTATTTAGCGGGACGGTTCTTCCTGCTTGCTTTTTTGAGGGAGTATTGTAGAGCTTCGGGTACTGTTTTTAAAGTGAATAAAATAATGAAGAGCCATTAGAACAATGTTTGTTCCAATGGCTGTTTTTACTACGCAATTTTTTTAATCCTTCACAAAAAACATTCTTTGTATCCCAACCTATTAAAACACAGGCAACTTCTCTAAATAAACGATATCATCTCTTTCGGCAGCATCTCCTTCAGCAAGAATGGCAGCTTTGTAAACAACGATTCCTCCTGCTTTGGTAACTAGTTCCTCGAGTACTCGTATCGATTCCCCGGTACTAATGACATCATCAATTATGGCAATGCGTTTTCCTTTAATCTTGGCGGCGTCTTTTCCATCTAAACAGAGTAATTGTTCTTTTTGTGTGGTAATGGATACGACTTGATTGATTAGCGGTTCGTCCATATAGGGTTTTACACTTTTTCGAGCCACGACATCACTGTAATGTCCTATTTTTGGAGTATATATCCTGAAACATGAACGACTACCGGGGTATTACTATCTCTTTCAGCGCCTGATGTCGTAACTCTACCAGAATTTCCAAACAGACCGTAAAATTTGTATCCTGGTTGTGCAGAAGATATACTGTCCACTTTAGTTAAGCCGTCACCAAATTTCACTGTAGTTACCTTTGCTGCTTTCATTATTAGTAGTACCCACTATTCCTAAGTTTGCTTTTTCTGTTGTGCGGTCAATATTTTCCTTATTCATAAAATCTAGAATAACCTTTTCTTCTGTAACTACTTTATAAGGTGATTCCTCAATATCAATTACCACTGGGGTGTTACCGCTTTCGAAATTATTTTTGTTATTTTTCCTCAGCATAAACTCCTGAGATGTTTAATAAGCCAACACCTAACGCCACTGCTACTGAAATAACTAAATTTAATTTTCATTCTCCTATTAATCTATTTTTAATACAATGGATGATGAGAAGAGTTCTGCTTTAATAGTAAATTGTTAAAATCATAGTTTTAACTTGTATCATGTTATAATCTTGTGTGAATACAACAAAGTTGGTGGGGAAATGATCGTAAATACAGTACAACACTTAGATGCGTATTATAAAATGAGAGAACAAGGCTATCTAGTTGGTGATGAAGGTAGAGTTTGGAAAGAATTTAAAGAACCTTATCGTTGGATGATGAAACAAATGGAGAATCGTATTGAAGGATATAATGGGGTTGATTATCCTATCTGGGTTTGGAAAAGAAGAGTGAATAGGAATGAAAGTTCATTGTTGCCTAAAGGAACAAAGGGAGTAATTTTAACTTTAGAAATACCAGATGAACAAATTTTATGGTCAGATTTTAATTTTTGGCATCATGTTTTGAATAATTGGAGTATTACCGATAGTGAAGAAGAGGACAACAGATTAGATGAAAGTGGCGAAGATTTCCGATATACATGGGAAAGAATATTTGATTTTAATTGGTATCGAAATGCTGATCCTGAATGGGTTGGAGAATTAAATGAAGAGTGGATACAAGGAGTGACACCTAAAATAACAATGGATATGGTTAAAAAGGTGACTAGATTTATTGCAAAGGGCAGTAAGAGATAATGTGAATAATAAAGGAAATTAGGGATTTTTATAGAATTTAGGTATATTAGTAAATTCTTTGGAGGTCTTTTTATGTTCACAAATGAAAATTACTTAAACGATGTTAAAGAAAATCTTAAATTACAATCCGATATATTAATTGAAAGTTTAATGAGGGTTAAGCCATATAATTTTTCAAGCGAAGTAAAATTATTAGACTTTTGTACATTTATCGAGCCTCTTAACTATGAATATAGTATCTTAATGTTGTCGATGGATAGTAATAACAATGAAGTGTTTAATGAAGAAAATGATGATGTCTTTGCCGGTAGTGAAACTTTAATTGAAGGAAAATACTATGAAGTAAACATTAAAAATTATGATGAATGGGAAGAATTCTATTTAGCAAATGCAGATTTTTTAGAGGAACAAATACAAAAGTTATTTGAAGAATGGTTTTTAGAGTGTTGGAATAAGATAGGTGGAAACGAAATTAAATTACCTTCATATTTTATATTTCACGACGAGTATAGATCATATGATTTGAAAGAAAATAAGTGGATTGATGATGATATTAAGTTTGATTCAGTAAATTAAATTCAAGACTTAAAAAGGACTATTAAGAAGCCCATTTATGAAAAGAGGGTATTCTCAATAGTCCTTTTTTAGTTAAGTCTCTATATTTTACAGTTAGTTTTAAGTGAGGATCTAAATAAATAAACTTATCATCTTCTCTAATCTTAAATTCTTTCTGAAGTCTATTGAACGCTCATCAATCAGATATGTTGAATCAGACTTCTTCGCTACGATTCCTTCCAACTCTTACTAATTAATTAAATCAAAATAATCTAAACCATTACTCTCTATCCATTATATAGTTTAGTAATACCATTAAACTTAGCAAGTGTAAGTCTTATAACTTCAAGTTTTAGTTCACTAAATAATCGATGTCTTTTAATTGCTCTGCTAAAAAAAAGCAGCTGTTACGACGGGGTTAACATTCTATTTTCTACTTATGGCACTTTCTTATCTGGGCTTTGTTTCAATTCCATTTTTTTATTTTCTATTCGCATTTGTTTAAAGTACTAGCCGAATAATAGGATATAAGCGATAAGCGCTAGCACGGAGAATTCTATTAATTTGATGTCCCATGTATCGACAGCTTTACCAAATAGAATAGCAAGCATTTTTTCAATTGGATCAGAGTCCACGGAAGAGAACAGGGAATCTGCATCTAATTCATTAGGGAAATTCGCCATAGCTTTTGAGGTTTCCGTCACGAATTTAGCAATAAAAGTAGCTCCCCATAAGAATAAGGGAATTAAAATGGTTCCAATAATAGTCATGCGTACTACTCTTCCTTTTATCACGATTAAAAGGGCTGGTGCTAATACAGTAAGTAGAGTTCCTCCTAATGGAAGAACGGTATTGCCGGGAAGAAAGATAGCGACTAGTAGCAAGATTGGCGCTAAATATTGGTAACGGCCCCCAGTTCTGTGCGTGTCGCCAGAATTGGCCAGTCGATACCTATCAATAATTTACGACCTTTAAAACGCTTACTCATTTTCGATGTAATACCTTCTGATAAAGGTCCAATAGCTGGCCGAACCAGCTGCCAACTAATGCAAATAAGGACAACTGCACCAGTAAAGGCTTAGTCATGGTCACAGTGACAATCCGAAATTTGTCCGAAAAATGATAAAGAATTAGATTGTGTGACGGTAGGGAAAAAGTGGAAGGAAATAGTATTAAATTATTTTGAGCTTTTTTCTCAAGAAGAGATAACAATCCCCACAGATAGTACAGAAAATAAAAGAATGTGGAATTGAGTTTGGCAAATCTGAGAAAATAATTTCTTATCCTATACAAAATTACTTACAGTATATTAGTAAGAAACTTAAATAAGATAAATGGACAACCAACTATTAGAAAGGAATTTTTGCAAAATCAAGGTAATAATTATCTTATTATTCGGATTGTATGGTGGTTATATTGTATATATTTTTAATTCGTGTATTGCTAGTGAAAATAAGAGTTCTTTATTAAGAATTATTGGTGGAAATAGAGTGTGTTTTATGTGATTTAATTCGTATAAAATAATAAATTGTTCTAAATATTTTAATAAAATAACAGGTAATAAATACCGTTTTTTGGTATGATTAATAGGGATAAAGAATTACAGTTTGTAATGGTGTGTAGATCTAAAGTTTTGTTATTTGGATTTAGTTATATTAATAAGTAGGTATAAAAGGACTACGAAAGCTTACTATGAATTCCATTTACTGAACTGAAAACTAAAAATGAGGTGTATATTTTGTTTGAAAAGTGGAGTAAAATAAGTATTATTTTTTTCTTAATTATTGGTTTTAGTCTAGGGGGACCAATATCAAAATCCTTTGCAGAAGAAGGGGAAAACGAATCGAAATCGGTTGAAGATATTCAGGTTTCTCTTAGTAAAACGAACTTAAAACCAGGGGATGTAGTTACTGTAGTGATGAGTGGGGAAAATCTTAAAAGCACAGGACTGTATGACCAAAAAATTAACATAACATTTATTAGCAAATTATGGGATGAATTCAGTTTAGAGTATACGGGTAATCCATTTAATGCATATATCGAGGGTACACTTATATTTGATGAGAAGGAGAATGTTTATAAGGGGGAAATCATTGTTCCAGAAAAAGCAATTGATGGAGAATGGTATTTAAGTAGAGCAGCATATGGATATGGTGGTGATGTGTTAACTGTTTCTCATACATTTGAAGTAGAGAGTGGTTATACGGATGTTATTGCGCCTACTGTGAAGGATATTAGTTTCTATGCAGGTACATATACAAATCAGCCTTATCAGGATAGTCCGATTACTGTTCATCCAGGAGATCAACTTACTGTAGTAATTGATGCCTTTGATAATGATGGTGGTGTAGGAATTGGTGACGAACGTCCATTTGTGAGTTTAAATAATTTAAAAGATAGTGATGGGCGTTTCGAGATGATAATAGAAAGTATTGATTTAGAACAAATACCTGGAACAACGAAATATGCAGCAACATTAACTATTCCAGAAGAAACTCAAGATGGAATAATCGGATTGCGTTTATGGCAAGTTCAGGATAGTGCTGGTAACTTTATTTACACTGGTCCAGAGATTGGAGAACACAAAAAAGTATTTGTTAAGGAAAAGGAAAATATTAAGGAACCTATTTTAAATGTAAGCGGAAGTGTTGGAACAGTCGACACGAATAATGAAGAGTTTAATAAATATTTACAAAACAGTGATACAATCGATTTGCAATTCGGTGGAAACAAGGATCTTAATAAGCTGGTATTACCTTTAACTAAAGAGCAAATAGAGATCCTTAAAGAAAAGCAGGAAGATGTATCTATTACATTTGGTAATGAGGAAGTAAGCTTGAAATTACCTGTTTCTAATCTTTCATTAAAGGATACAGTCATTCAGATTGAGAAAGAGGATAAGCTTAATAATTCACTAACAAATATTTTTGATTTTCATATTTTACAAGATGGAGAAGAAGTTCATCAGTTTGCAGAAACAATGACATTAAAGTTCCAACTTTCTCAAGATGCAAGCAATCCTGTTGTATATTATATAGCTGATGATATGAATAGTTTAGAAGAATTGGAAAGTAATTATGAAAATAATGTAGTATTTGGCTATACGAATCATTTTAGTCGTTATACAGTAATGGAAAAAGAATCGAGTGATATCGTTCCAGATGTTCCGGTGGCTGAAGAGGCTCAAACAGAAGAACAGAATAGTGGCGAACCAGAACAAAATGTTACAAATGCCTCAAAGGAAACAAAACAATCACAGGTAATAACAAAGGAAGAAAAGGATTCTGTACAAAGTGGACCCAAACTTCCTGATACAGCAGGAACTGATGGAAATCTTCTATTGATTGGAGTAGTCTTACTTCTAATAGGATTTGGGTTATATACAATAAAAAAAAGGGAACATCGATTTAAGAAATAATATAAGTAGTGGTCACGGTTTAGCCTCAATATTTGTCGCTTATTGTTAGCCAATTAGATTGTGAAAATGATAACTGAAAGTAGCAACTGAATATTAGGAGGGTGGTTGTCATCGAAAATAACACCCCCCTTTTTTTCTAGTATATAGTATAGTGACGCCTAAATTATCTTGTTTCACAGAATATTAACAGATATTGTGGTGCGATTTCACCCAAGTAATATTTAGCCATTTGCTCGTAGAGAGTCTGTGAGAGTATCAGGTAACTGTTACTTTTAAGCTTTGACAGTAACTATTAAATCTACTAACTGTTTATTTAAGATATAAAAAGTTAATAAATTAGGCCTAAATGCTCTCTGAAATTAGTGCCACAATAATATTGCATCATCTAATCTACCAATCCTTGCTTAACACTGCCTCTTACTACTACTTTTAAATAGGGTTCTTTTTTTGAGTATTCAAAGAGACCAATGTAATCTATTCCATTATAATTCAAATATATTTCTTCTGCCTTGTCTTTTGTTGTTATTTTAGTACCTGATAAATGCCTTTCATGAGGAGTAGACATAAGCTCTTCTCTTCCATTAACAGTAACACCATTATCGATAAGAATATAAGAGACTAGCATGAAATAAGGAATATCTAAATCACTATCTACAAATTTTTTAATATCTAATTGTATTTCTTCTTTTTCTAAGAACGTTTTAACATATTCTACTTCATTAAATTTCTTCACCACTTCATAAACCTCCGTAGATTCGGCGAGATGGTCTATCGAAATAGGAGGAATAAAAAAATGAAGCAAAGTGTTAGTTAAAATCCCAAAAATTAATGAGAAAAGCACTATTTTTTTATCCTTTTTGACTAAGAATAGAAAGATTATTCCAAGTATTATTCCTATTGGTATAGTAATAGATTCTGTTTTAAACGAAACAAATGTAATAATGTATATGAATGTTAGCTTCAAAAAAAGAATAGAACTTTTTTTCTTCTGAAGAATAAAAACAGAAGTACATAGAAGGAAATAGATGGAGCTGGCTATAATTAAATACATAAATCCTCCTTTCCTTTTAAATACTTTATTAGTCTCAAGTTTAATCTCTGAAAAAATAAAACCTGTAAATTGTGTATAAGAAAATTATTTGTTAATTACCAATTTTAATATTAAAATCTAATACAAACTCTTGACATAACCAACCAGTAGGTACATTTACAGACGCCTTTCCAATACTTACGGCTCCAGTGAAAGGAATTAATGAATGAATATACTTAGCTTGAAATTTTCCAGTCTCATTTTTAAATTTAACGGGAACTTTTATATCTTGACTAAGTCCACCAGTCATAAAGTATGTATTAGGTAATAAGAACTTCCCACTTATACCATACAGATTTTGTGAGGTATCCATTTTAGCGCTGACATAATTATTGTTAAATACATGAAGGTAAGAATAAAACCCATCTAGAGAATTTGTAACCCCAATAAATCTATTATCCCAGGCAATAGCGACATTATCTGTCCACTGCAAATCAGCATAATCAGACCAAGTGAAATTTAAAAATGCACGATATGAATACTCAGTTGCATTACTTGAAGACTTATCTACAAATGCAGAAACTGATAATTTATCATCATTATAATAATCTCCGTTATCATAAGAATTAATACTAGCTAATGAAGTCTTTGTATTGCTAATAGGTATGTTATTTTCTTTATTATATTTAGCGATATCTTTTTCAATCAGTTCGTTTATTTGATTTCGATTTTCATTTGTTACTTCATATTTTTTTCCATTTAAACTATTATAATATTCCTTTTTTGTAATAGTATAATCTGCTTTTTCTCCTGTCGAAGTAGCAAGTTTTTCTTTAGTTTCCTCATTCATTGACAGTATCTCTTCTTTTGAGAATCCCTTTTCAACTAATAAACTATCAAAATTTGTATCTGCTGAGGCTTCCAATGAGAATCCTAAAAAAACTATTGATAGAAAAAAAACAATCAAAATTCCTTTATGCCGTTCTATCATCGTCATTATCCCTCCTTAAATTTACTTCACAGTTTATCATTGCGTCTAACCTTTTAAAAATTGCAAATCTCTTGAAATATAGTCCTCTATTTAAATAAGAGACTATATTCTTACAAATTCTGCATTAAATACTAAATTACTCTAGTATATCTAACTTGATAAAATAGAATCTCTATTATATTGAAATCAGATTTCAACAATCTTGGGCAAAGTAATAACAAAAGTGAATATATTGAATATTACTAGGTCCTCAATTTTATGTCCCATAAGACAGATTGAGAGTAAGGTGCATAGAATAATTTTAAGCTTCATGCGTGGAGATAGGCAGGACAACCTTCATTTTGAAGAAATGGTTCAAACGTTTCTTGAGGGAAAATTTCCACTAAATGATGGACATAAAAGGCAATATCATTATTTTGTAACTTTACTTCTAGTTTTAAAGGTAAAGCGAGTTGATTCATGATATATAAGGACACTTCTTTCTGATTAGATTTTGTGTGGTAACTTAATTTTTCAGAAGTTGCCCTTATTTTTATTGTAAAAATAATCAAAACCGGTGAAATTTTACTTGTCGTAAAATTTCCGCCGGTTTTTTCATGTTAAAGGTGGATTTAATCCCAGCCTACTTTCTAGTTATGACACTTTCTTATCTGTATTTTGTTTCAATTCCATTTTCTTATTTTCCTTTCTCATTTGTTTAAAGTACCAGCCGAATAACAGGATATAAGCGGCAAGAGCTAGCACGGAGAATCCTATTAATTTGATATCCCAAGTATCGACAGCTTTTCCAAATAGAATAGCGAGCATTTTTTCAATTGGATCAGAGTCCACGGAAGAGAACAGGGCGTCAGCAGCCAGTCCATTAGGAAAATTCCCCATAGCTTTGGAGGTTTCCGTCACGAATTTAGCAATAAAAGTTGCTCCCCATAAGAATAAAGGAATTAAAATGGTTCCAATAATGGTCATGCGTACTACTCTTCCCTTTGTTACGATTAGAAGAGCTGGGGCTAATACAGTAAGCAGAATTCCTCCTAATGGAAGGACTGTATTGCCGGGAAGAAAGATAGCGACTAGCAGCAAGATTGGTGCTAAAATATTCGCTACTGCCCATAGTTCTGCGCGTGTCGCTAAGATTGGCCAGTCGATTCCTATCAATAATTTCCGGCCTTTAAAACGCTTACTCATTTTCGATGTAATACCTTCGGATAAAGGACCAATTGCTGGGCCGAACCAGCTGCCAACTAATGCAAATAGTTCAAGGGCAACAGCACCAGTAAAGGCTAAGGTGAAAATTTCTGCGACTGACAATTGTCCAAGAATACCGATGAATATCCCTAAGTAGGCACCAATTGCGAAATTACTGCCCCAGAAACCAATTTTTTTATTTAATGCTTCTGCATTAAAGTCAAATTTATCAATAAATGGTAAGCATATATCAATAAACTTGTTTAACACCATAACAAGTGGTGCGATTAATAAGGATGGATGAGCAGTTGTTGTAATGTTGTTTTGGTCATAGCCTAAAAGCTCATTGATTGTAGGCTTCATTACATCTGCATTGATAAGCATTAATGCGTAAATAAAAGCTACGAATAATGTTGTTAAAATTAGATTATCATTAGAATAATACATAGTAAGAAGACCAATGACAGAGAGATTCCAAATATTAAATAAATCTACGTTTAAGGTTGTTGTTTTCTTAGCGATCAACATGAATACGTTTACTAAAAGGCATATAAAAGCGAAGTAGAGTGTGTAAACAGATCCCCATGTGATAACAGCGAGTGGAGCCCATCCTAAATCCGTAACAGATAAGGCAACTCCCGTAGATTCTACAAAACTATTTAGTGCTGGTGAAAAAGCAGTAGTAAGCAAAGAAATAATTGCTCCCATACCCGTTAAGGCAATGGCCATTCTTAGGCCGCCTTCAATTGCTTTCGAGATAGAAACGCCAACGATTAAGGAAAGAATCGTAATGATGATAAACATCATGGCAGATCCTCCTAAATTAATAAAGCCATTAAAAGCATCATTTAATTTCTCAAAAAACATTTGGCTTACCTTCCTTTTATGAAATTTACGTAATCGGTTCCGTAAACGGTTACTCAAAATATAACAGAATTTTTTTAAAGGTACAACTATTAATTTAAATTAGTTTATTAAAGGAAAAGCATTTTTAAAAGAATAAGAGAGAAAGGAAAGTAACCGGTTTCGTTGATAGGAGAGCCTTTTCGCTGGATTGATAAAAAGCGGTAAGTTTTTAAAATATATAATTTCAGTTGACATTATTTTTTGGGAATGATTAAATGAAAATAAGTAATCGGTTACGTAAATGAGGGATTAAGATGATAACAATCAAAGATGTTGCGAAAGAAGCAGGTGTTTCTGTTGCTACTGTATCAAGAGTTCTTAATAATAAAGGTGGCGCGAAGCCTGAAACAATTACGCATGTAGAAAATGTCATAAAGAAATTGAATTATAAACCAAATAAAATAGCCAAAAGTCTTTCGGAAGGAAGCTCCAATTTAATTGCGCTTCTTGTCCCAACATTGAATAATCCCTTTTTTCCTGAGTTGGTTAGGGAAATTGAAAAGGTTGCAAATGAAAACGGTTATAATGTGTATTTATGCAATAGTGATGATGATCGCATGAAAGTGGAATATTACCTAGAATCTATGATTGACCACTATGTTAGTGGCGCCATTATTAATTCGCTTCATGTAGATGCAAGTGACTTAGCAGAATTAGAAAAACGCGGAATTAGAACAATTACAATTGACCGCGCAAATTTTGAACATCCATACTCTGCCATAACTGTTGATCACACTTTAGGTGCACAGCTGGCAGTTACTCATCTTATTCGAGATGAAAAATGTAATAATATTGTGTTTATTTCCGGACCTAAAAATGAGAAAAGTGCGATTGATCGTTTAACTGGATTCACGCTTGCTTTAAACGAGGCGGGACATCCTGTCAAAACGCATATATGTTATGGTGATTTTGGAACTGCAAGTGGGTATGAAAATACAAAGGCTCTCATTCAAAATGGCCATTCATTCGATAGCATTTTCTGTGCAAACGATGCAATGGCTATTGGCGCTATGCGTGCATGCCATGAGTTTGGCATTAAAGTACCAAGTGAAGTGAAGATTGTAGGCTACGATAATATTAGTCTTGCTTCCTATATGTATCCAACTCTTTCATCTGTAGATCAGTGCAAAGAAGATATTGGCAGATTAGCGGTCAATGAATTAATCCAATTAATAAAAAATCCGAAGAATAAGCAGAAACAATATGAATTGGAGCCAAAGTTAGTCATAAGAAATTCGTCAACAATTAATGGAGGAAGTATTAATGAATAAAATCGGACCATCTCTGATGTGTGCAGACTTAGGGAATTTAGAACAAAATATTAAAGAATTAGATAAAGCGGGTGTTGATTTTTATCATATTGACATTATGGATGGAAAATTTGTACCTAATTTCACATTAGGACCAGACTTTGTGAAAACGGTTCGCAGACTTACAACAACCCCATTAGATATTCATTTAATGGTAGAAGAGCCAGAAAGGCATATCGACTTATTTGCAGAGTGTGGAGCAGACATGATTTCTGTCCATCAAGAATCAACCAATGCTCTACATAGTGTATTGATGAAAATTAAAGAAAAAGGAATAAAAGCAGGAGTAGCGATAAATCCGGGAACTTCGCTTGAATTTCTTGATCAAGTATATGACTTAATCGATTATGTTGTAGTGATGACTGTAAACCCAGGATTTGCCGGCCAAAAGTTTATTCCTTCTATGTATGAAAAGATCGCGAAACTAAATGAAAAGATAAAGAAATATGATCGTGAAATCGAGATCCAAGTAGACGGCAATATTGGAGAAAATACCATTCCAACATGCCAAGAAAATGGTGCGTCTATGTATGTATTAGGGACAAGTGCTGTATTTAATAGTAATCATTCATTGAAAGAAAATGTTCGATTAACAAGAGAAATATTTAACTAAAACACCAACTGGAGGAAGCTAAAATGAATTATGATATCGTAGTTGTCGGCAGTATTAATATGGATATAATTGTAGAAGCACCGAAGTATCCAGCATATGGGGATACGATGTTTTGTGATTCTATTAAGATGCTGCCAGGGGGGAAGGGAGCAAACCAAGCTGTCTCTGTAGCGAAATTGGGCAAAAAAACTTGTCTAGTTGGATCCGTTGGAAAAGATAGTGCAGGAAATCAATTGATTGAGAATCTACAAGCAAAAAATGTGGATACTAGTTATATTGTGCAAAGTGAAGAATCAGGCACTGGTACCTTTGTTGCGATTGTTGACAGTTCAGGTGAAAACACAATGGTAGGAACAAAGGGAGCAAATGATTCTCTATCAAAGGAAGATATTGAGAAGATATTCGCGAAAATAGATGCGAAAATTCTACTAGTTCAATTGGAAACTAGCAAGGAATCTATTATCGCTGCGATGCAGGCTGCTAAAGAACGTGGAATGTATGTAATCTTAGATCCAGCACCTGCTGATGGAATTTTTGAGGAAGCCTTTCAATATGCTGATTTAGTAACACCAAATAAACAGGAAACAAAACGTATTACTGGAATTGATGTCGTAAATGAAGAAACGGCACTAGAAGCAGCGAAAAAACTAAATGAAAAAGGCATTCCTGATGTCATTGTCAAAATGGGAGAACAGGGAAGCTTGGTTTACCAAAATGGAGAAGCAACAGTGGTAGACGCCATTAAAGTGAAGGCAGTGGATACAGTAGGAGCAGGTGATTGCTTTGCAGGTGCTCTTGCAAGTGCCTATTTAGATACGAATAATTTAGTAAAAGCCGCTAATTTCGCAAGCGTAGCAGCAGGAATAAAAGTATCGCGGAGTGGTGGCCAAGAAGCAATCCCGACATTGAGTGAAGTGGAAGGATACTTAGTGAAGTAAATATAAGATACTATAAAAATAAAAAAATCCTCATCCGTGGTGGATGAGGATTTCTTTAATCTGGTGACAGGCACCATAAAAAGACAAACGGTCTATTTTATCCATCGTAGATAGACAGTTAAGTTAACAAAAGTAATTATTATCCATTCTAGAAGAAGAATTTTTTTTGCGGTATTACAGTTTAATGCAATCGTTTGCGTAATTTTTACAATTAATTACTAAAATCATGAATATTTTTCTTGTAAAATGGTAGATATATTACTATAATCAAAGATAAGTTTTAATGCAAACGTTTTAATTGGAATTAGGAGGGAATACAATGAAAAAGATGTTGTCATTTGAATTTTGGCAAAAATTCGGTAAAGCACTGATGGTAGTGGTAGCTGTTATGCCGGCAGCTGGTATCATGATTAGTTTAGGAAAGCTAATTGCCATGATTGATGCTTCTGTATTTATCACAATTGGAAGCGTTATAGAGAATATTGGTTGGGGTATTATCGGGAATTTACATATTTTATTTGCCTTAGCAATTGGTGGTTCGTGGGCTAAAGAAAAAGCTGGGGGAGCCTTTGCTGCTGGGATTGCCTTCTTATTAATTAATAGAATTACAGGCTCTATCTTTGGAGTTACAAATGAAATGCTGTCCGAAGAAGGAGCATTTACGCATACTTTATTTGGAACCAAAATTTTAGTAGATGGATATTTTACAAGTGTATTGGAAGCGCCTGCACTTAATATGGGTGTGTTCGTGGGGATTATCTCCGGTTTTATCGGAGCCATTGTCTATAATAAATATTATAATTTTAGAAAGCTGCCTGATGCACTTGCCTTCTTTAACGGAAAACGATTTGTACCGTTTGTGGTTATCTTCTGGTCTGTTATCGTTTCCTTGATTCTTGCAGTGATTTGGCCAACGATTCAAACAGGAATTAATCACTTTGGACTATGGATTGCGACCTCGAGTGAAAGCGCTCCAATCCTAGCACCTTTTATCTATGGTACGGCTGAACGTCTTCTTATTCCATTTGGTCTACACCATATGCTGACGATTCCAATTAACTATACTTCACTAGGTGGAACGTATACGATTATGTCTGGTGTAATGGCTGGTAAAGAAGTATTTGGACAAGATCCATTATGGTTAGCTTGGGCAAGTGATTTAGTGAATCTACAAAATGCTGGTGACACTGCGGCATATAATCAACTACTATCATCTGTTACTCCAGCCCGTTTCAAGGTAGGGCAAATGATTGGTGCGACAGCAATTTTGATGGGTGTTGCTGTTGCTATATACCGAAATGTAGATATGGATAAAAAGAAAAAATATAAATCAATGATCTTTTCTGCAGCTATCGCGGTCTTCCTAACAGGAGTTACAGAGCCTTTAGAATTCATGTTTATGTTTGCTGCACCAGTACTTTACGTTGTGTATGCTATTTTACAAGGATTAGCTTTTGCCTCTGCAGATATTGTCGATTTACGTCTCCATTCCTTTGGAAACTTGGAGCTGATTACACGCTTACCGATTGCTTTTAAAGCAGGGTTGGGAGGCGATGTTCTAAATTTTGTCATTGTATGTATTGTCTTCTTTGTAGTAAGCTATTTCATTGCGAATTTCATGATTAAGAAATTTAATTTTTCAACACCAGGTCGTAATGGTAACTATGAAAGTGATGCAGATTCTAACAATATAGAAGCTGGAAACGCTGGTCCTGCTAACAGCCAGGTCTTAGAAATTGTTGACTTATTAGGCGGAAAAGCTAATATTACCGATGTGGATGCCTGCATGACAAGACTGCGTGTCTCCGTAAAAGAGCTAGATAAAGTAGGCGATGAATCATCATGGAAAGCAGCTGGCGCAATGGGCTTAATTAAGAAGGATGGCGGTGTTCAGGCCATTTACGGTCCAAAAGCAGACATCTTGAAATCGGACATTAATGATTATTTGGAGCAAAGTGAATGAAATTATTAACATTAAATACCCATAGCTGGATAGAAGAAAGCCCTTTGGAAAAACTGGAAGCGATTAAGGAGCAATTGTTGGTAGATTCCTATGATGTTATTTCCTTGCAGGAAGTAAATCAATCAATGGATGCAGAGGAAGTGGAGGTGGATTCCTTTTTCATTGCCCCCAATCCAGATACAGTGATTAAAAAAGATAACTTTGCTTTTCTTCTCCAGCAGGAGCTGTTGAACAGTGGTCTTGAATATTATTGGAGCTGGGTTCCTAGTCATATTGGTTACGACCAATATGATGAGGGAATCGCCATTCTTACTCGATTTAAAGTAACAAATGCAAGAGGGATATTGTTGTCCCGCAATGATGATTATATAGACTATCATACAAGAAAAGCCTTGGAAGTTCGTTTTCAAGTAAATGAAAGAAACTATTTAGTGTACGGATTACACTTCTCTTGGTGGCAGGATGAAACCGAAAGCTATCCTTTCTTGTTTGAATGGAACAAACTTCTCGAAGCATGGGAAACGGAAGCGCAGACAGGCGGATGTATCTTGTTGATGGGCGATTTTAATAACCCTGCCCATATCGAGGAGGAAGGGTATAGCGCTGTTTCCAAGCACCCTTATTTAAAGGATGCTTTTCTAGATGCCACGCTTAAAAATGGCAGCCATACTGTGGAGAAGAGAATTGATGGCTGGGAGAATAATAGTGATCTTCTGCGGATTGATTATATCTTTGTTTCTTCTAATCTCTCTGTTTATTCATATGAAACGGTTTTTGATGGAAGAACAACGCCGGTTGTGTCTGATCATTTCGGGGTGAAGGTAGAGATAGGGTGACAGGCACCATAAAAAGACACTGTCTTTCTGTAGAGGACAAAAAACTCTTATGTAATATCATTTCATATGGATATTACATAAGAGTTTTTTATTTTATGGAAAAATCAATTTATACGATATTGTTATTGATTTGAATAAATTTTTCTTAAGCGTTGTATCAACTACTCTCGAGTTAAAAATGATCAAGGTGTTTTATGCTTGTTTGTTTATTGAATATTTGGTATTCACATTCCATGTAATCATGCGTTGCTTACTACTCTAGAATATTCTTGACAAACCAAATAATAGTCACTCTAAATTAAATTAAGTAAGCTTTTTTGCAAAAACTGTATACATTTTTTCTATTTAGTCGTCTTATAAACGAAAGGAGAAAAATTGTGCCTGATTTCGATTTGAATAAACTAAATGATGAAATGAATGTTGTATACAATTATCTAAGAAAATTAAAAATAACGCACATGGATGCACAAGATATAGTTCAAGAAACAACTTATAAATTTCTTTTGCACTATGACGCGATTAGGACATCTAATATAAGAAGCTGGCTAATTAGAGTTGCTTTGAATATTTTTTATGATCAATTGCGAAAGAATAAAAATATTGTCTTAACAGGATTTGAGGAAGATAGAATTATACCTAATTTTAGAGATTCCCCAGAAGATATTTTAATAAATAATGAAAACAAAGATAATGTGTATAAAACTCTTTCTAAAATAAAACCCAAGTATGGAGAGGTATTATTTTTAAAATATATTTTAGAATTAAAATATGATGAAATCGCAGTATTGTTGGATATGAATTTGAATACTGTTAAAACTTATTTAGCTCGGGCCAGAAAAGATTTTATAAGAGTAAATAGGAGGTTAGAACGTGAGCAATAAAGAAGATAAAATAAATTTTGTTTCAAACAAATCATTTGAACTTGCTGTTAAGAAGGCAAAAAGAAAACAAATAGCCAGAAATTTTTTAATAGGAATCATAAGCTCAGTTATCATCCTTTGTGCTGTATATGCAGGCTCTTCTTATATACTTAAAAAGCGTTTAGAGGATGATTATTTAGATATAATGTTTTCTCAAGTTAAAGGTGCTAATATCGGATGGACAAGGACAGTAAATTCATATAGTTTTCTTAATGCAAGAACTCACATCACTATAGAAAAGACACTCGGCGACAGAAATATTATCTGGAATTCACTTGAACGAGAAGTGACTTTAACCAGCAAAAAAGATATAAGTATGGATACATCTAAAAATACACAGTATAGTGAAACGTTAAAAAGACAGGTTAGTTATAATAAATACAATGGAGAAAGAGAGATTCAATTTTATTACCCACAAGGGAGAAATCTGCCTCAAGAATTGAATTTGCTTGAAAAATTTGATGAAAATACACTTGTAGAAATGGCTCTTTCCTTTAATCATTCATATTCTTTGGAGGATTTAGAAGGTATACTAGGATCTGATAATGTAAATTGGTTATGGGTAAATACTAATCCTAATCAAGGATACAATTCAAAAACAGATTCAAATAAATTTTTATCTGGGGATGCAGCTATAGGATTTTCAATCGATTCATCTGGTTTTAACGAAGCGGGTCAACTTTTTTTAGATAATTTAATATACCTAAGCAAAGAAGGTGATTATAAGAAAGCAACAAAAAAAATATTACTTAGTCTAAATGAAAATTCCCATCCTAATACATCTGATATACAAGTATTAGGAGCTGTTGTTACTGGAACTCCACAGCAATTAGCTAGATTTAAGGACCTTGATATCATAAGAGCTTCTACTCTTGGAGCAACAATAGACATATATTAGTACTTATAGATATACATTTAATCGAATTATAAAAGGGAGAGTAGAGGATTCCTTACTCCCTCTTTTATCTTTATTAATCATAAAAATATAAATTAACGCTATGTGTAGGTACTGTCATTTTTCTAATATAAAATTCAGCCTTTTTATTATCACCGTCGATCCAATTTCTAGCATTAATATCGATAACTTGAGTTGAACTTTTATTATATAACTTCCAAGTACCTACTAAATCATCGCCCCATCTGCCAGCATCTTCATATACTTTATACAACCAAGTAAAGCCGTTCCCTATGTATGGTTGTATTATTTCGATTCGAAAGTCACCGCCATTTGAGCGTACAATTTTTGAATCTTTAGTATTTATTACATCAGAAGTTATATAGTCCCACCCACCAGCACCATAGGTTGTGATTAGCGTAGGTATTTGTACGACTGGAACAGCATTTGATGGAGAAAGTATCTCGTTGCTTTGTGGATTAAGACCCTCATTCATATTCTCATTTTCGGTATATTCTTCTATACTATTAAATGAACCTAAGTCTAAAACTTCAGAGTCCCTTTTTACATTGTCATCAGCATATACTGATATACTACCTATGGATAATAATAAGAAAGGAATACAAAACAAAGTAAATAGTGTTTTTTTCAAATAAATCACCTCCTTAAATATAGTATACTATAAATCTATCAAAAATGGTTATTTTTACCTTTGGTAGAAATGTATGGATATGGATAGGTGGAAGGGGTATGGTTATGAATTTTCAGCAACAAAAAATACAAAATAAATATAGAAAAATGATAAAAGAAAATAAGCGAAAAAGAAGCCGAATTCTAGAAATCATCCTCCTATTGTTATTAATACTGCTGTCATTTAGGTTCCTTTTTCCAAATGTTCTTAATCATAACTACATCGAATCATACAATGAGGATGCTCGATGGCTAGTTGTAACTTCCGAAATTGAAAATAAACTAAAAATGTCATCCATTCATTATGAGAATGTATCATTAGAGGAGGATTCTCAACTAATTACTTATTATATAAAAACATCACTTTCTACTACCAATCGAGAAAAGAGTGCGGAACTAATTAATCAGACAAACAAAATAATTGTATCGAATAAGTTACCCTCCTTGTTAAAAGAAGATCAAAGATACGAAATTATTGTTTTAGGAAAAGAAAATGAAATACTTAAAAGTAAAGCATTTCAGAAACAAAGTTATCAGAAATAGAGTGATAAGTTAAAAAAAACAATCTCTCAGTGAAAAAAGAGATTGTTCTTTTTGGCAATTTTTCTTCCAAACTAAATTTAATCAAACGTTTGATTGAATTAGGTTTTTTCTTTGTTTTAATAAGGTTCTCAAGAACGGGAGTGAACTTTCTCTCCTTGAACCCAAACTTCCGAGATATTATCTGGGCGTACGAGATAGAGGATCTTTTGGAAAATATCATCTAAATCTTCTGCTTCAGAGAAAATCGGCAGTTTTGCAGTTGGTGTTTTTGTATCAATGATTTGTACATCCCAAGTGTAGTTTTCTTGTAAACGTCCGATTGGCAGACTTAAGCTTTCACCCCCGCCGGCAGTTGCTAGATAAAAGGCTTCATGAATAGAAATTCGGGAATCTGGTACGCCTCTTTCCTCTGCGGGAAGAGCTGGATTTACGCCATCTTCTAGCATTCTCGAGGAAACAACGGCTTGCTTCGCATTATCATACAGACTTGGAGTGGCACCAGCGGAAATATCTGTACCGAGTCCGATATCAATTCCCATTGATTGAAATCTTTTTATGGGCAGTACGCTATTGGCGAAGTAGGCGTTGGATAGCGGGCAATGGCTGATGGCTGTACCAGTTTCCGCAAATAATGCGGCATCGTTGTCATCTAAGAAGTTACAATGAGCCATCACAGATTTGTCGCCTAATAATCCAAAATCATGGAGAGCGAATGCGTCATGCTTACCCAAGCGTTCTTTTACATAACCATGAGCCCAGTCACTTTCACTGCAATGGGACTGAATATGGGTATCATATTTTGCTGCCAATTCGCCAAGTCCCTTAAGGGCTTCGTCTGAGCAGCTTGGAATAAATCGAGGTGTAACAACAGGATAAACACCTTGTTTCGCCTCTTTGGCTAACTCTTTCACGGCTAAAATAAATGACTCTGTATCAGCTAGAGCTGTTTTTGTATCAGCATCTCGGTAATAGGATGGGTTTTGTTCTGGATCATCCATGACGACCTTGCCTACTAAACCTCTTTGCCCTTTTTCTGCACAGATTTTTGCCAATAACAAACTCGCCTCTTTGTGGACAGTCGCGAAATAAAGAACGGTTGTTGTTCCATTTGCGAGCAAGGTGCTTACTAAGTCTTCATATACTGTTGTGGCAAAGGATAAATCTGCATACTTCGCTTCTAATGGAAATGTATAGGTATGCAGCCAATCGTATAGTGGAATATCTAAAGCTGTACCCGACTGTGCCCATTGCGGTGCATGAACATGCAAGTCTACAAAACCAGGTAAGAAATATTGCCCCTCTGCTAAACGGTGGAAGTTAGCTTGTCCTTCATAAGTCTCTAACAAGGCTGGATATTCGGCCTGTTCCGGTCCGATCATTTTTTTTATCATTCCATTGGTATCGATAAAGAATAAATAGTCTTTCAATATAGTTACTTTTTTGGGAGATTCACTAGAAAAAGCAGTTCCGTGAAAAATATGCGTATAATTGTTCATAAACACCTTCCTAATGTTCGTGTTTTGTGTTAATATAGTCATTGTAGCAAGTTGATAATTGCTAGTAAATAAAAAATTTTATTGCGTATTTTAAAAAATGAAGTGAATGTTGAAGGTGGGCTTGAGCATTGCAAATGTTTCAGGTTGCTATAATATTCAAAAATAAATAGTGTATTTTCATATAATCGTAGGGATATGGCCTACAAGTTTCTACCTGTTTACCGTAAATAAACTGACTATGAAAAGCAGAGATAAAATGGACATTTACGTCCCTTTATAGGGAGATGTCTATTCTTGTCATACTTTGATTATAAAGGGCTCGAAGTGCATGCTTTTCTTTTGTTAAGGAAGGTATGTACTTCGAGCTTTTCTGTTCGGTGAATTTGCTCGTTAATGAAGAAACAAGGATTATATGAAGGTATCATCAACAGGGGGTACTGGGATGGAGAATATGGCAAAAGATTTGGAAGCAAAGGGGAATATACAGAAAGGAAAAGAAGAAATTACCGTTGGCAAATCGATTTTTCTAGGAGTACAGCAAATATTAGCGATGGATTTGTTTATCCCGCCGATTATCTTGGCAGGCTTATTGTCCTTTTCCGTATCGGATAGTGCATTGCTGATCCAAATGACCTTTATCGCATGTGGAATTGCAACGATTATTCAAGCAGGCTTTGCAATGAAGCTTCCTGTTATGCAAGGACCTTCCTTTGTGCCATTAAGTGCACTTGCAGCAATTGGAACGACATCAGGAATTGGAACAATGATAGGCAGCTTAATACCTGGTGCTTTAATTATTGCCTTGCTTGGTTATCCGCTTAAACTCTATAGCAAAGTGGTTAGAAAAGTCATTCCGCCGATTGTTGCTGGGACTGTTATTGTGGTTGTAGGGATTTCTTTAATGCCGAGTGCGATTAATTCTATTTATACAGCAGAAGGTAGTTTTGGCGAAAATATCTTGGTTGCGACCGTTACAGCGGCCGTATTGATTTTCTGTATGTACGTAGGGGAAAAGGCTAAATCTAAATGGAAATATATAAAAGTAGTATCGGTTATCTTAGCACTAGGATTAGGCTCACTTGTTGCCTCTTTCTTCGGTTTAGTTAGCTTTGCCTCATTAGAAAATGCAAGCTGGTTTCAAATGCCAAGCCTATTTGCATTTGGAGCGCCACAATTCAATGTTCATGCCATCCTTGTCATGATTGTAGTTTACTTAATTGTCACTATTGAAACGACGGGAACATGGTTTACTGTAAGCAATGTAACGGGCGAAGAGCTTAATGACAAACGTTTAAATGGCGGCGCATTTGGAGAAGGGTTAGGCTGTTTTGTCGGTTCTTTTTTTGGGGGAACACCAGTAACAGGCTATTCCTCTAATGCTGGTATTATTGCGATTACGGGAGTAAAGAGCCGTAAGCCAATTATTATGGGGGGAATTATTTTAGTTATTCTAGGAATGATGCCAAAGCTGACGAGTTTGATTGCTTGCATCCCTAGTGTGGTGATTAATAGTGTATTTGCGATTTTATGCGTAATCATTATGATGAATGGATTTAAAGTCGTGAAAGGATTGGAATTTACGGAGAGAAATATGATCGTTATTGGAGTTCCAATTATGCTTGCTTTATTTGCTGTGTTAATGCCGGCAAATGTGTTAAATGGGCTTCCTGAAATTGTTACTTATTTTGTATCTTCAGGGACAGCTATAGGAGCCATTGCTGCATTAATTCTTAATCTAGTTCTGCCGCAAAAACAAGCAGAGCGTTTAAACACAAACAAGCCAACGGTAAATGTTAACTAAAAATAGGAACAGGAGAGGCGCGATTATGCAACAAGATAGACTATGGAATGAATGGCATCCAGTATGTAAAGCAGAGGAATTGCTGGAGGATCCGAAACAAGTATTTGTGCTTGGGGAAAGAGTAGCCATTTTTCGAAATGAGAAAGGCGTTCATGCTTTTAAAGATTTATGTATTCATAGAGGAGCGGCGCTTTCGCTTGGTAAGGTGAAAAACGGAAATTTAGTTTGTGCATACCATGCTTGGGAATACGATTGTGCAGGAGCATGTGTCAAGATACCGGCATTGCCAAATGGACGAGCTATTCCAAGAAAAGCGAAAGCAACTGTTTATCATTGTGAGGAATATCTTGGACTTATTTGGGTGAATCTGGGGGACGATCCAGCACCGCTTATTTCTTATCCTGAATATAGTACAGAAGGATATCGAACAGCAATATGTGGTCCTTATGAGGTAAAAGCAAATGCACCGCGAATCATTGAAAACTTCCTTGATGTTTCTCATCTTATGTTTGTTCATGAAGGCTTGCTTGGGGATGAGGACCATGCGGAAGTGGTCGATTATAAAGTGGATTTTATTGATAACCGTTTTATTACAAGCAAAATTCCTGTCTACCAGCCCAATCCAGATGGACGCTCAAAAGGTGGATATGCCAATTATGTGTATGAAATTCTAAATCCAACAACTGCTCGTTTCACGAAAACAACAGATGGATCAGAAGACGCGTTGACGATTTTGCTTGTCGTCAATCAAGAAGATAACGAACAGTCGAAAGCCTTTATGCTGCTAACAAGAAACTATGATTTAGATAAACCAGATGAACCATTTATCGAATTCCAGGATAAAATCTTTTATCAAGATTTAGATATTGTTCAAAGCCAAAAGCCGGAATTATTGCCATTGGATCTACAGGCGGAATTGCATCTTAAGTCAGACGCTTTGACGATCAGCTACCGTAGATGGCTGCAGGAACTAGGGGTGGAGAATGGAACAACTCCTGGTGACAGGCACCACAAAAAGACAAAAATCTAATTCTGTCTCTCTCTGGAGGACAAAAGGGAAAAGGGATCATTTTTTGGTTCCTTTTCCTATTTTTTTGGACAAAAAATGGAGGGATTTTGTTTGGGAGGTAGAATGTAATATTTTAAGCTGCCTCTTTTTATCTTATTCCTAGGATACAGTTATAAGTCCCTTTGCTAATCTCCCTCAGTTTCATCCTTCATAATATGCAATCAAATTTCATAAAAAAGGAGGTTGTTCGTTGCCTAGAAAAAAGCGTGTTTGGTATCCTGGTGCTAGTTATCATATTACGAGTCGAGGTATTCGCCGGACTTCTTTATTTTTGGACGAGGAAGATCGTAAAAAGTATCTGCGATTGTTGACAGAAGTAATGGAGGAAAAGCCATTTATTCTGCAAACCTATTGTTTGATGACAAATCACATCCATCTTCAAATAAAAACCCTTCAACATTCTCCAAGTGACATTATAAGATCTCTCCATTTTAATTACGCGATATATTTCAATAAGAAATACGATTTTACAGGGCATGTGTTTGAAAGTCGTTATGGCTCTGAGTTGATCACTTCTGCTCAATATGAATTAGAAGTAAATCGGTACATTCATCTAAATCCAATTCGAGCTGGTATGGTAGAAAGCTTGGAAGAATATCCTTGGAGCAGTTATTTTGACTATATAGAGACCAAGGAGGGAAGCTTGGTAAATTCAGAACGGATTTTTGCTTATTTCCCCGACCCAAAAATCGAGAAATATCTTCAATTTTTACATGCGAGAGGAAAAGAATCTGATCAATATCCAATCTAAGTTTGCATTACTAGCTTTAGGACAGTTGAATAAGTTGTTCTTAATTAAAGAGTTTTTTCACCAAGGTTTTACGTTTTTTGCTTTACTGTAAAACTATCAATTGAAAATCTCTGTTCACTTGCATGAGCTTTATAGCTTATACTAAAGAACAAAAGAAATATTAATAATCCTAATGCCTTTTTCAATAATCAAACCTCCAAATATTTGTATTTCTCCTGAAAAATAACACTTTACAACAAAATTCTTATATCTTATTTTACTTTTTCGATGGCTATTATATCTGTTGTGGAAGTCAATATGATTTGATGCTCTCCGTTGCTATAATAAGTCGACGCTCCCACTTGTTCTTCTTTTTTCCAGCCATTTGATTTTATGACTTTTACATATCTAAAGGGAATACCATGTTCTTCTGATGCATTTGGCCATTTATAAGTTTTTGAAGTTTCAGTTTCTTTTATAATTTCAGCATTTCTAGGAACTGGGAAGTCATAAAAATCTTTTGAAGGTGGAAATGGAAAATAGATAAAAAAATAATAGCATCCTCCTATTAACAGAATAGTTAAAGCAAATGTCAGAAATAATTTTTTCCTCAACATACTTCCTCTCTCCAAAGTACTTATTTTAAAATCTAATATACATATTTATCTATAATATTAACAAACCTACTATTTATCTATGTTAGTTGGAAGAAATTTTTTTGCTTAATCAGTGGCTATACCTCCTATTATTTTTGATAAAATACTAGATAAATAGAATTATAATACTTTTATACCAAAAAATGGATATTTTATGTGTGAAATTCCTAAATTTTACAATAACTGTCCCCAATGAGTTTAATTTTTTCTTATATTATTATAATTGGATTGATAAAAAAAGAATTTGCTCAATAAAAAATATTATTGAGCAATGGAACCTATATTTTGAACGATTACTTAATAATGGTGAGTATATTCAATATATAGAAGTGGAAAATTCACTTGCGGAAGAAGTAATCAGTATAATTCATGGTGGTATCATCAATCTTCCATTGGGAATTATCTAATAATTGAAAAAGCTATTTTCTATCATAAAAAATCAACCTGATAAGGTCTATTTTAAATATTGAAAGTTATCCTTATTTATTGATTATGATTCAATTCCTAATGAATTTAGAGTAAATAATAGTGATTTTTATTTTATTTCACAAAATAGTATATTAAATCTCTAAAAAAAGTAGAGTGAGATTATCATTAAGCTCAATAATATAACATTAGTGCACTTTATTAACATTTAATCTATAGAATAAATATAGTTAATGTTTGTTACCATGGACAAAGGTAATATATAGATTTTTTTTCAATGATCTTGGATAGAGTTCAATTATTTTCTCAACAAAAGTTTAAGGAAGAAAACAGTCTTCATCAGGAGGCTGTTTTTTATAAAATTTTCAGCCGATAATGAAGCTTCTAAATTTTACCTAGTTATCCTAATAAAGGGTAAAGAGTAAGCAGGAGGTAAGACCAAAAAAACAAGGGTGCTAGATCGTTTCCACTAAAGATAAATGACTTAATTATTTTTTCTATGATGATAAAGCGGTACCATCTACGCTGCTACTAAAATCCTCATCTTTTCCGTAAACTTTTGTCTAAATCAATTCCTTGACAAGCATTTTTAGCAGGCGTATATTTGGTTACGAATTATAACTAGGGTAGAAAAAATTATTAAAAAAATAAGAATGACCTATAGATTAATGGAGAGAAAGGGGGACAAAGAAGTAGTTTAACTATAGGAAGGAACGAGGCTTAGAGAGAACTTCGTAAGGAAAAGAAGTGTCGGAATTTATCTCGAATTAAAGATATATCAATTTGAGAATTTCTGTTAACTTAAAAAAGAAAGAAGGAGCAAGACATGGCAATAGGTACAATTAGTAAACAAGATGTTATTCAAACAAATTTAAAAGGAAAACAGCTCTTATTAAATCCATTTCTTAATAAAGGCGTAGCCTTTTCGAAAGAAGAACGTCAAGAGCTTGGTTTAAATGGTTTATTACCAACTCAAATTCTAACATTAGAAGAACAAGCTAAACGTATTTACGAACAATTTCCTGCCCAAACAAGTGATTTACGTAAAAACGGTCTTTTATATGATTTGTATAATCGAAACGTCGTTCTATTTTATAAAGTACTTCAGGATAACCTGAACGAAATGCTGCCCATTATTTACACTCCTACTGTTGGAGAAGTAATTCAAAAGTACTCTCATGAATATCATATTCCTGGTGGATTATACTTATCTATCGATAATATGGAGAACATGGAAGAAGCTTATAACAATTTAAATATTCCTAGTGATGGAATTGATTTAATAGTAGTAACCGATTCAGAAAGTATTCTTGGTATTGGAGATCAGGGTGTCGGTGGTATTAATATTGCGATCGGTAAACTAGCTGTTTATACGGCAGCGGCTGGCATAGATCCTAGTAGAGTGCTTCCAATTGTGTTGGATGTGGGAACAAACAACGAAGCTTTAATTCAAGATCCATTATATCTTGGTAACAAATTTAGTCGTGTTCGTGGCAAAAACTATGATCAGTTTATTGAGCGATTCGTGGACAATGCATTGAAGGCTTTTCCAGATGTTCTCCTTCATTGGGAAGACCTTGGAAATGTAAATGCTCGTGCAATCATGGATAAATATGGTGATAAAATTCTTACTTTCAATGATGATATCCAAGGAACAGGTGCTGTTACTTTGGCGGCTATCATGTCTGCTTTAAAAGTTACGAAAGAGTCTCTTTCTGATCAGCGAATTGTTATCTTTGGGCCAGGTGCTGCAGGCATTGGGAATGCAGATCAAATGGTAGAAACAATGGTATTAGAGGGAGTTCCAAGAGAAGAAGCGTATAACCGCTTTTGGCCTATTGACTTCCGTGGATTATTAACAGACGAAACTCCAGATGTTGTTTCTTTCCAACAACCATATATTCGTTCTGCAAAAGAAGTAGAGGATTGGGAAAGAAATGAGGTAAATATTATTCCGCTTTTAGAAGTGATTAGAAAAGTAAAACCGACTATTCTTATCGGTACATCTGGACAAGCAGGTGCTTTCTCGGAAGAAGTGGTAAAAGAGATGGCTAAACATGTTGAACGTCCGATTATCATGCCAATGTCTAATCCGACTCCATTAGCAGAAGCTACACCAGAAGACATTATTAAATGGACAGATGGAAAAGCATTAATTGCTACTGGTAGTCCATTTAAAGACGTGGAATATAACGGTGTCACATATGAAATTGGCCAATCAAATAACGCATTTGTATTTCCAGGATTAGGGTTAGGAGCAATTATTGCAAAAGCTGCCATTATTTCAAAAGGAATGTTTGCAGCATCTGCAAATGCCGTTGCGTCTTTATCTAATAGCAGCTCGCTTGGGGCATCTATTCTTCCTTCTATTGATAAATTACAAGAGGTATCTAAAGCTGTAGCTATGGCAGTAGCGGAAGCTGCGATCAAAGAAGGAATTGCGCACGCGGAAATAGAGAATCTAGAACAAGCGCTTAATGATTATATGTGGAAGCCGGATTATAAAACAATAACATTAAAACAAGACAATTAAATAAATGGAATCGTCTTGCAATCACTGAAAGACGGTTCCTACATCTTAGAAACGAACAAAGGGAAAGTGAAGTGAACTACCATGTCTCTTGGACATATATTTTTAGTATTAATCCCCATCTTTTTTACCATTATTTTAGGATATTTAGGTGGCTATTTAAACATATTTAATGCTGATTCCTCAAAAGGTCTCAATACATTAGTAACAAAATTTGCACTGCCTGCGCATTTATTTATTGGAATTACAACCACATCGAAGCAAACATTAATCGATCAATGGCCGTTCTTCTTAAATATGTTTCTTGGTATTATTGGTTTTTATGTCATATTACTAGTTATTATGAAGTTTATTTTTAAATATGATGTTACAAAAGCTTCGATGTTCTCGTTAAATTCTACGCAGCCAGCATTTGCCTTTATGGGAATTTCTGTGCTTGGTAGTTTATTCGGACAACAAGAAGTAGCTATTCCTATTGCGATTACAGGAATTGTAGTTAATGCCATCTTAGATCCTTTAGCAACAATTGTTGGGAATATTGGAGAAAGCAATAAAGGGAAAACAAAGGATGAGAAGGGAAGCACACTAGGTATTATTTTGCATGGATTAAGTGAACCACTTGCTTGTATTCCATTACTAGCAGTTGTATTGACACTCTTTGGTTTTCACTCACCAGAAATAATACAAAGTGCGCTTAATCAAATTGGCTCCGTAACGTCTGGCGTTGCTTTATTTGCGGTAGGGGTAACCGTAGGTATACGCAAAATTAATTTCCAAGGAGTTGCTTTTGGTATTTCGCTATTAAAAGTAATAGTGCTTCCATTATTTATGATATTGGTCGCTCATCTAGTAGGGTTAAGCCATGCCGATACCGTAAAAGCTATTTTATTAGTAGCATTTCCAGGATCAGCCGTTGCAGCGATGATTTCAACTAGATTTGATTCATTAACAACGGAAACAGCATCATCTTTTGTGATAAGCACTATATTATCATTAATTACATTACCAATCTTTATAACCTGGTTGATTTAAAAGAAGAAAAGGAAGCAGAAGGGGATCTTACTGCTTCCTTTTCTTCTTTTAATGGTGACAGGCACCACAAAAAGACATTCTATCAATTTTGTCCATCTGAGAAGTACAAAACTATGCATTTAAGGAGTTTCCAATCATATGGAGGCTCTTTTTCTGCTTTTGATTAAATAAATAGAATCTTTATTACTATAAATATAGAAAAATATGGATTATATTCCTAATATATAGAAGGAAATAGGTAAATATAGTATGATAGCAACGGAGGGGAAAATGATGAAAAAAAGTAGAAAGATAATATCTATTTTTATGGCGTTGCTATTAGCTTTTGGTTTATCATCAAATGTTTTAGCAAACAGTAATGAAATGCAGCAATCATCTTTAAAGAATGGACAGATTCAAACAAGCATTACTAAGCAGGAGAATCTTCGTAAGAATAATAAGGGGAATCAGAATTATTTGAATCCTAATGACTATCCATTAATTAAACAAGGTAGTTTTATTGACTCGTTGGTTGATAGTGTGGGAAGCACGCACTTGCTTACATATTCTTCTACTACCGAATATACGGACTCGAAAATGGAAGTCTCCCTTAAGATAGAAAACGACGATTATTACAAAGACCCTTATTTGGATGTGAATTTTTACACAGCTAACAATGGAGAAATAGCTTATATAGGTACTTCCACTAGCTATTTGGGATCATATTCAGGGGTTGTATCTTTAGGAATAACTTTGGATAAATCACTGTATCAGGAAGATCCATATATTTATATGAGAATTGGTACATATAGTAGTAATGATGATAGCTATTACTCAGATTCCACTTATTTCAAAGTAGTGAATCCTTTTTATAATGGGGCCTCAGAACCGCCCGATGGTCGTTACTTTGAGTTAATTAGTAATGAATCCCCTGATGAAAATAACTATGAATCTACTGGTTATTTTCAAATAAACAATGAGGAGTATAGCTTTAATAAGAAGATGGATCAAGATGCTTACAAACTGGACTTTGTAAAACCGTTTGATCCAGAAACAAGTGATAGTAGAAAGCTCAACAAAAATATGCGCTCCATTCAAAAAAGCTATCAGGTTGGGGCAAATAAGAGCTTTTGGGTAACAAATGTAGAAACAAATCAAGATTATCAGTTAACTGCAAGCCTGCTTTACAGTGGGAAACATGCGAATGTCTGGGTTCATAATAACCAGCTTTCTAAACAGCAGGCGGAACAATTAGGGAAAGAATTCGATGATAAAATTTATACATCAGATGTCACGAATTTTGGAAATGAATCAGATGTGGATGGGGATGGAAAGGTAAATATTTTAACCTATGATATACAGGATGGCTTTAGTGGCAGCGGCGGTTATGTTGCAGGATACTTTTCACCGCAAGATCTGTATGCTTACTCTACATCCAATCGCTCAGAAATCTTTTATATCGATACCTATCCGCTCATGGGAATGTATTCGTCAAAAGATGTGTCTGCGGCCTATTCTACTCTTGCCCATGAATTTGAGCATATGATTAACTATAATCAAAAAGTATTTGTTCAAGGCGAGACTAGTATGGATGTCTGGATGGATGAGGGATTAGCGATGGCTGCCGAGCAAATCTATCTAGGAGAAGCACTTCAAAGCAGAATTGATTATTATAACAGTGCTTCAAGCATAACAAATGGACACTCCCTAATCTATTGGGATTATTATGGCGATACGTTAGCCAACTATTCCTTATCTTATTTATTTATGCAATATGTGAAAGAGCAAGCAGGACAAGGAAATCAGATTTTTAAGCAAATCATTAACAATAAGAACTCAAATTATCTTGCTATAGAAGAAGTCATGCAAAAATATACTTCTAACATTACATTTGGCCAATTGATGACAAACTTTAGAGGAGCACTCACATTAAAAGAAGATTCAGGTCCTTATGGCTTTAAAGGAAATGCCTCATTTGATTCAATTAAAGAAAAGCTATACAACGGCAATTACACATACTTACAGGGTGGCGGAGCAATCGTTAAAGCGATTCAATCTGAAAAGGAATTTACGGTACCGGCAAGTAAGGGGCAAAACATTACGTATACTCTTTTAACAAAGAAAGACGCAGCGATTGTGAAACCTGCAACACCTAGTGTAACTGAAATAGGAGATTCTGATCTTGTAGTGAGAGGCAAGGCGGATAAGAATACTGCCATAGTCATCGCGAAAAATAAATCGGTATTAGCAACGGGCTATTCCGATTCTAATGGTTCCTTTGCTGTTTCTATCCCGCGCCAAGCAGCAGGCACCAAGCTAGTTGTTTACGCAGAGAGAAATGGAGTGAAGAGTGAAGAGACAACCGTTACAGTCAAGGACAAAACGGCCCCACCATTACCAAAGGTGAATAGTGTCAGTGATTCTGCAACAGTTGTTACAGGTACAGTAGAGGCGAAGGCAAAAGTTACGGTGAAAGCTGGTTCCACAATATTAGGGCAAGCAATGGCTGATGAAAAAGGTGCTTTCCAAGTAAAGATTGTTAAACAAAAGGCGGGTACGAAGCTAATAATCTATGCAGAAGATGCGGCGAAAAATAAAAGTAAAGAAGTAGTAGTAAAAGTAGTAGACAAAACGGCTCCTGTTATTTCGAAGGTTAATCCTGTTGGTGATACGGCGACCTCGGTAACAGGGATAACAGAAGCAAAAGCAATAGTAACCGTAAAAGCAGGCAGCAAAATTTTAGGAAAAGCGACAGCAGATACAAAGGGTGCTTTCCAAGTAAAGATTGTTAAACAAAAGGCGGGTACGAAGCTAATAATCTATGCAGAAGATGCGGCGAAAAATAAAAGTAAAGAAGTAGTAGTAAAAGTAGTAGACAAAACGGCTCCTGTTATTTCGAAGGTTAATCCTGTTGGTGATACGGCGACCTCGGTAACAGGGATAACAGAAGCAAAAGCAATAGTAACCGTAAAAGCAGGCAGCAAAATTTTAGGAAAAGCGACAGCAGATACAAAGGGTGCTTTCCAAGTAAAGATTGCTAAACAAAAGCTTGGCACTAAGCTAACAGTCTATGCAGAAGATGCAGTGAAAAATAAAAGTAAAGAAGTAGTGGTAAAAGTAGTAGACAAAACGGCTCCTTCTTTATCAAAAGTAAATAGCGTAAGCGACTCTGCAACAGCGGTAACAGGTAAAACAGAAGCAAAAGCAACAGTAACCGTAAAAGCAGGCAGCAAGACATTAGGGAAAGCAGCAGCGGATGCAAAAGGGACGTTTAAAGTGAAAATTGCGAAGCAAAAGGCAGGCACTAAGCTAACAGTCTATGCAGAAGATGCAGCGAAAAATAAGAGTAAAGAAGTAGTGGTAAAAGTAGTAGACAAAACGGCTCCTTCTTTATCAAAAGTAAATAGTGTAAGCGATTCGGCAACAGCGGTAACAGGTAAAACAGAAGCAAAAGCAACAGTAACCGTAAAAGCAGGCAGCAAGACATTAGGGAAAGCAGCAGCGGATGCAAAAGGGACGTTTAAAGTGAAAATTGCAAAGCAAAAGGCAGGCACTAAGCTAACAGTCTATGCAGAAGATGCAGCAAAAAATAAAAGTAAAGAGGTAGTGGTAAAAGTAGCGGATAAGACGGCCCCAGCCAAGCCGACTGCAAGCACCGTTACAACGAAATCTACTAGCATTTCTGGAAAAGCAGAAAAGAATGCAACCGTATATGTCTATAAAGGAAAAAGCAAGCTAGGGAAAAGTGTAGCTGGAAAAAATGGTACCTATAAAATTACTATAAAAAAACAAAAGAAGCATACCGTTTTAACTATTTATGCACAAGATAAAGCGGGAAATAAGAGTAAAAAAAGAGAGCTAAAAGTGAAATAGAGACAGGATCTGCACCTTCCCGCGTGGAAGGTGCTTTTGCTTGTGGGAACTACTTTGAAACCGAGAGCTTTCTCAGGTAATTAATAGTTCATTATTACAGCATTTCGATGGTTTACTAAACGACAGCTCCTACCTCTAAAGAAAATGGTAAGATAATATTAACTAGGAAAGGAAGGGGACTCATCATGTTTCCCTAAAAGATGAAGGATTTGAATATAGTAAGACAAAACTAAAAACAGAAGTAATCAATATACATAATTTAGAAGAAGGCTTTCCTCAATTAAATTACGATTAAGATTCACATTTGACTTTGGCTCGGGAACATTTTCTCATGAGGTAACTTGGTCTAACCCTGGTATAGAAACAGCGCGTCTCAATTGGAAAATCTCCATCTTTCTGGAGAAACTTCAGCCATTGAACCCGACATTTCATTTAGCTATCAAAAGATGGAGGGAAATTTATATACATTATAAATTCATTTTGATAATGGAATGATTCATACAAACATGGGAACAGACTCAGGGATTAGTCTTAGATTAATAGTTAATAGACAGTCTTTAATAAAGTTGGGAATGCAGCTAACCAAACTATTACACCATACATAATAATTTATCATAGTTAAGTATAAAAATTCTTCCCCTCATCTCCATTCTAGATGAAGATATTATTGCATGACTCATAATATGTCATAATATCTGAAAATAAAAAATATTGTCATATTTTCTGACAATATCATAGATTTCCAAAAAAGTTAATAGTATTATACGTTTATGCTACTTAATTTTGAAACATCGTTCCGTTCAGTGAAACACTGCCGGTAGAAAGACATACAAGGGTTATTTTGGGGAGAGGAGAAGGGGAACAGGTTTTGATAGAAAGATAACAGGATAGAATCGGTCATATTTAAGTTAAGGAGAGGAGTTATTCAGTGAATATGAAAGCATATGAAAATTCAGAGGTACCGGAAAAGAAGATAACGGGTTATCAGTGGAAAACGCTATGGTCTTCAACGGTTGGATATGCCATGGATGGATTAGATATGATGATTTTGGCTTATACACTGCCGCTCATAATTGCTTTTTTTGGCATTAACCAAGCGCAAGCGGGAAGCCTTTCTACTATTACATTGCTTGGAGCTGTAATTGGTGGAATTGTATTTGGGGTAATGGCGGATAAATTTGGGCGAGTACGGGTGTTTACTTGGACTATTTTAATATTTTCTGTTTTTACAGGTTTATGTGCTTTAGCTCCTAATTTAGAAACATTTGCGATTTTTCGCTTTTTAGCTGGTTTAGGTCTTGGTGGAGAATTTGGAATTGGGATGACGCTTGTCAGTGAGACTTGGCCGAAGAAGTATCGCTCTCGTGCTACATCTGTAGTAGCGGTTGGATTTCAGTTAGGGATTGTTCTTGCTACTTTAACCGTATTGTTTATTGCACCGAAATTTGGATGGCATGGTGTATTCCTTGCAGGGGTAGTACCAGCGGTTTTTGCGTTTTGGTCCCGCAAAAATTTAAAGGAACCAGAGATTTGGACAAAACTTAAAGAAGAAAATAAAAATAAAATTGCCATTGGACAATTATTTGCTTCAAAGGAAACAACGAAGATAACGATTGGCTTAATTATCGCCACAAGTGTTCAAAACTTTGGCTTTTATGGCATTATGACGTGGATGCCGACGATGCTTGCTTCGGAACTAGGCTACAATTTTAATAAAACAACTTTATGGACGGTAACAACAATTGTCGGGATGATATTAGGGATTTTAATCTTTGGTTATTTGGCAGACAAAATTGGACGCAGACCATCTTATATCACTTTCCTGATTGCTGCGGCAATTATTGTTTGGGTCTATTTCCAAGTAACATCGACAGCAGCTTTATTGCTTCTTGGCGGCGTATTAGGATTCTTTGTAAATGGGATGATGGGTGGATACGGAGCCCTGCTAGCAGAGCATTATAATACAGAAGTCCGTTCCACTGCAGAAAACATTATTTTTAATGTAGGGAGAGCAATCGCGGGATTTGCGCCATTTATTATTGGTTATATTTCTCTTAATCATTCTTTAAGCTATGCACTTAGCTTATTGTCCGGTGTTTACATTTTATCTGCATTAGCATTTATCTTTTTAATTCCAGAATCAAAGGATAAAGAGATTGTTTAAGAATTAAGGTTACAATCTATATTTTAAGAGAGAAGGATGTTTTGATGACACCTTCTCTTATTTTAAAAAAATGGAACATTATTCCGCTCAGAGAAACTTATTTTAAAAGGGGAGACATGGCTTGGAATGGTTAAATCGTTTTACAGATGTAATGGACTGCCTCTCCTCTAATGCCAATATAGGGATGGGTGTCAGTGAACTTGCGAGAGAGACGAATTTAAGTAAGGGTACGATTCATCGAATGCTTACAAGTATGTGTGAACATCAGCTTGTTGTCCAGGATAAAACGACTAAACAATATTATCTAGGACCGAAAACGATGCTGTGGGGCAGTCAGTTTTTAAGATTGCAGGATCCGATTAAACTACTGGGCAGATATGGGGAAAAATTATCTAATGAGACTAATCTCTATACCTTCATTTGTCGTTATCATGGAGACGATGTCTATTGTGTCTACACCCATCAGCCATCAGATCTGCGCAATAAATATTTTGTTCATGTGGGACAACGGATGCCAATTCATAGTGCCGCGGCAGCAAAAGTAATTTTGGCGTATCAAGAGGAAGCGATAGTCGAGAGAATGGTGCATGAGACACCTTTTGAAGCTACCACCCCCTATACGAAAACAAATCCTCTCGACATCAAAAAAGAATTAAAAGAAATCTATCATTCCCAACTAGCATTTTGCATAGAAGAATTGGAAATGGGGGTATCTGCTATTTCCGCGCCAATATTTTATGATGACAAAAAAACGAATGTCAGTATCAGCATTGTTGGCGAAAGTGACTATATCGAAATGCAGCAAGAAATATTAGTGAAACAAATAAACGAAGTGGCCAAAGAGGCAAGTGAACATATGAAATCTATGCATCTATTAAGTTCTATTCGCTTATAAAGAGAAGGGCGGAGCTCCATGGCCCATAATCAAGGAGATAGAAAGATGGATCGAAAAAGAAGATACGAAGAACTGTTGAATAATATGAATCAATATAATTCGGGAACGAAAGGAATCACAAGAGTGGCCTTTACAAATGAGGAACAGGCATGCAGTCATGCCTTTATGCGTTTGTGTAAAAATGAGGGCCTAGAAATTAGAATGGATTATTGCGGCAATATTATTGCGAGAAGAGAAGGAAAGCAAAAAAATCTTCCGCCAGTTGTCATAGGGTCCCATCTAGATACCGTTTACCAAGGTGGTAAATACGATGGCGTAGTAGGAGTTACAGCAGGTTTAGAAGTGATAAAACGCCTCAATGAACAAAACCTGGAAACGGAACATCCGATTGAGATTATTTCTTTCGCCTGTGAAGAATCGTCTCGATTCGGGGTCTCAACGGTTGGCAGCAAAGCAATGGCAGGAACACTGCAAAAGGAGAAGTATCGTCATCTGAAGGATAAGGATGGAATTACCTTTGAAAAAGCTCTTTCACTTTGTGCTCTGCGATTTGATCAATTGGATTTGGCAAGCAGAGCGACAGAACGTTTTCAAGCTTTCTTTGAATTACATATTGAACAAGGTCCGATTCTGATGAATACCAATAAGAAAATTGGGATAGTAACAGGGGTTGCGGCACCCGTCCGCTTCATTATTGAAGTAAAAGGCGCTGCTTCACATTCTGGTACAACACCGATGAATATGCGCAAGGATGCATTGCTTGGGGCAAGTGAACTAGCGCTTGCTTTAGAAGAAGCAGCGAAAGAAGAACAGCATAACGGTACCGTCGCAACAATCGGGGTGCTTTCCATTCCAATGGGGGCGATGAATGTGGTACCAGGTACAGTCGAAATGAAAGTCGATATTCGCTCCACTTCGACTGCCTCTAGAAATAAAGTACTCACTGCTCTTTTAAAAAAAATGGAGGATGTTCAGGAAAGACGAGGTTTAACGATAACTTCACAGGAGATTAGCAAGGAAGAGCCTGTTCAGTTATCAAAAGAGCTTACTTTTCAAATAGAAAAAATTTGTCTGGAAAAAAAGCTTCCTTATCAATGGATGCAAAGTGGCGCTGGGCATGATGCCATGAATATGACTTCCTTCGGTCCAGTTGGGTTAATCTTTATTCCGTCTTTAAACGGGATTAGTCATCATCCAGATGAACATACCGATTTAGACGATATTTTAATCGGAATTGATGTATTAGAGGCAGCTGTATTACAGCAAGCAATAGCCGTGTATTAATTAAAGAAAGGAAGGAGAGAAAAAGGATGGCAGTGAAGGCAGAAATAATATTTAACAAGCAAGTAAGCAAGCGGTATTTTCATTTAAAAGTAAAAGTTCCCAATCAGCAGCTATTCCCAGTTCAAGCGGGTCAATTTTTTCATATCAAATGCAATGATGGACCTAAGCCCTTGTTACGCAGACCACTTAGTATTTTTCGCATCAATGAAGCAGAAAGTACATTGGAGTTTCTTTATTTAGTAAAAGGAGTTGGGACAAAGGCTTTAGCGGAGCGAAAGTCGGAAGAGACGCTGGATATACTTGGTCCATTAGGGAAGGGATTTAACATAGCGGAAGGAAGTGAAAATATTCTTGTTGTTGCTAGAGGTGTAGGAATTGCCACCCTTTCCGCTCTTGCTTTCAAGCTGAAAAGTAAGAATATTTCGTGTTTTGCGATTGTCAGTGCTAGAACAAAAGAAGATTATTTAGTGGAAGCGGAGTTAAAGGCAGCTGGTGTGGAAGCTGTGTTTGTAAATGATGAAGCTGGAACGAGTGATCCTAGTTGTGTAAAACTTTTAGCAGAAACATGGATAAGCGAAAAAAAGATAGATGGCATCTATACATGTGGATCAAGAAGACTATCTATATTAATGAAGGAATTAGCATATGAACACAAGCTTTTTGCTGAAATCGCCTTGGAAGAAAATATGGGATGCGGGATTGGTTCTTGCTATGGATGTGTCTGTCAGATTGAAGAAGAGGAACGCATCCGGCCAGTCCGGATTTGTATGGAAGGTCCAGTCTTTCCGTTAGAAAAGGTGGTATTTGCATGAGTGGCTTGGAAGTAACATTAGGCAATCTTCATTTGCGAAATCCGGTTATGCCAGCGTCTGGAACATTTGCGGAACAAATGACTAATTATATTGATATCAATCAGATTGGGGCCATTATTCCCAAAAGCATTACAAAGAATCGGCGAACAGGCAATCCTACCCCTCGTATTTGTGAAACAAAGGCTGGTGGCATGATTAATTCGATTGGGATTCAAAGTGAGGGATTAACGTATTTTAAAGAAAAGACAATCCCCTTTTATGCAGCTTTTTCGACTCCTCTTATCCCTAGTGTGTCAGCCGACAGCATCGAGGAATTTGTGGAGGTTAGCGCAGAGCTCGGTGCTATGGACGAGGTGGAGGCCATTGAATTAAATATTTCCTGTCCCAATTTGAAAAATAATGGGATGGCGTTTGGCATGGATCCATCTATCTCACATGAATTAGTAAGCCAGGTACGAAAGACGACAAATAAGCCGCTCATTCCGAAGTTATCTCCTAATGTAACAAGTATTGTGGAGATTGCCAAAGCTTGTGAAGCAGCCGGCGCCGATATTTTAACGGTTTCCAACACATTTTTGGCTATGTCTATTGATGTTCATACGAGAAAACCGAAGATCAGCAATGTAATGGGCGGCTATTCCGGCCCAGCTATTTTGCCCCTCGTTGTCCGAATGGTTTACCAAGTGTATCAGGCAACCTCCCTTCCGATTATAGGATGCGGAGGCGTCATGAATGGAGAGGATGCCATCGAATTAATGCTCGCCGGTGCGTCCGCTGTACAAATTGGCACAGCTTCCTTCGTCGATCCAGAAGCAATGATAACAATACGCGATGAAATAGAAGCCTATATGCAGGCACATGGAATAAAGGATATACAAGAGATTATTGGTGGAGTGGTGGTTCGGTAGTCGGATGTAGGGGGATGGCTGATAAGTTTGTGGGTTTGGCTGATACCTCTCAAGGTTTGGCTGATAAGCATGGCGTTTTGGCTGATACCTCTCAAGGTTTGGCTGATAAGCATGGCGTTTTGGCTGATACCTCCCAAGGTTTGGCTGATAAGCATGGCGTTTTGGCTGATACCTCTCAAGGTTTGGCTGATAAGCATGCCATTTTGGCTAATAACCCCCAAAGTGTGGCTGATATCCTCGCCGCATTAGTTGATAAATCAATTTTTTCATATAAAAAAGGAGTGGAGAATATGTTGTGGGATCATGTTATTAAAAACGGCTATTTATATACCGGAAATGGATTTGAAAAAGGACATCTCTATATAAAAGACGGAAAGATTGCGGCCATCTCTCAGGATGAATTAGCAGGAGAAGCGGCAGAGGTAACAGATGGAGAGGGATTATATGTTTGTCCTGGCTTTATGGATACCCATATTCATTCAAGGGATCCAGGTCCAACGTATAAAGAAGATTTTTATTATAGCACCCAAGCTGCAGCGGCAGGTGGGATTACGACTGTTTTTGAAATGCCGAACACTAATCCTCCTATAAATAATGTCGAAAATTTTGAGAAACAAAAGAAAAATCTTGCGGCCAAAGCACATGTGGATTTCGCCATATGGGGAATCTGCTTAGGGGATGCTAACCGAGAGGATATCGTTCCACTGCATCATGCTGGGGTTATTGGCTTTAAGTTTTTCTGGGGCTATGCCATTAATAAAGAGACTTATCAGTTGATGTATAACTATAAGGATGGGGACGAAGGTGTCATTCCGCCGCTTTCAGATGGAGAGGTCTATAGTATTTTCCGAGAAGTTCAAAAAACGGGACAAATTCTTGCTATTCATGCGGAAAATAATCAAATAATTCAACGGCTGACAGAGGAAGTAGAAGCTTCCGGGAAAAGAGATTATGAGGCACTTCTGCAAGGACGCCCGAACTTAGCAGAGGAAATGACCATTCAATCTGGGATTGCATTGGCGAAAAGTCTTGGCACTAGACTGCATATTCTTCATGTAAGTACAGGAGAAGGGGTAAAGTTAATAAGACAAGCGCAAGCAGATGGCTATACAAATATTACATCAGAAACATGTCCGCATTATCTCTTTTTATCCAATGAGGATTATGAAAGAGTTGGCCCGCAGATGAAGGTATATCCGCCTATTAAATATAAAAAGGATCAGGAAGAGCTGTGGAGAGGGATTCAAGATGGTACCGTAACGGTTGTCTGCTCTGATCATGCTCCTCATACCGAGGAAGAAAAGGATGGCAGCTTATGGGATATTCCTGCTGGAATGTGCGGTGTTGAAACATTAGCACCACTACTATTAAACGCAGTAAGTGAAGAGAAAATCTCTTTAGTCGATGCCTGTAAACTCCTTTCCGAAAACCCAGCAAGGCAATATGGAATCTATCCGCAAAAAGGATCATTACAAGTAGGAACCGATGCAGATATTACAATAGTAGATATGAAGAAAAAACATACTATTAAAAGAGAAGAGCTCCACAGTAAAAGCAAGGTAACAGCATACGACCAAACTCCTATTACAGGAATGCCAGTCGCCACCATTGTCCGCGGAACAAAAGTAATGGAAAACGGCCAAATTATCAGTCAACCAATTGGAAGAATCGTGGTGCCAGGAGGGAATGAGAGGGACGGTTCTTCTTTCCAGCTTAGGAGCATAGGTGATTTGTGATTGCTTCTATTAAAGTTTTGTAGATAAAAAGACAGTATCGAAAAACAGGAGGAGAGCGGGAAAAATGAATAAAAAAGAGAAGCTAGATTCTTTTATAAAACTATACCACCTAATCAACTTTTACTACGAAAACCGCGACCGCCCAGCAGATGGAGAATTCGACTTTTTTGAAGAAGTAAAAACCAATTGTGAAACATTAGAAATTGATTACGATGCGTTTATCCAGGAACTTCGATTGCAACGGTTGTGAGGGGGGAGAAGGGAATCAGAGGGAAGGCTCTGGATTCCCTTTTTTAAAGGATTTTATGACTTATTGGAGTTTTTTTCTGTTAAACTTAATCATCAATAATAATAAAAGTATTGATCCAGTTTTTTTTAGCAATTATTAAGGAGCTGAAAATGATGGTTAACATCAACTTTACTTATAAAGCCTCACTGTATCCTCCAAAAAATTTAAGTATTCAGCAATAAAAGCTTTAGGCTTTATAATTTTCACCTTATTACCGAATCCCGCTAAAAATTGGTAGGCAAATGGATTCATAGGCAATTCAATAGTGGCAAGATAACTTTTTGAATTCCTCTTGTTAACTGCGTTCTTGCCATATCTCTCGATAAACTGATCTCTGACTGCAACGTCTATCAAAAGCTGTACATTAACTAAATCTTGTTGTTCATTATGTTGCTTTTCTGCTTCCAATACCTTATCGGTTCTCGGTATAAAAAAACCGCCTTTGTTGATATTAGTCATCCTCGTCAATTTAAAGGTTCGATAATCTTTCCGTTCTAAACTATAACCAAAAAGGTACCAATGCATTTCTCGCAAATGCATCTTATAAGGTTCTACAACTCTGGAAGTTATATTTCCTATTGAATCTACATACTCAAATTTTACTAACCAGTTATTTTCCATTGCTTGTTTTATTAATAAAACATCTTCATCTATTTGACTTCTTCCTTTCCAATCATAAAAAGTTACATCCAATTTTGGAGATATATTTGCACTGGTCATTCCTTTGATTTTTAGAATAGTCGTTTGAATTTCTTGATTTGTAATCAGCTGCTCAAAACCACCTAAAGCTACGAGTATATTTTCAATATCCTTCTGATTTAGTAATCGTTTATCGAATTTATACTCATCCATTAGTGCATATCCACCTTCAGCACCATATTTCGCATAAATAGGGATGTTTGCATAGCTTAATGCTTCCATATCACGTTGAATCGTTCGTTTCGTTACATGAAAAAGTCGACTAAATTCTGATGCGGAAACAACTTCTTTTTGTAATAAGATCATTACTATTGAAATAAGTCGCTCAATTTTTTTCATTTTCTCCTCCTATATACGACATATAGTTGTCGCTTATGTACTATTATACTTTAAATATAAAAAGGAGGAATTAAATATGAAAGCAATAGGTTATTTACAATTCGATGGAAAAGCAGAAGAAGCGCTAGACTTCTATGAAAAGGCATTACATGCAACAAATGTAAAAAAGGTGAGATTTGGTGCTTTTGGTCAAAATCCTAATGCTCCATTAACAGAAGAAGAGCAAAACATGATTATGGAATCTCGTATTGAGTTTTCAGGGAATATTCTAATGATTTCTGACGTCCTGCCTTTTATGCAAGTTATGACGGGCGAAATCGTAAAAGGGAATACCGTCTTAATCAGTATTATTGATGCAGATCAAAATAGGAATCAGCAAATATTTGAAAAGCTTGCAGAAGGTGGTACTGTGATCATGCCGTTAACTTCAGCCCCGTGGTCAGCAAGTTTTGGAATGGTAGTGGATAAGTACGGGGTAACGTGGAAGTTTAACAGTGAGGCGAGTAAATTTCTAGATAATTTTAAGTAGGCGTCAGGCAACGCTAAAATTGTATTAATAGTTGTATATAAAATAAATCCCTAATTACAAATAGATAGGGATTTATTTTTTTGCGGATTTTTCCTAAAAGTAGAGTGTACGGAAGGCAAGGATTTGCAGTATGATAGAATGGTGATTGCTAGAATACCATTAATCAAAAGTATCAAAATATAGAAGAAATTAACGGGGGTATAACAAATTTGAAAAAAGAAGTAGTAATCCTAATTGCGATTGTTTTACTTGTTGTGGTGCTAATTTATGGGTTTATGGATAGGGGAGGGAAAACAGAGAGTGGAGAGGCAGAACTCAAAATAAAGCAAGAGCAGAAAACTGGAATCCAATCAATTTATGTTTCTCCAACAGGAAATGATCGAAATGATGGAAGTAAGGAACACCCCTTTAAAACATTAAAAAAAGCGGCAGATAAAGCGGTAGCAGGAACAATCGTTTATATTCGTGAAGGTATTTATAAAGAACCAATAACAGTTAAACATAGTGGGGAAAAAGAACTGCCGATTGTCTTTCAAGCCTATGATCAAGAGAAAGTAATAATTAGTGGTATGGAGATGGAGGAAAAAGAGAAAGATACGTCTCTCATAACCATTCATAATAAAAATTATGTTTCTATTAAAGGATTAATAATGGAAGGCCTATCTACTCATCTTGCTGATGAAACAGTAATGGGAATATATATAGCAGGGTCAAGCAGTCATATTGTGTTAGAAAATAATGTGGTAAGAAAAATCAGCACCATGCACGAAGATGGTAATGCACATGGAATAGCAGTTTATGGAACAGAGGGAATAAAGAATATTGTCATTCGCAATAATGTGGTCCAAGATTTAAAGCTTGGAGCAAGTGAAGCACTTGTTTTAAATGGCAATATAGACGGTTTTATTATTGAAGGGAATACAGTTCGCAATAATGATAATATCGGCATTGATTTAATTGGATACGAAGGTACGGGAAGGAAAGATGACTACACCCGTAATGGAGTTGTTAGAAAGAATATAGTATATAATAACTCTTCATTTGGGAATCCGGCATATGGGGATGACTATAATGCAGCTGGTATTTATGTAGATGGCGGAAAAAATATAAAAATTATAGCAAATTCAACATATCATAATGACATAGGAATTGAGGCAACTTCTGAGCACCAAAGGAAGTATGCAGATAACATTGAGATTACGCATAATATAGTCTATGAAAATGCTTATACTGGTATAGCAATTGGGGGATATGATGAAGAACGCGGCGGTACTATTAACTCTATCATCTCCAAAAATATTCTCTATCAAAATGATACAAAGGGGTTAGAGGGGGGACAGCTGCTTCTGCAATATGATACGAAAAAGAATACCATCCAACAAAATATCATGACAACTAGTTCTTCACAGTTATTTATCGTTAATGAATTTCAAAAAAATGTAGATAATCGACTAGTGAAAAATATTTATCATAAAGAAGAGAACAAACAGGGAAGATGGATCTGGAAAGGAGAAGAATATACAGATTTTATAGATTTTAAAGAAGCCTCCAACAGTGATAAGCAATCCATGTATATTGATCCAAAATATAAGAATCCCTTAAAGCATGACTTTGACTTGAAACCAAATTCCCCTGTTTACAATATTTTGAGTGAATGAGTAAGAAAGCAGGGGGGCTTCTGCTTTCCTTTTGTTCTATTGATTCCCATTTTATTCTAAATGCTTTTTGAAATACAGCTGACTACTTGTGAAAGAATATACACTTGGTTTTACACTCAATACCATTCAGAATGAAATTATACCTTTAAATAAAATAGTACTTTTGCAGTATATATAGCTAAAGTAAATGCAATCAGTCAGTAATATATGTAAGCAAGCAAACATTAAAGTTATGTAACGAATACAAATGAAATGGGGGCTTAAATAGTTGAAAACCATTTTTTTATTGAACTATGGTTCGGACTTAGAACATGAAAGAATAGATACTTTAGTCAAAGAAATGTTAATGCCATTTAGGAACCTTGGATATGATAAAATCAACAAAAATATTCCTAAGAATCCAGATGTAAAATTAATCATAGATACTTTTGACATTAATAAAGAGAAACATATAGAAAACCTATATTATCTAGAAGAGTTTTATATAATAGATAAGCAGTTTGAAAGATTTAAAGAAGAATTTACAAAGTTTAATGGATGTCATCTATATTGCAGGCCGAATCACAGAGGACATTACTATATTAATATTGATAATACAGAATATACTACACGTGTGTTCGTTACTCTTGATAATACAGAATTAGTAGTAGTAGATGATGAATCAATTTATAACGATGATTTAAGAAGAAAGGTTTATCATTTACTTGAAAATTTTCAGTCGCTTGAAATATCGCTAGATAAAGTACCCAACTACGAAGATAGAGAAAAAATAGTTCAAAAATGGATAAGCAAAATTATAAATTTTTAATAAAAAGGAATCTTATTTATTATTGTAATTCCTTTTAAAATAATGAATTCTCCTAGAAAATATCCTATTAAAACCATAAAAAATTTTCATTATTTTTGATAAACTTATAATTGAATTGGAGGTTAGATGAGTATGAATGTAACGGAATTTCAGCAATGGGTAAAGGATTATTATGAAGGCAGAGGCTGGTCTGATCTAGACATATTTATTCGAATTGGCTTTTTAGCAGAAGAAACAGGTGAGGTAGCACGCGCTATAAGAGCTCTTGAAATTGGTAGAGACAGGCCAGATGAAGTAGTAGGCTCATATGAGGAAAATAAACAGGAGTTAACGGAAGAACTAGGTGATGTGCTGGGTAATTTAATAGTAATTGCCAACAAGTACAATATTCCACTAGAAGAAGTGTTTCAGTCACATAAAAAGAAACTATCTGATCGTTATTCACAAACGACAACTTCTCAATCGCTTTATTGATATTATTTCAAATATTTTCTCCCCAGTTTTAGGTTTGCTAGCTGCCACAGGTATTATCAAAGGTTTTAATGCATTATTCGTGGCATTTGGCTGGATCAGTAATGTACTAGTAAATGCTCAGACAGGCACAGTGGAGTCTACCTATGGAATCTATGCCTTATTAAAATGCGATAGGCGATGGTTTCTTCGTATTTTTGCCAATCTTCTTAGGTTATACGGCAATGAAAAAATTTGGCGGAACACCTATGTTAGGGATGGCTATCGCTACAGCTTTGGTACACCTAACTCTTGTGGATATCAAAGCGCTTGATCCAATTATGACAGTTTTTCAAGGAACACGATTAGAATCACCAATTCAAATCGAATTTTTAGGGATTCCCGTTGTTCTAATGACTTATACATCTAGTGTTATTCCGATTATCTTAGCAACCTATTTTGCGGAAAAAGTAAAAAAAATGGTTAGTAAAAGGTAATGCCAGCGGTGGTAAAAAGCTTTTTTGTTCCATTATTCACCTTGTTATTGATTGTCCCGCTAACATTCTTAATTATTTTATACGAGTTAGATAGTCTAAAAGTATGCCACTACCACCCGTAGCAAAACTGGTTGTTTTTGTTACAGTAATTTGATTTCTTATTTATGCTGTTGTTGTAAAAAACTTCAGTATATTCCGAAGAGCCATTCAATGAAATAAGGCTTATTGTGCTTTCTTGGCAGTTTTTTGAAGAAAGAATTGGTTTTGTAAAAGAAGGAGCCCAGAAGAGGTTGGGAATTGCCTGATGGTATTGTAGAAACCAAAGAGGCAATTAAAGATGCAGTAATTCAGAAAAAATATCTTTAATATGTGGTGATTAGGTATACCTGTAAGTGGGGAACTACAAACAAGTTCAGAAAAGTTTAGAAGTTGTACTTTTTATTATTGAAGAGGCTTTAAATCTGATTGAGAATAATGACTATAAAGATATATCGGAAGCTGGTTTCAATCTTTTCAGAAAGGATTCAAAAGACTTCAAGCTTTGGGATTTTTGGTTTGCTGTAATGAGAGGGAAAAGTAATAAGAGAGAGTGCTCAAAAGTCAGACTTTTGGCACTCTCTTCCTTTTCTTGGTTTATTTTTAATAGCGTAATAAGGAAACACAAATTATGGATTACTTACCATTTCACATAATTTGAAAATATCTCATCATTAAATTGATCAGCCCCATCCACATTTGAACTCTTAAATACTGGAGGGGTAATACCAGCTTCTATTAAAAGCTGTAGAGATTCAACGATGAGAGCTTGAGCAAGGAAGCATCCAACGGCATCTGAAGTAGCTCCAGAATAAATGTCAGAGTTTGAGATCCGGAAACCAGCATCACCGATAACAGCGCCATTATCGAGTACTACATCAGCAAGTTCATAAAGTTTTTTTCCGCTCTGGTGTCTTGAAGTTACACTTTGAGAATGTTTAATGCTCGTCATAGCAATGACCTTTGCTCCCTTTTTCCTTGCCTCTATAGCCATTTCAACGGGTACAGTATTTCTTCCTGAGTTTGATACAATCATAATTACATCTTTGTCTGATACTTCATGTAAATTTAAGTACGACTTCGCAAGTCCTTCGATTCTTTCAAGATAGGTGCTTTTATTTGGGCGTTCATGCAACATTAACTCTGGAGGTAAAATAGCTGTGACTAAGGCAAGTCCACCTGCACGATTATAAATCTCTTCGGCAATCATATGAGAGTGCCCAGAACCGAATACATAAAATCTTCCACCCGACTTAACAGCTTGTGAGATGAGGTTAGCACCTTCTATAATGGCTTCTTCTTGTGTTTCTTGAACTTCCATTAAAATATTGTTAAAGAATTTACTATAATCCGCAAATAATGATCCCATTGTTCTTCCTCCATTAAAAGTTTTTATTTTGAATTTATTACTATGATAGCTTTTAAGCTTTACCATCCATAACGATGAGTGTCCCATCCTTTTTCAATTAGAGTTTGTTGGGCATACAATAACGTCTTAGATGGTATATCTTTCTCCACTGCAACACCTGATCCGATAACGCAATTACTGCCTACTTTAGTTCCCGGCATATATAGACTCAAAATACCGGTCCGAGTAAAGTCGCCAAAATAAACAGCATTTCCAAATTTCTCAGGAATTTCTCTTCTACCATTCACCTTTTGAGTTTGAGGCAGATCATCGAAACGAGTAATACCTACTGTGACTCCAGCAGCGATATCTGTTGATTCACCTATGATTCCGAACACTTCACCAAAATGTATAAAACTGACGTTATCAAAGGTAATACCGCTAAATTCTGCACAATGTCCAATGCGATTTTTACTCCCAATGACGCTATCAGGACCTATCCTACAAAAGTTTTCTATGCGACAATGAGAACCTATTACTACGTTTCCTTCTATAGTTACACCATTTTCAATTTTTGTATGATCTCCAATAATCGCATTTCCTTTTATCGTTACATATTTTCCTATTTCCACATGTTCTCCAAGCTTTATACATCCTTGAATATCAGCTGTCGGATGGATATTACAAGTCTCAGGAATATCATTATGTTGAAGTTTATTTGTCATAACCGATAGCGCCAGCTGATTAGCTTGCATTAGGTGCCAAGGCTTATCTATATCAATTACTCCATCTGTGATAGGATAGGATGAAACCGTATATCCTTCTTCTACTAACCATTGTAGACTTTGCTCAAATTCCATCTCGTGTTGTGGCATAACTCCTGTCGGTACATTTTTCATGAAACCTGGGTTATGGTGCAACATTCTCTTCAACGCTTTTGTACTTAGAGCAAAGACGCCTATGAGTCGCTCTTGTACATAATGAGGACGAGGGTGACCATAAATATTCTGAACACTGTTTCCGGTCCCTTTGGAAATTCCAAACCAATCAGGTGCAAATTCATTTGTTATAGGTTTAGATAAAATGAGTGTATCTACAGTATTAAGTTCTTTTTGATAGGCATCAACAAAACTAGTTAATCTCTCTAGAGTAATAAAGATATCTCCATACATGATCAACAAATGTTCGTCGTTAACGAGGGACACTACTTTTTCTAAACTATCTGCAGTCCCCTCAGTTACCGAGAGTTCAATAGTTTCAACTCCTTCAAAATCGCAAAAAAGAGATTTAATTCTGCGTCCTAGATAACTAGTCACAATAATAATCCGGTCAAAAGACAAGCTCTTAAGATGGTTTACGAGATGAACGATATTTCCTTGGTTAGCTACTGGTAATGCTGCCTTAGGCCAATAATCATTATATGGCCACATTTTTTTTCCTTTACCTGCAGCCAATATAATAGCTGTTTTCACATCAATCACTCCGTATGTTTATTTAGTCAATTTAATCAAACCCTAAAAAGTAATGCAGTACGTCCTTTAAGTTGTTTAAATCTAATGAATCATATCCATAAAGATTTACACCATAATTCGAATTTATACCTCCTTTATAAATTGATATATACCAATTCTCTTTAATTATTATAAAAATATGTATATAATGTCAATAGAATAATCTTAAATAAAAGGAATGTGAAACATGAACAATAAAAAAACCCCTTTATATAAACAACTGAAAAAGGAAATTATACAAAAAATTGAAAGAGGGGAGTTGAAACCGGGTGATGTGTTACCACCTGAAAGAGAACTTGCAGAATTATTCGAAATGAGTCGTATGACGGTGAGGCAAGCTATTTCAGAATTGGTCAATGAATATATTCTCATAAGACGACACGGCAGCGGGACATATGTAGCTGAATCTAAAATTCCACAAGGTAGGCGTTTAAAGAGCTTTAGTGAGGACATGAGAGCGCGAGGGCTGTTGCCCGGATCCAAGGTTCTAGAGAAAACAATAATTGTAGAACCTCCTGCAAACATGATTGCTGATTTAAAATCTGAGGGAAAGATTCTTATGCTGAAGCGTTTAAGATTGGCAGATTTGTATCCTTTAGCAATTGAAACAATAATGCTGCCGATTGAAAAGTTTAATAATCTTGAAAGTAGAAACTTCGAGAACGAATCGCTATATCGAATCTTAGAGGATGAATACAGTATAAAGATTACAAAGGCTCAACAAAAAATCGAGGTAAGAATGCCTACTCCTCAGGAATCAGAATTACTTGAAATAAACTACTCTGTACCCGTCTTTCATTTTAAACAGATAACCTTTGATCAAAATAACGAAATTTTCGAGGTTGCTCATTCAGTATATAGGGGAGACAGATATGAAATAAATACTGAAATTTATAGCTAGACTATGACTACGAATCCAAAATAAGGGATTCGTATTTTTTTATAGAAAAGAAAACCCTGGGCTATGCCTAGGGTTCCAAAAAGCTTACAGCGTGGTATTAAAAAAACTTCCTCTTGGTGCTAAAATATTTTTTGGTTCGCCAACCGAAAATAAATAGCCAGGAGGAAGTCCTTATGTCAAAAGACAATAATAGTTTAGCACACACAACTTGGAATTGTAAGTATCACATAGTATTTGCACCAAAATATAGAAGACAAATAATTTACGGGAAAATAAAGAAAGATATTGGGCAAATCTTACGTACCTTATGTGAGAGGAAAGGCGTGGAGATAATAGAAGCAACAGCGTGTAAGGATCACGTACATATGTTAGTGAGTATTCCGCCAAAATTAAGTGTATCAGCATTCGTAGGATATCTAAAAGGAAAAAGTAGCTTGATGATATTTGATAGACATGCACAACTGAAATATAAGTATGGAAATCGAAAATTTTGGTGTACAGGATATTATGTAGATACGGTAGGAAGAAACAAGAAGGTAATTGAAGAATATATCCGTAATCAAATACAAGATGATCTAGTCGCAGAACAATTAACGATTATGGAATATATTGATCCATTTACAGGGGAAGAAGTGAAGAAAAAGAAACGAAAAAATTAGGAGAGAAGGCCTTTGAGGTCTGGCCAGTAGAAGTAGTACAATTGGCGAACCTTTCAGTAGCCCTTTAGGGTTTGGTCAGTAACAAAGGCTTTCAGCCGCAGAGAAAACCACCCGTTCTCATGATCTGAACCCAAAAAGTTAGACACGGGATTTAGGCAGCTACTAGGGCATGAGTTCGATATTGCACCGGACTCATGCCTTTTAATTTTGTCTTAATCCGTTTGTGGTTATAGTAGTGAATGTAATTCTCTAATTCTTCTTTAAAATGCTCCATACTCTCAAATTCTTTTAAATAGAGTAATTCAGACTTTAATAAGCCAAAGAAATTCTCCATGACTGCGTTATCTAAACAATTCCCCTTACGTGACATACTTTGAGTAATCTCATGTTTCTTTAAAGCATGTTGGTACTTCTTCATTTGATAATGCCAACCTTGATCCGAATGGAGGATAGGGGTGTCACCCTCTTTCAAATGCTCAAAAGCTTTGTCCAGCATTTTCGAAACAAGTAGATAAACAGGACGCTTTTCTATGTTATAAGCGATGATTTCTCCGTTGAATAAATCTAGAACGGGGGACAAATATAGCTTCTCCCCGTGTAGATGGAATTCTGTTACATCCGTTACCCACTTTTCGTTTGGTTTCGATGCTTTAAAATCACGTTCCAAAATATTTGGGGCTATTTTCCCTACTTGCCCACGGTAGGAACGATATTTTTTCATACGCACAAGACACTTTAATCCCATCTCATTCATAAGACGGCGGACTGTTTTATGATTTATTTTGATGCCTCGGTTATGTAATTCTAATGTGATCCGACGATATCCATATCGTCCCTGATGTTCATCAAAAATCTCCTGAATTAACTCTTTAACTTCCTTATATTTATCTGGGCGATCCATTTGTTTTACCCAATAGTAATACGTACTACGCGCAATACCAGCGACCTTTACTAGATCAATCACTTTAAATTCTTGCCTTAATTCATAAATTATTTGCGCTTTGTCCTGTTCTGTAGTTTTTCCTTTTCTTGAATTAAGGCATGTAACTTTTTTAAGTAAGCATTCTCCATCCGTAAACGTTCATTTTCAGCTCGTAATGCTTCTTCAGACCCTTCTACTGGTTGAGGTTTATTCGTTTCCTTTTTCATTGGTGGGCGCCCCTTTTGTGTTGGTTTCAGGGCGTCAATTCCATGTAATTCAAAACCTTTTTGCCATTTTAGAATGGTACTATGTGTTGCAATGTTAAATATTGCAGCAGTTTCCCTTATAGACGTCCCTGTCTCTCTCATATAATTCAGTACGTCTAGTTTAAACTGTGTTGTATAAGATGTATAGGGTTTTATTAAAGCATCGGCACCATGATATTCATATTGTTTTATCCAATTTAATAAGACTGTATGATGTACCCCTATGGATTTCGCAATAAATTTTACCCCCTCCGTTCCCTGTAGATAACGAATAACTGCTTCTATTTTTTCCTCTATATTAAATTTAGACATATAAAAACTGCACCTCCAACTGTTAGTTTGTGTCTAACAATTGGGGTGCAGTTCACTCACGGGTGGTCCTTATTTAAAATTAAATTGACAAAAATATCAGGTAAATATAAAATTTATGTAAATTGGTTCGTACCAATTTAGGATTGGTATAAACACTAAATAATTGGTGCTCTCGTTATGTTATTGCCGATTTATGGCTCCATTTTTCCGTTTCCGGCCTGGCCATATAATTTGGTATTGATACTAGTTTTGGTCTATATCTTAGTTGGTTTCATTTTAGGATTAGTCCTAAAAAAGAAAAACGCAAAACCTTGTACAGGATGTTAGTAAAATTATTAGTTCAGATGGTTCAGAAAAAATGTAGAAAAGGTGATAAAATGAGTGGTTTGTATGGATTAGTGGATATTGGAGGAACTAAAACCCTAATTGGAATAGCCACTAATGAAAAGATTATTGGCACACGTCAGTTGATGTCTAAAACTATAGAATCACCACAAATGCTGATAGATATTCTTATGAAAGAATTCGATTCATTAATAGCTGAAACGGACCATAAATATGGAAGGTTAAACTCGGTCGGTATAAGTGTCCCGGGTCCGTTAAATCGAGAAAATGGAGTTATTCATTTCACAGGAAATTTAAAGTGGTCCAATTTTAAGATTGTGGAAGAACTAAGAAAAAGGCTCAATGATATTCCGATAATCATAGATGATGACGCTAACGCTGCTGGTATTGCAGAAGCGATTTATGGAGCAGGAAAAGGCTATAAGAATCAAATATATTTGACAGTCAGTACAGGTATTGGAGGTGCAATCATTATAGATGAAAAACTATATTATGGAAAACAAGATCTTGCGGGCGAAATCGGCCATATGACGGTATCACCAGACGGACCACCATGCTCCTGTGGGAATTTCGGTTGCCTAGAAGCTTTGGCTTCTGGAACATCTATTGCAAAAAAAGGGGAGCAATTATTGATTCAAGAGCAATCTGAAGTATTATTAGAACTTGCCGGTAAGAATTCGGTTACTGCTGAAATGGTTTTTGAGGCAGTTAGGTTGGGAGATCAAGCCTGTTTTTCTATCATCCAACAAACTTGCCGATATTTAGGGATTGGTTTGGCAAATATAATACAAATTTTCAACCCTGACGCGATAATTTTAGGAGGCGGAATTATGAATAATCAGTCAAAACTATTAATTCCATTAATAGAAAATGAAATGAATCAACGCTTGTTCAAAATTCACAGGGGTCATCTGGATCTTAAATTGGCTGCACTTAGCGGACAGAGCGGTTTATGGGGAGCGTGGCATTTAGCCAAAAATTTCCCTTCTAGAGCGGAGAGAAACTCATCATGCCATATTTAATAGTAAATGCTGATGACTTTGGTCTTTCAAAAGGAGTAAATTACGGAATTATTGATGCACATGTAAGTGGAATTGTTACATCAACAACGCTAATGGTGAACATGCCGGCAGCGAAACATGCCTCAAGCCTAGCCAAAAAATATCCTTCTTTGGGTGTTGGAGTTCACCTCAACCTAACGGCAGGTAAACCTATTCATCAAAATGTTCCATCACTAGTCAATCAAAAGGGATATTTCCATAGCAAGAAAGAAGTTTTAAACAAGGCAAATGTAATTGAGATAGAAAAAGAACTTAGGGCACAAATGAACGAATTTTACACTTTTGGATTGAATCCTACTCACATAGATACTCATCATAATTTACACGGCACAGAGCCAGTTTCTTCGATTGTAAAAGTTTTGGCTGAAGAGTACCGGCTGCCAATACGTCAATTAAATAAGGATGATTCAGCGATAAACACTCTAGAGTTTTGTTCTAAATTCCATGATGATAATGCTTCTTATGAAACTTTATTGGATATTTTTGAGCGTGCAAGTGTGACCCCTTTAGAAATGATGTGTCATCCTGGTTTTGTTGATCAACAACTTTTAAATCACAGTTCTTATAATATACAAAGAATAAAGGAATTAGGTATATTAACTGATCCCTTTACAATAACTGCCATTCAAAAAGCTAGTATCCAGTTAATATCTTACAAGGAGCTCAGATGGTAATAATTCTGTCTATATGCAGTACTTTTCAATTTTTACAATTATATGTGTTCAAAGATATATTGCAATGGCAACGATGTTAGGGATTGTAGTCATTGGTGGTTTAATCCCGCAACTTGTACAATTAGCCACTCCTTATGTACTAAAAGTGGGAGGTGCAGAAATAAAGTTCCAGGAAATCTTTGATTGGATTTTACCTAGCTTACATCCCTTAGCTATTACAGTTATTAGTTTCCTATTAATTAAGTAAGGTTTTAGTGCAATCGAAATTTTAATGGGAATGATTATTTTTTGTGTATTGGGTAAATAGATTGGTATTTTATAATGAATAAGGTGATAAAATGAATATTTATTGTGGATCAGCTAAAGTTGATATCACACCTACTGAAAGTAAGCTTTTAGCAGGTTATATGGCTACAAGACAATCTAAGGGAATTCATGATCCAATTTATGCACGAATTGTTGCAATCAGATCTCAACAGACTTTTATAATTCTAGTTAGCTTAGATTTGATTTGTATAGATCAAAACTATACAGTCGAACTTCGCAAAAAAATTTCAGACCAAACGAATGTTTCAAAAGAATGTATCTTCCTTCACGCTACGCATACTCATTCTGGTCCAGGGGGGACTATTCAGGAAACATCTCCCATCTGGAGAGCATTTCCTGATTTATGGATGCCATACGATAGAATACTTGTAAATGAACAACATAAAAAAATTGTTGAGGCTGTTAAACTAGCATTGGAAAATTTAGAAGAATGTAAAGTTAGTATTTGTGAGGGGGAAGTCAGCGGCATTGCTGCTAATAGGATATCATCTGAAATAGAATATTCCTCAATTTTAAAAGTAATAGAATTTGAATATTGCAGAACGAACAAAAAGATTATAGTGTATCACTTTGCATGCCATCCAACGATAATGAATAGAGACAACCTTCTAATTAGTGCTGATTTCCCTGGAGTAACTAGCTCTAATTTAGAAAATGAAAATAATGTAGAAATTGCATTATTTATAAATGGTCCGTCAGGTGATATTAGTACACGTTTTACAAGAAAAGAGGCAAGTTTTTATGAAGTAAGAAGGGTAGGAACAGTATTATCAGCAGCGGTACTGGAATTATTAACTCACAAAAAACAAATCAAGGTTGATACCATAAGTTCTAAAATAGAGAAAGTAGATTTGGCCCTTCGCAACATAGAAGATTCTGCACAACTGCAGCATAAATTGCACGAACTTAAACAAAGACATAAAATCCAAAGAGTAACAGCTGGAAATAACTATGCCTATTTAAGAAAGATAGAATCAGAGATTGAAGGTGTTTCTGCATTAATCAAGAAATCAGGAGCGTTAGAAAATTCATTAACCATTTATACCGAAATACAAGTATTAAAGCTGGGTGAGATCTTATTTGTATCAATACCTGGAGAAATATTTAATGAAACTGGAACAGAAATAACTAATAACTACAACGGAGTACCAGTATTCATAGCTGGTAACACTAACGACTACATAGGATATATAGTCCCAGAAGGCTACTATGCGAGTGACAGCTATGAGGCATATATGACGTTATTAGAAAAAGGATCCTCAGAAAAAATAAGAGACACAATACTCTATATGATGGACCAATTATAGGTGAGTATTTTACTCCATTAATGGCGCGATTGTTTAACAACACAAACAGAAAATGATCAAATTTTTTATAAAAAACGTCCATGAAATATATTAAGAGAAAAAAACAGGCTCTGTCCTCCGTTGGCATTATCCCTTCAGCAGGGCGGACTGTATCTCCAGTAAACGGTATTGTTACGACTCTTTTCAAAACAAAGCATGCCATCGGAATTACATCTGACAACGGGGCAGAAATCTTAATTCATATTGGAATGGATACAGTCAAGCTAGAATGTAAATACTTCACAGCACATGTAAAACAAGGAGATAAAGTGAGTGCTGGTGACTTGTTATTAGAATTTGATATGGAAAAAATTAGAGAAGAAGGATACAATCTGATTACTCCTGTTATTATTACAAACAGTGCTGATTTTAAACAAATCGATACCACAAGGGAAAGGGCAGTAAGTGAAAAGCAAGTTGTCATTACGGCTGTTTAATCAGCGTTATTCAGAATAAAAAGTACTGTGTTTTCTGGGGGGGCGGACGACACTAGCTAGATGGCAGTAGCGATGCTTATTGGAAGCGCTTCCTTAATTTTCTGTTTATACAACGGAAGAAATTCAACTATTGATTAAAAATACTAATAAGAAGAAGGAAGGTCACCATATGGGAGAAACCTTCCTTTTTCTAATCGTGCGGGAATAACGGACAAATCTCCTCAATAACAAGTGCGTTCTTACCGCTCCATATAAAATAAACACTTTTATCCATTTTAAGGGGGTATCTCATTAAACAAAATCTAAATAAAATCAGTCTGAATCAATCTTTAAATTTGTATCCACCTTTGAAAAAATAAAATGTGTTACAGTGTGAGCAAAGGGGTTTATATCTTCAATAAATTGTTCTGCTTTGGCAAATGTATCGAATTGCATTTTTAGCATATAGCAGGCATTTCCAGCAATTCTGTAACAAAACTCTACATTTGGCTGCTCCTCAATATACCTTTTAAAAGAATTATAATCACCATTTTTGACGGTTGCTTCAATAATACATTGAATAGGAAGTCCAAGTTTACTGTAATCCACTTCTAAAGTATACCTTTTGATTATTCCAAATGACTCCATTTGCCTTACGCGTTCTGTTACAGACGGAGAAGATAAATTAATTCTTCTTCCAAGTTCACTCATCGATAATCGACTATTTTGGTTTAATTCATCGATTATTTTCTTATCAATTGAATCTATTTTCATTTTTAATAAAAAACCTCCATATTTGTTAAGTTTGTAAAGTGTATCTATAAAAAATGTATCATTTTTAATGGGAACCTTTTATAATCTCCAGTAAAATTAATTCTACAAGGAGGTAGTAAGGATGGCAAGAATTAATGAATCAAAAAACGGTGAAACACCTTTTCAAAGACTCTTAGGATATAATGTAGATGTCTTAAATGGATGGAATCAATTAGGAGATGTGTTAGAAAAAGATTTGAATCTATCATCCCATCTAAAAGAACAAGTAAGAAGAACATTAGCACAAAGCAATGGGTGTGAATATTGCAAGGCAAAGGGAAAACCTGAATCTCACTTGTTCGATGAAAAAACGTCGATTGCAGTAGGGTTTGCAGAAGCCTTTTTGAAGCAAAAAGGGGACATTTCAGATGCCCAATTCAATATATTGAAAGAATATCTTTCAGAAGCGGAAATCAGTGAGCTTATTGCGTTTATCACCTTTACTACCGCTTCCCAATATTTTGGCGCAATAATGAAATTAGAGCCTATGACAACTTAATAAATTCAGAGAGACGGTTCGGCCGTTTAATTAATGGCAAGAAGATTGGAGATAAATAGAAATAAAGATAGAGAAACATACCGCAAATGGAGATTTTTGCTATAAGCAATTAAGGTATTACCAAGCTCTAAGTAATAGATTGGTAAAAATTTGTTTACAGTTATGTCTGGCAGCCGATAACAAGAAGAGGTGGTGAAAAAAATGGATATTGCTGCATTATCAATAGGAATGAAGCAAGCAAGCTTATCGCAAAATGTCGGCATAGCTTTAACAAAAAAGGCAATGGATACCGCTGAACAGAATAATGATCAATTACTAAAAATGCTAGAAGCCCCACATCCCACACTAGGGAAATCGATTGATCTTTCGGTTTGATTGCTATCCAGCACCAAGCAAGTGAGGACAAGGAAAAAGGACCATTTTTATGGTTCTTTTTTCTTTGTAGGTCAATTGTATCTTTATAACATATCTCTATCTCTTTTCTTTTTCGGAAAAATTTATGACAAGCGCTTAAATGAAAAAATGGATTTTTGATATAAAAAGGACAGGTTCCACGTCCTGGTTTAAGTAAATTTATTAAAAGAAGGAACAATAATATAACGCAAGAAGCTTCTAGTGAGTTGATCCAACTCTCTGAAGCTTCTTTTTTCTGAAAAAAACTATTTTATATGTGGGTTTTATAGATTTGAAATTGCTTTCAAAGGATTTATTTTAGCGATTATTTTTTTGTTAGCGATTCCACAAAACATATTGACACTGCAAATAAGGGGTGATATTATGTATCGGAATTAATCACATATATGATTTTGTATCACATATGTGATATGAAGGAAGGGGAGGATTGGATGTCAGTTAAATCTGCCGAAAGGGTTCTGCGAATTTTTGAACTACTTGCCCATTATCCGGATGGGTTATCAATTAAAGAAATTAGTGAGAAACTTTCATTCCCGCAAAGTAGTACATCTAATCTCGTGGCGACGCTTTTGGAACAGAATTATCTAAGTATAGATGTATTGAAGCGATTTAAATTAGGAGCAAAATTAGTCCATATTGGTACACTTGCTATGGAAAATATGGATATATCTATCCAAGCTAAGCCATATTTGCAAAAATTAATGGAAAATGTTCAAGAGACTGTATTTATGGCAACGCTTGCTGAAAATGAATTAGTCTATGTCCAAAAAATAAACAGCAATCGCTCAATCCGTACGACTGCCCAAACTGGCTATCGTAAACCATTGTATAGCACGGGGTTGGGGAAGACCTTTTTAGCTAATATGTCAGAAGAAGAGAGAAAGCGGATTTTAGACCAGATTGAACTTGTTCCGATTACTGAGAAAACAGTGACAGACAGAGCGGAATTAGAAAAAGAGCTTTATCAGTATTCGATGATTGGATATACGATTGATGATGAAGAAGGAGAAGAAGGATTATATTGTGTGGCGGCACCTGTATTTGGACCAGGACGCAAGCTGGAAGCAGCAATAAGTGTAGCAGGCCCAAGGGAAAGAATGCTTAAACAAAAAGAAGAAGTAGTAGAAAGAGTTCTTTGGACAGCGAAGAAAATTTCGGAAAGTATGGGTTGCATTTTATCCCACACTTAGCAGACAGTAAGACTCAACCGTATGCTTATGAGAATTTGGAGAAGATTGGTTGAGTTTAACTGTCCGTATAGGTTCGAATGGTTCGACTAATCATCAGTGGGGTTGGTCATCTGATGGAAGTTTCACGTTATAAGAAACGAGGTGAAGAGATGGATGTTATTAGTATCGGTGAGACGATGGTTTTATTTACACCCAATACACTCGGCAAAATCCGCTATGCGAATCAGTATACTTCGAGGATTGCCGGTGCTGAGACCAATACTTTGATTGGTTTAGCAAAATTAGGCCATCAGGCTGGGTGGATCAGCCGGCTGGGCCGTGATGAATTTGGTGAGATGATTTTAAATACAGTTCGAGGAGAAGGGGTAGATGTTAGCAAGGTAGTGATTGATGAAACAGCACCAACAGGAATTCTCTTTAAGGAAATCTTGAATCAGGATGCTGTCAATATTTATTACTATCGCAAAGACTCAGCTGCAAGCAGGCTAGAACCAGCTGATTTAGATAGAGACTATATAGCCAATGCGAAATACTTGTATCTATCTGGAATTACACCTGCCCTTAGTCTATCTTGTAGAAAAGTTGTGTTTGAGTCGATTGAAATTGCAAAAGACAACGGATTAAAAATAGTCTTTGACCCCAATATACGCAGAAAGCTTTGGGATGATAAGGAAGCAAGAGAAGTCATTCTGGAGATAGCGGCGAAATCCGATATTGTCTTGCCAGGTATAAGTGAATGTGAATTTTTATTTGGCACGAAGGAATATGGGAGAGCAGTTCAATCCTTCCACGAGATGGGAGTGGAAATAGTAATTATTAAACTTGGAGAGAAGGGTGCCTATTACTCTACTACTGATAGCAAAGGATATATTGATAGTTATCCAGTAAAAACAGTAATTGATCCAGTAGGTGCAGGAGATGGATTTGCTGCAGGCGTCCTGTCTGGGCTGCTTGATAAATTAACCATCAGTGAAGCAGTAAAAAGAGGCTGTGCCATCGGAGCTATGGTTTGTTCTACTAATGGAGATATAGAAGGACTTCCTAGCAAAAGGGAATTAAATCAATTTTTTCAATCCGACTTAACCGATGAAGTGAATAGATAATAGAAGGGAAGCGGTAATAAGATGAGTACACTTCAGAAAATTTTCGATCATAAATTAATTGCCATCATACGAGGGGCTGACCCAGAGGATACATTGAAAATTGTTAAGTCCTTATATGAAGGGGGAATAAGAGTAGTCGAAATTACGATGAATTCGCCGAAAGCGCTAACAGCCATTGAAAGGGCAGTCGACGAATTTGGAGACAGAATGGCGGTAGGTGCTGGTACGGTGTTAGATGCAGAGTCTGCGCGAAGTGCTCTGTTAGCTGGTGCTCAATTTATTTTATCCCCGACTTATAAAGAGGAAACCATCCGGATGACCAAAAGATATGGTGCAGTTAGCATTCCTGCTGCTTTCACCCCAACTGAAATTTTGGAAGCGTACGAGTCTGGAGGGGATATTATAAAAGTTTTTCCAGCCACTGCTGTAGGTCCGAAGTTTATCAAGGATATTCATGGGCCATTGCCGCAAATACCATTGTTACCAACTGGCGGAGTGGATTTAACAAATGTGAAGGAATACTTAGAAGCCGGGGCTGCAGGATTGGGAATTGGTAGTTCGTTAGTAGACACAAAAAAGGAAATAACGGAACAATATTTACAAGAATTAACTGAAAAGTCAAATAAATTTACGTTGTTAGCACAAAATTATTCATTATAAGGAGTGTTTTTTCTATGAAAATAACAGGCTATGAATTATTCACCGTACAACCACGTTGGTTATTCTTGAAAATCGAAACAGATGAAGGAATTGTTGGATGGGGAGAACCAGTAATTGAAGGGAAAGCGGCTACAGTCAAAGGGGCTGTAGAAGAACTAATGACGTATCTAATTGGGAAAGATCCATTAAGAATTGAAGATCACTGGAATGTCATGTATAGAGGAGGCTTTTATAGAGGCGGTCCGATTCTTATGAGTGCTATCGCTGGAATTGATCAAGCACTTTGGGATATAAAAGGAAAATACTATGATGCCCCAGTCTATCAATTATTAGGCGGAGCATGCCGTGACTCTATCAAGGTTTATTCATGGATTGGCGGAGACCGCCCAAGTGATACGGCAAGAGCGGCAAAAGAGTGTGTCGATAAAGGGTTTCAAGCGATAAAGATGAATGCATCGGAAGAAATGCAATACATAGATTCCTATGAAAAGGTGAATAAAGTACTTGAAAACGTTGCAGCTATTCGTGCAGCCGTTGGCAAAAATATCGGGATTGGAATTGACTTTCACGGGCGTGTGCATAAGCCAATGGCAAAAGTGCTAGCTAAAGCATTAGAAGAATTTAATCCAATGTTTATTGAAGAACCAGTATTACCAGAAAATAATGAAGCATTAAGAGAAATTGCATCATTAACGGCTATCCCTATCGCAACAGGCGAACGTATGTTTTCAAGATGGGATTTCAAATCCTTATTAAGCGATGGATATGTTGATATTATCCAGCCAGATTTATCCCATGCAGGTGGAATCACGGAATGCAAAAAAATTATCAGTATGGCTGAAGCTTATGATGTAGCAGCTGCACCACACTGTCCATTAGGGCCGATTGCATTAGCGGCTTGTTTACAAGTAGATGCAACAGCACATAATGCTGTCATTCAAGAACAGAGTCTAGGTATTCATTATAACCAAGGCAGTGATTTACTTGATTACTTAAAGGATCCAACAGTCTTTTCTTACGAAGATGGTTATGTGAAAATTCCGCAAGGACCTGGACTAGGGATTGAGGTTGATGAGGATGTTGTTCGTGAAATGGCGAAAACAGGTCATCAATGGCAAAACCCAGTATGGCGTCATCGTGATGGAAGCGTGGCAGAGTGGTAAGGATGCTGGTTGTACGGCAGGGAGAAACTCCCTGCCGTAGAAAGAAAAGGATTGATAGTGAAAGAGGACGATAGGAGGACTAAGATATGAAGAACAAAGCAACAAAGGTTCGCTATAGTGTTGTATTCATGTTATTTATAACGGTTATTATTAACTATATGGATCGAAGTAATATTTCTATTGCAGCTCCCTTTATTACGGAAGAGCTAGGATTAAGTTCTGTGACAATGGGTCTTATTTTTTCAGCTTTTGGTTGGACGTATTGCTTGCTTCAAATTCCAGGTGGCTGGGTGTTGGATAAACTAGGGAACCGGAATACTCATGCAATTGGGATTGCAGGATTCTCCCTTATGACTTTACTTCAAGGATTTGCAAGCGGTTTCTTAGGACTGTTTATATTACGAGTAGGTTTAGGAGTTTTTGAAGCACCAGCTTTCCCGACAAATAGTAAGGTTGCAGCTAGCTGGTTTCCGGAAAATGAACGTGCAAGAGCAATTTCCATTTACACCTCAGGTCAATTTATTGGACTAGCATTCCTAACACCGACTCTTATTTTCTTCCAACAAACGTTTGGATGGAGAGGCCTGTTTATTGTTACTGGTATTATTGGACTTGTGTGGGCCGTTCTTTGGTTCATTCTTTATCGCGATCCAAGCAAAAGTAAAAAAGTGAACAAGGCCGAACTTGATTACATTCAAGCTGGAGACGGCTTTGTTGATGCAGCTGCTGATAAAGCGGACAAACCGAAAATCGGAAAGAAAGATTTCGCAACGGTCTTAACAAGCAGAAAGCTTTGGGGAATCTATATTGGCCAATTTGCAGTTAGCTCCACCCTATGGTTTTTCTTAACTTGGTTCCCTACCTATTTAGTCGAGTATCGCGGCTTATCCTTTATTAAGACCGGATTTTTAGCATCCTTGCCCTTTATTGCTGCATTTATCGGGGTCCTTTCCGCAGGTTTCCTTTCCGACTTCCTTGTGAAAAAAGGAGTGTCTAGCAATAAAGCAAGAAAAACACCAATAATTGCAGGCTTAATCTTATCTACCTCCATTATCGGAGCCAACTATGTGAATAGTCCAAGCTTAATTGTATTGTTCATGTCTATTGCCTTTTTTGGTAACGGTTTCGCCTCGATCACATGGGTATTCGTTTCTCTATTAGCACCAAAACGACTAATAGGTATTGCCGGCGGCGTCTTTAATTTCATTGGGGGAACAGCCTCTATTATTATTCCAATTGTCATTGGCTTCTTAGTAAAAGGAGGCAGCTTTGCACCAGCTCTTACATTTATTGCCTGCATCGCATTAGTAGGCGCCCTGTCCTATATATTCCTAGTAGGGAAAGTCGAACGGGTACCAGAACGAACAGATAATGACAAAATAATTAACGTCTCTTAAGGAGCAGGGGGATAGTTCCCCTGCTTCCTTTTTTAATTCTTCTATTATTGCTATTTTTTCCTACTCCCCTATCCTCGCTACTTTACCTTTTGCGCCAACTGACGATAAATTTCTAGAACAGAAGGAAGGTATAAAATGAAAAGCACCTTCTTCATTTATAAATTACCCCAATATTCAAATTTGTTCAAAGTATACAAAATATTATGAAAATATCTACGGAACTGCTAATGTATATTTGCAAAGTAACCACTAATATAAATATTATGTTTATGTTAGTAAATATAACATCAGTCGTAATGGTGTGGCATAAAAAGTTGATTTTGGGATGAGGGGTACGAAAATTCATAGGTTTCTTAAAGGGAGATGGGAAAAGATGTTACATGGCAGATATAGCGGTCATGCTTTTGAAAAAAGGTTCTTACCTAGATTGACGTCCAAAGAAATTAAGGAATTAGATAAGGAAAACGCACTTGTTATTTTGCCGATCGGTGCAGTAGAACAGCATGGACCACACTTGCCTGTTTATACAGATACTTTAATAGGCGAAGGGCTGTTAGTGGAAGCATTAAATTTAATCCCAGATGAGGATGTTTGGATTTTACCATCCTTACCATATGGAAAGAGTACAGAGCATTTAGGAATGTCAGGAACAATAACATTGTCAGCAGACACTTTACAGGCTGTCATTCGTGATATTGCGAAAAGTGTAAAGGAAAGTGGGTTTAAAAAATTGCTTCTGTTCAATACGCATGGAGGGAATCATGATCTTCTAAATATGATGGCAAGAGAAGTACGGATTGAAACAGGGATGAATGTCTTTCGACTAAACCCTGATTATTCGGTCCTACATTCCCTTATTTCTGATAAGGAACAAAAGTATGGGATTCATGGAGGCGAGGTCGAAACGTCCATGGTGTTAGCGTTAAAAGAAGCATGGGTGGATATGGAACTTAGTCCAACAGAGTTTGTCCACTTACCTGAAGATACACAGCATTTATATTTGAAAGGAAACAGTTACTTTGCGTGGGTGATGAAGGATATATCGGAAACAGGAATTGCGGGAGATGCTGCTAGTGCGACCATTGAAAAAGGGGAACAGATTCTCCAATTAGTTAGTGAAAGCTTTGCCGGTGCTATTAAGGAAATGATTCATTTCGATCTTCGTACAGTCAAAAGCATAATATAATTCGAAAACTCAGGAGGAGGTTCTGTATGCAAAATACCAATGTGATGGAAGGACAAAAGCTGCATCCTTTAAATGAAACGATTGTTCATCTCCAAAATGTTAATAAGATTTATCCAAATGGGAAAACAGCCGTTCAAAATGTCAGTCTCGATATTGAACAGGGAGAGTTTGTATCCTTTGTTGGTCCATCAGGCTGTGGAAAATCAACGATTTTTAAGATGATTTCCGGGTTGATTGAACATACAGATGGAGAACTAACGATTCTAGGGAAGAGCCCTCGTCAAGCTCAAAAACAGAGCACAGATGTATCCTTCGTTTTTCAAGATGCTACCTTATTACCTTGGAGAAATGTAATGGACAATATTTTGCTTCCACTCGAATTCCAGCAAATCCCTAAAAAGCGAAAAGAGGAAATGGCAGAAAAAGTGTTGGAATTAGTAGGATTAAAGGATTTCCGCAAAGCTTTGCCAAGGGAATTATCTGGCGGCATGAAAATGAGGGTATCGATTGCCAGGGCGCTTGTGGCGAAACCAAAATTACTATTAATGGATGAGCCCTTTGGCGCATTAGATGAGATAACGAGACAAAACTTGCAAGCAGAGTTATTAAAAATATGGGAAAAGGAAAAAATGACCGTTCTATTCATTACCCATAATGTATTTGAAGCCGTATATTTATCAACGAAAATTGCCGTAATGACCCCTAGTCCAGGAAAGATAGAAAATACAGTCGAAGTGGACTTACCCTTTCCGAGAAATGCTGAATTAAGAACTTCCCATCATTTTAGTGATATAGCAGCAAAGGTTTCTCATTATTTACAATTTTAATAGGTGGTGATTTTTATGTGGTTAGATAAATTAATAGAGTTAGTGGGAGAAGAGAAGGTCATTGTAAGTGATAACTTAAGAGAACGATTGTCTAAGGATTATTACTGGTATTCGCCCGTACTATTCGAAGAATTAAAAGATAAAGTAGCTGATTGTGTAGTAAAACCGACATCGATAGAAGAGATACAAGGGTTGGTAACTTTTGCAGTCGAAAATAAAGTACCTGTAACGATTAGGGGAGCAGGAACAGGTAACTATGGACAGGCAATTCCTTTAAAAGGTGGAATTGTGCTTGATTTAACGAAAATGGATAAATTACTAGATTTAAAAGAAGATACCGTCAAAGTACAGGCGGGAATGCGTCTTGGCACATTAGAAAAAAAATTACGAAAACAAGGAAAAGAACTAAGGATTTATCCAAGCACTTTTATGACTGCGACAGTAGGTGGTTTCTTGTGCGGAGGTTCAGGTGGAATTGGTTCCATTCGGTGGGGTAATTTATGGGATGGCAATATTCTAGGTGTGACGGTGATGACTTTTGAAGGCGAGCCGAGAATCTTTGAGGTAGTAGGAGAGGAAATAGAAGATTATATACATAATTACGGGACAACCGGAATTGTGTTAGAAGCTATTTTACCAGTGGAGGAGAAGCAAGAGTGGACCCAGCACATCATTTCCTTCCCTACCTTTAAAGAAGCGGTGAAATTTGGGGATGAGTTAGCCCATAAGGAAGAGATAATAAAACGTCTCGTATCTGTGTGTGAATGGCCGATTCCTTCTCACTTTCATTCATTAAAAGACGTTCTTCATGAGGAGAAATCTATTACGATGCTAGAAATAGAGGAGTCCTGTTTGGATGCATTACAAAGCTTAGTAGATAAATATAAAGGAAGTACAGATTTAATGATACCTGCTAACAACTATCATAAAGGTTTAAAGGTATCTGATTTTACATGGAATCATGCAACCCTTTGGGCTCATAAACATGGTGAGAATATGACATACCTTCAAGCTAGATTTAAGGTTGATCGTATTTTTGAACAGATGGATACATTGAGGGCAGAATTTGGAGAGGAGATTCAATTTCACTTTGAGTATATCAAGATAAAAGGAAAAATTACTCCTGCCTCCTTACCAGTCATACTCTATCAGTCAAAAGAAAGATTATATGAAATTATTGATTTCTGCCGAACGATAGAAGTGGAGATTAATGATCCACATACGTACTTACTTGGATTTGGCGGTTATAATCTGAAAATGGAAAAAATCTTAATGAAGAAACGAGAAAATGATCCTTTCGATTTACTAAATCCAGGTAAGATTTCGGTGAAACAAGAATCAGAGATAATTTAAAAGGAGGGATATTATGGAACAAGCATCACAAAAGGTTACGGAAGTGCAGATAATAGGAATAAAAACGGATAAAAAATGGACGAAAGCGTTTAGCGTTTGGATTCCCCCTTTGATTGTATTTGTATTGTTTATGCTCCTTTGGCAATACGGTACTGTGCTATTTCAAATACCACCCTATCTATTGCCGAAACCAACAGATATTCTTCAAGCATCACTAGAGAACTGGGAGAACTTGCGAAATGCAGTGACTAAAACGATTACTGCTTCTATCATTGGATTTATTTTTAGTGTGATTGGGGGAGTCATTGCAGCAATATTAATGGCTAGTTCGAAAATGCTGGAAAGAAGCTTGTATCCTTACGCCATTCTTCTCCAGACGATTCCGATTGTCGCGATTGCCCCGATCATTGTTATCTGGTTCGGATCTGGAACAAATGCGATTGTCATTATTGCCTTTACGATTGGATTTTTTCCAATGCTGTCGAATACCTTAGTGGGTTTAAATGCAACGGATCGAGGAATGATTAATCTACTAACCTTGTACCAAGCGTCTAAATGGAAAATTATGTGGAAGGTCCGCATTCCTTTTGCCCTCCCTTATATTATGGCAGGGCTGAAAATCTCCTGTACCCTTGCTGTGGTTGGTGCCATTGTCGGGGAGTATATTGCAGGCATTGGCGGTGGAGACGGTGGGTTAGGCTATGCGATTACCGTTGCCTCTAGTCGCATGGAAACAGCCTACTTATTTGCCTGTGGAATTTCTGCGAGTATTTTAGGGATTGTCTTTTTCCTGTTGGTCAATCTATTGTCAAAATGGGTTTTAGGATCCTGGCATGAATCAGAAATGAAACGAGACAATTAATAGGCATGTGCTTTTTTACTAGATAATCGTAAAGGGGGAAATTAGTGAATGAGGAAAATAAAATCATACAAAAAAATTGGTGTGTTCGTCACTGCTATGTCTATGTTGCTGCTTACGGCCTGTGGAGATGCGAAGGAATCAGGCGGAAGCTCTAAGGATGGAGAATTAACGAAAGCTAAATTAGTTACAAATTGGTTTGCTCAGCCGGAGCATGGTGGGAACTATGCCGCCTTAAAACAGGATTTCTATAAAGAAGAAGGACTTGATATGACGATTGAGCCAGGCGGTCCGCAAATTTCGTCTACACAAATAGTTGCTTCTGGTAAAGCCCAATTTGGTTATACGCAAGCAGAGGACGTTCTAATCGCCAGAGATAAAGGAATACCTTTAGTAGCAATTGGAGCAATTTTTCAAAAAAGTCCTCAAGTATTAATAGGGCATGAAGGTGCATTAAAGGATTTCAAGGATTTAGATGGTAAAACAGTATACACAGCACCAGGCAGTGGCTATTGGGAGTATATTAAGAAGGCAAATGACTTAGAAGTGAAGGATATGGCTTATACCGGATCATTGGCAACATTTATTGATGACCCTAATGCCGTCACGCAAGGGTATGTTACTTCGGAGCCTTATGTTTTAGAGCAGGATGGAGTAAAAACAGACTACTTATTTATTCATGACTCTGGTTTTGAAACATATGCCAATGTTATTTTCACGACAGAGGATGTTATTAAAGATAATCCTGAATTGGTTCAATCCTTTATGAAAGCAACGGTAAAAGGCTGGGAATATTACCGTGACCATTCAGACGAGATTAATCCTTTTTTAAAGGAGAAAAATCCTGATTTATCCATGGAATTAATGGATTACGGAGCGAAAGCAGAAGAAGAGTTGATTTTCGGCGGGGATGCAAAAGAGCATGGATTTGGTTATATGTCTGATGAACGCTGGACAATGCTCCAAGATGAGCTGCTGGATCTTGGCATTATTAAAAAGAAAGAAGATGTTTCAAAAATATTTACGAATGATTATTTAGGTGAATAAGATGAAGGATATTCAATTGATCAATGTTTCTTTGCCATTGCTGAATACGGAAAAGCTTTATACCATTGTGATTCAAAACGGCATGTATACAAAAGTAGAACCACAAACCCAAAAGAGAAATGGGAATTTTTCCGTATTTAAAGACATTTGGAGCAGTAAGGAAGATTATCAACCAATAATAGATATGGGGGGAAGAATTCTTCTTCCCTCTTTTATTGATATCCATACCCATCTTGATAAAGCATTCTCTTTAGAAACGGTGCCGAATAAGTCAGGGACGCTAATCGAAGCAATTAGAAATTATAGCGAAAAAGCTGCCTCTTTTTCCAAAAACGAAATAAAACGGCGAGTAATGAAAGGAGCACTTCAAGCACTCTCACATGGCACCACTCATATACGAACCCATGTTAACTTTGAATGGAATGTATCGAATGAGTTGGCATTAAGCCATCTGCAAGCGGTACTAGAGGCAAGGGATTTGTTGAAGCCCTATGTAACTATACAGGTTGTTCCGATGTTCTCGGATTTGTCGGTGAAGTCGGAAAGAGAAAAAGATGTATTGAAAGAAGCGATTTCCTATGGGATAGATGGAATAGGCGGAGCACCACATTTATCACCGAACGCAACGAAAGATATCGATCAGCTGTTTGAACTAGCCGCTAAATATGATAAGTTCGTTGATTTGCATGTGGATGAACAGGATAATCCGGAAATTTGTACGATTGAAAGAATTATTGATAATACGAAGAAATGGGATTTTCAAGGAAGAGTAACGGCGGGGCATTTATGCTCTCTATCTGCTATGACTGAAGAAAAGTCCGATCGCATTATAGAAGAAATGGCTCTTCAACATATCTACGCTGTCACTTTGCCTGGTGCCAATATGTATTTGCAAGGCAGAGGAGATAAGGGAATCGTTCGAAGAGGAATAACGAGAGTACGTGAAATGCTGCAGAAAAAGGTCGGATTAGCAACAGCCTCCGATAATGTAAGTGATCCATTTCATCCCTTTGGTCGATTTGATTTATTACAAATAGGATTGCTTACTGCTTATACAGCACATTTGGCGAGTGAAGAGGAGCTGATAGCTGTTTTAAATATGATAACTCAAACTCCAGCTGCTATTTTTGGGAAAAAAGCCCATGGAATGAAAGAAGGAGGGGTAGCTGAGTTTGTGTTATTCGATGCTACAAATATATATGATCTTTTTGCGAATCTATCTCCCGCGCGGTATGTATACAAAGATGGTGATTGGATTAGCAGCTCCCAATTCGAGCATCGATTCGGCGAAGGCAGTTTAAGTAGATTAGTAGAGATGGGATAAACAGATGAATGGAGTGAGAAGATGTTTGATCTAGTTTTAAAGAATGCTCAGCTTCCTTTTAAGGGAAATCCTACTAATATAGGTATAAAGGATGGGAAAATCCACTCCATTTCATCAAGCAATTTAATGGGGAATGAGGAAATGGATTTAGAAGGAAATGTATTACTGCCTCCTTTTGTGGAGATGCACACGCATTTAGATACGGTGCTGACAGCAGGGGAACCTTGGTTTAATCAATCTGGTACATTGGGAGAAGCAATTGATATTTGGTCTGTCAGAAAGCAATCGCTGACTAAAGAAGATGTGAAAAATAGAGCATTCAAAGCCCTTAAAATGTTGATGGAATATGGCGTGCTATATGTGAGAGCAGCAGTTGATATTTCCGATTCTGACTTAACAGCTTTGCATGCCATCATGGAATTAAGAGAAGAGCTGAAGTCATTCCTTTCTCTTCAAATAATCGCTTTCCCGCAAAATGGAATTATTTCTTGTCCGGAAAATCAAGAGCGGTTAGAAAAAGCAATATTACTAGGAGCTGATGCAGTTAGTGCAGTTCCGCACTTGGAAAATACGAGAGAGGAAGGAATTCAATCATTGGAATTCGCTTTTTCTCTAGCCAAAAAATATGAAAAAGAAATTCATATTTTTTGTGATGAAGTCGATGATGAACATTCTCGTTTCCTTGAAGTTGTCGCAAGCCTGACAATGCAGGAGAAAATGGAGGGAAAGGTAACCGCTAGCCACGCTAATGCCATGCTTTATTATTCAGATGCATATGCCAACAAAATCATGTCATTAGTGAAAAAGGCTCAAGTTACAATTGTCTGCTGCCCATTAGTTAACACTACGATGCAAGGGAGAGCAGATGCTCATCCAAAGGGGAGAGGTATTACACGTTTGAAAGAGTTAGCGGAACAGGGTGTAAATGTATGCATTGCCCATGATGATATCCAAACTCCTTTTTACCCATTCGGAAATGGTAATATCCTTCAAGCGGCTCACATGGCTCTTCATTTAGCACATATGACTGGAAGAGAGGAGCTGAAGCATATAGTGAACATGATTACGGTTAATGGAGCACGAGCTTACTCTATAAAGGATAAGTATGGGATTGAAGTAGGAAAAGAAGCGAATTTTGTCTGCTTTTCAGTAAAAGATGTATATGAGATTTTCTTTAAGCAACCAAAATGTAGGTATTTATTTAGGAAAGGAGCGTTAGTGGTAGAGACTGTGCCGGAGAGAACTAGCTGGAAATGAAAAGATTAGGAGAGGAAGCTCGAGCTAGAAATGGAGGGAAGGGGGATAAGAATGGCTAAATATGTAATGGTTGATAAGGATACATGTATTGCGTGCGGAGCATGTGGAGCAGCGGCCCCAGAGATTTTTGATTACGATGAGGAAGGATTATCAGAGGTGATGATAGATCATAATACAGGAACAGTAGCGTTAGCAGATGAATTATATGATGATTTATTCGATGCACTTGATGGGTGTCCGACTGGGTCTATTTTGGTAGAGAATTGTCCGTTTGGTGAGGAGAGTTGAAGTTTGTTAATGTGTTTACAGTTTTTTGGGGAAGAGAAGAGTGGATAGAGTCTATTTTGAGAAAAAGATAAAGGCATCCCCGTCTAAATTAGATGGGGATAAATTTTACCTGTAAAGCAACTTAATTAGTGAATGTCGTTGTTTTTATTTAATTAATACGGTATAAATATAGTAACTACATAGAGTTTCTATATATTTATAGAAAAGAGATGATACAATGACAAAAACAAAATGGCTCCTGGCTTTACTAGCCGTAATGGATATAGTACTACTCATCATGCACTTTTCAGGCTATTATTTTATCTTCCTGCTGCCAACTGGTTATATCCTTCCACTTATCCTTAACATTTTGATTTTATCTATTATGGGATTTCGTTCTGCTCGCATTCGTTCCTTTTGGGTGATAATTGGTTTAATGCTCAGTATTCCTATTTTGCTTTTACACGCGCTCATGGTTTCTCTTTTGGAAAATAATTATACGACCATTGATTCTCCGGATAACAGGCAGTCGTTAGTGATTGAACATCGGAATTTTACCCTTGGTGAAACCACTTATTATTATGAATTCTACAAAACAAAGTTCGGAATTATCGGCAAGCATCTTGACGGCCAACCCATTAGAGTAATGGTTCGTTCTTCCGATATGGGTGATGGGGGAGATGAAAGTGCCATAGGGTGGGAAAACGCCCAATGGATTACAAAGGATGTGGTTCGTTTTCCAACGCTAGAGGGAGAAAAGGATGTGTATTTAAATCCCACTTCTACTCATAATAATGCTATCCAAAATAAGAAGGAAGAAAACCAATCCTTTTCGTCAGAAATGACGGAAAGGATTGACATTTTTATGAAAATGGCGGAGAAGAAAGAGGATGGGCAAGCGATAGAGATTAATGGTAATCGCTTAGAGGTTCGTTATGATAAATCAGCGAATGAAAGCTGGATAGAAGTTGAAAACGACAAGGAGTCAGGAACGATTCCAAGACAGCAATGTTCCCGGATAGTGAGGAATGAAGAGAACGGCTATTATATGCTGGAGGAATGTACACATAGATGGGAATATCGGTTGTATCCCTTGGGGAACGGGGAAGAGCGTATATACAGATAATAATATTTGTTTTCGGATCATGCTGATTAACGAGTACGATTTTGCACAAAAGCTGTTGATTATAATCGGTCTTTCCATATAGACAGATAGGGGGTAGAATCAAGCTAAGCAATTGCCCTTTATCTTTTTGCACATTACTTAAGTGCGAGGAGGAATATGACATGTCATTAGATAAACGCAGTACTGCGATATTAATGCAACTCATCCATGCAGACTCATATATGTCTGTGGAAGAATTAACAGAGAAATTAAATGTTTCCCGCCGAACCATCTATTATGATATAGAGAAAATCAATGACTGGCTCGATAGCCTTGGAATCGACAAGGTGGAAAAAGTGCGGAGTGCGGGATTTATTCTTCCAGATAAAGTGAAAAAGCTTATTCCAACCAACATACAGAAAGTCCAAGCCTGGCATTATGAATACTCACAAGATGAACGCAAGGCATGGATTGCTATTTATATCTTAATGGGCGGAAAACGATATTTTCTGGAAGACCTAATGGAAAAAACTAGAGTTAGTAGAACGACTACTATTGAAGATATTAAATCTTTAAAAATGGATATTTGCTCTTTTCATCTTCATTTGGATTTTGAACGGAAGCAAGGATACACCATATCAGGGGATGAAACGGAAGTTCGGAGAGCAATTGGGTATTATTTATCGATTGCCATCCCCGTCCAAAATCAGCATTCATTAGTAGCTGCTCTGCAAATTCAACTTAGCGACGCCAAAAACAGTGAGCAACTTTTAGCATTGCTGAAACAAGTTTATCATTTACTGTTTCAAAGCGAAAAAGAATTAAATATTAAGTTTACCGATAATATGCTTTACAGCTTAAGTTTGCGATTTATGCTATTTAGCATGAGAATAACGCAAGCAAAATATATAAAAATGGATGTAGTGGAAAAGGAAGTATTACGGAACACGAAAGCATTTTTGGTTGCAAAACAAATTTGCAGGGAACTCGAACGTATATTTCAAACAACCTTTCCTGAAGATGAACAGATTTATTTAACTACTTACTTATTAGGGGCGCGTGTTAATTACTCGGAAGAAGATTTAAATGACAATATCCTTTCAGAAGAGTTAATGAAGATTGCCAAAATAATGACGAATCAATTTCAAATCCTTGCTTGTACCTTATTTGATGATCAGGAAACCCTGGTGAAAAATCTCGTTCTCCATTTAAAACCTGCTTTTTATCGGGTCAAATATGGACTTGATGTCGAAAAAAATATTGTTGACGCTGTTAAATCCCAATTTGAAGAGGTATACTTCCTCACGCAGAGGGTGATTGAGCCCTTCGAAAAGCTGATTGGAAAGCAGCTGCCAGAAAATGAAATCGCTTATATTTCTTTTCACTTTGGAGGGTGCTTAAGGAGAGCTGGGACAACATTAATTACTAGGAAAAAAGCATTAGTCGTGTGTGCAAATGGGATTGGCACCTCTCAAATATTAAAACAGCAATTAGAAGGGTTATTCTCAACAATTGATATTACTGATTCTATTTCCGTTAGAGATTATGAGAAGAAGAACTATCATGTTGATCTTGTCTTTTCCACAACAGCGATTCAGAAAAAGGATACACCAGTTTTTATCGTTAGTCCTATTCTATCGGATGCTGAAAAGGAAAGTTTATTAAAAAAGGTAAACGCTATCTTTAATAGCACGCAAAAGCAGCATCTTGCCACAAATCGAATTATCGATGTGGTGGAACGATATGCAACGATACATCAAAAAGACGAGTTGATGAAGGAATTAAGACAATATTTAAATAGTCCAGAAATGACAATAACCGAAGCCTATAAACCAAACTTACTTGATATTTTAAAAGAAGAACATATCCAGACAACTTTAAATGTTCCAAATTGGAAATCAGCTATTAAATTAGCGGCTCGCTCCCTGATAGAAGGTGAATATATTACGGAAGCATACCGAGATGCGATGATTTCAAAAATTGAAAAGTATGGACCTTATATTGTTATTTCACCGAAGGTAGCGATTCCTCATGCTAAACCAGAAGATGGCGTCAAGAAACTAGGCATCAGTCTATTGAAACTTGAAGAAGCCGTTTCATTTTCAAATGATGAAAAGCATGATGTTTCCTTAATCATTACATTAGCTCCTTTGGATCAAGAATCACATCTCAGGGCTTTATCCCAATTAACAGGATTATTTTCCAAAAAAGACACAGTGAACAGATTAATCAAACTTCAAACAGCACAGGATATCTATCAATATATGAAACAATCCTTAATTGATCAGCAATTGGTTAACTAACATGGAGGTGTGATACATGAAATTTTTGGAGGAATCTCTAATTGCTTTAGATGTAGAAGCTGCATCACCGGAAGAGGCTATTATTAGCACGGGGAAGCTTCTAATGAATAGTAAACTTGTTGAAGAAACTTATGTACATGCTATGGTGCGTTCTTTTCAAACAAATGGTCCTTATTTTGTCCTTGCGCCAAATATAGCGCTCCCTCATGCAAGACCAGAAGACGGCGTGAAAGAGGCATGTGTATCATTTGTCAGACTAAAGACACCGGTTAAATTTGGTCATTCTTCTAATGACCCAGTGAGGTTAGTATTCGCTTTAGGCGCTTCCTCTAGTACAGAGCATGTTACCGTGCTGCAAAAATTAACGGCACTGCTATCAAATCAAGAAAATGTAGAAAAACTACTGAATGCACAAAGCTATGAAGAGATTAAACCATTAATAGGAGGACAAATCTAATGAAAATTTTATGCGTATGTGGATTAGGACAAGGAACAAGCTTGATTTTACGAATTAATGTAGAAAATGTACTGCGCCAAATGGGGATAGACGCAGATGTAGAAAACACAGACGTTTCCAGTGCTTCTGCCGAACGTCCTGACTTTATCATTACAAGTAATGAATTATCCCAGTCATTAGCAGGACATTCCTCCAAAATCATTATCGTTAATAATTACTTTGATACAAATGAAATTAAAACAGCTCTTGAAGCAAATATCGTTTAATAAATCCTAAATAATAGAGGAGGAACAAACAATGGAGGTCATTCAATGGCTAGCATCTAACTTCTTCGGAATACCGGCAATTTTATTAGGCTTTATTGTGTTGCTTGGTTTAATCTTACAGAAAAAGAATACAAGCCAAATCATCAGCGGCACATTTAAAGCAATGATTGGTTTCTTAATCATTAATGCTGGTGCAGGTGTTATTACTGGTTCCCTTGGAGTATTTGAACCGATGTGGAGCGAAGTATTTGGGATTGAAGGAGCAGAATTTAGTGCTTTTATGGGACAAGAAGCCTTCAATGCGAAATATGGCTCAGCAGTTACATTAGCGATGTTTATCGGGTTTGTTATTAACGTGTTATTAGCAAGATTCACTCGCTTTAAATATATCTACTTAACAGGGCATATGATGTTCTGGACAACCATGATATTTGCAGGTGTCCTTATCGATACAACAACAAATATCCCATTCGCAGCTTTAGTTCTTATATTATCCGTATTTATGGGGATTTATTGGACCTTCCAACCAGCTATCGTCCAGCCGTATATGCGGAAAATTACTGGCCATGACCAAATAGCGCTAGGACACACTTCTGCGCTCGTTGCATTACTTGCATCTTGGTTTGGAAAATGGTTTGGGAATAAAGAGAATGATGCGGAAAAAATCAAATTGCCGAAAGGTCTTGAATTTCTTAGAGACTCCAATGTTATTACTGCCCTGACAATGAGTATTCTCTTCGTAATAGGTGCTGTTATTCTTTCTTTAAAAGATACACCTGCTGCAGATGCTTTAGTTGCTCAAGCTGGCGATCAGAATTTTATCATGTATGCCATTATTCAATCCTTTACCTTTGCAGCTGGTATTGCTGTTGTCCTTTTCGGGGTGAAAATGTTTATTGGTGAGATTGTTCCTGCCTTCAACGGAATCGCTACGAAACTAGTTCCTGGTGCAAGACCTGCATTAGATGCACCTATCGTATTCACTTATGCTCCAAATGCCGTTATTCTTGGATTCCTTGGCGCATTTGCTGGCGGTATCATCTGGCTAATTATTTTAGGGCAAACAGTAGGGTATGTGTTTGTGCCAACAATGATTGTACTATTCTTTCATGGAGCAACTGCTGGTGTTTTTGGGAATGCAACTGGCGGCGTCCGCGGCGCTCTAATGGGTGGCTTCATAACAGCAACCGTTGTCGCATGGGGACAATATCTAATGGTTAAAACGCTGATTGCTTCGACGATTCCAGACACCGCCATGTGGGCTGCGGATTCTGATATGTTCATCTTAGGACCATTATTCAGATTGATCGGAATGCTCTTTAATTAAATAACAATTATATAATCCGACATTGATTCATATGTCGGTTTTTCACTTAATCGATCAGGAGGTAAATGAAAATGAGCTTTATTCGGACATTAAGAGGAGATATTCAACCTAAAGAGTTAGGTTTTACTTATTCACATGAACATATTGTTTGCCGTCCAGCCTATTGGGCTGAAAGAGATGCGGATGATTTACTATTAGATGATAAGGAAAAGTCTAAAAAGGATGTGGCTGATTTCAAACGCCATGGAGGCCAAGCAATTGTTGATGCTACAGCCGTTGATTATGGCCGCGATGTGCAAGCGGTAAAGGAAATATCGGATGAGCTGGATCTCCACATTATCGGTACAGCTGGTTTTAACAAGAGCTTTCTTTGGGATGGAAAGATTAAAGACGAGCTTAAACCGCTTATTGGAAATTACGATACTTATGCGGAATGGATTGATCAAACAAGTATTAATAAACTAACGGAGTTTGTCATTAGAGAAGTGGAAGAAGGACTGGAAGGCACGCCGTTTAAAGCAGGACAAGTGAAATTCGGAACAGGCTATAACCGAATTACGCCCTTAGAAGAGAAGACTTTACGTGCAGTAGCAAGAGCACATCATGAAACAAAAGCTCCAATCCATTCCCATACTGAAGTTGGCACGATGGCATTAGAGCAAATCGAACTATTAAAATCAGAAAATGTGAATCTTGAATTCTTAAGTCTAGGACATATGGATCGTAATCCAGATCCATCTTATCATGAAAAAATAGCGAAAACAGGGGCACTCTTAAGTTTTGACGGCATAGCGAAAATCAAATACGCACCAGAGTCGCTAAGGATTGAATGCATTCTACATTTAGTAGAAAAGGGCTATGAAAATCAAATCCTTATTTCGGGTGATACAGCTCGTAAAAGCTATTATAAACATTATGATTACGGCTTAGGTCTCGAATACATTATTGCCAAGTGGGTTCCTAGATTCATTGAGGAAGCAAATCAAAAAGGCTTTAATGGGGAGCAGCTGGTTCATAAATTCTTTGTAGAAAACCCAGCAAGATGCTTTACATTTAAAAAATAATGAGCGAGGTGTAAGCATGCAATTCCAATACGAAAACTCCTTTGAGGTGAAAGGAAAAATAATCGATAAAAAGGTCGCAATCTTACCAATCGGAGCTGTAGAGGCTCACGGCCCGCATTTACCATTAGGGACAGATAATCTTTTAGCGGAACGGTTAAGTGCGAAGCTCGCCGAACAAGTTAATGGATTTGTTTTACCGACGTTACCTTATGGACAGGTTTGGAGTTTAAAGAACTTCCCTGGCAGCATCAATGTATCGAATGAATCGTTAATTAGTATGTTATTCGATATCGGAGAAAGTTTATACCGTCAGGGCTTCCAAATTTTCGCCATGGTTAATGGACATCTAGGAAATGCTTTTGCCATGAAAGAAGCAGCACGAAAGCTTTATGAAATTTACCCAGAGTTAATCGTACTCTACCTATTTTATCCTGGTACAAGCAAAGTTATTGCTGAAGTTAGAGAAACGCCAGCAAGCCATGGCACATACTTTCACGCAGATGAAATAGAAACATCCTACATGTTATATCTAGCTCCAGAGTTTGTTGCGATGGAGAAAGCATTAAATGATATGCCAACCATTCCAATGATTGCCGATGTGACACCAACACCTTGGGAAGAATTCACCGAAACAGCCATTTTAAGTGATGCAACATTAGCCCGTATAGATAAAGGGGAAAAAATAATCAAAGTTGCTCTTCAAAACATGGTACAAATTATTGAAAAAATGAAAGAGGGCCGCTAACATGTTAAAAGAAAAGCTTTTTGATTTTGTTTTATTCAACTTTCTAGCAAAGGATAAAGAAAATGTACAGGATATCATGGAAGCTGGAAAAGGCTTTGTTGTTCCAGGAATCGTAGCGTCCGATTTTTCCAATAAGCAAGAAGGGGCTAGTAAGGTTAAAGAATTGAAGGAAGTAGTTGATATCGTCTCTATCGGTCTTGGCGGTGGCGGAGATCCTGTGTATGCAAAACGAGTTCTCGACATAGCCGCTATTTCTAATCCAGGACATATTAATCAGCCATTTGAAAGTGCCATCTATGCAAAAGGATTTCTAGAAGGAAAAGGAGCATCTCCTCAGCTTGTTAATGCATTGGTAAAACCAAGTGGAACCGTTGGAACTGTGAAATTAGCTTCAGGTATGGAAGTAAAAGTAGAGGAATTCGTAGAAATTGCGCTCGTATTAGGAGTGGAGTCCATTAAATTTATGCCTCTATCCGGCGAAGTTCATTTAGAGGAGCTTGTCTATTTAACAAAAGTTGCTGCACAAAAAGGAATTCGTGGTATTGAACCTGCAGGTGGTATAAGTGCGTTCAATATAAAGACAATCATTGATGCAGTAAAGAAAATAGAAATAGAATTTTTTATGCCGCATATATTTGGTTCCACAATTGACCAAGCAACAGGGAAAACCATTCCGACGGAAGTTGCACAAATATTAAATAAACTGGGGGCTTAACTTATGCTAACGAACTATTTTGAAAAAGTAAGCAATCTACTGCAGCTCGTTTTAGAAAAGGAAAAAGCGCAATTGCAATTGGCTGCGGAGAAAGTCGCAGACAGCATTGAAAATGATGGTATTATTCAATTGTTTGGATGTGGCCACTCGCATATCTTAACAGAAGAGGTTTTTTACCGCGCTGGTGGATTGGTACCCCTAAAACCAATCTTATTCGAACCGCTAATGCTTCACGAAGGGGCAATGCGTTCTTCCCAGCTAGAGCGCAAAAATGATTATGCACAAAACTTTATAGAGGAATATGAGATTAAGCCAAATGATATCGTTTTTGTGTTATCCACATCTGGGCGAAATCCTGTCCCTGTAGATGTAGCGCAATATGCGAAAGAAAAAGGCGCTTTTGTCATTGGGATAACTTCATTAGAATATTCCCAAAGCCAGCCTTCTCGTCATAAAAGCGGCAGCCATCTTTTTAATTCAGTCGATTTAGTGATAAATAATCATTCTGCTAAAGGAGATGCAATCTTAAGCTACGATAAGGTGAAGGTACCATTTGCCCCGACTTCTACTGTTATTGGTGCGACTATTCTTAATAGTATCTTCGCAGAGGCAATTAAAATCATGGCAGATCATGATTTTGAACCACCAGTTTTCTTAAGTGGAAATATAGAAGGATCTGACGACCATAATGAAGCATTAGTAAAAAAATATGAAAAAAGAATCCCGTTACTAACTTTAAATATGAAAGAGGAGTAAGTAACGAGGCAGCTAATCATTGGCATGAAAATAGAATTTTTAACTCTATAAGAAAGTCTCTTTTATTAACTTTTAACAGGGCTTCTCTCTACTGTATGAGAGAGCTCTATTTTAGTATAAATAAAGATAATTCAGTAAAGGAATCTTCAAAATAAATTTTCTTCCCCCATTTGGCTGATATGCTCCCCGTTTTGGCTGATATGCTCCCCGTTTTGGCTGATATGCTCTTCGTTTTGGCTGATATATCCCTTACATTGGCTGATATCCTCCTCGTTTTAGCTGATATATCCCTTAAGTTCCCTGATATCTTCCCCCGCAATTAAAAAATACTAATAAAATCGTAGAATGATCAGAATTTTTTTAAAAAAATATTGAAATGTCAGAAAACTCATGCGATAATACAAATAATTAGTCCAGTAACAAAACTAATTAAAGTGAATAAGAAATAATAGAAATTTTAAAGGATTTACAAACTAGTATTGGAGATAGGATAAAGCATTATGAAAAACAAAGTTGCAGCACATCATGACTTGATAAAAAAAATTAATCGGTCATTGATATTGGAAGAAATTAAAACAGAAAAGTTAATTAGCAGAGCTCAAATTGCGAAGAAATTATCACTAAGTAAGTCAACGGTTTCATCTATTGTGGAAGAATTGTTAGAAAAAAAGTTAGTAATTGAGATGGGAGAACAAAGTCCAGTAAAAGGTGGTGGGAGACCTGCATTAATGTTAGGATACAACACGGATTCAGCCTATGGGATTGGGTTAGACATTGATAGAGTAAGAATTTTGATCATTATTACCAATTTAGTTGGAAAGATAATCTTTAAAAAAAAGGTGAAGCTAACGAATCAAGTAGAAGAAATTATCAGTATTGTCAAACAGAGCATAAAAGAATCTGCTATACCAGAGGAAAAAATTCTAGGGATGGGCATAGGGGTGCCTGGTAGAGCTAATTCAGAAATAGTATTTCGGGCAAAAGCTTTAAATTGGACTAATCTTAACCTTCATGAAATTTTCAAACCGCATTTTCCTTTTCCCACTTTCATAAACAATGATGTCAATTGTGCAGGTCTAGGCGAAATGTGGCTGGATCCTTCAGGGATTAAAAATCTCTTATTCATTGAAATAGGGCAGAGTGTTGGAAGCGCAGTTATTAACGAAGGGAATCTAGTTTATGGTCATGATTACCAAGCAGGTGAGATTGCCTATCAAATAAGCCGGAGTGATTTTGAAAATGGCAAGTTTAACCTGATGGGAAAACCAGGTGTATTCGAATCAAAAGTATCTGGAGTTGCATTGGCAGAGTCAGGTTATTCCCCTGAAGTTTTGTTTCAAAAGTATTCCCATGGAGAGGAACAAGTGATTTCTATCGTAGATAGTTTTGTTATTGAACTATCTGTTTTTATCGCTAATGCAACAAATCTAATAAATCCTGAAAGAGTTATTATTGGTGGAGATGTTTCCGAATCGATGGATATCGTAATCAATCAAATAAGTGAATTAGTTACAAACCTTACTCCAATAAAAACAGAAATAAGTCTGGCTAGGCTTGGAGGGGATGCTGGAGCACTTGGTGCGATAGCGTTTATGTTTAAACAGATAGAAAATCAATAACACAAAAAGCCATCTTATGGAGGGATGAATAGTGAGAATCATTATTGCAACACATGGTGAGTTAGCCAAGTCATTAATCGAGACTGCTGAATTAATTATAGGTACAAACCACCAAATGAGTTATTTTTGTATGACAAAATCAAAATCAGGAGAAGTAGGAAAGAAGGAATTAACAGAGTTAATTTATAGCGATACTTTAACAGATCTTGTTATTTTCACAGATGTGTATGGGGGAAGTGTCAATAATATTTGTTCTGAAATATTATTGAGTTTACCAGAAAATGAAACATTTCATTTAGTTTCGGGTGTGAATCTTCCTATGATTTTGACTACCATTATGACTTCATATAACGAAGATTCATTGGAAGTGATATTAACTGAATCTATTAAAGAAGGAAGAAATGGGATTAAATACATCAATGAATTAGTAAAAGGAGTGGTGTGAAAATGATTTCTTTATTCAGGATTGATGATCGTCTTCTCCATGGGCAAGTTGCTTTTGGATGGTCACCTTCTGTTGGTGCAAATGTTATTCTTGTGGTAAATGACGAAGCGAAAAATGACAAAGTAAAAGCAATGGCTCTCGATTTGGCTAAACCTAATAATGTGAAATTATATATTAGAGGAGTTGCAGAATCTGGAGAAATAATTAGTAAATTTGCTGAAGCGAAAAAAAGTAATGTATTAGTTCTGGTAAGAAATACAGATGATGCTCTAGAAGTTGCTAAGAACTCCCAAGGTGCTATAAGTGAGATAAATATTGGGGGGCTAAGATACGAAGAAGGGAAGAAAAAATTGACTGATTTAGTTGCAGTCAGCGAAAAAGATATCAATAACCTGAAACAAATAGAGCAGCTAGGTATAAAATTAGATTTCAGAATATTGCCAAGAGATAAAAAACAATCATTCAGTGATTTACTAAAATAAAAAAATATTTCATCAAGATCTACGAACAATGGTCGTCATCATATCTAAGAAAATGGTAGTAAGAATAAGGGGAGGCGAGATTTTTGTTATATGAGGCAATATTATTGGGGTTAATAGCCGGTATAGGAATATTGGATAGCAGATTATTCGGAGTCTTGATGTTAGAACGCCCTTTGGTATTAGGTGCATTGGTTGGATTAGTTCTTGGTGATTTTAAGACGGGGATTATTATTGGTGCGCAACTAGAATTAATCTGGATGGGGATTGCTGGCATCGGTTCATCTACACCACCCGATGTTGTGACAGGAGGAGTCTTGGGTACTGCTTTTGCGATAATTTCTGGAAAGGGTCCGGAGGTTGCCTTGGCACTTGCAGTTCCTATTGCAGTTTTAGCTCAATCACTAGGTGTACTTGTAAGGGTAATTAATACTTATTTTGTACATAAAGCTGATCATTACGCGCAAAAAGCTGATTTTAAAAAAGTTACCCTCATGATGTGGATACCTATCTCTTTATTTTTCCTAAGTGTGTTTGTTCCAACCTTTTTAGCAATTTTATTTGGGGCAGATAAAGTTACGTATCTAATTAATTCAGTTCCAAAAGTGATTTTAGAGGGAATGACTATTGCCGGAAACCTGCTGCCAGCCATTGGATTTGCTCTCTTGATGGATATGCTGTTTTCTAAAAAAATGGCCGTATTTTTCTTTATTGGTTTCTTAGCGGCATCCTATCTAGAACTTGATGTTATGGCAATAGCGTTAATGGGTGTATGTTTAGCAATTCTATTAAACTTTTTCATTGATAATAACGATGCTGGAAAGAAGAAGGACGAAAGTAATAATTTAACGGAGGGAGAGATTAACTTTGAGTGAGGGGAAGAAGCTTAGTAAAAAGGACTTGCAAAGCGTTTTTTGGCGGTCATTTGCTCTGCAGGGTGCCTTTAACTATGAGAGAATGCAGAATCTCGGCTTTTGTTATACGATGATCCCGGTAATCAAGAGATTATATGAAAAGGAAGAAGAACAGGCACAGGCTTTAAAAAGACATTTGGAAATTTTTAATACAACACCAGTTGTTTCTCCTACTATTGCCGGAATTAGTGCAGCGATGGAGGAACAAAATGCAAATAATAAAGATTTTGACACTGGTTCGATTAATGCGGTAAAAACAGCGCTTATGGGACCGTTAGCTGGTATTGGAGATTCATTATTTTGGGGAACATTGAGGATAATTGCCGCGGGTATTGGTATATCCTTTGCAGAGCATGGCAATCTGATTGGTCCAATCCTGTTTTTGCTGCTTTATAATGTTCCCAATTTATTAGTAAGAATTTTTGGATTAAAGTTTGGTTATTCTGTTGGTGTGAATTCATTGGAAAGAATACAAAAAGAAGGCCTGATGGACAAAATTATGGCAATGGCTACTACAGTTGGTTTACTTGTAGTGGGAGCAATGGTAGCAACTATGTTAAATATCACCACACCATTGAAATTTAGCGTAAATGGAGCAGAAGTAGTAATTCAAGACATATTGAATCAAATTTTGCCTAATCTTTTGCCAATATTAGTAACATTTGTTGTCTTTTGGATGATTAGAAAAAAAGTAAGCATATCTAAGATGACAATTGCGACTATTTTTATTGGAATAATTATACATTGGATTGGAATATTATAAAGGAGAGATTATTAATGAATATTACAGATTATTTAAAAGAAACCCCAGCAAAAATGAAGGAAATAATTGCACTATCAAGTGAGCTGTTTTCTACTGTTAAAAAAGAGGAGATTAATAGAATTATTATTACAGGATCTGGAACTAGTTATCATTCAGGGGCGCAAGTTCAACAAAAAATGCGTGAGTTAACTGGATTATCTGTAGAAGCTTATTATCCTTTTCAAATTACAAAGGAATTATTAACAAAGGACACAAAAAATACACTCTTTATTGGAATCTCGCAAGGGGGAAGTAGTTATTCTACCTACAATTCTATGAAATTAGCCAAAGAGTCAGGATGTATCATAGCATCCATGGCGGGAACAGATAATGCACTAATTGATGAAATTGCCGATTATGTACTGACTGTTCAATGTGGGGAAGAGAAGGCAGGTGCAAAAACAAAAGGATTTTATTGCACAAAATTAAATTTGCTTCTTTTAGCTCTTTATATTGGTGAAGAAAATGGGAAATTGAGTAGTGAGGAAACGAAGCAAGTGATAGAAATATTAAATAAAACAAGCGATGCCTTTCTAGATATTTACTATTCTGCGGAAGAATGGGTGCAAAAGAATAGTGAAAAACTAAAAAATGCAAAAGAAATAAGAATTGTCGGCACCAATGAATTATATGGGGATACTTTAGAAGGTGCTTTGAAATTATTAGAGACGATGCGTATTCCTGTAACTGGTTATGAATTTGAAGAATTTATTCATGGAATCTATAACGCAATTAATGAAGATTCTACGATTATATTCTTGCATACAGGAGAAGAGCCGAGAGTAAATAAATTAATTAGCGTCCTATCAGACTGGACAGATAATATCTATATCATTGGCAGTAAGGTAGATGGTTTTGAGGATAAGAATTTGGTGATAGAAAATGGAGATAATTATTTGTATCATTCATTTGTGTATCCAATAGCAGTACAGTTAATATGTGCAATAGTCCCTGCTTTAAAAGGAATTAATCCAAGTACACCAAAAGATCCGAAATTCCATATGAAATTAGAAAGCAAAAAATTGAGCGGGAAAATATAAAGATTAGCAATAGCTGATCAGTAAGTCTATCTTTCTAACCTAAAGGAAGATAGGCTTTTTTGAATTTAAAGATGTCCTATCTATTTTAAGGAGTGATTCTATAATTTTTAGTTTTCGCTCCTTATTTTTGGATGTAAATAGAGAAAATATGATGGCAGGGAGTGAGAGCCTTGATTCGAGGAATAGAAGAAGAGAGGTTAATAGAGTTAGATTTGTTTATTTTTTTCTCCACATATATTTTCTATAAATGGAATATAAATAGAGATTTAAGTTGAAGGGTTAGTAATACAATGTGTCTCCGTACACCAATCAAAAATGCAAGAGACGGAATTCGTCCTATTTGCGTAAACTCCGTCTTTCTATGTTTGGGAAATTATCATATAAGGTAATCTCTAGATCCTTCTTTATCCTTCTAAATGCTACCTCACTTTGCCTATTCTATCGTTTCTTTCTCAGCGGTAGCAGCGCTCCCTTACATCTTTTGCAGATTATAAAAATCAACTATCTTCTTCGCCATTTGGTAAATTTCCTGTTTCAGCGTGGAAGGGGAGATGACTCTGATTTGATCGCCAAAGCCTAAAATATAGGCAATTGCTTCTTGTTCTGTATCACTGCGCAGGCTTACAGGGAGCCATCCCTCTGCAGTTGGTGTTCCTATTCTTTCGATTTGCACAAAACGTGTGGTGAATTTCATTCTATGAATAATCGATGGCGATGCTTCCACTTCTACCTTATATTCAGGAAGAGAGCTAATAAAAGTTTGTGTGGATTCCAGCCAATATTTCTCTAAATTGAAGTCGATTGGTCTAGTAAAAGCTTCCTCTGTCATCACTAAGGACAGGAGTCTGGATGCTCGATAATTTCGTATCTTTTTGTCTGAGGAGGCAATTAAGTACCAAGTACTGCCTTTAGCTACTAATCCTAAAGGATTGACCATTCGAAAAACTACTTTTCCGTCAGCTCGCTCATATTGAATATGCAGTACTTTTTCTTTCCAAATTGCTTCTTGGATTATTTTAAAGGAAACAAGTTTTTCCGCTGGTTGTTTCCATGCGGTTGTATCTATATGAATTCGGTTCCAGACATCGAGGGAACCTTGTCGAAAAGTATTCGGGAGTGCAGCAACCATTTTCTGGCGGGCATCATGCCATTCTTTTGCTAACCCGAGATCGGACAGCAATTGAACAGAAGGAGAAATAAGCAAAGACAACATTTCATCATACTTTAATCCAGTTAAGTTCGTACGATACTGGTCAAGCAATGTCCATCCGCCCATTTTCCCTCTTTCTGCTACAATGGGTATTCCTGCTGTACTTAAAGCATCCATATCCCGATGGATTGTTCTTTCTGTAACTTCTAATTCCTTCGCTAATTCTTTTGTTGTCATTTTCCCTCTATTTTGTAACAGGAGCAAAATGGATATCAACCGATCAGCCCGCATACAACCACCTCTAAAATTATATATATGACAAAAGGTGTCATTATTAAACATTATACTATAACCATCGAACGTTTTAGGAGGAATGTATATGAAAAAACAGCGGAATATCGTATTATTTACAGCAACAAGTCTAGATGGTTATATTGCTGGGAAGGATGAATCATTAGAATGGTTATTTAAAGTAGAGGGAGAAGGAGATAATGGGTTTTCTGCATTCTACGAAACGATAGATACTATTCTAATGGGAAGAAAAACATATGATTGGATTATCAATCATACGAACGATTTTTCTTATAAAAATAAGGAATGCTATGTTTTTTCGAGACAGGAAAACAAGGATACAGACGAGGTGACATTTATAAAGGATGATATCATCGAGTTTGCAAATAAATTAAAAAAACAAGAGGGAAAGAATATATGGATGGTTGGCGGGGGAGAACTATTACACTCTTTTCTTAAAGAAAAGTTAATAGATGAGTTCATTCTTACCATCGCCCCTGCGATAATTGGAGAAGGAGTTCCTTTATTTAAAGAAGCTGATTATCAAGTGGACTTGATCTTAAAAGGAACAAAATGTTTCAACCAGTTTGTAGAGGTTCATTATGAAAGAAGAAGGTAAGAGATTGGGCTAAAAAAAGTTGAAATATCTTAAACCCGGTCCCTTTACTGCGCCCCAATTGTTAGATACATCTAACAACGGGAGGCGCAGTTTTTTTATGTCCAAATAGGATAGGAATTTAAGCAAAAGGAATCTTTTCTCACGTGTACTTTTCGTAAACTCCATATAAATGCCATTATTAATTTATACTACTTATAGTAGTATAAAAGGTAAATAAATGTTTTATAGAATAATTAGCTCTTATATGTAGGGAAATAAGAGAGGGGGAGTCTAGGTGCAAAAAACTATTTTACTTGTGGAAGATGATCTTGCGATTAGTGATATGGTAAAAAGATATTTACATAATGAAGGATTTAATGTGGAATGTGTTTTTGATGGAAAGACGGCAGGACAAATGTTTAAGGAAAAGCGTTATGATTTGATTTTATTAGATATCATGTTACCGAAATTGAGTGGGATGGATGTTCTTCAAAGTATCAGAACAACTAGTTATATTCCTGTTATCATCATGTCAGCGAAAGACACAGAGATTGATAAAGCTTTAGGATTAGGGTTTGGTGCAGATGATTATATTACAAAACCATTTTCCATGATTGAACTAGCTGCAAGAGTAAAAGCAGCGATTAGAAGATCGACGCAGTACGCTGACAAAAGCCGTGAAGAATCTAAGCCATCAAGGATGAAAGTCTATGAATTGGAATTAGATAAAGAAAATCATCGGGTATGGAAGAATGGTTTGGAAATTAATTTGACAGCGACAGAATGGAAAATCCTGCTTTTGTTTTTTAGCAACCAAAAGAAAGTGTTTACAAAGGAACAAATTTATCGTTCTGTTTGGAGCGATGATTATTTTGGTGATGATAATGTTATTAATGTCCATATGAGACGATTGCGCGAAAAAATTGAGGATAATCCCTCTGATCCTATTTATATCAAAACAATATGGGGGATTGGTTATAAGTTAGGGGAGTTTGAATGATTATCTGGATCAGTATTATTTTGGTTCTTCTTATTTTTAACGTCTATCAATATCGACAAAGGAAAAATCGGGATCAACATATAGCATATATATCAAACAAACTAAAAAAAATTCTGCAGAGGCAAACGAATGAAAGAATTCTCGTGGTCTCAAATGATCAACAATTAAAAGATCTCCTTATAAACATCAATCAAGTATTAGATGATCGTCACGAAAAGTCCCGAGAATTTATCAAAATGGAACATTCCATGAAGCGCATGCTTGCAAATATTTCCCATGACTTAAAAACACCTCTTACGGTAATTGCCGGTTATATTGAAATGTTTCAGAAAGATTTTCCCATTACAGAAACAGAAAGAGTGCAATTATTAAGTCAGGTGCATGACAAAACAATGGAGCTTATTCAATTAATGAATACATTCTTTGATCTCGCAAAGCTTGAGTCTGGTGATAAAGAAATTCCCCTTGAAATAGTAAATTTATCTGAACTATGCAGGAAAAATATCTTAACATTCCATGATTGGATAAGAGCCAAAGGGCTAGAGGCAATGATTGATATCCCTGATGAGTCTGTCTTTGCGCTGGGAAATGAGGAAGCTGTAAATCGTGTTTTACATAACCTCCTTTCGAATGCGCTCCGTTATGGTCTCGATGGGAAGGTAATTGGATTAAGCCTGCATTTTGATGAACAGCAGGTTTATATAGAAGTGTTTGATCGCGGGAAGGGAATTGACGAAGCTGACCAAGCTAATATCTTTGAGCGTCTATTTACACTTGACGATTCGAGAAATAAAGCATTTCAAGGCAGTGGTTTAGGGCTGACTATTACCAAAAGGCTAGTCGAAGAGATGCACGGAGAAATTTCCGTGCATTCTATTCCATATGAAAAAACTTCATTTTACATTACCTTTAGGCGAATGAATGGGTAAGGAATCTTAAGGTTTTTGTAAGATTTAAGACAGAAAAAAGCAAGGGATAGGAGCTAAAATGAATACAGATAGTAAATGAGGAGGATTTAGATGGACTATGCTGTACGAACAAAAGATTTAACCAAAACCATACAAGGACGTGAAGTCGTATCCCAGGTTTCCCTTCATATTAAACAAGGAGAAGTATATGGATTTCTTGGTCCTAATGGTGCAGGGAAATCTACGATTATGAAGATGCTGACCAATATGATTAAGCCTACACAAGGTAGTATTACAATCTTCGGAAAGCCCCTTCTTCCGAATTCCTATGATTACCTGACGAGAATTGGCAGCATGATTGAGTATCCGATTTTTTATGAGAAAATGACTGCTTTAGAAAATCTAGAACTACATTGTGAGTACATGGGTTACCATAACAAAAAAGCAATTAAGGAAGCGTTAGAGTGGGTTGGCCTTGAAAATGTGGAAACGTTGAAACCAAAAGACTTTTCCTTGGGGATGAGGCAGCGTTTATGTGTTGCCAGAGCAATTATCACTAAGCCGGAATTATTAATTTTAGATGAGCCGATTAATGGGCTAGATCCAGCTGGGATTAAGTCAATGAGAAAATTGTTTAATATCCTTAATAAAGAATATGGAATGACCATTTTGGTTTCTAGTCATATAATCGGTGAAATTGAACAAATTGCAGACACGATTGGTGTGATAAAAAACGGTAAACTTATCGAAGAAGCAACGATGGATTCTATAAAGGCGAAAAATACCGATTATCTAGAATTAGTAACAAATAATCAGCGCAAAGCAGCTTTTGTTTTACACAATAAATTGAATATGAATAATTTGAAAGTGATCGATGATGAGGTGATTCGTATTTATGATACAGCCATTACTCCATCACAAATAACGAAAACGTTGATAGTAGAGGATATTGATGTAGAGTCTATGACAAAGAAACAAACCTCATTAGAAGAGTATTTTATAAAGAAAGTTGGATTGGAAAAAATCAATCATTAATTAACTTTTAATGATAATAGGAGGATATATTTTGTTTCATTTAATCAAGCTGGAGCTTAGAAAACATAAATTAGGTTGGTTTATTAAAGGAGCTATTATTGCTAATATCGTTATTCTTGGGTTATTATGCATGATTACTTTCGAGCAAATAATGGAAGGAGAGGAATCCTTTCAAAGCTTTGCGGATTATTCCATGGTTGCTGGAACAATGGTTCGTGGCGTATTTGTTGTTTTTGCTTCTGTGCTAATTTCGAAGGTCATCATAGATGAGTTCAAAAATCGAACTGCGCTTGTTTTGTTTTCTTACCCAATAGATCGGAAAAAAATAATGAGCGCAAAGATTGTCTTGATTTTTATTATGACATTGGCGACGTTGATTATTTCTAATCTGTTTGTCATTCTGAGTTTTCTCGGGCTAAATCAAGTATTTCATCTAACAATTGAAATGAATGTAACGATTAATCAATTTCGTTCCGAGCTATTAAATATATTGGTATTTAATGTGGCAACTGCAGGTGCATCGCTTGTACCTCTCTATTTTGGGATGAGAAATTATTCAACCCCTGCAACAATTGGTTCCTCTCTGTTGATTGTTATGATTATGTGTTCCTCGATCGGGACGGACTTTTCCTTGGCCAATATTATTTATATCCCTATTGCTTTAACAATTGTTGCAATTGGCATTGTTAACATGACTATACGCAAGATGGATTCAATTGATTTACAGTAATTATTTCAGGCGCCAAGAAAACTAATGAAAAAAGGGAAGCAGAGGAGATTCTGCTTCCTTATTTTATTTGTGAATATCCTTGTTGTCGTAATGCTTCAAATACTAGTATTGCTGCTGTATTGGAAAGGTTTAGGGATCGAATGTGTTCGGTCATTGGAATTCGTAGAAAATGGTCTTTGTGTGTTTCTAGTAAGTCTTTTGGCAAGCCCGTTGTTTCTTTTCCGAATATGAAGTAATAGTCCTTTGATTGGTCAGTGAAATCATAGGCTGTATAGGTTTTTTCAGCGAATGTTTCAATATAGTAAAATTCGCCTTGATTTTTCACAAAAAAATCGTCTAATGAATCGTAATAGGTAATATTTACGTTCTCCCAGAAATCTAGACCTGCTTGTTTGATCATCTTTTCATCGGTTGAAAAACCAAGTGGTCGAATTAAATGCAGCGCTGTATTTGTTCCTGCACAAGTACGTGCAATATTGGCAGTATTAGCCGGAATTTCTGGCTGATACAAGACAACGTGTATGGCCATGAATGTCACCTCTATTTATATTTTCCCTTTCGAATTATAGCATATTTTGAGGCAGCGGCAGATTTATTTAAAGGATAACAGCCTCTTATAAAATAGGGCTATTTATCAAATAACCCTCACTCTACCTTCAAGTTAGACGTCAATTCTAAATTTTACTTGTATTTTTTGTATTCTATCGTATCTTTTCTTCTGTCGAAAGTCTCCTTATTTTTCCATAAAGTAAAGGTACCTAGGAATAAAAAGGAAAGGCGCTTTTCTGGAAGGAAACGAATGTGGAAGGGAAGAATTACGAGCAATTAGTAGAGGAGTTTACTCCGATGATCCACCATATGATAAAAAAGTTGCTGATTTATAAAGACAAGCAAGAGTTTTTTCAAATTGGTTTAATAAGCATTTGGGAAACGATGAGTCAGTTTAAGGAGGAAAAGGGTAAATACAGCAATTACTTATATCGACATATGCAAGGAAGATTTCTTGATGAATTGAAGCGGCGGACAAGAGAGGCAGAAAGGAATGATTACCCAAGTGAAGAGTTTTGGGCGCTGATGGAAAGTCCTATTCTATACCGAGAAGAAGAGGACTATATAAAAGGTCTTTGCAAGGAACTATCTGAAGGGGAGACAACTTGGGTAATAGCCACCTTTGTTCATCAGCTAACTGTAAAAGAAATAGCACAGAAAGAACGAGTATCGCCTTCTGCTGTGAAATGGTGGCGGAAAACAGCGAAGGAGAAGTTGAAGCGGATATTGGAATTCTAGAGAGAAAGCGATGACTAACCACTACGAATAACATCCCTATTGATTATGAGAATCTTTTATTTGGATGGATCATCCTTCACTTAATAAATTGTTCGAGAATTCATATAGTCCAAATTTTACTGAACCTATATAATGGATTGTATATGACCGTAAAAATAGGGAGAAAGCTATGAAATTAGAACCGTTTATTAATGCAAGTCCTGATATTATTATTTTAAAGGATAAAGAAGGCCGCTGGATAGAAGCGAATCGTAACACATTGGAACTTTTTAATATAGAGAAATATCAAGGGAAAACAGACGAGGAATTAGGAGAGCTATATCCTCATATTGCTGCGTATGTGCCTGGCTTTGTGAAAAGTGATCTCCAAGCTTGGCAGACAGGAAAACAGATAGAAGTAAAAGGGTCGTTTTTTTTCCAAAACTCAGAGCGTATATTTGAGATAATTAAGGTACCGATATTTGATTCAGCTGGAAATCGTCAAAATCTAATCGTATTTGGACGAGACATTACGAAATTAGAAAAAAGTGAACAAATATATAAATCTCTATTTCTACATGACCCAGATGGAGTCTATACTTTGGACAAGGAAGGCAATTTTTTAGATGTTAATAAAGTTGCAGAAGAAATCAGCGGGTATACAAAGGAGGAATTAACGAGATTAAATTTCCGTGATTTAATCGTACCTGAACAACTTCCGAAAGTGCTGCTGCGTTTTGACAAGGTCTGTTGTGGAATGACTCAAGGGATTGAGTCGCAAATCATTCGAAAAGATGGGGAAATCCGGGATATCAAATTGACCACGATTCCATTGAAGTTAAATGATCAAGTTATCGGTATACATGGAATCGCCCAAGATATAACAGAAAAGAAAAGCATTGAGGAACTGCAAAAGAAACAAAAGGCTATTTTATCGAGAATTGCCGTGGGTGAACCATTAGAACAAATAATTGAATATATTACTGAAAGCGTAGAAGAACTTTTAAAAGGAATTTGTTCGATTATGTATTACGAAGAAGAGCATAATTGGCTGCGTTTTGGCTATGGTCCAAAGCTGGATTCTACATTCATTGAAAAAATTGATAAGTTTCCTGTAGGAGAGAATTTTGCCTCCTGTGGCCATTCAGCATACACGAAGGAATTAAAAATTACAGCGGATATAGAAACAGATCCATCTTGGTCAAATTGGAGGGGAATTGCACTCGCGAATGGATTGCGTTCCTGCTGGTCATTGCCCATTATCTCATCTAAAGATTCCTTATTAGGAACATTTGCTGTTTATTATAAGGAACCATTGGAACCAAAGGATTCTGATATTGAAATGTTAAAAGATTTTAGTCATTTGACAGGAATTGCTTTGGAACGCCATTTCCATGAAGAAAAGATTAAATATCTAGCAAATTATGATAGTTTAACAAATCTGCCGAATTTGCGGTATTTAAAGGAGATCTTCTCGCAGCGCTTACAAGAAACGAGCCACCTTGCAGTTATGTTTTTAGATTTAGATAACTTAAAACCACATAACGATACTTTTGGTCATTCATCAGGAGATAGGTTAATACAAGAAGTAGGGAAACGAATTCAAGAAGCCATTGGTGAAAAGAATGTGGTGGCACGAATGGGCGGGGATGAATTTGTTATATTAATTAGTAATTATATTAGCAAATCCATGTTACGTGCATTAGCTGCTAAAATTCTCCAAGCAATTGAAGAACCGATCATTATAGATGGTCAAGAATTTTCTACCCATGGAAGCATCGGTATAAGTCTTAGTGGGGAACATGGCCAAACGTTTGAGGAACTGATGAAGAATGCTGATGTTGCTATGTATAGTATGAAGAAAGTGGGTGGCAATGCCTTTAATTTGTATGATCCAAAAATGAATGAAAATGCTGTCACTGCTTTTGAGTTAAAGAGCAATCTAAAAAAAGCACTGAAAGAAAACGAGTTTGTTCTTTATTACCAACCTAAAGTGAATATAGAAACAGGTAATTTTATTGGAGTGGAAGCATTAATTAGGTGGATTTCGCCAGAGAAAGGGGTAATCAGTCCTGCAGCCTTTATTTCCCTAGCGGAGGAAAGTGACTTTATTTTACTGCTTGGTGAGTGGATTCTAAATAAAGCATGTGCTCAAATAAAAGAATGGGAAAAGTTAAATATAAAAATCCCCATCGCCATCAATGTATCGATTAAACAGCTCTTAAAACAAGATTTCGCTGCACTAGTGAGCAAAAAACTGATGGAATATAAGATTTCTTCTGAATACCTAGAAATAGAAATAACAGAAAGTGTGTTATCTAACCATGAATTTCTCGTTCGAGATACGGTTTCTACATTGCGGAGCATGGGCATAAAAGTCTCCATTGATGACTTTGGAACGGGATATGCTTCCTTCATGTACTTAAAACAGTTTCAAGCAGATACGATTAAAATTGATAAGTCATTTATTAGTCATCTTCCTGCTAGTCAGGAAGATGCAGCCATTGTTTCAGCGATTATCATCCTTGCATCGGAATTAGGTATGAATGTGATTGCAGAAGGAGTAGAAACCCAAGAGCAGTCCGACTTCCTAAAAAGCAAAGGATGCACTAACCTACAAGGCTACTTATATAGCAAACCCCTTCCACCAAGCGAAATACTTTCATTTTTAACGGAAGCAGAGGGACGGTTCTTGTGAGGTCAATGACCTTCCATCGAACCGTCTTTTTTCTGTTTTACAGTTGATTCCTAAAAATTAACAAAATGTTAACAAATTCCTACCTATAGGAAGTTTTACTGGTTATTCATTTCCTTCATAATAGTTCTAAAGGAGGTGATAAATTTGAAAACAAGAGGGGAAAAAAGTTGTATTGATTATAAATTACTTAAAGAGAGGAGGTTACAGAAAAAGCTGACTCAGTTTGAGCTTGCGGATGAAACAGGCTTACACTATGCCCACCTTGGTCAAATTGAAAGAGGGCAAAAGGAACCAAAAGTAAGTACCCTATACAAAATTTGTGAAGTACTTGATTTACAGCTGGATGCAGTTCTTATTAAAGAGACGATGGAGGAACTAGATTAAAAAGTGTGTGAAAAAGAAGGAGTGTTAAAGATGAAGAAAGAGTGTATTTTAAATAAATATATTGCCAATGAACGCACGATGACCATCATGCCCATGGAAGCAATCGAATATGGCACAGTGGTAAAAGATGTAGATCGGACTGTGTATGTCAAAGAAACTCCCTTTGACATAATCAAGGAGAATCTATTAATTGGAGGTTCTGATTTTGATGGAAGACGTCGTTCTATTACATATAAATTAGGAATGCAGAAAAGACTGCCTATGCCAATTAACCCCCCAAGAAATATATATGCATTTCCCACCCATGCTCCTAGGCAATTTCACTGTCAATGGATCTTCACCGAGCATATCGATCACATACACCCAGTAAAACACAATGAAAAATTTAAAAGCGCTATCATTTTTAAAAATGGAGAAAAAATCTTTACGGAAGTATCTCCCTATATCCTAGAGACACAGATTATCAAATCATGGAGGGTAAGAAAATCAATGGAAGATAGAAAGGATATCCGGCAATAGGCTCTTATAATGAATAGTGGGTTCAAAGGAACAGGTTTCTATGAGGTCCCATTATTTATATAGAACAGTTTATCCCTCTTTCCAAAGGATTAGGAAATGTCTGAAATCTAGCAGGAGAGGATATAAGAGAATCGGAGGGGTGGTTCTACTGTTACCCTGTTATAGGCATAAGATATGACTGGGTAGAACCATTCCCCCTTTGGTAACGAATGCCAGTACAAGAATTGTCGACCGTTACCGACTTTCAAAATCGCGTTTCATTCGGGCAATCATTAATAATTCGGCAGCATCTCGTTCATTTAAATCATTAAATATGGAAACTAGTTCTTTTGCTTCTTCTGTTAGTGTTTCGTTGGCTGCATGTTCATTAATGGATTCTCGTTCTTTTATTATACTAGTGCTGATTGATGGTTTGTCATCTTGGATTACTATATTTCCGCTTTTTAAGGATGAATCTCCTAAAAATTCCTCTCCAGCAAGCAGCCAATCAGCAGATACCTCAAATTCCTTCGCAATGGTGTAAATGGCCTTAGCTCCAGGTAATGATTTCTTTTTCTCACTTTCCCAGTCTCCAACATTTCCCGAAGATACCCCAATTCTTTTTCCAAAAGCAGCTTGCGACAATCCGTGTTTTTCTCTTAATAATTTGATACGTTCCCCAATATGTTCGATCTTTTTCACTAATTTAAACTCCCTTCACACGAAAAAATGTATTTATACGAAATTTCGTCTATTTTCGGTTGACTCACTCGAAAAAACGTGTATAATTTGAATTAACAAATGATATTTGCCCACCGGTGTTCTAGCTAGTAAATATCACTTTGTGAAAAAATAGTAGTAAATTTCCGGTAGTTACTAAGCTTAGAATGGACCGGAAAGTTGTAAGAGCTGTCTGACATATAAATAAGTTCCGATTTATTTGGTACATCATTTCTAGGATGCTCGATGAGCGAAGCAGATAAGCGTAGGGAAGCTATGCCCATTTATCTATTAACCTAGCAATTGTACACGAAAAAAAGTAGATTCATGCATAAAATAATCTGAATGTAAGATTAAAGAAAAATGGTAATACTTTTTCAAAGTCACAAGCATTTACAAAGAATAAGCTGTTTGTAAACAAGGAGTGGTTTGATGCAAATTGGAATGATTGGTTTAGGAAAAATGGGATTTAACCTTGCGTTAAACTTAGCAAACAATCATCATTCTGTCTATGGTTTTGACGAATCTAGTGATGCTAGAAATAGAGCGAATGAAAATGGGATACATATTGTGGAAAGTATAGATCAAATGCTTATAAATATGCAATCTCCAAGAGTAGTATGGGTAATGGTACCAGCAGGAAAACCAAGTGAAATCGTGATAGAAAAGCTGCTCGAAAAAATGAAAGCGGATGATATTGTCATTGATGGAGGAAATGCAAATTATAAAGACTCTATCCGCCGTGCCGCCTTAGCTGAGGAAAAGGGCATTCATTTCTTAGATGTCGGCACATCAGGGGGAATTTTAGGCGCCAACCAGGGTGCATGTTTAATGATTGGAGGCAGACAGGAAATTTTTGAACGAATAGAACCAATATTTAAAAGTGTTTCTACTCAAGATGGTTACTTATATGCAGGAGAATCTGGAAGCGGTCATTTCTTAAAAATGGTTCATAACGGAATTGAATATGGCTTTATGCAAGCAATTGGTGAGGGATTTCAAGTGCTGAATCAAAGTCAGTATGATTTTGATTTAGCTAAAATCGCTGCTGTCTGGAATAATGGTTCTGTCATTCGGAGCTGGCTTATGGAATTAATGGAATCTGCCTTCCAAAAAGATGCCAGACTCGAAAAAATTCGTGGAATGGTAGCATCATCAGGTGAGGCAAAGTGGACAGTTGAAACAGCATTAGATTTAGAAGTTCCTGTTCCCATTATTGCTTTGTCGCTTATGATGAGAAACCGATCACTGGAAGAGGACAGTTTTTCTGCGAAAGTGGTTGCTGCTCTCCGTAATGAATTTGGCGGCCACCGTGTGATTAGGAAGTAATTTTATATTTTATATAATTATTTCATATTTTTCTGCGGAAGGAGGACAGTGTTGTAGTAATTTGTGCAATTATGAACATTTTTAAAAATATAAGGGAGTGATAAGACAAATGGCAACACTATCCATTGGTCAAGCACTAATAATCGCCATTTGGGTTGCAATCGTTATGTCCCGAGGGATAGGCTATGCAACTTTAACATTGCGCTTTAGCCCGTTAATGACAGGGTTAGTTGTTGGAATTGTAACAGGACATATAACAGAAGCGATGATTATTACAGCGGCAATTCAATTAGTTTATATGGGCGCAGTTGCGCCAGGAGGTGCATTACCAAGTGAGCCTGCTATCGCGGCAGCTATTGCTGTAACAGTAGCTGTATTAGGGGATTTTACACCGGAAAAAGCAGTGGCTATCGCAGTTCCAGTTGGAATACTAGGTAGTTATGCTTATCAATTCCGCTTCTTTTTGAATACGTTTGCATTACGGGTGTTAGATAAATATGCAGCAGATGTAAATGACAGAGGAATATTTACATCTGTCATCATTATCCCGATTGTCATAAGTTTCATTCTTTATGTTCCATTAGTGTTTATTGCTCTTTACTATGGAGCTCCGGTTGTTGCTGATTTTGTTAATTCAATTAGCGATGGTCCAATTATCCACGTGCTTGAAGTAGTTGGCGGCGGTCTTGCTGCTCTGGGTATTGCCGTTATTATGCATGTTATCGGTAAAAAGGAACTGCTTTTATTCTTTTTTCTAGCATACTTCATGAGTGTTGCTTTAAAAGACTTACAGATTAATACGGTAACGTATGCGATTTTCGGTGCTATTCTTGCTGGTCTGTATGTATTATTCACGAGAGGGAAGGAAGCAGCTTAAGAACTTAAAAAGGTGGGTTGATTGATGAGCGCAGAAGAAAAGAAACAAAGTCCAGAGAATTACCCTGAGCCAATTACAAAAAAAGATTTGCTTAAGGCTTGGGCAAGATGGTGGTGGGCAAATGAAATCCCGCATACCTTTGATAGAATGGTGGCTCCTTCCTTTTTATTTGGAATGACGCCAATTCTGAAAAAATTATATAAAGATAAAAAAGATTTAAGTGAGGCGTACCAAAGGCACTTATTATTTTTTAACACGCAAGCCATTTGGGGCGGAGGAACATTGACTGGTATTACAGCATCCCTTGAAGAATCCCGCGCGAAAGCACTGGCTGAAGGAAAAGAGGAAGAAGCGCCGAGTCCAGACATGATTAACAATACAAAAGTAGGATTGATGGGTGCTCTAGCAGGGATTGGAGATGCGATTGACTCCGGTACTGTCCAGTATATTTTTATAGCAATCGCCTTGCCATGGGCGATGGCAGGCAGTCCTCTTGGAGCATTATTTCCGTTCCTTGGTTTCACGCTCGTAACATTTCTTTATGGCTATTATTTTGTCAGAATGGGCTACGGGCTGGGACGTAATGCAGCCAAAGAAATTTTAGCAGGAAGCCGTATTAAAACGATGATTGACGCATTATCTGTTCTTGGATTGTTTATGATGGGCATCTTGGCAGGGTCCTATGTAAAAGTAAGCAGCTCACTATCCTTTACTCTATCAGAAAAACAATTCGTGCTGCAGGATATTTTAGACTCGATTTTACCAGGGTTACTGCCTTTATTAACCGTATTAGGTGTTTACTTATACTTCGATAAAAAAGGCTTTAATATTACCAAAGGATTATTATGGCTAACTGGTACATTAATTGTACTCGGTGCAATCAAAGTTTTATAAATCTATTATTTTTGAGAAGTGATTATATAGGTAAGGAAAAAGTTGATAAGATTATCCCAAAGTAAAGGAGCAGGTGTATGGAAAATCGAGCAATTTTGGTGATTACACATGGGGAATTCGGCATCGAGCTCATTAAAAGTGCAGAAATGATTATGGGACCTCAGCGAAATTTACGAGCTTTAGCACTGCGACCAGGTGAATCAGTAGATGATTTGCGTGAGGATGCAAGTAAAATAATGGAAGAGAATGAGAAAAACGGCTTGGAAACCATTTTACTTGTAGATTTATTGGGCGGCAGCCCTTCTAATGTATCTTTATCGTTATTAAGCAAGTATGACTTCCACATATTAACCGGTATCAATATGCCGATGTTAATTGAATTATTAACTTTCTACCAAACAGTAGAAGATACCAATAATTTAATCGAAACAGTGCAGGGAACAGGTACAAGTGGAATTCATCATTTGAATCGGAATTTCTTAAAGAAATAAATATCTAATATGAAAAAGGAGGCCAGCATGGGGAAAATCAATTTAGTAAGAGTAGATGATCGCTTAATTCATGGACAAGTAATGACAAAATGGTCAAAAGGTTTAGGGACTAATGCCCTTTATGTTATTGACAACGAAACAGCATCTGATGAATTTATGAAAGATATTTATATAAATACAAACTCTTCTTCTGGATTGAAGATTCAGGTATACAGCAATCAAGAAGTAGTTGAAAAATGGAATAGCGATCAGTTTGGAAAAGATAACGTTGTCCTACTTTTTAAATATATTGCTAGTGTGAAAGAAGTTGTGGAACAGGGGTTACCTGTTACTAGGCTCAATATAGGAGGCGTTTCAAAAAAGGGAGAGGCACAATTTGTTATCCCTACCGTTGCGTTAACAGAAACAGATGTTGATCATTTAAAGTCGTTAGATGCCAAAGGAATCGAAATATTTTTCCAAACGGTTCCAGACAGCAAAAAAGTTCCATTGATGGATGGGTTAAAAACGATTAAGAAATAGTTCTCAAGGAATGAAAGTACCGTTTTCTAAAAGGTGATTTCATTCCTTCCCCATATGTTCAGTAATGCACAATTTAAGCGGAAAGGAACAAAGCAATGGCAAACAAAATTGCAATTGTAAATTCAAGTAGTTTTGGAGAAAGATTCCCTGATCAAATAGAACGTCTTGAAAGCATTGGAGAGATAAAAATATTTACCTTCCCTGTAAATATTTCGGGAAAAGAGCTAGCTGAAAAATTGCAGGGATTTACGATCATTATATCCAGCGTTACTCCTTTTTTTACGAGGGAATTCTTTGAACAAAAGGACGAAACACTGATTATTTCCCGACATGGGATTGGCTATAACAACATTGATATAGAAGCTGCAACAGAAAAAGGGACGATTGTGACCATTGTATCTGCATTAGTAGAAAGAGATGCTGTAGCGGAAAATGCAGTTACTAACCTCTTAGCAGTAGTGAGAAAAACATATCCAGCAGCAACGGCAGCAAGAGAAGGCCGTTGGGCAGATCGGGCTCAATTTGTTGGACATCAAATCAATGGGAAAACAGTTGGTGTAATTGGATTAGGGAATATAGGAAGCAGAGTTGGCGAGATTTTCAAGGATGGCTTTAATGCTAGATTACTAGCATATGACCCCTATCAAACAAAAGAGGAACTGGAACAAAAAGGTGCGGAAAGTGTTTCTTTAGAAGAATTATTAAAACAGTCCGATATTATTTCATTAAATGCATTTGTTAATGAGGAAAGCTACCATCTTCTGTCTGATCACGAATTTTCTTTAATGAAAGAAGGGGTGTATCTCACTAATACGGCACGTGGCGAATTGTGGGCGCAGGATGCTGTATTGCGGGCATTGGAGAGCGGCAAAATTGCAGGGCTCGCAACAGATGTTTTAGAAGGGGAACCAGTGGATAAAACCCATCCCTTTTTCCAATATGAAAATGTTCTGGTGACCCCGCACACTTCCGCCTATACAATGGAATGCTTAAGAGGAATGGGAGAGAAAGTAGTGTCAGACATAGAAAGAACGCTTAAAAAAGAGAGACCGGACAATGTGGTCAATGTGGAGTTGTTTCAAGGATGATTTTGTCCTAAGCGTTGTATTGATTGAAAGGAGAATTAGTTTGGAGATTCCATCGTTAGTTATTTTTGATATGGATGGTTTAATGTTTGATACGGAAAAGTTAGCCTATCAAGCGTGGCAAATGGCAGCTGCCCATTATGGCTTTTCTTTTGAAAGGACTCTATTTGAACAGTTTATCGGCATAACGAATCAAGATATTGTTCGAAAAATGGCTGATTATTATGGTCCAGATCAACCTGTGCAAGAGTGGCGGGCATATATGCGTTTAAAAAAGCATGAATTAGAATACTCGTTTAGTAGAGGACCTCATTTTAAAAAGCCAGGATTGGACGAATTACTTTCCTTTTTAAAGTCTCAGGGCATAAAGATGGCTGTAGCTTCATCAAGTGCGAGAGAAGTAATCCATCGATTTCTAACTTTATCAGACACACTTCCTTTCATTGATTTATATGTTTCGGGAGAGGAAGTACCAAATGGAAAGCCAAGTCCTGATATTTTCCTTGAAGTCTGTACTCGATTAAAGGTGAGTCCGAAAGAGGCACTTGTATTGGAAGATTCCCCAGCAGGTATTCAAGCGGCCTATCTTGCGGGTATTCCAGCATTTTTTATCCCTGATTTTGTGAAGGAAACAGCTATTATTCGTAAGCTCAAGCCAAAAATTTTTCGGGATTTAGTGGAAGTTGAACAATATTTACGATTCGTATAATACCTAAATTTAGGAAACGAGAGGAGGAGGGAGACAAATGCCGAAAGTACTCATTACTCCCAGATCTTTTGGAAAACACAGTGAAGAGGCTAGCCGAATATTAACTGCTCATGGCTTTGAAGTGGTTACTAACCCATATGGCAGAATCATGACGGAAGAAGAAATGAAAAAAGAAATAGTGGATGTAGATGCAGTTATTGTTGGCGTGGATCCATTGAATGCTGATGTCCTAGCAGAGGCGAAACGGTTAAAGGTTATTTCAAAATATGGCGTTGGAACAGATAATATTGACGTCGACTATTGCAAAGTCAACAACATTCCAGTAACGATTACTCGAAATGCCAACGCTGACTCTGTTGCGGATTTTACTTTCGCTCTAATGTTAGCGATTGCGAGAAGAATAGTAGAAATCGATCAATCATGCCGTGTAATGGATTGGAGCAAAAAAACAAGTATTGGTATATACGGAAAAACACTTGGTGTGATTGGGACTGGTGCCATTGGAAAGGGCGTTATTAAGAGAGCCCATGGCTTTGACATGGATATTCTAGCTTACGATGTTTGCCCAGATAATGAGTTTGCTAAAAAATACAAGGTGACTTATGTGGAACTGGAACATCTTGTGAAAGAAAGTGACTTTATAACTCTTCACTTACCAGCAACTCCAGAAACAACCAATCTATTTAGTGAGAAAGAATTCAGCATGATGAAGGAAACGGCTGTATTGGTCAACACAGCTCGTGGAGAACTGATTGATGAAGATGCCCTTTATAATGTTCTGCGGGATAAGAAAATTTGGGGAGCTGGAATAGATGTTTTCAAAAAGGAACCACCAGAAAAGAAGGAACTGCTGGAGCTGGATAATATGATTATCGGGTCACATGCTGCTGCCTCTAGTGTGGATGCAGTCAATAAAATGAGCTTAATGGCAGTTGAAAATATCCTTGCTAATTTTAAATAAAAGGAAAAGGTGATCTTTTATGGATAAAATAGAAGTTTTAGCAAAAATGAAAGAGGAAAAGATTGTAGCAGTAATTCGAGCGCAAAATATAGAACAAGGGCTGCATGTAAGTGAAGCGATCCGGCAAGGCGGCATTAAATTTTTAGAGTTAACCATGACAATTCCTGGCGCTTTGGATGTGATCAAAAAACTAGCTGATAAATATGCAGGAGAGGATGTTATCGTTGGTGCTGGAACAGTATTAGATCCGGAAACAGCAAGACTTGCTATTTTGGCAGGAGCAAAATTTATAGTAGGACCAAATCTGTCCCCGGAAGTCATTACGATGTGCCACCGCTACAGAGTTGCTGTTATGCCTGGCGTTATGTCACCAACCGAAGCACTAACAGCAATAGAACTTGGTGCAGATGTTATCAAAGTATTCCCGGGTGGAGCCTTTGGACCAAGTATTGTGAAAGATTTTAAAGGACCTCTTCCTCAAGGGAACTTTATGCCAAGCGGCGGCGTTACTGTCGAAAACGCAGCTGAATGGATCAAAAATGGCGCCTATGCTATAGGAACAGGCTCCAGCCTAACAAAAGGAGCAGCCACAGGCGATTACGAAGCAGTAACCCGCGAAGCAGAAAAGTTTGTAGCGATTGTGAAGTAGAGAAGCAGATGGACGGTTCTTGTGAGAGTATTTTAAGTTCAGAAGTATATATTTAACAATCAAGCTATCTTCTGATGAACGGAAGATAGCTATTTTAATGGGAAAGGAAATAGGAATAAAACAATATGATTATTCAACTTTCTTCCAAATATGTTAGACTAAAATAGTCTAATAGATATAGAAAGTAGTGAGGGGAAGCAGTGAAAAAGATATTCATTATTATCATTACATCGATTATAACTGTGCTGGTTACATTGATTGTGTTATGGAAGATAGATGTAATTTACGTCAATGTAGCGGCACCAGTGGAAAAAAGCAAAGAGATACTAGGCAAGGATGAGGTCTCCGTATTATTGGAGCTAGAGTATCCGAAGCTTGGGGACGACTTGCAAGTAGCCTATACTATGTATGGCAAACCAAAGTATGAATCCATAAATCAAAAGGATTTTGTGCTGCAGAAAGAAGAAAATAAAGAGATATACATAAAACATAATGAAGAAAATCAAATAGAATCCTTTGACTTTTTTGTGAAAGGAGATAAGGATAAATTTCAAGTTTTAGGGGAGAAGTTACTACCAACAGGCAGTTCTTTTTTAGATGAAAATCATGAGGAAGAAGAGAAAAAGAATGATACGTTTCGTTATACATCGATAGAGTATAAAGATAGTTACTATTATCGCCTGCCCGAGGAACAAGGTATTGCGACAATTGTGGTATCCAATAGAGTTTCGGAGTTATTTGAAGAATCAAAAAAGGATGATGCACCAAGTTACAATATAGAAGTTTCCTTAATGACAGACTATGAGTTTAATAATCTAATGAGTAGTAGACAAATTTCAGACGATGAAGCGACTATATCCGTTCACGAGGAAACGAATTCTGATAATGGGGAAGCAAGTGAATACACGAATACTGAAATGAATGCACCAATAGGAGAGGAGTTTGACGAAGCTGCTATAGCATCCAATAATGAAAAGATTAAACATCCAGACTTTTTGCCAAACGCCCAAAATGGAGTTATAGCGGGAATCAATATTTCTTTAAAAGGGCCAATTGGTCCAATTATAGAAAATCAAATAGGTCAACCTGACTGGAGAATAGGCTCAGAAGGTGGATATATCCTCATGTATAAAGACTATCAGGCTGGATTTGGTGTTCCTTATGATTATGAGGAGTATCCTGAATCACTCATTCATTCTTATCATCTACCGATTTATTTAAAAGAAGAAGAAATTATCCAATCTTTAGGTGAACCAATCAGTAAAGAATTTAGCGAAGTGGATAATGGTTATTATATGTATTATCAGGTTGGAGATTATGAATTATTTTTTGAAAAGGATTCGGATGATCCAGCTGAGGGTTATTATTTGGTTCGGATGAAGGGGAGATTTTAAATCAGATATTTTTTATTGTAAGGATAGGTAAAAGTATAATTCATAAAAAATAGTACAGGCTGAGGTGGTCATTTTGTCGAAGGCAAAGGGTGATTTATCGGATTTATATTTTATTTTTGCTGATAATGTTTATGAGAAATACATAACGACGGATAGTTTTAGGGCGTTGATTAACTTTTATGCCCTTCTTTATAATCGTATAATTATTCCAGATACATTTTTTATAAATAACAGTCATTTATTAAATTTTCTTCATTCGGGAGAGGGGCTAAAATATATTGAAAAAGGAATAATTGTTCCTTCTGCTCGGATAGGTACAATAAGCTTAGTTCATACATATGAGAGTTTTGAAGAAAATGGTACCTTACAAAAGTCTTCTCTTTCAAAATTGGAAGTTTTAAATACATTAGAACAAATAGATTTAAGTAAATCTATTACATGGAGTATTGATGAAATATCTGGTCATTTCACAAAAAATATTGCTGAAAATTTAACCTCACTTGAAATAAATATAGAGGACAAAAAGTATTGGGAGGATAAGATTTATGCCCTTTCAGATAATAATCTTTCCAGAAAAAGGCTCTATGATTTATTAAAAGAAATACAATTTAATGAGGAAAATACGAAAAAATTACTTAGTCAGTATATTGATATTACTTATAACTTTAATATCCCTAATTTTTATAAGACTTCAGCTGCTTATCCAGATATGCTTGTCCGTTCATCAAGACAAACATTAACGCCTGAACAGGTGTTTTTTCAAACAAGCGCTTCTATAAGCCAGTTTGATCATATAACAAGTGATTATTTTATTCATACAAATCTTTTTAATGAAGGTATTTTAAAATCATTGAACGCTGAGCAGATAGACCACATGAGAAAGCAGAAGGAATACATAAAGTTACAAAGGGCTTTTCGAAAGGGAGAAAATCATATTGCCTCAGTGGAAGATAGCTTAACCAACTTTATTTATATGTTTGATAGTGAGTTATCTAGAATTATCTCTCATGATATTAAAGAAAAACTAAATAAAGAGAAAAGAAAATTATTCCTACAAACGTTGGGGACAGAAGCTGTGGCTGGGGATGGAGTGGGAGTAGGAATGGGAACCCTAAGTCAAACCATTGGTTTAGTACTAGACGGAGTTCAAGAATTTATTGGCGGTAAAGTTATTGGTAGTGCTGTAAAAATTGCCCTTAGTCCTTTTTCTAGAAAAACAGAGACGGGGATAAAGCATTTAGAGTTATAAGGGAAGAAAATAGTGAAGGATATGGAAAATGACACAAATATTTTAGATGTCATGAAATCTTTCTCTCTGAACTCGTTACGTCAGTAAAAAGGAGATTAAAATGAAGAAAAAAATTGTATATGCAAACGACTACTATCAAGTTTTTCTTGACGACCGAGAGATTTTATCTTTAAGAAATTTAAAAAATGGAGCGTCTATTCTTCCGGTAACTAACGATAAAAAAGTCATTCTTATGGAGATTTTCAGAAAGCCTATAAATGCTTATTCACTAGAAATTCCAAGAGGATTTAAAGAGGACAAAGAAGATAGTTTAGTAACTGCAAAAAGAGAACTATATGAAGAAATCTCATGTGAATGCAGGAATATTATATCCTTGGGATCAATGTACCCTGATTCTGGTTTTATTGAAAGTAAGATCGATTTATATTTAGGTCTTGGAGCGAATCTAATTGAAAATAAACTCCAAGAAGAAGAAGGTATTCATAAAATAAAATTATTAGATTTTCAGAAAGCTATCCAAATGGCAATTGACGGAGAAATCCTCGATTCATTCACATTAGTATCATTATTGCGAAGTCAAAAGTATTTACCGTAAGGAATAAGGGACACAGAGGGAACGGTTCTAGTGAATACATGCCTAACTAGAACTGTTCCTCTATGTCTGTCATTTCTTGTCAAAAGCCGTCAAACATGTCAAAAATCCTCGAAATATTTCTTCTTTTATTAGTTGTATCTCTGTTTCCACAGTGTTAACATTATTTTGTAAGCGTTTTCCATTATTGGTGCCTGACCATTAAATTATCTACTTTTTAAGGAGGAATTCGATGAACCAACAGACTGTAGTTTTGAAAGAAAAGGTTGGAAAGTTCCTAAGTGGTAAGAAAAAGTTATTTATTAATGGTGAATTTGTGGAGAGTCAAACACAAAAAACATTCGACAGTTATAATCCAGCGACAGATGAGGTTTTAGCAAGTGTATATGAAGCAGGTCCAGAAGATATTGATTTAGCGGTGAAAGCGGCACGGAAAGCTTTCGACGAAGGACCTTGGTCAAAAATGAGTGCTTCGGAGCGCAGTCGTCTTATGTACATACTGGCCGATTTGATGGAGAAAAACAGTGCGGAGCTTGCCCAATTAGAAACGTTAGATAATGGGAAACCGATTCGCGAAACAACTAATGCGGATATTCCATTAGCCATTGAGCATATGCGCTATTATGCGGGGTGGTGTACAAAAATTACAGGACAAACGATTCCAGTTAATGGTCCATACTTTAATTATACACGCCATGAAGCGGTGGGAGTAGTTGGGCAGATTATCCCTTGGAACTTCCCGCTGTTAATGGCAATGTGGAAGCTCGGAGCGGCTCTTGCAACCGGATGTACAGTGGTATTAAAACCAGCTGAGCAAACGCCGTTATCTGCTCTTTATTTAGCAGAATTAATCCAGGAAGCGGGGTTCCCGGATGGGGTTGTGAACATTGTTCCTGGATTTGGGGAAACAGCTGGCCAGCCGCTAGTTGATCACCCTTTAGTAGATAAAATTGCTTTTACTGGTTCTACGGAAGTTGGAAAAATGATTATGGCGAATGCCTCTAAAACATTGAAAAGAGTTACATTGGAGCTTGGTGGGAAATCACCGAACATTATCCTGCCAGATGCAGATTTAACAAAAGCTATTCCAGGTGCATTTAATGGTGTTATGTTCAACCAAGGACAGGTATGCTGTGCCGGATCTAGAGTTTTTATTCAAAAGAAACATTTTGATAATGTCGTTGCCGATATGGCAGATCAAGCGAAAAAAATGAAGCAAGGTGCTGGTATCCACGCTGATACAGAAATTGGACCGCTTGTTTCCGCTGAACAGCAACAACGAGTTCTTGGTTATATTGAAAGAGGGTTAAACGAAGGCGCGCAGCTAGTCGCAGGTGGTTTTAATCCACGTGAGGAAGGATACTTTGTTTCCCCAACTGTTTTTGCCGATGTACGAGATGAGATGACGATTGCCAAGGAAGAAATTTTTGGACCTGTTATTTCGGCAATGCCATATGACGATTTAGATGAGCTGATTAAACGTGCAAATAACAGTGAATATGGCTTAGCAGCAGGCGTCTGGACGAGAGATGTTGCTAATGCCCACTACATCGCCAGCAAACTCCGCGCAGGAACAGTTTGGGTCAACTGCTACAATACATTCGATGCAGCCTCTCCATTCGGCGGATACAAACAATCAGGGATCGGCCGTGAAATGGGCTCCTATGCCCTAAACAACTACACAGAAGTAAAGAGTGTATGGGTTTCTATGCAATAAGGGAATCGGAGGGACGGTTCTTATTGCTTTTTAATCGCATGATATAGCAAGTAGTGGCTGACGCAAAAGTCGTTTAAGAACAACTTTTGAAGTCAGCTTCTTTTTGTTCATATACTAGGATTAATGGAAAGAGTACTCTGTATAAATGTGTATTTCATTTTCACGAGACATAGTAATAAGGAAGGAAGAAGGGAGGGCAACATGTAATGAAGAACATTCTTTTGATAGTTGCGCTAGCTCTGACCATTTTTGTTATTTACCTTATTGCGATGCATCCAAATCCAACTAAAACTGTCTTTATTCCTCCTATATCATCTTTGGAAGAAAGGGTATGTGAAGAAGTATCGGAACAATTTGGTGATTGCAAACGAATCCTGTTGTTTGATGCGCAGTCCCGTATCGTTTTTGCGGAAAATAGGTCGGGGATTGTTCCTGTACTTACTAATAAAGAATTTACTGACTTTCAAAAAATTATTTATCCTATATTAGAATTTCAGGAGTTTCAAGAAGAGAGACAAGAGAGAGGTACTATTACCTGGCAGGCAAATAATAAGCTCGAAAAGAATTTTTCCATTATTTATGGATTTGCCGAAGATAGCGCCAAAACCATCATTATTACTAGTGAGGGCAATATCCAGCCAAATAAGTTTTTCCTTCAAGATAATCTCTGGGTATGGTATGCGACTTTCCCGAAGGATAATGTTAAACTGCCAGTTGAAGTAGATGCTTATGAATAAATGGAATCGTAGGGACAGTCAGTCTTTTTGCTTCCCTTATTAAAGATTAAAGAAGCTAAGGAGTCTTCCTATGCTTCTTTTTTGGTTTACTTAGGGACATTTCTCGCGATTGATGAATGTCGGGCCAAAGCTAATATGAAAGTAATTTCTCATTCAGGGAAGTAATATCATCGAGAAGAGAATAAGCGTTATATGGTTGAATGTTTCTCGAAAATAATAGGGAATAGGTGGAACAGCCTCTCTGAAGACTAATTCGGTAGAAAAATGTCGAAAACGGTTGTCTAAAGTATTGATATACGTCAAATTTTGTCGATATGTATATTAAGCAGTATAGTTATATGTTTTATGATGCTAAATAGAGATGCATAAAGGAGACGAGGAAGGATGAAAAAAAGTAAAGACAGATCGATAAAAAATTTATTTTGTATTTTTTATTAATTGGTCTTATACCAGTAATAATAGCTTCTAGTATTATTTATTATGTAAGTAGTAATAATGCGTTAAACAAGGAAGAGGAATGGCTTGGTAATCAAACAGCTTCTACTGTTGAAAACATGGAGGAATGGATTCAAAAACGTTTGGATGAACTTACGCTTATTTCGAAATCAGATACCATTATCAATGGAGATCTTGCAGCTCGGAGTAAACAAATTAATATAGTTAAAGAGCAAGATCCAACTTATGAATCAGTTGTAGTTATCGGAAAAAATGGGATGGTGGAAGCACATACAGACCCTAGTCTAGTTGGTAAACTAGACTTATCAAAAAGAGATTATTTTATTAAAGGGATAAAAGGCGAACAAAGTGTTTCGAATGTACTTGTATCCAATTCAACAGGAAATCGGGTTCTTGCAATAGCCACTCCGATTATAAATGCCAATAAAGAAGTAGTGGGAGTTGTATCTGCTACCGTTAACTTTGAAAGTCTTATAAAGCAATTTTTCCAAAATGAGACTTCTCAAAATAGTAGCACATATCCTGTTTTAATTGATAGTAATGATATCATCCAATATTATCCTAATGCAGATTTAATCGGTAAGACAATTAAGGAAGCAGGATTTTCCCAAAAAGTAATGGATATATTTGAGGAGGGAAAAACAGCCAGTGGTAATAAGAACGCAAATGTTAACGGAGAAGAAGAACTAGTTACTTATGCTCCACTAAAAAGTGCTGGTTTAGGGACATATTTATTTACTTCCTTGGATGATATATTAGAAATTACTAGTAGTATTAAGAACATTACGACCATTATTTTCGCAGTGGTTTCTGTGCTGATAATTGGTGTAGCAATTTGGATTGCAAACGGGATGACAAAACCAATCCGAAATATTGTTGCTCAGCTTCGTTTAGTTGCAGCGGGAGATCTTACAAGCAAGGATTTAGCTGTTCACTCTAGAGATGAAATTGGCCAGTTGGCGGAAAATACGAATTCGATGAAACATAGCTTGCGGGAATTGATTAAACAGTTGAAGGAAAGCTCTGAACATACAGCAGAAACATCTGCGCAATTGGCTGTGAGTGCAGATCAATCCAATCAAACAAGTGTAGTAATAACGGAATCGATTCAAACTGTTGCTGAAGGAGCAGCCGATCAGGCGGAAATGGTGACCGAAAGCACAGAAGCGCTTGATGAAGTGGCACAAGGAGTACAGCAAATTGCAGAGGCTTCGGCGACTATTTCTGAAAAGGCGAGCTCAACATTGAATAAAGCCCAAACTGGTAAGGAATCTGTTGAAAAAAATATTACCCAGATGAATACAATTCAACAATCGGTTCAAAACTCAGATGAATTGACGAAATCACTTATTGTAAGATCACAGGATATTGTAAAAATATTGGAAGTTATTACTTCTATAGCTGATCAAACAAATCTGCTTGCGCTTAATGCGGCAATTGAAGCAGCTAGAGCTGGAGAGCATGGGAAAGGATTTGCAGTAGTTGCCGATGAAGTTCGGAAACTGGCAGAAGAATCACAGCGTTCTTCTCAAGAAATTGCTGGGATAGTAACGAAAATTCAAGGGGAGATTAAACAAACGAGCGAATCAATGAATGCAGTCATGGATGAAGTTCAAAGCGGTGTATTGATTGCTAATAATTCAAGAGAACTATTTATGGAAATCTTAGAATTGACATATGAAGTTTCTGATAATATTACCAATATGTCTGCCACTTCAGAAGAGATTTCAGCAGGCGCAGAAGAGGTATCTGCTTCCTTTAATCAAATCTCTACTATTACTAAGAACACAAAGGCAAGCACACAAGAAGTTGCCGCAGCCTCAGAAGAACAACTAGCAGGAATAGAGGAAATTTCCTCAGCTGCCCAAAGCCTCAAAAACTTAGCAGCTGAATTAGAAAAAACGATCACAAAATTTACAATATAGGAAAAAAAAGGGGACGGTTCTCATCCGTCCCTTTTTTTATACTCTTTATGAAGGAAGCAGGAGAATCTCACTTTTGGGACTTTGATGGCTAAAATTTATATTTTTTGCAAATACTAACTTCAAACTCTTTCGCAAAACCATGGATTATATTCTCAGTAGATGCAGATCACTAAGCTGTACGCTCAATTACTTTATCTATTAAAAAGGTGGCCGGGGAAAGATGTGAATAAGAATTCATTTGAAAAACTTTTATGGTCCATCGCTTTGCCTGGCTTTGGACAACTACTTAATAAGAAATATATAAAAGGAATTATTTTTATCTTACTTGAGTTAGTTGTGAACATACAAGCTAACTTTAATAAAGCCATTATTTTAAGCTTTCATGGACATACTTCCGCATCTTTAGAGGAAGTTAATCTGAAATGGCTTATGTTTTATCCATGTCTTTATTTTTTTGCGATGTGGGATGCTGTAAAGGATGCTGATGAGGAAGGAGAAAATTCTCCCTTACTATTTCTTCCGTTTGTGTTTGCAGCTTATTTTGTAACAGTAGGATTAATCTATTCATCAGAGGTTTTCTTATTTGGGCATCTAATCGGCCCTATTTTTTTACCAATGCTTTTTGTGTTACCAGGCGTAATCGTTGGATTGGTCATAAGAAAAGTAATATATATATTTACGAAATGAAACGCCATTTTTTAAATGGTGTTTTTCTAATATTCAAGTAAAGGAACGAGGAAAACAACGATTCTTTAAAAGCACCTTAACTAAAATAAGGGAAAGTTCACAAAAAATTTCGGAATACTTTAAAACATATTACATTCTAGTCAATCATAAGCTATTTAAGAAGTAAGGAAGGTTTACTAACTGTCATGATTGGAGGAATGAATGAGTATTTTGCAATCAGGAACTCCCACCTACTTGAAGATAATCAATAAGAGAAAAGTGCTGCAAGAAATTATTGAGGGAAATAAGCTTTATTCAAGAGCGAGTTTGGCAAAAAGATTGAAGCTGAGTAAACCGACTATATCAGCATTGGTAGATGAGCTGGTGGAAGAAGGCTGGATTATTGAAAAAGAAAGCAAAAAGGCGGCAAAAAAAGGGGGGAGAAAACCTGTCCATTTATTGTTTGCCAAAGAATACAAATATACGATTGGCATTGATATTGGAGGAACGACGACCGAAATAGCAATTATGGATTTAGATGGTAAATTTATTCTTCACCGCAAAATCGACACGCAAGAAGCGTTGAAGAGGAATTTTGTCCAATTGCTTGTTGATCAAGTAAACAGCATGTTATCAGACCAGAATATTAGTCATACGAAGGTGTTGTCTTTAGCGATTGGTGCACCGGGTATGACGGATTCTGAACAAGGAATAGTGATCGAAGCACCAAGCTTAGGGTGGCTGCATTATCCATTAAGGGAGCAGATGACAGAACATTTTTCTTTCCCAATATACATAGAAAATGATGTGAATATGGCGGTACTAGGTGAATGCTGGAAAGGAGCGGCTAAAGATAAAGCACATGTTGTTTTAGTAACAATAGGTACAGGAGTCGGCTGTGGAATTGTTATAAATGGAGAGTTATTTCGCGGCAGTCAATTTGCCGCTGGAGAAATGGGTTATATGATTACCAATAAAGACCAGGCAACCGAAGGCTTTGAATCCATTTTCGAAGGCTATGGTTTTCTGGAAAATCATACTGGCGGCCCATCTATAGTAAAGCAGTATCAAAGAGGTCTAGAGATTAAGCAAGAAAAGGAGTATAGTGCAGAGGAAATATTTGAGAAGGCTATCGCAGGAGAAGCTTTTGCAAAGAAAGTCATAAATGAGGCATTAGATCATATTGCTGTCTCCTTAATTAACATAGCAGCATTGCTCAATCCAGAATGCATTATTCTAGGGGGAGGAATATCGAAGTCAGGATATTGGTTTCTCCCTAAATTACAAGCCAAAATTAACCATTATTTACCCATTCAAAGCAGGACAGAGGTTATGCTGACAAAGCTGCCTCAAGCATCCTTATTAGGTGCAGCGGTTCTAGGTATGAAAAAACATGAATTATTATCTAGTTGAAAAAATAGATTAGAAGGGAGATATACATGCTCGTTCAAAATGATTTTCAAGTGATTGATATACATGGTCATTTGCCAGCTAAAGAAGGGAGCAGCTTTATCAAAAGATCAAAAACGGGCGATCAATACAATGCAGAAAGATTAGAAAGAATCTTATTTGGAACAGATTCAAATGGATTTCCGAGAGGCTTTTCCAATCGGTATTTACAAGAACAAGTAAGAGTATGTAGAGAGATTAATATGCAGGAGGATGCTATCGAAACTATATTTGAAAATAATGCTCGCCGTTTACTCCATTTAGAGAAGGGAGTGAAGCAGTATAATGCCAGACAGTAGATCCCAAGTCTATGTAAACCATATCTTAGAACCCATCTATGATTTTACGAAACAACATTACCTTCCCTATTTATTAGAGATTAACATCGCCCATGCTACTATGCTAGCCCGCCAAAAAATCTTAACAATAGAAGATACCCAAAAAATCATTAAAGCGAATCAAGCGATATTAGCAAAAGGTTATCCCAAAAACTATAATCCTCTTTATGAAGACTTATTTTTTATGCTAGAAGAAGATTTGAAAAAGGAAATCGGCGAGGTGCTTGTTGGAAATATGCATATTGCCTTTAGTCGAAATGATATGGATGCAACCATGTATCGAATGGTATCTAGAGAAAAGCTCCTGCAGTTTCTTACCTTACTTGTAGAGTTAAAAAAGGTATTGTTACGTTTGGCAAAAGAGCATGAACTAACGATTATGCCAGCCTATACCCATAATCAGCAAGCACAGCCGACTACCTTAGCCCACTATCTGTTAGCCATCGATTGTAGTTTACAAAGGGACTTGGAACGTGGTTTCACGCTTTTAAGAAGAATCAATGAGTCCCCAATGGGAGCTGCTGCTTTAGGGACTTCTGGTTTTCCAATTGATCGTTCATTTGTGGCAACCCAATTAGCTTTTGATAAACCAATGGAGAATTCCTATGATTCTATTAGTGCTGCTGATTATATGCTGGAAATAGCTAGTGTGATCAAGATTACTTTAAGTACCTTATCGCGTTTTACTCATGATCTCTTGTTTTTTACGACAAATGAAGTAGAAGCAATCAGATTAGATAAAAGCTTAGTGCAAACATCGAGCATCATGCCTCAAAAACGCAACCCTTCATCTTTAGAACATACGAAATCTCTCATTAGTCGGACAATTGGGGAAGTAAATGCTGCTTTTATGATGTCCCACAACACACCTTTTGGGGACATCGTCGATATTGGGGATGATATCCAGCCTATTCTTATCAATGGCTTTTCTCACTCTTATCAAATTATCGAATTGCTGACAGAAATTCTTAAAACGATGGAGGTGAATGTAGATAAACTCCTGACCCGTTGTTCAGAAGGCTTTTCCACCGTAACGGAATTAGCGGATGTACTGGTTAGGGAGTGCCAATTATCCTTCCGCGATGCCCATCAGATTGTCAGCATTTTGGTTCAGCGATTAGCTAGTTCTAGGAAAAAAATAAAAGATGGTTCTGCTGAACTAGTCAAGCAAATTTCTCAGGAGATATTAGGAACACATCTTCCTTTAACAGAAGAACAATATCAAACTGCGATTAATCCTTTTCATTTTGTTATGGTTCGCTCTGCTTTTGGAGGTCCTAACCCAAAAGAAACAGAGAGACAGCGAATAAAGTCCATTCAAAAGCTTGCTGACTTTTCAAAAGAAGTAGCAATATATAGAAACAAATTTACTTCTTATAAGCAGCTGCTTCGCAATAATAACTAACTTGTTTAATAGGAGGGGTTCTATTGAAAAAGTTTTTAAGTGTATTTCTTTTTCTAGCCATAGCAATGGTTATTGTTGGTTGTTCGAAGGGAAAGGATTCTAGCGGGGAAGCAGATGGTACGGTAACAATTGAATATTGGCAATATGCCTATAAGGCGAAAGTGGATTTAATGGATGAGCTTATTAAAGAGTTTGAAGATAAAAACCCAGGAATTAAAGTAAAGCAGACAACTTTTCCATATGAGCAATACAATGAGAAGGTTGCTACACTAGTTCCAGCTGGAAGAGGTCCCGATGTTATCAATTTATATTATGGCTGGCTGCCAAAATATATTGATTCAGGCTATTTACAGCCTCTTCCTGAGGATACATTTCCAGTGGATAAAATCGAAAGTGAATACTTCTCCTTAGTAAATGCAGCAAAATTGGACGATAAATATTGGGCCATTCCGACTGCGGTTCGTACTCTTGCCCTATTTTATAACAAAGATCTTTTTGAAAAAGCAGGCCTGGATCCAAATAGTCCGCCAAAAACATGGGATGAATTAGTAGATTATGCGAAAAAACTGACAGTAAGAGAAAACGGAAAGCTTGTAACAGAGGGGATGGCGTATGAAATTGGTGCACAGCTGAACAACTGGTTTTATGATGCTCTTGTCTATCAAGCTGGCGGTCAAGGATTGAGTGAGGATCGTAAGCAAATTCTTTGGGATGATACACCTGCTGGTTTAGAAGCATTTACGTATTTAGTGGAATTCGGATCCAAACATAAAGTTGGCGAAAGTGGTTTTTATACAGATGATGTAACAGCATTTAAGACAGGGAATGCGGCGATGAATATTGACGGTTCCTTCCGCTTAGGTACATTGGCGACAGATGCACCTGACTTAAATTATGGGGTTGCGCCACTGCCATCTTATAAAGAAAAGGCTACACAATCTTCGTTCTGGGCAAATGGCATTACGGCTAAAGTAGAAGGAGAGAAATTAGAAGCTTCTAAAAAATTCTTAGCGTTTTTAACAAGTGATGAAGTGATGGAACGCTGGATTGACGAGGTAGGAGAATTGCCAGCAAAAGAAGCGGTCGCAACACAAGATAAATATGTAAACGATCCATTATACGGACCATTCATCGAACAGCTTCCATATGCTAATGCACAATTCTATGTCGACGAAACAGCACAAAGACAATATGTTATTGATGCAGTGAATGAAGTGTTGCTAAATGGAGTTTCAATTGAAGATGCCTACAATGATTTCGCAGCTAAGTCACAAAAGCTATACGATGATTATTGGAGTAAAAAGTAAAGATACTGGAATAAAGAAAGGCGGTAATCGTCTTTCTTTATTCAGAAAGGAGGGTTTTCATGTCTGGGAAGAACCATTCTGCCGTCTCCAAAAAGACTGCTAGATTTACGTTAAAGCAACAAAAATATATCTTTGTATATACATGCTTGCTGATACCTCTTCTTTTTTTTATTTCGATTCGGTTTTTGCCAACACTTTATACATTCAATATCGGGTTTCGGGAATGGGATATTCTATCAGAGGATAAACCATTTGTAGGGATGGATAATTATGTAGCCCTTTTTAAAGATGAAGTCTTTCGTAAATCACTAATAAATACATTTATCTATGTCGTTTTTGGTGTAGTAGGACAGCTGATGTGTGGATTAGGAGTAGCGCTGCTTTTGCAAAGGATTAATAAATTTGTCGGGGTATTTCGCGCTATTTATTTCATTCCCTATGTGACAAGTATTGTTGCGGTAAGCTGGGTGTTTAAATGGATTCTAATGAACAACGGCATTGTGAATGATATTCTCATGAAGTTTGGCTTGGAAGCCCAGCTCTTTCTTAAATCACCTGATCAAGCAATTTATATTATTATCTTAACGATGATCTGGCAAGGGCTAGGTTTTCAAATGATTATTTTCCTAGCAGGACTTGAGAATATTCCCAAAATGTTCTATGAAGCTGCGGAAATTGACGGGGCAGATGGTTGGAAAAAATTTATTCATATTACCTTGCCTTTACTAAATCCAACCATTGTATTTTCCGCAGTCATTGGCAGTATTAGTTTCTTACAAACCTTTACCCAAGTGCAAAATATGACACAGGGTGGACCACTTCATTCTACTATATCCGTTGTTCTTTATATTTATGAATTAGCCTTCCAGCACTTTGATATGGGTCTCGCTTCTGCTGCAACAGTTATCTTATTTCTGATTATTTTAGTTATCACAATCATTCAAATGAAAGTTTTGACAAAGAAATTTGAGTACTAGTTTTTTATGGGGGTGAGGAGTTGAAGAAAAGAAACTATTTAAAAAAATCAATCGTCTATATTCTCTTGACCGTTGGGGCTATCTTTATGCTGTTCCCTTTTATTTGGATGGTATCCACATCCTTTAAGCCGCCGACGGAAGTATATGGACTGAAGCTGCTTGCCGACCACCCTACATTAGAGAATTATCGGAAGATCATGGTGGATACCCTGTTTAGTAAATGGTTTTTAAATAGTTTTATCGTGGCAGTTATTACTACTATAAGTGTTGCATTATTTGATACCCTTGTTGGTTATGTTATTGCTAAATTTTCCTTTGTTGGCAAGAGTATTATTTTCTTATTCATCTTAAGTTCCTTAATGATTCCTACCGAAATGCTGATTATTCCTTGGTATATCATGTCTACTGACTTAGGCTGGGTTGATACGTATTGGGGGATTATGTTTCCAGGCGTAATTTCTGCCTTTGGTATTTTTCTTATGAAACAGTTTATGGAGTCTATTCCAGATGACTTACTCGATGCTGCAAGAATTGATGGCTTAAATGAGTTTAAAATTTTCTTTAAAATCGCCATTCCACAAGTATATCCAGCATTAGCAGCGCTATGTATTTTCACATTTTTAGGAAACTGGAATGCCTATTTGTGGCCGTTAATCGTTATCGAGACAGAAGAAATGCGAACACTGCCAGTCGGCCTTGCCTTTTTCTCCGGTGAAAACCAAACTTACTGGGAAATCGTCATGGCAGGAGCTACCATCGCTGTTGTACCACTAATCATCGTCTTCTTAATCTTCCAACGCCATATTATTAAGGGGATAACGTTGACGGGGTTGAAGTAAGGGGAAGTGGAAAAGAAGTTTTTCCAGTTAGACAAACTTGATTAAAGGCTGATCACAAGCAGCAGAGGGAAGTAGTACAACTGTCCCTCTGCTGCCATTCCCATCTATACTTAGACAGATGGGAATTATTTATGATTATTGGTAGATGTTGATTAATGACCAGAACCCATTGCATCCACATGATGGACATGTTTGCTATTAAACCAGATAAATAATACGGAAACTAATACAAATCCAGCTCCAACAAGGAATGGGACAGATGGATTAAATATTTCTGCTAACTTTCCTGCTGTGAAAGGTGCAATGGCTCCACCTATAAAGCGCAAGAAGCTGTATGCTGCTGAAGCGGTAGATCGTTCTACAGGAGCAGCATTCATTACGGCAGTTGTAATAAGCGTATTGTTATTTCCTAATAAGGCACCAGCGAAAATAACTGCTGCGATGATAACCCATTGGGTTGTTGTCCAAATTCCCATAGCAACTAATACAACTGCAAACAAGGTTAACATTGCACACATTGATTTTACGGTTCCAAAACGTTCCTGCAATCTTGGTGCCATAAAAACAGAAGTGACAGCTAATAAAATACCCCAGCCCAAGAATACAAAGCCAAGTCCATGTTCGTCTAAGCCCATTACAAACGGTGCATAGGCTAACAACGTGAAAAATCCAAAATTATATAATGCTGCGGCAATCCCTAAAACTAGTAAGGAGCGGTGTTTTAATGCTCTAAACGGATCTGCCAGGGAAGTTTTAGGTTTAACTGTATTCGTTGTATTCATGGAAGTATTTTTTGGCATTAAAATGAAAATACCGAAAAAGGCAATGATCATTAAAACAGCTACCCCTAGGAAAGGACCTCTCCAGCTCATGGCTCCTAACCATCCGCCTAGTAGTGGACCGACAGAGATACCAAGTCCAATCGCTGCTTCATAAAGAATAATTGCTTTAGCAGTACCACTGTTTGATAGGGACACAATTGCCGCTAAAGCAGTTGCTACAAACAGGGCATTACCAAGTCCCCAACCTCCGCGAAGACCAACAAGCGACCAAATCCCATTTGATAGTCCGCCTAGGCAGGAGAAAATAGCAATGATAACAATCCCCAAGATAAGTGTCCACTTAATTCCAAGTCTGGAGGAGATCATCCCAGTCACTAGCATTGCTACAGCCATCACGGCATTATAGCTAGTGAAAAGCAGCGTTACCTGGCTTTGGGAGGCATGAAGTTTCTCGGCAATAGCAGGAAGGATCGGATCTACGAGACCAAGCCCCATAAAGGCAATAATCCCCGCAAAAAATACAGCCCATACTGCTTTAGGCTGTTTTAATAAACTAGCTTCTGTTTTCGTATTTAAATTGTTTTTGGTTGAATCTGCTGATACAGATTGTGAAGATGACATTTCATTCTCCCCTTTATTTTTTTATTCCCTTTGTTTTTATAGACTAGATTAATTCTTTAAAAGAATTCCTTATAACATCACCGCGACTAATAATGCCTACTAAAACTCCATTTTTTTCAACGGGGACTTTTTTTATTTGCTTTTTACCTAACAGAGCAGCAATCTTTTCTAAATTTTCATCCCAAGCCACTTTAATAACCCTTTTTTTCGCAATTTTCATTACATTCAAATGTAAGAGACTTTGCAATCTATGTTCAAAGTCTTCATCATCCCCTTTAATGACAACCGTATAATAAATACTGTCGATAATATGATCATCATGTTTACCAATGTATCGCAGTACATCTCCATCACTGATGAAACCGACAATCTCATTGCGGTCATTAACGATAGGAAGACCGCTAATTTTATATTGAATGAATTTTTCGATGACAGAACGGACGGTGTCGTTTTCCTTCACTTTATATACTTGGCTTACCATAATATCATGGGCTAACATTTATCTTTCCCCCTTTTTTGGACAAGTAGTTGTATAAGGAAACTATATAATTGTATTATACAACTATATGATGAAACGTCAAATGTTTTTATAGTCAGATGGATTCCTTCCTCCTTACAAATCTTTAATCAAGTATGCTATCATATCTTATAGAAATATTGGAAACGGTGAGGTAGTTAATCAATGGATGAACAATCGCTGGAAGAACTTGAAGTGGAATTATCTATACTGATAAGAAGGGTTACCCATACCTCTTCTCATAAAAAAACTGGCAGTCTGGATCGGTCAGCATACCTGTTATTGCATGAAATAGTGACATCAGGACCTGCCGGTGTTAAAGCGTTAGCAACTGAATTTCAATTAGATGTTTCTACTGTAAGTCGACAGGCGGCTGCGTTGGAGCAAAAGGGCTTTTTGCTGAGAATTCCTGATGAAACAGATGGAAGGGCTTATACGCTCCAGATAACCGAAACAGGATTAGAAGAATTTCAAAAGGAAAAAAAGTTTAGAAAAAGCAGAGTGGAAGAAGTTACTAAATGTTGGACAGAAGAAGACCGTGAGACTTTTGCCAAGTTATTAAAAAAATATAATCAGTCTGCGATGAATGTTCATATATGACTGATTTAATAAGAGAATAGGCATTTGGAAAAAGAAGTGCTTGCTTAAGAGGGAAGGTATTTTCACCTTCCCCTTTTCTATTGGGAGACAAGTGTAATTGGAGGCTATTTGCGTTTTTTGTATGATTTTTATAGGGCCGTTAGAGAGAGGTTCCTTTATGTCTATTTTATTAATATTTTTATATAGTTTGAAAAGCAAAAGAAGATTATTTGCTGGAGATTTAATGTTGATATTCCTTAGTTATGGAAGTGCTCTGATATATAGGGGAAGCACCATTGGGGATTAGTGCGGGATTTGAAGTTTGAAAATAATTAATTTTCTGATATAAAAGTACTATTTTGAGAAAATAAAAAGGGGAATTGACTATCAATTTAGAATATTAAGTCTCGTAATATTACATATTGTGATCAGAGGGGGATTTTTTGGTGGTAAAGAAGAAACTTAAAAAAACAGCACTAGCAGCAGTACTTGGAATTAGTACTCTCTCACTAGGGTTATATGGTCCTCCTGAGAAAGCCGCTGCAGAAGCAGCATATAAAGAAGTTGTCTCCAGTTACGGTGGAGCTCCTATTGATTTAGGCATTGCCAATGATGAGCGGATTATTGAAATGCTGAAAAAAGAGGGAAAGTTAGCAAAGAATGCAAGTACCGGTGAAACGGAAAAAGCCTTACAAAAGTATTTACAAGGCAAAGCAGAAGGAGCTAAAAAAGAAACAAAGGATAAACTGCCGAAAGCCTTATCAAAATTAGAAACAAAGGGAGAAAATGAAACATCTAATCATAGTCTCCAAAAGGGAAAAGGAAATAAATTAGGACAGGCAAAGAAAAATACAGTTGATTCTGTCAAAGAGGAAGCGTATGAAGGGGAAGTTCGTGAAGATAAGGTTCTCGTTTTAGCGATAGATTTTCCAGATTATAAAAAAAGCTCGATTACAAAAGATGAGACAGATATGTTCTATGAAGATTACACACATGAGCACTTTCAAAATATGATTTTTGGCGAAGATGGTTATGAAGGTCCGAACGGCGAAAATCTTGTCTCCATGAAACAATTTTATGAAGAGCAATCTGGTGGCAGTTATTCGGTAGAAGGGGAAGTTGCTGGCTGGTACACAGCAGATCATGAGGCCGCTTATTATGGAGGAAATTATCCTGGGCCAGATGATAGTGATGCACGTCCTCGTGAATTAGTCTATGAAGCATTATCAAAAGCTGCACAAGATCCAAATGTAGACTTAAGTGAGTACGATGTATGGGATCGTGATGATTATGATGGCGATGGTGTATATAACGAACCAGATGGAATTATCGATCATTTAATGGTTATCCATGCAGGAGTTGGTGAAGAAGCTGGTGGAGGAGCCTTAGGGGGAGATGCTATTTGGTCTCATCGTTGGAACTTAGGAAACCTAGTTGCAGTGCCAGGAGCTACATCTAATAGCGATCGTTTCGGTGGCTTGCTTGGTGCATATGATTATACCATTGAACCAGAAGATGGTGCGGCAGGTGTTTTTGCGCATGAATTCGGACATGATTTAGGATTACCAGATGAATATGATACGCAATATACTGGCGGCGGTGAGGCTGTGGCTTACTGGTCTATCATGGCTAGTGGCAGCTGGGCCGGAGATATTCCAGGTACGGAGCCGAGTGGATTTAGTGCATATGCTAAGGAATATTTGCAAGGTGCCCATGGGGGAAATTGGTTAAGCGGCACTACGTTAAATGCGGATGAAATTACAAGTAAAGGAACAGAACTACTGCTGGACGAAGCGGTAACAAAAGGAATAAATAATGACGCAGTGCGTATTAATCTTCCAGATAAAACAACAGATGTAAACACACCGGCAAGCGGGAAATATGAATACTTTAGTGGTAGTGGAAATAATATCGATCATTCTATGAAGACAGCAGTAGATTTGACTAATGCCACAAGTGCCGAGTTGACCTTTAAAACATGGTACGACATCGAGGCTGAATGGGATTATGCATCTATTAAGGTAAATGGCGAGACGATTAAAGGAAATATTACCACAAGCGAAAATCCCAACGACCAAAATCCAGGAAATGGGATTACAGGCAGTACCAATGGTGAATGGGTGGATGGAGTCTTTGATTTAAGTGCATATGCGGGACAAAAGGTCGAAATTGAATTTAATTATTGGACCGACGTGGCAGTTGCTAATCCTGGTTTCTATGTGGATGATATTAAAGTGACAGCTAATGGAGCGGAAATATTAACAGATAATGCAGAAGGGGATTCTTCCTTTGCATTAGAAGGCTTTCAGAAAGATGAAGGAAAATTTTATTCAAAACATTATTATTTATTAGAATGGAGATCACAAAATGGAGTAGATGAGGGTCTTGCGCATATTCGCCGTGGTGCTAGTCTCATGAGTTATGATCCAGGTCTTGTCGTTTGGTATGTGGATGAATCATATAGTGATAACTGGACGGGGGCGCATCCTGGAGACGGATATTTAGGAGTAGTCGATGCAGACCAGCATACAAACTACTGGAGTGATGGAACTGTAGGAGCTACCCGATATCAATTAAATGATGCTGCCTTTAGTTTAGCTAAATCTAATAAAATGTTTTTAGATTATGCTGCTATTAACGGAACTACATTAAAAGATAATTTTACAAAACGAACTCCACTATTTGATGATAGTGCTGACTACAGCAACCAAGGAAATCTAGAAGCAGGACGCAATATTCCATCCACCGGCTTGAAAATTCGTATAGTTGGTGAGAGCAAAGACGGTACAGTAGGAAAAGTATTATTATATAAATAATAATAAATAGAAGAGGCTGTCCGAAAAGTCTCTAATATAAAGCAAGAGGAGAAAAAGGCTCGTTTTTCTCCTCTTGCTTTTCTATTCTGTTGATTCTATCCGAAAGTAGCTGGTGGAAATATGTATTGAAATTCCACTTATAAAGAAAAAAATGGAGAGCATGGATTCATGCTTATACAGGTGACCATATGACCCTTGACGGCCCACATGCAAAGGGTGACTTGCGAAGAGCACGTGCAGCGGCTTTAAATATTGTACCAACTTCTACTGGTGCAGCTACAGCAATAGGACTGGTCATTCCAAAATTAGAGGGCAATTTAGACGGTGTATCTCAGCGCGTGCCAGTACCGGCTGGCTCGGTGACAGAGTTAGTCGCTGTCGTCAATAAGACGGTAAAGAAAGATGATATAAATACTGCTATGAAAGCGGCATCTTCCGATTCATTTGGATATACAGAAGAACAGTTGGTATCCTCAGATATAATTGGTATAACATATGGTTCATTATTTGATGCTACACAAACAAAGGTTACCTCACTTCCTGATGGGAAGTCTTTAGTGAAAGTTGTGGCATGGTATGATAATGAGAATTCGTATACAAACCAAATGGTTAGAACTATTAAATATTTTGCCGAACTATAATCTGTGGCTTAAAAAGATATGGCACTAAGAACTTATGAGAAGTCCTCAATATCTATTGTCTTTAATACATTTAATACACGCTTGGATTCCGCATTGGGAAGTCGGATCACTGCGTGTTAAAAGCAAATGGCATTTTTGAGCTAAATCAAAGCCGCCATAACTTAATAAATGATGAGGGTGTAATTAATGCACCCTCTTTTTGTATATATGCTTGCGGCTTTAGGATAGAAGGTTCTTATGTATTCAAAGCGGCTGTTTTATTTTGGGAAGGAACCGTTACCCTGCGGTAACGGTTTAGCCTAGATGAAGCTCCCATCCTTTATAAATTCAAAAGAAGTATCAAAATGATGACCAGTCAGGGCGGTCATTTTTTATTCGACACTTTTCATGCAAATTTTGTGCAGGGATGTTTTTTGTACCTTTTTTTCATTTGTAGCATATGGGACACCCCCTTCCCTTTTTTATTTTTCCTTAATTAACTGTACACGACCTACTTGTCCATCTTCTAGGCGAACCTTAATTCCATGGGGATGGAAGGAAGACTTGGTTAATATATCTTTTACAATGCCTGCTGTTCGTTTCCCGGTTCTTTGATCTTGTTTTAGTACTATTTCAACAGGTGTGCCTGGTGTTATGTCTTTGCGATTCTGACCGTTCATTATACACCCATGCGTTTTCTTTGGTTATTTGGCTTTTTGGTTAACTGGCTTTTCATTTTTTGCATTTTTTGATTGCCGCTCAAACTTGCTTTTCCGCCTTGTCCTTGCTGTGCTTTATTTGCCAGCTGCTGCTTCATGGCTTCTTGTAAGCTAATTTTCTTTTTACCTTCTTGTTCCTTTGTCTGCATATCGTTGTTCATATCGTTCACGGATTTTTCCTCCATTATTATCGAAATAAGGTTACTCCCTCATCATAACATCAATTGGGTGTCAGGCACCATAAAAAGACAGAAGCCAAAGGGTGTTCACCTCAGAAGGACAGTTTTTCTGCAAACATAATCTCTTCTTTTTGTGAATAGGCTGTAGGAGAACAGGAATGGATGGTGGTAACGATGGATCTGCCGGTTATTTTAGCTGGGCCATTGGTGCGCAGAGTGGAGAAAACATCAGCTTATCTTTGGATAGCTTTAAGTGGAGAATATCAATTGAACGCCAATCTATATGTGATTCACTTCAATCAAACGACAAAAGAGCATGAATATCAGCCGTTTGACATTCAGTCAGATATACAAGTATGCCGATTAGGAAAAAACTTATATATTTATTTAATCAAACTTCAGCCTATCTCCCAAAACTTTCCCACCCAAACATTGTTAGGATACAATCTAGGGTTTCAAAAAGACAAAACAAGCTATGACTTAAGTGATTTTGGATTATTATCATCTGATAGTCCAGTCTCTATTTGTTATGGAAACTTACAATATCCCACTTTCTTCATTCCAGCAACAGTTGAAAAAAACTTCTTATATGGTTCCTGCCGCAAACTGCACGGAAATGGCAAGGATGCTCTTAGCCTTGGAGATGCCAAACTACAGGAGGAATACTTTCAGTTAGAAAAAAGGCCGAGTGCCCTCTTTTTGACAGGGGATCAAATTTATGCCGATGATGTTCCAGCGCCAGCTGCCCTCATTTTATTCGCATTAGGCAAGCTATTAATGGGAAAAGAAGAACCATTAAAGGAATTGTGCGAGGCAGTGGATGATAAAAATAATGCTTTTGATATTACCATCAGCCAGATAAATGGAAGACGAGAAATGGTAAAGGAATACTGCCAATTTACTTCGCGAAAAGCGGATAATCACCTTCTGTCCATGGGCGAGTATGCAGCGATGTATATCTTAAGCTGGAATACGGAGATATGGGAGATAGCAAAAGAGGCAGGGTATCTAAAAGACTTCGATAACTATTTAGAAGATAACCAGATTCATATAGAGACAGGGGCAGATCAGGCAAAAGAGTATGAAAGAAAAGTAAGCAGCTTAAAAAGAGTATACGGTCAGCAGCAAAAAGACATAACCTCATTCCAACAATCTCTGCCAAAGATACGCCGCATGTTGGCGAATATTCCCACCTATATGATATTCGATGATCATGATGTAACAGATGATTGGAATATAACGAAAGAATGGCGGGAAAAAGTAGCTTGTTCTCCGCTTGGAAACCATGTTATCGCTAATGCATTAACAGCCTACTGGGCTTTTCAAGGATGGGGGAATAATCCAGATGCTTTCCCAGCTTCTTTTTCTCGCAAAATCAGCAAGTATACCAAAAGACTAACGGTAAATACACTGACACATACAGAATGGCTGCATATGATGTTAACTTTTCGTGCATGGAGCTTTGCTGCGCCAACCAATCCAAGAAGCCTTGTATTAGACACTCGGACAAAACGTGCCTATCCACAAGAACGAACCTATGTTGTGGGTAGTATGTTGAAGCAGCGGACAAATGGCCCGAATTTAATCCGCAAAAAAGAATGGGATTATTTATCGGAGCTTTTATTTTCAAGCGGATGGCAGCCGCAAACACCGTTAGTCATTATCTCTGCTACCCCCTTATATGGGGTTCATTTAATTGAATCCTTTTTAAAAAATGTTGTCATGCCCCTAACAGCGGTTCTTCCTTCTCTGCAAAAAAGCTTAGATTTAGAATGGTGGAAATTTAACGGCAGAGGATTCTCTTTTTTTCATCAACAAATAGCAGAATGGAACCCAAGTGAATGCCTTATTCTTTCTGGTGATGCTCATATGGCCTCTGCCATCGAAGTAGAAGTTTATTTCCAGCAAGAACAAAAACGAATTATACATCAATTTACAAGCAGCCCCATTAAAAATCAGTCTTTTGAAGGATTATCAGGCTTTGCTTTAAAAAGCATTCTTATGCTTAGACAAAGTCGTACGAAGGAAAAGAAAATGTCACGCTATTGCGGACATGATTATGTAATTCAAGAAAAGGAAGCAGGTGCTCCTTTTCTGTGGAAAGAAATAATCGCCCATCAAGTATTGGCAAGTGGATCATTGATTGATACAAGGAATAATTTAGGCTGGCTAGCTTTTGACAAAAATGGGTTTAGGCATCATTTTCTAAGAAAATAATCAATTTATTTTATAAAGAGCACCTCTTTTTTCTTCCTTTTGCGCAACGCTATTGTAAAAGAAGGAAAGAGTAGGAGCTCTTTTCTTTTAAAACTGCTAGTCGCCAATAGTACCTGTATTTTTAAAATTTATATAGATTAGAAGATTCAGAAAAGTGTGGTTGCTAATTCCGAGTAAGTGTATTAGAATAATAGAAAATTAAACTCTTTACAAAGATAAAGGGAAGGTTCAGGAGGTTAATCATTGATCGATTTAGTGTATCGTTTTGGCCCTCAAAATTATTATCATTATGCTGGAGTAATTAATACACTACCGAAGTTTTTGGAAGACAACCACATACAATTTCCATTAATAATTCATGGGGAAAAGTCATGGCAGGCTGTTCAACCTTATTGGCCCGAAACTGAATTTCAGAATCCCTATAAAGAAATTTTGTTTGCTGGTGAATGCAGCTATGAAGAAATAGACCGAATATGGAACGAAGCCTTGCACCACCAGCATGATGCCATAATAGGAGTTGGTGGAGGGAAAGTTTTAGATACGGTAAAAGCGGTGGCAAGTAAAGCAAAAATACCTTGTATCTTAATTCCTACATTGCCTTCAAATTGTGCTAGCTTTACCCCCATCAGTATTGTTTATTCTGCTGAAGGAGACCATCTTGGTACAATACGACATAGTCAATCAAATTATATGGTAATGGTTGAACCAGAATTATTAGTTAAAGCACCAATCGAGCATTTGACTTCTGGAATTGGCGATACCTTGGCTAAATGGTATGAAAGTAAAATTCGTTTTAAGAAATTAACAAGTGAAGAAATATCCATTCCATTGGAACTGTCTCATACTGCTGCTAAGCAATGTCGAGATAATATTTTAAAATGGGGTGAAGCTGCTGTTATAGCTGCTGAAGCTAAAAAAAGCAATGCAGACTTCTCTCGCATGATTGATACGATTTATGCCGTAGCCGGCCTTGTTGGAGGATTGGGAGGGAAATTTGGGCAAAGCGTTGGCGCACATGCCTTTAATTACGGATATGTCAGTTTGGGGAAAAAGAGACATTTACATGGCAGCCTTGTTGCGTACGGAATATTATTTCAGTTGAGTTTGGAAGAAAATTATGAAGAAATAAAACAATTAGTTCCTTTATATAAAAAATTGAAGTTGCCAATATGCTGGAGAGATTTACATTTATCCCCTGAGAAAGGTGACCTTGAAAACATGGCTGATCAAATATTAAGACCATCCTCTAGAATTTATGCATTGCCAATGGAGCTAACCAAGCAAAAGGTAATAGATGGCCTGGAAAAATTAGAATCATTTATTACAGAAAATGAGGTGGGGTTAAATGCATTTTGATTGCTCTGAACGTCTGGGTAAATTAAAGCCGAAATATTTAGTCGTTCAAAATAAACGGATAAAAGAACTTCAGCAATCAGATAAGCAGGTAATTAATCTCGGAAGAGGAAATCCAGATCAGCCAACTTTTCCCCGTATTGTGGAGTGCCTGCAAGAAGCCATATATGATAAGAACAACCATGGTTATCCACCTTATGGCGGAAAACAAGATTTTAAAAAAGCTATTGTGGATTTTTATCGAAAGGAGTATGGAGCAAATATTTCGTCTAATCAGGTTGCGATCATGAATGGTTCTACAATAGCCTTATCTGGATTAGCACAGGCCCTCTTAAATCCTGGGGATATTGCATTGGTTCCTGATCCTGGTTTCTTTGGATATCAAGCGGCTGTTGAGTTGGCAGGTGGAGAACCATTTTTTGTTCCGATTAGCGAGAATAATCATTTTTTAGTTGATTATTCAAGCATCCCAGAAGAGGTCAGTCAAAGAGCAAAGATTTTATTTTTAAATTATCCGAACAATCCAACAGGTGCAAATGCCACAAGGGAATTTTTCGAAGAAACGATTACATATGCCAATAAATATGGGATTGCTGTCATTCATGATTTTGCTTATGCAGATATCTACTATACAGAGGAAAAGCCAATCAGTTTTTTATCCATTTCCGGGGCAGCGGAAGTAGGAGTTGAAATTTATACCTTCTCCAAAACATTTAATATGGCTGGTTGGAGGAGTGGATTTACAGTAGGGAATGAATCGCTTATCAAACATTTAAGTGCCTATTTACAAAATGCAGTTGGCGGTGTTTTTGGTGGAATACAGGATGCATCTGTGTTTGCTCTATTACATCAACAGGCAGAACGTAATGCCTTAAGAGAGTTATATCATGAGCGGCAATTGTTAGTTGAAAAATGTTTAGAAACGCTAGATTGGGAGTATGTTGCCCCACAAGGAACATTTTTCCTTTGGGCTAAGGTTCCGTTACCAATGAATTCGGTTGAATTTGCCGAACAATTACTAGAAGAAGCGTTGGTAGCAGTGGTTCCGGGCAGTATATACGGCAAAAACGGAGAGGGATGGATTCGCATTAGTTTGGTGACCTCTTTGGAACAGTTGAAAGAATCATTTGAGCGAATAAAGAGATTTTTACTAAGGAAGCGGGGGAATGAAAATGAAAACCTTTCTAAAGCTTAATGCACTTCTTATTGTTGTTATTTCAATAAATCTATTAGCTGCTTGTAGTAATTCTGCTAATTCACAAGAAGAATCGACGAAAACTGCTAGCAAAAGCGAAACGTCAGATAAAAAGGTTATCCGCGTTGGCGCAACTGGTCAAAGTTTTCCAAACTCTTATCAAGAGGATGGAGAATTAATCGGTTTTGATGTGGAAGTACTTGAAACGATTGCAAAGAATTTAGGGTATAAAGTGCAATGGACATTAGCAGGCTTTGAAGGGTTAGTAGGGCAGCTAGGGGTCGGAAAACTTGATACGATTGCTAATGCCTTTGAATATACAGAGGAAAGGGCAGAACAATATAATTATTCGACAACTTATTCTTATACAAGTACAGGGATTGCTGTTCTTAAAGATAGTCCTTATGATTCTGTAAAGGATTTAAATGGACAAACAGTTGCTGGAGTATTAGGGTCTAATAAAATTAATGTATTGGAAGATTATGTGAAGAAAAATGGATTAGATATTGAAGTCAGACAATATGAAACAAGAGATGGTCCACAATCGGATACAATTAAGGGTGCCGTAGCAGGTTATGTCCAAGGAAAACCTATTTTGCAAGCAACAATAAATAAATCGAAATTACCTCTGAAAATATTAGAGGATGACTTAAAGAAATCAGAAATTGGTTTCCCGTTTGCAAAAACAGAACAAGGGGATGCGTTAAGAAAAGCGTTTAATGCAGAAATAGAAAAGCTGAGAGCGGATGGAACACTAGCTGAAATCTCGGAAAAGTATTATGGAGATGATATTACTTCTGAGGAGTAACGAGAAATTTATTGAATTTTTGATTAATTAAGTAGTGGAAGAAAAGTTTTCTATTAAATAGTGTATAGGCTTCTTCGTGTAGAAGAAGCCTAATTATATTTTGTCCTTTTAAATTGCGAGTTTAGAACGTCTGTTTTTCCTCAATTATGAATGTGTGGAACGTTAAAAAATAATAACTTAATAAACGCTGTCAAATGAAAATTATAAAAAAAAGAAAAAAGTATGGGATTAACCACTTGGAATATGTTAGAATAGTCAATAATTCAGATTAGTTTTGTTGGAATTAATATTTTGATAATTTAATAATTTAATAGTATTAATATTGGTATTAGGAGAGGATAGGAAATGGGTTCACATGTTGTAGCTTTAAAAATGCTGCAGAACAATTTTAGTACAGAAGAAATGCGTTCTGTGTGGGATGATAAAAATAGATTACAGAAGATTCTGGATGTAGAAGCAGCTTTAGCATTAGCAGAAAGTGAGTTAGGGATCATTCCAAAGGAAGCCGGAAGAGCCATAAAGCACGCTTCAAAAGTAGAAAATTTTGATATTGAAGAAATTGCAAAAGAGTCTGCTAAATTAAAACATTCCTTAATGGCTACAGTTAACCATTTGCAGAAACTATCAGGTGATTATGGAGAATATGTTCATTATGGCGTAACAACACAGGATGTAACAGATACAGCGATGATTCTTCAATTGAAGGAAGCAGATGAAATCATAAGAAGAGATACAAAAAAAGTAGCAGAGCTTCTGATTGGTTTAGCATCCAAATATAAGAAAACGCCGATGCCAGCAAGAACACACGGAATGCAAGGACTGCCAACCACATTTGGCTTTAAGCTCGCAGTCGTTTTAAGTGAGTTTGAACGTCACCTAGATAGATTAAATAGCGTCCAATCACGGATTTTTACAGGTGTTCTTGCTGGTGGTGTTGGTACATATGCCGCTTTAGGAAGCATAGGACCAAAAATTGAAGAACGGGCATTGGAGATTTTAGAACTTAATGCGCCAACGATTTGCTGGCATTCCTCACGTGACCGAATTTCGGAGTATGGTTCAGTGCTAGGACTAATAAGTGGTTCGTTAGGAAAGCTAGGAAATGAATTCTATAACTTAATGCGGACAGAAATTGACGAAGTGGAAGAGCCGTTTTCAGCAGGAAATGTGGGCTCAACTACGATGCCGCATAAACGTAATCCAGCTATTTTTGAAGGAATTGCCAGTCTGACAAAACCTGTCTTACATAGTGTTGCCTTGCTGCATGAATCATTAGTGATGGAACATGAAAGGGATGCGATGAGCTGGAGAAGTGAATGGATAGCCTTACCAGAAATTTGTTTATATTTATCCTCTCAATTGAAAAGTATGCTAACCGTTCTGGAAGGGCTTGTAGTGAAACCTGAAAACATGCTGAAAAACTTGGAGCGATTAGGTGGACTGATTTTATCAGAACGTGTCATGTTTGCTTTATCAGAAAAAATAGGTAAACAAACTGCCCATCATCTTATATATGAAATCGCAATGGAATCTGCTGAACAAAAAACTCCATTTAAAAGATTGCTTGGTCAGAATGAAAAGGTGGCTGCTGTATTGACAGAAGAACAAATTAATCAGTTATTAGATCCAAGTCAATATATTGGCTTAGCTAGTGAGAAGGTAGATGAAGTAATTGCTTCGATTAGAAATGGGGGACTTTTAAGTGAGTAATTTATCTTTTCATCAAGCAACTTCCAAAGATATTCCCGAATTACTTGATCTATCTCTAAGAGGATATGCCTCTATTCGAGAGCTGGGAATTCACTTTGCTGCTGCAACAGCAGATGCAGAATTGGTAGAAAAGAATATCAAGGAAAATATATGCTTCTATTTACGAGATGAAGGCAAAATGGTTGCAACTGCTTCTGTTCGCATGCCATGGAGCAGTCATCCTGGTCCATTTGAAATTCCCCATATTTGGTGGGTTGCTGTTGCTCCAGAAGAAAAAAGAAAAGGATACGCAAGCAAAATCCTTCATTATGTGGAGGAAAGTTTTTTAAGAGATACACTTCATTGTCCATCTGTATCGCTGGGCACGGCGAAGGAGCATCCTTGGCTTAGAGAAATGTATGAAAAACGGGGATACAAAAAGGTTGGAGAAACGGATTTAGGGAAAGGTCATATTACCATCTATTTAGAAAAATTACTTTTAGCAAAATCATATAAGAAAAGGTAGGAATTGATAATGTGGAAGAAACTGACTGTAATCATGAGTATAGCATTTTTATTATTATTATCTGCTTGCAGCGGAAACGATAATAAAACAGAAAATGGGGGATCCTCAAAGGAGCAAAAAACACTCCGTGTAGGTTCAACCGCACAAAGTTATCCAAATGGATATGAGGAAAATGGTAAATTAGTAGGTTTTGATATAGAAGTATTAGAGAAAATCGCAAAAAATTTAGGCTATCAAGTGGAGTGGGTTAGATCAGACTTTGCAGGTTTAATGGGGCAATTAGAAACCAAAAAAATTGATACAGTGGCAAACTTTGTTGCTGTTACAGATGAAAGAAAAGAAAAGTATCAGTTTTCAGAGCCGTATGCCTATGCAGGTGCTACCATTGTTACAAATAAAGACAATGCATATGATAGTTTAGATGATTTAAAGGGCAAAACAGTATCCGGAGTATTAGGTTCGAATAATGTGAAGAACTTAGAAAATTTCGATCCTGACATCATCCCTAAAACATATGAAAACCGTGATGGTGCAATGAATGATGCGATTAATAAACGTGTCGATGGTTATGTTAACTCTAAATCTTCTTTGATCGCAGAAATTGAAAAAGGAAATTTGCCATTGAAGTTTGTAGGGGAGCCATTTGTGTATGAAGATGTTGCTTTTCCGTTCCTTAAAAATGAAGATGGAGAAGCTTTGGCAAAAGCATTTAATGCTGAAATAAAAAAATTACGTGAGGATGGTACCTTAACAGAAATATCGAAGAAATATTTTGCAGACGAGGATATCACCGTTAAGGAATAGTTTGGAGGACCAGTATGAATCTTAATTTAGATTTTCCATATTTAGTTGATATATTACCAGAACTGTTGGAATTCATACCGCTTACTTTATTTCTTGCTGTTCTATCCATGGTTTTTGCCATCATTGGCGGATTGATTTTAGCTGTGATATCCAGATCGAATATCCCAGTATTAAAGCAGCTTGCCGCTGTATATATTTCGTTTTTTCGTGCCATTCCAACACTGGTTCAATTATTTTTAATTTATTATGGGCTGCCACAAATCTTTCCAGCTCTAAGTGCGATGACGGCTATAACAGCAGCGATCTTAGGGCTTAGTTTAAAACAAGCAGCATTTTTAGCAGAAATATTCCGTGCTGCACTGAATTCGGTTGATAAAGGACAGGTGGAAGCATGTTTATCAGTTGGAATGACAAAAGTGCAAGCCTTTCGTCGAATTGTTCTACCTCAGGCGACGCGAAATGCTATTCCTGCAACAAGTAATATTTTTATTGGTTTAATTAAAGAAACCTCATTAGCGTTTACTTTAGGAGTAGTGGAGCTTTTCGCCCAAGGGAAAATAATTGCTGCTAGTTCTCTTAAATTTTTTGAAACCTATTTGGCTTTAGCGCTGCTTTACTGGGTGTTAATTATTCTTGTTACTTTCGTTCAGCGGGCTATTGAAAAAAGAATGGAAAAACCGTATTTATCATAAAGGAGTAGTAGGATGATAGCTGTTACAAATCTAAAAAAGAGGTTTGGAGAGAATATAGTATTAGATGGTGTTAATTTAAAAGTTAACCGTGGAGAAGTGTTGGCTATTATCGGACCGTCTGGATCTGGAAAGTCAACATTGCTCCGGTGTTTGAATTTATTAGAGCTGCCTGATGAAGGGGTTATTCAAATAGGCGAGACAAATGTAAATGTACAAAAAATGGGGCGGAAAGATATTCATCAGCTTCGCCAGGAAACAGCGATGGTGTTTCAAAACTATAACCTTTTTAAAAATAAAACTGCCTTGCAAAACGTTACGGAATCCTTGATTGTTGCTAAGAAAATGAATAAACAAGATGCAGAGAAATTAGGGAAAGAACTTTTAGTGAAGGTAGGGCTTGAGGATAAGTTTCACCAATACCCTGCCACATTATCAGGCGGACAGCAACAACGTGTGGGCATTGCTAGAGCGCTCGCTGTTAAGCCACATGCCATTTTATTTGATGAACCAACCTCAGCACTTGATCCAGAATGGGTTTCAGAAGTGCTGCAAGTTATAAAAGATATTGCACAACAAAATACAACCATGATTATTGTGACCCATGAAATGAAATTTGCGGAAGAAGTGGCTGACAGAGTGATTTTTATGGCAGATGGAAATATCATTGAAGAAAATGAGCCGAAAGAATTATTTCATCATCCACAAAATATAAGAACAAAACAATTTTTAAAAACTTTAGAAAGAGATGAATAATAAATCATGAACATGTCTCCTGAACTATTAAACGATTTAATTGTCAAACGAAGATATTTGCATGAGCATCCAGAGCTAGCTTTTGAAGAATTTCATACAACGGAATTAATCAAAAAATGGTTAACAGAACAGGGTATTGCCATTGTTGAACTTGGTCTAGAAACAGGAGTTGTTGCGGAAATAAAGGGAGCGTTTGCGGGACCAACCATTGCTATTCGGGCAGATATTGATGCCTTGCCGATAATAGAAGAAACAGATGTTGCATTTAAATCAAAAAATGAAGGGAAAATGCATGCCTGTGGTCATGATTTCCATACAACTGCTATTTTAGGAGCAGCGATTCTAATCAATAGTCAAAAGGACAAATTACATGGAAATGTAAGATTTATTTTTCAGGCTGCCGAGGAAATTGCTCAAGGTGCAAAGAAATTTGTAGAAAAAGGAGCAATAGAAGGAGTAGAAGCAATTTTTGGAATGCATAACAAACCTGATTTGCCAGTAGGAACGATAGGGGTAAAATCAGGTGGACTTATGGCAAGTGTAGATAAATTTAGTTTAAGGTTTATCGGTGTCGGAGGTCATGCTGGTATACCACATCGTGCTATTGATCCGATTGTTATGGCTAGTCAATACGTAACAGCAGTTCAGTCAATTGTCGCAAGAAGAATGGATTTGTTTGATAATGTAGTAGTCAGTATCACAAGCATCCATGGAGGAAATACATGGAATGTCATTCCAGATGAAGTCAAACTAGAAGGTACTGTTCGAACATTTCAGCCTAAAGCTCGTGAGGCAGTTCCGACAATAATGAAAAAGCTAGCGGCGTCTATTGCAGAGGGAAATGGTGGTTCGGTTGAATTTGTTTGGGATGATTATCTTCCCGTGGTAAACAATCATCAAGATTATGAAGATATTGTCCGAGCCACAGTTTTGGATGCAGGGTATAATGTCGTCGATGCTGTGCCAAGTGCCGGTGGAGAGGACTTTGCGTTTTATCAAAATTATATTCCGGGATTTTTCGTTTGGATGGGAGTGGATGGACCCCAAGAATGGCATCACCCTAAGTTTGATTTACAGGAAGAGGCCATTAAAGTGGCTGCTGAATTTTTTGCTAAGCTAGCGGAGAACCTTTTGAAAAATGACTGATTTAACAAAAGCGATAGTTGACTTGATTCAATCCTCCCCGTCTTACAAGGAGCTTACTAATGAGACAAAAAAGAATTTGGAAAAGGGAGTATTCGATTATTTTCTGGCGTGTTTTGCCAGTGTGAGGTTCGATATAAACTTTTCCACTGTTTTACGTACTGCTATTTATCCTGCTGGAGAGGGAGCAGCAATAATCGGCACGGATTCAAAGGTTCACCCTTTTGATGCTTGTTTAATTAATGGGTATTCTGCACATGCATTAGATTTAGATGATGTTCATTCTGAGATTAGAGGACATCCGTCTGCGATTATTTTGAGCTTATTACATGCCCTAATAGAAAAGAAGCGTGATAGAGACCGCTTCTATGAAGCCTATTTAATAGGAATAGAGACGATGAAGTGTTTTGCTCAACTATTAGGTGCCCAGCATTATGAAAAAGGGTTCCATACAACTGCGACTGCGGGAATTTACGGAGCAGTTGCAGCTGGAGCCCATTATTTACATTTCGAAACAGAGAAATTTTCGCAAGCTATTAATTTATGCGTATCCAAATTAAGTGGTTCTCGGAGTCAATTTGGAACAATGGTGAAACCGCTGCATGCTGGTCTAACTGCCCAAAGTGCTTGGCAGATTCTTCATTTTGTTGATAAGGGAATCGCCGGAAGTAATAATACCATTCAAGCAAAAAATGGTTTACTTTCTATGTATGTGGAGCAGAGAGGAAATCCATACGAGGTTTTTGAAAAATGGGGAGAACCTTGGACTATAGATAAACCTGGATTATGGTTCAAATTATATCCATGTTGTTCTGCAAATGCACATGCCATTGAGGCCATTCAGAATATAAAGGCACAAAGAAATTTTTCCATTGATGAGGTTGCTTCTGTTGATTTGTATTTCCCTCCCAATGGTGATGCTGCATTAGTTTACACGCGCCCGAAGAATGGAGAACAGGGGCGTTTTAGTGTAGAATACTGTGCAGCTTTATTATTGCGGGGTGAAGCATTATCTATTGAAAATTTTTCTGTCAATCAAATTGCCGATGATATTCAAGAAGGAATAAAAAAAATTCATCGAAAGCATGATCCTGCAATTCCCGTAAAAGAAATTAGTTATCCAAAAGGAAGATATTGTATAGCTAAAGTAATGTTAAAAGATGGTCAACAGTTGGTATCTAGAGTAGATGCACCAACAGGCTCACCAGCTAAGCCGCTTAAAATGAAGGATTTAGCCAATAAAGCAAACACATTATTAGGCGAACAAGCCAATACTTTAAATAAGTACTATGCTGCAGGAATAGAAGGCTGGTAACAGAGGGGCGGTTCTTGTGAGGTCATTTGGCCATCAAGAACTGTCTTTTTGAGCAGGAGAATATCTTTAAGAGATAAAATTCATTCTTTTCCCTCTTTGAACATGCAATGGGTCCCAATGTTTTAGGGACCTTTTTTATTTTAGAAATTTGTCCAGGTGGCTGCTGCATGAAAGAATAACAAGGTATAATAGAACTAGAATTTTGAGGTGACTAAATGAAAAAATCAATTGGAATTATTATAGCATGTTGTATCTTTATCCTTTCTATTATAAGCATTGTCTATTCTAGTTGGTCGAATCATACTAGAGAAGCAAAAATCTCTAATGGGCAAATAAATCTTACATCTGTATCGTTTGATAATAAAGATATCATTCACTTAAATGGGGAATGGGAATTTTATAAAAATCAACTGATTACTCCAATTCCAAACAAGAATATATTTGATTCATATGAGAGGGAGTTAAGATACGTCCCTGGATTATGGAGTGATAATAAGAGTAAGGCTCCTTTTATTGCGGGAACTTACCGAATTACAATTACAGTTCCGAAAGATGGTCTTTATGGTATAAAAGTAAATGCTGTCAATCATGCCAGCAAGTTATTTATCAATGGGATAGAAGCAGGAGAGAGTGGCAACCCATCGAAAGATAAATCAGACTATCGTCCATATATTCGAAAATATATCGGTATAGGAAGAAGCGAAAATCATAAGATCGAAATTGTTATTCAAGCAGCAAGTCATAATCAACCGCTGCGAGGCGGAGTAATACAACCAATAGAATTTGGATCGGCAACTCAAATATTAACAAGCAGAGAAAGTGATAGAACAATTGAAACTTTATTATTAGGCGGTTATTTAGTCTTAGGGGTATTCTATCTTTTTAGCTTTTTTTATCGAATGAGGGATATCCATCAATTATACTTTAGTCTTTTTTGTATTCTTCAAGGGGTATATGTAGCTTTTATCAATGAAAAGATAATCGAGCTAGTTATTCCTAGCATAAGTGTTTACTTGTTATCCAATATACAGCTGTTATTATTTCATAGTGCTTTGCTCTTCTTTTTATGGTTTATCCATGGGTGTTTTAAGGAGTTTACTAGTCAAAAGGTGATTCAGGTTATCAGCATTCTGCTTATGATAGACGGATTATTATATGGCGTTCCAGGTGTTAGTGCAAATCTATTATGGTTCCTTCCTATTTTCACCAAACAAATAATGATTGTCCTATTAGTAGCACCAGCCTATGTGTATATAGGATTTGTTTTGATAAAGGCTCTAGTAAATAAATCAGAAGGTTCCCAGTATCTTATTATCATTGTGTCATCGTTTATCAGTTATGGTCTTGTGCTTGGGGTTAATTTTCTCTTTGCTACAGAAATAGGCAGAATCCCTCTTATTCTATTTTTATTTATGACGATTGGCCTTGCTTTATATATGGGACTACGATTTTATCAGGCTTTTATTAAAATAGAAAAACTATCAGAGAGTCTGCAAGTACAGGATAAATTGAAGGATGAGTTTCTAATAAAAACTTCTCATGAACTTAGAACTCCTTTGAATGGAATTTTAAATTTATCTAGGCTGATGCTAGAGGGCAAGGAAGGACCACTTTCTATAAAGCATCAGGAGAGCCTAGCACTGATCCATAATGTTGGGAAGCGTTTAGCAAATTTAGTGGAAGATTTATTAAATGCTTCTGATATAAAAACAAATAATATTGCATTATTCCCAAAAAGTTTAAATTTAAAAATAATAGATGAAGTCATAAAAGAGATGTATCTTTTGGTTCCTGTAAATAAAAATATTACGATTTCCAACAAGATAAATGCCCATCTGCCCAATGTGTATGTCGATGAGGCTAGGCTTATCCAAATTTTTTATAACTTAATTTCGAATGCTATTAAGTACACGGACAATGGTGAAATCACTATCACGGCAGATGTCATTAATAATAAAATGGAAATCACTGTTACGGATACAGGAATGGGAATAAAAGAAGAAGAGCTAGAGCAAATTTTTACGACATTTTACCAAAGTGAAAGAACAATCAACCGAGGAACAGATGGACTGGGATTAGGGCTGGCTATTACGAAGCAGCTGGTCTTAAAATCCGGTGGCGAAATTTTTGTGAAATCAAAAGTGGGACAGGGCTCTCAATTTTCCTTTACCCTTCCTTTAGCTAGTACAGGGGAGAAATTGCCAGTTGAAACACTAGTCCGTCCAGAGGAGTCTATCGTTAAATCTCAAGAAAACAAGGAAAAGTTACAACTTCCGCTGCCTTTAATCGAAAATGGCAAAAGTCCTTATACCATACTTGTTGTCGATGATGAACATGCAAATTTAAAAGTGGTTGTTAATCTGTTAAAACTGCTTAACCATAGTATAATTGCAGTAGATAATGGAAACATGGCATTGGAAATAATCAAAGAAAGAAAAATAGATTTATTGGTGGCAGATTTAATGATGCCCGAAATAAATGGCTATGACCTCTGTAACATCATTCGAGAAGAATATCATTTAGTCGAATTACCAATTTTAATTTTAACGGCTTCAGGGCAAATAGCAGATTTAACAAAGTCCTTTATCAGAGGAGCCAATGATTTTTTGCGAAAACCTATTGAGCCAGAAGAATTAAATGCAAGAGTGACATCGCTTTTAACGATGAAAAATGCCGCAGAACAGGCGGTAAACAATGAACTTAATTACTTTTATGCCCAAATAAAACCACACTTTTTATTTAACACATTAAATAGTATCATCGGTTTAAGTTATAGGGACATGGAAAGAGCCAGAGAAGGGTTATATCATTTATCCACTTATTTCCGCGGAAAACTTGATTTATATCGAAAACCAACCCTGATCTCTATACAAGAAGAAATGGAATTGGTTCAGGCATATCTAGCAATTGAACAATTGCGCTTTGGCGAAGACTTACAGGTGAAGTTTGATATAGAAGAAGATATTCAGATGGAAATTCCGGCCTTAACTATTCAGCCTCTTGTCGAAAATGCAGTTCAGCACGGATTTTCTTACAAGAAAAAAGGTGTGATTTCTATCATAATAAAAAGAGTGGAACCAAAAATAGTTAACATTATTATAAGTGATAATGGAAAAGGAATGAACGAAGAGTCAAGGAATAGGTTACTTCAAGGTAAGAGTAATGGGATGGGCTTTTCCAACGCTTTAAAGAAGCTAAAACTGCTTAAAAACTCAAAACTCTTACTCGAGTCTACAGAACATCAGGGTACTAAAATAATCATCATACTTCCAGAGGTGAGAAGGAATGAGGGTCATAATAATTGATGATGAAAAGTGGGCGATCGAAGTATTAGTACGCCAACTTAATAGATTAACGAATGTAAATATTGTGAAGACATTTACCAATCCGCTTGAAGCCTATCGGGAGCTACCGAAATTAAATGTGGATGTAGTTTTTCTTGATATTGAAATGGGAGAAGTGGATGGTCTAGAATTTGCAGCAAAGCTACTCGCTTTGCCGACACACATGGATATTATCTTCGTTACTGCCTATAATCAGTATGCGTTAGATGCATTTGAAGTAAATGCAATAGATTATCTAATAAAACCTGTCACTATTGCTAGATTGAAAAAAACTTTTGATAAACTGCGTATTTATGGACGAGCAGATTCACAAGTTTTAACTGATAAGAAACAGAGATCCCTATATGCAAACGTGATGGGAGGATTTCAACTGCTTGATCAGGATGAAAGTGTTGTGAAGTGGCGGACCAAAAAGGTTAAGGAGCTGTTTATTTATCTTTGGCAGCACAAGGGGATATTAGTGCATAAGACAAAAATTATTGACAACTTATGGACAGATATTCCAATAGATAAATCCTTAACATTATTGCACACTTCTATCTATCAATTAAGGAAAACACTCAAAATATTAGGATTAGAAGATCCCATCGTCTTTTTAAATGATCATTATAAATTTGATTGCATTATTAAAAGTGATATAGATCGGTTGTTAGAGATTTTTGCTAAAAAAGTGGTATCAGAGGAAATGATAGAAGAAGTTCTCTCTCTCTATAAAGGTGATTACTTGGAGGAAGAAGATTTCGAATGGGCCATCGGGAAACAAAAGCAAATAAAATCCCAGTTTGTAAATTTTTTAGAACAATATATTGAGGGAAAACTTGAGCGTGTAGAAAAATCAAGCAGCATTATTATAAAATCTTTAGAAAAATTAGTAGAGATGGAGCCATATAGTGAAAAATATCTCGCATATGCTATTAGATATTTGGGGGAACAAGAAAGTAAGCAGGAGCTAATTCGCTTTTTTGAATATTTTCAAGAAAAGTGGTCGAGTGATCTAGATTTGCCTTTACCCAAGGAGTTATTTGATTTGTATCAGCAATATATAGTGAAGCTTTAGAAAAAGAGGATGTCCCGAATGGATGGGATATCCTTTTTATTGTTCAGAATTTGTTCAGAAGGTCCTGATAATATATATAAGGTTTTAGATAGACAAATAAAAATTAATACATTTGAGAGTTTATTATTCCTATAGATAAGAATTAAAGCTAATCTTGAGTATTTGTTTATCTAGCAATATATATTGAAAGGAGAAAATAGGTTGAAGAGGATAAGTATTAGTTTTCTACTGTTTGTTTTTATTATGCAAACAGTAATGAGCAGCATTCTTTTACCTTCATCAGTATTAGCAATAGAACTGGATGATAATCCGATAATAGATGTGAATCTATTGGATGAGCAAGGGAATGCTGTTAATCTAGCAAATAAAGTTACGTTAGACTCCAAACTGGATTTGAAATATCAATGGTCTCTTGCTGATATCGATGTATCAGAGGGTAAAGCATTATCATTTCAAATACCTTCAGAGCTAACAGTGACTGAAGAGAAGCAAGGACCTTTAGTAACAAGTGATAATCAATCAGTTGGAGAATATAGTATCACCACCCAAGGGATTGTCACTCTCCATATTAACGCAGAGGAAGAAACTACAGAGGCTTATAACGGATTGCTTTCTGTACCAGTAAAGCTAAATGCAGAAAAGATAAAGGGTGACGAGAAGTCTCTCTCTATTCCATTTACTTTAAGGGAAGGAAGTAAAGTTATTGAGGTTGGTTTAGAATCTATCCAAAGCCAAGAAGAAAAGGATAGCTCAGGTCAGGAGAAAGCTCCTGAAACAGAAGAAGCGTTAAAAGAAGAGCAACCTAGTGATAGTGGTCAACAAGAAAAGGATATAACTGATTTACCACTAGAAAATGAAAGAAAAGAAGTAAATATAAGGGAAATTAAAAGTTCAAATATAGAAGAGAACATCCTTGTAAAAGCAGAGCTTACTTACGAGGATGAGAATGGAAACAATCTAGAAAGGCCTAATAAGAACTCCTACATTGGTGTTGATTATACGTGGAAACTTCAAAATGGCCATGGTTATAAGGATGGGGCTACCTTCACGTTTACATTACCTGAGGAGCTAGAGGTTTATAATATAGTAGATAAAGAGGAAATACGATTCAATAATCAAGTTATTGGTCATTTTTCGGTAGCGGAAAATGGAACAGCAACTATTGTATTTAATGAATTTATTGAACAATATTCTAATATAGAAGGCACGCTTAAAGTATGGACAAAGTTAAGTGAAGAGCTTGTTGTCAATGAAGAAAAAACAGTCACTATTACACCTATTAAAGACAGCAACTCAATAAAGATTCCCATTGAATACACTCCGAATGGACCAACAGTGACAAAAAGCGGGCTCGCAAATAAAGCATATAATGCTAATAGCATTTCATGGACGGTTGATTTTAATAAATCTTTAGAAAATCTGGAGAATGTTGTTTTAAGTGATCCCATTCAAACAGGCCAAGAATTAAAAGCTGGTTCTATAAAATTATTTCATTTTAATACAAAATTGAATGGTCAAATGACGTTAGGGGATGAAGTAGATCCATCCTTATATGAAATAGGAAAAGCAGAGGATAACAAAGATTTCACTATTAAGTTTAAAAATACAATAGGAACAGCTTATCGATTAGTTTATGAAACTACTATTACAGATGAAAATCAGAAGAAATTTGATAATAAAGCCATCCTTCTTTCAAATAATAATCCGAAGGGTGAAGCAGCAGCATCTGTAAGTGTAAATAGAGGAAGTCATCTAGAGAAAAGTTCGACTGGCTATGATGCAGATAAGCAAAGCATTAGTTGGGAAATCAAATATAATTACAACGAAAAAGCAATTAAGAAGGATCAAGCTATTTTAAAAGATCTATTTACAAATAGTCAATCCTTAATGAAGGAATCATTGAAGATTTACAATGTCACAATAGATGAAGACGGCAAAGAAAGTGTGGGAGAAGAAATTCCCGCATCATCATACACGCTACAAGAAATAAACGAAGATAATAAAAATGGGTTCAAGTTAAGTTTTAACAACGATATCCAGACAGCTTACAAAATAGTATATCAGACTAAAGCGATTGACCGTGTATTTGAGGGAGAAACGATTAAAAATACAGTTATATCCCCCAATGAAACAAAAGAGGCTTCAAGGAATATTGGGCAGCGTATCTTATTTAAATCACATGGAACACCTAATTACAAAGATAAGAGTATTGACTGGACCATAACATTTAATCACGATCAGTATGAGATGAACAATGTTAATTTAGTAGATATATTTGTAAATGAAGGATTGACTTTAGACAAGGATAGTCTAGTTATAAAAAGTGGAGAAAACACATTAGAATTAGGCAAAGACTATACGCTTGCTGAAACAAGTGATGCAAAATTTTCCATTAAGCTTTTGCATCAGATCGATCACATGACGACTATAAAATACAAGACATTCTTCGACTATGAAAAACGACAAGACAAAACGCATAATTACCTTGAAAATAAGGGTGTATTGACATGGATTGATGAAAATGGTGAAGAAGCGGAAAAAGAAGTAGTATCTAGGTTTACTCCGGACAGTTTTACTCAATCCAATGGCTTTAAAAATGGGAATTATGATGCAATTACGAAAGAAATTACGTGGAACGTTGGAATTAATTATAATGAAAAGCTGCTGCGCAATGCGGTAGTAGAGGATTATATTTTAGGAAACCAGCGCTTAGTAGATAATTCCATTGAAGTCTTTAAAATGAATTTAACAGGTGGTTCCAATGGAATAGGGAAAGGGGAACTAGTTCCAAGTGAAGACTATTCTATATCCAACAAGGAAGATGAGAATGGTAATAAAGGATTTAGAATTGAATTTAAAGAGGAAATTCAATCCGCCTATTATATTACCTATAAAACTAGTTTAAAGGATTTAGCGTTAGTAAGTTCGAAATATGATAATAAAGCAGTTTTATATGATGGAGAAACAAAAGAAACCGAATTATCTGCATCTGTTAGTATCCCGCATGGTGGTACTTATATTACGAAGGATGGAACGCAATCCGGAAAACTAATTGATTGGAAAGTAAATATCAATTTTGCCCAATCTCAGATAATGAATGCGAGCATTGAGGATATTCCTAGTCCAAACCAAATGTTATTAAAGGACTCTTTTCACCTTTATTCAACTAATGTAGATTCGAAAGGGAATGTAACAAAGGGGGAAGAGCTGGTTCAAGGAAAGGACTATTCTCTTCAGCTTGAGGAAGATCCAAGTTCATTTAAACTAGTGTTTCTGAAAGAAATAAATGAACCTCATATACTTGAGTATCAGTCATATATCCAGGCGAATGTAAATGATGCAGTTAGTAATGATGTTTCTATTACAGGAGAAAACATCGAACCAGGGCAAATCTCGTCCACAGAGAAAGTTGTTATAGTCAAAAGAACAGCTGGTATGGGAGATGGAACTGGAGTGCTTGCAAACTTGAAAGTTGTTAAAATCGATGCAAGCAGTCAGGAAAAATTACAGGGAGCTGCTTTTTCACTTGTTGATAAGCAGAGTGGCATTACATTAAAAACAGCGGTCACTGATGACAAGGGAGAAATCCTTTTTGACAAACTGCTTTTTGGTGATTATGTCTTAAAAGAAGATAAAGCACCAGAAGGATATTTAGCAGGCATTAATGGAGAACAAAATATAACAATTGAAAAAGAGAATAGCGAAATAACGATAAAGAACCAAAAAATAATCAAAGCCGTACAGTTAACGAAAGTGGATATGGCCTCAACAGATACTACATTGGCTGGAGCTACTTTTAAGTTGTTGAAGAAGGTTGACGATAAGTTTGTTGAATTAGAAACATTGACAACAGATGGGGAAGGCAAGTTATTTAGAGACAACCTAGAGCCTGGAGAATACCAGTTTATAGAAACGAAAGCACCTAATGGATATGAGCTTAATGAGGAACCGATAGCTTTTACTATTAAGGAAGATCAAACGAAGGCGATAGAACTAGTAGCAAAAAATAAAAAACTCGGTTCTGTAGAGTTAACGAAACTAGATATGGATGACAAGCAAACGCCGTTAGCGAATGCTGTATTCCAGTTGTGGAAAGACGGGGAGCTTTTAACCTCGAATCTTACAACAGATGAAAAAGGGCTCCTTTTTGTAGAAAATCTTAAACCTGGATCTTATCAGTTTATAGAAACTACAGCACCTGATTATTATAAGCTGGATTCTAAGCCCATTGACTTTACGATTGAAGATGGTAAAACAGATCCAGTTAAGGTAACAGCCTATAATGAGTTAGTTGAGGGTTCCGTTGAATTAACAAAAGTGAATCAGGCTGATTCAAAGGAAGCATTAGCAGGAGCAGAGTTTGAACTCCGCAATGAAGCAGGGGAACTAATTGCGGAAAAACTAGTAACAGATAAATCTGGTAAAATAACGGTTGATCAATTAAAACCAGGAAAATATCAGTTTATAGAGGTAAAAGCACCAGCTGATTTCCAATTAAATAGTGAACCAATCAGCTTTACGATTTCCAAGAGTAAGACAGCAGCTGATGCAGAACAAGTAAAAGTGACAGCAGCAAATACGTTGATCCCAGGCTCTGTTGAACTGACAAAAGTAGAGAAGGATGATCATTCGATTGTTTTAGCAGATGCTGTATTTGAGCTACAAGACAAAGATGGAAATATAATCAAGTCTGATCTTATAACAGATGAAGAAGGAAAAATTTTAGTAGAAAATCTGGTACCAGGCACTTATCAATTCATCGAAAAACAGGCTCCTTTTGGCTATGTATTGGAGAAGGAACCAGTTATTTTCGAGATAGAAAGAGGGCAAACGGAAGTACTATCCATTCAAGTTGAAAATGAATTAATTCTTGGAGCGGTTGAACTTCTTAAAGTAGATGCGGATAATGATATGATGCCATTAAAGGACGCTGAATTTGAATTACAAGATCAAGAAGGTAATAGCATCAAAAGCGGACTAATCACCAATGAAGAAGGAAAAATATTCATTGATGGCTTAAAACCAGGCAACTATCAATTCGTTGAAACAAAACCGCCATTTGGCTATAAAAAAGTGGAAAGCCCAATTAGTTTTGTTATTGTTAAAGGACAAGAAAAACCACTATTGAAGGTAGTAACGAATGAACTAACATTGGGTTCAGTCGAATTAACAAAAATAGATGCGGACAATCACAATCTGGTCTTAGAAGGTGCGGAGTTTGAACTTCAAGATAAGGAAGGAAAAACGCTGCAAGAGGGATTAAAGACAAATGAAGAAGGGAAAATTCGCATTGACGGCTTAAAACCAGGCAGCTATCAATTGGTTGAAACGAAAGCGCCAGTTTACTATCAATTAAATGAAAAGCCAATAATTTTTACAATCGAAAAAGGACAAGAGAGAGCATTGGAAGTGACTGCCGAGAATAGCCTTATTACTGGATCGGTAGAATTAACGAAATTAGATGCTGATCAACAAGATCAATATTTAAGTGAAGCCGAGTTTGTCCTTCAGGATGATAACGGTCATATCTTGTTCGAAAAATTGGTAACAAATAAAGAAGGAAAAATTGTAGTAGAAAATTTAAAACCAGGAAATTACCAGTTTGTAGAAGTGAAGGCGCCGAAAGATTATGTTTTAAATAAGAAACCCGTAGCTTTCACTATTTCTAAAAGCGAAACAGCCGCAGATGTAAAAGTAGTAACCGTTTCTGCATTTAACGAACTAACACCAGGTTCAGTTGAGCTGACGAAAGTAGATGCAGACGATGGGAATCTTGTTTTAGAAGGAGCGGAGTTTGAACTTCAAGATACGGAAGAAAAAACACTGCAAGAAGGATTAAAAACAGATAAAGATGGAAAAATCTACATCGATGGCTTAAAACCAGGGAAGTATCAACTAGTAGAGACGAAAGCACCAACTTACTATCAATTAAGTAAAAAACCAATTGTTTTCACCATTGAAAGAGGACAGACGAAAGCATTGGAAATAACAGCTGAAAATAGTTTAATCACTGGTTCAGTGGAGTTAACAAAAGTAGATGCAGATGATAAGAACCTTCGTTTAGAAAACGCTGAGTTTTCGCTGCAGGATATCGAAGGTAATACGATACTAGGTAACTTAAAAACAAATAAAGATGGAAAACTTCTAATTGAAGGGATAAAGCCAGGCAAGTATCAGCTGGTAGAGACGAAAGCGCCAGTTTATTATCAACTAAACAATAACCCAATTGTCTTTACGATTGAAAAAGGGCAAGAACAGTTATTGGAAGTAAAAGCTGAAAATAGCTTGATAACTGGTTCAGTAGAATTAACAAAAGTAGATGCAGACGATAAGAACCTTGTTTTAGAAGGAGCGGAGTTTGAACTTCAAGATACAGAAGGAAAAACACTGCAAGAAGGGTTAAAGACAGATGAGGATGGAAAGATCCGAATCGAAGGCTTAAAACCAGGGAAGTATCAATTGGTAGAAACGAAAGCACCTGCTGACTATCAGTTAAACGGCAATCCGATTGTCTTCACGATTGAAAAAGGACAAGCGAAGCCATTGGAAGTAGTAGCGGAGAATAGCTTAATACCAGGTTCAGTAGAATTAACAAAAGTAGATGCGGACAATAAGAATCTTGTCCTAGAAGGGGCAGAATTTTCACTTCAAGATACAGAAGGGAAAGTACTGCAAGAAGGGTTAAAGACAGATAAGGATGGAAAAATCCGAATCGAAGGCTTAAAACCAGGGAAGTATCAATTGGTAGAAACGAAAGCACCAGCATACTACCAGTTAAACAGTGATCCGATTGTCTTCACAATTGAAAAAGGACAAGAAAAACAATTAGAAATAACGGCCGAGAACAGTTTAATTACTAGTTCAGTAGAATTAACGAAGGTAGATGCTGATCAACAAGAGCAATATCTGAGTGGGGCTGAGTTTGTCCTTCAAGATGATAAAGGCAATATCCTGTTTGAGAATTTAGTAACAAATGAATCAGGTAAAATCCTAGTTGAAAATTTAAAACCAGGAAATTATCAGTTTGTAGAAGTAAAGGCACCAAAAAATTATAATTTAAATAAAAAGCCTGTTCCTTTTACAATCTCAAAAAGCAGTACAGCAGCAGAAGTAAAGAAAGTGACAGTTATAGCAACAAATGAATTAACACCAGGAGCAGTAGAGTTAACAAAAGTAGATGCAGATAAGAACGATCTTGTTATTGGAGGAGCAGAGTTTGCGCTTCAAGATATGGAAGGGAAAAACCTTCTAGAAGGGTTAATAACAGATAAGGATGGGAAAATCCACATCGATGGCTTAAAGCCAGGGAAGTATCAATTGGTGGAAACGAAAGCACCAGCTTACTATCAGTTAAACAGCGATCCGATTGTCTTCACGATTGAAAAAGGGCAAGGGAAGACATTGGAAGTGAAGGCCGAGAATAGCTTAATACCTGGTTCGGTGGAACTAACAAAAGTGGATGCCGATCAACAAAACTTACCATTAAGTAATGCGGAATTTGTGCTGAAAGATAGCCAAGGGAATGTTTTAATCGAAGGCTTAGTGACAAATAAAGCAGGTAAAATTCTGGTAGAAAATTTAAAACCAGGTGATTATCAGTTTGTGGAAGTGAAAGCGCCGAAAAACTATGATTTAAATAAGCAGCCAATCCCTTTTACTATCTCCAAGAGTAAAACATTAGCTGATGTAAAAATGGTACCAATCACAGCAACTAATGAATTAACAGCAGGAGCAGTGAAATTAACAAAAGTTGATGCAGATGACAAAAACCTTGTCTTAGAAGGGGCGGAGTTTGAACTTCAAGATACAGAAGGGAAAGTACTCCAAGAAAGCTTAAAGACTGATGAGGATGGAAAAATCCTTATCGAAGGTTTAAAACCAGGGAAGTATCAATTGGTAGAAACGAAAGCACCAGCTTACTATCAATTGAACAGTGAGCCGATTACCTTTACCATTGAAAAAGGGCAAGCAAAAGCATTGGAAGTAGTAGCCGAGAATAGCTTAATACCAGGTTCGGTAGAATTAACGAAAGTCGATGCAGATGATAAAAACCTTGTCTTAGAAGGAGCGGAGTTTGTTCTTCAAGATACAGAAGGAAAAGTACTCCAAGAAGGCTTAAAGACTGATGAGGATGGAAAAATCCTTATCGAAGGCTTAAAACCAGGGAAGTATCAAATGGTAGAAACAAAAGCGCCAGCTTACTATCAGTTAAATAGTGATCCGATTGACTTCACTATCGAAAAAGGACAGGCGAAGACATTAGAACTTATGGTCACTAATAAGTTAATATTGGGAAGTGCAATAGTGAAGAAGGTGGACGAGAAAACAAATCAACCATTAGAAAATGCACATTTCAAGTTAACTGATAAACAAGGTAATATCATCATGGAAGAGGGAATTAGCGGAAGAGATGGCAGTTTAGAATTAATAGATTTATTGCCTGGTGAATATCTCTTATTTGAAACGAAAGCACCTAATGGCTATAAGAAATTATCAGAGCCAATCATGTTTGAAATTACCAAAGGGCAGCAAGAACCAATTGTTGTTATAGTAGCAAACGAAAAGGTCGTTTCCGGAGAACAGAAACCAACGAAAGAGTCTGACGATGAGAGTGGTACTAAAGGGGAAGATTCTTCTGGTTCGAAAAATAACCCTGGAAAGACGCTTCCTGATACAGCAACAAGTTACTTCAATTACATTTTAGCAGGAGTGCTCTTAATAGGTTTTTCTGTTTTAATTAGAATTAGAAAAAGAGGAAATTAAGAAACAGAAATCTACTATCTTCAACGTAAGCTAATAATAGAGAAAGCAGCTGAATTGTCAGCTGCTTTTTTTAGTGTGCTAGAGATAGCAACCATCTAATCGATGTAAGTTCTCTTTAGCGGGATTCCTTCTGTGCTATTTTCCCGACACTCGATTTCATAGGAGTAATTAATACCCATTAATTACTTTTATAAAGATATATCCTCTTATTCGTTTTAATAGGTTTTTAGAGGGAATCGGTAGAATGTCCCTTAATAGGAAGCTATTTTTGCTTTGGATAGTCGAACATTACTAAAAGCGATTCCTCCTAATATTAAGGCAACACCGATCCATTGCAGCATGCCAACCTGTTCTCCTAAAACGAGTGCAGACATCGAGACAGCTACAGGAAGCTCAGAAGCTGTTAAGATAGTGCCAAGTCCCGGTCCAATTTGTGGCATTCCAATAGAATAGAGCAGAGGCGGAAGAACTGCACCGAAAACTCCAAGCAGCAATCCATATGGTGCTACCCCTATTAACGTGGAGAAATCCATTAAATAAACCGGTGGAAATACTAGAAAAACAACGAATAAGCCACCTACGGAAAGAAGGCCGCTCTTTAGGAGAGGAGCAGTGTTCTTTCCGACAGATCCGCTAAGAAAAATAAAAGTAGCAAAGGTGAAGGCAGAAAGTAATCCCCAACCGGCACCTTGCCAGGAAATATCCATGCCCCCTTCTAAAGAAATGCCTCCTGCGAGGACAGAGCCGAATAGAAGAATAATAATCGAGATGACCTTCTCCTTTGTAGGCTTTTTCTTATAAATAACCATTTCGAAAAGCGTGCCAATCCAAACAAATTGAAACAGTAAAATAATTGCAAGGGAAGCATTTATTGTTTGTAAGGATTGATAATAGAAAATTCCTGTCATCCCAAACGGAATACCAGATAATAAGAGTTTAATAGCTTGCATGAACGTTACTTTATATTTCTTTGTAAGTAATACAAGAATCCATGTAATGGCTGTACCAAATAAATATTGTGCACCTGTTACTTCAGCTGCCGAAAATCCAGCAGCATAGGCAAGTTTAACAAATGTAGACAAAATTCCGTAACAGCAGCCACCTAAAAAAACGATTAAAGCATAATTCCATTTTGCCAAAATAAATTTCCTCCTTTTCAACATAAAAAGCCACACAATTGTCAAAAGACAATCGTGTGGCGAAAATAGAGTTTCCTCTAGAAAAATCCACGTCCTACACCAGGTTTTATTATTACATTCCTCATTTATTATAAGAACAAGCCTGCTCGTTGTCAAAGGGTTAGAAAGAGAAACAGAGAATAAGTTCTAGCGTGGGCATTTAACTAAGGATAAAAACAAGAAACCTGTTAAGAGAAAAATTCAAAATAATCTTTTTTAGCTAAAAAGGGAAACGGAAGAACTTCTCTTGCTTCCCTTTATGAAATGTATGTGAATTAGTACACAAATAAGGTTTTTTCGAATCTATGTGGAGTACAATAAGGGGAGAAAAAGAATTTGAGGAGTGAATTGAAATGTGTTCTGATGATCAAGCGTTTTCAGGTGTTGATGGAATTGTAAATGAGCTTCATGTAAATCAGGTACAGAATACTAATTTTATGGAGCGGGAGGGGATTATTCAAATGGGATACATCTGCAAGTGCAGCTAAGTTCCAAGCAATATTCAAATCTATTAAAATACGGATACTCAGGTAAAAAGAACAATGTCTATTTCGCAGTAAGATCGAATAATCATGTCCATCTCTATGCGGCTTCTACAGAAGATATTAACAAACTTTTAGAAGTGATCAGTAATTAAGGGAAGCAGAAGGAGGGTTCTAGTGAGATCATCCGACTCATAAGAACCGTCCTTTTATGTACCAATCTGATATATCTTTCTTGGTCTTCCTCTTGTAAGAGGAACTTCTTCGCCGATTATTTTGGCTAGTCCTTGTTCTTTTAAATTTGTCAGTATTCTTCTAGCATTTCTTGGTGTCATTTTGAGCCATTCAGCTACGTCTGATGCAGTTATTGCATGTTTTCCAGTATTTTTTTGGATAGAGATCAATTTGTTATAGGTGCTAATAGTCACTCCTGCTTTTTTGAGTTTATTGCTAAGCTCTTCATCTGTCACCCTGTAATTAAATCCTATGGTTTGATTTTGCTGAAGTGGACCAGTAATATTTCCTTTATCATCGACAAGAAAACCGGTATAGGTTCCATATGCCTCTGCATGTTCCAGTGCTAGAATGGCGTTTTTCTCCGCAATCATGGCGGTGTCCCCATAACCAATTCCGACATTTGCTTTAGAATCTGTAAGCAGCTCTATCTGAGAAAGAAGGGAAATTCCTTGTTGACCGTTTCTTTCAATCGAGCCCCTTGTCGAGAAAATAATAAAGCTGCCGATACCTGTCGTAATAAAAGACCCTGAAACAGATTCAGCAAAATCTAATACGGAATTTTGGATTTTTAAATTTAATCGATGTAAATCATAGGAAATCGAATCCTTTGCAGCTGTATCCATCATTTCCCCAATTTTTATCATCATGACTGCAATTTGGGAATTACGGAAATGAAGTTTTTCCCATTTTTCAAACCCTTCGCTAATCGTTTGTTTAATATTCTCTTTTGTGGCAGTCACTCGATAGACAGGAATATTCAGCGAAACAAGCTTGTCATAAACGGAGCGAAGGGAGGTGATGCAAATATCTACTTTCCTATTCCGAAAGAGATTAGTATGATATTCAACAATGTCATTGGATGAGAGTCCGACATTATGTAATAAATGTAATTGGTCTAAAGGAATATGGTTTTCCTGATAAAGGTCGATAAATTGCTGTTTAAAAAAACTATCGATACTAATTTTTTCAATGTTTTTTCCATCCTTATAAAGAATATTTAATAGGATGATGGCAATAGCGCCTTGATTAAACCGTGGATAAAAAAATAATTGCTGCTGGTGAAATTTTTTCGTCAAATGGTAAGGGGTATATCCTGTACATATCCAAAAATCAACAAATTGCTGCTTTTGTTCTACAATTGCTACCGAGTCACTTGGTTCGTTATAAATACATGGAATAACTTCTAGAGTGGGCTGGAATTCTTTAGCGATATTCATTATTTTCTGGACCGAGTCTTTTGGGCCGAGCAGCCCAGCTTTTGCTTTCATGATTGCATTGCCTCCGACTATTTTTTCCTCGAGTATACTATAGGAAATAAATAATGAGCAAACTGAATTTCCGTAATAATTCTGTAATAATTGGAGAGAAAAATTATGTCAGATAATCTTACAGGGTTTTTAACATGTGTTATTGACTTTGATATTTTGTCTCTCTATACTTTAATTTAAGGGTTAATTAAGGAAATATTCCGAATTTAACAAAAGAATAAAGGGGGAGGAAAAATGCAAGATATCATTACATTTGCCGCGACTGGTGATTCCTTTATCACACGTAAGCTTCCAGTCAAAACTGCATCCTATAAAGAAATTGCTGGAATTATTAATCAAGCTGATTTTCGATTTACGAATTTAGAAGTCACACTTCATCATAATGAAGGTATTCCCGGAGCAGAAAGTGGAGGTACTTGGGCGATGGGGTCTCCAGAACTTCTGTCTGATTTAAAGAATTATGGATTTAATACCCTTGCATGGGCGAATAATCATACCTTGGATTATTCTATTGATGGATTGAAAGCGACAGAAAAATATTTAAATAAGTCAGGCTTTGTACATGCAGGTGCTGGACAGAATTTGGCCTATGCGAGTGAACCCAGATATCTAGAGACAGATCCTGGCAGAGTTGCCTTAATATCAGCCACATCCACCTTTCATGAGTCATGGGTAGCAGGAGAGCAACGCCCAGATATGATAGGAAGACCTGGCATTAATCCACTACGTTATAAAACCACCCACCAGATTACACCTGAAAATATGAATACTTTAAAGCAAATAGCCTCAACCACTTATATAAATGCAGCTCAAGAATTATCCATTAAAGAAGGCTTTCTTTTAAGAAGAACCGATGGGATTTTTTCTTTTGGAGACTACTTATTCGAAGAAAGCAAAGAAGAAGGACAAACGACTACACCGGATGAAAGAGATATGGAACGGATCATAAGAAGTATTAAACAGGCCAAAAGACAAGCTCGCTATATTATTGTAAGTATTCATGCTCACGAAATGAGAAAAGGAGATAAGGAACTACCTGCTCAGTTTTTGGAGAAGTTTGCTCGAAGATGCATTGATGAAGGAGCACATGCTGTCATTGGTCACGGTCCGCATGTATTAAGAGGAATAGAAATTTATAAAAATCGTCCGATATTTTACAGCTTAGGTAATTTTATTTTTCAAAATGACACTGTACCTTATTTACCAACAGACTTTTATGAAAAGTATCAATTAAGTCATACGGATAATGTCGCAGATGCACTAGATAAAAGAAGTAAAAATAACACAATTGGGTTTGGGACAAATCATAAAATTTGGGAATCGGTTATTCCAGTTTGGACAATGGAAAAAGGTGAATTATCAGAACTAAAGCTCTACCCAGTGGAATTAGGCTATGGGAAGAAAAGATATGAAAGAGGCTGGCCGGTTCTATCCGATAATCAGGACATATTGCAAAGACTTGCTAAACTTTCTGAGCCATATGGTACGCAAATCAATCTAGAAGGAAATATAGGGATCATTCGTTTAAAAGAGCATACAACCGCAATTTAAAAAGACAGAATATTTTTAAAATAGAGGAAAAAGCTTTTAAGTTCTTAATAAGGAGTGTATTTCAATATAAGATGTCCATTTAGAATGGATCGATGTAAGCAGGAAGTGCCTTCGGAAATTACAAATTAACGATAAACATGTTGTTGCTTTTCATTTATATGATTGATTAAAAAGTGAGAGAGGAGTGCAGATTTCATGACAAATGTTGAGCAGAAAACAGAGGGGGTTACCAAGAAGGTGGGGCAAGTATATAAACTACTTGCTGAGAATGAGCAAGTCCAAAAAGCACTAGAGTTTTTAGAAGAGGATAATGAAGCAACAACTGAGGAACAAATTGAACTGACGGAAATAGAGGCACCAACTTTTGAAGAAAAGGAAAAAGGAGAATGGTATAAAAAGAGATTAGAAGCGTTAGGTGTTAGGGAAGTAACTACAGATGAAGTAGGAAATGTTTTTGGTGTGCTGCCAGGAAGCGGGAAAGGTCCTTCCTTAGTTGTTTGTGCTCATTTAGATACCGTGTTTCCAAGAGGGACAAATGTAAAGGCAGTCCGCAAAAACGGATTAATTTATGCTCCGGGGATTTGTGATGATGGAAGAGGGTTAGCTGTTGTTTTAACCATTATTCGAGCGCTTGCTGTGGCGGGGATAAAGACAGAAGGGGATCTTATTATTGGTGCCACAGTGGGGGAAGAAGGACTGGGAGATTTAAGAGGGGTGAAATCATTATTTGAAAGTCGTCAAGATATAGATGGTTTTATCTCGATTGAGCCTGGGGATCCAAGTCGTATCACTTATTTAGGCACAGGAAGCAAAAGATTTAATGTTTTATTTAAAGGACCTGGTGGGCATAGCTTTGGGAATTTCGGTATTCCAAGTCCCATTCATGCATTAGGGCGAGCAATTGCCAAAATTTCTGACCTAGCGACACCTATTGAACCAAAGACGACGTTTAATGTAGGCATGATAAAGGGAGGAACATCTGTTAATACGATTGCGGAAACATCGGAAATGCTAGTTGATTTACGTTCGAATTCACAAGAAGAACTTGAAATAATCGAAAGTAAATTTTTACATTTGATGGAGCAAGCAAAAGAAGAAGAAAATGCTCGCTGGAATGTGGAAGCACAAGTTAGTCTTCAGATAGAAAAGGTAGGTGATCGTCCAGCGGGATCACAAGATAAAAATAGTGTCATTGTGCAAGCTGCTCAATGTGCGACAGCAGCGCTAGGGTTTGAACCGATTCTAGATCAGGCGAGTAGCACTGATTCGAACGTTCCTATTCATTTAGGGATTCCAGCCTTAACGCTCGGCGGCGGTGGGGAAGGTGGAGGATTCCATACATTGCAGGAATATTATAACCCTGCCGGCGCTTATACTGGGGCACAAAAAATATTATTAACAATTCTCGGCTTAGTTGGATTAGAACAGGTTACCGCTCCACTATTGGAGAAAGGTAAATAAAATCTTAAATGGCTGCTTAACTTTGGTAAGCAGCCAAGTGTAGCTAATCGAGGTATTAAAGAAACGGCTGAAGAAGTGGCAAGATCCATTTGAAAGGCTTAGGAGCAGATGGAGAATTAGTCGCAATAGAAGAAAATCCGATTGATCAATAATGGGGAAGTGACTCTTTTTCGTCAAAAATTCGTTACGGTATGCAAGAGGGATCGCTAATAATAAAAGGGCTCTTCTTGATAGAATGGTGCTATGCATACATATTAAGCAGTAGTTGAAGAACTATCGATTAATCTGATTTTTTTTAGTACTTTTAATAAGTAAAGTTTTTTTTGTTAATATTATGATGAATATAAATATTAGGATTTTAAAATAAATGCTTTAGAAAGGGAAAGCATGTTGAAGAAAAAAGTAGTTTTGATATTTGCTTTAGTAATTCTGTTAATAGGAGGCTGCTATTATTTATTTATCTATTTTCCTTATCAATCTTCCAAAGATTTTTTCGGCTTCCCCGTTCCTAGAAATGCTGAAATAATTAGAGGAAATGAAACGACAAAAACTTATAAATGGTCAAGCGCATCAGAAGAACATGGTATTCCCTTTGGATATGCAAAAGCCATACAATCATATGGTTGGAAAAAGGGAGAACAAGAGGGAGCTTTGGTTTATTATAGCAACGGAGAGCATCAAATCATATTGATTTCTTTAACAGAAATAATAAGCATCGAAAAAGTAAAGTAAGAAAATAAAGGAAAAGTGAAATGGAGAAAAAGAGCTATTCTAAATGGAGTTGTGGCTTTTTTGGGAGTTAAAATATATAAGTCTAACCGACGGCATAGGTGGAAAAAATACAAGAATCGACTATAAAATATTTTTCCAAATAAATGAAACTAATTAGCTCTTTAAAACGTATTCTTAAGTAGCAATTGTTAAACAATAGATGTGGAGGTGTAAAAATGATATTTTTATGGCTATTTGCCCCAGTGGTAATTGTGGTGGGACTTGTACTATTTTTCGCAAAGAAATCTGGAATGACTGCACCTGACGAAAATAAACAAGCTGATAAATTAGGAGAAATAGTCCATTATAATCGAGTTAATTCAAGTAGTGGTCCAGGAGGAAATAGTTGAATAAATGAGAGTAGAAGAAGCAAAAGGACGGCTCTTGTGAGAATTTATAATAATCACAAGAACCGTCCTTTTTGTGAAGTGGAGGGCGGGGAGTACTAGAACCGTCCCTCCGAGGTCATTACTTAATCACGACATATTCTAAATTAACTAGTTTTGCATAGGTGATAATTTGATCGGTTGTTAGGTTTAGAGAAACGACTGTATGGTGGCCGCCACCGTTTTCGATCCATGCCTTTACGCCGTCTTGAAAATTTGGTTTGATATTCCATAATACCCGAGCTACTGGAAGATTTGGGGCTGGAACGGTTGGTTCGAATGCGGATACTTCATTGATTAAAAGCTTGTAATGAGTACCGAAGTCAGCCATGGAAACAACAACTCCATCTCCTGCTTTTCCATCAAATACTAATCGAGCTGGATCCTCGCGATTGCCAATTCCTAATGGAGATACAATAATTTTCGGTTTATTGCTTGCTAAAGTTGGATCGACTTCGAGCATATGTGATTGAAGTGCGGCTTCTTGACCAACTGCTAATTCATAGGTGTAATCCTCCATAAAGCCTGTTGACTCGTTATGGCTCATTACTTTTAGAAGGCGATCAAGTGCAGCGGTTTTCCAATCGCCTTCGCCGGCGAATCCATAGCCTTGCGCCATTAAACGCTGGACAGCAAGACCAGGGAGCTGTTTCATGCCATATAAATCCTCAAAGTTTGTGGTAAAAGCGTTGTATCCACCTTCATCAAGGAAGCGTTTAATGGCAATTTCATAGCTTGCCTGCACTTTTACGCTAGCTTCCCAATCTTCCTTATTATAGCTTCCGTAGTCAAAGTCATATAGTTCTTCATATTGTGCAAATAAATCATTTATTTCATTTTCGTTTACTTCATTTACATATTGAACAAGGTCGCCGATTCCAAAATAATCAACGGTCCAGCCAAATTGTATTTGTGCTTCGATTTTATCTCCTTCTGTCACCCCGACATTACGCATGTTGTCGCCAAATCGCGCAACCTTAATTTGAAAGCTTTCGTTATAAGCGACAGCTACGTCCATCCAATCAGCAATTTGCTGCTGTACTTTTGCGCGCTGCCAGTGGCCAACCACTACTTTATTTTGTTTTTTCAAACGTGCATTAATGAAACCGTACTCTCGGTCCCCATGAGCTGCTTGATTTAGATTCATAAAGTCCATATCAATTGTATCCCATGGAATGCTTTCATTGTATTGTGTTGCTAAATGAAGCAAGGGCTTTTGTAATAGCTTGGTGCCGCGAATCCACATTTTCGCAGGGGAGAAAGTGTGCATCCAGGTGATAACACCAGCTACTTCATCTCGGTAGTTAACTTCTTTCATCATCTTTGTAATGGTATCTGCGCTCACTGCTAAATCTTGCAAAACAAGCGGATAAGGGAGCAGACCACTTTCATTTAAAGTGTCTGTCATTGTTTGTGCATGGGCTTTGACTTCCTTTAACGCTTCTTCGCCGTATAGATGCTGGGATCCTACAACAAACCAAAATACTTTATTAGTTGACATGCTATTTCCCTCTTTCTAATAATAGTTTAGTAGCTTAATATTACTTTTGACCATAATAAGCATTCTTTCCATGCTTTCGTAAATAGTGTTTATCCAAAATACGCTGCGGCAATTCTTTGGAAAAATGGTTTAATTCTCTTGTAAATAAATTCATCTTGGCCACTTCATCCAACACGACACTGTTCATAACAGCTGATTTAGCATCTTTTCCCCAAGTGAAGGGACCATGACCATGCAGCAAAACGCCAGGGATTGCTAAGATGTCTAATCCCCGTTCTTCGAAAGTTTCAATGATTACTTTACCAGTCTCTGCTTCATAACCACGATCAATTTCTTCTTGTGTTAAAAAGCGAGCACATGGTACAGCACCATAAAAAGTATCAGCGTGTGTAGTTCCCAGAGCGGGAAGATCAAGTCCTGACTGAGCCCAAATGGTTGCCCAAGTGGAATGAGTATGGACAATTCCGCCGATTTCTTGATAATGTTTATAAAGAACAGCGTGAGTAGCTGTGTCAGAGGAGGGATTCAACGTTCCTTCTACAACATTTCCCTCTAAATCTATTACGACCATATCGCTTGGCTGCATTGTTTCATAATCAACCCCGCTAGGTTTAATCACGAATAAACCACTTTCGCGATCAATGGCGCTGGCGTTTCCCCATGTGTATTTCACGAGTCCCTGCTTAGGTAATTCCAAATTTGCGAGAAAAACTTCCTCTTTCAGCTTTTCTAACATGTAAATCCCTCCAATTATCCTTTAAAGAATCAAATTTTCGATTGCAGCTTTTTCGATTGCTAGCCCTTTTTTATAGAGTTCGATAAATTCTTCAAAGCCTTCTACGTCAAAGCGGTCTGGATAAATCGTCTGCTTATCTATCTCTTTAAATACTCTTTTGTCGAGATAATCTTCTAAACTATCATGCTCGTTATTATTTAACATATAAGAAGCGAGAATAGCGATTCCCCATGCGCCGCCATCTCCAGCAGTATCCATGACAGAGACAGGTGTGTTCATTGCAGCTGCCACAATTTTTTGTCCCACGACAGGCGTTTTGAATAAACCGCCATGTCCTAAGATGCTGTCTATGGTAACATTTTCTTGTTTGGTCAAAATATCCATTCCAATTTTTAAAGCTCCAAAGGCCGTAAAGAGATGGGTTCTCATAAAGTTTGCTAAATTAAAATTGCTCTCTGGCGAGCGGACGAATAAGGGACGGCCACTTTCTAAACCAGTGATATTTTCACCTGAAAAATAGCCGTAGCTTAGCAATCCGCCACCATCTGCATCCGCTTTCAAAGAAGTGTTTAATAAAACATGGAACAATTTGTCCATTTCTACCTTTTGTCCCATTGCTTCTGAAAATTCGCGGAATAGGCGCATCCAGGCATTTAAATCACTCGTACAGTTATTGGCATGGACCATTGCAACTGGAGATCCATCTGGAGTTGTGACAATATCAATTTCTGGGTGAACGGCTGAAAGGTCTTTTTCTAATACAATCATGGCAAAAACAGAAGTTCCAACGGAGACGTTTCCAGTCCGTTTCTTCACGCTGTTGGTTGCAACCATCCCTGTACCGGCATCTCCTTCTGGAGGACATAGGGGAATACCTGGTTGTAAATTCCGTGAACGATCCAGAATTTTTGCGCCGATTTCTGTTAATTTTCCGGCTTGTTCTCCGGCTATAGCGACTTTTGGAAGGATATCCTTCAGTTTCCAAGGGTATTCTTTTGCAGCAATTAATGCATCGAATTGTTCTATCATTGATTCATTATAATCTTGCGTTGTTTCATCAATTGGGAACATACCGGAAGCATCGCCAATGCCGATGACCTTTTGACCAGTTAATAACCAATGAATATATCCAGATAAAGTAGTAATATGGTCGATACGCGGGATATGCTGTTCATTATTCCAGATAGCTTGGTAAAGATGTGCAATACTCCATCTTTCTGGAATATTGAATTGGAATACATCAGTTAATTTTTTTGCAGCAGTACTTGTGGTAGTATTGCGCCAAGTTCGAAATGGAACAAGTAGTTCACCAGTATGATCAAAGGCTAAATAGCCATGCATCATCGCAGAAAACCCGATCGAACCAACTGTGCGAATAGTTACCCCATAATTTCGTTCAACCTCTTGTTTCATTTCACTATAAGCTGTTTGTAAACCAGTAATAATGTCTACTAAATTGTACGTCCAAAAATCATCTTCTAAAAGATTCTCCCACTCATAACTTCCAGTTGCGATGGTTTCAAAACGGTTGTTAATTAAGACAGCTTTGATTCGCGTGGAACCGAATTCAATTCCAAGTGAGGTTGCCCCCTCAACAATATCTTGTTTGGTATTTGCTCGATTATTTTTCATATATTCCCTCCTTGACAGCGGTTTCGTAATCAGTGGAGATAATGGTCTTTATTAATATCATTTTTATACCTATACTTTATAATGTGTACGTACCTTTGTCAAATATATTTATAGATGTTCATACAAATAAAAAGAATTATGAATAGCCTTATTACTATTAATACTAGCCTGAATATAAATTTATGTATATTCGTATAAAAAATTGTCGGAAAAGTAAAATGGCATTAGCTGTGTTTAATTTGTATGCACTAATATGCATTGTTTTGTTTCTGTAGCAGTTATGCTAAAATATGACCATACAAATACCGGATCGTCATTACATTGAAGGAAGTGCATTAAATGAAATTAAAGTATCAGATCATCATTGATGATATAAAAAGTAAAATTCTTTCTGGAGATTATCAGGTTGGAGAACAAATTCCTACTGAATCAATCTTGCAGGAAATGTATAAAGTTAGCCGTCATACGGTGCGAAAAGCAATCTTGGAATTGTCTAATGACGGATTTCTCCGAAGTGAAAAAGGATCTGGTACCTATGTAAGTAACTACTATCAATTAAAAGGGAATGGAAAATCCAAAAGGAAAACAATTGGTGTTATTACTACCTATATATCTGATTATATCTTCCCTTCCATTATTCGAGGAATTGAAAGTCGGTTAAATGCAGAAGATTATTCTTTATTATTAGCAAGCACAAACAATGATGTGGAACAAGAAAAGAAGGCATTAGAAATGATGCTGGCATTTGGAGTAGACGGTTTAATTGTTGAGCCGACAAAAAGTAATTTATACAATCCAAATATTGCTTACTATCTATCCTTTAAAGAGCAAGATGTTCCATTCATTATGGTCAATGCCTATTATGAAGAACTAGAAGTGCCATTCTTCTGTCTTGATGATGTGAAATCTAGCTATCTTGCAACAAATGAATTAATCGCAAAAGGGCATACAAAAATTGGCCTTATAGCAAAAATGGATGACTTACAAGGAAAGTTTCGTATGAAGGGATACATAAAAGCATTAGGAGAAGCAAAGCTGCGTTTTCAAGCAGAGCATGTTTATTCTTTTACAACCGAAACAAAGCCTGATTTAAATGTAAAATTAAAGGAATTTCTACAGGAAAACATGGATGGAATGACAGCGATTGTCTGCTATAACGATGAGGTAGCGTTAGAGGTTGTTCATGTATGCAGAAAACTGAACATCGCCATTCCAGACCAATTATCGATTATTGGTCAGGACAATTCCTATATGGCAAAAAACGCTAATATCAAGTTGACTACTTTAACACATCCGCAAGAAAAAATGGGACACGATGCAGCAGAATGGATCATTAAGAAACTACAAGGCAAAAAAGATTTGAAAAACGAAAACTATTATCAACCAGAACTCATCCAAGGAGAAACAGTGAAAGGTCTGATATAGGATGCAGAGTGGCGGTTTCCACGCAAAAAGGTTCCCCAGCCCTAAAGGAAAAGGACTGGGGGAATATATAAGTAATTAACCATTTTGGGGAAAGGGAGAGCTTTACTATATTTGCAAAATAAGCTATTTCGTTTTTAAAGTGATTAGTCCAATGCTCGGAGTATTGAATAATCGAAATGAAGCAAACCATGGACCAGTTACCCCTAACCCACCATTTACATATTGTGTATGATTTTTTACAGTATGAACCCCTGTTACATTTACCTTTCCTGGAAATAATCCATAATTCGGTGCATAGAGAGGACCGATAATTGGTAGTTTGAATTGGCCGCCATGTGTATGACCATTAATGCTCAAATCCCAATGTCTCCATTCTTTATCGGTATCCTTTAAAGAGGTTATCCGATAATCATGGAGTGTAGTGCTTTCTTTATCAATTTCTGTAGGGCGATGCGAGATTTCAATGGTGAAAGGCTCGTTCTGCTGTAGGTAACGAAGCTCAAATTCTTTCCTTGCTTCTATTAAGTGATAGGGGATTTTATCTGCCCCTACTTCATTTATTCCAGCATATGGATTGGTTTTTAACCAAATAGACTCATCACCTTTTTTTAGTTCCTGACCAGGATATAATGGCTTCACTCCATATTTCATAAATAATTTATAAAATGGGTTGCTTTTTGTCAGTGCTGCTGTACTATTATCAGCATCTTTGTCTCCTAAAATATAGTACATTTCTTTCTTTTGTGGCATTCCTTGTAATAGGTGTTCGAGTGGTTGTAAATTTTCTTCTTCGGAAATATAATCCCCTGTGAAAACAACTAAATCATATTGTTGCTTTTTTATTAAATGAATCAGCTTCTGCTGATCTTTTCCGAATTCCTTTCCTTTCAAATCAGAAATCTGTAAAATATTGAAATGATCAAATGCTGCTGGCAAACGGTGGTTGACAATCGTTACCTTATCTACTACCACGCGATTGTTATCCCAAATAATTCCTATAATTAACAAGGTGAGTGCTGTCATTATAACCCAAAAAGGTTTTAGCTTTTTCATTTCTATTCTCCTATTGCCTGATTATTTTTTTGTAGCTTTTTTCTGTCAAAATAAAGAGAAATTCATAAATAATTATAAAAACAATGGCCGCAAAAAGACCACATCCTATCACCACAAGCCAGTCATCCATGGCTGCGATTCCTATTAATTTCATTACTAGTGGCAAAGCCATTGTAAGATGCAAGAGAGCGACTGCTAACGGGGTAAAAAACATAATCCAAGTTTGTTGCCGAATCGTTTTCGTCATTTCTCTATCGCTCATTCCGACCCTTTTCATAATGACAAAACGCGTACGATCATCGTAGCCTTCGGAAATCTGCTTATAAAAAATCATTAATGCTGTTTCCGCGAATAAAACAGTACTAATAAATATTCCGAGAAATAATAGGCCGCCAAATCGTACTAATAAAGATTCTTTATAAATGGATTTTGCTTCGACATAGATATTTTCGATGGATTCTGCCTCGTCAGTGATTGCGTGGGAAAGCTTATTCACTGCATCTGGATCTCCTTGTAAAGCGATGTCTTGGAAGCTTTCCGCAGAATCGGGCAATCCAATTTGGTTTGTGAATCTGCTGTTTAGTGGTGCAATAACATAAATCCATTTATTCTCCGGGTTAGTAGATAAGGAGGTGTCTATTGGAAGCTCTTCGATGAGTTTATTCACTTTGAATTGGTGATCAGCTAAGTGAATACTTTGTAGTGGAGCTGTTTTCTCATTCCTTAAAAGCAGTACCTCATCATCAGCCAAGGAAACCTGTTGGTTTGTTAACCTGTTATAGTCGTTCAAGGGTAAAATAAACACAAAGTCGTCCTTCCCATCACCCGTTAGATCAGCAGCAAACTTTCCTCCTTGATAAGAAGTAATAGAGGTAATCTTGACTTTAAAAGTGTTTGCACTTTTTTCTATAAAGGTTTTCAGCTTTGTTTGTTCCGTATTGGATTCTCCACTGCTGCTAATTTTTATATCATACGGAAAACTGTTCGTTAGTATTGTGTTAATGCCCATATATAAAGAAAGTGTTATGGTCATAACCATCAATGTTCCAGTACTTAAAATCGTAATATTGGAGAGGCCAACTGCATTTTGTTTCATTCGATAAAGCATGGTAGAAATTAACGTGAAATTATTTTTGCTATAATAAAGGTTTTCCTTACTGCGAAGGGCTTTTAGCAGGGCAATACTAACAGCTATAAAAAGCAAATAGGTAGCTATCGTTACAAATCCGATAGCTAGCAGCATGGAATATAAGTCATCTTTCGGGTCTTTTACGGTAAAGGATAGAATATATCCAACTATTAAAAGCACTCCACCAAGCATAGCAGCTATTAATCTTGTTTTTGGCTCCTTTTCGCCAGCTTCGGCACCCTTCATTAAATCGATTATAGGAACGGAAAGGAGTTGTTTTTTATTAAACAAGTATAGGATAAAAAAGATAACAAGAAACGTAGCGATTGTTTTGAAACATGCTCCTAATGATATAGTGCTTACAGTCAGGGGAACATCCATGATGGCCGACATGGCTAATCCTGCCAATTTATTGAAAATAAGGCCTATTAATATACCACTCGTAATTGTTAAGCTTGCAATGATATTATTTTCTAGCAGCAATAGTCTTTGGATATGTTTTCTCTCAAGTCCCAATAAATGATAGAGGCCAAATTCCTTCTTCCGCCATTTCAAAATAAAGCTATTTGTGTACAGTAAGAAAAAGACAGAAAGAACCGTAAATAATAGACTGCCAAATTTCATAACGTCTATGGTGAAGTTCCCTCCGGAAATAGACTTTAATGTTTCGTCTGTCACTAAGCTATTGATGGTATAGTACAAAGAGATGATAACCGTGCAGGTTAGTAGATAGGGAAGGTACATTTTCCGATTTGTTGTAATGTTAGTTACAGCTAATTTGATAAAGACTTTTTTACCCATAAATGTCACCTCTAGCAGCTTTTGCTGCCTGTACTTCGAAGATTCTCTGTATCATATCTTCCTCGGAATGTGTTTTGCGAATTTCTTGTTCCATTTTTCCGTCCTTGATAAATAACACACGGCTTGCCTTACTTGCTGCATGAACGCTGTGTGTGACCATAATAATTGTTTGACCTTTTTCATGAAATAACTGAAATAAATCCAATAGCTCATCTGCGGAGCGAGAATCTAATGCCCCGGTTGGTTCATCTGCTAAAATTAAGCTTGGCGATGTGATAAGCGCCCTTGCGACAGCAGCTCTTTGTTTTTGTCCCCCAGATACTTCATAAGGGTACTTTTCTAAAATGGAGTCGATTCCTAATGTTTTCGCCAACGGCTTAAGTCTTTCTTTCATTTCTGCTACAGACTTATTGGCTAATACAAGCGGTAGAAAAATATTATCTTTTAGACTAAATTGATCGAGTAATTGAAAATCCTGAAAGACAAATCCTAAATGTTCTCTGCGGAATGCTGCCATTTCATCATTTTTGATTTGTTTATAATCTGTCCCGTGTAATATTACATGTCCTTCTGTGACATCCTCTAATGATGCTAATATATGGAGTAATGTTGACTTCCCTGAACCGGATTCCCCCATAATAGCAATATGCTCCCCTTTGTGAACAGTGAAGCTTATATCTGCCAATGCCTCTACCTTTGCGCCAAGCCGGGGTTTATAAACTTTTTTGACCTTTTTCACTTGTAAAATTTCCATCATCATACCTCCAACAATAAAAAGCAGCTTATTATTTCGTACTTTAATCATACGGAATAATAAGCTGCTTTTTATTTGCTCTATCTAACAATTATCTTCTTTTTTTCTTCTAAAATTCTTACGAAATTCATACGGTGAGAGGGATGATGACTTTGAATAGAATATGTTGGTCTTCGCTTTTCGCCGTAATGGTACCATGATGTTGTTCGATAATTTGCTTAGCGATTGCTAATCCTAATCCTGTGCCGCCATTTCTAGAGGATCTAGAGGTATCCAAACGAAAGAATTGTTCAAAAATCCGATCTAATTTTTCTTGTTCGATTGGATAACTTTGATTGCTAAATTGAATCACAGCATTACCGTTATCCTGCGTAACGGAAACAATGATGCTGCTATTTTCCAAGCTATAATGCACAGCATTACTAAGGAGGTTATCAAATACTCGTTGAATCTTCTCTGTGTCACAAATGATTTCTACATCCTTGCTTCCGTCCAACTGATACGTTACATTTTTCCTTTTTAAGGCTGGCTGCAGCTCAAATAGTAACTGCTCGAGCATAAAGGAAATATTCACTTTGCTGTAATTTAACGAGACATTAGCTAAGTTAAAGCGGGTAATTTCGAAAAACTCATTGATTAAATCGTCTAACCGCTCTGCGTTATGGAGTGTAACTTGGATAAACTTTTGATGCATCTCATCTGAAATGCTTCTCTCATCCCGCAACAGTGTTAAATATCCGATAATGGAGGAAATAGGTGTTTTTAAGTCATGTGCTAAATAAACAATTAAATCATTTTTTCGCTGCTCAATTTCTTTCCTGGCCTGCTCCTTTTCCCGTAATGCTAATTGCAATCTTTCTATGCTCTCTTCCGTATCTTTTAATATGCCTGGTAGCGGGAAACGGTCTTTCTCTTGATCTTCTTCCAAGCTTATTGTCTCAAAATTTGCTGAAAGGGTAGCTAAATAAGCTATTAATTGTCTTCGCTGAAAATAAATAATAGCAATAATACAAAAGATAAAAAGTAGTGGAGCGAGGGTTAAAATTCGGTTACTAAGCCATTTTAGCGCGGTCCCTAACATCCCATTAAAGAGTTGCTCACTATCTGCTTTTAGGATGAGAAAAGAGAGGAGGAATATAACCGCAAAGCAGAAAAGTGCAAGTATAAAAAAACGAATTCTTAAATAATGGCTAATTTGCTTTTGCTTTGCTTGTTTATTCAACTTTATACCCCACTCCCCAAACGGTTTTAATAAATTTCGGCTTTTTGACAGGCTCCTTGAGTTTTTCTCGCAGTCTCGCAATATGTGCCATAACCGTATTGTTGTTTTCTAAAAACTTCTCTCCCCAAACATTCTCAAACAGTTCTTCAGAGGGAATGACTTTGCCCTGATTTTCGGCTAAATACCACAGGATGGAAAACTCAATTGGAGTTAAATCGATTGGCTCCCCAAATAAAGAGCAGATGTGGGTTGCTTTGTTTATTTTTAGTCCTCTAATATCATGCTCTTCGACCTGCTGTTTTCCTGTTTTTTCGTTGTAGCTCGTATAACGACGCAAAACAGTTTTCGCTCTAGCCATTACCTCGAGAGGATTAAAAGGTTTCGTAATATAATCATCAGCACCAATTGTTAAACCGGTAATTTTATCGAAATCCTCTATTTTGGCTGTTAACATAATGATGGGATAATAGTATTTTTCTCGAATTTTCTGGCATAATTCAAACCCATCGACATTAGGTACCATTACATCTAATATGGCTAGATCGTACTCTGTATTTTCAATATACTCTAAGGCAAGCTGCCCATCATGAACGGTTGTAACGATGTATCCCTCATTTCTTAAATATAGCTCTAATAATTTCGACAGATCCTCTTCATCTTCAACAAGTAGTATTTTTCGACTCATTTTCTATCTCCTTTTTGGTTTAAACATGATAAATGCTAGGGATGTGGAGTGGAAATATAAATTTACTATACCAAATAATAGGACGAGAGGGGAACTGTCCTTTTGTGTCTTTTTTTACTGAAAGTCTTTCCTAAAAGGGAAAGATAGTATTTAATAGAAATATGGGTAGATATGGGTGAATATACTAAACTATCCATTTTTGTTGTGTTCAAAAAAGAGGAGGAATGGCATGGGCTTTAAAGATGAATTAAAACATGAAATGCGGAACTTAAAAAAGGATATAGAGAAAGAGGTTCAAAAGAGTTGGACCGTTCATTATAAAGGACATGTGATAGAAGTGATCAATCAAATGAAAGAAGAGTTGCTTATCATTGACGGGATAACGGTAGCCCAAAATAAACGGAAATCAATACTATCGCATATTATTCCTTATACAAAGCTATCGGGAGTCCTCACTTTGGAAGATGGGAAAAAGCATAAAGTCTCTGTAAAAATTGGTGGCTACGTAAGTTTAAACTGCAGCATCAAAATTGATAATGAGACTGTTCTGCAGGAATCCGAAAAACTTGAATTTCTGCCCTGGGACCATAAAGAGAAAATAGTTCCGTTTATTCAACGACAAGTTCTAGAAAATAATAGAATAGTAGAAAATACTCTACCAGATGATACGTACTTTTTTGGAGAAGATAATCCACCATTGGAGCCAGGGTTATTTGATATAATCGTGAATGAACCGAAAACGCCATTTTTTGTGAGTAAGCTGATGAAGCTTTTTAAAGAACAGCTGGAACAACCCACTATAAAAACAAGAAAGGCGACATATGATCAAATTATTTTTGACCATATTGCCATCTATCGAGATGAGCTTCTTGACCAGTTAGGGCAAGCAGAATTGGATGAACACATGGCACAGCAAGAGGCATTATGGCTATTAGAGCATGCTGCACATAGAGATGTTGTTAAATTTGCTATTCTGGTTCTCGGGTTTACGAACTGTGAGGAATATCAGGAGCTCTTATATACAATCGGCTTGCACGATGAGTTTACCCCATATGCTATATTCGCTATAAGAAGCGGAGGGAAGGGAGTAAATGATCAAATATGGAAACTAGTTCAATCTGTCCAAGGGATTGGTAAAATGACAGCGATTGAGCTAGTGGAAGCGAAAACGCCAGAAATGAAGTATTGGCTGCTTACAAAAGGATGTGAAAATAGGAAATTTGCTGATTTCCTAGCGCATCGTTGTGCAGTAAAGGGAGAGCTAGATGTTGCGCTCTACGAAGTGAATATTTCCAAGGAGCTATACACGGGAGCGGCTATGATTATAGAAGGCTTATTAGACGATGAAAATCAAGACGGCATGGATCAATATCCTTACGCCAGTGCTGTAATGACTCGCTTCCTTCACCACGCCGCAACCCACTGTGAAAGCTTGGAGGATTTTTATCCGATAATGAAAATAAGCGAATTTGTTCATGCCGAAGATGACATTTGGGAAGAGCGATTAAATGGACAATGGAAGCCGCATGAACGCAGGGCAATTCAAGAAGCTGTTCAACCGTTCATAGACAACCCTAAATGGTCACAGCTGGCATTGGATGTATTACAATCGAGCGAGAAGGTAGATTTCCGAGCAATGGAGATAGCTCGATTCTATCAATTAGACATTACGGCACTATTATTTGAAAAGCTGAAGAAAGAGCCGACAAACAGTATATTGTATGGTGCTATCATGGAAACAAGGGATTTACAGTCTATTCAAGATCTTTGTGCCTTCGCAGAAACACATTTTTCTTTATCCAGTTTATCGCTGGAAGAACAGTATTGTCTAGAGTATATTATTCAAGATTTACATGAATTTGAGGGTGTAGGGGCTCCATTAGTCCGCGCAGCACTGGAAACTAAAAATGAGAGCTTACGCTGGCAGGGATTAAGCGTGTTGGCAGAATGGTCCCCAGCTATAAGGCAGTTACCAGAAATACAACACAGCCTTAGAACTATAATCAGCACAACAAAAGATAAAGAAGAACGGAAATTGGCCAAGCAGTTGGTGAGATGAGAACAGCAGAGAGACGGTTCTAGTGAGGGATATCTTCATTAGAACCGTCTTTTTGCTTCTTTTTTTAAATGTTTTTTTCGGTAGTTTAAAGAAGAAATGCAATATTTTTTCTTGAAGATGCTTGAGAAGTATTGGCTGTATGTGAAGCCGCATTTTTCTGAAATTGTTTGAATGGTGTTATCTGTTTTTAATAGTAAGATTCTTGCTTGCTCTAACCGATAAGAATTTAAATACTCTAATGCGGTGAATTTATAAAATCGTTTCATGTATTTAGATATTGTATTTTCATGTATGTTAAAATGAGCGGTTAATGTATCGTTTGTTAGAGGAAGATGATCATTTTCTCGTAAAAACTGAACAACCTTTTCTGCGATCACATAGCTGCTATCTTTTGCAATTCCTTGAGATTCTAAGAGATTAATTAATGAAAAAAAGCTTAATTGGATATCCCAAAATGAAAGCTCTAAGGATTCGGTTTGTACAGATGTGTATACAAAGTATTTAAATGACATGCAGGAAATCCAGAGAGTTTCACTTCTGCCATTTGTTGAAAAAGTAGGAAGCAAGTATAAGCCTTCTCTTTTATTCGATGTGTCATGAGCTCATAAAATCACGATTGGAGTAAATCGAATCCAATCAGATAGCGTTGTGTTAAATGCAATGGAGCTAATTCAGAAAGTAATTGAAAATCGTTTGTCCATTTCGCTAGAGCTCTAGTTAGTCCATATTTTCGCCAGAAAAATTATGTGCATTGTTTAAGCACGTATAAAAGCTTATATAAAAATTGCAATAATAATATAAATGATAAAAAAGAAGTTCTAAAAATAAAATGAAAACACCATATTTTTTAATTGAAAAATAATAAAATGTTATAACATATAAGAAAGCGCTAACATTATATTTCGAATTCCTTATTGGTGTTTTTACCAATACAATCAATTAATTTGAGATTAGAAAGGACAGGATAACATGAAGCTAAATGTTATAAGATCTTCTTCTACTGAAAGGGCGTTTTTTCCTGGAATTTCTAAAACAGCAAGAACTACATATACTTTGATGGAATATAGTTAGTAAAAAATAAAAAAGGGAGTGATAATTGTATGTACAAACTTCATCAAGATTCCATTAACAATTTCATTAATATATATAAAGATAATTTAGAAATCATAGCTGCCATTTTAGGAGGATCGGTTGCAAAAGGTAAAGAAAGAATAGATTCTGATGTAGATATCATGTTAATTGTTAGTGATGAGAAGTATGAGGAACTTACAAAACAGAATAGGCTTTCAGAAGTAATTACGGATAACTGCACTTATGAGAAGGGTTATTTTGACATAAAATACTTTACAAAAGATTATCTCATCCAAGCTTCTAAAGTTGGAAGTGAACCTACTCGAAATGCCTTCGTAGGAGCCCAATGTATATTTACCCATGATTCTGAAATAGTTGAGCTAATTAAGAAAATCCCTATTTATCCAGTCTGGGAAAAGGAAGAAAAAATAATATCATTTTACAGTGCTCTCATGCTAAATAACTTTTATTTTTGGGAACAGGCTATCATCACAAATAATGTCTATTTAAAAACAAGAGCGGCCACGGACATTGTTTTGTTTGGTTCAAGAATGTTACTAACTTACAATGAGAAACTATTTCCTTGTCAAAAGGGATTAATTTCCACGCTCAGCGAACTGGATCAAAAACCGCAAGATATTGCATATAAAGCCAATTTATTTTTACAAAAACTCGATGAAGATACAAAAAACGATTTTGTATTTTTTATCTTAAATTTTTGTGATTGGAATGTATCAAATGATACGGCAACTATTTTGAGCAGATCGATTGATGATAATGAATTATGGTGGTATAAGAATCGCCCTGTTCTAGCAGAATGGTAATGAGATTTAAATAGAGTGATAGAGGAATATTAAACATACTGATATTATTACAAAATTGAATTTAGAGGTAATATTTACTTACACTAATTTAGAAGTCATCAATAAAAACTCATATGAAATGAAATTAACCTGGACGAATAAAGTTGTGGGAATTATGATGCTGTTTAAGTTTCGTTGCAGAACAAACAATAGGGGATGGGCTTTATCGTCCGAGCAGCATTCTTTCTTTCTTTGTTAATTGGGGTAAAAAGTTAAAATCAATTATAAGATTAATTAAATGAGGAGGAACATTTAATGACTATACTGAACCATAATGGCAATAATTCAAAAATTGATTTCCTAAACAAAAAATTTATCGATAATCCATATCCAGCCTATGCTGAGATTCGTAAAAATGATCCAGTACATCGATTTCTATTGCCAAATGGACAATTTGCCTGGATTATATCAAGATATAAAGATGCCGCCAAACTGTTAGCTGACTCTCGTTTTGTTACAAATTATCCTGTCCACTCTTCTATTAAAGGAAATCTGCCTCCACACCAAGAAATAATTTCAAGAAACTTACTTAGTGTAGACCCGAAAGATCATCGCCGATTACGACGTTTAATCCAAAAGGCTTTCACACCAAAAATGGTTGAGAATCTTAGAGGAAGAATAGAAGAAATTGCAGAAGAGTTACTTTTTCAAGTTGAGCATAAACAAGAAATCAACTTGATAGAGGACTATGCCTTTCCGCTTCCTATTATTGTTATATGCGAAATGTTGGGTGTTCCCTTAAAAGATCAGGAAAAATTCAGGGAATGGTCGAATGTGATCATGGAAGGAGTTAGTAATCCAGAGCTTTCTCAAAAGACTGAAAACGCGATGATTTCCTTTATCCAGTATTTAGAGGAATTAATTGCCGAAAGAAGAAGGCATCTTCAAGATGACTTAATTAGTGATCTTCTGCGTGTGGAGGATGAAGGAGATGTATTAAGTGAAAATGAATTATATGCACTTGTTTTCGTTTTAATCATTGCCGGTCATGAAACAACTGTTAATCTTATTGGGAATGGTATTCTTGCCTTATTAGAACATCCTGAACAGAAAGAAAAATTAGTATCTCACCCTGAGCTTATTCATGGTGCAATTGAAGAAATATTGAGATATAACGGTCCTGCCGAAGTTAGCAATGTCCGTTTTGCAACAGTGGATGTCATCATTGAAGGAAAGCATATTAAAAAGGGGGATATGGTATTTATAGCATTAGCAGCTGCCAACCGTGACGATAATCACTTTATTGAACCAGATTCATTTGATATAACCCGTGAAGCTAATACCCATATCGCGTTTGGTAAAGGAGTTCATTTCTGTCTGGGAGCTCCACTCGCAAGACTGGAAGGTGAAATTGCGATTAATAAACTGCTGAAAAAAATACCGCAAATAAAATTAAAAGAGGATTTAAACACAATTGAATGGCGACCTGGGATTATTATTCGCGGAGCAAAAGAAATTCCGCTTACTTTTTGAAGTATATAATTGGAAAAAGTAATAAATACTATGCCTAAAAGATTTGGTTGCAATATGGGCTGCCAAATCTTTTAAGCAACAGTATTTCCAACATTACTATACTTATTAATGAAACAGTTCTTTATCGAATTGAATCTATTTTTTTGAGTTACTAAGGGAGGAGGATAAAACAGTGAACTTCATAAATCAGTAGTACTAACTATTTTCTTTCCCAACTGTTTTAGTTAAAATAGCAAATCCCTGACAATGTTGACTATACTCTTCTACACTTGGACCATCCTGATATAATCCATAAGCACCTCTACAGAATGTATTTATTGTCTTTTTAACTTTTAGAGGGCGCAGTAAATAACAGTTTGTCTGCAATAATTTCTGTCATAATATCCAAACATCCTTATATACCTCCATTATTATAAACAAAAGAAGAAGTGACTTTTACTTTTCACGATAGAAATTCTTTCCTATTGACCAAAAAGTAATAAAGTGATAAAATTATTTCGAATTAAAGATATCTTAATTAATTATATTTTTTTATATAAATATCTCAATTTCGAGATAATTAATAGGAGGGAATAAATAATGAATGAGTTAAAAGGACTTCATCATATTACAGCAATTACAAGCAGTGCCGAAAAAATTTATGAGTTTTTTACCTATGTATTAGGGCTAAGATTAGTTAAGAAAACAGTAAATCAGGATGATATTCAAACCTACCATCTATATTTCACGGATGATGTCGGCAGTCCAGGTACGGATATGACATTTTTTGATTTTCCTGGAATACCAAAAGGAGTGCACGGCACAAATGAGATTTCCAAAACATCATTCCGAGTGCCGACAGATGCAGCTTTAGAATATTGGGTAAAACGCTTTGATAAGTATGAAGTGAAGCATAAAGGAATTCAAGAACAGTTTGGGAAAAAGACATTGTCATTCGTAGATTTTGATGACCAGCAATATCAACTGATTTCAGATGAAAAAAATGAAGGAGTTGCATCAGGGACTCCGTGGCAAAATGGACCAGTTCCATTAGAATTCGCGATTACAGGATTAGGACCAATATTTGTTCGGACTGCTTACTTGGATTACTTTAAGGAAGTATTAGAAAAAGTGTTTTTAATGAAAGAAGCTTCTCAAGAGGGTTCATTCCATCTATTTGAAATGGGTGAAGGAGGAAATGGTGCCCAAGTTATCGTAGAATTTAACACCATTCTTCCACAAGCAAGACAAGGGTTTGGTACCGTTCACCATGCTGCTTTCCGAGTAGAAGATCGTGGCGAATTAGATCAATGGCAAGAACGTTTGAGCAGTTTTAAATTGCCAAACTCCGGTTTTGTAGAGCGCTATTATTTTGGTTCTTTATATTCCAATGTTGCACCGCAAATCTTATTTGAATTAGCAACAGATGGGCCTGGATTTATGGGAGACGAGCCATATGAAACATTAGGAGAAAAATTATCCTTACCACCATTTCTCGAACCAAACCGTGAAAAAATTGAAAAGCTCGTAAGACCAATAAACACCGTGCGCAGTAATACAGAAATCAAGAAAGAATACTTGTAAAGCAAACAGAGGGATGGTTCTATAGAGGTTAATGACTTCAATAGAACCATCCTTTTTTATATTTAGAATCATATATTTACTGTCCTCACAAGTTCCATCACTCTGGCAAATAGGATTATCTTATACTATATTTAAATTTATAGTGTTTGAGGAAAGTAGGGTTAGTGTAATGAAAACGACGATTTATCAAGTGGCAGAGAAAGCTGGGGTTTCTATTTCTACTGTTTCGAAAGTTATAAATAATACGGGACGTATTAGTGAGGAAACGCGGAAAAAAGTCAAACGCATTATGAAGGAATTGAATTTCCAACCAAGTGTGGTCGCTTCTGCCTTAACGGGAAAGCAGACGAAAACAATTGGTTTTCTTATTTCTGATATATCCAATCCCTTTTATGCAGAAGTTGCGCGGAAAGTAGAAAATAGAAGTAGAGAACTTGGCTTTCATGTCATGATGTGCAGTACTGATAATGAAGAAGAAAAAGAAAAAAATTATTTATCCTTGTTAACTAGACAGCGTGTCGATGGATTAATTATAGCTTCTGAGTTTCATAATACGGATATATTGGCAGAAGTGATTGAAAATCAGCAATTGCCAGTTGTACTGATTGCTTCTGATATTCCTAAGCTTCCCATTCATTCCGTCAGAGTTGACGACTATCAGGGGAGTTATTTAGCCACTTCTCATTTAGTGCAGCTAGGACATCAGCGAATTGCCATGATAGCCGAGAAAATTAGAAGTAATCATCAACGGGTAGTAGGTTATAAAGATGTTTTAGGAGAATATGATCTCCCTTTATATGATGAATATGTTATCTATACAGAGGCTACTCATCAAAGGGGCTATGAAGCTGCGATGAAGCTTCTTTCATTGGAGAATAGACCAACAGCTATTTTTGCAAGTAATGATTTATTAGCAACAGGTATTATTAAAGCAGCGAAGAATTCAGACATAGAAGTTCCTAATAAACTTTCGGTGGTTGGCTTTGATAATACTATTTTATCAACGGTTATTACCCCGGCATTAACGACTATAGCACAGCCTGTTCAGGAAATGGCTTCGAAAGTAGTCGATTTGCTTATGGAAGAAATGGAGCAGCCAAGTAAATATAAACAGCGTCTACTATTTACTCCCGAATTAATCATTCGCGATTCTACGTTGTGATACGAAATGTAAAATGAGTTGACATCAAAGTTGCTCAATAGTTACTCAAATAATGAAAAAATCATGAGAACTTTTTTAATAAATCATGTTGCAATAAATGGGATTATCAGCTAAAATGAACCTAGCTGCAAAAGAAAGCGTTTTACCAAAAGGTTTTGGTATGACCAATCATCTATGTAACTACCAAATCTAAAGTAGAAAAAGGAGGGGATTTATAACTCTAATACTTTATGGTTGTATCTGTTCAATAATGAAGAACTAAGGGGATTCAAAGATTAAACAGTATATAGGGAGTGATTAGGTGAATAAAAAAACAAAATGTGCTGTTATGGGAATTGGCAGATTGGGATATTGGCATGCTGTAAATGCATCAACAAGAATTCAACATGTAGAAGTCGCTGCTATTTTTGATATTGATATAATCCGAGCGGAGAAAGTAGCAAGGGAGTTAGAGATTCCTAAATTCACTTCAAATGCAGAGGAGATATTTCAAGATGAGACGATAGAAGCCGTTATCATTGCTACGCCAACAAGTACCCATTTTGAATTTTTAAAGCAGGCTTCTTTTGCTAATAAAAAGATTTTTGTGGAAAAGCCATTGACCATTGATATACAGGAGGCAAAAGAGATTACTAGTTTAATGGATAAGAATCATACATATTGCCAATTAGGCTTTATGAGAAGATATGACCCGGCATACGCAGAAGCCAAAAAGAGGATACTTGCTGGAGACATTGGGAAACCGCTTTACTTCAAAGGCATATCAAGGGATCCAGATTGTCCTCACGAAAGCTTTATTCAGAACAGCGGCGGAATTTTTGTGGACGTCTCTATTCATGATTTTGATATAGCAAGATATTTATTAGCATCCGAAATCAGCAAGGTTTCCGCTAATGGGAAAGTAGTTAAATATCCTTTTGTGGAAAAATATAACGATATTGATCAAGCGCTTTCCTATATAGAGTTTGAATCAGGTGAAGCTGGCGATGTTGAAGCTAGCAGAAATGCTTACTATGGCTATGATATTCGCGCCGAAATTATTGGTTCAGAAGGAACCATAGTGGTAGGAGATAACTTACAGCAGCATAATCTTCATATCTTTACAAAGGCAGGTAAGACACATAATATTCTCCCTCATTTTCCAGAAAGATTCGCAGATGCTTACTATTTAGAATTAGATGATTTCTTTCGAGGCATTCGAGAAAATAAACATGCTTCCGTTACAGCTTACGACGGATTGAAAGCGCTTCAAATTTCTTATGCAGCAAGATCTTCTTATCTAACACAACAACCGGTCTCATTAGCAAAGGAAGAAAGTGCCATAGCAAATATAGATTAATTGGTTCAGCTCATCTTTATTGTCATTACTATTTAAAAAAAATAATTGAGAATAGAGGGGTATATGCTATGAAAAAATTGGGTTTGTTGCTTACGATTATTGGTTTAGTAATTGCGATGGTGGGATGTGGCAAGAGTGCATCCGGAAGCGGGGAAGATGGAAGCGTTGCGGTTGTATTGAAAACATTGAGTAGTCCTTACTGGAAGTATGTAGAAGCAGGAGCGAAGGCAGCAGGAAAAGACTTAGGTGTGGATGTTACTATTGTGGGACCTGCTTCTGAGTCACAAATTATGGAACAAGTTAACATGATTGAGGATTCTTTAAACCAAGGGATAGGTGCACTTGTTGTATCTCCAACCCAACCAGATACTGTCGTACCAGTGTTAGAGCAAGCGAATGTGCCGGTCCTTTTTATTGATACGGACGCCGATTTTTCTGGAAAAACTTCTTTTATTGGTACAGATAATTTAACAGCAGGGAAAGAGGGCGGAAAACTGCTTGCTTCTTTCCTAAAAAAAGGGGATGAAGTTGCTCTGCTTGGTGGAGCGTTAGGAAATACAGCAATGGATCAACGTATTAAAGGTGCGAAAGAGTCTCTAGAAGAAGCAGGAATGGTTATTGTGGCTGAGCAGCCTGCAGATAGTGATAAAACAAAAGCTAATTCAGTAGTGGAAAATATTTTGCAAAATAATCCTAATATTAAAGGGATATTTTCGGCAAATGATGATATGGCAATAGGGGCGTTACGTGCGACAGAGTCGAAGGGAATTAAACTTCCGATTATTGGAACAGATGGAACTGCTGAAGCAATTCAATCGATTATAGATGGAGATTTAGCTGGATCTATTGCCCAAAATCCATATGAAATGGGCTATAAAGGGGTGGAAAATGCTGTTAAAGCAATGAAGGGGGAAAAAGTAGAATCAAGAATCGATAGTGGAATTGATATCATTACGTCTGACAATGCGCAGGAGAAATTAGATTTCCTTGAAGGAATCGCAAAATAATGAAAGTAACTATATGAGTTCTACTGTCTATTTGAGGATGAATTCGTATAAATGTTCTTTATAACAGATATCTTCGTAACTAGAAAACATGGAAATAGAAGCTTAGAAAGGAGAACAAGTATGGAAGATGGGAAACAATTGCTTGTGATGAAAGGGATTAAAAAAAGCTTCTCAAACAATCATGTCCTAAAAGGGATTGATCTCGAAATAAAGGCGGGAGAAGTCCATGTTCTATTAGGAGAAAATGGTGCCGGAAAATCAACATTAATTAAAATTTTGACTGGTGCATATGAGAAAGATGGCGGAGAAATATATTGGGAGAATCAATTAGTCTCCATCAATTCCCCTGTCGATTCTATGAAGATAGGCATTGCCACGATTTATCAAGAGTTAAACGTTATCCCACAGCTTAAAGTATATGAAAACATTTTTTTAGGGAGAGAATTGAAAAACAAGGGAAAATTATCTTTTTTAAATCGAAAAAGCATGCATGAAAAAGCGAAGGAATATTTACGAATGCTTGGGCAGGACCCATCGATTGCGGATAAAGAAGTAAGTGAATTAGGAATGGGGCAGCAGCAACTTGTTGAAATTGCGAAGGCCCTAACTTTGGATGCAAAATTACTCATTATGGATGAGCCAACATCGAGTTTAAGCGGGGCAGAAGTAGAACAATTATATGATACAGTTGAGAATTTAACGAAAAAGGGAATGGCAATCGTTTTTATATCCCATCGCTTGGAAGAAATTAAGCGAATAGGGGATCGAGTAACCATTTTAAGAGATGGCTATAAAATTGAGACATTGCCTGTAAAAACAACTAGTAGCGATCAATGGATTGAGTTAATGGTTGGAAGGTCATTAGATGAAAAATATCCGAAGAAGAATTTTCCATTAGGAAAGGAGGGGTTCCGAGTTGAAAATTTAACAGTGAAAGGGACTCTTCATCCAATAAATTTTCATGTTAATCACGGAGAAATTGTTGGATTTTCTGGTTTGGTGGGTGCGGGCAGAACAGAACTTGCAAGGGCGATCTTTGCAGCCGATCCAAAAGATGGGGGGAAGATTTTTGTAGAAGGAAAAGAAGTTTCCATCCGAACACCGAGAGATGCTATCAATGCAGGAATTGCCTTTATTACAGAAGATCGTAAAAGTGAAGGCTTGCTATTGGATCAGCCGCTTGATTTTAATATCGCATTAGCTAATATGAAGGGCTTTCAAGGAAAAAAATCAAAGTTGATCAATCTTCAGCAAATTAGAAATGTGGCCAATTCATATATTCAAGAGCTTCAGGTCAGGCCGAATAATGTGGAGCTAAATGCAAGAAAACTAAGTGGAGGAAACCAGCAAAAAGTTGTGATTGCAAAATGGCTGGAAACGAAAGCAAAGGTGTTTATTTTTGATGAGCCAACGAGAGGGATTGATGTTGGAGCGAAGGTAGAAGTATATCGGTTAATGAATCAGCTGGTAGAAAACGGTGCGACTGTGATAATGATATCTTCAGATTTACCTGAAATTCTTGGTATGTGTGACCGTATTATTGTCATGCATGAAGGAAAGATAACTGCTACTTTAGATCGAACAGAAGCGACACAAGAAACGATTATGAAAGCAGCTACAGGAGGGTGATAGTATGTCAAAAGCAGCGATAAATGATGTGCAGGCAGAAATTAAGGCCCAGGAAAGAAAAAAATCATTCCGATATTATTTAGATAAATTTGGTGCGGTTATTGGCTTAGTTGCACTAAGCATTATTTTAACGTTTTTATCCGATCGATTTTTGACACTAAATAACTTAATGAATATTGCTCGTCAATCTTCTATTAATGCTTTACTAGGACTCGGGATGCTGCTGCCGATCTTAACAGCGGGCATTGATTTATCTGTTGGGTCTATTCTTGCTATATCCATTATGGTAATGGGAGTCGTGGTTGTGAATATGGGAGTTCCTCCTGTAGTTGGAATTTTAGTATGTTTATTAGTGGGGGGATTCTTTGGCTGGTTAAACGGAATTATGCTGACAAAGCTGCGTTTACCACATCCGTTTATATCCACTTTAGGAACAATGAATATAGCGAGAGGGTTAGCCCTTATTATCACAGCATCAGCTCCAATCGCTGGTTTTCCTTATTTGATTCAATTTTTGGGGAGAGAGTTTGTCGGTCCTATTCCGGTTAGTTTCGTATTGGTTCTTATTATGTATGTTATCTTCCATCTTTTCTTAACCCGTACGAAAACAGGAAGATATATTTATGCAATTGGCGGTAATAAGGAAGCTGCACACTTATCAGGAATTAATGTAAACAGAGTCCTAATCATTGTTTATTCCATAAGTGGCTTTATGGCCGCACTTGCAGGATTAGTAATGGTGGGGCGAGTAAATTCTGCCTTTCCACTTGCAGGCCTTTCGTATGAATTAGATGCCATTGCAGCAGTAATTATAGGCGGCGCCAGCTTCTTTGGTGGAGTTGGAACCGTATGGGGAACCTTAATTGGAGCCATGATTATAGCCGTTCTCCGCAATGGATTAAACCTCTTGAACGTATCAGCAGACTTTCAAATGACCGTAATTGGGGTGGTTATTATAGCAGCAGTATTCGTAGATGTTATCAGACAAAGAAGATCAAAAAAAGATTAAAGGAAATGAAGGGAGGGTTCTTGTAGAGTTGAATCCTTCTCACAAGAACCGTCCCTGTGCTTGCCCTTTATAGATAGGGAACTTTTCTAGGCTGATAAGAAATAGTTTCTGCTGAATAGATCTCTATGAGTAAATGATGTCCTAACATTTTGGCTTGAATAAGGACGGGAAGTTCGTAGTTATTTTCAAAAACAAAATCTGGTCCGTCCCAGCTGACGGTGGCATCTCGCTTGGGCGGAACATAAGAGATTTTTCTACTATGTGAATATCGTTGAATGATATTTAATCCCGCATTATCTACAGCATTAAAAAGGGTAGAGGAAACTTGGCAAATTCCACCGCCAATATCTTCTGAAAATTTCCCATGAATAATTACAGGAGCCTGTAAATATCCCTTTTCCACAGTCCTTTTCCCAACAATTTGATTAAAGGAAAATTTTTCATTTGGAAAAATGACACTGTTATTAATCGCTTCTGTAGCTAGGGAAATATTCATGCTCCGTTCTTTATTCCCCTTGTTAAAAGATGTTATATATCTGCCTATTTTTTTGCGGCGAATACTTTCTAACAGTTCACTATCTACCTTAGGATAAATCACTTCTAGGGGGTACCCTTTGTTACTAGAAGTATCATTAAAATAATGTGCATACATTTGCTCTATAAATTTAACTCGATGCAGACGATAACCAACTTCTTCAGGGACAATCCCTCCATATTTATTGACGGCAGCATCTTTTGGTGCGATATACACTTTTTTATCTATTTCATCCATTACTTTATTGAACTCATCTGTATGGATAACAGGTAAACCAGGGGACTTCCATAAAAAATTTTCTTCTTTCTTAACTTTAGGTTGTGATATACTTTCTGTTGCTTTAATAAAATCACCTGATAAAAGTACAGAATGAGAAAATAGCAGCACTCCGAGTAAAAAATGAACATACATAAGAAATACCTCCGTAAAGATCTCCGTTATTCATTAATATGTGTTTGTTTTTTTTATTTAATGTACTTAATTGTAATTTTAATGAGGTAGTAGAGGTATTCACTTGGAAGTGCGAAGATTGTAAAGAAGCAGAGAGACATTTTTGGATGCTGCTTTGGCTGATAGTCTCTCTACTTTGGCTGATAAGCCCTCGAGTTTGGCTGATAAGTCCCCGAGTTTGGCTGATAAGCCCCCGAGTTTGGCTGATAAGTCCTCGAGTTTGGCTGATAAGTCCTCGAGTTTGGCTGATAAGCCCTCGAGTTTGGCTGATAAACCCCCGAGTTTGGCTGATAAGCCCCCAAGTTTGGCTGATATCCACCTGTTTTTGTGAGGCTATGACTTCACAATAACCGTTTTTCTATCTATCTTTTTTAATAATGGTGTACGCACCGCTAAACATGGCCATTAGCAGTCCAGCTATTGGGAAGATAATCCAATTGATATGCCAGTTTCCATACACGATGCCAGTAATTAAGAAAATGACAACAGCTAGTGGCCAGATAACCGCTGCAAAGGCACCGATTACTTTATCCTCTTTTTCTTTTTCGAAGGAATAGTCTTCAACTTTTAACAGCTTTTCATATGCATCTTTTTTGCCGCCACTAATAATAAATAGATATACTGCTATTGCAATAAAGGCTAATAAAAGACAGACCCCATAAACCGCTGCTTGATCACTGATACCAGAGGTTACTAGTATTGCAATTGGGGATAAAATACATAATGCTACACCGATAGTTACGGAACGAAAAAAGATTGGTTGATAAGCATCTTTTTCTGCCGTTATTTTCTTTTTTAAAGGAATGGAAAGCTCAAAACTAGCTGTTTTTTCCATAAATTTATATTTTTCTAACAGCTGGCCACTATAAATGAATAAACTAACAGCGATTGCTACGAATAAAAGTAATTGAGCAACACCGATTAAAGTGGCTGTGTTTTCGGTTATGCCGTTCAGCAATCCTTGATCATACATTTGAAGGCTGAGAATTAGCAGGGCGGAACCAAGTATACACAGCATCACACCGATACCGATAAAATTCATTGCCTTTGCTGTTTTTTGTAAAAAAGTTGTTACTTCTTCTTCAGTAAGTTGGCGTTCTAATGATGTTTCCTCGGTTAAGGGAAGATCAAGCTCACTTAACAGTTCATCCATATTCCCAAATTCAGAGATGACAATCCCAATTGCTTCATGTTCCATTTTTCCAGCCTTTTTTAATTCATTATATTTATCCTCCATATTTGAGAGCATTTCTTGTTTCAGTGTTTCCATTTCTAAAGTTTTTGGTAAGCTGGCAAAGACATTGTCTAAATAATTTATAATGCTATTCATTATATCCCTCCTTAATAAATAAGTTAATTACTTCCTGGGTTACGAACCATTCTTGGCATTTTTCCTGATAATATTTTCTGCCTTCTGACGTTATGGTGTAATAAGTTCTTCTTTTTCCAAATTCTCCTTCTTTGTAATAGGAATGAATATAGTTATTTTTGATTAATCGATTAAACGCAGAATAAAGGGTTGTTTCTTTAATAATGTATTTTTCGTTAGTTAATGTTCGTATATCTTTTGAAATTTCATAACCATAAGAATCCTTTTCTAATAGTAAAAAAAGAATGATGGTGTCATTATATCCGCGAATGACATCACTGCTAATCAAAAAATCACCCCTTCCAAATACTTCATCTATCATACTATGTCTGTCGTAGTAATTATACTTTACCATATATACTACGACAGGTGAAGTAAAAATGTTAAAAATTTCTGATTTCCCTTTCTTTACATAAATTTTATGTTTATTAATACTTGCTTAAAGGTTCCTTAAAATAGGACCTCTATGATTTGACTGAGTAGGATAATCACCTTAAGGGAGGAATGAGCTTGTGACTATAAAAAAGAGGATAACAAAGAGGGCTTTTGTCATCTTTGTGATGGGGGTTTTTTTCTTTTCAACCTATTTTCCTACTTTTCAAGGTTTAACGATGTATGCGGCAGAACCAACTGGTAAAAAAGTAGAGGAAAACCCGCCAAAGACAGTAGAAAATAACACGGTAGAAGTACCTGAGACTACAACCGACCAAGAGAAGGGAGAAACAGTCGAAGAAGAAAAAGTAGAGGAAAAGGATCAGCATGAAAATGAATCCTCATCTACTTCCAAAGAGAAGAAATCAACTCTGACTGCTGAACAAAAGGAAGAATCAGTAATAGAGGAAGAGGATAAGCCTCAGGAAACGGAAGAGAAGGAACCAGCAAAAGAGGAAATAACAAATAATACGGAACAAAATCAGGAGAAAGCAGAGAATCAACAAGAATCTGTTGATTACACAAAACTACCGCCATTACTTATTACCGAGCTAGCTCCTGATTCGAAAGGAACCGATAACTTCGAATTTATTGAGGTCTATAATAACACTAATCAGCCAATAGACTTAAATAGCTATTATTTTTATTACCAATACATAGGCGGTAATACAGCAGATAAAATAATGTCTATTCCAGCAGCCACACTAGCACCCCAAGAAACCATTGTTCTTTGGTTTAATGTCAAGGAACTTTCAGTAGAGGATTTCAACAAGCATTTTAGTACTTCATTAACAGAACAACAAGTAATTTCCATTAAAGGGGATTTTTCAGGTTTTGCCAATGGTGGTAATCGAGGTGTCCTAATAAAAAACCTTGCAGGGCAGGAAGTAGTATCAGCAAACTATTTACCAGGTGAAACGGACAATACAGGTGCAGATGTTCATTATGCTTTTCCAACTGAAGGTACAGAGATGGTAAAGCAGGAAGTTAAGGCTGCCCCAACACCAGGTGCATTAAGTGATGGACAAGTACCAGCAGAGCAAGTTCCAGTGAATCCCGAAACTAAAGATACAGAAGCTCCTGTCATAACGCATGAAGCAAAAACAACCATGAAAGCAGGAGAGGCAATTTCTATCGAAGCCACTATTGTAGATGATAGAAAAAATCCAACAGCTACCTTGTATTATCAAGGTAAAACAGACACAGAGTTAAAGGTATTAGAGATGAAACAAGATTCAGGCCAACCACAAAAATTCACAGCCAGCATACCTAAAGAGGCTGCATTGGGCAAAGTAGTCTATTATCTGGAAGCTTCAGATGGCATGAATATATCAAAAACATCCGAATATACAATCAAATTAGAAAAAGAACTAGAGAAGGAACCAGTGCAAGATACATATAGCGATCGCCCCCTTTTAATCACAGAACTTGTTCCTAATTCAATGGGAGGAGGCACAGATTATTACGAATACTTTGAGCTATATAATAATTCCAACCAAACATTGAACACAGCAAGTTACTCTTTCTACTATGTATATACAGATAATTCGAGAGAGCCGATTCTCTTTCCATTACCAGCAACTGAAATAAAATCAAAAGAGAGGCTTGTATTCTGGTTTAATAACGGAAATAAAACATTAGCTGATTTTAATAAAGAGTATGGGGCAAATCTTACAAGTAACGAAGTAGTAATGTTTACAGATCAAACATTCCCAGGTTTCGCAAATGGGGGTAATCGTGCTCTTGAAATCAAAGATGCCAAAGGGAATATCACGATTTCAGCTAGTTATTTAGGTTCTGAAAATGATAATAATGGCAAAGTGGTTCATTATCAATTTCCTCAAGCGGGAACGGAAATGGTTAAGTATAAAGTATTAGCAGATCCTACACCTGGGAAAATAGAAGCAGACCAAGTTCCAACTAATATAGTGGATCTACCTGATGTTCCGAAAGATACGGAACCACCGGTCATTTCTCATCAAGCAATGAAAACAGCAAAAGCATTTACGGCTGTTACAGTAGAAGCAAAGGTAACGGATAATGAGACAGCAAACCCAATTGTGACTTTACAGTATAAAAAATCAGCGGATGAAAATTTTAAATCTGTATCTCTTTTAAAGGATACGCAAGGGAAATACTCAGCAACTATACCAGCAGCAGATATAGATGGAGACATTATTTATTATTTGGCAGCTAGTGATGGAATCAACGAAAGCAAAACCGAAGAATATACAATTTCGGTGGAGAAAACGGATATTGATTTTACCAAAGTTCCGAAATTGCTTATTACAGAAATAGTGCCTGATAGTGCTAATGTCGGGACTGCAGATGGCTATGAATACATCGAAATCTATAATAATACCGATAAGGCAATAAACTTCAAGGATTATAAAATTCAATATCGCTATAATGCAGACCCTAATACAGATATGATTTGGCCATCTGTACCAGATGATACGATAATCGAACCGCAAGGCACTCTTGTCTTCTGGGTGATTAATTCTCAAAATGGGGATAAAACAGTAGCTGATTTTAATGCGAATTATGGGACAAACCTTGTCGAAAATAAAGATATTGTTCGTATTAAAAGTGATGGCATGGCCAATGGAAGTATGCGTGGTCTAGTAATTGCCACGAATACAAAAGAAGAGATAAATGTTGCTTATTATAATGATGAGGCAGCGCAATTAGATACGGCAATGAATATGGGCGTTCTTTATAAATTCCCGGAGGATGGCTCCACGCAATCGGTCAAAATTAGTTCGAAAACAAAATTAGGAACACCTGGCTCCATAGAACCGTCACAAGTGCCGAACGAGCCAGTTCATGTAGAGGATGATACGGTTCCGCCAACTCTCATCAACGCTACGAATGTTCAAGAAATTCAGCAGATGAATGATTTAACCATTCGAGCAAAAGCAACCGATGATAAGGGAATTAAATCTGTGCTTTTGTATTATCGTACAAATGATCAAACAGATTATGAAAAAATATTATTAACAGTAGATGCGAGCGACAGCGAATATTATGCCACTATTTTATCGGCAGCTAACTTTATTGCGAAAGAGAAAATCGAATATTATTTCGTTACCACAGATGGGCAAAATGAGGTAACATCCGAAAGATATGTCATTACTATTAAAAATGAAATAAGCAATGCACCTATCTATTTAAATGTTAAAGATGATGATATTTTAACTGGAAAAGCAATCTTAAAAGCAGTATCCAAAGAAACAGCCGCTGCAGATGTAGAACTTTTTATTGATGGGAAAAAAGTAGAGGAAAGCACCTACAGCACATTAGAGACACAAGCTTATCTTGCTGTTGATATTAGCGGTTTGAATATGTATTTCAAAAATGCTATTACAATGGGAGAGGAAATAATCCACCTTTTGGATAAGGATAATAATTCTGATTGGAAAACTTTTACGATTCCGATTGACCCTAATAAATTAGCCGTCGGAGAAAATACTATTACCGTTCGCTCGGGGAATAAGGCTTCTCCATTCCAATTAGAAGAAAGTGAAGAAAATAGAGATGATTATAATCTAAGAAATGTAAGGTTAATTTTAGCTGATGGTACTGTTATTAGAGACCCTCAAAAGGCGGATCCTTTTCAAGTATTCGATATGGGGGATGATGGCACATATCGTCCATTCGAAGATTTTACTTTTACGATAACAGAAGAGCAGTCAAAAGCAAAAGCCTATGTCTGGGACACTACGTCTGTTTCTGATGGAGCTTATATTATTAAAGCAACAGATGGAAAAAGGGAAGCAGCTGCTACTGTAAAAGTAGATAATACAGCCCCAGTAATTAAAACAAATATAGAAGCAGAGAAAGAATATAAGGGTGTCTTTACCATTGAAGCGAGTGCAGAAGATACACTTGCTGGTGTAGAATCACTGGAAGTAACCCTTGATGAAGAGGAGATAAAGGTACCATTCGATACGGCTTCTTCCAAGCTTGCTCCAGGAAAGCATACCTTAAAAATGGTCGCAGTAGATAAGGCAGGCAATAAAGGAGAATCCGATATTTCCTTCTCTGTGACAAATGAAAATCCCAATAAGCCAGAATTAATTGCACCAGCTAATAACACAGCAGCACCAGTCGAAGGCAATCCGAAATTGAAGGTAAAGGTAACGGATCCAACAAATGATTCGATGGATGTTACGTACTATAAAGGATATAAATATGAAGCATCGGATAGTAAAGTAAAATCATTTGAAAATGCTAGTGACACAGAACCACCAGTTGAGCTGGCACCAGCAGGGGAAAAGGCATTAACTGCTAAGGATGTTTCAGCGATTTCTTCCTTAGACGGAAAGTATCTAACAACGAATTCAAGTACTAAATTCCCTTATCATCGCTTTGAAGTAGCGCTCGATCCTTCTATTAGTAATCAAGATAAAGTGGAGCTAGTGTGGAACGGAAAATCACTGCAAGGAAGAAAGGTTTCCATGTATGCTTGGAGCATTCAAGAAAATAAATGGAAGCTACTAACATATAAAATTGCGGGTCCTGAAGATTTCACATTAAAAGCAAACGTCGATGTCAGGGCATTTGCTGATGAGGCGAATAAAGTTAATGTGTTAATTCAAGATGAAATTCCAAGCACACCAGATGAATATGATTATACATTTGTTTGGATGTCAGATACGCAATATTATGCAGAGAGCTATCCATATATTTATAAGCGACAAACAGAATGGATTGCGGAAAAACAAGAAGAGATGAAAATTAAATATGTCATGCATACTGGTGATGTTGTCGACGAGTTTGATGATGAGAAACAATGGGTGTATGCAGATGAATATATGCGAACGTTAGAAGAAAATAAAATTCCCTATGGCGTGCTTGCCGGAAACCATGATGTGAACCAATTATCTAATGACTACAAAGAATTCTCTAAATGGTTCGGAGAATATCGGTTTAAAGATAAGCCATTTTACGGAGAATCTTACAAGAATAATCGTGGTCATTATGATTTGATTTCTGCGGGTGGAAATGACTTTATCATGGTATATATGGGCTGGGGAGTAAACGACGAGGATATGAAATGGATAAATGATGTACTAAAACAATATCCAGATCGTAAAGCCATTCTTAATTTTCATGAATACTTATTAGTTTCCGGAAATAGAAGCCCGATTGGGGAAGAAATTTTCCAGAAGATAGTAGTGAAGAATGAAAATGTCTTTCTTGTATTAAGTGGACATTATCATGATTCGGAGACATTAATCAGTGAAGTGGATGATGATCAGGACGGAAAAGCCGATAGAAAAGTCTACCAAATGCTTGGCGACTATCAAGGTGGTCCAGAAGGCGGGCAAGGCTATATGAAACTACTTCATTTTGATCAAAAGAATAATAGAATTCTTATTAATACGTATTCACCATATTTAGATGATTATAATTTCTATGATCCAATAGAGTATCCATTGAAAGATGAATTGGCTATTGATTTAGATTTAACAGTCCAAGAGAAACAAGTCGCTACGGATTACTTTGCAGTAAATGTTTATACAAAGGAAGAAATCGGCAAGCAAGAAAATGTAGCAAGTGGCGAGATTGCTGAAATAGCATGGAAGAATCTAAAAGAAGGGCAAGTATATGATTGGTACGTAGTAGCTTCTGATCATTATACAGGGTCAGTAACTTCCGATATTTGGTCTTTTGCCAAAGGCCAGCCGGCACCAGAAATTCCAGCAGAACCAGGTGATGGAGGAAGCGAGGAGCCAACACAGCCGAATCCAGGGGGAGATGATGGAGGAAGCGAGGAGCCAACGCAGCCGAATCCAGGAGGAGATGATGGAGGAAGCGAGAAGCCAACGCAGCCGAATCCAGGGGGAGATGATGGAGGAAGCGAGGAGCCAACACAGCCGAATCCAGGAGGAAATGATGGAGGAAGTGAAGAGCCAACACAGCCGAATTCAAGTGTTACCAATCCAAGTGAACCAAAAAATAATCAGTCCAGCATACTCCCGAATACAGCTACAGCAAATTATACAATTATGCTGGTAGGATTAGTGTTATTAATTGGAGGAATGGTAGTTGCTTACTGGAGTAGAATACGTAGAGAAATATAGGATCTGGTTCCATTTATTCCTATTTACGGTTTAACTACAGGGAATTCTAATAATCATTTATCAATAACAATAAAGAGCGGTAGAATCTATTTATTAAAACTATCGCTCTTTAACTATAAAATGTACTATTTTCAATATGATAATAATATATTGGAATTATCTACACTATCTTCACGAATATTAACCTTTCAGCTCCCTTACTTATCTCGCTCTTCATTAAAATCTTACGGTTATAAAAGGAGGTCAAAAGAAATAAAAACAATTATCGTTTGAAAAATCGAATATTTAGATGGTTATGAAAAACATATTTACAACACAAGATATTTATTTTCCATACTTAATAACGACACTAGAAAAAGTAAGTTGATAGAATTTTCCCTATACCACGATTCTCCATTCATTTCCTACCATACTCATCCTAGTCGAACTAATTTATATTTCATTTCAAGTAGCATTTTCATTTCTTTTTAAAGTCATTGGTAAAAGTAAGTAGAGGGAGAGGATTTCATTTGTGCAAAGAACAGGGGATTTAAAGCTCATACAAGAATTAAATCGATCCATTATTTTAGATACGATCCGAAAAAAAGGACCGATTTCAAGAAGTCAGGTTGCAAAAGAAATAAAAATAAGCCCTACTACCGTTACATCAGCTGTCAATGATTTAATTCGTAAAGGCATGGTAATTGAAGATGGTGTTGGTCATTCCAGTGGCGGGCGAAAGCCGGTATTACTTCGCTTTAACCCGAGTAAGCATTCCATTATAGCTATATCTATCACTAATTCTTATATCAAAATGGCTGACATGGACTTAGAAGGAAAAATTTTAAGGAAGAACGTTCATCCAGTAAATCAGCTTCAAGGTGATGATATTATTTTGCTTTTGATAGACTTATTGGAACAGTTTGTCGCAGGGAATGACCGATTAAAGTTTTGCGAAGGGATTTCCATCATAACTCCTGGCATTGTAGATTCCAATAACGGGATGATTGGTTATAACACCAAACTTAAGCTTTATGATGTTCCGTTAACAGAAATGATAGAAGAAAAGTTTAACTTACCAACCTTTTTAGATAATGATGTAAATGCATTTGCGGTGGGAGAATATTATTTTGGTTCTTTTAACAGCTATAAAGATATCATGTATCTCACTATAGGAGATGGTGTAGGCTCTGGTTTGATGATTAATGGGACCATCTATCGTGGATTCAAAGGAAGCTCTGGAGAAATTGGGCATACAACTGTTGTCCCAGGTGGTTCAAAGTGTGAATGTGGAAACAATGGATGTCTAGAAAACTATGTAAACTGGCCAGCTATTTATTCTAGTATCGTTTCCTCCATCCTAACTAAAGGGCGTGATACGTTAATAAAAAATTTAATTGAAAATGACGTCCGAAAACTTACCCCTGAAATTTTTATTGAAGCAATTAAACGGAATGATAAGTTAAGTATCGAAATTCTTGATGAAATTATCAGCTACTTATCGATTGCAATTTCTAATACGATTCACTTACTAAATCCAGAAATAATCATAATAAGTGGAGAAGTCGTACAGGATAATCCCTTATTTATCAAAAAGATAAGAGAGAAATTATCTGAAATGGTGATTCCTATATTAAAAGAGGACATAAACATTCAAAGTACTTCTTTGGGTTCGGATTTCGACTTATTGGGAGCGGCAGCGGTCATTCTTCAAGGGAAATTTCGTTTTCAATTATAAAGAGTGGAAAGGTATTAAAAGAATATTCAGTCATTATTAGAGGGAAAATGGAGGGGTATTATGAAAAAGTTATTAAGCCTTTGTATCTTTGTGTTGATCTCCATCATGCTTGTGGCATGTAGCGGGAAGTCATCGGGTGATGGAAAGAAAACGATAGAAGTTGCATTATGGGATGAAAATGTTAGTGCTGCTGTTGATGCATCGATTGAGTCGTTCAAAAAAGAACATCCTGATGTGAATGTAAAAGTTACTTATACTCCGTTTGCGGAGTACTGGACAAAGTTGCGAACAAGTCTGGGAGGTGGTAGTGGTCCAGATATTTTTTGGATGAATGGCCCCAACTTTTATCAATATGTAACTTCTGATTTGATTAAAGATTTAGAACCATTTCTTCAAGGAGACGAAGAGTTCGCCAAGGAAAATTATTATCCAGCCGTTGTGGATCTTTATTCCTATGAAGATAAACTATATGCTGCTCCATATTTTGTAGATTCTATTGGCCTATTTTACAACAAAAAATTGTTTATGAAGCAGGCGTAGATTACCCTGATGAAACTTGGACTTGGGAAGACATAGAGACAGTTGGTGCAAAGCTTACAAAACCGGACGAAGGAGTCTATGGCTATTTAAATCAAGTTGTGCGAAATCAATCAGGCTACTATAACTTAATGCATCAAGCAGGTGGTTATGTCATCAGTGAAGACAAAACAAAGTCTGGATTTGACACACCAGAAGCAAAAGAAGCATTTGCATTTTTGAATAGATTAATTGAAAAGAAGATTTCTCCGACCGTGCAGGCACAAATCGAAACAGATGCAGATCAGTGGTTCATGTCTCAGAAGGTGGCTATGACTCCAGAAAATTCTGTTCATGTAGCTGAGTATGAAGAGGTTCTTGGAGAGGATTTAGGGGTAGCGCCCCTGCCGAAAGGAAAAGTAGATACATCCATTGTCCATGGTATTGGATGGGCAATGAATAGCAAAACAAAAAATGAAGATTTAGCTTGGGAACTTATTAAAAGCTTATCTAATAAAGAAGGAACAACGGTGATGGCTGAGACAGGATTTGCTACACCAGCCCATATGGAAATTAGTAAGGTTTGGTTAGATTCTCTGCCGAATGTTGATTTACAAATATTCTTAGATGCGCTTGAAAAAGCAGTCCCATATCCAGTTTCCGAAAAAACATCAGAATGGCAAAATATTGAAACAACGGAAATCCAAGGTGCCTTCTTAGGACAAAAATCGATTGATGAGGCTTTAGAAAAAATTGCTGCTGAAATGAATGCGATTTTGGAAGAAGAACAGAAGGATTAAGCTGGTTTTAAATGTAATTTCCCTTTTCATTGATTCCTAATGGAAAGGGAAGGGGGGAAATTCAAGAAAGAAGGGAGAGTTACGATTGGAAACGATGGTAGTGAATAAGAAGAGCCCAGAGACTGTGGCAAGAAAGAGAAAGAAATTTAATCGTGAAGCCATTGCTGCCTATTTATTTATTGCTCCCACCATGTTAGGGCTGTTTATGTTTTATATTTTTCCTGCACTTGCCTCATTTGCTTTGTCCTTTACAAAATGGAATGGTATTTCCACGCCGGAATATGTAGGGTTGGAAAATTTGATCCAATTATTTACTGATTCTTCCTTTCTTCGTTCGATCATTAATACAGCAGTATTTACCTTTATTTCCGTTCCATTTACTGTCATTATAGCGATTTTTATAGCAGTCATGCTGAATCAAAAAATAAAAGGCATTGTCTTTTATCGTACCTTGTATTTCTTGCCGGTAGTTACGATGCCGGTCGCTGTTGGGATGGTATGGAAATGGCTATATAACACCGATTATGGCTTAATTAACTACATTCTAGGTATCTTTCATCTTCCGCAGCCATCGTGGTTATTTGACCCGAAGATTTCCTTAATATCCGTTATTATCGTCTACATATGGATGAGTGTCGGCAATAATATCATTTTAATCTTAGCGGGACTTCAAGGAATAGAAAAAACGTATTATGAAGCGGCCGACATTGATGGTGCTTCAAGGGCTCGGAAGTTTTTTAGCATTACCTTACCACTATTAACACCTACTATTTTCTTTGTTTTTATAACAGGAATGATTAGTTCCTTACAAGTATTCGACTTATTATTTGTCATGATTGGTAATAGTACAGCGCTACTAGAACCACTGCGTACGATTGTGTATGGCGTTTACGAATCAGGCTTTAAGTATGGTGAAATGGGGATTGCTTCTGCCCAAGCATTTATCTTGTTTCTTGCCATTCTATTGATGACCATTATTCAATTTATTTTCCAAAAGAAATGGGTTTATTACGATTCATAATAAGGGGGGATTTGCTTGAAGCGGGTTTCTAGACATTTACTGCTCATTATCGGAGCTTTTATCATGATTGTGCCATTTCTCTGGATGATTTCTACCTCTCTGAAATCTTTTGGAGAATCTATGCAAGTTCCGCCGACGATTATCCCTAAGGAATGGCATTTCGAGAATTACGGGAACGTCTTTGAAGCTGTGGATTTTTTAAAATATTATCTGAATACGATTATTCTCACTTTAGGTAGAACGATTGGTCAACTTATTTTATGTTCTTTAGCTGCATTTGCTTTTGCACGTTTAAATTTTCCTGGGAAAAATGTTCTCTTTATTTTAATGCTATCCGTGCTTATGGTACCTGCTCAAGTAATTTTAATACCAAATTATGCAACATTAACACAGCTGGGCTGGATTGATACATTCTTCGCTTTGATTGTTCCAGGCATTTTCAGTGCCTACGGAACCTTTTTGCTGCGCCAATTCTTTATGGGCATTCCAAAAGAGTTGGATGAAGCAGCTAAAATTGATGGCTGTTCGTACTTTGGAATCTATTGGAGAATTATTTTACCAAATTCGACACCCGCCCTTACTGCTTTAGGAATCTTTACGATTCTCGCAGCATGGAATGATTTCTTATGGCCGCTTGTTATGACAAACTCTGAGTCAATGAGAGTATTGTCTGTTGGGATTTCCACCTTCTCAGGACAATATTCTACAGACTATCCGCTGTTAATGGCTGGTGCTGTCTTGTCCACGATTCCCATGTTGTTCATGTTTATTTTTCTGCAAAAGCATTTACTGGCAGGGATTGCACTTGGAGGAGTTAGAAGATAGCTAGTTAGAAGGAGAAAGAATTGATAAATAGAATAGGGAGTGTGTGTATATGTTAAAAGCATTAGTTATTGGCGCCGGAACAATGGGGAGTACTCATTCCTTCGCTTATTCAACCATGGATGATGTTCAATTAGCTGGAATTGTGGACAAAAACCTGGAAAAAGCGGAAGAATTGGCAAGAAAAATAGGAGTTCAGGCATTTGCAAGCTATGAGGAAGCGATCGAAAGCCTTGGTGCTGTTGATGTTGTGTCTGTTTGTGTTCCTACTCCATCTCATAAGGAATATGTCATAAAAGCAGCAGATGATTGTTTCCAAGTTGTTTGTGAGAAACCATTGGCTCGCAATTTAAGGGACGCCAAAGAAATGATCGACTATTGCAAGGAAAAGGGCGTGAAGCTTTTTGTAGGTCATGTCGTGCGGTTTTTTCCGGAATACCAGCGCGCAAAGCGAATGATAGAAGAAGGGAAAATTGGCAAGCCAGGTGTTGTAAATACGAAAAGAGGCGGAGGCTTTCCATCTGCTTCTAGAGATTGGTATGCAGACTATAACAGCAGTGGTGGATTAGTGCTAGACTTAATGATTCATGATTTTGATTATTTACGCTGGTGCTTCGGTGAGGTAGAGCGAGTCTATGCCAAAAGTGCCCAAGGAAGAGCGATGGCAAAATTAGACTATGCATTAGTGACACTGCGCTTTGAAAGCGGAGTAATTGCTCATTTGGAAGGAACTTGGGCTCACCAAAATTTCGCAACAAAATTTGAAATAGCTGGAAAAAAAGGAATTATTCACTATGATAGCTCGAAATCAACTCCGCTTGTAAAAGGTATTAATCACAATAATACAGGTTCAGCTGGGGTCGCCGTGCCGGAAAGTCCATTAAAAGAAAATCCATATATAACAGAATTAAAACATTTTATTTCATGCATCAAGAATAAGGAGGAATCGATTGTGACTCCCTTAGATGCGTATAAAGCAATGGAAATTGCGTTAGCTGCTATCGAGTCACTAAAGGAAGGAAAAGTAGTAGAATTGCGTAAACAAGAAATGGAGGTAAGACGATGAGAGTAGGAATTATTAGTTTTGCTCATGGCCATGCGTACGCCTATGCAGAGGCATTAAAGAAAATCGATGGAGTAGAGTTAGCAGGAATCGCAGATGACCAGGAAATCCGTGGTACAGAAGCAGCAAAGAAATACAGTACCAATTACTACTCAAACTATGAAGATCTATTAGACCAAGCTATAGATGCTGTCATCATTACTTCCGAAAATTATAAGCATCATGAACATGTGCTTGCTGCAGCAAAGAAGGGGAAACATGTTTTATGTGAAAAGCCGATTGCGACAAATAGGAAGGACGTATTGCAAATGATTGAAGTTTGCAAAGAAAATAATGTATTCCTGCAAATTGCTTTCCCTGTACGCTTTAGTACACCAATAGCAAAAGCGAAACATATAATCGAGACAGGGGAACTTGGCAGTATTATTGCTATAAAAGGAACGAATCGCGGTACTAACCCAGGCGGCTGGTTCGTAGACAAAGAAAAATCAGGCGGCGGTGCTGTAATGGATCATACGGTTCACCTTGTGGATATTATGCGATGGTATATGAATTCAGATGTGAAAGAAGTCTATGCGGAAGTAGATAATCTCTTTTCTGATTATGAGATAGATGATTGCGGAATCGTCACAATGGAATTTGAAAACAATGTGTTTGCTTCTATTGATTGTAGCTGGTCAAGAAATAAGACATTCCCAACATGGGGAGACGTTACATTAGAAATAATCGGGACGAAGGGAACATTGTCAGTAGATGCCTTTGCGCAGAAAAGTGAGGTGTATAGTGCAGAGGGAGCAAAATGGGATTATTGGGGAGATGATATGAACCAAGATCTTGTAGAAGACTTTGTTGCAAATGTGAAAAAGGGAATTGCACCCACTATAACAGGGGAAGATGGCCTGAAAGCAATGGTGGTTTCTCTTGCAGGCTATGAATCTGCGAAAAGCAAAAGGCCTGTTTTGATAGAAAAGAATGGAATCAATTAATCAATAGATATAGCTGTATGAAGGGATGCTATTTAGGGAGGAATAAAGATGCTAAAGGGGATTAATCAGTGGTGCTATCCCGATGATACACCATTAGAGATGGTATTTAAGTACAGTCATGATGCTGGCTTTGATGCAGTAGAGCTCAATGTAAGTATAGATGGCATTGGGCTTACAATGAATACGTCTAGGGAAGAAGCAAAACAAATTCGAGAAATGGCTGAGCATTATCGTTTACGTTTAAGCAGTATTTCTACGAATCTATTATGGAAGTTCCCTCTTTCCCATCGAGATGAAAAGGTGCGGGAACAAGGGAGAAAAGTGGTAGAAAAACAAATAGAGTTAGCCGGATATATTGGGGCAGACACTGTTTTAGTTGTCCCAGGGGTAGTTAATGAAGAAACGTCTTACCTTGATTGTTATAGGCGCAGTCAAGATGAGTTAAGAAAAGTTCTGCCATTAGCTGAAAAACACAATATTCATGTGGGAATCGAAAATGTATGGAATAAATTTCTACTTTCTCCTTTAGAAATGGCAAGGTATATTGATGAGTTCTGCTCCGATTATATTGGAGCTTATTATGATGTCGGCAATACATTACAATATGGCTATCCAGAACAATGGATTGCCATATTAGGGGAGCGAATCCGAAAAGTTCATGTTAAGGATTTTAAACTGAACGTTGGGAATATTACTGGCTTTGTTCCATTATTAGCAGGGGATGTAAATTGGGAAAAAGTGTACCAAGCATTAAAGAACATAGGCTATAAGGATACAGTAACCGCTGAAATACCAGCCTATGCATTTGGGCCAGAGTATCTTGCCCAAGACACATCCAAGCATCTGGATGTCGTGTTAAATCTGAAAAAGGTTAGCCCTTAGAGGAGTGTCCGGTATGAGAAAAGTTCGTGTAGGCTTTATAGGTGTCGGGGGGATTGGATCCGTACATTTGAAGAATATTGCTTTGATTGAACAGGCAGAAATGGCAGCGGTATGTGATATATCCGAAGACCAAGCAACAGCTGTAGGGAAGAAATATCATATTCCAGCATATACAGATGTAGACAAGATGCTGGAAGAGACCGCATTGGATGCACTTTTTATATGTGTCCCTCCATTTGCCCATGGGGATATCGAGGAAAAGGCTGCTAAAAAGGGCATTCATATTATGGTAGAAAAACCTGTTGGATTAAATCTGGATAATGTAAAGAGAAAATCTGCGGTTATTAAAGCTTCTGGGATTATTTGTGCTACAGGATACTGTTTACGGTACTTAGATACAGTGGCAAAAGCAAAAGAGTATCTACAAGGCAAACAAATTGCGATGGTTAACAGCTATTATTTAACAAAATTTGTTCCAACTCCATGGTATCGGGAACAATCGAAATCAGGTGGACAATTAGTAGAACAACCCACACATATTTTGGATTTAATTCGCTATTTAGCAGGAGATATAGATAAAATCTATGCAAATATGAATCTATTGGTTTCAAAGGATATTCCTCATATTGATATACCAGATGTCACTTCGGTCAATTTCACTTTAAGGAACGGGGCAATCGGCCAATTAGGCTGCTCTTTTATACAACCAGATCACCGGATGGGTCTAGAAATTTTAGGGAAGAATTTCCGTATTGCTTTTAACGGTTCCAATATAACGATTACAGATGAATTTTCAACTACTACGTATCGACCAAAGTTGAATTATTATGAGGCCCAGGATCGAGCTTTCATGGAAGCGATTGCTGCCAATCAGCCAGAATTAATCCTGTCATCCTATGAAAATGGTGTTCAAACATTAGCTGCTACCCTTGCTGCAAATGATTCTCATGAAAATGGAGAGCCTATTTCTTTAAGTAATTATTATTCTTTGTAAAAAATTTCTATTGATAAAATGACAATATGACTTTTTTAGATTGACTTCCTATTTATAACCCCGTTCTAAAAGGAGAACGGGGTTATAAATATAGCATGTAGATTTTGATGTGTGTCTTTTCTTTTAATAAGATTTTTCGATTAAGATTTGAGAGTGAATATGGTGTTCCATATGCTCAAGATAATCTTGTATCAGCCACTCTAGTGTTTTATGCTGATTATTTCCTATGTCGCAAAGATAGGAAAGCTTTTCGTGCGGAACATTTTTCACAATATGAACCATTTGTTTATGGAGTGCTTGATACAGATCTATTATGTCATCAAGTGGTCTATCCTGATAATTTTGCATCTTTACCCAATGATCTTGGTCATATGATTGGATAGCATACACTGGTTCTTCATATTGAATTTTGATAAACCTTTCTATATTATTTATCGCTGAATCACAAAGATGCCCTAAAATTTCTTTTTTTGACCATTTGTTTGGCATGGGACGATGAGAAGAACTATTTTCAGACATAGATTTGAATTCTTCTGGTAATCTTTTTATCCAATAATTTATTCCCTCCACAACCTTTTGCATGATTCCATTCCTCCTTTTTTTAAAATTTAATATTCGATTGCCATCTGTAATATTCCTTTATTGTTCCTGAGTAAAAAGTATGACTAATGTATGAAGGATTTATTGACAAAAAAAATGCGACGGCTGAATTTAGGAGGAAAAGAGAGGGGCGCTCATTAGTTATTAACCTTATGTAGAAGGGCTGCCCATATGTAGTCCTTGCCATTTGGGCAGCCGTTGATAACTCATTCTGTCAAAAATTCATTAATTCTCTCCACATAATCACTTTTGGGGTAGTTATTATATAAAAATCCAGAAAGGCGGACAGGATCGCCAAAAAAATATCGCTCATATTGTGTCTGTCTTGTGCCGAAGGAACTCATTGTTAAATCCCAAGCTAATCGAAAGATTTTATTGCGTTCATCTGCAGATCTGCACGTTGCTTGGAGATATTGATTTAAATCTTTCCCAACTTCTGAGTGAAACATTTTCTCTGTTGGCAGCGATACTAAACCGCTGGCGCCAATTAGTTGAAGGATTTCGGAAAAACGAGGATAAATTTTTGGGAAAATATTACTAGCAACTAGCAGGATGGTTTTGTTTGGAATCATAAATCCTTGGTCATTTAGAAGAGCATCGTTCTCTGCCTTTTCTATTAGTGCTTTCAACGTTTCTAATCCAATAATGATTTCGGCCATTTTTTCTTGGATATGTTGATATTCGCCTACATTAATTGTGTTTATCATATTTTCCGCTAAGCCTAAAATAAACTCTGTTTTGACAATTTGTCTAGTAATAACTTGATGATAAGCAAATGAATTAAAAGAACTTTGGCTTAAAAACATATTTGCAGTTTCCAGATCTTCGTGGAAAAAAACACGTTCCCATGGAACAAGGACGTTATCAAATACAACAATAGAATCCATTTCTTCAAATCGCGAGCTTAATGGATAATCAATAGTAGATTCTCCTCCCACATAGGATTCTCTGCATAGAAACCTTACTCCTTTAGTGTCTGAAGGTATTGCAAAAGCAAATGCTTCCTCTTTCGCGAATCTGGGTGCTCCGAAAACCAACAGTTCATCGGTGAGACCACCCTGTGTGGCTAGGAGCCGCGCCCCTTTAATGATTAGTCCCTTATTATTTTTCTCGATTATTTGAGCAGAGATTGGCTCGTTGGAATATTCTAGATACATACTCGAGCGATTAACTTGAGGTGTTATAAAAGTATGGGTGAAGCTAAGATCCTTTTCTCTTGCCGCTTCGTATAAGGATTGGATATGCTTAGGGTAACAATTTTCCTTTCCTTCTAAAAGGGAAGCAGAAGTGGCAAAACTCATGATTACTGTATTCAAATAATCTGGGCTCCGTCCCATCATTCCTGCTGTTTCCTTAGCCCACCGTTCGATCATCTTTCTTCTTCTTCGCAAATCCTCTTTTGTCTTCGGCTGTAAGTATGACATACCTATAGAGTCCCCGGATAGTGGGGATAAGAAAGTCATTTCCTCCTTTAAGTTAGGCTGACATTGTAAATCATAAAGAGAAGCTTTTGAATGTAGTATCCCTTTAAAGGCAGGATGGTTAGAGAGGTCCTGGACTTTTTCCCCATCTAACCAAATTTCTGTAGATAGACCGCTGATTCGTGATAAATATGTCTTTCCATTCACTATTCCCATTTTTTCTTCTCCCTTATTCATTAATAAAATGGATATAAACTATTTTATTATTTTATTAATGAATATAGTCCTCAGTTCCAGTTAATTGGATAAAGATGGGGATATTTCTTCTCATCTGATTTGGGAAAATAGGTTTCCGGGTTGCTCTCCTCTTTAATTCCTTCTTAGTTATGAACAAAAACTGTTTCAAAAACAAAACTCTCGTGCAGATGGCGTGTGATCGAGTATTCGAATATTCTTCCATCTTCTAACTGGGCTAATTTTTCGATTTCCATCATGAAGGAGTTGTCTGGAATCTTTAGTAAAGAAGTATCTTCGCTATTTGCTTTGTCTCCTCTAATCCAGACATGGGTGCTATGCGTTTTCAGCTTTAATTCCTCGCGAATATAATTATAGATAGATCCTTCTAGATGTTTTGGCTCTAATCCAGTAATAATAGATAAGGGCATGTATGTATGTTCCAGCGAATAAGGTTTATTATTAATATGCCTTGTTCGAATAATTCGATAAATGTATTCGTCATCAATCTCAAGTTTTTTGGCAATTTCTAAGGAAGGTTTTTCGATCGAAAAAAGAATGATTTTTGAGGAAATGTTCTCTTTTCCAACAATGTTAGATAAGCCTTCTGATGGACCTAATGCAATAGCTTCACCGTTAGTAGAAACCCCTTTCACATAAGTTCCAGAACCTCTACGTCTAACAACCATTCCTTCTTTAACAAGAATATCTAATGCTTTTTTTACTGTCAGTTTACTGCATTTGTAATAATCAGCAAGCGTATCCCCATCAGGTAACTTTTCATTTATCTCATATTCATTATTATTTATCTTATCTCTAATATCTGTATATATTTCCATATATTTAGGTAGTTGGCTCAAGTTAAATCCTCCATTTTGTAACGGTTTTACATTTAATAAGTATACCATATAGTTAAAAACAAGTATATAAATCACTAAAGATATATACTTTTTATTAAAGGTATTTACTTATATTAAAAAGAGTGATATAGTTTGTTCGTAAAGGAATGAAGGAGGCATTTATTATGAAAGAAATGTTAACGTTTCCGAGTGATTTTTGGTGGGGAACGGCTTGGTCAGCTGAGCAAGCAGAAGGTAGAGGTAATACAGGAAAAGCTGAAACAGTTTGGGAACATTGGTTTAAAACGGAACCATCACGTTTTTATCAGGGGATTGGACTTGAAGTAACAACTGATCATATAAATCGATACAAGGAAGATATTCAATTAATGAAGGAAACAGGGCATAATTCTTTCCGCATTTCCATCTCATGGGCAAGGATGTTTCCAGATGGTGGAGTAGGAGAAAGAAATCCAAAGGCAATTTCTTTCTATCGAGACCTTTTGACTGAAATGAATGAAAACGGTATCAAACCTTTTGCTAATCTTTATCATTTTGATATGCCGTATGTACTTCAAGAAAAGGGAGGATGGGAATCACGTGAAGTGGTTAATGCATATGTGAACTTTGCAACTGCTTGTTTTGAAGAGTTTGGTGATTTGGTTTATCATTGGTTCACATTTAATGAGCCGTTAGGGCCAATTTTAGGAAGTTATTTAGAAGATTTTCATTATCCAAATTTAGTAGATTTCAAGCGTGGCGCACAGGCAGCATTTAATACTATATTGGCACATGCGAAGGCTATTCAATCTTTTAAGGAAAAGCAACTGCCTTCTAAGATAGGAGTAATATTAAACTTAAGTCCAACTTATCCGAGAAGCCAAAATGAGTTTGATGTAGAAGCAGCTGAAATTGCGGATGCCTTTTATACAAGAAGCTTTTTAGACCCCATGGTTAAAGGAACATTTCCAAAGAAATTGGTAAAAATATTGCAGGAATATAATCAGATGCCATCATATGAAGAAAACGATTTAAAAGTAATTGCGGAAAATACTTCTCAAATTTTAGGGTTGAATTATTATGAACCAAGAAGAGCTAAGGCACGCCTGACAGAAATTAATAAAAAAAGCCCTTTTTTACCAGAATGGTTTTTTGAACTTCATAATATGCCAGGGAAAAAAATGAATGTGTACCGCGGATGGGAAATTTATGAAAAAGGTATCTATGATTTATGTATAGACATTAGAGATAATTACGGCAATATAGAAGCTTTTATATCTGAAAATGGTATGGGAGTAGCGAATGAAGAACGATTTCTTAATGAGCATGGACAAATTATAGATGATTATCGAATTGAGTTTATTAAAGATCATCTCGCCTATGTCCATAAAGCCATTCAAGCAGGCTGCCATATCAAAGGATATCATTTATGGACATTTATTGATTGCTGGTCATGGATTAATGCTTATAAAAATCGATATGGACTAGTTTCTCTTAATTTAGAGACACAAGAAAGAACAATCAAGAAAAGTGGAGAATTTTATAAAAAAATGAGCATGGACAATGGATTTGAGTACGAAACGAGTAAATTGGGATAAATAAAATATAAAGGGTGGATAGATCATGAATAACTCAACAAAGCAAGGTATTGCAGATCGGTTTGCTTTTGTTGCACAAAAATTAGGAGCGCAGATTCATCTAAGAAGTCTACGCGATGCCTTTGCATCGATTATGCCATTTATGATACTAGCTGGATTTATGACTCTGATTAATTATGTCATATTAGAGCCAGCTGGATTTATGGGGAATTTGGTTAATCCTGATACTTTAACAACCTGGCAATCTATTGGGGTATCAATTGCTAACGGTACACTGAATATCATGACACTTTTAGTAGCTGTTGCCATTTCTTATCATCTATGTGTAAATAGGGGATATAAAAATGTAATAGCTCCGATCTTAGTTGTTCTTTCTACAATGATAGTAGTTACACCATTAACAACGACTTTTTCACCAGAAGGATCAACCGAAAGCTTTCTTATTTCTAATGTGATTCCTGTGAGTTATACAAGCGCATCAGGAATGTTTGTTGGAATTATCGTAGGGCTGCTTGCAACCGATTTATTTATAAAATTATCTTCAAATAAAAAAATGCAAATCAATATCAGTGGGAATATACCACCGGCAGTTATTAAATCTTTTAATGTGTTAATTCCGATTATGGTGAATGTTATTATCTTTGCAGTTGCATCCTTTTTATTAAATCAAGTATTTAATATGGATTTTAATACTTTAATATCCACCATTATTACTAAGCCATTAAGCTATGTGACAACCAGTTTACCAGGGTTCTTATTAATTACTTCTATCGCTAATTTGTTTTTTGGATTCGGTATCCATCAGGCAGTTATTTCCGGAGCGCTTTTGGATCCCTTTTTATTACAAAACATGCAAGATAATATGTTAGCATACGCTAATCATCAAGAGATACCCCATATAATTAATATGGCCTTTAAAGATACCTTCGCTGTTATGGGGGGTTCTGGAAATACGATTGCATTGTTAATTGCCATTTTTATCTTTAGCAGACGTAAGGATTATAGAGATATTTCGAAAATGTCCTTAACACCTTCTATCTTTAATATTAGTGAGCCAATTATATTTGGGCTGCCAATTGTATTTAACCCAATGTTAATTATTCCATTTGTTCTTGCTCCAATTTTTTCTTTATCAGTTGCCTATTTTGCGACAGCTTTAGGTTTAATAAATCACGTGGTTGTTCAAACCCCATGGACTACACCACCGATTATTTCAGGATTCCTAGCTACAGGAGGTGACTGGAGAGCATCTGTCTTACAATTATTGATCATCATAATAACAGTATTTATGTATCTGCCATTTTTAAAAGTAGATGAGAGAGTAAGTGCGATGCAGAATAAATAAGGAATAAAAACAGTCTATTCTATAGGAGGAGTGGTTTGTATGAAAAATATTTTATTAGTATGTAATCAAGGAATGTCTACGAGTTTTTTAGTAGAAAAAATGAAGCAGGCAGCAAAAGAGCAAAGCATAGAGGTAAATATTTGGGCGGTTTCAGATGCAGAATTACATGAAAACTGGGAAAAAGCAGATATTGTTTTATTGGGACCACAGGTAGGATATTTAAAAAGCAATACAGAGAAAGTAGTCGGTAATAGTATTCCTGTTACTGTCATTGATTTTGTTGATTATGGAAGAGTAAACGGAGCGGCAGTTCTTAAGACCGCATTAGAAATGATAGAAAAATAGTTTATAAGAGGCGAGGGATTGAAATGGAAGGAACAGAACTAATTGCTTTTCAAATCATTGGGAATGTTGGGATGGCGAAGACAAAGTTTATAGAAGCACTAGCTCAAGCGAAAAACGGTGATTTTTCCAGTGCAGCTTCATTGATGAAGGAAGGATCAGACCTTTTGGTTGAAGGCCATAAAGTTCATGGTGAATTAATCAAAAATGAGGCTGCGGGTAATAAAACAGAATTCTCTATTTTATTAATGCATGCAGAAGATCAATTTATGAGTACAGAAACAATTAAATTGCTCATTGCAGAAATGATTGAATGGAGGCAAGAACTAAGAACCGTTAACTGAAGTTGGAAATAAAGGGTCTATTTTGAAGTATCTGCTAAGTAGGATAACTATATATTTCAAGACCTTTTAGGAGGATAGCGGCCATACTATCCTCTTTGCATTTATTATTTTTTAAAATTATTGGTGCTACTTCATCTTGAAGCTTGTTCACACATTCTCATTAAAAAAGAAGACTGTTTCACTCCCCTTAAACCGTCTATCTGTTTCTAGTTTGCTATTTTCTTCTCTTTGGATGCAGGAATTGTAATTTCAGAACGAAAGTATTGTTTATCTAAGATGGCAAGGAACGGAATCCAGATTACTACGACGATTGCTAAATTAACGAGTTGAAGAATTCCACCTGCTATTGAATTAGTAACAAGCATCCCACCGATAAATATGGGCGTAGTCCATGGGACGTGTACCCCTGTCGATACGGGGACAAGCCCTGTTGCCATGGAGAAATAGGTAACGATTGTTACAACAACTGGAGATAAAAGCCATGGAATGATAATTAAAGGGTTCATAACAATTGGCAAACCAAAAATAATCGGTTCATTTACGTTAAATATCGATGGTCCTCCCCCCAGCTTCCCAAGTTGTCGTAATTGCTTACTTTTGGTAATGAAAAAGATACCAAGAATAACGGCCATTGTCATTCCAGTTCCGCCCATTCCAACGATGAACGTATCAATGAACTGGTTATTAACAATATTGGGCCGCTCTAAACCAGCGTTAAAGGCTTCAAGATTTTCTAAAGAAAGAGTCATCCAAATTGGGTCCATAATGGAATTCACAATGATTTGGCCATGCAGTCCAAAAAACCAAAATAACTGAATGATTAAAACGGCGATAATGGTTGCGGCAAGCCCGCTTCCAAGAGAGGTTAAAGGTTTTTGAATCACAGTGAAAATAAAATTTTGTACCGTTTCAAAGGATGTGTAGCTAAATAGGATACGAATTAAGAGAAATATTGTTAAGGTGAAGGTAATAGGAATTAAAGAACTGAAAGATTTCGATACGGCCTCAGGCACACCATCTGGCATTTTTATGGTCCAGTTTTTTTGTAAAAAGAAACGATATAATTCAACCGATAAGAAAGCGGTGAAAATTCCTAAAAACAGACCTTGTGCACCTAATGCTGCAGAAGGAATAACACCAGAAACGCCTTCCAATACTTGTGGAGTTAAGATAATGAATGCCGCAATCGATGCGAAACCGCCATATAGCCCATCCATTTTATAATATTGCGTTAATTTAAAGCCAATCCCACATATTACGAATAGTCCCATAATACTTAATGTAGATGCAGAAGCTGGACCTAGCGCATTTTTATAAGAGGTAACAGCACCCTCATTCAGGATTTTATCTAAAAAGGGCAAATTAGCTAAAACAACAAAGATTGATCCAAATATAATCATAGGTAAAGCACTCATAAATCCGTCACGCAGTGCACCAAGATAACGATTTGTATTTAATTTCCGGGCTATTGGCAATAATATTTTTTCTAAAAAGGTAGTGAATTTATCCATTAACAACACTCCTCTAAATATTTTTTAAACGCTTACAAAAAAGAATGAAGCTTTAACGAAAGCCTGTTTGTAAAAAATATCTGTATGATAGCAATACTAAACTAAAAAATAGGAATGAATAAAGCACTCTTACTGGACCACCTCCCTTTTGCTAAAACATTTTCAACTATCTTTTTACTATTCAGTTTAGTTCAAGCTGTTTATAAACTACAGCTATGCTTTTTCCGTTTAATTTGGAAAATGTTATCTAGGACAATACAATAGTAGGTGAAACATAATCCTTGCTAATTCGTAAATACTTAGAGACATTCTTTAGGAGGGAGTTAAATGAACAGGGAAATTATTTTTGAAGAGGACGCTGCTGTACTGAAGATAAGAGGATTTATGATGCTGTTCACTTTCAAGCATAAAGTGAAGATGCCCTATAGCATGATTAAGAGTGTATTTGTTGATTATTTTGATCCACCGAAATGGATGATTCGTATGCCTGGAACTTCTATTTCGCCGTTAAATATATATGAAGGCTCTTATAAATACCAAGATGAATGGTATTTTTTATCTTACGAAGGAAGGATTCCAGTCGTAATCATCGAATTGGATAACCATGAGAAGTATCGCTATGTCATTTTCCAAATTGAAAATCCAACAGAGGTGGCAGCTGAGCTGAGGAGGAAAATGGCGGAAGCAGAGGGGCGGTACTACTGAGGTATGTCTTCAGTACAATCGTTCCTCTGAGGACTAAAGAGGGGGAAATATACAGGTGAAATGGCATATAAAGAAATTTAATGAGTTAACAAACGTGGAATTATATACGCTTTTGAAAGAGAGAACGGCTGTTTTTGTGGTGGAGCAAAATTGTCCTTATTTAGAGGTGGATGGAAAGGATTTAGAATCGTTTCATCTTTTTGCTGAAAAACAGGGGGAGATTGTTGCGTATTTAAGAATTTTACCTCCAGGGGTGTCATATCCAGAGGCCTCTTTAGGGAGAATTTTTGTAAAGAAAGAATATAGAGGACAAGGATTTGCAGAAGAGCTTGTAAGTCGCGGGATTGATTATATCAAGCAAGAGCTAAAAGAAGAGAGGATAAAAATTCAGGCACAGGACTATTTGCGGAACTTTTATCAGTCTTTTGGCTTTCAAGCCATATCAGAAGTATATTTAGAAGACAATATTCCTCATATTGATATGTTATTAAACGGAAAAATAGCGCAAACTAAGTAACGAAGATTAGATTTGAATACCTAATTTCGGTATAAAATACAGCATTCCTGCCTACCCTTTAATAATGCAAGGGGTGTTGTGAAATGTTCTACATAGAAATTATAGTAGCGATTCTTTTAATCTTGGCTTTTATGAAATACTTATGGACCAAAAAAGAAAATGATTATCAGACTACTCTGCTGGCTAATCATATCGAGTCAAGTGACGAGTTAAAAAAGACATTGGCAATGGGGCTTTATTTAAGGTTTTGTAAAGAGGAAAAAGACAATAACTATTCATCTATTTATTTAAAACAAGATCCTCGCCAATTTGAAAGGTTTGCTGCGGAAATTATGGAGAAGACAAGAGGCGGATCGACATGGGTGACTCCTCCGACAGGTGATTTTGGAGTAGACTTTGAACATGAAACAGAAAAAGGATTGTTTCTTGGACAAGTAAAATGTTATCAAGGAGATTTACCATTTGATTCAATTGCCCTGATTCATTCGAATATAATCAAACGAGGAGCTCAAGGTGGATATGTTATTACAACAGGCAGCTTTACATCTGCAGCTTATGAATATGCCAAAGGATTAAATGTTGAATTAATCGACGGTGTTAAGTTTGTGGAAAGCTGGTTAAGTAGTTTGAGCAAAGAGGAAAAAGAAATGAAGGAATTATTGCTCGTTTAAGGGAAGCAGAGGGACGGCTCATCTGAAGTTATGTATTCGGAAGAGCCATCTCTCTGCTTCTTTTTTAGATGTATTGGAAAATAGGAAAAAGGAATAATAATGGAAATGGTTCTGTCAAAAATGATTTGGAGGGGGATTTTTTATGAGGAAATTTACGTATGCTTTTCTGGCAGTATGTATGATATTGCTTGTTGCTTGTTCAGCAGATAAGAATAAAAAGGAAAATACGGATAATAACAAACAAGCAGATGAACAAAAGGTGAATGTGGATAAAGGTCTTTTAAATGTTGAAATCACACTGCCAGCCTCTTTGTTTGAAGGGGAAGATATTGATTCCGTAATTGCGGATGTAGAAAAAGAGGGCATTAAAGTTACTAAAAATGAAGATGGTTCCCTTACTTATAAAATGTCTAAGGCAAAACATAAAGAGATGATGAAGGAAATGGAAACCTCGTTAGAAGAATCCATTAAGGAAATAAAAGAGAGTGATGATTATGTATCTATTAAGGATATCACGCATAATAAATCATTTTCTGAATTTACGTTAGTGGTTGATAAAAAGAAATATGAAGATAGTATGGATAGTTTTGCTATTTTTACCCTTGGAATAACAGGCATGATGTATCAAGTGTATAGTGGCGTAGACCCAGATGATTATCAAGTCAAGATTTGGACAAAAGACGAGGCTACAAAGAAAGTTTTGGATGAAACCATTTATCCTGATGATTTAGAAGAGGATTCGGATAAATAGAAGGAGTTTTTACATAGAGAAAAGTAAGGAGAATGAACATGAAAAAGAATCTACCAAATACATTTAAGCTGTGTCTAACTAGTTTATTTATTATCACTATTCTTGGAGGATGTGGACAAGATACCAAGGATGTAAAAATGAAAGAGAGTGATGAAGCTCAAGAAGAAGTGCAGACAAAAAAGTCAGATAAGAAAGAAGAAGCAAAGTCGAAGCTCGGCTCTCGAAGCAATCCAGTCCCATTGAAGAAGACAGTAACGGTTGAAGATGAACTATATAATGACAAAGGGGAGTCCTTTCCCATAAAGTTTGATTTAACTGTATTGGAAGTGACACGCGGAGAGGATGCTTATCAAAAATTGAAATCTATGAATGAATTCAATGAGCCTGCGCCAGATGGATATGAATGGCTTTTAGCGAAAACAAAAGTGAAGTTTACTGAATCGGCTACAAAAGATTTGTCCCTTTATATTGACGGAATAATGAATTTCGAAATGGTTAGTGAAAATGGGGATATATATAGTGGTGACATTCTCGGTACAACTGACCCTGAATTTAGTTATGAAATGTATGTAGGAAACGAAAAAGAAGGCTATATCTCTGGATTAGTGAAAAAAGGAGAAAAAGCGCAGCTACGCTATGAAGAGATGCTTGGAGGGAACGTGTTCTTAAACTTACAGTAAAGAAAAAGGAATCAGATTCTACTGATTCCCTAATATGTGCCTTCACAAGAACTATCTCTATACTTTAGAGATTTTCACATTATTGTTTTATAGGCTGGTCTTCGGTTTAGCTCAGTATCCATTATGCTTTGTTTGCCATCGAGTTTGTAGAATATCATGGTTGGTTATACCAATTAGTAATCAGATTACTTTTGGTACCTAGATGAAGCGTATTTTTATCTGCAAAACCTTAAAAAAGTTACAATACTTTTATTATTTTTGTCCTCCGAATAATCAATAATGTCTGGTTGAATGGTAAAAATTATCCTAAAAAGACCTGTTATCACCAATCCAGTAACCGTCTTTAAATGAAAGCTGAAGATCCTTCTTCCTGAAGTCCTTTTTTATATTGTTCTGGGGAAACTCCAGTGTACTTTTTAAAAACGCGAAAGAAATATTTAGGGTTATCATAGCCTACTGCTTTTGAAATTTGATATATTTTTCGATCGGATTTATTTAATAGTTCTTTTGCTTTTTCAATACGTACTGAATTTAAAAAGTCGATATATTTTTGGCCTGTTCTTTCTTTAAAAAGAGTAGATAGATAAGTACTATTGAGAAAGAATATATCTGATAAAAAGTCTAATTTTATATCTTTATAATAATATTTTGAAATATAACTCTTCACATTTTCAATAGTATCCTTAGAAGCATAAATTTTTTCATAGCTCATACTTTCAGCTATATTCGAAAGGAAGTTTATGAAGTATTCTATTAATTTTTCAAAGGAAAATATTGTTTCATAAACTGTTTTATAGATATCAGGTAATGTATGGTTTGTATTTGTATTATAAAAATTGTTTAGCATACCTTTTGTTTGCTCTAGAAGAAAAATACCGATTTGTTTGACTTCTCCTAAAGTTAAGTTATTTGTTTTTATCATGTCTGTAAGGATAGCTGTCAATCTCTCTTTCAATACATTGCTTTTTCCAGATTCAATAAAGAAAATAATCTCATCTATTTTTTCAAAGTGGATTATACGCTTTTCTTCGTTTCTTTTATAATGAAATATATTTTTTATTTCATTATTCTGTTTTGTATTAATTGCTGTAATGGTTTGTTTATATGCTTCGAAAAGCTGTGTTGGGTTATCCACTTTTTCGCTGATCCCACATAGAAATGAATTGGATGTAAAAGATAAGCTGGAAAGTCTGTCACAAAAATTTAGTTTATCCTCCTCTTCTAGAATGACAAATTCTATGTTATCCTCCTGTGGATGAGGCAAAAAGATACAATTTTCTGTTAGCGTTTTTGCTTGGATTGCTTGCTCATAGTAAATAGTTGCTAATCTTAATTGCTTATTAGAAAATTCTTTGATTAAATGTATTGGAAGTTTATTAATCGTTATGTTCCCTATAATAAAATGGCTTAATAAATTCCATTCTGCTATATTCGATGTGTTATTTTTCTTTTTCTTCTCCTTCTCTTCTTGTAATGTCTCCATTATTTGGGTGAGGACCGTACCAATAGTTTCTCGACTGAAGGGTTTTAAAATATAGCTTAGTGCTTTTGCTTGGATAGCCTTTTGGGCATAAGAAAAATTTTCAAATCCACTAATAACCATTACTTTAAGATTAGGGTGATTTTTTATTAGATTGTCTAAAAGCTGGGTGCCATCCATTAAGGGCATATCCATATCTGTGATAATAAAGTCAGGTTTAAGTTTATTTAGTAAACCTAAGGCTTCTAGTCCATTAGATGCTTCCCCAATACAGGTTAGCGGATAGTTGAGTTTTTGTATTTTTTTTAATGTTCCTTTTCGGATTATTTCTTCATCATCAACAATAATAAAATTATACAAGATCTTCTGTCCTCCTAATCATCAAGGGAATTAAAATGGTTACATTCGTACCCTGGTCTAGCGCACTTTCCATAATTAAGCCATATTCCTTTCCAAAAGTAAGTACCAGTCGAGTTTGGATATTGATTAGGCCTATATGAGATTCTAAATGCCGAATAATTGTAACTGCATCTTTAAGTTTCTTTCTCAATTTAAGTAATTCTGCGTTATTCATTCCCTTTCCATTATCAGAAACTTGGATTAGTAGATTATCACCATGTAAACTGATGTGTATCTGAATTTTTCCGTCTAGATGTCCTTTATTAAAACCGTGATTTATCGCATTTTCAATTAATGGTTGGAGTATTAATTTTGGAACAATTGAATGGTAGAGTTCATCAGATTGAATTTTAACTTCGTAATCAAATTTCTTCTGATAACGAATTTCTTGTATTTTAAGATAATCTTCTACATGTTTAAGCTCATCTGAAAGTTGAGCGTCGTTTACAAAACCGTTGGACGCATATTTAAACATATCTGAAAGAGCAATAGTTATGATGGATATTTCTTCAATATCCTCGAGTTCTGCTAAAGAATTGATGGATTCTAATGTATTGTAAAGAAAGTGGGAATCAATTTGGTTTTTATATACATTCATTTCTGTTGTTAATAGAGTTTTCTCAAATGCTATTTTTTCAGTAAGATATTGATTAAGTGTAGTCAACATTTTTTGATATTCTCGATAAAGGGTTCCAATTTCGTTATTTTGTTTAGAAAAAGAAGAGTCTTCCAAACAATAAATATTATTCATGGAGTTTTTTCTCATTACCTTTGATAAATTAATAATCGGTAAAGTGAATTTTTTTGAAAAAAAGTAAAAAATAACAGAAGATACAGCAAGCACAATGCCCAAAATAAGTATGACCGTGACGAATGTCTTGAAAAGTAACTTGTGGTAATCACTAAAGTCAATAAAGGCACGAATTTGAATGGGATATTCTGTTGAAGCCAAGGTTTGATTTTTTATATATGGGTTTGTATCCATCTGTTTATTTAAATTTTCATAAAGCGTCTCAAATGAGTCTGATTTGATTACTTGAAACCCAACCATATTCTGCAAGGAATTTTCCGAAATAAAACGAAAAAAGTCGGGCTCACAGTTAACTAGCATTACTCCTAATAGTTTTTTAGAATAAAAATCATAGATTGCTCTTGTAAAAAAGATAGTAGATTCGTTATAGCCGTTAACGATGTAGTTATTTTCTTGCTGTATGCTGATAACCAGATCACCTTTCGCTTTTAATGCTTCCTTATACCAAGGTTCATCAAGCGGATTAAATCCATAGGAAAAATCTTTATATGTATTGGAATAGGAAAAGATATGACCGTTAGGTGTGATGATTGCTAAGAAATTAATATTGCTTGTACGATATAGCAATGTAGAAAAGATTCCTTTTATTTCCTCATTAGTGTAATATAGGTCCTCTTTCGAATAGTTACTTGATTTATATTTACGCAAATCATTCATTAGATTATAGGAACTTTTTGAATAAAATTGTGCTTTTTCTGTTAGAATGTCTATTTCGTCTATTTGATTATTGAGGGTATCTATAGCCTGGTGCATAACAGAATTTGTATTCGCTTTCATTTCTTTCGAAGAATTATTGTAGTAGAAAGTATAAGAATAAAATCCGAGCGACAACAAGGACAGACCAGTAATCACTAAAGTATATAGCATTAGCTTTTTTTGAATTTTCAAAACGGTCACCCTAACATGAATAATCTAAAAAAAGTATACCATAACAGTAAAAAAAAATATACTTCACCTATTTTATTATGGACATATAGAAATGAAAAGGGGGATAAATGATGAAAAAGGTTTTAACAACGATTATTACTATGATTTTAATAATGACACTTTTAACTGCTTGTGGAAGCAATAAGAGTTCTGGTGGTACAGGAAATAGTAATACCATTACCGTAATGGCATCTGGTGTGAAAAATGGTACACAGGGCATTTTTTTAGAACGATTTAAAGAGTTAGTAGAAAAAGAATATCCAGGTACAAAGGTTGAATATACGTTATTACCTGATGATCAATACTATACAGCTTTAAAAAGTAAATTATCTACAGGGCAATCACCGGATATGTTCCTAGTTCAACCCAAAAAGGCTAGTGCAAGTTCGGTAGAAGAAATGGCAAAAGCAGGGTACATTGAAGATTTGTCTGACCTAGAAAATTGGGACAAACTTGTTGAGCAAGGGAAAGAGGATATGTCTTATAAGGGTAAACCGTATGCTTTATCCAGTGGGATTGGTGTATTAGGAACATGGTATAACAAAGATGTATTTAAGGAGAATAATCTTGAAATCCCTAAAAATTGGGATGAATTTCTAAATGCGTGTGAGGTACTTAAAAAAGCTGGTATTACTCCTATTGTAATGGGGGATAAAGATTCTTTTATGATTCAATTTGGAATGTATCAAATCGCTGCTAACCAAGTATATCCAAACAATCCTGATTTTGATAATCAATTATACACAGGGGAAACCAATTTTACAGACACTTTATGGGTTAATACAATTACAATGTACAAAGAGCTTTATGATAAGGGATATGTAACTAGTAATTCATTGGGATTAGGTCAGCCGCAGGCACAGCAAATATTTAAAGATCAACAAGCAGCAATGATTTTTGACGGAGATTTTAGCTTTCCTGCACTAGAAAATGATCATTTTGAATTAGGTTTTATGGGATTACCGGCAAATGATACTGGAGATTCTTATATCGCTGCGGCAACTGCAGCTGGATATGCAATAAGTTCAAAAAGTGAACATAAAGAGATGCTGAAAGAAATTTTTAATAAAATGTCAGATGGTGAATCTGCGTTTTATTATGCATGGATTCAAACTGCCACTTCTTTCACAACCTATAAAGGAGTGGAATTAAGCAATCCTGTATTTAATGATGTTATTCCTGCATTCGAAGCAGGACGCTCCTTCTATTGGTGTAATCAAGCCTGGCCATCAGGAACAGAAACGGAAATGCAAGCGAAGTTTAGTGAAATGATTGGTACTGGTAAACTAGATCCAAAAGATGTTGCCAAGGCGATGCAAGCGAAGTTCGATGAGTTGAAGAGTGAGTAATATAGAAAATGATAGAGGGGTAGAAATCCCCTTTATCCTCTTTTGGAGGAGGAGTCATCTTTCATGGAAACTGTTAAAGAAATTAAAGCAGAGTTGAATAGACCTAGAAAACCGAAAAAGAATAACTTGATGAAACAGCAGTCTCTCGTTATGAATAATCGATTATTTATTTTTGTAATCCCAGCTTTATTAATATTTGCTGTCTTTTGGATATGGCCATTTTTAAAACTGTTTACTTTTAGTGTTACTGATTTTAACGGTTTTAACATGAATTATAATAATGTTGGGTTCGATAATTTTAAATCGATTATCGAGTCTGGAACTTTAACAAATTCAATAAAAAATACTTTAATATATACCGTTTTACTAGTTATAGTAGGAAATATTTTGGCTCTTATTTTGGCAATGGCTTTAAATACCAAGATAAAAGGAATGGGATTTTATCGTTCAGCAGCCTATATTCCTGCATTATTTAGCGCAATAGTAATTGGCTTTATTTGGAGCTATGTTTATATGCCTCAATCGGGTATGATCCCTTCCGTTATGAATTTGATTGGAATCGATGCAAGTACATTTAATATTTTAGGTGATTACCAAAATGCCTTATATGGAATAACAGTAGTTGATATATGGAAGAACATTGGACAAACGATGATTATTTATTTAGCAGGGTTACAAACAATTGATGATTCTTTGCTTGAATCGGCAAGTATGGATGGGTGTAATGAATTACAACTTATTCGGTATGTGAAAATTCCTTTATTAGCTCCGGCTATTACTATAAACATAGTATTATCCGTTATTAATGGTTTAAAAGCATTTGACTATCCGTTTATTATGACTAATGGCGGTCCTGGTGAGTCAACTAATACATTGATGTTTTCTATTTATAAGATGGCATTTACAGAGCAGCAGTTTGGGAAAGCAGCAGCATTCTCTGTCGTTTCGTTTATTGTAATAATTATTATTACAGCCCTCTTATTGATCATCATGAATAAGAAGGAGAGTGAAATGGAATGAAAATAAAATATGGAAAAATGGGAATTCACTTTGGGCTCATCATTTTTTTAATAGTAACATTGGCACCATTAGCGATAGCGTTGTCAACTTCTTTCAAACCGCCTGGAGATACTTCTTCTCCGTTAAAATTGTTTACGGAGTTTTCTTTTGAAAGTTATAAGACAGCTTTTCAGGCAATGAACTTTGGCACCTCCTTTATAAATAGTATTATTACTACTTTTGGTAGCGTATTTGTTGTTGTTTTGCTGGCTTCAATGGCTGCTTACCCACTCGGCAGAATACAAAATAAATGGAGTAAATTACTATATATTCTGTTTATTTCTGGCTTGATTATTCCGGGACAAATGGTGGTAATCCCTATTGCGCAAGTATTTAATACATTAGGTGTGCCTAGTAATCGATTTACACCAATGATTATGTTTATTACCTGTAGCATTCCATTTTCAGCATTCTTATACACTGGATTTATGCGAACGATTCCAGCTGAAATAGAAGAATCAGCTTATTTAGATGGGGCAAATTTATTTACTCGCTTTTTTAAAATTGTCTTTCCATTATTATCTCCTGCAACTGTTTCGGTAGTGATAACTCAAGGTATATGGATTTGGAACGACTACTTCTATCCATTAATCTTTGTCAGCAAACAAGCGGAAATGAGTCTCCCGGTTACGATGCTTAATTTCTTAGGAGATAAAGAAAACCCAGCGCAATGGAGTGTGCTTTTTGCAGCTTGTATTCTATGTGCTATTCCGTTAATTATCACTTTCTCTTTATTACAAAAACATTTTGTAAGCGGTATATCCTCAGGTGCGGTGAAGGGATAGAGATGAAATGAGAAATTTTATGGAGAAGGGCTTGAGCTATTCCAATTATATTTATCAGTTTTTTATTTTGAATAGTTTGTTTTTAATAACAAATGTATTGTTTTTTCAATTCTTTTTTGCGATTGATTTTAAGCTTATCTTTTTCCCTTTGTTTTTTCTTGTAAGTCAAACTATTATTCCTTCTTGCGTTGCAAGTGTAAGATGCTTGAATAAGCTATTAAAAAATGAATCAACAAGAATATTTTATACATTTTGTAAGGAACTAATTTATACAGTAAAACATGAGTGGAAAATATGGATGGCATGTATATTTTGCATATTTCTAACATTGTCTACTTTATATGTTCCTTTGCAAGCATCCTATGTAACCAATGTATTTACAATGATGAATGTTATTTTCTTTTGCATAGAAGTTTTAATGGTAATCATAATGATTGGCAATGCTCAAAAGTATGAAGGAAAAAAATTATTACTATTTTGTATGATAAATTTTTTAAAACAAATTCCATTAAGTGTATTAATGATTGTTTTGATGGCAGCACTGATTATTGCTGTTCAGAAAATTTCTTTTATGTTTATCCTTTTTATTTTCAGTACAGCTTTATATTTTCTCTACTTTCTGTTTAGAGCTAATACGAAATCAATTCGATTAGTTAATCTCGAGTAAGATGGAGTTATTTCCTCATTTTACACAGTAGGTATTTAAAAAAATAAGTTAGGAGCATAGTAGATGTATTTGGTGATTGATATAGGAGGAACCTTTATAAAATATGGATTAATGGATAGGGAAGGTAATCTTCACTGCAAAAGTAAAAAAAGATCGACAACAGAAAACTTAATTGCTTTTAAAAATATTCTTTATGAAATTGTGGAAGCACATAGCCTAACGAATATAAAGGGAATTGCCCTTAGTTGTCCAGGAACAATTGATGTGAATACAGGGATGATTTATTATGGTGGCTCTTATCCTTTTTTGCATAAAGTAAATTTGGCATGCGATTTGCAGAAGAAATACGGAAAAAAGGTGACCATTGAGAATGATGGGAAATGTGCAGCATTAGCTGAGCTATGGCAAGGTAGTTTAAAGGAAGTAAATGATGCAGTTGTTTTGATTCTCGGTAGTGGAGTTGGGGGAGGTATTATCCTTAATAGACAACTTCATCGTGGGATAAATTTATCTGCAGGTGAGCTCAGCTATGTGATGAGTAATATAGATACATCAACAAAAAAGGGAAGGTTTGTAGGGAATGATTGTTCAGCTGTTAAAATGATAAAACATATTGCAGAAACAAAACAATTGCATGATTTAACAGACGGAGAAGCAGTTTTTGATTATATTAACTCTGGTGATAAAGTGGCTAACGAGATTTTTGATGAATATTGTCTTTATATAGCTGCCCAAATAATGAATTTACAATATATTTTGGATCCAGAGCTATTTTCCATAGGGGGTGGGATTAGTTCGCAACCTATTCTACATGAGAGAATCCACTGGGCAATGGAGCAATTAAGAAAAGAAAACCCTTTCCACATAGCAAAACCAGTAGTAGTTCCTTGCAAGTTTCTTAGTGATGCTAATTTGTATGGAGCCCTGTATCAATTTTTAAAAGGTATGAAAAAAGGTGGGGAAATCGTGTATGAGTGAAATGATTTTTCAACAAAATCAAGATAGAAGGATTATCGAGAATAAGAACTTTTTACAAAAGGCAGAGAGATTACTTCCTAGATTAAAAGAAACAATTGTTCATCCCGTTCAAATAGTAGATGTAGTTCCTGATGATGAAATCATACATGGGTGGAAAACAAAACATATTCATTCCATAGAGAAATTACCGGATTTAACTTTTGGGAAAAAGGATCAAATTATCCTTGATTTTGATAATCATCAAGTAGGCTATTTATCCCTACACATTAAACCAGTGGGGAGCCCACCGGATGCGCCGCTTCATCTGAAAATCACTTTTGGAGAAATGCCAGTTGAAGTTGCGGAGGATTTTTCAACCTACAATGGAATTATAAGCAGTGCTTGGTTACAAGAAGAATTTATTCATATGGATGTATTGCCTGGAATTCTTAATTTAGAGAGGCGCTATAGTTTTCGATATGTAAAAATAGAAGTACTAGCTACCTCACCCAAATACAAGGTTTGTTTTAATAATATAGTTTGTAAAAGTGTAAGTTCAGCAGACACAGCAGTTGTTAGCAAACTGGAGAATTCAGATTTGCTTCTGAAGAGAATTGACGAAGTCAGCATAAAGACACTTGTTGATTGTATGCAGGAGGTATTTGAAGATGGTCCGAAACGTGATCGCCGTCTATGGCTAGGAGATCTCCGCCTTCAAGCGTTAGCTAATTATGCAACAGTTACAAATAATGACCTAGTAAAACGCTGTCTATATCTTTTTGCAGGCACACCCGACGATAAAGGTAGGATTGCTGCCAATTTATTTATCAAACCGGCTGTTATTGCAGATGATACTTATTTTACTGATTACTCTCTCTTTTTTATGGATACATTAGTAGACTACTATAAAGAAACAAAAGATACAGAGACGCTGATAGAACTATGGCCAATTGCTTTTAAACAAATAGAGAATGCATTAAAGTCTGTAGATACAAATAATCTTTTAAAAGGAGAAGGCTTCTTTGCTTTTATTGATTGGGCTGAAGGATTGGAAAAGGAAACAGCTGCTCAAGGCATCCTTATATATATAATGAAAAAGGCACTTTCGATTGCAGAGATAGTTAATAAAGAACACGCAATGTTTTTAGAGGATAAAATTCCTCTATTAGTAGAGGCAAGTAAAAAACATCTGTGGGATTCAAATACTGGATTATTTATTAGTGGTGAAAATAAGCAGATATCCTACGCAAGTCAGGTATGGATGATTCTTGCAGGTGTTCCTTCGACAGTGGAGGCACAATGTATTTTAAGGAAATTATCAACTGTCTCTGCTATTGAGCCATCGACTCCTTATATGTATCATCATCTTGTAGAGGCATACATAGTTGCAGGAGAAAAAGAAACCGCTGTGGAAAAAATTAAAGAATATTGGGGAGAAATGCTAAAAGATGGAGCAGATACATTTTGGGAACTCTATAATCCAAAAGATAAAACTTTCTCACCTTATGGAGGCTATCTAATCAATAGCTACTGCCATGCTTGGAGTTGCACACCAACCTATTTAATCAGAAAGTATAATTTATAACAAAAAAGACGCAACTAGCCTTGCTAATTGTGTCTTTTTTGCTTTCCTAGAAATGATAATGTTTTATCATTTGCTTTCTTTACTTTTTAACAAACATTTGCACCCATTCATAACCGCCTTCATCAAAACCAACACCGATATGTGTGTACTTATCATTTAGGATATTGGCACGGTGACCTTCACTATTCATCCAAGCGTTGACTACTTCTTCCGGTGAACGTTGTCCTTGTGCAATGTTTTCACCGGCTGACTCGTACGTAATTCCAAAGTCTCTCATCATGTCAAATGGCGATCCATAAGTAGGACTTGTATGGGAGAAATATCCCTTGTCATTCATATCTTTCGCTTTCATATCTGCTACGTTGTTTAATTCCGGATACGCTTGTAAAGCAGGAAGTCCTTGTTTTTTTCTTTCAGCGTTTGTTAAGTCGATAACTTCCGACACAAAGTTACTTGGTTCTTTTTTTGCTGTATTATTAGGTGTTGTTTGCGGAGCAGATTGAGCACCTGGTTGTGCACCTTGATTTGCTTGTTGCTGCTCTGTAGCCTGTTGCTGTTGTGGAGTGGCTTTTTGCACTTGTTGTTTATTTGTTGCATTTGGATTATTTGAATCATACGTTCCGACAATTGTTCGAAATTCGTATTTAGCATTTTGTATTTTTACAGGTTGTGTATGCGGATATTTCTTACTATTTACATTTGTTTTTAAGCTAGAAATTGTAGAGTCATTATAACGATCTATATTCATATCTGAAGCTTCATGATCATTATTATTACATCCTGCTAGCACAAGAAAACTCATGCATGCAAGGACAGAAAATGTATTTTTAATCTTCATTATATTTTCTCCTTTTGTATATAAAGTTTTTACCCTTTTATTTTTTCACCTTTAAATAAAATTACATATGGGAATTAGAGGGATACAGAGTGATAATTACCATGAATTGGTTGGTTCTGTTCGCAGTAGAATAGTCTTTTTGAATACATACTAAGGATGGAAGTTAAGTATTAGATTAATTTACGGCTATACGATTTAGCATTCTTTATAGTTAATTCAACAGAGATCATTTCCTATGTAGGATTTTATAGGGGGAATAAACCAATCTATCTCCGCTTCAACTACAAAAGGATTGCCTACTTCATCGATAATTCCTATTGGTCCCAGTATTACGTTGGAGCCAACCGAGTTTATTAAGGATAGAGAGGGACGGTTCTCCTGCTTTCTTGTTAGAAAATTTAGGAGAATCATCCTTATTTTCATCATTTTCTCATTTTTTTATAATAAAATGGATGAGCGAAAATTTAACAAGGAAAGTGAGAGCGAGAATGAAAACAAGGAAAAGCAAAAAGAAAAAGATATGGATTACTTTAGGAGTAATTATTGGAATACTTGTTATTGGATTAGGGTCTTACGTGTTTTATCTATTTCATAGCGTAGAAGAGACAGCAAACAAAATGTATAATCCTCTTGAAGATGATTCGAATTCAGAAAAACAGGCAAGAGAAGAAAAGCTTGATAATACAAAACCAATCTCTATTTTGCTTATGGGTGTGGATGAAAGAAAAGGTGATGTAGGAAGATCGGATACTCTCATCGTTATGACTTTGAATCCAAATAAAGATAAAATGCAGATGGTAAGTATTCCTCGTGATACGAAAACAGAAATCATTGGGGATGGGCGCGTAACAAAAATTAATGCAGCCTATGCTTATGGCGGAGTGAAAATGGCTAAGGATACGGTAGAAAATTTCACAGGTGTTAAAATGGATTATTATATCCAAGTAAATATGGAAGCACTAAGTGATTTGGTTGACGCCATTGGCGGGATTACTGTTCAAAATGACTTGGATTGGATTGATGAAGGATATTATAAAAAAGGCTATCATTATAAAAAGGGAACTTTAACATTAGATGGTCCCCAAACATTGGGATTTGTTAGAATGCGTCATCTAGATCCAAATGGTGATTTTGGTCGAAATGATAGACAAAGGGAAGTCATTACGGCTATTATTGATAAGGCTACAGGAATATCAACAGTAGCTCATTTTGATGAAATACTAGATGCACTTGGAGCAAATGTCAAAACAAACATTACGTTTGATCAAATGATGACCATACAGAAAAATTACCGTGATGTGCGAAAATCCGTAGAGCAATATGAAGTAAAAGGACAAGGCACTCCTCCTGGACAAACTTATTATTTAAATGTTCCAGAAGAAGAAAAAACGAAAGTGCATGATATGTTGAGTGAGAATTTACAATAAAGAAGGATAAAAAGGTACTAGCTGAAAATAGCTAGTACCTTTTTTAGGGGGACAATTCTCCTGTCTCTGTCTTTGCTAAAAGAATGCAATGAATTGCAAATTACAAGTATAGGAATTATTTTTATAACCCAACCGCTCTTTCTTAATGGATGAACAAAAAACTGAAGAAAGCAGTGTTTTTTTGTTTATCTATATTGGCAGGAAAATTTTCACTATAATAAATATAGACATACTGTATTCCAATAGTAGAGAGAGAGAAAGCTTTATATATAAAAGAGAAGGAGGTAAGTGAAATGGCGAGAAAGAAGGTCTTAGTAACAGGTGGGGCAGGGTTTATTGGAGGAAATTTTGTTCAATATATGGTGAATAAATATCCGGATTATGAAATTTATAATTTGGATTTACTAACATATGCAGGTGATTTAATAAAGCATAAAACAATAGAAGGAAAGAAGAATTATCATTTTATTAAGGCAGATATTGTAGATAAAGATACCATCCTTGCTCTTTTTGAAAAAGAGAGGTTCGACTACGTAACACATTTTGCTGCAGAAAGCCATGTTGATCGCTCTATTACAAATCCGGAAATTTTTGTAAGGACAAATGTTCTTGGCACGCAAGTATTATTAGATGCGGCAAAAACAATTGGCGTAACAAAGTTTCTACATGTTTCAACCGATGAAGTATATGGAGAATTAGACTTCGATTGCACTTCTTTCTTTACGGAAGATAGCCCACTTCATCCCAATAGTCCCTATAGTGCAAGTAAAGCATCTTCAGATATGCTTGTTCGTGCCTATCATCAAACATATGGTTTGCCAATTAATATTACCCGTTGTTCGAATAATTACGGACCCTATCAATTTCCTGAGAAATTAATCCCCTTGACGATTTCTCGTGTTTTAAACGATCAAAAGATTCCTATATATGGAGACGGGAAGAATATTCGTGACTGGCTACATGTATTTGATCACTGTGCAGCCATCGATTTAGTGCTCCATAAAGGTGAAAATGGAGAAGTCTATAACATTGGTGGACATAATGAACGAACAAACATAGAAGTAGTAAGAACCATTATAAACATACTAGGTAAGTCAGAAGATCTAATCGAATTCGTCCCTGACCGCCTCGGCCACGACAAACGATATGCCATCGATCCAACAAAAATAACAGCTTTAGGCTGGCAGCCAACTTTTACATTTCAAACCGGTATAGCCCAAACTATCCAATGGTATAAAAAGAAGCAGAGGGGAGTATCTTCTGCTTCTTTTAGAGTGGATCATAAGGATGTTTGTGACTGAATAGGGAACAATATTTTCATGAGTTATATGGCTATTTATCCTTCCTTTTCTATTCCTGTGGTGCTCCGCAAGCAAATAATTTTTTTTCCTGTAAGGCAATTGATATGATTAAGAATGACTTAAATAAGAAAGGATCTTGCAAAATGGCAAATTTAAATATACCTATATCCGTATTAAACCTTGCCCCGATTCGAGAGGGACAAACTTCTAAAGAAGCTATTGAATCAATGGTGGATTTAGCTCAAGCAACAGAGAAAATGGGCTATAAACGTTATTGGATTGCAGAGCATCATAATACATCTACACTTGTTAGTTCGGCAACTGCAATTCTTATTAAGCATACGCTTGAACACACAGACAGCATTATTGTAGGATCTGGCGGCGTGATGCTTCCAAACCATTCTCCATTAGTTGTTGCCGAACAGTTTGGAACGATGGCAACGATTTATCCAAATCGAGTAGATTTAGGACTTGGTAGAGCACCTGGAACTGATATGCTGACTGCGAGTGCATTAAGACGTTCGCAAAAGGATTCCGTCTATACCTTCCCAGAGGATGTTAATGCTCTTCTAACGTACTTTGGACCTGAAGAGGATCAAGGCTATGTAAAAGCACATCCAGGTGTTGGTACAAATGTACCGATATATATTCTTGGTTCTTCTACTGATTCAGCTTACTTAGCGGCAAGTCTAGGACTGCCTTATGTGTTTGCTTCTCATTTTGCACCGAGATATATGGCAGATGCAATCAAGATTTATCGTGAGCGTTTCAAACCTTCGAAGTATTTGGATAAGCCATATATGGTGGTTTGTTTAAATCTGATTGCCGCTGAAACAGATGAAGAGGCAGCTGTTTTACAGACATCTACTCATCAATTTTTCCTAAATGTTGTGCGTGGAACACAAATGCCGCTTCAGCCACCAGTGGATAGTTTAGATGGTCTTTGGAATCCACAGGAAGAAGAAATGGCCAAATCCATGTCTAGCGTGACTCTTTTAGGAAGCAAAGATTCCGTTCGCAACCAGCTTACAGCTTTTCAGGAACGCTTTAATGTCGATGAAATCATGGCAGTTTCTTATATTTTTGATCCTGAAAAACAGAAACGCTCTTATGAAATATTGAGAGAAGTAGTAGAGGGAAAATAAAAGTTCAGCAAAGAATTAAATCATAAAAAGGGTACTAGCTCCTGAAGCAAGTACCCTTTTTATGATTATTATTTCTCTTTATCCTCTTTTTTCTTTTCTTGCTGTTTCTCTTTTTGTTCCTCTGTTATTTTAAAATCACGATCCACTGTTTTGTTCTTTAAATCTTCATTATTAACCATCTATAACGCCTCCTTTTTTCTTATATATAGACGATTTTAAGCAGATTAAACGGTAAAGTAATAGGAAAAAGTGGGATTATTTGGGTATTTGGTAAGTGGATTTTTAGGATGGGCAGTAAGAAAGGAACAGTAAAGAGGAGAGAAGCGAGGGGACAGTCCTACCATTTCTTTTTTTGAAGAGACACACGAAAAGGAAACAGTAAAAACCATCCCCATGATTCTCCTCTATATTACCAGCTTGCTTTTTTTAGTCCAGGAATTTGGCCTTTGTAGGCTAATTCTCTTAAGCAAATCCGGCATAATTTAAATTTGCGGTATACAGAATGAGGTCTTCCGCATTGTTCACATCGTGTATATTCTTGTACTTTATATTTAGCAGTACGTTTTTGTTTATTGATAAGTGCTTGTTTAGCCATTATTCAGCCTCCTTTTAAAATAATTATAAACTAATAATTATTTTAAATAAATAGGAGATTAATGGCAGACAGAGAGAAGGTTGTGTTCCCCATTATTACCATGGGAAACAGAAGAACCTCGGAGTACTTTCTATGAAACTCGGGTATAAATAATATAAATAGGGAGGTGACGCTGATGGCTGAGAATAAAGGGAAATCTACCTCGAATAAGACGCAGCTGAATATGGATAATCCAGAACAGTATCCTACAGAAAATGAAAGTTTATTTGATAAGTTTGAGATAGAGCAGACAGTTGATCCCATTCCAATGGAAGATTTAAAAGAAGAACAAAGAGAAGAAAAGGCAAAACATGACACCAAAAATACATCTTCAAGTGAAAAAAAGTATAAAACTGGTATGTAATGCAGAGGGACGGTTTCTTGTTTCCCTATTTTGGCATTGAACCAAAATAGGGAAACAAGAAACCGTCCCTTATAGTAAATTGCTTAAATAGCTGTTAAGCCGCCATCAACAATAAATTCTGCCCCAGTTGAGTAACTGGATTCGTCTGATGCTAGGTATAGGACGATGTTTGTTACCTCTTCTGGCTGAGCTACTCGCTTAAGTGGTATATGTTTAGAAAATTCTTCTACAGCGGTTTTTGTATCTTCTTGTACAACCATAGGAGTCGCAATAACTCCAGGATGTACGGAATTTACGCGGATCCCATAATGAGTGCATTCTACTGCGGCTGCTTTCGTAATTCCTCGAACAGCAAATTTTGTATCAGTATAACCTACCGCACCTCCGACTATTCCATTGATAGAAGATATATTGATAATCGATCCGCCACCAGCTTTTTGCATGGAAGGAATGATAGTCTTTATCCCAAGAAATACAGATACTTGATTAATATCAACAATTCTGCGATAGTCTTCCTCTGTCATTTGTAAGATAGATTTTGCCGCTGTTATCCCAGCATTATTTACTAAAATATCAACAGATCCAAATTTTGCTTCTGTATTTGTAACTACAGTCTCCCATTCTTCCGCTTTCGTAACATTATGCTTTAGAAAGAAAGCGAAATCTCCTAATTCCTCCGCTAGTGCTTGTCCTTTTTCTTCATTTAAATCTGTTAAAACAACTTTTGCGCCCTCTTTTATAAAACGACGGGCATGAGCAGCTCCCATACCTTGAGCAGCCCCAGTAATAATAGCAATCTTTCCTTCTAATCGAGACATGATTAATCCTCCTTGTTAACGGTCAATAGTAAAAAAATAATGATAATCAAACAAATAAACTACATATGTAAATTAACAGAACTTTTAACTGTTGTCAAAGATAATATGTTATTAATAGTTTAACTGTAAATTAGAGAGGATAATCAAAAATTAGTATGATATAATTTATAAAAATTTGTAAGGTGGTATTATAGTCGTGGTAAAAGCAGATCGGAGAATAGTGAGAACACGCAATAATTTGAAAAGGGCCATGCTGGAGTTAGTAAAGAAAAAGGAATTTAAGGATATATCTATCACGGAAATAGCAGAAGTAGCAAAGTGTAATCGAGTAACGTTTTACTCTCATTATGATAATAGTTCACAATTATTGGAAGATGTGTTTAGAGATTATTTAGATCAATTGACTACGAATTTTAAACAAAGTTTTGCGGGTAAAAAGACTTTTTCATTATCTGATCCATCTCGGACAATTTCGCTATTTACATTTATACACGATAATCCCTTCATTTTTTCATTAATGCTAATGGGAGAGGTTATCCCTGGTTCTCAAAATATTTTTTGTGAAACTATTGCAAATATTAGCCGTGAGGAATTGGACTTAAAGGAAGAAATATGGTTTGATACAGAGGCTTTAAATTTATATGAAACATACGCACTGTTAGGATTATTCATCTATTGGATAAAAACAGATTTTCAAAGTACGCCAGAGGAAATGGCGGAAAGATTAGCCTACATTTATTCAAGAACATTGGGAGAAATAAAAGTAAAAGAGGAACGATAATTTACAGTTATGAGGCTGTCGATTTTTTAAGGATTAATAAAAAGGGGAAAGCGCCATAGAGTTATATCTTTTGGTGCTTTTCCCCTTTTAGATATATTTGAATCGTTTATTTCTTCGGAAAGGCAACAGCATATTGTTTTGGCATTTCTGTTTCTTTGCGCAATTGCGCCGCTGCTTCGATAGTCCAATATGGGTTGCGAAGCATTCCTCTTCCTACAGCAACAAGGTCTGCATCCTCGTTCCCAATAACAGAGTTTGCTAGTTCTGCTGAATCCAGTCTTCCAACAGCAATAACGGGCACATTTAGTTCTTGTTTAAATGCACGAGCTAGAGGAACTTGGTAGGCAACATGTGTCCCAGGTCTGCCAGCAGCTGCAATTGGGCCTTCTCCACCTGCACTGACATGGAAAATATCTACTCCAGCTTCTTCGTATTTTTTAGAAAAAGCAACACTGTCTTCAATATCGTATCCGCCTTCTACATACTCTTTACCAGAAACACGCATGATTAGTGGCATGTCAGTCGGCATTTCTGCTTTCACCGCTTTAATGACTTCTACACCAAACTTCGTCAAATCTTGACCATATTCATCTGTACGTTTATTTGTATAGGCAGATTGGAATTGATGAATTAAATATCCATGTGCACCATGAATCTCGATAGTATCAAAACCAGCTTTTATTGCACGGGCAGCTGTTTGGCGGAATTTTTCTACCATTTCTTTTACTTCATGTGTTGTTAATTCTCTTGGAGTTTTTGATTTATCATCAAATGGAATAGCAGATGCTGATACTGGTTGTGGAGCATCTTCTGCTTTTCTACCAGCATGTGCAATTTGTATACCCACTTTTGCGCCATATTGATGACAAGCATCGACAATACGTTTCAATGGTGCAATTTGCTCATCAGACCATAAACCTAAATCGTTATCTGTAATACGGCCATCTGGTTCTACATCAGTCATTTCAATAATAATTAATCCAGCACCGCCAATCGCACGGCTTACATAATGAACATAATGCCAATCTGTTGCAATTCCATCTTTCTTCTCCACTGAATATTGACACATTGGAGGCATTACCACTCGGTTTTTTAATTCTAATCCTTTATAAGAAAAAGGAGAAAATAGATCCTTCATATTTTTGCCTTCTTTCATCAATAAAATATATGTTTGTCTAAAAACTTACCACCAGCCGCTATTTAATTCAAATATTATGCTTTCACCAATGATTTATTATGTACAAGATGCTGAAAATAAATCCTATCGATTGTTATAAAAAATATTTATTTTAATAGATGAAATCTTACATATTTCATCCATGATAAAAATAAAATAAGAAAAGAGAAATGTAATTGCACAAATTACTATTTAAATATTAAAAATATACAGTAAATTAACAGTATTACCTTTTATCTTATTAATATGTTGTTATATAATGAATACAATATATAGAGAGCGGCTTAAATCTTTCATAGGCGCAACATCACAGAATAAGATAATTGGATACTCAAATTATTTATTGGGGATGGAGATGATAAAGTGAGACTAGGTTCCATTATCTGTTTTTTTAAAAGACGCCATAAATTTAGTTATTACTCCAATAAGTGTGTGCGTTGCGGCAAAAAAAGAGAGATTTAAAAGGATAACAAATAATAAGGTGTTTTTTAAAATACTCTCGGACATGAAGAGTATTTTTTTATTTAAAAAACAATGACTTGCTAAAACTAATAGCATTAGTTAAAATGAAACTAATACCATTAGTTTTTTTAATCAGGAGGTTTGACTATTGAGAATTATCCACCATAATTATTTATATCAATTGACTTTTTTGCCAAGAATTTTTCCAGTGAACTGCTATCTCGTCGAGGAAGGGGAAGAATTAACATTAATTGATACAGCTTTGCCTTTCAGCTATAAAAAAATTCTCTTATTTGCTGAAAAACTGAATAAACCGATTACGAAGATTATTCTTACTCATGCCCATGGAGATCATATTGGCTCATTAGATGCCCTAAAAGAAAGATTACCAGATGCGAAAGTCTATATATCTGTACGAGATGCTCGCATATTAGGCGGGGATCATACTATTGACAAGCAAGAGGAACCCTTTGTTTTAAAAGGGGGTTTACCTAAAAATATCAAGACGAATCCAGATGTGCTAATAAAAGATGGGGATCAAATTGGTTCGCTAATAAGTATTTCTTTACCAGGACATACACCAGGGAGCTTTGGCTTTCTCGATAAACGAGATAATAGTTTGATTACTGGAGATGCTTTTCATACAAGAGGAGGCTTTGCTATAAGTGGTCAATTTCGGACTTTCTTTCCTTTTCCAGCATTGGCAACCTGGAATAAGGAGAAAGCCATTGAGAGTGCGAAGAAAGTGCTGTCTCTAAATATTAGTCTTTTAGCCACTGGGCATGGAGATCTGCTGGAAAATGCTCAGCCTTCTATTGAATCATTACTTAAAAAAGAAAGAGGATAAATATGTCGCCAAGAGCAGGAATAACACATAATGATATTATTGCCATGGCAATCGAAATTGCCAATACGGAAGGATTAAAGGAAGTAACGATAGCTAATCTAGCAAAGCGACTTCAGGTTAAATCTCCATCCCTATATAATCATATCAATGGGCTTCCCGATATCATGAATCTGTTAACATTGCGAGCATTAGAAAGTCTATATCAGTTATTAAAGAACGCAATAATGGAAGGTGGAAAAGCAGAGACTATCCATAATTTAAGCTTCGCCTACTTAACCTATGCGAGAGAGCAGCCAGGGCTCTACATGTTAACTATTGAATCGGCATCGAAGAAAGGAGAGGAAATTCAAACAGCTGCTAATCAAATAATTCAATTATTAATAGAAGTATTAAAGCCATATGATTTAAACGAAGAAGAGACCATTCATGCCATTCGCGGGCTAAGGAGCATTCTTCATGGATTTGCCTCTATTGAAAATCAAAAAGGATTTGGCATGCCGATAGAGCTGGATAAAAGCTTTCATTATTTGGTTTCTACTTTTATTGAAGGGTTGGAAAAACATTCATAAGCGAAGTGGAAAGGGTCACTATTATAGTCGCCCTTTTTTTATGGCAAAAGTAGGTTTATTCACTAATGACTTTTGTTTGGTTTAAAGAAAAGGAACATGTTAAAATAGTTCAGTCATTTAACTATTTATCTGCCTATTTGTAATGATAAAAACATTCATTTTTGATAAGAAGTTTTAAGAAAATAAGTCTATCCTGTTGCATTTAATAGAAACATAGAGAAAGGAGTTACTATGTTAATTAGGGTAATGATAGCCGATAAAGATAAACGAGTGATCGCTCGTATTCGTTATTATTTAAAGGATCATAAGGATATAGAAATTATTGCTGTGTGTGATAACGGCAATGATTTAGTTTATCAATATCAGAAGTGGAAGCCTGATTTGATAATAACAGAAGTAGATTTACCATCTATGAACGGACTGGAAGTCATGAAGCAATGTTACCAATTAGGGGGAGAAATTCATTTTATTTTTTTAGCAGAAGGTGAGAAGGATGCATTAGAAGCATTGGAATTAGATGCTATTGATTTTTTGGTCAAGCCATTCAGAAGTTTTCGATTATCTAAAGCTATTGAAAAAGCAAAACGAGTGATAGCGAGCAAGAGAGAAAGGTTCTCTTTTAATAATTTACCAGTTAAATATCATAAAGGCATGTATTATATTAAAAAGGAAGAAATATATTTTATTGAGAAAATAGGCAAGAAATGTGTTATATATACGGCCGAAGATATAGTGGAGACTCGGGAAAATATTGGAGAGTTATTACCTCAATTAGATGATACATTTTTTCTGTCGCATCGTTCTTATATTATCAATCTAGAAAAGGTGACAGAGATTAGTCCCTATAAGGAAACGTATATTGCCTATTTTGATGGAGTAAACAGACAAGCGAAAATATCAAAGTTGAAAATTAATGAGGTAAAGGAAAGAGTATCTATGCTTTTATAAGTTAGCTAGTACTTTTATATCTCCTAAATAAAAATAAATATGTCGAAACATGGAATATTATGTAGATACTCTTAAATGGCTAAAGTTCTGTTTAAAAAGTATCTTTTTCATACAGAAATGACTAAAATTATGTCTAAATGGCGTTAAGTTCAATAGACAAATACTGACAGAATCGGTAAATTTACTTGTATGATTAGATAAATTTGAAAAATCAGGACTTTTCGTTTATTTTGGAGGATACCCTAAGTGGATATAATAACAAGATTAAAAAGCAAAAAGTTTTATCATGTATATCAGCCAATTTGGAATATAAAAGAATGGAAGATTATCGGATATGAATCATTGCTGCGTATATCCCAAGAGCCAGACATCTCGTTAGAAGCTTTCTTCGCTGATGCGAGAAAAGAGAATTATTTATCTGAATTAGATACCTTTCTTATTAACAATACGATTGAACACTACCAGATACTTTCATCAAGAAGAAAGAAGCCACTATTTATCAATATATTTCCATCAACCATCATACATGAATCATTTGATTCGCTGATTCTATCTTTACTTGAAAAATTCCCAGCCATGAAAGGGAAGATTATCTTTGAATTAAATGAAACAGTATTAGAGGAAGAGCTATGGGATTCCCCTCTATTTAAGGAGAAGATTACCTTTCTAAAAGACAATCAGTTTCAAATAGCTTTAGATGATTTTGGGAAAGGCATAGCAAATTTTGAGAAAATCTTAGAGATTTCTCCTAGCTATCTTAAACTAGATCGTTATTTTTCCAACAATTTAGCTTTTTCCACTGAAAAACAAAAACTAGTTCATCTATTAATGGATTTTGCAGATGAAAAGATGAAAATTATCTTGGAAGGAATTGAAGAGGAGACAGATTTAGCGATGACTAAAGCATTGAAGGTTCCTTTTGGCCAAGGATTTTTGTTAGGAAAACCAGAGATGCTGGTCTAAAAAGTTTTTTAATGAATTATTAAGTACAAGGAGTAATATAATTGTTTTTTATAGAAAAAGCACGCTGCCGTATCATTGTGTTTAGATCTCAATTACTTACATGTGATCAAACATCTTATGGCAGCTATTTTTATATAAGAGAATCATAAAAAGTCGGATGGAATCATTAGAATGACATTGAAATTAAGAATAAAATAAAGTTATATTTACATAAGGTTATATGAGGCATTTAAATTAAGGGCTATTGGATGAATATCTATTACAGGAAAAATACAGGGTATGCGATACTTTTTTTTGAATCTTCCTGTATAGGTGAATCCGTTAGTTTCATCAGTGAATAGGGAGTTAATGAGATGGATCATCAGGGGGTAGTTGTCTTATATAGAAAGGAGAAAGAATGGAAACGCTAACGATAGCGGTAGCTTGTATCGATTCACCTATTAATTCATCTATCCATAATTTGATTGCTATCCATTCTAGTTTTAAAATAATAGGAGAAGCAAAGACTGGAGAAGAATTATTAGAATTAATTTATCGAGCGAAGCCTAATATTATAATTGTTGATTATGACTTACCATCTATCCATTCCACTATTTTTAATAGTGCCTATAAAGACTATCTCCCCGATTTCCAGCTTATTTTAGTAGGCAAGGATAAAAAACAGGCGATTGAAGCATTTAATTATTCAGCAGTTGGGTATTTGCAGAAGCCTATTATGGAATCACCATTCCTATCCCTTTTATATAAAATAAAAGAATCTTATACTAAGAGTAGAAGACAGATTCATACCGGGAAGGGGAATCGGATTTTAATTAAATTAAGTAATCGATTTGTTTATATCCCAATAGAAGAAATTTTGTTTATAGAAATAATCGCACGAAAAACAATGGTACATACAATCAAGAAATCATATGAAACGACAGAAACCTTTCTCTCCTTCGTAGATCGATTACCGTGGTATTTTTATCGTACCCACCGTTCCTTTCTTGTTAATTTAAAGAAAATTGTTCGCATTGAATTATTCGGCGAATCCTATTTAGCCTATTTTTCTGGAACGGATAAGCGTGCAAACATATCAAAATTAAAAATACGAGAAGTCCATTCCTTGCTGATTCAATAAGAGGGGGGATATTCTTTTTCCATAAAAAAGGGAAGCAGGAACCGTGGTTCTGCTTCCTTATTCTTTAATTAGAAGATAGATAAAATATGGAGCACCTAAACAGGATAGAACGAGCCCAACTGGTATTTCTGAGCCAACCATGAGACTTTTGGCGATGATATCAGATGTTAACAGGAGAAGTGCTCCTATTAGTGCCGCTATCGGCAGGAGTCGTTGGTGTTTTGGACCAACTAGCATTCTTGCTAAATGTGGGGCAAGAAGCCCTAAAAAGGAGATTCCTCCGCCAACTGATACACATGCTCCTGAAAGTCCGACAGCAAGCAGCAAAAGTAATCCTCGCTCTTTTTCAATCGAAACACCAAGACCCTTTGCCAGATTATCACCTAGTTGTAGTAAATTAATGGATTGGAATTTGCTTATTGCAATCGGAACAAGAATAAGAATCCAAGGTAAAAGGGCAAGAACATAACTCCAACTTGCGCTCCAAATACTTCCGGAAAGCCAAATAGTCGCTTGGGTAAAATCCCGGGGATCCATCATCAATTGAAAAATTATGATTAAAGCACCGAACGCAGCGTTAATGCCGATACCGACTAATACTAAGCGAACAGGCGTAACCCCATCCTTCCATGCAATGATGTAGATGAGTGCAGCAGCCATTAGAGCTCCAGCAAGTGCAAAAAATGGCATGATATAAACCGATAATGAACCTGCTTGAAAAGCACTTCCTTGAATAAAGAAGATATAAAGGATAACGCCAAAGCCAGCTCCAGAATTGATGCCTATAATACCTGGGTCGGCTAAACTATTACGCGAAACCCCTTGTAAAATCGCTCCAGCAATTGCCATTCCCATTCCTATTAAAACGGCAATTACAGATCGAGGCAGTCGAAAGTTATATAGAATATTAAAGTTTTGAACGGTGCCTTTACCGGTAAAAGCTTCTATCATTTCCATCGGACTAATTTTTATGGTTCCCATATTTAGACTTAGAACAAAGACTAAAACGATAGCCGTAAGTAAGGCAGTGCTAACAATATATATGTTTTTGTTCGTTAATTTTAAAGAAGACATTACAGACCCCTCCCTTCTCGACGTGCTAAATATAGAAAGAAAGGAACGCCAATTACCGCTGTTATGGCTCCTAATGGTGTTTCAAAAGGAGGATGAATCAAGCGTGCAACGATATCTGACAGCACTAACAAAAGTGCACCAACAACTGCCGAACAAGGAATAATTAATCGATAATCCGATCCTACAATAAAACGAACAATATGGGGAACAACGAGTCCTACAAATCCAATAGTTCCCCCGACTGCCACAGCAGCCCCAGTTAAAAGCAAAACGACAATCGTACCTAATAATTTCACTAGACCAACCTTTTGGCCTAAACCAGCAGCAATATCCTCACCTAAACTTAAAATAGTAATAGATTTACTAATGAAAAAAGCGAGAATTAGTCCTAGTATAGCCACAGGGATAAGTAATTTTACATTAATCCACTGTACTCCAGCTACTCCTCCTGCATACCAAAAGCTAATATCTTTAGCTACATCAAAGCGAAGGGCAATTCCAGTTGAAATGGAACTAAGGAAGGCACTGATAGCAGTACCAGCGAGCGCTAATTTCATTGGTGTTAATCCTCTTTTGGAGAGTGCGCCAATCAAAAAGACTAAAGCTGCCCCTAAACCTGCGCCAATGAATGCAAAGAGCATAATAGTCATATTGGAAACAGCAGACAGAAAAGCAAAGGCAATCGATACGGCAAACATAGCTCCAGAAGTTACCCCCATTATAGAAGGAGAGGCGAGTGCGTTTCTCGTCATCCCTTGCATGATGGCACCAGATACGGCAAGGCTTGCTCCGATAAAGGTAGCAGCAAGTGCTCGTGGGAGGCGTAAACGATAAACAATTTGATGAGCGGTGGACGTACTATCAAAATGAAATAGTCCTTGTATAACTGTTGATAGGTTAATATCGGCTACTCCTAAAATGATGGACATACAAATAGAAAAGAAAAGCATTATAAGACCAATTAAGAGAACCAAAGTGGCAGCTTTTGGTCTAAATATAGCAGCTTTATCATTTTCAAAAGAGTTACTTTTACTCATGAGGAACCCACTTTCTAATAAAATAGAGAGAAAAATAGTAAATAATAGTATGTAAATGGTTAAATAATAATCGATATAGGAAACATTTCAATTAATTTTACTATAAAATTAATTGAAAATCGATATTATTATTGAAAGTGATAATCGTTATCATTTATAATCGGAATATAACCTATTAGGAGGATACATAATGAATAACCGAAAGATGAAATCGATATTATTTATTTGTTTACTACTAGTTTTCACTGTTCTTGCGGCATGTGGAAATAATAGTAGTAAAGAAAATAACAATAAAGAGAATGGCACTTCCCAAGATGCAACGGAACGTACATTAACAGATGCACTTGGAAATGAAGTAAAGGTTCCGGCAGAGCCAAAAAGAATTATTGGTTCATACTTAGAAGATGATTTACTATCATTAGGGGTAACTCCAGTTGCTCAATGGTCCATTAAAGAGGGAAAAGGGGTTCAAGCTTATCTGCAAGACTCGTTAAAAGATGTTCCAACCATTGACTCTTCATTGCCTTATGAGGCAGTGTCCAGCTTTGCTCCTGATTTAGTATTAATGTCATCGGGCGCACAAGTAGAGGGGGCGAAATATGATCAATACGCGAAACTTGCTCCTACCTATGTTGTTTCAAAGGAAAATAATAACGACTGGCGCAAGAGACTTCAAACAATTGGAGAAGTAATTGGAAAAAAGGACGAGGCAGAAAAAGTATTAGCAGACTATGACCAAAAGGCAGAAGATGCAAAAGGGAAGATTCAAGCATCTATTAAGGATGAATCAGCAGCAGCAATCTGGCTTGTATCGAATAAATTATTTATTGTTGGAGAAAATGTATCAAGCGGAGCGGTTCTATATGGCGATTTAGGCTTGAAGGTTCCAGAAGTAGTAAAAGAAATATCCGCTACCGCAACAGGAAACTGGTCAGCTATTTCATTAGAAAAACTAGCTCAATTGGATGCCGATCATCTATTCCTAATCAATAGTGACGGTGAAGGAGCAGAAGTGCTAAAAGATTCCTTATGGTCTAATATTCCAGCCGTGAAAAAAGGAAACATTTATGAATACGGTCCAGACACAAGCTGGCTATACTCTGGTCCAATCGCCAATACACAAATCATTGACGACGTAGTAGAAAGTCTAGTGAAATAAGCAAAGGGATGGTTCTTCCGAGGACTTTCTCCATAAAAAAGCCAAGTAGAAGTGGAAATACTTTTACTTGGCCTTTTATTTTTAGAAATATGTTTAAAAAACAAATAATTTATCCTCATATGAATCGTCCCTATGATTCCTTTCTTCTATAGTATCTAAATCTTGAAACGAGCATGTCCATTACGATTTGATAGATAAAGGAGTGGGTTTGGATATCTGTTTGATGTGGGAAGAGGATAGAATCTTGAACGAAATCGTAATCATTCACCTTTGGATTGGAGGAGATTACAACGATTTTTGCTTTCGTATTTTTAAAAACATTTTTCTTTGGTGTTCCTGCCCGAAGCTGTTGTTTTTCTAAGAAGTTTCCTGAGTTAGAAAAAATGATAATTAATGTATCTTCTTCCGCTTCTTCGATATACTCCTCTTGTTTCCTATCACTTTGAAAAGTGACAATAAATTTCCCGTTATAAGCTAATTTATATTGCAGATCAAAGGCGGCTGATTCTGAAAATAATAAGCCAAAGGAAGCAACATTTTTGAAATGTAGGATATCTTTAGCCAGTCTGTCAATGGCTTCTAAATCAATTTCTCTTTTATATGCTTCTATATCTTTGATAATGGCATCAAAGTAGCTTTCCGTCCCTAATTTTTCAATAGAAGACAAAATATTGGAGACGTAATTCAAATCATTTTGATAGCGATTCTCTATAAAAGGGGCTGCATCCTTCAAATCAAAGTAGTCATCAAATCCAATAGAACGGGCAAACTTAGAGATCGTAGACTTTGAAACATTGCAAAGCTTGGCCACTTCAGAGATGCTTAAGTGTGAGATTTCATTATAATGATTTAATAGAGTAATGGCGATATGATAGTTAGTTGAATCTAGTCGTTCGTTGTTAAGAATAGTAAGCAATCGTACAATTAGCTGCCCCACCTAATAATCCCTCCTGAAATGTAACGGTTTCCAAAAAACGAAATTTTAATGAAAACGTTAACTATGTTGCTATATTTAATGTGTAATTAGAAAACTTCATAAAAATTAAAAGGAGCGTTCAAAATGTCAAAAGATTATGGCAAGCTTTCTCAAGAAATCATTGACGGCGTTGGTGGAGAGCAAAACATTATTAGTTTATATCATTGCGTAACAAGACTACGCTTTAAATTAAAAGATGAGACAATTGCAAAGATCAATAAAGAAAAGATTCAGAAATTACCCGGAGTTCTTTCCATTGTAGAATCCAATGGTCAGTTCCAGGTTGTAATTGGAAATGAAGTAGCAGATGTGTATCAGTATATCATGGATAAATACAAAATAAAAAGTGCTTTAGGATCTGATTCGGATAATCCTAATGAGGGAGAGGCAGAAGAGAAAAAATCAGGCAATATCCTTATTCGATTTTTTAATGTAATCTCTTCTATCTTTAATCCAATCATCATTGCCCTCGCTGGTGCTGGGATGACCAAGGCTCTTCTTGTTTTATTATCACAGTATCACATATTAAATGCAGATGGTAGTACGTATAAAATACTATCAGCAGCAGGGAATAGTGTATTTTACTTTTTACCACTTTTTCTAGCAATTAGTGCTGCAAGGGTTTTTAAAGTAAATCAATTTGTTTCATTAGCTATTGTGGCCTCTCTATTAGAGCCTAACTTTGTAGGACTCGTAACAGAAAATGGAACTACTGTTGATTTTCTAGGCATACCAACCGTTTTAATGACTTATTCTGGGACGGTAATCCCAGCAATTGTAGCTATTTACGTTTATTCTCATTTAGAGAAAATTTTGAAGAGGTTTATTCCAAAAAGTATTCAAATATTTGCTCTATCAATGGTTGCATTACTAATTATGGTACCACTTACAGCGATGGTCATTGGTCCTATAGGTGTAGGATTAGGTAATGGATTAGGAAGCATGATGAATTTAATTAGCAGTAAGAGTGGTTTACTAGCTGGTCTTATCATTGGAGCTGGTTGGACATTCCTTGTAATGTTAGGGATTCATTGGGGTATTGTTCCAATCATGATTAATAATCTTGCAACATATGGGTTTGATACTTTACGTCCGATGATTGCTGCTGCAACCTTTGCCAGTGCTGGTGTTGCACTAGGTGTGTACTTAAGAAGCAGAAATAAAGGAACAAAGAGCTTGGCACTGACTTCCCTTGTACCTGCATTGTTAGGGGGAATAACAGAACCGATAGTATATGGTTTATCCGTAAGATATAAACGGCCGCTCATCGCTCAAGCAATAGCAGGAGGAATCATGGGAGCCTTCATGGGAGCCATGCAAACAAAAGCAATTGTCTATGTGTTTCCCGCATTGACTACTTTACCAGCTTTTCTTGGTGATACCTTCATCTATTATGTAATAGGTATAGCTGGTGCATTTATATTAAGTGCGGTTTTGACATATTTTATTGGAATTAAAGAAGAGGAGCAAGATTCAACAATCAATAAAAAAGCAGCTGAAGGTAAAATGGAGCTGCCGGTAATTGGACATGCAATTTCTTTAGATGATGTGAACGATGAGGTATTTTCATCAAGAGCAATGGGAGATGGTATTGCCATTGTTCCAACAAAAGGAATTCTTTATTCGCCGTTTGATGGAAAAGTTGAGGTTGCATTCCCAACTGGTCATGCTTTCGGCTTAAAATCGAATACCGGTGTAGAGATGTTATTGCATATCGGAATTAATACGGTGGAGCTAAATGGGAAAGGTTTTAATGCAAAAGTAAAAGTGGGAGATTCAGTTGAAAAAGGCCAGATTCTGGGTGAATTTGATCTAGAAGCAATAAAAAATGCTGGTTATGATCCGACAACAATGATGATTTTCACTAACTTAACTGCTGAAGTTCAAGAGGAGATCATTACAGCAAATGATCAAGAAATGATTCATTTAATGAAATGGAAAAATAGTGGAGGTGCAACAGTATGAGTAAGTTTCCAACAGGATTTCTATGGGGAGGAGCTATTGCTGCTAATCAGGCGGAAGGTGCATATTTAAAGGATGGAAAAGGACTGAGCATAGCAGATATTTTACCTGTAGGAAAAAATCGTTTTGATAACTTAACATTAGAGATTCGTGATGGTGTATTTTATCCAAGTCATGATGCAATTGATTTTTACCATACGTATAAGGAGGATATTGCTATATTAGCAGAGGCTGGATTGAAATGTTTCCGAACCTCTATTGCATGGAGCCGTATTTTTCCAGAAGGAGATGAAGCAGAACCGAATGAAAAAGGTTTAGCCTTTTATGAAGATATGTTTCAAACTTTGCGTTCTTTCAACATAGAACCTGTTGTGACTCTATCACACTTTGAAACTCCTCTTCATTTAGTAAAAAAATATGGAGGATGGAAAAATCGACAGCTAATTGCCTTTTTCGAAAAATATGCTCAAGTTGTGTTTGAACGGTATCATGGTTTAGTGAAATATTGGATGACTTTTAATGAAATTAATCATACACATACACTTCCTTTGCTAGCTGCAGGTCTTTATATTGAAGGAGAGGATGAGCAGCAGAAATTGCAAGATATGTATCAGGCTAGCCATCATATGTTTGTCGCTAGTGCGAAGGCTGTAAAAATTGCGCACGGTATTGATAAGTCCTTACAAGTCGGCTGTATGCTTTCCTTAAGTCCTATTTATCCAGCAACTTGTAATCCGAAAGATGTTTTCGAAGCAAACGAATTAAGAAGAAGATCGTTGTTTTATAGTGATGTCCATATTAGAGGGAAATACCCTGCCTATTTTAAACGGATTGTAGAGGAGAACCATTTAAGCCTTGATATTCGAGAAGAGGATCTACAGGTAATAAAAGAGGGAACATGTGATTATTTAGGATTTAGTTTTTATCGAAGTTCTCTTCACGAGGCTGGGATGAAAATTCTAGGGAATACTGGTGGTTTGCTAGGAAAGAAAAATCCATATTTAAAAGAAACACCATGGGGATGGCCAATTGACCCACTCGCACTTCGATATGTTTGTAATGAACTAACAGATCGATATCAAAAGCCGCTATTTATCGTGGAAAATGGAATTGGATTACATGACAAAGTAGAGGAAGATGGCAGCATTATGGATGTGGAGCGAATGCAGTATTTAAAGGAACATGTAGAAATGATGGCAGAAGCAATAAAAGATGGCTGTGAAATTATAGGCTACACTTGGTGGGGACCAATTGATATTGTCTCAGCAGGAACAGGAGAAATGGAAAAGCGCTATGGATTTATTTATGTCGATAAGCAAAACGATGGAACCGGCAGCCTGAAGAGAATAAGAAAAGAAAGTTTCTACTATTATAAAAGAATCATTGAATCAAATGGAGAAGACTTAGAACTTCTTCAATCAGTAGAAAAGGTGGAGAGATAAATGGCAATGAAAAGTTATTTTCCGAAAGATTTTTTATGGGGTGGAGCAATTGCTGCCAATCAGGCAGAAGGAGCTTGGAATGTAAACGGGAAAGGGATGTCGGTTGCAGATGTGGCCAAGTATAAACCAAACATTGATAAAAAGGACTATGTCAGCCAGTGGCATGTAAGTCCAAAGCAAATTGAAGAAGCAATGAAAACAGATGATACAGTCTATTATCCAAAAAGAAGAGGAATTGACTTTTATCATCGATATGTAGAAGATTTGGCATTATTCGAAGAAATGGGCATGAAATGTTTACGTGTATCGATTGCTTGGACCAGATTGTTTCCTAACGGTACAGAAAAGGAACCTATTCAAGCAGGAATTGACTTTTACGTTCGTCTTTTTAAAGAAATGAGAAAAAGAAATATTGAGCCTCTTGTTACTTTGTCTCACTATGAAATGCCATTGTATTTAGTCAACCATTATGATGGATGGGTCTCAAGAGAAGTGGTAGATATGTTTGTAAATTATGCGAAAGTTTGTTTCGACCACTTTGGACAGTATGTTAAATATTGGCTGACGTTTAATGAAATCGATAGTGTTTTCAGACATCCTTTTACTACTGTCGGTGTAGTAGAAGAAAAGTATTCTAGCAAAAAAGAAGCAGAAAATGCCATTTATCAGGCTCTTCATCATCAATTTGTTGCCAGCAGTTTAGCTACTAAATATGCGCATGAAATGATCAAAGACGCAAAAGTTGGCTGTATGTTAACGAGGACCCTTGCTTACCCACTAACTTCTAATCCTGAAGATGTCGTACTTGCCCAAAGGCATAATAGAGAAAATTATTTTTATTCCGATGTTCAAGTGTTTGGCGAGTATCCGTTGTTTATGAAACGATATTTTGAAGAGAATAATATTGTCATAGAAAAGGTAGAGGGGGACGAAGAAATTCTCAAACAGCATACAGTAGATTTCGTATCGTTTAGTTATTATATGTCGATGATTAAAAGTGTTAATGAGGAATCGATGGAAAAGGTTGGTGGTAACTTAATAACAAGTGTGAAAAATCCATACTTGGATATTAGCGATTGGGGCTGGCAAGTAGATCCAGTCGGCTTGCGAATTTCCCTCATTGATTTATATGATCGTTATCATCTTCCATTATTTGTAGTGGAAAATGGCATAGGATCAATTGATGAACTAGTGGATGGTCAGGTACATGATGATTATCGGATTGATTATTTCCGTAGACACTTTGAGCAAATGAATCTGGCATGCAAAGAGGGGGTAGAGATGATGGGATATACATCTTGGGGTTGCATAGATATCGTAAGTGCCTCTACCTCCCAAATGAGCAAAAGATACGGCTTCATCTATGTCGATGCAGACGATCTAGGAAATGGAAGCTACAAACGAATTAAAAAAGATTCCTTTTACTGGTACCAAAAAGTAATTAAGAGTAATGGGGCGGAGCTTTGATAGAAGAGGTAATTAGGAATATTAGCAGATGACAATGGAGGACTTCTGACTTTATCAATAGAAATTAGAAAAGGATACTTTTAAGTAAAGGGAAATCGCCGGTTAAACTGGCGATTTCTTGATTTTAACCATACAGTACTAAAACTACTGGAATAATAGGAGGACATCTGCAAGCGGAAATCCAGTATTTATGTTGCACTAGAGCTTCAGCAATATATTAATCGCTAATTAATTGTTTTAAAAGTAAATAAAGTATCTCTGATTCCATCTGTTTCCACTTTTACTTGAGTTTCACTATCCCCATTTTTTTGGACATAGATAACTAATTTACCACGATTTGATGTTCTAAAAGGCTCGGTATAATCGGTTACATCATCTAATTTTCCGTTTTCTATTCCTAAGAGTCTTCCATTTTGCACAGAAGCGGCTACTTTCTGACTATAATCTGATAACTTTCCACTTCTATCTAGAAGAGAGCACTCTATTTGGATGACGTCCTGAGTTATATTAGGAAACACTGATTGTAAGACATTCATATATATTTCTGGTATTTCCCATATATCTAATTTTAATTGTGCAGGGGATAAAACAGGGACTAATTCCTCCTCGACTACTTTATCTCCTTTGTATCCCAAAGCTTTGATAGGAGACTCTGTTGCAGCTACATATGTAACAAAATAACCATAGTCTTCATCAAACTTTAATGGTATTCTATTTCCATTTAGCTCTACTTCAACTTGATCGCAATTGGAAAAACAGATGACCTCTACTTTTTCACCTATACAGTAATCCCACTTTTTCGATAGTTCCTTTAACTGAGAATGATTATTCGTATTAATTTTTAACGGACGAGTAACCAAATAAATCATAGGTTCCTCTGTCCACCAGCTTTTTCGAAGAAAATAACGAGTTTTCTCATTTCCGGCTAAATCTAATACTCCTGCTGCGGATCCATGTATGGGCCATCCATGAGCTTCTCCAAGATAATCGATACCAGTCCATAAGAACTGTCCTGATATATAAGAAGTATCTCGAACAATCTTCCATTGTGAATACCCATGTCCATTTTCGCTGCCTATTATTGGCTGGTTCGGGAAAATTTTATGATGTTCTTCATAAAGATGCTCTTTATAATTGTATCCTATTAAATCGACTTCAGTTAATAAGCCAGTTTGGCTGGACAATTCAGGAAAAGCCGCAGCTAAAGTTACAGGTCTTGTATCATCAATCGACTTAACCGTTTTAATTAATCTATTGGCGATTGTTGTGAGTCTAGTGGTATCTGGCCTATTTGGATTATAAATTCTTTCTTGAGCTGGTTTGTTCGCATCATTATTACCTGTCATTTCTTCAAATAAAGGATTTGCATATGGGTCATTAGGATAATCAATTTCGTTACCAATACTCCATGCAATGATGGAGGGGTGATTTCTATTTCTGATGATCATATTTTTTAAATCCTCTTGGTGCCAATTCGGAAAATGATGAGCATAGCCTTCAGTTTTTGGTGGGTAGACATTATGTCCTTGCCACCATTTGTTTTTGGGGTTTTCCCATTCATCAAAGGCTTCATCAATAACTAGAAAACCTAGAATATCACATAAGGTATACAGTTCAGGAGCATGGGGGTTGTGAGCCATGCGAATTGCGTTACATCCCATTGCTTTTAACTTAGAAAGCCTTCTTACCCATACACTTACAGGCACAGCAGTCCCAAAGCAGCCAGCATCCTCATGAAGGCACACACCTTTTAATTTCATATTTTGGTTATTAAGGAAGTACCCTTTATTAACATCAAATTGAGAAGTTCTAACCCCCACGTGATTAGTATAGGTTGAATGGACTTTGTTATCATCGACTTCATAATATAGGTGAGTATGGAGCACATATAGATTTGGTTCATCGGTTGTCCATAATTTAGGATTATCTAGTTTTTCATTAAATGTAATATTCGACGTTTCAAGTGGGTTTAGCTTTATTTTCTTTTCAAAACAATAGGTTTGTGCCCCATCGATAGAAACTAATTCGTTCACAACTGTTACATCACTAGAAGCAGGATATGTATTTACAATTAAATGCTGAATTCGAATATTGGAGGCATCTGTTTTGGTCTCTAATGTAGAAAAAGTAGTTCCGTATTTTTGGATATAAATAGAATCATGTATTTCCAGCCAAACATTTCTAGTAATCCCAGATCCGTTATACCAACGAGAATCAGCGATATCTGAATGGTCAACTCTTACTGCAATGACTAATTCATTATCTGGTGCATACGGAAGAATTTCTGTTAAATCAAAGGTAAAGGATGAGTATCCAGATGGTCGAATGCCATGATTGTATCCATTAATCCACACTTGAGCATTCTTATAAACACCGTCAAATGTCAATTGAACAACACTATTATCGGTATTGGAAAATTCCGTTAATTGGATATGGCATCTGTACCAGCCAATTCCTCCTGGTAAATAACCAGTACCACTAGAGTTATTTTTACTAAATGGCATGGAAACGCTCCAGTCATGTGGGACGGTTACGGGTTGCCAAGATTTATCCTCATAATCTTTTTGCCAAGCATTAGAATCATCACCTTGAAAGAATAACCAGTTAGAAATTTTATAGTTTCTCATATTATGAACACTCTCTTTCGAAATAAATATAATTTGTTTATTGATACTTTTTCTTAAACTATTTTCTAATAGACTACTAGTTTTCAAGTGAGTAAGTGTTTTCTTTTTACTCTTCCCCCATAATGATAGGAAGAGTATGATTTCTCATGCGATTCTCGTGTTACAGGATTGCTATGCTTTTTTTAAACCTAAATATATTCTGCAAAGAGCAGGAAGAATTGTCTTAGTAAATACTATATAGGTTTGGCACAGGATCAAAAATTGTTCTTTCAACAGCTTAAGCATTAAATTAAATTGTATTAAAGTTCATTCCAAGAATCTCCTAACCAAAAGTTATTGTTAATACCATTAAGTGCATAGATACCTTGCGTAAAGAAGTAATCTCCGTAAATTAAGCCAGTATCTAAATTTTTTTTCTCGGTCCAATGACTTGTTCCGTGAATAATGAGTGCTTGATTTTGATTATCTTCTATTGTTGCGGCGTGTTCGTATAGTCGTTTTAATAAGTCCCTTCCGAAAGCTAAGTAAAATCTTTTTTCCTCCAAAGGTGCATATTGGGAAATTGTACATCCTTTCGAAATTCTAGTTTGTTTCAAGTGGAAGAAGAGGTGTTTGCTCAAAATAAGAAAAATGTAAATATTTTGTTATAATGATAGTTTACTATTTTTACTAAAAAAAACAAAGCGTGATTTTAAAGTAAACCTGTATTTATCAATGATAATTGTTGGTTGAATCTGATTATTAGGATTTTTTATGTAATAAGCAAAAGTAAAAAACAGAGATTTTTGTAGTATTTGTACTAAAAAAACATTATAATTCAAAAAAAGAATCAATGGAGGTGGGTGTAATGCTTAAATTAAGTATCAGTGATAAATATGGAAATATAAAAAAGGGGAGGAATGATTATGAAGAGGAAAGTCACAACTTAGAAAGTGCTGGAGATACTATGTGTTATATTGCTTCCCAAGATTTTATATTTGAAGAGGGGGATGAGATTAATATATTTGTAGCACAGAAAAATCAATTTTTGATGGTTAAGCTAGATGAAAGTCTGGATAGTACAATTGTATTTATTCCAAATCATAGCTGGACGTACAGAATAAACATGGAGCAAACCGCAAAAGAGGCGATGCCAGATCATCGTTTTAAGAGCAAAAGACATTATTTAAGTGTTAGATATGCGACAAATGAAGAGATTAGAAGATATCAGAATTGGGCATTAAATCCTCATGATCAAAAGGAGTTTTCAGGAGCTTATCCTCATGCGAGTGCAAATGTAGAAACTAGAAATGATGCAACATTCTTTGCATGCAATGCAATAAACGGAATATATGCAAATAATAGTCATGGGTCCTATCCGTACCAATCTTGGGGAATAAATCGGCAGTCTGATGCAACATTGACAATTGATTTTGGTAGATTGGTTGAGGTAGATAAGGTTGGTATAACAATCAGAGCGGATTTCCCCCACGATAGTTATTGGACCGAAGTTACCTTGTTATTTTCAGACGCATCAAGCGAAACATTCAGCTTGCAAAAAAACACAAGTTCGCAATTTTTTTGCTTTAAAAAGAGAGTGGTAACATATATTCAATTAACAAACTTGGTCAAAGCTAAGGATGAGTCACCGTTTCCTGCTTTGACCGAATTTGAAGTATATGGAATAAATAAATTATAAGGAAGCAATTTTTCTTATTTACGAGGTTTAGCGGTGGAAGCCCTCTTGATTAATTCAGTAGTTAATATGATTCTGCGATCTATTTTTGGAGCGGAAATTCTTTGATTCAATGTCTCCATACCGATTTCTCCCATTTCTTCTGTGAAAATTCGTACGGTTGAAAGGGGAGGATTGGTATATTGGCTGAACGCTAAGTCATTGATGCCAATAATAGAGATATCCGCCGGTATTTTTATATTATTTGCAGTTAACACGTTCATAATGCCAATAGCCATAGCGTCATTACCAGCAAGGATAGCAGTAGGAAGATTTTTTCCCCATTTTGCCAAAGCTTGTCTAGCTAGATCTGTACCAGTTTCAGCTGATAGGTAAGTATTTGTTGAGACGAAAAAATATTTTTCGTCATAATATCCCAAATGTTTCATCATGTCTATGTAAGTATTCGTTACTGGAGTGCGGTACGTACGATAGCCATATAAATTATTACTTTCTTCTGCACCTATAAAGGCTATTTTTTTATGTCCAAGTTCGAGCAGATGCTGTAAAGCTAATTCAGCAGCATGAGAGAAATCGCTATTAACAGTATCGAAGTTGTTTAAAGGAAAATTTGTGCCGACAAAAACCACATTATCATTTTTTGATAGTATCTTATCAATCGTAATTTTATCGAATTTTCCGATGCAGAGTACTCCATCAACATTGCTTAAAGAATCATTTAGATCAGAGTATTTCATTAAATAATAGCCAAGTTCTTGGGCTTTTCTTTCGGCTCCTATTCTTATAGACATATAATAAATGTCATCTAACTCTTGTTCGCCAATACGCCACTGGATAATGGCAATGCTTTTTTGCTTTGTTTTTTGTTCAGTATTTTTCTTTTTCTTTTGTTTGTATTTTGTGTAGTTTAATTCTTCCGCAATTTCAAATATTTTACGTTTTGTGTCCTCCGTTACGGATAAATTTTTGTCTTGATTTAGTACCCGAGAGACGGTGGAAATGGAGACACCAGCTTTTTCGGCAATATCTGTAATAGTAGCCATATGTAAATTCCTTTCAGTAATTCTTTTATTATAATAATATCCGAACTTTAGGAAAAAAACTACGATGTTTTCTGTTTATTTAGTCAAAAAGGAGTAGGATTTGGTTTTATCGATTTCTGAGCCAGATCAATGATAGAAAACTTTTAATGGAATGGAGAGTTTTGCTTTATGACGAGAAGAAAATGGTTAGAAGCAATGAATAAGATCGCACTTCCAGTAATCAAGGCATTAAGTGAAGAGAAATTACATCAAGAATTGCCAACAAATTTTCATCCCGATCGTAAATCATATGGAATGTTAGAAGCTTTTGGACGAACGATGACTGGTATCGCTCCATGGCTTGAGCTAGACTCTATCTCGGAATCGTCAGAAAGAAAGTTACAAAAGAAATATCGGCAAATGGTTCTTCTGTGTTTAGATAAAGCAACAAATCCATATTCTAAGGACTACATGAACTTTACCGACCCGGGTCAGCCACTAGTTGATGCTGCTTTTTTAGCTCATTCGATTATTCGTGCACCGAAACAAATTGGAGACGCGCTTCCAAAGTATGTGCGAGAGAATATTATTCTAGCACTAAAGTCAACGAGAAAAACAATGCCTCCTAATATGAATTGGAACCTTTTTTCTGCCATGATAGAAGGAGCATTATATGTTCTAGGAGAGGAGGAGTACGATTTGCTTCGAGTAATTTATGCTATTAGACTATTAGAAGATTGGTATGTAGGGGATGGTGTTTATGGAGATGGTCCAGCCTTTCATTGGGATTATTACAACAGCTTTGTTATGCAGCCAATGGCAATAGATTTATTAAACTTATTTTATCAACAATGTAAAGAGCTAGAAAATTATCGGGAGAAAATGTTGCCAAGGTTCATTCGTTATGCAGCAATTCAAGAAAGAATGATAGGACCTGATGGAACTTATCCTGTGATTGGTCGATCTAGTACATATCGATTTGGAGCATTTCAAGCTTTAGCTCAATCAGCATTGCAACACGCCTTGCCTGCTGCAGTCACTCCTGCTCAAGTCAGATGTGGGTTAACAGCTATAATGGAAAAAGGAATGCAAGCACCTGGAACGTTTGATGAAAAAGGGTGGTTGTTACCCGGAGTATATGGACATCAACCTGCATTAGCGGAATCTTATATTGGCATTGGAAGCTTATATCTCTGTTCAGCAGTGTTTTTACCACTGGGATTATCTGAGGAAGACGCTTTTTGGAGTGATCAGGATGAAGAATGGAGTAGTAAAAAAATATGGCAAGGGAAAGAGGTTGCGATTGATCATAGCATTTAGAAGATTAGAGTGAGTCAAAACGAACGGTAAACGATTGTTCGCAATATTTGCGTTTACTTGATGAACGTTTTTAAGGGGAGGTTTTCACCTCTCCTTTTTTAGTCGTCTATTGTTCATTATGTAACCAAACCTTAAATTAAAAGGGCTCTTCTTTATCTGTATAGTAAAACTTAAAATCAATGTTCTGATTATAATTTCCGAAGCCTTTACCGAATAGTGTGCATCCACCAACGTTTTCGGCATCTTCTTTGACTTCTATCCGAAGACTCCATACGCTTTTTTCAAGAGCAAGGCGATTAAAAGAAATCCATGTAAGCTGTTTTCCGTTTATCCAAACTCCATAATCAGTAATTCTAATTTTTAAATTCGTACCATACTGATTAAGTTTTGGTGACCACCAGTCTGGATTGTACTTTCCTTTCGTGTCAACGAAATCACCAGGGCTTGTCCACGTACCAATTTCCACATTATTCAAGGAAAATGTTATATCAGATGGCCAGACATTATTTCCCCCAGGAAATTCAGAGGAGATTTCTAAGTTTATATCAACCATTTCTAATTTATCTGTATTCTTTAAAGGATTAATGATTTTATATTCGAGAAAGCCTGTTGTAAACCATAATATTGCTGCGCTAAATCGATCAGTATCCATAAAGTATTTAGGTTCGTCATACTCCCCGATAAGATGTTCTATACTGGCGATTCCGCAAGTAGGGGTAATAAGGTAATCGACATATTGTCCAATAGGAATAGAGGTTTCGTAAAATTCGAAAGCCTGAAATATTTTCTTTGGAAATTCTATTTCTATTAAATCGACTTTTAATATCGACTGCTTTTGTAGACCAGCCTTCCCAGGGATTTTTTCGGTTTTTATCACACCGGATTCCTCTAAGATTTTAATATGTTTTGCAACAACTGGATTACTCAAACCAAGCTCGTGTGCTAATTCCTTAACATTCATACGTTTGGTAGAAAGTAGTTTAATAATTTTAATGCGAACAGAGCTAGCGATAGCCTCAAGTATGGGCAGCGATTCTTCTGATAAGGTTATTTTCATTTTTGTTTTCCTCTTCTCCCGAAAAAAGTTAGTAGTAAGACTAATCAATCACAAGGATTATTCGATAATACAGAAAAAATAGTTATCTTTTAAAGTAATGTGTCAGAAAAAGTTAATCTTTGCCTATTATTTTACTAAAAAATTATTATTTTTGCTATTTACTTTTAATTGGTAAAAGCTTATCATAAAAAATATGAAAGCGGAAACAATATTATCAAATCAAAAGATATATTGTTGTCCGAAATCATAATTCGTTTATTTTTTTAGTAAAAAAGTTATTCTTTCAGTATGAGTAAGGAGAAATAATAAAAATCGGGAGGTCTTAACAAATGAAAAAATGGAAAAAACTAGGATTCATAGTATTGCTTGTTTCCACTACTCTCTTATCTACTGCCTGTGCAGGCGCCGCTAATTCTGATGTAGACTCAGGCGACGGCAAAACGACAATTGAATTTATGCATTGGGGCGGAGATGAAACTTTTGAAGGGGTTTACCAAGAAAGAATTGAAAATTTTGAAAAGGAAAATCCTGATATCAAAGTAAAAACGATAACAGTTGCCGATGATTATGATACAAAGTTACAGACCATGATTGCTGGTAAACAAGCACCGGATGTAGCGCAAGTAGCAGAAAACGGTTCTGGTTTTGCTTCCAAAAATGCATTTATAGATTTGACCGATAAAATTAAAGAAGCAAATATCGATATTGCAGCAACATGGGGAAGTGCTATTGATCTTTATACATTAGAAAATAAAATTTTTGGTATACCAGATCGTGGCGGATCCTCCCTTTTATACTACAATAAGGTTTTATTTGATGAAGCGGGAATTGAATATCCAAATGAAAATTGGACAATCGATGATTATTATAAGGCTGCAGAAGCTTTGACAAAAGACACTGATGGTGATGGTGAAATTGAACAATGGGGAAGTACAGCAGGTGACTACCAATTAGTTTGGGGCAACTTTCTGCGGGCAAATGGCGGAGCTGTAATCGAGGATGGCAAAGTTGTAATTGATTCAGCAGAAAACCAAGCAACCATCAAAGCGTATGATGAAGCTTTTAAAAAGTGGAGTGTCTCTTATCAAATTGCCGAAGATAAAGTTAACCGTTTTCAGGCAGGGCTTGTCGGAATGAATATGACAGGATTCTGGGATATGAATAGTAATGCAAAAGTAATTGGAGACAAATTTGATTACGGAATTGCACCTATGCCGATTGGGACAGAAAAAACATCTTGGTCAACTGGTAGTGCATTAACTATTTCTACTCAATCTAGTGAGAAAGAACAAGAAGCATCTTGGAAGTTTATTGAATATATGGCTAGTGAGGAAGCGCAACAATTAGTAGGAAAAGGTTTGTATGACTGTCCTGCAAACTTAAAAACCTTAAATTCCGATGAGTTCTTAAATCAAAAGGTTGAAGGTCATGAGATTGATTTAAGTGCGATTCCGGTTGCCCAAGAACGTGTCGTGATTGATGAATTATTAACTGGTCCTTGGTATTCAGAAGTAACAACAGAAGCGCGTGCGAAAATTAAAGAGATGCTATTAGGGAACTTAACCCCTGAAGAGACACTTTCAACTCTGCAAAAGAATTTAAGTGATATTGTTGCAAAATACTAAGTTAATAGAGTGATTACTATGTGTGAGTGATTTCAGTAGGAAATCCTCACACATATCTCATGAGGGAGGCCAGAATGATGGAAGTGAAATTGGCAGAATCTACAATGTCCAAAGTATCTAGTAAAGAGCACCGTGTGAAAATGAATAGGAGATGGTTCTTTATTTTCATCTCTCCATGGTTAATTGGGTTTCTTGGATTAACAGTAGGACCGATGATTTATTCGTTTATTATGAGCTTTACAGACTGGGATATGCTAACGAAAATGGAGTTTGTTGGACTGGAGAATTATATAAATCTTTTTAAAGACCAAATATTTCTCCTAAGCATAAAGAATACGTTCATTTATGCACTTATGAGTGTTCCAGTAAGCTTATTAGTTTCGCTTGGTATGGCATATTTACTTAGCTTTAAATTAAAAGGGATGAGATTTTTTAGAACCTTATATTATCTACCTGCAATTGTTCCTATCGTAGCCAGCTCTATTTTGTTTACCAATATTTTAGCTGCAAATGGATTGTTAAATAAAGTATTGGATTACGTTGGTATTGAAGGTCCAGCTTGGTTACTTGAAAAAGGAGCTGTGCTATATGGATTTGTCTTACTAGCACTTTGGGGTGTGGGAGGTACGATGGTCTTATTGCTTTCCGCAATTAACAGTATAGGGGATGAAATGTACGAAGCGGCAATGATGGAAGGAGCAAGCCGTATGAAAATGTTTAGAGCCATTACAATACCACTGATTTCACCAGTTATCTTCTTCAATTTAATTACGGGGATTATTGGATCCTTACAAACATTTACCCAAGTATACTTATTAACAGATGGTGGACCAGATAACGCCAGTTCTATGATTGTTCCTTATCTTTATAAAAATGCATTTTCCTATTATCGAATGGGATATGCTTCCGCGATGGCATGGGTCTTATTTGCGATCATTTTGGTTCTCTCTTTGATTGTCTTAAGATCATCCAAGATGTGGGTATTCTACGAAGAGGAGGTTAAATAATATGTTAGATAGACATTTAAATTTACCAAAGAAAATAGTGGTGTACCTTGTACTTTGTTTCTTTGGTTTCATATTATTTGCCCCATTTCTATATATGGTTTCGATATCGCTTGCGTCTCCGGAGACAAACATCATACAAAACTTCACCTTCTTTCCAAAGGAATTTTATTGGAGAAATTTCACAGAACTATTTTCTAATATATTTGGAGGATCTCGTCCGATTGGGTTATGGTTCTTAAATACTATGTTTGTTGTTATTTTAAGTATTATCGGGCAGATATTTTCAAGTTCATTGGTAGCATACGGATTTGCTCAGATGAAATATAAGCATAAGAACAAATACTTTTTATTATTGTTAGCAACAATGATGCTTCCTGCTCAAATAACACTGATTCCAGTTTTTGTTATCTTTAGAAATTTAGGTTTATATAATACGTTGTGGCCGTTAATTATTCCACAATTTTTTGCTTCAGCATATAACGTTTTCTTTACAAGGCAATTTATGACTGCTATTCCTGGTTCTCTTTATGAAGCAGCTGAGATGGACGGATTAAATAATTTTGGTATCTATCGGAAAATAGTATTACCTCTCATCATGCCTGCTTTGGCGGCAATTGCCATCTTTACTTTTAATCATGCTTGGGGAGATGTAATGGGCCCATTAATTTATATTTCCGATTCAAGTAAATTTACCTTAGCTTTAGGTGCTGCGAATTTATCAGCATCCACAAACCCTACAGGTACACTTAATACGTCTCTTGTTATGTGTTTATCATTGCTTTTATCAATACCACAAATCCTGTTGTATTTCTTTGGCCAGAAATATTTGTTCCAATTGAAATTGGGTGTAGGTAGCAGTGGAACGAAATAAGAAAGGAGTCACCTATGAAAAAAGACGAGTGGTTATACAGACTCTATCATTACTCTAGTTACTTTAACTATATTATTTGGTTATTTGAAGTGAATATGCTCTTTTTGCTCATGAACTTACCATTCGCAGTATTAATTTTTATTTTGGATATACGCCTAGGGACTTTGCCTATCCTTTATCTTTCAGCGGTGACGCTCATTCCTTCCATCTATGCTGTTATTAGTACGTTGAAAGATGTTACAACAGAGTCGAAGATTATGAAGAATTTCTTTATTCATTTAAAAATAGGATATAAAAGACTTTTGAAGCTGTCTTTAATATTGATGTTTTTTTTATGGATGATGGTCGGAAATATCTTTATTACTGCACAACTGCCAAGACTCCAAGTACTTTTTTGGTTAAACATCCTTTTTTTATTAGTTCTTATTACATTTACGATTAACTTCCTAATTGTAATGGCGAACTGGAAGCAGACCATGAAAGAAACAGCCATCTTGACTATTAAATTAGCAATAGTAAAGTCTATAAGAAGTAATCTGAATTTTTTAATTTTGATAGGAACCTTTATTTTATTGAAACTATTTCCAATCTATTTACTGATGTTTGGGGCATCAGTAGCTATTCTGTTATGTATGATAAATTTTAAACCAGTAATAGACTTTGTAAATCGAGAAATAGAAGAAGCGGCTTAGAAAAAGATTATCTGAAGAAGGAAGTACTGTTTATCTGCGGAAATGGGATATCCAAGGTCTTTTTTACATAGAGTATATTGGAAGTGGTTGTTTTTTCTTCTATCATACTAATGTAAACGTTATCGATATACTTGAGGTGAAAATTTTTATGACATTTTTACATTTTGCTAATACTCCACCGATGGGGTGGAACAGCTGGGATTGTTATGGTGCGTCTGTTAGAGAAGAAGAAGTGAGAGAGCATGCTTTATTTATGAGCAAGCATCTTAAATCATTTGGATGGGAGTATATTGTAGTAGATATTCAATGGGCAGAGCCAGCTGCCAAATCGACTAGATATAATCAATTTTTCCCTTTGAATATGGATGAATATTCTAGATTAATTCCGGCAGAGAATCGCTTTCCTTCTTCTAGTGATGGACAAGGTTTTAAAGCTTTGGGGGAATATATTCATCAATTAGGATTGAAGTTTGGCATTCATATCATGCGGGGAATTCCTAGACAGGCAGTTCATCAAAATACTGCTATTAAAGGAACGGATAAACGAGCTAGAGATATTGCGTTGAATAATATTTGTCCTTGGAATTCGGATATGTATGGGGTAAACGTTGATTTACCGGAAGGGCAACTATACTATGATTCTCTCATGGAACTTTATGCTTCTTGGGGTGTAGATTTCATTAAAGTGGATGATATCGCTTACTCAAGATTATATGATGATGCCCATAAAAAAGAAATTGCAGCAATTCGTAAAGCGATTGATAAAACTAAACGTCCGATAGTTCTTTCTTTATCTCCTGGCCCTGCACAGTTGAAAAATGGAACATTTTTGCAGGATCATGCCAATATGTGGAGGTTAACGGATGATTTTTGGGATCATTGGGATGCGTTATATCGAATGTTCGATCGAGCAGCTGAGTGGGTTTCCTATGTTCGTCTGGGAAATTGGCCAGATTGCGATATGTTACCATTGGGTCATATTGGAATTCGGGCTGTGGATGGAGGCGGGGGAGATAACTGGACAAGGTTCACAAAGGATGAACAGTATTTGTTAATGAGTTTATGGACCATTTTCCAATCCCCATTAATGTATGGTGGAACATTGCCGGATATTGATGATTTTACTTTAAGCTTATTTACAAATGAAGAAGTACTAGATATGTATCGAACGCTGACATATCGTCGTCAAGCTTATCGAGATGATAACTGGATCGTTTGGGAAGGGCGAAGTGAACATAATGAATATATTGCCCTCTTTAATGTAGGTAACTCTAACCTTGAGATTCCTAGTGAACTATCTAATAGATTTATTGGAGCGAATAAAGTAGTGCGAGATTTATGGGGAAAAAAGGATACTTGCTTGGAAAAACAAATAGTAAATGCTCATGGAGCAATATTAATTAGTAAGTAGCAACATGGAATGTCTGCATATCATTGTCATCTTAAATTCTATAAACTGCTGAACAGTCTGCATTTCTAGTAAAATTACAGCCTTACACTGTTAAAACAGTTAATAGTTTTTAAGGTGGTTCTTCTGAATTTCCTATTAACTCTACCATTTTAAGTAACCTACAAGCAGCAATTGCCGCAGCTCTATCATGCCTGCCACACCAGTCACAAATCGGTTTACTGGATGATTGAAATTCAACTAGAATCAAATCACTTTTTGATTGACAGAGAATTCATGAAGAAACATCTCCTGCATCTTGGCCACTGTGTGTTTTTAGATATTCCCTCCTATTTGTAAAAAGAAATAGAGAAGTATAAAAGGACAAATACAATATTTTACTACTTAAATAGAGAGGTGTATAAAATGAAGAGGTTTGAAATAAAGGATGATTTTTATCTAGATAATCAGGCATTCAAAATTATCTCAGGTGCCATCCATTATTTTCGGGTGGTTCCAGAGTACTGGTTAGACCGCTTAGAAAAATTAAAAGCATTGGGCTGTAATACGGTTGAAACTTATGTTCCTTGGAATTTACATGAGCCGCATCAAGGAATATACGATTTTGAAAAAAGATTGGATGTACGTAAATTTATTCAACTAGCTGGTGATTTAGGCTTGTATGTGATTTTTCGTCCAGCTCCATATATTTGTGCGGAATGGGAATTTGGGGGATTACCTTACTGGCTGATTAAAGATCCAAGTGTGAAAGTCCGCTTTGAGAATCCAAAATTTATGGAGAAAATTAATAGTTATTTTGCGCATCTTTTTCCTCAAGTTGTAGATTTGCAAATTACAAATGGCGGCCCTATCATTTTGATGCAGGTAGAAAATGAATATGGTGGATATGCCAATGATAAAAATTATATGGAGAGAATGGCGGACATGATGAAGAGTCATGGCGTAAATGTTCCGTTAGTCACCTCTGATGGACCTTGGGGAGATATGTTAGAAAATGGCTCTATCCCGGAAACGGCTTTACCAACTATTAACTGTGGTTCCAAAGTGAAGGAACATTTTAAACGACTTAGAGCATTTCATGGCACAAAAAAACCACTAATGGTGATGGAATTCTGGATTGGTTGGTTTGATGCATGGGGAGATGTCATTCATCATACGACAGATGCAGAGGAATCTGCACACGAATTAGCCGATATTTTAGAAGAAGGATCAGTAAATATTTATATGTTCCATGGGGGGACAAACTTTGGCTTTACAAGTGGTGCCAATTATTATGAGAAGTTGGCGCCAGATGTGACAAGTTATGATTATGATGCAGTATTAACAGAATGGGGCGATATTACACCGAAGTATCGTAAATTTCAAGAAGTAATTGCGAAATTTACCACTATACCTGAAGTACGTTTTTCAACAGAAATCGAAAAGATTGCTTATGGTAAATTAAAGGTACAGGCTAAAACATCCTTATTCCATAATCTTGATAAATTGAGCAAGAGGTTCCACCATAACTATCCACTGACAATGGAGGAGCTGAATCAAGGGACTGGATATATTTATTATCAAAGTCAAATTGGTAAGGCACGTCCAATTGAAGATTTTCGCTTGATTGAATGTATGGATCGTGCACAAATTTTTATTAATGAGAACCATATAGCCACGCAATATGATTTAGAAATAGGACGGAAGTTAGAATTTGAATTAACAGAACCTGAAAATCAATTAGGTATTCTAGTGGAAAATATGGGGAGAGTCAATTATTCCGTAAAAATGAATCATCAAGAAAAGGGAATTCGGGATGGGGTAATCATCAATGGAGCTTTTCAAAGTGAATGGGATATCTATTCTTTACCCATGGATAATCTGAACAAATTAGACTTTGAAGCACCCTGGCAATCCGGGCAGCCAGCTTTCTATCAGTTTACATTTAATGCTTCGACTATTGGAGATACATTTATCGATATAGAAGGATGGGGTAAAGGCTTTATAACCGTTAATGGGTTCAATATAGGCCGATTTTGGGAAAAAGGACCGCAGCAGCGTCTCTATATTCCAGGTCCTCTCTTAAAGCAAGGTATTAATGAAATTATTGTTTTTGAATCAGAAGGTAAGGTTGGAGAGTCGATTACATTAACAGATTTGCCTAAACTTAGTAAAGACTAAGTGATTATGTTTGGAAACGACTTTTTATAAAACTAAAGTTCTTTAGGAGGGAACAATGATAATTAACTCAAACAATTTCATGAAAATTGCCGCTCTGACTTTCATTACACTTTTTTCTCAGTACTTTATTGGACAAGAAGTATTAGCAAAGGAGAATTCCATTGATGATGCATTGATCGCAAGCTTTCATTTTGATGATCCGGTGAATGGGATTGTTGGTTCAGGGGCAAAGGCTGAAGTTCAAGGGAATCCTGTCTATGTAGATGCCCCACATGGAAAAGCAGCAAAGCTTAGTGAAACCTTTTGGCTTCAAGTCAAAAAGAAAAATGGAAAGCCATTGCTAAAAAGTAAAGACGAAATAACTATTTCTTATAATAGCAAACCGGAAGGAGGAAATGGTTGGGTATTTTATGCCTCCAGCGATGAAAAAACACAATCTTATCAACAGGAGCGTTATTTAGGAATAATGGATAAAACCAGTGGTGTCACAGTGGAACGATATAATAATACAGGTGCTCGACCAGGGAATAATCTAAGTGCTCCATCCAGTACCTCTTGGAAACATATTGATTTAGTGGTGAACAAAAATAGAACAACTATTTTTGTAGATGGAGTGCAGCAGGATACGAAGGAGAGTACGTATAAGCTAAAAGATATTTTATCGGAGACTGGAGGAATCATTCAATTAGGAAAAGCGAATTGGGGCAATGGAGAGTACTTTCAAGGATTAATTGATGATGTGAAAATTTATTCAAGAGCTCTAACAGAGGAAGAAATTGCAATGAGTTATCTAGCAAGTGAAAAAGAAAGCCTTGTAGAAATTTATAACGAATATAAGAATACAGAGAAGGGAACCTTTACGGAAAGCACTTGGAATAATATAACTCGAGCTTTAACAAATGCTGAAGCACTCCTTGCACAAGAGCAAATAACCATTCAAGACTTAAATATGGCTAAAACACAAATAGAGCAAGCTTTTCAATATGCAGCGCACGTTCGAGAAACAGTTGATTATTCGGAACTCGGAATCCCTGTAGGAGATACATGGTTGGATACAGAAGGAAATCATATTCAGGCACATGGAGGAGGCTTCTTACAACAAACAGCCCCGGATGGTAAACCAATCTATTATTGGGTTGGAGAGAATAAAATACACAATAGCGCAAACTTTTTTGCAGTGAGTTTATATTCATCAAGAAATTTGGTTAATTGGCAAAATGAAGGGAATATCTTGGACCAATTTTCGGAAACAGTACCTGGTGCTGAATTAGGATTACAGTATAGCAAGGTGGAACGGCCAAAGCTCCTTTATAACGAAAAAACAAAGAAATATGTATTATGGGGACACTGGGAGGATGGAAGTGGCTATTCCTCCAGTCAAATAATGGTGGCAACAGCTGATAAACCTGAAGGCCCATATGTGTTTCAAGGGCATTGGCGTCCAGGAGGAACCGAAAGAAATTGGAGAAGTAATAATGGATGGTATTCAGATGAAGAATATTTTAAAGCTGGAGATAGGGAGCAAATACCAGTCTCTGAACAAAACGATTCACAGAAATATGGTTATGTTTCGAGAGATTTCACTGTATTTCAAGAAGGAGATACCGCATACTTGATTTCTTCTGAAGGACATTCGATGAGAATCCACCGATTAAATGACCGTTTTGATGATGTAGACTTTACAACATATCCATTTTCATCATCAGATAGTAAGGATTCTGCTTTTGAATCTTATAACTTCTATGAAGGAGTTGGCAGAGAAGCGCCTGCAATCGTTCATGTGGAGAATGATGGATATTATCTAGTGACATCTGGTCAATCTGGGTGGCTGCCAAATCAGTCAACGGTTGGATATACAAACGATATAACAAATCCCGATGGGTGGACATCGCTAAAAGGAAGCGATGGACTCATCTTAGAGCATGCTGCACTTGGGAACAATAGTACGTATTATAGTCAATCAACCAATATTATGACGATCACTAAACAAGATGGAACAAAACAATATGTATATATGGGAGATCGTTGGAATTCGAAGCAATTGGGCGATTCTAGATATGTGTGGCTGCCATTAACCATTGACGGAGAGAATCATACTGCATCCATGAAATACGCCACTGGCTGGAAACTAAATGCTGAAGATGGAAATATCAGTTTGCCAGAGGGAATATCATTAGTTTCACAGGGGAAAAATGCTTATGGTTCAAATGAAGAAGATCCAGAAAGACCAATTGAATTAGCGAATGATGGGTATGACCTTAATTTAAGGACTTCAGGAGATGATACTCATTGGTACCGTCCGGGTAATGCCCCATTTGATTATACGGTCGATTTAGAAGAAGCATATGACCTTTCTAGAATAGATATTGCATTCCGATTATATAACGGATCAGAAATGTATTATCAATATAAGTTGTATGGTTCTAATAATAATGAGAATTGGGTTGAAATAGCGGATGAGTCCCAAAACACATGGGCAGGATTTAAATCAACACCTTTAAAAGGAAAATTTAGGTACGTTCGTCTTTCTGTATCTGCAATAAAGCGTGTGAATGATAATAGTAATGGGAACTGGGCTAATGGGTTAGTAGAAGTACAAGTATATGCAAGTAATGATATGGGAAATGTAACGAAAGAAGAGTAGAAAACACATACTGTTTGGATTACGAATCAAAAGACCAATCATGGGAAATACCACCAATTGGTCTTTTTTCTGGTCTGGAATAGTATTATTTTGATAGCTATCAATGGAAAACATTATTTATCTAAATACTCTCCCAAAAAAGATTCTTCATTTCGGTAAAAGCGCGGATCATAAATGCCGATTCTATTGTCGTCATCTACTACAACTACAAATGGTGACCATCTGTATAATGTTGCAGCTGCAGGATTTTCTGCAAATAGGTAATCAAGGTCCACTTCATCGCTTGAAGTAAGTCTATCCACAAAATTAGCTTTTGTTAGAAGGGAATCATTCATGATATCGACCGTCTCAGCATTTTTTCCGATAATGGTAAAATGCCAAGGGATAAAGCTGGCAGACAGGGCAACATCCTGATAATCCTTTTGATAGTTTTTATATAAAACAGCACCTTGAAGAGATTGGATAGCGATATGAAGTACAATTAGAATCCAGCCAATACGGAATAATACATGTGGCTTTATTTTAGGATACACTTTGGAACCAATAAAGGTTAATAAAAAGATAAACCATATCACTAAATCAACAATTGGAACTGTTCCAAAAGTTAAACGAACAGATGAAAATGGTTCGAGATAACCTGTTCCCCATGCGTTGAATACATCACTAGTATTGTGGATGAAAACGGCGAGAAGTGCAATATAATATGATTGAATTCCTTTTATTTTAAAAGCGAAACGATTGATCATGTAAAAGATTAAAGCCCATATAGGAGCTAGAAAAATAGTATGGGTGATGCCTCTATGCCACATCTGATACTGCCCTGTAGTGTCCCAGAGCTGGGAGATAACATCAATATCAGGGATTTGGCTGGCACCTATTGATGTAACAATCAGGGCATATTTTTCTTTTCTAGTCCTTTTTTCTTTATTAACACTTTTATAGATTCCTATACCAAATAAAGTATGTGTAATAGTATCCATATTTCCCCCGTTCTCACAATCAGTCCTTTAGTTTCTCCAATATTTTGATAAATAGTTCATTTTTGGTGGATGCTCTTTTATTCATTTTGACAAGATGATACATCACAATGATAAAAAAGAAAATCCAAGTAAATAGCTGTACAATGAAAGCAAAGTCAGCATTTACGCTAATTTCTATACGGAATATCTCTGGGTGTTGAATAAAATACAACAAGATACCAGCGAATAGAGTAGAAAAAATGGCCATAATGGTGGCAGGAAGGGAAACTGAGTTTCTTTGTGCCTTAAAGTAAGCTAGTAAGAGTTCTCTTTTTTCCTTCTCGATTTTAGTGAATGCCTGTTTGATAAGCTCAAGGTTGTCTATAAGATTATACTTCGGTTTAATGTCTTTCAAAAGATTTTGTTCCAGCCTTCTGCCGCCGTTTCCTCCATCATCAACCCATTCTAACAAACTTTTATAATGCTTCTTTTTCCAGCTTGTTTCACCATTAGACAGCAGATGCAAGAAGCTATCTAATAGAAACATAATAAAAACAGAAAGAAGGATGGAGAAAATGCCATTGATAGTGGTTTGATTTAACACTTCCAGTGAACTGCCTATTGCCAGTCCCGCAAATAACACAACAAAAATAAAAGTAGCCCATAATATCCTGTTCATAAAAATCATCACCAATACATGTATAATTTAAGTAATCTTTAACTTTACTTCCATTATAGCAAGTTCTTGGTAGGAAACATAGGGACGTTCGAAACTAGTAAAGTACGACTTAAAGTAATGAGTTGAAAATGGTCTATCATTAAAATGCGACGTTGCACTGGATTTTTCCAGTTAATTATCATGCTTTCCGGAGCTATTTCGAATGTTTTTGTAACCTCCATTCAATTTATTTAAAATAATAAGTCTAATTACATGGGTATAATTAACTATAATCCCCGAAGTGAATACTATTTAATTTCATTTTATGATAATATTGTACTATTGTTAGAAATTAATAAGAGGAGATGGGAAAATGAAAGAAGTAGTATTCTCGATGAATTTATTATTCTTTTGGATTAAGGGAAAAGTCGAAGTTGATAGTAGGTTTGTGAAAACAAATCTATCAAACACAATATTAGGATTTATTCCAGCAGGAAAAGATCAACAAAGCATTCCATTAAAAAATATTTCTGGGGCTATATTATCATCAAAATATCATATTAAACGCATTATTTTAGGACTATTTATATTTTTTATAGGATTAGGTTCTTTAAGTTCCAGTATTTTTGGATTGATTATACTCCTAATAGGTATAGGGATTGCTGGGAATGGTGTACAAACTATACTTACAATTGAAAAATCAGGGACAACCAATGTTATTAGTGTTCCTTTCTTTGAAAAACAAAAGATGCAATTATTACAGAATAGTATACATAATGCCTTAGCAGAAGATACAGATAAAACCGATCTAAATTTATTTTTTGATAAAAAATCACAAGAGGTATAAACTTTAATTTCATGAGATTAATGCTATTATATCAATATTATTAATTGTAAAATGAGGCTTCTAAAAAAGGGTTTATAGGTCTTTTTTAGAAGCCTAATCTATTTAAATTCACCAAAATGCAATAGAAATCCAACTCACTCTTATACCAAAACTCCTTCTATCTCCCCAGTACTTCAAAGGAAACAACTTTGCCTTCGTTTACTGCAATTAAGCCGTGGTCTGTTATTTTTAGGGCTGGGCTTACTGGCAGGGACAGGGTGCTTAATGACATGATGACATTATAATGTTCGTAACCTAATGACTTTAAAGTATCTGTTAATTCTTCTACTTGTGATGCTATGACTTCTAAAGGTTCTTCCGATAGAATGCCTCCAACTGGTAGTGGCACCATGGAGAGAATTTTTCCGTTATAGACACAGCAGATGCCGCCTTGGGTTTTGATGACTTCATTTGCAGCTAGCTGCATATCTGCTTTATTTTTCCCGACTACTAATAAGTTGTGATTATCATGGGAGTAGGTGGTGGCAACAGCACCCTTTTTTAAAATATCACCGCCGATTAAGCCATGTGCTTGATTGTTATTTTTCCCATAGCGTTCAAATGTTTTGACTAAACAATAAGCGCTATTCATCCATTGTAATTTTCCTGCTTCCACTGCAAGTGTATCTTGTCTTTCTTCTGTAAAAGTAGAGCCATTTTGTACATGGATCGTTCGAACAGTGACACTCTTTTTCTCTGTTTCGATAGGTACTTCAAAATCCTCTGCCTTTAAGGGAGCAAGCTTTACACTTTCATAGAAAGGGGCAGGAAATTGTTTGGAGACCGCTCTCTGCACATAAGGGAGGTCTCGCTCAAAAACTTTTTGGCCGTTTTTATATACAGCATCAATGGAAAAGTCTGCGACATTACTCACCATTACAAAATCAGCTATTTTTCCTGGGGCGATAACGCCTCTATCATACATTCTCATCCGCTGTGCAGGAGTATAGGTGCAAGCATAAATGGCATCCTCCATGGACATCCCCATGGCAATAGCTTTCTTCAGCAAGACATTTAAATGGCCTCTTCTTTGAAAAGAATCTGCCATTACATCATCTGTCACAAAGCAAAAATGTTCTTTAACTGGATTTGCACTGAGATAGTCGATTACTTCTTTTGTCATCGATTTCTCTTGAATTTCTAAAAACATGCCAATTGCAATTCTTTCCATCATTCCTTCCACAGTCTGGTGAGTATGGTCGGAGCCGACGCCAGCAAAAGCAATTCCTTGTAATTCATCATCTAATAGTTTAGGAACATGGCCTTCAATTATTAGTTCAGGATAGTTGTTGCGAACAAAGTCGAGAATTTGATTGGTTTTGCAATCTGGCTTTGTGAGAACATCATAGTAATTCATGATTTCGCCTAGGCATTTGATGGACTCTGTCTGCAGCAATTCTTCGATATCCTCTATTTCAATTGCGCCGCCGGTCGTTTCCATTGCAGTAGCGGGAACAGAGCTCGGAATGCCATAAAACATATCGACCACTTCATTTTTGCTTGCCTTAATCATTTCTTTTACCCCAGCAATTCCAAAAACATTGGCCATTTCATGGGGTTCTGGAACGATAGTTGTTACTCCATTCTTTATTAATCCATAGGAAAAGGTTGCAGGTGTAACCATCGTACTTTCAATATGCAAGTGAATATCAATTAAGCCTGGAATGATATATTTTCCATCAGCGTCAACCGTCTCTTTTGCTTGGAAAAATTCTCTTCCCTTTTTTCCGATATAAAAGAACTTTCCATCTTTAATCGCGATATTTTCTTTTCTAAATTGTTTAAAATAACTATTAAACACAATTCCGTTCAAAACGAGTGTATCTACTTGCACGAAAAACCCTCCTCTATTCCACTAGTACCATTTGATTCTGTGGAATAATTACCGTTACTTCTTGTCCGTTTTTAAATGGCTGAACCATTTCTTTATTAATCGTGAAATCACCGAGGGCTGTTTCTACCACATATTGATAGCTTCTGCCAAGGAATGTCGTAATTTTAATGATTCCCTTCATTCCATTCGTTGGGATAGCATCTATGCTTGGCTCCATCATAAAATCATCGGGACGAATGGCGCCAACTTTTTTATTGAGATTTTCCATATGTGCATGTCGATCAACCTTGAAGATCAATCCAGCTTTTTCAAGCTCGATATGATCCTCATGATCTATTCGTTTATCAAAAGGAATGAAGTTTTTAAAGCCGATAAAGTCAGCAACGAACTTTGTTTCGGGATATTGATAAATGGTCGCTGGGTCGCTCAGCTGTTCAATGACTCCTTTATTCATAATGGCAACTTGATCTGAAATCGAGAAGCATTCTTCTTGGTCATGGGAGACGTAAACAGTAGTGATTCCTAGTTCTTGCTGAATTCTGCGAATCTCTACTCTCATATTGACTCTAAGGTTTGCATCAAGATTACTTAGTGGTTCATCAAATAGTAGAATATCAGGTTCGATTACTAAAGCTCTTGCGATTGCCACACGTTGTCTTTGGCCACCAGATAGCTCGCTGGGAAATCGTTGTTCAAATCCCCTTAAGTTTACGATCTCCAGCATATTTAAAACGCGTTTCTCGATTTCCTTTTTGTTGATTTTTCGTAATCGCAAGCCAAATGCAATATTGTCAAAAATAGATAGATGAGGAAAGAGCGCATAGTTTTGAAAAACAAAGCCGAAATTTCGTTTGTTAACAGGAACCTTTGTATAATCTTTACCTTCAAAAATAAATTTTCCTTTACTTGCTTCTAAAAATCCTGCAATTAAGCGCAATGTCGTTGTTTTTCCACAGCCGCTTGGACCTAACAGGGAAACAAGCTGTCCTTTTTCAATACTTAAATTAAAATCTTCTAATATATTTTTCTTTTCATATGCAACAGATACATTTTCTAAAGTAAATAAAGCCATTTTTATCCTCCATTATCTTTTCGTGAAATAAGACAATCCCATTAATCTTTCCACTACAAACATAAAGATAGCAGTTAAGAACATTAATAGAACAGAGATGGCTGCAACAGTAGGATCAAAATAATTCTCTACATAAAGCAGCATTTGAATAGGGAACGTACTGACACCGGGTCCAGTCATATAAACCGAAATATCCACATTGTTGAAGGACTCTAAAAAGGCAATCATGACAGCCGCGATAATGCCAGATTTAATGTTCGGCAATACGACACGAAAGAATGTACCAATTCGATTCGCACCAAGACTAAGTGCCGCTTCTTCTATGGAAAAATCAAAGTTTGCCAGACTAGAAGAAATGACGCGAATAATAAATGGCAGCATGATGACTGTATGACCGATAAATAAGGATAAATAAATAGGAAGGTTATAGGTCACAACAATATAACGCAAAAAAGAGAAACCTAGAACGATTCCTGGAATAAGAATCGGAGAAACGAAGATAGCATTAATGATCCCTTTGCCAGCAAAGTTAAAGCGGCTAAGCGCATAGGCTGCTGGTACACCAAGTAGTAATGCTAAAATGTTTCCTGCTATGGATACAATAATGGATGTTTTAAAGGTGCTTAAAAACATTTCCACTTTAAAAATATTCTCATACCATCTAAGGGAAAACTCTTCTGGAGGGAATTTCAGAATACTTCCACTCTCAAAAGAGGTAATCGATATTATTACAAGCGGCCCAAGTAAAAAAATAAAAACAAGGATCGTAAACAGGGCCAATCCTCTATGTTTTTCCTGCATACACGTTTACCCCTTTGGATTTAGTTTTTTCGCAACACCATTCATGATCGTAATAATGATAAAGGTACAAATAATCATTATAGTTGCCACAATAGAGGCAAGTTTCCAGTCATTTAAGGTAATTGCATTTTGATAAAGAAAAGTGGAGATAACCCGTTGTTTTCCACCGAGCAAAGCAGGCGTAGTATATGCGGTAAAGCTGCCCACAAATACTAAAATACTTCCAATTACAAGACCGGGAACACATAATGGCACAATGATTTTCATAAAGGATGCCATTTTGGAAGCACCAAGACTTTCTGCTGCACGCAGTAAATCACTGTCGATATTCTCCATTACACCAACAAGCGTTACGATAATTAATGGAAGAAAAAGGTGAACTAAACCGATAATAATTGCATTAGGCGTATATAAAATATTTAAAGGTTCTTGGATAAGCCCTAGACTCAATAACGTTTTATTTAACACACCATTTTTCCCAATAATAATCATCCAGCTAAAGGAACGAACAACAGGACTTGTCAGCAATGGAAAAATCGTGAATAACAGGAGAACCGCCTTTCTTTTGCTAGGAAGCTTCGCAATATAATAGGAAACTGGAAAGCCAATTAAAATACAAATAAAAGTTGTGAGTAAACTAACGCGTAAAGTAGTAAGAAGGATATCGATAAAGTATTTATCCTTAAAAAAGTCGATATATCCTTGCAAACTAAAGGATCCTCCCTCATTAAAGGTTGTCCCCATCATTGAAAGAATAGGTATTACTAAAAATATCGTTAAAAATAATACTCCTGGCAGTAAAAGTAAATATAAATATCGTTTCTTCAAGACGTCACTCCCTTTCCTCAAAGTGACCATTCAAAATATCAATAAACATCTGGAAGAAGGCATCAGCATCTACTTGTAGGGAAATATGCAAATTCGCTTCTCTTTGTAGACGATTTTGAAAATCACAGACGAGCTGACCATCACATAATTCACTTCTTGTTTCAACATCGACAAAATACTTTTCTGTTTGTACTAGGCCTTTGTTGAGGGCAATTCCTACAGCGAGCGGGTCGTGCATAGCGCAAGCATGGACTCCGTACCGGTTAAAATATTTTTGTTGATAGTCATTTGTACTTTGAGCAATATAATCTTGTAAAGATTTATCCGTTATTAACTGAAGATGATCTTTCGTTAATAATGCTTTTCTTGTTACATCTAATCCGACTTGCGTGATAGCAGGAAAGCCTGCATGTAAAACAATTTTTACAGCTTCGGGATCAACATAGCTGTTAAATTCAGCAGTTGGCGTTACATTACCTGGTCCCTTTACAACCCCGCCCATAAAAATAACTTCTTTCACGTGATTCGTGATTTGCGGACATTTTTTAACGGCTAAAGCTAAATTGGTTAAGGGGCCAGTAAACACTAATGTTACTTCGCCCGAAAAGCTTAAAATGGAATTGATTAAAAAGTCAGGAGCGAAGCCATCACTCACTGGATGAGTGACAGCTGTCTCCTTTAGTGCTCCGCCTAAACCATCTTCTCCATGTATGAGATGTTCGAAGAATGGTGCTCGTACGAGGGGAGTGGCAGCTCCTTTTATTACTGGAATATGATTTGCTTTTACTAAATCTAGTATTTTGCATGTGTTTGTTGTTGCTTGATCCAGGGAGACATTTCCATTAACAGTTGTAATCCCTAGAATATCAAATGATTTGCTTTTTACAGCTAGTAGAATACCAATTGCATCATCAATGCCAGTGTCTACATCCAATATCAGCTTCTCTTTCATGATGACCCTCTTTTCTATTATTGAACTAGCTCGCGGTTCCAGCGATCAATCCAGCCCTTTAAGTTATCGTTGATAAATTTCATATCTAATGTGTGCAAGCTGGTGATTACCTCTTCGCCATATGTTAACCCTTGTGCTTCTTCTTCTGTTAATTCGACTTGCGTATTAACCGGTGAATCTACTTTATTTTTAGCTGATTTTTCTTGTGCTTCTTTTCCTAAAATATAGTTGATGAATTTTTCTGATAGTTCTTTTTGGTCTGAACCTTTTACGATGTTTACTGTATTCATAACGGCATATCCACCTTCAGCAGGTGTAACAAATTCAGCATTAGGGACTGCTTCTTTTAAATCAGCAAAGTACATTTCCATGATTGGCCCAGCGGCAATTTCTCCTTGAGCAAACATATTTACATATTCAGAAGTTTGACCATATTCTTTTACAACGCTTGGCATTAAGGATTTTAATTGTTCAAAGGCTTTATCTTCGCTAAAAGTTTGTTCACCGCTAACTAAAGAAGCCACGTCTACCATCATTGGCCCTGTTGTAGAGGTAATGCTAGGGATCGTAATTTTTCCCTTTAAATCTGCACTCCATAGGTCTTTCCAAGAAGTAACGGGTTTTGCTACTTCATCTGGATTATAAGCAATTCCAAATTGCGCTATGGTATAGGCAGGTCCGTACTCTTCACCAAGTGGAGCTTTAGCCGTTTCATAAATATTGTCTAGATTAGTCAGCTTGCTGCGATCAATCGTTTCAAAAACATTATCTTCAATTCCTTGCTGGGCGTAATAGTCGGATAAAAAGATGACGTCAACATCTGAATTTCCTTGTCTCACTTTATTTAAGCGGTCTGCATTATTACCTGTATCTAAGACGATTTCTACATTGTTCTCTTTTTCGAATGGTGCATAAATTTCACTGCGGAAGAAATCTTCATTAAATCCCCAAGTGGAAACAACTAGCTTTTCTTTTTTTTCTTTGCTGTCTGATGCGCCATCGGAACTGCATGCTGCTAATAATAAAAAGGATGATGCGGCTACTGCACTAACTAATTTTTTCATTTTCATTTTAGAACCCTCCGAATGATTTTGTTTTTTTAGGCTTTAAGAAACGATCTTTCTCGCAAGCTATTAAATAATAAAAAAAGACAAGCTTAAATAGAATTATCCTTCTACTTAAGATTGTCTTTTCTTTGTAAACAAAGATTAAACTTATCTTTTGTATATAGTGGCGTTCTGCTTAGATAAATCCAAGAAGAAATCCAAGATTAATGTTTAGTTAATACAATGTTTGTAAAAGCAAGCTGTGTGAAAGAATCATAATCCCTAAGAATCGCTTCAATATTCCAATTTGTCGTTTCTTCTAGTTGTTCTTTTAGCTTTTTCTTAAAAAGTAAGGACAGATGAAAGTCAACCTCTTGTTTAAGGCTCGGTACTTCTCCTTCGAGAGCAGCAGAGCGGGGGGCACGTGGATGCTTCGCTTGAAGTGTAATCACATTCTGATCAATCGTTACCTTCAATAATGTCGTTCCAGCACCAAACAAATCCTTTGAAATCTTATTGTATACCTGAGATAGAAATCTCTTCATTTCATTTGCATCGATGATAAATCACCTGCCAAACTATTGATATTGGTTATTATACATATCATTTTTAAATAATTCAATAGAATGTGCGGATTTTGGCGAAAAAAATATAATTTTGTCGTTTCTGGAGGGGATAATATGGTAAAAAACGAACTATGGAGAGATTTGTGAAATGTGTTCTACAGTTTCTCTATAGAGTATCTTTGCAGGAACAGCTAAAGGGAAATTAATTTTAATATTGATAAAATTTTATATATTCCTAACTTTAGTATATTCTCTTTTCTTTTTCTAGTAGGAGGGAAGATTTTTTTACATTATTTTAGTGTAAGCGAGAGAGTAGTCATGATAGATTGTAATGTTGCATGAAGAAAATTCTTCTTTTTATAACGGTGATAAAGAAACTGTTTATATATTCCTAACTAAGTTTTTGTGCAAATGAACAAGGAAATTTGGTTGGTTTATCAATTGTTAAAGGGCTTACAATGAAATAGAATGAAACCGTATTCAAATGGTTCTATTTGCAAATGGTTTATAAGGGGTATACACCAATTTTAGTAATATTACCAAACAAGGGCAGAACAAAGGATGATTTTTGGAAGATTCGAATGTAATAGACCGTTATTGTCAAGATTAATAGATTAGGAGGATTATTTATGGCAGCTGGGTTAGAGATTAGTTGGATTGGAGCTTTATGTGGTTTGGCGCTGGCAATTATTTTAATTTTGTTTAAGTTAGCCCCAACTTATTCCCTTATTTTAGGGGCGATTGTTGGAGCATTTATTGGTGGTGCTAATTTTTCAGAGACAATTACGATTTTAGTGTCAGGGACTCAAAGTGTTCAAGGAACAGTTATCCGTATTATTGCTGCAGGGGTTTTTGCAGGTGTCATGATGGAATCTGGGGCAGCAGAAACAATTGCCAAGTTTATTGTTGATAAACTCGGTGGGACAAAGGCTATGCTATCTTTAGCATTAGCTACGATGATTATTACAGCGGTAGGAGTATTCATTCCCGTAGCGGTATTAATTGTCGCACCAATTGCTCTGTCTGTGGCAAACAAAATGGGTTATTCTAAGATTGCTGTCTTAGTTGCCTTATCCGGAGGGGGAAAAGCAGGAAATATTATATCTCCTAATCCTAATACAATTGCTGCAGCAGGCGGATTTGAGCTTCACGTTAACCAGGTAATGATAGGGGGACTTATTCCAGCTATTTTTGGTGTAATTGTCACAGTATTCCTTGCATCGCTAATTAAGTATAAAGGAACGAAAGTGACAGATCAGGAGGCGGAAGAACTAGAAAATGCAAACGTCTCCAATTTACCGGCTTTATCTAAAGCTTTAATAACTCCAATTATTGCTATTGTTCTATTGATGATTAGTCCAATAGGAGCATTGCTTGGAATAGATGTACTTACAAAATTGAACATTGACTCCTTGTTTATTTTGCCTTTTGCGGCAGTTGTCGGTACGCTGGCGTTAGGGAAAAAAGAAAAGCTGCTGGATTATTGTACAGCTGGCTTAAATAGAATGACACCAACCATTTTAATTATTATTGGTGCAGGTGCTATTGGTGGATTGATTACTGCTTCAGACTTGCCTTCACAAGTAGTTGCCTTAGTAGAATCATCTGGCATTTCTGGCACATTCCTTGCTCCAATTGCAGGAACTTTAATGGCAGCCGCTACAGCATCTACTTCAACAGGGGTTATTTTGGCAACTGGTTCATTCTCAGAAGCAATCTTGAATACTGGCGTCGCACCTATAGCTGCAGCAGTGATGACACATACTGGCGCTACGGTGATTGACCACTTACCACATGGAACTTATTTTCATGTTACTCGCAACGCTATGAATATGAGTATGGCAGACAGAATGAAAGTGGCAGGTTATGAAAGTATTGTTGGCTTAAGCATGACTATTGTAGCAATTATCCTATATGGATTTATTTTATAAAAAGAGGTGGAAGCAATGGGGAAAACATTTTTATTAGCTCCTGATTCATTTAAAGAAAGTATGACAGCAAAAGAAGTATGTGTTGCTATGGAAGCAGGGATAAAAAGAGCAATCCCTGATGCAGAATGTATCCATGTTCCAATGGCAGATGGCGGAGAGGGGACGGTTCAATCACTAGTAGACGCTACAGGCGGTACACTAGTTACAAAGGAAGTTACAGGACCCCTTCATACACCAGTTTTAGCACAGTATGGTATTTTAGGAGACGGTAAGACTGCTGTCATTGAAATGGCATCTGCAAGCGGAATCCATCATGTTAACAAAGAAACAAAAAATCCCCTTATTACCACAACTTTTGGAACAGGGGAATTAATAAGGGAATGTATAGAGCAAGGCATTACAGATATTATATTGGGAATTGGCGGGAGCGCAACAAATGATGGCGGAACGGGTATGGCCGCTGCGCTTGGCTATAAATTTTTAGATAAAGATGGAAATGAATTGTTGTTTGGCGGCGGTTATTTAAATGAACTTAATACAATTGATTGTTCTCATGTTATCCCACAGTTGAAAAATGTGCATATATTGGTTGCATCGGATGTCACAAACCCATTGTGTGGAGAAAATGGAGCATCGGTTGTCTTTGGTCCCCAAAAGGGTGCTACTCCAGAGATGATCCAAATTTTAGATAGAAACCTACGTCACTACGCTAACAAGGTGAAAGAGTATCTTGGAATCGATATAGTAGATACAGCTGGTGCAGGTGCTGCAGGTGGCCTAGGGGCAGGTTTACTTGCTTTCACTCATTCAACGATGAAGAAAGGAATAGATATCGTAATCGAATATACCAATTTAAAGGAAAAGTTAAAAGCAGTAGATTATTGTTTTACAGGAGAAGGCGGCATTGATTTTCAAACAAAGTTTGGCAAAGCCCCATATGGAGTTTCACAAGCAGCTAAAAGTGTGAACCGTGACATTAAAGTAATCGCACTGGCAGGGTGTATTGGTCAGGATGTGGAAGTTTTGTACGAAGAAGGTTTTGATGCCATTTTTGGGATTGTCCCTGGAGCAGCTTCGATTGACACTTTGCTGGCTCAAGGAAAAGAAAATCTTGCAAGAACGGCAGAGAGTATTGCAAGACTATTAAAATAGCATTGCTTGATTTCATACGAGTATATAGCTGAAGCTGTTCCTTTGACTTAGGAGCAGCTTCTTCACTTGATACGATTAATTAACATAAAGATTAGTTCTACAAGATCCAATATATTTTTAGGATCTTTCCCTGTAATTTTATGAATACGATTCAATCGATAATTTAATGTATTTCTATGTACAATCAGCTGGCTGGCTGTTTCATTCATATTCATATTGCAGTTAAGGTAAGCCTGGAGTGTCTTGATAAGTTCATCATTTGTTTCCAGCAAGTCTGACTGAAGGGCTGTTTTTTTTATTTTTTGCAAAGAATAAGATAAATCGGCAATAAACTCACAATCAGCATAAAATATGATTTTCTGATGAAGAAACAACCCTTTTAGTACTTTTAATGCCAATTTTGTCTGAAGAAAACCATCCGCGATTTTATCATTTATTTTGCTAACGGAAATAAAGATATCTTGATATTTAGCTAGATTCTCTAGCAGCTCTTCCATGTTGTTTGGCTCTTGCACAACCACACATAGTGTAGTTTGATAGGGCTGAAAGAAAGGAAAATCTTTGACTATAGTCTCATCAACGTTTTTCTGAAATTCGATATAGACTAGTTGACTTGGTTTATTTAGCTGAACATTATAGGAGGATGCCTGGTCTATTAAATCCTTTGTATAAATAGTATTTGAGTCTATTAATAAGTTGAAAAATTCCTGTTTTACATTCTTTCTCCTATTTTCTTTTTCCGAAGCAATGCTCTGTTCAATTAATAGCAGAACGGTTGACTTCACTAGTTTTCCAAAAGGGCTGGTTTCCTTTATCTCCCCGCTAATACCAACTACTCCTAATATAGACTTATTCCATTCAATAGGCAGATTAATTCCTTTCTTGACAAATTCTTCATCCCTTTCAATAGGAACTATTCTTTTTTGTTTGATGGCAGCAACTGCACCATGATGGAGCGTGCCGATTCTTTCTTTATTGCCACTGCCAATGATAATGCCTGTTTTATCCATAATATTAATATTATATGGAATATCCTTCATCATTTTATTTACAATTTTTTGTGCCTGTTTGGGTGTTAATTCATACATTTTAACTGGCTCACCACCTTTTAAATAAGAAAGAAAAATACTTGCTATTATATAGTATATATGAGAATTAGATATTTGATTTTTTATATTGCAAAGGAATAGTCGAAAGCACTTCATTTAATGGAAATTAAAAGTAGAGAGAAAACCAAAACAATTCAGTACTCTAAAAAATATCTGGATACTTTTTTTGAAAATACTTTAAAAGAACGGGTAAATTTTTCTGAAACTCTAAACAAATCTGCTGGCCTAATGGAGCGGCATAAATATTCTTTTGGCAAAACGGGCAGACATCCTTTTCTTTGAATATGTGTTTTACATTCAAGGGAAAAGGTTCAGTAGAATTTCCAATTAGAAAGTGATAATCATGATTTTCTATGCGGAATAAAATTTCCAGTCCCTTAAAGCTGCTTGACGGATAAATCTTGGTTACCTCAATAGGAAGTTCGTTAATCAAAAGCATAGTTAGATTCAATCCTTAATATTTATTGTATAGTCTTATTAATAAAATAAACTATATCATTAAATGATAGCGTGTTCAAATAGGAATAAACACCACAAATCAGCCAATATTGTGGTGGTAAAGAAATTTAACTTCCCTTCATAAAATCCAAAATCTTATCCTTCAAATTTCCGATACTTGTAAAAATAATATAATTATCTGTTTTGGTATGTATGATGATCCTGTCAGTGTTTCCATAAGGGAGACCAATTCGTATTCCGCTTATTTCTTTCCCGGCATATGTTTCATCATTTGTTACTGCTGTTATATCTGATAAGAGTATTTCAATGGTACTTAGCTGCCATTTTATTTGTAACTTGTTATTGTTCTTTGTTACTTTGACTTCCAACATTCCCATTCACTCCTTTTAACTATGTTTACGGAGATGATGGGGAAAAGTTTCATGGGATAAGTAACTCTCTAAAAGAGTATGAGCAAGCATACTGACTGGTCTTAACACAAAGTTTTATTGCTCTGTATAACTTGGGGTGAGCATGAAAAAGAAACGGAAATGGTGGAATAGAAATGAAAGTTCTGATGATACTCCGGTGTTTTTTCTTAGCAGGTTGTTGTGTTTTGATTACTTGCGCTTTGTGTGAATTCCTTTCTTCATTTATGTTTAGTTGAATCACTTGAAATGGTATCATAGAGAAATATTAGGTTTTTTCCAATATATACTAAGAAAAAAGAGGATGGATTCTAGATGACTGCCGTTATTAAGATGATAAGGATTTCAGGAGGAAGCTTTTGTTTGAGACTTTATAAGAATCGCTCCTCTGAATGCTTTTCTATTCATCTTCATAAACTAACGAAGGGTGATTTTTTTGAAGAATGTTTTTACTATTTACCGAAATGATTGGATTCGTATTTTTAAGGCGCCTGTTGCGGCACTTCTAATTGTGGCTTTAATGGTGCTGCCATCTCTATATGCTTGGTTTAATTTGGCGGCTTCATGGGATCCATATTCGAATACGAGTGGGATAAAAATTGCAGTAACAAGTGAAGACGAAGGAGCAGTTATTCGCGATTCCTCCGTCAATATTGGCGATGAAATTGTTTCAAGCTTAAAGAAAAATGATAAGCTTGGCTGGGAATTTGTAAGTAAAGAAAAAGCGAAGGAGGGTGTTACGAAAGGAGAGTATTATGCAAGCCTGTACATCCCTCATGATTTTTCCGCTAAGATTGCAACTATTTTAGAGGACAAACAAGTAAAACCAGAGATTGATTATAGTGTAAATGAAAAGTTAAATGCAATCGCACCAAAGATGACTTCTACTGGTGCCTCGACGATTGTGCAGCAAGTAAAGGAAAACTTTATTCATACGGTAAGTGAATCCGTATTGAGTGTATTTAATGATGCTGGAATTAAGCTGGAAGAAGAATTGCCGACGATTAGAAATATAGAAGAGAAAATTTTCGCATTAGAAAAAGAAGTTCCGAAAATAAATGAATTAGGAGAAAAAGTAGTAACACTGGAAGGTAAGTTGCCTGAAATCAATAAGCAAGCACAAAAAATTTTAACATTAGAAGCAGCTTTTCCAGATATTAATGAAGCGAGTAAAAATATCCTGTTATTAGAAGAAAAGCTTCCGGAACTAGATAAGGTTGGTGAAGGCATTCTAGTCTTACAGGAAAAGGCGCCAGAAATTCAAAAGTTAGCGGATGGCGTGATGGAGCTAGATGCTCATTTTTCTGACATTAGTGAAATGGTAACAAAAGCATTATCGAATGTAGAAGACATGCAGTCATTTTTGGAAACAGCAAGTGGTTCATTAGAGAAAATCGAACAAGGGATAAATAACGGGAAGCAATTAGCAGATACACTGCCGGCGTTTATCGATGCAAATGGGCAAGCGCTCGATGCAGTAGGGCCAGTATATAAACAAAATCTTCTTCTCCATCAGAAAACGGCTGATGCTGTTCACCAATTTGCTGCATTAGTTCAAAATGGTAATCTTACTGAAGAGGAAGCAAAAACAAATGCAGTAGCTTTGCAAGCACAAGTGCAAACTAGTATCGATAGTTTAACACGTTCCGTTGCATTATTTACTACTCTAAATAGTGTAACTCCAAATGGAGATGATGCTCTTTTGTCTGAAATTAAAGACTTACAGGCATTACAAACCAATTTTCAGCAAGAAAAAAAGCTGCTACATACGATTCAAGCAGAGGATAAGGAGAAAGCATCCAGTTTATTGGCGTTGTCGCAAGAGGCAATTGAGCTTAGTACTACTCTAATGAATCATTATGACAAGCAAACAGAGCCAGCTATACATCGTGCTATAGAGGGGATAAAGGATTCGGCTCAAAATGCAATGAATGATTTGGAAAGTGCACAGGCAAATATACCAAAGCTAGAAGAGATATTAAAAAATACGGATGAGTCACTTGCCTTTGCGCAAGAAGAATTAACAAAGCTTCATTCTGACTTACCTACAATAGAAAAGAAGATTCATGAAGCAACAAACCTTATCAAGAAAAATATGGACAAAGTTTTAGCAGGTATTAATGATGCCGCAGAATTTTATCAAAAATCTTTTCCGAGTCTGAAAGAGAAGATTCATGCAGCAGCAAACTTTGTTCGTAATGATCTTCCCGCGGCTGAACAAGATATTTCTAAAGTAGCTGCATTTATTAAGACGGATTTACCTAGAGTGGAAGATGCTGTTCATAAAGCGGTAGATATGGTACAAAATGAATTGCCAAATTTAGAAGCGACGTTGACTAAAACGGCAGATTCTATTCGGAAATTTGAAGATGAATATGATTTAGGGGAAATTATTTCCTTGTTGAAAAATGATATACAACAAGAAAGTGACTTTATATCAAATCCGATTGTATTAAATGAAAATTCTTTATTTCCTATTCCTAATTATGGATCAGCGAATTCGCCTTTTTATACAACCTTGAGTTTATGGGTTGGTGCCTTGCTGCTCATTTCTTTATTACGCGTGGATGTTCGAGATCCTGAGGGGATTTACACACCGAACCAAGTATACTTTGGCAGATGGCTCACCTTTGTCACAATTGGATTATGTCAAAGCTTGATTGTGACACTAGGAGATATGTTTATTTTAAAGGCATATGTAGCTGAACCAGTTGCATTCGTATTGTTCAGCATGTTTATCAGCTTAGTATTTATGACAATTGTTTACACATTAGTTTCTGTTTTTGGCAACTTAGGTAAGGGATTAGCGATTATTTTTCTTGTATTGCAGCTATCTGGTTCTGGAGGGACTTTTCCTATTCAGGTTGCACCACCTTTTTTCCAAAAAATTAATCCTTACCTACCATTTACACATGCGATCAACCTGTTAAGAGAAACCGTAGGTGGGATGGTAAAGGAAAAAGTACTATTTTCAATCAGTATGCTTATAGTCTTTAGTGTAATTGCTTTGATTATTGCTCTATTTTTAAAAAAGCCATTAGCAAATGGAACAAGAAAAATGACAGAAAAGGCAAAAGCAAGCGAGATTATACATTAATAGGGACTACGTGGATAAGGAATCTCCCATTATGGAAAGCGAAGGACTGTTTCTACATGATAGAACAGTCTTTTTGCTTTTATTTTTAAGAATAATGTAATGCCGAAAAGGGTTAAAGAAGGAAGGAATCAGCCTTATTAAGTGTTTATGTTAATTATGTAAGCTTCAAGGAAAACTGATGTTGGCTGAAAAAATTCGACTTTAGCTGAAAAGCGAGCGGGTTTGGCTGATAAAAATGAAGTTTGGCTGAAAAGTCCCTAACTTTGGCTGATAAAACAGAAGTTTACCTGAAAACCCAACAGATTTGACTGATAAAACCCCATTTAGGCTAGAATCCTCTCATCTTTGCCATAATGGGAAGCCTTTTTCCAGTAATTTCTCCTATATTTTACTACTCCTTTGACATAAACAGCTGATGGCTAATGGTCCATTGTAAGTATTTGCTTTCCAAACTCAAACTATTGAAACATACCTGAAATACTACAGAAAAGAATTAATATCTTCTCCATTCAGCTATGGAAGGTTGGCAGGTTTTAATATCATCAACAAATAAAATACTATTCTACTTACTTAATCTTCTGCTTGTGTTAGGACTACTAATAGGATTTATTTCTCTAATCTAATGGAAAAAAATACTATTGTAAACGTATTATCCTTTTTATTGACAACTTGTATATACATCTATATCATTAGTTTTATGACATGTATATACAAGATTCGACAAGATTTGCAAACGTTTTTATTAGTATTGGAATAGAATTTACTTTCATCATAGAATAGGAGGACGTAAGAAATGAGCATAGATAAACAGCAGGTTAGTAATATAATTGAAGCGATTGGCGGCAAAGAGAATATTTCTGCTGCAACGCACTGTGTGACCAGATTACGATTTGCATTAGCAGATGAAGCAAAAGTAGATAAAGAGAAGCTTGAATCAATAGATTTAGTGAAAGGGTCGTTTTCGGCAAATGGACAATTTCAAGTTGTAATTGGTCCAGGTACGGTGGAGAAGGTTTATAAAGAATTAATCAATCAAACTGGTGCATCCGAAGGGTCGAAAGATGATGTCAAAAAAGCCTCAGAACAAAATTTAAATCCATTACAGCGTGCTGTAAAAATGTTAGCTGATATATTTATTCCGATTTTGCCTGCGATTGTAACAGCTGGTTTACTAATGGGAATCAATAATGTCTTAACAGGTGAAGGTATCTTTTTTGAGCAATCGGTGGTTCAAGCATATCCACAATGGGCAGACTTTGCTAGTATTATCAATTTAATAGCTAATACAGCGTTTACTTTTTTACCTGGTTTAATCGGCTGGTCTGCAATGACTAGATTTGGCGGAAGTCCTTTATTAGGGATTGTGCTTGGATTAATGCTCGTTCATCCTGATTTATTGAATGCATGGGGATATGGAAAGGCAGAAGAAATACCGACATGGAACATTTTTGGCTTAGAAGTAGAAAAGGTTGGCTATCAAGGTCAAGTTTTACCAGTCCTGCTTGCTTCCTATGTTTTAGCTAAGTTAGAAATTTTCTTAAGAAACAGAATCCCAGATTCCTTTCAAATGTTATTCGTAGCACCTATTGCTTTACTTGTAACTGGTTTTGTATCATTTATTGCAATAGGTCCAATCACATTTTTTATCGGAAACATGATTACAGATGGAGTTGTAGCAATCTTTGATTTTGCGCCAATTTTAGGTGGATTAATATACGGCGGATTATATGCACCGCTTGTTATTACTGGTATGCATCATACCTTCTTAGCAGTAGATTTGCAGTTGATCGGAAGCACTGGAGGAACATTTCTATGGCCGATGGTTGCTTTATCCAATATTGCTCAAGGGTCAGCAGCACTTGCCATGTTGTTTATATTAAAAGATGAAAAATTAAAGAGTTTGTCAGTAACTTCAGCTATCTCCGCGTATCTTGGTGTTACGGAGCCAGCGTTGTTTGGTGTTAATCTGCGCTTCCGCTTTGCCTTTATTTCGGCCATTATTGGCTCTGCTATAGCTGGTGCTTTTATTTCTATCCAAGCAGTAAAAGCACCTTCAATAGGAGTAGGCGGCTTGCCAGGATTCCTGTCCATTTTCCCTAATAATTGGGGAGCATTCTTTATTGGAATGGCCATTGTAATAATCGTCCCATTCCTTTTAACAATATTATTTGCAAAAGTGCGCAAGGCGCAATAAATAGTAGAGTATTTATAACAGAAGGTATCAATGATTCATATTGATATCTTCTGTTTTTATTTACATAAATGACTAAGCAAAAAAGTGAAAAGAAATCTATGCTTCTTTTTATCTTATATGGTGAAGAATTCATTAATATGCGACTTACAATATGATCCTGAAAGTCATATAATTCGCATAGAACAATCCTATTTATCTTGAATTGTTTCTTCTGCTGTTTTTGGTATTTAATAGTTTGTGAGAATCGTTTTTCAAATTACCTTTCCAATTTTTAATTATCTTGGTAAAGTAGTCGTAACAATAAGGAGTTAGTAGAGAAAGGTGGGTGAATCATTTTTTGAAAACGTTTAAATTTAAAGATAGATTACGAAAGGAAATTATGGTAAGTTCGCTTATTACTATCTCGCTGGCTTCCTTGGTGATTTTTGGAGGACTATTTGGCTACTATTACTATTCAATCAACCAAGAAATAACAGAAGAAAGGGAAAGGATTACTAAACAGTATAAAAGTATAACTAGTTACCTTGATGAAAATTTAGAAATGTACAGCGAAACCATATTTGCAAGATATGTAGATGGAAAATTAACTGATAGAGATTTATATGAAGAGTATTATCACCTTCTAAGCAGAAAGGAAAGGAATATAAGAATTCGGTTATTATTATTGGATAAAAATAAAAATTTATTATTTGATAGCGAGAAGAAAGAAGATATAAGGTTGATCTATTTCTTAAATACGGTAGTAGATAATAATCCATTAGAGGAAAAAGTTATACGTCGGATATTTATGACTCCTCAAAGAGAGCATACCTTATTATCTTTAAAAAAGATAAAGGAGGATTCCTATACGATTGGATATGCTGCTTTTTTAATGAATGGAAATGATTTTCTGCAAAACTCTTCAGGAAATGGAACCCAATATCTACTGTATGATAATTATCATAATGTTTTCTCCAGTAGCTCATTCGAATTTTTAAAAGGATCTTTAGAAAAAGTAAGTTCAGAAGTAAGGGATGGAAATTTCCAAAGTGAAGAAGGGAACTATTACTCCAAACATAGACTGCTGGAATCAAATATGAATTTAATTGTTTATAAAAAATTAGAATCACTAAACATATTATGGCGCTTTTCGTTTAGCATCGTCATGATTTTGGTTTTCTTTTTATTACTTTTTTCTCGTTATTCCTCTAAAAAGATTGCTTACAATAATTCTAGATATGTGGAATTTATATCCAATGAAATGAAAAAAGTAACAAATAATAAAAACTATCGCTTTAAGATAGAGTCAAAAGATGAATTCCAATTTTTGAGTGAAAATATAAATCAAATGCTCGATGAATTAGAGGAATTAAATCAAAATAACATTTCTTTACTAAAGGAAAATGTCATCTCAGAACGCAAAATGCTAGAGGCGCAATTTAATCCTCACTTTCTGTATAATACATTGGAAACGATACGAGTAGCAACTTATTATGATACAGAATTAGCTAACAAATTAATCTTAAATCTAAATACCATTTTGAGATATAGCATTTCCAAAATGAATGAAGTAGCAGCCATTAAAACCGATATGCTTTATATTAAAAACTATTTGGAAATTTGCAAAGAACGGTTTGAGCGATTTACGTTTGACATAACGATAGAGGAACAAACAGAGGAATTCCTCATTCCGAAATTGTTAATTTTGCCAATAGTAGAAAATAGTATGAAATATGGATTTAGAGATAGAAGAGATTTACATTTATCAATTAATATCCTCAGAACTGGGGAAAGTTTGACGATACAAATAAGCGATAATGGAGGAGGTATAGATGATAGTACGTTAGTTAAAGTAAATTCAAATGTATTTAAGAAAAGTGGGAACCATCATGGCCTATATAATGCAAAGAGAAGATTATTATTAATGTACCCAAATTCTTACTTCAAAGTAAAAAGTCCTGGGGAACATACGACTGTAATTATGAAAATCAGGGAGTGAGAGAAAAGTGTACAGAGTTCTCATTATTGAAGATGAAAAGTTAATAAGAAAATGGCTGCGTTATGGTTTTGATTATGAATCAGTTAATTGCGTAGTAATTGGAGAAGCAAGTGATGGGGAAGAAGGAATTGAACTTATAAATGAACTAAAGCCTGATATTGTCATTACAGATATTAATATGCCAAGAAAAAATGCCTTTCAAATGCTTGAAGAAACAAAATATCTTATTTTTTCAAAAATTATTGTCTCGGGATATAATGATTTTCCTAATGCAAAAAAGGCAATTTCTTATGACGCAGTTGAATTTATTGTAAAACCGATAAATGAATCAGAATTAAAAGAAGCTATCAGAAAAGCAGGGTCAATGGTAGATATATTGAAACTGGAACAAAAGGAAAAGCAGAAAATAGACGATATGATTAAGGGGTTAGCACATTCATCTTTTGAGGGTCATTATGATCATTTAGTTAAGCAGATGATTCAATATATTGAGAAAAATTACGCAAAAAAGTTTACTTTTAATGCAGTGTCAAATGAACTGGGATATAGCTCATCTCTTCTTTATAAGAAATTTAAAGAGGAAACCAAACAAACTTTTAATGAATACCTGAATCAATATCGAATAAAAAAATCAATTGAAGAGGTTCAACGCGGAGAGTATAAAATTTATCAAATAGCTGAAAAAGTTGGTTTCACTGATTATAAGTATTTTAATCAAGTGTTTAAGAAATACACAGGATATACTTGTACTGAATTTTTGGAGAGAAAGTAGTGTAGAATTTTCTCTGAATTTATAGAATAGTACCATTTGAAAGCGTTTGCTTATATATTATCCTAAACATATCAATGATAAGGAGAGGATAATAAATGAAAAGATATTGGAAAATGTTCATTTTAGTAGTTGTGGGTGTATTAGCACTAACTGCTTGTTCATCTGAAGAGAAAGCGGGAGAAGGAGCATCGGATAAATTAGTTATTTACACACCAAATTCAGAAGGGTTAATTAATGCGACAATCCCTGCATTTGAAGAAAAATATGGAATCAAGGTTGAGTTAATTCAAGCTGGTACAGGAGAGTTATTTAAAAAGTTGGAAAGCGAAAAAGACTCTCCAGTGGCGGATGTAATGTTTGGAGGAACCTATACTACTTATGCTCTTCATGGAGAATTATTCGAAGAATATGTTTCTGCTGAAAACGAAAACGTAATAGAGGAATATCGTAATACTAATGGATATTCTACTCCATTTACTTTAGATGGAAGTGTACTTGTTGTAAATAAAGATCTGACAAAAGGAATGGATATTAAAGGATATGCTGATTTATTGAATCCCGAGTTAAAAGGAAAAATCTCTACAGCTGATCCAGTTAATTCATCAAGTGCATTTTCTCAATTAACGAATATTTTACTTGCAAAGGGCGGATATGATTCAGATGATGCCTGGAATTATGTAGAAGATCTCTTTACAAATATAGATGGAAAAATCAACTCTAGTTCTAGTAATGTATATAAAACAGTGGCAGATGGAGAGATGGCAGTTGGGTTATCTTATGAAGATCCGACAGTGAAGTTATTGAATGATGGAGCGAATGTTGAAATTATTTATCCAGAAGAAGGTACGGTTTTCTTACCTGCAAACTCAGCGGTTGTGAAAAATGCCAAAAATATGGATAATGCGAAAAAATTCCTTGATTTCATTATTTCTAAAGATGTTCAAGAGGTACTAGCAAAATCAACAACTAATAGACCAGTTAGAGATGATGTAGAAATCGGAGAAAATATGAAGCCGCTTGCAGATATTAAGACATTAACAGAAGACTATGAATATGTTATTAAGCATAAGGATGAAATTGTCCAACATTATAATGAAATATTTGTTGATATTCAATCTAAATAATGAGAGGCCAGGAGGTGAAAGAGAATGAGTTTTATTAATATAGAGCATGCCAAAAAGGAATATGGAGGAGTAGCGGTAATTCCAGATCTAACCCTGAACATAAAAGATGGATCATTATTTACCCTATTAGGTCCATCTGGATGTGGGAAAACAACCTTACTGAGAATGATAGCTGGTTTTAATTCAATAGAAGGAGGAAACTTCTATTTTAATGAGAACAGAATAAATGATAAAGAACCAAGTAAAAGAAATATTGGAATGGTATTTCAAAACTACGCAATCTTTCCTCATTTAACGGTAAGAGAAAATGTAGAATTTGGTTTAAAACAAAGAAAACTTACGAAAGAGGAAATCCAACAGAGGACGACTCAATATTTGAAATTAATGCAAATTGAGCAATATAGTGAGCGGAAACCAGAAAAATTAAGTGGTGGACAACAGCAGCGTGTTGCGCTAGCACGTGCATTAGCAATAAATCCTGATGTACTACTGATGGATGAACCGCTAAGTAACTTAGATGCTAAATTAAGACTTGATATGCGCCAAGCTATTAGGGATATCCAAAGAGAAGTGGGAATAACAACCGTATATGTTACCCATGATCAAGAAGAAGCCATGGCAATTTCAGATCAGATTGCAGTTATGAATAATGGAGTAATTCAGCAAATTGGAAGTCCGAAAGAATTATATCACCGCCCAGCTAATGAATTTGTTGCTACCTTTATTGGGAGAACTAATATACAAGAAGCGAAACTAGTTTCCACTGGAGATAGTGCCACAATAGAGTTCGAAAATGGTTTTAATCTTCCCTTTGATGAACTAGCCAGCGAACATAGTCAAAGAGTTAGAGTGAGTATTAGACCAGAGGAATATGTAAGAACAAAGCAAAATCCTGATACTATTCGTGGCGTAATAACTGATAGTGTCTACCTAGGAATGAATACGGAATATTTCATTCATCTGGATACAGGAGAAAATATTCAAGTAAGTGAAGAGTCAACATTTGAAGAGGATTTGAAGGCTGGGGATGAAGTCTGGCTGGCGATAAATAAACAAAAAATCAATATATTTACTGATGATGGTTCACGTAATTTATTGGGGGTGTAAATAATGAGAAACAAGTTTAAATTTAATATTTGGACCGGATCCTCCTTATTTATCCTTCTTACGTATACCGTTTTCCTTATATATCCGGTATTAATGATTTTAATACAAGCGTTATTTATAAATGGTTCCTTTTCATTAAAATACTTTGTTGAGTTTTTCTCTAAAAGTTACTACTCGGAAACATTAATCAATAGTTTTAAAGTTTCTATTTCTGCAACGTTCTTTGCTTTAGTAATTGGAATAACTTTAGCTTATTTATTTTCCATGTTTCAGTTTAAAGGAAAAAAAGTGCTGCAAGTATTAATTATTATAGCTTCCATGTCAGCACCCTTTATTGGTGCCTACTCATGGATCCTATTATTAGGAAGAAATGGAGTCATTACTAAATTTTTAGTGGAATATCTTCATTTTCCTCCATTTGATATTTACGGATTTTCTGGAATAACCCTAGTTTTTACTTTGCAGTTGTTCCCGCTGATTTTCTTATATGTTACGGGTGCCTTCAAGAGTATTGATAATTCGATTTTAGAAGCAGCTGAGAGTATGGGATGTACAGGAATAGCTCGGTTTTTCAAAGTGTTATTACCACTGTTGATTCCTACCATTTTAGCAGGAGCTTTACTAGTTTTTATGCGGGCGTTTTCTGATTTTGGAACCCCGATGTTAATTGGAGAAGGTTATCGAACTTTCCCGGTGTTAATTTATACGCAGTTCATTAGTGAGGTAGGAGGAAATGCAGCATTTGCAGCTTCTTTAGCTATTATTGCAATTGTTATTGCCTTAGTAATATTTTTAATTCAGAAGTATGTGTCCAATAAAAATTCTTTTAGTATGAGTTCGCTTCACCCTGTGCAGCCCAAAAGTATGAAAGGATTTAAGAAACTTTTTGTTTATATAGTAGTTTATGGCATTGTATTTATTGCGATGCTGCCACAATTTTACCTGATGTATACCTCGTTTTTAAATACAAAAGGGATGGTATTTCAAGAGGGATATTCTTTTAATAGTTATATAGAAGCATGGGATAGAATGGGATCAGCGATAATTAACACGATAAGGATACCTTTCTTAGCCCTAGTAATAGTAGTTATTTTTGCTATCTTTATTTCTTATTTAGCGGTAAGGAAACGTAACCTATTTACATCATTGATTGATAGTTTAAGTATGATTCCTTATATTGTTCCTGGCACTGTTTTAGGGATAGCCTTATTAGCATCATTTAATACGGGAATAGGTGGAAGTGGAATAATCGCAATTACTGGTACAGCGTTTATTATGATTATTTCTTTATCTATTAGAAGATTGCCGTATACGATAAGATCATCAGTAGCCTCCTTACAGCAAATTCCACCTTCTATTGAGGAAGCGGCTGAAAGTTTAGGCAGTAGCCGGTTAAATACTTTTATCAAAATAACCGTTCCAATGATGTTGCCTGGCATTATCTCTGGAGCAATATTGAGCTGGATTACCATGCTTTCAGAGCTTTCTACGTCCATATTGCTATATACGGTGAATACCAAAACAATGACAGTAGCAATTTATACGGAGGTAATTCGGGGGAATTATGGTATTGCAGCAGCACTGTCTACAATATTAACGATAATAACAGTTCTCTCTCTCTTAATATTTATGAAAGTATCTAAAAATGATAGTATTACGCTATAACTTTTGCCTATAGATTAACGAGTAGTTGTTTAAGAGAAGTAGATGCAAATCAAAGAGGCTCCCATCTCATCAAATCTGCGTTATATTGGTTTTGTGAGATCGGAGTTTTTTGTATTGAGATAGTAAAATTAAAAGGAATATGCAGATTTTGTCGAAAGAATTTTATAGAAATATAGGAAAAACTACCGATAGTAAATTGGTGGGATTTACTTCTTAATGACTACTTTTCAAGTTATAGGAAGAGACTCCTAAATATAATTTTTTGGAGGACAGCATGATTGGCTTAGGACTTATAGGATTATTATTAATGGTATTTGCGCTTATTTATTTCGTTATCTATTTACTTAACAAGGTGAGAGGCAGAAATCCAATTCTTTCAAAGAAAATATTTTATTTTTCCTTAATTGGTGGTTTCTTATTAATGATTCTTTCGGCTTCTTTTCTTGATACAGGAACTCAAGGACAATTACAAGAGGCAAATGGAAAGAATAGCAAATTAGAGTCAAAAGTAAAGGAATTAAAAACAAAAGCAAAAGAGCTTGAAAATAAAGTCGTAGAACTTGAATCAGATAAAGAAAAACTTACAACTGAGCTAAGTGATACAAAAGCTAAGCTCTCTGATAGCAAGAATCAAGAAAAGGAATTTGCAGAATACAAAAAATCACAAGAAGAAAAAATTGCTAACTTAGAAAGTGAAAAGAAGGAGCTTGAAGAAAAAGTAAATAACTTAGAAGACAAAGTGGCTGCGGCGAATACACCATCAAATTCTTCAACGAAAGCTTCGAATTCTGGCAGTACTGCTAGTTCAAAAAATAATAATGCAACTGCTTCTACTGTTAATTCAAGCAATAATAATTTTGCTAATTGTACGGAATTAAGGTCTGTCTATCCAAATGGGGTACCAAGCTCTCATCCTGCTTATCAGTCTAAAATGGATAGGGATAAGGATGGGTATGCTTGTGAGAGATAAGAAATCTTTCATTAATTGATACATATTTTAATTGTACTATACATTCTTATGATTAATAGCTGTCTCTTTGTAGAGACAGCTATTTTAGTAGCTAGCATTTAAAGCTTCTGTGTATCAGAAACAGGCTCATTTACATCATTAGTATCAGCTTTTTTAATCGTAAAGTAGGCAATCAAGAAAGCGGTTCCGATGGCAATAATAATTCCAGCTATCGCATATGGGAAGTAAGGACCAACATAGGCAACTAGACTTACGATACTAGAAAGGATATAGCCATATATTCTCACTCCAGCAGCGGCAAAGAAGGTTGCAGCAATGGCACTTCCGATTGTACATGCAATAAATGCTTTTTTATTTTTAATTAATACACCGAATAAAGCAGGTTCTGTAATGCCGAGTAGTGCTGATATAGTTGCAGAAATGATAATCGATTTCTCCATTTTATTTTTTGCTTTAAAGAACATAGCAAAGGTTGCTCCAGCAATTGCCATATTGGTCATAAACATCATTGGCATTAACATATCATAGCCTTTATCGGCGAAGTTTTGCAGGGCGATTGGCGTGATAGCATGATGCACGCCGAATACAATTTCAATGGGTCTTGCTCCTCCCATTACAACACCAGCTACTATAGGCGAAATATCAAATAAAAGTTCGATAACATAAGCCAATGCCTTACCGACATAACCACCCAATGGTCCTGTGACAATTAAAGAAAAAGGAATAGCAATAAATAGAGCCAACGTAGGTGTAAATACCGTGCGTAAAACATTTGGCATGAAACGATCCACCCATTTGTGAATATGACTTAACGCCCAAACCGAAAGGATAACAGGTATAACTGTACCAGAATAATTAATAACTGGAATCGGTAACCCGATAAATTGAAATTGACTTATTTCTCCTAATTTAGCTGCATCCAATAAGGTTGGATACATCAATCCTCCAGCGATGGCAATAGCTAAGTATTGATTGGTTTTAAAGATTTTTGCTGCTGATGCTGCTAAAAAGAATGGTAGAAAGTAAAAGACACCGCTTGCAACTAAATCTAAAATAGTGACAGTTTCACTTTCCTTGGAAAGAATATTTAAAGCAATGAGTCCAGCCAATATCCCCTTTATCATTCCAGCTCCGGCAATAGCAGGAACTATTGGTCCGAAAACACCTGAAACAACATCTAGTAATCTGCCAAAAACTCCTTTTTTCTTGTCACCCTCTTGTGCTTCTGACTTATCCTCATCTATTCCTAACTCATCGATGATTGCTGTATAAAATTTTTGCACATGCGTACCAATAATGATTTGATATTGATCGCTTTGTAATTGTTCTCCGATTACTCCATCCAGTTGTTTTATTTGCTCTCTTTTTATTAACGACTGGTCATATAAATCGAAGCGTAAACGAGTCATACAATGCCAAACTTTTTTAATATTACTGTTACCGCCAACGTATTCAATGATCTTTGAAATCGTGTCTTTTTCCCTCATAGTTTCATAGCATCCTTTCCTTTTACATAAATGCGGAAAACGTATAACTGCACTTTGATTTGACAAGGAAATCATAGCACAGCTCTTTCATTTTTGAAAACGGTTTAAAAAAACCAAAAAAATGAAGAAATCCTTATAAAATAAGGCGTTTATTCGATTTTTTTATAAAATTGGTATGGTAAATTAACGCTATATTATGACTTGCCTAACCAAATTGACGCTTCATTTTTCCTATGTTTAAATTTAAGTATTAATTGGCTTTGATTTGACAAGAAGAAGCAAAGAGAGAAGGAGATTTTGGTGGAACCGACAATCATAACAGATATAAAATCTTTTGTAACCAATCCACATCGGCATAATTTAGTTGTCGTGAAAGTGGAAACTGATAAAGGGATTTACGGATTTGGATGTGCAACCTTTCAGCAGCGGCCTTTAGCAGTTCAATCCATTCTTGACGAATATCTTAAACCTTTACTATTAAATAAAGATGCCAATCATATTGAAGATTTATGGCAGATGATGATGGTCAATTCCTATTGGCGCAATGGACCGGTAATGAATAATGCGATTGCCGGCATCGACATGGCCTTATGGGATATAAAAGCAAAGCTTGCTAATATGCCTCTTTATCAATTGCTAGGCGGAAAATCTAAAAATGCGATTGCCGCATATACCCATGCTGACGGATTAACACTCGATGAACTTTTTGCCAATGTAGATGAGTTAATCCAAAAAGGATATCGTCATATTCGTTGCCAGTTAGGAAAATATGGTGGGAAAAATCAAAAAATGCATTTGACGAACGAACTAAGTGAAGGGGAATATTTTGATCCAGATATTTATATGACAGATGTCATTACCATGTTTAAGGCACTTCGTGAAAAATATGGCTATTCTATTCACTTCTTACACGATGTTCATGAACGGTTATTTCCAAATCAAGCCCTTCAGTTGGCAAAAGAACTGGAACCATATAAGCTTTATTTCTTAGAAGATATTTTGCCGCCTGATCAAAATGAATGGCTTTCCCAACTAAAAGCACAATGTACGACACCTATTGCGACGGGAGAACTTTTTAATAATCCAATGGAATGGAGAAATCTAATCGTTAATCGACAAATTGATTATATACGATGTCATGTTTCCCAAATTGGTGGAATTACCCCAGCACTTAAGCTAGCTGCTCTTTGTGAAAATTTTGGTGTACGCATTGCGTGGCATGGGCCTTCTGATATGACGCCAATTGGGGTGGCGGTAAATACGCATTTAAATATTCATCTTCATAGCGCGGCTATTCAAGAGATTCAGGAACCAGATGAAACGACAATGAAAATGTTCCCGCATTCGGTAAAAGTGCATGAAGGTTATATTTACCCAATTGAAAGAGTGGGAATTGGCGTAGAATTTGATGAGGAAATGGTGAAGGAATACCCTGTTATCTATCGTAAACATGAGTGGACACAAGCACGAATACCAAACGGTGCTATTCATACACCATAATAGAAGTTAAGAGAGAGGTCTTAGTAAAAGGGATCTGTCTCTTTCTTTTATTTTTAAGAAATAAATATATGTTAGAATGATGGGGCGGATGAAACCTATTCTGTTTGAGAGGTAATAATGATGAAAAAAAGAGACTTTATAGCAGAAGATATTTTAAGTAAGATTTATCAAAATAAATACAAAGCCGGCGAAAAGATCCCAACGGAAAGAGAACTGGCAAAACATTATGATGTATCAAGATACACTATTCGTGAAGCACTAAAAAAGCTTGTGAATATAGGGTGTGTAAAAGTTATTCAGGGTTCAGGAATTTTTGTAAAGGAAACACGATATAAAAGCCCTTTAATATATAATTCACTCACAGAAAGAAAGTTTAAAGATATCCAATCAAAAATTATCTATTTTAAAAAAATAGAGGCAGATCATGCATTAGAAAAAATATTTGACTTAAGTGGTAAAAAAACAAAAGTATGGGAGTATAAACGCGTTCGTATTGTGGATTTTCAAAAAATGCAAATAGAAACAACAAGACTTCCTTGTGCCTATTTCCCAGATTTAGAGGAGGAAGCAGTAAAAAACTCCGTTCATGAGTATGTCCAGCAATGTGGCTATCAAATCTCTCATTTTATTACTACCTATAGTGCTATAAATGTCAGTAAAGAAGATGCCGAGCTGCTTAATTGCAAAAAAGGTACAGCTGCTATGAAGATTTTTAATAGAGGAATTCTGCAGAATGGCACCGTTTTTGAATATAGTGAGATGATAAATTTGGACTACTCCGTTTCTTATTTCACTCCATTTAATCCATATAGTCATCAGTATAGGAAGAATTAGGGGGAAATATTTGTTTTTTTCCTCCAAAGGAATAGGGACTGTAAACAATGTCCCTTCAGACAGTAGATAAACTCCTGTATTTTGGAAATAGAAGTTTGAGTAAAGTATAGATTATTAATGTCTTTGAATTAGGGTGTTGTTTTCCGCTCCGGGGGTTCGCGCTGAGCCGCGGTCTGCCTTCAGCCTGCAGGGTCTCAGGCTGCCTCGCTATCTCACCCCCCTCTGCTCCAAGCAACGCATGAAAATGGGTTTCTACTTCTTCCATATCTTTTTGTCGACAAACTGTAAGTACTTTAAAATCTCCCATTTATTTGTATATCAATAAAACAACCTTCCATACCTCCTTCACCATATCATTAAAATCCTCTATATTTTTGGATGAAAAATCCAAAAAAATAAGACAAATTAAATAAATCATGGCTTTTTTGAGTAATCTCTTTAGAATGTATGGATGAAAACATTGGTTACATTTGTTATGGTTGATTAAGAAAGCGTTTTCTTTTTTGGAGTGAAAAGGGGGGAGGATAAGAAGGACCTTGCTATCTTTAATTTATAGGGAGTAAATACATCTTTATTTTTATTGGTTGAACAATTATCCGGAGGTGTACAGATGAAGAAGATACTATCCGTTTTATCTTTGTTTTTAATAGGTTTATTAGTGCTCTCGGGCTGCGAATCAGATAAGGAAACATCGTCAAATGTGGATGAAAATGGAATAAAAACTTTTACTGCATTTATGGCTGTGCCTGGTAAAGAATTACCGGATGATAATAGAATGATGAATAAAATTGCTGAAAAAATAGGAGCGAAAGCAGATGTTACATGGTTAACAGGACAAACGGCTTCCGAGCGAATCGGTGTAATGATTGCAGGAGGAGAATATCCTGATTTTATTGATGGATCAGATGGTACAGCTGCATTAATCAATGCTGGTGCATTAATCCCATTAGAGGATTATTTAGATGATTATCCCAATATAAAAAACTTGTATACGGATGCTCAATGGAATCAAATTAGGAATGAGGATGGCCATATTTATATTATTCCGCAATTTGGTGTCGTTAAAGGGCAGAATATGGCAGTTAACCATAGTGATGAAGCGTTTTGGATTCAAAAGCGTATTTTGGAATGGGCTGATTATCCTGAAATCACCACATTAGATGAATATTTTGATCTAATTGAAAGCTATCTTAAAGAAAATCCTACTTCAGAGGATGGCCAGAAGAATATTGGATTTTCCATTTTGTCTGATGATTGGAGATATTTCTGTTTAGAAAACCCACCGCAATTTTTAGCGGGATATCCTAATGACGGAGCTGCGGTTATTGATCCTGTAACAAAGGAAGCAAAAGTTTATGATCAAATTCCAGAAGCAAAAGAGTATTACAAAATCCTAAGTGAGAAATTTGCCAAAGGAATAGTTGATCCAGAAACTTTTACGATGTCTTATGATCAATATATTGCAAAAATTTCTTCAGGGCGTGTATTAGGAATGGTTGATCAATATTGGCAATTCCAAGATGCAGAAACTTCTCTTAAATCACAAGGTTTAGATCATCTAACTTATGTTCCGCTTGATTTAGTCTTAGATAAAAATGTTACACCGCAATATTTTAGCCCGCCAACATTAAATGTTGCAAATGGCCTTGGCATCAGCATTAGTAATAAGGATGTTGAGGGCTCCTTGAAGTTCCTAAATGACTTACTTGATCCAGAGATTATGGTTATGAGGACTTGGGGAGAAAAGGGTGTTGATTATGAAGTAGATGATAAAGGTTTATTCTATCGAACCGAAGAACAACGTAAAAACGCAAAAAACCAGAATTATGTAACGAATAATTTTTCTGATTATAATTATTTCCCGACATACACTGGAATGATGGAAGACGGAATCAATGCTGTATCTCCAGGTGAACAGCCAGATGAATTCTATGCTACTTTATCTGATTTGGATCGAAAAATTCTTGATGCTTATGGCTATAAAAAATGGACAGATTTCTTAACACCAGTGAAGGAAAACGCACCTTGGTATCCTATTTATTCAGCGACAAATGGATGGACTGCCAGCACACCAGAAGGAATTTCAAAAGAAAAAATGACGGAAGTAAAGCAGCAGTGGTTACCAAAAGTTATTATGACACCACCAGATAAGTTTGAAAGTGCTTGGAGTGATTACATGGATGCTTATAATTCTCAAGTTGATGTAAAGGCCTATGAAGATGCCTTAACAAAGGAAGTACAACGAAGAATTGAAGTCTCTGAATCTACTAATTAACAAGGCTGGTAATGATTATTTAACGAAATATTGGGATGCGCCCTGAAATATAGGACGTTTTCCCAATCCCTTTCGTATTAAAGAAAGGTGTGTGTAAAAGGTGCAGCAGGAGAAACCGGTAATGTTAGAAACTGTCGTACAGCCATCTCCGAAAAAGGTAAGTTCTTTAAAAAAATTATTTAAAAAATGTAAAGAGCAAAAGGAATTAGTGTTACTATCTATCCCATTTGTAATTTATGCATTAATTTTTTATTATGCTCCTCTTAGTGGCTGGTTAATGGCTTTTCAAAATTATCGGCCAGGAAGAGGAATATTTGAACAAGAATGGGTGGGGTTAAATAATTTTAAATTTCTCTTTTCTGATCCTACATTCATTAATGTAGTCCGTAATACATTAGCAATGAGTATGATAAACCTAGTGCTAGGATTCATTTTTTCCATTGGATTTGCACTTCTCTTAAATGAGGTAAGAAATAAAACAGTCAAAAAGTTTATGCAAACCGTATCGTATCTTCCTCACTTTTTATCTTGGATTATCGTGACAGGAATTGTAATGGAAGTTTTGTCTCCGGAAACAGGCATTATTAATCAATTATTGTTAGTCTTTGGCATAATTGATGCACCTATTAACTTTTTTGCAGATCCCAAATACTTTTGGTGGATTGTAGGCTTTGCAAATGTATGGAAATCAACTGGATGGGGGAGCATTATTTATTTAGCGGCAATGGCATCGATTAATGAAGAACTGTATGAGGCAGCATCTATTGATGGAGCAAATCGCTTAAGAAAAATATGGCATGTTACACTGCCGGGAATTAAACCAACTATCTTTATTCTCTTATTAATCAATATTGGAAATATATTAAATGCTGGATTTGAAGTTCAATATTTATTAGGCAATGGATTAGTTCAAGGAGTATCGCAAACAATTGATATCTTTGTATTAAAATACGGAATTAGCTTAAATAATTATTCATTAGCTACAGCTGCTGGAATATTTAATGGAATAATTAGTCTTACCTTAATCTTCATTGCTAACCACTTAGCGAAAGCAGCGGGAGAAGAAAGACTATTCTAAAGGAGGATGGAGAGTGATGAGAAAGGTCTATTATTCTGATGTACTTTTTGATATTTTAAAATGGATTTTTTTACTGTTTTTTATTCTTGCAACACTGTACCCCATTTTAAATACGCTAGCAGTTTCCTTTAATGATGGATTAGATTCTATTAAAGGAGGAATTTACCTCTTTCCAAGAGAATTAACACTTGAAAACTATATAACTGTATTAAAAAAAGATACGCTTATCCAAGCTTCTATTATTACTGTTGCGAGAACGGTAATTGCCACAATCGTTCAATTATTTCTAACTGCTCTTTTAGCCTATATATTAAGCAGAAAGGAATTTGTATTTAGAAAATCTATTACATTACTTTATATCTTTACTATGTATTTAAATGCGGGTTTGATACCGAATTACCTTTTGATGAGTAAGTTAGGATTGTTAAATAGCTTTTGGGTGTATATTATTCCGGGAATGATAAGTGCGTTTAATATGTTAGTTATCCGCACGTATATTAATGGATTACCGGAAAGTTTAGTGGAATCTGCCAAAATGGATGGTGCATCTCATTTTAGAATATTTATAAGTATTATAATGCCGTTATGTAAACCAGTTTTAGCAACAGTTGCGTTATTTATAGCAGTATATCAATGGAACTCTTGGTTTGATGCGATGTTATACAACGGATTTAATGATCGATTAACTACATTACAATATGAATTAATGAAACTGCTTTCTTCTGTTACGAATCAAGGTGCAAATGTGGATTCCATGAAAAACTCGTCTTCTATGGTCACTCCTACATCAATACGAGCCGCAACCACAATTATTACGGCATTGCCGATTGTTTGTCTCTATCCCTTTTTACAAAAGTATTTTATGAGTGGACTAACAATAGGTGGAGTAAAAGAATAAAGATGTTAAAAATAAATGATGGAGGTGAGCTGCCTTACTATCAGGAAGTGATAGTTCGGTAGATTAATATGGTAAAAGCATTTCAGACGGGAGAATATACTAATTTATTTAAAAAATATGGCTATCAAGAAGAGGAAATTAACAATCGCTTAGCGCTCATTTGGCAAACGCTATTTTTGGGAAAGGAAGAGGAACGAATTTATTATGAAACAGATAACCAGATGGGATATGTGGTAGATACGGGCAATAACGATGTAAGGACAGAAGGTATGTCCTATGCAATGATGTTAAGTGTGCAATTAGATCAAAAGGAAGTATTTGATCGGTTATGGAAATGGACAAAAACATATATGTGGATGGATTCTGGACTCCATGCTAACTATTTTGCATGGTCTGTTTCACCCGAAGGAGTAAAAAATTCCTATGGACCAGCTCCCGACGGAGAAGAATTTTTTGCAATGGCATTATTTTTTGCTTCGCATCGCTGGGGAGATGGAGACGGAATTTTTGAGTATTCAAAAGAAGCGAAAGATATTCTCCACTATTGTATTCATAAAGGAGAAAACAATGATGGCTTCCCGATGTGGAATCCTGAAAATAAGCTTATTAAATTTATTCCAGAAGTAGAATACTCTGATCCATCTTATCATTTGCCACACTTTTATGAACTCTTTTCCTTATGGGCAAATGAAGAGGATCGTGATTTTTGGAAGGAAGCAGCTGAAGCGAGTAGAAGCTATTTGCTAAAAGCATGCCATCCAGTTACGGGGCTTACGGCAGAATATGCCGATTATGATGGAAACCCCTACTATGACAGCGAACATTTCTACTTTTATAGTGATTCGTATCGGGTAGCGGCTAATATTGGGCTCGATTACGAATGGTTTGGCAAAGACGAAGAATTAAGAAATTGTGTGGCAAAGATTCAAAAATTCTTTTGTGAAACAGTCAAAGGGGAAGAGGATTACGTTTATGCTATAGATGGAACAAAGGTGGAGCAGAAGGTGTTACATCCTGTTGGACTATTAGCAGCAAATGCGATGGGTTCCCTTGCAACAGCAGGAAAGTTTGATTATGCGAAAGAGTGTGTAGAGAAATTTTGGAATACCCCACTTAGAACGGGAGAGCGAAGATATTATGATAACTTTCTTTATAGCTTTGCGTTTTTATCGTTAAGCGGAAATTATAGAATATGGTAGTGCTATTTTTGAGAAGAAGGGATGATTGGCAGTGCAGACTTTTCAGAATCCAATTTTAAAAGGATTTTCGTCTGATCCATCTATTTGTGTAGTTGGAGATGATTATTATTTGGTTACGTCCACTTTTTCTTATTTTCCTGGTGTTCCGATCTACCATAGTAAGGATCTTGTTAATTGGGAATTAATCGGAAATATATTGGACCGAAAATCGCAGCTTCCCCTATCAGATGTTACACATTCTCAAGGAATATTTGCACCTTCTATTAGGTATAACAAGGGAATTTTCTATATGATAACGACAAATGTTCCGAAGGGTGGAAACTTTATTGTGACAGCAACTGATCCAACAGGACCCTGGTCTGATCCATATTATTTAGAAGGAGCAGAAGGAATCGATCCAAGTCTATTCTTTGATACAGATGGAAAAAGCTATTATGTAGGGACAAGGCCAAATCCCAAAGGAGTGCGCTACAATGGAGACTGGGAGGTATGGCTACAGGAAATAGATCTTCAATCCATGAAACTGATTGGAGTCAGTACAAAACTTTGGAAGGGTGCTCTAAGAGAGGCAATCTGGCCAGAAGGACCACATTTATATAAGCGGAACGGTTATTATTATTTAATGATTGCAGAAGGTGGCACTTCGTTTGAACATTGTGTCACGATTGCGAGAAGTGAAAAAATTGATGGTCCGTATATAGGAAATCCATGTAACCCTATTCTTACACATAGGCATCTTGGACGTGATTATCCTGTATGTAATGTAGGGCATGGCGACTTAGTGGAAACAGCGGATGGGCAATGGTATATGACTTGTCTTGCAAGTCGTATTTTTGACGGATATAGCAATTTAGGCAGAGAGACATTTCTAGCAGAAGTAGTCTGGGAGAGTGATTGGCCAGTCATTAATCCGGGATTAGGAAGGTTAGCAAGAGAGCAGATGCACAGGCTGCCACTTTTTCCAACAGAAACAGTAAATCCTCGAATTCTGTTTGAACAACCTTTAGATAAGCGGTTATTATTTTTAAGAAATCCTGATATAGAAAAGTATGTTTTTGATGAAAGAGACGGTTGGTTAAGAATGTACGCTTCCCCACATACAATCGCAGATATTGCATCCCCTTCTTATATAGGGATTAGACAACAATCCATGTGGTATACGCTTAAAACGAGGCTGGATTTTATACCTCAACAAAATGGGGATGAAGCCGGGCTTGTCATTCTGCAAAATGATCGTTATTCTATTCGCTTTGTCTCAGGATTGTTTGATGGAAAAAGAGAATTGAGAGTCATAACAAATTATAATGGGGAAGAGAAGCTGGAAGAACGTATAGTAGAGGATTCTCGTAATTTAACCTTAAAAATAAGAGGCGATTGTCAAAAACTTCACTTCTATTATTCTCAAGAAGATGGCGAGGAAATAGAAGTGGTGAAGAATATAGATGCACATATCCTAAGTACGGAAGTGGCAGGAGGATTTGTTGGTTGTACAATGGGAGTTTATGTAACTAGTAAATCGGATCTTACAAACATTTGTTATGCAGACTTTCAATGGCTGGAGCAAGTAAACGAGGAAGTAGAAATGCGTATAACAGAAAAGGTGAAACTGTATGAATAGATTAATGAATGGAATATATATGAGGAGATTGACAAAGGTAGCCAATTTATTATACTTAAGTCTTCTTTGGACAGTATTCTCGTTACCTATCATTACGATTGGGGCATCCACGGCTGCATTATATTATGCAGCCCACTATGCAATTAGAGAGGAAGAGGGATATATATTTCAGCAATTTTGGAAAGCGATGAAAAGTAGCTTTAACCAGGCTACTATTACTTGGATATTTTTTGTAGCTGTCATTTCTGTGTTTTACTACAATAGCCTGTTTTTAGGGGCACAAGCAAATGGGAGTGTTGTATCTATAATAGGGCAGACAATATTTCTTCTACTTATCCCTTTGGCATGTTGTTGTTTTATCTATGCTATCTCCTATATAGCGAGATTTCAGTCCCCATTAAAAATTGTTTGGAAAAACGCGGCCATTTTAGCCATCAGCCATTTGCCTAAATCGCTATTTCTATTAACACTTCTAGTGCTTTTTATATTTAGTATATGGCTATTACCAATTTTAGTTGTAATCATTCCTGCTTTTTTCTCCTATATGATAAGTCGCTATATGGAAAATATATTCTCCAGTTATTTGAAAGAAAAATAATAGGAGATTGTAGTAAAAAGGAGAGGGATCAAGTTCAGATTATAACTAATTCTTCAAAGAAACATAGCAATAATGATTTTATGAGAAAATCTATAAAGTAACAGTAAATAAATGGTAGAATACACATTATAGAAAACGTTTACAATTAGTAGGCTAGCAGTCGCTGTTGTTTATTATTTCTTTCTGATTATGATAGATAATAGCCTTTAGCTTTACTATTTGTGTAGAGCTTAGTTTGGAAGGATGGGAAAAAACTTGCTTGCTCTGCTTCTGAATAATATTAAAATAAAGAAAAAAATGATTCTAATTTATTTATTAGCTGTAGTGATTCCTATCGTTCTTACTAATTTAGTCATTATCCATTCCATTCGAGAAAATGAGGATATCCAAAAAAATAAATCAATGGAGATTACGATAGAACGGCTGAAATATCATCTTAATGAGAGCTTCAACGAGATTACGGAAGTATCCAATTATATTAGTAGAGATTTGAAGATCAATGAATTTCTCCAAAAGGAGTATAAGGATAATGTAGATTATTATAGTGACTATATTTCACTTGTTCAAGAAAACATCATTAATAATTTTTATGTATCCCAAGCATTGGAAAGTATTGAAATATACACTACTAATCCAACTATTATTAACGGTGGGGTTTTTTGGAATTTGCGAGCGGTCGAGCATACGAATTGGTATAGAATTTACAAAGAGAATAATCAGAACATGGTTTTATATCCATATTATGAAGAGAATAAACAATTCCCACCAAAGTTAGAGTCGAATCGAACGATCAGTTTTATAAGAGAATTACCAAATGGAAGCAACGGATATAAAAGTATTGTAAAAATAAATATTAATTATTATCGATTATTGGCAAATATCAAAAATGAAGATACGAGTAATAATATTGTAATAGCGTATAATGATCAGGTTATTTTTAGTAATCATGGTTCAGAGAAGAAGAATACTATATTCCGAAAGTTAGAATCAAAAGAAAAATCCAAATTTAATCTATCTGATTCTTTTCTAGCAATCAATGATCGATGGGATATCTATATATCTAATAATCAGACTAATATTTTTGATCTCATTGAGAACAAGAAAACCGTACTACTTGTGTTAATAATTTTTAATTTTCTATTTCCCACACTTGTTATTTTGCTTATTAATAAGTCTTTTCAAGATAGAATTGCTCTAACAGAGCAGCATTTATTGAAAGTAGAAAAAGGGATATTCGAAAGAATCAATATAAATGAAGGGAAAGATGAAATAGGTGATTTAATAAGGAGTTATAATTTCATGGTGGTTAAAATCGATGAATTATTAGGTGAAGTGTACAAAAAAGAAAGAGAACAGCAGAAAATAGAATTAGCCAAAACAAAAGCAGAGCTTAATGCGCTTCAAAGTCAAGTAAATCCACATTTTCTTTATAATACGCTTGATAGCATCAGAATGAGGAATTTACTAAATGGAGATCGAGAAAGTGCAACAGTTATTAATGAATTAGCACAGTTATTTAGAAGAATGACCAAATGGAGTGATTCATATTTTGTTACTGTCGAGGAAGAATTAGCATATGTTCAAAGATACTTAAATATTCAAAAATATCGTTTTGTAGATAGATTGAACTTTTCTATCTATGTAGAAGAGGAATGCAAGGAGCATTATATTCCAAAGATGCTGATATTAACTTTTGTGGAAAATGCCTGTATTCATGGGATTGAGAAAAAGAAAAATGGAGGAGAAATTAGCATCATCGTCTCTGCACAAGAGAATGCTATTTATATTGAAATTTTAGATAGCGGAGTTGGGATGGATGCAAAGAGATTAAGGAAAATAAGAGAGTCCCTTGAGAAAAATGATGTGACAACATCCAATTGGGAAGAAAGCACAGGAATCTTAAATGCCTATTTACGGATAAAAATGCACTATCAAGAGGAGGGGGAATTAGAAATTGAAAGCCAGAATTACACTGGAACAGAAGTATACATTAAGTTACCCATTATATAGAGATTAAGCTTGGCAGCATATTTCCAATACAGGTGTTAATTACTTTTTCGTTTAGTGTTTCTTTCACAAATTCATTTTGAATAGGAGAAAGGTCATTTAGGAGGAATAGATAATGTTAAAAGCCCTTATTGTTGATGATGAGCCATATATTCGGGAAGGAATTAAAGTCATGATTGACTGGGGAAAATACGGTTTTGAACTTTGTTATGAAGCCGGAAATGGGGAAGATGCTCTTCAAATTATTCGAGACTATGATGTTGACATTGTTTTTACCGATATAAAAATGCCTGTTATGGACGGATTAGCATTAATTAAACAAGTAAAGCAGAGCATGGATAAGGAAATAAGATTTGTAATCTTAAGTGGATATTATGAATTTAAATATGCGAAGAAAGCTATTCAATATCGGGTCACTGATTATTTGTTAAAACCAATACAGGAAAAGGAGCTAATCGATTTACTAGAAACCATTAACAAACGATTTATAGTACTAAAGAGAAAAGAAAAAGAGGAAGAAAAAAAGAACAAGGCAATTATTGATTATCATTTAAAAAATATTTTATATGATAAATTTACCTCAAAGGACATCGAATTTGTCAAAGAAAGGTATGGGAATTTTAGAAACTATACCTTTATTAATATGGATGTTGTACAAGAAAATAGGCAGGAACGTGTTATGCCAGATGAAAAAAAGAAATGGAGAAAAATGCTCTATAAAGTAATAGAAAAAATGGTACAGGAAGAGAATTTCCTTATTCTTTATGATATAGAAAATACAAACATGGAATACTCAGTAAGTGTTGTTTGGCAATGCAATCGCTCGGAGGTTTATAGAGCAAATTATATAGAGAAACTTCACAGAAGATTAATTAGTGAAGTGCCGTTCACGGTGAAAATATATATCGGAAATACAGTACAGAAAATAGAAGAAATAACTGATTCCTATAATAAAGTAGTTTTAGGGAAAGAATATGAATATTTTTATTGTGTCGATAAATCAATAATTTATTGCGATAACACACCAGTATTTTCTTTAGAGCAATATCACTTATCTCAAAAACGGATAAATCAATATATTGATAGTATATCAGAAAATAATGAGCAAAAAATAAACATTATTGTTAAAGAAATATACGAAGAATTTCAACAGAAATGTCTGCATCCTCAATTAATAAAAAACAATCTTACTCTGTTAATTTATCAATTAGCAGACCTATGGAATAAGAATAATAAACCGAATTTTTCTAATGATGAACCCCTCCTTTTTATTCATGATCAGAAGAATATTTTATCTGGAAAAATTTCAATGGATGAGTTTTTAACCTATTCATTACATTTTGCAAACTATTTATATAGTATCAGGAATTATTCATCAAAAGACATCTTAGTTAAAATCGAAAGTGACATTGCAGAGCGCTATATGGAAAAATTGAGTTTAAGAAAATTAGGAGATAAATATAATATAAATAGTGTATATTTAGGCCAATTATTCAGTAAGAAATATGGAGTAGCCTTTAAAGATTACTTAAATGAATATAGAATAGAAAAAGCATGCCGGCTTTTAGAAGAAACTGATGACCGCATTTATCAAATAGGGACAAACATAGGTTTTCAGAATCCCGATTATTTTATAAAAAAGTTCTTACAAGTTAAGCATATGACCCCTAGAAAATATCGTCTTATGTCTAGAAGTATAAAGGAAGCATAAAGACAAGAAGCATGGAGACAGTATAAATAAAGAACTAGTTATCCTTTTTTTACTCTCCCCCGCATTAATTATAGTCACTAAAGCGGGGAGAGTTTTCCGTTAGGCAATTTTAAACAAAACTTATACCCACTTCACCACATCATCAAATTCTCTGCGTGTTTTTGGATATGGATCTTTCGCACGATAACCGAATGCTACCATGACGGAAATTCCTAAATGGCCATCTTCTAAAAGTCCTTCTTTATTTAATAACTGATTCATTTTTTCCATATGAAAGCCCTCTATAGGACAAGAATCGATGCCGATTTGGGCAGCAGCGGTCATCATATTTCCAAGTGCGATATAGGTTTGTTTAGAAGCCCAGTCAAATAAAGAACGATCGGTGTCTAAGCGGAAATCCTCCTTTTGAAATTCTTCTATCCGTTCAATCATTTTTGGAATCACTTCAGCAGGAAGCTTGGATACATTGGTAAACTGTTCTTTTAAATAGGCGGAATCATAGGCTGTATCTAATTTTGTTCTAGCTAATAAAATAACAAAATGGCTGGCGGCTGGAATCTTTGTATACGCTCCCCAAGACGATTGTTTGATTTTATTCAGCAATTCTGGATTTTCAATCACAAGAAATTTCCAAGGCTCAGTACCAAATGAGCTTGGAGAAAGACGAGCTGTTTCTAATATAAATTTCATATCACTTTCTGGAATCTTCTTCTCTGGATCAAATTCTTTTGTAGCATGACGAAAATGATAGGCAGCAAGAATTTCTTGTTTTAACTCTTCTTTATTGCGCATAATTTATCTCCCTTCTTATAACCATCTGCATTACCCCGTATTTCTTTAAGGTAACCAATTTGTTTATGAGTATAGCATAGGAAATTATTGTGGTAAAACAGTCTGATTTCTCTTCATATATATCCATTATTTGTGTATGATATATATAAAATTCCATTAATTTACAACGGAAAAGGGGAGAGTAGGCGAATGAAAAGCAAGAACACTAGCATATCTTTTTATTGCTTCTTAGCTTCTATTGTTGTCTTTATTCTAGCTAACATGATGGGGAAGTTATATGATGAAACAGGATTCAGCATTGGAATTGGGAACGATTATCTCGGTTATAGCATATTAGCAAGTATATCTATCATCCCTTTAGTCGGACTGATATTCGGATTAAAAGGCGAAAAAAGTCGCTTGAAATACCTTTCTATTGTTGGAAACTTATTAGTATTCTTGACAGTGGGCCTCTTATCAATGGCTTTAATCGTTTACGACTTCCTACCACAATAAGCCAGGATAAGTATTCAGTCTGCGGGAGATTGCCACCAACTTATCTTTCTTAAAAAAACATAGCCCCATTATAATTAGACGAATGGATTTAATATGTCCGTATAATTGTTCTAAGGGCTGTTTGGCTGGAATACTTATTCCAGTATTTTTTTTGATGAAATAACTGCAGCAGAAGGCATCTTGGTGAAGAATATAAATGAAAGCCCTTTACTGTAAAAAATAGATAAAGAATCAGTAATTTTTGCATAAAAAGAAGCAAAATCAGCTATTATTTTCTTGACACTTCTAGAATGTCACATTAATATTATGTAGACCAGTTGTTATAATACTTTTAAGAAGAGATGATCGAATGAAAAAAGGCAACAATAAAAAAGAAGCAATTCTAACTACTGCAACGAAACTATTTCAACTGCAAGGATTCCATGCAACGGGTCTTAATCAAATAATTGATGAGAGTGGTGCTCCAAAAGGCTCCTTGTATTATCACTTTCCAAACGGGAAAGAAGAAATTGCATTAGAAGCAATTAAGCGAATGCGAGAGCTAGTAGTAGAGAAAATGAAAGCAGACTTATATAGCGGGGAAACACCTGTAGCTGCCTTTCAACAACATGTGAATTCTATCGCAAATGAATTTGATCAGATGGGCTGCAGTGCACTTGAAGGCTTGCAAATTAGTCTGATTGCTTCTGAAACAGCGTTAACACATGAAACGCTGCGCTTGGCATGTGATGCTACTTTTACCGATTGGCAGGCGCTTTATACAAATAGGCTAGAGGACTTTGGCTTTGCAGAACCACTGGCAAAGGAACTGGGTATTACGTTAAATGCAATGATAGAAGGTGGGTGCATGCTTGCTCTCACGAATAAGAGCAGTAACCCCCTGCGTTGCATTTCGAATCAAATAGCAGTGCTGTTAAAACAGTGATTTTTTGGATTTAAAGGAGGAAAAGAAATATGACAATGGATATTCCCGCTAAAGGCGAAACAATTGGGAAAACGGAGTTTAAGACGGTGCCGATTATTGCCTCCTTTTTAATTGCGGGCTTTATTGGATTATTTAGTGAAACGGCACTGAATATGGCATTAAGAACAATTATTACGGATTTTAGTATTAACGAAACAACCGTACAATGGTTAACAACAGGTTATTTATTAACACTTGGAATTTTAGTGCCTGTGTCAGGACTTATTCTACAATGGTTTACGACAAGACAGTTATTTATTACTTCCCTTATTTTTTCGATTTCGGGAACGCTTATAGGAGCAATTGCGCCGACCTTTACAATCTTAATGGTTGCTCGTGTTGTTCAGGCAATTGGTACAGCACTATTATTACCGCTTATGTTTAACACAATTCTTGTGTTAATTCCCCCGCATAAACGGGGAAAAGTAATGGGGATGATGGGGTTGGTCATTAGTTTTGCTCCGGCAGTAGGGCCAACTATTTCTGGATTAATTCTTCGCTCTCTTACTTGGCACTGGATTTTCTGGATTTCCCTGCCACTGCTTGTGGTTGCGCTTGTTTTCGGCAGTATATTTATGCAAAATGTAACGACATTAACGAAGCCAAAGATTGATATTTTATCGATTATTTTATCAACAATTGGATTCGGTGGTATTGTTTACGGGTTTAGTAATGCTGGAGAAGGCGGCGGATGGGGCAGCTTAGAAGTAATTATTTCTATTGCCATTGGACTAATATCATTAATTTTGTTTGCTATTCTTCAAGTGAGAAGTGAGCAGCCAATGATGAATTTAGGTGCTTTTAAATATCCAATGTTTGTTATAGGTTTAGTACTTGTCATCATGATTATGATGGTTATGCTTTCATCCATGATTTTATTGCCGCTATATTTACAAAATGTGCTAGCATTAAGCACATTTACAGCAGGGTTACTTCTTCTGCCGGGTGGTTTAATTAATGGATTGCTTTCGCCAATTATGGGAAGTCTCTTTGATAAATTTGGTCCAAAATGGTTAGTTATTCCTGGTCTTGCACTAGCAACTCTTGCATTATTTGGATTCTCTACCATTGATATTGATACATCATCAGGTTTTATTATTGCTTTGCTGATTGTATTAATGATTGGTGTCTCTATGGTAATGATGCCGGCACAAACAAATGGCTTAAACCAATTGCCGCCTGAATTATATCCACATGGAACTGCAATTATGAATACGTTGCAGCAAGTTGGTGGAGCTATCGGAACAGCAATTGCTATTTCTCTTTTAGCTTCAGGGTCAGCGGAATATATAGATAGTGGTGCGACCGATTTAACCAACCCGTTAAGTCCATTGCTTGCCTTTACAGCTGGTGTACAGAAATCATTTAGCTTTGCGATTATTGTTGCAATCATTGGTCTAGTTCTATCGTTCTTTATCAAACGAGTGAAAGTAGACCATCCATCTCATTAATAGCAAAATAATATAATGAAAAATCGATTGGAGGAATATCGATTTGCACTTTTCAGTGTGAATCCCATTCTTTCAATCGATTTTTTTTCTTACAATTAAACCATTCCACCATTAACGCGAAGAGTCTGACCTGTAATCCAACGAGCATCTTCACTCGCTAAAAAGGCGACAACTTTTGCGATATCGTCCGTTTCTCCGAAGCGGCCGAAGGCGTTTAGTTTTTTTAGGTTTTCTAATTGTTCAGGGCTTTTGCCATCCATAAACAGCTCGGTATTTGTAGGACCAGGTGAAATCGTGTTTATAGTGATTTTTTTGGGACCAAATTCTTTTGCCAGCTGTCTTGTAATTTGTTCGACAGCTCCTTTTGTTGCTGCATATAGGCTGTAACCAGGGAACATCATTCCTGCTACAGAGGTGGAAAAATTAATAATTCTTCCTTCTGCCTCCATATGCTGAAGCGCTTGTTGGCAAGCAAAATAAGTTCCTTTTACATTGATGGAGAAATGTAAATCAAATTCTTCTTCTGTTACAGCCTTTAATGGTATAGTGTGCATTATGCCAGCGTTATTAACAAGAATATCTATTTTTCCAAAGTGCTGAAGGGTTTCTATAAATAAACGTTCTACCTCTTTAACTTTACTGACATCTGCTTGAACTGCAATAGCTTCTCCACCTTTATTCACGATGCTTGCAACAACTTCTTTAGCTTTTTTTGAGCTACTTGAATAGTTAATTATCACCTTCGCCCCTAATTGAGCAAGTTCTTCTGCGATAGTTGCTCCTATTCCTCTCGATGAACCAGTTATAATAGCGACTTTATCTTGTAAATGCTTCATTTCTTCCTCCCATAGCTAATTATTAGTCTTTAGATAACATACTGTAATGATAAGAAAACTTTCAGCAAGAGTGATAGAAGATTTCTGTATAATCTTTGCCTAATTCTCCAAATAAGAGGTAAAATGTATGAAAAGTAGGGGGGGATATGGTGAATAATAAAAATGAGTTAACGGAACTGGTAGAAAAATACTTTAAAACAGATGGTACACACGCAACAGAAATTAACCATCTAAGCATTGTCCGAGCATCCACATTAACAGAACCGCTTCATTCTATTGTCGAGCCTTCTGTTTGTTTCATTATACAAGGTTCCAAAATAGTGATGTTGGGGGAGGCGATATTTCGCTATGATTCCAGCCAGTATCTAGTTATATCTGTGCATCTGCCTATTCGCGGGAAAATAACAGAGGCTATGAAGGAAAAGCCATATTTATGTATTAGACTTGGATTTACGACAGAACAGATTTTAGAAGCAGTTGCTAATCATAAGGAAGTAGTTTCAGATCCTCCTAAAAGAGCGATGCTTGTAAATAAAACCACCTCTGAAATGACAGATGCCTTACTTAGATTAATAAGGCTGCTTGATACTCCAAAGGATATCCCTGTTCTTGCACCATTATATCAAAAGGAAATATTATATCGGATTTTACAGAAGGAGGATGGTGATCAGATAAAGCAATTTGCCATTTTAGGAACTCATGCCCAGGCGATAAAAGAAACCATTCAATTGATAAATCAGGCATATGCCGAGCCGCTTCGCGTAGAGGAATTAGCTAAAGCTGTGAATATGAGTCTTTCTTCCTTTCATCATAATTTTAAGGTGATTACGGGTATGTCTCCTTTGCAGTTCCAAAAAATGATTCGTTTACAGGAAGCGCGCAGGTTATTGATAGCTGAAGGATTAGAAGCAGCGGAAGCAGCTTTTCAAGTTGGGTATGAAAGTCCGTCGCAGTTCAGCAGAGAATATAGCAGATTGTTTGGATTGCCGCCAAAAAGTGATGTGAAAAAATTACAAGATAATTGGAAATAAGGAAAACCTACTATTTGGAGCACAAATGGCAGGTTTTTCTTTTTATGCTGACAATCATTAAGTTTTCAAAAGTGCGTTATGATTGAGTACATATTAAGGATGTAACCTTATTTAAGATTTTGTTTATCATATTTATATTTTACCTAAAAAAACATATAATTCGTTTAGTTTTTCCTATAATTTGTTTATTGGTTAGCACTCTCTTCGATATTATAATTTAGCTATACCGAAAAGAAAGCGTTTTCTAAAGAAAGGAGGGATAGAAAAATGGCCATGTTAAGAAATTTGTGGAGAAATAAGGCCTTTTTGTTAATGGCATTGCCTGGAACTATTTGGCTTATTTTATTTTTTTATATTCCGGTATTCGGGAATGTTGTGGCATTTAAAAATTTCCACTATTCAAGTGGCGGATTTTTTCAAAGCTTGCGGGAAAGCCCGTGGGTTGGGTTTGATAATTTTAAGTTTTTATTTTCTTCCAATAATGCTTACTTGATTACAAGAAATACTGTCTTATATAATGTGGCATTTATTGTGTTAGGGTTGATTTTTGCTGTTTTCTTGGCAATAGTACTCAGTGAACTGCGTTCAAAAAGAATGATTAAGATTTATCAAACTTCGATGCTATTCCCTTATTTTTTATCATGGGTTATTATCAGTTATTTTGTCTTTGCATTTTTAAGTCCAGATAAAGGATTAATGAATAGTATCCTTACTCTTTTTGGCGGGGAAGAAATTAATTGGTATAACGAGCAAAAATATTGGCCATTTATCTTAATCGTCTTAGGAATATGGAAAGGTGTCGGCTATAATAGTGTCATTTATTTTGCGAGTATAATGGGAATCAACTCGGATTATTATGAAGCTGCGATGGTTGATGGAGCATCGAAATGGCAGCAGATTAAAAATATCACGATTCCGCAGTTAGTACCTTTAATATCTATTCTATCTATTTTATCTGTCGGCAATATTTTTAGAGCTGATTTTGGATTATTCTATCAAATCCCGAGAAACTCAGGTGCTTTATATGAAGTAACAAGTGTCTTAGATACTTATATCTATAACGGACTGACAAGTACAGGTGATATTGGGATGACAGCAGCTGCAGGTCTTTATCAATCAGTTGTCGGCTGTATTTTAGTAGTTCTGGCTAACTTCATTGTTCGCAAATTTGATGAAGAATCTGCATTGTTTTGAGGAAAGGAGGTCCAAATCATACAGTGAAAAAGAAAAAAATAGAGCATGTTCGTGTCCGAACTTTTAGTCGAAAAACAAATATCTTTTTTAATATCATGGTAGGCTTGTTTGCCTTCTCTTGTATTTTTCCCTTCTTATTCGTAATCATTATATCGTTTACAAGTGAAACAGCCTTAATAACAAATGGATATGCATTGTGGCCAAGTGAGTGGAGTATTCAAGGGTACACATATTTAGCTGATTTAAAAACGCAAATTATTCAATCCTTATTTATTACCGTATTTGTAACAGTTGTCGGAACTTTTATCAATGTTGCATTCACATCAACCTATGCTTATGCCATCTCTCGGCCGAATTTTCGTTATAAGCGATTTTTCACCATCTTTGCCTTAATTACGATGTTATTTAGTCCTGGAATGGTACCAAGCTATATTGTGATGACGAATATGCTACAGTTAAAAGATACCGTGTGGGCTCTTATTCTTCCTATGGCTTTAAGTCCGTTTAACATCATCGTGATGCGAACATTCTTTAGAAGACAGGTGCCAGAATCGATTATTGAATCTTCCCGTATTGATGGGGCAAGTGAAATGAGGATCTTTACACAAATTGTTTTACCATTAGCGGTGCCAGGAATTGCAACAATAAGCCTGTTTGCCGCACTAGGATATTGGAATGATTGGTTTAATGCACTGCTATACATTCAAAGTGATAATCTAATTCCACTGCAATACTTATTGATGAAAATCCAAAGCAATATTGATTTTATGACCCAAAATGCGGGCTTAAGTGGAAACTTATCTGGTGGCCTTGCCGCTATTCCAAAAGAGGCTACGCGAATGGCGATGGTTGTGATCTCTACCTTACCGATTGCATGCAGCTATCCATTTTTTCAACGTTATTTTGTTAGCGGCTTAACAATTGGCGGGGTAAAAGAGTAAGTAAATAAAAGGGGGATATGGTATATGAAAATGAAGAAAAAAGTTCCTTTTCTACTTGTTTTGATGTTACTGATTGGCACTGTGTTAGCTGGCTGTAGTTTAAAAGGAAATTCAACAGCAGATAACAGTTCTAAAGATGGTGTAACCACCTTATTAATGTATCAAATTGGTGATAAACCGGAAAATTTTGATACATTAATGGAGAATGTTAACAAGAAAACGGAAAAGGAAATTGGCGTTCGTGTTAATTTACAGTATATTGGCTGGGGCGATTATGAGAAAAAAATGTCCGTTATCGTATCCTCTGGTGAAAATTATGATATTGCCTATGCCAATAACTATGTAACAAATGCGCAAAAAGGTGCTTATGCAGATTTAACGGAATTACTTCCAAAATATGCGAAAGAAGCCTATGACATGCTGGATCCAGCTTATATTGAAGGGAATACAGTGAATGGAAAGCTTTATGCGTTCCCGGTAAATGGTAATGTGTACGCACAGACGATGTTTTCATTTAATAAGCAATATATTGATAAATATAATTTAGATATTTCTGATGTGAAAGGATACAAAGATCTTGAGCCGCTTTTGAAAGTGATAAAAGAAAACGAAAAAGACGTCATGCCATTTTCTGTTGGGCAAGGATTCCGCGTTCTCCCTAATATGGATTTTGTCTTAGGAAATGGCATGCCTTTTGCAGTGGATTTAAATGGAGATACCGCCAAAATTATTAATCAGTATGAGAATAATCAAATGCAAGAAAACTTACGAATTATGCATGAATACTACAATAAAGGATATATTGCTAAGGATGCAGCAACAAGCAATACGGAATACCCATTAAATAGTGGTACATGGTTTGTTCGCCAAGAGACACAAGGACCGTATGACTATGGTGATACCCTTTTATCAACAGTTGCAGAGCAGCCAATAGTTTCCATGCCGATTACAGATCCGATTAAGTCTACAGCACAAGCGCAAATGGCAAACTTTGTTGTTTCTAGTAACTCAAAGAATAAAGAAAAAGCAGTAGAGTTCTTAGGTCTTCTAAATTCTGATCCAGAACTATTAAATGGTCTTATTTATGGGGAAGAAGGAAAAGCGTGGGAGAAGGCCGGAGAAAACAAAGTAAAATTATTAGATGGCTATAAGTCAAATAATCATATGGCAGCTTGGAATACAGGCAATAATAAGATTGTTTATGTTCAAGATTCTATTACTGACGAACAGATCAAAGAGCGAGATGAAAATATTGCCAATGCTACAAGCTCTCCAATTCTAGGCTTCACCTTTAATACAGATTCCGTGAAAACAGAAATCACCAATATTTCGAATGTAATGAGCCAATACCTTGATGGATTAAACACAGGAACATTAGATCCAGATAAAGCAATCCCTGAATTAAATGAGAAATTAGAAGGCGCGGGGTATGAAAAAGTCCGCGAAGAAATGCAGAAGCAATTTGATGCATTTCAAGCCTCTAAAAACTAATCTTTAAAAGGTGCGTTAGCTCTAGTTAACGTGCCTTTTCTCATCATATAATAGAAAGGAGAAAAGCGATATGATTGCCTCTTTTTTGACTACTTTTTTTAACCGATTTTATGTAGTAGTAAAACTGAATCTGTATTTTTGGCTGCTGACTATAATGGGGGGGATTATTTTTGGTATTGGCCCTGCATTGTTAACGATTGTAAAGCTATCTTTAGAGTACCGCTGGGACCATCAGGAATTAACATGGAAGAATGTTTTTTCTACCTTTAAGACTAGCTATAAACGTGGCAATTTCTCCTTTTACGGATTTTTGCTATTAGGTGTCATTTTAAGCTATAATCTTTATTTTTCCCTTCAAATTAATCATTTGCTCTTTCTCATCATTGACTTCTTGCTTATCTTTGCCCTATTTTTAATGGCTATCAGCTTCCTGTTTTCGCTCTTTATTGAGGCACAATATGAAGCAGCGATAAAAGATGTATGGAAGCTGTCGTTTCTCTTGTTCTTTATGGACTTCTGGACACTCCTTAAACTAGGAGGGCTGCTCGCTGGCATTTCTGTTCTTACCTATTTTAATCCTGCCCTAATTTTATTCGGAAGTATCTCGCTGTTTATCATACTAGCTAGCTTTATTTCCAATAAGCTATTTATAAGACTTAGTCAAAAACTCGTATATGTATCTTAAGGATGATGCTAATTGGGAAGTAAGTATTTTATTAATTCACTATTAAAAACATATTCTATTATCTTAATTTCTGCTGTTACTCTTTTTGCTTTATTAGTCAGCTATAATACAAGCCAGGATAAGCAAAGGACCGCAATCGATTCTGTTGAGAGGGTCGCTAATCAATTAGAAAATATTGTGACAGACAATGAGAAAAAGTTAGATAAAGTAGTTGCTAATTTAATGGCCAGCTCAGAGATGATCACAAGTATGTATCAGTATTTTGAGTTAGAACCAGCAGCATATTTACAAAAATCGTTAAGTGAGCAAAAAAATAATGCCTTTCTTTATCTTCCGCGAATCGTAACAGAGATGTATTACTTGGATGATGATATTGAATCGGTAACCATTTCATTAAATGATTATAAAGAAGTCTATTATTCAACGAAGGAAAACAAGGGAGGCAAGAAGTATTTCCATACTCCTATCCGCAACAATCAAGTAGTCTACCAAAAAGCAATAAAGGATCCCAATACTTTATCACAAATTGGAATTGTATCAATTGTTTTTAATGATAAAGAATTAGAACGGATTTTAGATAATGACAAAGAGAAAACGTCTCTTCAAGCAGCAATTATTTCTGATACAAAAAAACTAGTATACTATCAAGGACAATACAGACAAGACTCTGTGCTCAAACAAAAGATTGCAGCAAATTTAGAAGAGTCTTCCGTTATTAGTCTTAAGGATTTAGAAAAACAATATTATATTAAAAGTGTTCATACAAGCAATGACTTTGAGGTGCTCGCTTTCATCAGTAAAAAGGAAGTAAATAACGAATCGATGAAAAGTCTGTTTTTCTTTTTATTTGTTAGTGCTATTTTAGACGGTATTCTCCTTTTTGGGCTCAGAAAAACGTTTAAACGATATGTGATTCAAGTAGAAGATATTCAAAAAGGAACCAATCAAGTTTCAAACGGGAATATGGAAGTACGCATTGAAGAAAAGACGAAGCAAGGGGAGCTAAAGGATATTTCTCATAGTATCAATCAGATGTTAGATAGCATTAATCGCAATATTGAGGATATCTATAACTTAGAAATCAAACAAAAGGATGCTAATATGCGGGCGCTTCAGTCTCAAATTGATCCGCATTTTCTCTATAATACACTTGAGTACATTCGTATGTATGCGGTAAGTGAAGGGGCCGATGAATTATCGAATGTTGTTTATGTTTTTGGAAGCTTGTTAAGAAACAGCATCACCCAAGAGAAAGTAGTTACAATCAGACACGAGCTCGAATTTTGTGAGAAATATGCTTATTTGTATCAAATGCGCTATCGGGATCGCATCGCTTACGGGTTTCAGATAGAAAAGGAGCTTGGAGAAATTAGCATCCCTAAATTTTCTATTCAGCCGCTGGTGGAGAATTTTTTTATACATGGGATTGATCATACAAGGAAAAACAATACAATTAGTGTAAAGGTCTCAAAGCAAGATGGGTATACCTGCATTTTAATCAAAGATAACGGAACAGGAGTACACGAAGATAAATTAAAGAAAATCAACGAATTATTGAAAACGCCTTCTTCAGAAAATCAGTTAGAGTCCTCTATCGGCATACATAATGTAAATGCAAGATTGCGATCCTTTTTTGGAGATACATACAGCATGAGGTTAAAGACCAATCCATTAGGCGGATTAACAATCGAAATCTTGTTTTAAAAGGAGAGGATAGCTTTGTATAAAGTTCTGCTTGTTGATGATGAATATATGATTGTAAGAGGTTTGCAAAAGTTGATTCCTTGGGAGAATCTTGGATTTGAAATTGTCGGCACAGCAGGTAATGGGCAAGAGGCTTTTGAATTTGTAAAAAGACAAAAGGTAGATATTGTGATAACCGATGTAACCATGCCGATCCTTTCTGGGATTGACTTTCTAAAACAAGCACAAGAAGCGTCCATCTTTTTCCGTTTTATTGTGTTGTCTGGCTATCAAGAGTTTGAATATGTGAAAGAAAGTCTCCAGATGGGAGCAGAGAATTATTTAATTAAACCGATAAACAAAGAGGAATTAATCGAGACGTTAAAAAAGTGTATCAAGGAGTTTGAAGAGGAAAAGCTGCGAATCCAAGGCGAAAAATATTTATTTGCACATTTACTCAAACGCTGGGTACATGATGATATTGATTATATGGATTTAAAAAAGATGCTTGCTGCCTTTGATATAAGTACGGAGATGAAAAGGTATCAAGTGCTGATCTTTACCTATAAAAAGAAACTCCATGACCAAGTTCATCAGCTGTTACATACGAATAAAGATTTATATTTTTTTCATCATTATGAAGAAGACCAATGGGTCGTTATCTATTTTGGTGGAAGATGGGGACTGGAGAGCTTAATGAAATCAATCCAAGTGCTATACTGCCAAAATAAAGTGACTTTTGGAATCGGGGAAGAAGTAAAGAAAATGGCTGATGTTTCCTTAAGCTATGAACATGCAAAGAGTAGTTTATATCTTAGTTCTTTTTATGAAAGACAGCAACAATTTATGGACACGGCAACCGCCAATGTTTTAAATGAAAATGTACCGAATATATCGTTCACAGCGTTTAAAAAGGCATTAGGAATAAGAAATATAGAAACAATTCAAACGGAGATTAAACAAATCTTTGCGGAGTTAATGGAATCCGCCGCTTCACCTGCATACACTCGCTATATTATCTTCCTGGTATTCATGGATATTTATCGCGAACTTGAGGTTCAGGATGAATTCATCTATGAAGAGATGGTGGAGAAAATAAATAAAGCTTGTTCTTTTAAAGAGCTGCAAATGATCATTAAAGATCTGTTGGACAATCTGAAGTATAAGAAGTTTAGAAGAGAATACAGCATGAATGTTCAAAATGTCCTCAAAATCATCCAAGAAGAATATCACGAGGATTTAACATTAAAAGCAATTGCCGAAAGGCTCCACTTAAATGTGATGTATGTAGGGCAGATTTTTAAGAAAGAAACCAATAAGAGTTTTTCTCAATATTTAAATCACTATCGCATAAAGCTAGCGCAGAATCTATTGCTGAATTCAGAGCTGAATATAAATGAAATCTCCGAAAAAATTGGCTATATGAGTCCAGGTTACTTTTATAAAAACTTTAAAAAATATTGTGGTATTTCTCCAAAAGAGTTTAGGGACAGCTATCAGCAATTATTTGAGCCGATTGATGAATGAGGAAGTGGATTTGAATATAAAGAAAACCTACCCTTTGGCTTGGTCGGCGCGGGTAGGTTTTTGGTGTGCTTTTATTTATAGGAGGGAGGCACTGTCTGTCGACAAGGAATAAGGTAAATCTGTTTCTGCATAGTCTTTATTTGGCGGCACAATACCAAGCTGGAAGTCGATGGTGCAGCCTTTTATAAGTACGTCATGCTTTAAAAATAGCTTGTTGTAAATTTCATTGTTGACAGTAACCTGATGAACAAAATTAAATTGTGGCTGGTTGAATGCAGTTGAAATTTCGATTTTTTTGTCATTTGGTAGATGTATTGTAATCTCATCAAAAATCGGCATTCCAATTACATATTCCCCTGTACCAGGGCAGATAGGATAAAAGCCCATACTGCTAAAAATAAACCAGCCAGACATACTGCCATTATCTTCATCACCAGGATAGCCAGTTGGACTACTAGAGAATAACTGGGTCATTAATTGTTTTAATAAAACTTGAGACGAAGCGGGATCACCAGCATAGGTAAATAAATAAGGCAGATGAAAACTTGGCTGATTGGATATGGCAACTTGGCCAAAATCAATTGCAGCCATTTCGCTCATTTCATGTATTTCCAATCGATAGCCTTTGGTATCAAAAATCGGTTCTTGATTGCACAGATCTACTAATTTGTTTCGAAAAGGTTCTTTTCCACCATAAGCATTTATTAATCCAGCGAAGTCGTGAAAAACCGCAAAGCTGCTTTGCCAAGCGCTTCCTTCTGCATAATCCTGCCCCCAGCTAAAGGAATTGAAGGGTTCTTCTACTTTGCCTTGTTTATCTTTGGCACGCATAAATCCCGTTTCTTTATGGAAGATATTGCGATAATTATAAGCGCGCTTTTCGAAGGTCTTCCTTAGATCATCCTGTCCTAATTTTTGGGCTACTCTGCTAATGCAGAAATCACTAAATGCGTAATCAAGTGTATGGTTTACACTTTCATGATGGCTGGAAGGAATGTAGCCATATGTATCATAATCTTCGATTCCTTGTCGGCCATAGGTTCGCTTTGAACTTACGGTAGAAGCAGTTTTCACCATTGCTTCAAACAACTCAGGAATGATATCAACAGCAATTCCTTTTTGCGACGCATCTGCAATAACAGCATCGATTAACGTACCCGGCATAAGTCCACGTTCATCGGGAGACAGCCATTTAGGGAGAAATCCCGTTTCTTTATAACTATTCAGAAAGCCTCTCAGCATTTCTTCATATTCTTCTGGAATAAGAAGAGAATAGAAAGGATAGACGGTTCGGAATGTGTCCCAAAAGCCGTTATTTGTATACAGGACACCAGGTTTTACACTTTTGCTTGTTGTATCATAATGAATCGGCTCACCTTGTTGATTTATTTCATAGAATTTTTGCGGAAAAAGAAACATCCGATACATACAGTGATAGAATGTCTTAACTGTAGAAAAATCTTTATTCTTCACTTCAATTTTATTTAAGTAATGTTCCCAAGCTTCCTCTGCCCTTTCTTTGAGAGCATTAAATGAAAAAGGTGATAGTTCTTGACTTAGATTCCATTCTGCTTGAGCACTGCTTATAAAAGAAGTGGCAAGACGAGTTTCTAGCGGTTTGTCTTCGGTTAATAAGAAGCGCATCAAAAAGTGCTGGTCTTCGCCAGTTGCTGAAAAAGCGGAAGTAAACGTCTTATCCTCTTGGAAAAAGCCAGTATGCACTTGATCGATGGGATGACTAAAGGTCATGACAAAGTACATTTTAAAATCAGGATCTTCGCAGCCAGCAAAATTGGAAACATATCCAGTTAGCTTGTTTTTCTCTATATCTAGTGAAACGTTTCCTTTGCCAGGAAGATGTAGGGATAAACCTGGTAGATTGAAATCTCTATAGGCAGAACGAAGTATGGAGCCATATGTAGTAGGAACCAATTCATTCTTAATTTGATAGCGTGCTTGCGTTATTTGTAAATAATGTGGCTGATATACGGCATTTTCAGGTCGATAGGAACTTTGATTGTGGTAAATATCGTCATGGTGAACAGCGCCTGAAAGGGGTGTTAATAATAAATGGGAGAAATCCCCCATCCACGGGCTCGGCTGATGAGTTAACCGAAAGCCTTGAAAAACCCGATCACGCGGATGAAAAAACCAGCTTCCATTCGTATGTTTTGTTTGCGGAACAAAGAAATTCATGCCAAAGGGAAAGCCTGTATAGGGAAGCGTATTCCCGTTTGAATAGCTATGTTGATTTTCTGTACCTTGTCTTGTATCAATTAATTCTAACATAGACACCTCTCCTTACTTTTTAATTAGTAGATTCTCTAATGATCATTTCAATCGGAATTACTACGGAATGAATTGCTTCTTTGTTTTCAATTAATTGAATAAGCTGTTTAGCTGCTTGATATCCGATCTCCTCGAAGTTTTGGGCAATCGTGGTTAATGCGGGGTCGACAAGTTCAGCTGCTTGTATATTATCAAAGCCAATAATCGAAAAGTCTTTAGGGATTTGATAGCCGTATCTTTTGATTTCTTTCATTAAATGAATCGCATTAATATCGTTCTCTGCTATCAGGCCAGTAATTTCTTCTTCTTTTAGCTGACGGATAAAAGCGCTGTTGTCCTCAGCTGAATGCACTACTTTTGAATCATGATACGCAATATTTGCTTCGTGTACTGCTTTTAAATAACCTAAATACCTTTCTCGAATAGTGGAACTTCTCTCTAAATTTTGTGTAGCATAAAAAATGATTTTCTTATGTCCTTGGTTAATTAAATACTGTGCTGCCAGATAACCACCTTGCATATTATCAGATGTAATAAAAGGAAATGGGATGCTTTCGATTTTCTTATCGAGCACCACTACCGGAAATTTTTCGAGATATAAGGTATAAAGAATATCTAAATGCGATGTTCCAGCCTCTGGATAAAGGAGGAGACCTGCGTACATAGATGATATTTTTTTGGCATCAAGCTGACTTAAGTAAGCATTTGTCTGAATTTGCACCGTATAGGATGTGTTCGCAATAAAACGGCTAATTCCTTGAGCATAATCTCCTAGTCCAGGATTATTAGGAAAAGGAAGAATAAAGAGAATAACATCAGAAGGAAACTGTTTTTGTTCGGCAACAAAGCTTCCTCTCCCTTGGATTCGTTCGATTAGTTCTTTGTTTTCTAGCTCGGTTAATGCTCTCTTTGATGTGATTCGACTGACGTTGTATTGCTTAGAAATTTCTAATTCTGTCGGTACTTGATCGCCTGGCTTTAAATCACCAGCTTGGATTTTGGCTAGTATGTCTGTGACAATTTTTTGATAAAGTGGTTCTTTTTTCATCATAAACTCCTTAAATGATATATCAAATTTATTATAACATGAAATTGCTTTCCGTAAAGAGTAAAGCTAAGCAAATTTTATGAATATAAATATGAGAGAAGTTTTCCCGATTTATAGACAGACAATTTTTCATTAAAATAAGAAAAAGAAACACTAGACAATAAAGGCGATTGAAATTAAAATGGGTTTAAATGATATATCAAATATTGAGAGGGGTTCGAAAAATGTCATATCAAAAAACAACGATGTCTTCGGTAAAAGAATTTATGAAATGGATTACAAAAAAATGTGGGGATGAACATGCGAATTGGGCTGTTAATTTCAATACTTGTTTTGCTAATACATTAGAAACAACAATTGAAAAGCTGGAGGATGGAACTACTTTTCTCCTTACAGGGGATATACCAGCGATGTGGCTGCGAGATTCCACTGCACAGGTAAGACCATATTTAGTATTGGCTGAAAAGGACGAAGAAATGGCTAATATGATTGCCGGTCTTATTGAGCGACAATGTCAGTATATTTGTTTGGATCCTTATGCGAACGCTTTCAATAAAGAAGCGAATGGGGCAGGACATCAAACCGATTTAACGACAATGAATCCATGGATATGGGAAAGAAAGTATGAAATTGATTCACTGTGTTATCCAATCCAGCTTAGTTATTTGTTCTGGAAGGCAACAGGGAGAACAAATCATTTTAATCAGTCGTTTCAGGAAGCGGTCCAAAAAATAATTGAGGTATGGATGATAGAGCAAGATCATACGAATTCCTCCTATACATTTGAAAGAGTGACCGATCGACAAGAGGATACGTTAATAAACAAAGGGAGAGGGGCAGACGTCGTGCCTACTGGCATGACCTGGTCAGGATTTAGACCAAGTGATGATGCTTGTACATATGGTTATTTAGTGCCTTCGAATATGTTTGCTAGTGTAGTGCTAGGTTATCTAATCGAGATTTATGAAGATGTTTTGAAGATAACGGAGCAAGTTCCTGTCTTTCAAAAACTCAAAGAGGAGATAGAAAAAGGGATTGAGGAGTTTGCCGTTGTACGCAATCAAAACGGTGAAGAAATTTATGCCTACGAAGTAGATGGAAAAGGTAACTTTACCATTATGGATGATTCTAATATACCTAATCTACTATCTGCCCCCTATCTTGGATATGTGGAGGAAAATGATGAAAGATACCGAGCAACACGGCAGACAATACTTAGTAAAGAGAATCCTTACTTTTATAAAGGGAAATATGCGGAAGGGATTGGAAGCTCCCATACACCGGAAAATTATATTTGGCCGATTGCTCTTGCGATGGAAGGTCTAACGGCAGAGGATAAAAAGGAAAAAGAAAGAATACTAGATTTGCTTGTAGCCTGTGATGGAGGAACACATTTAATGCATGAAGGCTTTAATGTGGATGATCCTTCTCAATATACGAGAGAGTGGTTTTCATGGGCGAATATGATGTTTTGCGAATTAGTAATGGATTATTTTGATATTCGAGTAAAGAAAAAATAATGACAGGACAGTAAAGGAACTAGAGAGGAGTACCTGAAGATGAAAAAAGTGTATATAATATCCCATAGTCACTGGGATCGAGAATGGTATTTGCCTTTTGAACAGCATCGCATGCGATTGGTTCAGTTAATCGATGATTTATTAGAGTTGTTTGACACAGACCCTCATTTTAATAGTTTTCATTTAGATGGGCAGACAATTATTCTCGATGATTATTTGGAGATAAAGCCGCAAAACGAATGGAAGCTCAAAAAATATATTCAAGAAGGAAAATTAAAAATTGGTCCCTTCTATATTCTGCAAGATGATTTTTTAATTAGTAGTGAAGCAAATGTACGAAATCTTTTAATTGGATTGCAAGAATGCCAAAAATGGGGAGCACCAGTTAAGTTAGGCTATTTCCCAGATACATTTGGGAATATGGGGCAGGCACCACAAATTCTTAAACAGTCTGGCATGGATGTGGCGGCGTTTGGGCGCGGGGTTAAACCTACGGGGTTTAATAATATTGTTATCAATGATGATCAATATAGTTCACCATATTCAGAAATGTGGTGGGAAGGCCCTGATAAATCCACTGTTTTAGGCATTCTTTTTGCCAATTGGTACAGTAATGGGAATGAAATTCCTGTGGATGAAGTGGAAGCAAAGCAATTTTGGGATCAGAAATTAAAGGATGCCCTTCAATATGCATCTACAGATCATCTATTGTTTATGAATGGCTGTGATCATCAGCCAGTTCAAAAGAATATTACAGCTGCCATTGAAGCTGCCAATAATTTATATCCTGACATAACCTTCATTCATAGTAGTTTTGATGAGTATATGAAAATAATAAAACAAGACATTCCTGAAAATTTACATACAGTGAAAGGAGAATTAACTAGTCAGGAGACAGATGGCTGGTATACTTTAGCAAATACCGCTTCCTCTAGAATATATCTGAAACAAAGAAATACAGATGTTAGTAGATTGTTAGAAAATATTGCGGAACCATTGGCTGCAATGGCCTATCAAAAGGCCGGAAAATATCCCCATGAAATGTTTCAGTTTGCATGGAAACAATTGATGCAAAACCATCCCCATGACAGTATTTGCGGCTGCAGTGTGGATGAGGTGCATCGTGAAATGATGACTCGCTTTCATAAAGCAGAGGAAGTAGGTCAATTTATAAAAACAGAAGCTTTAACTATGCTTGCAGAACAAATTGACACGAGTGAATTTCCAGCTGGAAGCCGCCCTTTTATTGTCTTTAATACTGCTGGCAGTACAAAAACAGGTTTGGTTGAAATAGAGATAGAGTGGAAAAGACTTCCCTTTTCGAGCGGACGTCCAGATGAATTGTATCGCAAGCTAAAAGCCGAAGAGTTTCCAGTAATGAAAGTAATCGATAAAGAGGGAGTGGAAGTTCCAGCAAGGGTTATCTATACAGATATCCGGTTTGGATATGATCTTCCAGAGGATCGTTTTCGTCAGCCGTTTATCGGTGCTTATGTGACTGTTGAGCTCCCATTAAACGAAATGAGTCCATTATCATGGCAAACCTATGCGTTGATAGAAGGGGAATCCCAGCAGCAAGAACACAAAAAAATTGTTCAGCATCAAGGGCAGCTTTTAGAAAATATCCATCTAAAAGTTCAAATAGAACAAAATGGTACATTGACTGTTTTGGATAAAGGAACAAATAGTATCTACACAAACTTCCTCACTTTTGAGAATACGGGCGATGTTGGCAATGAGTATATTTACAAAATGCCTAAAGGAGATCAGCCCATTTTATCATCAGCAGGAACAGCAGAGGTAGAGATTATTTCTGATACTTTTGCGTATGGAGAAGTGCTTTTAACACAAAAAATGCTGATTCCAGAATCAGCAGATGAAAGGTTATTGGAAGAGCAGAAAGGATTAATTGAATTTCGTGGTCGTCATGCAGGCCGTTCGAAAAAGCTGAAAACATTGGAGCTGAAAACAAAAATAAGATTAGAGCGAAACAGTAATCAGCTTTTATTCGAAACGTCATTTGCTAACCAAATGAAGGACCATCGCATACGAGTGCTCTTTCCAACGGGTATTCATGTAGATGAGCATGAAGCTGACAGTATTTTCGAAGTAGTGAAGCGAGCAAATAAGGTAAGTTCCAACTGGGAAAATCCAACTAACCCACAGCATCAGCATGCATTTGTTAATTTACATGATGAGAACAGAGGGGTGACTGTTGCGAATTATGGACTGAATGAGTATGAAATTATGGAAGATACCATTGCCGTTACTTTGCTTCGAGCGGTTGGGGAATTAGGAGATTGGGGTTACTTCCCAACTCCAGAAGCTCAGTGTATAGGAAATCAAACAGTGAAATATGCCGTAGGATTTCACGATAGCACAAACAAGCTGGAATCCTATCATGCAGCAATTAACTTTCAAATTCCTTTTTCTAGTGTGCAAACAAATATCCATAAAGGTGCATATCCGTCCATATATGAATTTATTCAATTGGACGGAAAAGCTTTTCGACTAACAGCATTTAAGCAGAAAGAAAACAGCAAAGAAATAGTTCTTCGAGGCTATAATTTAACGGAGCAAAAACAGCCTTTAACGTTGAAATATAATGGGAAATACCCAAGAAAATCTAATTTACTGGAAGAAGTGAACGGAGAGATGTTCGATTCCAATCAAATGAACGAAGCGGAGATTTGTACATTTATATGGGAGTAATTTAGCAGTGAAAAACAAGGGGGGAAACACTCCTTGTTTTTTTATATAGGTTTCTTATATAGCTTGTCTTTGGATAGGGTTAGGAAATATAGTACCAACTAGCCAAGTATTAATGATTTTAGACATTTCCAGATGTAGTCCTTATGTTATAATTATATATCATCTTGGTTGGTGAAAGGAGTGTTGATAATGAACACGAAAACAAATTTTCTCATTTTTTTATTGGCGGTAAGCTGTGGAGCTGTAGTAGCTAATATATATTATACCCAACCGATTATTCAATTTATTTCTGCTGATTTACATATTGCTTCAAATATCTCTGGGCTGTTAACGACTTTAACGCAAATTGGATATGGTGCTGGTTTGTTTTTCTTAGTGCCCCTTGCGGATCTTTATAAAAGTAAACGAATCATTGTCTTGTTAATAGGGCTAACCATTCTTTCTTTAATTGGTGCTTTATTTTCGACAAATGGCATGATCTTTTTATTTGTTGTTACATTCATCGGGATTGGAGCAAGTGCTGCTCAAATGTTAGTGCCATTAACGATGAAGATTGTTCCTAAAGAACAAGCTGGGAATTATATCGGTAAAGTAATGAGTGGGCTTTTTATTGGAATTATGGTGGCGCGACCATTTTCAATCGCCGTTACTGACTGGCTTGGCTGGCGGATGGTCTTTCTTTTTTCTTGCCTTATATTAGTTACTATTTTGCTATTATTATTAAAATTTTTACCGGATTTTGGATTAGAATCTAATCTTGGCATAACGTATCCTGCTTTATTGCGCTCGATGTTAAGTGTCCTAAAAGAAACGCAGCCTCTTCAACAAAGGGCATTTTACCATGCTTGTATCTTTGCTACCTTTAGTTTGTATTGGACAGTTTTGCCCATCTTATTAAGATCCGAGTCCCTGCATTTTACTAATAACGAAATTGCCCTATTTGGCTTTGTTGCCATTGCGGGTGCATTGTTAACCCCATATATTGGAAAGTTAGGAGATAAGGGATATATTTACTCGATGACGAATGTATCAATGGTTCTAGTAGTTGTTTCGATTTTTCTTTTATTTTTTGTAAAAGATCATTCTATCTTAAGTATTGCACTTATTGTAATCTCTGGGATTATACTAGATATCGGTGTATCAGGAAATATGCTGTTAGGTCAAAAGGTAATTTTTAGCTTAAACCCGACCATTCGAAATAGATTAAATGGGTTATATATGACCATTTTCTTCTTAGGAGGAGCTTTTGGATCATGGATCGGAAGCTATAGTTATTATCAATTCAGTCCGGATACAGCCTTGCTTTTGGCGATAGCTTTTCCAATGCTAGCTCTCCTTGTGCATCTGAAAAAAGGAAAAAAAATATTATCTGAAGCCATGAGCTAAAAAGTAATCTAAAGAATGAAAGTATCCTTTTTGGGATATTTTTCATTCTTTTTTTATTGCTTTTACGGGTATATCTTCTATATGTCACTTCCATTCTTTTTCTGATTATTATTGCTGAATTACTAAATACTAAGCTTATTACTATTATATGGGAGGTATGATGATGAGCAGCAAGGAAAGAGAATACAATAAGAAAGTACTTCATTTAGAGAGCTTAAAGGAATTAAAAGATAGAAAGTTTCAGAAACAAGATGATTCAACGGGCAAGTGGACATTAAAGGAAATCAATGAACAAGTCATTGTAATTACAGGAGCTTCTAGTGGGATTGGGCTTGTCACAGCGAGAATGGCTGCTGCTAAAGGTGCAAAGCTTGTGCTAGCAGCACGAAATGAGAATGCCTTAGAAAAACTGACTGCTGAGTTAAAAGAACAAGGAGCTTCCGTCGTTTATGTAAAGGCTGATGTGGGAAAAGAACAAGAAGTAAAAAAAATTGCCGATACGGCGCTAGAAACATTCGGGGGATTTGATACTTGGGTTAATAATGCAGGAGTGACGATATACGGATATGCCATGGATGTAAGCATTGAGGACATGAAACGAATGCATGATACTAACTATTGGGGTGTTGTCTACGGTACAAGGATTGCGATTAACCATTTCAAAGAGCGAGGGAATGCTGGTGCTCTAATTAATATAGGGAGCCTGTTCGGGGATAGAGGAACACTTATCCAGTCGACATATGCACCTTCGAAATTCGCTGTCCATGGCTGGACGGAAAGCATTCGAATGGAAGCGGAAAAGGAACAAATTCCTGTATCTATTACTTTGATTCATCCTGGAAGAATAGATACGCCATATGCTGAACATGCTAGAAGTTATTTGGATAAGCAGCCCACTCATAAAGGAATGATTTATCCTCCTGATGCTGTAGCAGAGGCAATATTATATGCGGCAGAAAATCCGAAGAGAGATATGTATGTTGGTTCTCAAGCAAAACTATTAAATCTACTAGGTACATTATTACCAAGATTTACAGACAGGTTAATGGAGAAATGGATTCCACCCACTCAATATAAAGATCAACCATCTAACAGCCGTGAAGACAGTAATTTATATCAGCCAGGATATGGTTTACATGAAAGAGGAACTAATCAGGGATGGATTCGTTCTCAAAGTATGTACGTAAAAATAAGCAAGCATCCTATTCTTACAGCTGCAGCTGCCGTCAGTATTGGATTTATCCTTTTGGCTAAAAGTAAAAAATCAAAGTAATAAGAAGCAGAATACTTGTTTTTCCTCTGTGAGTGATGATGCAGTTTAGAAAGGAGAGTCAGAGATGCCGACCAATTCAAACGTACCTTCAGAAAAAGGATTAGATAAAACCATTTCCTTATTAAAGGAAGGATATCTTTTTATTAATAACAGAATGGATAAATTTAATTCTGATATATTCACAGTGCGTTTATTAGGGCAAAATGTGATATGTATAAAAGGTGAAGAGGCTGTAAAGATTTTCTACGACTCTGAGAAATTTCAGCGCAATGGTGCAGCCCCTAATCGGATTCAGCAATCATTATTTGGAAAGAATGCTGTTCAAACGATGGATGATGAAAAACATCTTCACAGAAAACTTCTATTTATGTCCTTATTGACTCCTGAACATCAACAAAAGCTGGCGAATCTTACAACAGTCTATTTGGAAGAAGCAATAAAACAGTGGGAACAACGGGATCAAATTGTTTTATTTGATGAAATAAAGAATATTTTATGTAAAGTTGCCTGTCAATGGGCAGGAGTACCTCTCGCGGAAGAAGAAATATCAGAGCGTGCTGATGATTTTATTGCGATGGTGTACGCATTTGGCACCTTGGGCCCTGAGCACTGGAAAGGCAGAATAGCTCGTAATCGAGCTGAGCGGTGGATTAAACAAGTGATCGAAGTAGTTCGTGAGGGTAAACTGGAAACAGAACAAGGAACTGCCTTACATGAAATGGCTTTTTATAAGAAAATCGATGGAGCAAGGCTTGATCCGGAAATGGCGGCAATTGAGTTAATAAATGTGTTAAGACCAATCGTTGCGATTGCCACTTTCATTACATTTTCTGCTTTAGCTTTCCATGAATATAAAGAAGAAAGAGAAAAGCTTCGCACAGCTGATGACCGACATCTCGATATGTTTGTCCATGAAGTAAGGCGATATTATCCGTTTGGCCCTTTTCTTGGAGCTCGTGTTCGAACTAATTTTATGTGGAAGAACCAAGAATTTAAAGAAGGAACTTTAGTCTTATTAGATATTTATGGGACTAATCATGATGCACGTTTATGGGAAAACCCAAATCAATTTAATCCAAGTCGATTTGAAAATTGGCAAGGAGGATTGTATGATTTTATTCCCCATGGCGGAGGAGATCCAGCAAAAGGACATCGATGTCCCGGAGAAGGAGTTACAGTCGAATTAATGAAGGTTGTTTTGCGAACTCTCGCAACGAAAATGGACTATGATGTACCAAATCAAGATTTACATTATGACTTAAGTGAGATGCCAACATTGCCGAAGAGTGGATTTATTATGAGCAATATTAAAAAACGATAAGTAAATAAAGAGAGCTTGGCCTATTTATCTAAGGCCAAGTTTTTTATTGTTTTTTTCTATTGATGAAAAATATGTCGAAGTACTCCTGTTATTTGAAAAAAATTGGTGAATTTTCTCATATATTTTCTAATAAATGGTACATTAGCGCTATAATTGTAATATCAATACGGAGAAATGGAAATAACAAGAGAGAAGGGAGAAATAATGGTTGGTGAAAGAATAAGGCAACTACGTATCCATAAACAGCTGACGCAAAAGGAATTAACGGAAGGGATTTGTTCTATCACTTATTTAAGCCGGATTGAAAATGGGCAAATCAATCCATCTGCAGAATTTTTAAGAAAAGTGTCCAAAAGACTGGGTTATGATTTAACAGAATTGAGTAGTCCGAATAGAGATGAAAAGATATTACAGATTGTAGAAAACTATAAGCAAAGCGAAAAAATATCGGATGAAGATCTTTCTTATCTGCTTGTTCAGACATATGAATTAAATTCTACTAAAATTAATCTGCACCTTTATGGTGTTCTGTTGAGATATTATACGGCCAAAGGAGAAATAGAGCAGGCTAGGAGTATTTTTAATTTATCTAAAAGGTTTATTTCTGGAGAAATAAGTGATGGATTAGAGGGAGAATATTTTTACTATTTTTTAGCATGTGGTAACTACTTTTATTACTTCCAAGATTTTGAGCGTGCAAATCACTATTATTCAAAAGCAGAAAGCTTACTAATTGATCGAGATAATTTAGATGCAGCGAAACTATATTATAATCTCAGCTTGGTTAAACAAAGAACATATGATAATCAGGAAGTAAGTCTTTATTATTCACAAAAGGCTTATGAAATTTTTAAAAAATATGGAGAGAAAAAATACATTATTACTGTATTAATTACTCTTGGAGTACAATATCAATTGAATAATGAATTAGATACTTCGATGGATTGCTTGAAAAAGGCGGAAGCGATTATAGTGGAGGATAAAGAGAGTGAGAAGTTTGTAAATTATATTGCTATGATTCAACATAACATGGGGAGAATCTTTGAAAGGAAAAGAGATTATCAGGGGGCTGTTACCTATTATTTAAAAAGCATAGAGATATTTGAAAATCATTCTTCAGAACAACAAAATGTTTATCCTTTAAAAAGATTAGTAGAGATTTATATAGAGTTAAAGGATTGGGTTCTAGTAGATAAATATTTAGAAAAGGCAATTTTCATTTCAGAAAAACACCGGTTAAAGTATGATTATATTCTACTTAATATCATAAAGTTTTCGGTGAAAAAGTTGCAGGGAAATGAAAGTTCTTATGAAAAGGGAATGCAGAAACTTCTTGATACAGCTATGCAATTAAATCAAGGTGCATTAATTCGAAGAATTACGAAAGAACTTGGAAGTCATTTTTATGAAAAAAAGGCCTATAAAAAGGCAGCTGATCTATTAATGAAAGCAATTGATTACGAAAACTAATAAAGAAATACCATCATGATAGCTAGTTTGTTAAATAGTTAAAGAAAAAAACTATTTAAATACTAGAAAATTTAATAGAATTTTACTGCTTTCACTAAACAATTCCTTTGCGTTAAAGTAATAGTAATAAAACTTTATGAAAAGGAGTTGTTTATATTGAAAAAAGTAGTTTTCGCTATTCTCGCTCTTGTAATCTTAACTTTAGGGACTAATTTAGATAAAGCATTTGCAGAGGCTGAGGCACAACCTGGTCCGTTGAGTATTATTAAGGTAACCACGGAGTGAATTGTAAATGGTGGAGATGAATAATCAGTTGATGCAACGGATATTTGTAACTTATCAAGATCAAATGAATCGTGATTATTTACAGCCATCAACTTCTCATATCGTTGCTTGTTCGATTGAAAAACATCAAAAAGAAAAATTGAACACAATAAATTCACTTTTTCATAAAAATACGCTTGCTCAAGTATTGTTTGAGGTGTTTGATAAGTTTGAACCAGAGTTTATTAATGATATCTCTCCTCTAATTATTAAATTAAATCCAGATGTTGTGACAGGAATACCTCATAATGGTGTTTATAAGTTGGATGCCGAAAATGAAATCTTTGTGCAACTTGATCAGCTTGCCGATAATCAATATCAAGAAATAGAAGTTCATCAAAAGCAGCTTGGAATAAAATCAGATTTAGGGATATCATATAAACTGTTAAGAAAAGATAAAGAGACATTGGATAAGTTAATTAAGGTGATGAAAAAGCTGAATTATTTTTTATCATTGCATGGAGGCGTGGAATCTACCATTGCGATTGCTGAGTTGTTATCCGAACACCAAGAGAGAAAATTATTGCTGCCTCCTTATATTTTCGTTCAGTGGTTATATGCCACAGATAGTTTCAGAGATTCGTTAATTTCATAGTGGGAAATCAGTGATTATAAGGCGAGTTTGCACTATTAGCATACCGCCTTTTTACTTTAGGAGGATAGTATGAAAACGAAATTTGGTATAGCTCTATTTCTAATTATCGTTCTAATGATTACTGTCACTACTAAAATTGGCCATTCAGAAAATAACCTTACGATGGAAGAGCTTAATCAGCCAGGTTTTCTACATGATAAAGAGGCAGTTGTCTATTTCTCCACAACAACTAATCAAGATAGGAATAATGAAGGAATTAGTTACGCTGTTTTTATTGATGATAAAGGAAGAGCGAGTGGTTTTCAAATGGGTGGTTTAGAATTTGGAAGCATGGCGCTAAATAACCATCAGCTGTTGCTAGAGGATAAAAATACTATAAGGTTGATTGGAGAAAAGAATGCTGTAATCGATCTGAAATACCAACAAAACGGAGAACGAACAGGCTATTTGGAGAAACAGGATGTCTTTTTCTCTATTTATCGTTCTGGTAATGATAAAGAAAGGGTTATATCCCATATTTATTGGGGAAATCATAAAGGGTTTAAAGGAGGAAATATCCCTTATTCTATAATGGCTTCGGGTTCCACTAAGGATGAAATTCTCATTTTGACCAATGATGAAGAAGAAAAGGAATATGTCTTAAGGAAAGCGTCTTTGGAAAATAACCAATTAGAAATAAATGACATTAAGGGTTTGGAAATGGAAAAAGGATATGAGTATTCAGCATTGGCTCCTATCTTAAGTGACGAACTCCATTATTATGTTTTACTCTCAGAGATAACTAAAGATAAGAGCCAAAATACTGTTTTATTTCTCCTTAATAAGGTAACGTTGGAACAAACAAAAGTGGAGTTAAATTCAGGATATGTTGCCAATGATCCTGCAGCTGATTCCATGAATTCTAAAAATGCAGCTTATTTATGGCGGGATGTTTTTTTCTATGTTAACGGATTAGGAGAAGTTGTTGCGGTAAGTAAAGATGGAAAAGAACAGAATAAATTCCTGCTGGAGGATTTTCCGCAGAACGGAGCTCGTCATAATGAAGAAGTATATTTTGCAGGGGATTATTTATTTGCATTAAGATATGACGATTCGCAAAAAGAGAAGTATTATCTGGAGAGCTACTCTTTGGAAAATGGTGAGAAGGTAGAAGAGAAAAAAATTGCAGGATTAGATGACATCTTATCATCCGTAAAAGGAACTTCTATTTATTCTTATGATTTTAAAATATTAAAGTAAGAGCATAAGGGGAGAGCCTTATGCTTTTTTTACGAAGTCAGATGTAAAGTAGATTTTATCTAAAAAAATATCTGTTTTCCGAATATAAAAGGTTTTAAAACGATTACATTTTAGTAGAATAAGAGATAGAACAAATTGATCCCCTATATTTCCATCTCACTTTCCAGTATACTAGGAAAAAAGTAGATAAGTTGGAGGTTAAGTAGTGGATTTGCATGATTTTTTAGTAATGGTAAAGTACTTTATTTTAGGAGCCATCCAAGGTATTACCGAGCCGATTCCAATTTCCTCAAGTGGCCATTTAATTATTGGCCAAAGGCTCCTAGGAATTGAACAGAGAGGCTTATCGTTCGAGATTATTACAAATACAGCTTCATTAATTGCGATTGTCTTCATTTACCGAAAGGATATCAAGCAATTAATAACACATAGCTTTTTGTATCTAAAAACGCGAAAGGAAAGGTATCGAGCTGATTTTCGATTCTCCCTGTATGTTATTATTGGAACCATTCCAGCTGGTGTGATCGGCGTACTGTTTGGCGATTATATTGCTGATTATTTCACCTCTTTTTATACTGTTTCCATTACACTACTAATTACAGGTATGGCTTTATGGATCATTCGAAATATGCGTGGTGTAAAAAGAGATGGGGATTTATCTTGGCGAGATGCTCTAATTGTTGGGTGTGCTCAAGTGATTGCACTTATACCAGGTATCAGCCGCTCAGGTTCCACTGTTATAGCGTCCATTGCATTGGGGATGAAACAAAGTACGGCACTGCGATTTTCCTTTATGCTTTATATTCCAGTAAGTGTTGGAGGAGCTATTCTTGGAGTAACGGATATGGTTAACAGCCCAGATATAAAAACGTTGGCATGGCCTTATTTCATTGCTTTTATCACAGCCCTTATTTTTACCTATTTCTCGATGAAATGGCTAATGGGGATAATGGAAAAAGGTAATTTAAAATATTTTGCTTATTATTGCTTTATCGTTGGAACGATATTGTTAGTGGTAACTTACTTATTATAAAGAGAATAATAGACAAAGAAGAAAAGTGCAATAGGACAGCTATTGTGCTTTTTTTGTCTTTATGACGGCTATTTCAAAAAGAAAGGAAAAAGCTTTTATTGTAAAATTCCAAGTTCTTAACGCAACCGAAAAATCAGAAATAAGGAGTGCTTACTTTAATAGGGACATAACAATCAGCATTATTTTGTAATTGTGTATCCGCTTTCAGTCGGATAAGATATTACCATAGAAAGAAGAAAAGAGGTGAAGGATTTTGTGAGTCAAGTCATAAATGAGCGTCATCAGATGATTCTTACTATCTTACGAAGGGAGAAACGGTATGTGACAGCTGCAGAGTTAGCACAATCACTTAAAGTTTCTAAGAAGACAATATATAGAGATATCCAACAAATAGTTGATTCGAATTCAATGCCGTTTAGGATAATAAAAAAAGAAAACTTCGGTTATTACTTCCAGAACCATAAAGAACCTTTAGAAACGGAAACGATTATATTTGATTATCCTGACGAACGACGTTTGAATTTACTATTATATCTTTTAGCCATTGCACCCGGTAAGACCTCCATTCAAAAAATATCGGAAAAGTACATCGTAAGTCAGAGCTCTATTCTCAATGATTTTAAACATATTGAAAAAGAATTAAGGGCCTACCATTTAAGACTATTAAGGACAAAGGAAGGAACCTTTATTAAGGGAGATAAACTATCTATTTATCGTTTGATGGCCGTAATTATTGAGAATTACTTAATTCAAATGGGAGACCCTTTTAGTCAATATGATATTCCTGATTCTATCAAAAAAGTAAAAGTGAAAAATAATCATTTAATAAAAATTAAGAGGCTGCTGCATGATATCCAAGTGAAGCATGATCTAAGCTTAGATCAGCCCTATTATTTAACCTTATTCTGCTCTCTTCTTTCGATAATAGAAAAACATAATAATAGGCTTTCATTAAATGAAGAAGAAGTAGTGTACGAAGAAATAGATGGCAATTCCGCTATTTATTGTATTTGTAAAGATATGATTGAGGAAATCGAAAATCAGTTTTCTCTTTCGTTAAAACAATATGATATTTATTCTCTTTATTATATTTTGAAAGCGTATAAACTTAATTCACGATTTTTATTAAACCAAGGTACTGAGCCATATCAAAATGATCAGGTTGTTCTTTTAACAAAGAGGTTAATAGCAAGAGTGACAGAAAATAGCGGATATCGCTTCGATACAGATGATGAATTATTAGAAAGGCTAACATTGCATATGCATGCAATGTTATATCGATTAAGCCATCGAATCTATATAGTTAATCCAATCATAAAATCCATAGTAACCAATTTCTCCAATATATTTGGCTTAGTAAAGACTAGCATTCAACAGTTAGTAGAAGAAGGACATTATGAAAAGTATATAACCGATGAAGAAATTGGCTATATTACTTTGTATTTTCAAATTTCGTATGATGATCATTTTGCTAATCAGATTCCTATATTAATTGAATGTACAAGTGGAATTGGCACTTCGCATTTATTAAGTGAAAAAATAAGAAGAACTTTTCCTGATATCCACATAAAGAAAATAATTGCCCAGCAACGAATAAAACAGACAGATTATGAAGATGTAGAATTAGTTATTTCTACTGTGAAAACACATAGTATCATTGATAAGCCTACTATTCTTGTGAGTCCTATTTTAAATCAAAAGGATAAGTTTAAGATAGATCAATTTATTAAGGACTACTACAATCAGCAGAGTATTATCGGTGAAAAATAGAAAGGTAGGAGAGTTTAAAGTGGACATGAAAATAGAAGAATTAGATTTTCATAAGGTTGTAACAGAAGATCTTATCGAGTTAAATTTACAAGGAACTACAAAGGAAGAAGTACTGAATGAGTTAACCGACCTCTTATATGAAAACGGTTGTATATCGAATAAAGAAGGATTTATAAAGGATGTGATGTATCGAGAAGAAGAAGGTATTACTGGATTGGAAAAGGGGGTAGCTATCCCCCATGGTAAATCAAAGCATGTACGAAAGACATCCATTGCAATTGGAAGAACCAAATCATTTGTAGAATGGGAATCGCTTGATGGAAATCCTATCAATATTATTATCTTATTTGCAGTTAAAGACACAGATAAAACCACTATCCATATTAAATTATTACAAAAGGTGGCTGTCTTATTAGCAGATGAAGAAACAATTAGTAAGTTCCAAACACTGCAGACAAAGAAAGAATTTTTAAAGCTATTAACGAAAAACGATTAAAGGGAATGTTGTTAAAAACTTACCAATTTGGAGGGAATCATGATGAATATTGTGGGGATTTCAGCTTGTACATCTGGTATTGCTCATACGTATATTGCGAAAGAAAAATTGATTAAAGCGGGTCAAGAGCTGGGACATAAAGTTCGAATCGAGACACAAGGAACTATTGGGATTGAGGATGAGTTAACAACTAAGGAAATAGAGGAAGCTGATTTGGTCATAATTGCTGCAGATATCAAGGTTAGTGGAAAAGAACGTTTTGCTGGGAAGAAAATTGTGGAGATACCTACACATATTGCTATAAAGGCATCGAAACAGCTTTACCAAAAGATTGACGCTGAGCTAAATAAACAGTGAGGGGGTCTACTAGATGTTGAAGAAAATGCAAGTAAAAAAGCATGCTTTAACAGCCATTAGTTATATGTTGCCACTTGTTGTGGCATCAGGACTTTTAATTGCAATTGGGAATCTTACAGGTGGTTCGGTCATTGAAGATTATAAAGCTTCCTTTGATATTCCCTCAGCACTTGTTTCGTTAGGAGTACTTGGAATGGGGTTATTAGCTCCTGTTATTTCAGGAGCGATAGCATATTCGATAGCAGATCGTCCAGGTATTGCTCCAGGGCTATTAATGGGATTGATCGCAAATGCCATTGGAGCAGGTTTTTTGGGTGGGATGCTAGGTGGTTTTATTGTTGGTTACTTTGTTTTATTTTTAAGAAAAAATTTAAAAGTACCAAAGTGGGCAGAAGGCTTAATGCCAATGATGATTATTCCTTTAATATCGAGTTTGGTTATCGGATTACTTATGTTTTTTGTGCTTGGCCTTCCGATTGTATGGGCAACAGAAGGGCTAACTTCTTTTCTAACAAGTATGCAGGGATCGATGAGATTTGTTTTTGGAGCAATATTAGGGGGAATGGCAGCATTTGATTTTGGCGGACCTGTTAATAAAGTAGCTTCCTTGTTTGCGGATGGTTTGCTATTAGAGGGCATATACGAGCCAGAAGCTGTGAAAATATTGGCATCAATGGTTCCCCCATTTGGTGTAGCCATTTCTTGGGGACTTTCTAAATTATTTCAGAAGAAACGATATACAAAATCGGAAGAAGATAACATCAAAATAGCTCTACCGATGGGAATATGCATGATTACAGAAGGCGTTATCCCGATTGCAGCAGTAGATATTGTAAGAGTTGTTGCTTCCTGCACTATTGGAGCAGCCGTCGGAGGAGGGTTCTCTATGATGTGGGGGGTAGGATCTCCGGTTCCATCAGGAGGAATGTTTATTGTACCTGCGATGACACATCCACTTCTTTTTTGTGTGGCATTACTTATCGGGTCACTCATTACCGGAGTTATGCTGTTCTTATGGAAGAAGGAACCAGCTGCAGAAATAGAAGAAACATCGAGTGAAGAGGAAGAAGTAGATTTATCAGATGTGAAGATTACATTTTAACCTAAAGGAAAGAACGCTTATTTTGCTAGAGTAAGTCAATAAAGGAGGGGACTTAGAATGTATGTTTCGATGAAGGGAATGCTTGCACGTGCCAACCAAGGGAAATATGCGTTAATGGCAATCAATTGCTTTAACCTAGAAACAGCTAAGGCAGTGATTGAAGCGGCACAAGAATTGAGAGCACCTATCATTGTAGATTTATTACAAGATCATTTAATGCAGCATTTGGGAAGTAAGTTATTAACAAGGCCAATTATAGAAATGGCAAATGCAGCAAGTGTAGAAGTTGCCATTAATTTAGACCATGGGCAGGATGTTGGATTTGTGAAGAGATGCTTAAGAGATGGATTTTCTAGTGTAATGATGGATGCTTCTCGTTATCCAATTGACGAGAATATAAGAATAACGAAAGAAATGGTAGAATTTGCGCAAAGCTATGATGCGAGCGTCGAAGGGGAAATTGGTAATATCGGTTCTGTTTCTAGGAACCAGATGACAGATGATGAAATGTATACGAATCCTGATTTAGCCATTAGATATGCAAAAGAAACAGGGATAGACGCGCTGGCTATTTCTTATGGCTCTAGTCATGGGGATTATCCAGATGGTTATATTCCAGCTTTTCGATTTGATATTTTAGAAAAAATTAAAGGCGAAACTGGTATCCCGCTTGTACTCCATGGAGGATCTGGATGTGGAGAAGAAAACATTAGAAAGTCTATTTCATTAGGTATTAATAAGATTAATGTAGGCTCGGATTTTTTTAAAGCACAGGTAAATAGTATAAAAGAAAACATGGTTAGAAACGAAATAGATTATTTTGATATTATTCATCAAACGATTAAGGCTGGAAAAGACTTAGTTAAATATTATATTGAACTGGCAGGCTCTGAAGGAAAGTCATTATAAATTTAAAGAAAAGAGGAATATATTATGTTATTAAATATGAAGCAGTTATTAGAAGTAGCACAAAAACATCAATTTGCCGTTGGAGCATTCAATGTAGCAGATAGTAATTTTTTGAGAGTAGTAGTTGAGGAGGCAGAAAGCAATAATTCTCCTGCGATAATTGCAGTACATCCAACTGAATTAGATTTTGTCAAAGATGATTTTTTCTCTTATGTATTAACAAGAATTAAAAATAGCCATGTCCCATTTGTTCTGCATTTAGATCATGGCGGAAATATGGCTGATATAATGCGGGCGATTCATGCAGGCTTTAGTTCCGTCATGATTGATGGCTCCTTGCTTTCTTTAGAAGAAAATATTCAGTTAACGAAACAAATAGTAGAAGTGAGCCATTCACTGGGAGTATCAGTGGAAGGAGAATTAGGAACAATTGGAAATACAGGTACCTCAGTAGAGGGCGGGGTATCGGAGGTAATTTATACTAGACCAGAAGACGCCAAAGAATTTGTAGAGAAAACAGGGGTAGATACATTGGCAATTGCAATCGGTACTTGTCACGGTATTTATCCAAAAGATATGGAGCCAAAGTTGAGAATGGATATTTTAAAGGAAATTAAAGAAACGGTCGACATTCCTCTTGTGCTTCATGGCGGCTCAGCTAATCCAGATGAAGAAATTGCAGAGGCTGTTCAGATTGGTATTCATAAAGTGAATATCTCATCAGATTATAAGTACGCATTTTATAAAAAATGCCGTGAGATTTTAGCTGAAACAGAGCTTTGGGATCCTAACGCAATATATCCAGCATGCATTGATGCAGCTAAAGAAATAGTAAAATATAAAATGAATTTATTTCAATCCATTGGAAAAGCTGAAATATACAGAGAAGAAAATGTGACGGCTTGGCGTAGAGAATGGTTATAAGCAGTAGGAAGAGGGGAGATAATCCTCTCTTTTTTTATAAGCGAATTATTTTTTTATGTCCTCATTAAATGGTGCAGACATAGGTTTCTGTGCTATTTTTAATCGACTTAAAGAGAAATCTAAATGTATTTTTTTATCAGTACCTTGCAATGAACAATACTAAATGGTATATTAATGGCAATAGGTATTATTTTTATTATAGTACTGTTTATTATAAGGTACTGGATGATGAATAAAGGCAGGTGGAAGAGATGAATGTACAGTTTAAAAAGGGTGTCTTAGAGTTATGTGTACTTGTTCTTTTAGATAAAAAGGACCGCTATGGCTATGAACTCGTTCAAAAGATATCCAATCAAATTGAAATTTCAGAGGGTTCAGTTTATCCCCTCTTAAGAAGATTAACAAAAGAAGAATATTTTACAACTTATTTACAAGAGTCAACAGAAGGTCCTTCGCGTAAATACTACAAGTTAACCGATAAAGGAAGAACCTATCTTAATAAACTTATTACGGAATGGAATGAATTTTCTAATGGTGTCAATCAATTAATAAAAGAAGGTGTAAATAATGACTAAAGAGCAATTTTTAAAACAGCTCCAAGCTGGATTAAAAAAGCTTCCGCAAGAGGAACGAAAAGATATCATCCATGATTATGAAGAACATTTTTTTATAGGCAAAGAAGATGGAAAAACAGAGGAAGAAATAGCCAAGTCTTTAGGATCTCCTCAGCAAATTACGAAAGAATTAATAGCTGCCTATCACCTTGAAAAGGTGGAAAAAAGCAGAACAACGGGAAATATTCTTCGAGCAGTATGGGCGGTTATTGGTTTAGGATTCTTTAATTTGGTTATTGTACTTGGACCATTTCTTGTGATAGCATCCCTTATTCTATCAGGGTGGATAGTTGGTGCGTCTTTTATACTCTCCCCACTACTGGTTCTTGTGGACAGTGTTTTTCATCCAGGTAGTTTTGCATTTTTTAAATTATTTATGACCATTTTGCTAGTGGGATTAGGAATTTTTATTGTAATTGGTATGTATTACATTACAAGAATTTCTTCAAAAGGCTTTATCAATTATTTGAAATTTAATGCAAAATTGGTGAAGGGAGGCCAAAAGCATGATTAGTCTAAAAAAATTAATGGTCACTGGACTTATTCTTGTTCTAATTGGCGGCATAGGGGCATTCCTAACATTCCGCGATAACAGTATAGATATTCATGAAGAGAAAGTATTTAAGGAAAATGATATTACTGGAATTGAAGTAGATTCCAATAATGCAGGGATTGAAATTATTCCCACAGCAGAGAAGGAAACAAAGGTTGTGTTGCAAGGAAAAGGTTCCTCTGAAACGAAGGGAAGTTTTACTGCCAAGGTAGTTGGGGAAAAACTGGTTGTAAATTGGAATGAAAAACAAATTAGCTTTTTTCAGATGAATTTTATAGATGAATCACTTACCTTAAAAATTCTTGTACCTGTGAAGGAATATAAATCCCTTCGCATAAATAATGATAATGGAAAGATTGATTTAGCGAACCTAATGGTTGAGCAAGTACAGGCAGAAAGTAATAATGGTCGCATCCATCTGCAAAATATTCAATCCAGAAGTGTAGAAGTAAACTCTGACAATGGAAGAGTATCGCTGGATTATGTAAGCGGCAGCGTGAAAGGAGAAACGAATAATGGGAGAATTTCGATGAAAACTGCCACATTGGATCAGGCGATACAGCTGGAAACAGATGATGGCAGTATCGAAATTGTAACAGATAAGGAACCAACAAATGTCACATTCGATGTTCAAGTTGATGATGGCAGCATCAATATTTTAGATAAATACAAAGGAAGTACCGTGATTGGAAACGGAGAAAATAAAGTAAAGCTGAAAACAAATAATGGGAAAATTAGGGTGGGAAATTAAAAAAAGGCAGCTTTTTTAAGCTGTCTTTTTTATCTGCCGATATAAATATAAATTTTCTTGTGAAAAGAAAATTTGGTATCGCATTCAAACTATATAAAAAATAAAAGCCTCCGATATATAGAAAGTAAATGGACAAAAGAATAAAGCTAGAAGCATTCAGGGGGATAGAATGAAAATAAAATATCAATTGGCAATCATTTTCTTCATTTTAATTATTTCTTTGTTGGGGATTGGCGGATTTAGCAATATGAGTCTGCAGTCGTTAATTGCAAATAGTAAAGAACTGACAGAGGCAAAAGAAATGCAGCGTCTAGTTACTCATTTGCAATATCGAATTGCTGGAATTTCTAATGACGAGCGTGGCTTTCTTCTTACCGGAAATAAAGAATATAGTGACGGAATTAATGAGAAAGAGTCAGACATTCATGATACTTTGAAAACAATGGAGACTTTATCTAATTATTATGAGTATAAAGAAGATATCCAAACGTTTCAATCCAGTCTACAAACGTACTTAGCCACAAGTGACAAAGTGCCTGGGGCTTATATCGAAGATCCATCTGCTGCAGAAAAACTCCATTTTGGGGATTTACGGACATTAAGGAAAGAAGTTTTAGATCCGGCAGTTAATGAATTAGTGGAACATATTAATCAAGATGTTATTCAGTTGGAAGAACAAAATCAAAAAAATAATAAAATAACAAAAACGGTATTAATCGTAATTATCATCGTGGCAGCACTATTGAGTATTGTCTTAGGTTTTCTGTTATTAAAGTCTATTTTACGACCATTAAATAAAATTAATAATCAACTTCAAAGTATTGCTTCTGGAGAAGGGGACTTAACACAGCGAGTAAATGTGAATGGGAAAAACGAATTTGGTCAATTAGCACATTCGTTTAACGCATTCGTCGATTCTCTTCAAATAATGATAAAAAGTGTAGGGCAGACGTCTAAAAATGTTGCACAAGCTTCAGATGAATTAGCTTCCAGTATGGAACAATCGACTGTAGCGGTAGAGCAAGTGGCGGATGCTGTTCAAACCATTGCAGAGAATGGAAATAAGCAAGATTCACTTACCCAGAATAGTTTAATAGAAGTTAATAATTCCTTGAAAAATATTAAGGATGTGGCCCATACTGCCAGCGAAGTTGCAAATGAATCTCTGCTTATTAAAGAAAAAGCAAAAGAAGGGGAATTGGCATTGACTGAAATGCAAATGCAGATGGAGGCAATTCATGCATCTGTTGATTTAGCAGGAGATGGATTAAAATCACTTGTTTTAAGTACAAATGAAATTAATGAGGTACTTGCAAGTATTCAAGATATATCCAATCAAACCAATCTGCTAGCATTGAATGCATCCATTGAAGCAGCAAGAGCAGGAGAACATGGAAAAGGATTTGCGATTGTAGCAGAGGAAGTTCGAAAGCTATCAGAAATGACAGGTACTTCTGTAAATCAAATACACGATCTGATAAGTTCTATTCATGACCACTCAAACACGACAGAAAAAAATATGTCTTTTGTAATAGAAAATGTAGATGCTGGTACGAAATTATCTGATACTACAAATGAACATATTAAGGAAATATTAAATCGTGTTGAATCCATTGCAGATCATATTAAAAAGATGGCAGAAACAGCACAAGAAATTACGGCAGAAGTACAAGAGGTACAAGATTCAGTGGAAGAAATAGCTCATACTTCTCGCGAAACTTTAGAAAGAACGGAAAGTGTTGCAGCAGCAACAGAAGAACAAACTGCCTCATTCCAAGAAATAACAAGCTCAAGCATGGCATTATCTAAAATGGCAGAGGAGCTTCAAGAACTAGTGCACCGATTTAAAATCTAAGAAAGAATGTAAAAAAAGAGAAACTATGTGAGATTTTCTAGATCCAATTTAAAAAAGATCAAAAAATTAAGAGGCAAGGACCCAAAGGTTCCGAATAAATATAGGGCGAACAATTATACAATTTTATGCATATATATTGTATAATTGTTCGTTTTTTATTTGGTATAAGTGGTAATTATCCGCAAGACTGCAATAAACTTTCCAGTTGGCGAGCACCAAGCTGCTTCATCTATTAATCTACTCCGTTAATAGGAGATGAATTGCTTTGCAAGTTTTCTCTCTCTTTTAAAAGTAAAAAGCTTATAAAGATTGTATTAATCAATCCTATTATTCCATAACACCATATCGGCATTATGATAGCTTCATACCAAAACATATTAATAAAGTATACACCCATGGCTATTAACAGTGAATTACTTATCAAAGTTAATAGGGCTTTTTTTACAATGAAAAAAGAATATAACTTCCAAATAGCAATAATTAGCGAAACGATACTTGTCATAGCCAAAGACATTATCGCAATCGAGCGAACGTTTTGTTCTTGATGGAACACTTCTGCTGTAAATAAGAATTTTGTAAATAGATTGGTGATAAAATAAAAACTTGTTAGATAAATAGAACTAGCCAAAAATGAGATAGGTATCCATTTCAAATATATAAAAATGGTGTTTTTACTCCTGCTTGACTGTTTTCTCTTTTCCTGAATGGTTTCAGCAATTGATGTCACAACTATAATGAATACTAATAAATATAAATCATGTAATGGGAGTTTTCCTTTAAAGATGTCCATTAAGAAAAGAAAAGCATCCTTCAATTCCATTAACATTAACTATTCCAACCTTTCAATTATGTACTACCTGTTATACGAAAGGAAATATAGGAATGTTTCAATAATTATATATTTTTTCAGATTTAGGAAACTTTTCCTGATTAGCTATGTGTTACCTCCGTTAAAAGAAATGACTATTCGCCTGGATAAAGAATTGGGATTGCTCGTAATTATAGGTAACCTTCGAAAAGTCAAAAGGCTGCCCATTAGTTAGATGAAAGATGCTTTCTACCAATAATTTAGGATCATCTTTTTCTAATCCCAAATAAGCAGCTTCTTCTGCCGTTAACTTCCCAACATGTAAATACACATCTGAAAAGCCTATTTTTAGCCCTAAGCCTTCTGTTATGTAATGAAAAATAGATTCTGCTACGATTTCTTTATTTAAATACGTAATGAAGGCTTTATTATACCAAGATTCCTCTAAACAAAGAGTTTGGCCGTTAATATAGCGAATTCTCTTTACGTAATAAACCTCCTCGTGAGGCTCCATATTTAAATTTAGGGCAATTTCCTCAGTCGGTTTTTTTATCTCTAATTCGATTATTTTGGATGTTAGAGAATAATCCTCTAAATCTTTTTTAAATCCTTGATTGGAAAGCAAGCTGATATAGCCTTTTCGATTCTGTCGTCTTACAAAAATTCCACTGCCTCTTACTTGAAAAATGATCCCCCTTTTTTCAAGAAGCTCCAGCGTTTTCGTAATCGTACTTTTACTAACCTCGAATTGCTTCATTAATGTCTCAATAACTGGCAGCTTACTGCCTTGCTTTAAGCCGTGCTCTTCAATATATTTTTCTATTTCTTCTGCGATTTGCTGGTATTTTAACATATATATACCTCGATTATCTTAAACGTTATAGCTGGATTATAGCATATATAGGAAAAAAACTCATTTAGATTAATTAGGTATAAAAATATTATATTGTATTTATTAAATTATACCGATACAATTATAATATAAGTGTAATCCAAAAAATTAAAAGAAAAGATAATTTAATAGCATTAAAAAGGAGGAACAAGAATGAGCAAAATGCCGAAAGATTTTTTATGGGGTGGAGCATTAGCTGCACATCAATTTGAAGGTGGCTGGAATCAAGGCGGTAAAGGTCCGAGTGTAGTAGATGTTATGACAGCAGGTGCTCATGGAGTACCTAGGAAAATAACAGACTTGATTGAAGAAGAGCAATTTTATCCAAATCATGAAGCAATTGATTTTTACCATCGTTACAAAGAGGATATTGCCTTGTTTGCTGAAATGGGGCTTAAGTGTTTACGAACTTCCATTGGCTGGAGCAGAATTTTTCCAAAAGGGGATGAATTAGAACCGAATGAAGAAGGACTGCGCTTCTATGACCAAGTATTTGATGAATTACTTAAATACGGAATACAGCCAGTTATTACCTTATCCCATTTTGAAATGCCGTTACATCTAGCAAGAGAATATGGCGGTTTTAGAAATAGGAAAGTAGTTGATTGTTTTGTCCGCTTTGCCGAAGCATGCTTCCATCGATATAAAGATAAAGTAAAATACTGGATGACTTTTAATGAAATCAACAATCAAATGGATGTTTCTAATCCGCTCTTTTTGTGGACAAATTCTGGAGTAACCGTCAAAGAAGGAGAAAATGCGAAAGAAGTGATGTATCAAACTGCTCATTATGAGCTAGTTGCAAGTGCATTAGCTGTATCTATTGGCAAAAAAATAAATCCTGATTTCCAAATTGGAGCAATGGTTTCCCATATTCCTATCTATCCATTTTCTTCTAATCCAGAAGATGTGATGCTAGCGGAAGAAGAAATGAGACAAAGATATTTCTTCCCAGATGTCCAAGTTCGTGGATATTACCCTAGTTATGCTTTAAAGGAATTTGAACGAGAAGGCTATTCAATTACAATGGAGCCAAAGGATGCTGAGATTTTACGCAATGGGACAGTTGATTATTTAGGATTTAGCTATTATATGTCCACTACGGTAAAGAGTGATGTGAAAAATAATAATACAGGCGATATTGTTAATGGCGCCTTGCCAAATGCGGTTGAAAATCCGTACATCAAAGCAAGTGACTGGGGCTGGTCCATTGATCCGACAGGTCTGCGCTATGTGTTAAATCGTCTATATGATCGCTATCAAATACCATTATTTATTGTAGAAAATGGATTTGGCGCTATTGATACTGTCGAAGCTGATGGCTCTATCCATGACAAGGAAAGAATTGCCTACTTAAAGGCGCATATTGAAGCATTGGAGAAAGCGGTAATGTATGATGGAGTAGATTTAATTGGATATACGCCATGGGGAATTATTGATATTGTTTCCTTTACAACAGGAGAAATGAAAAAACGCTATGGAATGATATATGTAGATCGAGATAATCAAGGGAAAGGAACTATGAACCGTTCGAAAAAAGCCTCCTTTTATTGGTATCAAGAAGTGATTAAGTCAAACGGGGAAAAGCTGTAATAGAAAAAGGAAGGGGATATTTTCCTCTTCCTTTCTGTGTATAGTAAACTTTATTTTTAATGAAGTTAAATAGTTTACGAGAAACAGTTTTGTATTTTTCTATTAATAGCTTGCTTCTAATTCATCTATTAAGCTTCCAACATAGGCAACTGCTTTTCGGATTGGTTCGGGGCTGGACATATCTACATTTGCTAGTTTCATTAAATCGAATGGTTTTAAAGTGCCGCCGGCTTTTAAAACTTTTAACCAGCGCTCAACAGCAGGCTGTCCTTCTTCCTCAATCATTGCTGATACGGCAGTTGAAGCTGTAAGCCCAGCGGAGTACGTATATGGGTAAAGACCCATATAATAATGGGGTTGGCGCATCCATGTTAGGCCTGCTGCTTCATCTATTTCCACACTGTCTCCCCAGAATGATTTTAAGACATCGATATTTTGTTCACATAATACTTTAGCTGTAATCGGAGTTTCTTGTTCTGCTAAGTCATAAACTTTTCTTTGGAGTGCCCCTTCTAAAATATGGGTAACAAAATTATGATAATACGTTCCTAGTGATTGGAGAATTACCCATCTTCTAATTTGTTTGTTTGAAGATTGTTTCATAATATACTTGCTCAAAAGCATTTCGTTCATGGTGGATGGAGCTTCAATAAAGTATCTAGATGGACGGGTATTTGAAATAATTTGATTTTTGCCAGCAAGAGCAAAATGTCCAGCATGTCCAAGTTCATGTGCTAAGGTAAACGTATTACGCATTGAGTTATGCCATGTCATTAAAATGTATGGATGTACTCCATACGGGCTGGAGCAGAAGGCGCCTGATCGTTTTCCATAGTTATCTGCTAAGTCTACCCAGCGGTCTTTTAAGCCTTTTTCCATTATTTCCATATATTCCGGTCCCATAATATTAAGCGCTTCTAAGATAAGCTTGGAAGCTTCCTCGTATGTAATTTTAGGATCATAGGATGTGTCGAGCGGAGCCTTTAAATCACAATAATGGATTTTTTCTAAACCTAATACACGCTCTTTTAATTTGGCGAATCTGCGCATATGAGGAGCCAATTCTGTAAGAATGGTATCCAATTGGTTATGGTACATTTCTTTTGTGACTTGTTGTTCTTGTAAAAGCATGTCTGTTACAGATTCATAGTTTCGTAAACGAGATTCTATTATTTGTTTTTTAACTTCTGTTCCATAGGTAGCCGCATATGTATTTTTATAACGGTTAAGGCCAGCCGAAAAGGCTTCATATGCTTTTCTTCTTACTTCTTTATCTGCCGATTCTTCGTACTTTTCGAAAGAATTAAATGTCAATGGATATTCTGTCCCGTCACTTGTTAAAAAGGAGGAAAACTCCATATCTGATGTTTTACTTCTTTGATAAATCATATAAGGAGAACGCTGGATTTCACCAAATGCTGCTAATACTTCCTCTGCTTCAGGTGTTAACATATGTGGCTTCAAATCCATTAAGTCCATTAGTGTTTTGGAAAAAAGCTGTAGTTCTTCTTCCTCGTTCAGGTATGTATTTATTTTATCGTTTGTAAGGGTAAGAATCTCTGAATTAATAAAAGAAAGGCTTGAGCTTACTTTTGCATAGAGGGAAGAAACAATTGCATCGTTCTCTTGATTAGAAGGATTAGATCCGTCTGCAGATTGCTTAAGGTTTGCATAAGTGAGAACTCTTACTAATCTTTCATCCAATGCATCTCGAGCTTTTAGACAATCTAGCAAGATTTTAGCGTTTTGGTGAAGCTTCCCTTTAAATTGTGTTACAGTAGGAATATCTTCTTCGATCTCTTCTACTTCCCTTTTCCAATCTGCTTCGCTTTCGAATAAATCGCGCAAATTCCAGGTTTGTTCGAAAGGAACTTCGGAACGATAAAGTGTTTTTTCCATTTCTTTATTCATAAACATTCTCCTCTGCCACCTATTTATTTCGTTTTTCGAAACGATTAGTTTGATTATACAATAAAAAATTGAACTATAGGAATATTTTGTTTATTATATTTTTTAATGATAATTTGTAGAAGATAAAGATAAAAAACTACGCTTCTTATGATAAATAATTGTATAATGGTTAAAACTCACCATTTCGCCAAATTTTACATTTTAAGGTAAAAGAATGAATGCTGAAATTGGAATAAACAAAAAGGAATGAAAAGAAATTGCCCTTAAAGTTTTCACGAAAAAAAAGATTTTATTTATTATTTTTTATCTGCATTGTCTCCATGGTTATCATTTTTATGTTCTCCCATATGCCGTATGAAGAACAGGATATTAAGCCATTTTTACGAGATAAGATAGACCTGACAAATATTCCATTTCCCTCTATTACATTTGAGTACGATGGCCAGATTATCTCTTCGGATTCTGACCCATATGGTTTTATCGAATTTTTATTTCGGAAAGCAGGGCATGTAATTGGTTATTGTTTCTTAACTTTACTGCTATTTCTCACCTTGATGCAAACGAAAATCAAACGACCATGGGTTTATCTACTAAGTGGTGCTCTTTCTATTGCTTATGCATTAACAGATGAGTGGCACCAAAGCTTTGTCCCCGGAAGAACAGGCCATTGGCAAGACGCCATCATTATCGACGGAACTGGCGTTATATTAGGATTAGTCATTGGTTTTATAGGTACTATATTTTTTAAAAAGAGGAAAACGAAGGGAAGGTTTTAGAGATTCCCAAAGACAGGAGAGGTGAAGTGATTGTACCAAGATAAAGAATTGACAGTAAGACCGATTAAAGAGGAGGATCTTTATCAGCTTTGGACACTGGCGTTTAAAGAAGAAAATCCTGAATGGAAAAAATGGGATGCTCCGTATTATGCACATAAAGCATTAAGTTATGAAGGATTCTTAAAAACTCAAAAAGAGCGCTTCTTAGAAAGCGATGATTACTGGGCAATTATTGTTGGGAAAGAACTAATAGGAACAGTTGGCTACTACTGGGAACATGAACCGTCCAAATGGTTAGAGATGGGAATTGTTATCTATAATCCAAACTACTGGAGTGGTGGATATGGAACGCGGGTATTGAAGCTATGGATCGCCCATTTATTTAAGACTTTGCCATTAGTTCGAGTAGGATATACAACATGGTCAGGGAATGAGCGAATGATAAAGTTAGGAGAAAAGCTGGGCATGACAATGGAAGGACGCATGAGAAAGTGCCGCTACTATAACGGCGTATATTATGACTCCATACGGATGGGATTATTAAAAGAAGAATGGGAAGCATTTTTAAATGGAAACAAAACAAGTGCTGGAAATATTAATAAATAAAATCAGTGTAATGGAAGATTACGTTAGGTGAAATTAGTAAGAAAATTAAGTTCTAATACTCATGCTTTACCTATATTTTAATAGTATAATAGAAGAAACTAGGAATAAAAGGGCAAATTGTATAGAAGTACAGCATCATCAGAATCAAGTAAGTGTGGAAAATGAATGAATGGAGTAAGGTCCATGAAGAAAGAGGTTGGATATGTATTTTTCTGCCAGCACTGTGGATTGCCTCAACGTATTCCAGCGTTTGTGCTAAAAACGTACTTATGTGATGACATGGTAAAACAATTCTATTGCAACAATTGCAGCCGAGAAAATCTAATTCCTTCCTATATAAAAAAGCTGAAAGCAGAATTATAGAGCACATATATAACAAGGTCAAGTGGAAAATGCACTTGGCCTTTTTTCTATGAAATAATAGGTAGTTCTGTATTTATTTCACTCTTTTTAGAACAATTAAAGCCGCGGGAAATCGAATAAGCTTTTTCCATTTTTTATGAGTAATTACCAATATACTGTACAAACTATTTAAAGTAGAGAAATAACTCATGATAATGAGCGGACAAAAATAGGTCTCTTTAACTTCGATTATTGGAGATTCTTAAACATGCCTCTACCTTCAATAATGGAAACTTTTTTTAGGAGGAGATGAATAAAATGAACTATCAGGAATATTGGGAGAAAATTAATGAGATAAATGGACAATTGCATTCTCTATATTCTTCCTATTGGGATAAATATTCAGATTTTACTACATGGCAGTTTTGGATCATTCTTTTATCTTTATTAGTACCATTAATCATATTATATTTTGTGGTGGACAGAAGAAGATTATTTGAAATATTATTCTTTGGTTATACTGTCCATATACTTTGGGCCTACATAGATCATGCTCTCAGTAGCGGGAATTATTTAATACATACACATTTCCTTTCTCCCGTCCTGCCGAGTGGATTAAATATTACAGGTTCCTTTCTACCAGTAGGGTTTATGCTAGTGTATCAATATGCAACGAATCGCAAGAAAAATTTTTATATTCTAACCGTGCTATTGAGTGCTGTGTATACTTTTATATGCGCTAATATTGAAAAATCAATGGGCATGGTAACGTTTCATAGAGGAGTTAATGTTATCCATTTATTCCTTTTGGATTTATTTATTGTATTTGTAGCATATTGGTTTACTAGGTTATTGTTGAAATTTAGAATCCTCAAGAAAGACGAGCAGCAATAAAGTTTATTACTAGCATGTATTTATAAGGCACATGCTAGTTTTTTGCATGTCCAGAAGAAGATAGGAAAGTGGAAAAATAGAGAGAGTAGCAAGAAATGCGCTATGGAAAACTATGATTAAAACTGAAACGGAAAGGGGAAGCGAAAAAGTGGTGTTCATCAACAAGATGAAAGCCAAAATGGAAGGGAGAAGCGAAAAAGTGGCGTTCATCAACAAGATGAAAGCCAAAACGGAAAGGAGAAGTGAAAAAAGTGGCGTTCATCAACAAGATGAAAGCCAAAACGGAAAGGAGAAGCGAAAAAGTGGCGTTCATCGACAAGATGAAAGCCAAAATGGAAGGGAGAAGCGAAAAAGTGCGTTCATCAACAAGATGAAAGCCAAAACGGAAGGGAGAAGCGAAAAAGTGGCGTTCATCAACAAGATGAAAGCCAAAACGGAAGGGAGAAGTGAAAAAAGTGGCGTTCATCAACAAGATGAAAGCCAAAACGGAAGGGAGAAGCGAACAAAAAGGTTTTCATCAACAAGATGAAAACCCAATATCACCGAAGAGCTACCAAAAGAGAGTTAACAGCTAACCCCTCCTCACATTCCAGGAAAACAAACTAATTGTAGACAATGCATTTGAGAGAAAACGCAACGAGGTGTATACTTGCCAATGAAGAATGTTAAAGGGGGAATTATTTTGTTACAAAAGCCAAAGGCTATTTTTCTTGATATGGATGGTACTATTTTAAATCACCAGAATCAAGTAAGCGTGAAGACAAAGGAGATTATTGATGATTTACGCAAGGATGGTCTATTCGTATTTATAGCTACAGGAAGATCTTTTGATGAAATTGAATCCGTCGTGCCAGAAGGATTTAAAGTGGATGGATATGTTACTTCAAACGGCATGGCTGGTTACATAGGAAAGGAACCTATTTTTCAGCATACTCTACCTTTAGAGCTAGTCGAAACAATTATTAAAAAGGCAAGAGAGAATAAAGTATATTATGAGTTATTTCCATATGGGGACTCTCGAATGACATTAAGTCAGGATAAAGAATATGTTATACAAGAGATCAGAGAACCGAAACCAGAAAGCGTAGGTATTAATGAATGGCTTTCTCGAAAAGAAGCAATCAGTAGAAAGATTGCTTGGAAGGACACGATTGAAGGAACAGAGTTTTCCAAGTTCTATTTTTTTGCTCGAACAAAAGAACATATTAATCAATGGAAACAGGTGCTAGAAGACTTAAGAAAAGAAATCGACTTTACAGCATCTACTTCATCTGCACATAATGTGGAAGTAATGGTTGCTAACGTAAATAAAGCCACTGGTATTAAAGAGATGTTAGAAAGATTTAATCTTTCAGCAGAGGAGACTATGGGAATTGGCGATAGTGATAACGATATCCAAATGCTTCAATTTGTTTCTATGCCGGTTGCTATGCAAAATGCTCCAGACCATATTAAAGAATTAGCAGCAGAAGTAACAGAGTTAAGCTGTGATGAAGATGGCGTTTGTCATTTCTTAACATCTCGATTCAAATAACAGATACGGTTCACCATACTTATTCTTTGTTATTGTAAGTAAAAATCAAAACTTCCTTAAGGGACATCAGTCTAGTATTAGTGAGGATAATAGTAAAGGAAACAAACGGAATAAAAAGCAAAGTGATAAAACAGAAGAAGAAAGAAAGCCAGCTTTTAAAAAGCTGGCTTTCTTTCTTCTTAAAATACTTCGATTACAATTTTAATAAAAGTCAGCTATTTATTTGAATCCATCCAAGATGAGTCAGACCAGTTGGAAAACTTTTTAATTAGCTCAAGAATGAAGTAGTTAATCCATGTAATAACAGGAATGAAAAGTGGCAGCAAGGATAGAGGCGAATGACCAAAACCAAATAATCTCACTTCTTCATTAGAAATATATATAATCCATGTTAAACCTGCTAACACAACGCTATTCCCACAGAACGCAACGAATAGTGCCACCCATTTCTTCTGTGTTTTTGTGAGTGTAAAAATAGAGAGGACTGCAGAAAACAACAAAGATATAAATAGTAAGATAATGACCACTGATCCTTCCTCCATTGCTATTTTAGCTATAGTTTAGCATAAATTTCCTATTTTCTCCTTATAAATTAGTTAGAAAATTTACATTCCTTTACCAAAAATATAAAAAGATTAAATAGAGATGAAATAATCAACCATTATACTAACTATATTACTATTTAAATCTTCCGAATTTGTAATCTTTTACATAAGGAGTTTTGTCAAAATGAATATCACAGTGGCAGGTACAGGATATGTTGGATTAGTAACAGGTGTTTGTTTAGCAGAGGTTGGTCACAAGGTAATTTGTGTAGATCAAGACCAAGAGAAAATTGTTCTTCTGAATCTAGGGATTTCGCCTATTTATGAGCCAGAGCTAGATAAACTTATAGAAAAAAATTCACAGGCAGGAAAATTAACTTTTACAACTGACTATAACAAAGCCTATGCGCAATCAGATGTTATTTTCATCGGGGTCGGGACGCCCGAAAATGAAGATGGGTCTGCTAACTTAAACTATGTATTTCAAGTCGCAAAGCAAATTGCCGAAAGTGTAAGGCGTGATTGTTTAATTGTTATTAAATCAACCGTTCCAATCGGGACAAATGACCGTGTTGAAACATACATAAAAAATCACTTAAAACATAAGGTTTCGATAGAGGTTGCCTCTAATCCTGAATTTCTTGCCCAAGGAAGTGCCATTAAAGATACACTGCATGCTTCACGAATTGTCATTGGGGTAGAAAGCGAAAGGGCTAAGAAGATTTTAACTTCTATTTATGAACCTTTTCAGCAGCCGATTTTAACAATGAATCGTCGCAGTGCAGAAATGGTAAAATACGCATCGAATGATTTTCTGGCTTTAAAGATTTCTTTTATTAATGACATTGCTAATTTATGTGAATCAGTTGGTGCGAATATTGAGGATGTAACAAGTGGAATGAGTTATGATGAGCGTATTGGGAAAAAATTTTTAAATCCAGGCATTGGGTATGGTGGTTCTTGCTTTCCAAAAGATACGAAAGCCCTGCATTGGCTTGCAGAAGAAGAAGGCTATGTTTTACGGACAGTAAAAGCTGCAATTGAGGTCAATGAGAAGCAAAAATTTAAGCTGATTTCAAAGGCGCGGAATGAATTTTCCTCTTTCAATGGAATGAAAGTAGCAGTACTAGGGCTGACCTTTAAGCCTGGAACAGATGATTTGCGTGAAGCTCCTTCTATTCCCAATGTTCGCATATTATTAAGCGAAGGAGCAAAAGTACATGTCTATGATCCAGTAGGGGGAGATAACTTTAAAAAGCACTTTCCTACAGAGGTAGTCTATGAACAAACACCAGAGAAAGCGCTGGAGGGAGTAGATCTTTGCTTTATCTATACAGAATGGGCTGAAATTAAATCAATAGATTTAACTATTTTTAAAAACAAAATGAACGTACCATTTATCTTTGATGGAAGAAATTGCTTTTCCCTTGAGGAAGCAAGTAAGGCAGGTATTAATTATTTCTCCATTGGCCGACCAGAGGTTAGAGAGATAGAGGTTGAACCGATTAGAAGAGCAGCAGGAAGATAACGGTGTGAGGAATAAAAGAAATAGAATAACAACAAACAAACCCCTTCCTTTCTAAGGAGGGTTTTTGTTTGTTGTATAAAAGCACGTATGTAAATGATTTAGGACAGGGAGTGTGGCGAATTCAAACAGCTTGATAACCCCATCTCCGCCCCAAACTATTTTTTTGCATTGACTAAAGCTCTTATTGTTAGATAATAAAGATAATCGAAATTTTGAAAATTATCTTAATATGGAGGGCTTTTATGTTCTGGACAGAAAAGAAATTGGATGCACGAATCAAGGAACTAGAAAATTATCGCTATCGAGAATCAATTTCCTTGGACTCCTTTTCGATGCAATTAGATGAAGAAGGAGAGATTGGTGCGAGACCACCAGAAAATGGGGAATGGGCTACTATTCATGTCGGAGATCATTGGGCAGGAAGGGATCATTATGCTTGGTTAAAGACAGAGGTAGCAATCCCTATGAGCTGGAAAGGGAAACAGGTATTGGGCTATTTTGATTTTGGCATAACAGATGGTGGAACGAATTCAGGCTTTGAGTCTCTTTTGTATGTAAATAAGAAAATCTATCAAGGTGTAGATGCGAATCATCGGGAAGTTTTTCTCAAAGAGGAACATTGCGGCACAAATGTCAGCTTGATTTTTCGTTTGTGGTCTGGCTTAGAGGGTGGCGGTAAGCCGCGTATTCAGGAGCATAAGATAAAGAAGGCAGAGATTGCCTGGCTAGACGAAGCAACAGATGATTTATACTATACAGCCAAAGCAATGATCCAAACCATACATATTTTAGATGAAAACAGACCAGAGTATCAGACCATCCTAACAGCATTAAATCGATCATTTTATGAAATAGACTGGACAGAACCAGGATCGGATTTATTTTATCAATCTATTAACAAGGCAAATAACTATTTAAATGCAGCATTAGAAAAGATGGACAAGCATGCAGCTGTAACGATTCATGCAATTGGCCACACCCATATTGATGTTGCTTGGTTATGGCGCTTAAAGCATACTCGAGAAAAAGCGGCACGTTCCTTTTCCACCGTATTGCGTTTAATGGAAAGATATCCAGAATACTTATTTATGCAGTCACAGCCTCAGCTATACGCCTATTTAAAAGAGGATTATCCGGAAATTTATGCCCAGCTGAAAGATAGAGTAGCGGAAGGAAGATGGGAACCAGAAGGCGGAATGTGGCTGGAGCCTGATTGTAATTTGCCTTCAGGTGAATCTTTGGTTCGGCAATTACTGCATGGAACGAGATTTTTGAAAGAGGAATTTGGGGTAACGAGTAAGTATCTATGGCTGCCAGATGTCTTTGGCTATAGCTGGGCATTGCCGCAAATTCTTAAACAAGCAGGAATAGAAACTTTTATGACGACGAAGATTAGCTGGAATCAGTACAATCGAATGCCGCATGATACCTTTCAATGGCGAGGCATTGATGGAACAGAAATTTTGACCCACTTTGTGACCACACCATATCCGAACAGCAGAGGCTGGGCTTATGACTATAATGGAGAAATGCAGGCAGATGTGGTGCAGGGAGCTTGGGATAATTATAAGGATAAAAATATTACGCAGGATTTACTATTGTCTTATGGCTATGGAGATGGCGGAGGGGGAGTAAATCGGGATATGCTGGAAATGAGAAGACGGTTTGACCGAATTCCTGGTCTGCCTGCTGTTAAATCAACTAAAGCAGGCGATTATTTTGATGCCCTTCATGAAAAAGTGAAGACCACAGATGAATATGTTCATACATGGGATGGAGAGCTCTATTTAGAATTTCATCGAGGAACCTATACCAGCCAAGCTTATAATAAAAGAAGCAATCGCAAACAAGAATTATTATACCGGGAGACAGAACTGCTTAGTGTTCTAGCTGGTGTATTATCCTCTGATTGGACCATTTATCCGCAGGAAGAGCTGCATAAAGGCTGGACGATTTTATTACGCAATCAGTTCCATGATATCATTCCAGGTTCTTCGATTCGTGAAGTATATGAAGATAGTCTATTAGAATATGAAGAAGCAGAAGGACTGGCTTATAAAGCACAAAAGCAAGTATTAACGAGAATAATCGATTCAGATGTCTCTGATCAGTTTACCGTGATAAATGACTCGTCATGGATACGTTCTGGATTGGTGGAGGTGCCAGTTAAACCTGGACTAGAAGAGGGAGAATGGTCATCAGAAAATGGAAAAGTACTGCAAGTTGAAAAAGTAAATGGAAAGTGGCTTATATTAGTGGAAGACGTTCCATCACATGGATTAGCTAATCTTTTATTTAAATCGTCTGAAAATCAAGGTGCAAATAAGCAGTCTGCTTTTGTGATAAATAATAATGGAATAGAGACACCTTTTTATCAAATTCTTTGGAATGAAAAGGGACAATTAACTCGTATATTTGATAAAAAGGCACAAAGAAATGTGTTAAAAGAAAGTCAGGTAGGAAATGTCCTGCAAGTATTTGAAGATAAGCCATTAAGATGGGAAGCTTGGGACATTGATATTTTTTATCAAGAAAAACATAAAGAGATTTCTACATTAGAGAAGATAGAAATAATTGAAAACAACTCCTTACGAGCAGTAATAAAATTTGTGTGGACATATCACCATTCGAAGATAGAACAGGAGGTAATTCTCTATGCTGAAAATCCTAGAATAGACTTTAAGACATCTGTTGATTGGCATGAACAGCATCAGCTATTAAAAGTGGCATTTCCTGTTGAAATTCGTTCAACGCAAGCAACCTATGATATTCAGTTTGGAAATGTACAACGACCAACTCATTGGAATACAAGCTGGGATTATGCGAAGTTTGAAACGGTTGGACACCAATGGGCAGATTTATCGGAGCAAGGTTATGGAATAAGTCTTTTAAATGATTGTAAATATGGCTATGACATCAAAGATTCCGTGATGCGTCTGTCCCTTATTAAGGCTGGTACTTACCCAGATTATTTACAAGATCAAGGAGCACATACATTTACTTATTCTCTTCTGCCGCATCAGGGTGATTGGAGAGAAGGGAGAACAGTCCAAGAGGCATGGGATTTAAATCAGCCATTAAAAAGTTTGGCAGGAAAGCTACAATCACAAGATTTTTCTTTATTCCAAATAGCATCTGATCATTGCTTGATCGATGCAGTGAAAAAGGCAGAGGATGAGGATAAAGTCATTGTTCGTTTACATGAATTTATGGGGAAAAGAGGAACAGTAGAATTAACCTCAGATGCTCCTATAAAAGGATGGCAGGAATGTAATCTTCTGGAAGAAAAAAATGGAGAGAAACAAGAAAATGAAATAATAACATTTGCCATAAAGCCTTATGAAGTTAAAACGTTTTTAGTGGAAATCTAAATGATTTAAGCAGACCCCACTTGTTAGCCTCGACAATTAAGGATCTGCTTTTTACTTTTCTATTAATCTATCATGTGAGGATACCTAAATGGTGTTAATGTAGAGCATTCTTCCTTATTTTTAAGGCATTCTCTAATTTTGTTAGATCTTTTTGGATCTCCTTTAAATCAGAATGGCATTGATTCAAGAGTTTCTGTATTTCTTCCCATTTATTATTTGATGGCATCTCTTACTCTCCTTACATATGGGTTATTAATACAAAATATGTGGAAGAGAAAAGATATATTCTTATGATAGTAACTTTCTTTTTGCAATGAATTTAAACTATAAATCTTTAAAACCGAGAATCAAAACTAGGCTGCCAATTTTGACAGCCTAGTCTATTTATCTTTAATATTTAAATGACTTGTTTTATCGATTTTTTCTTTCGCAAAGGCCATGCTTCTACTCCTCTAAGCCCCTTAATATCATCTCGAAAGAATACAGGTTCTTTTCCTAGTTTTCGTTGTTTCATATAATGATCAAGTGCTTTAAAGGCAATTGGCCCAAGAATTGCTATGGCAACAAGATTAATAAGAGCCATGATTGCCATCGTGAAGTCAGCTAAATCCCAAACAATTTGCAAACTAGCTACAGCACCAAACATCACCATTCCTAGAGCTATTACGCGATAGAAGATTAAGAACCCCTTGCTTTTACTAATAAACGACAGGTTAGCTTCCCCGTAGTAGTAGCAGCCAATGATGGAAGTAAAGGCGAATAGAAATATGGCAATGCCGAGAAATACTCCACCCCAAGCACCAAAATGCTCTGCCATTGCTGCTTGTGATAATTCAATGCCTGTTAAACCTGACCCATACGCATCTGAGGTAAGAATAATAAACGCTGTTGCAGAACAAACGAGTAAAGTGTCAAAAAACACTCCGAGGGCCTGGATAAACCCTTGTTTTGCTGGGTGGGATACAGATGCTGTTGCAGCAGCGATTGGATCTCCACCAATTCCAGCTCCGTTAGAGAATAGACCTCTTTTCACGCCATTCATAATAGCAGCAGCAATTCCGCCACCCACTACCTGTTCAATACCGAATGCACTTTTAAAAATTAATACTAAAACATGAGGAATCTCTGTAATATTGGTGATTACTACAAAGACTGCAAGGAGAATATAGCCTAAGGCCATAAAGGGAACGATAAGAGATGAAATATCAGCAATACGTTTAATACCGCCAAATACAACTAAACTTGTGAGAATGACTAAAGCAATTCCGGCAATGACAGGACTGATGCCAAATGAGTTTTCTAATGCAACTGCAATGGTATTACTCTGTACGGCATTGAAGGTAGTACCATATGAAAGAATCATCATGACAGCAAAAAGTGCACTCATCCACTTTTTGTTCAGTTGTTTTTTCATATAGTAGGCAGGACCACCTTTGAACCGTCCGTTGTCTTTTGCCTTATAAATTTGCGCTAGCGTATTCTCTACAAAAGAGCTAGCGCTGCCGAGAATAGCTACCATCCACATCCAAAATACTGCTCCAGGTCCTCCAATTGCTAAGGCAATGGCTACTCCTGCAAGATTGCCTGTACCAATTCGAGTACCTGCCCCTACGAAAAATGCTTGTAGAGAAGAAATTTGTTTTTTCTCTGTGTGTTCAGGTGGCTTCTCTTTTACCTTTAGTAAGCGGAACATTTCCTTTACATGCCTGATTTGTGCAAATTTAGATCCTATGGTGAAATATATTCCGAGGCCGAGCAAGACGACTATCAAAACATACCCCCACAGTACTGTATTTCCACTTGCGATTAACTTTTCAATAATATTCACGCAACCCCTCCCCAAAATTTTATGGTTTCGATTATCTCGAAAAATGTTGGTCCTGTCAAATAAAATTGGCCATTATCACTGTCAAAAAACACAAAAGGGAATTTTTGGGATGATATGTATCCCTTGTTATTACTAATATCGAAGCCAATTAACTAAATAATTAAATTTTTTAAAAAAATTTCGGATACTAAGGATAAATGGGTGTTTTTGTGGACCAGTATAGCGTCTAATTTTATCTGTATGCGTTAGTAAATTATTTTGTTAATAAAACATTTATTAATAGCCTATATCCCATTGAAAAAGAATAAAATCATCATCTTTGACAATCTTTACTTACTAATGGTAAGTTGGTTCTAGAAAACAATTAACTAATTAGTTGGAGGAAGAATATGTCTCATTTAGAAGAAATAATGAAAAGCCGTAAATCGGTAAGAGTGTATGATTCAGCTCATAAAATAGAAAAAAAGGAACTGGAAGAAATTTTAACATTAGCAACAAGTGCACCATCTTCTAGTAATTTGCAGTCTTGGAGATTTATTGTGATTCAAGATCAAGAACTAAAAAAAGAGTTAAGAGAAATTGGCAATAACCAAGCGCAAATAGAAGATTCCTCAGCGATTATTGCTGTGTTAGGAGATACAGAAGCTTATAGAAATGTGGAAGAAATCTATGAAAAAAATGTTTCCCTTGGCTATATGGATCAATCTATTGCAGATAGAACGGTTAATAATACGCTAAGTTTATATCCCAATCAACCAAAACAAACATTAGCACAAATTGCTAGCTATGATGCAGGCTTAATTTCCATGCAGATTTTACTGCTAGCAAAAGAACGAGGGTATGATACCGTTATAATGGGCGGTTTTGATAAAGATGCATTTGCGAAACGTTTTGAGTTACCAGAAAACCAATTTCCGATTACCCTTATTGCAATAGGAAAAGCAGCTGCACCAGCTTTTAATACTAGCAGAATGCCGATAGAAAAAATTGCGAAATTTTACTGATTGAGAGAGAAAAAAGTGCCTTGATTCTAAAAAGAAAGAAGGCACTTTTTTGTTATTTTATTTCGATTGCAGAGGTTTCACCAGCTATACGGCCAAATACGATAATGTCAGCAACAGCATTTCCACCAATTCTATTTCCACCATGAACACCACCAGTAACTTCACCTGCAGCATACAGTCCTTTAATGATATTTCCTTGTTTATCTAAAACATGAGTTTTTGTATCAATTTTTAATCCACCCATAGTATGATGAATACCTGGAGTTACGGGAATTATATAGTATGGACCTTGTTCTAACGTTTGAGTTAGATGGACTCTGTCAAATTCTTCGTCTTTTTTATTTTTAACGTATTTTGTATAATTTTTTAAAGTAGAAGCAAAGGTACTGCTATCTATTCCTGCTGTCTTTCCCAAAGCTTCTATTGTTTCTCCTTTTGTAGCATAGCCATCTTTAATATATCCTGCTAATGAGGCGTTTTCATCAGCCATTTCTTGGTTTACGACGAGATATGCAACTTTATCTGCCTGTGCCAAAATATTTTTCGAAACAACATCACGTGTCAATAATTCATTGGTAAATCTTTTTCCTTCTTTATTTACTAAAATGGCTCCGTCCCCGCGTAATCCTTCTGTAAATAAATAGCCTGTTTCTGGATCGGTTGTTGGGTGTATTTGTATCTGATCCATATCTACGAGGTCAGCCCCAGCCTTTTCTGCCATAACAATTCCTGATCCTGTTGCTCCTGCATGATTTGTTGTTGAGAAACCTTTCAGATCTTTATTGTATTTAATAACCATTTCAGCATTTGCCCCAAAACCACCTGTTGCTAAAATAACAGATTTTGCATTAACCGTGAATGAATTCCTATTTTTATCGGTAGCTTTTACTCCTACAATTGCTCCATCTTTTTTTATTAAATTATCAGCTGTAGTATTTAATAAAATGGGAGTATTTAATTCTTTCAATTTATTGGATAGAACCTCTACAATAACAGGACCAACTGGTGATCCATCTGCTGGCTGATGAATTCTTGGGTTTGTTTGTCCACCAGATAATGTTACCTTTGTTAAACCTGCTCCCATATCATTTAGCCATTTCAGTGCATCAGGAGCATTATCTACTAGTGTTTGTAGTAGTTTTGGATCATTTAAGTTTTTGCCGCCTTTCATCGTATCGTCAAACCATGTTTGTTTGTCGTCTTTAATTCCATCCGCTTCTTGGTATTTGGTGCCTGCCACATTCATTCCACCTGTTGCTTTATTTGTGTTTCCACCAATGATAGGCATTTGCTCTAAAATGACAACAGACTTACCAGCTTCGCTAGCCTTCACGGCTGCTGCAAGTCCTGCACCACCTGCACCTACTATAGCGACATCAACATCTAAGTCTTCCTGCTTTTGCTCTTCTACAATGACTTTATTTGCAGCATCTTTTAAGGCTTTCATATCGGCTCCCGACTTTTCTAACGCCTTTGTAACAGCTTCAATAATTCCGTTACTAGATTCACTTGCGCCTGATACAACATCCACTGCTAAACTTTGTGAGGAGATAATATCATTGGTTAATTGAGTAGTTGCCCCATCACTAATACTGCCTGTTTCTCCGTCTGCACTGATTTCAATTTTCTCAATCTTATCTTTTGAAACTGTTACTGTAGCTTTAATTTCTCCTCCATGACCAGTGGAAATGCCTTCGTATGTTCCCGCTTTAAACTTTGCTTTTTCTTCTGTATTCGTATTGTTACTACAACCTGCTATTATCAGCATAAATATAGCTAGAAGAACAAATGCTATACTAGAAGATCTTTTCATAAAAATTTTCCCCTCTCTCTATATATATTGTTCATTATTTCACAATGTCTATCATAAAGAACATGCTCAACTACTAGCTATCAAAATAATAATGTTCAAAATAAGTTCATAAGTATGTGGAGAATTTGTGAATCTTTAAAGGATAAGGAAATCGTACTTTTTGTAATTTATTTCTATTCGCGCTAAACTAAAAGAGAATTCGAAAAAGGAGTGTGGAAAGATGAATGTTGTTACATTAAATAATGGCTTAAAAATGCCTCAACTGGGGTTTGGCGTATGGCAGGTTCCAGATGAAGAAGCGGCTGTTGCTGTCAGCACTGCTTTTAAAGTAGGCTATACTTCCATTGATACAGCGATGGTATATCAAAACGAAGCAGGTGTAGGAAAAGCAATTAAAGAATCTTCTATTCCACGCGAAGAGTTGTTTATTACAACAAAAGTGTGGAACAGTGATCAGGGCTATGAGAATACACTAAGAGCATTCGATGAAAGTTTAGAAAGATTAGGGCTTGATTACGTCGATCTTTATTTGATTCATTGGCCAACCCCACAATTTGATGAGTATGTGGATACATATAGAGCACTAGAAAAATTATATAAAGATGGCAGAGTCAAGGCTATTGGTGTTTGTAACTTTGAAATTGAACATTTAGAGCGCATTTTAAATGAATGTGAGGTTAAACCTGTTTTGAATCAGGTAGAATGTCATCCATATTTAGCGCAAAATGAGTTAAAGGAATTTTGCGCAAAGCATGATATTTTTGTAGAAGCGTGGAGCCCGCTTGATCAAGGGGGAGAAGTTCTTCAGGATGAAGTCATCACACAAATTGCAGAAACAAAAGAAAAGTCACCAGCACAAGTAGTACTGCGTTGGCATTTGCAAAATAATACGATTGTTATTCCGAAATCAGTGACACCATCTCGCATTGAAGAAAATTTCCATGTGTTTGATTTTGAATTAACAGAGGAAGAAATGAAACAAATTAATGAGCTAAACCGCAATAGAAGAAAAGGTCCACACCCAAATGATATGAATAACCGATAAGGAAAGAAAGGGAATAATGCTGCTATTAAATATAGCAGCACTATTCCCTTTTCCAGTTATATCTATTGGTATTAGAACGGGTTTGTTCCTAGTACTGTAGCTGTTTTTACATAGATTCTTGGATGCAGCTTTAATTGAGAAACAATCAGTTCTGCGATATCCTCTGGCTGCATGTATTTCTCTGCATCACCTTTGATTAAATCTGTTTTAACAGCAAGCTCTGTTGCAACTGTACTTGGTGTTAAGGAAGTAACACGAATATTATTTCTGCGTACTTCTTGTGCTAATGATTCTGTCATTCCGATTAAACCGAATTTAGAAGCACTGTATGCACTGGAAGTAGCAGCGCCATTTAAGCCATTTGTAGAAGAAATATTGATAATATCTCCGCCATTTTTTTCGATTAATTGTGGTAAAACTGCCTTTGTTACATAATATGGTCCCATTAAATTTACGTCGATGATTTGTTTCCATTCTTCTGGGTCCATATCTAAAAGAGATTGGAATTTACCAATTCCAGCATTATTGATTAAAATATCTGCTTTCCCTAGTTCGTTTGTTAAAGTAGAAATTGCTTGTTCTACTTCTTCTAAAGAGGATACATCAACTGTTGCATAAGCAGCTTTTACGCCAAGTGCTTCCACTTCTTTGGCTACTTCTTGTAATGCGCCTTCTGTACGAGCAAGTAAACCAATATTTACACCTTCATTTGCTAGTGCAACTGCTACTGCTTTTCCTATCCCTCTTCCAGCTCCCGTAATGAAAGCTACTTTTCCTTTTAAAGATTGTGCCATTAAAAGCAACTCCTTCCAATCATTGTTCAGTAAATAATACTTTGTCTATTTTAAGATTTTCTGCAGGTATTAGCAAGAAAGCCGCTTAGAGAAAAGATTTATTATCTATCATTCATATAATTTCCCTTTTCCTTGTTTCCAATTAGAATGATTCTTGCCATCGAACTAATTTTGCCTAATATCCTGTTTATTATCTTTTTTCTGGAAAAAAATATACCTGCTAGAAATAAATAAACTCCATCGGTATTTATTATTTTTGAAAGAGTAAGACAGATAAGTAGTATATTGTTAAACTATTTAAATAAAATACTTAAATGAATAAGAAGGAGAATCCTATGGTAAAAACAATTGTCGATAAATTAAATTTAAAAAAATACAAAAAAATGGCGATTCTAAATCAACCAAATGAATTGAATTACTTTGGAGAATTGGAAGCATATGATACAGAGCTTCAAGATAAATATGATGCTATATTCGCCTTTGTGCTAGACATGGTTGCAATGCGAGAAACGGTTGATAAGATTATACGAACAGATTCGCTGAACAAGAAGGGATACATCTTTTTAGCATATCCAAAGAAAGGAAATAAAGTCTACCCCACTTATATTCATCGGGATGAATTGTTTAAGGGGCTAGATACGGATTCAGATGGATATGTGGGAACGAGTACAATAAAATTTGCGCGTATGGTTGGATTGGATGAAGTATTCACTGTGATAGGTTTAAAAGAAGAGGAAAAAAGGACATTAAAGGCCGCTTCCTCCAAAGCGAGTCAACGTGTCGATGATTATATAGAAAAGATTCAAGCTATCGAAGATGATTTAATAAATACTCCCGAGTTATTAGCCTTTTACCAATCCCTCACACCAGGTTATCAAAAGGAATGGGCAAGATATGTCTATAGTGCAAAACAAGTAGCAACGAGAGAAAAAAGAAAAGCAGAAATGAGGATGATTCTTCAATCTGGTTATAAAAGCAGAGATATCTATCGAAAAGAGCAGGGATAATAGGTTTCAACAGTCTTTTTGATTATCGGTTTGGCTAAATAAACATTTAATCAAATATAACCCCGAATAATTATACGTACACACTAAAAATATTCGTATAATTGTTCGGGGTTTAATTAATTTTAAGAAAAAAGGTCTATGGTGATCAGCCGCAGCCTAAATAGACTTTGCTTTCCATGGGGCGAGCGCCAAGCCTCATCCCAAGTGTTAGACACTATCTACAATTGGAGGTGCAGTTGACTTTAGCCGGGGAGGCTTAGGTTGTTCCTCGAGGTATCGTGTGTCTGTAGTGTAATGGAACGAATTGGTTTCACCACTAAATTAGAAATTGTTATTTTATCTATTATATATTTTGTTTTGTACCAGCCACTCTTCAAATCCTTCTCGTCAAAAAGTATGGCATGACTTTCAAACGATATTCATAGATTAATATATATCTTTTTTGAAGGAGAGGATTATATGCGTTTTGCTAGACTAGCTGATCGTTTTTGGGACGGCATAACTTTGACTAATGTCAATCATAAAGGAATTATTTATCCTTATTTTGTTTTTATGATTACTGCATTTCTTTTTGAATTATTTCTTATAGTGTTAATAGGAATATCTATTTATTACTTCTACCAATGGAAGCATTATCCAAATGCACTCTTTTATATTGGATGCTGCATCCTTTTTTTACTGCTTATCTTGACAACAATATCGATAAAATCTATTTATCTAAGGATTAAATAATTTCCTGCTTTTTACGTAAATAATAATATAAAATGATGCAGCAAATGGAGCATAATAATGATAAAAATGCGATAAACCCATAGCCTGCCTGCTGTCCAATAACACCATTACTTGTATAAAACAAACGATTTATCCCATCAATTATGACTCCAATTAGCAGGTTTCCCAACACACTTGCAATTCCCATTAGAGTAACAGTAAAGGTAATGGCTGTACCCGTTCCCTTCGGATACCTTTTGGCAAGTAATGCCATTACAGTTGGGTAAATGGGGGCAATTCCTATTCCAGCGATAGCAAAAAGAATCGCACCTTTTTCGCCAATGATAATGCCAGCAAAACTGCAAATGCCGGAAAAGGCAGCGAAGATCATGATGGATAGTGTATAGCCGATTTTATCTGTTAGTGGGCCAAGGAATAACCTTGAAAGCATAAAAAATAGAAAAAACATAGATAACATACCTGAAGCTGTTTCCACATTCCATGAATACGCTTTAATTAAAAAGTTTACTAACCAGCCTCCGACAGCCAATTCAGATACCACCCCAAAGGAAAGTATCATGACGATAAGCCATGCAGCTGGATCGCGAAGTAAAAATCGATATGACACTGATTCATCATCACTAGTTTCCTCTTCAGGAAATTTGCCGAAGATAGAAGGGATGATAGGGAGAAGGGCTAAAAGCAGCACAATGAAGTACATTCCTCGCCAGCTTAGTTCCTCGCCAGCTATTGTCCATTTCATCATCCAAGAGGCGATAATCGGCGCAAACATTGAGCTTAATCCATAGAAAAAATGAGCGAGATTCATCATAAATCCAGTATTTTTTGTGAAAATTCGCGCTGCCATTATCCCCAGTCCGATTTCAAGCATCCCATTTCCAATATATAAAAGGAAATAAGAGGAAGAAAGGGTGAAATATTTTTCGGAAAAATAAAGACAAATACCTGAAAGAGCCATTGCTGCGAAAGCAACAATACCAGTCCATTTGATGCCAATTTTATTGGCTAAAGCGGCAGTAAAGGTACAAGCAATTAAATAGCCAAGTGAATTGATAGCAAGCAAAAATCCTATTTGTGACTCACTTAAAAGAAAATCTGCTTGAATGATAGGGATAGCGGGTCCTTTAACGTTCTCTGATAATCCGAAAATGAGGAACCCGCCAAAAATAATAGCAAGTAAAACAGAATAATTAATTTTAGAATGTTTCTTACTAAAAGCAATCAAGCGATTCATAGGTATCCTTCCTTTATCTTCAAAAATGTAACCAACGAGTTATGAAGACTATTATTTATGATAACGTGATTGGCGAGATGGAAGATTGGTATTTTCGTTTGAATGATTATTCGTATCCACATGATTGTTTTTTTTGCGAAGGATTTTTTTAATTCCTTTAAACAATAAGGTAATAACTAAATATATTCCGAAAAATAGGAGGAATCCATTAATTCCGGCCACTGCATCTGCAAACTCCATATTTCCCCGCCCCGTAATTCCTTGCTGGATTTCAATTGCAAATACCAATACAAGGATGAGTGTAAACGTATATATAAAAGAAATGCTCTTGATGCTCCAAGCAGCTAACCGTTTAAAAATAAATTGAACAATAAAGAATGAAATAATCCCAATAAGGCCGATAATCCATAAATGTAAATCTTTGTCTGAGGCTTGCCAACCCAGAATGGCAGCAGCATCCATAATAATATCATGAAGAATATTAACAATCTCTGCGGTAATTTTAAAAAAGTCTCCCATTGTGTCCCTCCCCTTTAATGTTTCCTTTCATTAGATTATACTGGACGATAGAAAATAATAAAACAAGCAATCAATTATTCTATTATTAGCAAATGCGCTTCTAGTTAAAAAATGGTAAGATAGGATAAAAGATGTTCATTAAGACGAACGTATATAGAAATTATACTTTGAAGGGGCAATGTCTATGCTGCTTTGGAATCGTAATAGGCAAATAAAAACATGGGGACAAATTACGTTAGTAACGATCTCTATATTATTTACTACTTATCAATTTGTTATAAAGCATGAACCTTTTTTCAATATTGATTTTTTCCTGTTTACGATCTTAGCATGGATTGTTGGCTGGAGGTATGATCTGTCCAAATACTATGAGAAGAAGGCAAAGGATAGTGAAGAAAGCTATCGACTCCTAATGGATTCCTTACCAGAATCCATATTTATTCAATCCTTAAGAGAAAACAAGTTAGTCTATGTCAATCATGCTGCTGTTAAAATGATGGGAGCATCTAGCGGCCAAGAGTTAATTAATCGATCATTTGGAGAGTTTGTCACAGCAGATTATATGGAACGGTGGAAAATGCGTCTGAATATTGCCTTAGAGAAAAAGAAACCGCTCTCTCCTATTGAATACAAAATGAAACATGTGGATGGAAATGATTTTTTCTATGAGGCGTCCTGTTTAGCGATAATGTTAAATGGGGAAGATGTGATATTATCGATAGGAAAAGATATTACAGCTAGCAAAGAGAAAACGATGCATTTGCTCCAAAAGTCAGAAAAATTAGCGATTTTAGGAGAGATGTCTGCAGGAATTGCTCATGAAATTAGAAATCCATTGACCTCGATTAAAGGATTTATTCAGCTAGCGAAGGCAGAAAATCTTAAAAATAGATACTTTGAAATTGTATTGTCAGAAATCGAAAGAATTAATGGGATTGTTGGCGAGTTGCTTTTTCTCGCTAAACCTACGGCGGATGTTTTTTTAGTTAAAGATATTCGTAATATTATTAAAGACGTTATTACATTAATACATACTCAATTAAGCTTACATAATATTCAAATTAAAGAAGTATATGAATGGGATATTCCAATGATTTTATGTGAGGAAAAGCGCCTAAAACAAGTGTTTATTAACTTGCTGCAAAATGCTATAGAAGCTATGCCACAGGGTGGATATATTTCTATTAAGGGTACGTCTCTCCAGGATGGTAATATTTCGATAGAAATTATGGATCAGGGAGTAGGTATTCCGGACGAGAGATTAGAAACATTAGGTGAACCATTTTTTACAACGAAGGAAAAAGGGACTGGTCTTGGTTTAATGACCTGTTTCAAAATCATTGAAAGTCATAATGGCAGTTTGAGCTTCCAAAGCGAATTAGACAAAGGAACAAAGGCAATCATCGTCTTTCCAGCAGCTACACAAGATACATTACTTGGTACAGTTTCTAAAGGATAATAAAAGCAGATGTAAACCTCCGCAAAAATAGTGGGGGTTTATTTAGATAAAGGAAGTAAGTTTGACTGAAAAGGGAAAACTGTAGATGTTAAAGATTCCAGTCGAGTTTTTTTCTAACGCTCCATGTTATAATGACTTCAAAATAGCAAAAGGATGGTGGATGTAGTGATTAATAACTTTGATGAAGTGGTAAATCGACGAAATACTTATTCGATTAAATGGGACGGTGGAAAAATTATTAAGGAGATGGGACTTACAGAGCGATATGATGAAGAGACAATCCCCTTATTTACAGCAGATATGGATTTGCCTGTACCACAAGCATTAGTAGATGCATTACATAAAACGGTTGATAATCGCATATATGGCTATTCTATTTTTCCTGATGAGTACTATGAAGCAATTCAGCATTGGTTTAAAAAAAGACATAATTGGGAGATAGATAGAGAATCTATTGTCTATAGTCCAGGAACAGTTCATGCAATTAATATGGCAGTGCGTGCTTTTACAGAAGCTGGCGATGGTGTAATTATTCAACGCCCAGTTTATCCGCCGTTTACTTCGGCAATTGAAGGAAATGGCAGAGTGGTTCGGAATAATGCGTTACTTCAAGACGAAGAAGGGTATTATACCATCGATTTTGCTGATTTTGAAGAGAAAGCAAAGGAAGAATCAACGAAGCTGTTTATTCTTTGTAACCCCCATAATCCAACTGGTCGCATTTTTACAGTAGAAGAACTAAGTCGTTTAAATGAGATTTGTGTAAAACATAATGTGTTAATTATTGCAGATGAAATTCATGGTGATTTAATTAGACGTACACAGAAATTTACTCCAATTGCGATGGTTGCAGATAATCAGGATCATTTGATTACATGTACGGCAATTAATAAAACTTTTAATGTGGCAGGACTTCACTGCACTAATTTAATCATTCCAAATGTGAAGCTGCGCAATGCGTTTAATAAGGAAATGGGTCACCAATTGGCATCTCCTTTTACAATTTCTGCGCTTATTGCGGTTTATAAGGAAGGAGAAGAATGGCTGGAGGAATTGAAGGAATATATTGACGGAACCATGGAATGGGTAAAAGCCTACATCGATGAACATATGCCAAAAGTGAAAGTGACAATACCAGAAGGAACCTATATCATGTGGATGGACTTCAGCGGATATGGAATAACACCAGAAGAAGTACATGAGCGTATTTATCATAGAGCCAATGTTTTACTAGAAGATGGCAGTATGTTTGGAGAAGAAGGAATTAATCATCAACGAATTTGTATTCCTTCCCCAAGACCGATTATAAAAGAAGCTATAGAAAGAATTGCAAGAGAGTTCGCTGATTTAATATAAAGATCCGTTTTGACTAAAGAATCTAATGAAGAAAAGATATATTTCAACTGCAGGGAAGAGCAACTACTTTAACCTTAAGTGAAAAAATGTTTCTTTTCTAATCAGATTCTTTTTTGTTTGGACTATATTGTAAAGTTTTGTTAGGCATAGGAAAGGGTAAGAAATAATCGGTTAGTATTATTTCTTTTGATTTTTAACAAAAGAACCTAGTATTTTGATAATGATTCTTTATTATTAATCATTTATTAATGTTACTGCTGTATAGAATTTAAAAAAGTGCCAATGATGATATTATATATTTAACTTGAATAGGTTAGTAGTCATTGTAAGATGTGGCAATACAAATTTTTGGAGTAAAACAGGGCTTTCAGTTGAATCAGAAATATAGAATTTTTATGATAGGCTCATAATAAAATTCCATATTTTTTAATTTGTGGTTACAGAAAGGGTTAGGAAAATGAAGAATATATTGATTAGATCAGGGATGTCACCACTTGATATTTTTGATGCATCATACATACTAAACAACAATTCGATTGGAGGAAATGTTGGAAACCTAATTTACCAATATAGTGTTTACCGTACATTAATGACGGAGGATACAAACATTACGCCAGATTACTATGATTATGATCCATCAAGAGCAGATGAAATCAATGAAGAGTATGATTGTTATGTCATTCCCTTGGCAGATGCATTTCGAAAGGAATTTGTACCGACTTTACGAAAATACACAGAGTTAATCAAAAGATTAAAGATTCCAGTCTATGTCATTGGAGTAGGACTGCGTGCTCCTTTTGAGCCAAAATTAAATGAAGGTTTTCCATTCGATGAGGATGTAAGAGCATTCATTAAGGCTGTTTTAGAAAAGTCAACAATCATTGGGTTACGTGGTGAAATTACATCAAAATATTTAACTGGATTAGGGTTTAAAGAAGGAGTAGACCATACAGTTATTGGCTGTCCTTCCATGTATACCTTTGGTCGAGAATTGAACATTCGAGAAACAACTATAACGAAAGAGTCAATGGTCTGTGTGAATTCCTCTCGAATCTCTCCAAAAAATGTCCTTGATTTCATTACAAGAGGGATGGAAGAGTTTCCGAATTATTATTTTATTCCACAGTGGCTTAAAGAATTAAAATTAGTGTATTTAGGTGCGCCTGCAATAGCAAAAGACAGCACAAACTATCCGGTGAAAATTTCTGATCAAGCCTATAAGAATAATAGAGTTCGTTTCCCTCTGAATGCTCCAACTTGGTTTGATTTTATAAGCCAAGCAGATTTGAGCTTCGGAGCAAGATTACATGGAAACATAACAGCAACAATCTCTGGAACACCGAGTATTATTATTCCAAAAGATGCTCGGATGAGAGAATTGGCAGAATACCATCAACTTACATATGTAATGGCAAAGGAAATTAATGAGAAAACAAGATTATCGGATTTGATTGAGCAGGTAGACTTCCAACAGCCTGCAAAGCGACAAGGTGAAAATTTCGATCATTATATTGATTTCTTAAATAAAAATAAAATAGATCATATTTATAAAGACACAAATCATCCTGAACGAATACCATTAGAAGAAAGATTGACGGATGTACAATTAAAGCCAATAGAAGTGCCAATAAGTGTATGCAGTATAGAAGAAGCAGTTGCAAGATGGCATAATTTCCATTCAGGAGAAGCTCCACAAATCATGGAGTTGAAAAAGAAAATTAAAAAGCTAGAAGGGCAATTAAATCGAAAATCTGTCAAACTAGTCTTAAAAGCAGCAAACGTATTTAATTAATGGAGAATGAAAGGAAGCATGCACTTTTCTCTTATAAAAAAGGGGCAAGGAATAAGGCTAATCTTCCCTGAATCGCTTGCTTATATAAAAATGTAAAAAAGCACCAAGCTCCATAAAGGTGCTTTTTTATCATTCTAGCAGCAGTGGATTATGTATAAGTATTAGGTTTAAAAGCTATTCATCCTGTCAAAAATATGAAAAAAGCTGATTTCATGAAGACTAAGGTTAAATCAAGAAAAAGTGTTGAAAAAACATGATAGGGAAGAAGCATGATGAAAAAAATATTAATAAGAGCAGGTATGTCACCTTTAGAACCTTTTGATGCAGCAAAAATGATAATGGACAATACATTTGGTGGGAATATCGGAAATCTAATCTATCAATACAGTGTATTTCGGACATTGATGACTAAAGATACAATTATTACACCAGATTATTATACATATGGCCCAGATAGAGCAGATGAAATAAACGAGAATTATGATTGCTATATCATCCCCTTAGCAGATGCCTTTCGAAATGAATTTATTCCATCTTTACGAAGATATACTAAGCTGATTAATAAATTGAAAATTCCCGTTGTCGTCATTGGCGTTGGCTTAAGGGCTCCCTTTGAACCAAAGTTAAACGAAGGATTTCCCTTTGATAAAGATGTAAAGAATTTTGTTAAGGCCGTATTAAAAAAATCTTCTATTATTGGAGTTCGAGGAGAAATTACGGCAAAATATTTAACTCGTTTAGGATTTCGTGAAGGAATAGATCATGTAGTAATTGGCTGTCCATCGATGTATACGTTTGGTAGAGAATTATCTATACGGAATACGCGCGTAACGAAGGAGTCAAAAATCTGCGTTAACTCCTCCCGTCGTTCCCAAAAGAAAGTATTAGACTTCATCGCTAGAGGTATGGCAGAATATCCGAATCACTATTTTATTCCTCAATGGTTAAAAGAATTGAAATTAACGTATTTAGGAGCACCCTCCATTGCAGAAATAAGCAAAAAATATCCAATAAAAATGTCAGACCCTGTATATATGAATAATAGAGTTCGATTCTTTTTAAATGTACCAACATGGTTAGAGTTTATAAAAGATGCTGATTTAAGCTTTGGTGCCCGTCTCCATGGAAATATTGCAGCTACCATTGCGGGCACACCTAGTTTAATTATTCCAAAGGATGCCCGAATGAGAGAATTAGCAGAATACCATCAATTAACCAATCTAATGGCAAATAAAATAACGGGTAAGACTAGCTTATTAGAAATAATAGAGAAAAGCGATTTTCAGTCTCCTGTTAAAGTACAAGGTAGGAATTTTGACCACTTTATTGATTTTCTTAATAAGAATCAATTAGAGCATATATATATAAACACAGTAACACCCTCCACTGTTCCGTTAGATCAGAAGCTAGCAGATATTCAGCTCCAACCACCAGTGAAACCAGTAAGTGGATGTAGCTTAGAGGAAATGGTGGAACGATGGGAGAGATACTATCCATTAGAAAGTAGTCAAAAAAATGGAAGCAAAGTTTTAATTACGAAAGAAAATTTAGTAGCAATTGTAATGGAAAGGATTTTCAAGAAAAAGGAGCAGGTATTTAAGCGATTATCCAAGGTAGTCAGTAAGTAATTAAAATCTCAAGAGAAGAAGGATATAACTATTAGAAAGTGTTTTTTCTTCCCTTTCTAATAGTTATATTTTGTTACGGAATCCTTTAAAAAGATTTTTTATAAAAGATGACGTATTCTTTACCAATAGCCTAAGGATAATATATAATAGAGAGGAAGGAAGTCCCTTTTTAGTGGACTTGCTATTATTTTTTACTAAATTGAAAGGATGATTTTTATTGTTATTCAACAGGCAGTACAAACCGAACTAATTAAAAAGTATTGGGAAATGTATGAAAGTAAGAAAGAGAGGACATATATTGTAAAGCCCTCGATGCCAATTATGTATTTTGGTAATAGTAAGAAATATTTTGAATCCCCTATCCGCATCATTACTGTAGGTCTAAATCCGTCTAGACGTGATTTCCCTGACCCTGACCCTTTCCAAAGGTTTCAATCGATGAAACGAGACCATCACTATCAATTCAATCAACAGTACATTACTGCACTTGACCAGTATTTTGAAAAAGACCCATATAAAGCATGGTATGAGCCTTCTTTTGAACCGTTATTGAATGGAATGAATGCAAGCTTTTATGGTAACAAAGAAAATACGGCATTGCATACAGATATTTGCTCACCGCTTGCAACTAATCCTACCTGGGATAGTTTAAGCAAAGAAGCAAAGAAAGACCTTCAAGCAGAAGGCGTGAAATTATGGCATGATCTTATTGAATACTTACAGCCTGATGTAATCCTCATTTCAGTTGCAGGAGAACATCTCTCAAAAATTCAGTTGGAAACAGAAAGTGATTGGGAGACTGTTTATACGATTCCTAATTCCCGTTATTTAATTAATAGCAAGAAAGTAAAGTTAGCGACTAAAACAGCTGATGTTTACTATGGCAGATCGGCAGAAATTCCATTTGGGCAAGTTTCACCGGAGAATAAGGTGAAGATTGGTGAATATATTAAGGCGATTACGGAGAAAAAAGATCAGCCTATTGATTTTAAAGCCTTTCATCATGCCATTTTAGAATCCGAACAGCGAGATGATGAACTTTTTGGCTGGAACCAAGAAGCAAACTAAAAAAAGGGAATCAGGCTATTGTTTGTCTGATTCCCTTTTTTATTTGACGGATAAGCGATGATGCACTTTTACAATGCCTCGCTAATGATTTTCTTATAATAAATAACGGAGAGAATTCCAAAGATGGAATACAGCAATGCATATAGCCCCATTACAATGAACATTGGTGCCCATAATTCCGATCCAAAGAAGAACCAGCCAGATTTGACAGCGAAATAACTATGAAGCAGGCCAATAAGTAACGGAATCCCAAAGTTAAATAGTTGTTTTGATTTAATGCCGTTTATTAAATCATTCTGTGTATAGCCTAGCTTACGAAGAATGGTATAGTTATACTTTTCTTCTTCTCCTTCATCCATCTGTTTAAAGTAAAGAATACACCCTGATGTGATAAGGAAAGTGAGCCCAAGAAAACCGACAATAAACATCGCTAATCCCATAAATTCTTTTTGAGACTGGCTTGTCTCATAACGTGATAAAGTTTCCTGACTTTCAAAAGTTAGTTTTTGATAAATTTTATCAGCTTCTACAATTTCTTGATTCTTATTAATATTAATCCCAATATAAAGAGAAGAAGGAGACTGAAGACTTTTATCCATATTCTTTTGTACTAAATCAAAGACAGAAGAGTCGACGATTACGGTCATTAGTCCGCCATTAGAAAAATTATAAGGAAGAATGTTTATTTCCTTCATTCCTAAATAATTTAATGGGATGGACTGACCGTTTAACTCCATGGTAATTGAGCCCGTAGATTTTAATTTGATAAACTTTTCTAAGGTAGAACTATATCCATCAAAAAGTACTTCCTTTTTAGATAGATGAACATCTTCTACATAGTCTTCACTAATAACAGGCATCTGTATCTCGCTGGTATCTTGTGTGAATCCATCTGGAATATTATCGAGGACTCCCTTTATATCAAAGATGGTTTGAATAACAGGAATTTTTTCTTCCTTATAAGCAATTCTTTGTTCTTCCAGTCGACTTGTAAAAGCTTCTGCATCTTGGACATTGTCAAAGGCGAAATCGGCTGGAACATTTTGTTTGGCTGTTTTTTCAGCAGAGTAGTAAGATATATAGCTTAAACAAAGAAAGCCTAATGCGAGTGCAGAAACGGTTGTTATAATTGTTAATAAAATAGCATTTGATTTCATCCGAAACATAATACTAGACAGGGAAAGCACTTGATTAATATTAATGTAGCCATTTTTCCCTTTACGAATAAGGTTAAACAAAAAGCTGACAGATCCTTTATAAAAGAGATATGTCCCAATTATGACTAGAGCGAGAATAGAAATCATAGCGAAAAACAATTCATTCATGGATTGAAAGTCGCCATTAAAAAGCTGGGACGAGATGTAATAGCCGCTTATGATAAAAATGATTCCTATAATACCGAGAATCATTTCCCATACAGACATTTTCTTAACTCGTGCTTCTGTTGAAGACGCAACACGGAATAAGGAAAGAATTGTTTGACGCTTAATGAAAATATAGTTCATTAACATAATGAGAACATATATGGCGCAAAAGACAATGACTGTTTGGGCGAGGGCTTCTGGCGAAAAGTGAAGTTTCGCAATGGCTTGGACTCCGGTAACTTTGAATAGAATCATGATGGTTATTTTAGAAAAAGAAACGCCAATAAAAATACCGATAACAATAGATAAAAAATATAAAATGAAATTTTCCAGTGTTAACAAACGGAAAATTTTGCTTTTGGTCATCCCAATTAATTGGAAAAGTCCAATTTCTTTTCCGCGGCGCTTGATAAAAATCGTATTGGCATATAGTAGAAATATCGCAACAATTGCTATTAAAAGAATAGAGGCCGATTTAATCGCAGCGCCACCCTTGACTGAATTCTCAACCTCATTCATCGATGGGTCATATTGTAAGGTTACAAAGGAAAAATAAAGAGATACACTGAATACTAAGGCAAAAATATAAAGATAATAGTATTTTATATTTTTTTTGAGATTACGAATAACAAGATTACTTAAGGTCATTTTGCACACCACCCAAAATTCCCTGTGTTTTGATAATATCTTGGAAAAAACGCTGTCTATCCTGGTCTCCTTTATAAAGCTGTGTATAAATTTGCCCATCTTTAATAAAAACAACTCGATTACAATAGCTTGCAGCGACTGGGTCATGGGTTACCATAAGGATGGTTGCGTTTCTTGTTTGGTTTAGATGACTCAATTTATTTAATAAATCAGAGGCAGACTTAGAATCAAGAGCTCCGGTTGGTTCATCTGCAAATATAATACTTGGTTCATGAATGAAAGCTCTGGCTGCAGATGTTCTTTGCTTTTGACCACCTGATATTTCATTTGGATACTTATCTTTTATTTCGTAAATACCTAATTCCTTCGCTAAAGTATCAAAACGCTGATGTGCCTCTTTTTTGGGCGTTTTTGTAATTGATAGTGGTAAAAGAATATTTTCTTTAACAGTTAAAGTATCTAGTAAATTATAGTCTTGAAAGATAAATCCTAAGTGATTTTTTCGGAATTCTGCTAACTGCTTTTCTTTAAGACGGGTAATTTCCTTCTCTACAATTCGAATAGTTCCTCCACTTGCTTGATCGATAGAAGAAAGAACGTTCAACAAGGTTGTTTTCCCTGAACCAGAGGCCCCCATAATACTGACAAATTCGCCTTTTTGGACGTGTAAATTTACGCCCTTCAGCACTTCTTGACGATTTGTTTTATTGCCATAACTTTTATGGACCTTTGAAGCAATTAAGATATCCATACTCCACACTCCTTTAAATGATAGATTAAGTATACAAAAAGAATTTCATCCAATCCCTCGATTTGACGAACAAATAAAAGAAGCATGTGACATTTTTGTCACGATGCCTCGAAGTCAACATGTTTTAGTAATGAATTTGATTAAATTCATTGTTCTTTGGGAAAGTAAGGGTAAAGGTCGTACCTCTATTTAATTTGGAATGGACGGCAATATTGATTTTGAGTACTTCTGCAATTTTTTGGGATAAATATAATCCCATTCCTGTAGCATAATTATTTTGATGCTTGGAGGTGGAAGTAAAGCCTTTTTCAAAGATTCTTGGTAAGTCTTGCAGGCTTATTCCTATTCCATTATCGGTTATTTCTAAAAAGCTATATCCGTCATTGCCATAGCTTCTTATGATAATATCTGATTCATAACTATATTTAACGGCATTACTTAATAGCTGCCTAATAATAAACGAAAGCCATTTTCCATCTGTTAATATCATCTTTTTCTGCAGTTCAATATCAAAACCGATTCCTTTTTGGATGCACCATGACTGTAATGTTTTTATTTCTTCGAAAAGAACCACTTCGAGATCAACATTTTCTATGTAGAGATCATTTTGAATAAATGAAAAACGTTTTTGGTACAGCTGTTGGTCTAAGAGATGGTGAATTCTTAACCATTCAAATGTCAAGGATGTCTTCATTTTCTGATTTTCAATAGCATCTATTAGTAAACGTAATGCTGTTAATGGCGTTTTTACTTCATGAATCCAAGAAAGCAGTTCATCCTTCTCTAGTTCAAGCTGCTGAAGATTTTGATATCTTTCTGTCTTTAACATGCGAGTTTGGGTTGTAAAGCTATCCGCGATTATTTTTTCAAAAGGTGTTTTTGCTGGCGCTAAGGATGTTAGGTCTAAATCATCTTCTCGAGCAGAAAGGCTTTTATAAAACTTAGTCTCTTTTTGATAGCGGATAAAGCAGAAAATCAGAAACAATAAGATGCTTATAAAGCTAACATATATCATTGAATAAAAAGAAATTGTCTCATCAATAATGGCCATAAATAATTGAAACAGCTGTAAAAAAAGAATAAAGAGAATCCAGCTTCTTTTTTCTATTAGAAATTGTCTGATCATAATGCATCCTCTTCAATAGCCATGTAGCCTTGTCCAACTTTTGTTTCTATATTGCTTCCGAGAGAAAGTTCATCTAGTTTTTTTCGCAAACGATTTACGTTTACTGTTAGCGTGTTGTCACTAACAAAGCGTTTATCGTTCCATAGTTCATTGATAAGATCATCTCTTGATACGATTTTATTTTTTTTGTCTAATAATATTTTTAAAATGAACATTTCATTTTTCGATAGCTCGATTTCCCCATTGACGGAGGTCACTGTATTTTTCTCAAAATCAATGGTGGCACCACACCAAGTTTTCAGAGAAGATTGCTCGATGTTGTAATTATAAACCCTCCGCAAGGTTGCCTGTATTTTTGCAATTAAGACTTCAAAGTGAAATGGCTTTTGTACAAAGTCATCGGCTCCTAGCTGCATCGACATCACCATGTCGGTTGGATGATCACGAGAAGATAGGAAAATAATTGGTACATTAGAGTGGCTTCTAATCATTCGACACCAATGAAACCCATCATATTTAGGAAGCTGAATATCGATAATAACTAAATCGGGTTTCTTTTCTGTAAACTCTTGCATCACTTTATTAAAATCATGAATCCCAATCGCTTCGTAAGACCATTGCTCTAAACGTTCCTTTATTGCCCGGAACAAAGTTTGATCATCTTCGATTAAAAGTATTTTAAACAGGACAATCACCACATCATAATTAGGTTATTATTCACTTCTTTATATGAATAATAAGAAGAGAACTATGGTCATTATATCATTTTAATTCCTAACAAAGGGGAATATAGAAGCGAAAATTAAAAAATTGTGAATATATGGAAGATGTCTGCTGTTATAGTAAAGTGATTTTGACAGATTGGAGTGCAGCATCAGTGATTAAACATGTTGAATCTTTAGAAGAGATTATTCCCATTGTGCCAATTATTAAAGAAGCGGCAATACCAGCAAATCTTTCGATAGCCATTAGTGTTAAAGAAAATTTATCGCTTCTTTTCCTGGAGAGATTATTAATTTACATATCAAATCAAATCAGCCCTTACAGCCTGGTGAATCGTTGAGAGAGACAATTCAGCCTAAAAAACTTAAAGCCGAATCGATGGGAAAAATTGCAGCTATCGGGAAAAACAAGCAGATTCCATTGAACATACAGCCATCTTTATGGAAGAAGTTTTAAAGATGGCTAAAAAGATAAATGACTATTCTAATAAGCTAGAGAATTAGTCTTTTTTAGAGGTTATTATCCATTAACTATTCAATCGCTAAGCTGGAAACTTTCTCCTTTTAAAAAAATTTAGTTTTCATTTCCGAGAAAATCCGTTATAATCCATTATGTTGTCAAATAATCAATCGATATATACACTCGTATAATAGCAGGAATATGGCCTGCAAGTTTCTACCAGATGACCGTTAATCATCTGACTACGGGTAAGCGTATAAAATGGAGATATACTGATCTATACATAAATAGGGCAGTCTATTTTTGCTTTAAAAACACAGCCGCTTACTCATAGAGTAAGCAGCTGTGTTTTTTTGTATTATGTAAGGATAGTTCGAGCATTTATTGTTATTAGCTATCCTCCAAAAAAGGAGAGAGTCTAGTTAATGGAGTTATTGAAGAAGAAAATTGAAGAAGAAGGTATTGTGTTAAGTGATCATGTTTTAAAAGTAGATTCATTCATTAATCACCAAATGGACCCTCAGCTGATGAAGGAAATTGGCCTGGAATTTGCTAGATTGTTTAAAGATGCTGGGATTACAAGAATCTTAACAATAGAGTCATCTGGTATCGCACCAGCTATAATGGCAGGTCTAGCATTAGATGCTCCGGTTATTTTTGCAAGAAAAAGAAAATCCCTTACTTTAACAAGCGATTTATATACAGCAACAGTTTATTCATTTACAAAACAAGAGTCAAATGAAATTACAGTTTCCAAAAAGTATATGCATTCAGATGATCATGTTCTCGTAATTGATGACTTTTTAGCTAATGGACAGGCTGCTTTAGGCTTAGCAAATATTGTCGAGCAGGCTGGTGCAACTGTTAGTGGAATTGGGATATTAATCGAAAAGTCATTCCAGCAAGGGGCAGATGATTTAATTGCAAAAGGCTATCGAGTAGAATCTCTAGCAAGAATTGCCTCTTTAAAGGGTGGAAAAGTAACATTTGCCGAACAGCGAATACATGATGGCATTTATGCAGGGGGATATTAAAATGGAAAAAATGTCAGTAAAAACATGGTCTATAGGTCTGCAGCATGTACTAGCAATGTATGCTGGTGCTGTGCTAGTACCTTTAATAGTTGGTGGAGCATTAAAATTAACACCTGAACAATTAACCTATCTTATATCGATTGATCTATTAACATGTGGTGTTGCTACGTTGCTGCAGGTTTGGAAAAATAAATTTTTTGGAATTGGTCTTCCTGTTATGCTTGGCTGTACATTCACTGCAGTTGGTCCAATGATTGCGATTGGAAGTAAGCATGGAATAACGGCCATTTATGGTGCAATTATTGTTTCTGGTATTATTGTTGTTCTTATCTCTTCAATCTTTAGCAAGCTTGTGAAATTTTTTCCACCAGTCGTAACTGGTTCTGTTGTTACAATAATTGGTCTTACTTTAATTCCTGTAGCATTTAATGATATGGCAGGAGGGCAGGGAAGTGCAGACTTCGGTAATATTAAAAACGTCGTACTTGCTTTTGGTGTACTTGCTATCATTATATTGCTAAATAAATTTACAACTGGATTTATCAAGACAATTTCTATTCTGATTGGAATTATTATCGGAACGCTAATTGCTGCAATGATGGGAATGGTTGATTTTGCTAAAGTGGGTGAAGCTGATTGGATACATGGAATCACTCCATTTTATTTTGGAATGCCAACCTTTGATCTCACTTCCATTATCACGATGACTCTTGTTGCCATTGTGAGTTTAATTGAATCAACAGGTGTCTATTTAGCATTAGGAGATATAACTAATAAAAAGGTTTCAGAAAAAGATTTAGCAAACGGATATCGAGCAGAAGGGATAGCTTCTGTTATTGGCGGGATTTTCAATTCCTTCCCTTACACAGCTTATTCACAAAATGTTGGTTTAGTTCAATTAACAGGTGTAAAAACAAAGAATGTTATTTATGCAGCAGGAACAATTTTAGTTATTTTAGGCTTTATTCCTAAGATTGCAGCCATTACAACATTGATTCCAACATCTGTACTTGGGGGCGCTTCGCTTGCAATGTTTGGTATGGTTGTGTCCTATGGTATTAAAATGCTAGGACAGGTGGATTTTAATCACCAAGGAAACTTACTCATTCTTGCTTGCTCGATTGGAATGGGGCTTGGTGTAACCGTTGTTCCAGATATCTTTATGAAATTTCCAGAAAGCATCCGCATCCTCTTCCAAAGCGGTATTGTTGCAGGTGGGCTAACTGCAATTATCTTAAATATTTTATTTAACATAATTCCCGGATCACGTGCCAAAACAGTACAAATGGAAGAAAAGACAGCAGCCTAAATTTGCGATGCTAAAAACAGATAACTAAGACTTTCCGCAGAAAACGGGAAGTCTTATTTTGTTTAAACAAAAAAGCAAAAGTAATCCAATAATAAGAATAAATCGAGAAATTACACTTTTTTATAAAAATTATTCCGATAAGTTTAATTGTATTTATTTGTTATATCAGAATATTTTTTGTTAATGGTTATAGGAATAGATAGAGTATTGATTGAAGTCGAAGTTAAAGAAATTTTATGGGTAATAAGAATAGTTTCTTATCCTATATATAAAAACGATTATCAAGTGGATGTTTTATAAGAATAATTTATTTTTATAACGAAGCATATTTGAAAATAAAAAAATGCAAAAAACATAGTTGACAATTTATTTATCTAGTTTTATAGTTGTTATCAAATCTTACAAAATTACATAAAACATTTTTCTTATCCAGAGAGACGGAGGGACAGGCCCGAAGAAGTCTCGGCAGCGGATTTAATTAAACACCGTGCCAATTCCTGCAAATGCTTGTGCATTTGAAAGATGAGAAAAAGTAGTTTCTTTGTCTTATAAAGGCCCTGCTTTTTCTTTCTGGAAAGAAGAAGCAGGGCCTTTTTGCATTCACTAATAGCCTGCTTCTTCTTGACAAGATACGTATGTTATTAACCTAGTATAGGAGTGGAAGGGCAAATGATTGAATTTCAAAAGGTAGCCAAAACCTTTAAGCTTGGCAGTCGCGAAGTAAACGCAGTAAAGGACGTTTCTATCTCCATTGCACAAGGAGAGATTTTTGGGATTATTGGTTTCAGTGGAGCTGGAAAAAGTACTTTATTACGACTTGTGAATTTATTAGAAACACCAACAAACGGAAATATCCAAGTACAAGGAGTAGATGTAGCCTCCCTATCACCAAAAGAGATTCGCAAGCTTCGCCGAAGAATCGGCATGATTTTTCAAAACTTTAATCTCTTTACATCTCGAACGGTAGCCGGAAACATAGCCTATCCATTAAAGCTAGCTGGTGTATCGAAAAAGGAAATAAAAGAAAGAGTGGCAGAGCTCTTGCACTTTGTCGGTTTATCCGATAAAGCAGACGACTATCCTGAACAATTGTCAGGAGGACAGAAGCAGCGGGTTGGGATTGCACGTGCTCTTGCTACTTCTCCGGATATATTGATTTGTGATGAAGCAACTTCTGCGCTTGATCCAGATACAACAGGCGAAATACTGCGTTTATTAAAAAAAGTAAATAAGGATTTAGGCATTACGATTTTATTAATTACACATGAGATGCATGTTATTCAAGAAATATGTGACCGAGTGGCTGTGATGGAAAATGGCGAAGTAATAGAGAATGGATCTGTCTTTGAAGTTTTCACAAATCCCCAACACTCGACTACACAACGCTTTATTCAGTCTGTACAGCAGGATCGTCCATCTGCTTCCTTATTGGCTGAATGGAGGAATAAGGGCGGCGACAAGTTATATAGAGTAATTTTTAAAGGGGAAATTGCAAGTGATCCAGTTCTTTCAAAGGTCACAAGAAAATTTAATGTCGATGTAAATATTGTTTATGGATCTGTTCGGGAATTGCAAGAGAAGTTTTATGGGAATCTTCTCGTATCCTTTGAAGGCAGCAAGGAAAATATTAAAGCGGTTCTGCATGAATTAGAAGCATTAGTAACAGTTGAGGAGGTGCTTGTTTAATGAAGGTTGATTGGAGTACTTTTTGGCCGCGCATTGTGGAATCTACCGGAGAAACCATATTAATGGTTATTACCACTCTTATTTTAGGATCTATTTTAGGCATTACGATTGGATTACTTCTCTTTGTGACAAGGAAGGGAAATATTTTGGAAAATAAACTAGTTTTCCGTTTGCTCAATATTCTAATAAATATTATCCGCCCTATTCCATTTATTATTTTCTTAGTAGCAATCAGCCCGTTAACAAGAGCAGTTGTGGGTACAACGATTGGGACTTGGGCAGCGATATTTCCAATGACTATTGCAGCCTCATTCGGAATTGCGAGAGTAGTAGAAAATAATTTAGTCAGTATTGACCCAGGAGTTATTGAAGCTGCTAAAGCGATGGGAGCAAGCCCTTTGCAAATCATTTTTACTGTACTAATTCCGGAAGCATTAGGACCACTGATTCTAGGATTAACCTTTGTAACGATCAGCTTAATTGATTTTTCTGCTATGGCTGGTACCGTTGGCGGAGGCGGACTGGGACATGTGGCGATGACATATGGCTACCAGCGTTTTGATGGCAGTGTTATGCTTGTTACCGTCATTATACTGATTATACTTGTACAAATTGCTCAATGGATTGGAAATACATTATCAAGAAAAATAATGAGACGTTAAGACAAAACTTTAACGATGGGATATTTACCGCTTTATAAAGTTAAAAAATAACAAAAATTACTAATTAAGGAGAATGAGAGATGAAAAAATATTTTGCTATTTTACTATTATTAACAACTATTTGGGCACTAGCTGCCTGCGGGTCAGATAGTGCATCAGGTAAAGATAAAACAGTGAAGGTGAAAATAGGGGTAACAGGATCCGATGGAGAAGTCTGGCCGACTTTGAAGAAAAAGGCGAAAGCAGAAGGAATTGAAATCGAGCTAGTCGAGTTTTCAGACTATACTTTGCCAAACCAAGCTTTAGAGAATGGAGATATTGATATTAACTCCTTCCAGCATATTGCTTTTCTAAGTCAGTTTAATGAAGAAAACAAAACGGATTTAACACCCATCGGAACAACAGTGATTGCTCCTATGGGAATCTATTCAGAAAAAGTGAAAGATGTAAGTGAAATAAAAGAGGGTGACAAAATTGCTATTCCAGACGATCCATCTAATCAAGCGCGCGCTTTAAAATTACTTGAATCTGCAGGGTTAATTACCTTAGCTGATGACTTTGGATTATTTGGAGATCCATCTAAGATTGTAAAAAACCCAAAGAAACTTGATATCTTGCCAATTGTAGCTCAACAAACACCAAGAGTCTTACCAGATGTTGCAGCATCTGTTATCAATAATGGTGTCGCTGGTCAAGCAGGCTTTGATCCTGTTAAAGATCCCATTTATCTAGAAGATGCAGAGGATAAAAACGTATTACCATATGTAAATATCTTTGCGGCTCGTACAGAGGATGCGAATAATGAAACCTATCAGAAAATTGTTGAACTTTATCATGAAGAAGAAGTTGTGAAAGCGGTAGAAGCAGATACAAATGGTGGTTCGATTGTAGTAAATATTGCAAAAGATGAGCTGGCAAAACAATTTAAAGGACTATAAGGGGGAGAGAAAATGAGTAATACGTTATCTGGTCTTGATTTAATTAATGAATCCATTCAAACAAATAAGGATCTTTATATTGAAACGAGTCAATTAATTCATGCAAATCCTGAGATTGGCAATCAAGAATTTTTTGCAAGTAAAAGGCATGTAGATATTCTAACAAACGCGGGATTTAAAGTGGAAATTGCTGTTGCTGGACATGAAACATCTTTTTATGCAGTAAAAGACAGTGGGATATCTGGTCCAACCATTGCCTTCCTTGCTGAATATGATGCCCTGCCTGGTCTAGGGCATGCTTGTGGTCACAATATTATTGGAACAACAAGTGTTGCAGCTGGTATTGCCTTATCTCAAGTACTGTCTAAAACTGGTGGGAAAGTAGTTGTTCTTGGCACACCTGCAGAAGAGGGAGGTCCAAATGGGAGTGCAAAAGGAAGCTTTGTGAAACATGGCTATTTAAAGGATGTGGATGTCGCTTTAATGATTCATCCCTCCGGCCAAACCTCGTTGACTAGTGAAACACTTGCTGTGGATCCCTTAGATTTTCATTTTTACGGAAAAGCAGCACATGCATCCGGATCACCTGAAAAAGGGATAAACGCACTTGATGCAGTTATACAATTGTTTGTCGGCATCAATGCGCTTAGACAACAGCTGCCTGATGATATCAGAATCCATGGGATTATAACAAACGGGGGAGATGCACCTAATATCATACCAGAATATGCATCAGCACGATTCTATATACGTGCCGAAACATGGAAAAAAACAGAAGAGGTTGCAGCAAAAGTTCGTGCGATCGCTGAAGGAGCTGCGCTTGCCACTGGTGCGACTGTTAAAGTGGAAAGATTTCAAAATGAAGTGAAGGATTTTGTATTAAACCCAATTTTAGATGGAATCTTAAAAGAAGAATTAGAGGCAGTTGGAGAAACAGTTGTAACGGAAAGATCTCGCGGAAAAGGATCAACAGACGCTGGAAATATTAGCTATGAAGTTCCAACTGCGCATCCTCATATTAAAATAGGACCAGACGACTTAATTGCCCATACGAACGAATTTCGAGAAGCCGCAAAATCACCAACTGGAGATGCCGCTCTTGTTAAAGGAGCACAAGTCCTTGCAAAAACAGGCTATCGTTTGCTTTCAGATAGTGTGCTTTTAAATCGTGTGAATAAAGCATTTGAAGCAGCGAAAAAAGAAAAAGTAAACTCCATTTAAAATAGTTATTTTTGTCACTGGAAATTTCAAAAGAATAAAGAAATGGAAAAAGCAATTTTAGGAGATGGTTCCTGAAATTGCTTTTTATCGTTTTATTTACCTGGGTGAGTATTTATAATGATATGAATTAAATATATTTAGATAATATTTAGAAAGGTTGAAATTTTATTAATTTAACTTATTCTTCAATTAAAGGATGACATTAACCCAAATATAAGGTAATATCTAAAACTGTATATCGTTTTTAATGTATTAGCAATGTTTTCTGAAGTTATATTAACTATATTAAGATAGTTTTTATGAGAAGAGGAAGGTTGTTACTGCTTCATATTTAGGAGGAATTTTCTATGTCGATTTTAGTTGGGATATTAGGTATCATCGTGACGATAGCTATTGCCTTTTTACTATCAAATGATAAAAAAAGGATTAACTTCAGAGCTATTCTCGTATTATTTGTGCTTGAATTTATTGTAGCACTAATAATGTTTAAAACTACAGTAGGACTAAAAATAGTAGAAGCTACATCTAACGGTGTCTCTAAAGTCCTTAACTATGGGTATGAAGGGGTAAATTTTGTTACTGGGGGATTAGTACCAGAAGGCGAAAGTGTTTTTTTCATTAATGTTCTTATGATCATTATTTTTACTTCTACTTTATTATCTTTATTAACCCATATCAAAGTATTGCCACTAGCAATTAAATATATTGGTGGTGCATTGGCTAAGATTACTGGTTTATCAACGGTTGTAACATTTAACAGCATTAACTCTATCTTTTTTGGACAATCGGAAGCACTTCTTGCGATCAAAGGGCATTTAGATACGATAAACGCAAATAAATTATTTATTGTATGTACCTCTGCTATGGGATCTGTTTCTGCATCTATTATGGGGGCATACATGGAAATGATTCCTCCCCAATATGTATTAGCAGCTATGATTTTAAATGCATTATCTGCTTTAATTATTGCGACACTTATTGCACCAATTTCAAAAGATGAAGATGAGAAAATTAACATAAAAGATGTCTCCAATACGAATTCTGTTTTTGGAGCAATCTCAGCAGGAGCTTTAGATGGTGGTCGTGTTGCCTTAATTGTTGCCGCGATGTTAGTTGCTTATGTTGGTTTACTGGCTCTAATTGACGGTTTCTTTACAAGTATTTTCGGCATCGGTTTTACCGGTATATTGGGTTATATATTTGCTCCAATTGCTTGGATAATGGGGATACCTGGCAGTGAAATAGTAACGGCTGGTTCTGTAATGGGGACGAAATTAGCTGCAAACGAATTTGTAGCAATGCTGCAATTACAACCATTACTTGGAGATCTTTCAGACAAAACAGTAGGGATTGTGTCCACTTTCCTTGTATCTTTTGCAAATTTCTCTAGTATTGGAATTATTGCTGGATCGATTCAAGCAATTAATGCCAAAAAAGCAGATATCGTTGCAAAATTCGGACTGAAAATGTTATTAGCAGCCACACTTGCATCTGTATTAACCGCTACAATCGTAGGTTTATTTCTTTAATAAATGAAAAAGGGACTGTTGCTAGTCCCTTTTTTTATAAGCAATTTCTACTTTATTTTTTTATCTATTTCAGTTGTATCGACTTTACTGCCAAACCACTCTGTGAGTTTTAATCTTGCTTTTGATTTAATATCCTCATCAATATACATAGCAACTTGGAATAATGCAAGTCCTAGTGCCCCTAAATCATCTGTATAACCTATACCAACAAGAAAATCAGGGATTAAATCAAGAGGGAGGATAAAATAACCTAATGCTCCAATAATAGTTGCTTTGATTTTTTTAGGTACATTTGGTTTTTGTAAAGTGTAATACAACAAAAGCACCGCATAAACGACAGAGGAACCTGCCTTTTTTCCAAACTTGGCAATTTTGAACCAAAATTTTTCCTCGGAATAATGCTTTCCTGCATCAGCAAGTTCTTTTTCTAATTTTTCTTTTGATTCGGCCATTATGAAAGCTCCTTTCCTAATGGTTTTCGCGCCTATTCATATAATGATTATATGCTTTTGTATAGTATAAGTAAAATATTTACTGTTTGCCTAGTCTATTTACCAACAAAAGTAAGGAAAATACGAAGCCATCCAAAAAAGGAAATCCATAAAGGGGTACTAATAAGCATACCGAAAAATAGTCCCTTCCCAAAATTTCCTGTTTCCGGTAAATAATAGTTTTGATCGCTTACAACGATTGATCGCTTGATTAGTATTTCATCATTATTTTTTTGTCTCATTTTCTTTTTTCCCTTCATCTAAATCGTCGAAGGTGGATTCGGTAACTGGCTGGCAAGCGTAATGAATGTCATAACTTTTGCTATCATGTAGAAAAAATCAATCTTCGTTACCCCTAAGCCCCTATAGCTTTGCGTCATCACTTTTCAATGATTTTGCCCTTTCGTCGATTAGTCAGATTATTATAGTTTAAGATTAGTACTTGCTAGTTCGAAGTACCAGCATCAAAAGGCCTATAACACCTTTATAAGGAAATTATATCAAATATTTTGTGGGAATTATAGGTTATTTATACTATATTAGACATCAGAACTTCTTTTTCCTCATACTTTCTCCTTTTGCTAATTGATTGTCCATTCATTATTTTTCCTATAATAATGGGCAAAAAATAAATAGGAAAACAATAATTATCCACAAAAGCCATTAAGCAGTCATCCCATTTTTAAACAAACGTCAAGTAAAAAATATTTTTTAAGAAATAGAGAAGTTACCACGGTAAAAGAAGACAGTGGATTTCGACGTTCTTCTCCATTATTCAAGGAGTAATTTAATTGTTCTAGTTGTTTTAGTGATAAGACGTATGTCGGAAGGAGATTTAATCGATCAGTATTGCCGTGTTTTAGGATAATTTCCCGGGAAACTTGTCGCTATTTCTGTATTTACTTTTTATCGGTGCATGTGGAAGTATTATGTCAACATTTGTTTATCCATTAAAAAGATTATTCTTTGGCTGAAGCTTCGACCTTTTTATTCTTTTAGCAGCTTTCCTTATCGGTGAATATGCCATTCATTTTGGGGTAGAGGTAGCAGCAAAGTATATTGTTTCTTCTATGGCAAATGGCGCGAAGTGCAAATGGGTTTATTTATCCATTGTTATGAAATAATTATAATTTTCTTTTTGTGTTACCTATTTTTACAATGATGATTTTCCATTACTCATTCATTGCCTTCTGAAAGAAAAGATCATCGTCCAGTTATCATTCCTGTAGGACTTGTTTTAAAAACTGTTTACTGCACCTCAAATGGGCTATTTACATAGAGTAATATAAAAGCTCGAAAGGGGAATAATAATGTATTTTCAGCCGTTTTATTCTTATTGTGGACACCATTCTTTTCTACCTCATCATAGAATGATTAGTTCGCAAATAGGTGGAGAATCTAGAATAACCCCTCCATCGAATGGTGGAGGAACAGTTCCTCATTTGCCGCCAATCGGAGGTGGGATTTTGCCGCCGTTTCCAGGTGGAGAACAACCGCCTCCTCCAGCAGGACCTCCAGCATTTCCAGATGCACCGCAGATTGGAGGTGGGACTGACTCTGGACCGCCGATATCACCACCGCCATCTTTTACACCACAATTAAATCAGTCGCAACTAAGCACTTTTACTGTTGAATCTAGTTCTATCCGCCCTTGTATGTACCGCTTTACTTTTATTTGGTTAGAAAATGGCAAAGGATTTTGGTTCTATCCAACCTTTATTGGGCGTCATTCTATTGCAGGATATCGTTGGCGAATAAACCGTTGGATGTATTATGGAACAGATATTAACCGTATTCGATTTTTTCAGTGTATTTAAGCTAGCAAGGAAAGATCTCCTATGTTGATAATGAAACAGAGTTATTGTGGAATACAAAGTGGTGTAGTATGAATGATATTTAGTGTGAATGAAGAAAGTCCAATGTAGAAACTATAAAGGGAGCAGAGGGAAAGCAGCCATTATAAAGAGAGACAAGTGAAGCATTTAAACGAGCAAGGTCTCTGTGCCCCAAAAGAAGAGAACAGAGAAAAAAGGTAAAGGAGGAGAGCTCTCTGTGCCCCAAAAAGAAAGAGGAATAGAGAAAAAGTAAAAGAGAAGAGTTCTCTGTGACTGAAATCCAAAAGAAAAAGTGCAAAAAGGTAACAGATACCCCTTCTCCTCGCTGTGCCACTGCTCGGTTACTGTATAGGAACTAGTATTTCACACAAATGATTTTCAATCATTTGTGAATTATATCTTTCTATAATTGGTTGTTTTCTTAATGATAGATTATGTCTTTCTATCTCAGAAATAATATTTCCCCAAAATTCACTGACTGCCTCTTTTGTATGGTCGAGCAAGAAAACAGCATATTTTCCACCGGGAAATTCACCAACTTGAGCTGGTTTTGCTACTTTAAAATTATTTTCTATCACAATACAAACATCATAACGGCATTCCTCCTTAGGTGTGATTTCTGGGTTATCTCGAGGTATGCCAAGAATAATAGAATTATCAAATAAGCCATTCGATTTTGCCCACTTTTTAAAGGATTCCATCAATTCTTTATTTTGTTTTTCTCCATACTCCCCAACATTTCGAAAATAAGCAATCCTTGATTTAGGTATTTCTTCAATAGTTATATTCATATTGTAACCTCCTTCTTAGATAAGGTAATTCGAATTAAAATGTTTTTCAAGTGAATTTTAAAAAAATTTTGACTTCATGATGGTTTTCTTCTCTCAAGAAGTAATTCACTAGATCTTTAAACAGATATCTTTGTGGAGAAGATTAATTCAAAAGAAGCAAAAAGAATAGAAATGGGATGATTTTTTGAAGTACATTTCTGTTAATTAGCAAGAAGAGTTGTTCTATATAAGGAACGAATAGGAAATATTTAATGGGAGGCTGGATAACATTAACCTACGTAACAATTTTAAAATCACTAATGATGGTTTATCAAATTTGGCCATTGCGCGGAAGCTTAGGAGAATAAGAAGTTACTTATGTAAAAGTGTTTCCTGCTTGGAAAAGGAGAAGGAATAGCTGCGATGAATATTTATTTGTTTTCATTATTAAAGGGGGAAGTTATCCCCCTATTGATTGAAGCTTCCCTTTATTATGAATGAGAATTTGTTTGTTACCGATTAAGGTAAGAATGTCTTTGTCGGCAAGTTTTGCAAGTTTTCGGCTGATTGTTTCTCTCGTAAGGCCAACATAGCTGGAGACTTCTTCTCTTGTGATAGGGAGGGTAATAAGAACAGTATTTTGATGTTCTGTCCCGAATTTCTCACAGAATTCTAAAAGCATATCGGCAATTCTCACTTCGGGATCTTTCGTTGCTAACGTTCTTGCTAGATCTTCTGTATGAGATAAGCGTTTGGTAATCGTTTTTAACAGTTTGAAAGAGATTTCAGGATTACTTAACATTATTTGATCAAAATCTTGTTTTTTTAATACACATATCTTTGTATCTTCTAAAGCATGGCAGCTTAAGTTCATAACCATGTCATCATGAAAAAGATTGCTCTCTCCAAAGAAATCACCAGTCGTTAATAAATGAACGATTTGTTCTTTCCCCTGAATAGTTAACTTAGATAGCTTGACTTTGCCACTATGAATAATATAAAGAGAGGTGGAAATATCTCCTTCCTCTATAATCATCTCGCCTTTTTTAAATAGTTTATGATGAACCACATCTGTTATTTTTTTTATTTCTAAATCTGATAAAGAGTAAAATATAGGAACTCGTTTAGGACATGGGCTAACCATTTGTTGTTTCATTATTAACACCACCAGTCAATTTGTGTATTTTTTCACAATTAAAACGATGATTATCTAATTAAAATTATAACAATCTTTAATCTGTGATTTCAATCCTATTTTACTTTGTCCATATCTTTTATACTTTAGCTATTCTAATAAGGGAGAGTGTTCATATGAATGCCATTTTTACGGAAGAGACGAAAACAGGTGATATCATTATTAAGTTTCCAGCAGCAAGTAAACTATTTAAAGAATATAAAATTGATTTTTGCTGTGGGGGAAATCGCCCAATAGGAGAGGCAATTAAATCTTTACATTTAGAAGATAAGGATTTAGTAAAAGTACTCAATATTATGTATGAACAGATGCAGACAACCGAAGAAATTGACTGGATGAATAGGTCATTAACTGATTTAGTGAAATATATTATCGATCATTACCATGCAAATACGAGAGATTTATTAGAAGAATTAGATGGATTTGTTAGTAAAGTCTATCGTGTGCATGGGGAGCGCGATTTACATTTGAAAGATATGTATACCCAGTTTTATTTATTAAAGGACGATTTAGAACAACACTTGCTTCGAGAAGAGCAGCGGATTTTTCCAAAAGTGATAGAATATGAGGCGAGTAAGGAAGTAGAAAGTCTTGAAAAGGCTCGTGCTGAAATCGCAATATTGGAAAAGGAACATGAAGGTGCAGGGGAAATATTGAAGAAAATTCGCCAAGCTACGAATGATTATGAACTGCCGCTGCATGCATGTAATACGTACCGATTAACCTATTTAAAACTAGAAGAATTAGAGAGCTTAACATTTGATCATATTCATCTCGAGAACAATGTATTGTTTAGAAGATTATAAACGGTAATTCTTCTTCCTATCCTATATCCACATTGACGTATTGTGATAAATAATATGGTAAAATGTGTATGACTATTGGATGGGAAGGATGGAATGATTGTATGAAAATAGGTTGGATAGGATTAGGAAATATGGGGATTCCGATGGCTTTGAATTTAATCAAGGCTGGTTATGAATTAACGTTCTATAATCGTACACCCGATAAAGGAAAAGAATTAATTGCTGTTGGTGCCAAACAGGCTGAATCGTTAACAGAACTAGTCGATAACAGTAACCTCATTTTTACAATGGTTTCAGACGATAATGCTGTGAAAAGCATCTATCTTGAAAATGGAATCTTGTCACATGCAAAATCAGGAAAAGTATTTATTGATATGAGTACCGTTTCCCCACAAACGTCTCAATTCATTTATAATACTGCTTTAGAAAATGGAGTGAAGTTTCTTGATGCCCCAGTTTCAGGAAGTGTTCAACCGGCTAAGGAAGGAAATTTACTTGTTTTAGTTGGCGGCGAAGAAGAAGTTTACGAACAGGTGAAAGCTGTATTGGAGCCGATGAGCAAGCTTTCTATTTATCTTGGTCCATCTGGAGCCGGCAGTAATGCAAAACTTGCCATTAACTTATTATTGGGAATTACAGTACAAGGAATTGCCGAATCCGTTCTTTTTGCAGAAAAACAAGGAATAAAAAAAGAAGACATGTTAACTATTATTAATGAAAGTGCAGTCGGAACAGCAATTTCAAAAATGAAATCATCGTCTATTTTAAAGGATGATTTTCCAGCAGCATTTGCCCTTAAGCATATGGCAAAAGATTTACGACTAGCAAGTGAAACGGCAGAATTAAATGCGATTGGAGCATCAGCCTATAAAACATATCAATCCGCTCTTGAAAATGGATTAGGAGAATTCGATGTAATGGCTGTTTTAAAAGAGTTAAAAGGAGATGGATCAACATCGCTATAAGCGATGTTGAATTCTATCTCCTTTTTCATTTTTTATACAGATTTGCTAGTTGTGATACTTTCCAGGACGTTCATTGCCGCAATTACTTCATCTGCTCGATAGGAACCCATCAGCTGAAGCGACTCTTTTGGATTAGCAGCATGTTCTGCAACCTTTTGTAGAGCTATTGCTTGATTATCTACAATATGTAAGTCTGCTAAATTGGTTGGAAAACCGAGCTGCTGATAATATGGCAACAATGCTTCGATTTCATCAATGCGGTTTTCTAAGGCAAGCTGGACTAATATGCCATAAGCCACCTTTTGTCCATGAAGGATGGTGTGTGTTTCTTCAACAAAGCTTAATCCGTTATGAATGGCATGAGATCCAGACATTCTCCCATATCTTCCACCGAATCCTCCTACTGTTCCTGCTAAAGTAATAACGGCTTCTACCGTTTTAGTAAAGCTCGGTGTAACTTTTCCAGCTTCACTGCTTTGAACTGCTTTTATACTATCCTTTAATAAAATATCACGGATGAAAACAGATTGGCTTAATGCAGCTTGGACAAATAAAGAGTGAGCTCTTTCATCATTCGCATTTCGGATAATCGCTTCTGCTTCATACCATTTTGTTAAGGTATCACCAATTCCACTTTTCAAATAATCAATCGGGGCGTGAATTAAAAATGCTGGATCAACAACCGTTAAATAACTAGAGCGTCTATGATATGCTACTCTTTCAAATTCCCCATCTGGTGAATAAATGACACTTAATGGTGTGCTTGCAGCACATGTTCCAGCAACAGTTGGAATTAAAACAACTTCGATATTTAATTTATCTGCAACTGCCTTGGCAGTATCTAATATAATGCCGCCTCCTATACCAATAATGACATCAGCTGCTCCACATGATGGGGCGAGCTCCTCTATCGCCTGTTGAGAACTATAGCCTGCGTGCTGAATAATTTTCCAGTGTTCAGGAATGGAAGCGACATATTTAGTATAGGCTTCAAATGATTTATTGCCAGTTATGATGGCAGGAGCTTGAAAGGGAGACAATAAACTGTCTAATTCCTTTAGAATTCCTTCTTTACAAATATATTGGTTAGGACCACTTCTAACGATGTCCTCTGGTTGAATTTGCATTGTTTTTCCTCCTTAGAGATAGCCTCTGTAAATAAATTATATTATTCTAAAAATTATACAACTTTCGGAAAGCGAAAAGTAGGTGTTTTTTCAAAAAAATCAAACATTTGGAGTGAGAAAAAAAGAAAGAGTGATAAATTTGCTATAGTAAAAGAAAAATACCTTATGGGGGGAAGCTTATGATTATTTGGATCAACGGAACATTTGGTGCAGGGAAGACAACAACTGCTTATGAGCTTGTGAAAAGATTAGAAAAAGCATTTGTATTTGATCCAGAAAGATTTGGATATGTCTTAATGAAAAATATTCCACCCGCTTTACAAAAGGATGATTTTCAAGATTTTCCTCTTTGGAGAGAGACAAACTATTCATTATTAAAACAAATCACTCGCGATTACGATGGAATCATTATAGTACCAATGACCATTACGAATGAAGCATATTTTCATGAAATTATCTCGCGATTAAAGAATGATCAGATTATAGTTAAACATGTTACACTGATGGCGTCAAAAGCTACGATCAAAAAACGATTACGAAGCAGATTAGAAGGAGAAGATTCTTGGGCATATAAGCAAGCTGAATCTCGATTAAAGCAGTTAGAACGATCATTATTTAGGGAGCATGTGGATACAAATGGTTTAAGTATCGAGGAAGTCATCGAAAAAGTTGCGCAGGCTATTGGCTTAAATTTAAAAGAAGATAAAAGAAATCCATTTAGAAAAAGAACGGATAGATTATGGAATAAATTAAAGGAAATTAGCTTATTTAAGTAAAGAAATCAATGAATTTTGGTGATGAAATTGAAAGATATTATTTTTCGTTTATTAGACTTTATTAATAACAATAAAACAAAGGATACGAATTACTATATTGCCTTGACACTATTAAAAGATGTGCGTCATATTGCCAATATGAACATTACTGTTTTAGCAGAAGCTTGTTATACATCCCCTGCAGCGATTACAAGATTTTGTAAAAAAATAGGTTATGCTTCCTTTCAGGAATTTAAAGATATTGCCCAAATGGACAAGTTGGAAAATCCAGTGGAGGAATATATTGAAAGTGGCTTACAAGAAAATGAAGTAGGCGAGCAATTGCAAAGAGTGCTTTATCAAAAAATGGCAGGGTGGCTGCATACAATGGAAGCTAGGATAAATGTTGGTGATGTACGAAATATTTTAGAAATTATCTATGAAGCAAAGAAGGTTTCTTTCTTCGGAACACAATTATCTCAAGCGATGGCTCAAGATTTTCAATACCGATTAGTAAAGTCTGGGAAATTTGTTCATGCCTTTTCTGATATCCAAGAGCAAATGAAAGATATAGCAGAATTGGACGAACAATCTGTAGCCATTATCACAAGCCCTTCTGGCAGATTCATAGAAGGAAATACAGAGTTGATCCAACTTATTCGGAAAAGCAACGCCAAAATTATCGTTATTACCCATAATGAAAGCCTTCCTATTGTCAATAAAGCTAATCTTTTCTATAGACTTCATGGACAAACATATGATCGAACAGGCTTCTCCTCAGAACGTTTTGGACTTATGTACTTTTTTGATTTTGCAATAGCATTTTATCAAAAGTTATACCCAGCTGAAAAGAATCACAGTGAGTAATTGCACTTCTGTAAGTGAAAATTCGCATTCATACTATAATAATAGGGTAATTTCTTTGCTTTGACCTGTTATTACTAAATTGATACTATGAGTACGAGGTGACTTAATAATGAAAAATAGTTTTCAAGCAGTTGTAGTTGATAATAAAGATAGTAATTTTTCAGTGGAAACAAAGCATGTTAGCTTAGAGGATTTATCTGCTGGTGAAGTAGTCATAAAAGTTCATTATTCTGGCGTAAACTATAAAGATGGGCTTGCTGGTACTCCAGATGGAAAAATTGTTCGTTCGTATCCCCATATTCCAGGAATTGATATGGCAGGGATAGTTGTGTCTTCAGAAGACAGTCGCTTTAAAGAAGGAGACTCTGTTATTGCTACCAGCTATGAAATAGGTGTATCTCATTCTGGAGGTTATAGTGAATATGCTCGTATTCCTGCTGATTGGATTGTTCCGCTGCCAGAAGGATTAAGCTTGAAAGAAGCGATGATTATTGGAACAGCAGGCTTTACCGCAGCTCTTTCTATACAAAGATTGCAGGATAATGGTCTGAAGCCAGAGAATGGATCTGTATTGGTGACAGGTGCTACTGGTGGAGTTGGCAGCTTCGGTGTAGCGATGCTTTCCCAATTAGGGTTTAACGTTATTGCAAGCTCTGGAAAGAAAGAAGCAGAGGGCTATTTAACAAGCATTGGAGCATCCCGTGTTATCGGAAGAGAAGACGTCTATAATGGCAAAGTAAAGGCACTGGATAAGCAAGAATGGGCAGGAGCAATTGATCCAGTCGGAGGTGAATCGTTGGCTGCAATTATTAGTAAAATAATCTATGGCGGTTCGGTCGCAGTAAGTGGCTTAACAGGTGGTGGAGCAGTGCCGACAAGTGTATTTCCATTCATACTTAGAGGAGTGAATCTACTTGGAATCGACTCTGTCTATTGCCCAATGGGAATTAGACAAAAGCTATGGGAACGTATTGCAACTGATTTGAAACCAAAAAACCTTTCTTCCTTTGTTTATAAAGAGGTATCTTTGCAGCAATTACCTGAAGAGTTACCCAAAATATTAGAAGGCGGCATAACAGGCAGAATGATTGTTGCTGTTGAATAAAAAAAAGAGGCTGTTCTTATAGAATGGCCTTTTTTAATAAAAAAAGAAGGGATGAAACAAATTAGTATGCCCTATAAACCTCGGACATTTTCTCCAGAAATCCTCGTTTTACAATCCTTGGATCAACGTATGGTACTAGATTTAAGTACTTAGCTCATCTGAAAAAAGGCTTGGCAGGAGAAAAATTATTTGATTCCTTCACAGAAACTTTTTTGAGCGACTGTTATATAATCAATGATCTACTACTGCAAATAAATAACACTACTTTTCAAATCGATTCCACTATTATTAACTCTGATGAAATTCATCTTTTCGAAATAAAGAATTATGAAGGAGATTATTACTATCAAAATGATCGTATCTATACAATGAAGCATAAAGAAATTAGTAATCCGCTAAATCAAATAAGGAGGAATGAATCATTATTTCAACAGTTACTTCAAAAGCATGGTTGGGAAAATAAATCAATTACTTCTTCTGTTGTTTTTGTTAATCCCGAGTTTACCTTATACCAAGCTCCACTATCTTTACCATTTATTTTTCCAACGCAAGTCCAGCGATATTTAAAAAGGATGGGTCATCCTTCTAAAAAGCTGAACAAGTTTCAGAAGCAATTGGCTGAAAAACTAACAGCATTGCACATCGACAAATCTCCTTTTTCAAAAATTCCAATCTATGAATATAAAGAATTACAGAAAGGCATCTTTTGCAAAACATGTCATTCATTTAAAGTGGTAGAAATAGGAATGAAGGTAGTTTGTGAAGAATGCAGACAGGCAGAAACAGTCGAAGCAGCGGTATTACGCAATGTAGAAGAACTGAAATTACTTTTTCCTAATGAAAAAATAACAACCCTCTTATTATATGATTGGTGTAGAATCATTCATTCCAAAAAAAGAATAAGAAGAATATTAGTAAAACATTTTAAGCTAGCTGGAGTCAACCGTTGGAGCTATTTTGAGTAGTTTATAATCGAGTTAATAACATGTAAGCTGAAATAAAAGAAAAGAGCGTGCGTGAACACCTTCTTTTAGAAAAATTGCGATAAGAGGCACCAAAGAGGAAGGCTCTGTGCCCAAAAGCAAGAGAAAAAAGAGCAAAAGGAAACAGAGAGGAGCGCTCTGTGCCCAAAAGCAAGAGACAGAAAGGAAAAGGGGAACAGAAAGGAGCGCTCTGTGCCCAAAAGCAAGAGACAGAAAGAAAAAAGGAAACAGAGAGGAGCGCTCTGTGCCCAAAAGCAAGAGATAGAAGGAAAAAAGGGAACAGAGAGGAGCGCTCTGTGCCCAAAAGCAAGAGACAGAAAGGAAAAGGGGAACAGAGAGGAGCGCTCTATGCCCAAAAGCAAGAGACAGAAAGGAAAAGGGGAACAGAGAGGAGCGCTCAATTACCAAAAGCAAGAAACAAAAAAGAAAAAGGATACAGACTCCAGAACTTTTCTAGAATAGGCAATCACATATAGAATTTTCGTAAAAAAGCAGGAAGAATTTCTATATTTATTAGAAAAGTGCAGCGAAGTTAGTTTTTAAAAAAACAGCATGCCTGTATAATACAGATATTAGCTGTTTTTTTTATATTTGTAATTATAGTGATGAATATAGAAGCATTAATGTAAACCTTATTTATCTATAAAAACAAGGAAAGAAAGGAGAGAGGACAATGGGAAAAAGCCTGATACAGCAGCAAATAGTAACTAGAGATGGTAAAGGTCTTTTTCTTTCAGGTGATGAGTCTGATACTATAGCTGTCTCCCCTAACGTGGAGGAAAGCTTCATCAAGAAATACCTAATTCCAATTAGTACTTATCATATGCCGAGTGAATTAAAGAAAAGCAGTGACAAAGAAATAGAGAATTATCCGCCGCAATTTACTTTAATGCAGCCTGAAACGGGAGAATTGGTGATAGGGAAATCTAGTTTTGCGCCTGCTGAAAGCCCAAAACGAAAGAACCAGCTGTTTGTACATAATTATATTATTCCTCCAAGTAGAAAAGAGGAATGGATCCATAAACCTTCTCAAATTTTTCATATTGAACATTTTTATAGCTTGGAAGATATTGAGAACCTAGGAGAAGAACTAGAAGAAATAGAACATGTCTCATATACGAAAGAGAATATCTTTACCAAAAAGCAAGAGCTGTTTTATGTTTTACAGCTGGATGAAAAGAAGTTTAAAGAGTTATTATTTGCTTGTATTACGGCGGTTGCGGAAAAGAAAAGAGTGTATATTTCGTTTCAGGCCCCCTCTCATCAGCAGCATAAATATGCAATGTGGCTATTGGAATTATTATTTATATATATGCCCTATGAAACAAGAAGATTATTTGGTGCATCTACTTTTCATAACGAACCAGAAATGTTAGAAAATATCCATGTAATGTTTGTAGAGCAGGGATCCATTCGTCTCCGAAATAGAGCTGTGGAAAACCAATTTACTTTTGACTTAAGTCAGGATAAAAGAAATGTCTTAAGTTTTAAGGAAGAAGAACATGATTACCTTCACTTTGCTTTTGAAGCACTGGAAACTGCCACAGAGCTAGATGAATTTTTTGTTTACTGTGAACGGGCTTTGAAAGGATTGGATAAACAGAAGAAACTTGCTATTCAAACATACAATGACTTATTTCTTCTATTCTATATGGAAAAACTAGATTATTATTTTTATGATAACGATAAAGTAGCGACATTGAAAATGCTGTATACTTTTCTCCAAAAAAATCATCGAGAAAAGCTCGAGCTTGTGCATATTTTCAAACAAGTGCTTTATCGAGAAGAGCGGATGAAGGATGCTTCCATTGTTCCAGATTATCTAAGATTTGTTTTGGAAATCCAAAAGGTTGTTGAACATGTAGATGTTGTAGAATTTATAGTTAAAACAATTGCCTATTATGAAGGGGAAGATATCTGCCAATCACTATGGGAAATTCTCGAAAAATATCCAGAAACGTATCAGCAAGTTCTTTCTTATATGAGTGATATTTTTTCTTACACAGAGATTATTGAAGATTATCTAAAGCATGAATTCAGCTTTCAACATTCTTTAACCAAAGTATTAATTAATATCAAAAATCTATTGCATGTAAATTCTTCCTTTGAGCATAATGCAACATTCTTAAAAACAACCAAAAATAGACTAGTGTATGAAGTGAAAAAAAGCAGCCATCCTATGGCAATTGTCTTTGAAATAATCGTCTATTTTCAAAGATTTATTCCATTTGAATCATATAAGAGGTTGGTGCTGCCGGATGTAAAAGCACAGATTTTAGTACAATTACAGTTAGAAAAAGTAGAGCTTGCCGATGTTAAGCAGTTTGGAGAGATATTTTTACAAGACAAAGAAGAACGTAGTTTTGAGATAAAGGGTTGGGAAAAAGAGAAGTTTGAAGTATTAGAATTACTGTATACCTATTTCTACCTATCTCAGGAACAAACACAAAACGTTTTTCGTATGGCAAGTGAACCAATTAAAGCCAAAGCAACCGATTTGGCCCAAGAGATTACGAAAGACAATGGTCTTTTTAAACCATATGAACGATTTCTCCTTCTGTTTCCAGGAGGAATGGAGGGGGTCGAACATCGTCAAGTCTTTTCGTATATAGCGATATATGGTTCCGAAGATGAAATGCTTGATTATATTGAATGGTCCTTGAAAAAATTTGGGACGAGTCCAAGGTTCAACTATGCCTTAAAAGATTACTTAATTACGGATCGTAATTCTATTTGGAAGAAGAAAGAACGGAAAAGAGAATTAGCTAGTATACGATCTCAATCTTTGAAAAAACTTCTAAAGGAAGTTCGTGAACAAACGGCGAATCCAGGTGTAAAGTTTTTTCGCAAATATGGAATTCTTATAATCGTTTTAATCATTCTTGGAGTTATAGGATATTTTTATGTGAATTAAGAGAAACGGAGCGTCTTTATTTAATAAGATGCTCCGTTTTTTATAGGAGTAAGCAAGTCGGATTATGTGGAATTATCGAAAATGTTTGTTATGATAGGGGAAAAACACTTATGAAAGGAGTATGAAAATGCAATATATAAATGGGGTATGGCGTCATTCCGTTTCAGGAAAAACTTATTCTGTCTATAACCCGGCAACTGGAGAGGTCATTGAAGAAGTGGCAAGAGGAGGAAAGGAAGACGGGCATTTAGCAATTGATGCAGCTCAAAATGCGCTGCCTTTATGGGCGAAAAAAACTGCAAAAGAACGTTCTATGTATTTAAAAACAGTAGCTGATAAGCTGCGCGAACAAATAGAAGATCTCGCAGCAATTATTACAACTGAAATGGGAAAGCCAGTTGCAGAGGCTAAGGGGGAAGTGAATTTAGCAGCAGATTATTTGGAATGGTATGCGGAAGAAGGAAAACGTATCTATGGTGATACCATTCCTGCAAGTTCAGAAACAAAGCGAATCATTGTGCTAAGACAGCCAGTAGGAGTAGTCGGAGCAATTACTCCATGGAATTTTCCAATCGCCATGCTTGCTAGAAAAATTGCTCCAGCGCTTGCTGCTGGATGTACAGTTGTCTTAAAGCCAGCGGAAGCCACTCCTTTAACAGCAATAGAAGTAATGAAGATTTTTCATGAAGTAGGACTGCCAAAAGGTGTGTTAAATTTAGTTCATGGTGATGCGGCTCCAATCGGAGATGCGATGATGGAAAGACAAGAAGTAAGAAAAATCACTTTTACAGGTTCAACAAAAGTAGGGAAAGAGCTTGCAGCAAAAGCATCTGCTACCATGAAGAAGATCTCGATGGAACTTGGGGGCCATGCTCCTTTTATCATTTTTGAGGATGCAGACTTAGAAAGAGCAGCTGAAGGCGTTATTGCAAGTAAGTTTCGCAATGCAGGACAGACATGTATATGCACGAATCGGATTTATGTTCAGAAAACAATTGCAGAACGCTTTTCCGATATTTTAGTAACAAAAATGAAAAATTTGGTTGTTGGAAATGGCTTGTATCCTGAAGTAACCATTGGGCCACTTATAAACGAAGCAGCTGTTGCCAAAACGGAAGAGCATATTCAAGATGCTATCCAAAAAGGCGCTAAAGTCATCTATGGAGGAAAAAAACCAGCTGGCGAAGAATATGACAATGGCCATTTCTATGAACCAACAGTTTTATTACATGCTACTCATGAGATGAAAATTGCGACGGAAGAAACATTTGGACCAGTAGCGCCAATTTTTGAATTTGAAACAGAGAAAGAAGCCTTACATTTTGCTAATGATACTTCCTATGGATTAGCAGCATATTTTTATACAAAAGACATCTCTCGTGTATTTAGAATGTCAGAAGGCCTTGAATATGGCATAATTGGGATCAATGATCCGGTACCAACCACTGAACAAGCACCATTTGGCGGAGTAAAAGAATCAGGAGTCGGCCGCGAAGGTGGAAAGTATGGATTAGAAGATTATTTAGAGTATAAATTTCTTTCATTGGAATTAGATATCTAAACCTTTTCTAAAAAATAGAGTTAGAATTTCTGACAAAATAGAAGAAAGTCGTACAAAGATATGATATGATCCAATAAACAGAATATTCTATATTTTATATAGGTAGATTTGTTTTGCTTGTGTGCTGCGAGCTTTTGATAGGTTATAGAATGGCTTATTCGTTCTGCTATCTTTAGTGGGGGTGATAATTATATTAGTTGATCAGCTACCAAGAACTCTCGGAGAATTGAAGCAAAGTATCATGAAGGAAAACAATCTTGTCAATCAATTGATTTTTAAGGTTGGGCTAACTGAACAGCAGATTAGTTTAATCGATAATAAAATTATCATTATTGCTAAGCATAAGCGTATTCCTGTACTGGAAATTATAGAAAGTTCAAGTGATAACCTTGCGGAGATTATTGATCGTCTATTAATTGATAAATACAAGGAAATGCTTTTACGCAATTTAGAAGAAAAACTGCATTTCAAGGTGCAGCTAATATTAAAGGATTATGATTCCATGAGAGAGATTAGTGGAACAATTATTATGTTAGACAAGAAAATTGAATCCTATTTGGCTGGTTAAATGAACTCTTTGGAAGAGAGCAGGAAAACCGTCAGAATTAGACTGAGATACAACACTCAGGAAATTCTGGCGGTTTTTTTTATTAAAAGTAATATTTTATGAAATGAGGGATTTTAGGGTGTATAAACTAGAAGTTCGCCATACGAATAAGATCTTTAAAAAAGAAGGAAAAGAAGTAGTAGCATTGAGGGATGCCAATTTAAAAATCCAAGAAGGCAAGTTTATCAGCTTAATTGGACCGAGTGGTTGTGGTAAATCAACGTTATTTAATATAATCGCAGGTCTAATGAAGCCTACTACTGGGGAGGTAATCCTCGATGGTAAGAACATTGTTGGCAAGAATGGATATGTGGGCTATATGCTTCAAAAAGATTTGCTTCTACCTTGGAGAAGTATTTTGCAAAATGTCATATTAGGACTAGAAATAAAGGGTGTGAGTAAGAAAGAAGCTGTGGCAAGAGCTAAACCACTTCTTCAAAAATACGGATTAGGGGGATTTGAACAGCATTATCCAGATGAATTATCTGGTGGAATGAGACAAAGAGCAGCATTATTACGCACCTTGTTATATGACCAAGATATTATTTTACTCGATGAGCCATTTGGTGCTTTAGATGCCCAGACACGATTGTTGATGCAAACTTGGCTGTTAGATATTTGGGCTGATTTTAAGAAAACCATTTTGTTTGTAACCCATGATATTGATGAAGCTATCTATTTATCAGATGAAATTTATGTCTTATCCCCAAGACCAGGCCGATTAAAGGAAAAGGTAGACGTACCATTAGCAAGACCACGCAATCAAGAAACATTATTGCATCCGGATTTCATTGCTTTGAAAAAATACTTATTTGCACTATTAAAGGAAGAAGCAGCTTTAGAAAAATAAGATTCTAGAAAAGAGGAGGAACATAGATGAGAGACAATTCAGAGCAAATTATTTTGCCGCATAAGGTGAAAATGCAAGAGGTAGGTATATTGCCGATTATAGAGGATGAGGAATTAAAGGAAAGAAGGAAGAAGCGAATAACGCTAATTGGGCAAGTTTTAATTGGTATTCTTTTCTTTGTTTTATGGGAACTACTTACAAAGTGGAAAATAATCGATTCTTATTATTGGAGCAGCCCGACGATTATTTGGGAAACGGGTATTATTGCTTTTACAGAAGGAACTTTATGGAGCGATCTTCTATACACTTCAGGTGCTACTATAATCGGCTTTCTTTTTGGCACATTTTTTGGTGCATTGCTTGGATTGTCCTTTTGGTGGTCCTATTTTTACTCCCGAATCACAGAACCATATTTAATTGCTTTTAACGCCATTCCTAAACTTGCATTAGCTCCGGTTTTAGTTATTCTTTTTGGGATTGGCTTCAGCTCAAAAGTTGTTCTGGCATTTATGATGACTGTGATTGTAACAGCTATTGCTGCACATAGTGGGGTGAAAAGTGTGGATGCTGATTTAGAAAAAATGCTTTTCTCTCTTGGCGCAAAAAAACATCATATTTTTGCAAAAGTCGTTATTCCCTCTGCTATGCCGTGGATTGTCAGCAGTTTGAAAATTAATATTGCCTTAGCCTTAGCGGGAACAATCGTAGGGGAATTTATTAGTTCGCGACAAGGAATTGGCAGAATGATTTTGTACGCAGGACAAATTATGAATATAAATTTAGTATGGGTAGGAGTTGTTGTTTTATCCATATTATCAGTGTTGATGTATATAGGCACTGTTTGGCTGGAAAAGCGCTTGTTAAAAGGAAAAAGACTGAGAGAGTAGAGTCTTAGCCAGTTTAGATAATGCAATAGGGGGAGAGTTTACATGAAAAAAAGTCGCTATTTTAAAATTGGTGTTTATTTAGTACTTCTTTTAATTATTTTTAGCGGGTGTTCCTCCGCAAACGGCACCAGTAGTAAAAAAGAGTCTGAGAATGGAACAAAGAAGCTTGTTATTGCCGAACCAGTACATTTAATTGGCTATCTGCCTTTATATGCAGCGATTCGGGAAGGCTTTTTTGAAGAAGAGGGACTAGAGGTTGAAATAATTACAGCTACAGGCGGTGCCCATGTTACTTCTGTAGTTAGTGGGGATGCATGGGGAAATATTGGTGGTCCAGAATCGAATCAAATGGCCAACACAGGAAATGCTGATCCTATTGTTTCTGTAGTAAATGTTGTAAACCGAGCCAATGTGTACTTAATGACGGATACAGAGCAAACAATAGCCAATACTAGTAAGGAGAAACTTGCTGATTATTTAAAAGGAAAAACCATAGCAGCAGGGCGCTTTGGCGGAAGTCCCAATTTATTAACACGGTGGTTATTAATGGATGTCGGTTTAGATCCTGATAAAGATGTCAAACTAGAAGAACCAGCTGATGCAAGTGCTGTCGTTTCATTAGTTGAATCGGGTCAAGCTGATATAGCGAATGGCGCAGAACCACAGATTACCGAAGGAATAAATAAAGGAGTTTGGGCAGAACCGTTTTACAGCTTTGCCAGTCTTGGTGACTACCCATATTCGGTATTAAGCGTGAAAAAGTCAACAATAGAAGAAGAGCCAGAGACAGTAAAAAGCTTTGTCAGTGCGGTTATGAAAGGACTTAAGACGATTGATGAGGATCATGAGCTGGCGATGAAAATTTTAAAACAAGAATTCCCTTCGACTGCGGAGGAAAGCTTGCAGGCTTCGCTTGATCGGGCTTATGCAGATAGTCTTTGGAGTAAGGATGGCTTTATTTCCGAAGAGGCACTTGCAAAACCAATGGAAGTTGTCGAAAAAACTGGAGTTTATACAAATGGCTATCAATACGATAAGCTAATTGACATGCAATTTGTGGATGAGCTTTCTAAATAATATGGATCATTTTGATGGGAATGCAAAGGATACAGGAAGGTATAAATTTAACACGAAAGGATGAGGCTAATGAATCAATTAGAATGGAATCCCCAACATACTGCATTATTAATTGTTGATGTTCAAAATGATTATTGTCATAAAGAAGGAAGCTTAGCTCAGCAGGATTTAGATGTATCTATGGTAGATGAAATGATGCCAAATCTAAAAAGCATGATTGCTTCGATGAAAGACATAAATGTACCGATTATTTATATTCAAACGATTCATGAGGACAGCACAGATTCAGAAACGTGGGTTAAGCGACTAAAGGGAAAAAATCAGAAGGGGCTTTGCCGAAAGAATACATGGGGAGCAGAATTTTATCAATTGGAACCAGAGAAGAATGATGTTATCGTAATAAAACATAGATATAGTGCATTTATTAATACAAGATTGGATTCTGTTCTAAGAGCATTAAAAATTGAGACGCTGTTAATGGCTGGTGTTAGCACAAATATATGTGTGGAATCAACAGCAAGAGATGGTTTTATGCTGGATTACGATGTTATTTTCTTATCAGATTGTACGGCAGCCTTCTCGAAAGAGGCACATGATATGACCTTGCAAACCATCAACCAGTTCTTTGGTACAGTTGCCACCAGTAAAGAAGTAGTTAAATCTATTCATGCTCTGCAGTAAGATACGAATTAGTTTGATAGGAGGAAAGTGTGAGAAGCTTCTGATACTCTCATCCTCCTCTTTAGATTTCGCCGTAGTAGAGAGAATGCATATGTTCATCACCATAAAGGATGATTTAAATGACAAAAAACAAGCTAAGTTATTTAGAAGTAAGAAAAGGCGCATCAACCTCGAGTCAAAAATTCCAGTCCATACTTTTTTTGCTATCTGTTTGTACAGGGGCTTTTTTGTCCCACTTTTCTGCTGGATTTGTCAATATTGCCTTAACCGATATATCCATTGACTTTTCGGCAAAGCTTTCCGTTACCCAATGGATTGTCAATGGGTATCTATTGGCAATTATGTTGTTTTTACCTTTGATGGGGAAACTAGCAGATCAGTTTGGAAAGAAGCGTATACATAATCTTGGCTATCTTATTTTTGCAGTGGGAGCATGCGGATCCGCCCTGTCTTTCAATATTCCTATGTTAATTATTGCTAGAGTAATCCAAGGCGGTGGGGCAGCAATGCTTCAAGCAGTCAATATGGCAATTGTGACAGATGTTTATCCTGAGAAACATCGAGGCAAAGCTCTTGGGATTATCAGCACATCTGTGGGAATCGGAGCATTATTAGGTCCCTCTGTTGGTGGATTTTTTATCGAATCCTTTTCTTGGCATATCTTATTTTGGACCGTTGTTCCAATAAGTTTGGGAGCCTATTTTTTAGCACAAAGATTTGTGCCAATTGACCGCCATTTTGAAAATTCTAGCTTTGATTACAAAGGCAGCATCTATTTTGGAATCGGTATTGTTTCCTTTGTTTTTGTTCTTAACTCAATTGGTGAGGGAGCATTTAAGATCTATTTATTAGGGATTGCGTGTATGAGTGTTGCCTGCTTTCTTTTCTTTTTCTTTCATAGTAAGAAGGAGGAGCATCCGTTTATCCAGCCATCGATTTTCTCTTCACCGATTGTTAAAGCAGGTGGATTAATCTTAATGACAAGCTATTGTGCTGCATTTGCTTCAACGGTTATATTACCTTTTTATTTACGGGGAGTTGTAGGCTTTACTGCCGAGCAGTCAGGACTTTTATTAATGTGTTATCCATTGTTTCTTGCAGTACTAGGACCTATTAGTGGATCGTTAGCAGACAGATTTGGGGGAGAGAAAGTAGTCTTAGTTGGCTTAGGGCTTTTATGTATAACGATGCTTGGTCTGAGTTTCCTATCTCCTGGGACATCCTTACCTATATTAATTGCATTGCTTTGTTTATTGGGTTTTTCGATGGGGATTTTAACATCACCCAATTACAGCATTATGATGCTATATGTTCCCTTACAATTCTTAGGAATGATGAGCAGTACTATTGCCTTACTTCGAAATATTGGAATGGTAATCGGGACAGCGCTAGCTATTACTTTTATGAATATGTGGTTAGATGGAACGATTACGGATTGGATGAATGATACAAGACGTTCAGATTTTGAGGCAGTAATGTTAGGCTTTCATTATTTATTTCTGCTTTTATTCGCTCTTTTAGTATTGATTGCTATTTATTTCGTTTATTCTGTTCGAAGAAAGAAGAAGGAGGAGTGGGAGGAAGGATGAAAAATTAATATTTATAGGGAATAATTGGTGAAGTGAATGATGATTTTGGCTGAAAGTATCGAGAATTAGCCATAGTGCACTGGGAAATCAGAAAAACAGGAGGAAATCAGCCAACCGAGGCAAGAAATCAGCCAAAGTAGAAAAATATCAGCCAAGCGGGGCAGAAAATCAGCCAAAGTAAAGAAAAATCAGCCAACCGGGCTAGGAAATCAGCCAAAGTAAAGAAAAATCAGCCAACCGGGCTAGGAAATCAGCCAAAGTAGAAAAATATCAGCCAACCGCGCCAAGAAATCAGCCAAAGTAAAGAAAAATCAGCCAACCGGGGCAAGAAATCAGCCAAAGTAGAAAAATATCAGCCAACCGCGCCAGGAAATCAGCCAAAGTAGAAAAAATCAGCCAACCGCGCCAAGAAATCAGCCAAACAACAAATTATTATTCATTCTCCTTAAAAAACACCCGAAAAGTAATTGTCACGCTAACTTTTCGGGTCCTCTTACTTCACATTTAGGTTTCACTATTAAACTGAGACACAATTTCCATTAATTCGTCTGCCATGCTGGATAAGGATTCAGCAGAAGCCTTAATTTCTTCCATCGATGCTAATTGTTCTTCTGTAGAAGCGGCAACTTCTTCTGTACTATTCCCATTTTCTTTAGCAAGAAGGGTAATTTCATTTGCAGCCCCAACCACATCTTTAATCTGTGTTGTGATGGCAGCAACTGTTTGGGCAACCTCATCTATTTCTGGAGCAACCTTTTGAGTATTGGACACAATGGTGGAGAAGGATTCAACCGTATTTGTTGAAATAGTTACCCCGTTCTTCGCTCGATCCATTGTCTCATTTAACATGGTGACTGCATCAGATGTATCCTGCTGAATTCCATGTAAAGATTGGGAAATATCTTGTGCGGAAGTTTGAGACTGCTCCGCTAATTTACGAACTTCATCGGCTACAACGGCAAAGCCTTTGCCGTTTTCTCCTGCTCTAGCCGCCTCAATAGCCGCATTTAAAGCTAATAAATTTGTTTGCTCGGCAATATTACTTATTAACTCAATCATTTTTCCTATTTCTTTTGATCGATCAGCTAAAGAAGAGATAATCGAATTGGAACGTTGTACAGAATCATAAATGAATTTCATTTGTGTTAAATTATCTTCGATTTGTTTTGTTCCCTTTTCTGCATAGGTAAATGCAGCTTGCGATAAGGAAGACACATGCAAAGAACGATCTTTAATCGCTTCTACTCCGGTTAAAATGGAATCTAAGGCAAGTGTATTGCCAGATATTTTAACAATTGCATGTTCATTACTAGCAGCAATTGCCTGAATAGAGGAAGCAATTGCTGCAGATGCATTGCTTGATTGCTCTGCACTTGCATTTAATTGCTCCGCAGATGCCGCTACCCGATTTGAGCTTTCTGTCATGTTAACAATCATTTTTGCTAAATTCTCTTTCATTTGTTCAAAAGCTTCATTTAGTTGATAAATTTCATCTTTTGATTTTATAGGAAATTTAGCTGTGTGTAAGTTCCCTTTTGCTACTTTTTGCATATTTGTTTTTAAATACTGAATTGGTTTCATAATAAGAGCTGATTGTAGGACCCCCATAACGACAGATATCATCGTGACTAACACACTAAAAATAATTACCAGCATCATTCTTTGTTCAGAATCTGTATGAGCTTTTTCAACTTCTGGATTCAAAATATCATGGCTCAGCCAAATATTAAAAGCTTCCGTTTGATCAGATAAGCTGTCAGACAATGTCGTAATCTCATCTAAAGCAGATCGAGAAGGATTATTACTATTCATCAATGCATTCGCCTTATGAGTAAGTTCTTTGTTTAAAGTCTGTATATCCTTTAATCGCTTTACTGTTTCTGCCTCAGTAGAGATTTCTATCCCACTGTTAACAAGCGTATCAATATTGGTGCTTGCGCCATTTACTCTATTTTTATAGGCATCGGTTTTATAAACAAAATAACCCCTTAAGTTTGAAATTTCTCTAGCTGTATTTGTCTGTATTTGTTCAGAAATAGAGCGTAATTCTGTGACGGTTTCAATTACATAATCATAAGTTTCTACTGTTTCTTTTGTACTTTTATAAGAATAATAGGACAGAAGCATAAATAAAATAGAAACAATCAGAAAACTTGCTAATAATTTATACTTAATGGAAATTTTCATACTGTTCGCCTTCCTTTTTAAATGTTAATAATTCTTATTTAGCAAAATTAAAAGATACCTTGAATATTATCGACGGAAACTTTCTTATTTTTAGTAAAAATGCAAAAGTCAGAATTGGAAGAAAAGAAGTAATTATTTGAATGGATGTTTTTAAGAATTCAATAAATAATCGTAGGAATGATTTAGGAAGAAGAGGGGTATACAGTAATATCAACTGACAGAGAGGTGTGTATCCATGGGTAATCCAGATATTACAATGTATTATTTCGAACAGAATAGATATATACCCAATCATCCGTATCTACCGGCTCTTCATTATAAAAGGGCAATGGAGAATAAGGAAGACGAAATGGAAAAGGTCTTTCAGCAAAATAATTGGAAAAATACCTGGTCAGGAGGAGTATTTTCCTATCATCATTATCACAGCAACACCCATGAAGTTCTGGGTGTAAAAACAGGCTCCGCTTTATTACAAATAGGTGGAGAAGGTGGATCCAAGCTTATTGTAAAGAGTGGTGATGTCTTATTGCTTCCTGCGGGAACTGGTCATAAGAAATTATCTGCCTCTCCAGAATTTGAAGTGATCGGTGCATACCCAAATGGAGAAGATTATAATATAAAAATAGATGTAGAGAAAGACTTAGACGGTGTACAGGAAGAGATCGAAAGTGCATTTTTTCCAGCTGCGGATCCAGTCTATGGAGAAGACGGTCCACTGTCAAAGATGTGGAGACAAAAATGATTTAGGTGGAAATTGATCTGTGAACCTTATTGACATAGGAATTAAGACCTGATTGGTGAGGAGGGTTCCACAAGAAGGTGTTTGAAAAAATCTTTACTTATATACATATTTTAGGTAATGTTAAGATATATGGTTAATTAATTTAAAGGTGGGAGAACAGCGACAATGGCTTATAAAGAGATCGTAGAAAAGTGGACAAGTTTTGCAGGACTAGAAGCGAACTTAAAAGCGCAACTAACAGAATTACAAACATCTGATAAGTTGCTGGAGGACAGTTTTTACAAACATTTAGAATTTGGTACAGGCGGTATGCGTGGAGAACTAGGACCTGGTATTAATCGCATGAATATTTATACTGTTCGTAAAGCCGCAGAAGGATTAGGGAAGTACATAGTAGAGCAAGGAGAAGAAGCGATGAAGCGCGGGGTAGCTGTAGCGTATGATTCTCGTCATCAATCTCCAGAATTTGCCCTAGAAGTTGCGAAAGTAGTAGGTAAGCTTGGAGTAAAATCCTATGTGTTTGAAGAGCTTCGTCCTACACCAGCATTATCTTTTGCTGTACGCTATTTAAATACATTTGCTGGAGTAGTGATTACCGCTAGTCACAACCCTCCTGAGTATAATGGCTTTAAAGCATACGGAGAAGACGGTGGACAACTTCCTCCTGAGGCTGCGGATATCATTATTAAATATGTAAATGAAGTAGAAGATGAGCTTACAATAGAAGTGTTAGATGAAAAAGAGTTATTAGAAAAAGGATTATTAACATATATTGGTGCAGAAGTAGATGCTGCCTATGTAGAACAACTAAAAACAATCCAATTAAATCGTTTGCCAGAAGCAAAAGATTTAAAAATTGTTTATACTCCATTACATGGTACTGGAAACAAGCCAGTCCGTGCTGGTTTAGAAGCGTTTGGATTTGAAAATGTAACAGTTGTGAAGGAACAAGAATTACCTGATGCTAACTTTTCTACCGTAAAATCACCAAATCCAGAAGAGCATGCTGCTTTTGAAATTGCGATTCGTTACGGCAAAGAAATCAATGCCGACGTTCTCCTTGCCACAGATCCAGATGCAGATAGACTAGGGGTTGCAGTGAAGGATGCAAGTGGCGAATACACAGTTCTTACAGGAAATCAATTAGGTGCATTAATGCTTGAATACTTATTGTCTGAGAAAAGGGCAAAGGGAACACTTCCAGAAAACGGTGTTGTCATTAAAACAATCGTTACCTCTGAAATTGGCCGTGTGATTGCAGAATCTTATGGCATTCCAACTATTGATACTTTGACAGGATTTAAGTTTATCGGAGAGAAAATTAAAGAGTTTGAACACACACATGAGCATACGTTCCTTTTCGGTTATGAAGAGAGCTATGGCTATTTAATCGGTGATTTCGTGCGCGATAAAGATGCTGTTCAATCTGCCATTTTTGCTGCAGAGGTTGCTGCTTATTATAAAGCAAAAGGTTTAACGCTATATGAAGGTTTACTAGAAATCTTTAAAAAGTATGGCTTCTATCAAGAAGGTTTAGAATCATTAACATTAAAAGGAAAAGATGGAGCAGAGCAAATTGCATATATTATGGATACTTTCCGTAAAGCTCCAATCAAAGAAGTTAAGGGCTTAAATGTTGTAGCAGTGGAAGACTATTTAACAAGTAAACGTTCAGAAGGTCTAACAGAAACATTGATTGATCTACCAAAGTCTAATGTAATTAAATATTATTTAGAAGATGGTTCATGGTTCTGTCTGCGTCCATCTGGAACAGAGCCAAAGGCGAAATTCTACTTTAGTGTAAATAGTTCTTCTTTAGAAGAAAGCACAAGTAAGCTAGAAGCACTGAAGCTAGACGTAATGGAGCAAGTGAATGCAGTAATCGACGGATATAATAAATAATCTACCAAAACTCCTTCAAGATTGTTTGGGAAAAGCGAAGTGATATTCCTTTTCTAGACATTCCTGAAGGAGTTTTTTTATTAATAAAATAAAAAAGGCAAAACTTAAAATTTGAACGCTATTTCTGCTCCGAAGTTTAAAAATCGCTTAGGCGAAATCTTCGTTTTCTTTATACATATACGCTCAAAACTTGAATTTTCGACATTTTGCCTTTGCTCTAATTTATAGTATGATTTTACTAATTTAAGAGAGAAGGGAGGGAGAAGATGATCAATCAAGTTACTTTAGTAGGAAGGCTAACGAAAGATCCAGAACTGCGAGTAACGCAAGAAGGAACTTCCATTGTTCATGTGACTGTTGCAATAAATAGAAACTACAAGAATCAAGCTGGTGATTACGATGCAGATTTTGTGCAATGTACCTTTTGGAATAAGGTAGCGGAAAATACAGCCCAGTATTGTCATAAAGGCTCTCTGGTTGGAGTCGTTGGCCGAATACAAACAAGAAACTATGAAAATCAGGATCGGAAAAAGGTCTATGTAACAGAAGTTATTGCCGAATCCGTACGTTTCTTGGATCCTAGAAAACTAGAACAAACCATTCCTTAAAGGAGGAAAACAAGGTGAATAATGTACCAGATTTAATGGTTACATTAATTAAAATGCAGGCCAAGACTAATGAAAAATTAGAACAATGTAATGTAAGAATAAAACAGCTAGAACATATTATTCAGATGGAAACTATCTCTCGTACTTCCCCAACATCTTAAGGCTTTCACTCTATACACTTACTCACGCCAAAATTATCTTTCCGTTTCAAAGCTCTTTCTTTGAAACATCCATCCTTTATTAGAAAAAATCAATACACACTTCGCTTTTATTCCCCATTATTTAGTGTCCAATGTGACACTTTTTTTTTGCGGGTGACATAAAAGAGAAAAAATACCTTAATAGATTCGCTATTAAGGTTGAAACGCTATCATATTTTAAAATATTCTAAAAATTTATTCGTTGCTATTTTCTAGTATTGTTAACACTGCACGGACTTCTTCTTGCGTTAAGCCCTGCTTTTTTGCCTCCGAGATAAGCGATAACCATTCACTGTCTAAATTTCTTTCAGTTTGAATTTCGGTGGGAAACAAATTAATCATGATAATTAACCTCCTTATAGAATATAAGGTGGCCCAGCCATCATAGTAAAAAAATCTACCTTAGACCTGAAGCTTTGCGTCCCACCCTTTCAGATGGTTTGCCTTTATCTGTTAATTGTACAGTAAAATTTTATCACTATTATGCAAAAGTTAAAAACATTTTCATATGAAAACTTTCGACATATTCCAACATCGGCATAGTAAATATTTTTAAAAAAAGAAAAATAGTAAATATTGTAAATTGTACAGTATAGAATGAGAGAGGTATTACTAGCATGAATTGTTTCTAGTAGACAATTTTTATATAATAGAAAAGGGCTTTTTTAAAAAATTTCTCATTAGGGGATACAAAATGGATAAGAAATGGCTAGGAAATTTAAAAGTAAATGTTATAAGCTCAAAAGAAGCTATTACGTATATAAAGGAAAAACTAGACAAAAGAAAAGCAACGGATGTTTTTTTTCTAAATGATCATGGATATAATATTGCGCAAAAGGATGCAGAATATCGTGATATGCTGAATAATGCTGATTTATTGTTAAATGACGGAATTGGTATTGAAATGGGTGCTAAGCTTTTTGGCTTCTCTTTTAAGGAAAATTTAAATGGGACAGATTTTATTCCGGCTTTATTTGAGTCATTAAATGAAGAGAAGCATAACCAATCATTTCGAGTGTTTCTTTTGGGAGCTAAACCTGGTGTCGCACAAAAGGCTCAAGAGCGGCTGCAGCAAACATATCAGAATATTTTATTTGTAGGGAACCAGGATGGTTATTTCCCGAAAGAGAATACGGAAAATATAATTAGTCAGATTAATGAGAGTAAAGCAGATATCCTTTTAGTAGGATTTGGGATGCCGTTACAGGAACAATGGATTAATGAATATCGTTCAAAGCTAAAGTGTACGATAACGATGGCAGTAGGTGCTTTTATTGATTTTTCTTCCGGTGAAGTGACAAGAGCTCCTAAAATCTTTCGCGATCTCCGTCTTGAGTGGTTATATCGAATGGGAAAAGAACCTAGAAGATTATGGAAACGCAATGTCGTTGGGCATGTCTCCTTTTTCTATTCTATTTATAAGCAAAGAAAAACAAGCTGAAAATACCAGATAAGGAGAAACCCTTATCTGGTATTTTCTTATTTATCTGCTGTGTGTTTCTTTCTTCGAATAAATATTACCGTTCCAATTCCAATTACTAGCAGACCTAAACCGATTAAAATATGGTTATAGGAGTCAGTTGCAGTATTAGGAAGAGCTTTTCCATTTCCTTTGTTTGGAATGCTGTGTGTTTCTGCTGCTTGATGAGAACCTTGATTTTTGGAACCATCTGATTCAGGCTTTTTCACTCCGTTATCATTAGATGTTGGAGGTGTTTTTGAATCCGTTTCTCCAGGAGTAGAAGGTACCTCTGGTTGAGGTTGCTCTGCTTGCTCCGCATCTACTAATAAAACAGTTCCGCCGTCTTCTCTAGAAGGAATAGTTATCGTAATTTTATTTTCACTAACAGAATATGTTTTACCAGAATATAAATCTACTGCTTCCTTCATAAATGGAACTTCAATGGCAGCTTCTGTCGCTGTTTCCTTCGTATTTAAGGCAACAAAAACTTGTTGATTTGAGTATTCTCGTTTAAATACAGAATAACCTTCCGCATCACTACCTGCTATGTGAGCACGAGTCCCTTTAGAAAATATGCTGGAGTATTCTTTTCTAACATTTAATAGTTTTGTATAGTGCTCCAGAACCTCATTGTTTTCCGTTAGATTCCAATCCATGTCATAGCGGTTATCATAGTATGGATAATTATTTGCTCCTGACAGACCAAGCTCTTCTCCATAGTAAATGACAGGTTGACCTTTAGAGGTGATTTGCAATGCGGCTGCAAGCTTAAGCTTTCCAATATCACCATCTACAGACTCTAAAAAGCCGTCTTCATCATGGCTACCTAGAAATTGTCCTAATGTACCTGTGTTTGAAAGCTTATTGTTTCTATCTTCTAATGCTCTTTGGACACGTTCTATATCACCATTTGCAAAGTCACGTGCTAAATTCTTAAAGTCAAAGTCTAATAAGGAGTCCATCATACCGCTATTTAAATAGCCTTGGTCATCATTCACTTGAGCTCCCCATGCTTCTCCAATTAATTTAAAGGTTGGCAAAATTTTTGTTAATTCATTTTTAAAGCTAGACCACGTTGTATTCTCAACGTGTTTTACGGTATCCACGCGGAAGTAATCAATGGTATTTCCTTTCGCTGTCTTTGATTTTTCAATCCAGCTAGTTTGCCAATCTACAATTTGGTTCCTTACATCTGGATTTTCCGTTAAGAAATCAGGCAGTCCTGATAGCTCTCCTTGTACAGTATCTGTGCCTCCATTACGGAACATTCCAGCAAAACGATTTCTATCATCAGCAGTAGGGAAGTTAGCGATTTTTCCATCCTTTACGGCATCACTTGCTTTTAACCCATAGCCCGCATGATTTACGACAACATCCACCATAATTTTTATTCCACGCTCATGGGCTGCATCAATTAGTTCATGGAAATCCTCCATTGTTCCAAAATGAGGATTCAATTTTTCAAAATTACTAGCCCAATATCCATGGTACGCATAATAAGGAGTATCTGGATTTTCATAGCGAACATCATACTTAATATTTTCTACTATAGGATTAATCCATATTGTATTGATGCCTAGATTTTCGAGATAATCTAGCTTTTTTGTAATTCCTTTAAAGTCTCCACCATGATAGGTTCCAGGTTTACTTGTATCATAGCCAATGCCATATGGATCATTGTTCAATGAATCTCCATCAAAGAATCGGTCTGTTAGCATAAAGTAAATCCTTGCTTCATCCCAGTCAAAATCATCTTTTCCCACTGATTGTCTTGCTTTAACTGTGATTTTTGCTTGCTCGGTATGAATGTTGCCATACTGATCAGTAATATATACCGGAATTTCTTTCGTTCCTGTAGTTGTATTTTGGTCAATAGCGATGGTAAGTTCCTTTAATTGTGGATCAATTGCTACTTTTCCTTTTCCGCCAATAGCGCTTAAATCAGCATACACTTCACGGATAGCTGTATTTTTGTTTGTTTGCCAATCAACGGAAAGGACGGCATTGTCGTTATAAGTCGCTTCTTTTGGAGTGATATCCGTAAGCAAGTTAAAATCTGCTTTTTCATAAACAAGCATGGATGTGCCATTTTCCGTATTATAGGGATCAGTTACTTCTGTTTCGATCCCATCGATTGTTACAAAGAAAGAATAGGGATGCTTTCCTTCTGGGATATTTTCAATTGTATAGGAAAAACGCTCATTTTTTGCTTCATTCGTCATATTATAACGCTTTCCATTAAATTGAAGTTCTACCTTTTCTAGTTTATCCATTTCATTCTTTGCATATAAATCTTTGTCTCTATAGTAGAAGGTAGCATTTCCGTTTTCTAAAACGGGTCCAGTAACTTCAGGCACAATAAATAGCTCCTCTTGCCCACTTGTAACATAAACCTTTGTGATTAAATCCGATGTATTTAGAGATATGTAGCGATCTCCATTTCCTTCTTTAACAGCTGTATCCCAATTTTCGCCTTTTCGTAAAATAAATCCAACGCTTTGGGATGCTTCACTTACATTAATTGTTGCAGTCGCCTTCCCGTGAAGGTTTTGATCAAAATCGATTTGATCATCTTTCACACCAGTCCCCCATACCCATATATTCCAGTCTTTATAATCCAAATCAGGACGATCATACATAAACTGAATATGGCGCCTTACATAATCCCCTCCTTTTAAATCTTTTATTGCGTTAATAGCATCATCTTTTGTATAGAAAACAGTTTCTACCCCTTCAATTATCCATGCTTCAGCAGCTTGTTTGCCATCCGCTATTTTAATAGAGTTCTGTATATCTTGCGCTTCCCAATTTCCTTTGCGAGGAATAATCGTTATTTCATTTTCTGGAAAAGAATAGTTCCCACTTGTAAACGTATAATCATTTGTCACTTTCTCTGTAAATGGAAAGCCATTATCAGGAACCCCACTGTTAAAAATCCATAAATCCCATTTCGTATAGTCTTCATCTAGACGATAATAGTTAATAGTATATGAATACATATTGCCAACAATATCAATTTTCTTTTCTACCTTTTCCCCATCCTTATCAGCAAGCAGGATAAAGGATTCATTAGCTTTTGCATTGTCCTGTATTGTTAGTTGGCCATCAACAATGTTAATCCCTTCTACTTTCTCTTTAAGTGACCACGTAAGCTCTGTTTCTTTTTGTGTACTGCCATCTTTATTAACTAGCGTCGCTTCTAATGGGTATGATTTATTTTTTTCAACCTTCACCGGTATAGAATCAAGGTTTAAGCCGGGAACAACAAAGCGACTATTGCCATCTTCCATAATCTCATTGGCTGGATCTGTTATCCATTCATTATCAACAATAAACTTATATTGATAGACGCCAGCTGCTAGATTTGAAATAGAAAGGGACCAGCGATTGTCTTTGTCCTTTTTCATGCTTAATGCTCCATTTTGCCAGTCAGTAAAGCTTCCTGCCACTTTCACGTCTTGTGCCGATGCATTATCATAGGAGAATTGCACAGACTTATCAGCATTGACGATAGGAGAATCTGGTAAATTATCTGCTTTTGCCTTTTTACTTGGAAGATAGCCTCCATAGCTGCTGAAAATAAGAAGAAAAATTAAACATAGTACGAGATAAGGATGATTTTTTGTTTTCAAAAAACATTCTCCTTTCCATTTTTTTATGAGAACAGAAAGACTTCTGTTACTACCTATGTACTGCAAAGAAAACGATTGCCCTAATAGCATAAAGGTGATTTATTAACAAAGTGAGTTCATGATGGGGTATTCGTGAAAACGTTTGCGCGAAATAGCAAAATAAGACGTTGTTGTTAGAATGATAGACAAGAAAAATTGAAAGCGGTTTCTTTTTTAAGTCTATTTAAAGATACTATGATTTTGTCTATTTGACAATAGTCTATTCCTTTTTTAGTGTCAATTTACGATTAATATCTTACAGTAAAAAAAATTACAAAAAATGTGATAAAATAGAAGGGAGGATAAACTGTTACTTAAAGGAGAATTATCTATGATATTAGTAGTAGGTGGGGCTGGCTATATTGGCAGTCATTTGGTTAAAGAATTAGTAGAGAAAGAAGAAGTGGTCGTATTAGATAATCTTGCAACAGGTCACGAGGAAGCAGTAGATTCCCGTGCTATTTTTGTAAAAGGAGATCTAGGAAATGCAGACGATTTAGAAGCAATTTTTTCTAAATATCCAATTAAAGCAGTTATGCATTTTGCAGCATATAGTCTAGTTGGAGAATCTGTTCAAGATCCATATAAATATTATGAGAATAATGTAGCCAATACATTAACGTTATTAAATGTTATGTTAAAACATAATGTGAAAAACTTTATTTTCTCTTCAACGGCGGCTACATATGGAATTCCAAAAGAAGAAATAATTGTAGAAACATCAGAAACAGCACCTATTAATCCTTATGGTAGATCAAAATTAATGGTAGAGCAAATTTTAGCTGATTTTCATGCAGCATATGGTCTTCATTATGTGGTTTTACGCTATTTCAATGCTGCTGGTGCTCATGTATCTGGTGAAATCGGGGAAAATCATGATCCAGAAACACACTTAATTCCTATTATTCTTCAGCAATTATTAGGAGAGAGAGAGTCTATTTCTGTCTTTGGCACAGATTATCCAACTGAGGATGGGACATGCATTCGTGATTACATCCATGTGACAGATTTAGCAAATGCTCACATAGCTGCGCTAGACGCTCTATTAAATGGAAACAAGAAAGCAGAAACTTACAATCTAGGCAATGGAGTAGGCTATTCTGTCAAACAAGTAATTGAAATGTGTGAAAAGGTTACTGGCACAAAGGCAAATGTGATTTTAGGTGACAGAAGATTAGGCGACCCTGCAAGATTAGTTGCTTCCTCGGAGAAAATATTCAGCGAACTAGGCTGGAAAGCAGAAAGAGGCTTAGAGACAATTATTGAAAGTGCATGGAAATGGCACAATAAATAATAGATAGAAGGCGAAGGAATCCAAACAGTTTCTTCGCTTTTTTCTAGCATAACGATGTTTATTTTTAACGGAAAAGGAGTTATAAAATGTTTAATATAAATAAGGTTCATCATATAGCGATTATTTGCAGCAATTACGAAGTATCAAAACATTTTTATGTGGAACTCTTAGGCTTTAAGCCTATAAATGAAGTATACAGAGAAGAAAGAGATTCTTATAAGCTAGACCTTTTAGTAAACAATATCTATCAAATCGAACTATTTTCCTTTCCTAATCCAAGAGAAAGACCAAGTTATCCTGAAGCTGCCGGCTTACGTCATATTGCCTTTGAAGTGAATAATATAGAAGAAACTGTACAGTATTTACAATCGAATAATATTACAGTGGAAGATATTCGGATCGATCCTTTTACGAACAAAAAGTTTACTTTTTTTGCGGATCCTGATGGGTTACCAATTGAATTATATGAGGCTTAATTAGAATGTGCTTTTCCCTTATATTGAGAAAGGGTACAAACAGTTTGTAAAATAAATTGCTTATCCTGAGAACTTAGTAATCTCCAGCTACCAGCTTTTATTTTCATATTTATCATCCTTTCTACTCTTTTTCTTATAGTTTATATATACCGCGTTTGTATTTATTGAAAACACTAAATTATCAACAAATGCTGACAAGTATTTCCCGAGAAATGTCGGCTTATAAAGAAGTGGCAGATTAACAATTGTTAATCTGTCACTTCTTTATATATATTATTATTTTGTTAACCAGCTGTTTATAGTTTGAACTACATTTATACTAGAATTACCAATTGAATACGTATTCCACTCTTGATGGAACTTCGCTATTTTTTCCATTTTGAAAGATGAATGCTGAATAAATTGCACAATTTCTTCCGTTGAATAGGCAATAGGACCGGGAACTAGTTCATGATAAGGAACCCAGAAGCCTCGAGTTTTTCTATATTCATCTAAATCATATGGATAAAAAATCATGGGCTTTTGTAAAAAGGAAAATTCAAAAGGAATCGAAGAATAATCGGTTATTAATATATCCGTAATAAATAACAATTCATTTAAAATAGGATAATCAGAAAAATTATAAACAAAACCATTGTACTCACTAAAATCCATCTGATTAGTTATACTGGGATGAAGTCTCACGAGAAGTATATAATCGGATTCTAAATTGTCTTTTAAATAGGAAAGATCTAATCGAATTTGATTAGCTGATTCTTCTTCGTTTTCGCGAAAAGTTGGAGCATAAAGAATGATTTTCTTATTTTTTAGATTAGGATATTTGTTATAAAAACTAGTTTTTATTTTCTCCATATGATCTTTATCAAAGAAAATATCAGTTCTAGGTATTCCTGTATTTAAAATTTGCTGGGTGGAAGCAGAGAAAGCTTCGCAAAAGATAGCAGACATTTTATCTGATCCAGAGATAATATAGTCAAATTGTTTATAAACGGCTGCAAATCTTTCCTTAGCATTTTTGGAACGATCTTTGACACTTAAGTCTTTCCACCCAAATGTTTTAATAGCACCATTAGCATGCCAAATTTGAAGTTTTTTAACATTTTCCTTGAATGATACAGAAGATAAGAACCCGTAATAATTATCCAGCACAATCACTTGAGATGTTGCTAGATGAAAAATTCCTTTCAGAAAAGATAAAGGATACTTGGGAGAAAATAATAGAATCGGATCTGTTATCATTTTGTCGTTGAAAAATCGATAGGTTTTATAGTCAACTAATAAAATACATGGGATGTTTGGATTGTTCTTCTTCAGTTCATCATAGAGATGAGTTGTATTTTCAACAAAAGACACACAAAAAACTATTTTCTTCTGTAAAGGAAATAGTTTTGCTATCTCAAATAGAAAAGAAAATAGTTTTAAGTATAAGTAAATGGCTAACTCTCTAACCATTTACTTTAAATAGGTCCTTTTTAATTTTTGTTGTAGAGATTCCAACGGTTCTTGGAAGATACACAACTTCACAATAATCTTTCAAGAAGTCAAATTTTCCTTCCCAATCGTCTCCCATAACGAAAACATCAATATTATGATCCACAACGTCTCTGATTTTTTGATCCCAATCATGCTCTGGAATTACTTCATCCACATAACGGATTGCTTCTAAAATCATTTTGCGATTATCGTAACTATGATATGCTTGTTTGTTCTTAATGGCATTAAATTCATCACTAGAAAGTGCAACAGTTAAGTGATCTCCCAACTCTTTAGCTCGTTTTAAAATATTTATATGGCCCCAATGTAATAAATCAAAGGTACCATAGGTAATAACTTTCTTCATTTTTTTCCTCCTACAATTATAGAAAATTTAATAAGGATAGAATTATTAAAAGGCTAATTATTTAAGATGTGTCATTTGAAACACCTATAATAATTGTTCCATGTTTGAATGATGATTGTGAAATCGAAAAACTTTTTTTTAGCTTTCCCTAATTATCTTATTTTAAAACTTTTTCCGCTTATTGACAAGTATCATCATTGCTTTGTCATAAAATGAAATATTTATGCAAAAATTGTTTAAAATAATAGTAAAGAATGTTTTCTTATCATTTATCAAATGAATGCATTTTATCCTTGTTTAGAATAGCGAAAAAAGGTGATTTTTTATTTATTCCTCTCTGCCATTATTTGAAGTTTTACAACCTTTATAAATGTTGCTCTCATGGTTGATTGAATTCCGGCACATTGTTATATATAATGTTGGTTAGGTGTTTTATAAGAGAATGGATGAATAAGAAGTTTGTCGGATAATGGATAAACTTTATAATTCAATAACTTGATTTAATGGAATTTGCATTTTGGAGAGGGGATTCTTAATGAGTGAATCTGGATTTAATCATAAACAAATACAAACGATCAGCATTATCCACAATATGCTCAGTATTCAATTTGGTTTTAAAACAAGTATCTTAGAGGATAATAAAGCATCGTTCCTCATTTTAAATAGAAAGACGGAAAGTGAAAAATATCTGCCATTTCATACATTGGACGATGAAAATACGATTGGAAGTTATGAAGTTACTATTGATTTACATAAAGAAAAAGATTTTTTTGGACAATCTGGAGTATGGGATGTCTATATTGTTGTTGAGTCTGAAGAGGATGAATACAAACGATATCGTATCGTAAGTAATCGCCAAGAATTAAATTTGATCTACTATCAATATGCTGATATGGGCACTGTTTTTTATCCATATACAACTAATAAAATGAATCTTTCTCTGAAAACAACGAAAAGGTCTTTTATTTCGAAAGTAGAAGATGCTTATCTTAGTAAAGACGGTTTATTAAATATTAGCGGATATGTATTAGATACAAAGCTTATGGGCGCTAAACATGATATGAAAAAAACACTAATCATTACGAATCATTTAGATGATGAGCAATATCGTCTTCCTTTAGAGAGTGTGACTAGAACGGATTTAACCGAATTATACGGGGATGGAATCAGAAATTATGATGATATTGGGTTTAAAGGCACCTTTTCTATAAAAGAATATTTACATACATCTGAATTAATCTATTTCCGATTCTATATAGAGCTTTCTTATATAGATAATGGCGAAGAGATAGTAAAGGTCAGTCCAAGATTAACATTCAATCCTTTTAATCCTCTGCAATCGAGAAGAGCTAAAGTGATCAAAATAGATGGAATAGATAGAAGAATTTTTATTAAAAAGACCAAGGTAAAGAGCTATCTTTCCGTCAAAGTATATGTTTACAATCGTTCGAAAGAATGGAAAAGTAGAATCAGAAGAAAATTGACTGATATTAAGAGAAGTCGAAAGATCAAAGCGTTATATAAAAAAGCATTTAAGTTGATGGGATATGCACCGGTTCGAAAAAAATCCGTTGTATTTGAAAGTTTTGCTGGAAAGCAGTTTAGCTGTAATCCAAGAGCGATTTTTGAATATATGCAGGATTTTAATCCTGAATATAAAATGTACTGGAGTGTTGATAAAAAGTACATGAAAAATTTCGAAGGAAGAAATTTAAATATAGTGCCACGCTTCTCTATTAAGTGGTTATTTATAATGGCTAGAGCCCAATATTGGGTGAGTAATAGTCGCTTACCATTATGGATTCCAAAACCAAACCATACAACCTATTTGCAAACTTGGCATGGCACGCCACTGAAAAAATTGGCTGCCGATATGGATGAAGTGCATATGCCTGGTACAAATACAGTTAAATATAAGAACAACTTTTTAAAAGAAGCATCTAATTGGGACTATTTAATTTCTCCTAATGCGTATTCTACGGAAATATTTCAAAGGGCTTTCGCTTTTAATAAAACAATGATTGAATCTGGATATCCTAGAAATGACGTGTTACATGTAGATAATACGACAGAAAACATGGAAGCATTAAAACAAAAATTTGCTTTACCAATGGATAAGAAGATTATTCTGTATGCACCGACATGGCGAGATAATCAATTTTATGGAAGAGGAAAATATAAATTTGATTTAGAATTAGATTTAAATATGCTTCGTGATCAGCTTGGCGATGAATATATAGTTTTATTGCGCATGCATTACTTAGTAGCTGAAAACTTTGACTTAACACCATACACTGGCTTTGCTTTTGATTTTTCAAATTATGAAGATATTCGAGAACTTTATTTAGTGTCGGATATTTTGGTAACAGACTATTCTTCCGTATTTTTTGACTATGCCAATTTAAGAAGACCAATGATTTTCTTTGTATATGATATTGAAGATTATCGAGATAATTTACGTGGTTTCTATTTTGATTTTGAAAAAACAGCCCCGGGTCCACTAGTGAAAACGACAGAAGAAGTTATTCAATCTATCAAAGAGGCGGAAGTTAACCCAATAAGTGATAAATTCAATACCTTCTATGACAAGTTTTGCTATCTAGAAGAGGGAAAATCTGCTGAAAGAGTAGTAGAAGAGGTTTTTAACAAAAGGTAATCATTAAAAAGTAAAACTTTAAGGCAATAAAAAAAGACCAGTTTAGGTCTTTTTTTATTGCCTTATTCTTTTTCTCTTTATTTTACATCCAAGTGTTCTTTTAGCTCATTTTGAATTTTTGTTTTTTCTGCATCGTCTACAATTAAATACCATACTTTATCGATTGTTTGTCCAGTGCCTTTAATTGTAAGCTGCTCAATATTACCAGCTGCTGCTTTGTATTTAGATTGAATATCAATCATTTCATCGAAGGTAATATTTGTTTTGATGTTCTTACTTAACGCATCAAAGATTGAATCAAAATTTGTTAAAGAGCTTAAGCTAGCTCCTTCTTTAATAACAGCTTGGATAATCATTCGCTGTCTTAACTGTCTACCGAAGTCACCTCTTGGATCATCATAACGCATACGGGAGAATTTTAAAGCCTTTTCTCCATCCAAATTAACCGGCCCTTTTGCAAAGTGAACTCCTTCATAAGTGAAATCTAAATCATTATCTACCGTAACTCCGCCAACAGAATCAACAATATCTTTAAAGCCTTCCATATTGATTTGCATAAAGTAATCAATTGGTATATCGAGGAAGTTTTCTACCGTATCCATCGACATTGCAACACCGCCAAAGGCATATGCATGGTTAATTTTGTCTGTAGTACCATGTCCAACTATTTCAGTGCGAGTATCGCGCGGGATACTTAGCATTTTAACTGACTTTTTATCAGGATTTACCGTAAGGACAATCATTGTATCCGATCTTCCAGAGTCACCATCACGCTCATCGACACCTAACATTAAAACGGAAAATGGCTCCTTGCTGCCAAGGTTTAAAGTATCCGTTCTTTTTGTCGTCTGTCTATCAATCGGCTCATGCATATTATTAACAGCTGTCGAAAGGGAATTCCATACAGTATACAGATATATTCCTATCCCAATTATAAGGAGAAGAAGCACAATACCCGTAACCTTTAACCATGTTTTCTTTTTTTTCGGTTTATTTCTACTCATTTAACAATATCCTCCATATCTTGACAAAAAATGATAGTAAACTTATTTCAAGAATAGCAGAAATCATCTCTACTGAACATCTTTTTTAGTAACAATAAGAAAAGCAACATTGCCTTTCAATCAGTAATAATTAGCAAATTTATAGTCGTCTGTTTATCACAGGTCTTTTGGAATGATTATTAAATGTTATGGATAAACTTTTCGTATACAATAAAGTCATGAAAAAGAGCAAAGAACCCTATTATTATGACAACATGCAGAAATTATTATCCGGCAAAGCTAATCTTCCATGCGTAACATTTCGTAAAGATTGTTTAAAAAACGAAAAGTATATGATAAATGTTCTATAATAGAAGATGATACACTAATCCCTGAATGTATAGACGACCTTTAAAGGAGAAAAGTTGCAAAAAAATTAGGTTTTTGTTTATTTATGTGAAATAAGGGCGAAATAATAGGGGTACATTTAAAGAAGTGTAGTCATAGAGCTTTTATTTGGATTGCAGTATACTAAAGTTAGTAGCAAGAGACGCACAAAAATTTATTTATAAGAGAGGTAATTTTTTATGAGTAAAATAAAGAAAGCGATTATCCCTGCTGCAGGATTAGGAACTAGATTTTTACCAGCAACGAAAGCAATGCCGAAAGAAATGCTGCCAATTGTGGATAAGCCAACCATTCAATATATTGTGGAGGAAGCTATAGCATCTGGGATTGAAGATATTCTTATTGTTACTGGGAAAGGTAAGAGAGCGATTGAAGATCACTTTGACAATGCCTTAGAATTAGAAGAAAATTTGATTGCAAAAGAAAAATTTGCCTTATTAGCAAAAGTGCAGGAATCTTCTAATGTGGACATTCATTATATACGGCAAAAAGAGCCAAAAGGATTAGGACATGCTGTTTGGTGTGCAAGAAACTTTATTGGCGATGAGCCATTTGCTGTATTATTAGGGGATGATATTGTTGATAATGACAAACCATGTCTAAAGCAATTGATGGATCAATATGACCAAACACTTTCTTCTGTGATTGGTGTACAGGTAGTGCCTGACTCAGAAACCCATCGTTACGGGATAATTGACCCTTTACCGGATACAAAGAGAAGATATCAAGTAAAGAAATTTGTAGAAAAACCTGAGCAAGGAACTTCACCTTCTAATTTAGCGATTATCGGAAGATACATATTTACACCACAGCTATTTCATTTTCTTGAGTCACAAGAAGTTGGCACAGGAGGAGAAATACAACTGACAGATGCCATTGAGAAGTTAAACAAAATTCAGCGTGTTTTTGCATATGAATTTGAAGGAAATCGTTACGACGTGGGAGAACAATTTGGTTTCATTCAAACAACGATTGAGTTGGGGTTAAAACGCACCGATATTAATTCACAATTAAGAAGTTATATATTAGAGCTTGCTGAAAGACTAAAAGAACAAGAAATGAATAAACTTTCTAAGTAATAACTTTTAGATAGTTTTTGGGAAATAAAATGAAAAATAGAGAAAACTGCCTTCCTTAATAGGAGGCAGTTTTTGTCGTATAGTTAAATAATACACTATGAATAAGTCTTATGAACTAGTTCTGGTGGATGGGTGAATTTTTATAAAAATAGCAATTTTGACAAGAATCGATAAAAAATAGATAATATTACCTACAAAATTTCGTCGAATCCTCTTAACATATTTACCATTTTACTAGATAATAGAATATAGAAAAAATAGATAGGAGTGAGTGGGAAATAGAAACTCGAGTATTTTGGAGAATAGCAGGTACAGCTTTGTTTTTATGTTTTCTTTTGTTGTTAATGTCACCCCAAACGAACATAAAAGCAGCAGAAAATACATGGTCCTCCAATTTTTACAATAATAAAAACTTATCAGAAACACCTATTTCTAAATCGTATAACAATATAAGATTTAATTGGGGGAAAAACGAGCCTATAGCCGGAATAAATAAAGATAATTTTTCCGCTAGCTTTGAAAAAAATATAACTATTTCGGAATCACAAAAAGATTATTTTCTTCATACCTATGCAGATGATGGTGTGAGAATGTATTTGGATAATCAAAAGAAAATCGATCGTTGGACAAGTTCAAGTAGAAATTACTCAGCAGCACCAATGACTAATTTATCTGCGGGCAATCACACCGTAAAAACTGAATATTATGAAGGCGGAGGAAATGCTGTATTATTTGCAGATATGCTTCCTTTCGGCTCATGGATTGGTTACTTTTACAATAATGAAAAATTCAGTGGCAATCCGGAAGATGCCTTAGTATTTACACCAGATAAAAATGGCAATTTAAGCTTTGATTATCAGTATGGTAAGCCTAATGCTAAAGGAATTGGATCTAATCATTTTTCTGCTAAATTTTTTACCTATAAAAAATTGCCAGCAGGAAATTATATTTTACAAACAAAGCATGACGATGATACACGTATCTACATTGATGGGAAATTAGTTCTCGATAGTGATCGAGTTTCTCAAGATACTAGACTAATAAAGATTGAGAATAGCCAAGGAAAGGATGTCCATGAAATTCGAATTGAATATGTAGAGAAAACAGGAAAAAGTTATTTGCAATTTTCTCTAAAACCAGTTCAAGAAGCATTATCAACATCCACTTGGTTTGCGTCCTATTTTAATAATACAAACGTTTCAGGGAACGCTTTTGTTTCAACAGGAATAAAAGATATTAAATACAATTGGGGGAAAAGCGCGCCAAATGCTTCAACCAATAAGGACAATTTCTCAGCATCGTTTTATAAGCTTTTAAATAAAGGGGATTACTTTGTTTATACATTTGCGGATGATGGTGTACGAGCGAAAATAAATAATTCTATTTTGTTTGATCGCTGGACAGGTAGCTCAGGTAAAGCCAATAAGGCATTAATCACCAATCTAAATCAGAATAATAATGTGTTTCAGTTAGATTATCTTGAAAAGACAGGTAAGGCGTTTGTAAATGCAGATGTTCTTCCATTAGGACAATGGCTTGGCTACTATTATTCTAATACTAGCTTAAAAGGTGCCCCTGCAAATAAAACCATTTTAAAAGGGGATGGCAAAGGAGCATTTAGTTTTAATTATGGCAAGAATGCCCCAATGTCTGGTATACCAAAAGATAATTTTTCAGCAAGCTTTACAACTGCCTTAAGGCTTAATCAAGGTGAGTATGTAATCCGTTCTGTCGCAGATGATGGCATTCGTGTTTATGTGGATGATAAATTAGTTATCAACCGTTGGACTTCTGCGAATTCAAAGGAAGACGCATATAAGATTAATATAAGCGATAGAACTAATGAAGCAGATTCATCGAAAAGAAACATTCATTGGATAAGAGTGGAATATCTTGAGAAAAAGGGAAACGCGAAATTGAATTTTGATATTAAGCCTATTAATCAAGTAGTTACAAACCAGGAATGGATGAATATTTTTTATCCTAACACCAGTTTATCTGGCAATGGAACAGTTATAGGTGGATTAAATTCAAAGAATAAAGTTTCAAGCATCCAGTATCTTTGGAAAAAAGATGCTCCTCTTGTAGGGATGCCAAAAGATAATTTCTCAGCCTCTTTTTTACGTAAAGTTTCGGGAAGCAATGATTATTTTGTTTCCACTTTTGCAGATGACGGCATTCGTGTAAAACTAGATAATAAGACGGTAATCGATCGTTGGAAGAATTCTAGTGGGACATTTGATAAGGCAATTATTAAAGGAGCAGGAAAGGGAGAACATATCATTCAAACAGATTATATGGAGAAAACAGGAAATGCTTATGCGTTTGCTGATATCCAGCCTTTAGGTAATTGGGTGGCTTATTATTATAATAATAAAAATCTCTCTGGAGCTCCGGTTACATCAAATGTAATCAATAATTCTAATTCTAATTCTAATACGCTTACCAAGGATTATGGGAAAAATGCGCCGATTTCAAAAATTAATAAAGATAATTTTTCAGCAAAATATGTGACTGCTAAAAGGCTGGATGCAGGCGAATATGTTATTAGAGGATTATCAGATGATGGTGTAAGAGTGTATATAGATGGAAAACTTGTCGTTGATAATTGGAAAAATGGTTCTTATCGTGAAAAAGCAACAAAGGTAAAAATAGATAATGTAAATGGCGATAATGTTCACTGGATTGAAGTGAGATACTATGACAATAAATCAACAGCTAAATTCCAAGTCTCTATCCAGCCATATAATGAACAAAACATGCTTGATGGTACTTGGTATGCAGAGTATTATCCAGAGGTAATAAACAAAAATCAATTACCTTCTTACAAGGTAACAGATTCAAAGAGAAATGTTGTTATTGGCGGAAAAGATTCTTTAAATAAAATCTATAACATCGATTTTAATTGGAAGAAAGGGTCTCCTGATAGTGCCATTCCTTCTAACAAGTTTTCGGCTGTTTACAAGAAAGTGCTTAATGTTACAGAGAACAGTAATTACAATTTTAAACTGAAAGCAGATAACGGAGCAGTACTTGAGGTTGATGGAAAAGTACTAATCGATGCTTGGAATGGAAATATTGGTAAAACAAAAGAAGTAATTGGTTACTATCTACCAAAAGGGAAGCATACTTTTGTGATTAAATATTATGAGGGAAGCGGCGATGCGCATCTTTCTTTTGATATGGAAAAATCAAAAGTAGTGACAAAAACTTATAATGACTTGAAAACTTCGTTAAACGATGCCGTGAATATTCAACTTAGCAAAAATGCGCAAACAGATAAAAAGTATAAAGCATATATGAGAGAAGATGCCTTTGAATATGTAAGTAGCAAGAATGATTATGGTTTTGTTAAGAGCGGTACGTGGAATGTTAGAGGTGGGACCAACAAAAATAGTTGGATTATAGGTACCTTTAAAGGGGATTATAAAGTTACTATTCTATCAAAAACAGCTAAGAAAGACAGTGACGGGATGTATTGGTATGAAGTTGACTTTTATAAATATTCGGTGCCAGTAGGGAAAGTTAAACCAGATATAACACCAAAATATACAGTTAAATATAATACGTGGGTAAACGCTAGTCCAACTGACATAAAATATTATATGAATCCAAGTAATTTTGAGAATGACAACAAGCAGAAACTACAATTTTTATTATTATCTTCTAGTGCGAATCTAAATTCAAAAGAAGTAAATGATAAAATACTCAAAAATAGAGGGATTTTAGCTGGAAAAGGAAGTTCATTCAATAAAGCGGGAGAAAAATATGGTATTAATGAAATTTATTTGATTTCCCATGCTCTATTAGAAACTGGAAATGGAACTTCAAGTCTGGCAACTGGTATAAAGGTTTCTAGTGTCGGTGGAAAGAAAGTTACACCGAAAAAGGTATATAATATGTATGGTATCGGGGCAGTGGATGGCTCTGCAGTAAAGAGCGGATCTGAATATGCATACAAGATGGGCTGGGATACTCCAGAAAAAGCAATCATAGGTGGAGCAGAGTTTATAGGGAAGAATTATATTAATAATGCAACATATAAACAAGACACACTCTATAAAATGCGCTGGAATCCGGGGAAACCTGGTGTACATCAATATGCTACAGATATAGGATGGGCAAGCAAACAAGTAAGCAGTATGTATAATTTATATAATATGTTAACTTCTTATCGTATGGATTTAGAGATACCTAAATACAAATAAAAAGCGAATTAACAAGGTCAGAATACAAGTGTTCCAACCGGATTTAAAGTCAAAGCCAAACAATTACATGTTGATTGTTTGGCTTTTTATGGATAAGAAGGTTGTTTCAGCGGTCTCCTGAAGCTGAGGGTGTGAATCGTAGTTTTAACCAATACCTTTTATTGGTTAAAACTTTCAAAATATAGGGTAGTAAAGATAGTATAAATACCTTGCTGTCACTACCTCTATCGGTAGTGGAATGAAATGTATTTATGATAAGGTTTGAAATCTATCTTTTTTCTTTATATAATGTTTGATAGATTGTATGATCTAGGTTGAAATATTTCATTTCAAAATTAGCGGAAAGGATGTATAGTAATATAGGCATTGCAATTTATGTTAACGTATGATTAATTTAAACAAGAAATAAACATTGTATTCCTCAAAATAAATATATATAGTGTAATCCCATTAATTTTGGTGAGAATAGATAATGGGAACAGCTTAAAGAAAGGTTCTATAAGATAATGGCTTCTATTGTTAAAGTATTAAAAGAGCAAGTTAATCATTTTCATTTAATTAGAAGATTATCCCTTTATGAGTTAAAAAGTGCTAATCGCAATAACTATTTAGGGATCTTGTGGGAAATAATCAATCCGGCAATCCAAATTTCGATTTATTGGTTTGTATTCGGATTTGTACAAAAAAGGCATGATGTAAAAGGTGTTAATGGAGAAACCTATCCCTATTTTATATGGATGCTTGCAGGTATTTTGATTTGGTTCTTTATATATCCTGCCATAACGAAAAGTTCTAAATCCATTTACACGCGTTTAAGAATGGTATCAAGGATGAATTTTCCATTAAGTGTTATACCTTCTTATGTCATTATGTCATTATTGTATCCACAATTATTATTAATGGTTCTAGTAATGATTATATATCAATTTATTGGGTATCCAATTTCCATATACTATTTGCAGATTCCGTATTTCTTATTTGCTGCAGTTATGTTTTTATTTGCGCTTGCATTAATAACTTCAACTATTTCTACCATTGTAAGAGATTTTCAAATGCTTTTACAATCTTTAATGAGGGTTCTTTTGTATCTAACTCCGATTTTGTGGCCTGCTAATCATCTAGGAGAGAAATTTGAGAAAGTTATGCAGATAAATCCGGTTTATTATTTAATTGAGGGTTATCGCTATGCCCTTTTAGGACAAGGCTGGTTTGTCACAGAGCATTTAGGAATTACGATCTATTTCTGGAGTTTAGTACTTGTGTTACTTTTTGTTGGAACATATATGCACGTTAGATTTAGAAAACACTTTATTGACTTTTTATAAAATTGGAAGTGGTTTAATGGAGAAATCAGTTATTGTTAAAAATTTAACAAAACGGTATAAATTATATGAAAATAGCAGCGATAAATTAAAGGATATTTTCTTGCCTAAAAGTTATGGGGAACCTTTTTATGCTTTAAGAGATATCAACTTTGAGGCAAATCATGGCGATGTTATTGGATTTGTAGGAGTAAACGGATCAGGTAAGTCTACTCTATCGAATATTATTGCAGGGATTGTTCCACCGACAGAGGGAACAGTAGAAATCGATGGGCAAGCCTCTTTAATTGCTGTAGCTGCTGGTGTAAATAATGAACTTACGGGTAGAGAAAACATTGAATTGAAATGTTTGATGCTTGGTTTTTCGAAAGAACAAATAAAAGAGCTGGAACCAGGAATTATTGAATTTGCTGAATTAGGAAAATTTATTGATCAGCCTGTAAAGTCATACTCTAGTGGGATGAAATCACGTCTAGGCTTTGCCATTTCGGTAAATACAAATCCAGATGTCTTAATAATTGATGAGGCATTATCTGTAGGAGATAAAGCTTTTGCTGAAAAGTGTTTAGCGAAAATGGATGAATTCAAAAAAAATGGAAAAACGATGTTCTTTGTCAGTCATTCGATTGGCCAGATGAAAAAATTCTGTCAAAAAGGAATATGGTTAGAACATGGTCAACTGAAAATGGAAGGGAAAATTGATGAAGTTATCCCTGCCTATGAAGAATTCTTAGCTAAGTATAAAAAGATGAATGATAAAGAAAAAAGGGAATTTAGAGAACAGGGCTTTAAAAAGCAAAGTGATCCCGAATATATTGGAAAAATATAGACCGCCAGATAAGGCGGTTTCTTATTTGTGTAAATTTGTTTTAGTTCGTAGAATATGTGGAATAATAATGGAAAATTACTTTTTCTTGGTATATGATGAATGATAGATATAATAGTAATTTATATATTGGAAAATACATATGGATTGGGGAGGTTAATGGAATGACTGAATCCTATAACCGAAATAGCTTTGAAAGAGAGAATAATATTCATTACAACACGGATGGATACTATGTATATGAAAAAAAAGCAAACATTTTAGGAATATTTAAGAAGAAAATGGACAAATTAGTTACAGTTGTTACACCGGTATATAATGCAGAGGAAAATATAAAGAAAACGGTTGAATCTGTCATTAATCAAACAATGGATTTTAATCAAGTGGAATATATCCTTGTAGACGACGGATCGACTGATAATTCACGACCTATTCTGCTAGATTATGCTAAAAGATATCCAAATAGTATTAAAGTTGTTTTTCTGGAAAAGAACACCGGTACGCCTGGACATCCAAGGAATTTAGGAATAGAATTATCTACTTCTCCATATGTGACATTTTTAGATGCAGATGATTGGTTAGAAGAAGATGGTTTACAGACATTGTATTCTATTTTAAAAGAAACAAATGATGATTATGTGGTGGGGAAAACGATTCAGGTCGAAAGCAAATCAACAAAGATTGTTGGAGAACATGAATCATGCATGGAAAGAAGAAGTGTACTTCCTACTTCAATTCCCCATATCTTTCAACATTTAGGACCAAGAGCAAGAATGGTAAAAACATCTTTATTAAAGGAAAATAATATTAAGTATCCAGAAATGAAATTTGCTGAGGACAAGCAGTTTTTCATCGATGTTTTAGTCCATGCGAGTGCCATCTCCACTACAACCAAAACGATTTACTATTTAAATCGTTTGGATGAAAATAATGCTTCACTAACGAAACAAACAGATATCATGCATAAAATGGATACGAATATTAAAGTTATTAACTATGTTAAAGCAAAGCAATTGGATGAACAAATAGAAAAAATGATTTTAAATAGATTATATGAGTTTGACTGTATTACAAGATTTTTTAATAGACAGCATTTTTTCAAAAGCAAAAATAAGAGTGCCTATTTTAAAAAATTTGCAGAGGTAGTCGAAACAACAAAGGATTTAAAATATGATATAACAAATCAATTTTTCCATCATATCAATAAATCTGCTTATCAAATGTACCTAAATGGTGAATTTGACAAAATAGCAAAATTATTTATGTGGGATAAAAGCCAAAAAGTGAAGGAAGTTATCGTTAATGATAACTTACCATATATGATCACTCCTGTTGAAGGGTATGAACATATAAGAGTATCAATGGCAGCTTTCTTTAAGGACGGAAGTTTCCAAGAAGATGGTTATACATTTAAATTCTATGTATATGGAGATTATACGGAGAATTTAAATGAATTAATTTTTCGAAATCGAAGCAATCCAGACGATCAATATTCCTTCTCTATTTCGAAAGCTGAAGAGTATCTCTATGAAACATTTTTACCTAACTCTGCATTAATACAACTAGCAAAAGGAAGCTATGGAATCTTTATTAAATATAATGATTATCAAAAAGTAAGTATAAGCAGAATAGATCCTCATCAAAAAGTGTTAGATAAAAAATCTTTTCATTTTTATACAACCGTTAACTCTAATTTAGGTTTGAATGTTGGAAAATAGAAAGAAAACAGTGGCTTTTTTAAGTCACTGTTTTCTTACATGAAAAATCGTATACTAACTCTATTGAACGAACGATAATTGGTGAAAAATGTATTAATCAGTTGAAACCTTCTGGATTTTTATACGTCTTATATTATGATAGTAAACAAAGCAATTATTTTTATGTAATATAATTGTAAAAAAAGATAGTAAATTATAGAGACCAAGTATCTCATAAATGTGCTATAATAAATCTCGATATTGTAAGGAAAGACGGATGCCTACAAATGTGCGTTATTAAGGCATTAGGGAGGATCTATATGATTTATATAATGCTTGTTGTATGTTTTATCGCTTCTATCTTGCTTACTCCTGTAGTGAAAAAGCTTGCATTTAAATTAGGAGCAATGGATAAACCAGAACAACGTAAAGTTCATCAGAAAGTTATGCCTCGTATGGGTGGTTTAGCAATATATATAAGTTTTTTAATTGGAGCATTAATTATTAATCCGGATAAAGATTATCATTATCCTATTTTACTTGGTAGTGCGGTAATTATTGTAACTGGAATGCTGGATGATATTTATAATCTTTCAGCGAAAGTGAAATTTCTAGCGCAAACATTAGCAGCCGTGATTGTTGTTGTTTGGGGTGGAGTACAGGTAGAATTCATTAATCTTCCTTTTGGAGGTAAATTGGAGTTTGGGTTCTTAGATATTCCGATCACTATTCTGTGGATTGTAGGAATAACCAATGCTATGAACTTAATTGATGGATTAGATGGTCTAGCATCAGGAGTCTCTAGTATCGCATTATTTACGATTACTGGAATGGCTATGATTATGGGGAATGGGTATGTAATTGCTATTTCCTCTATCGTTTTGGCGGCCACATTAGGCTTTCTATTCTTTAATTTTTATCCTGCTAAGATATTCCTCGGGGATACGGGGGCATTATTTCTCGGCTATATAATAGCAGTTATGTCATTACTCGGATTTAAAAATGTAGCGTTAATTTCCTTTGTTATTCCTGTGATTATCTTAGGGGTTCCTATTTCCGATACGTTTTTTGCGATCATTCGTCGTTTAGTGAATAAGCAGCCGTTAATGGCGCCTGATAAATCGCATTTGCATCATTGTTTGTTAAATGTAGGTTTTACTCATAGACAAACAGTAATTATTATTTATGCAATGGCCTCTTTCTTTGGCTTAGTTGCTGTTATCTTTTCACAAGCAAAAGTGTGGGGAGCAATTTTATTAATAGTTACGGTACTGTTGATTATTGAATTAATCGTGGAGAAAATTGGATTAGTAGGGAAGAATTATAAACCTATCTTAAAATTTATCAATGATATAAGATATTCAGCAGAAAAAAAATAATGATAATAAAAGTCGGGAATGTCTCTAATAACGGAGACATTCCCGACTTTTATTATTATGCATTTACATCCATTCATTCTCTTTCTTGAGAGAAAATGAATCTATTTCTTCTCCTTCTTCATCATCAAGATGAAAGATCTCACTATCATAATGCTTTAAGTGTTCAGGAGTAACTTTATTGAAAATATTTAACTTTTTCATTTCAATCCCTCGCTTAACTACTTTAATACCAATAAAAATAGTATGTACAAATTTGCAAGCTTTTAATTCGATTTTCTATCCATTTAAGGGAGGGAATAAAAAAAGAGCACAGAGACTATGCTCCGTGCACTATATGATAATTACCTTTTTGGCTATTTCACATTTTTCACATATTGTGCTGATACATAACCAGTGACTTTCCCATACTTAATTTTGTACCAAGAACCGCTTTTCGCGTATATGGTGACTTTCTTATTGTTTGGGATCGAACCAACCTTTTTGGAAGAGGTGGTAGCTTTTTGTCTAATATTAAGATTAGAAGCTTTTACAGTCCCTGTCTTTACTTTATATAAGGTGAACTTTTTCGTAACTGTACTCTTTAGTTTACTTCCGTTTACAGACTCTACAGACACAGTGTAGCTGCCGTCAGCTGCTTTTCCAACACTCCAAGTAAAAGAATGGATTCCTGTCTTTAATGATTTATTAGAGGCTAGAGTTTTAACTACCTTGCCTTTACTATTCAAGATTTTTACTGTGGACGTTGCTGATTGATTGATATTAAAGCTAGTCTTTATCTTGTTACCTGCTGTATCATAGCTTGTTTTTACATCTTTTATTGTTGGTGCAACAGCTTTTTTAAGCGTGAAATTTTGTTTCTCTGTTTTTTCTTTTCCTATATTATTAATCGCTTTTATCGTTAGCGTATAGGTGCCATCTTTTACACTACGGACATCCCATTTATAGGAGGACGTACCGGCAGATAGAGACTTATTGCTAGCTAAAGTTTTCATTACTTTATTCTTGCTGTCCGAAATCGTCACCGTTGCTTTAGATGGTTGATTGATAGCGAAGGATGCATTAATAGTATTGCCTTTCTGATCATATGCAGTTTTGATGGAACTAATACTAATAGTTGGCACTTCTATTTTTGCGACCTGGAAGGCAATGTTCGTTGTCACTTTATTATTCGCAATGTCTGTTGCTGTTATTTCAGCTGTGTAACTGCCATTATTCCAGCTTGAAGCATTAGTAGTATAATCGTAACTACCAGCTTGCAAGGCTCCATTGTTTAAAAGTGTAGCAATACTGTTTCCATCGTTATCTTTAATTGTTACAACCGTACTAGCTGCTTTTGTTAGGGTAAAGCCCACTTTAACCGTATTGTTTGCTTGATTAAATTCAGCTTTTCCTTCTTTTAGTTCAGGAACTGTAATTGCAGCAGTCTTACTGTATTCTGTAACTAATTGTGTTCGAGGATAATAAAACGCTAAGATTGTATTGTACTTCTGTCCAGCACTTGCACGGTTATTTGCTCCATATTGGCTTAAACCAACACCATGTCCATATCCTCTTCCAGCGATGCTGTGTGTATCAACAGTAGAAGAGCTCTTTGTAATGAGATAGCTTTTTACATTATTTATGCCGATGATTGCTCTTACTTTTGATGCTGCCACATTTGCCTGTTTTATTTCTTGTAAAAGGAGTGCTCCTTTTGAATCTCTCTGATTTTTTACATAGAATTGAATGGAGATAGAACCTGTGCTTACTCTTTTCGTTGTAGAAGGGTTATCAAAAGATAAGGTAGGAACAGCAACAATTTTGATGTCTTTATCCTTATATCCATTATCATTTAACCATTTTTTTATATTCGTTGTAATGGTGCTGTCTTTTTCAGAAACTTTATTCCACCAAGCATCTGGGTTTGCTACATCATAATCTTGCATATTTATTTGGGCTTTCTGAACATTGAAGCTCCATGTATAGCTTGTATCAAACGAATCTTGTGCATTTACTAAATAAGCAAAATCATTGCCCCACACGTTTTTCGCCGAATCCATTACCCCGCCGTTACTTGCAGAGAAAACAGCATCAATTAAACGATTATTAAATTTTAGTACTTGGCCAGTTGTTGCTTCAACTGCTTGATCTGAATTAGGATGGGAATCATTTAAGCCACCATATACTTGATGGCTGATTGTATCTGTAATGGTTTTGCCGCCATAATTCCAAGAATATGTTCTTGCTGCCACTGCCTGTGCTTTTAAAGCTTCTATATTCCAGGAAGCTGGCATTTCACTCGGAACAACGCCTTTAAGATATTCTTCCATCCCAAGAGTGTTAACTGGACGAATATAATTAGAACCATTTATCGTTTCCATCATAAAGGTAAAAGAACCTTTGTATTTTCTATTGTTAATTGTTAGATAATCATCAGGACTGGATGGAGCAAATGTTAATGAATCAGCTTCATAAAGATAAGTACTTCCTTTATATAGCTTAAGTTTAGCTTGTTCTATTTTAAGGGTATAGGCTGTTGTATTGTTTAAGGAAATTTTTCCATCTGTCGTTTTATATGTTCCTGATGGTGCAATGCTAATTTGAGTTTTGTTTCCTAGATAATTTTTTAGCATAACATGTACTTGTGGTTCACTGCCGCTTGCTGCATAAGTAGGCTGTCCAAATGTAGGTAATAGAGAAATACATAAGATGAATGATAACAACAATGAGAATGTTTTTTTCAATATCGTTGCTCCTTTTATTTAATTGATGTAGATCTGTAATTTAATTGAAACCATTGGAACGAGAGAAGAGTAAAACTTTCTTTCATCATGAAGCTAGTATGATTCTATCATACTTTTATACTAATGTTTCGTGGGTAATACTGGTATTTTAAGAGGTAAATAGTTTTGATAGAAGTCGAGTGAAGGCAAATATAGATGTAAGCAGAAGAAGTATAAATTTTTTTGCAAAAAAAAGACATACACCAGAAGATAAGTGTATGTCAGGTATAAAGATTAATTTAAAGTAGAAGTTTCTGTTGTAGTACTTGTATTAGTATTTGTATTTGATTCAGTGTCTACTGTTGTATCTGTATCCGTTGTACTGTTGGAGTCAGATTGAAGACTTTTAGTGATTCCTAAATGCTGCTGCAGAATCGATTTTGTTTCTGCAAGTGCTGTTTCATCTAATTGATAAATGTATTTATTATCGACACGACCGTCGGTTCCAGCTAGCGTTAGTGTCTCCACTTGTAAACCATTATCTGCAGTTGCATAAGCAATTAGAGATTGTATATCGCTGAATGATAAGTCTGTTGTCATATTGCTTCCTATCGCTTCCATCACTTTTGAATACTTGGTTATTCCCTCGATAGAGACTGCTTTTTTCATAATGGCTTGCATGATTAATTGTTGTCTTTTCCCACGTTCAATGTCATTATCAATTTTTCTTGTTCTTGCAAGGGCAAGTGCTTGTTCGCCGTCCAATTCTTGATAGCCTTTTTCAAGATGAATGGCGCCTGCTTTATCCTTTGAGTTTTGTTCTGTAAATGTTACTGGAACATCGACATCAATTCCACCTAATGCATCTACTACATCCATAAAGGCATCGAAATTCATTTTTACATAATAATCAACAGGAATATCTAGCAATTCTTCCACTGTGTCTAAGGTTGACGAAACCCCGCCGAAATAATGGGCATGAGTAATTTTATCAGAATAGCCGCGTTCAGGAATATATACATAAGAATCACGTGGGATGCTCAGCAATTTAACGGATTTTTCTTTCTCATTTAAAGTAGCAAGCATGAGAGCATCGGAACGAGATCGGGTTGTGCCGGATTTGCTCGATCTTTTCTCACTGTCATCTACTCCAATGAATAAAATTGAAACGTCATCGATGTTTGGATCCACTTTTGCATCCCTTTTAGAATCACGGTCAATTGGCTCATAAGAATCATCTACCACTGATTTTGCCTTTGAATATAAGGTAGCTCCATAACCAATTCCGGCTAAGATAATAACCAGCAATGGGACAAAAATAAATAGCTTAATTTTTTTTCGTTTCTTTTTCTTTGTATCCTTTATTAAAGTTTCTCTTGTATTATTTGCCATAAGTTCTCCTTTTTGAATTAAGAAATAACGGAATGAAAACATACATACTATCTTACCTCTATCTCTCTTTAACGTAAATTAGTAGTTTATTTCTATTCCAGGTATATTTTTGTATTAATTGTAAAAAATTCAAATGAGGGTTTCTGCGTACAAGGTGTCTTTTTCTTTTATAATACCTTGTCCATTTGTTAAGTCAGTTATCCAATCCGTATAAGTCTCTACCTCATCAGAATCCACAAAGACATCAATTTCGACATTTTCTAAATAATGAATATCTTTAATTTCATAGTTCGATGAACGTAATTCATTTTCTATTTTACCAAGTAAGTGATACTCGATGGATACACTGACTATTTGTTTCAACTTTCTTTCAACAATACCGATATTTGCTAATCCTTCAGAGGTTGTTTTTCCATAAGCACGAATAAGCCCCCCTGCACCAAGCTTAATACCTCCAAAATAACGGGTAACAACAACTGTTGTATCTTTCAGACCTTTTTTCTTCAGGACCTCAAGAATTGGTACTCCTGCTGTGCCACTCGGTTCCCCATCATCGTTTGCTTTTTGAATTTGATCATGTTCTCCGATTAAGTAAGCAGAACAATTATGTGTTGCGTCTTTATGTTTTTTCTTGATTTCTCCTATGAAAGCCTGTGCTGCTTCTTCTGTTTCTGTTCGAGCGATATGAGCAATAAAGCGTGATTTTTGAATAATTAGTTCATATTCTCCGTAGCTAGGTACAGTAAGATAGGAAGGAAGCATATTGGCAGCTCCTTTCTTTGTATCTCTTTCCACTAATATTGGCGATTTCATCTTATTTGTTCGTTATATAAGTCATTTTTTGTAACCATTTTCTATAAAAAATTAGTAGAAAATCGATAATTAGTCTTATTTCATTATAATTCGACATTGTTTATTCTTCAATTATTGTTCGCTTTGTAATCAAATCTTAATATAGCGATTTAGCAAGCATGATATAATAAGTAAAACTCCATGCTCGAAAAGACCCGCTACATATGGTATAGGCTATATTTCATGCAGAGGGTTACGAATCTTGGATTACAGGCGCCTTATCAATCTATTTTCTTTTACTTTGTTTTTTGTTTAGAATAGGATAAAATTGTATTATTGCATTTTTACATACTTTTTCACAGTGATTCTTGATGTTAATAGGTCTTCGGACATGGTTTCATATAGGGTGATATATGTCAAAATAACGATTTTAATTTATTTTTCGATGAATTAAACATATTATTAACTTTCAAGCTAAAATAATAATGGATGTTGGAAGGGTTTTAGCCTTTTTGGAGGAATTAAATATGTTGATAAGGAAATTTGACACAAAAACGTTAGATTATATTGTAGAACAAATGATTAAAACCGTTGGTTCAAGCAAAGATGAAATTTTTCGTATTGGAGAACAATGTCGACAAGATTATGAAACCCTTACCGAAGAATTAAAAGAAATGAAAGTTCTTGTATTAGAAACGATAGAAAAAGGAGACAAGCTAGAAATCCAGTCTCGGTTTGCTCGTAAACGCTTATCAGAAGTCAGTAAGCACTTTAATGAATACTCAGAAGAAGAAGTACGTGAGGCTTATGAAAGAGCACATACACTGCAAATGGATTTAAGTGTGAATCGGCACTTAGAAAAGCAGTATCGAGAACGCCGCGATGATTTAGAGCGTCGATTGTTAGGTCTAGATGAAACCATTAAGCGGGCAGAACATCTGGTCACACAAATTTCTGTCGTGATGAATTATTTGGTTAGTGATTTAAAGCAAGTTGGCGAAGTAATCGAAGACGCCAAACAAAAGCAGGATTTCGGACTGAAAATTATTGGTGCCCAGGAAGAAGAGAAGAAAAGACTTTCTCGAGAAATACACGATGGTCCTGCACAAATGATGGCAAATGTAATGATGCGCTCTGACTTAGTGGAAAGAATATATAAAGAGCGTGGGGCGAAAGAGGCCTTTGAAGAAATCAGAAATTTAAAAGTGATGGTACGAAGTGCATTATATGAGGTAAGACGAATTATTTATGATCTTCGTCCAATGGCTTTAGATGATCTTGGCCTTATTCCGACGCTAAAAAAATATTTGAAAACAACAGAAGAGTATCATGACTCAATAAAAATTGAGTTTGCCACCATCGGAAAAGAAACAAGACTTCCAAGCAAATATGAAGTTGCAATTTTTCGCTTAGTTCAAGAATCAGTCCAAAATGCTTTAAAGCATGCAGAAGCATCTAATATCTCCGTAAAAGTAGAATTACGAATGGAGCAAATTATCGTCTTAGTTAAGGATAATGGAAAAGGATTCGATAAGAATGAGAAAAAAGAAGAATCCTTTGGTTTAATTGGGATGAAAGAAAGAGTAGAACTACTGGATGGGGAATTAACCATTGATTCCAAACTTGGAGTTGGAACCATTGTTATGATCAACGTTCCTATTAGATGATAAGAATGACTGTTTTCGAGAAGTATGTTATTTTAACCAAAATGAAGTTTAACATTTTTGTGTTGAATGGATTGGAGGATGCTTGACTCCTATCAAGTAGTGTGTGGAGAGAAAAGCAAGAAGTTCATTTCCTGCCAAAAATAACATTGTGACGAAAAGAGCTTAAAGAAAATAAGGGAGGCGGAGCAGTTGACTACAAGGATAGTTATTATTGACGATCACCAATTATTTAGAGAAGGGGTAAAAAGAATTCTCGACTTCGAATCAAGTTTCGAAGTAGTAGCTGAAGGAGACGATGGTACACAAGCTATTCAGCTAATCGAAGAATACCAACCCGACGTAACAATCATGGATATAAATATGCCTACCATTAATGGTGTAGAGGCAACAAGACAATTACTAGAGAAATTTCCAGAAACAAAAGTCATCATCCTATCTATACATGATGATGAAAACTACGTAACCCATGCCCTTAAAACAGGCGCGAGCGGTTATCTGCTTAAGGAAATGGATGCAGATGCATTAATTGAAGCGGTTAAGGTAGTAGCAGATGGAGGGTCTTATTTACACCCGAAAGTAACCCATAATCTCGTTAATGAATATCGCCGTTTAGCAATAGAGAATGCAAACTCGGATGAACATCATGTCCAAGTAGTAGAAATTAGAAGACCATTGCACTTGTTAACAAGACGTGAGTGTGAAGTTTTACAGCTTCTTGCTGATGGAAAAAGTAACCGAGGAATCGGAGAGGCACTATTTATTAGTGAAAAAACGGTTAAAAACCATGTAAGTAATATTTTACAAAAAATGAATGTGAACGACCGTACACAAGCAGTAGTTGTTGCTATTAAAAACGGTTGGGTAGAAGTTCGTTAAGAAAAAAGGGGTTACCTAAATCACTTGTTGGTTTGAGGAAACTCCTTTTTTTAACGAATTGTTTTATTTGGTGAGGTTGGTGTTTTCGTTGCAATTGCAATCATATGAAAATGCGATAAAATTGGAGGAAGTGAAAGTAAAGAAATATTGCCATCCTAATCAACCTCTAAAGTGAAAAATCTGTTATAATATTTCCTTGCCATTTAAAATTCCATATAAATTCCTCTTTATGTGCATTATAATAGAATTAATCGATAATGCTAATTAACTTTTATAGTTAAAATATGTATACAAACGAATAGATAAGGAAGGTAACTAATTGCATGAAAACAGCTATTGTTACAGATAGTACGGCCTATATTCCTAAAGAGGTGAGGGAGAAGTACAATATATATATGATCCCATTGACAGTCTTCTTAGGGTCAGAAGTATATGAGGAGGAAAAAGAATTAACCGCATCTGAATTTTATGAAGCAGTTAGAAAAATGGACCTGCCTACGACCTCTCAACCATCTATTGGAAAATTTGTAGAGCTATTTGAAGAACTATCTAAAAATTATGATGAAGTAATAAGTGTTCATTTATCAAGTGGTATCAGCGGCACTTATCAAGGAGCCATTACTGCTGGAGATATGGTAGAGGGCATTAAAGTATTTGCTTTTGATACAGAAATAAGCTGCATGGTTCAAGGTTTCTATGCTATAGAAGCAGCAAAATTAGCTCAACAAGGGAAAAGCGCAGCAGAAATTATTCCCATTCTTGACGAATTAAAACAAACAAGCAACGCCTACTTTATGGTAGATGATCTATCAAATCTTCAAAGAGGTGGACGACTATCCAGTGCTCAAGCAATCATCGGCAGTCTTCTGCAGGTTAAGCCATTGCTGCATTTTAAGGATAAGATAATTGTCCCATTTGAAAAAATCCGCACAAAAAAAAGAGCAATGAGGCGAATTGTCGAACTTCTCCGCGAAGAAACGAATGGAGGCAGCTACTACGCTGCCATCATCCATGCTAATCGCGAAGAAGAAGCAAAAGAATGGAAAGCAGAACTAGAACAAGAATTCCCCAATATTGAATTCTCATTAAGTTACTTTGGTGCTGTTATTGGTACACACTTAGGAGAAGGATCAATGGGACTTGGCTGGATAAAGAAAAGATAATAATGCTGTTTGGAATCCCGGTTCTTGGAAAAGAATCGGGATTTATTTGTGGGAGTCGCAAGGAAAGGTCGAAAGGTCGCAAGGAAAAGTGAGGGGGGCGCAAGGAAAGGTCGAAAGGTCGCAAGTAAATGTGAGAAAGTCGCAAGCAAGTGGGGAGGTCACAAGGAAAAGTGGAGAAATCGCAAGTAAAAAGTAAAAAAGCCGCAAGTAAAGCCAAAATACACACAAGAAAACGCAACAAGGCAACAAACAAAAGCCTTAAATATGCAACAAAAATTACTACTATCCTCTCAAGAAAGCACGGATTTTATTAACATTAGCCTTTTTAATCAAATAGGCAGGAATTTCAAATGGCTATATAGAAATAAATTCAGTATGAAAAAGAAAGGAAGTGAGCAGTTGATCGTAAAACCAATTGAATATCCACATCAAGCGCTCCAATTAGAGGCCTTGCTCTCGAGGATTAGAACTAATCATCCTAATATTTCGTTGATAAATCAAGATTATCAACGGAAGTTGGCAGGATACAGGGGAGAGAAGGCAGTGGATTTCCCACTTAGTTTTTTGCCAGATGATGAATACTTTATTCTGCATGATTTACGCCTATGGGACGGAAAACGTTTTTTTCAAATTGATGTATTAATTCTGCATGCGAAATATGCGTTAATCCTTGAAGTGAAAAATATCGTTGGCGAGCTATACTTTGATACTGATTTACACCAAATGATACGAATAAAGGAGGAAGAAAAAGAGGCATTTCCTGATCCTATTATTCAAGTGAACAGATTAAAGCGACAGTTTGAAGGCTGGCTATTAGCAAATCAATTTCCTGCTATTCCAATTTACGCTCTCATTGTATTTAGTAACCCAAAATCAATTTTGCGGTTATCCTCTCCTCAAATTCAAACCTTTAAAAACACTATCATTCATAAAGAATATTTACCAGAATTGATTCCCAAACTCACTTCTTCCTATAAAAAATCTTTTCTTCTAACAGAGGAAAGAAAGAGATTAATCAAATGTCTTAAAAGAAAGAATACTCCTTTAGATACGGATATTTTGCAAAAGTATCAGGTGGAAAAAAGAGATATTATTTCTGGAGTGAAATGTGAAAGCTGTAACCAATTTTTGATGTGTAAACAAATGCACTATTGGTATTGCCCTAGCTGTAGCAATAAGTCAAAAAACGCTATACTCCCCACTTTGAAGGATTATTACCTGCTTTTTGGAGAGGAAATAAGCAATTCACAACTAAGACAGTTCATGCAAGTTGACTCTATTTATATAGCTTCAAGGATATTAGCAAATTTGAAACTGAAAAGAACAGGCTGTGGAAAAAAGACGATTCATCATTTAACCTTAACTCTATTTAAATCAGAACTAGGAGGAAAATAATGCGATTTTATCAAAAGGACAATATATTACTCCCCACGAAAAGTAATTTCTCTCACTCCTTCCGAATCTCCAATGCTTCCCAAAATCAACTGATAATGCCGCCACTTAATAAAGCTTATCCATTTAATCCGCAACTCCAAGCTTCCCTCCAAGGTAAAACTTTACTACTAGCTGAGCTCCCTTTTTCAGAACAAGAAATCCAAGCACATTACGAAAATGGTTATTGCTCGTATAGGAAAGGGATAGAGAAAAAAGCTCGCAATAAGTACATTTGCATGCGTTGTGGAAATGAAAATCAGGAGTTATTTGCTACTTTTCCTTGTGCACGATGTAAAGAAAACTGCAGTTATTGTCGAAATTGCATCATGATGGGGAGAATAAGTGAATGTACCCCATTAATTAAATGGAGTGGGCCAGAACTGGATCAAGAAACATCAAAAATTACATTACAATGGAACGGCAGTCTTTCACAAGGACAGCAAGAGGCATCAGACAAAATGGAGCAAATCATCGAGGCACAATCGGAGCTTCTTATCTGGGCAGTGTGTGGCGCTGGGAAAACGGAGATTCTTTTTAAAGGAATTGAAAAAGCATTGCGTGATAATCAACGTGTATGTATTGCTACTCCTCGTACAGATGTTGTCCTCGAATTGGCCCCTCGATTACAGGAGGTTTTTCCAGAAATAAAGGTATTGCCTGTTTATGGTGGTAGTGAAGATCGTCATCTGTATAGTCCGCTAACGATTAGCACGACCCATCAGCTTTTTCGGTTCCACCAAGCCTTTGACCTCATTATTTTAGATGAAATGGATGCATTTCCATATTCCGTTGATAAATCGCTTCAATATGCTGTGCAAAAAGCCAAGAAGGAACAATCGACACTTATTTATTTAACGGCGACTCCCGATAAAGACTGGCAAGAAAAGTGTAAGCATAGCAAAGTTCACTTTGTGACCATTCCAGCACGCTTTCATCAATATCCGTTGCCTGTTCCAGATTTTCAATGGTGTGGGAATTGGGAAAAGGGCTTGAAAAAGGACAAGCTCCCTGCCATGCTTGTTGATTGGATTCGAGAACGAGTTCCACAAAATAAACCTATGCTCTTATTCGTGCCCAAAATTCATTATATGGAAAAAGTGAAAAAGCTGTTGCAACCAATTGTTGATAAGGTTGAAGCCGTTCATGCTGAAGATCCTGATCGAAAGGAAAAGGTACAAAAAATGCGTAATAAAGAAGTGGATTTGCTTGTTACAACAACGATTTTAGAGAGGGGCGTTACTTTTCCAAATGTAGATGTTGCTGTTTTAGGAGCGGAAAATCGGATTTTCACAGAGAGTGCTCTTGTACAGATTGCGGGAAGAGTAGGGAGGAAAAAGGAATTTCCAGATGGAGCGATAACTTTTTTTCATTATGGAAAAACAAATAATATGGTATTAGCGCGAAAGCAAATTAAGCGAAGCAATCAAGAAGCAGGAGAGAAGGGGATGCTACTGTTATGATTTGCGTGATTTGCTTAGCACCAGTTATACCGGAATTTAATTGGACCTATCTTTTCTCGAAAGCACCAGAATGCTATTTATGTGCGGGCTGTAAGGAGAAGTTAGCAGTAATAAAGGGAGATACTTGCCGAATTTGTGGCCGATCTCTTCAGTTCTTGGAGTCCGTTCATGTTAAAGAGGGCATGTGCCATGATTGTCAAAAATGGGAAGACGAAGAGGAATGGAAAGGAATACTGCAATCCAACCAATCGTTATTTTTGTACAATGATTTTTTGAAAGAAACGATTGCGCGGTTTAAATATAGAGGGGACTATAATATAGCTGCAGCCTTTGTTTCTTTTTTACCGAAGGATTTCGGAAAAAATAAAGTGGTGATGCCTATTCCATTAAGTGACGAACGTTTGTACGAAAGAGGCTTTAATCAAGTAGAGGCAGTTTTCTTTTATGCAAAAGTTCCTTATGTAAATGGTCTTGTGCGCATACATAGTGAAAAACAATCGAAAAAAACACGAAAACAACGATTACAGATAGGAAATATTTTTAAAATAGAGCAAAAAGAGGCTGTTATCGCTCAAGATATTATTCTGGTTGACGATATATATACTACAGGTGCAACGCTACGAAATGCAGCGAAAGTGCTAAAGGAAGCCGGAGCAAAGTCCATCACTTCCTTTACAATTGCAAGATGAGGAGGAATCATGGATGGCTGAACTAGGGAATTGCCCAAACTGTGGCGATATATATGTGATAAATAACATTCGAGATGTGTGTTTGAAATGCTATAAACAAGAAGAAGCAGATTATGAAAAAGTATACCAATATATTCGCAAAAAGCAGAATCGCACAGCGCAGATGGATGATGTGGTCGAAGCGACTGGTGTAGAAAGAACATTGATATATAAATTTATCAAAAAAGGCAGAATCAAGCTTGCCCAATTCCCTAATCTTGGATATCCCTGTGCCAAGTGTGGAACGATTATTCGAGAAGGGAAGCTGTGTCATTCTTGTTTATCAGGAATACAGAATGATCTAAATGTGATGGAAAAGGAAGAAGAAAGAAAAAGAGAAATGGAAGAAAGAAATAAATCAGCCTATCGAGTATTAGATAAAAGGTAGAATAATTAAAAAAGTTTAATAGAATTGTAATTCTATTAAACTTTTTTAATTAAATTTTACCATTTTTATTGAATAAATAAAGTTAGAAAGCATTGGGCCGATATAGTAAGAAGAATGTATTTTATGGGAGTGTTATTATGCAAATATCTAATAAAACCCAACTATCCAATGTAACAACCAATGAAAAACAATTAGAGCTTTTAAAAAATGAAACATATAATGCACAAATTAAATCTCGGATTTCAGAAAATGAAGCGGTTGTCCAAATTAAAGGAAAAGACTTTAATGTGAAATTTGAAGAAACGATTCCAAAGGAAAATCGAGTTTCTGTCCAAATTAGTGATATGGATGGTGGTGAAATAAAGGTTAAAACAATCACCACTACTGCTCCTGACTTACCATCAAATCCTTCATCAGAAAAAATGATAGAAGATATGAGCATTTCAGAAAAAAGTAAAAATGAATTAAGAATGGCAACGGCTATTTTAGGAAAAAAAACTACCATAAATAGAGATACATTAGTCCAGTTAAATACATTTTTAGAAAATGAAACAGGGACAATAGAAGAAAAATTAGTTTCATTACGTGCTCTGGCAAGCAAAAATCTGGAGATATCAGCAGTTAATTTGCGTTCTATCCATGCAGCAGTTAATGGAGAGCCGTTGAATGATATCATTACAAAAATAGCAAATGTAATTGATCCTAATTTTCAAAAAAATGTATCGAAAAATCAAGTAGAACATCATAATACAGTCTATGATTTAAAAAATGCAGCCAGTTCAAAACAAAATAATGATTTAAGTAAATTAATAAGTGAATTATCTTCTGCAATGGAAACGGAAGAGGATATTCAAAAGGGAATAGAGTTATTACGTACAAAATTAAACGAAAATCCACGGATATCGAAAGAGCATATAAAAAGTATTACACAAGCTATACAAGATTCTGAAAAACTACAATCAATAGCCAAAACAAAAATAATGGATGTATTGACAAATATAAAATTAGACGATTTACAAGAGGCTGCTACGGAATTGAATAAAGTGAAAGACCAAATAAAACAAGAGCCTAATCTACAAAAGGCAATCCAAACAGTAAAAGAAACAATTATCAACAATCCGAAAATGCCACCGGAAGTAGTAAAACAAGTAGAACAGGCAGTAAGAGAAGCGACAATAAGCCAGCGTTTAGGCCAAGAAAGTGCTGGCCGCGAGAAATTAGTACAAGCAGTCACAAAGGCCGAACAAGAAATTACGGCCCAACAATCCAAACCTGCAGCAACAGACCAAAGCAAAGCCGTACAAGACCAATTGACTCAAACGAAAGACCAAATAAAACAAGAGCCTAACCTACAAAAGGCAATCCAAACGGTAAAGGAAACAATTATCAACAATCCAAAAATGCCGCCGGAAGTAGTAAAACAGGTAGAACAGGCAGTAAGAGAAGCGACAATAAGCCAGCGTTTGGGCCAGGAAAGTGCGGGCAGAGAGAAGCTTGTGCAGGCATTGACTCGTGCCGAACAAGAAGTAACGGCTCAGCAATCTAAACCAATAGCAACAGATAAAGCAGTGCAAGATCAATTGACTCAAACGAAAGACCAAATAAAACAAGAGCCTAACCTACAAAAGGCAATCCAAACGGTAAAAGAAACGATTATCAACAATCCGAAAATGCCGCCGGAAGTAGTAAAACAAGTAGAACAGGCAGTAAGAGAAGCGACAATAAGCCAGCGTTTAGGCCAAGAAAATGCGGGCAGAGAGAAATTAGTGCAAGCACTGACTCGTGCCGAACAAGAAGTAACAGCCCAACAAGCCAAACCAATAGCAACAGACCAAGGCAAAGCCGTGCAAGACCAATTGACTCAAACGAAAGACCAAATAAAGCAAGAGCCTAATCTACAAAAAGCAATCCAAACGGTAAAGGAAACAATAATAAACAATCCAAAAATGCCGCCGGAAGTAGTAAAACAAGTAGAACAGGCAGTAAGAGAAGCGACAATAAGCCTCCGTTTAGGCCAAGAAAGTGCTGGGCGCGAGAAATTAGTACAAGCACTCACAAAAGCAGAACAAGAAGTAACAGCCCAACAAGCCAAACCAATAGCAACAGACCAAAGCAAAGCCGTGCAAGATCAATTAACTCAAACGAAAGACCAAATAAAACAAGAGCCTAATCTACAAAAGGCAATCCAAACAGTAAAGGAAACAATAATAAACAATCCAAAAATGCCGCCGGAAGTAGTAAAACAAGTTGAACAGGCGGTAAGAGAAGCGACAATAAGCCAGCGTTTAGGCCAAGAAAATGCGGGCAGAGAGAAATTAGTGCAAGCACTCACAAAAGCAGAACAAGACGTAACAGCCCAACAATCCAAACCAATAACAACAGACCAAAGCAAAGCCGTGCAGGATCAATTAACTCAAACGAAAGACCAAATAAAGCAAGAGCCTAATCTACAAAAAGCAATCGAAACGGTAAAAGAGTCGATTATTAACAATTCGAAAATGCCACAGGAAGTAGTAAAGCAAGTGGTACAGGTTATTAATCAAGCAGATCAATTAAATGCAGCAGCCAAAGAGCGTATAATAACTGCACTTAATCAGATTATCGATATGGATAATTTAAAAAGTCAAGTTCAACAAAATGAGAGCAATAGAGAAGCTGCTAAGACTAACACGACTCAATTACAGATGGAGAGTATCAAACAAGCTGCTAAACAAATACAAAAAGAGCCTATCCTAGAAAAGGCACTAAATGATTTAAAATCTGAGCTTAGTAAAAATGAAAACTTAAGTCCAGATAAAAAAGAAAAGATAGAAAAAGCAATTAATACTTCATTAGAGTTAAATAGTAAAGGCAGAGAGATGGCATCAAGACAAAACATTTCTAAAGCTTTACAGGAAGTAGAAACAGCAATACAACAAGAAAACAAAAATTATGGAGAAGATAGTTCTCTAAAACAAGTGGAGATGGAAGAAAAACGATGGGATAGTCAGTTGCAAGCCATGGGCATCTCTTCAAAGGATATATTGGTAACAAAAATATCACAAAAATTAGCAGAGGCAACACATGAGTTTAGAGATATAAAGAGAGAAATCTATCGGAATTTAGATAATGCGCAAAAATTAATGGAAAAGTATAAGGATTCAAGTATTCCGCAAGCATCCAAAATAATTGAAAGTACAATCGCTAAATTAGATCAAACAATTTTAAAAAGTGATTTAATGTTATATGCGGATATGCGTACCGAAAAACGATTACTCCAAGCGAGCTCTCAATTAGCAGAGGCAAAAAAATATCTCTCTAATGGAAATACTGCAAAAGCAACTGAAATTGTTTCAGAGGTGAAAAAGATGGTTGATAGTATTCAATATAAGCCGTCTGAACAAAAAATTGTCCACTATGTTTCAAAAAGTAGTGCGTTATTAGAAGAAGTATCTCCATTGAAAAGTTTGGTAAGACAATCTGAAGATATTGGAAGGAATTATATATTAGAAGGAGAAGAGCCTTCTTCGCGACAAATGTATGAAAAAATCCGCTCACTCGGTTTAAATCGAGAGAGTGATGTAGCCAATAAACTTGTTTCAAGTCATACACCAACCAAAGAACAAGAAGATAATCTAAAGACAACATTATTAAAATTGGCTAGCAGTGAAAATTTAGGTGATGAAACAGTAAGCAGGCAGGCGGAACAGGCACTAAACAATATTAACGGACAACAATTATTAAATAAGCAAGATTCATCTAGCCAATTGCAAAGTATGTTCTTTAATTTGCCCATGCTGTTAGGCGAGAAAAATGAGAACATACAAGTATTTATCAATTCAAAATCAAAAGGGGAACAAGTAGATTGGGAAAATTGCAATCTTTACTTTCTTTTAGAAACGAAGAAATTAGGAGATGTTGGAATTTTATTGAATGCAACAGATCGCAATCTATCCATCACCGTAAAAAATGATTCAGCAGATTTTGAAAAGAAAATGTCGCCACTATCTAAAATTGCGGTAGATCGTTTACAAGAGATTGGTTATCAAGTACAAAATATCCATTTTACGCATCTTACAAATCCTTCAGCTGATACAATAGAGAAAAAAGATAATAAAAGACTTGCCAGCGTTAATGATTTCATACAAGAGAAAGGAGTTAACTTACAAATATGAGCATGACAAGATATTATAATCAAAAAAATCGCTTTGAAAGAAATGGACCAGTTGCAGCAGTATTAAAATATGACGATAAAAGCACTGCCCCTTCTGTTGTTGCACAAGGGAAGGGAGCAGTTGCTCAACAAATAATAGAATTGGCCCAGAAAAATAATATCCATATGCAAGAAGACTCCTCTCTTGTTGCCAATCTATTAGATATGGACTTAGGAGATAGTATTCCTCCTCAATTATATTCCGTAATAGCAGAAATTCTTCTATTAATTGAAGAAATGAATAAAAAATATTAAAGAAATTAAAAGATGTTCCGATAAAAAAAACAGGAGCATTTTGGAGGTGGAAAATCATGGCTAACCTTATTTCAGAAGAAGTACTCTATCAAAAATCTCCACAAGAACTCACAGCATTATTATATGAAGCATGTCTAAATAATTTAGAAGAAGCAATTGAAAACATAGAAAATAAGGATTATATCCTCGCGAATGTAAAATTAAAGAAAGCTAATGACATTGTCTGGAGACTTGGCGCTGGGATTAACTATGAGGCAGGAATTATCGCCGATCAACTAGACATGTTATATAACTATATTGCAGGAAAACTTATTGATGCCAATTTAAAAAAAGATATATCCATTATCCAAGAAGTCAAAACGATAATAGAAGAACTACTTGCAGCTTGGTCTGTAAGCATGAAAGAAAAAACACCTAAGATAAATACTGGTCTTCGCCAAAAAACATTGGCATACGAAAAAAATATCATGACATATGATAAAAATTAAAACAAAAGGAGTATATTAAAATGAAAATTAATCACAATATTCAGGCACTAAATGCTTACCGTAATCTATATCAAAACCAATTCAATACTTCCAAAAACCTAGAAAGACTATCTTCTGGTTTAAGAATCAATCGTGCAGCCGATGATGCAGCAGGGCTTGCAATTTCAGAAAAAATGCGTTCACAAATTAAAGGTTTATCTATGGCAGAACGCAACTCACTTGATGGCGTTTCTTTAATGCAAGTAGCGGAAGGAGCAATGAACGAAGTACACTCCATGCTTCAACGTATGCGTGAATTATCAGTGCAAGCAGCAAATGACACAAATACAGATTCAGATCGTGAGTCTATTCAATTAGAAATTGATCAGTTATTAAAAGAGATTGATAGTGTTGCTGCTAAAACTGAATTTAATACGCGTAAGCTATTAGATGGTTCTAGTGCGGTAGATACACAATTCCTTGTAGGAGAACAGGATAAAACAAATTTAAAGCAGGTTCCGACAGTAGTAGATCCTACCTTAGCAACTGGCAAATATGAAGTGGCAGTTTCGGGAACTCCACAATTTGTTAATACGTTAAATCAGCCAGGTGCTGGAATCAGTTCCTCAGATGTTCTTACAATGGATTCAGACAGTGACTTAGCATTAGGAGAATACTCTGTTGTAGTTACAGGATATCAGGATGATGGAACAAAAAGAAGCGCCAATATTGAAATTTTTGATCCAAGCGGATTTTCTATTGGACAGCTTGCGGCAGTAGTTGGTGAAGATGGTGCAGAAGAGACAATTGGAACAGAAACTGGCAAGCAAATAAAGATAGATACAACACAAATCACTGGAAACGGTACAGCAAAAGTTCAAATAGAATCTAAAGTTACATTATCTGTATCTAAAGTAAATGAAGATGATTCTACAACGCCAATTACTTTCTCGAAAGAGCTCATTACAAGAAATGGAGAAGTAGAGCACGGCGGATTGAAGTTATCTTTTGGAGCAAATGTTAAAGAAGGCGAATCGCAATTTGATTTAACAAACAAAGCCCTAACATTCCAAATTGGTGCCAATACAAATCAGAATTTAAATATTGATATCCCGCAATTAAGCACAGTAAAACTTGGAATAAATGATTTAAGTATTCTTTCAAATGATAGTGCAAGCAAAGCAATTTTCAATATTGACCAAGCAATTAATCAGATTTCATCTATTCGTGCTAAGCTAGGTGCTACACAAAACCGTTTAGAGCATACAATTAGCAATCTGCAAGTAACAAATGAGAACTTAACATCTGCTGAATCACGTATCCGTGATACAGATATGGCTCAAGAAATGACCGAGTTTACAAAAAATAATATCTTGAATCAATCAGCGCAAGCGATGTTGGCTCAAGCAAATCAATTACCAAATGGAGTTTTACAGCTTCTACAATCGTAATTATTAAATCTAAGCTAGTCCTGGTAAAAGATGGACTAGCTTTCTTCTTTTGGTTTTATGATAATATAGAAGGAAAACAATAAACCTAATTACAATTTTTCATCTCTTGTAAATCTAAATATATTTATAATTATTAAAGGGAGGTATATATTTGGAAGTTCAGAGAGTTTCGAGGACAACTACGGATAAAATAAAAAGTAAAGATAATTTGCCAGCGGAAAGTATTTCTTTTCAAGAAGTTATTTCTAAAAATCGTCAGCAGGCTGTTTATGAAAAATTATCAAAATTAGTAGAAGAAATTGAGGGACAAGGGAAGAAATTATCGGAACATCGTACGGTAGATGATTTGCGTAGATATAAAAAAATGGTAAAAGATTTTATGGATGAAGCAGTTAACAATGCCTTGAAATTAGAAGAGCAAAGTGGTTTTAATCGCAGAGGAAGAACGAAAGTATACAAGATCGTTAAAGAAGTGGATAAAAAGTTGTTGGAATTAACCAATACCTTATTAGACAAAGAAAAAAACGGTTTAGATATATTACAATCAGTCGGAGAAATTCAAGGGCTTTTAATTAATATTTATACCTGAATAAGTATTTAGAACTATTGCGGCAAGTGAATTCTCTGGGATTCTATGCTGCTTTTTTATTATATCGGGATATTTACCTAAATAGAACATGAAATAAGAATAGGCTGGTTAGAATAGAAATAGGAATATCAGTCTAATTTTTATAAAAACAAGTTTTAGTCTTTAAAAGGAAAATTTTTGACCGATATAGAAGATAGAAGAACAAGAACTGAAAGATGATTATAGTTAAAATTCAATATATGAAACGGAAGGTCGAATTTTTTGTAGAGGAGTGTAAAAATGAAAATTAATAATTTTAATCCAGTAAATATGAACCCATATAAAAAACAAATGGAAAAAAATGCTGCTGCACAAAATATTAAAAAAGAAGATAAAGTGGAAATATCAAAAGCTGCGTTAGAACTGCAAGGTACACAAGATGAAGTTAGACTTGAAAAAATTCAGGAGCTAAAAAAACAAATTAGTGACGGAACATATCAAGTAGACTCAAAAGAAGTTGCCGAAAAAATTCTATCATTCTGGAAAAAGGGCTGAGGAAAGATAGGTGGAATTTCGGATGCAGATCGAAACGATTGAAGCTTCATTAAATGACATACTTTCCTTGCATGAAGATCTGTTGAAACTTTCTTTTGAAAAAAAAGACATACTTATTAAAGGGGATACAGATCAATTACGAGCAATAACAGGAAAAGAACAAAAGTTAATAAAAGCTATTCAAAAAAAGGATCAAGAATTGCAATGGAATTGTAATGGCTTTATAGGTAGTGAACAAAAGCAGACGACATTAGATGATGTTATAAAAACGGTTGACGATCAAACGAAAGATATATTAATGGAAATAAAACAGAAACTGGTAGAAGTGCTGGGGTTAATAAAAACGCAAAATGAGACAAATCAACAACTTATTAATCAATCTCTGCAATTTATTGAGGTCTCGCTTGACTTATTAAAACCCGATATAGACACCTATAATTACAATCGTTCAGAATCGAAAACATCTTATGAAAAAGAAAGATATTCGATATTTGAATCAAAGGTTTAGGAGGAGAATCAATGGTTTCAACCTTTATGGGCTTAGAAACTGCAAAGCGTGCTCTAACTACACAGCAATCGGCTATTGCTACAGCAGGGCATAATATTGCAAATGCTAATACATTAGGTTACACAAGACAAAGAGTAAGTTTAGCTGCTACACAAGGATATCCAGCAGTTGGTCAGAATAGTCCAGTGATGCCAGGTCATTTGGGGACTGGTGTTCAAGCTGATCAGATCGAACGGATAAGAGATAGCTTTGTAGATATGCAATATCGTAAAGAGTCTAGTAAATTGGGGTATTGGGATTCAAAGGCACAAATGCTATCACAAATGGAAAATGTTATGGATGAGTTATCTGGAACAGGAATTTCGAATAGTATGGATCAATTTTGGAATTCCTTACAGGATTTAGCGACAGAGCCAGAAAATGAAGGGGCAAGAAGAGTTGTTAGAGAACGCGGCTCTGCTCTTGTGGATACGTTTAAATATATGTATTCTTCATTAAAAGCAATTCAAAAAGATAACAGAAGTGAATTAGAAAATACGGAAGATAATATTAATAGTGTGTTAAAACAAATTAACCAATTGAATCAGCAAATAGGTGCTGTGGAGCCTAATGGTTATTTGCCTAACGATTTATACGATGAACGTGATAGATTGCTAGATTCTCTTTCTACCATGATGAATATTAAAGTAGAAGCTAAGTCAAGCGGCGGATTAGCTCGGGCAAGTGCTGAGGGATTATATGATGTATACATGGCAACGCCTGAAGGTGACATATTAACAGATTCAAATGGCCAGCCTATAAAACTTATAGATGCCTCAACAAAAACAGCAAATGGAATCCATATTCAATTTGATAGTAGAGATGAATTAGACAGTCCTGTTACCTCTATTAAATTTTTTAAACTGAATGATGATCCAACTGCTAAAAGCAAGTTTGACGGAATAGAAACAGATTCGGATGCGGATGCTGTAAATGGCCTGTACACTTTAAACGATTTCAAGGCCTTAAATAGTCAAGGTAAGCTGAAAGGCGTAATTGAGGGTTACGGTTACATGGAAGGTGGAGAAATAAAGGGCATATATAATTCTATGTTTGACGATTTAGATGAAATGGTCTATACGTTTGCAACTGCCTTTAATGAAGTTCACCGAAGCGGATATAGTTTAAATGAAATACAAGATGGAGTAGCAAAAGATATTGACTTCTTTAGTTTTACAGACAGTAATATAACAGCTGATAACCCGAAAGGTGCAGCTGCTAGTATTGTATTGTCTAAGGAAATTTTAGAGGATGTAGAGAATATAGCAGCTGCTACAGAAGCCTCTGCTGGAAATGGAACAAATGCACTAAACCTTGCGAAAGTAAAAGATTCTATTCTTGATTTTGGCGGAAATAAAACAAATGTCCAAGCCTTTTATCAAGGGATTATCGGTAAATTAGGGGAACAAGCTTCTGAAGCAAATAGGATGGAAAGAACTTCAGGAATATTAAGAGATTCTGTTGAACAAACAAGAATGTCTGTAAGTGGTGTATCAATTGATGAAGAGATGATTGACTTAATCAAATACCAGCAGGCATATAATTCAGCGGCAAGAATGATTACAATCGTGGATGAAATGCTTGATAAAGTTATTAATGGAATGGGTGTTGGAGGAAGATAAAAATTTCCATTTCCTAACTAATTAAAACTAGGAGTGTAATGGGCAAATGAGAGTAACACAATCAATGCTTACTAATAATAATTTGAAATACATTAGTAACAGCTATTCGGATTTACAAAGACTTTCTGATCAAATTACAACGGGAAAAAAAATAACAAAACCCTCTGATGATCCAGTTGTAGCCATGAAAGGGATGCGTTATCGTACACAAGTAGCGGAGATAAAACAATATCAGCGAAACCTTAATGAAGGATATAACTGGATGGAAAATGCTGATACCGCTCTAGATAGCGCGAATCAAATTTTACAAAAAATTAGAGAATTGACAGTACAAGCATCAAATGATACCTATGATGAAACAGCACGCAAGAATATCGTAAATGAAATTACAACATTACAAGAACAGCTGGTTACGTTGGCAGAAACAAAAGTAGGGGATAAGTATATTTTTAATGGCACTGATACAGCGTCTTCTCCAATGAATTTAAATCAAATAAATATGGAATTCGGTGGATTCCAGGCTGGCTTAGCAGACGGATCTATTAATCCTTCTGAATATGTAATAAATTATCAAGGGAATAATTACACCTATGATAGCACAGATAATATGTATAAAGATAAAAATGGATCTTCGATTAAAATCGATGAAAGTACGGGAGAAATCACGTATACCTATCAAGAAGAATTAGCATATAAAGATGGAGAAACAGTTGCTGTAGAAAAGAATTTAGATAGTGAAAGTATCGTTATTTCAAAAGATACTGCTGTTTCGACGAATTCAAATCGTGTGCTATTAGAAGTTTCGAAAGGTGTATCCATTCCTGTTAATGTCGTTTCAAATGAAGCTTTTTCATTAGATATGTTCGGCGGGATTGAGGCCATTAAGAAAATGATCTCGGATCCAGATGCAACAGGGAAGGAAATAACTAAATCATTAGATGCTATTGATGGATATATAAATAATGTGGTTTCTACACAATCCCAATTAGGAGCACAATTGAATCGTGCTGAAATGGTAGAGAGTAGATTGAAGCAGCAAGAAGTTGTTGCCAATAAAACCCTTTCTGAGAATGAAGATATGGATTTTGAAGAAGCGGTGATGGGCTACTTAACACAGCAAATGGTTCATAATGCAGCACTTCAAGTAGGAGCGCAAATTATTCAAAGATCATTAGTAGACTTCTTACGATAAGCTGTCCGATTGGATAGCTTTTTTCGTTTATAATAGAAGTAACTATAGATAGGATATCAAACGGAATTTTTCTTCTAGCAAATGCAAAGAATAAATTGAAAATAAGAATGGTGGTTATAAAGTGGAAATTAAAACGAAATTTCATGGGAATGTTGCTATAGAAAAAGATAAAATAATTCGATTTGAACAAGGATTACCTGGATTTGAAGAGGAAAAGGAATTTTATATATTACCTTTAGAAGGAGGAGCAGACCTTTTTGTACTTCAATCAGTAGCAACCCCCTCATCAGCTTTTGTAATGATTGATCCATTTTTGTATTTTAAAGAATACGCAGTAAAAATTCCCGAAGATGTGAAAGAGTTATTGAATATACAAGATACAAAGGAAGTAGTTATCTTTTCTCTATTAACTATTAAAGAAGAATTGAAAAGCATTACAGCTAATCTTCAAGGCCCTATTGTTATAAACGATAGATTGAAAAGAGGAAAACAAGTCATATTAGTAGATTCAGATTACCAAACAAAACATGAACTTTTTCTTTTTAAGGAACAAAAGGAGGGTTCTAAATAATGCTTGTATTAAAACGGAAAGTAAATCAATCGATAAAAATCGCAAATGATATTGAAATTACGATCCTTGCAATTGAAGGAGAGCAAATAAAAATCGGAATCGAGGCTCCCAAAAATATCGAAATACATAGAAAAGAGGTCTATGTAGCTATTCAAAATGAAAATAATGAAGCTGGAGATGCCTCCGTTGAGTTTATAAAAAATCTTACTAATCAAATTAGGAAAAAATAATTAGATTTTTATAGTTAATATACTAAACATAAATCATTGCCTGACGATATATTTAATAGAACGGCAATTCAAGAAGGCGGCCGACTACTTGAAATGACCGGCTAACCACATGGATGTGGAACTATTTATATTCAGGGAGGAAAACAAACAATGATTATCAATCATAACTTATCAGCGATGAATACATATCGCCAAATGGGTGCAAACCAAGCAAATGCTTCTAAATCTATGGAGAAATTATCTTCTGGTTTACGTATTAACCGTGCAGGAGACGACGCAGCTGGTCTAGCAATTTCTGAGAAAATGCGTGGACAAATCAGCGGTTTAAACCAAGCACAACGTAATGCTCAAGATGGTATCTCATTGATCCAAACAGCTGAAGGTGCTTTAAACGAAACGCATTCCATTCTACAACGTATGCGTGAACTTGCTACACAAGCAGCGAACGATACAAATACAGATCAAGACCGTCAAGAATTACAAAAAGAATTAAACCAATTAACTTCTGAAATTAACCGTATTGGTAACAACACTGAGTTTAACCAAAAGAAATTATTGAATGGTTCACAAAGCTTAAGCAGTGGTAATAGAGTTGCAACTGCTGGTAATACAGCTAGTGGAAATGGTTTACACTTACAAATTGGTGCAAACTCACAACAAAACTTTACTGTTGATATTTTTGATATGCGTGCAGAAGCACTTGGAATTGCTGGTACAGCTGGATCTACAGCTCAAATTGGTCAATCAGCTCAAGCTGGTCAAAAAAATGCATGGGTAACTGGCGGTGCAGCTGGAACTGAAGACTACAATTCAGCTAGTGGTGCAAAAGTTACAGGAGCAAACAAAGTACTAACAGAAAATGGAACTACTGTTGGTGCGGAGCTTGTTGCAAAATCTTCTGATGCTAAATTTGCTTCAGGTGCTGCAAATAAACTTACAGATGCTGGTAATGCTACTGGTGCTGAAGTTTATGCTTTAGATATCAGTGATCATAAAAAAGCTACTTCTGCAATTTCAACTATCGATGCAGCTATTAACCAAGTTTCTGCTGAACGTTCTAAACTTGGAGCATTCCAAAACCGTCTAGAGCATACAATCAGCAACTTAGGTAACTCTTCTGAGAACCTACAATCTGCTGAATCTCGTGTACGTGACGTAGACATGGCGAAAGAAATGATGGAAATGACTAAGTCTAACATCCTTTCTCAAGCATCTCAATCTATGCTTGCTCAAGCAAACCAACGTCCACAATCAGTATTACAATTATTAGGTTAATAATAATGGCAAATGACTACCGAGATTTCGGTAGTCATTTTTTGTCTTAATTTTTCTTCGATACCTTTCCTTCCATTATTTATCTTCTATTTCTTATTCAACTCTTTGAAATAATACCGATATAGTAAGTAGAATACGTTTTTGGGGGTTACTAAATGGAATTATATTTATCCGGTGAAATGCTTATTTATGAAAATAGTGTTGAAAATATAGATATGCTTATTCAAAAAATTAATGAGGACTTAGAAAAAAACAAATTATACTTTAGTCACTTAATTATTAATGGAAAAGAAGTTTATAGTGATTTTGAAGAACAAATTATGGAGCAAATCAATACAATTGAAAAAATAGAATTAGTAACAAAAACAATTGATGAATTTATTAACGATTTAACGGTATCATTAAACGAATATAGTAATCGTGCTATCCCAAGTATTAAACAGCTTACAGAGCAATTTTATCAAACCCCAACAGAAGAAGCATGGGGCATGCTTCAAGATTTATTGGAAGGCTTAAATTGGGTGTATAGTACGATAAAGAGTATTGGCAATACGGAGTTAAATGAGTATAAGGAAAATCTATTGAATATCGCTAATCATTTCGAAGTTGAATTGCCTAACCTGCTGGATGCAATTGAAAATTATGATTACATCTTAATTGGAGATATTATTTCTTATGAAATTCTTCCACAATTTGAATCAATTGGATCAGTCACTGAAAAGACATTTCAGGTTATAAATAAATAGAAAAGAGTTAATTAAATGGATAATAATCTATACTATCGTAAAAAGATTTTAATTATTGGCGGAACAGGGACAATTGGCAAACAGCTGCTGATTGAAATTCTTAAATGTGAGCCGGAAGTTGTTCGGATATTTAGCAGGGATGAGTATAAGCAATTTGAACTGCAGCAAGAGTTGGGAAGTATATCTAATATTAGGTATTTAATTGGTGATGTGAGAGATCAGCAGAGGCTGTTAATGGCAATGGAAGATATTGATTTTGTGTTTCATTTAGCAGCAATGAAACATGTACCTGCGTGCGAGTATAATCCTTTTGAAGCAGTGAAAACAAATGTCATCGGAACACAAAATGTCATTCAAGCTGCATTAGATGCTGGTGTAAAAAGAGTCTTGTTTACAAGTACAGATAAAGCGATTGCCCCTACTAATGCTTATGGAGCCACAAAATTGACGGCTGAAAGGCTTGTTTCTGCAGCCAACTATCAAAAGGGTCCTAAAAATACCATTTTTAGTTCGGTTCGATTCGGCAATGTAATGGGATCAAGGGGGTCAGTTATCCCGTTGTTTAAAAAGCAGATTTTGGAAAAAGGGTATATAACTATTACCAATAAAGAAATGCTTCGTTATATGATGACTCCATCTCAAGCCATTTCCCTTATCCTCGAAGCAAATGAAAAAGCAATTGGTGGAGAAGTTTTTGTATTAAAAATGCCAATAATTAAATTAGGTGATCTAGCTGAGATTATAATGGAAGAAATTTCGAATAAATTCGAATTAAACAATATAGTTGAAATAAAAGAAATCGGCTTAAGGCCAGGGGAAAAAATGTATGAAGAACTCATGACAGAAGATGAAATAAGAATTGCATATGAAACAAATAATATGTATATTATTCCTCCAACATATACCAAATACAAGGCAAATCATGATAGTTATCTAATGAAAGAAATACCTATTGTTTCAAAAGAAAAAGCAATAGAAAAAGAAATATTGAGAAATTGGATATTAAAGGAAATGATTCTCTGATTTGGTGAATGAAAAACTTTTTAATTAATAATTAATAATAAAGGATATGATAATTTGAAAAGCAAAAATTTATCTATTTTAAGAGAATACAATCCAAGTCTTTTCAATTTAATAAAAATAGATTCAATAGAAGAAGATGATACCAGTTATCAAGTAATTGAAACACGAACGGGTATGCCTACTATACAAGTAAATAAAGATGACCGTTCACGATTTCTTCATAGCAAATATGACCCGAAAAGTGAAGCGGAAAAATTTATTGAGCAGTTCCAAGAGAATATGGGTGATTATGACCATGTATTATTCTATGGTGTTGGCTTAGGTTATCATATTGAGGCTTTTACAAAGCGTAATCCCATGTTTAATTTCTCTATTTATGAGCCTAAAATCAATATATTTAAATTATATGCTGACCATGTAGAAATACCTTTATACAGAATAAAGAATATATTTGTCGAAACATCCAGAGAAGCGGGCCAAAATTTTTTAATAAAATTAACAGAAGAAATACAGGAAAGAATTTTATTAATTATTTTACCGAGTTATCAACAAATTTTTAAAGATGAATTTGCAGATTTTATGGAAGACTTTAAAATGGCGGTTGAATATAAAAAACAATCACTTTATATCGATACTAAATTTAGTACAAGGTGGACAATAAATAGTCTTTCAAATCTTTCTACAACGGTAAATTCTCCAAATATCTTAAATCAGGCATATAAAAAACTCTTTAAGCAAAAACCTTTAATTATTGTTTCAGCTGGTCCGTCTTTAGAAGAAGAATATGAAAATTTAAGATATATAAAACAACATAAACTAGCCTATATTTTTGCCGTTGGTTCCGCTAATAAAGCTCTAATTGCTCAAGATATCATACCAGATGCAGTAACTACTTATGATCCACAAGGCCATAACCATAATGTGTATTCAAGTATTATAGAAAAAGGGATTGAATCTATTCCCATGATATATGGTACGAGCGTGGGTTTTGAAACGTTAAATTTATATCGTGGCCCGAAGTTGCATATGTTTACAAGCCAAGATACAGTAAGTAAATATTATTTGCAAAATCAAAATGGAATGAACTTTGAATTTATCGAAGATGCTCCAACAATTGCTTCTGTGACATTCCAATTAGCAGCTAAGTTAGGATGTTCTCCAGTGGTATTCGTTGGTCAAAATTTAGCTTTCAGAAATAATCAATATTATTCTAAAGAAGTTGAGTACAAAGGTCTAGGCAGGTCTTTTCAATTACAAGAAACTGATCGAGCGAACACTATTATTGTAAAAGATGTATATGGAAGGGATATAGAATCCACTCCTTCTTTCATTAATATGCTGGAGAATATGGAGTACTATATTGCAAAATATAAAAATGTCGAGGTAATAAATACAACAAATGGTGGAGCTGCAATCGCAGGTACTGAATTTATACCATTAAAAGATTTCATTAAAAATAGACTGTGTTCTGCTGTGGTGCAAGAAAATTGGTTTCAAACTATACAAAATGAATATAGTGATGGACACTTATTGAAGTATATTAACAAAATGGAACAATCCATGGAGAATTTTCAAAAGTTATATAAGGAAATTTTAGTAGTTTTAAGTGAGATTGAAAATAAACTAGTGAAGAAAAACATTTCACAACTTCCAAAAAAATTCCAAAAATTTGATAAAATAATGAAAAAAATCATTATGAATGAGTGTTATGTTACTTATATTTATCCGATAAATCGTTCTCATTTTCAATCACTAAGCTTAAAAGCTGCAAATATAAGAAAACAAAGTAATGTTATAGAAAAAGCAAAAATTTTAATTGAGTCCTTTAGACCGTTTTTAGAGAGATGTAACGGAACAATTGAGCGGATTACTGAACTTATTTTAAGAGAACATTACCAGTTATATAAAAATATAAATCATAAGTGTTATAAATATTATGATGTATATAATGGGTGTTTTAGTTTTACAGGGCATGTAGAAAAGAGATATAGAAATAGTGGAATTTACTTATTTAAAGAAGAAATGAATACTGATTACTCCACAATAAAGTTTAGATTTACCGGTAAGTATCTGCGAATTATAGGTAGAAAAGTAACGGACAATAACAGTATACAAGTATTAATTGATGGAGAGGTTGTTAATAGCAATACTAAAAATAGTAGCGGAATTAAAGCTAGTGTTTTTGAGATTAATAATCTTGAAAACCAAGAGCATCAGGTTGAGATCCGTTTATTAGAGAGATCTATATTCTGGTTTTTAGGTGTAGAAGTGGAAGAAAACGAAAGAGTACTACATGTAAATGAAGTAACTACGATAGACGAACTAGAAATCGGTAAAAAAATTCGCTGCCACTATACTGCAACATATAATAGAATTGGAACATTTGATAATCTTGGAAAAGAAACAGTTGATTTTATTTCAAATGAGTCAATGGGAAATCCGAATGGAGATTTTTATTTTATTATGGTAGATGAAGATGGGGCCAATAAAAAATTAATTGCTGATCGAAATATACAAAACTATGTAAGTTTTAAAAGGCTGAAAGAAGGTCTGAATCAAAATGTTCATATTGATAATTTATTGAATACAAGAATTCGGTTGCCCCAAGTTACTAGAGATATTGATGAATGGGTTTTATATATCCAAAATTCAAATTTGAGTAATACTATCGTAGCCAATGATGAAACTGTCTGGAATCATGAAAGAAATGTAGATAAGTCATATGGTTTACATAGTTATATAGATGAGGAAGGTAAAGCAGCTGCATATAGCTATTATACAAACAACGAAATGAATATTATTAAAGAAAATACCCTTTTTAAAATTGATGAAAAAGATATTCAGAGACTATTGGGTTTTAGACCAGCGCTAATTATAAAAAAATAAAAGTATAATATGAAAGATGGTAATCCAATTGGAAAAAATCAAAGTGTTTATTTTCGGAACAGGATTGGGAGCCGAAAAAATCTTAAAGTATATCAACACAGATCAAGTATCAATTGAAGGATATATTGATAATAAAAAGTTAGTTGAAAAAGTGGAATATAATAATAAACAAATCATATCACCAAACGATTTAGGGCTATATGATTTTGACTTTATCATTATTGGAAGTTCTACTTACGCTGAAGAAATGCAAAATCAATTGCTGAAATTGGGAATTGATAATAAAAAAATAATCATCCCTTTGCGTCGAACAATGCAGCAAAAACAGTTTAGAGAATTTTATGTAAAAAAAAATCAAGAATATGAGAGATATAAAAAGGCCTTAAAACCTGAATATTTGCCTGAGATATTTAATGACTTTGGCCTATACTCCATAAATCAAGGTATTAGGGAAAGTCGAAAGATCAATTTAATGGAATATCCAGACTATGCCTTAAAGGGAAATGATTATGTTCGTTTATCTACTCTTGAATTATTATCACGTGAACTTGAATATAAGCAAGTAAAAGGAAGCATAGCTGAATTAGGAGTATATCAAGGCGACTTTACAAAAATTATTAGAGATCTATTTCCTCAAAAAAAATTCTATTTATTTGATACATTTGAAGGCTTTTCAGAAAAAGACATACATTTGGAAGAAATAAATAATTATTCTATAGCTAAAGCTGGAAGATTTGAGGATACTAATTTAGAAATTGTTTTGAAAAAAATTAAAAATCCAGACAATATTATTGTAAGAAAAGGCTACTTTCCTGAGACTACTATTGGATTAGAGGATGAATGCTTTGCCTTTGTCAGCATTGATGTAGATTTGTACCAGCCTACATTAGAAGGGCTAAAATATTTTTATAAGCGTTTATCAAAAGGTGGCTATATTTTAATTCATGACTATAATTTTGATAAATATAAGGGTGTAAAAAGTGCTGTGCGAGATTATTGTGAAAATGAAAACATCAGTTATACTCCAATTAGTGATTATTTTGGAAGTGTTTTAATTACGAAATAGTTGCTTGAATAAGTCATATCCTTAAAATAAATACGTTAAACGTTATATTAATAGTGAAGGTGTATGTATGAAACTTAATATTATTATTTTTGGAACTGGTAGTAGTTCAGAGAAGCTCTTGGAGATTCTTGATTTTGCTAAAGTGAATATTATTGGCTTTAGTGATAATAACGAAAGTAAGCATAATTTGACCTTTCGAAACCATGTTGTTTTCTCAGCTAGTGAAATAGTAAAGCGAAATTTTGATTATGTCGTTATTGCAAGTCAATTCTCAAGCGAGATATATAGCCAATTATTAGATATGGGAATCCATCATAAAAAAATAGTTCCAATGGATATAGCTGTCCATCATTATAATATGACTAAAAACTATAATGAAATCTTAAAGTCTATTACTCTCGATAACAAACCTAATGGTCGAAAAATAAAAATAGGCATTATAAATTACAATTATTCAAATTATAATGGATATGCTTTATATAAGTATATGCCTATAGAATTTAAGGGGAAATACGATGTATCTTTAATTGAAGAAAAAAATGTGGGAGAGCTTATGGACTTTGATGTTTTGTGCTCTTCTCACTTTGATGGTTTGTATGATGGAAGTCATATAAATATTGAAATGTGGCATGGGTTTCCTCTGAAAAAAATGGGATATCTTCAGGAAAGTGGAGTAACAGAAGACTTAATTAATCATATAAAGCAACGATCAGACCAAATTCAATTAATTATGTCTTATTCCCAACTTTATAGTACCTTTTTTAATAGTTGTTTTCCAACTAATTCTAACAAATATAAGATAACTGGGATGCCGCGAAATGATTTGCTTTTTGAAAAAAACAGTTTGGGAAAATTGGAAAAAGTAGTAGAGCAGAATTTAGACTTTGCTAATATAGTTTTCTATTTGCCAACATGGCGGAAAGGTAAAAATTCACAAGTTGAAACTAATAAAGAATGGAAAAAGCTAATAGGGTTTAAAGATGAAAGTAAAAAGAAACTAATTAAAATGTTAGAAGAAAAAAATCTCTTTCTAATAGTTAAACTACACCCTTATGAGTATAACCAATTTAAAGATTTAGAGATTTTTAAAGAAAAAAGGATATTTCTACTTTCAGAAGATATATTGAAGATGAATAAAATACATCTATATGAATTATTAGGCTGTGGAAAACTATTAATTACAGATTATTCATCCATATTTTTTGACACTTTACTAATTGATTTACCAGTAATTTTTGCACCAACAGATTTGGATGAATATACAGAAAATAGAGGATTCATGTTAGAGCCTTATCAATATTTTACTCCTGGTCCTACAGTTAATAGTTTTGAAGAGCTTAAGAGTAATATTTATTCCTTAATAGATGGTATTGATCCATATATTGATCATAGAGAGAGAATAAGGAATTTAGTGTTTAAGTTTTTGGATAATAAAGCTAGTCAGCGAGTATGGGATAGTATTGATGAATACTTAATGGCAAAAAGCCTTTGAATCTATAAAAAGAGGGTGAAGCTAATTGGTACAATTAACAGCTCTTATGTCAGTATATAATGGTGCAAAACATATCAAAGAGACAATTGATAGTGTTTTAAACCAGTCTTTTACCGATTTTGAATTTATTGTTGTGGATGATGGCTCCAATGATGGAACAGTTGATATCCTCAAAAGTTATAAGGATAATCGGATGAAAGTTTTCTTTCTGGAAAAAAACGTTGGTATACCAAAAGCGTTGAATTTTGGTATTGATAAAAGTATCGGAGATTATGTAGTGAAAATTGATGCCGATGATGTTCAGCATCCAGAAAGATTTGAAAAGCAGTTATCTTTTATGTTAACTACTCCAAAAATGACCCTATCTAAAACTCTTTGTGAGTACTTCCCAGATACTTTGGAAATAGAAAAAAGTCAAAGATACAAGACATTTAAAAAATATATAGAACCATATAAAAATTCAACTTTAAATGAAGAACAAATAGCTGAAAGATTAAAGTGGTTTTGTTGTATATCTCATACAACAATGATGATTAAATTGGAGGTATTAAAAAAGTATCGTTATCGTAATCTTCCATTGTTTGAGGATTATGATTTATTTTATCGACTTAATGAGGACAAGTTGTTAATGGGAAGTTTAAATGAATTTTTAGTTAAAATAAGAGTATCTTTAAATTCTACCACTGTCCGAAAAAAATACACATTAGATGAATGTGCGTTTTTAATCAAAGAAAAGCAATTAAATCGATTTAAAAATAATCAGTCAATCTATATTTGGGGATCTGGAGAATTTGGAAAGTCAGTAAATGAGGTATTAGTTAAGCGAGGTTGGCATTTACGGGGGTATATTGATTCGAACCCTGAATTACAAGGGAAGCTTATTGATGGCATGGAAGTGTATTCACCCGATATTATCGATAATAAAAAAATTAATAAAGTAATAGTTGCTTCTCAGCCAGGAATGTTTCAAATTATTGATTATCTTCAACAATTTGATTATCAATCAGAAGTGGACTTCATGGTATATAGATAAGAATATTATAAATACAAAAGGAAGAGATTATATTTTGAAACAAATAGGAATAGCTTGCACAAACATTTTCCATTATATACATCTTAAACGGATTGCTATAGAGCTTAGGAAAAATGAAATGGAAGTAATGTTTATCATTTATACACCTAGACACGTAAATGGTCGATTTGAAAAGCTGGAAGAGTACTTTCAGAATAATGACATAAATTATTGTAGCTTTGAAGAGGTGTTTGGTAATCAAATTTCATTCGATATGATTATTGCCCCATATTTTTTACCAGGATTTCAATTATTGGATAATAAGATAATAAAAGTTAGATGTCTTTATGGTTATGCTAAGGACCGTTGGAATTATGCTGAATGGAATAAAGGATTTGATCTGATTTTAAGTTATGGACCCTATGCTGAAAAAAGATTATCAAAATTCAGCAAAGTTATAAACATAGGTCATCCAAGAAATAGAGTAAATTATAAACAAGAAATCTTGGATATCCAGGGTAAGTTATTTAGTCGAAAACTAGTAAAAAAGCCTGTTGTGGTCTATTGTCCTACATGGGCAGATTTATCATCTTTAAACCTTTTTAGTACCTCGCTTGAGAAACTAAAAGAAAATTATACAGTTTTAATAAAATTGCACCATGGTAATGTGCTTTCCGATAATAAGATAAAAATGGATGAATTTCTAAAGTCAGAAGATGTCTTTATATTTGATGAACAGTATGACCTTTTTGATTTGTTGAGTCAATGTGATGCTGTAATCAGTGATCATAGTGGAGCAATTTTTGATGCAATGCTTTTTAAGAAGCCTATAGTATTGTTAGACCCTTATCAAAATAAGGTGAATACTGGATTTACCAATTTGCAAAATATGAAAAATATAGCGGTATACACAAAAGAAAAAGAGGATGAAAGTAACTTAGAAAGTCTTGATATAAAGGTCAGAAACATACTTCCTCATACACAAGATATAAATAGATTACAAGATTTGATAGAAACTTCTATGAAAAATGAAGAAGTTCCTTATTCTGGTCTTTTAAAAGAATTATATAGCTTCAATGATAGTAAAGCTCCTAAAAGAGCGGTAAATGCATTGAAAGAGATATTGGCTTCTACTGAAATACAATCGAAGGATGCTAAAGATTTTCATATATTAGATGATGAAAAGATTGATCATTTTATTCTTCGCAATAAAAATGATCATTTAACAATTTGGGGAGCTGGAGAAATTGGACAGGTTCTGTATTCTTGGATCACAGCAAAAGGCTTCAATATTTCTAGCATTTATGATTCAGATATAAATAAACACGGGAAATTGGTGCAGAACACTGAGGTCATTCCTCCGCAAGTAAAAGGAAAGATATTAATAACTGTTGCGAGTCATCAAAAAGAAATAATCTCTTTTTTAGAAAACGCTGGTTTAAGAAGTGGAGAAGATTTTATTTCAGTATTTCGGAGTGTAAATAGTAATGAAAATAGTCAGTAATTACAGGACGTTTAGATCTCGGTATGTAGTTCAGAAAAGAAGACCAGAAGAATATTTTTTTAATAAATACTACGCTCATTTAATTGATCCATTCTTTACAAAGCTTGTATATGATTTGCGGTTAAAACCAAATACTGTGACGATTATATCGGGCCTTTTAGGTGTTGGATCAGGAATATCAATGATGTTCCAACACTTAATATTGGCCGGTATACTATTGCAGTTACACCACATTATTGACGGAGCTGATGGGAATTTAGCACGATTAACTAACCAATGTACAGTATTTGGAGCAAAATTAGATGCATATACAGATCGGCTTGTAAGAGCTGTTGTTTTAATTGGAATTATTCTAGCAACAAATGAACCTATGTGGATAGATGGATTATTAATTTTGACATTTATTATTGATCATCTAGCAGTTCAAACCTATATATTGCCATTTATTAGAAAATACGGAGTAATTCGGTCGAAATGGAAACAGTGGTTTTTAACTAGAGGGGTTATCCCTTCCTTTGATATATTTACTATTTATTTTTTGATTTCTTTGTTTGCGATAATGAATGAATTAGATATACTTATCTATCTATTAATAATTTTGAAGAATATAGATTGGATTTACAGAGTATGGGAGTGTGTAAAAACTTCCATAATTTATAGAAGGAAAAAACTTTAAGAAATTAAATTTAGGAATGTGATATATATTGAATAAGATTCTTATAACAAGTATTTCAAGTAAAGTACCTTTAATAAGTTCAATCAGAGATTCTGCCAATTTAAAAGAAATATATATTATTGGTGCTGATATAAATAAACATGTTGTAGGAAGTCACTTCGTTGATGAGTTTTGGCATATGCCTAAACTCGCAGATATGTCTGTAAACGAAATACTTAATTTTTGCAAAAAAAAAGGTGTGAATATAATCTTTCCTACTAGAGATGGTGAATTGAAATACTTTGCCGAACATTATCAGGAGTTTAAACAAAATAATATCAGTGTGATGGTTTCTGATAAAAGAAGCATTGAAATAACGCAAGATAAATTCCTTTTTTTTAAAGAGTTACGCAAGATGGGGTATCCAGTGATAGAAACAACAAGGGATATTAATGCTTTAAAATGCTCTAGATTTGTAGTGAAAGAGAGATATGGATCAGGGGCTAAAAATATGCTTATAAATATAAATAAAGAAGATGCCATAAGTGGAGCAAATTATTTGGAAAGTCCTATCTATCAACCTTTTATTCAAGGTAAGGAGTATAGCGTAGATGTATATGTTAATAGGAATGGTAAAAGTAAAGGAGCAATAGCACGAGAAAGAGTAATGGTTGTGGACGGTGAATCACAAATTACACGTACCATAGAGAATGAAAAGTTAACTAATTTGTCGATGAATTTAGCTGAAGATTTGGGGTTAAGTGGTCATGTTATGTTTCAAATTTTACTGGATACGCATAATAATCCACAGATAATTGAATGTAATCCTAGAATAGGTGGTGCTTCAACATTAAGTGTTAGAGCAGGTTTAACTAGTTTTCAATGGTTTATTTTAGAATCAAATAACGAGAGTTTAGATGATTATCCGTTTATACAATGTAGCAAGGACTTGACATTAATTAGGTATAAGAAGGATTTGATTATGTGAAGGTGATAGTTTTTGATTTAGATGATACGCTTTATGATGAGCTATCATACGTAAAGAGTGGTTTTCATGAAGTTGCTTCTTTTATCGCAAAAAAATATAATGTGGCTGAAGTAGAAACCAATAAATGGATGTGGTCACGTCTTCAAACACACGGAAGAGGTAGTATTTTTGATGATGTGTTAAGACATTATGGAATTTATACAAAGAAAGTTGCTAAAGAATGCCTATCGGTTTATAGAACTCATAAACCTAATATTTCCTTGCCAGATAATACTTTGATATTTTTAAAGAGTATTTCTAATTATCCTCTTTATATTGTGACTGATGGAAATAAAATTGTACAGCATAATAAGTTAGAAGCGTTAGGTCTTTATCCGATAATGAAGCATTGTTATGTAACTCATCGATATGGAAAAAAGAATGCGAAACCTTCGCCATATTGCTTTACACATATAATGAGACAAGAAAAAGTAGAATCACAAGATATTGTTTATGTAGGAGATAACCCGAGAAAAGACTTTGTTGGCATAAAGCCCCTTGGCTTTAAAACAATTCGTATAATGACAGGACAGCATAAGCATATTGAGATGCCAGAAGAATATGAGGCTGATGATCGGATAAAAACTTTGCAGGACTTAAAGTTTTTTCTGTAACAATAATTGTAAGGTGGTAAAAAATGAAGACGATTGTAATTATTCAGGCTCGTATGGGATCATCAAGATTACCCGGGAAAATATTAAAACCTCTTGGAGAAGTAAATGTTTTAACTTATGTAGTTGAAAGATGTAAAAGAATCAGAGGAATTGATCAAGTTATTATTGCGACTTCAACACTTGCTCAAGATAATATTGTAGAAGAATGGTGTTTAAAACAAAATGTTTTATGTTATAGAGGATCTGAAACGGATGTGCTTGATAGATATGTAAAGGCAGCACAACCATATCAGCCAGATATGGTAATGAGAGTGACTGCGGATTGTCCTTTTGTTGATTATAATCTAGGTAGTAAAATGATTGAGAAAATGACAAAGGATAGGAAAGACTTTATACGGATTAATGGTAACTTACCGAGAGGCCTAGCTGTAGAGTTATGTTCTTATTCTTCATTATTATATATACACCAGCATGGAAGGGAAGAACGACATAGAGAACATGTCACCTACTATGCTTATGAAAATTCATCTGAATTTACATGGACTGAGATAGAAGCTTTGAAAACAATTCAAGAGCCATCCTTAAGAATAACCTTGGATACGAATGAGGATTATGAACTTTGTTGTAAAATTGCCGATTATTTCTACAATGACACTTTAATATCAGCAACAGATGTCGTGAAATACCTCAAAGAACATCCAGATATTGCAAAAATTAATTCTCATATTAAACAAAAGCCGGTTATTTAATATGATAGAAGATGTTGTTATTCGAGCTGATGCATCTTATCTAATTGGTTCTGGCCATGTTATGCGTTGCCTTACTTTAGCCCATATGCTAAGAGAAGAAGGAATAAAAGTTTCCTTTATATGCAATAAGGCAGAAGGGGATTTGTCTGAATTAATTATTCAGCAAGGATTTAATGTATATTTAAATCTTATTGATGATAGTAAGAAAACGGATCATGTTGTAAAAATATTAAAAAAAATAAATTGTGATTTACTAATAATTGATCATTATCAAATTGATATAAAATGGGAAAAAGAAATTCGTTGTAACTTCCCTAACATAAAAATTATGGTAATTGATGATTTAGCAAATAGAAAGCATGATTGTGATATCTTACTTGATCAAAACTATGTTAAGGATTTTACGAACAGATATGTAAAATTAGTTCCAAAGGAATGCAAACAGTTATTAGGTCCGAAATATTTACTTTTACGACCAGAATTTTATAAAAAAGGCACTGGAAAACAAAAAAAAGATAAACAAGTTCATGATATATTAATTTTTTATGGAGGCTCTGATCCAACAAATGAAACAGATAAAGCTATTAATGCCTTATCTGATCTAGATACTTCAAAAATAAAAGTGCATGTAGTTACCGGACAATCAAATATTAATAAGGAACATATTAGAGAAAAATGTGAGATGAATGGTTATTACTATTATTTACAAATTGACTACTTAGCTGATTTAATGAGACAAGCAGATCTTTCTTTAGGAGCTGGAGGAGTAACCATGTGGGAAAGATGTTATCTTGGTCTGCCAACAATTGTCACTATAGTAGAAGAAAATCAAAGAGCGTCGGTAGTTGCGGCTTCTCAGTATGGGGCAATTTGGAATATGGGGTGGCATACTGAAGTCAAAGAAAATGATTTATCTCACATGCTAGAAAATATTTTAAAAGGAAAAGAAAAGTTGGGAAAAGTTAAGGAAAAGGCAAGAAATCTGATGAATGTTAATGAAACATATGTAAAAAAACCTGTAATTGAGGCTATTATGGAGGAAAAATCATGAACAATGAAATAAATATTGCTGGCAGGATGATAGGGGAAAATCATAAACCATTTATTATAGCTGAAATGTCCGGCAATCATAATCAATCTCTTGAAAAGGCACTTCAAATAGTAGAAGCTGCAGCAGAAGCGGGAGTTGATGCTTTAAAACTGCAAACTTATACTGCAGATACTATGACATTAGATGTAGATAACAGTGATTTTATGATTGATAATCCAGAAAGTTTATGGAAAGGCCAAACTTACCATAATCTATATAAGAAAGCATACACTCCTTGGGAATGGCACAAAGAGATTTTTGAAAGATGTCATCAGTTAGGATTAATTGCTTTTAGTTCACCGTTTGATGAAACAGCAGTTGATTTTCTTGAAACGCTAGATGTCCCGTGTTATAAAATAGCATCTTTTGAAAATACTGACATTCCACTTATCCAAAAGGTTGCAAAGACAGGTAAACCAATAATCATTTCTACTGGTTTAGCAACTGCTGGGGAATTAGATGATACGTTAAAGGCTGCCAGGGATGCAGGAGCTAAAGATATAATTTTATTAAAATGTACAAGTACGTATCCAGCATCTCCTGATAATTCAAATTTATTAACGATTCCTCATATGAAAGATTTATTTCAATGTGAAGTAGGCTTGAGTGACCATACGATGGGAATAGGAGTAGGAGTAGCAAGTGTAGTTTTGGGAGCAACAGTCATTGAAAAACATTTTACTATTTCAAGATCCTCTGGTGGAACTGATGCTGCGTTTTCAATGGAACCTGATGAAATGAAGGCGTTGGTTTTAGAAACTGAAAGAGCATGGAAAAGCTTAGGGAAGATTAGTTATGGACCCACTAAAGATGAATTGCCATCATTAAAAGATAGAAGATCTCTTTATATTATTAAGGATATAGAAGAAGGAGAATTATTTACAAAAGATAACATCCGACCTATCCGTCCAGGGTACGGTTTACCCCCAAAACACTTACAAACTATTTTAGGAAAAAAAGCGAAGAGTTCTTTAAAAAAAGGAACTCCATTACAATGGGATTTACTTTAGAAAGGGGACATTATGAATATTCTATTAACAGGCGGAGCAGGCTTTATTGGCAGAGCTGTAGCAAAGAAGTTGCTGGCAGATGGACAAAAAGTCTGGATTTTAGATGATTTATCTAATGGCAGTGAGAAAAATATTGAGGAATTTAAAGATCAACTAGAGGAATTCATTATTGGCGATATTAAGGATGAGGCATTGTTAGAGAAATTGTTTGCTAAAACATCCTTTGATATTTGCTATCATCTTGGAGCATCGATTAATGTCCAAGATTCGATTGATGATCCTCGAACAACTTTTAACAACGATACTATCGGGACTTTCTATGTATTGGAACAGTGTAGAAAAACCAACACAAAGGTTGTATTTATGAGTACATGTATGGTGTATGATCAATGTACCGATGAAACAGGGATTACAGAACAGCATGCAATTAAACCAGCTTCTCCTTATGCAGGAAGTAAAATTGCAGCGGAAAATATGGTATTGTCTTATTATCATGCTTACGGTTTGCCGACTGTTGTAATCCGTCCGTTTAATACATATGGACCTTTTCAGAAAACTGGAGGAGAAGGTGGCGTAGTAGCCATTTTTCTGAAGAAAAAAATAGCTGGAGAGCAGCTTCATATATATGGTGAGGGAACGCAAACAAGAGATTTATTATATGTGGAAGATTGTGCAGAGTTTGTTGTGAATGCTGGATATTCAGATGCTGTAAACGGAGAAATTGTAAATGCTGGCTTAGGAAGAGACGTTTCTATCAATGAACTGGCCCTTAAAATTGTTGGAGATTCGGACCGTATTAAACACATTGAACATATTCATCCGCAAAGTGAGATTCAAAAGCTTTTATGCAATTATGATAAGGCAAAACAATTATTAAATTGGAGCCCTAAGTATACGTTAGAAGCAGGATTAAGAGAAACGGAAGAATGGATTAAAAGTCACCTGATGTAAGGTGGCTTTTTTCCAAAGGAGGAAAATGAAATGGAATTAGCATTGTATGGAGGCCAACCAGTAAGACAGGAGTTTCTGTCATATGGCCAACAATGGATTACAGAAGAAGATGTACAGGCAGTTGTAGAAACATTGCAAAGTCCTTATTTAACACAGGGTCCTAAAATTGATCAATTTGAACAAGCGATAGCAGAATATGTCGGCACAAAATATGCCGTTGCTTTTATAAATGGCACAGCTGCTCTGCATGGTGCTTGTTATGCAGCTGGCATAGGTGATGGAGATGAAGTCATTACAACCCCAATGACATTTGCAGCGTCCGCCAACTGTGTTCTTTATATGGGAGGAAAACCAGTTTTTGCAGATATTGATAAACAAACTTATAACATTGACCCAGTTAATATCGAAAAACTGATTACCTCTAAAACAAGGGCAGTTATTGCTGTAGATTATACAGGACAGCCGGCGGATTTAGATGGAATCAAAGCGTTATGTAAAAAGCATCATTTAGTTTTTATAGAAGACGGTGCACATTCGATTGGTGCTTCCTATAAGGGAGAAAAGGTTGGTTCTCAAGCTGATATGACGATGTTCAGCTTTCATCCTGTCAAGCATATAACGACAGGTGAAGGTGGCATTATTGTCACTAATTCAGAAGAATATGCAAAAAAACTTCGATTATTTCGATCACATGGCATCACGAAGGATACTTTAAAAGAGAATGAGGGACCATGGAGCTATGAAATGGTTGATTTAGGTATGAACTACCGAATGACAGATATACAAGCTAGTTTAGGATGTTCTCAATTAAAAAGACTTGATAGTTTTGTAAAAAGACGCAGAGAGATTGCTAAACAATATACAGCTGCTTTTCATAACATTCCGAATGTAGTGGTACCTTTTCAAGAGGCAGCTGGTGAATCAAGTTGGCATTTATACATGCTTCGATTGCGATTAGACAGTTTAAGTGTAGATAGAAAGACTATATTTGAAGCTTTACGTGCTGAAAATATAGGTGTACATGTTCATTATATCCCAGTCCATACTTTAGCTTATTACCAAAACTTAGGATATAAGAAGGGGATTTGTCCTAACGCTGAACTCTACTATGAAGAAGCGATTACACTTCCCTTATTTCCGAAAATGACAGAGGAAGATGTGCGATCTGTAATAAAAGCTGTGCAGAAAGTAATAGGCTATTTTTCGAAAGCAAGGTAATTTTCCTTAGTTATCCCATTTTATTTACAATTGAAATAACTTTTTGTTAATAAATGTTTAGAGTATCCGATATAAAAATTAAAGGATCTGATAGAGGAGCTGTTATATGGATGAAATTGGAGATGAATCAACAACAATCGACTATATCTAACTTAGTGAACTCAACCAGAAATGATAATGAAATTAGCTTAAATAATAGGGACTACACCAAATTGGTGGATACTCTTTCAGAAGAATCGACTAACATTCTGAAAAAAGAGAAAGCGGAAGAAATAGTAACGAGTATCAATGAATTTTTAAAGCCACATTATACTTCTATAAATTTTAAGGTCCATGATGAAACAGAACGCTATTATATAGAAGTCGTTGATAAAGCTACAGAGAAGGTTATAAGAGAAATTCCATCTAAAGAACTTTTAGACATCTATGCAAAAATGACAGAGTTTATCGGAATATTTATCGATAAAAAGCTTTAAATTAGAGGAGGATTTATAATGAGTGTAAATTCAATAAAATTCACCGGTCTTGCCAGTGGACTTGACACACAATCGATTGTCGATTCATTAATGAAAGTGCAGCGTATGCCTCTAGACAAACTAAAACAACAAAAGCAAATTTTAGAATGGCAACGTGATAATTACCGAACAATGAATGCAAAATTAAAAGAGTTCGATACTTTTATATTTGAAGGTATTTCCAAACAATCAAATATGATGAAAAGAACTGCTGTTTCTTCAAACAAGGATATAGTATCAGTAAGTGCAAAAGCGAATGCAGGGAATGTTTCATATAATATCTCCGATGTTGTAATGGCAAAGTCCGCTAAAGTACAAAGTGCAGATAAAATTAGTAATAGTACGCTAGATCCTACCAAGAGTTTACTTTCCCAGCAAAGCAAACTCTCTGATGACTCTGGAATTCAATGGAAGGGAGAAAGTTTTTCACAGACTTTAACAGGACAAGGTGATGAAATATATCTAAGCGGTACTTCCTTATCTGGATTTCCTGATTCAATAACTGTAACAGGAGGAACCAATAAAACGTTTAAAGTTCAGCTGATAGAAGGAGATGCTCCAGAGAAAGGTACTAGAGCAGCTGATACTGTATATGTTAATCCAGCCACTGGAAAAATGACATTTGGTGAAATTCTTCCAGAAAATAGCACGGTAACAGTGAGTGGGGACAATCTTAAGAAGAACAGCTACATTGAGTTTGATATTCAAACAACAAATGAAGATGGTACAAAAAATAAGCAAAGTTTTAAAATTGATGGTTCCACTTCATTAAATAGTATGTTTAGTAAAATTAATAGTTCTAATGTAGGGATCAGTATGTTTTATGACACTGGTACTGATAAAGTGGTCGCACAACGCACAGATACTGGCATACTAAATAATGGGGCAGAAGAAATTGAGTTTTTGGGAAAGGATGCCGAATTTTTTACTAAAACTCTAAATTTAACTGAAAAAACGGCTGGGTCTGATGCTGAATTCACCATTAATGGATTAAAAACATCTAGAAAATCCAATACCTTTACCATGAACGATGTTACCTTTAATTTAAATAAAAATACTGCTGCTGGTGAAAGTGTGAATGTAAATATTCAAACTGATACAGATAGTATTTTTGATACGATAAAATCTTTTGTCGATAAATATAATGAAACAATCGGTGCTGTTAATACAGAACTTACTGCTCAGCGTTATTCAGCTTTTCAGCCTCTTACAGAAGAACAGAAGGCGGCAATGGGTGAAAAGGAGATTGAGCAATGGGAGGAAAAGGCGAAAAGTGGCTTACTGAAGAGAGATCCCCTTTTAACCTCTGGTTTAAATAAAATGAGAAACTCCTTATATGCGTCTGTAACAGTTAATGATAAAACAAAAACAATTGAAAAATATAATCAGTTGGCTGAAATTGGGATTACTACTTCGAAGGACTATTTAGAACGTGGTAAGCTAGAGATTAATGAAGATAAATTAAAAGCAGCAATCGAAGATAATCCAGAAGCGGTATACCAGTTATTTATGGCGGATGGCCCAACAACTGATCAACAAGGATTAGCGAGAAGGCTAAGAACGGATATATCAGATACTATGAAACAAATTGAAGAAAAAGCTGGTAATACGTTTAAAACGGAATATAATTATACCATTGGTAAAGATATGCTGCGAATTGATGATAATATTGAATCAATGGAATATCGATTAAAGCAAATAGAAGATCGTTATTGGTCACAGTATAATGCAATGGAAAAGGCTATACAGAAATTAAATAATCAATCTTCGCAATTAGCAGGCTTTTTTGCACAAAATGGATCATAATAACTTAGGGGTGAGTAAGTAGATGGCAATTAATCAACCATACCAAACCTATAAGCAGAATGCAGTCAATACTTCGTCTCCCGGTGATTTGACTCTTATGCTGTATAATGGTTGTTTGAAATTTATTACATTAGCCAAAAGAGCTATTGAGGATAAAAATATTGAAAAACGAAATGAAAATCTTGGTAAAGCCCAAAATATCATTAATGAGTTGATGATTACATTAAATTTAGAGATTGATATTTCTAAAAATATGCTCCAAATGTACGATTATATTTACAGAAGATTAGTGGAAGCTAATACTAAGAATGATATAAATATATTAAATGAAGTCGAAGGTTATGTTATCGAATTTCGTGATACTTGGAAGGAAGTAATAAAAATAGCGAAAAAAGATATTGGACCTTCCAATGGATTAGCATAATGAGTCTATTAACTGACTATAATGAGTGTACGAAAAAGCTGCTTGGACTTCTTACGATAGAGGAAGGAACGATAGAGGAAAGAGAAGCTGTTATAAAGGAAATAAATGAGTTATTAGAGAAGAGGGAAGAATTATTAAATCAGCTTCCTTTATGGCCGAAAATTAATGAAGCAGATAAAAAAGAAATGATCGCTTCAGAGAAACTTCTGAATGACAAGATGGTTTCTTTGCAAGGGAAAATAAAAACAGATTTAAAGCAGCAGCAAGTGAGAAAGAAAAGGATTAATCAATATAATGATCCGTATGGTGGAAATATCTCCATAGATGGCATGTTTTATGATAAGAAAAAATAAAAATGTTGTTGCCAATTAAGGCAACAACATTTTTATTTGATATTATATTCAAATCACTCTCGACAATCCAACACGGGTCTGCTTATTCTCCATACTTTCACCGATCAAAATAATTTCTGAATCTGCGTCCTTTGGTGCAATAATGCTGTGATCACCCACTGTTACATTGCATGCTGTTACGCTTTTTTCAATGACAGCATTTTCGCCGATAACGGTTCCAGGCAGGAGTACGGAATCTTTGACGATTGCTCCTTTTCCGATAATGACATCATTGAAGATAACAGAGTTTTCAACAGTTCCATAAATTTCGCAGCCTTCACTGATAATGGAGCGATTTACGGTAGCGGAAGATTCGATATAGGACGGGGCGTAGCACTGTTCGTGGGTAAATACGGTCCAGTCTTTGTCATTTAGAAAGATATTGCTTTCCTTTGATAATAAGTCCATATTTGCTTCCCAGAAGCTGTCGATTGTCCCAACGTCCTTCCAATAACCTTTAAAGGTGTAAGCATGTAGTTTGCGGTTATCTGTCAGCATGGCAGGAATAATATCTTTTCCAAAGTCCTTAGAAGATAATTCGTTCTTTTCTTCTTTTTGTAGATAGGATTTAAGCGTTTTCCATTTGAAAATATATACACCCATGGAAGCTAGATTTGATTTAGGATTAGATGGCTTTTCTTCAAAGTCGACGATTCGATTATTGGTGCCATCTGTGTTCATAATACCGAAACGATTTGCTTCCTCCCAAGGAACCTCCGTAACAGAAATTGTTGCATCTGCCCCTGTTTTGATATGCTGCTGCAGCATTAAATTATAATCCATTTTGTAAATATGGTCACCAGAAATAACGAGAACATAATCCGGGTTATACTGGTCAATATAGGATATATTTTGATAGATAGCATGGGCTGTACCATCATACCAGCGTTCTTCTGTACCACATTGGTATGGAGGGAGGATGCTTAGTCCGCCATCTCTGCTGTCCAAATCCCAATCTTTTCCGTCTTTAATGTAATTTTGCAGTACATGCGGCTGATATTGTGTTAATACACCAACAGTATCTATTCCTGAATTACGGCAATTACTTAATGTAAAATCAACAATACGGTATTTTCCCCCAAAGGGTACTGCCGGTTTTGCTAATTCTTCTGTTAGTTTTTTTAGTCTTGTCCCTCTTCCGCCAGCCAATAGCATTGCAATACATTTTTTATTCAAAATAGATCCCTCCAGTATGCGTTATCAAAGTTCATTTGTTAGAAATTCAAAAGAAAGTAATTTATTACTTATTTTACCAGGAAGATTTCAAATTTTAAGAACACTTCTTAAAAAAGCAAATGTTCTTCCTTTTCGTATCAAGTAGATCTATTTCGGCCTATAAACGATCGTCTTCCCACAACTTGTAATAGTACTCTTCCTCTTCCATTTCTTTTAATTCTAATTCAGGCTGATTTTGTAATATTGCTTCACTCATTCTTTTACCTCCAGGTTAAATTCTTAATGTGTTCATTGTAGCAAATATAAAACATTGAATTGTAAAAATATTTTGATTAATTTCGCTAAAACTCGACACCGACCGAATAAGTAATACTCATAATTCCATCTATTGTTAGGAATATAGGCTTCTTCTCTTACATTATGTCGAAATGTTTTTCAAAAGGGAGAATCTTTGTATAGATATTTAACTTCAATAGCCTCTACTTTTGAAATAGAAAATAATGGTTATACTAACACTTGCCTATCTTCTTTTTTCAAAGAACTAGTTCTTTTACTAAGTAATCAGTTACTTTATTATCGTACGAGCTATACGTTTTGATTATGGTGTATATATAACCGCTGTTAATCGTTTTGAAACATTTTCTAACATAAAAATTTGCTGAAAATAATTTTCGATAGAATAATAGTAAGCGTTTGTATTTAAAAAGTTCACAATTTTGTCGAAATTTCTTATCGTTTTAGCAGGATTTTGCCAGGGTATGATAGAAATAGATAGTATAGTCAAAATGATTCCTTATATGGTATATTTTCATTTACTATAAGGAAAAAATAAGACTTGCACTGGAAACTATAAAGGAGGAGTAACTTATGAATTTCAACATTAGAGGAGAAAACATTGAGGTAACTCCAGCAATTAGAGAGTATGTCGAAAAGAAAATCTCTAAATTAGAAAGATATTTTTCTGAATCACCAGATGCACAAGTAAATGTAAATTTAAAAACGTACAATGATAAAACTTCCAAGGTAGAGGTTACAATTCCAATGTCCCAGTTGCTGTTACGTGCAGAAGAAGATCATATGGATATGTATGCAGCTATTGATTTAATCTCTGATAAATTAGAAAGACAAATAAGAAAACATAAAACAAAAGTAAATCGTAAGCATAGAGAAAAAGGAAATCTGAATGAACTATTTGGTTCTTACGAAAGCACACCAAATGTGGAGGAAGAAGAACAGGAGCTAGAAATTGTCCGCCAAAAACGCTTCAATTTAAAACCAATGGATAGTGAAGAAGCAATCCTGCAAATGGATTTACTAGGCCATAACTTTTTCGTTTATACAGACGCAGAAACAAATAACACCAATATCGTCTATAAACGAAAAGATGGAAAATACGGTCTAATTGAAGCTCAATAATAAAGATAAAGCCTGCAGTGAAATAGACTAACCTAAATAAATGAGACACTATAAAACACCTTCGAATGGTACACTTAAACAAAGTACTAACTCGGAGGTGTTTTGCGTGGGCAAAAACATATATTCAAGTGAGGTTAAATGGGCAGTTGTTAAAGATAAGATGAGTGGTCAGTTTACGAATCAAGAAATCATGCAGAAATATGGAATTAAAAATGTTTCTCAAATCAAAACGTGGATGAAATGGTATCGGGAAAATCAAGTTCATCGATTCGATCAACCTATAGGAAAACAGTATTCATACGGGCATGGTCCAGATAATTCAAGTGATGAAGATAAAAAAGAACGTCAAATGAATCACTTAAAGCAGGAAAATGAAATCTTAAAAAAGTATTTGGAAATCGAAAAGGAGTTGAAAAGGAAATTGTCCTCCAATTAGTACAGACATTACGAAAAAAATATACTGTATCAGCTATTTTATCTGCTTTACATGTTCCAAGATCTACGTATTATCGCTGGGCATCTTCGCAACCAATGGAGTTATCTAAGGAGGAGGAAACAATTATTTCCCTCTGCAAAGAAACAAAGTACCGATATGGACACCGGAAGATCAAAGAGCTGTTAAAGCGTAATTATCAAATTAAATTAAACCGTAATACTGTTCAACGGATTATGCAAAAATATCATCTTCAGTGTAGAATAAAGCAAAAGAGAAGGTGGAAATCACAGGGGGAATCGGTCATTGTTGCGCCCAATTTATTACAGCGAGAATTTTATGCAAGCAATCCTAACGAAAAATGGGTAACGGATATTACCTATATTCAATATGGTCCAGATACTTTATATTTATCTACCATCATGGATTTGTATAACAATCAAATCGTTGCCTATAAGCTTTATCCCCATCAACAAACTTCTTTAGTAATGGATACCTTGGATGAAGCACTAGAAAAACGAGGGAATCCTGAAGGAATAATCATCCACTCCGATCAAGGCAGTGTCTATGCTTCTTATGCGTATCAAAGTCGGGTCAGAGAGCAAAATTTAGTCAGTAGTATGTCACGCAGAGGAAACTGTTGGGACAATGCCGTCATTGAGTCCTTTCATTCTAATCTAAAATCAGAGGAATTTCAGTATGTTAAATTCCATTCTTTATCTTTAAAAGAAGTAAAAGAGCGTGTAGATCAATTTATGAGATATTATAACGAAGAACGTATTCAAGAAAAATTAGGCTACTACACACCAATAGAGTTTGGTAATATGGCAGCCTAAGAAGGTGTTTTATTACTGTCCCATATTGCTAGGTCAGTCTAAAACATTGCAGGCTTTATTTTATTATAGAAAAGAAAACCCTGGGCTATGCCTAGGGTTCCAAAAAGCTTACAGCGTGGTATTAAAAAAACTTCCTCTTGGTGCTAAAATATTTTTTGGTTCGCCAACCGAAAATAAATAGCCAGGAGGAAGTCCTTATGTCAAAAGACAATAATAGTTTAGCACACACAACTTGGAATTGTAAGTATCACATAGTATTTGCACCAAAATATAGAAGACAAATAATTTACGGGAAAATAAAGAAAGATATTGGGCAAATCTTACGTACCTTATGTGAGAGGAAAGGCGTGGAGATAATAGAAGCAACAGCGTGTAAGGATCACGTACATATGTTAGTGAGTATTCCGCCAAAATTAAGTGTATCAGCATTCGTAGGCTATCTAAAAGGGAAAAGTAGCTTGATGATATTTGATCGACATGCACAATTGAAATATAAGTATGGAAATCGAAAATTTTGGTGTACAGGATATTATGTAGATACGGTAGGAAGAAACAAAAAGGTAATTGAAGAATATATCCGTAATCAAATACAAGATGATATAGTCGCAGAACAATTAACAATGATGGAATATATTGATCCATTTACAGGGGAAGAAGTGAAGAAAAAGAAACGAAAAAATTAGGAGAGAAGGCCTTTGAGGTCTGGCCAGTAGAAGTAGTACAATTGGCGAACCTTTCAGTAGCCCTTTAGGGTTTGGTCAGTAATAAAGGCTTTCAGCCGCAGAGAAAACCACCCGTTCTCACGGGTGGTCCTTATTGTTTATATAATACACGAGAATAATCCGTTAAAACCCCATAAGTCAATAGACATTTCAACCAAATATTTCATCCGATTTTGTCATCCCCTTTAAAGGTTAGAAAATTCTAAAAAGAACTTCCTTATTTCCAATCTACAAGCTATAATGAAGCATATTTTAAAACAGAAGATGCGTGGTGATTAAATGAAATTAGATGCAATAGACAAAAAAATATTAGAATTACTTACAGAAAACGGCAGGCTTTCCTATGTGGAAATTGGCAAAGAGCTGCAATTATCCCGCGTGGCTATAAGAGAGCGAGTCAGCCAACTAATCGAAAATGGAGTGATTGAAAAATTCAGTGCTGTTATCAATTCGGAAAAAGTAGGCAAAACAGTTTCTGCCTTTTTTGAAGTAGACTGCGAACCAGCTTCCCTCATTCAAGTAGCCCAAACACTAGCAGAAAATCCTGTTGTGGCCAGCTGCTATCAAATGACGGGTCCAAGCACCTTACATATGCATGTTCTCGTTGAAGACTTCGAAGCACTAGAAAGCTTTACAAACAACGAATTATATTCCTTAGAAGGTATCACAAGAGTAGAAAGTCATATTCTTTTAAGAAGGTTTAAAAGTAGAAATGGTTTAAAAATTTGATACAAATACCAAACAAAGATCAAATTTATTATGTTAATCTTTTGTTTGGTATTTTATTGTCCTCTTTTTTTCCAACGTCTCTCCGAATTAATTTCCATAATTAAGGAAATTAATGATAAAATACATGTATATTATAAAAATTAGAAAGGTTGTTTATATTTGGAAAATAAAATTAACACACCAATAAAGTACAGTATAATTAGTTATATTGCTCTTGCCATTGGTATTATTTGCGTCTTTATTGTTTTTGTCACACCGACAAGAATAGCTAATAACGGAAATGTGGCTGGCGACTATATCACATTTTTTCTTACGGGTGCAGGAATCCTATTATCGATAATTGCCCTGTTGAAGAAGACAGAGAAAAAGATACTCCCTGTTATATCTTTAATACTTTCCTCCTCTTTGTTTATATTTTGGATAATCATTTTTATCCTATTGTTTACTGGGCAAATTGACTTTGCACCATAATAAGAAAAGAAATATGGTGGGGCATTGGCTTTCTTCTACTTGTCTAGTGTCCTCCGCTCCCCGACGAAAACAGAGTATAACGGATAATTACCATAAACCCTCCTTCAAACCAATTCACATAAATGAACTACATGTAAAAACACTTGCTTGCCACTATAGAAGTTTTCTAGCCAATCAACCTTTTTATATAGCTTAATTGTATAATAATAGAAAGCTCAACCAATTCTCTCCAAGAAAATTTACAAATTCTTTAAAAAAAATCCCCAACAAAAAATATAAACGTATTTACTTTCTTGAAATAGTATTAATCTTTTTATATCTCTACTAGATTAAGAAGAATTCAAGCAATTAAATTACTATAAGAAAATAATGGAAGTATAAAAATACTAAAAAACGAATGATTATTAAATTAATTCACCTCTTATGCTTATAGTAATTTCCCTCCACTACTTTGTGAAAAACATATTATTATTTCGATAAAATAAATTTTAGAGATACGAAAAGGTTTTCTCGTTTTCTGTAAATATTGAATATATAAAATTATTAAATTTTTTAGAAAAATAACTAGAATTCTGTTTGTAACTGTCTTATAATCATGAATATTAATCATTTGCTTTCGTTTGTTAATCAAATAAAGTGATTTGATTTCCTTGTGAAAGATGAAAGTGGATATCAATTAACCTATCTATTTATCTCACATGACTTAGGGGTTGTTCGCTATTTCTGTGATCGGGTTTTAGTTATGTATTTAGGAAATACAGTGGAGCTTGCTTCTTCGGAAAAATTATACGAAAATCCGCTTCATCCTTATACTAAAGCGTTGTTATCCTCGATTCCACGTCCTAAAATGGGAGCAAAAGGGCAAAGAATTCGCTTAACAGGAGAAATTCCTAATCCGGCTCATCCTCCTTCTGGCTGCCCATTTCATACACGCTGTCCGATAGCAACAGATCTATGTAAACAAGTAAAGCCAAAGTGGCAAGAAGCAGAAGCGGATCATTTTGTTGCCTGTCATTATGTCGGAAAGGAATTGAATTAAGATGAAACTAGATTACTTGTATCACCCTTATCCTTCCCAGCGAAATACTGTTTTTGCAAAAAAGGGAATGGTTGCTACATCGCAGCCTCTTGCTGCTCAAGCTGGTTTAGAGATTTTACAAAAGGGCGGAAATGCGATTGACGCAGCAATTGCAGCAGCCGCAGCATTAACAGTAGTGGAACCAACTTCTAATGGAATCGGGGGAGATGCATTTGCGCTTGTATGGGTCAAGGATAAGCTGCATGGATTAAATGCAAGTGGACCTGCACCAAGTTCCATATCCATTGATGCGTTAAAAGCAAAGGGGCTAGAAAAGATACCAACCCATGGTGTTATTCCGGTAACAGTGCCAGGTGCTCCATCTGCCTGGGCATCACTTTCAGAAAAGTTTGGAAAATTACCTTTGAAAGAAACATTGGCACCAGCTATTCGTCTTGCTGAAGAAGGCTATCCAGTCAGCCCGACTCTCGGAAAGTATTGGGATCTTTCCTATAATCGCTTTAAAGAAAGTTTTCAAGGTGATGAATATAAGCCTTGGTTTGATACGTTTACTCCTAATGGAAAAGCACCGCAAATCGGGGAGATTTGGTCATCACCAGGTCATGCTTCTACATTGCGCTCTATTGCAGAAACAAATGCAGAAAGCTTTTATCGTGGAGAATTAGCTGATAAAATAGCACAGTTTATGAAAGAGCATAATGGCTATCTTCAAAAAGAAGATTTAGAGCGCTATTATCCTGAATGGGTGGAGCCAATTTCTGTTTCTTATAAAGGCTATGATGTTTGGGAAATTCCGCCGAATGGACAAGGTTTGGTTGCATTAATGGCACTTAATATTGCTAAAGGCTTCAAGTTAACAGAGAAGGATTCCGTTGATACATACCATAAACATATAGAAGCAATGAAGCTTGCATTTACAGATGGGAAAGCATTTATTACCGATGAAAAGGAAATGCCTCATACAGTAAAGGAATTATTAAGCGAAGAATATGCTGCTTTAAGAAGAGAAAAAATTGGCGATCAAGCTATTACTCCTGAACCACTATCACCTCCAAAGGGAGGAACGGTTTACTTAGCCGCAGCAGATGAAGAAGGAAATATGATTTCCTATATTCAAAGTAATTACATGGGCTTCGGCTCAGGAATTGTCATTCCCGGAACAGGGATTAGCATGCAAAACAGGGGGCATGATTTTTCCCTTGATCCAGCCCATCCCAATGCATTAAAACCGGGGAAAAGAACCTATCATACAATTATCCCTGGATTCCTTACGAAAGATAATAAGCCAATCGGACCTTTTGGGGTGATGGGCGGTTATATGCAGCCACAAGGTCATTTTCAAATTGTCACCAATACAATCGACTTTCATTTGAATCCACAAGCGGCTTTAGATGCACCGCGCTGGCAGTGGACGGAAGGGAAGAAGATACTAGTAGAGCCGCATTTTCCTAACTATTTAGCTCAAGCACTTGCAAGGAGGGGACATGAGATTCAAACGGCTACAGAGTTTGGACATTTCGGCAGAGGACAGATTATCTGGAGAGATGAAGAAACAGGTGTATTAATTGGAGGAACAGAATCAAGAACAGATGGAACGATTGCCTCCTGGTAAAGCTGCAGAAAGGTTGTTGAGTTTATGACACATTGGCATCTATTTCTTGCTTTTTTTCGGGTAGGGATTTTAGGATATGGCGGTGGTCCTTCTTCAATTCCTCTTGTGAAAAAGGAAGTAGTGGATAAATATAAATGGATGACAGATGATGAGTTTTCTGATGTTTTGGCATTAGGAAATGCGTTGCCAGGCCCAATTGCCACCAAAATGGCTGGTTATATTGGCTGGCAAGTAAAGGGTGTATTCGGGATGATAAACGCTATTATTGCATCGGTTGTTCCGACGATACTATTAATGATTGTATTATTAACTTTTTTAAATTCCTTTAAAGATAAGCCTTGGGTATTAGGAATGACAAAGGCTGTTGTTCCTGTGGTTGGTGTAATGCTAGGAGTATTGACAGTAGATTTTCTAAAGAAAGTAAATAGTCATTTTCGGCTGACGCTGACGATTGGGTTGATGGCCGCAAGTCTTATTCTTTTAGTCCTTCTCCAAATCCATCCTGCGATTGTCATAGGAATTGTCATTGTCGTTTCTTTACTTAGCAAGAAGCAGAAAGAGGAAGTTAAAGAGGTGAAGGCATCATGATCTATTGGCATATTTTTTGGGCATTCTTTCTTCCAGGTATTCTCGGCTATGGAGGTGGACCAGCATCGATCCCCTTAGTGGAAAACGAAGTGGTCGATCGGTATGGCTGGGTAACCGAAAATGAATTTAGTGAAATACTGGCAATGGGAAATGCATTGCCAGGTCCGATTGCGACTAAAATGGCAGGCTATATTGGATTTCAAGAAGGTGGAATAATTGGTGCGAGTATTGGGGTCTTTGCAACGGTTGCCCCGTCCTTATTATTAATGATTGCCTTATTACGGCTGTTAATGAATTTTAAAGATTCACCTAAAGTGAGTTTGCTGACAAACTTAGTGAGACCTGTGATTGCTGTCTTACTTGCCATGATGACGATTAGCTTTTTTCAGAATTCCTATCATGGAATAGGAATCTTGCAAACTGTATTTATAGGTGCTATCAGCTTGATTTTATTGGAAAAGGTAAAGATTCATCCAGCATATGTAATAGCGGGTTCCCTAGTGTATGGAGCAATATTCTTGGCTTAAATGAAGGAGGAGGTTGTATAATGACATTTTCGATTGTTGGCTTTGATCCAGAGGAGAAGGAATGGGGGATTGCAGTCCAATCTAAGTTTCTTGGTGTTGGAGCCGTTGTTCCATGGGCAAAAGCAGGCGCGGGAGCAGTAGCAACGCAATCTTATGCAAACACATCCTTTGGTCCAGAAGGCTTGCGTTTAATGGAGGAAGGAAGGTCGGCAGAGGAGGCATTGCATGCGTTATTAGCACAAGATCCTGGAAGAGAACAAAGACAGGTTGGTTTTATTGATGCAAATGGCAATGCGGCAACCTTCACTGGAAGCGAATGTTATGACTGGGCAGGAGGAGTAACGGGTCCTCATTTTGCAGCCCAAGGAAATATTCTCGTGGATGAAAATACAGTAAAGGACATGGGGGCTATTTTTCAACAAACGGAAGGAAGCTTGGCAGTGCGACTACTTGCAGCATTGCAAGCAGGTCAGGATGCAGGCGGCGACAGCAGAGGACAGCAATCAGCAGCACTTCTTGTTGTAAAGGAAAAAGGCGGCTATGGCGGCTTCAATGATCGTTATATTGACTTGCGAGTAGAAGATCACGAAGAGCCAATTAAAGAACTTACACGTATCTACCAATTACAACAGCTCTATTTCGCCCCATCTAAACCAGAAAATATTGTATCGATAGAAGGAAAGACCAAAGAAGAACTTACGATTCACTTACAAAGATTAGGCTATCTAAACGAAACGACCACAAAAATATTAGACGCACTAAAAAGCTATATTCATACGGAGAATTTTGAAGAAAGAGAACAAAAGATAGGTCTAATTGATAAAGAAGTATTGGAGTATATGAAAAAGCAAAAATAAGATGGTAGAGAACTCCCTATTAATATGGGAGTTGTTTTAATGCTACCGATCATAGTTTAAAGCAACTGAAAAAAGCCATTAATGAGCAAAATAGAATATAAATTATCACTAATGTTGCGAACATATCGTCAGAATAGTCTGACATTTATTTCTTGCTAAAAATTTCAAAAAAGTCAAGTGCTGACGCAGCGGATGACTATTTTCCAGAAAATTTTAGTATGTATTCAAAAATCAAACGTGACAACAGCTATTAACTACATCCTCATCCAGGTCTGTAACGTTTGAACCACTCTTCTGCGGGCTCAAACATTAAGTAATGGAAGGTACGTTTCAATTGAAACAGCGTCGCTGTCGTATTCAACTCAATTTTTATCACATAAGTGAGAAGCGTTGCGATTAAGGTGAGGATGACTTGATTTATCGCCCCTTGTTCACTATGTGAATATAGTCGTTTAATGGTCAGATTTTGTTTTAAGTGTTTGAAAAACAATTCAATCTGCCAACGGGCTTGATACATGTCGGCCACTTCGTTTGGCGATACATCAAAGCGATTGGTCACCATTCGCAGGATTTTTTGTCCCTTGGTAAGAACCGTTACCAACCTAAAACGCTCTGTCACATGGTTGACACCGCCGCCAAGAATCACTTGTTGGTCACTGATTATCGTCCCATCACGGGTTGTTGTATCTGCTACTTCAATTTGATCCAAGATGGTAATTTTTGTATTAGATTTTGTCCGTGTAACGAAGAAATAGCCGTCACGATTTAGTTTGTCTAACAACTTGTAATCAAAGTAGCCGCGATCCACCACATACGTTGCTTGCGTTTTATCAACAAGAACTTCAAGGTGATTACGGTCATGCTCACTCGCATTTGTCATCGTAAAACTTTCAGGATACTGATTGGTTTTATCAAGATAACAGAGATTCAAATGTAGCTTGATGCCAGACTTTGTTTTCCGAAACTTGGCCCATGGAAACCATGCTTTGTTCAACGGAATAGTCGTTGAATCAATCAATTGTAGACTGGTTGTTTTTGAGCTTGGCTGCTGAACAGAAATTCTGGCGACTAATTGCGTAAAAATTTCCATCAATACTTCTTGCTTGATTTCTGGCGCTCTACGAGATAACGAGCTGTAACACAGGGAATCAATGCCAAGTTCCTTGCAGAGGCGCTGATCTAAAAAGGCGCGATCAATCTCGCGATAGCTTGGCAATTCTTCATAAACCGCATGAAGTAACACTTTAAGCGTCGTTTGGAAGTCTAGTTTTTTACTGTAGAAATCAAAGTCGCTAATTAAGCTTTGAGAGTTTTCTGATAAACCAGAAAAATTTATTGCAGAAAACCATTTCTGAAATGAGGTTTTTACGTTATACTTATCCATGCGTGAGTCCTTTTTATTGGTCTTGGATAAGTCATCCGAGAACAGTATAAAGGACTTTTTTGCGTTTGGATAGCTTTGTATTAGGCTTTTGATGGGTTAAAAAGTCTTTGCAACACTAGTGATTTTATGCATAGAAAAAGTCCTTTATAATGGATAAGTCAGGTGGTAACCCGTCCAAATCCACTAAAAAAGGACCAATCTCATGGACAAGATTACACGAAAAACTTCATTTGGACAATGGTTTTCGCCAATTAATCTTCAATTATTTGAAGAACAGGTGAAAACATTGAAATTAGATTGCTATACGAAAAAGTTAACGACAGAATCATTCCTAAAACTATTACTTTTTGCACAATTAGAAGAAGTTGAAAGTCTTCATGCGTTAAGTGATTGCCTTTTTGATGATCATCTTCAAAAGGAAATCGACCTTGATTCTATAAGCATTTCTCAGCTCTCGCGCCGTTTAAATGGTCTAAATCCAGATTTGTTTCAAAGACTTTTCCTTGATTTAGTCGGACAAATTCACGCCAAAACACACTACACAAAACTTGTCATGCCGTTAAAAATTATTGATTCAAGTACTTTGCCACTAAATTTGACCAATCATAAATGGGCGAAGTTCCGCAAAACTAAGGCAGGCGTAAAGTTACACTTACGCCTTGTATTTATGGAAAAGGGAGAATCCTATCCCGAAAAAGCCGTGATGACAACGGCAAGCGAACACGATCGTGGTCAACTTGAGATTATGGTTGACGATAAAGAATGCATGTATGTGTTTGACCGAGGTTATCTAGACTACGAGCGTTTTGATCGCATGACCGATGAAGGCTACTTTTTTCTTTCTAGGCTACGAAAAAACGCAGTCGTACGGGAGGTTTATGATTTTAAACTACCCAAAGATTCATCTGTTTTGTCGGATCAAATGGTGTTGATTGGTACAACTCAAAACCGAGCTGAAAACTATTTTCGACTTCTAAAAATAATAGATTCAAAAGGTAATGAACTTCATTTAATCACAAATCGTTTTGACTTAAGCGCCGAAGAAATATCGGAAATGTATAAATCACGATGGGCAATTGAGCTGTTTTTTAAATGGATTAAACAACATCTCAATATCAAGAAATTCTACGGTCAAAGTGAATGGGCGATTCAAAATCAAGTGTTTATCGCACTTATTGTTTTTTGTCTTCATGTTCTGGTACAACTCGAAACAAAAAGTAAGCGGAAAACCTTGCAAATTAGCCGTTATTTAAGGGCAGCATTGTGGAAACCAGCACATGTCTGGCTTCGCAAAATTGAAGGAAAAGCCATTCCTTAATCAACAAATTGTTGTCGTTGCACAGGTCTAATTGTAAATAAATTTCCAAATGGACAGGGGCCGCCTTTAGAAAGGTAATTACTTTTTTGGCTCTAAGTAGAGTAAACAATTAAACTGAAAATTATGACACTATTTACGCAACACTAGTGATAAATTATGATTTTAAAAAATTTTAATTCTTGATTCAAAATGGCAACCGCCTATTTTCCCTTTATCCATAAAAGTTAAAATAGTCAGAAATGAAAAATTAATCTAATAAAGGGGATTGAAATTCCAGTGGAGACCTTCTATAATGAAAATACGAACTACCATACTAGTATAATTAGGATACCGAGGAAAAGGTGAGTATAATCGTTACGATTCGGAAAAAGGAAAATATCTCTACGAGGGATTTTGTGTATGAATCATTAAAAAATAGAATTACAGAATTAGAGTTAAAACCAGGGCTAAAGATTTCTGAACAAGAAATCGCAAGTGAGTTAAATGTAAGTCGCACTCCGGTAAGAGAAGCTTTCTTAAAGCTCTCACAAGAAGATTTGCTGGGGATATATCCGCAAATTGGTACGATTGTTTCCTTGATTGATTTAGAGCTTGTGGAAGAAGCAAGGTTTGTCCGGGAAAATATGGAGAAAGCAGTTGTGAAAGAAGCTTGTCAGGTTTTTAAACAAGAGCAGTTATTTAAATTGGAATCTAATATTGCCATGCAGGAATTATGCTTAAAAAATCAATCCTGCCATCAATTATTGGAATTGGATGATCAGTTCCATCGTTTATTATTTGAAGGATGCAACAAGCTGAGAACTTGGAAGATGATTAGAAAAATGAATAGTCACTTTGACCGCTTGCGTGTTCTTCGATTGGAATCCAATCTGGAATGGGATATGCTTGTTTCTCAGCATAAAGATATCTTTCATTTTATAAAGGAAAAGAAAACAAACGAAGCAGAAAAACTAATAGGGATACATTTAAACTTAGTTAACTTTGAAAAAGAGGAACTAAAGAAGACATATCCTGATTATTTTCGTTAAAATTAACAGGATCTAATCTAGCCTTTTCACAGAATTTTAATCAAGCTGTATTGGTTAATTATAGGAGGGTTATGTAAATGGAAAAAATGGTGGATAAAGAAAATCAACAATTCGTAACCAATAGTTATCATTGTTGGCTGCAGTATCGTAAAATAGAAAACGCTCATCAATACAGTAATATCACCTCTACGATTGGAATAGCAGGAGATACAGCCATGATTAATTCTGCTGCAAGGGAACTCCAGAATGGATTTAAATCCATGCTAGACGTTAATCCAACTCTTCAACCATATAATTCAAAGAAAAGCTCTATTATTTTAGGTACAAATGAAAGCGTTAACTTAAATGATTATGGCATCTCATCCACGTTATTTGATGACTTAAATGATGAAGGCTATGTATTAAAAACCACTGATGATAATAAACAGATGCTACTAATCGGAAAAACAGATAGAGGCGCATTATATGCAGCTTTTCATTTCTTAAGGATTTTACAGCAAGAAGAACCGCTAATTGGCTTAGAAATAAAGGAAGCACCGAAAAATCAGTTGAGGATGATGAATCAATGGGATAACATGAACGGATCCATTGAACGTGGTTATTCTGGAAAATCGATCTTTTTTAATGATAATGACTTCAATGAGGACTTAACAAGGGTAAAGGATTATGCTCGCCTTTTGTCATCTGTAGGTGTCAATGCTATTTCCATTAATAATGTCAATGTGTGGAAGGTAGAAACGAAACTGCTTACAAAAGAGTTTTTACCTAAAGTAAAAGAAGTAGCAAATATTTTAAGGTCTTATGGAATCACTACCTATTTGAGTATAAACTTTGCTAGTCCAATAGAGTTAGGAAACTTGACGACTGCTGATCCACTTGATCAAGAGGTAGAAAAGTGGTGGGCGAGAAAGGCAGAAGAAATTTATCGCTATATCCCTGATTTCGGCGGTTTTGTGGTAAAGGCGGATTCAGAGGGCAGACCGGGACCATTCAGTTATGGCAGAGGCCATGTCGAGGGGGCAAATGTTTTAGCACGAGCATTACAGCCTTTTAATGGAAAAGTAGTATGGCGTTGTTTTGTCTATAATTGCTTACAGGATTGGCGTGACAGAAAAACAGATCGTGCCAGAGCTGCGTACGATCATTTTAAGCCGCTTGATGGGCAGTTCCTTGATAATGTCATTTTACAAATTAAAAATGGACCCATGGATTTTCAAGTACGGGAACCAATCTCTCCATTAATAGGCGCCATGAAGGAAACGAATCAAGTAGTAGAATTTCAAATTGCGCAGGAATATACCGGTCAACAGAAGGATGTTTGCTATTTAGTACCACAATGGAAAGAGGTGCTAGAGTTCGATACCTATTCGGATGGAGAAGGATCGACCGTAAAATCAATCGTAGCTGGCAGACTTTATAACTATAGCCATAGTGGTATTGCTGCTGTCTCCAATATTGGTAATGATATAAATTGGACTGGGAATACTTTAGCACAGGCCAATCTTTATGGCTTTGGCAGATTAACCTGGAATCCTGACTTAACGACAGAAACAATCACAAATGAATGGATTCAATTAACATTTGGGAATAATCCAGTAGTTGCAAGTGTTGTTAAAGATATTTTACTTTCATCCTGGAAAACATATGAGCATTATACGGCACCCCTTGGTGTTGGCTGGATGGTTAATCCAGATCATCATTATGGTCCAAATGTTGACGGATACGAATATTCCAAATGGGGTACCTATCACTTTGCAGATTGTGATGGAATTGGGGTAGATCGTACAATGGAAACGGGAACTGGCTACACTGGGCAATATTTTGGACCAAATGCACAACGATACAACTCATTAGATGATTGTCCAGATGAGCTTCTGCTATTTTTCCACCATGTCCCATACTTACATAAACTTCATTCTGGAGAGACAGTCATTCAGCATATTTATAACACCCATTTTCAAGGGGTAGAAGAAGTGGAGATGTTTATTAAGAAATGGAATGAATTAGAAGGAAAAGTAGAAGATTGGGTTTTTGAAAATGTACAAGAACGTTTACAGCTGCAGTTAGAAAATGCGAAAGAATGGCGTGACCGTATTAATACGTATTTTTATAGAAAATCAGGAATTGTCGATGAAAAAAATAGAACGATCTATTAATTAGTACCTCTCATCCCCGCATTATACAGTAAAATCGACTTTTTACATTTAAAGAAAACCAGGGTGGAGGAACAGCTGCGCTTAAAAGACCAATTCGGTCACCCTTCAATAAGTGGGGGGTTGGAACAACCCCTCTGATTGATCATGATTAATAGTAGAAGTTAAATCGTGAAAGCAAAATCATCCAAAGAACCTACTCCTTTTGAATAAAATAGATTCATTTAACAGTAGTTTTAAAACGAATCATTTCTCCCATTGTTCACACCAGTGCATCGATCTTTCAAAATAGAATAGTAAACTTTAAGCATAAATCGTACGATAAGTAACAATTAAACTTCTAACTACCATACTAGTATATTCTTGTTGAATGAAAGAAGGATATAGAACGAATATCTTGAATTTGTATAATTGTAATCGCTTGCAATTATTTAAGCACTATACGGTGCCGTTGCTACTTAAAGGAGGTGGTTTTTAGAAGCAAAACAAAATACATCTTAGTCCAGTAACAATTCTGCATTTTTATTTGCGAGCATTAATAATACAGGAGAATTGGGGGGATTATTTTGAAAAAGCATAGATGGCTTTTTTTAACAATAATCATGACAATTAGTTTATTACTATCTGCATGCGGAGGAGCTGAAAAAAGTTCTGGAGGTAAAAACGGTAAAATAACGCTTACGATTTATTCGGCCGCTGGTGGAGATGAATACTATAAGGATATTGTTATACCGATGTTTGAAGAAGCAACAGATGGAAAATACAACGTGGAATATGGTCGAGGTACACCCCAAGAAGTAATCAACAAAATAAAAACGCAAGGTAAAAATGGAACCATTGATCTAGTGGTGACTGGTTTAGATGGTCTTCCACTTGGCATTAAAGAAGGCTTATGGGAAAAGATATTACCCGAATACTCAGAAGAGACTCATTCTGCAGAATGGAATGAAATTGGTCAGGAGTATATTGATAAATTCGAAGGCTATGGTGCACCAGTTACAACTGGTTCTGGTGGTCCTATCTTGATGTATAACACAAAAACAGTTAAAAACCCACCGAAAACATATGAAGAATTAAGAGAGTGGATTAAAGAAAATCCAGGAAAATTTACATACCCTGCAGTTCCATCTAGTGGTCCAGCACGAGGATTCTTCTTTGGTCTTATTCAAGCAATGGGAGAAGATTTAAATAACCCAAGCTCATTAGATAAAACGTGGAGTTATTTAGAAGAAATTGGAGAAACGATTGAATCCTACCCAGCAAAAACATCTGACTCGTTTGATCTTCTCTATGAGGGAGCAGTAGATATTGTACCGCACATCCCATTCTGGTATGCGGATAATAAAGCAATTAAAACTATCCCGCCGCATATTGAAGCTGTGAAATTGGAGGATGCCAAACAAGTTATCGATTCTCAATTTTATGTAATGGTAAAAGATTTACCAGAAGATCGCAAAAATGCTGCGCTCGAGTTTCTAAAGTTTGCTACATCGAAGGAAATACAGGCACAAGGATATGTTCGAGGCTTCCTTCCAGCAAATAGTCTAGCAACACCTGATATGCTAGAACCTAAATATCAAAAATCATATGAAACTCTCGTGGAAGCCGTAATGCCTGAGTTTAAAGAAGGCGACAAAATGAAAGTTCCAGACGGAGAATGGATACTATTCCCAGACTTAGAAGAGACCAATGAATTATACGGTCTTTGGGAAGAAAAAATTCAAGCACTCAAATAGGAAGTATTTTCCCTAGTCTCTTGTTTACTAGAGACTAGGGAGATAAGGAGGAATTAGTATGGAACAATCAGTATTGGCAAATACGGAGTCGGCAGTATCTAAAGCAGTCAAGAACACGACAAGTACAAAGGTTGAAATCAAGAATTTAACGAAACAATTTGGTGAATCAACAGCTGTGAATAATGCAAATTTGACAATTGAGAGCGGCGAATTTATGACATTCCTTGGTCCAAGCGGCTGTGGGAAAACAACTATTTTATCGATGGTATTAGGAACCCTTGAGCCGACTTCAGGAGATATTCTATTTAATGGCTCTCCGATTAATCATATTGCTATGAATAGGCGAGATATTGGCATGGTTTTTCAGAACTACGCATTATTTCCCCATATGACCGTTTCTCAAAACATCGCATTTGGTTTAGATATGCGCAAAGTAGAAAAAAAAGAAAAAAGGCGCAGAGTGCAAGAGGCGGTGGAGATGGTTCAGCTAAATGGGCTGGAAAATAGATTTATTAAAGAGTTAAGTGGAGGACAGCAGCAGCGTGTTGCCCTTGCAAGAGCACTAGTTATTCGTCCAAAGGTTCTATTATTAGATGAACCATTAAGTAATTTGGATGCAAAGCTTCGTAAAGATATGCGAATTCAAATAAAAAAAATTCATGATGAACTAGCGATCACCACCATTTATGTAACACATGATCAAGAAGAAGCATTGTCGCTTTCCACTAAAATAGCAGTAATGTCTAAAGGAGAAATTCAACAGCTAGGCACTCCTAAGGAAATTTTCGGAAAGCCTAAAAATCACTTTGTTGCCAATTTCTTAGGCTACGCTAACTTTATTAAAGGAAAGATTGTCAGTAAAAATAATGATTACCTTATTTTTGAGTCAGATTCCAAGCTTCGTTTAGAGATAAAAGGAAATGGTCGCCACCAGGTAGGCGATAGTGTACTTCTAACAATTAAGCCAGAAATGATTGAAATTGTCTCAAATGATCGAATTGGAGCCAATGTAATAGAAGGGGAGATATTGGTTGGGGATTATGTTGGAAGCACTACTGGCTATGAAATTAAAATCAAGGATGGTTCTGTTTTAAAGACTAGTGTTTTAGGGCTGGATCCTTATACGGCACACCAAAAAGTAAAGCTTTATTTGAATCCCGATAAGATTATTATTTTGGATGAGGGGTGAAAACATGAATCAACAGGCAAAACCGAAAAAAAGTGATTATTTAATGCTTCTCCCGAGTCTGCTCCCAGTACTTTTGATATTTGTTTATCCATTAATAAGAGGGATTATGATGACATTCCAAGAAAATGGAACCTCTAATTTCACGATGGGTAACTATATTGAGTTTTTTACAAACCCAGATTATTATCAAACCATTTTTCGAACACTTGCTTTAATTATTCCAGCAGCATTTCTGGAGTTATTTATTGCCTTCGCGATTACCTATTATATAAGAGGAAAGATGAGGGGCAAAGGAATAATAGCCGGATTAATTATTTTCCCCCTTACATTAGGCTCCTTAATTATTGATATGGCGATTATTTCATTTTTCAAGCCAACAGGCTGGTTCAACACGATTCTTTTACAAATTGGCCTTATTGATGAGCCAATCAGACTTGTCTATAACTAAACCAGCTAATAGTTTGTCAATAAATATATTTTAAATTTATAATTACTAAATGCTATACTAAAAATGCATAACTCAAATAACCCTCCTGATTCAATTTGGAAGGTTTTAGTTGTATAGGAAAATGTTGTTACTAAATAGTTTCTTGGAATGGTGTTTTCGTTTTTAACATCGCATAAATCCAGTGTAAAAGCTTATTAGCACATGCAATAATGGCTACTTTATAAGGCTTACCTTCTTCACGTTTTAAATCGTAGAAGGCACGTAATCGCATATTTCGTGCAATGGTTTCTTCAGTTGTTTTCTTTTTACGACTATCTCGAATGGAACACCGAACTGCTGTAAAAAGCATGTGGCGAAGCCTTGCAGAGCCTCGTTTAGTAATATGATTCTTCGTGCCTTTAAAGCGACCTGATTCAAATACACTAGGATCAAGTCCTGCAAAGGCAACTAACTTTTTGGGATGACTAAACCGATCAATTTCCCCGATTTCAGAAATAATCGTTGCAGCGATTTTTTCGCCTACACCGGGAATTGTTTGGAGTAGTTCATATTCTTCGAGCTGTACTGCTAACTGATCAATCTCACCCTCCAACGTAGAAAGCTGTTGGTGGTACACTTGAAGTAAATCAATATACATATTCAGACTGACAAGAAGGCTTTGATAACGCGTTGACTGAAATGGGTTGCGTTCTGCAGCTGCGATTAATCCCTCTGCTTTTTCAAGCGCCCAATTAAACGATCTTGCTTTACAATGCCTATCAATAAATTGTGCAATTTCCTCCACACAAGTTTTTAAGACAGTCTCCGAGGTAGAGAAAGTTTGTAAAGTTCTTAATGAAACCTCGGCATACAGATCGCCAAAAACACCTTTATACTCTGGAAATACTTGATCTAATACAGATTGAAATTGAAGCTTTGTTTGAACCATAATTCCCGTCATATTTTCATGTTGTCTTGTCAGATGCCGAAGGTTTAATAACTGAACACCACGCTTTTTCTGCGGCTCTAAATCCTCTTTGTAATACAGTTCGCCTAAGTGATAAGCATCAATGGCATCTGTTTTGGTTTTTCTTAAACTAGAACTTTTTGCTCGGTAAGATACCAATGGATTTACGATAATGACAATGTACTCTCTTGCTTCTAAAAACTGTACAACTGGGGCATGATAGTGACCCGTTGATTCCAAGACAACTGGTGGTTTCATCCCTGTTTGATGCTCTAAATCTAGTAAATAAGAGTATAACTCTTTTAAACCATCCACCGTATGTTCAACTTTCACACTATTTTTATAGGGCATTTTTTTATCCAAGAACATTTGAACCTGACTTTCACCTTTAGCGACATCCAGACCAACAACTGGATTCATAAATTATCTCCTCCTAGTGTAGTGGATTGACCGGTAACCTCTATCTAGCTTGTCATTCATATCTTCGCTTGTTATACGGGATCATCATGTCCCAACCAGCCTAATCATGTGTTAACAAGTAGAGGGAGAACAGTTTAGTTGTCGGGATCAAGTCCCACGGGTGCGTCCGTTCTTCCCCGGCTACTATCAATCTATAAATTGAATAAAAAATAGTCAACCAGAATTCTCTGGCTGACCTTATAATACGATACTGGTGCATTTATTGCTTGTGTTATTTTGGGTGTGGCATTCCTTGCTACTAATTTCATTGGGATGATGGATTCCATTGTTCCAAATTTAGAAAAAGCTTCCAGATCGCTTGGAGCCAGCGAATGGGTTACATTTAGACGAGTATTTTATCCACTTATTCGTGGTGGGGTTTTAAGGGTATTTGCTTTAAATATTATTATGCAGATTGGTGTGTATACTTCTGCTGTGATTGTAGGTAATCCTGCATCGGCAACCAGGACATTTGCTGTAGTTGCTTTCGAGGAAGCAATGCGAAACTTTAACTACAGTATGGCTAATACAGTTGCTGTAGTAATGGCAATTACGCAATTAGTAATTCTGGCAATTGTGTTTGCTTTACGTAAAAGAGGATTCGTCGGTTCAGCAAGTACATTTAAATAACAAAGAGGTGAAATGTAGTGAGAATTGTGGAGAATACCATTAAGGGTGGTATAAACAATCCTACGGAAGCAAGTGTACCTAAGAATAGTAAAGTGGCAGGATTACTAAAACTGCTCTATAAATTTCTAACATGGCTTTTAATAATAGTATGTATCACCTCCATTATTGGTATGACGATCGCTGTATTACTAACTGCCTTCGGAACAGAATGGTATGGTACTTTCCTTCCAGCAGGGTACACAGTGGACTGGTTTGTTCAGGCTTGGCAGGTTTATGAAATAGGTCACTTTTATAAAATAACTTTACAAATTGTTGTAACTGCGACCATTATATCATTGTTGCTAAGTATTCCAACTGCATATGTATTGGGGCGTAAGTCCTTTCCTTTTAAAGAAGGCTTGATTAGTTTCTTTCAGATGCCTTTTACCTTACCAGAACTTGTTTATGCCATACCTGTTGCTTCCATTTTTTATTCAACAGGTCTAGCGGAAACAATTCCTGGCTTAATATTAGTTAACTTAATTGTCGGTATTCCGTTTTCTGTTTTCATTTTGCTGCCATTTATGGAATCGCTGGATCCAAGATTGGAATGGGCTGCTGAATCCTTAGGTGCAACTAAATTTAAATTATTTAGTAGAATTGTTATCCCGCAATTAGTCCCTGGGTTAACGGCTTCTGCCATTAATATTTTCATTCGTATGTTTAGCACATTTACCATTATCCTATTAATCTCCGGACCGAAGACACAGACGCTAAGTGTTATGGTATTCAGTGTCCTTCAAGGAGCAGGTTCCCAGCCGCAGCCTATGCTTAATTCACTAGCATTAACATTAATGTTTCCATTGTTGTTATTTGCTTTTATTAGTTTATGGATTTCCAGCTTTACCCAAAGACGGCTTGGTAAAAAATAAAATGATAATTCGCTGATTCCGAAAAAAATATTTATGTGAAATAGTCGCATAGAATTACTTAGAAGCATTTCAAACAAAGAAGACTGCTAGACTTATATGAAACGTAAAGAAGGTATTTCTAGGAGATTAACGATTCTAAATCTCTTTTAACAAGAATAAATAGATTAAGGAAAAGGAGAGGGTTTTGTGCTAAACGTAGCTATTATCGGTTCAGGAGCCATTTCATCTGCTCATATTGAAGCATATCAACAATTTCCTGAGCGCTGTAGGATTGTTGCCTTATGTGATTTGTATCCTGAAAAGGCAAAAAAACAGGCCGAGGAATTCCATTTGAATGCAACCGTGTACGAAGACTATCAAATGATGCTGGAGCGAACAGACATTGATTTAGTTTCGGTGTGTACGCCGCCTTATACTCATGCAAAAATTGCCATTGATTTTCTTGATGCTGGAAAAAATGTATTGGTGGAAAAACCAATGGCTTCTTCTTTAGAAGAGTGTGATGCTATGAATGCAGCGGCAGAAATGATATTCCATATGAAGGGCACCATGGGCAAATCGATGATGTGTTAACAGCGTTGGAACAAGGAACAGCAGTGCTAGTAGATGGAGAACAAGGCAGACAAACACTTGAGCTTATTTCAGCAATCTATGAATCTGCGAGTACAGGGAAAACCATTAAGCTGCCATTAACAAAAGATAATTTATTCTACACAAGAGAAGGTACACAGACAAATGCAATTCATTTTTACGAAAAGAAAACAGCCATTGAAAATTTTGAAGATAATGATATTACGGTAGGCGGTAAATATGAGTAATATGAAGGAGGAGAAAAATGTGAATAAAAATGATGGAATGAATTATGCGCCGAAAGGTCAAGTAAATAAGGTAGTCGCAGAAGGGGAATTTCTGTTTGCTGCGATTGGCTTAGACCATGGGCATATCTATGGGATGTGTAATGGATTAATAGAAGCAGGCGGCACGTTAGTAGCTGTTTATGATCCAGGTGCGACACGTTTCTAACGGAAAAGGTTAGACACTAAGGTACTTTAATCACCTTAGGAGAACTAATTTCTCGATAGGTGGAATGAAGAGGTAACGCTCTGAAACGCCTACTCTAATACTCCGACATGCCATTTCTATGGTTAAATAGATTGGTATGAAGCTCGGTGAAGTCGGCAGAGAGATACCGTAAGTTGATAAGGGGCATTCCTTGTCAATCACGAAAGCTGTCTAGCGGTAGATGGTGTATCCTATATGCCGGGAGTCCATAAAGTATCTATGGTTAGAATGAATAGGGATATACTGACAAATCTCCGAATGTACGGTTCTAGACATAAATGCTGTAGAAATGCAGCAGGTGGCAAAATTGCGATCGTATGGGTGGGTAAGTAAGAATCTGGATTATGAAAGCCCATAGCTTGTTACAGGCAAGTTATACATACAGGACCATAGGAGAGACCTAAGGATATATGGGAAGGATAGAGAAATTGGAACGTGGAAAGCGGAAGGATGTGGAGGCATTAACCTGCTTATGAAGCAGTTCTGTATATAAAGGGGAAGAATCTAACCTATTAAAACAGAGTAGCCTTTCGTGAGAGTGGAGTCACAGTACCTATGAAACCATGATAATAAATGGGGGAGGGATAGGCTCTAGTTGGAAATTTCCAAGAATGCTAGATACATAATAAATAACACACGATTCTTTTGGAATTTTCAATGGAACGCCGTGTGAGATGAAAGTCTCATGCACGGTGTGAAGTGGGGGAAAAGCTGGAGATGGCCTCAAAGGTTTACCTATCACTATATGCTGAAAAAGTGCAAAAATTTATCCAAATCTATCCACAAGCAAGGGCAGCAGCGTCAGAAGAGGAAATCCTCCAAGATAAAACGATTCAGCTTGTAGCAAGTGCGAATATTCCAGTCCAGCGTGGCCCACTAGGGTTAAGAGTATTAGATGCTGGGAAACACTATTTTGTGGATAAACCTGCTTTTACTACAATGGCACAAGTCGAGCAAGCAAAGCAAAAGGTAGCAGAGACAGGTCTAAGATGGGGGATTTATTATAGTGAACGATTACATGTAGAAAGTGCCGTATTTGCTGGTCAATTAATAGAAGAAGGAGCGATTGGCCGGGTTATTTCTGTAATGGGCACAGGGCCACATCGTGCTAATGTAAATAGCCGACCTGACTGGTTCTTTGATCCAGAGCAATATGGCGGAATTTTAACGGATATTGGCAGTCATCAAATCGAGCAATTTTTGCATTATGCAAATGCGAAAAGTGCGAAAGTCCTCCATAGTACGGTTGCTAACTATCACTATAAGCAATACCCAGAATTTCAGGATTATGGGGATGCAACCTTGGTGGCAGATAATGGCGCTACCTTTTATTTCCGTGTCGATTGGTTTACTCCGGATGGGCTGGGAACTTGGGGAGATGGCCGTGTGACAATTATTGGGACAGAAGGCTATATTGAAGTGCGAAAGTATATTGATATAGCACGCAGCAAGGAGGGGAATCATTTATTTTTGGTAAATGGAGAAGGAGAAAAATACTATCAATTAAGCGGTAAAGTAGGCTATCCATTTTTCGGTCAATTTATTTTAGATTGCATAAATGGCACAGAAAATGCGATGACACAGGAACATGCCTTTACTGCTGCGGCATTATGTATTGAAGCACAGGAAAAAGCGATAAAAATCGAATAGGTCGATTAAAAGAGTGTTAGTGAATTGGCGATAGCCAAAACAAATAAAACGAGAGTGCAGAATAATATTCATGCCTCTCGTTTTATTTGTTTTGTGTCCGTTTGCTTGATAGAGTGCTTTGTTTTACTAGGTATAAGTTGTCACGCTATTGTGGAAATGGTAAGATGTATAGATGATACTAGTTTCATTTTAAAGAAAAATGGGTATTTAGCGATCATTTTTCTTCTATAATATATAGTATTACGTCAGTCTTATAGATAAATAATCAAAAAATGGATTTTAAAGGATGAAATCACAGGATAAGTTAACAAAGAAGACAAATATTTTTCATCTGTTTTTAATGATAAAAAGATAATCTTCCCAATAACTAGTGCGATTTCTCATTATAATAGAAAAAGGAGCGTTTTTTAATGCTTGGAATTTTAAATAAAGTATTTGATCAAAACAAACGCGATATTAAAAAATTAACTAAAATTGCGGATAAGATTGAATTGCTTGCAGATGAAACAGCAGCATTATCGGATGAGCAATTAAAGGGAAAAACAGAAGAATTCAAGGCGCGATTCCAAAAAGGGGAAACATTAGACGACTTATTGGTAGAAGCATTTGCAGTTGTTCGAGAAGCAGCAAAGCGTGTGCTTGGACTTTATCCATACCCTGTCCAGTTAATGGGGGGAGCATCCCTTCATGAAGGTAATATTTCAGAGATGAAAACGGGGGAAGGTAAAACGTTAACTGCGACAATGCCTGTATATTTAAATGCTCTCTCCGGTAAAGGGGTCCATGTTGTTACAGTCAACGAATATCTTGCTACTCGTGATGCGGCAGAAATGGGACAATTATATAATTTTCTTGGTTTAACCGTGGGCCTTAACTTAAATGGCCTTTCAAGAGAAGATAAGCAAGCTGCGTATAATGCAGATATTACTTATGGAACAAATAATGAGTTTGGTTTTGACTATTTGCGTGATAACATGGTTCTTTATAATGAGCAGAAGGTACAAAGACCATTGTATTATGCCGTAATCGATGAAGTCGATTCTATTTTAATTGATGAAGCACGTACACCGCTTATCATTTCCGGTTCTGCGCAAAAATCAACACAGCTGTACGTTCGTGCCAACATTTTTGTCAGCAGCTTAAAACCAGAAAAAGATTATACGTATGATGAAAAAACAAAGGGTGTTCAATTAACAGAAGAAGGAATGTCCAAAGCAGAGCGTGTATTCCAAATTGAAAACCTCTTTGATGTTTCCAATGTTGCGATTAATCATCATATTACCCAAGCGTTAAAAGCCCATGCAAGTATGCATAAGGATGTAGACTATGTGGTTCAAGATGGTGAAATTGTCATTGTTGACCAATTTACAGGTCGTCTGATGAAAGGTCGCCGCTACAGCGATGGTTTGCATCAAGCAATTGAAGCAAAGGAAAACTTAGAGATTCAAAATGAAAGTATGACCCTTGCAACCATCACATTCCAAAACTATTTCCGTATGTACGAAAAGCTTGCAGGGATGACTGGTACAGCGAAAACAGAAGAAGAAGAATTCCGCAACATTTATAATATGAATGTTGTTGTTATTCCAACAAACCGTGAGATCGTTCGTGATGACCGCGCAGATTTAATCTATGCTTCTATGGATGGGAAATTTAGAGCAGTAGTGGAGGACATTGCAGAGCGCCACAAAAAAGGCCAACCGGTACTTGTCGGTACAGTTGCGATTGAAACGTCTGAAATTATTTCTAAATATTTGACGAAAAAGGGCATTCCACATAATGTCTTGAACGCGAAAAACCATGAAAGAGAAGCGGAAATCATTGCAACTGCCGGAGAACAAGGTTCCGTCACAATCGCAACGAACATGGCAGGTCGTGGTACGGATATTAAACTTGGTGAAGGTGTAAAAGAATTAGGCGGATTAGCCGTTATCGGTACAGAGCGTCATGAAAGTAGACGTATTGATAATCAGCTTCGTGGTCGTTCTGGTCGTCAAGGAGATCCAGGGGTAACACAATTCTATCTTTCGATGGAAGATGAATTGATGCGCCGTTTTGGTTCCGATAATATGAAAAATATGATGACAAGACTAGGCATGGATGATTCTCAGCCAATTCAAAGTAAAATGGTCTCTCGTGCTGTAGAATCTGCCCAAAAACGTGTTGAAGGAAATAACTTTGACTCACGTAAGCAATTGCTACAATATGATGATGTTCTTCGTCAACAACGTGAGATTATCTACTCACAACGTAACGAGGTATTAACTTCGGAAAATCTGCGCTCTATTGTAGAAAATATGATTAAATCATCATTAGAGAGAAATATCCAAGCGCATACTCCAGATAATGCTGATAGAGAAAGCTGGGATTTACAAGCGATCGTGGATTATGTAAGTGGAAATCTTCTTAACGAAGGCGAAGTAGAAGTAAGTGATCTTCGCGGAAAAGAAGGCGATGAAATCGTTGAATTCATTTTTGCGAAAGTACTACAAAGCTATAATGAAAAAGAAGAGAAGCTTTCTCCTGAGCAAATGCGCGAATTTGAAAAAGTTATCGTGCTTCGTGCAGTAGACAGCAAGTGGATTGACCATATTGACCAAATGGATCAGTTACGCCAAGGTATTCACCTTCGTGCATATGGACAAATCGACCCGCTTCGTGAATATCAATCAGAAGGTTTTGCTATGTTTGAAGCAATGGTTATTGCCATTGAAGAAGATGTCGCTAAATATATCATGAAAGCAGAAATCCGCAATAATCTGGAAAGGGAAGAAGTGGCAAAAGGCCAAGCAGTAAACCCGAAAGAAGAAGGCGGCGACAAGAAACCAAAGAAAAAGCCAGCAGTAAAACAACTAGATATTGGACGTAACGCACCATGCTTCTGTGGAAGCGGCAAGAAATATAAAAATTGCCATGGAGCAAATTTATAAAAGAATTTCGTGAGCAGCCTATCTTTCCTTTTAAGGAAGGATAGGTTTTTTTTCTTGGTTTTGGTTTGCGGAGCAAGTTTGTAGGTGAAAGGGAGAGTCGCAAGTAAAGGTGGAGAAGCCGCAAGCATATAAAAAAAACGCACAACTATTTCTCTTTTTCCTCCAGTAAAAACATTATCCACCATGAAATTAACAGGAAAACATGCATTTTTTTGCAAAAAGCCATATAATACATAAAGGAAGTAGTAAACTACCTAGTACTATAATTTATATAAAGGGTGACATGAATGGAATTAGCAGATATTCGCAATGAGTTAGAAAAGATAAATGTAACACTAGAAAACTTTAGGGGGTCTCTTTGACTTAGAAAACAAAGAGGCACGTATTGCTATGTTAGAAGATGATATGCTTCATCCTGATTTCTGGAATGATCAGCAGGCTGCTCAGACCGTCATATCAGAAAGCAATGCATTAAAAGATCAAGTTCATGAGTTCTATAAATTAGTGGAAACTTTTGAAAATCTTGAGTTAACATATGAATTGGTGAAAGAAGAAGACGATGCTGAACTTCGTGCGGAGTTAGAAGAGGAGCTTACAGAATTAGTTGGTCGTTTAAGCCAGTTCGAATTAAATTTATTATTAAGTGGACCATATGATAAAAACAATGCCATCTTGGAACTTCATCCAGGAGCTGGTGGAACAGAGTCTCAAGACTGGGGCAGCATGCTATTACGTATGTATACAAGATATGCAGAGAAAAAAGGCTTCAAGGTGGAAACTTTGGACTATTTGCCAGGGGATGAAGCTGGGATTAAAAGTGTAACATTGGCAATTAAAGGCCATAATGCTTATGGGTACTTAAAAGCAGAAAAAGGGGTGCACCGTTTAGTTCGTATTTCCCCATTTGATTCATCTGGACGCAGACATACAAGCTTTGTTTCTTGTGATGTAATGCCTGAGTTTAATGATGAAATCGAAATCGAAGTGCGCACAGAAGATTTAAAAATTGATACGTACCGTGCAAGTGGAGCAGGTGGTCAGCACATTAACACCACGGACTCTGCTGTACGTATTACACATATTCCTACAGGGGTTGTTGTTTCCTGTCAAACAGAACGTTCCCAAATAAAAAACAGAGAAACAGCCATGAAGATGTTAAAAGCGAAATTGTATCAACGTAAAATTGAAGAGCAAGAAGAGAAGCTTGCGGAAATCCGTGGAGAACAAAAAGAAATCGGTTGGGGCAGCCAAATCAGATCTTATGTTTTCCATCCATATTCCATGGTGAAAGATCACCGCACAAATACAGAGGTCGGGAATACACAATCTGTTATGGATGGTGACCTTGATATCTTTATTAATGCTTATCTTCGTTCAAAAATTAATGCTTAATAAATGGAGCCAAATTCTGGATGGATTAGTATGTGCTAATCTATCCTAGAATTTGGCCTTTTTTATTGGGAGTTCAGGAAAATGTATCCGTTATCACTAGCTATTCACTATTTTTTACATATTTTTCATATAATTTTTTCCAATTTATGAAACTATTCTACAGTTTGTTCGTCTTACTTAAGTGGGATAATTTAAAAGGGATATTTTATTTTGAGCAATAAACGGAAAGAAAAGAGGTAGTACAAATGCAAAAAACAATATTAACCATTGCAGTACCATGTTTCAATGAGGAAGAGGTATTTGAGCAGACAATGGGGAATTTACGTACTGTTTTGCGCGATTTAATGGAAGAAAATTTAATCAGTGAACAAAGCCAATTATTGTTTATTGATGATGGCAGTAAAGATGCGACATGGGAGAAAATAGAAAATGCTACTTTGTTTGACCCGTTAGTTAGTGGAATTAAGCTATCTAGAAATTTTGGTCATCAGCGGGCATTATTAGCTGGTTTAGAGGAGGCTGTGAAGTTTTCAGATTGTGTAATAAGCATCGATGCTGATCTTCAAGATGACACGAGTGTAATCAGAGATTTCATAATAGAGTATTTAAAAGGCAATGAGATAGTTTATGGGGTAAGAAGTAAGAGAGAAACAGATACTTTTTTCAAAAGAAATACTGCCCAGGGCTTTTATCGTTTAATGGAGAAAATGGGATTATCCCTTGTTTATAACCATGCTGACTACCGATTGTTAAGTAAAAGAGCGATTGAGGAAATGCTGCGCTTTAAAGAGTCTAACTTATTTTTAAGAGGGATTGTCCCTTTACTAGGCTTTAAATCAACAAAGGTTTATTATGAGCGAAAGGAACGAGCGGCAGGAGAATCCAAATATCCTTTCCGTAAGATGATTGCTTTTGCTTTAGATGGAATCACTTCTTTTAGTGTCAAGCCAATCCGTCTTATTACCATACTAGGTTTCTTATTTTCTGTTATTAGCGTATTTGCTGGTGTATATGCCATCGTCCAAAAATTCATGGGGCATACAGAATCGGGATGGACTTCTATAATGATTTCTGTTTGGCTGCTTGGTGGATTAATGCTTATGAGTATCGGTTTAATCGGTGAGTACATAGGAAAAATTTATGAAGAAGTGAAGCAGCGGCCCCGTTATATTATTGAAAGCAACCTATGCAAAAAAATAGAAAATAGATCAAAGGTACAATCTAGATGAAGGATAAATCATTTCTTATATTTTTAGTAGTTGGTCTTATGAATACTTTTATTGGTTTAACGATGATTTATTTATGCTTAAACGCCTTTCATTTCGACTATTGGGCCGCAACTTTTATCGGTAATGCTGTAGGAGCATGTGTGAGCTACTTTTTAAATAAGCGATTTACATTCAAAAGCAATGCCGCTCTAGGAAGCAGTGGACTTCGCTTTATTGCCGTAATTTTAGCCTCTTATCTGCTGGCATATAAAGCTGGGTTAGTGCTGGTTGAAATGCTGCTTGGTGAATGGAACATTTTCGCTTCCTATACAGATGAAATCGCCGTTCTGTTTGGAAGTGGCTTCTATACCTTGTTAAATTATGCTGGACAAAAATATTTTGTTTTTCCAAAAAGATATCAACAAAATGCTAGGAGCGTCAAATGAATTATCTAAAAAGAGAAAGAACGTTTTTTTATATAGCAATTGCCATTATTTTCGTATGGGTACTTCCTTATTTTGTGTTAAATGAAGATGCACATATGCGTGTGCATGATAATCTAGATTCTAATTTGGGCTGGTATGAGGTGATGAAAGATAACGGAATTGCCTTCTCGCCATTACATGCACCAGTGGAACAAATTATGAATGGGGAATTTTTGAGAGACACCTATTATTCAGAGTATTATGCAATGGTGTTTCTATTTCAATTCTTGCCACCTGTTATTGCCTATGGCCTTTGCCAAGCAATAACACATTTTGTTGCTTTTATTGGCATGTATCTATTATTGAAAAAATATGTGATGAAAGAAGAGCATAATAAAGCTTATATCCTAACTATTGGGGTGGCGCTTGCCTTTAGCTTAACACCTTATTGGCCATCAGGAATGCTTAGTATTCTTGGAATGCCTCTTGCTTTATGGAGTATGCTGAATATTTATAAGGGGGAAAGAAGCTGGAAAGATCTAGCTGTTTTAACGCTGCTTCCTTTCTTTTCCACCTTTGTGATCGGCTTTTTCTATTTCCTAGCTGCTCTGGGGTTGTTCTGGCTATATGACTTCGTGCGGAATAAAAAAAGCAACTGGCCATTATTTTTCGCCATTTTGTATATGACAATGGTTTATTTGGCAATCGATTATCGTCTTGTTGTTTCGATGATTGCCCCGATATCCGATGAATTAACGAACAGAGATGTATTTTACCAGTCAAAGTTGAATTTTGTACAAACCTTAAAGCTTGTAGGTAAAAATTATGTATACAGTCATAATCAAGATAGAACTATTCACCAATTTATTATTTTACCGGTGACTTTAATTGGATTACTCTTTGTTCTTTTGAAAAAACAGTGGCGAGAAAATAAACTATACATCGGTCTTCACCTATTGAATATTGTCTTATCCACATGGTATGCTTTTTGGTTTTTTGAAGGCTGGCAGCCATTAAAAGAGAAGTTTGGTATTTTAACAAGCTTCAACTTTGCGCGCTTCCATTATCTGCGCCCAATGATTATTTATGTTTTATTTGCTCTTACCTTAAAAATGTTATGGAAGTACCGTAACATGGGCCGAAAGTTAGTCTATGTGCTGATTATTGGTCAATTACTTGTTTTAGTACCGACAAATGAACAAATCATGTACAAAAATCAACCAAGCTATAAAGCATACTTTGCTACAGAACAGTTTACTGACATAAAGAAATATATTGGAAAACCGCTCGACCAATATAGAGTAGTGAGCATCGGCATCCATCCGAATATTGCACAATACAATGGCTTGTATACTCTTGATTCTTATAGCAATATTTATCCACTAGATTACAAGCTTCAATTCAGGAAAATAATAGAGCCAGAGCTTAATAAAAATAAAGCATTGAGAACCTACTATGATGACTGGGGTGGAAGATGTTATATTTTCGTCGATGAATTGGGTAAGAATTATCAATACTCGAAGCGGTCCAATAAAGAAATCAATCATTTACAACTAAATGTTGAGGCGTTGAAAGAGATGGGTGGCCAATATATTCTCTCAGCCGTTCCGATAAATAATGCAGCAGAAACTAATCTCACTTTTATGAAGGACTTCGAATCCAAAAATAGCAATTGGCATATTTATTTATATAAAGTGATGTAAAAGAATGTCTGACTTCTCGTTATCAAGAAGAAGTCAGGCATTTTTTTATTTTTGATTCTAGATAGGAATTTAAAAAAATATATTAAAATGGACAGGCGTTAATAAGCATTTTTACACATACCTTTCTTATAGGAGGAGCTTCATGGAGATTATGATTGCTATTATATTAGGAATAGTGGAAGGATTAACCGAGTTTGCACCTGTTTCATCAACGGGACATCTTATATTGGTAGCACATTTACTGGAATTCACAGGGGAAAAAGCAAAAACATTTGAGATTATTATTCAACTAGGAAGCATTCTTGCTGTTGTATTTGTATTTTGGAGACGAATTTTAAGTATTCTTGGAATAAAAAAATGGCAGGCAGAAGAGGATGTTGGGACATTAAGTATTTTTCATATCGCAATTGGCATTATCCCGTTTGGGGTAGGTGGCATCCTGTTCTATGATTTTATTAAGGAAGTGCTTTTTCGGTCAGGAACGGTCGTGATCACCCTTATAATTGGCGGCTTACTGATGCTTGTAGCCGAGAAATGGAAGCCCCGTAGCCCTACAGCAGAAACACTCAATCAGGTTACGTATCAGCAAGCCTTTACAGTTGGAATGTTTCAGTGTTTTGCGTTAGTACCAGGATTTTCTCGTTCTGGAGCGACTTTATCTGGCGGAATTCTTGCTGGTATGAGCCATAAAGCAGCATCTGAATTTACATTTATTATGGCCATTCCTATTATGGCAGCAGCAACAGGAAAAGACTTATTCGAAAGCTGGAACTATTTATCCCCACAGGATCTTCCTCTTTTCTTGACTGGATTTATCACTGCTTTTGTTGTTGCATTATTAGCAATCAAATTCTTTTTGAAACTGATCAATAAAATTAAACTTGCACCCTTTGCCTATTATCGTTTTGTACTTGCCTTCCTCTTTTGGATTTTTATTTTATAAGCTGGAAGAAAGGCCTCGCAGTACTTTTGTTGTGAGGTCCCATTTTTCTATCCAAACTGTTCGTAAAGGTCTGTTTAGTTTCATACAGAAATACGGCAAATAACAAAACCCCTCTGAAGAAGATTTTCATTATTTCATCGCTTTACCACGCTAATTTGCCACCATTTACACTTCAAATAATAGATGATATACTCTCTGCTTGGAAGAATCATTTTGTTTTTTAGAAGCAGAAAACTGGGGAAATGCACATCGCTTCCTCTTTTTTATGTGGATTTTTTCTATAGAATAAGCTGAATAGTAAAACCATGTCATATTCTTGATTATACTTTTTAACATAAAAAAGATTGTCGAATACGAACACCAAGTAAATATGACATAAACTGACAAGAAAATAGAGGTGTAAAAAAATGAAATGGCGCGAATATATTTATGTGCTAATAGGGTCGGCTATTGTCGCTTTATCCTTTAATTTATTTTTATTACCTAATAATATTGCATCTGGCGGTGTAAGTGGAATAAGCACTATTACGAAGGCGGTATTCAAGTGGGAGCCAGCCTATGTACAGTGGGCCTTTAATATTCCATTATTTGTGTTAGGGGTTATATTATTAGGAAGAAACTTTGGAGTGAAAACATTAATAGGTACCGTATTTTTGCCATTTGTTGTGTATCTCTCTAGAGGATTGGAGCCATGGACCAATGAACCTTTATTAGCTGCGATATATGGCGGAATCGGTATTGGCCTGGGGATTGGTATTGTTTTTAGAGGCAAAGCATCTACTGGCGGCACAGATTTAGCCGCACAAATTATCAACAAATATACAGGCATTTCGTTAGGAAAGTGTGTAGCTCTGATCGATGGCGTAATCGTCATCACCGCTTCTATCGTCTTCAGTATTGAACAAGGTTTATATGCTTTAATTGCCCTATTTGTAACGAGCAAAACCATTGATTTGGTTCAAGTGGGCTTTGGCAGTTCCAAAATGACTTTAATCATTACAGATAAGCAAGAAGAAGTAAGAGAAGGGATTTTAAATAAGATTGATCGTGGCGTAACAAGATTAACAGCGCATGGTGGTTATACAGATTCAGAAAGACCTGTTTTAATGTGTGTCGTAGACCAATCTCAATTTATCAAGCTCAAGCAATTAGTACAATCAATCGATGAAACAGCTTTTGTTGTTGTAACAGACGCTTCAGAGGTTCTCGGGAGAGGGTTTAAATAAATAGTAAATGAGAGTATCTTTTTTAGATTTGATTCGTGAAATAGGAATTGGACTAAAAAAGATATTTTTTTATGTTGATTTTAACAGAGAAAGGGAAAAAAGCTGACCTGTTTTTGTCGAATTTTTCTTTTTGCTCCTATAAAAGCAGACAAAATTAATTTTATGAACTTTTTTGCCGCCTAAAAGCATCCCTTCATTATGTAAATACTGGATATATTAATGTGTGTTTTTAGGTATATAATACTATTTATCAAGGAAAATTACAAAAATAAAGGGGAAATAGGTCGATTTGTAGTACTATATTAATAGGAAATGCTGGTATGTGCTGAAATCAATAGTACTTTATGTTATGTTTGAAAAGAAAATGTAATAATTTTTTACATTAATTTGTCGTATTATGATGATATAATAATTTAAGTAAGAAAAGGAACAACCTGCAGAGATTGCAGATTGTCACTTTTAGTCGGTTGAAACTTGTCGAATTTTGGTTTTTGAATCATATGGAAAAGTGGAAGGAATAAGTGAAAGAAATAAAACTTATTGCTAGGGGATAAATTCATAAACCAAATCACTTCTATCATAACTCTTCAGTGATTCGTTTATGTTTTCAAACTCATATGTACCTTCTTCGCTTTTCAATAATCCATACAAAAAATAATTCAGGTGTGATAATAGATGATAGAAATGAAAAATGTAATGAAGAAGTATGCGAACGGTGTAATAGCCGCTAATGGAATAAATGTTAGGATTAATCAAGGTGAATTTGTTTATGTAGTAGGACCAAGTGGTGCAGGGAAGTCTACGTTCATTAAAATGATGTATCGTGAGGAAAAGCCCACACAAGGAAGTATTCGAATAAATGGTATTAATTTAGAAAAATTAAAAGATAAGAAAGTTCCGTTATTAAGAAGAAACATGGGAGTTGTCTTTCAAGATTTTAAACTTCTTCCCACGTTAACTGTTTTTGAAAATGTGGCTTTTGCATTAGAAGTTATTGAAGAAAACCCAAAAAATATAAAGAAAAAAGTCATGGATACTTTAGAGCTAGTTGGATTAAAGCATAAGGCAAGAATGCTGCCAACAGAATTATCTGGAGGAGAGCAGCAGCGTGTTTCGCTTGCACGCTCGATCGTTAATTCTCCTAAACTGGTAATTGCAGATGAACCTACAGGTAACCTGGATCCCGAAACGTCATGGGATATTATGAATATTTTTGAAACGATAAATAATAGAGGAACAACCATTGTAATGGCAACACATAATCGTGAAATTGTTAACACGATTAAGCATCGTGTTATTGCTATTGAGGGCGGCAGAATTGTAAGGGACGAAACGAGAGGTGAATACGGCTATGAAGGCTAGAACAGTAGCGAGACATACAAGAGAAAGTTTTAAAAGCCTTCTTCGTAATGGTTGGATGACATTTGCCTCTGTCAGTGCGGTAACGATCACATTAATTCTTGTTGGTGTTTTTTTCGTTATTATGATGAATTTAAATCATGTAGCGACTTCCATTGAAGAAAATGTAGAGATCAGAGTGCATATTGATGTGGCAGCAACGAAAGAAGAGAAAAGCGCTCTAGAAGAAGAAATTAAGGGGATTCCTGAAGTTGGTAGTGTTATCTTCTCACCTAAAGGAGAAGAACTGGACAACTTAATCACTAGTCTAGGAGAAGATGGGGATGCCTTTAAACTTTTTGAACAGGATAACCCGTTGAATGACGTATTTGTGGTGAAAACAAAAGATCCGGAGGATACATTAGCTGTAGTAAAGAAGATTGAGAAATTTGAACATGTTGCAAAAGTAAGGTATGGACAAGGCACGGTTGAAAAGTTGTTTAGCGCAATTAATTTGAGTAGAAACGTAGGAATTGTCCTGATTATTGGATTGCTATTTACAGCGATGTTCCTAATCTCTAATACAATTAAGATTACAATTGTAGCAAGAAGAAAAGAAATTGAAATTATGCGTTTAGTAGGAGCGACTAACTGGTTCATCCGCTGGCCATTTTTCTTAGAAGGTATGTGGCTGGGCCTATTAGGGTCGATTATCCCGATAGCTGCAGTTAGCGCAATATATTACTATGCATATCAGTTCTTAATTGCAAAATTAGCAGGAAGCTATATTAAAATTCTGGATTATACTCCATTTGTATTCCAAGTATCCGGATTACTTCTAGTAATGGGAGCGGTGATTGGAATATGGGGTTCCGTAATGAGTATCCGCAAGTTTTTAAGAGTGTAAAGTAGTTGTCGTTAAATAAATTAGTCTTATGGTCAATAGCTTGAAGAGCGAGAACTACAGTGCTTCAAGCTATTATATTGGAAAAAATGCTGTTTTCTAAAGATTTGTTGGCTATTGTTTAGACTTGGGGATTAAGTAATAAAAAAGAGAGAAAGCATCAGGTTTACCAACTTTACGATTGGTATACGGGGGAGGAGCTTGTACTAAATGAAAAAGAAACTAGCAAAATTAACACTTGTATCTACACTAAGTGTAAGTAGTATGATCGCTTATACATCTATTACGGCATCACCAGTATCTGCCCAAGGTTCACTCAGTGAATTGAATAAGGAAAAAAGTAATATTGAAAATAAGCATAGTAACGTAAAGAAAAAACTAGATGATTCATCCAATAAATTAGATGATATCCATTCTAAACAAGATTCAGTAGAAACAGAGATTAAAAGAATAAATACTTCTATCTCTAGTACACAAGTCAAAATTACAGAGAAAAAAGAACAAATTTCCACTACGAAAGAAGAAGTAAAAAAATTAGAGAAGCAAATTGAAGAAGTAACAGCAAGAATTGAAAAAAGAAATGAATTATTGAAGGAACGTGCAAGATCTTATCAACAAACAGGTGGTATGGTTAATTACCTAGATGTGTTAATGGGTTCACAAAGCATCAGTGATTTTATTGATAGAGTTGGTGCAGTAGCAACAATCGTAGAAGCTGATCAAACAATCATTAAAGAACAAGAAGCAGATAAAAAGTTATTGGAACAATCCAAAGCTGAGCTAAAGTCAAAATTAAATGCACTTGAAACCATGCTTGCTGATCTTGAATCACTGAGTTCTCAATTGAACGCAGAGAAAAAAGAAAAAGATAAATTAATGGCTCAATTGGAAAAAGAAGAAAATCATGTTCATGCAGAAATGCTCTCTTTAGAAGAGGAAGAACAGCTATTGAAGGATCAACAAGTGGCGATGGAAAAAGCAATCAAGTTAGAGAAGGAAAGACAAGCTGAATTAGCAAGACAAGCAGCAGAAGCAGAAAAACAACGAAAAGCAGCAGAAGCAAAGGCAGCGGCTGAAAGAGCTGCAGCACAAAAGCAAGCGGCTAATAATACAAAAGCTACTTCTCAAGCAGCTTCAAAAACAACTGCTTCATCTAATAGCGGAAGCAATTCTCCTGCATCCAAGCCAAAAACTTCTGTATCATCTGGCAGCTTTACCCGTCCAGCAGGTGGAGGATATTTATCTTCAGGGCTAGGTCATCGCTGGGGGACTTTCCATGCAGGTGTTGATATTGCAGCGACTGGAACAGTTCCAATATACGCAGCTGCTGATGGAGTAGTTATTAGATCATATCCTTCAAGCAGTTATGGACAAGTTATTTTTATTAGTCATTATATTAATGGTCAACAATACACAACAGTGTATGCACATATGAGAGAAGGCAGCCGTTTAGTAAATGCAGGTGATGTCGTTTCTAAAGGACAACAAATCGGTACAATGGGTAATACAGGTGATTCTACTGGTCAGCATTTACATTTCGAATTGCATAAAGGGCCTTGGAATCAAGCGAAATCCAATGCTATTAACCCAGTTGGAATTGTTCCATTGTAATAGAATAGTATAGTATTAGTTTATCCGAAATAAGGAGAGTTAAACCTAATCTCTTTGTTCTCCGAAACCTGACTTTATGGCGTTCATTTTAAATGAACGCCATTGTTTTTTGTTGTTAGAACCGATTTTAGCAAGAATCATGTTACTACAGAAAGCAATCATTTCTATGCTATAATAGATGGAAAGGTTTGTAATAATAAAGGGGTAAGAATAGAGATGAGCGAATTTAATGAGAAAAAGGAATCAATGAGTTCCATAAATAAGTTTGAATTGGATGAAGAAACATTATTTATTGTTTCTCAAACATTTAAAGCATTATCAGACCCTACCAGAATAAAAATTCTCCATCTATTATCAAAAAAACAACATTCAGTTAATGAAATAGCAGAAAGCCTAAGTATGCTTCAATCCACGGTTTCTCATCAGCTTCGCTTTCTAAAGAATTTGCGTTTAGTTAAATATAAACGCGAAGGAACTACTATGATTTATTCATGTGATGATGAGCATGTAATGGGCGTGTTAAAACAAATGATTGATCACGCAAGACATCATTAAAAAAATACCAATTAGATGGACTGTAGAAGCTTCTATAATAGATAGATGAATTCTACAGTTTTTTTATAGCCATTTCTGATTAAAGTGTTTTTACTCTAAATTTTAATGGTATTTTTTATACAAAAAATCTGAAAGTGGATTGACACTTTTATTAGACTATTCATATAATATAAATATGAGTATATGAATATTTGTGCATATATTAAAAGTAGAAGTAATTGTATATAATAGATCAAAATTAAAGGAAAGAAGGGAAAGAAATGGAGGAAGAGAAGCAGCTGCGGAAAAAAGAATTTATATTAGAAGGCTTGGACTGTGCAAATTGTGCAATGAAAATAGAAAATGGAATAGCAGCCATTAATGGAGTCAGAGAATGCACGGTTAACTTTGCTACACAAACATTACATTTACAGATGGATGAAATAGACGAAAAGAGTATATTAGCAAAAGCAGAAAAAACAATTACAAGACTAGAGCCACATGTAAAGATGGTAGAAAAGAGGAAAAAAGCTACTTCCCCCCCATCTCCTGATCATCCGCATTACCACGATCACGCTCATGGTCATGAGCATTCCCATGACCATGGTACAGGGAATACAAAGAGATTAGTTGGAAGATTAGCAGCTGGAACGATTGTAGCAGCAATTGGATTTTTTGCTCCTTTAACCGGAATATCGGAATTTGCTCTTTTCTTTTTGGCCTATTTAATTGTTGGAGGAGACATTTTATTTAGAGCGATAAAAAATATTTTACGTGGGCAAGTATTTGATGAGCATTTTCTTATGTCTATCGCTACATTAGGAGCTTTTGCTATTCAGGAATATCCTGAAGGCGTAGCTGTTATGCTTTTTTATCAAATAGGCGAGTTATTTCAGGGGATAGCTGTCAATCGTTCTAGAAAATCGATTACTAGCTTAATGGATATACGACCAGACTATGCCAATGTAAAAGTTGGCTCTGAACTGAAGAAGCTATCTCCAGAGCAAGTGAACATCGGAGATATTATTATCGTAAAGCCTGGAGAGAAAATTCCGCTTGATGGGCGAGTGATAGAAGGAAGCTCTTCTGTCGATACATCCGCTTTAACAGGAGAGTCCATTCCGCGAGATATAGAAATCGGCAATGAGGTGCTTAGTGGTTATATTAATAATCAGGGTGTATTAACAATCGAAGTAACAAAGGACTTTGGAGAATCAACTGTTACGAAAATACTGGAGCTTGTTCAAAATGCCAGTAACCGCAAAGCTCCTACTGAAAATTTTATTACTAAATTTGCAAGATATTATACACCAGTAGTAGTAATAACAGCTGCATTATTAGCTATCGTACCACCACTCTTAATAAGTGGTGCTACTTTCTCAGACTGGCTGTATCGGGCCCTTGTCTTTCTTGTTATCTCTTGTCCTTGTGCGCTTGTTGTTTCTATTCCATTAGGATTCTTTGGTGGAATTGGCGCAGCATCTAAAAAAGGAATTTTAGTAAAAGGAAGCAATTATTTAGAAGCTTTAAATGATGTGAAGTATGTTGTTTTTGATAAAACTGGTACTTTAACAAAAGGAGTATTTGAAGTAGATTCCATTCACCCAGCACCTAGATTTGCAGAAAAAGAAGTGCTGGAATATGCAGCATATGCAGAAGTGCATTCTAATCATCCAATTGCTGAATCCATTCGCAAAGCATATCAGGGACAGATCATGGAGGAACGCATAGGAGAATATCAAGAATTATCGGGTCATGGAATTATGGTAGAGCTAGATGGAAAAAAAGTATTAGCAGGTAATCAAAAACTGATGATAAAAGAAAATATCAGCTATTTACCAAACGAAGAAGTCGGAACAGTTATTTATGTGGCAGCAAATCAAGAATTCATCGGTTCTATTGTTATTTCTGATCAGATAAAAGAGGATGCAGAGAAAGCCATCCAACTATTAAAAGAACAAGGAATTAAGAAAACGGTGATGTTAACTGGTGATGCTCAAAAGGTTGGCTCTAAGATTGGGACTCTTTTAAAAATAGATGAAGTTCATGCAAAATTATTGCCACAGCACAAAGTAGAAGAAATCGAAAAGCTTGATCAGCATAAGCAAGCAAAGGAAAAAATTCTCTTTATTGGAGACGGCATAAATGATACACCTGTTCTGGCAAGAGCAGATGTGGGAATGGCAATGGGAGGTTTAGGTGCTGATGCAGCAATAGAGGCAGCAGATATCGTCCTTATGACAGATGAGCCTTCTAAAATAGCAACAGCACTGTCTGTTGCAAAACGGACACGCCGAATCGTGTGGCAGAACATAATATTTGCTTTAGGAGTTAAAGCAATCTTTTTACTACTAGGCGCATTTGGGATTGCAACGATGTGGGAAGCAGTTTTCTCTGATGTAGGTGTTACTGTTCTTGCCGTTCTTAATGCAATGAGAGTATTGCATGTGAAAGGGTTATAAAGAGAGAATTTCCGAGAGGGGACTCATTTCCAAAGAAAAAACGGAGCTAGTATACTTACCACTGGCTCCGTTTTTATTTGAATGAAATTGACCCCTATTTAAGATTAGGAGGAGTATTATGTTCAGCTGGAGGAGCAGGCTTTAATTTAGGTGCAGAGCCAAATGGTGGTACATCTCGGACATATTGGAATGTTCCCATACCATCCATGCTTGGTCCCGATGCCCATCTCCCCTTACTGCTTTCATCTCCCATTGAATGATTAAGAAAGAGATAAGATACTTCTGTCTTTTCTAATTTTCTAGGGAAAGTGTTTGGTACAACTACGCCTTCTTGTTGCTCTAATTCGTAAATAGCGGCAAGCCATTGGTTTTGATGCATCGTGTCCCGTGCAATTAAATACGATAACATATCTTTAATGCCTCGATCATCGGTCTGCTCAAACAACCGGACTGCTTGGAGCCTGCCTTGCGATTCTGCATTTAAATTTGCGCGCATATCAGCGAGTAGATTTCCGCTTGCAGCCACATATCCTCCATTCCAAGGTACACCTACGCTATCCTTTGGCATTGCGGCAAGTCCTGAAACGATCGCATGCTGTGGATTAGTTCCACCAATAATAGCCGCCATTGCGGGATTACTTGCAGCTGCTGTTTCAAGCTCGGTAACGGGGGCATCATCTAATAACCTTGCTACCATGGTTGATAGTAATTCAATATGGCCAATTTCTTCTGTTCCAGTATCTAATAATAAATCACGATATTTATCATTTTTTCTTGTTCCCCAAGCTTGGAATAAATATTGATTCATGACCGACATTTCTCCAAATTGTCCACCGATTAGTTCCTGTAAATTTTTAGCGAAAACGGGATCCGGCCTCTCAGGTTTTGCTTCATAGGCCAGCTCTTTGATGTGAAAAAACATTGGTTCCCCTCCTCATAATTCTTTATATACTATGCATGCTTTCTTTATAGGTACGTGTCCAGTTTGAAAAATAGTTTCAATCATAAGTTGTCCGAGCCCTTCATATACATAAAAAAAGGATAAATACATCGTGGCAGAAGAAGGGACGATTGCAATGAATCGGAAGTGGTTGGCTATTTATATGGCAGGCTCCTTATTAGCAGGATCAGGAATGACATATATAGGAATAAACGTGTTGGAAAAAAGACAGGAGGAACAATTAAATAATCAATCAATGGAGGCTGGTTCGCTTGATAAATTGGATAAAGCCTATCAAATAATCTTGCAAAACTATGTGGAAAATGTAGACAAGCAAAAGTTAGAAGATGGTGCAATAAGAGGGATGCTGGCTACATTGGAGGATCCATACTCTGTTTACATGGATCAAGAAGCCGCAAAGCAATTTGAACAAGCTCTTGATTCTTCTTTTGAAGGAATTGGTGCAGAAATTAGTATAGAAGAAGATAAAATGATCATTGTGTCACCAATAAAAGGGTCTCCAGCAGAAAAAGCAGGTATTAAACCTCAAGATCAAATAATTTCAGTAAATGGAGAAAACGTAGAAGGAAAAGATCTTAATGACGTTATCAGCCAAATCAGAGGGGAAAAAGGATCAAAGGTAGAATTAGAAATAAAGCGAGCAACAGTCGATAAACCATTAAAATTGGAAATTGTCCGCGATGAAGTGCCTCAAATCACGGTTTATTCTAATATCATAAAAGACGGTGGAGAAAAGATTGGTTATATAGAAATTACATCATTTTCTAAAGATACAGCAAGTGAGTTTGAAAAGGAATTAAGCAAATTAGAGAAAAATGGTATTTCAAGTCTAATTTTAGATGTACGTGGTAATCCTGGTGGCTTGCTAACAAGTGTAAATGCGATCGTAGAACAATTTTTAACAAATAAAAAACCTTATGTGCAAGTAGAGAATCGAAATGGAGATCGTGAACAGTTTTATTCTGATTTGAAGAAACAAAAGGAATATCCAGTTGTAGTATTGATTGATAATGGAAGTGCATCGGCGTCCGAAATTTTAGCTGCTGCCTTAAAAGAGGGAGCTGGATATCCGCTAATTGGCGAAAATTCATTTGGAAAAGGAACCGTCCAACAGCCTATATTAATGGATGATGGCAGTGAAATCAAACTAACGGTTTCTAAATGGCTTACTCCTGATGGAAATTGGATTCATAGACAAGGAATAAAGCCCACTATCGAAGTCGAGCAAACGGACTTATATCATACCCACCCATTGCAGATTGTAGATTCACTTAAGCCTGAGGATAATGATGAACAGGTCCAATATGCACAAGAAATTTTAACAAGCTTAGGATTCACAACAGATAGGCAAGATGGCTATTATAGTCCGCAAACAGAAGTAGCTGTAAGAGCATTTCAAAGCAAAAATGCACTGGAGGTTACTGGTGTGATAGATGGAAAAACAGCTGCAAAGATGGAGGAAGCAGTTAGGATAGAAAAACAAAAGGACGAAAACGATATTCAATTACAAACAGCTATCCGCTATTTAGTTCATTAATAAAACGTAGGGCACAAAGAATTCAACCAGATAAACCCGAGCAATTATCCTTAAGATACTATTAGGTTTTTCGGATAATTGTTCGGGTTATTTAATTTAAAGAAAGAAGAGTTGTGGAAATCACCCGCAGGCTGAATATGCTTCGCTTTCCATGGGGCTGCGCTTGAACTTCTTTATCACTGCATTGTGCATGATGAAAAAGTAGGTTCATAATAAAGAGGAAAGAAGAAAATTTGAAAGAAGTAAGTATTTTACATAGATAAAAGGAAGAAGTAACAGAGGAACGTGCTCTGTGCCAAAAAGGAAGAGGAGCAGAGCAAAAAAGTAACAGAGGAACATTAGCTGTGCCCGCTCCCAGAAGAAAAAGTGCAAAACCCCCTCATGCTGACCAAAATAATAAAGAAATAGCCTGTCTTCTTCACCTAAAGAATACAGCGTTCTAAAACTTGCTCTCCGGCGCATAGAGTGGTTGCAGCGCAATGGAAAAAATGGTTTTCCTACTAAGTTAGAGGATGTTCATTTTTACTCATTTTATATTTTGTTTTGTCCACAGTCTCAATAATGTTTTATTTATTTAACACACTATCTTCCAGCATTAAGTTCTTATCTCCGTATATTTTTGTGATATGAGTATCTCCCCATTCACAAAGAGCATTTAAAATGGGCTCTAAACTTTTTCCATAGTCACTTAATTCATATTCTACTTTTGGTGGTATTTGTTGATAGATTATACGATTGATAACACCGTCTTCTTCCAATTCCCTTAATTGCTGTGTAAGCATTTTTTGCGTAATATTTGGCATTAAGCGTTTTAATTCACTTGTTCTTTTTTTGCCATGTGTTAAGTGGCACAAAATTACACACTTCCATTTACCGCCGATTACTTCCAAAGTGGCTTCAACTGATATATTGTATTTTTTATTTTCCATAATATCCTCCATTTTTTATAGGAACTTTTTTGTACCTATATTACCTTTAGGTTCCTACATTACAAAAAAGTACGTACTTTTCTATTTATCTTATATGATTCATAATAACACTAGCCGGTTAAAATGCAAAACTACAAAAAATACCACTAGTGGTTAGCGATATATGTAAGAGGAGGAAAAGGAAGTTGAAGCAAAATATGAATACATTTGCGTTAATAGCCTTGGCTGTTAGTGCTTTTGCTATTGGTACTACTGAATTCATAAGCGTTGGATTATTACCTTTGATTGCCGATGACTTTCGGGTAGGGATTACAACAGCAGGATTAACTGTTTCTATTTATGCACTAGGCGTTACATTTGGAGCACCTGTTTTGACAGCTATTACCTCTAATATTTCACGAAAATCTTTATTATTGGGGATCATGATTGTTTTTATTATTGGTAATAGTATGGCTGCATTTGCTCCCAATATCACTATTTTACTGATTGCACGTATTGTATCAGCTTTTGCTCACGGTATATTTATGTCGATTGGTTCCACGATTGCAGCAGATCTAGTAGCGAAAGAAAAAAGAGCAAGTGCTATCTCTATCATGTTCTCCGGATTAACGGTTGCCACTGTAACAGGTGTTCCCTTTGGGACATTTATCGGTCAGCACTTTGGCTGGAGATTAGCATTTATCACCATTGTTATTATTGGAATCATTGCGTTTATCGCCAATAGTTTGCTTGTGCCAAATAACTTATCGAAAGGTGGCCGTGCAACCTTTAAAGATCAGTTGCAGTTAGTTACAAACCTACGACTACTAATGCTTTTTTTAATTACAGCATTAGGCTATGGAGGAACATTTGTGGTTTTCACGTATCTTTCTCCATTACTGCATGAAGTAACAGGCTTTCAGCAAAATACAGTAGCAGGAATTTTACTATTGTATGGTGTAGCAATTGCCATTGGTAATATGATTGGCGGCAAGTTATCAAACAAAAACCCGCTTCGGGCATTATTTTTTATGTTTATTATCCAAGCTATTATCCTATTTGTTTTGTCCTTTACCCTTCCATTTAAGGTAATTGGCTTAATAAGTATTCTTTTTATGGGCTTATTAGCATTTATGAATGTTCCGGGGCTGCAAGTTTATGTAGTAATGCTCGCAGAACGTTATGTACCAAGTGCAGTAGATGTAGCCTCTGCTGTAAATATTGCAGCTTTTAACGCAGGAATAGCAATCGGTTCTTACTTGGGAGGGATAGTGACCAATTCACTAGGGCTTATCCATACTTCGTGGGTAGGCGGAATCATGGTTATTGCCGCTATTCTCCTAACTGGTTTCAGCTTAATTTTAGAAAAAAATTCATTGAAAAAAGGAGTTATTTCACGATGAAAAACTTACAAGATACAGTTCAACTAACAAACGGAATCAAAATGCCTTGGCTAGGATTAGGTGTATTTAAAGTGGAGGAAGGGCAAGTGCTTGTGGATGCTGTAAGCTCTGCAATTAAGAATGGCTACCGTAGTATTGATACAGCGGCTATTTATGCTAATGAAGCAGGGGTAGGCGAAGGAATAAAGAAAGGCATGAAAGAAGCAGGCATTACAAGAGATGATTTATTTATTACTTCAAAAGTATGGACAGACGATTTAGGATATGAAGAAACAATAAAGGCATATGAAGTAAGTTTAGAAAAGCTCGGACTCGATTATTTAGATTTATATCTTATTCACTGGCCAAAAGAAGGAAAATATAAAGACGCATGGAGAGCGTTAGAAACACTATATAAACAAGGCAGGGTTAAAGCAATTGGAGTAAGTAATTTTCAAATCCATCATTTAGAAGACTTGATGAAAGATGCGGAAGTGAAACCAATGATTAATCAAATCGAATTGCATCCAAGGCTTACACAAAAAGAGTTAATAGCTTATTGCCAAGAGAAAGGTATACAAGTGGAAGCATGGTCTCCGTTAATGCAAGGACAATTATTCGATCAGCCGGAATTAGTGGAAATAGCTGCAAGACATCAGAAATCTGTTGCACAAGTAATTATTCGTTGGGACTTGCAAAATGGTATTATTACGATTCCTAAATCCGTTAAAGAGCACCGTATTATCGAAAATGGAAATGTTTTTGATTTCACATTATCAAAAGACGAAATGGAACAAATTGATGCCTTAAATTTGGATCAACGAGTTGGTCCTGATCCAGATAATTTCGATTTTTAATGGAGCGTTAATCCCATTTCTGAAAAGAAACAAATAGAAGTAGTACAAAAGGGTGGGCCATAAGTATTTCAATCAAATATAGCCCCGAACAATTATATGTACACACTAAAAAATATTCGTATAATTGTTCGGGGGTTAATTAAATTTAGGAAAGAAGGTTTGAGGTAATCACCCGCAGCCTGAATACACTTCGCTTTCCATGGGGCGAGCGTCACTACGTTCCTGCGGGGTCTTGGACTTCCTCGCAGCTCCCATAGGAGTCTACGTGTATTCAGGCTGCTCTGTTTTTTCCTAGTAATTTTAGTTTGCTGAAAAACAAATAATCTTTAAAAACGGAGTGTAATGGAATGAATTGGTTTCACCACTAAATTAGAGATTGTTCGTCTTATTCATACAAATAAATTCGCAACCAAATTAGTATAATAACAGCTAATAAGTCATTATATCACTTACTTATATTTTAAAATCATGGTGGGAATCTAAAAAAAATGTAACCTTTCTCTCGAATTACCGTAATACAATTTGTGCAGAAAATAGTAATGGAGGAAGGAGAAAAAAGGTGAAACTCTGGTGGATTGCAAATGTTTTTTGGGTAGTCGTTTTTTCAATACTATCGATTATCATCGCAACAAGGCAAATAGATGGATCGGGGGCTGTGCAAACTCCTGAAATCAGAATTATTACATTTATAATTTTGGCTGTTCCATTTGTATTTATCCTTATAGTCCAATTAATCTGGTTTTATTTTATTCGTAAAAGAACAAGACATTCCTAGTTCAGCTATCCTATGAATAAATAACTGTAATGCTTTCTTGTAAACTAATATATTTAGTTCACAAGAAAACATCCAAACAAAGAACGAGAGAATTTTAAAATTCATCGTTCTTTGTTTGTTTTTAAATATTACTAAATACATTGGGTTGACTAAAGTATGTTATCACACAAATTTCTATATGATCTGGGAATTGTTTAGGTATAGATCTTATTCCCATTAGTTTGTGGCTGAAAATTAATAAAGTTTTCACATGCAACCGAATACAAATAGTAGTTTTTATGTTAGAATACATCTGAAATAGAACCATCTTATCTAGAAAGGATGAGTTTATGAAAATTGCAATAGCCAGTGATCATGGTGGATATCAGTTAAAAGAAGCAGTAAAAGCCCATCTTCATAATGCGGGGATGGAAGTAGAAGATTTTGGTTGCTATAGTAGAGAAAGTGTGGATTTTCCGGATTATGCAAAAAGTGTTGGTGAATCAATTGTGAATGGTGAAAACCAACTAGGTATTTTATGCTGTGGAACAGGAATAGGCATGAGTATTGCTGCCAATAAAATCACTGGAATTCGTGCAGCGGTTGTTGGTGATGTCTTCTCAGCAAAGGCAACAAGAGAGCATAATGATAGTAATATCCTTTGTTTAGGAGAAAGAGTGACTGGGGAAGGATTAGCGTGTCTAATAGTAGATACCTGGTTAAATGCAGAATTTCTAGGCGGCAGACATGAAAAGCGTATCAGTGGAATTAAAGAATTAGAATCATATTATCGTTAATAGTAGGACAAATTAACCTCGAATTTGTTAAATGAAACATATTATAACTTGTACGTACTATTAATAGGTTATACTAAATATGTATGGTTTATTCTTGGGAAGTTGTATGCTATAATGGTTTTGGAAAAATATATCATGGAGAAGAAAAGGGAAAATTAGTCCTTTTTCTTCAAAAAGTATGTACTTTTTTTCTGTATATTATTAGTTACTTATAGCTTGTAAAGGTTAGGGGGTAAGGTGTTGAAGGTTGGTGTAATTGTCTTAGGTTGTTTGCCTTCGGGAGTAAAGCAAATTCTTCATCGATTATATGAGGAGTTATCTTCTAAGCATCAACTATTTGGAATGGAAATAGATAGAGGGTCCGGTGAAGTCAATTATACGGAGATAAAAGAAGTGAGTGATTCACCATACTTAAGCCATACTATCTTAAAGGTAAGCGCTGCACCAGTAAATAATCAATGGGAACAAACACTTGCTCCGATGGATATGACTGTTGTATTGGGAGATGCGCAGGCAAAAGAAATATGGCAGACTTCTATAGCCGATAAAGAAGCGCTGCGTACATTATTTGTCCCAGTTTCCATTTACAATAATATTAAAGGAAATGATTGGACTCTAGGATATGATACCGCACTTAACAGTATTACTCAGAATGTGTTAAAGGTGCAAGATACCATTCATTCTCTTAAATATGATAAGCCAAGATTATTTGGTTTTTCAATAGAGGGGAACCCATCGACTAATATGCTGCAGGATATCTCTCTTGCGGTGGATGGTAACTATTTAGCAGTAGATTACGAGGAAGAAGAAATTACCACTTTATGTGATGCGATAAAGAAAAGCTATACATATACTAAAACTTCTAATGTTCTAATATATAGCCAAGCTTTACAAGAGGTAATTGAAAATTCAGTTATTAGTAAGCTAGAGGTAGATTGGAAATATACAGAAATTGACGAAGCACTATGTATGGGAGTAAACCCAACAGCCATCGATCGAATCCTTGCAAATGAACTTGCGGATGAAATCTTGCGATGGATAAAAAATAATTGTTTAACAGGTGAACTCACCGTTCAAAAGGATGGAATTCAATTTAAATAAACGCTAAGCCAAAATGAATAAATTCTTTTACTAATTTAGGGTTAGCATTAAATAAATCAAAAAAGGATGAGGAAAATGAGTAATCAAGTAAAAACAGATATCGAACAATTAGCTATTAACACAATCCGTACTTTATCCATTGATGCAATTGAAAAATCTAATTCTGGTCACCCAGGAATGCCAATGGGGGCAGCGCCAATGGCTTATACATTATGGGCTAAGGAAATGAATCATAATCCTGCTAATCCTAACTGGTTCAACCGTGACCGTTTCGTTTTATCAGCTGGACATGGTTCTATGCTTCTATATAGCTTGCTGCACCTTTTCAATTACGGTGTTACTGTAGATGACTTAAAGAACTTCCGTCAATGGGGAAGCAAAACTCCAGGACATCCAGAATTTGGACACACACCAGGTGTGGAAGCTACTACTGGTCCATTAGGACAAGGTATTGCGATGGCTGTTGGGATGGCAATGGCAGAAAGACATCTTGCAGAAACCTATAATAAAGAAAATTATCCAGTTGTTGACCATTATACGTACAGCATTTGCGGTGATGGTGATTTAATGGAAGGCGTATCTGCAGAAGCAGCGTCTCTTGCAGGTCATTTAAAATTAGGAAGACTAGTAGTATTATATGATTCCAATGATATTTCTTTAGATGGTGATTTAAATCTCTCTTTCTCTGAAAGTGTTCAAAAGCGCTTTGAAGCATATGGATGGGAAGTTATTCGTGTAGAAGATGGCAATGACTTAGCTGAAATTCAAGCGGCAATTGCTCAAGCGAAAAAATCAGATGTACCGACATTAATTGAAGTGAAAACAGTTATTGGCTATGGTTCTCCGAATAAAGGCGGAAAATCTGCATCACATGGTGCACCACTTGGAGCTTCTGAAACACAATTAGCAAAACAAACATATGGTTGGGCATATGAAGAAGCATTCCACGTTCCAGCAGAAGTATCGGAGCATTATGCGGCATTAGCACAAGAAGGTGCAGAAAAAGAGAAAGCTTGGAATGAGCTTTATGAAAATTATAAAGCAGCATATCCAGAATTAGCTACTCAATTAGAAACAGCTATTAAAGGAGAACTACCTGCTGATTTACAAGAAAAATTACCTGAATTTAATGCTGGAGATTCTATGGCGACAAGAGATTCTTCTGGTAAAACAATTCAAGCAATTGCTAGTGCGGTTCCTGCTTTCTTCGGTGGTTCTGCAGACCTTGCTGGTTCGAACAAAACATTAATGACTAGTGAGAAAAACTTTGCCATCGATGGATATGCCGGCAGAAATATCTGGTTTGGTGTACGTGAATTTGCAATGGGTGCGGCATTAAACGGATTAGCACTGCATGGTGGAGTAAAAGTATTTGGCGCAACATTCTTCGTGTTCTCTGATTATTTACGCCCAGCAATCCGCTTAGCAGCATTAATGAAATTACCAGTAACATATGTATTTACACATGATAGTATTGCAGTTGGGGAAGATGGTCCAACACATGAACCTGTTGAACAACTTGCTTCCTTACGTGCAATGCCAGGGCTTTCTATCATTCGTCCAGCAGATGCCAAAGAAACAGCTGCTGCATGGCAACTGGCAATTGAAAGCACAGATACTCCAACAGCCCTAGTGTTGACTCGTCAAAACTTACCAACATTAGATTTAACAAAAGCAGAAGCATATGAAGGTGTGAAAAAAGGTGCTTATACAGTTGCAGCTGGTAAAGAAGCTGCACAGGCCTTAATCTTAGCATCTGGTTCCGAAGTATCTCTTGCAATCAAGGCACAAGCAGCTTTAGCAGAAGAAGGAATTTCTGTAAATGTAGTAAGTATGCCAAGCTGGGATCGTTTTGAAAAACAATCTCCTGAATATAAAGAAAGTGTATTGCCAGAAAGTGTTCAAGCACGTGTTGCAATTGAGGCTGGTGCATCTCTAGGCTGGAGAGAATACATCGGTTCTAAAGGAGAGCACATTACAATTGATCATTTCGGGGCATCTGCTCCAGCAGATAAACTATTCCAAGAGTATGGATTTACTGTTGAGAATGTGGTAGCAAAAGTAAAATCATCTATCGCAAAAGCAAAATAATATCCGAAAGTTCTAGGTGAAAAGGGCAGAAGCTAATAACCATGTGAGATGGTTATTAGCTTCTTTTTTGTACAAAGAAAAAGAAGTAGGCACCAAAGAAAAAATAGAATAGTTAAATTTTGTCTTAGGAATCGGTGTCAACTTTATCATTAGTTTAAGTAGCAAAAGTAGTTAAATACAGTCACAATAAAGAAATATGCTTTATGCTGTACATACATAATCAGATTAATCTTGGCAACAAGTTTGTCTTTAGGAAAGAAGGAGAATAGATTGGGATTTGTGCAAGTTAATCACTTAGTGACACAATTCACAAACTAGTAATGGAAATGAAAACGGATACAATATCTTATTTTTACATGCTACAATGAAATCAAGTTAAGAGGTGATAGATAATGTATCTTGACGAAAGAAGTAATATCTTATTAAAGGAAGTATTGAGCAATCCGGATACTTCTAACATAAAGCTAGAGAAAAAATTTCAGTTATCTAGAAGGCAAGTTAGTTACAGTTTTCAGAAGATTAATGATTGGCTTGAATCGAATAATTATCCAGCTATCAAAAGAACAAATGGCGGAAAATTCATTATTAGCCCAGTCATTATGGAATTATTTGCTGAAAAGACAGACGAACAAGTAGATAAACATTATATTCCATCTGAAACGGAAAGAGCTCAATTTATTCTATTATATATTATTAGTAGCAGTGAAGAGCTTTCCCTACTGCATTTTACTACCGCATTAGGTGTAAGTAAAAATACGGTCCTTCGTGATATGAAAAATGTTCAGCAAATGATTGAGCCATACGAACTTGAGGTTAGTTATTCAAGAATGAAAGGATATGAATTAAAAGGAAAGGAATGGGATGTCCGAAAATTATTAGTGGAAGTATTGGAAAATATCTTATCGATTTATAATGGCGAAGTTTATATTCAAAAGTTTATTGATATATCAAAAGACAATCTGACAACGATAAAAGAAAGACTTGCAGAAGTCGAAAGCAGTTTACACCTTCAGTTTATTGATGAACGAATTAATCTTTTGCCATATATTTTAGCAGTCATACTAAAGCGTATTCAACAAGGGAAAGTAATTCAAGATTTTTACCATATTGATTATCGAGCCTTGTCTGATACGAAAGAATTTATTGCTGCAGAAATCTTAATTAAAGACATGAAATCTATTCCGAAAGAAGAGCATCTGTTTTTAACCTTGCAGCTGCTTACATCCAAGATATTATCAGCCCAGTTTTTAGCTGATCATCAAATACCAGAGCTGACGAGGACCTTGGAACACTTTCTTCATACTTTTGAATATAAAGCGTGTATAACCTTCAAAGATAAAGCGGCATTACTTGAAAGATTGGTTCTTCATATGAAGCCTGCTTATTATCGAATGAAATATAATTTAACGACGAATTACACGATGATGGAAAAAGTAAGCGAAGAATTTGAAACGATTCATTTTATTGTAAAGGATTCGATTTCTCCTGTAGAAGAATATATCGGCTGTCCCATACCAGAAAGCGAATTAATGTTCATCACCATCTTCATTGGCGGCCATTTAATCAGCTCAGGAGAAACAATCCAGAAGAAGAAGAAAGCGGTAGTTGTTTGTCCAAATGGTGTATCTATATCACGCCTAATGGAAAGCACATTACGTGAGTTATTCCCTGAATTTTACTTTTATCAAGCTTTATCTATTCGGGAATTTCAACAACTTAATTACCAAGTGGATATTATTTTTTCACCAGTACCTTTACAAACGGATACAAAGCAATTTGTCATTAATCGCATATTAACAGATTTTGAAAAAGTTCAGCTTAGACAACGAGTATTAAGAGAAATATTTGACTTAAATACTAGTGTGATCAACATTGAACAGTTAATGGGGAAAATTGAGAAATATGCTTCAATAAAAGATAAAGAGTCTTTGCGCAGTACCTTACAAGAACATTTCTCTATTACAACAACTATTGATTCACAAGAATCAATAGCGAAGACAGATTTATCCCTTTCCTCTCTCTTAGCACCAGATATGATTACCGTGGTGAAAAGAATAGAAGGTTGGCAGCAAGGAATCCAACTTGCAGCAGAAAAGCTGTTGAATAATGGCAGCATCACAGAAAATTATATTGCAGAAATGGTGAAACAGTATCCTACAATGGTCCAGCATATCTTACTAAGAAACGTGATAGCCATTCCTCATGCAGGTCCAGAAGATGGTGTAAATAAAGTTGGCATGAGCTTATTAAAAATAGAAGAAGGTATCCCATTTAATGATAATATTTGCGTGCATTTTATCGTGGTACTGGCATCTACAGATAAGCATAAACATCTTTATGCATTAAGACAGCTGATGAGTTTATCGAAAAATGAAGAAGATATCAGCAATTTAAAAAACAGTAATGATTCCAATCAAATATATGAAATCATTAAAAAATATTCTTAAAGTTAAGTGAAAGTGGAGGAGTTTAAAATGGCAGTTGCTTCATTTATTAAAGAAAGCTTAATAAACGTCGGATTAAAGGTAGAAAATCAAGATGAGCTTTTCAACGCAATGTTCGAAAAGGCATACAAGCAGGGGTTTGTAAAAGAAACATTTCTACCGAAAATTAAGGAGAGAGAATCGATCTTCCCAACAGGGCTCAGTGTCAATAATTATAGTATCGCTATCCCTCATACAGATCCGGAACATGTAGTGGAGCAATTTATCGCCGTTTCTGTTTTAGAAAAACCAGTATCCTTTCATTTAATGGAAGATAATACAAAAACAACGGAGGTGCAAGCTGTATTAATGCTTGGCTTAAATCAGCCACATAGCCAAATTGAAGTTCTTCAGGAATTAATGCAAGTCATCCAAGTAGAAGAGCATCTTGAAAAGCTTATTCATGCAAAGGATAAATCTGATATAACAGCATTATTTGAAAGCATTAAAATTTTATGAAAGGTGGTGAGTAGATTGAACAAGCCAATAGTACTTGTGGCATGTGGTGCAGGGATTGCTACATCAACAGTTGTTTTAGATCATTTAGAAGAATTATTTAGACGAGAAAATCTAAAGGTAGAGCTTGTTCAATGTAAAATAGCAGAAGTGGCATCTTTACAAGATGATGCGTTTTTAATTATATCAACTACTATCTTGCCGACAAAATATAAAGTCCCAGCAATCAGTGCTACTGCTTATATTAGTGGGTTAGGTATAGAAAAACTAGATAAAGAGATTCTAAGTTATTTTGAAAAAACAAACAAAACAATCTAAATACAAGCCAATTAATAAGTTAAAAGAATGGAAGGGGATTTTAAAAATGAAAAAATATAAAATTTTAGTAGCATGTGGAGCAGGTATCGCAACTTCAACTGTAGTTTGTAATCGAGTGGAGAATTTGGTGAAGGATAACAATATTAATGCAGAAGTTATTCAATGTAAAATAGCAGAAGTAGCTTCAAAACAAAGTGAGGCAGATATTATCGTTTCAACTACTATTCTTCCTACAACTTATCAGATACCAGCAATTATAGCTACGGCTTATATCACTGGAATTGGAATGGAAAGTTTAGATAAAAAAATACTTGATCACTTGCAATAATGAAAAGAAGTTAAGTGAATTTGGGTGAAATTACTGTTTGTTGTTATATAACAATAAACAGTAATTAATTCTAATATATAACAAAAGAAAAGAGGGAAAAATATGCAAAAGCTATTAGATGGCGTTCAGTATGTACTAAATCTTGGACCAACTGTAATTTTACCTATTGCTATCATTCTATTGGGTCTTGCATTTAAGACAGGCTTTAAAAAGGCATTAAAAGCGGGAATAACTATTGGGATTGGATTTGTAGGGATTAACTTAGTTATTGATTTGCTTGTTAGTACTCTTGGACCAGCTGCACAGCAGATGGTTGAGCGTTTTGGATTAAATCTAACAGTTATTGATACAGGGTGGCCTTCAGCAGCAGCTCTATCTTGGGCATCACCTGTTGCAGCAATTTTAATTCCGATTTGTTTATTTGCAAACATCTTTTTCTTATTAACAAAGATGACAAAAACTTTGGATATTGATATTTGGAACTACTGGCACTTTATTGCAGCTGGTGCAACTGGCTATATTGTAACAGATAGTTGGTGGTTTGCAATTTTATGTGCAATTATTTATCAATATGCAGTACTGTTTGTTGCTGATAAAACGGCTCCTATGGTTCAAAAATTTTATGGGCTTGATGGAATTTCATTACCAACTGGTTCTACAGCGGCTTTCGGACCAATTGGTATATTAGTAGGCTGGGCTATCGCAAAAATTCCCGGAATAAATAAATTAAATGCAGACCCTGAAACCATTCAAAAGCGTTTTGGAATTTTTGGTGAACCAATGATGATGGGAATAATCCTTGGTGCACTTATTGGATTACTTGCTGGTTATGATATCGGAAAAATATTACAAACAGGTATTTCAATGGGAGCAGTAATGTTATTGATGCCGCGTATGGTTAAGATCTTAATGGAAGGTTTAATACCAATTTCAGAGTCAGCACGGTCGTTTTTGCAAAAGAGATATGGTGATAGAGAGATTTATATAGGATTGGATGCTGCAGTATCTGTAGGACATCCATCAGTGATGGCAACTGCACTTATTTTAGTTCCAATTACATTGTTTTTAGCTGTAATCTTACCAGGTAATAAAGTGCTGCCATTTGGTGATTTAGCGACAATTCCATTTTATATTGCGTTTGTTGTAGGATCTCGTAAAGGAAATATCATTCACTCTGTTTTAGCTGGAATCGTAATGGTAGCGTTATCACTATATATGGCTACTAATTTTGCGGAGGTTCATACTCAGATGATTTCTGGTGCACAATTTACTTTACCTGAGGGTGCTACCAAAATTTCTAGTTTAGATCTAGGAGGTAACTTATTTAACTGGTTAATATTAAAATTCTCTGAAGCGGTTGCCTTTTTGTTTGGAAAATAATTAGAACTTAATGAATAAAAGCAGATGATTTAAGCAATTAGGCTGGTGCGTCTGCTTTTATTTTGAAATGAAAATAATGAATGGAGGTTTAAACGATGAAAGCAGCAGTTCTCCACGCTGAAAACAAAATAATTTATGAAGATATAGAGTTAGAATCTTGTAATGCCACAGAAGTTAAGGTCAAAGTAATGGCTGCTGGTATCTGCGGATCTGATACACATAAAATGACAAGTGTTTGGAAATATCCATTACCAGCAATAATGGGACATGAATTTTCAGGAATTGTTACTGAAATTGGATCTAAGGTTACAAATGTGAAAGTTGGTGAAAGAGTTGTTGTCATTCCTTTTATACCTTGTAACGAATGTGAATATTGTCTAAAGGGACAATTTTCATTGTGTGAAAATCATGGAATGATAGGATCAAAATCTTATGGAGGATTTGCAGAGTATTGTAATGTTCCTGCTAAGAATATTTTATCAATTGGCGAAATGGATTTTGAAGAGGCAGCAATGATTGAACCACTGGCAGTTGCTTTACATGGAGTATTAAATATTAAGCCGCATTTAGGTGATGTAGTAGCAGTTTTTGGTGCAGGAACAATTGGTATGCTCGTTATTCAGTGGTTAAAAATAGCCGGGGTTAAAGAAATAATAGCTATTGATATTTCCGATGAAAAGTTAGCAGAAGCAAGAGCATTTGGCTGTGAAAAAACTATTAATGCAAAAAAAGAAGACTTATATCAAAAAATCGAAGAATATACCAATGGCCTTGGTGTAGATATAGCTTTAGAATGTGCAGGTTCAAAAATTACACAAGAACAATGTTTATTGATTACACGTAAGAAGGGAAAGATCGGATATTTAGGCATTGCATATTCTGATGTAACTTTATCACAGAAAGCATTCGAAAATATTTTTAGAAGAGAGTTAACCTTAAAGGGATTTTGGAATTCCTATTCAGCTCCTTTCCCTGGTGAAGAATGGACAAAAAGCATTTCATTTTTACAAAAGGGACAAATTAAGTTAAAAGATTTAATTTCTCATAGATTTTCTTTAGAAGATACTCAAGCGGCTTTTAATCTAATTATTAATCGTGAGGAGAACTATGGAAAAGTGTTAATTTTACCAAATGGGAGTGAGAATTAAATGAAAGCTGTAACAAAATTAAAATCTGGTTATGATGAAATGGAGCTAATCGAAATCGATGAGCCTTCTGCATATGACGATAAAGTAAAAATAAAAGTTGCATACACAGGGATTTGTGGATCAGATATTCACACCTTTAAAGGAGAATACAATAGTAAAAATACTCCAGTAGTATTAGGACATGAGTTTTCTGGTGTAGTAGTGGAGGTCGGCAAAGATGTTACAAGAGTAAAAGTCGGAGATCGAGTAACAAGTGAAACGACCTTTACAACTTGCGGAGAATGTATCTATTGTCAAGAAAAGGACTATAATCTTTGTCCAAATAGAACAGGTCTTGGTACACAAGTAAATGGTAGTATGGCAGAATATGTGATTGCTAGGGAAGAGAGCATACATGTATTAAACGAAAAGGTTAGTTTAGAAGCAGCTGCTTTAACAGAACCATTAGCTTGTTGTGTTCATGCTGCGTTAGAAAAAACAATGATTGCAGAAAACGATACTGTTTTAGTATTTGGTCCTGGTCCCATTGGATTGTTATTAAGTCAAGTAGTAAAAGCACAAGGCGCCTTCGTTATATTGGCTGGCATTACAAAAGATAGAAAGCGATTAGATCTTGCAAAGGAATTAGGAATAGATGTTGTCGTGGATCTTTTAAAAGAAGATTTGAACGAAATGGTTTACCAATATACGGATGGCTATGGTGCGGATAAAGTATTCGATTGTTCGGGAGCGGTTCCAGCTGTAAACCAAGGTCTTGCACTAACAAAGAAAAAAGGAACATTCGTTCAAGTAGGATTATTTGCAAAGAAAGCAAATGAAATCGATCAAGAGTCCATTATTCAACGCGAAATTAACTATATCGGCTGTCGTTCTCAAAAACCTAGTTCTTGGGATATTGCACTGAAATTACTAGAGGATGGAAAAATCGATACAGATAAAATGATTACAAAGATCGTATCACTCGCTGAATGGCGCACTGGTTTTGAAAAAGTAATGGCTGGTGATGAGATAAAAGTTTTAATTGAATCTTAAGCAGCTGTCAGATAAGAATACTCCACTTACATCATAAAGCGGGGTATTTTTATCTATTTACTTTATTATTAATTATCTTTCATCACTAGATGGCACAAAAGAAATAACAATATTGAAGATGAAAACGTATACAGATAACTAGGGTTTATGTGATAAAATGAACATGCCAAAAAGGAACTAACAAAATGTAATGGGCATGAGAGTTGATTGTTTCATGATAGATTCTATTATTTGGTTCTTCCTGGAAGGAAATAATACGTTTTTTCCCGATTAATAGAGTTGACTAATAGAGAGGATGAAGAGCATGAAGTTAGCCATTGCATGTGATCATGGTGGATTTTTGCTAAAGGAAGCAGTGAAGAAATATTTATTAGAACAAGAAGTTGAAGTAGAAGATTTTGGTTGTCACAGTCGAGAAAGTGTAGATTTTCCAGACTACGCCAAACAAGTGGGAGAATCGATTGTTAGAGGTCAAAATGATTTAGGAATTCTTTGTTGTGGAACTGGCATTGGAATGAGTATTGCGGCAAATAAAATAAAAGGAATTCGAGCAGCTGTAGTTGGAGATGTTTTTTCCGCGCAAGCTACTAGGGAACATAATAATAGTAATGTTCTATGTTTAGGAGAGAGAGTGACAGGAGAAGGGTTGGCCTTGCTAATAGTAGAAACATGGCTTCAGGCGAAGTTTTTAGGAGGAAGACATGAAAGAAGAGTCGGAGCTATTGGGGAATTAGAAAAATATCTATGTTGATAGATAAAGAGTATAAAGATAAAAGGATGTAAAACAGCTAACAAATAGAAATCTATAAGACTAAATAAGGGGAAACAGGAGGCATCCAATTTGAAGGTAGGTATCATGATTGCAGGAGTACTGCCTGGGGGAGTAAAGCAGATTATTTATAAAATATTTAATGAATTGACTCCAACTCACCAATTATTTGGGATTGAAGTGAATAAAGAAACAGGGAAAGCGGACTATCTTGAATTTATTGTTAATAATGATTCTCCCTATTTAAGTGATTCTGTATTGAAGCCAACTCCATTATTAGACAATATTAGATGGGAAGAAATCTGTTCCCCGATGGATAGTATAATTTTTATTGGCGATGCACAGGCAAAAAAACGGTGGGCGCAGACATTTGCAATGAGCAAAACGATTCATTCCTTATACGTTCCCGTTTCTATTTATAACAATATCAAAGGTTCAGATTGGTCTTTAGGCTATGACACCGCTATTAACAGTATTACACAAATGGTTCTGAAGGTAAAAGATACCATTCATTCTCTGAAATACGAAAAACCAAGATTGTTTGGCATTGCTATAAATGGATACCCTTCGAATCATATGCTCCAAGATATTTCCATGGCGGTAGATGGCCATTTTTTAGCAAATACGTTTGAATTAGAAGAAGTAGAGCTTTTATGTAATAAAATCGATAATAGTTTTAATTCTCTTCAAACTTCTTCAGTACTAGTATACAGCCATTTAAATAAAGCAAGTGTAGAGAAGAAGCTGATTCGCTCTTTAAATGTGGATTGGAAATACACGGAAATTGATGAAGCTCTATGCATGGGAACCAATCCAACAACAATTGATCGAATATTAGCAAATGAAATAGCGGAAACCATATTATTATGGATAAAAAATGATAATCCGACAGGAGAAATAGCAGTGAAAAAAGAGGGAGTTCTTTATTTAAATAAAAAATACGAAGGAATGATAGTATGACTAATACAGTTGTTGCAAACGTAGAAAAACTAGCAGTAAATACAATTCGAACATTATCCATTGATGCCATTGAAAAATCAAATTCTGGTCATCCAGGTATGCCAATGGGGGCAGCACCAATGGCATATACACTATGGGCAAAGGAAATGAATCATAATCCAGCTAATCCTAATTGGTTTAATCGTGACCGGTTTGTTTTATCAGCAGGACATGGTTCCATGCTTCTTTATAGCTTATTACATTTATTTCAATATGATGTAACCATTGATGATTTGAAAAATTTCCGTCAATGGGGAAGTAAAACGCCAGGTCATCCAGAGTTCGGCCATACTCCAGGTGTGGAAGCAACTACTGGCCCATTAGGACAAGGAATTGCGATGGCAGTAGGAATGGCAATGGCAGAAAGACACTTGGCAGAAACTTATAATAAAGAAAATTATCCAGTAGTAGATCACTATACGTACAGCATCTGCGGTGATGGCGATTTAATGGAAGGCGTATCTGCAGAAGCAGCATCGCTTGCAGGTCATTTAAAATTAGGTAGATTAGTAGTATTATATGATTCCAATGATATCTCGTTAGATGGTGATTTGCATCTTTCTTTCTCTGAAAGTGTTCAAAAACGTTTTGAAGCATATGGATGGGAAGTTATCCGTGTGGAAGATGGAAATAATATAGAAGAAATTCATAAGGCTATTACAAAGGCGAAACAATCAGAGATTCCTACTCTCATCGAGGTGAAAACCATAATTGGATACGGTTCTCCAAATAAAGGTGGAAAATCTGCATCGCATGGTGCACCACTTGGAGCTTCAGAAACACAATTAGCAAAACAAACGTATGGGTGGGCATATGAAGAAGCATTCTGCGTTCCAGCAGAAGTATCGGATCATTTTGCGGCATTAGCGCAAGCAGGCGCAGAAAAAGAGAAAGCATGGAATGAACGTTATGAAAAGTATAAAGCAGCCTATCCAGAATTAGCTGGCCAATTAGAATCCGCAATCAAAGGGAAGTTACCAGCTGATTTGCAAGCAAAGCTACCTGAATTTACTGTAGGGGAATCGATGGCAACAAGAGAATCTTCAGGGAAAGCAATTCAAGCAGCAGCAAAAGAACTTCCATTTTTATTTGGTGGCTCAGCTGATTTAGCAGGATCCAATAAGACGTTAATGAATGCTGAAAAGAACTTTGCCATCGATGGATATGCTGGTAGAAATATTTGGTTTGGTGTACGTGAATTTGCAATGGGTGCAGCATTAAATGGATTAGCACTGCATGGCGGAGTAAAAGTATTTGGCGCAACATTCTTCGTTTTCTCTGATTATTTACGTCCAGCTATGCGTCTAGCAGCATTAATGAAACTACCAGTAACATATGTATTCACACATGATAGTATTGCTGTCGGAGAAGATGGGCCGACCCATGAGCCAATTGAACAATTAGCTTCCCTACGGGCAATGCCAGGATTATCGATTATTCGTCCAGCAGATGCCAAAGAAACAGCTGCTGCATGGCAGCTGGCATTAGAAAGTACAGATGCACCAACAGCGCTAGTATTGACACGTCAGAACCTGCCGACTCTCGACATAACGAAAGAAGAAGCATACGAAGGGGTAAAAAAAGGTGCATACATTATTTCCCGGGCTTCAGAGGAAGCGCAGGCATTAATTTTAGCAACAGGATCAGAAGTTTCTCTTGCAATCAAGGCACAAGCAGCTTTAGCAGATGAAGGAATTTCTGTAAATGTGGTAAGTATGCCAAGCTGGGATCTTTTTGAAAAGCAATCTCCTGAATATAAAGAAAGAATACTGCCGAAAAGCGTTCAAGCACGTGTTGCTATCGAGGCTGGGGCCTCTCTTGGCTGGAGAGAATATATCGGTGCAAAAGGGGAACATATCACAATTGATCATTTTGGTGCTTCAGCTCCGGCAGATAAACTTTTCCAAGAGTATGGATTTACGGTGGAAAATGTTGTTGCTAAGGTGAAAGCTTCCATGGCAAAAAACTAAACACTAATGAATACGAGCTAACGACTGTAATAAGTTGTTAGCTTTTTTAGTATGAAAAAACTAGTATATAATTAGAAATACTGATAAAAAGATAGATATTTCTTCCACATAGTCTTTCTATTACCATATTAGTAGAATATAATAGATTTATATTAGCAAAAAGATTAAATTCCTTTATTTCGAGGAATGAATAGATTGAAAGCTTATTGTAAGGATGGGGGAAGTTTTATGTGGCAAGATTGGCTGCTTGAACTATTAAAAGGATTTGGTAAATTATTTTTAAATCCTGTTTTTTATTTATCATTTTTATTTGCCGCTTTTTTAGGGGTTTCTAGAGTGAAAAAGGAAAGAAGAAATTTCACAGTAAGAGCACAGGATGCTTATTTTGAACTGAAACAATTACTTCCACGAGGGATAATTGTAGGGCTATGTGTTTCTGTTCTTTCAATTGGCCTTGTTTTAGTAGTTCCAATGGAATTTATTATTTTCACAGGAATTTTCACCATAATATTTGCTTTAATTGGAAAAACAAGAATATTATCACCTGTATACACGGCTGGTTTAGGCATTATCGCAAGTAGTGTATCTGTTTTCCTTGGCTTGGATTATTTCTTGTTTTCTAAAAGCAATCTTCAGCCTTCTGAGTATATTTTTCCAACTGCCATTATTTTATTAGGCTTATTGATTATTTCCGAGGGAATATTTGTTCGTGGAAACGGAGTAAAGGGGACTTCGCCGCGATTGAAGAAAAGTAAGCGAGGTCAAGTTATAGGTGTTCATTTACTTGAAAGAGCATGGATTATGCCGGTATTTTTATTTATCCCATCAGGCGTACTGACGATTCCATTTGAATGGTGGCCAATGTTTACTATTGCAAATCAAACCTATTCTTTAATTTTCGTTCCGTTCTTGATTGGTGCAAAACTAGAAGTACAAGGAGAGCACCCTATTATTGCTATTAGAAATGTGGGACGAAATCTAATTATTCTTGGTTCTTTTGTCATAGTAGGTGGAGCGGCAGCTTATTTATACCCGCTTGCATCGCTTGCCCTAGTGATTGTAGCCATTATCGGTCGGGAATGGATTACTTTAAAACAGAGAAATAAAGAAAAAAACAGATCTTTTTATTTTTCTAGAAAAAATAATGGGGTAGTAATTTTGGGAATTGTACCAGATTCGCCCGCTGATAAAATGGGACTTAGAATCGGAGAAATGATTTCGAAAGTAAATAGCATTCCAGTTCAAGATAAAATTCAATTATACAAAGCATTACAGAAGAATTCTGCCCATTGTAAGCTGGAGGTCTTTGATACTCATGGCGAAATTCGTTTCGTGCAAAGAGCTCTATTTGAGGGCGATCACCATGAATTAGGTTTGTTATTGATTCCAGATGAAAAAGTTCATGGGAATGAAGCAGTGTAAAAGTGTACCGCCTGCTGAATGTTCAAGCAAATTAATTTTACTAACCATTTCAAGTAGAAGAAAATAAATAAGCCAGCAAGAACCAATTCTAAAATGGAGTTGGTTCTTTTTTATGTAAAAATGCCACTGGGAAAATGGGAAAAAAATCCTTCTAAAAGTGTACACATATTAATTTATTCTTCTATGTTAACATTATAAACGTAGTGTTAATATTAGTATTCGTATATTTTGGATAAGTACATAAGTACTTAATAATTTGGGTATTAATAAAGAAGTATAGATAGTACCTGTGTATTAAATTCCAAAATAGTTAAAAATATAGCTTAAACTTGCTCAATATTTCACTAAGAAAAACAGGAGGGAGAAACATGGAGTTTGATACAGTCACCATTAGCAGAATGATTACAGCAATGACCCTTACCTTTCACATTATCTTTGCTACCTTAGGGGTCGGAGTACCATTGTTTATTTCTATTGCTGAATTCATCGGTATTAGAAAGCAAGATAAGCACTATGAATTGCTAGCCAAAAGATGGTCTAGAGGATTTGTGATAACGGTTGCAATTGGAGTAGTGACAGGAACAGCCATTGCCTTACAGCTATCTTTAGTATGGCCCAATTTTATGCAGCTTGCAGGTAATGTCATAGCACTGCCGCTATTTATGGAAGTATTTGCGTTTTTCATTGAAGCTATTTTCTTAGGAATTTATTTATATACTTGGGATCGCTTTAAAGGAAAATATACGCATTGGCTATTAACATTACCAGTTGTAATCGGTGCAGGGATGTCTGCGGTTTTTATAACGACAGTAAATTCTTTTATGAATTCGCCAAATGGATTTAGCATGGTTGATGGAGAATTTGCTGCGGTTAATCCGTTAAAAGCAATGTTAAACCCATCATCGCCGACTAGAATTTTTCACGTCTTAGGAGGTTCTTATTTGACGGTAGCAGCTATATTAGCAACGATTGCTGCGATTGCGTTATTGCGAAATAAAGGTGCACGGGAATATCATAAAAAAGCATTAAAGATGACGGTTATCGCTATGTTTGTCTTTTCCGTGATTACAGCATTAGCAGGGGATGTATCAGCCAAATATTTAGCGAAACATCAGACGGAAAAGTTAGCTGCTGCAGAATGGCTGTTTGAATCAGAAGAGAATGCAGATCTCCTTCTATTTGGATGGTTGAATGATGAGAATGAGGTCGTGGGAGCGATTCGAGTACCTGGCTTTTTAAGCTTTTTAGCACATGGTGATTTTACAAGCGAAGTAACGGGGTTAGAAGTTACACCAGAAGGAGAAAGACCGCCATTGGTTATCCATTATTTATTTGATTCGATGGTATCTATTGGATTCTTCCTTTTAGGAATTTCGTTTATATATATTGTATTAGCTAGGTTTAAACGCTGGAATCAGCATAGTAGATTAATGCTATGGTTAATCGCAATAAGTGGGCCATTAGCAATGTTAGCTGTAGAACTTGGGTGGGTTTTTGCAGAGTTGGGAAGACAGCCATGGATAGTAAGAGGATATATGACTGTAGACGAGGCAGCTACATCATCTCCTTATATTCTGCATATGTTTTTTCTATTTCTAGCACTGTATATAGTCCTTGGCACTCTATTTACGATCACTTTACGAAAATTATTTAAAGATAATCCAGCAGAATTGGAGTTAGAAAAGAATTACCCTGAATGGAAAGAGGGGATTGAAAAATGAGTTATGAGGTAATCGGGATTACGGTACTATGGTTGTTCTTGTACGGTTATCTAATTGTAGCATCGATTGACTTTGGCGCAGGATTTTTTGCATATTATGCAAAGATTACCAAGCAAGACCATATCATTAATCAAATCATTTCGCGTTACCTATCACCAGTATGGGAAGTAACAAATGTATTTTTAGTTTTCTTTTTTGTAGGTATTGTTGGTTTCTTTCCTTCTTCAGCCTATTATTATGGCTCCGCATTGCTGGTACCTGCAAGTTTTGCGATCGTTTTGCTAGCTATTCGGGGTTCCTTTTATGCTTTTGAAAACTATGGTTCTAAGCAAAGTAATGTTTATATGTTTCTATATGGAGCGACAGGCCTATTTATCCCAGCTTCATTATCGGTCGCTTTAACGATATCAGAAGGAGGATATATTTCTGAACACAACGGCCAAGTTTCGTTAAAGTATTTCGAATTATTTACGAGCCCGTTAGCTTGGAGTATTGTTGCGCTGGCGATTGTATCTGTTCTATTTATTAGTGCAAGCTTTATTACTTATTATGCATCAAGGGCAAAAGATATAGCTGCACTTCAGTTAGTACGTAAATGGGCATTATTCTGGGCAACGCCAACCATTATTATGGCGTTGACAACGATGATTGCTTTAAGTCAGAGAAACCAAGTTAATTACGAAAATATGCTGGATTTATGGTGGATATTTGGCTTATCAATGGGCTTTTTTATTATTGGGATTGGTCTATTATATATAGGCAGGAATTATGGGATTGCTTTTATTGCCATTATGCTGCAGTTTCTCTTTGCCTTTTTCGGATACGGAATGGCTAAATATCCTTATTTGCTCTATCCATACATCAATATTGAGGATAGTGCCACAAATCCATCCATGGCAATGGCGCTTATCATTGCCTTCATAGGGGGACTCTTACTGCTAATTCCGTCCCTAATCTTATTGATGCGCCTGTTTTTATTTGATGCAGATTATGCCAAGGGAAAAAAATAAGAAGGCGGAATCATTATGCAAAATATAAAGAAAACAGTTTGGATGCATAAGAAAAAGATTTATTGGTTATTTGGACTAACCTTGATACTAGGGCTTGCAATTGTTGCCCAGGCCTATGTGATGACGTCCATTGTCGACGGTGTTTTCCTAAAAAAACAGTCGTTTTCAGCGATTATACCGTGGTTGATGCTGCTGCTTGTTATCCTATTTGTAAGGTCTAGTACCGATTATATAAGTAAACGGATTGGTGTTTCGATTGCGAGCAAGGTAAAAGGGGAAACACGTAAGAATTTATTGGCAAAATATACTGCTAATTCTGTCCAGCTGAATGAAAAAGGACAGACAGGCGAAAAAGTAAGTATGCTACTTGATGGTGTGGATGAGATGGATAGTTTTTATAGCCAGTTTATTCCACAGGTTATGCAGAGTACATTTGTACCGCTTTTAATGCTGCTGGTTATTCTTACTCAGCATGTAAATTCAGGGATTATTTTAATGGTTTCTGCCCCGTTTATTCCAATTTATATGATCGTAATTGGAATCAGAACCCAAAAAAAATCGGAGGAGAAGCTGGAAAAACTAGCTTCTTTTTCCGGTAAGTTTTTAGAAACTTTACAAGGGCTAGTAACTTTAAAACTATTTGCTCAAACAAATCGGCAAAAAGGAGAATTAGAAAAAAGTAGTTTAAGCTTTCGTGATACAACACTAGAAATATTGAAGATTGCTTTTACACAATCCTTTGCACTTGAACTTATATCAATGCTAAGTATTGGAATTGTGGCTTTAGAACTTGCTATTCAATTAATTATTTATAAAAGTATTTCTTTTTTCACGGCTTTTTTGATCTTAATATTGGTTCCAGAATTTTATACGTCCCTAAAAGAACTGGGTGTAACGTTTCATAATGGCAGAAGCAGCATGGGAGCTGCACAAAAGGTATTAGAGGTGTTTGAAGAGGAAGATGAACCTACTTTATGGGGAAAACAAACCTTTCCTAAGTGGAAAGTGCCCCCAACGATTGAGCTTCATCAAGTTGACTTTGCTTATACGAATACTAATTTCCGATTAGAGTCGATCACAGCAACTTTTTTACCTAACCAGCAAATTGCCATTGTAGGCGCAAGTGGTGCTGGAAAGACAACCTTGCTTCACTTATTAGCAGGTATGATTACTCCTGAAAAAGGGACGATTTATATTAATCAAGAAGCACTCACTAAATTTGCAGAAGCCGCTTGGTTAGAAAGGATTTCTTATATATCGCAAACTCCTTATATTTTTTCAGGAACGATTGGCGAGAATATTGCGATGGGAACGACAGAGAAAGTTGGGATGGAAGCAATTAAAAAGGCAGCACAATTAGCGGGAATTGCACCGCTAGTTGCTTCATTAGAACATGGCTTTGATACTCGAATTGGCGAAGCTGGCAGAGGGCTTTCTAGCGGTGAAAAACAAAGAGTTTCGATAGCACGTGCTTTTCTTAAAAAGCCTCACATTGTATTGTTGGATGAACCAACGCGCGGGCTTGATTTAGCTACTGAAAAAATATTGCAGCAGTCGATTCAAAAATTAAAGGAGACAGCTACGGTGATTACCGTTGCCCATCGTTTGCATACGATCAAAAATGCCGACCAAATTCTTTTTTTAGAAAATGGGAGACTCCAGGCTGTTGGGACACATGAATCATTATTAGAAATTTCACCTGCATATAAGGAGTTAGTAATGATTCAAAAAGGGAGGGAACAATAATGAGTGCACTGCAGAAAATAATGAGATTAATGTTAATAGAGAAAAAAGACATTAGCGTAGCTGTAGTATGTGGTTTTATTGCTGGAATTAGCAGTGTCGGCTTATTTGCTGCAAGTGGTTATCTTATATCTAAGTCTGCATTAATTCCTCCCTTCTATACTTTAATTATACTAACTTCAACCGTTAAGTTACTTGGTCTTGTGAAAGCAGGAGCAAAATATGGAGAGCGCCTTTCATCACATCGAGCTACTTTTACGATTTTAAGTAATTTGCGAGTGGCTTTCTTTGAAAAATTGACGCCGCTTATTCCGCAAATATTTCATAAATATAGAAGCGGGGACCTGCTTGCGCGTGTAGTTGGAGATGTAGAAAGTTTGCAAAATTTCTTTTTAAGAGTGTTTTACCCACCGCTTGTGCTCTTACTTGTTTTTGTCAGCACGATCTTATTTACTAGTTTTTATTCCATCGCCATTGCGCTGATTCTATTACTTGGTTTTTTCCTGACGACGATTATCATTCCAGCACTATTTTCCTTAAAGCAAGTCAACATTAAAGGGAAAGTTAGGCAGGAGCGTGGTGATTTATCCACCCATATTACAGAGATGATGTATGGGTTTCGTGAATTAAAGCTGTTCCATCAATTACCACATAAACAACAGCAGCTATTAAATCGTTCTGAATCGTATATTAATGAACAAAAACGAGAAAATTTAAATAAAGTATCGAGTCAATCATTTAATGGTTTTATCACGTTGGTTACAAGTTGGTTTGTCATAGGAGTTGGAGCCTATTTAGTTGCGAATGGCATGCTTGAAGGGATATTTTTAGCAATGCTTGTTATGATTTCTTTAACTGTCTTCGAGTCTGCAGCGTCAATGGCTGTATTTCCTATTTATATGCAAGAAAGTAGAGATGCATCAAGACGCTTATATGAAGTGGTAGAAGATCCTAGTTATACAAAGAATCATAGTGATCCTGATATTAATAAGTTATCTAGTCTCCCGCCGTCATTAGAATTTAAAGATGTACAATTCACTTACATGGGGGATTGGCGCAGCACGATTCCTAACATATCATTTACGATACCAGCTAGGTCAAAGACGGCAATTGTCGGTGCCAGTGGCTCTGGAAAATCCACTGTCCTTCAGCTGATTTTAAAGCTGCAAGAAGTTGATGCCGGAAAGATTTATTGGGGAGATTTGGACACATCGTCTGTATCTTCTGAGGCTATATGGGAACAAACGAAAGTTGTCTTGCAGGAGAATTATTACTTTTATGGAACAATTCGTGAAAATCTTCAATTAGCAGCATCAGAACTTAATGACACACAAATGGAAGCAGCATTAGCAAAGGTGCAGCTAGAACATTTTTCCCTAGATCATCGCGTGTTAGAAAAAGGAGAAAATCTTTCAGGCGGAGAAAAACAACGCTTAGCACTTGCTAGAGCATTTTTGAAAAAAGGACATCTATGGTTATTAGATGAGCCAACCTCATCACTTGATGCACAGACAGAACAAACTATTTACAAAGAAATTTTTAAAGATGCCGATCAGGATACATTTATTATGGTCAGCCATCGCTTAAAAGGTTTAGAGTCTATGGATCAAATTATTGTAATGAATCATGGCGAAATTATGGAGTACGGTTCTTATAAGGATTTAATGGAAAAGAAAGGTTATTTTTATCAAATGAAGGTACTAGAAGAAAGCTTGCTTTAAGGAAAAAATGAAAAGTTATTTGTTTTGAAACTTTGTAAAGATGAGGGGGAATTAGCAGATTGAATACTATAGGATTCAGTCTGCGGGTAATATCCACTCCCCCACTTTTTCATCTGCTACATAGTACTCGTATCTATAACGAAACGATATTTTACATCAGAAGCTAAGACACGCTCATAAGCCTCATCAATTTGGTCTGCGGAAATTACTTCTATTTTTGGTACAATATCGTGCTTCGCGCAGAAATCCAGCATTTCCTGTGTCTCCCGAATGCCTCCAATCAGGGAACCGGCAAAGGAACGGCGGTGTCCAATCAATGACATCACATTTAATGACAATGGTTCCCCAGGAGCACCGACATTTACCATCGTACCATCAAGGGTAAGTAAAGAAAAATACGCATCAAGATTGATTTTTGCACTTACAGTGTTAAGAATTAAATCAAAGGAGCCAGCAAGTTTTTCAAATGTCTCTGGATCATTTGTAGCGTAATAATGATCCGCTCCAAATTCTAAACCATCCTCTTTTTTCTTTAATGATTGAGACAGGACCGTTACCTCTGCTCCCATTGCATGTGCAATCTTAACAGCCATATGGCCAAGACCACCCATTCCGACAATCGCTACTTTTTTACCTGGACCAGCTCCCCAGCGATTTAATGGAGAGTAAGTGGTGATACCTGCACATAGTAATGGTGCCGCAGCATCCAGTTCGATGTTATCAGGGATTCCTACTACGAACTCCTCTGTTACAACAATATGGGTTGAATAGCCGCCTTGTGTAGGCTCTCCGTATTTGTCTACTCCAGCATATGTAGGAATATTACCTTTAAGACAGTATTGTTCTTCCCCCTTTAGGCAGTTCTCGCATTCTCCACATGAGTCCACCATACATCCGACACCCACACGATCGCCGATTTTATACTTTGTTACTTCCGGTCCGATTTCTGTAACAATTCCTGCAATTTCATGCCCTGGTACAAGAGGATAATTAACAGGTCCCCATTCCCCATGAGCTGTGTGGATGTCTGAATGACAAATGCCTGCATACTTAATTTCTATGAGAACATCGTGTAAATCTAGGTCACGTCTTTTAATTTCGGTTGCTTGAAATGGTTTATCTGCACCATATACTGCTCTTGCTTTAGCTGAAATCATTCTAAAACCTCCAATAATTTGATAGTAGATAAAAGTTCCTTCTCTTTTTTCCGTACAAAATTAGCATAGCCCCTATAGTTAACTCTAGGGCAAGTGAAAAGTATCAATAGTTATATAAATAGTTCTTTCTTCGTAAATCTTTGACAGGGGTCATCTGTCATGATAGGATTCTGCTTAAATCACAGAGTTAATGCAAAATCTTGATCCGTAGGTGGAAAGGGGAAAGCGAATGAAAACATATTCGATCAGTGAAGCAGCCAAAAAATTAAATCTTACTATATATGCTTTACGATACTATGACAAGGAAGGACTGATGCCTTTTGTAACTCGTGATGCTAATGGAAACAGATTGTTTAAAGAATCAGATATAGAGGCATTAAAAGTTATTCAATGTTTAAAAGCAACAGGAATGCCGATTAAGGAGATAAAAGATTTTATCGCTTGGTGTTCGGAAGGGGATTCCACTTTACAGCAAAGATATGAGATGTTCCTGGAACGAAAAGCTGCAGTAGAAGCACAGATAGAAGAGTTGAAACAGACCATGGAAGTTGTTAATCATAAATGCAATTATTATAGGAAAGCTATCGAAGCAGGGACAGAAGATATTCATAAAAAGAATAAGATCAGTAATTTCAATTGATAAAAATTAGTATAATCATTATTAATTGTGAATCCAGTACGTTGGTTTAGAGAAAAAATAGTATTTATTAGAAGAAGAGGTAAGTAACGATGAAACTAGATGAATTTACAATCGGACAAATTTTTCGGACAAAGGCGCTTACATTAACGAAAGAAGAGATTATAAAGTTTGCAGGCGAATTTGACCCGCAATATTTGCATGTAAATGAAGCGAAGGCGAAAGAAGGAAGATTTAATGGCATAATTGCTTCAGGTATTCATACTTTAGCTATTTCCTTTAAACTATGGGTCGAAGAAGAGAAATATGGTGAGGATGTTATTGCCGGTACCGGGATGAACAATATACAATTTATTAGGCCTGTATATCCCGGTGATAAGTTGTATACGATTGTAAAAGTTCTTGAAAAAAAAGCTAATAAAAGTGCTACCGGTATTCTTACTGTATTGCTTAAGACGTACAATGATAAAGAAGAGCAAGTATTTGCAGGGGAATTATCTGTATTAATAAAACGATAAAAAGATGAAATTAGGCTGTCGATATGCTTTTTGTAAGAGTATCGGCAGCCTTTTTGATATACCTAATTGTAACAGGTAAAATGAATTTTTAACTTTTTTGTGAACTTATGCACAAACTATGTTTTTGATGCTATACTTTGGTAGATGAAAGTACCGGAGTAATGAATAGAGTAGGTGCTATATGGAGGTAATAAGATGAAAAAAAGAATAACATCTATGCTTATCTTAGTTTTTTCCCTAGTGCTTGTCCTTGCTGGTTGTGGAAACGACAAAGCAAGTAACACGCAAAAGCAAGAAAAAAAGGATAAGGAAGCAGAAGCGGTATCAGGAGCATCAAAAACTAGTTATACGCCATATGAAGAACTTAAAGAGAGCTATGATATTATCATTGTTGGTGCTGGCGGAGCTGGAATGACTGCTGCATTGGAAGCGAAGGCCAAAGGATTAAATCCGGTTATCCTTGAAAAAATGCCGGTTGCAGGAGGAAATACAACAAAGGCTTCTTCTGGAATGAATGCATCAGAAACAAAATTTCAGAAAGAGCAAGGCATTAAGGATAATAATGATAGTTTTTATGAAGAGACATTAAAGGGTGGTCATGGAACGAATAATAAAGAGATGTTACGATTCTTTGTTGATCATTCAGCGAGTGCTATTGATTGGTTAGATTCCATTGGTATCCGTTTGAATAATTTAACGATTACAGGAGGAATGAGCGAAAAACGTACACATCGTCCTGAAGATGGCTCAGCAGTTGGGCAGTACATTGTAGATGGATTACTGAAAAATGTGCAAGAAAAGGATATACCACTATTCGTTAATGCAGATGTGAAAGAAATAACAGAAAAAGACGGGAATGTAAATGGTGTCCGTGTATTATTCAATCAAACAGATGAAAAAGCAATTGCTGCAAAAGCCGTTGTTATCACTACTGGTGGATTCGGCGCCAATATGGAAATGATTAAAGAAGTAAGAAGTGATTTAGGGGACTATGTGACAACAAACCAAGCTGGTAGTACAGGTGACGGAATTAAAATGATTGAAAAATTAGGTGGGACAACCGTTGATTTAGATCAAATCCAAGTCCATCCAACTGTACAGCAAGATGAATCCTATTTAATAGGAGAAGCGGTTCGTGGAGAAGGTGGGATAATGGTCTCTGCAGAAGGAAAAAGATTTACAAACGAATTAGACACGCGTGATAAAGTTACTGCGGCAATCAATGAGCTTCCAGAAAAAGCGGCATTTTTAGTGTTTGATGCTGGGGTGAAATCTCGTGTAAAAGCTACTGATCAGTATAAAAAAATGGGATTTGTATTAGAAGGAGAAACAGTCGAGGCTCTAGCAGAAAAGATGAATGTTTCTGCTGACGAGTTAACTTCAACGCTAGAAACATGGAATAGTGCCGTTAAGAATAAGGATGATCAAGCTTTCGGAAGAACAACAGGAATAGACAATGATTTATCTTCAGCTCCATTCTATGCTATTAAAATTGCCCCAGGTATCCATTATACAATGGGGGGAGTAAAAATTAATACAAACACAGAAGTCCTTAATAAAGAAGGAGCACCAATCCCAGGCTTATTTGCAGCAGGGGAAGTTACCGGTGGACTTCACGGAGAAAATAGAATTGGCGGTAATTCTGTTGCAGAAATAATTATCTTTGGTCGTCAGGCTGGTGTGAAGTCTGCTGAATATGTAAAGGCAAAATAATCGATATTACTGTGAAAGTTCAATTTTAGTTTCAGTAGTATATTAGGCTGATAGATAGGTAAAAGGTTCAAATCACTTTTGATTTGGACTTTTTATTTTGCCATTAAGATTATCGCTTGAAATTAATTAAGGACATCGGACAATCTCTTGCTTTCATACGCTAAATGCAAAGGGGAGATGCGGAAAATGAAAGAAACTAGAGGAAAAGAGTTAATGATTGTGGTTGTAGAATTTTCGCAATTGAAAAAATTTTTAATGCTGGATATGGGAATCGGTACTTTGTCCTATTATTTAGTTAAAATGATTAATGGCAATCTCCTTATTGATTTAATAGGAAGTACTATAATTACGGAAGGAGTAAAAAGAGTGTATAAAGGGATGAACAATAAAAAATAAGACTATTACTTAGAAAGATTGAAGCAAGTTTCGAAAAAACAAAAAGGAAGGAAAGAAAGTGAATTTTTTGCGTATAAATGTATTAAGTGATGTTAATGGTTAGGGGAAGAAGGATAAAAAGGTAGGAAGAATAGCTTGGAGATAAAAATAATTTACCTATAATACATAATGTTATAGATTGACGAATATTTGGAATTTAGTTAAAATTTTTCCTGAGTGAAACTTTTTTTAATTAAGATATAAATTTTATATAAATGAAAAAATGCAGAAATATTTTGGAAGATAAAGGGGGATTTAAATGCCCGAAAATTTATTAATTGCCTTTGGTTTAACATTATTAGCTGGCCTTGCTACTGGGATAGGAAGTATACTTGCCTTTTTTACATCCACTACAAACACAAAGTTTCTCTCTTGGATGCTTGGCTTTTCAGCAGGAGTAATGATTTATGTATCGATGATTGAAATTTTTGTGAAGGCGAAGGATGCATTAGTCGGATCATTGGGAGTACAAACAGGGAATTGGCTTACGGTGGCGGGATTTTTTGGCGGAATTTTACTTATTGCATTGATTGATAAATTTGTTCCAGAGCAAGGAAACCCACATGAATTAAAGAAAGTAGAGGAAATTAATAAATCCAATCTAAAAAGGACGGATCATTCTTTATTAAAGATGGGAAGTTTTACCGCATTGGCAATCGCTATTCATAACTTTCCAGAAGGAATTGCAACCTTTACCGCAGCTTTACAAGATCCAGGACTTGGGGTAGCAATCACTGTTGCCATCGCCATACATAATATTCCAGAGGGGATTGCGGTGGCAGTACCCATTTACTTTGCAACAGGTGATCGAAAAAAGGCGTTTAAACTTTCGTTTTTATCAGGATTAGCGGAGCCTGTTGGTGCATTAGTTGCTTTTCTCATCTTAATGCCATTTTTAAATGATGTTATGTTCGGTCTCATATTTGCAGCAGTAGCAGGAATCATGGTATTCATTTCTTTAGATGAATTACTGCCAGCAGCTAAAAAATACGACGAAGGCCACTTATCCATATACGGCCTGATAGCAGGAATGGCTGTGATGGCAGTAAGTTTGTTATTGTTTATATAATGAAAAATCATATAGTCAATGTCTTTAATAGAACAGGATTGATTCAGCCGGAGTACACGCACCCGAAAAGGAAGTGTACTCCGGTTTTCGTCTTAATAGGATTCATCATTACTTCCTCTCTAATAAGTTGTTTTCCTTCTCCATTTTTTCCACTTCTACTTTCAATTTTTCTGTTTCCAATAAAAAATTCTCATGTTTTAATCGTTCAAGCTCTAATTGATCTTTTAGGATTGCTCTGTTGAGCTTAGTCCTTTTTTCTAAATGATCCGTGATAATTCCAGCTAAGGAAATCAAGAATATAGCTAATACAATCACAATAACAATCATCATATAACTCCCTTGTATCGTTTAGTAATTAATACGATAAACGCGCAAAAAAGTTTCAAATGAAAGCCATAAGAAATATGACTCTGCAAATTGGCATTTTTTTGAGGAATAACAAAGAAAGGAAATGAAATCATATAAAAAGGAACAAGAAAGAATTCGGACAGCATAACTGTCATCCATTCATGCAAGTTTGAAAATCGATGTAGAAATATATTCTACAGAAATCAAAAAGCTTTCTAGCGGAATAACTTCCCTTCAAAAAATATATAATGGCTTCTTTTATGGAGGAAAATATGATTATTGCATCAGAAGGGAAGCAAACTTTAGCAAGTTTAAAAGGAATTGAATCCCAGCTATCTGTCTTTGCACTTCATTCCAGGGAGGAAGAGGCCCAGAAAGCTTTTCATGAAGCGATGGTGTTAGTTAGTGAAATGAAACATGAAATTCAGTTGCAAGTGTATTAAATATAAAAGTGCAAGGGAAAAAGCACCGCAAATAGTCATAATGGATGGCAAGATTGTTTATGAGTCTTTAACGAAAATAGAAAAGACCGCTTCATGGCTGCAGACGGAATTAGATAAGCTAGATGTAACACTTGAGAACGTTTTTCTAGGACGGGTCAATTCCTATGGGGAACTTACGATTGATATATATGATGATAGGATGGAACTGGCAGAGCCGCAAGAAAGACCGTAGAATTGTACTCCTTGTAAACGGATAACACAGCTGCAAAAGCAATCTATAGGAAGAATGCAGATAAAATGGTACAAATGAAAAATAAAGTAAAAGTATATTTAGGAGAAAATTTCTAAGGAAAATAGATGAAAGAGAAGGCGTTATCATCTATTATAGAAGGAGGATAACTATTTGGATGAATACAATAAAAGTGTGTAGGTGAACAGAATGGAAAGACAGGATGAAAAAGTAATAGTCGGAGAAGCAGCGGTCGTTCAATTTGTGAAAGATGGGATGACAGTGGGACTAGGCACGGGAACTACTGCCTATTATGTGATAAAAAAAATGGGAGAAATGATTAAGGAAGGGATGGAATTAAAAGGTGTAGCAACGTCAAAGGCTACAGAAAAGTTAGCCAGTGAATGTGGAATTCAGCTGGTTGATATAAATGAAGTGGAGCAATTAGACATTGCTATTGATGGAGCGGATGAAATTGATGATAACTTCTTTGCAATAAAAGGGGGAGGCGGAGCATTATTGCGTGAGAAAATAATTGCTAATGCTGCTAAAACCTTTATTGTAGTTGCTGATGGAAGTAAGAAAGTGCAATCATTGGGGAAATTCCCTCTGCCTATTGAAGTCGTACCTTTTGGCTGTGAACATACAGAGAAAGCTATTCAAAAATTCGGCTGCAAAACAGCAATACGGCAGAAAGATGGCGAGCTCTTCGTAACAGATAACGGAAATTATATTATAGATTGTTCCTTTCCTACTATCCAAAACCCCACTCAATTACATCAAGACTTGAATAATATAGTAGGGGTAGTAGAGAATGGCCTTTTTATTAATATGGTAGACGTATTAATTTCAATAAATGAGCAAGATCAAATTAGCGTGGAGCACAAGAACAGATAATGCTTTAGATATAGGGGATTTATGTAGAATAAGTTCCCTTGTAACGGAAGGATAATGGCGGTTTATGGACATGCTTTGGAGCTGTTTTAAAGATATCTTTATTTTTGCTTGAAAGCGTTTCTTTTTTTGTTTCTACGTTATATTATCGTAGATAGGTAAGGGAATCCTTATCTAAGAAATGCATCCAATGGAAGGATGCAATCATGTTACAGAAATAAGGGAGAGATAGAATGTCTTTACGAGAAGATGCACTACATATGCATCAAGTCAAACAAGGGAAATTGGAAATCCATGCAAAAGTGGAAGTGAAAAATGCCCAAGATTTAAGTTTAGCTTATTCTCCAGGAGTAGCAGAACCATGTAAAGAAATTTTTGAAAACCCGGAAACTGTCTATGACTTTACCATGAAGGGCAATATGGTGGGACTTATCACTAATGGTACATCCGTACTTGGTTTGGGGAATATTGGTGCTGAGGCATCATTGCCAGTAATGGAAGGGAAAGCAATATTGCTTAAAAGTTTTGCAGGAGTAGATGCCTTCCCAATTGCTTTAAATTCAACAGATGTAGACAAGATAGTAGAAGCAGTTAAACTAATGGCTCCTACTTTTGGTGCCATCCACCTTGAAGACATTGCTGCTCCGCAGTGTTTTGAGATTGAAGAAAGATTAAATCAAGAATTAGCCATTCCTGTTTATCATGATGACCAGCATGGTACAGCAATCGTAGCTTTGGCGGGACTTCTGAACGCCCTTAAGATTGTAAAGAAAGAAATGAAGGATTTGAAAATAGTAATAAATGGTGCTGGCGCTTCAGGCATTGCTATTACTAAGCTTTTCAACTCTTATGGTGTAACTAATATGATTATATGTGACACAAAAGGGGCGATCTTTGCTGGCAGGAAAGTTGGGATGAATCCAGCGAAAGAATCTGTAGCAGCATATACGAATGCTAAGTTGGCGACAGGTACACTGAGAGATGTTTTGGTAGGAGCAGATGTATTTATTGGCGTTTCTGTAGCAGACACTTTAACGAAAGAAATGGTACAGACAATGAATAAGGATGCGATCATCTTTGCACTGGCAAATCCAGTACCAGAAATAAGTCCTGCACATGCGAAAGAATCGGGCGCCATCATAGTTGGAACAGGAAGATCAGATTTTCCGAACCAAGTTAATAATGTATTGGCCTTTCCAGGTATTTTTCGTGGTGCTTTAGATGTTCGTGCGACCACTATTAATGAAGAAATGAAAAAAGCAGCAGCAGAAGCGATTGCAGGATTAGTTGCGGATGCCGAGTTGAATGAAGATTATGTAATTCCAAGTCCCTTTGATCCTAGAGTTGCTCCCGCTGTTGCTTCAGCTGTGGCAAAAGCAGCAATGGAAACAAATGTAGCAAGAATTCAAGTTAATCCAGAAGATGTAAGGCTGAAAACCATGAAAGCGACGATTATTGATAAACAATAAAGAGAGAGAGAAAGAGGCTCGAGCCAAATGGCAGCCTCTTTTTGTTTACAATGTATGTGTTTCGCCTATTTGTTTGCTCAAGAGAGAGGCATTAGAGCTTTTCTTACTTGTTTTAACATTAAAAAGAAGATTTAATAAAATGGCAGCCAGACTTCCTGTGATAATCCCATCACTTACAATGATTCTTAAGGCGGAAGGAAGCTGGTCAAATAAATTAGGAACTGCTGTTGCTCCTAAACCGACAGAAATAGAGCAAGCCATGATTAACAAGTTAGCCTGATTGGTAAAATCAACTTTGCTCAGCATTCTGATGCCAGAAGCAACAACCATTCCAAACATAACAACGGTTGCTCCGCCTAATACTGGTGTCGGAATAATAGTGGCAAAAGCCGCAACCTTAGGAATGAAGCCTAAAAAAACAAGAATTCCTCCTGCTGCAATCACGACATTTACTGTTTTGACTTTTGATAGCTGAACAAGACCGACGTTTTGAGCAAAGGTATTATAGGGAAAAGCATTAAATAGTCCACCTATAGTAATGGCTAAACCCTCGGCACGATACCCACGCGTTAAATCCTTTTCACTTAGTGGAGTCTCCGTTATTTTACTTAGTGCGAAAAAGACACCAGTTGATTCAATCACAATAACTAAACCGACAATTAACATAGTAAGAATTGGCCCAACTTCAAAGCTGGGTGTCCCAAAATAAAATAGTTCAGGAAAATGGAACCAACTAGCTTCTCTTACTGGGGTAAGGTTCACCTTACCAAGAACAGCAGCAATGATAGTACCAGCAATAATTCCAATTAGGACGGACAATGATTGTATAAATCCTTTTGTAAACCGGTTTAACAAAAGAATGAATAATAGGACTCCGAATGCCAAAATCAAATTTTCAATGGAGCCAAAGTCTTTGCTTGTTGCTCCTCCACCCATATTTTTAATACCGGATGGGATAAGAGATAAACCGATAATAGTTACAACTGTTCCAATTACAACTGGAGGAAAAAGCTTGGTAATTTTGCTGAAAAAGGGAGCACAAATAATCATAAAAATTCCTGTAATAATAATGGCTCCATAAATAGCAGTGACTCCATAATTTGTTCCGATCGAAATCATCGGAGTAACCGCAACGAATGAACTACCTAGTACAACTGGTAAGCCAATGCCTAAATATTGGTTTTTCCAGGCTTGGAGCAATGTCGCAATTCCACATGTTAAAAGATCGATTGCAACAAGATAAGCTAGTTGTTCGGTTGTTAAATTCAATGCTCTTCCAACTAATAGTGGAACAAGGATAGCACCAGCATACATAGCAAGAACATGTTGAAGACCTAAAGAAAAAATTTGTAATCCCTTTTCGTTATTTTGAGGCAATATGAACACTCCTTCTCCTTGTGCCATTTAATTAACACATATTGTTATGTTAATTAACATCATAAGCAGTGAGAAGAAAGAAGTCATTGGTTACATTATACAAAATATTTAGAAAGTATAGATTATATATCTAAGACGTTAAAGAAACTTTTTAGATTTGTATTTGTTTTTTTCTTTCATTCATTTTTAAAATCGATTTAATCCGAAAAGCAAAACGAAGGTGGAAGGTAGTCTCTGGATCCTTAAGACTTTTTCCTAAGAGATCCTCACATTTTTCTAAGCGATAAATTACTGTATTACGATGTACATAAAGGCGTTTCGCCGTCTCAGAGATTTGGCAATGGGTCTCTAAGTAAACAGATAATGTATGGAGTAATATTTGTTCTTCTTCTTGCTGGTGACTGTTAGAAAAAGAATGGAAGATATGGTCATAAAATTCCTGCAGATCCTTTGTTGGAATGATTCTTAACATTTCAAAGGCATCCTTTGGTCGATGTATCTGGATAAAAGGCGTGTTTCCAGAAAGCTGTCCAGTATGTAAAGCACTAAGCGCCTCCTGATAAGCATTGGGTAAATTTAACAGACGCTGATAAACATTGCTGATACCGAATGAGATACTTGTTTTAAATGTGTTCGCAAGATAGGTTTGGATATTTTGTAAATAAGGAAGAATAGTTTTGTCTAGCTCATAAGAGGAATGGGTAACTTCCATGATAATAATACAATGGTCTTGTATAAGAAAAAGCTGAGAAGCGAAAGGTGCCTTTTTTATTTCTGTTTCGATAAATTCATATACATAATCTACCTCAACAGAATGCTGTGTGAAAGATTTATATTGATCGCCGCTATCCAATTTGCCAATTATTGCGATGGAAGCCTGTTCTTTTTTTAAGAAAAATTCTTTAGCTCTGCTTTCGATTTCCTCAGCAAAGCTAAACTTTCCTTCCATAAAGTGAGCGAAGAAGTCATTTCTTGCTCTTCTAGTATATTGCTTCACTGTATTTTCCCTCATTAGCTCAAAAGAAAGCACATTAGTTGCCTGTTCAATCGTAAGAAGTAAGCTGTGATCTTTCATGGGGATTTCTCCCAGAACAACTAAAAAAGCTGGTTTTCTCATATGAGTATAAATGGGGAAAATGGTAAACACTTCTTCTGTATTTCTACTCGAAAAACATGAATAAGGTGCGTTAGCTAATAAAAATTCAAATCCTTTTGCATGGAGAGAGCTAAAAAAGTTATCGATGGATGTTCGATTATGAGAAGAAGTGTGTAATTGGAAATGGGCATCCAGTAAAACAATCGGCTTGTTAATCATTTGAGATAAGTCATCAATAAGCCTTTTTATCCCTTTCCCTTTCAGAATATGCTGCGTAAATTTTCGATGAGTTTCAAAGGCAGTGGTTAACTCTGCTGTTCTTTGACTCAACATATAGTTTAAAGAAGCATTAACGATTTCCCCTAGTGAAGTTTCTAAAGGTATTTCTAATAGGGGAAATCCTATTTCATCAGCGAATTGAATCGCCTCTTGTGGTATATGTCCTAAAAATCTCTTGGACTTAATTCCTAAGGCTGTACAATCTCTTTTATGCATACTTTTTATTAAGGAGAGCAGAACACCAGGATTATCTTTAAGATGATAGGCAGTAGTGACTAATAAATCGTTCGGGTTTAAGAAGTCGACGATATCAGGTGCATCCATCATGGTAATATGCTTTATGTCTTTATTTAATCCCTTGTGACCTGCAATTACTTGCACCTCTTTAAAGGCAGGTTTTTGTAATATCTCTGCTAATTTCAAATGTATCCCTCCTAAAGTAATCCAATTAATCAAGAAGCTTCTTTAGTTATTTTATACAAACTATTTAGATAATTCTAACATTTTGTCTAATGAATTGCTAGCAGGTGATTATTAAAATAATGGTTACATAATATGAGTGCGTTTTAAGTAGTTTTAAATATTATTAGAAAATAACAAAAGGAGAGAGGAGAGTCCTTTCTTTTTATTTTGAATGTGGGGAGAGTATCAGGGAGGGGAGCGGAATCAATGAAGACAACTATTGATATTGAAACAAAAGAGGTAGGGGATTGGCTAGAATGGCTTGCTCGATTTGGAAAGACGAAAAGTGGTGGAGTTACACGACTTCTCTATGATGAAAACTGGCGCTTAGCACAACATTCTCTTTTTCAAAAAATGAAAGAAAGTGGTTTGAATCCTTATTTTGATGGCGTTGGCAACTTATTTGGCAGGTTAGAAGGAACAGATCAAGAGGAGAAAGCTATATTAACAGGTTCTCATATTGATACTGTTGTAGATGGCGGAAAATACGATGGAGCCTTCGGGATTATGGCGAGTTTTATCGCTGTCAATTATTTGAAGAAGCATTATGGCAAACCAAAAAAGACAGTAGAAGTAGTCTCGTTATGTGAGGAAGAGGGGAGTAGATTTCCTTTAGCTTTCTGGGGATCTGGATCGGTAACAGGAAAATTTACTAAAAGGGATTGTGAAGGATTAGCTGACGTAAGAAATATTTCCTTTGCTCAAGCTATGACATCGGCGGGTTTGCAGCCAGATGAAAAACAAGTAAAGCGAGAGGATATTGAATGCTTTATAGAAATACATATAGAACAAGGGGCTGTCTTAGAAAAAGAGCAGAAGTCTATAGGGATTGTCTCTCATATAGTAGGACAAAGAAGATTTACGATCAAAGTAATGGGGGAGAGTAACCACGCAGGTACAACCCCAATGCTCTATCGGAAGGACAGTGTACATCTTGCAGCAGAATTAATTACATATGCTATTAAACAAGTTACGGAAATAGACGCTCACTTAGTGGCGACAGTTGGGAAAATACAGGCAGTTCCTAATATTCCTAATGTGATTGCCAAAGAGGTTACGTTTACACTGGATGTCCGGCACCACCAAGAAGAAGTACTAGATTACTATTGTGAGAAAATTTTTGCTTATTTTAAACAGAGAGGTAAGACTGCTGATATGGAAGTAGGATGGAATCAATGGCTGGATGTTAAGGCCGTTGCAATGGACGCTAAATTAACGCAGCTATCGGAGAGAATTGTGGAGGAAATAGATATTCCTTATCAAAAAATGATTAGTGGTGCCGGTCACGATGCACAAATTTTCGGAACCTATTGCCCGACAGCGTTACTATTTGTTCCTAGTGTAAATGGAATCAGTCATTCACCAAAGGAACATACGAAACTAGAAGATTTAAAAAATGGGGTTGTTGTCCTTATAGAATTACTACACCGTCTGGCTTATTGATTTTTTAGATCGAACATACTTAAGGCGCAGGAAAGGCGGAAAGTGGTGTACAGGAGATTGATGAAAGCCGAAAAGTGAGAGAGGAAAGGAAAAAGTGGTGTACAGGAGGTTGATGAAAGCCGAAAAGTGAGAGAGGAAAGGAAAAAGTGGTGTACAGGAGGTTGATGAAAACCGAAAAGTGAGAGAGGAAAGGAAAAAGTGGTGTTCAGGAGGTTGATGAAAGCCGAAAAGTGAGAGAGGAAAGGAAAAAGTGGTGTTCAGGAGGTCGATGAAAACCGAAAAGTGAGAGAAGAAAGGAAAGAGTGGTTTTCATCAATTAAATAACAGTATGAAAAACGAAGAATTAATCACTTATTCCCCAAGTAGAGGGATTTACCAATAATATAGATAAGGAAAGGAAGTAGCATAGTGACTTTTTTAGAACTAAACACACCCTTAAGAACGATTATGACACCAGGACCAGTGGAGGTTGATCCGAGAGTGTTAAGGGCACTAAGCACACCTATTTTGGGACAATTTGATCCTGCATTTACTTCCATCATGAATGATGTTATGAGAATGATTCAACAAGTTTTCCAAACTAAAAATCAATGGGCTTATCCAGTTGATGGAACATCAAGGTCTGGGCTGGAAGCTGTATTGGCCAGTGTCATCGAGCCAGGAGATAAAGTGTTAATTCCAATTTACGGAAGATTTGGACATTTGTTAACGGAAATTTCTGAAAGATATGGGGCAGAGATTCATTTGCTCCAGTGTGAATGGGGCGAGGTTTTTGATCCAGAAGTAATTATTGCAGAAATGAAAAAGGTGAGACCGAAAGTAGTTGCTCTTGTTCATGGAGAAACATCAACAGGGTGTATGCAGCCATTAGAAGAGGTCGGCAAAGCATGTCGAGAACAAGATATTCTCTTTATCGTTGATGCTGTTGCAACAATTGGAGGAGTAGATGTTCAAACAGATAATTGGTATATAGATGCAGTAATTGGGGGCAATCAAAAATGTTTATCTGTTCCATCTGGAAATGCCCCTATTACGTATAATGATCGAGTGGAAAAAGTGTTAATTGCACGGAAGAAAGTAGAAAGAGGAATAGCTACTGATATTGAACTAGCAGAGATAAATGCTCATGCCCCAATTCGCTCGAATTATTTAGATTTGGCACAATTGCAGGATTATTGGAGCCCGCGAAGGCTGAATCATCATACAGAAGCAACTACCATGTTATATGCTCTTTATGAAGGATTAAGAATTGTTTTAGAAGAGGGATTAGAAAATAGATTTGCTCGTCATCAGTATCATGAACAAGCGCTAATAGAAGGAATAAAAGGAATGGGTCTTGAATTGTTCGGTGATAAAAGGTGGAAGCTGCCAACGGTAACATGCATCAACGTTCCAGAAGGGATTGATGCAGAATCTGTTCGTAGCATGATGCTTGAGCAATTTGGAGTAGAAATAGCCAGCTCTTTCGGTCCATTACACGGAAAAATATGGAGAATTGGAACAATGGGCTATAGCTGTCGCAAAGAGAATGTCTTATTTGTGCTTGCGAGTTTAGAGGCATGCCTCATTAGACATGGGGTAAAACTCCCTGCAGGCCAAGCACTGCAAGCAGCGCTAAATTTTTATTCAAGAGGATAATATTTAAGGGGCCAGAGAAACACTCTCTTTGCCCAAAGGCAAGAACTCAAAGAAGAAGAAGATACAGATAATCACTTTCTATGCCTAAAAGCACACAGAGAAGCCACTTACTCCTTTGCCATTTTTCAATAATACCCTATCGGTTAAAAAAGAATAAAAAAATCTATATTGACAATAATGTTTCTATCCGATATGATTTTTCACAAAGAAATGAATAATGAAACTATAAAAAGGATTAGTATGCAGCAATGTCTATAAAAAGAGAGGGTCTAAATGCTGAAAGGACCTATAGGCTTACCTGTTGAACCTGCCTTTTTCGTTCTGTATCGAATAGACTTTGTTTAAGAAGATTCAGCGGTTCAATACCGTTAACATGGAAGAGTGTAAAGCTTTGCTTTGAATTAGGGTGGTACCGCCATTAATTGGTCCCTAATGAATAGCAAAGCTTTTTTTTATGGTCTTTTACTAAGAAAAGACCACTTGAAATAAAACACAGATAAAATAGGAGGCCCTTTAAAATGGCGAAGGATTTTGTAAAAAGCATTACTAGCATGGAAGATGATTTTGCCCAGTGGTATACAGATGTAGTGACAAAAGCGGAACTAATCGATTATTCAAGTGTAAGAGGTTCTATGATTATTCGACCATATGGAACAGCGATTTGGGAGAATATTAAAGAAGCTTTAGATAAACGTATTAAAGAAACAGGGCATGAGAATGTTTATATGCCATTATTTATTCCAGAAAGCCTTTTACAAAGAGAAAAAGATCATATTGAGGGATTCGCTCCAGAAGTAGCATGGGTTACACATGGAGGAGACGAGAAATTAGCAGAAAGACTTTGTGTGCGCCCAACATCAGAAGTGCTTTTTGCAGAGCATTATAAAAATATTATTCATTCCTATCGCGATCTTCCTAAGCTATATAATCAGTGGGCCAATGTTGTGCGCTGGGAAAAGACGACACGTCCATTCTTACGTACTTTAGAATTTTTATGGCAAGAAGGGCATACATGTCATGAAACGGAAGAGGATGCAGATAGAGAAACAATTCAAATGCTTCAGGTCTATGCCGAAATATGCGAAAAGTACTTGGCGCTTCCAGTGATCAAAGGGCGTAAAACGGAAAAAGAAAAGTTTGCAGGCGCGAAATACACCTATACAATTGAAAGCCTGATGCATGACGGCAAAGCATTACAATCAGGTACTTCGCATAATCTCGGCGATGGCTTTGCGAAATCCTTTGGAATTCAGTTCTCGGACAGAGATGGCAACTTGCAGCATGTTCAGCAGACATCATGGGGCTTTACGACAAGAATCATTGGTGCCATGATTATGGTTCATGGGGATGACCGCGGCTTAGTAGTACCGCCAATGATTGCACCAACACAAGTAATGATTGTTCCAATTGCCCAGCATAAGGAAGGGGTATTGGATTTTGCCTACGATTTACAGAAGAAACTAAGTAATTCGCTCCGCGTTGGTATCGATGCAAGTGATAAAAAGCCAGGCTGGAAATTTAATGAGTATGAAATGAAAGGAATTCCTCTCCGTCTAGAAGTGGGACCAAAAGATATCGAGAAAAATCAAGTGGTTCTTGTGAGAAGAGATACTGGAGAGAAACAATTTGTCTCTATGGATGGATTAGAAGAAACAATTACGCAATTATTAACAGATATCCAAGACAACTTGTTAAAGAAAGCCACAGATCATAGAGAAGAAAACACTCATACTGCTGTAAATTTTGATGAATTTAAACAGTTGACGGCAAAAGAAAAGCCAGGATTTATTAAAGCAATGTGGTGTGAAGATCAAGCGTGTGAAGATAAAATAAAGGAAGAAACAAGTGCAACATCTAGATGTATGCCTTTTGAGCAAGAAACCATCGCTGACACTTGTGTATGCTGTGGCAAAAAAGCTAATAAATTAGTATATTGGGCAAAAGCATATTAATATTTTTGCCTAAATCAATTCTATAGACGATCAAGAAATTTAAAACTTTTTTGAAGTGGACTTTGATATATTATCTATGTTTATAACAAAAGAAACAGACGAAGAAGGAAAGAGTTATATTTTATAGGGAAGTCAGAAAGTTATCTGATTTCCTTATCAATAAAAGAAGCATTTTATTCTTAGATAATATGTGTGTTCATTTTTGAAAATACTGAATATTCGTAAAAACACGTTGACATTTGGGACTATTTGGAAGTATGATAGATTTGTTGGAATAATCATCAATAGTAGGAAAAAAATGAAAAAACAAAATTAGGATTTGTAGCAATATTGGTTCTATCTATTCTATCTGTAAGTTCAGTAGCCTTTGCAGATGAAAACACAGTTATTGAGAAAATCGAAGGAAATGAAAGTATTGTTAATGAGAATTTTGGTGTAACAGAAATTCCTAACGATGGAGAGGTAGGTATATTCGGAGTAGGAAAGCCAACAACTTCTCATAATGTTTCAAAGAGTGGGGCGATGTATTTCGCAGGGAATGCAGTAACATCGAAACTATATTCTAATAAATTTTTTACAGGAAAAGCATCATATAGAATTAATGTAAAAAACAATCATGCTACAAAAGATTTAAAGATTAAACTATATGATGATTCTAAATGGACAGCAATAAAAACTTGGACTTTGAAACCAGGCTATTCGTTAAGTGCTTTCCCAACAGGTTTGAAAGCTTCTGGATTATACTATCTAACTTTCTCAGCGCCTAGTAATTTCAGTGGCAGTGTACAATGACAAATATAAAGAAGCACCTAGTTTTATAGGTGCTTCTCTTCATTATTAAGGAGACGATAATGACTACTACTATAATAAAAATAATAGCTTTAATTTTTATGCTAATAGATCATATAGGGGAATTTATTCCTGGTACTCCAGTATATTTAAGATGGGTAGGGAGAATAGCAGCACCGATTTTTATTTATTTTGTGATAATAGGTATGACTCACACATCTAATAAACATCGATATCTCTTCCGTTTGTATATTGCTAGTGTTATCATGGATTGCATTAATGTGTTTATTAATCAAAATTATAATACGGGAGTAGGAATTACTAATAATTTTTTTGCGACATTATTTGCAATTGCATTATTAATTTATGTAATCGATAAGCGAAGTTGGAGATATTTCAGTATCTACTTAATATGGCAGATGATAAGTACGGTGCTTTCTACCCTCTTTAAAGAAATATTTATATTAAATGCAGCTCTGACATATCCTTTTTATGGAGCTATATTTGGAAATGTACTGCATGTAGAAGGGGGAATCTTGTTCGTTTTATTAGGTATTGTTTTTTATTTATTTAGAAATAAAAAACAACTAGTAATAAGCTATTCGATTTATTGCCTTTTTATCTTTTTAGTATATGAAAAATGGGGAGGTAGTTTAAATTGGTTTTCCCGACTTTTACTTCCGTTTGCAGACTTCCAATGGATGATGATTTTAGCTTTGCCATTGCTCTATTTTTATAATGGGGAAAAAGGAGTTGGCTTAAAATATTTTTTCTATTTCTTTTATCCAATACATATTATTATTTTATATTTTATTGGAACGAGTTAAAGAGTAATGATGTAAGCCAACTCAATGAGTTGGCTATTTTCTTACTCTATACAACATAATAGTGTGTGTGCTCATATATACTCATGATACTCAAAAAAGCAAAAGGCAGCATTAGCCTATAGTGAGGAAAATTCCGCCTTTTTGTATTTGGGGATTACTTAAAAAAGTCGATCTCCAGATTTCTCCGTTATACTTCTAAATACTATCTCATTTGTTTTTTTATTGTTTTTCTTCGTCTGGCTCAATATGGACATGGACCTCTAATACATTAAATTCATTTATTAAAGCATTCTCTACAGCAGAAGAGATATCATGGGCATCGGTAATATCTAGTTTCTGATTAACAGTAATAACAACATCCACAACTGGGCTGTTCCCATAGTTTCTCGCTTTAATTTCTTTTACAGCTTTAACGCCATCTGTATGCAAAATGGTCTTTTTATATTTATCAATCAATAAAACATCAAAACCATCTGTCAGATAATGAGTGGTTTCTCGGAAAATTCCCCAAGCTGTTTTACAAATTAAGAGGCCAACGATACAAGCCGCTAGTGGATCTAAAAATTCCAAGTTTAATTGTGCTCCAAAAATGCCGACAGCAGTACCAAAACTAACTATCGAATCAGAAAAATTATCTTTCGCTGCTGCTTTTACAGCTTGGCTATTTATTTTTTTTCCTAATCGTAAATTGATCCGATAGACAAAGAACATAACAGCACCACAGGCGATAGCTGTATATGCTGCCACTAAATCAGGTGCTTGTCTAGAATGAGTAAAGAAGGAAGAGATTGCTTGGTATAATACTTGTAATCCAACACTCATCATAATAAAGGAAGCAATTAACGAAGCAACAGTTTCCGCTTTCCAATGACCATAAGGATGGTCTTTATCAGCTGGTTTTTGAGATAGTCGCAAGCCAATTAAAACGGCAACAGAAGCAATAATATCGGTGAAATTATTCCATCCATCTGCTTTTAAAGCTTGCGAATCTGTGCTAATAATGCTTAATATCGCGGCTCGTTCTCCGAGCTTTAAGTCTGCATATTTTTTATCCATTGCAAATGCCTCCTTAACTACCTCACTAATCATATCAAGTCACTATAGGGTGGGTCTAGAGCAACGTTTTTATACCTATCAACAAAAGTATGAGGAAGAGAAAACAGTTTGCCAGAGGAAAACTTTTCAATTATAAAAGAAGAAAAGTCAGAGGGAAGGAATAAATCCTATCCTCTGACTTATCATTGATAACCAATTATCTTATATATAAATCACTTACTAAATAATCCTTTATTACCTCGGATGGAACGAGAAATTCAACTGTTCCCATATATCCAGGTGCTACTTCGTATTCATTAAAGCAAATGACCAATTTATGCTGTTTGTTTATATAGAAATTTTGGTGTGGATCGATTTTATCAAATCCTTCTGGATCGGTATCATTTTTTATGAAATAGCTTCCGGTGTCTGCTTTCATTTGCTTGTTCATTTCATGTAAAATGTACGAACTAATAGCATCAATGTAAGAATCATCTTTAAATAAACTTGGTAATGTAATTAACAGTTCGTTTTGTTTATCGATTGTATCATAGTGAATAGATTCTGCAGCAGATGCTTTTGTTTCGACCGTATATCGACCCAGCGATAATAACAAATCATCATCTGTTTTAACGATATAGCCACTTTCGAGCGAGTAGTTTCCATTCTCATTTGCTGTTTCTTGTTGAAATTTAGAATAAAGCTCTTTTGATTCTTGAACGTATTGTTGGTTTAATGTCTGTGAAAGAGTTTTATTCTTTAAGCCAGTTACTTCAGGTGTTTTGATATCAAGCTGATTGTTCTCTTTCGTTTCTTTCCACTCTGTTATTGTAACGACCTTAATGACTTTGTTTAAAAAAGGGATATCTGATAAGGTGCTTGCTGCTGCCGGACTTATATTAACCGTTGTAATGAATAAAAGGATGGAAGCAGCTAAGAAGATAGCGTTTTTTGAAACACTTCTCAAAGTACGATATCGTTTAATCGATTTATGTGTCTGTTTCTCCAATTCATTTGGTATGGGTATATTTAAATAATCCTTTTTCATCTTTTCTAATTTTCTATCCATTATATTCCTCCACTATTTCATTTCTATACGAAGTATTTTTAGTGCCTTATAAAGCTTTGTTTTTACTGTATTTATATTTTCATCTAATACAGAAGCGATTTCTTCGAGCTTTAAATCTTCAAAAAAACGAAGAATCACAATGGTTTTATAAGATGGTGGAAGTTGATTCATTGCTTGTTCTAAATCTAAATTTTTGTAAGTATCGACAGAACTTGAAGCAAGCACTTCTAAACTGTCATCGTCTGCCACATACCACCGTTTCTTTTTTCGCAAAAAATCAAGAGACGTTGTAGCGACAATACGATAAAACCAACTTTTCATCATAGCAGTATCTTTTAATTGATGTTGTTTTCTTAACGCTTTATGAATAGAGTCTTGTACAATATCCAAGGCATCTTCTTGATTCCGTACATAAGAGTATGCAAATCGGTAGAAGCTTTCCTTATGATCCATAATAAATGTAATTAACTCCGTTTCTTTTTTATTTTTGTTTAACATAGAAGAGCTCCTTTATGGAAGAAATACGTAATAACTTAAGTTTTACAAGGAATAGACGTATGGAAAGGGGATTTTGTTTTAAGAAAATCAAATAAATTAAAAAAAGAAGGACTAAATGGAAGGGAGAGAAGAAAATCCTCCAAGCTTTCTGGTGAGACAGGACTTGGAGGAATAAATAATCTATTCTTTTTCTTTTACATGTAGTTTCTTGCTTGGCCAAAAGGCAGCATTTCCTAATAGGGAAGTTATTCCAGGCACTAAAAATGGTCTTACAATAAAGGTATCCAGCACAATTCCGATTGCAGTTATGGTTCCAAAATGGACAAGTACTTGCATTGGTAAAGTCGTAAGTACCATAAAGGTAGCAGCTAAAATGACTCCAGCAGAAGTAATAACACCGCCAGATTCTGCTACACCTTCTTTCACCGCTTGTAAGAGGGGCTTTTCTTTGCGTTTCTTCCATATGCTTGAAATCATGAAGATATTATAATCTTCTCCTAATGCCACAATGAATACAAAAGAGTATAGCGGAATTAATCCTTGAATTGCCTCCACTCCGAATCCGTAATGAAGGATAATCCAGCCCAATCCTAATGCGCTAAAATAGGAAAGCAGAACGGTTGCAATCAAATAGATGGTTGCTGTTATAGAGCGTAAATAAATAAGTAAAAGGATGGCAATCATGGTTAAAATAACAGGAATGACCATTTGCGCATCATCATTTGTTAATTCTCTTGTATCGTATTGCTCTGCAGTAATTCCAGCAATCCAAACATTATCGTTCGCATTTTTGATACCATTCTCCTGAAGCACTTCTTCCAATGTTTCCCGAATTGCTGGTAGTTTATCCATCGCTTCATTTGAATAAGGATTAGTTTGAAGCTCCACTGAATATTTGATTAAATCAGGATTCTTTTTCCCTGCTTCACCCTCTGAAACCTTTGCGATAAAATCTAATTGCTTCAATGACTCCTCGACTTTTACAGCTTCTCCTTCGGTGTTAATAATAACCGATAAGGGAGCAAGTTCCCCTGCATTAAAATGATCTTCAATTAAAGTAAAGCCTTCTCTTGAGGGCATATCATCCGGAAATGAGGATAATAAGTCATACGTATACTCTGTTTTAAGAGAAAAAAGAGCAAAAATTCCAAGTAATATTGTCGTGAGAATCGTCACTTTCCATGGATGTTTTGTTACTACTGTACCAATCGCGTTTCCAAGTGATTTTCTTTTTTTCGCTGTTTTTTTCATGCCCTTTTTTGCTAATAATTCTTCTGTTCTAGGAACGAATGGATAAAAAGATAGTCTCCCGATAATAGCTAAAATGGCAGGGACAATACTTAAACTAGCAATCATCATTATGAGTATAGATAAGCTAAATGGAATGGCAAATCGGTGAACTGCCCCATATTGAGCTAATAATAATGCAATGAGGGAGAAAAATACTGTTAAACCACTCATCGCCACGGCTCCGCCAGAACGTTTTAAGGCTTTTTGCATCGCAATTTCCTTTACTGATTCTTGGGTTAGTAACGTACGATATCTACTGATAATGAATAAACAATAGTCTGTACCGGCTCCAAAAAGCAATACGGTCATAATAGCAATGCTTTGAGAATCAAATTCAATCCACCCTAACTCACCTAAGAAGCCAAGTAAAGGACTGATAACTCCATAAGCGATTCCAACTCCGATTAGCGGGATTAACGCTAATACTGGAGAACGATAAATGACAAGCAAACAAATTAAAACTATCATAACTGTGCCAATGAGTAATGATAAGTCACCTTGGCTAAACAGCTCTGTCGCATCAATAGAGATACCTACTGGACCGGTTGTTCTTGCATGTAATTTTGTTTCATCTTTTATAGAGGTGTTAAAAGGATTTTCTCCCCATAAGTTACTAGCAGCTTTTTCTAATTCCTGAACACCTGTCTTGAGTTCACTTGTTGCTAAATTATTTTCAAATAAAAGCGGGAGAACGAATGTTGTTCCATCTTCAGAAATTTGTCGCTTTACTGCCTCTATCGGTAGTTGATGATAGGGAATAATCATTTCTTGATGGATTAGCGGCTTCTCTGTTAGTTGTTTGGTAAGCTCTTGGATTTGTTGTAAATCTTGATTAGATAATCCTGTTGATCGATACCAAGCAATTAATGCCGGCGTTCCTTGTTCATTGGGAAATTCTTCTTTCATTTTTTCCTCTGCCTGCTGTGATAAAGCAGTAGTGGGAATATTTCTAGCTAAATCATTTTTCTGTGAGCTAGCCTGAGGTAAAAACATGCTTACTATTCCGACAAGGAGAAGCCAGGCAATTAAAGTAATCCACTTTCCCTTTTTACTGGTTACTGCAGTAAAATATCGCTGAATATAATGTTTCATTTTTCCACTCCTTAAAGACGTAACTTATCAATCGATAAGTAAGATGTAAAAAAACTTATCGATTGATAAGTTGAGTATATAATTAATACAGAAAGAAATGAAGTGTTTTTTACAAAATCATTACCTATCTACTAGGCCGAACAAAAATAAATGAACAATTAACTTTGCCTTTCGCTGGATTTCTTTTTTTTGTTGATTAGAAGATAGTTCTTTCATATAAGAAGGCTGCATTGCTGTTTGAATATATTGAAGAAACATCAAGGCAATTTCTTTGCTATTAGTGTCTATTTTATTGTAGGAAATATTTGCATTGTTTTTTTCCTCTTGATCAAATACATGTATAATGGGATTCAAAAATCCTTCCTGCCAGCGAATTCTTAAATGTGTTTGGACATCAGACGGCATTTCATGCTGTAAGTCATGAAACATTTGCATTAAATCCTCTTGATAATTTTCTAAAAAGTAAATAGCAATTTGATAGAGACATTCTTCAAGATTCTCAAATTCTTTCGTAATGTTTAAGAGAGCATGTTCTGTTTGCTTTATAGATGTATTAATTACTTCTTTATAAATATCTTGTTTATTTTTAAAATGATGATATAAAGCTGGCTGTGTAATTCCACAATGTTCTGCAATCATCCTTGTACTAACCTTCCGATATCCTAATTCCATAAATAACTGATAGGAAACATGGATAATGAAATGATAGGTATCATGATTGGTATTTGACTTAACTATTTTTTTATTCACATTGTAAACCCTTTCATTGTTGAATTTATCACATTTAATATTATAGAAAAAATAAAGGGATATTTCAAATTTGAATAAAATGTGAACAAGTTTGTGAAAACATGAACAATTTTATTTAAATAGGCTTGAAGGTTTTTGCGAGTCGTTATATGATAAGCATGTAAAGAAAAACTAACGAGAATTTGCAAAAAAGCAACAAGAACTGTAAGTTGGTAGGAAAATTAAACTACTATATTAGTAGTTTTTCTTTAAAGAAGAATTTGTGAAAATAATCACAAATAGACTGCTTTTGAAAAGTGGTTTTTTCTTTAAAGTTATATGTGAAAACATTCACATAATTATCATTCTCTATAATTGGAGGGATCTACAATGTCAGTTGTTGAAAAAGAAGTAAAAGGGAAAAACGAACAAGTTGATGTGCAAGCAGTTATTGATGAAATGGCAGCGAAAGGAAAAAAAGCACTAAAGGAGTTTATGTCCTTAAATCAAGAGCAAGTAGATGAAATTGTAAAAGCAATGGCTCTTGCTGGCTTAGATAAGCATATGTATTTAGCTAAACTAGCAGTAGAAGAAACCGGAAGAGGTATTTATGAAGATAAAATAACAAAGAATATATTCTCTACTGAATATATATACCACAATATTAAATATGATCGTACAGTTGGGGTAATAAATGAAGACCAACAAACAGGAATTGTCGAAATCGCTGATCCAGTTGGAGTGATTGCAGGAGTAACACCTGTTACAAATCCTACATCTACTACAATGTTTAAAGCTATTATTGCTATTAAAACACGCAATCCAATTATTTTTGCTTTCCATCCTTCTGCACAAAAATGCAGCAGTGAAGCGGCTCGAATCTTAAGGGATGCAGCTGTAAAAGCAGGAGCACCAGAGAACTGTATTCAATGGGTTGAAAAGCCTTCGATTGAAACAACAAAAGCACTAATGAACCATAACGATATTGCGCTGATTCTTGCAACTGGTGGACCAGGTATGGTTAAATCTGCATACAGCTGTGGCAAACCAGCACTGGGAGTTGGAGCTGGTAATGTACCTTGTTATATTGAAAAAACAGCAAAAGTTAAAAGAGCAGTCACTGATTTAATTCTTTCTAAAACATTCGATAATGGAATGATTTGTGCCTCTGAACAAGCAGTAATCATTGATAAAGAAATCTATGAAGAAGTGAAAAATCTATTAGTTCGTAATAGCTGTTACTTCTTAAATAAAGAGGAATTAGCTAAAGTAGAAAAACTAGTAATTAATGAAAACACATGTGCTGTAAATCCTGATATCGTTGGTAAATCTGCTCATTATATCGCAGGATTGGCAGGAGTAAAAGTTCCGGAAGATACTAAAATACTTCTTGCAGAATTAGAGGGTGTGGGACCGAATTACCCGCTATCAAGAGAAAAATTAAGTCCAGTCCTTGCATGCTATAAAGTAGAATCAACAGAAGAAGGAATCAAACGTGCAGAAGAAATGCTAGAATTTGGCGGTTTAGGACACTCAGCAGTTATTCACTCTGAAGATCCAAAAGTAATCGAAAGCTTTGCGCTAAGAATGAAAGCATGCCGCATTATTAACAACGCACCATCTTCTCAGGGTGCGATCGGTGATATCTACAATGCCTTCATGCCATCTTTAACACTTGGTTGTGGATCTTATGGTAAAAACTCTGTATCTACTAACGTAACAGACATTCATTTATTGAATGTAAAAAAACTAGCAAAAAGGAATGTAAATATGCAATGGTTTAAAGTTCCATCAAAAATCTATTTTGAGAAAAACTCTGTACAGTATTTACAAAAAATGAAGGACATTTCTAGGGTGTTTATCGTAACTGATCCATATATGGTCAAATTTGGATATGTAGATAAATTACTTTATAACTTAAGAAAACGTTCAAATCTAGTGCAAGTAGAAGTATTTTCCGATGTAGAGCCAGATCCATCTATTGAAACAGTTGTTAGAGGAACAGAAATGATGGCTAAATTCCAGCCAGATTGTATTATCGCTCTTGGTGGGGGATCTCCAATGGATGCAGCAAAAGGAATGTGGTTATTCTACGAACATCCAGATGAAGAGTTCTTCGGCTTAAAGCAAAAGTTCTTAGATATTCGTAAAAGAGTATATAAATATCCAGCGTTGGGAGGAAAAGCTAAATTTGTGGCAATTCCAACTACTTCTGGTACTGGTTCTGAAGTAACATCCTTTGCGGTTATTACAGATAAAGAGCAAAATATTAAATATCCTTTAGCAGATTATGAGCTAACACCAGATGTAGCAATCATTGATCCACAATTTGTGATGACAGTTCCACCATCCGTTACAGCAGATACAGGTATGGACGTACTAACACATGCTGTGGAGGCATATGTATCAAATATGGCAAATGACTATACAGATGCATTAGCAGTTAAAGCTGTTCAATTGATCTTTGAATATTTACCAAGAGCATATCGCAATGGAAATGATGAAGAAGCACGTGAAAAAGTGCATAATGCTTCTACGATTGCTGGTATGGCGTTTGCAAATGCGTTCTTAGGAATTAACCATAGCTTGGCACATAAATTAGGAGCCGAATTCCATATCGCACATGGTCGTTCCAATGCAATTTTATTGCCACATGTTATCAGATATAATGCAGAGAAACCAAAAAAATTCATGTCATTCCCTAAATATGAATACTTTAAAGCAGATGAACGTTATGCAGAGCTTGCCAGAATTCTTGGATTGCCAGCAAATACAGTTGAACAAGGTGTAGACAACTTTGTGAAGGCAGTAATTAGACTAGGGAAAGAACTGAATATTCCTATGAGTATTGCTGCCCAAGGCGTAGATGCAAAAGAATTTGAAGCAAAAGTGGATTATTTAGCGGACCGGGCTTTTGAGGATCAATGTACAACAGCTAACCCTAAATTACCATTAGTTACAGAGTTGGCAGATATTTATCGTAAAGCCTATAAAGGGGTTTGAAAAATCCCTGAATAATAAAAAAAATGGTCAAATCTTTGTGATTTGACCATTTTTTTTATTCAATTTGCTAATCCAGTAATCTTCAAAGAGGAAGTCCTGCGTAAATCAATATAGGAATCCTTTAGCCGAATCAATGGTAAATGAGGTTCATTTTGATGAATAAAGATAATTTCTGCCGTTTCATTATTAGATAGTATGACTTTTTTAAAGAGCTGCTTTCTCATAATGAAATTGGTAAATGGAATAACAATAGCAGGATTTAAAGCATTTCCATAGGATTCATTTATTAATTCATCGATAGCTTCAATGTAGGTTTTCTTGTCTTTATACGTATTAGAAGTACACATGCTATTAAATATGTCTGCAACGGAAACGATTTGGATCAAGAAGGGAATATCCTTTTCTGTACGCTGAGAGGGATAGCCTTTGCCATTTATTTTTTCATGATGTAACAGAGCAGTTCGCGATATTAATATATCCAATTGCGGAACTTGAAATAAGATGCCTTTTCCATAGATCGTGTGTTTTTGCATTTCTTTATATTCTGTTTGTGTTAAACGAGCAGATACTTTTAAAATGGATGGATCCAATTTTAACATGCCGATATCATGAAATAATCCCATTTGACTAAGCAGATGGCATTGCTTTTTAGGTAATCCTAAAATTTTCCCAATAATGGCAGAAAGGATTCCAACATTAATACTATGCTGGTAAATATAATCATCTGGTGAGACTTCTTTATGAAGCATTTCTAAAATCGCTAATTCTTGAAGAGAAGAATTAATAGTGTTTTTAAAATCATGCAGAAGTTTCTCCACCGTGCTGTTATCTTGTTTGATGATGCGATGGAAAGTTTCTTTTACCTCATCTAGCAAATTAGTAAATTCCTTATTATCGGAGGAGGCAGAGGTTTCATCTGTAGGTTCAATTACATCAAATGGATTAACCTGATGCTTTGTAAGTAAGTCAATATGCTTCTTCGTTAAGATGGAGTTCTTTTTTAGTAGAAATAAGCCTTCAATAGAGTTTGAATAAACATCCCTTTTTATACGATACCCAACAATATTCATAGTTCCTTTTCCCATATTATTTGTCTCCTTTACGTAATGGCTATATATTGCTGCTTCGCATCCCCTTATTAGTAAATATTACCTTAGCTCTATCGTAGATAAAACAGACTTTCTGACTAGTTATCACACTTCTTATTGCCTATTTTAGTAGAATTTACTAGGGATTAAGGCCTTCTGAATATTTTTCCTATTATAATAGCTATATATTTAACAAAAATAGAATAGAAGAAGATGCATAGATACATATAGAGAGGAGCATAAGGATGAAGAAGAATCGATTGAATAAAAATACATTTTCTTTACATAAGCAAAAGAAATATCAACATCATATTAATTTCATTCATAATGAATTGAGGAAGTATCGTACGATTGATATACCAAATCGTACGATAGTCATTAAGAATCAGGATTTGGAAGATTGGATTGTGGAAGAGTTAAGTCATGAAGAAGTAGATGATATTATTGTATTGCTAGAGCATGCTAAGAAAAGAGCATCTTCTGTGAAACCAATCTTTCAAGTGATTGCAACAAGCTTGTTAAAAAATACATAAGGATTCTACTTCTAGAAAAAAGACTTCTTGCTTGTTTCACTATGAGGAGAACTATATAATAGTATATATTTATCGATAAACACTAGAACGATTTTTAAGAAAACAAGTAGAATATCAACAATAGACAGTTGTGGATGCTACTGTTATTGTATTGTGAGAAATAGCCATATAGAAACCTAATGAAGCCTTGTTTCTTGAATTAGGAGGAGAATTAGTTGGAACCTTGTATGCAAAGTTTATATACTTATTTAAATGACCATCTTGTTGATATGCGTAAAGAGTGGCTAAGCAAGATAGAAAATAGTATTTCATCCTTTTATTCAGTCCATAAATCAGCAGAGAATATGGAAGAACTAATTACCGCACATCAAACTCTTTTAGAAAATGTAATAAAGGTTTTTATTGAGGAAGAAGAAGTGTATTCAGCAAATATTTCTGAATGGGCTATTAAAGTTGCAGAAAAGCGGGCGAAAGACTTAGTTCCGATTTTAGAATCTATTGAACAGCTTAACACGGTTAAAGGGATTCTTTTATCATATGTAGAGAAGTTTTCTGCGGAGACTACTGCTCATTTAACAATTCCTACACTCTTTGAATGGATACGATTAATTCATTATGCATTTGATTTATTTGTAAATATTTTTATTGATTCTTATGATAAATATAAATTTCAGCAATTGATGGCACAGCAAGAAACTATATATGAATTAAGCAGCCCAGTTATCCCGATTACGGAGGGAATTGGTGTTCTTCCATTAATCGGAGATATTGATACAAAGAGAGCGCAATTAATTATGGAGAATACACTAAAGGAATGTAACGAGAAACGATTTAATCACTTATTTATTGATTTATCGGGTGTGCCCCTAATTGATACAATGGTTGCGCATCAAATTTTCCAAGTGATTCATGCTTTGCGATTAATTGGTGTCAAAGGTTATCTTTCAGGATTAAGACCAGAGGTGGCACAAACAGCTATTCAACTAGGTGTAGATTTTAGCCAGATACCAATATTTAATAATTTAGCAAGTGCGCTAGGAAAATTTGGATTAACGGTCAATGAAGTGAAATTTGTTAAATAGAGGTGTATATAGATGGGGAAATATCTAGCTGCACTATTTTTCCCGTGCCTATTGGTAATCCTTTTTTCAAAAGCAACCTATTATCCAATTATTGGTTTAGTCTTAACCGTAGCTTTAATAGCTGCTTCGGTTTATAGAGGATATACTGATACATTTTTATTAATTGTTGTTGATGCTTTTTCTATGACTATTGGTTATATGATCAGTAGAAATTGGAAAGAGAGATTAGCAAGTAAGGATACTTAATAGAAGAAATATAAAAAAGAATAGAGAAGAAGAATGACTAAACGATTTTCCGTCGATAAAGAGGATAGGTATTCGTGTAGTCATTTTTTTATAGGGAAATGTTTTTTGTCTTAATTCTAAATTATATTCAAAAATAAATCGAATGTTTGTTCTCTTTTTTGTGGTTTGAAATGGAAGGTTTGTGGTAGAATGATGTTATATTGATTACATAGGTAGGAATTATAAAAAAGAAATGGTAAAAATCGCCTTTTCCATTTTTGTTGTTTTCCTTAATATGACGCTTTTTGTGAAGAATTTAAATCCTTAAAACAACAGAGTTACGAAAATAACTTCTAAATATAATGGAGTATTAACATAAAGCAGCAAAGGAATGGATGAATAAGCAGGCGTGCTTATATAGATCGGAGGATGGTTTAGTGAGTCATGATTTTGAATTAGTTTCAAAGTATACTCCTCAAGGAGATCAGCCAGAAGCAATCAAAAAATTAGTCTCAGGTATACAAGCAGGAGAGAAGATTCAAACCTTGCTGGGGGCAACTGGGACGGGTAAAACGTTCACCATAAGCAATGTGATTAAAGAAGTTAAAAAGCCAACTTTAATTATTGCTCACAATAAAACCTTAGCAGGTCAATTATATAGTGAGTTTAAAGAATTTTTTCCTAATAATGCAGTAGAATATTTTGTTAGCTACTATGATTATTACCAACCAGAGGCTTATGTCCCGCAAACGGATACGTTTATTGAAAAGGATGCAAGCATCAATGATGAAATTGATAAGCTCCGTCACTCAGCAACATCTTCTTTATTTGAAAGAGATGACGTAATAATTATTGCCAGTGTATCTTGTATATATGGATTAGGTTCTCCAGAAGAATATCGAGAAATGGTTGTATCATTAAGAACCGGTATGGAATTGGAAAGAAATCAATTGCTTCGTAAATTAGTGGATATTCAATACGATCGAAATGATATTGATTTTAAACGGGGAACTTTTCGTGTCCGTGGTGATGTAGTCGAAATTTTCCCAGCGTCCCGAGATGAACATTGTATTAGAGTCGAATTTTTTGGAGATGAAATTGATCGGATTCGGGAAGTGGATGCATTAACTGGTGAAATATTAGGAGAACGAAATCATATTGCTATTTTTCCGGCGTCTCACTTCGTAACAAGAGAAGAGAAAATGAAAATAGCAATTGAAAACATTGAAAAAGAATTAGAAGAACGATTAGAGCAATTAAGAGCAGATAATAAATTATTAGAGGCTCAGCGTCTAGAACAACGCTCCCGCTATGATTTAGAAATGATGCGAGAAATGGGATTCTGTTCAGGAATAGAAAATTACTCAAGACATTTAACATTAAGACCTCCTGGATCTACTCCTTATACATTGCTGGATTATTTTCCAAAAGATTTCTTACTTGTGATTGACGAGTCTCATGTTACATTGCCGCAAATTAGAGGAATGTATAATGGTGACCAAGCGCGGAAAAACGTATTAGTAGAGCATGGTTTTCGCCTGCCGTCAGCACTTGATAACCGCCCGTTAACGTTTGGAGAATTTGAGAAGCATATTAATCAAATGATTTGTGTTTCTGCAACACCAGGACCATATGAAATCGAACATACTCCTGTTATGATTGAACAAATAATCCGTCCAACTGGATTGCTTGATCCAACCATTGATGTTCGTCCAATTGAAGGACAGATTGATGATTTAATAGCGGAAATCCATGAGAGAATTAAACGAAATGAACGGGTATTGGTAACAACACTAACGAAAAAAATGTCAGAGGATTTAACAGATTATCTGAAAGAAATAGGGATAAAAGTACAGTATCTACATTCCGAAGTAAAAACATTAGAACGGATTGAAATTATTCGAGAGTTACGTCTTGGGAAATACGATGTATTGGTAGGAATTAACCTATTGCGAGAAGGTTTGGATATTCCTGAAGTCTCACTCGTTACGATTTTGGATGCAGATAAAGAAGGATTCCTTCGTTCAGAGCGGTCCCTTATTCAAACAATCGGACGTGCAGCGAGAAATTCTAATGGTCAAGTCATCATGTACGCTGATAAGATAACCCATTCAATGGAAGTCGCCATCAGTGAAACGAAAAGACGTAGAGAAATTCAAGAAAAATATAATGAAGAACATGGAATTACCCCGCAAACTATTCAAAAAGGAATTAGAGACACAATCCGTGCTACGCAAGCAGCAGAGGAGCCTGAAGAGTATGGAACAACTACAAAACTTGATAAATTAACGAAAAAAGAAAAAGAAGCAATGATTGCACAAATGGAGAATGAAATGAAAGAAGCAGCAAAAGCATTAAACTTCGAAAGAGCTGCAGAACTTCGCGATTTATTGCTTGAATTAAAGGCTGAGGGGTGAGAGAACAATGGCAAAAGATAAACTTATTGTAAAAGGTGCACGTGCAAATAATTTAAAAAATATTGATATAACAATACCGAGAGATCAATTAGTAGTGATAACTGGTTTATCTGGTTCAGGAAAGTCTTCTCTTGCTTTTGATACGATTTATGCAGAAGGACAAAGAAGATATGTAGAATCTTTATCCGCCTATGCGCGGCAGTTTTTAGGACAAATGGATAAGCCTGATGTTGATTCAATAGAAGGCTTATCTCCCGCTATTTCCATTGATCAGAAAACGACAAGTCGAAATCCCCGCTCCACTGTGGGGACTGTAACCGAAATTTATGATTATTTGAGATTATTATTTGCGAGGGTAGGAAGACCAACTTGTCCAGAGCATGGTATTGAAATTTCTTCTCAGACAATAGAACAGATGGTAGACCGTATTCTCGAATATCCTGAGAGAACTAGACTGCAAGTACTTGCGCCAGTTGTATCAGGGCGCAAGGGTACACATGTGAAAGTACTTGAAGATGTAAAAAAACAAGGGTACGTTCGTTTGCGCATCGATGGAGAAATGTTTGAAATTGGTGATGATATTTCTCTAGAGAAAAATAAGAAACATAATATTGAAGTAGTTATCGATCGACTTGTTGTCAAAGAGGGAATAACTGCTCGTCTGGCAGATTCATTGGAATCAGCCTTACAATTTGGGAATGGAAAAGTCATTATTGATGTGATGGGACAAGAGGAATTACTGTTTAGTGAACATCACGCTTGTCCAATTTGCGGTTTCTCTATTAGTGAATTAGAACCAAGGTTATTTTCTTTTAATAGTCCATTTGGAGCTTGTCCAGATTGTGATGGCCTCGGAAATAAACTAGTTGTAGACGTAGATTTAGTTATTCCTGATTGGAATTTAACTTTAAAGGAAAATGCGATAGCTCCATGGGAATCTATTAGTTCTCAATACTATCCGCAGCTTCTTGAAAGTGTATGTAATCATTATGGGATTGACATGAATATACCTGTAAAGAACATTCCGAAGAATCTAATGGATAAAATCCTTTATGGATCTGGAAAGGAATATATCCATTTCCGTTATGAAAATGACTTTGGCCAAGTGAGAGAAAATGATATCCAATTTGAAGGCGTTATTAAAAACGTGGAAAGAAGATATAAAGAAACTAGTTCTGACTACATCCGTGAGCAAATGCAAAAATACATGGCGGAACAGCCTTGTCGCACATGTAAAGGATATCGCCTAAAGAAAGAGGCTTTGGCTGTTTTAATTAACGGACAGCATATCGGTAAAATAACTGAAAAATCAGTGGTGGAATGCTATGAATTTATGGAGAAGGTTGATTTAACAGATAAAGAAAAACAAATTGCTAACTTAATTCTTCGAGAAATAAAAGAAAGAGTTGGATTTTTGATCAATGTTGGATTAGATTATCTAACACTAAGTAGAGCTGCAGGAACTTTATCTGGTGGAGAAGCACAAAGAATACGTTTAGCAACACAAATTGGTTCAAGGCTTACGGGTGTACTTTATATTTTGGATGAGCCTTCTATTGGGCTTCACCAAAGAGATAATGATAAATTAATCGATACACTAAGACAGATGCGTGACATAGGGAATACATTGATTGTTGTAGAACATGATGAAGACACTATGATGGCTGCTGACTATTTAATAGATGTAGGACCAGGTGCGGGTGTCCATGGTGGCGAAATTATTTCTGTTGGAACACCAAAAGAAGTAATGAATGATCCGCAATCGATAACTGGTCAGTACTTATCTGGAAAGAAATTCATTCCACTTCCATTAGAGAGAAAACAAAGTGATGGCAGATTTATTGAAATTACCGGGGCAAAAGAAAATAATTTAAAGAATGTAAATGTAAAAATACCGCTCGGAATGTTTATTGCTGTGACAGGGGTTTCTGGTTCAGGAAAAAGTACTTTAATTAATGAAATTCTTCATAAAGGCTTGGCTCAAAAGCTAAATCGCGCGAAGGCAAAGCCAGGTGCCCATAAGGAAATTAAGGGAATTGAACAATTGGAAAAAGTCATTGATATTGACCAATCTCCAATTGGCCGAACACCAAGATCGAATCCGGCAACCTATACTGGAGTGTTTGATGATATACGTGATGTTTTTGCGACAACCAATGAAGCAAAGGTACGCGGTTATAAAAAAGGACGCTTTAGTTTTAATGTCAAAGGTGGAAGATGCGAAGCCTGCCGTGGAGACGGAATCATAAAAATTGAAATGCATTTCCTTCCAGACGTTTATGTTCCTTGTGAAGTTTGTCATGGCAAACGATACAATAGGGAAACATTAGAAGTGAAATATAAAGGGAAAAATATTTCCGATGTATTGGAAATGACAGTAGAAGATGGCGTATCCTTTTTTGAAAATATACCGAAAATTCATCGTAAATTGCAAACAATTGTGGACGTTGGTTTAGGATATATTAAACTCGGACAACCAGCGACTACTTTATCAGGCGGAGAGGCACAAAGGGTAAAACTAGCATCAGAACTACACCGCCGATCTACGGGTAAGTCCTTTTATATTTTGGATGAGCCGACAACAGGCTTACATGTTGATGATATTTCAAGACTATTGATTGTTCTTCAGCGACTAGTCGAAAATGGAGATACAGTACTAGTTATTGAACATAATCTCGATGTCATTAAGACAGCAGATTATATTATCGACTTAGGACCAGAAGGCGGAGATAAAGGTGGCACAATATTAGGAACAGGGACTCCTGAGGATATTGCCAATCTAAAAGGGTCTTATACAGGGAAATATTTAAAGCCAATCCTAGAGAGAGAACGGCAAAGAATGAAGGATAGTATCATAGAAGCTGAAAAGATCGCTACAACTTAAATCAAGAGACGAGGAAAGTAGAAAAGCTGAATTAATTATTCAATTCGGCTATCTGCTAAGCCTCGTCTCTTTTTTTCTTACTTACGCAGAAGTTCTTCTGAATTAGAAAATCGCTACATAAAATAAAAAGGTCAGAAAGTATTCAGATTGAAACTTTTGCAGGGGTGATTCCGTATTAACATATAGGAGTCCGTACTGTTGATTAGTAATTTCAACCACTGAGCGGCTTTGGAAGTGTTTTTTCCTTTAACAAAATAGTCTTTACATTAGCAAATGAAAATAAGCAGTGTTTTAACGTCTTATTTATGTGAAAAGTACTAAAAAGAATAAAATCGTTATTTTGAGGAGGATTTACAGTGGCAGACGAGAAAAAGCGAATTTTAGAATTAGTGGAAAGTGGAAAATTAACTGTAGATGAAGCGTTAAAGCTAATGGAAAAGGTTGATGAAGTGAATGAGAAGAAGTCTTTAAATGAAGAAGAAAAGATAATTTTAGAAGATTTTCAAAAGGAAACAAAGTTTCATGAAAAGAAGAAAGAAACATCTTCAAATTATGGATTTAATTTTCAAGCAGCGAAAGATAAGCTTTTTGACATAGTTGATACAACCATAAAAAAGGTGAAGGAAGTAGACCTTGATTTAAACTTTGGTCATTTTGAAGAAGTTTCTCACATTTTTCAATACCATAATATTGCCCCAAAAAAGGTGGATATCGATATTCCCAATGGGGAAGTGGAGCTGATTCCATGGGATCAAGAGGAAGTAAGTATTGAGTGTAAAGCTAAGGTCTATCGAGTGAATTCTTTAGAGGAAGCAAAAAAGGTATTTCTCAAGGAAGTAGATGTAATCGTAGATGAGGAGCGCTTAGTATTGAAAACGAACCATAAGTGGATGAAAGTGAAAACACAGGTTTATATTCCACAAATTTCATATGAATCGGCCATTATCCGTTTATTTAATGGACCAATTACTACTTTTGATGTTAAAGCGGAAAAATTGTATGCTAAAACAGCAAATGGTAAAATAACGCTAAAAGCTGGTGAAAATAAAAAAGTGGAGGCAGACGCTGCAAACGGCAGTATTAAAGTTGAAAAAGGAAAGATGGAAAAGCTGGATGCAGAAACAATAAATGGCTCTATTACGGTTGATGGTTATTTTAATAAAGTTGATTTACAAGCCTTCAACGGCAGTATTTCTTGTGTGAATCATTCAGAAGCCTGTGACATCCTTGAACTTCAAGGAACAACAGGAAGCATTGAAGTAAGTTTACCAGAATCTTTAGCGGTTAGTGGTGAATTAAAAACGAATTTTGGTGGATTCAATGTAGAATTAGAGGGAATACAAATAATAGAAGAAAAAAATGAAGTTCTGCAAAAAACGTTACAATTTAAATCAATCCAATCAAGTGAGCATCATACAAAAATTGAAGCTAATACTAAAACAGGATCGATTAAAGTGAAGAAAATTGATAAAAGCAATTAATTTTAATAGAAGAATTGGATAAGATACATGGACTGCACGTTGGAGAAGACAAGAAATAAAAAGTTGTCTTCTTCTGTATCTTAAATTAATCAGCTTCTTCTGTGTTTAATAAGGAGTAATTGGAATGAGATGGATAATCGGAATACTGATTAATGCTATTTTCTTTGTAGCATTAGCTGGTTTATTTCAGGAACAATTTTATTTATCGGGAATAGGTGCGGCAATTGGGGCAAGTGTGATTTTATCCTTGCTAAATATTATTGTCAAACCAATTTTAATTTTATTGACGTTACCTGTAACAGTGTTATCGCTTGGGCTATTTTTATTTGTCATCAACGCTATTACGCTGTCATTAACAGACAGGCTAATGGGAGATAGTTTTGAAATTTCGAGTTTTGGTATGTGTTTACTTTTTAGCATTCTGCTGTCACTTTGCAATATAATTGTTCAAAACACAGTTCTGCGAGGAAAAGGATAAAAGCTGCCGAGTAAAGGAGTGGAGAAAAGACCATTGCTTTACTTAGCAGCTTTTCTTATTATTTTGACTGAATTCTAGCATATATTTAGAGTTTAATGCTAAAATAAGGTGAATATGGAATTCTAAAAAAAACTACCTTAAACACCCTATACTGTTTATAAAAACTTAACAGCAATGACCTTTAAAGGAGGAGCTTCATGGCAGCGAAAGTACTAATAAAAGATGTTATCGAAGAGTTTGATTTAGAAATTGTAAGTGGAGAAGAGGGAATTAATCGACCAATTACAGTTAGTGATATATCAAGACCAGGTCTCGAGATGGCCGGCTATTTTAATTATTATCCAGCAGAACGTGTTCAGTTGTTAGGGAAGACAGAACTGACCTTTGCCGAACGGTTAAGTGAGGAAGATAGAGCAAATCGCTTAACTAAATTATGTAGTGATACAACGCCTGGAATTATCATTACACGAAATATGGAGGTGCCTCCTCAATTAATAGAGGCATCAGAAGAATTAGCTGTACCTGTACTACGATCCAAGCATAAAACATCGCTTTTTTCCAGTCGTCTTACAAACTTCTTAGAAAGAAAATTAGCACCAACGACAGCAGTTCACGGGGTACTTGTTGATATTTATGGTGTGGGCGTTTTAATTACTGGTAAAAGTGGTGTTGGTAAAAGTGAAACAGCCCTTGAGCTTGTAAAGCGCGGGCATCGATTAGTTGCTGATGATTGTGTGGAGATACGCCAAGAAGATGAGAATTTAATTGTTGGTAGTTCACCAGAGTTAATTGAACATCTATTGGAAATCCGTGGATTAGGTATCATTAATGTCATGACGCTTTTTGGAGCTGGGGCTGTACGTACCCACAAAAAGATATCTTTAGTTATGTCTCTGGAATTATGGGAGCAGAACAAGCAATATGACCGTTTAGGTTTAGATGAAGAAAAAATGAAAATAATTGATACAGAAGTAACAAAGCTGACAATTCCAGTTCGCCCTGGGCGAAATTTAGCGGTAATTATTGAGGTCGCAGCAATGAATTTCCGTTTAAAAAGAATGGGTGTTAATGCAGCCGAACAATTCACGAATAAATTAAACAATGTTATATCTGACGAACGAAAATAAATAGCTAGAAGTAAATAGTAAAAACATGGGAAATAGGAGGAAATCGAATGGAAGATATACAACCAATTGATCCAATTGCTTTTTCGTTAGGGCCGATTGATGTTAGATGGTACGGACTTATCATTGGCTCTGGATTGATTCTTGCTCTTATTATTGCAATGCGAGAAGGAAATAGAAGAGGACTTGGAAAGGATGACTTCCCTGATTTAATGTTATGGGCAATCCCGATTTCCATTATATGTGCGCGAATTTACTATGTCATTTTTGAATGGAGCTACTATAAAGATCATCTAGGGGATATACCGAAAATTTGGAATGGTGGAATTGCCATTCATGGAGCTTTAATTGGTGCAATCGTAACTACTTATATTTTTACAAAGAAAAAGGATATTTCCTTCTGGAAAATGGCAGACATCGCTGCACCTAGTCTAATTCTGGGACAAGCTATTGGCCGTTGGGGCAACTTTATGAATCAAGAGGCACATGGCGAAGAAGTTACACGTTCCTTTTTAGAAGGCTTACATTTGCCGAATTTTATTATCGATCAAATGTATATTAACGGCACTTACTATCATCCTACTTTTTTATATGAATCATTATGGAATATTGTTGGATTCGTGATTTTACTAGTTTTACGGAAAGTGAACTTACGTAGAGGAGAAATCTTTTTATCTTATGTTATTTGGTATTCGATTGGAAGATTCTTTATCGAAGGAATGAGAACAGACAGCCTTATGATAGGTGACTTACGGATGGCTCAATTAATTTCTTTAGCGTTAATTGTCATTTCTATTATCTGTATCGCTTATAGACGGAAAACGGGTATTGCGAGTGAACGTTATTTAGATACAAATGGTTAATCATGGAAAGGAATGTTTAGGTTGACTGGAAAGATTAATACAGCATTATTTGATTTGGATGGAACGCTAATAAATACAAATGAATTAATTATTTCCTCCTACTTACATACATTAAATCATTATTACCCAGGAAAATATAAACGAGTTGATGTCATTCCTTTTATGGGACCACCATTATTGGAAACATTTGAGTCGATTGATAAAATGCGTGCTCCAGAAATGATGGCAATGTACCGCTCTTATAATATTGCGAATCACGATAAGATTGTTACGATATTTGATGGTGTGTACGATGCTATGAAAGAATTAAAGCAAAGAGGCTTTAAGCTGGCAATTGTATCAACGAAACTTTCCGATGTAGTGGAAATGGGCTTGAAATTGACGAAGCTAGATGAATTTTTTGATGTAGTGGTTGCTTTAGATCATGTAACAAAAGCTAAACCAGATCCCGAGCCGGTTCTTCTTGCTCTTGAAAAATTAAAGGCTTCCCCTAGCGAAGCGATTATGGTTGGAGATAATAAACACGATATTTTGTCTGGGAAAAATGCAGGTACTTTAACAGCGGGTGTTGCTTGGACGCTAAAGGGGAAAGAATTTTTGCAGGCATATAATCCTGATTATATTTTTGAGAATATGAAAGACATCCTTTCTATTCCTGAAGTACAACAAACATGAGAAAAACGACGAGATATCCGGTTAGTGGATCAAATTCCTTATGGCATGTTTATAAAACAGTTCCGTTTTTGAAAGTAATTAAAAATTTTATTGTTATTCAGACAGCAAGATATATGCCTTTTTTGAAAGTGAAAAATTGGATGTACCGAAAGCTATTAAAAATGCGGGTGGGAGAACAAACCTCCTTTGCTTTAATGGTAATGCTTGATATTATGTTTCCAGAAAAAATTAAGGTCGGCAAGAATAGTGTCATAGGCTACAATACCACTATTCTTGCCCATGAATATTTAATAGAGGAATATAGGCTAGGAGAGGTTGAAATTGGCGATGAAGTCATGATTGGCGCCAATTCCACTATTCTCCCGGGTGTGACAATTGGTGACCGTGCGATTGTATCTGCAGGTACATTAGTACATAAGGACGTCCCGGCAGGAAGCTTTGTTGGGGGAAATCCGATGCAAATCATTTATACCGCAGAACAAATGGAAGAACGCAAACGAAATGAGCCTTCCTATGTTTTAGATGAATAAATAGAAATACCTATCTGTCCATTATTTCAAGAATAAGTTTCTAGGAGTAATGAAAAGATAGGTCTTTTTTAAAATGTCAGAATTAATAAAAAATAAAGAGGGATATAACAATAAATGGAATTTATTAGTCTTGGATTTTTTAGAAAGATCTAATAAATGAAACTTTTCTCTTGACCTCGAATCAGACGAAGAGTACACTAAAAACAACTCTTTAATTTGGTAGTATATTAGCGAACTAAAGCATTCGGAATTTTAAAACACGAGGTGTAATGATGAGTAGCTTATTTATGTTTGAAAAGCCATTAGGCATGAGAGATACATTACCAGCGATTTACGAAAGAAAATATAAAGTAAAACAAAAAATAGATACAGAAATTAAAAAATGGGGTTATCAATTTATTGAAACTCCGACATTAGAGTACTATGAAACAGTCGGCACAGCATCCGCTATTTTAGACCAGCAGCTTTTTAAATTATTGGATCAGCAAGGACACACACTAGTTCTTCGCCCAGATATGACCGCGCCAATAGCAAGAGTAGCGGCATCTAAGCTTCTATCAGAAGATTTGCCATTACGCCTTGCCTATAATGCGTCCGTGTTTCGAGCACAGCAGCGGGAAGGCGGCAGACCGGCGGAGTTTGAACAAATAGGTGTTGAATATATTGGCGATAAAACCATTAGTGCGGATGGAGAAGGAATTTCTCTACTTATTTCCTCTCTTCAACAAGCAGGAGTGAAAAACTATCAAGTTTCGGTAGGACATATTGGCTTTGTCCAATCATTTTTCCAACAAATTCTTGGAACAAAAGATAGAGTGGACAGTTTAACCAAATACCTATATGAGAAAAATTATGTCGGCTATCGTCAGCATGTAGAACAGCTTGCTTTATCAAGTATTGATAAACAGCGCTTAAATGACTTCCTAACGCTTAGAGGAAAAGAAGAAGTGATTAACCTTGCCTATCAATTAATGGAAGGAGATCAAGGCATAAAAGCAATAGATGACTTAAAACAGCTAAGGGACATTCTCATAGATTACGAAGTAGCAGATAGAGTGACATTTGATTTATCACTTGTCAGTCATATGAGCTACTATACTGGCATTGTATATGAGGTATATGCAGAAGGCGTGGGCTTTCCCATTGGAAGTGGGGGCCGGTATGATTTGCTATTAGAAAAATTCGGCAAAGACACTGGGGCAACTGGTTTTGCTATTCGAGTGGATCGACTATTAGAAGCATTAGGTAAGGTGGCAAAAACGACCATAATCGAATGTATTTTATTTAGTAATGAACGCAGAAAAGAAGCGTTTCTATTAGCACAAGAAAAAAGGCGTGCTGGCATCCATGTCATTACGCAAGATATTAATGGAGTGAAAGATGTAGATGCCTGTACAAAACAGTATAGTGAAATCACACTATTGGTCGGGAAAAAAGGGGTGGAGGTGATCAAATGAATGACATGCTAACTATCGCAATGCCAAAGGGAAGAATTTTCGAAGAGGCAGCTGATTTATTAAGAGATGCAGGCTTTCGTTTACCAGCAGAGTTTGACGACTCCCGGAAATTAATTATAGAGGTTGAAGAAGAAAACTTTCGCTTTATCTTGGCTAAGCCCATGGATGTTCCTACCTATGTGGAGCATGGAGTAGCAGATTTGGGGATTGCAGGAAAGGATGTCATGCTTGAGGAAGAAAGAGACGTATATGAATTGCTAGATTTACATATTAGTGCCTGTTATTTAGCAGTAGCAGGGCTTCCTCATACAGAACTGAATGAAATTGCTCCTAGAATTGCGACAAAATATCCTAATGTGGCAGCAGCCTATTTTCGTGAACAAGGCTCTCAAGTAGAAATTATTAAGCTGAATGGTTCCATTGAGCTTGCACCAATTATCGGCTTAACAGATCGAATTGTCGATATTGTTTCGACAGGAAAGACACTCGCTGAGAATGGCCTGATTGAATACGAAAGAATCGTAGATATTACTTCAAGATTAATTGTCAATCCGGCAAGCTATCGATTGAAGGACAGACGAATTAGTGAATTAGTAGAGCGGCTTCAGCCAGTAGTAAAGTCGAAACAAAGTGTGAAATAACGAATAAGGAGTATTCTAGATGAGAATTGTGACAGATATTGAGAATATTAGTTTAAAGCGCTCTGTTGATGCAGGTACGGAAGAACAGCGAAAAGCGGTCCGGGAGATTATGGGAGAGGTAAAAAGAAGTGGTGATCAAGCTTTAATTGAATATACAAAAAAATGGGATAGAGCCGAATTGACATGTCTTCGGGTGAAGGAAGAAGAGGTAGCAGCTGCTTACAATCATGTAGAAGAGGAAATGGTTTCAATTATAAAAGAGGCAGCCGCAAATATTAAAGAATACCATCAAAAGCAGCTGAAAACCTCATGGGATTTTACCCAAGACAATGGCTCCGTTCTTGGTCAACGGATTCTCCCATTAGATTCCGTTGGTGTTTATGTTCCAGGGGGAACAGCAGCTTATCCTTCGTCTGTATTAATGAACGTCATTCCAGCATTAGTTGCAGGAGTTCAGCGGATAGTTATGGTATCTCCACCGAATGAAAATGGAATTCTTCCTAGTGCTGTCTTAGTAGCAGCTGATATTGCTGGGGTAAAGGAAATTTACAAAGTGGGAGGCGCTCAAGCTATTGCAGCATTAGCGTACGGCACGGAATCAATTGAGAAAGTTGATAAGATTGTCGGCCCTGGAAATATCTTTGTTGCCCTTGCAAAAAGAGAAGTTTTTGGCGATGTTGCTATTGATATGATTGCAGGACCAAGTGAAATTGCCATTATAGCTGATGAAACAGCAAGTGCCAAAGAAATTGCTGCAGACTTATTATCACAGGCAGAGCATGACGAAAGAGCTTCCTCTGTTCTTGTTACTACTTCTATTTTATTAGCTGAAGAGGTCTCTCAAGAAGTGAAGCAGCAGTTAAATGATTTACCACGTAAGGAAATAGCGGAAAAATCAATTGACCAATATGGATTAATAGTGGTTGTAGAAACATTGGATAAGGCTGTCGCAGTCATCAATACCATTGCGCCAGAACATTTAGAAATCCTAACAAAGAATCCATACGATATCCTCGAACATATCCGTCACGCAGGATCCATTTTTATAGGAAGATATAGCTCAGAGCCAGTCGGAGATTATTTTGCTGGAACAAACCACGTTTTACCGACAAATGGAACAGCAAGATTCTCCAATCCACTAAACGTAGATGATTTCCAAAAGAAATCAAGTATCACTCATTATAGTGAAGCAGCATTTAAAGAAAACGCCCATAAAATAGCCAAATTTGCCCGCTTAGAAGGGTTAGAAGCTCACGCAAGAGCAATAGAAGCGCGATATGATGATTAGACGCTAGTTGAAAGACCTACATAATAAAAGGAGGAAGGAAAATGGCAAGGACGGCTGCAATTAGTAGAAAAACAGGTGAGACGAACATTCAGTTATCGTTTAATGTAGACGGAGAAGGAGTTTCTGAACTAGATACAGGTGTACCATTTATGAATCATATGCTCGACTTATTTACCAAACATGGCCAATTTAATTTAACAGTCCAAGCGAATGGAGATATTGAAGTAGATGATCACCATACGACAGAGGATATTGGGATATGTTTAGGATTGGCTATTAAAGATGCGCTTGGAGATAAAAGAGGGATTAAACGCTATGGGAATAGCTTTGTGCCGATGGATGAAACATTAGCACAAGTGGTTATCGATTTAAGCAATAGACCTCATTTAGAATTCCGAGCAGAGTTTCCAAATGATAAAGTAGGAACCTTTGATACAGAACTGGTTCATGAGTTTCTCTGGAAACTAGCGTTAGAAGCTAGAATGAATCTTCACGTTATTTTGCATTATGGGAAAAATACTCATCATATGATCGAAGCAATCTTTAAAGCAATGGCACGAGCATTAGATGAAGCAACAACAATTGACCCTAGAATAAAGGGGATTCCTTCCACGAAAGGGATGCTGTAAATGATCGGAATTATTGACTATGGAATGGGGAATTTGTTCAGCGTAAGTAAAGCGTTAGAAAGATTAGATGCTCCCTATTTTATTTCAGAGGATAAAGATAGATTACTTCAGGCAGATGCATTGATTCTTCCAGGCGTAGGAGCGTTTAAAGATGCAATGGAAAAATTAAAGAAGACGGGCCTATCTGAAATGATTTCTGTATTTGTTGATAGTGGGAGGCCTTTGTTAGGCATTTGCTTGGGGATGCAGTTATTGTTCGAATCAAGTGAGGAGTATGGATATAGTGAAGGGTTAAATTTATTACCTGGAAAAGTGGTTCGCTTTCCTGGCATTACAGGTGATGGTACTGCCTATAAAGTTCCTCATATGGGCTGGAATAAGCTGCATTTTAAAAGAGAGTCTTTAGTCACACCTGATTTGAACGATGATTTCGTTTATTTTGTGCATTCTTATTATGCAGAAACAAAAGAAGACGTTATTATAGCAAGCTGTTCCTATGATAAAGAGGTTCCAGCAGTAGTAGGAAGAAACAATGTGTTTGGCATGCAATTTCATCCAGAGAAAAGTAGCAAATTGGGAATGCAATTATTAAGCAACTTCGCAAATTTAATACAGAAAGGATAAACAAGATGACCTTTACTTTATATCCAGCCATTGATATGCGAGGCGGAAAGTGTGTTCGTTTACTGCAAGGGGATTATGAAAAAGAAACTATTTATGGAGATTCACCATTTGATATGGCAAAAAGCTTTGTAGACCAAGGTGCGAAGTGGATTCATATGGTTGATCTAGATGGTGCGAAGGACGGCAAGAAAGTAAATGATCAATTTGTCATTGATACAGCAACAAAATTAGGGGTAAAAGTGCAAATTGGTGGCGGTATTAGGAAAGAAGAAGATATTGTCCATTACCTTGAGAATGGGATAACAAGAGTAATAATTGGCAGTATCGCTGTTTCACAGCCAGACTTTGCGATCAAGATGATCCGCAAATATGGAAAGGGAATAGTGATAGGTATCGATGCAAAAAATGGATTTGTTGCGACACATGGTTGGCTGTCCACTTCAGAAGTAAAAGCAGTAGAACTTGGAAAACGCTTTGCAGATGCTGGGGCGGAAACTTTTATTTTTACGGATATTGCAACAGATGGAATGCTAAGTGGACCCAATGTTAAAGCGATTGAAGAAATGGCTCTGATGACGAAAAAAGAAGTGATCGCATCTGGCGGAATCAGCAGTATACAAGATTTGAACCAACTAAAGGAAAGCGACTCTAAAGGTGCCATTATTGGTAAAGCATTATATGAAAAAAGATTCACGCTCCGAGAAGCTTTAAAACGATTGAATGGGAAGTAACTGGATATGGTGAGAGGAGTTTATTAATGTTAACGAAGCGAATTATTCCATGTTTAGACGTAAAAGAGGGACGTGTGGTCAAAGGAATTCAATTTGTTCAATTAAGAGATGCGGGGGATCCCGTTGAATTAGCGCGTTTCTATGATGAACAAGGAGCAGATGAGCTTGTATTTCTCGACATTTCTGCATCACATGAAGGTAGAAAAACAATGGTGGAGGTAGTAAAAGAAGTTGCATCCGAGCTTGCCATTCCTTTTACTGTTGGAGGAGGAATAAACTCCCTAGAAGATATGAAGAAGATTCTGCGGGCTGGTGCCGATAAAGTATCTTTAAATACAGCAGCAGTGTTAAATCCTGCTTTGATTGAAGAGGGAGCTAATTTTTTTGGATCTCAATGTATCGTTGTTGCCATTGATGCTAAATATGATACTGACCTTGGTACATGGCGTGTCTATACCCATGGTGGAAGGAAACCAGTAGATAAGGATGTAATCACATGGGCAAAAGAGGCTGTTGCTTTAGGAGCAGGAGAAATATTATTAACAAGCATGGATACGGATGGGGAGAAGAAGGGATTTAACTTAGCATTGACCAAAGCGGTAAGTGAGGCTGTTTCTGTTCCAGTAATCGCTTCTGGAGGAGCCGGCAACGCCGCACATTTTGAAGAGGCATTTAAAGATGGCAAAGCTGATGCTGCACTTGCGGCTTCCATTTTCCATTATAAAGAAACATCTGTTTTGGAAGTGAAGAGCTATTTAAAGGAAAAAGGAGTGCTTGTAAGATGATATTAGATGAATTGAAATTTGATGAAAAAGGATTAATACCTGCTGTCGTACAGGATGTTGTGACAAAAGAGGTGTTAACCCTGGCTTATATGAATAAAGAATCATTAGAAAAATCCATGAGCACCGGAGAGACATGGTTTTATAGCAGGTCTAGACAGGAATTATGGCATAAAGGAGGAACAAGTGGAAATACACAATCTATTGTAGAAATAAAATACGACTGTGATCAAGATGCATTAGTAGTACTGATTCAACCGAATGGACCCGCTTGCCATAATGGAACAACAAGCTGTTTTGTAGACAGTATGTATCAAAACAAAGAAAGGGATGTAACTTCAGCGGACTATCAAATTCTTGCTAACTTAGAAAAAGTTATTGAAGAAAGAGATATTAAGCGCCCAGAAGGTACCTATACAACGTATCTATTTGAAAAGGGAGTAGATAAAATTCTCAAGAAAGTTGGCGAAGAAGCCGCCGAAGTTATTATTGCTGCAAAAAATCGCGACTCAGAAGAATTGAAGTGGGAAGCATCTGACCTTCTTTACCATTTATTTGTCTTATTACGAGAACAAAAACTTCCATTTTCTGAGATTTTGCAGGTGCTAGAAGCGCGCCATGAAGAAAAGACAGGGAAGTAAGCAAACTAGAGAATGGTTCATCTAGAGGGCCGCTCTCTTTTCCACACATGTCTCTTTTATTTAAATTCTCTCCTCTAAAAGTTTTTCCAAAAAGGCATTGACTCTTCTCGGATTTGTATTTAGTATGGTATACTTGTTGAGTTAATAGGAACTTTATAATGCAGCTTGATAAGGGAACATATATATTGGAGGATTTATGAATAAAAACTCAGATAGAGTACAACCAGTGGGTAAACTTATTACATTTAATCCTACAGGCGAATTTTATTTTAACAAAGGAATTAAGGCATATCATCAAAGAGATTATTATAAATCCCTTAAATATTTGCAAAGAGCACTGGCGTTAGAACCGGGAGAACCAATGATTGCATGTCAGCTTGCAGTCGTTTATGCAGATATTGGAGAATATCAAAAATCTAATGAACTTCTCCATGTTATTATTGAAGAATTAGATGAGGACATGGTTGAGTGTTATTATTTCCTAGCGAATAATTACGCCCATTTGGGATTTTTTAAAGATGCATATTATCATGCAAAACTATATTTAAGTTTAGATAAAGATGGGGAATTTGTAGAGGATACGGAAGATCTTATGGAAGTGTTATCTCTTGAATCAGAGGAGCTCGAGGAAGAGGAAGCTAACGAGGAAGAAGATCTTATTACAAGACAGGAACAGGCAAGGGCTCTGCTTGAATCTGGTAACTTTGCGCAGGCTGTGGAAGCTTTAACAAAGGTTATTCAAGATTATCCAGAATATTGGTCAGCATATAACAATTTAGCGTTAGCACACTTCTACCTAGGACAATCGGAAAAGGCCAGTGAGATTTTGGAGCATGTTTTAACGAATAATATCGGAAACTTACATGCTTTATGTAATAAACTTGTATTTGCTTATTATCAAAATAACGATAGGCATGTGAAAGAAATGGCTGCTATATTAAGAAAAATCAACCCTATTTCTATTGATCATCAGTTCAAACTAGGGACCACTTTCGCACTTATTGGTGAATATGATACAGCCTATTTCTGGTTGAAGAAGATTTATAAACAAGGATTTCAGGGAGACGGTTCTTTTTACTATTGGTTATCTTACGCAGCTTATTACACAGGAAATAAGCAAACGGCAAAGAAAGCATGGAAAAAGGTAATGGATATTCATCCTGAAAAAGAAGGACAAGAGCCTTGGAATAATTTGGAATATACAATCAATGGATTTGAGGAGCATGTAAGCTCCATTCTCAAAAGATTTGAAAGCAGCCATGCTGAGGAGCGAATGTTTGCTACTTTTTTAACTTCAATATCTTCTCAAAAAGATAAGATTCTGTCTTCTTCTGTTTTTCAGCAACAGAATGTTTTTACACAAATAGAAAAAGATTATCGTGATTTTGTGAAGAATGGCACTGAGATAGAGGATCCATTCTTATATGTTGCACATCATACAGCCGAACAAATTTATACCAACTATCATCCAATTGGTACGGAAGAAACTAGTTTATATTTATTATGGTTTTCAGCTGTCATGGAAATGCAAACAGCTGGAGCTTTATTTAAAAATTGTATTGCGAGTGCAGCTGCTATTGACTATCTGTGGAGTCAATCTCGCGAGAAGAAAAAAACTCAGCAAGAAATTGCTAATCATTATGGACTTTCTACCTCTACTTTACAAAAATATATAAAATCAATGAAGAATTTTATGCAGCCCATCTATAGCTAAGATTCCATTATTTTGATGTTTTATGCATTTATTGAATAAATAGTAGTAAGAAGCAGTTAGGAATTGGACTGCTTCTTTTTTATAAGCTTTTAAAAAGCCTAATTAAATATATAATAAAAACAGTTATAATTAATCTATGTGATGTTTGATATGAAGTTTTCCATATAAGTAAAATCCAAGATGTAGAGTGCCATACATTTCATCTGGAATATGGATGTAATACAAAGAGTGAAACCAAACCAATTAGTGACATTTTATCTCCTCGTTTTAAGAGTAATTTTTAAGTAAAAAGGAGAATTAAAAATAAAAATTGGGGAATTTTTAAATTCGGCATGATGAAGAACTAGATTTATTAAAACCAAATTGGGAAAATAATAAAAAGGCATATAGTGATAAAGAAATCAAGAAGAAAATGAGGCAAAGAAATTAAAGAACTTATTATAACTATTTATGAGCAGATATTTGGACGGATAAGAGATTGTTTTATAGGATAGTAATAGATAATCATACTTATAATAATAAATGGACAATGTGGATTCTAATAGATGCATTGGGTAGTTAATGGAAAAGGAGTTTTTGAAATGACGGAAGAAAAAATTTATGATGTTATTATAATTGGAGCAGGACCAGCTGGAATGACAGCTGCCGTATATACATCTCGTGCTAATCTTTCTACATTAATGATTGAAAGAGGAATACCAGGCGGGCAAATGGCAAATACAGAAGATGTAGAAAATTTCCCTGGATTTGAAAGTATCTTAGGACCAGATTTATCCAATAAAATGTTTAATCATGCGAAAAAATTCGGTGCAGAATACGCATATGGTGACATTAAGGAAATAGTGGACGGAAAAGAATATAAAACAGTTAAGGCTGGATCAAAAGAATTTAAAGCAAGATCTATTATTATCTCAACAGGAGCAGAATATAAAAAAGTTGGAGTTCCTGGAGAAAAAGAATTAGGTGGACGCGGCGTATCTTATTGTGCTGTTTGTGACGGAGCATTCTTTAAGAATAAGCGATTATTCGTCATTGGAGGCGGAGATTCAGCTGTTGAAGAAGGGGTATACTTAACTCGTTTTGCTTCCCAAGTTACCATTGTGCACAGACGTGACGAATTAAGAGCACAGAAAATCCTGCAAAAAAGAGCGTTTGATAATGAAAAAGTGGACTTTATCTGGAACCATACCATTAAGTCCATTAATGAAAAAGAGGGCAAAGTCGGCAGTGTGACACTTGTTTCAACAGTAGATCAGACCGAGCAAGAATTAGAGGCAGATGGTGTCTTTATATACATTGGCATGGTACCATTATCTAAACCTTTCGAAAGCTTAGGAATTACCAATGAAAATGGTTATATTGAAACGAATGACCAAATGGAAACGAAGGTGCCTGGAATTTTTGCAGCTGGTGATATTCGTGAAAAAACACTTCGTCAAATTGTTACAGCAACAGGAGACGGAAGTATCGCAGCGCAAAGTGCACAGCACTATGTAGAAGAGCTGGCTGAAGAGCTAAAACAACAAGCATAAGAAAGTGTCATTACGTTTTAATTGGAATGTAACAGTAGTGAAACATAGTTAGGGTATCATAGAAATAGAAATTGACCCCCTTTTAAGATATATTTTTTAGCATAGGCTCAAAAATGGAGCCTATGCCTTTTTTTATGGATTTTGCTCGATTTAGGCTTTGGCTGATAAATGTTATTTTTCGCGAATAACTGGAATGTTTTCGCGAATACTTTGTGTATTTCGCGAATTTAAGAGGTAATTACGCGAATATAGTGTAATAACTGCTACTTATTCCAAAAAATCTTTTGTCGGGTAATAAATTCTTCCTCGATTTTCACCTGTATAAGGTAATTTCATCGAGACAAGAAGTCGATTAGCGGTATCTTTGGAAGAAATATGGACAAATTCACGAAATTCCTTACTGGTTATAGAAGGTTTGATTAAAAGGAAATAATCTTCCACTGCTTTAATATGGGCTTTTCTATCAAATGTGGAACAGGATCGACAAAACCAGCTGCGCTTTTTTCTAACCATTGCAAATGCCATGCAATGTGGACACTGAACGCCTGTTATAATATCCTCTTTGCTTAAATTGTATTTTTCCAATATATTAGTATGATCTGGAGTATGATGCTTGCGCAGGAATTTGGAGATTTTGCGAAGGTTTTTGTCATCGAGAATATTTCCTTTGTATTTTCTTTGTAATTGATCCCATTTTTCAAGAAAACTATGACTATGGAGAACATGACTTTTTATCGAGGGATTTCCTTTTATGATAGTAGAAGGTTTGGATATAATAACGATTGGCTCGATAGGAGGAATAGGAAAGTGGCGTTTTTGTAAGAATGATTCTAGTTGGTGCTTTAATCTTTTTACTTGAGAGATGGGATCCAGGTAACCCTCTTCTTGATTATTTCGTGTTCGGGTAAATTGGTTTAAGTTTGTATCAAATAGTAATGTGCCTAAATAGTTTTTACAATCAATAATTATAAAAAAGCAATGTGTCAACAAGAGATAGTCGATTTGAAAATAAGATTTTCCATCGTATAAACGAAGGTTATGAATAATAAAGCAATCTTTCTCAGGGATAAAATCGAGATAATAGGTTAGATGCTTTTCTCCTTTATAGCCGCGTAAATAAATCGAAACATCTTTTTTGATGGCCGAATGTTTATCTCCGCGTTTTAAGAGTGCTTCTAATTTTCTTAACTTTAAATCCTTTTTAACAAGGTTAACATACAAAAGTACCCACATCCTTTTCTAAAGATATATAATCATTTCTCTGTCAGGAATAAAGAATCCTTCATAATTGGAAAAGGCAATTGATTGTGGGGGCATGACAATAATAGTATAATAAAAGGAATGGATAAAAAGCAGTGCCTACATATAGAGAAAATTGGGGTGAATAATTTTGCAACGTGTGACGAATTGTTTGTTACTTAAAGATAATAAAGTCTTATTGCTACAAAAACCAAGACGTGGCTGGTGGGTAGCGCCTGGCGGAAAAATGGAGCCGGGAGAGTCTGTGAGAGATTCCTGTATTCGTGAGTATAGAGAAGAAACAGGTATTTATTTACGAAATCCTAACATCAAAGGAATTTTTACCTTTATTATTAAAGAGGGAGATAAAATTATATCGGAGTGGATGATGTTCACCTTTTTCTCTACGAATGCAGATGGTGTCAATGTAGACGAATCAGCTGAAGGGAAAATTGTCTGGCACGATTTAGATGATGTGAAAAATTTGCCAATGGCTGAGGGCGATTATCATATTTTAGATTACATGATCCATGGAAATGGAATAATCTATGGAACATTTACTTATACACCAGATTTCGAATTAATTAGTTACCGATTAGATCCAAGCTAAAGATTTATAGGGGGAATTAAAATGGAACCACAAGTCGTAATCATCACAGGAATGTCAGGAGCAGGAAAGACTGTTGTTATTCAAAGCTTTGAAGACTTAGGTTTTTTTTGTGTGGACAACTTACCACCTACACTTTTACCTAAGTTTCTCGAACTTATGAAAGAGTCGGAGAATAAGATGAATAAGGTTGCTCTTGGGATGGATTTGCGGGGGAGAGAATTTTTTGATGATTTGTTTACTGCATTAGATGATTTGGCAACTTCCTGGGTTGTTCCCAAGATTCTTTTTCTTGACGCTGATGACAGCGCCCTTGTTAGAAGATATAAGGAGACTAGAAGAGTTCATCCCCTTGCACCGGCTGGGCTTCCTTTAGAAGGAATTAAATTGGAACGAGAATTGTTAGAAGAACTCAAAGGGAGAGCACAAATTATTTATAATACATCACAAAGCTCTCCGAGAGAACTACGCGAAAAGATTTTAAAAGAATTCTCTGTTAATAAACAATCTATCTTTACTGTAAATGTGATGAGTTTTGGATTTAAACATGGACTTCCTATTGATGCGGATTTAGTATTTGATGTGCGTTTTTTACCAAACCCTCATTACGTTGAGCATATGAGACCAAAAACTGGATTAGATGTAGAGGTATCTAGTTATGTATTGAAATGGACGGAAACAGGCCAATTTTTAGAAAAAGTCATTGATTTATTAACATTTATGCTGCCCCAATATAAGAGAGAAGGAAAATCGCAGCTTGTTATTGCGATTGGCTGTACCGGGGGGCAGCATCGATCTGTTGCATTAGCTGAGTATATCGGCCATCATTTTGAAAAAGAATATAATATTGCTATTGCTCACCGTGATATGGAGAGGAGAAAGGACCAACAGGCATGAGTGAAAAGGAACAGCCAAGAATTGTAATCATCGGAGGAGGAACTGGCCTTTCTGTGCTTCTGCGTGGATTGAAAAAGTATCCAGTAGATATAACGGCAATCGTAACAGTAGCCGATGACGGAGGAAGCTCTGGAAGGTTAAGAGAGGACCTCGATATCCCTGCTCCTGGAGACGTTCGTAATGTGTTAGCCGCGTTATCGGATGTCGAGCCCTTAGTGGAGGAGATGTTTCAACATCGCTTCACGAATAGCAAGGATTTAGATGGACATTCATTAGGTAATTTAATCTTAGCTGCCATGACTTCCATTACTGGTAATTTTACCTATGCGATTCAAGAAATGAGCAAAGTACTTAATGTTCGTGGTAAAGTATTACCTGCGACTAGTCATAGTGTTATCTTAAATGCGGTAATGGAAGATGGAACGGTAGTAGTGGGAGAATCTAATATTCCGGAGGCTGGGAAAAAGATAAAGAAAGTTTTCCTTACTCCCGAAGATTCTGAGCCGCTTCCTGAAACGATACATGCTATCGAGCAAGCCGACTTAATTGTGATGGGGCCTGGAAGCTTATACACTAGTATCTTGCCAAACTTAGTAGTTCCAGAAATCAAAGAGGCAGTCCGAGAAGCGAAAGCAAAAAAAGTTTATGTGTGCAATATAATGACACAAGCAGGAGAAACATCCGATTATACGGCGAGTGATCATGTGAAAGCATTATATGAACATGTAGAAAAGCCATTTATTGATACAATAATCGTGAACAAAACGAATATTCCTGCAAATATACAACAAAGATATGATGAAGAAAAAGCAAAGCCTGTAGTTTTTGATATTAATCGGCTGGAACGGATGGATTTGGATGTAATAGCTGGTGATATCATTAAGCTTGATCAAGGTGTTATTCGTCATAACACACTAGAAGTGGCGAAAATTCTCTATTCAATTATTGATTGAAGGAAGAGTAACTTTTTAGACAAGGTATTGGAAAAATATGCTCCGAGTCTATAAGGGGGGAAGGACATGTCTTTTGCTTCAGAAACTAAAAAAGAATTAACAACAATTGAAGCCAAAAATTGTTGTGGAAAAGCAGAATTATCAGCACTAATTCAAATGAATGGGACACTTTCCTTTTCTAACCAGAGGCTAGTTGTAAATATCCAGACAGAGAATGCAGCTATCGCAAGAAGAATTTATACTCTAATAAAAAGGTATTTTGATATCCCGGTTGAACTATTAGTCCGCAAAAAAATGCGTTTGAAAAAGAACAATGTCTATATTGTGCGCATTTCTAATCAGGGCAAAGAAGTGCTTGAGGAACTGAGTATACTTAAAGAAGGTTTTGTGTTTACTCATGAAATCTCACCAGACCTAATTAAGAAAAAATGCTGTAAACGATCTTATTTACGCGGAGCCTTTCTAGCAGGAGGTTCGGTTAATAACCCAGAAACTTCTTCATACCATTTGGAAATTGCTTCTTTATATAAAGAACATATTATCGCGCTCAGTGATTTAATGAATACATTTGGATTAAAAAGCAAGACGCTAGAAAGAAAAAAAGGTTTTATTGCTTATTTAAAGGAAGCAGAAAAAATCACCGAATTTCTTAATATTATCGGAGCCCATGGAGCACTTCTTCGTTTTGAAGACATTCGAATTGTGAGAGATATGAGAAATTCAGTTAACCGCTTAGTCAATTGCGAGACGGCTAATTTAAATAAGACAATCGGGGCTGCATTACGACAGGTTGAGAATATTCGTTATATTGATAAAACAGTTGGCTTACAAATTCTACCTGATAAACTTAGAGAAATTGCAGAACTTCGAGTTGCCTATCAAGATGTAACTTTAAAAGAATTAGGAGAAATGGTGTCATCTGGTAATATCAGTAAATCTGGCATCAATCACCGTCTAAGAAAAATAGATGAAATTGCCGATGCACTTCGTCGTGGAGAAAAAGTCAATTAATAAAAATGGATAATATATCAAGTAAACGATATATATTATCCATTTTTATTTTTTAGAATTATTATCAGAAAAATTATTCTAAACTGAATATTATTGGAGGTGAATCGAGCAAAAATTTCCTTTTCCTTGTATAATAGATATTATTACTACATTGATGAAGGGGAGGATGTTCGATGGTAGAGCAAGAGATTACAGTGGACTTAAAATCTGGACTTCAAGCACGACCCGCAGCTTTATTTGTTCAAGAGGCAAGTAACTATTTATCTGAAGTGTTTATTGAAAAGGATGGAAGAAGAGTGAATGCAAAGAGTATCATGGGGATAATGGGTTTAGCCATTCATTCAGGAGCAACAATAAAATTAATAGTTGATGGCAGCGATGAAGTGGAAGCGCTTCAGAATTTAAAAGGATTATTAAAGTAAAGCTGTTTAATATGTAGAATACTCTCCTAATAAAAAAGGCTGTTCCAAATAGGAAGATTTTATAGAGGATATCATCTATAGAAATCTAATTTGGAACGACCTTTTTTAATTATTAAGAGTTCTTTTATTAATTTTTCTTGTCTTCAAGAGAATTACGACTGATAACATGGTCAACTAAACCATATTCTTTTGCTCTTTCAGCAGTCATAAAGTTATCGCGTTCTGTATCTCTTGCGATTACCTCCATTGGTTGACCAGTTCGCTCAGATAAAATACCGTTTAATTTATCGCGTAGGAATAAGATACGTTTAGCAGCAATCTCAATTTCAGTTGCTTGACCTTGTGCTCCGCCAAGTGGTTGGTGAATCATCACTTCACTATTAGGCAATGCATAACGTTTACCTTTTGCACCAGCAGCAAGTAAGAATGCACCCATAGAAGCAGCCATACCAATACAAATTGTTTGGACATCCGGCTTAATATACTGCATTGTATCATAAATTGCCATACCTGCAGTGATGCTTCCACCAGGGCTGTTGATATAAATAGATACATCTTTTTCTGGATTTTCTGTTTCTAAGAATAAAAGCTGTGATACGATAGAGTTAGCAACATTATCATCGATAGCACTGCCAAGCATAATAATACGGTCTTTTAATAAACGAGAGTAGATATCGTAAGCACGTTCTCCTCTATTTGTTTGCTCAATAACTGTAGGAATTAAATTCATTTAAAATCCTCCTTTTTAATATCTGTTCGTAAAGCATAAGTATTTGTTTCTTCAGAAAGATGCATAACATCTAAACTGTATGTATTCCTAATGATACACGGATGGTCAATTAAGGTCAAACGTTAAAGCTTGATTCCCTGAAAATATCATTCGACATCTTTTTCATTATTGGAGATATAGAAAGCTATTATCAAATACCATCCCTTTATTCCGGTTACAATCCTTTCTCCATGATACCCACTGCACCTTTTTTTAAACATCTTCTATTGCAATAAACGGAAAGTTCGCTTATAATATGAAAGCGTAACTTTAACATAATGCCCTCGTGGTGCAACGGATAGCACGTAAGATTCCGGTTCTTAAAATGGGGGTTCGATTCCCTCCGAGGGTGCTAAGCATTCCTGTAAAAGGGTTTATCTAAATTTTTGGGGGCATTCATCCAATTATTTAGATAGACTCTTTTTTCAATCAGTTAACGCTCTTTTCAGATTTATCCTTTCCTTATTAATATTCTACCCTTTTTGGTTTTGCAGATAAATCAGAAGTATGGATGATATTCCCATAATTAAGGCTGAAAACTCTAATTTGTGGCTAATCCTCAGCGTTACTGCTAAAATAACCAAACTTTATCCGATTTCGTATCATGATGAAAGATATTCTCATAAAATGATTAGTATAGTAAATGAAGGCTTTTCTTATAAAGAAAGCATATTTAAAGGTATATTTTCTTAACAAATCAATAACATGAATAATAATTAGTTTTTTCCAAATAATATGAAAAGATAGAACGACACTTTTTCGCCAAATTTAACAAAAAATAGACACTTATCAGTTGAATTCATACTATACTGGTGTTAGAATTGTTCTTGTAGCAAGGAATTATTTTTTTGTAGTACCCGGGACGGAAAATGTCTATGTGGGACTTCTGACGACCACTGTAAGTGAAGGAGCGCATCAAAAGCATGGTTTCATTTATTGAGATTCAAAAAAGATTATTACCAGATTTACTTACAGTTATGCAAAAAAGGTACTATATTCTGCAGTATATCAAGAATATGCAGCCTGTCGGAAGAAGAAGTCTGGCAGTGAGCCTAGGACTGACCGAAAGAGTCTTGAGAAGTGAAGTCGAGTTTTTAAAGGATCAGCAGCTTATACATATTTCAAACATCGGCATGACAGTCACTTCGATAGGGGAAGAGGTGTTGGAAAGTCTTTCCAGTGTAATGAGAGAAGTAACGGGTATTAACGAAATGGAGCAGCTGCTGCAAAGAAAATTAGGTATTAACCGAGTTATCATTGTAGCTGGGGACAGTGATCACTCTCCATGGGTAAAAAAAGAATTAGGACTTGCCACAGCAAATTGTATGAAATCTCTTCTAAAGGGAAATAATATCATCGCAGTTAATGGTGGGACTACTATGTCCTCTGTTGCAGAGGCACTGACACCTAGTATTGCAGATGGAGAATTATTATTTGTCCCTGCACGTGGTGGAATAGGAGAAGATGTTAAAAATCAGGCAAATACAATTTGTTCCATGATGGCAGATCATACTGCATCTAAACATCGAGTTTTATACGCTCCTGATGAGGTCAGCGAAGAAATGTACAAAAGCATTTCCACAGATCCTCGTATAAGCGAAGTATTAAAACTCATTCGTTCCGCAAATCTTTTAGTTCACGGCATTGGCGAGGCGCTTACAATGGCGAATCGCAGAAATACCAGCAAAAGTGATCTAGAAAAGATTAAAAATGCAGAAGCTGTTGGCGAAGCATTTGGGTACTATTTTAATGAAGATGGAGAAGTTGTCCACAAGGTTCAAACAATTGGCCTTAGACTGGAAGACTTATCTACTGTACCTAATATCATCGCTGTAGCAGGTGGAGCATCGAAGTCAAAGGCTATTCGTGCTTATCTTAAAGAAGCACCAACTTCAACTATTTTAATAACAGATGAAGGAGCCGCCAAAAAGTTGATATAATGGGAAATCCCTTTATATATTTAATACTCTTAAAATTAGAGGAGGAAATTTACAATGACAGTAAAAGTAGGTATTAACGGTTTTGGACGTATCGGACGTTTAGCATTCAGAAAAATCATGGAAAACCCAGAATTAGAAGTGGTTGCAATCAATGATTTAACTGATACTAAAATGCTAGCACATCTTTTAAAATATGATTCATCTCAAGGAACTTTCCAAGGTGAAATCGAAGTACACGAAGGTTACTTCTTAGTAAATGGTCAAAAAGTTGTTACAACTGCTGAAAGAAACCCAGCTGATCTTAAATGGGGAGAACTTGGTGTAGATACAGTTATCGAATCTACTGGTTTCTTCACAACAAAAGAAAAAGCAGAAGCTCACATTCAAGCAGGTGCTAAAAATGTAGTTATCTCTGCTCCAGCAACTGGCGAAATGAAAACAGTTGTTTACAATGTTAACCATGATGTTCTTGATGGAACTGAAACAGTTATCTCTGGTGCTTCTTGTACTACTAACTGTCTTGCTCCAATGGCACAAGTTCTTCAAAATAAATACGGTATCGTATCTGGTTTAATGACTACAATCCATGCTTACACTGGCGACCAAAACACTTTAGATGCTCCACATCCAAAAGGTGACTTCCGTCGTGCTCGTGCAGCTGCTGAAAACATTATTCCTAACTCAACTGGTGCTGCAAAAGCAATCGGTTTAGTATTACCTGAACTACAAGGTAAATTAGACGGAGCTGCTCAACGTGTTCCAGTTAAAACTGGGTCATTAACTGAGCTTGTAACTGTTCTTGATAAAAAAGTTACAGTTGAAGAAATCAACGCTGCAATGAAAGAAGCTGCTAACGAATCTTTTGGTTACACTGAAGAAGAGCTTGTTTCTTCTGATATTATCGGAATTAGCTACGGTTCATTATTCGATGCAACTCAAACAAAAGTTATCACTGTTGGTGATCAACAACTTGTTAAAACAGTTGCTTGGTATGACAACGAAATGTCTTACACTAACCAATTAGTAAGAACTGTTAAGCACTTTGCACAACTTGCAACAAAATAATTTCCCTTTATAAATGGAATTATGTGCGAGTTAATAAGCACCCCCTTTAATCTAACAGCGGAAACAACTTTGTTTCCGCTATTTTAAAAATATGCAGTGGAGGGTACCTATAATGAACAAGAAAACAATTCGTGATATTGATTTAAAAGGGAAAAAAGTATTTGTTCGTGTTGACTTCAATGTACCGATGAAAGATCAACAAATTACGGACGAAACAAGAATTCAAGCAGCACTTCCAACAATTAAGGAATTAGTTGAGAGTGGTGCAATTGTTATTCTAGCAAGTCACTTAGGACGTCCAAAAGGTGAAGTTGTAGAAGAGCTGCGTTTAACTCCTGTTGCAAAACGCCTTTCTGAATTACTAGGGAAAGAAGTTGCGAAAGCAGATGAGTCATATGGTGAAGCTGTTAAAGCACAGATCAGCAAGTTATCAGAAGGGGATGTAATCCTTCTTGAAAACGTACGTTTCAATGCTGGTGAAGAAAAAAATGATGCAGAATTAGCAAAACAATATGCAGAGCTTGCAGATGTATTTGTAAATGATGCATTTGGTGCTGCACACCGTGCCCATGCTTCAACAGAAGGAATTGCTCATTATATTCCAGCAGTATCTGGATTATTAATGCAAAAAGAACTAGATGTTCTTGGCAAAGCTTTATCCAATCCTGACCGTCCGTTCACAGCAATCATTGGGGGAGCGAAAGTTAAGGATAAAATTGGTGTAATTGATAACCTTCTTGATAAAGTAGATAACTTAATTATCGGCGGAGGCTTAGCTTATACTTTTGTTAAATCTCTTGGCCATGAAATTGGTAAATCTTTATTAGAAGAAGATAAAATCGATCTTGCTAAATCTTATATGGAAAAGGCAAAAGAAAAAGGTGTTAAATTCTATATGCCTGTTGATGTTATCGTTGCAGATGATTTTTCAAATGATGCAAACATCAAAGCTGTTTCTATCGAAGAAATCCCAGCTGATTGGGAAGCATTAGATATCGGACCTAAAACACGTGAAATCTATGCAGATGTTATTAAAAATTCTAAATTAGTAATTTGGAATGGACCAATGGGTGTGTTCGAATTAGATGCATTCGCAAATGGTACAAAAGCAGTAGCTGAAGCACTTGCTGAATCTCAAGATACATATTCAGTAATTGGTGGTGGAGATTCTGCAGCAGCAGTTGAGAAATTTGATTTAGCAGATAAGATGAGTCATATTTCTACTGGCGGCGGTGCTTCATTAGAATTTATGGAAGGTAAAGAACTTCCAGGTGTAGTGGCTTTAAACGACAAATAATATCTTTATAGATATGCATGAAAGGATGTTTAACATGCGCAAACCAATTATTGCAGGTAACTGGAAAATGAACAAAACACTTCCTGAAGCTGTTGAGTTTATCCAAGAAGTAAAAGCATCTGTTCCATCAAGTGAAAAAGTGGATACAGTTGTTTGTGCGCCTGCGTTATTTTTAGGACAATTAGTAGAATTAACTGATGGCACAGATGTAAAAATCGGTGCACAAAATATGCATTTCGAAAAAAATGGTGCATTCACTGGCGAAATCAGCCCAGTTGCATTAGAAAATATCGGTGCAAAATATGTAGTACTTGGACATTCAGAGCGTCGTGAGTTCTTTAATGAAACAGATGAGTCTGTTAATAAAAAGACAATCGCTGCATTTGAAAATGGTTTAACTCCAATTGTTTGCTGTGGGGAAACACTAGAGCAAAGAGAAAATGGCGAAACAAATGACTTTGTTGCAACTCAAGTAACAAAAGCACTTAATGGTTTAACTCCAGAACAAGCAAAAGCAACAGTTGTTGCATATGAGCCAATCTGGGCAATTGGAACAGGTAAATCTTCTACTTCTGCAGATGCAAACGAAGTATGTGCACATATTCGTAAAGTAGTAAGTGAACAATTTTCACCAGAAGTTGCAGAAGAAATCCGTATCCAATACGGTGGAAGTGTTAAGCCTGAAAACATTAAAGAATATATGGCGCAGCCAGATATTGACGGAGCATTAGTAGGCGGAGCTAGCCTAGAAGCTCAAAGCTTTTTAGCTTTATTGGAGGCAGGTAAGAATGAGTAAATCTCCAGTAGCTTTAATCATTTTAGATGGTTTTGCTTTAAGAAGCGAACGCATGGGTAATGCAGTAGCACAAGCAAATAAGCCTAATTTCGATAAATATTGGAATTCTTATCCTCATGCTACTTTAGTAGCCAGCGGGGAAGCTGTTGGTCTTCCAGAAGGACAAATGGGTAACTCTGAAGTTGGACATTTGAATATCGGTGCCGGCCGGATCGTATATCAAAGTTTAACAAGAGTGAATCTGTCTATAAGAGAAGGCGAATTTTATAAAAACGAAACTTTTGTTAATGCAATTAAGCATGTAAAAGAAAAAGGCAAAAATCTTCATTTATTCGGATTATTATCCGATGGTGGAGTTCATAGCCACATTGAGCACATGTTTGCACTTCTTCGATTAGCTAAAGAAGAGGGAGTAGAAAATGTATACATTCACGGTATCTTAGATGGTCGAGACGTCGGTCAAAAGACTGCTGAAAAATACATTAAAGCTACACAAGAAAAAATCGCTGAATACGGTGTAGGCGAATTTGCTACTATTTCTGGACGCTACTATTCTATGGATAGAGATAAGCGTTGGGACCGAGTAGAAAAATCATACCGCGCAATGGTATATGGAGAAGGACCAGCATATTCCGATCCATTACAGGTAGTGGAGGATAATTACAATAACGGAATCTTTGATGAGTTCGTGCTTCCATCTGTTATCACAAAAGAGAACGGCGAACCAGTTGCAACGATTGAAGATGAAGATGCTGTAATTTTTTATAACTTTCGTCCTGACCGTGCTATTCAAATCTCAAATACATTCACAAATGAGGACTTCCGTTCATTTGATCGTGGAGAAAAACATCCAAAAAATCTTTACTTTGTATGTTTAACTCATTTTAGTGAAACAGTAAACGGGTATGTTGCATTCAAGCCAACAAACCTTGATAACACTTTAGGGGAAGTTCTTGCACAAAATGGCTTGACTCAGCTTCGTATTGCGGAAACGGAAAAATATCCACATGTTACATTCTTTATGAGCGGTGGACGTGAAGCAGAGTTCCCTGGTGAAAAACGTATTTTGATCAATTCACCAAAAGTAGCAACTTATGATTTAAAACCTGAAATGAGCGCATATGAAGTAACAGATGCGCTATTGAAGGAAATTGAAGCAGATAATTTTGATGCAATTATTCTAAACTTCGCAAACCCTGATATGGTTGGGCACTCCGGAATGCTTGAACCAACAATCAAAGCGATTGAAACAGTGGATGAATGTTTAGGAAAAATTATCACTTTAATTGAACAAAAAGGTGGTAAAGCTATTATCACTGCTGACCATGGTAACTCTGATGAAGTGGTAACACTTGAAGGAAAACCAATGACAGCACATACAACAAATCCAGTACCTGTTATCGTAACAGATAAAAATGCTGAATTACGTACAGATGGTATTTTAGGAGATTTAGCTCCTACAATGTTAGATTTATTAGGTGTAGAAAAGCCAGCAGAAATGACTGGAACATCTATTATTAAAAAATAAGATATTTTAAAAGGAGAGAAAAATTATGCCTTATATTCAACAAGTATATGCTCGTGAAGTATTAGATTCACGTGGTAACCCAACAGTAGAAGTAGAAGTATTAACTGAATCAGGATTCTTTGGTCGTGCACTAGTTCCATCTGGTGCTTCAACTGGTGAATACGAAGCAGTTGAATTACGCGATGGTGACAAATCTCGTTACCTTGGTAAAGGTGTTCTTAAAGCAGTAGAAAACGTAAACGAAGTAATTGCTGAAGCAATTATCGGTATGGACGTTACAGATCAAGTTGGAATCGACAGAACAATGATCGAACTTGATGGTACAGAAAACAAAGGTAAATTAGGTGCTAACGCAATCCTAGGTGTATCTATGGCTGTTGCACATGCTGCTGCTGAAGTAGTAGGTCTTCCATTATACCGTTACCTTGGTGGATTCAACGCGAAGCAATTACCAACTCCAATGATGAACATCATCAACGGTGGTTCTCATGCTGATAACAACGTTGATTTCCAAGAATTCATGATCTTACCAGTAGGAGCTCCAACTTTCAAAGAAGCTCTACGTACTGGTGCTGAAGTATTCCATGCATTAAAAGCAGTTTTACATGCAAAAGGTTTAAACACTGCTGTAGGTGACGAAGGTGGATTCGCTCCAAACCTTGGTTCTAACCGTGAAGCATTAGAAGTAATCATCGAAGCAATCAAAAAAGCTGGATACGAGCCTGGTAAAGATGTATTCTTAGGTATGGACGTTGCTTCTTCTGAGTTCTACAACAAAGAAACTGGTAAATACGATCTTGCAGGAGAAGGCCGTACTGGTTTAACTTCTGAAGAATTAGTAAGCTTCTACGAAGAATTAGTTAACGAATTCCCAATCATCTCTATTGAAGATGGTTTAGATGAAAACGACTGGGAAGGTCACAAATTATTAACTGACCGTATCGGTTCTAAAGTACAACTAGTAGGTGACGATTTATTCGTTACAAACACGAAAAAATTAGCTGAAGGTATCGAAAAAGGAATTGCAAACTCAATCCTTATCAAAGTTAACCAAATTGGTACTTTAACTGAAACTTTTGAAGCTATCGAAATGGCTAAACGTGCTGGTTACACAGCAGTAGTTTCTCACCGTTCTGGTGAAACAGAAGATGCTACAATCGCTGACATCGCGGTTGCTACAAACGCTGGTCAAATCAAAACTGGTTCATTATCTCGTACAGACCGTATCGCTAAATACAACCAACTTCTTCGCATCGAAGACGAGCTTGGCGAGTTAGCAGTATACGATGGTCTTAAATCTTTCTACAACCTTAAAAAATAAGGAAGTTAAGCCTGTCTTAACTTGATAAACACTCTAGCTTTAGGAGTTTTCCTTTAAGCTAGAGTGTTTTTGTTATAGTTGAGAATGTGCTTTTGTTAGGAGAGATAGAGTATCCATTAGCTAGCTGGATACCTGAAGAAGGGAACAGAGAGTCATTCTCTCTACTCGTAAACATAACAGACATAAAAACGAAATACATATATCCTTTTTAAGAGACTTCTCAATCATTATCTACTATCCCAAAGTGTATTCTACTAATTATTATGACAAAGAGGCGACATACTATTGTGACAAAACATAAAATATGATACATTTAAATTAATGTAGGTTGGTTTTAATGGAGGTGTTTGATATGATACACACAGTTTTGATTACTTTATTGATTATCGTTGCGATTGCATTAATCGTAGTAGTACTTCTTCAAAATGGTAAGGGTGCTGGACTATCTGGAGCAATTTCTGGTGGTGCAGAGCAGTTATTTGGTAAACAAAAAGCACGTGGTTTAGAATTAATCCTTCACAATGCAACAATCGTTTTAGCAATTTTATTCTTTGTCTTAACGATTGCAGTTAGTTATTTTGATCTATAATAACGAAATTCGGTATAGATGAAAAAAACCTGGCCAAGAATAGACTAACCTAAATAAATGAGACACTATAAAACACCTTCGAATGGTACACTTAAACAAAGTACTAACTCGGAGGTGTTTTGCGTGGGCAAAAACATATATTCAAGTGAGGTTAAATGGGCAGTTGTTAAAGATAAGATGAGTGGTCAGTTTACGAATCAAGAAATCATGCAGAAATATGGAATTAAAAATGTTTCTCAAATCAAAACGTGGATGAAATGGTATCGGGAAAATCAAGTTCATCGATTCGATCAACCTATAGGAAAACAGTATTCATACGGGCATGGTCCAGATAATTCAAGTGATGAAGATAAAAAAGAACGTCAAATGAATCACTTAAAGCAGGAAAATGAAATCTTAAAAAAGTATTTGGAAATCGAAAAGGAGTTGAAAAGGAAATTGTCCTCCAATTAGTACAGACATTACGAAAAAAATATACTGTATCAGCTATTTTATCTGCTTTACATGTTCCAAGATCTACGTATTATCGCTGGGCATCTTCGCAACCAATGGAGTTATCTAAGGAGGAGGAAACAATTATTTCCCTCTGCAAAGAAACAAAGTACCGATATGGACACCGGAAGATCAAAGAGCTGTTAAAGCGTAATTATCAAATTAAATTAAACCGTAATACTGTTCAACGGATTATGCAAAAATATCATCTTCAGTGTAGAATAAAGCAAAAGAGAAGGTGGAAATCACAGGGGGAATCGGTCATTGTTGCGCCCAATTTATTACAGCGAGAATTTTATGCAAGCAATCCTAACGAAAAATGGGTAACGGATATTACCTATATTCAATATGGTCCAGATACTTTATATTTATCTACCATCATGGATTTGTATAACAATCAAATCGTTGCCTATAAGCTTTATCCCCATCAACAAACTTCTTTAGTAATGGATACCTTGGATGAAGCACTAGAAAAACGAGGGAATCCTGAAGGAATAATCATCCACTCCGATCAAGGCAGTGTCTATGCTTCTTATGCGTATCAAAGTCGGGTCAGAGAGCAAAATTTAGTCAGTAGTATGTCACGCAGAGGAAACTGTTGGGACAATGCCGTCATTGAGTCCTTTCATTCTAATCTAAAATCAGAGGAATTTCAGTATGTTAAATTCCATTCTTTATCTTTAAAAGAAGTAAAAGAGCGTGTAGATCAATTTATGAGATATTATAACGAAGAACGTATTCAAGAAAAATTAGGCTACTACACACCAATAGAGTTTGGTAATATGGCAGCCTAAGAAGGTGTTTTATTACTGTCCCATATTGCTAGGTCAGTCTAAGAAAGGTCAGGTTTTTTTTCGGAAAACAAGTGGAGTTGTACATAAATAAGATTTATAAAGGAGCTATAGGAAGGTGTAATCATATCACTGGATTCTTTCTTTTCTTTTTTACTAAAATAAAAGGATAGTTCTTTTTCTAATAAATTGGTCACTTTATATTATAGAATAGGGCGAAGGAGAAAATAATAAGACAAAGGAGCGTTTATCTAATGAAAATAGTAGAACAGAAACCATTAACCTTTAAAGGAGATAATAAACGTGCAGTGCTTTTATTGCATGGCTTTACGGGAAATACATCAGATGTACGCTTACTTGGCAGATATTTAAATACAAAGGGCTATACTTGCTATGTACCTTTATATAAAGGTCATGGGGTACCGCCAGAGGAATTAGTGGAATACGGTCCAAAGGATTGGTGGAAGGATGTCACGGAAGGATACCAGCATTTAAAGGAGATGGGGTTTGAAGAAATTGCCGTCGGAGGTCTTTCTTTAGGAGGGGTATTTTCCCTTAAATTAGGTTACACTGTACCTGTAAAGGGTATCGTAACTATGTGTGCTCCAATGTACATTAAAAGTGAAGATGTTATGTATGAAGGCGTACTTGAATATGCTCGTAATTATAAGCAGCGAGAGAAGAAATCAGAAGAAGTTATTGAGCAGGAAATGGCTCAATTTAAGCCAATGAATACATTAAAGGAATTACAAAATTTAATCAAAGAAGTAAGAGAATCGGTTGATCTTATTTATTCACCAGTTTTTGTTATTCAGGCACGACATGATCAAATGATTGATACAAATAGTGCGAATATCATATATGAAGAAGTGGAATCGATTCAAAAAGATATTAAATGGTATGAAAACTCTGGACATGTTATTACACATGATAAAGAAAAAGAAAAAGTTTTTGAAGATTTCTATCAGTTTTTAGAAAAACTAGATTGGAATGAATAAGATGTAAAGGAGGTTTTTTGTTTGGAAGATATAATTAAGGAAAATGTCGAGAAGCTATTAACTTATATGAAAGATGAAGCATATAAACCACTAACCGTGCAAGAGCTAGAAGAAGCTTTCGGAATAGAGGATTCTTCTCACTTTAAAGATTTTGTCAAGGCACTTGTACAGATGGAAGAGAAGGGGCTAGTTGTTCGGACAAGAAGCAATCGCTATGGACTTCCAGAGAAGATGAACCTTATTCGGGGGAAATTAGCTGGTCATGCAAAAGGATTTGCTTTTGTTATTCCTGAAGAACAAGGTATGGATGACATTTTTATCCCGCCAAATGAAGTTAAAACTGCGTTAAATGGTGATATTGTATTAGCACGTGTCACTTCTGAAAGCTCTGGACAAAGAAGAGAAGGAACGATTGTACGAATTATTGAAAGAGGCGTACAGCAAATTGTTGGTACATATTCAGAGAGCAAGCATTTTGGCTTTGTGATCCCTGATGACAAAAAAATCGCGACAGATATTTTTATTCCAAAAGGCAGCACAAAAGGGGCAATAGAAGGTCATAAGGTTGTCGTAAAATTAACTTCTTACCCTGAAGGCAGAAAGAATGCTGAGGGAGAAGTTGTTAAAATACTAGGACATAAAAATGACCCTGGTGTCGATATTTTATCGGTAATTCATAAGCATGGATTACCACTTGCCTTTCCAGATAACGTGTTAGAACAAGCGAATAGTGCACCAGATACGATTGATGAAAAGGAAATTGCCAATAGACGTGATTTGCGCAATGAAACTATTGTCACGATTGATGGGGCAGATGCGAAAGATTTGGATGATGCCGTTACAGTCACGATGTTAGGGAACGGTAATTATAAATTAGGAGTTCATATTGCAGATGTTTCTTACTATGTAACGGAAAACTCACCAATAGATGTAGAAGCCGAGGAGAGAGGTACTAGCGTCTATTTAGTTGACCGTGTTATTCCAATGATTCCGCACCGTTTATCTAATGGAATTTGTTCCTTAAATCCCAAGGTTGATCGCTTAACTCTTTCCTGTGAGATGGAAATTTCGCCTGAGGGAGAAGTAGTTTCACATGAAATTTTTCAAAGTGTCATTAAAACAACGGAACGTATGACATATGCTGATGTGAACTCGATTCTACATGATAAAGATGAAGAGTTGAGAGCCAAGTATGAAGGTCTTGTCCCGATGTTTGAACGAATGGAGGAGCTAGCAGCCATCCTGCGCAAAAAACGGATGACTCGTGGTGCCATTGATTTTGACTTTAAAGAATCTAAAGTAATTGTAGATGAAGATGGAAAGCCACAGGATGTTATTTTAAGAGAACGTTCTGTCGCAGAAAAACTAATTGAAGAGTTTATGCTTGTTGCCAACGAAACAGTTGCGGAACATTTTCATTGGATGCAGGTTCCATTTATTTACCGTATTCATGAAGATCCAAAAGAGGAAAAGCTGAGAAGATTTTTCGAGTTTATTACAAACTTTGGTTATATCGTGAAAGGTACAGCGAACTCTGTTCATCCAAGAGCGTTACAAGAAATTATTGAGTCAGTACAGGGAACTCCTGAAGAGATGGTCATTTCGACTGTCATGCTGCGTTCCATGCAGCAGGCTAAATACTATCCAGAAAGCTTAGGGCATTTTGGTTTATCAACAGAATTTTATACGCATTTTACATCGCCGATTAGACGGTATCCGGATTTAATCGTACATCGTTTAATTCGTACGTATTTAATTGAAGGGGATATTAGTTCTGCTACACAAGAAAAGTGGAACAGCCGCCTAACAGAAATTGCTGAGCACTCCTCTAGTATGGAAAGAAGATCAGTAGAAGCAGAACGTGAAACGGATGAACTGAAAAAATCAGAGTACATGCTTGATAAAATTGGCGAAGAATATGATGGTATTATTAGTTCTGTTACGAATTTTGGTATGTTTGTGGAACTTACGAATACGATTGAAGGACTTGTCCATGTAAGCTATATGACGGATGATTACTATCGTTATGATGAGCGTCATTTTGCTATGATTGGCGAGCGAACAGGGAAGGTTTTCCGTATTGGAGACGAAATTACTGTTCGCGTTGTGAATGTTAACAAAGAGGAACGTGCCATTGACTTTGAAATAGTTGGAATGAAGGGAACACGCCGCAGAGATCCGAAGAAAGAAGGGAAGGTATTTTCTACTGGCAGTGTCTCTCGTGCCCCGCGTAAAGGCAAATCAGATAGAGATACGGATCGTAAAGGAAAAACAGGTGAATCAAGACGTAAAGGAAAGAATGATAGAAAACACTTCGAGAATGCTCCAAAAGCAAAGAGAAAGAAAAAGAAACGCTAAGAGATAAATAGATGCATTTATGCATGTGGTTTCTTTTGGATGAAGAAGCCACATGCAGAGGATGTTTGTATATTAAGCATTCTTTTGATAAAATTATTGGCAGAGTAGGGGGAAGAGACATGCCAAAAGGTGAAGGGAAATTAGTAGCACAGAATAAAAAAGCAAACCATGACTATTTTATTGAAGAGACTTATGAGGCAGGAATTGTTCTCCAAGGAACAGAAATTAAAGCGATTCGTGCAGGAAGAGTAAATCTGAAGGAATCATATGCGCGGATTATTAATGGCGAGGTATTTCTATTAGGGATGCATATCAGTCCATATGAACAAGGAAATCGCTATAATCATGATCCATTAAGAACAAGAAAGCTTTTATTACATCGCAAACAAATTAATAAGTTAATCGGGGATACAAAAGAAGCGGGCTATGCTTTAGTTCCACTGAAACTGTATTTTAAAAATGGCTATGCAAAGGTTTTGATTGGTCTAGGTAAGGGTAAAAAGAACTATGACAAGCGTGAAACTTTAAAACGTAAAGAAGCAAATCGCAGTATTGAACGTGCTTTACGTGAAAGGCAAAAAATGTAATCCAAAACTTTACAATTGAAATACGCTCCAGTTATGTTATAATAATTTATGTCGATAAGACAACATAACTTTAAGCTCCTATTTCAGAGCTTCCGAAACGTTAAGCTTAAATGCTAAGAATCTTGTAATGTAACAATTACTTGATTTTATCCTATAATGGGGACGCTACGGATTCGACAGGGATAGTTCGAGCTTAGGTTGCGAGTCGAGGGGATCGGCCTCGTTAAAACGTCAAAGCCTATAACTGGCAAACAACAAAACAACTTCGCTTTAGCTGCTTAATAGCGCTTAGCGGTTCCTCCCTCCATCGCCCATGTGGTAGGGTCAGGGACTCACTTTAAGTGGGCTACGCCGGATTCCACCGTCTGAGGAAGAAGGAAGAGAACAACCAGACTAGCTTATCGGACGCCTGTCAACAGGCAGAAGAATAAGCGAAATGCGAATATGTTGACTACACTCGTAGAAGCTTAAGTGCCGATATTTCTGGACGAGGGTTCGACTCCCTCCGTCTCCACCAAATACATATTTGGTGGTTTTTATTTTTTATTAAATACTAGATCTAATGGAAATGAATAGACTTTTCATTTCCCATTTATTTTTGGTCCAAAAAGACAGTGATTTCTGTACTATAGGAATCCTGTCTTTTTGTTTTTGTTAAATAGGAAAGGGCTTTTAATTAGTTTATATTGAGTGGAAGTATAGATTCTAAAACAAGTTTCCTCTAGTTATTAATTATAACACTCCTGTGCGTTATCATTCTTTTCTCAGACTCCTCTTTTTAATCTTTTCCATCAATGCTTTTCGATTCAATTCACTAATGACAAATGAACCAGCAGCTAAAACATTTGCACACAAAGTTTCATTGTAACTATCATTAAAGTTTACCATTATCAATAGGAAAAAGAACAAAATAGCGTGAAAATGCTTTCTTTTTTATGATGTAGATACAGGAGGTATTCACTATGAGAGACAGATATACCAAGCTTCTTCACATACTTCAAAATTCAGATGGGTTTGTAACAGGAAATGATATTAGTGAACAGCTAAATATTAGTTCCAGAACGGTGAGAAACGACATTAAAGATTTGAATGATAACTATCTCATTGGTGCACGCATTATTTCAAATAAACGCCAAGGTTATCAACTTGAAGGTGAGTTAGTTGGTTTTAAACAGAGACATCATATTGAATTTGAGGAGCGTGCATTTTATATTGTAAAGGCACATCTAGATACAAAGGAATGGACAACATACGAACAATTATCCCAAATGATTTATTTCTCTCCACAAACGATTCGGTCAGATATTCAACGAATTTCTCAAATGATTACCTCCCAAAAAAGAATTTTATCCGTGGAAGCATTAGTTTTTCAAGGGATTCGATTTAGAGGGGGATGAATTTGACAAAAGATTACTACTTGAGAGTTTAGTAGAGAAAAACTTTATGACAATAAAAGAGCTGTATAAAGAATTATTAGTCCGCTTCGGTGGCTGGGTTTTAGAAGAAGTAGAAATGCTATTTTAAATATGTACAATAATGCTTGGATAAATATGTACAAATTTGCTTTCATTTTACATACTAGTCTTGAGGTGACTAGTCATGTATATATCATTAAATGTCGATGTTAATTTTGAGATTAATAGTCTTTCAGACTTACCAAAATTCAAACAAATAATGGAGCATATGAAAATGAAAATTAATAAGAGTAAATTGGCTGAAGAACTTGGAGTAGATCGACGAACAGTTGAGAAATATCTAAATGGTTTTGTCCCCAAGAGGACAAGAAAAAAGTCCTCAAAAATTGATGAATATTATGAAGTGATCGCTGCTCTTTTATCTGAGGATTCTAAACAGGTGTTTTATTATCGGCGGGTGCTTTGGCAGTACTTAAAGGATAATCACGGTTTAGACTGTGGTGCTTCGACCTTTCGAGCCTATATCGCTCGAATACCTGAATTTAATGCTTACTTTGTGGAGGACAAACGTATTGCTTCTCCGAAGGGGACGGTTCGCTATGAAACTCCGCCAGGTAAACAAGCTCAATTAGATTGGAAGGAAAATATTCAATATGAAACAAAAGATGGCGAGCAGGTCGAGATCAATGTAGCTGCGCTTATTCTATCTACTTCAAGATTGCGAGTATTCCACTTGAGTATTTCCAAGTCACAAAGTACGCTGTTTTCCTTTCTAACAGAAGCTTTTGAAACGTTTGGCGGTGTTCCTGAGGAACTCCTTACGGATAATATGAAAACAGTGATGGATGAAGCAAGAACGGAACATTATCCGGGTAAAGTGAATGCAAAGTTTGAGCAATTCGCAAAAGACTTTGGCTTTAAAGTGAAAGCCTGTATCGCTGGCAGACCAAGGACAAAGGGAAAAGTCGAAACGACAATGAAATTGTTAGACGAAATTCATGCCTATCAAGGACAATTCTCTTTAGAGGAACTGCATCAATTTATACAAGAGTTAGCCAACAGAGTGAATCACCAGATTCACCAAGGGACAGGAAGAATACCAATGATTGAATATAAAAAAGAAAGGAACCACTTACTCCAGCTACCAACTGATAAAGTAAGAGATTCCTATCGCATTAAGCACACACAAGTAAAAGTCAATGCATCCAACATGATCTCCTACAAATCAAACCAGTATTCCGTACCACCAGAATATCAAGGAAAGAAAGTAGGTTTACAAGTGTATGATAACAACTTATGGATTTATTATAACATGAAACTTATTGCACAGCATCCAATCAGCAAAGCGAAGCTAAATTATCAGGAAGCACATTATAAAGCAGGTTTGGCTGTTTCAGCCCCTTACTATAACTATCCGGAAATCGATGATTTGGCAAAGAAAAATCTAGCAACGATTGGAGAAGTGTATAAATAATGAATCTATCCACTAATTATCAACAATTATTAAGAAACCTAGAGTATCTAAAGCTGAAGCAAATGACTCTACATTTAAATGAAGTAATTGATTTCGGAGTCCAGAACCAGCTGTCATTTATTGATACGTTAATCAAGTTAACCAACTATGAAATTGATGTGCGAGAACAAAATATGACGCAGTCGATGGTAAAGGTGGCTGCATTTCCACATATGAAAGAAATAAAAGATTTTGATTTCACTTTCCAAACCTCAGTCAATCAGCAACAGATTCAAGATTTTCTAACCTTTCGCTTTATTGAAGAGAACGAGAATATTGTTTTCTTAGGACCAAGTGGTGTTGGCAAAACACACTTGGCCACCGCCATAGGGATTGCGGCAGCAAAGAAAAGAACAAGTACCTATTTCATTAAATGCCATGATTTAATTCAGAATTTAAGACGAGCACGATTGGAGAACCGCTTAGAAACTCGTCTAAAACATTATACAAAATATAAACTATTAATCATTGATGAGATTGGTTATTTGCCAATTGATCAAGAAGATGCGAAATTATTTTTCCAACTGATTGACATGCGATATGAAAAGCGCAGTACGATCTTAACAACGAACGTAAACTTTAAGGCATGGGATGAAGTATTTCAGGAGCCTAAGCTGGCAAATGCCATCTTAGATCGCATCTTACACCATGCGAAGGTTGTGACAATGGTGGGAAATTCCTATCGTTTAAAGGATCATTTAGTGCAAGAAAACGAGTGATTTTGTACATCCTTAAACGAGCGAAAATGTACATATTTGTGTTGACATTTATAAAGAAGAATTAAACTTACTGTCAACAGTGGTGATTGAGAATCTAAATAAGTATATCTATGATATTCCCACGGGGAAATTAAGTAGTTTGTTAGTGCATTTAATTATTACGATATACCGTATCCGACATGGATATGAGATCCGCGAAGGAAAGGAAGTAGAGCAATCTTTAGATTATGAAAAATTTGAATTGGCATATAAGATTTTAGAGGATGTTCAGGAGATATTTCAAATAGTTAAAGGAGGAAATGTTCGCCTTTACAGACAAACTGCTTAGTCCTTATTCATCTACTTTTCACAAAAAAGTAGTTTTTTTAGATTAATCCCCTACTAAAAAGTGTATAAGTTAATATAGTGTTACTGTATTTCAGTTATAGGGATTATTAGTCTCTCAAGAAAATCTATTTGTTTTTATCGTTTTCACTGTATATACCTAAACAACCTAATTCATACTAATGAAGTAAAATAGTTCCTGCAAGGAGGATTCGGAATATGCAAACAGAACCAATTACTATACATGCCATTATCAATGGAGAGAAAGTACCAACTGAAAAGCAAGCTCCACGTGAAAATCCAACACATCCGGATGAGATTGTAGGATATGCACCTCTTAATACGAAAGAAGAAACGGTACTAGCGATTGATGCAGCTTATGATGCGTTAAAAGACTGGGCTTGGACGGATGTAGATGAGCGGATCGAAAGAATGGAACGAGCTATTCAAAAATTAAAGGATGCAACACCTGAAATAGCTACTTTGTTATCTCGGGAACATGGGAAAGCTTTATATGATTCCAAAGGTGAAATAGCAATCTCTATCATGTGGATGGAATTTGCATGCAAGAATGTAAAGAAAGTTGTTGCTCCCCAAGAAAAAAAGCATGAAAATGGGAGAACAATCATTACATTTGATCCAGTAGGTGTGGTTTCCGCTATTTCTCCATGGAATTATCCTATTTCTTTATCCACTATTAAAATAGCACCAGCCTTGTTAACTGGAAATACAATGGTTGTAAAACCAAGTCCCTTTGCTCCTTTAGCTGTCAGTAAAGTAGTAGAAATTATCGCAGAAGAATTTCCTCCAGGTGTGCTCAATCTTGTCCATGGGGATGCAGAGGTAGGGGTAGAGCTTACATCGAATCCAAAAGTTGCAAAGATTGCTTTCACGGGTGGAACGAAGACAGCTAAGAGTATTATGAAGGCTGCTTCTGAAACGATTAAAAAGATGACGCTGGAGCTAGGAGGAAATGATGCCGCGATCGTGCTAGAAGACTTTGATGTAAATGATGAAAAAGCGATGCGAAGAATGGTAATTTCAAACTTCCTTACCGCAGGACAAATATGTATGATAGCGAAACGCATTTATGTTCATCGATCAATCTATGATGCTTTCGTAGAGAAATATATCGAAGCAGCGAATAAGTGGATTCGCGTTGGCGATCCTTTTCATCCTGATGTAACAGTAGGACCAGTAAATAATAAAAATCAGGTGAAATATGTTAAAAGTCTTGTAGAAGATGCAAAAAGTAAAGGGGCTAAAGTGATTCCATTAGGGGAAATTCTCAATCCCGAATTAATGGATAATGGATATTTTCTGCAGCCTACATTAGTATTAGGCGCTGATTTTCATGATCCAATTGTTGTAGAAGAGCAATTTGGACCGACTGTGCCAATTTTGCCTTTTGATGATGAAGAGCAAGTAATTGAGTTACACAATGAGAGTATTTATGGTCTAACAAGTTCTGTTTGGGGCGAAGAAGAACATGCAATTAAAGTTGCCCGTCGCATTGAGGCAGGCACAACAATGATTAATACTGCAGCTGTTCAAGGCTTGGATGTGCGATTCCCATTTGGCGGGGTGAAACAATCTGGAGTTGGAAGAGAGTATGGAGAAGAAGGATTAAAATCTTATGTAGAGACCCATGTAATTAATATCCCGAAAACACTTGAATTACCATATATTCCAGAGTAACAATTTCTTAGCAAGCATAGCATAGGCATGAAAAATAGAAAAAGGATGCTTTCTCTCAAAAGTATGCATCCTTTTTCTATTTGTTATTTAGTTCTATTCTTCCCTATCTCTATATCCTCGCCATCCACATCATCAATTACAGCGCCAATTTCTCCTTCTGTATATGTATCAGTAGCTTGTTCATGAGTAGTTGCCAAGCCAGAAGAAAGTTGGTCTTTTTTTTCATAATCACTTGGGTTATAGTAACGTCCTGCAAGTTCAGTACTTTGATCGGAATTCTGTTTTTTCATTTCAATCACTCCTTGTTTAAATTAATAGTACAGGTTTATTTTTTTCTTAATGCTAAAAATTACTCATGGAAGTTTTATACTTGTGAAAAATGGAATATAATATATCAATTATTACTATCTGTATTGGATTCTACCTAAGTATTTTATCCATTCAAAAATTCGCAATTGTTGACTTAGAGTTAATGTCAAATGCAGTTGCTGAAGAAGTCTTATTTAATGAAAAATATCAACAATAACCATTGGAGTGAAGAGAATGTCAAAGAAAATGAGGTACTAGACTAACCTAAATAAATGAGATGCATAAAATACCTTCTAAAATGGCACGATTAGACAAAAACTAATTCAGGGTGTTAAAAGTGGTCAGTTTACGAATAAGGAAATCATGCAGAAATATGGGATTAAAAATGTTTCTCAAATTAAAAAGTGAATGAAAGCTATCATGAAAATCAATTTCATAGATTCGACCAACTAATTGGAAAACAGTATTCATATGGGGGTATCACAGCAGCTATCTCTATTCGCTTCCTAACTAAAAGTTAAAAATAACAAAAAAAAGACGGGGGTCTAAAAATTAATGAACACATCCCATCTTAATTATCCTTGCTAAACTTCTAAACGAATTTAACTATCCTTTTACTGATTGATTTACTTTCTTTTAGACTTATTTTTGCCAATCTAAGATTTACAGCCTCTGGACTTATCCTTTTCTCCGTGAGATTTACAGCCTCTGGATTTATCCTTCTCTCCATGAGATTTACAGCCTCTGGATTTATCCTTCTCTCCATGAGATTTACAGCCTTTAGATTTATCCTTCTCACCATGAGATTTGCAGCCTTTAGATTTATCCTTCTCACCATGAGATTTGCAGCCTTTAGATTTATCCTTCTCACCATGAGATTTGCAGCCTTTAGATTTATCCTTCTCACCATGAGATTTGCAGCCTTTAGATTTATCCTTCTCACCATGAGATTTGCAGCCTTTAGATTTATCCTTCTTGCCATGAGATTTGCAGCCTTTAGATTTATCCTTCTTGCCATGGGATTTGCAGCCTTTAGATTTATCCTTCTTGCCATGAGATTTGCAGCCTTTAGATTTATCCTTCTCGCCATGGGATTTTTTATTATTTGTTGTAGCTTCATCCTGTTCAATAGGATTGTTATTTAGAAAAATATCTAAGCCATTCACAATGGCTTGTTTTATGGCTTCTTTTACCAATAGATCTTCACTCAAGAATCCCCACCACTTTCAAAAAGTTTAATACATCTTATGCTTTAAATGAAAGTACTGTTTAGACTTTTGACTGCATTGCAAAGATTTATACTAGCCTTTTCTGCAACTTTAATAAAGATAGTACATATTTTATTTAATAAATAAATTGAGAGAAGGTTAGAATGATGAAAACATACAACATTTACATTCATCCTAATGATTATAAAAATCTGAGAAAAGATATCTGGAGTGATGACTATGTGTCCGGTTATCTCAAAGAAGGAAAGAATAAATATTTAATTGGAATATCTTATCGTGGTCATTCCACTAGAAATCATACAAAAAAATCTTACAGCATTGTTTTTCAAAATCCCTCTACTGTAAATGGTACACACGAAATTCATTTAAATGCGGAGTCTAAGGATCCTTCTTTAATACGCAGTAAACTTTCTTTGGATTTCTTCAACAGCATTGGTGTTCTTTCCCCACAGACTCAGCATGTTCTCTTGACTATTAACGGTCAATACAGAGGAATATACCTACAGATAGAGTCCCTTGATGAATACTTGTTGAGAAAGAGAAATCTAGCAGATGGAGACATCTTGTATGCCACAGATGACGATGCCAATTTTTCATTATTAACAGTTGAGGGAAAACCAAAAAAAGAGATACTTCAGGGATACACTCCCAAATATCAAATAGGTAATAGCAATCAATTATTCTCAGATCTTTTATTTAAAATCAACACATTACTAAATCTTGAGTTTGAACAAATAATTCCTAAAATGCTGGATATCGAAAAATATCTAAAATGGCTTGCAGGAGTTGTCTGTATACAACATTTTGATGGATTTGATCATAACTATGCAATATACTTCAATAGTTCAACCAATTTATTTGAGATATCTCCGTGGGATTGCGATGGAACATGGGGTAGAAATAGACATGGAAAAGTGTTAAATTACGATGTTGTACCTATAGAAGGATATAACACACTTTCTGCGAGGCTCATTCATATCCCAGCATTTAGAAAAATCTATAAGAATATATTAGAGGAAATATTAAATGATTCCTTCACTGCTAAAACACAATCTCCTATTATCGAAGAACTATTTACCAAAATAAAACCTCAAATAGAAAAAGACCCCTTTTCATCGCGTCTTGCATCTTTTTTTGATAAGGAAAAACAATTTATTCTCTCCTATATCCAAAACAGAAACAGGTACTTATCTAATCAGTTAAAAAATCTGACTTAATGCCGTGGAATTTTAGCGGTTTTTTTTCGGGAATTTCATTTCCATTTTCACTTATTATTTTTAGCTAAATGCTGTTTTTATCCATAAAATAGGCAATTGCAATAGTACAATATCTTTCCTGCACACATATACATACAGGGAAAACATCATTAGGAGGGAAATGGGAGAATGAATGTTGAATTATTACAAACATTAGTAGGAAAAGTTGTAAAGATTGATAGAGGTGGCCCCAATTCTAAAGTTGGATTGCTGCTTGCAGTAGGAGATGATTTTCTAACAATCTTAATTGAAAATGATGGGATCGTATATTATAAATTACATCATATAAAGAGTATTACCGAAAATGCAAAGAAAGGACTTCCTTTTGAACTTGTAATCCCTGAAAGTTTTGAATATAAGGAAGCTTCAACTTTTGCAGAAATACTTGATTCACTTGAATACTACTGGGTCAAAATTAATCGCGGCGGCAAAGATAGTATTGAAGGAGTTTTAGAAGCCATCAACAGTGATTATGTTACAGTTGTTTCAAATGAAGAAATTATTAGACTGTCTTTGTTCCATATCCACAATATTAGCTATGGGGCAGTAGTTGAAAAGCCTGAGAAAGAAAAGGAAGAGAAGGAAGAGAAGCAAGAAGAACAAAAAGAAGAAAAGATAGACTAAAATGGATAATCATCTCATAAGGGTTGATCTCAAAAGGATTATTAATTGTTAGAAAGTTATAACGGAACTTTTTTAACTTTTCATTTTTCATCTTTTAGAGAAGACCCTTTTGAGATTTCCTAATAGGGTGAGGAGGTTATGCAATGAAGGAGCTTAGTTTTTCCCAGGCTCTAGAACAATTAAAGGGTTATAAGATTAGGATTTTTTTGAATAGCACACGAACTATAGTTGGAATTTTGCTTGATGTGAAAGAGGACCATATTGTATTACAATTAGACGATAAGATATTTTATTTTGCCTATGATCAAATTCACGCCATTACAAAAAATGCAAAAAATATTTCTCCACAAACCTCTTTATTATCTCACGAAAATAAGAAAAGTTTGCTTGATTTGCTGTACGATTTTAAATATAGCTGGATAACAATTCAAAGCATTAACAACCAGCTTTTTGTTGGGCTATTAAGCCAAATAACTGAAGACTATGTCATGCTCTTAAATGAGGATGACCAAATCTATATACAAAGATCCTTTATTGTCGGTATCTATAATGGAATCTATAATGAGAATGAATCTACCCTTTCAGACAGTAGTAATCTATCAGCAGAAAGCCCAATTTCCAACGAAGAAGTTCATGATGAGAAAGACAACGCTAAAAAGGAAGAAAAGGAATCTCTCCATGTAATAAACCATATACCAGCCATTGAGCAAAAGGAAGATATTCAGGCAAAAGACTATATTGAACATAAAGACGATAAAGATCTCCCTTTGACAAACAATCAATCTCCCCAATTCCAAATTCTCGAAGAAGAGATTATACATGTGAAAGATAACGATGTTGTGGAAGACAATCAATCACAGTATTTGATGGATAATACACCAGCACATAACCTGATTCGCAAAGAAGATAATGATAATGAGAAAAATATTGCAACCCAGGAAGCTGTTTCTTTTCCTGAAAGTTTAAGTTTCCCCAATATTACAGACACATCTTCATCATCTACTAGCAATGATACTATTAATGAATTGTACGCTGCTTCAAGAGATAAGGAAACTGTTACCAATTATAATGCGAATCCCTTTATAAATTTGATTTCAGATAGCAAATTAGAAAATCCCATTTTAACTATTAATCAGGAAGCAGCTATAGATCCTGATACTCATTACCAATCGGAAAATGGTGGGTATGATGATTCTTCAACCATAAAAGATTTTAGCAAGCCAGCTATAGAAAAAGCCCCATTAGAAAATGCTAAGAGAAAAAACTATAGCAGTATTCCAAAAATGGAAATGGCTCCTGGCTATATCAGCCACCCATTAAATGAATTGGGTAGACTTTATAATTGTAAAAATAAGAAAAAAAATAAAAAAACAAAACTTACCTCTGGAACAAAAAAAAACGTCAAACCAGTCGAAACTAATGAAAAAAATTTAGACCCTATAGAGCAGAATTTTCTATTAGAAAAACAATATTATTCTCTAATGAAACATGCTGAGTATATGTATAAAAAATTAAGAAATGAACGATTAAAGAAGTAATTCTCAAGAGTCACCTTTATATTATCTTAGTTTTTCGCTCTTATCAATCCGGCTGAAAATTAGAAAATCCTCAAACCGTTTGAAGGATTCCAATCATCGCTATCCAAGACAATTCCAGAATGCATTTGGTTATCTTTAAAAAAAAGAGTACTAATAGTGATTAAGATAATAGGTACTCTCTGATATGAGCACAATGTAAAGGAGCTAAATCAATGAATAATTTCAAGGATTTAATTGACGAAGAAGTTGATATCGAGATTTCCGGAAAAGCTTATTTCTCTGGTATTTTAATAGATAATGGTTTAGACATTCTAGTGCTGTACAATGGGCGGAAATACATGTATATCCCATTACTACACCTTCATAATATAAAAAAAAGAAATAATTCAGAGGATTCACTTGAGAAGCCTTATTCTGAAATGCCATTTCTGGAGGAGTCAGAACCAATATCTTTTCGAAAAATATTAATGAATGCAAAAGGTCAATTTATTGAACTATGTGTTACAGGAAATAGGTCTATACACGGTTATATCACTAGTGTTTTAAATGACTATATCGTATTTTACTCTCCTGTGTTTAAAACCGTTTTTCTATCTATGCAGCACATAAAGTGGCTTATACCATATAGTACAAATCTAACCCCTTACACACTAAGCAATACCGATTTACCTGTTGTTCCTTCTACTATTCCACTAGCTCGTACTTTTGAAGAGCAATTGAAAAAATATATCGGCCATTTGCTTGTTTTTGATTTAGGTGAGAATCCAAATAAGGTTGGTTTAATACAAAACATTTCAAACAATATTGTGGAACTAGTTAATGCAGAGGCAAATATAGTTTTCTGGAAACTTTCCCATATAAAATCTGTTCATTTGCCATAACATATCATTAAAGTAAGATATTATATCTGGTTAAAAGGCATTAAATCTTTATCAAAAAGTTAATGCCTTTAGTTATATTCTTTTTTAAGTGCTTTTGGATAGAGCGCTATGTTTTCAAGTACAATCTCAAAGAAGCATTCTATTAGTAAAAAAATAGTTCTATCCACATATAAAGAAGGGCTAGTGTAAACAATACAGTTGCTGGAATTACAAGAATGGTAACTTTAAGATATTGCCCCCAAGATATATTTACTTTATTCCGCTTTAAGATGTGCATCCAAATCAAAGTAGCTAATGTTCCAGAGGGAATCAACAATGATCCTATATCGCTTCCAATGATATTTGCTAAATATAAAGTCTTTAGAACGACAGGCTCTAAATTCATTTCAGTTAATGTAAATGTTCCAATCATTAAGGCGGGATGATTATTAAATATATTCGACATTACAGACAAGAGTAATCCCATTGTTATACTTCCTTTAAACAAATGCTCCCCCATGGTTGGTTCAACCAATTGAACTAAGAAACCTGTTAGTCCAATGTTATGGAGTCCATAGACAACAATATACATAGAATAAGCAAAGAGAAAAATATCCCAAGGTGTTTTTTTCAACATATCATTTGGAGTTACTTTCAAGTAAATCCATCGCCAGCTTAACAGAAGAAGAGAACTAGTTACGGCAACAATGGAGATGGGGATATGATAATAAGAGGCTACAAATAGAAGAATTCTTACCATAAAAATGAACACAAATACACCAACCATTAGTTTTGTTTGTCGCTTTGTTTCTTCTGTATTTGGATCTGAAAGTAATGGATGCAAGGAAGAGATATGTCTATAATCTATATTCTTGGTAACAAGTGGTATTTTTTTAGGCAGTTGTCGATAAAATACTCCCAGCAACATAAAATAGAGGAATGCTAAACCAATTATTCCTGGGACAAACATCATAGCAGTTTGCATATAAAGATCCAAACCAATTATTTTTAAAGAGATTAAATTAACAATATTACTTACACCTATAGGAACACTAGAAGCAGTTGCAATAAGTGCTCCACTAATTAAATAAGGAAATTTTTCCTTTTGCTTCATACCAATTTTTCTAAACAGCATCAGTAGAACAGGTGTAGTTATTATGATACTTCCATCGTTATTGAGAAATAGTGTCATAAGAAAGCAAAGAAGGTTAGTCAGCCAAAAGAGTTTTTTTCCAGATCCCTTTGCGGCTTTTAATAATCTGGTAGCAGCCCAATGGAAAAAACCAATGCTTTCCATTGTTAATGCCATAACCATTGTAGCAATGATAGTTATAGCTGCCTCAGTAACCTTTGAGCCAATATCTGCTAGATCAGAAAATGTTACACTTCCACTAATTAAGATTAACACGGCACCAATGGTTGCTGCAGTTGCTTCGTTCATTCCCTTAGGACGCCAAAAGATCAAAATCATCGTAGTTAGGAATGAAGCAATGGTAAATATTGATGCAAAATCAGTCACTTATCGCACCTCCAAGATACTGAACTATGAATCATAATTTCACGCTCCTTCATTTATCTTTTATCGATGCCTGTACTATATATATACGTTAACTACATCAGACTGCTATAAACAATAATCTATTTATGATAAAATCAGCTAGTATCTCTGCAAGATATATAACTTATTAAGATAGTTGCACGTATTTCATAGAGGCCAATGATACAATTCTTTACTATAAAAGAAGACTGCATATACCCTGGATCAGACAGAGTCTGCAGTCAAGTTTTACCATATAACTAAAAAAAGGAATGAAATATATTATATTAATTATAACAACATGATTCTCTACACAAAGTCATTTTAAGGGCATCCGATTATTTCATTTTTAATAGGAATTATAGGTCTGTTATAATAACAATCATTTCTTACAACAATCTCTCCTACAAAAAAAGAACTTGAAATCTCAAGCTCTTTCGATTTATTATTATTTCAATTTCCCACTAAGAAATGCTTTTGTACGGGCAGATTTGGGGATTGAGAATAGACTTTCTGGTGGACCTGATTCTTCGATTACTCCATTGTCCATGAAAACCACTTTGTTTGCCACTTCCTTGGCAAATCCCATTTCGTGTGTGACGACAATCATGGTCATTTTTTCTTTTGCTAAACCTTTCATCACTGCTAAGACTTCCCCTGTTAGTTCGGGATCTAAAGCGGAGGTAGGTTCATCAAACAGTAGAATTTCTGGTTCCATCATTAATGCTCGAGCAATTGCCACACGTTGCTTTTGTCCTCCAGATAGTTTGGCAGGATAGACATTAGCAAAATTAGATAGACCAATTTTTTCGAGGATTGTCATACTTCTTTCTTGAAGGGAAGAAGCAGATTCTTTCTTCACTAATTTTGGTGCAAGCTGAATATTGTCTATTACAGTAAGATGTGGAAATAGATTAAAATGCTGAAAAACCATTCCCATTCTTGCAGTAATTTGTTTGACTTTTTGCTGCGGAGCATATATTCCATCTTTCACTAACTCGTCTCCAGAAACACGAATCGTTCCTCCATCGATTTTTTCTAAATCGACAAGACAACGGAGCATTGTGCTTTTACCAGAACCAGAGGGACCAATAACAGCCACAACATCATTGTTATCGACATCAAAGGTTATCCCCTTCAATACTTCGACCTTATCGTATGATTTTTTTATATTCTCTATTTCAATGATTGCCATAAGTATCCGTCCTTCTTATTCAAATTTAAATCTGCGCTCCAGCCATTTAAATAATGCTGTTAATAGCAGGGTCATGATAAGATAAATAATCCCAGCAATAAAAAAGGGCATAATCGTAAAATCTCGGTTTACCGCCGTTTGGGCAAAGTGCAGTAACTCGGGTACAGCAACAGCATACAGCAAGGCTGTATCCTTCACTAATGTGACAGATTCATTTGCCACAGCAGGAAGGGCAATTCGAAACATTTGTGGTAAAACAACCCGTGTGGTTGTTTGCCATTTACTTAAACCAAGCACTTGAGAAGCTTCATACTGACCTTTATCAATTGCAAGCAGACCTCCGCGGAAAATTTCGGCAAAATAGGCTGCATAATTCAAAATAAATCCTAAAGAGGCAGCGACAAAACGATCTAGGACTAAATATTCTCCTATTCCTGGAATCATTGGTAACCCAAAGCATATAAACAATAATTGCAGTAAGAGCGGGGTACCGCGCATGATGTAAACATAACAGCTTGCCAGCCATGCAATTGGCTTGATGGTAGATCGGATTGCGAGTGTTAATAGGAAACCTAATGGAATGGACACTACAATAGCAATAAGAAATAAAAGAACGGTTGCTTTGGCCCCTTCCAACATTGGTTTTAGTATCGATATAATATAATCAATTTCCATTTCTATTCCTCCAACAAAACAAAACAGGGTTTCGGAAAGAAATCCTGTTTTGTTTATGATTCATTTGCGATGTTACTTTAATACTTTATTTTCACCAAACCATTTTTCGGAAACTTCAGCGGCTGTGCCATCTTCATTCATCTCATCAAGTGCTTTTTGAAGCTTCTCTAATAATGCTTCGTTCCCTTTTTTAACCCCAATTCCGTATTCTTCTGGGGCAAGTGATTCATCAAGGATTTTAAAGGAATCTTGTTCTTTTGTCATATAGTAATCAATAACAATTTCATCTATGACAACTGCATCTAAACGACCAGATTTCAGATCATTTAATGCTAATACGTTATCGGAAAACTCGGTAACTTCCTTAATTTTTGATTTAATAGGACTACCATTTAATGCATCGGATGCAGAAGAAAGAGATTGGAGACCAACAACTTTTCCTTCTAAATCATCTAATTTGGTTATTTTTGAGTCCGCTAATGTTACGACAACTTGTGCATTTTTTAGATAAGGCTTTGTGAAAAGAACTTTTTCTTTTCGTTCATCTGTAATAGTATAGCCATTCCAAATTAAGTCAATCCGGCCGCTGCTTAATTCTGATTCCTTTGTTTTCCAATCAATTGGTTGAAATTCAACTGACATATTCATTTTTTTAGCTGCAGCTTTTGCATAATCAATATCGAAGCCGACAATTTCATTATTGTCATCCCTAAACCCCATTGGAGCGAATTTATCATCAATACCAATGACTAATGTATCTTCCTTATTATCTTTAGAATTGTTGGAACATGCCGTAAAAATGAAAAATACAGATGCCAAAATAACTAAATTAATTGCTAAACGTTTCATGTTGTGAAAGCCACCTTTATAAATTATGTTTTCAGTACAAAAAATCTATAAAACTAAAATCCTTTAGTTCGATAATATATTAGAGTGATAAACTAATGTATAAAATTTACCATACCAAAAAAGAAGTTGTCAATAAAATAATTTAACATATTAGTAGAGTAAAGGATTTCGTGGTGAAATATGTAAAAAAAATTATGCGAGCTTTTTTTAATCTAATGGAAATTATAGAGATCAGATTTGAGGTTTAATAGAAGCAAAAGGAGGCAGTGAGGAATGGAGATATATGGGAAGGAGTAGGAGCAATTATTAAAGACTGTGATTGCTCCTACTCCTTTAAACGATTAATTACGTATCAATCAAGTTCAATTGTCGTCTTTTTCATAAAAGGGTGTATCTGTTATGTATTTTTTTGATGAAATAAGCTTATCATCTTTTAAAATATAAGGATGAGTCTCGTGCAAGGTAGTTTCTAAGACACTTGGCACTTTCCATTCTCCATAAGCACAAATTAATGGAAAGGAAACGTGGTTGGCAGCGTTATTAACTATTTTCTCAAAATTTCCGATTAAATGAAAAGGCTCTTCCATCGTTGCCCATTCTACATCGAAAGGGAATACTTTGATCTAGATAAGGCTGAACCATTTTATTAAAATAATCTGTAATAGCTGGTGGATGATAACTTCCACTTGAAAAATAAAAATCTAAGCTATTTACATAATGGATCTGTTTCAATTGCGAAGATGTAAGTTTGTATTTTAATTATTCGAATATCCTTTTGCAATTTCGATCATTGTCGATAAGGATTACATATTCTCTTGCTTCGATACCAGCATAAATAAAGCGCAGGACTTCTTCCATATAGTTTCGCATGCCTGTATAAAAGAAGAAAACATGTAATTTTTCTTTCCCTTCAAGAAACAGCTTTTTTTATTTTCCAATTATGCACCTCTTTATTAAATAATAATTCTATTATAGAGTTTTTCCATGGAAAGATAACTAGTTAAATAAGGAAGATAGTTAGATAAATAATACACTAAGAAAAATATAATTCCTAGTTGACTTATAAGAGAAATGAGTATAAATTAATAATAATAAATTTATTGAAAATATTTAATATTCCAATTGGAAGAATGCTGATCAGATAAACTGAAGGCTGTTACCTTAAATAAAGAGGGTAACAGCCTTTTTTATTGCAAAAGAGGGGGAGTTATTTTATGAAAAAACAGGTCAAATCATTTGTTAAGATGTTTACCATTCTCTTAGCTGCATCACTAGTACTCTCTGGATGCAGTGGCGAAAAAAGTAGTGGAGAAAATACTAATGCTTCTAAGATAGAACTATTGAATGTTTCCTATGATCCCACGAGAGAACTTTACCAAGAATATAACAAAGCATTCACAAGACATTGGAAAGAAAAAACCGGCCAGGATGTAGCGATACAACAATCTCATGGCGGATCTGGAAAGCAAGCTCGAGCAGTAATTGATGGTATCGAAGCTGATGTAGTTACACTAGCATTAGCAGGTGATATTGATGCGATTGTAAAGGAAAGAGGAGCTATTCCAGAAGATTGGCAAACAAAGTTTGAAAGTAATTCTACACCTTATACGTCAACTATTGTGTTTCTTGTCAGAAAGGGAAATCCCAAGAATATTATGGATTGGGATGATTTAATTAAAGCTGATGTCTCTGTTGTTACACCTAATCCTAAAACCTCCGGTGGAGCAAGGTGGAATTATCTAGCTGCATGGGCTTATGCTGCCAAACAGTTTAATGGCGATGAAGAGAAAATCAAAGCATTTATTAAAGCACTATTTCAAAATGTAGAAGTTCTTGATTCAGGAGCGCGAGATTCTACGAACACATTTGTTCAAAGAGGAATAGGTGATGTTTTAATAGCATGGGAAAATGAAGCGTATTTAGCAATTGATGAGTTAGGAAAAGAAAAGTTCGAAATTGTTAGTCCATCTCTTAGTATTTTAGCGGAGCCGCCAGTAGCGGTTGTCGAAGGAATTACAGAGAAAAAGGGAACAACAGAAGTTGCCAAAGAGTACCTTCAGTTTCTGTATAGTGAGGAAGGACAGGAAATTGCTGCAAAAAATTATTATCGTCCAAGGAATCCAGAAGTGTTAAAAAAATATGCAGATCAATTCGAAGAGATAGAATTAGTTACGATTGATGATGATTTCGGCGGCTGGACAAAGGCACAAGAAAAACATTTTAGTGATGGTGGGACATTTGATCAAATCTATATACCTTCTAATTAAGTGAACGAGAAAAAGGGCATTTTTATGAGAAACATATTTTTACATCATCATTCCCTTTAATACAGTTATATGGGAATGATGATGAATTTGTGTAAAACAATTTAATTTACAAGCTAAAGAGGTGAAGAAATGAGGAACGGAAAAAAACAAAAAAGAAGGATTAAAATGAATAATGCTCTTCCTGGCTTTGGTTTGTCCTTGGGATATACTATGCTCTATCTAAGTATATTGGTCATTTTGCCATTAACGATGATTTTCTTTAATACAACCAAAATGGGCTGGGAGAGGTTTTGGGATACGGTCCTAGATCCAAGGGTAGTTGCCTCCTATAAATTAAGCTTTGGAGCTTCTTTTACGGCTGCTTTAATAAATGTAGTATTTGGTGTGCTGCTTGCATGGGTATTAGTTCGCTATCCCTTTCCAGGCAAGAGAATGGTGGATGGATTAGTTGATTTGCCTTTTGCACTTCCAACTGCTGTGGCAGGGATTGCACTGACAACACTTTATGCTCCAAATGGATGGATAGGCAGTCTCCTTGGGTTTAAGGTTGCCTTTACGCCTATTGGGATAACTATTGCCTTAACCTTTATTGGATTGCCTTTTGTCGTTCGGATGGTTCAGCCAGTTTTGCAAAATTTAGATAAGGAGATAGAAGAGGCATCAGCAAGCCTTGGCGCATCACGGCTCCAGACATTTATTAAAGTAATAATTCCAGAGCTGCTGCCGGCAATTCTTGCAGGATTTACGCTGGCATTTGCACGATCGTTAGGAGAATATGGCTCTGTTGTTTTTATCGCGGGAAATATGCCGATGAAAACAGAAATTACGCCATTATTAATAATTACGAAACTGGAGCAGTATGACTATGCGGGTGCCACTGCGATTGCATCTGTCATGTTATTTATCTCCTTTATTTTGCTTTTCTGCATAAATCTATTACAGTGGTGGACAAATCGAAATATGACGCCAAATTAAGAAAGGAGGAGTGAAATATGGCAGGAAATGTGCGATTACAGCAAGTATCCACACCAATTCAAACTACATCAAATACTTCAGAGCCAAAATGGCTGCGTTGGGTACTCATTAGTGCTGCACTTTTATTCTTGGCCTTGTTTTTGTTACTACCTTTAGCGACTATTTTTATTCAAGCATTTGATCAAGGGGCTAAGCTATATCTTGCAGCAATTACTGAATCTGATGCTTTAGCTGCAATAAAGCTTACTTTATTGGTAGCAGTGATTGCAGTACCGTTAAATGCGATTTTCGGAGTTGCTGCAGCGTGGGCTGTATCAAAGTTCCATTTTAAAGGAAAGAATCTATTCATTACATTAATTGATCTACCTTTCGCCGTATCGCCAGTAATAGCTGGATTGGTATTCGTGCTGCTTTTTAGTACCCATGGTTTGTTTGGGGAATGGCTTTTATCCCATAATATAAAAATTATCTTTGCTGTTCCAGGTATTGTCCTTGCAACTGTTTTTGTTACCTTACCTTTTGTTGCAAGAGAATTAATTCCCTTAATGCAAGCACAAGGAACTTCAGAAGAAGAGGCATCACTGACACTCGGGGCAGGAGGCTGGAAAACGTTTTGGTATGTAACATTGCCGAATATAAAGTGGGGATTATTATATGGAGTTATTCTATGTAATGCAAGAGCAATCGGAGAATTTGGAGCTGTGTCTGTTGTCTCAGGCCATATTCGTGGATTGACAAATACCATGCCTCTGCATATAGAAATCTTGTATGGGGAGTATCGTTTTGCCGCTGCATTCGCAGTCGCAACCCTTATGTCTATATTAGCCATTATCACTTTAATTATTAAAAGCTTACTAGAGTGGAAGACCAAAAAAACAGCTTATGAATAATTAGTCATATGAGAGGAGGAAATAGGGATGAGTATTTTAATAAAAGATGTTTCCAAAGCATTTGGTTCTTTCCAAGCATTAAAGGATATACATTTAGAAATTAATTCTGGGGAATTAGTTGCCTTACTAGGTCCTTCAGGATCCGGAAAAACCTCTCTATTAAGAATTATTGCTGGATTGGAGACCGCGGATCAAGGAGTCATTTACTTTGGAGAAAATAATATGACGGAAATAAGCACAAAGGAGAGAAATGTTGGGTTTGTCTTTCAGCATTATGCTCTTTTTCGCCATATGACTGTTTTTGACAATATTGCTTATGGACTAAAGGTAAGACCAAAAAAAGACCGACCTGCAAAGCATGATATCGAATCAAAGGTAAATGAATTATTACAATTAGTGAAACTGGAAGAATTAAAAAACCGCTATCCTTCCCAATTATCTGGAGGCCAAAAGCAACGAGTCGCCTTAGCACGGGCATTGGCAGTGGAGCCTAAGGTGCTATTGCTGGATGAGCCGTTCGGTGCGTTAGATGCAAAGGTTAGAAAGGACTTAAGACGGTGGTTAAGGCGGCTACATGATGAGTTTCATATTACAAGTGTGTTTGTTACCCATGACCAAGAAGAGGCACTGGACGTCGCTGATCGAATAGTTGTTATGAATGAAGGGAAAATAGAGCAAATTGGTTCACCGGAAGAAGTGTATGAACACCCAAATAGTCCGTTTGTATATGACTTTCTCGGCAATGTAAACTTATTCTATGGCAGACTTGAAGCTGGAAAGCTTATTCAAGGAAAGAGTAGTTTTTCTGTTCCAGAATGGAAGCATGAACATAACAAGCAAGCAATAGGATATGTTCGTCCCCATGATATTCATATAAGTAAAGAAGAACAAGGAGATGATTCAATTTTAGCCTCGATTCATCATATTCATATAGTCGGTCCGATTGTCCATTTAGAATTAAAGAGAGAGGATTCAGATGAATTTTTAGAAGCAGAAATTACAAAAGAAATGTATCGGTCACTTTCTATTCATTTAAAAGACCAGGTTTACGTAAAGCCCAATCAATTAAAAGTATTTATTCCAGAAGATTTCTCCATATAAAAACATACTAAGACATAAGTATTTCAATTAAATTTAATCCCGAACAATTATATGTGTACACTAAAAAAAATTGTATAATTGTTTGGGTTTTTTATTTATTTTAAGAAAGAAGGTTTGTGGTAATCGCCGCAGACTGAATACACTGCGCTTTCCGAGCGCAGTGTATTCAGTCTGCTCCGTTTTATTTTCTTTTGAAAAAAATGCTAGAACTAAATAATCTTTAAAAACGGAGTGAAATGGAGCGGAGGACACTCAACTCCTGCGGGAAGTAGAGCAAACCCTAAGACCCCACAGGCTTAGTTTGCTCACTGGCGCATAGAGTGTCTGTAGCGTAATGGAACGAATTGGTTTCCCTACTAATTTAGAGATTGTTCGTCTTTCTCCAATAATTATTTTGTTATGTCCCACTCTCCTTTTTGTTGTATGTGAAATTATCGTACTTTTTTCCACTTAAGAGAACCGCAGCCATTATGTGGATGTGTGCTGGGGTAAACTTTGTTTAATGTTTCTTTTAATTCAGGAATAGAGAGAGTTTGTAGCATTTCAGAGGAGAGACCGCTATTGCAAACAATCTTTTGGATCAATATATTTTTAACGGTTTTCGATTTATCATAGTAAACCATTTTACTTCCTCCTATTAATAAGTGAATTTGAGTGCACTAGAATAATAATTATTAAGTTTGCCGAAGCTTTCTTTTATTATACAACAAATAATTGACTATTCATAGTGGTTAAGAAGGAATTAAAATAAACAATCATATTTTTTTGTATGGCAAAATTTCTATTGAGGCGAGTGGAACCATTCGTTATAATAGGGAAAAAGGATGAGAAGATTGAGAATTTTGAGTTTTTTAGTATAGAAAAAGAGGTGTCTTAATGGGGAATTATCAAATAATATTATTTGACTTAGATGGTACGATTTCAGATCCTAAAGAAGGAATAACAAAATCTATTCAATATGCACTACAAAAGCTTGGAAAGAAAGAATCTGATTTACGTAAACTAGAAAGATTTATTGGACCACCTCTACAAGAATCATTTATGGAATATTATGGTTATAATCAAGAAATAACGGATCAAGCGATTTCCTATTATAGAGAGAGGTTTACGCAGTTAGGAATGTATGAAAATGAACTATATCCTGAAATTATTCCATTACTTGAAAGCTTAAGAGCAAAAGGCTGTATTATGATTGTGGCAACTTCAAAACCAACTATATTCGCAGAAAAGATTTTGAAGTATTTTCAAATAGAAACGTACTTTACCCACATAATTGGAAGTAATCTGGATGGCACTAGATCATCGAAAACAGAAATAATTCAATACATATTAGAATTGTATCCTGCGTATAAGCCTGAAGAGTTTGTGATGATAGGAGATCGGGAACATGATATTATTGGAGCGAACAATGCAGGAATAGATTCAATCGGTGTTACTTACGGCTATGGGTCCTATGACGAGCTGAACAAAGTAAAGGCAACATTTATTGCAGGCAGTATTTCTTCCTTAAAGGGTATCTTAATAGATAGGAAGCGAAAAGAGCGGATAAGGCTTGTGACAGAAGAAGATGCTCCGATTGTTCATAGACTAATGCTAGAAGCATTTGAAGATTACCGTTATAGCGAGGTACCTTCTAGTGCACTAACGGAACCAGCTGACAAATTCCTTTATGCTCTTAAAAATGGAACAGAGCAAGCAATCATATGTTGGATAGATGATGTTCCCCTTGGTTCTTCTCGTCTGCAGCTTCAAGATGATTCTCTCTATTTTTCCAGACTTTCTGTCATTCCGTCAGCAAGAGGGAAAGGAATAGCTAAAAAACTGCTAGCTTGGATAGAAGAATATGCCATCCAAAATGGCAAGCAGAAAGTAGTGTGTAAAGTAAGAGCGAATGTCCTAAAAAATATCCAATTATACGAAAAAATAGGATTTGTCATCACAAAAGAAGAGACAGCTCCTAATCCTAATGGGCTGTCCGTCAAAGCGGTAACGATGGAAAAAAGGATAAAAAAAATCACTCCAACCAAAATATAATTTTTCTTTAAAAGGCTATTCTCTATGGAAGAGAATAGCTCAGACTGTAGACAAACTCCTGTATGTTGGAAATAGAAGTTTGAGTAAAGTATATTTATTAATCTCTTTGAATTTAGACGTTACTTTCCGCTCCGGGGGTTCGCTTTCCGTGGGGCTCGCGCTGAGCCGCTTCGGCTTACAGCCTGCAGGGTCTCAGACTGTCTCGCTAATCCCACAGGAGCATTCCTGTGGGATTAGTTTCTGTGGTATTGCACAAAAAAAGATCCTCCTTTATGATGCTTATATTGAGACCAATCAACACAGCGTCAGAAGGAGAATCTATTATGAATAATACCCGTAATCACCGTTTAAATCAAGTGTCTACTTCCACTTTAATCATTGGAATTGACATTGCTAAAAATACACACTATGCATGTGCGGTGGACGATCGAGGGGTTGAGTTAAGTACCTCTTTTTCTATCCACCAGTCTCATCATGGTTTTCATCAATTTTATCTCAAGCTTCAAAATCTAAAGGCAATTCATCAAAAGGATGATTTATTGATTGGATTCGAGCCTACTGGGCACTATTGGATGAATTTAGCTGCTTTTCTTACCCAAAATGATATTCGTTTTGTCATGGTCAATCCTCTACATGTGAATCGTTCCAAGGAGTTGGATGATAACTTACAAACGAAGAATGATAAGAAGGATGCGAGAGTCATTGCTAAACTAATAACCAATGGATACTTTAGTGATCCTCGTCAAATAGAAGGAATAGAAGCAGAGCTTAGAGAAGGTTCCTCTATTCGGTGGAATCTGAAAAAGGACATTTCGAAAGTGAAGAATCGTATCATTCGCTGGACGGATCGTTACTTTCCTGAATTTAAAGTAGCATTTAAAGATTTAGGGCTGAATGCATGTGCCATATTAAAACATACCCCTTTACCAGTAGACTTAATGGAAAAAGAAATCGAGGAGTTAGTCCTTTTATACTTGGAAAAGGAAAAACTAAAGTATCCAGCAAGACCTAAAATAGCACAACTAAAGAGAGTGGCGGTACAATCTATTGGATTAACAGAAGGCTCCAATATGGCTCGTATAGAAATTTACTCTTTAATTACTCAATACGAACTTCTGACAAAGCAATTAGAACAGGTAAATGAAAGTTTAAAGACACTAGCAGAGCAACAAGCGGAATATCATTATTTATTATCAATCCCTGGCATTGGGGAAACTACCGTTATAGATTTACTAGCAGAAGTGGGTTCTCTCAAGCATTATAAACATCCACGCCAACTTATTAAATTAGCGGGATTAACCTTACGAGAGAACTCTTCTGGAAAGATGATTGGACAAAAGCGAATCTCCAAAAGAGGGAGAAGAAAGCTGCGAGCCCTTCTCTATCGTGCTGTCTTGCCTTTGATTAGAAATAATGAAACCTTTTATGATTTATATCAGTATTATATCTCTAGAAAAGAAAACCCTTTGAAGAAGAAAGAAGCATTAGTCGTTCTATGTAATAAAATGTTAAAGATTTTTCATGGACTTTGTCAGCAAGAAGTACTGTTTGATAAGGAGCGAATGAGACAAGATCTCTCTATCCTCCAACCCAAATAAAAATCTATAAGACGGTTATATTCAAAAAGATGACAGGAAAGCTGGCTTTTAGAGAGACTTACGACTTAGAGTCCATACAGGAGCATGATGCCAGCCTCTGCCTTATGATGAGACCAAACGAAGGAATGTAAGCGCGCGACGCTAAGAGACATGGGAGGGTACGTCCTCATAAGAAGAGTAGAGATACCGGATGCATCTAATAGTGTATATTTGTCAATAAATCCCTATTGGCTCTAGCGTCGCGTCCACTTACTTACCAAATATTATAATTAATGGAATAGTTAGTTAAAATATGATTCAAAGAGTTTTCCTAAAAAAATATTGGACTAAAAAAATAACGCTGTAAACGTTGGTATATCAACTTTCCTCGAGGGAGTCTCACCCCCTCCACTCCAAGCAACGCATGAAAATGCATTTTTACTTCTCCAATATCTTTTTGTCGACAAGCTGGGCTATTCTCTATGGAAGAGAATAGCTTTTATTTTGCCATTATCCACTCATATCTTAAAAAATAATATTTCCAAGATTGATACATTACCATATAATGAATAAATATACTGAAAATTCCGCCTACAATAAAAAGAGGGGAATAGACATAAGGAGGACAAAATGAAATATAAATTTGCTAATCGAATAGAAAGAGTAAAGCCATCAGCTATCCGCGAATTATTAAGATTAGGGGGAGATCCAGCTATTATTTCATTTGGGGGCGGATATCCAGACCCGGAAATTTTTCCTATTGAAAAATTAAGGAAGGTGTATGATCAGGTTTTGCAGGAAGAAGGAAAGTTAGCGCTTCAATACACAGGGACAGAGGGGCTAATGTCATTAAGAGAAAAGCTTGTAAGTCGAGTAAAAACGATTGGGATAAGCTGTAGTGTTGATAATCTTTTTATTATTCAAGGAGGTCAGCAAGGTTTAGACCTTACAGCTAAAGCATTTATCGATAGAGGAGATATCATAATTACAGAGAATCCGACTTTTCTAGGAGCACTTGCTGCGTTTAACCCATATGAACCGGAATATGTAGGTGTTTCGATGGATGAAAATGGGATGCGTATGGACGAGCTTGAAGCGGCATTACAGAAGCATCCCAATGCCAAGCTTATCTATACGGTTCCTGAATTTCAGAATCCTACAGGTGTGACAATGAGCTTAGAGAGAAGAAAGGCCCTAGTAAGCTTAGCCAATAAATATAATGTGGTTATCGTAGAGGATAGTCCATATCGGGAAATACGTTATGAAGGGAAGGATTTGCCTGCGATTAAAAGTTTTGATACAGAGGGAAGAGTGATTCATATTGGCAGCTTCTCAAAAATTCTTAGTCCAGGTCTCCGCCTAGGTTGGTTAATTGCTAATCGTGATTTAGCAGAAAAACTAAGCCTATTAAAAATGGCTTCCGATACACAAAATTCTACCTTAAATATGTATGCAGTGAACCGATTTATGGACATGTATGATTTAGATGAACATATTGCCCATATTCGTGAAACGTATAAACAGAAAAAAGAAGTAATGTTCCAAACCTTACGCGATACTTTTCCTAATAGTATTACCTATACAAATCCACAGGGAGGATTGTTTACATGGCTTACTTTTCCACAGCATATCGATACAAAAATACTCATGCAGGAACACAGTTTACCAATCGCTAAGGTTGCCTATGTTCCTGGAGAGAGTTTTTTCCCTAATAAGCAAGAGAAAAATCATTGCCGAATAAATTATTCTTATATGTCAGAAGAAAAGATTATAAAGGGAATTACAAATTTGGGGGAAATAGTCAAGGACGTTTGTTAGAACTCTTAAATAACATAAGTACAAGTTAGTTACTTTTAATAACGTTTTGAATAATAGTAAGTGTTTTTGCTTGCAATTAAATAATCTCAGTATTAGGATAAAAAATGTAATAATATTTTAAAAATTTGGAGGTTGGATGATGAAAATTGGAATTATCTTAGGCAGCACTCGTCAAGGAAGAGTAAGTCCACAAGTTGGGGCATGGGTAAAGGAAATTGCTGACAAGCGTGGCGATGCCGAATATGAAATCGTTGATATTGCCGAATTTAACTTACCATTTTTAGGTGCAGCTGAAGGACAAGTGAATGTTGCAGCATGGAATGAAAAGTTAGCAAGCCTGGATGGCTTCGTATTTGTTGTAGCGGAATATAATCACAGTATTTCTGGCGCATTAAAAAATGCATTAGATTCTGCAAGAGAAGCATGGAATAATAAAGCAGCAGGAATCGTAAGTTATGGATCCACAGGTGGTGCACGTGCAGCAGAACACTTAAGAGGAATTCTGGGCGAATTACATATTGCAGATGTTCGCGTTCATCCTACCCTTTCACTATTTACAGATTTTGAGAACTTTACAACCTTTAAACCAGCACCTCTACATTTAGAAAATATGAATGCGATGCTTGACCAAGTAGTCGCTTGGAGCACTGCATTAAAAACCATTCGTGGATAATGCAGTACAGAGAGTAAGCCTTTTAAAGATTACTCTCTTTTTTGAGAAATATCGAAGAGATAAAGCCTTGTAAAATTTTTTAGAAGTCATTTTAAGAATAAGACAAATGGGTAATATTATAGAAGAAAAAATTTTTTACTGGAGGAAAAAATGAGTGCATTTTTAGAAGCAATAAAAAATCGTCGTTCCTATTATGGTATAAGCAAAGAAGCTGTTGTGTCGGATGAAAAAATCCAAGAAATAGTAAATGAAGCTGTGCTACATACGCCTTCTTCTTTTAATTCTCAAAGTTCAAGAGTAGTGGTTTTATTACAGGAACAGCATGATAAACTATGGGATATGACAGCAAGTGAGTTAGAAAAAATTGTTCCTGCTGAGAATTTCTCTTCTACAAAAGAAAAAATAAATTCTTTTAAAGCAGGATATGGAACGATTTTGTTCTTCGAAGATCAGGAAGTGATAGAAGGACTACAAAAACAATTTGCCCTATATGCTGAGAATTTTCCTGTTTGGGCTAATCAAACAAATGCCATGCATCAATTAGTCATTTGGACTGCTCTGGAGGAAGTGGGATTCGGAGCTTCTTTACAACACTACAATCCACTTATTGATGAGGCAGTACAAGGAGAATGGTCGATACCCTCTTCTTGGAAGCTTGTTGCCCAAATGCCATTCGGCAAGCCAATAGCAGAACCAGGAGAAAAAGAATTCAAACCATTAGAGGATCGCGTGAAAATATATAAATAAACAAGATAACCAGAAGGACTCCTGTAACAGGGGTTTTTCTATTAGTAAGAGATGGGCAGCATTACCTAAAGCAAAATAGAAGTAATATTTCTGTTGGTGTGATAGGATTATAGGATCATTATGAAGAAGGTGAAATGATGAAAATTGAAGTATGGTCAGACTTTGTGTGTCCATTTTGTTATATAGGAAAACGCCGTTTAGAGATTGCCTTAGAGCAATTTCCTTATAAAGATCAAGTGGAAGTAGAATTTAAGAGCTTTGAATTAGATCCAAATGCTGAAGTTTACAGTGGTAAAAGTATTCATGAAGTACTTGCTGGTAAATACAGAATGAGTATTGAAGAAGCAAAAAATGCTAATAACAATGTAGGAAGTCAAGCTGCAAGCACAGGCTTGAAATATGATTTTGATAATATGAAACCTACCAATACATTTGATGCCCATCGACTAACAAAGTATGCGAAAACGGTTGGAAAAGATAAAGAGCTAACCGAGCAGTTATTGCATGCCTACTTTACAGAAGGAAAACTAATAAGTGATCCAGATACTTTGGTGGAAATAGGGAAATCAGTAGGGTTGGAAGAGGAAGCACTAAGACAAGTATTGGCTGATTCCACAAGCTTTGCTAATGATGTCCGAATAGACGAAGCGCTTGCTAGCCAAATCGGCGTAACTGGTGTCCCATTCTTTGTAATCAATCAAAAATACTCTGTTTCTGGTGCGCAGCCTACAGAGACTTTCAAACGTGTGCTTGAACAAGTGTGGCAGGAAGACCATCCAGCCCCTAAATTTCAAGATCTTTCAGGAACTGATGCAGAAGGTGCTATTTGTACAGATGAAGGCTGCGAAATTCCGAAGAAATAACCAATATTCGATAAGAATAAATAAAAAAGAGCAAGGGATAGTCGCATGAGAGATGGCTATCTCTCTTTGTTATTTTTTTTGAAAGCGTTTTTAAAAAAGTATACGATTTATAAGAAAATGTACTATACTATAAATAGATATACTAAGGGTTGGTTTTTAAAGTATAGACTTTTAAAGATAAATGTTTATAATTAAAATAACAAATAACATATTTAGAATTATTTCTTCTTAATTAAGGTGGCTCGTGTATGAACAAGTATGAAGCAATTGCAGTCGAAGTAAAACGTCGAATTAAAGAAAATTATTACCCATTGGATCATCCAATACCGGATGAAATATCATTATCTAAAGAGTTTTCTTGCAGTAGAATGACAATGAAAAGAGCATTGGACAAACTAGTGATGGAAGGGCTGCTCTATCGAAAAAGAGGGCATGGAACCTTTATAGTTCAATCCGCTTTGCATGCTAGCAGAGTAAATGTGTTAACAAATGAAATAACTGGACTTTCCAAGCTATTGGATGGCGAAAAGATTGAAAGCAAAATTATTAAATTTGAAGTCCATTTTCCTTCCGAGGAGGTTGCAGCCCACTTAGCGATAGATATTAAAACACCTGTATATTATTTAATCCGATTAAGATCTGTAAAAAGTGAACCATATGTTTTAGAAATTACTTATATGCCAACGACAGTTATTTCGGGATTAAATGATGCAGTGTTATATGGATCGGTTTATGAGCATATTACCAAAACATTAGGGTTAACCATAGCTGGTTCCCATCGAAAAATAAGAGCATGTAAATCAACAGAATTGGACCATGAACATCTGGAATGTGAATTAAATGATCCAATTCTAGAAGTAGAGCATGTAGGATATTTAAACAATGGCGTTCCATTTGAGTATTCCTTTTCCCGTCACCGCTATGACAAATTTGAAGTAACAACTGTAAATTTAAAAAGATAAATTGGTGGCTCAACACTATAGGGAAAATTCATTTAGTCTGTTTTTATATCATTGGATACAAACAAGGTGGAATGACGAAATCTTTTTCCTTAACTAATTAAATGAGAGATTGATTGTCTTTAATCAAAAAAGTAGTTATCCTTCGATGTGATAACTGCTTTTTTGTTCAAGTATGAAAAAAACAATTTGCATTAACGTTACGTTAATCTTTTATGATGGAATAGTCAGGAGATGAAAAGATGGAATATACCGTACAGTCATTAGGAAAGTTAGCTGGAGTAAGCACACGAACATTACGCTATTATGATGAAATTGATCTTCTCAAGCCGGCGAGAATCAATTCATCAGGATATCGGATTTATGGACCAAATGAAGTAGATAGGTTACAGCAAATTCTTTTTTACCGCGAATTAGATGTTCCATTAGAAACAATAAAAAAAATGATGGCTTCTCCTTCTTTTGACGTCAAAGAAGCGTTAAAGGAGCATCACGAAAAACTTCTGGCAAAGCATAAACAGTTAATACAATTGATTGAAAATGTTGAGAAAACGATGAAAACATTAGAAGGGAGTATGACAATGTCTGATAAAGAAAAGTTCGAGGGCTTTAAGAATAAGCTGATTTCTGATAATGAAGCAAAGTATGGGAAAGAACTGCGAGAAAAGTATGGCGAAAAAATTATCGACCAATCTAATGCGAAACTAATGAATATGTCTGAAGAGGATTACCGCAATATGATAGAGATAGAAAATAAGCTTTTTTCCACTCTTAAAGAAGCGCTAAAAGAAGGTAATCCTGCTGGGAAAGCTGCTCAGAATGCTGCTGATTTACATCGCCAATGGCTAACCTTCAATTGGCCAGAATACAAGAAAGAGGCACATGCAGGACTTGCTGATATGTATATTGCTGATGAACGATTTACGGCATATTATGATAAGGTGCAAGTAGGGACGACAGCGTTTTTACGCGAAGCTATTTTAATTTATACCGGTATGGATTCTGATTAATAGCTAGTTAATGAAAAAGCTCCTTGATGAAAATCAAGGAGCTTTCTTAACAAGTTATCGATTAAGAAGCGTTTCGAACTTTTTTTTCATCCGCTTTGTGCGATGCAGCATATCTCCAGCCGGTGAGAAGCAAACCAATGAAACAAAGGCTGCTGGATACAAGAAATACGACATGCATACCGCTTAGAAAAATATCAGGTCTACCAGGAATCAGGGCAGTTACTCGGTATCCTGCTTTCATGCTCATCACAGAGAATAAGATGCTTGTAGCAAGAGAAATACCAACAACCATTCCTAAGTTTCGAACAAGTGAATTAATGCTTCCAGCTATTCCTAACTGCTTTCGCTCTACGGTTGACATAATTAGCGAATTGTTAGGGGATTGGAAGAGACCCGAACTCGCACCAAGCATAATAATCCACAAGGCAAGGTGAGTTATAGAACTTCCTTCATGAAGGAATGTTAGTCCAATTTGAGCAGCAATCATTACTAATAATCCAGCAAAAGTAATGGCCTGACCGCTAATTTTGTCCGATAACGAGCCGCTTATTGGAGCCACAATGGCCATCGTAATCGGAAAGAGCATCAGAATATATCCTGAATGTAATGCAGACATCCCAAGAATGTCCTGTGTGTAAAATGGTGATAGGATATTAAAGCAGAAGTTCGCAATAAAAACGATAAATGCACAAAAAATACTAATAGAAAAAAGTGGATTTTTAAAAATCGAGAGCTCTAACATTGGGCTTTCTCTTCGATATTCCACCATGACAAAACTGATGAATGTAATCAAACCGATTAGGATAGAAGCAATAATCATCCAGTTGTTGTAGCCATATTGCTGACCAAGCAGTAAGCCGCCGATAAGGAGAATAATCGCAATGCTGAATAATAAACTTCCTGCTACATCGATTTTTGTCTTAGTTAGTGTTATATCCTTAGGCAGGGTCTTCCATGCTAGTGATATAGCAATAACGCCAATGGGGAGGTTAATCCAGAATATGTATTCCCATCCTAAACTTGAAATAATAATTCCTCCTAAGCTTGGTCCAGTAATACTTCCTAGAGAGACAAAGGTACCAATAAGTCCTAGGGCTTTTCCTCTTTCTTTAACTGGAAAAATTTCTGTCACAATCCCTTGGCTATTTGCCATCGTCATAGCTGAACCAATTGCTTGGATAATTCGAGAAAAGACTAAAAAAGCAAGCGAACCACTCAAGCCACAAAGAAAAGAACCAATAATAAACAGAACAGATCCCCATTTAAAAACTTTGATTTTCCCAAATATGTCTCCCAGTTTTCCGAAAAAAAGGATAACGGTACAAATGGTTAGTAAATAACTAATCACAATCCATTGAGAGTTAGCAAAAGCAAGACTTAATTGTTTAGATATAGTCGGAAGCGCAATATTGACAATACTCGCATCGAGCGTCCCCATAAATGTGAATATATTTAAAACAATAAAAATGAGCCATCGGCGCTGATGACCTTCGTTTTTATTTTCAGTTACAGAAGTATGCAAATAATCACCTCATTTATTTAGTTGCATGAGCAACTATTATTGCTTTATTTTAAAATAAGTTAGTTGCGCAGGCAACTATTATTTTGTATGCTACAATCAGTGATTTTAGTGTTCGCTTTCCGAAGCGAAACTATCCGAGGGGGGGAGGAACATAATGAGCGATATACCAATTGGAAGGATTGTATCGATGATTCACAGGCAGAATCAGAAATTCCTTTCCAAGGAATTAAAACCTTATAAATTAGGAAATGGTGGGCAGCAAGCTTTTTTGAAAACAATTATTGCGAAACCAGGAATTAATCAAGACGAACTTTCCTTTGTTTTAAAATTTGATAAAGCAACAACAGCTAGAGCGGTAAAACATCTAGAAAGCGTGGGATATATTGTTAGGCATACAGATGATAACGATCGGCGTGCCTATAATTTATATCCAACTACAAAAGCATTGAACATTTTTCCAGAAATACAAAAAGTGCTAGAAAGATTAAATAAAGAGATGACGAAAAATCTAACGGAAGAAGAGGAGCAGCAATTACTTTCCTTACTATTTAAGATTTATCCAGAATTAATGAGTAATATGGTGACGGTAGAGAAGGAAAAATGAAAGTAGGAGGGGAATAAAAAATTCCCCTCCTACTTTCATTTTTCTGCTAAATATTCGACCAAGCTTAGCCAATTATTCTCGATTAAGGTTGGAAGCAGGGATTTGTTTCCCTTTTCAATACATGTAATAATCTCGTGATGCTGTTTGATCGACTTTTTCCCATCAATAGTATTAAATTTTAATAATTCTAAACGCCGAATTTTAGGGAGAAGTCGTTCTAGAGCGATAACTATTTCTGGGTTTTGAGATGCTTCTAAAATAACGGCATGAAATTGGTCATCTTTTTGAATTGCTTTATACTTATCCTCAGATTTGAGTGCTTCACCAAATTCGTTATTAATGGCCTTCATTTTTTCGACATCGGTAGAAGACAAAGTAATAGAAGCTAATTTAGCTGCTAATGCATGGAGCGCGGCAACGACTGTTAAGGCATGCATTGCTTGGTCTACTTCTATTAGACTGACAATGGTTTCTGAACCTGGAGAAGTTACAATTAATCCTTCATCCTCCAATTTTTTGATTGCTTCTCGTACAGGGGTTCTGCTTACACCAAATTGTTCAGCCAGTGCCTTATCGTTAATTCTTTCCCCTGGTGTTAATTCAAGATGAATGATTGCTGATTTTAACTGTTCGTATACTTGATCTCTTAATGATTGACGAGGAATATGCCTAATATTTTTCATAGCAATAATATATCATAATTTGGTTATATTAGGGAAAAAGAGTATTTTTCACTATTTTGTCATACTTTATTGTTTACATTTATACGATACGGGGGTATGATATAAATATAAGGTGGAATATGGAAGAAGGGGGGAGACTTATTGGAGAAGAAGGAACAAGGAATAGATAATTGCCATTTAACGAGTGACCGAAAAAGTCATCATTCAGATAAAGTAAAGCAAAACTTAGTTACTAGGCTAAATCGGATTGAAGGCCAGATCAGAGGCATAAAAGGGTTAATCGAAAAAGATACGTATTGTGATGATGTTATTACACAAATTTCTGCGACTCAATCTGCTTTAAATAGTGTAGCAAAGATTTTATTAGAAGGACATTTAAAAAACTGTGTTGTTGAACGTATCCAAGAAGGCGACATGGAAGTAGTCGACGAGGTTTTAACAACTATTCAGAAATTAATGAAAAAATAAGGAGTGTTTTAAATGGAAAATGTAACATTAACAGTAGAGGGCATGTCTTGTAATCATTGTGTGAAAGCGGTAGAAGGAAGCGTAGGAGAGCTTAATGGAGTTTCTGCTGTCAAAGTTCATTTAAAAGAAGGATTAGTTGATGTTTCATACAATGCAAATGAAGTAACTCTAGACATGATTAAGGAAACAATTGATGAGCAAGGTTATGATGTGAAGTAATTTAAAGAGGAAATGTGCTGTTTTTTTGCACATTTTTATTTTCAATAAAATATACCCTATATAGGTATAAGGAGTTTTGTGATATGGCGGAACAAAGTGTTATGAAAAGGAAAGAGCAAGTAAAAGAACAAACCTTTGAAATTACGGGAATGACTTGTGCTGCTTGTGCAACTCGTATTGAAAAAGGATTAAATAAAATGCAAGGTGTAGAGAATGCTACTGTAAATTTGGCGCTGGAACAAGCGACAGTTAAATATAGGGTGGATGAACTCTCTCCAAGCAAGATTAAAGAAAAAGTGGAAGGGTTAGGTTATGGAATTGTTACGGAAAAAATTGAATTAGACATCTCAGGAATGACCTGCGCAGCATGTGCAACAAGAATTGAAAAAGGACTTAATAAAATGGCTGGGGTGAATAAAGCAACCGTTAATCTGGCTTTAGAAAATGCGACGATAGAATATAATCCAGCAACTGTGGTACCTGAGGAACTAATTAGTAAAGTAACAAAGCTTGGTTATGGGGCAACGAAGAAAGAATCCAAACAAGCATCCATCAATCAAAAAGAAGCAGAATTTAAGAGACAAAAACGCAAATTTATCTTCTCGATGATTTTATCACTGCCTCTTTTATGGACAATGGTGGGCCACTTTTCCTTTACTTCTTTTCTATATGTCCCAGATTTATTGATGAATCCATGGGTTCAGATGGCATTGGCAACTCCTATTCAATTTTTTGTCGGGAAGCAGTTTTATGTAGGGGCATATAAAGCATTGAAAAATAAGAGCGCTAATATGGATGTTCTAGTTGCGTTAGGAACTTCCGCTGCCTATTTTTATAGCGTTTATTTATCCTTTGAAGCATTGGGACATTCTGGCCACCCTGCAGGGCTTTATTTTGAAACAAGTGCAATCTTGATTACCTTAATTCTATTAGGTAAATTATTTGAAACCAAAGCAAAAGGAAGATCCTCTGAGGCGATAAAAAAATTAATGGGGCTTCAAGCAAAAACAGCGGTTGTTATTCGCCACGGAGAACAAATGGAAATACCGCTTGAAGAAGTTGTGGCTGGTGAGATACTGCTTGTAAAACCAGGTGAAAAAATTCCTGTTGATGGAGAAATTATCGAAGGACAGTCTGCCATTGATGAATCCATGTTAACGGGGGAGAGCATTCCAGTTGATAAACAGGCTGGGGACACTGTTATAGGGGCCACCATAAATAAAAATGGCTTTTTAAAAATAAAAGCAACAAAGGTTGGCAAAGAAACCGCACTGGCACAAATCATTAAAGTGGTCGAAGAAGCACAAGGTTCGAAAGCGCCCATTCAGCGTTTGGCCGATCATATTTCTGGTATTTTTGTGCCCATTGTTGTGAGTCTTGCGCTGATTACTTTTCTTTTCTGGTATTTTATCATTACACCTGGTGATTTTGCGGAAAGTCTCGAAAAGCTGATCGCTGTTTTAGTTATTGCTTGTCCTTGTGCATTAGGGCTTGCGACACCGACATCTATTATGGCTGGATCAGGAAGAGCTGCAGAATATGGAATATTATTTAAAGGTGGAGAACACCTAGAAATGACCCATAAAATTGATACGATTTTATTAGATAAGACAGGAACTGTAACAAATGGAAAGCCAATCTTAACAGATATAGTAACGGAATGGCAAGAAGAAGAATTACTTTCTTTAGTGGGAGCGGCGGAAAGCAAATCCGAACATCCTCTTGCAGAGGCGATAGTCAAAGGAATTACAGAGCGAGGGATTGTTCTGCGAGAAACTGCTGACTTTGAAGCAATCCCAGGTTTAGGAATTCGTGCAAATGTGGATGGCCGTGAACTCTTAGTCGGAACACGACGATTAATGGATCGTTACCGGATAAATGTCGGGAAAATTCTTCCGATTATGAAAGACCTGGAATCCCAAGGGAAAACAGCGATGCTTGTAAGTGTTAATGGCAAATATGCTGGACTGCTGGCTGTAGCCGATACAATTAAACAAACTTCTAAAAATGCCATTAAACGATTAAAACAGATGAACATTGATGTCATGATGATTACAGGAGATAACCAGCAAACAGCGGAAGCCATCGGACGACAAGCAGGAATTGACCATATCATTGCAGAGGTATTGCCAGATGGAAAAGCAGAAGCAGTGAAAAAACTACAGCAACAAGGAAAAAAAGTGGCAATGGTTGGAGATGGAATCAATGATGCTCCTGCACTAGCATTAGCGGATATCGGGATGGCGATTGGAACAGGAACAGATATTGCCATGGAGGCAGCTGATATTACACTTATCCGTGGAGATTTACAAGCAATTGCAGACAGTATCTTAATCAGTAGAAAAACGATAACAAATATTAAACAAAACTTATTCTGGGCTTTTGGCTACAATACGCTTGGTATACCAATTGCGGCAATTGGTTTGCTTGCACCATGGCTGGCTGGTGCTGCAATGGCTTTTAGTTCCGTATCTGTTGTACTAAATGCTCTTCGCTTGCAGCGTTTAAAACTATAAGAGCAAAACAATTTTCTGTTTGCTTCATAATCTTTGCCACTTTATCTCATACTAGAATAGTACGTAATTATTTCTAGCGGGAGGTAATGAATAATGGCGAAGCAGAAAAAGTCTGAAGTAAATAACCAATGGGCAACTGCTAATACAGAAGTTACAAGTAAAAAGCAGCATAAAACAGCAACAGATAACCAGTGGACTTCAACAAATAAGAAGCAATAAAATTTGATTAAAATAAAGAGGTTGGAACACAAGTCTCTTTAAGTAAAAAAAAGTGAAGTCGCCGGGTGTGATTTCACTTTTTTTACTTGCTTTAAGGAATTTTAGCAAAATTTCACCTAATTAATGGAATATTTTCCCACAGCGATTATTAATGCTTAAACCAGTTTTATTTTTAACTCTGGATTTCTCAAAAGCCTATAGCGTTTGTGAATCTAAAAACTGGCTTCTCATCAATCTTAGATTGATGGTAAATCTTAGCTGTTTCCTCTTCTGAAAGCTTCGTTTCAGTATACCTTTTTTGGTTCTTCCCATTTTTATTCACAATTAGCTTGCGATTCGCCTTTTCTTTTTTCGCTACAGAAAAATATCCGCCTTTTCTATTTTCTAACCCTTTTTTAAGTTAGGATAAAAATAAGGATAAAGGGAAAATTTAAAATTTTCCAGAAATAATTAGCGATTTAAATTTAAAAGAATTAATAAGCATAGAAAAACAGCTTCAAAAGGTAACTGTCTGTCTTCTTTATTTAAAAAATAATGAGGGAGGAATACATAATGATAAACTCAGGTAGTTTATATCAAATTAGTAGCAGTAAAGGTTACCATCCTAAGGTTACTGCTTATTACTTCAAAGAGTGGGATGGATTTTATATGGCCAATCATACGCATTCTTCTATGGAAATTATGTATGTTATATCTGGTGAATGCCGGGTGGAGGTAGAAAGGCAAGATTTTCAAATGAAAAAGCATCAATTTATTTTTATTGATAGTGAAGTACCCCACCGTTTGATTGTTGAAAAAAATAAGCCTTGTAGAATGTTGAATTTGGAATTTGCATTAACTGAAATGAATCGTACATTTCCTCCTATTAATGAGCTTGCAGAAGAAAGCAAAGAATTACAAGAATTACTAGTAATGAAAGAGGCCTATCATTTTTTGAAAGATAGAAACGGTGTTTTTCACTCATTAAGAAATCTAGTGTTGGAGTTAGACAGTCAGATGAATGATACAAGCGACAATTATTTAATGGTTCATATACTTTTTACCCAGTTATTATTACTTATTGCAAGAAATGTAGTTCAAGCTAAAAATGAATCCACACAGCTATCGAATCTATATTTAAAAAAGGTAATTGAATATCTTCATGAGAATTATGATTATGATATAAGAATAGAGCATCTATCTGCGATTACTCATCTTCACCCTAATTATATCCATCGAATTTTTAAGGAGTCAATGGGATGTACCATCATTGAATACTTAACCAAGATTAGAATAGAGAAAGCGAAAATGCTTATTACACAAACAGATATACCGATTACGAAAGTTGCTAGTTTTATTGGGATGAATAGTAGTCAATATTTTAGCAAGGTATTTAAAAAGCACATTGGTATAACTCCTTCAGCCCTAAGAAAGAAGGGGATCATAGACTAAATTTTAACAGGTTAGAATAGTACACAAAAATCTAAAGAAGAGATGAGATTATTTAAAGCGTTTACATTTTTCCGATGGTAACATAAATATAACGAAAAGGAGGGTTAAAATGGCATTTAAAGTTACATTTATAGGCGCTGGAAGCATTGGGTTTACGAGAGGTCTATTAAGAGATTTACTCTCTGTACCAGAGTTTAGAAACATGGAAGTATCTTTTACTGACATAAATCAAGATAATTTGGCTATGGTAACGCAACTATGCCAACGTGACATTAATGAAAATGGTTTGAAAATCACTATTCATTCTACTACTAATCGCAGAGAAGCGTTGTTGGGTGCAAAGTATATTTTTAATGTGGTTCGTATTGGAGGACTGTCTGCATTTCAAAAAGATATTGAGATACCTTTGAAATACGGAATAGATCAATGCGTTGGTGATACGTTAAGTGCTGGTGGAATTATGTATGGTCAACGAGGAATAGCTGAAATGTTAGAAATTTGCAAAGATATTAAAGAGGTGGCAGAAGAGGATTGTCTTCTATTAAACTATGCAAATCCGATGGCAATGATAACATGGGCTTGTAACAAATATGGCGGTATCCGAACTATTGGCTTATGTCATGGCGTACAAGGCGGGCATAGACAAATCGCTAATGTATTAGGAAAAGACAAAAATGACCTTGATATTATTTGTGCTGGTATTAATCATCAAACTTGGTATATCAAGGTTGGCTATAAGGGACAGGATCAAACTAGTAAATTATTGACTGCTTTTGAAAATCATCCAGAATACAGCCAAACAGAAAAAGTAAGGATTGACATGCTACGCAGATTCGGTTATTACAGTACAGAGTCCAATGGGCATCTCAGTGAGTATGTTCCATGGTATCGAAAAAGACCAGAAGAAATAAGGGAATGGATTGATTTAGGGTCATGGATTAACGGAGAAACTGGAGGGTATTTAAGGGTTTGTACAGAAGGGCGTACTTGGTTTAAAACTGATTTTCCTAATTGGTTAAAGGATCCTGCTCTTGAATATAAGCAAGAGAATAGGAGTGAAGAGCATGGTTCCTATATTTTAGAAGGGCTTGAAACAGGGAGAGTATATCGAGGTCACTTTAATATGGTTAACAATGGAGTAATTTCAAACCTTCCAGATGACGCTATTATTGAAGCACCAGGCTATGTAGATAGAAATGGTATTAATATGCCTCTAGTTGGAGAATTACCACTCGGATGTGCAGCAGTATGTAATGTGAGTATTTCTGTACAACGATTGGCAGTGGAAGCTGCAGTGAGAGGTGATGATCAATTATTACGTCAAGCGATGATGATGGATCCACTTGTTGGTGCGGTTTGTAATCCGAAAGAAATATGGCAGATGGTTGATGAATTATTAGTTGCTCAAGCAGAATGGCTCCCTCAATATGCAGAAGCAATAGCAGAAGCGAAAATTAGACTGAAATCTGGGAACCTTCTACCGACAAAAGAATATCGTGGAGCAGCAAGATTAAAAGTAAAAACAATTGAAGAAATGGAGAAAGACAGGGAAGCTGCAAATAAAAATGCAGGGGAAGCAGATAAAGCAAAAGAACGCCCAGTTAGTAAGCAGATAAAGGAGTTATAGTTTAGTTAAAGATAACTATAAGTTGGGAGGTAACTAGATGAAAATTAGTAATCCAATTAAAAGTGGGATATGGATACTTTTAGTTATGTTTATTGTAATCGGTTGCAGCAGTAATAGTACTTCCAGTGGTAAAACCAGTTCAGGAAATGGAAAAACAATTCAATTAACGATGCAAGCATGGGGAAACCCTGCAGAATTAAAAGTTTATCAGAAAGCAATTGATGGGTTTATGGATGAAAACCCTAATATTAGGGTGAAACTAGTTCCGGTTTCAAGTGATCAGTATGATCAAAAGCTAATGACTTCTTTACAAGGAAGTAAGGGACCAGATGTGTTTTATGCACATGAGCCAACTATGCCGCAAATGATAGAGGCAGATGTGGTACAACCATTGGATGATTTTTTTAATAGTGAAGCAAGTTATGTGAACTTAAAGGAGTTTCCTGAAGGATTATTTGGTCCAGCAAGACAAGAAGGAATTACCTATGGAGTTGCTCCAGATGCAAACCCGATGGTTATCTATTATAATAAGACCATTTTTAAAGAGGCTGGTCTAAAAACGCCACAAGAATATTATGAAGAGGGCAATTGGAACTGGGATACATTTATTGAGGTTACTAGTAAGATTAAGGAATCAGGAAAAGAAGGATTAATTATGGAAAACTGGCAGGGGCATTGGTATAGCTGGATTTGGTCAAATGGAGGAAGAATCTTTGATGAAGAAGGTAATTTTGTATTACCAGAAAATGAGAAAGCGAAGGAAACCTTTCATTTTTTACATGATTTAGTTTCCAATGGAAATGCAGTATATGCAGGTTCGCTACCACAAGGTCAAGGGGTTGACGCCATGTTTATGTCTAATCAAGTAGGTATGGTAGCAGGCGGTCGCTGGTTTACTCCCCAATTCGATCAAAATCCTAGTTTAGATTATGATTATATCTATTTTCCGAGTAACACTAAAGAAAAACAAGAAATGGTAAGTGTACCAGTAGCCTATATGTCAGTAAATAAGAAAAGTGAGCATTTGGAAGAAGCGATGAAATTTGTGTCTTATTATGTTGGGAAAGAAGGGCAAGAAGCAAGAACTGGAAAAGACGGAAATGCACTCCCATCTCTCCCTTCCGCAGATGAAAATGCACTAGAAGGTAGTAGTGAAAAACATATGGAGTATTTATTTGATGGGCGGAATAATGGTTTTACACATGGTTCTAACTTTGCGCGTGATGCCCAATTTGCAGGATTAACGACTGAAATATCGGAGACAATTGACTTAATGTTCCTTGGTAAAGAAGACGCTGATACTACTATTGATAAGGTAATTAAGATAATTAATCAGTATGTGGATAAATAATTCTATCTTTCTAAAAAGAGAGAATATACCAAGAAGATAAACCTTCTTGGTATATTTTCCTAAAGGGGTGTGGGGCAGTTGGCTAGAAAAAATGCGAATTTATGGGGTTTTCTTTTTATTAGTCCTCAGCTATTAGGGTTGCTGTTTTTTTCGTTAGTTCCATTAATCTATGCCTTTTATTTAAGCTTTACAGACTGGAGTGGATTTGGGAGTAGCAGCTTTATTGGAATATCTAATTATATTAATCAAATAAATAACCCTGATTTTTGGAAGGCAATGGTTAATACAATCTATTATATGTTTTTAGTTGTACCTATTGGAATTGCGTTAGCGCTAATTTTAGCTGTTGCCCTTAATAAAGTAAAAGGTAAAGCAATCTACCGTGTCTTTTTCTTTATGCCTGTAGTAACAAGTTCAGTTTCTGTAGGGGTAATATTTATGTGGATTCTAAATGGAGATTTCGGTATTTTAAATGAATTGTTATCCTATATTGGGATAACTGGACCTCATTGGTTAACTGATACTAAGTGGGTAATACCTTCCATTGCATTATTAAGTATATGGTGGGGGCTTGGATATAACATGGTAATTTTCTTGGCAGGACTACAAGGCATATCAAGGAGCTATTATGAAGCTGCAGAAATGGATGGGGCAAATGCTATTCAGAAATTTAGGCACATAACGTTACCATTACTAACACCAACTACCTTTTTTGTAACAATCATGACCATCATTTCTTCCTTCCAAGTATTTGACCAAGCATTTGTTATGACAAATGGTGGACCTGCAAAAGCAAGTTATACCATTGTCTTCCACATTTATGATCAGGCATTTGTTGATTTTACGATGGGAAAGAGTGCCGCTGCTTCCATGATATTATTCGTTATTATTTTAATCTTTACACTTATCCAATTTAAATTTCAAAAAAGGTGGGTGTTTTATGGAGAATAAATATGTATTAAATACTGATACTAAATTTGACATCCAAAAAGCACGTAAGAGACGAACATTTATCCCAAAATTAGTTCTGCATTTTATATTGGGAATTGGGGCACTAGTAATGATCTTCCCGTTTGTTTGGACGATCCTTAGCTCCTTAAAGGATATGTCCCAAATATTTGTTATTCCGCCAAAATGGATTCCTGATCCTTTTGTTTGGAGTAATTTTCTTGATTCTTTACAGGCAATGCCCTTTAATTTAGCGTACTTTAATAGCTTTTATATTACTGTTATTATCGTGGGCTTTACATTATTCACTGCTTCAATGGCAGCTTATGCCTTTGCAAAAATTAATTTTAAAGGTGCCAATCTTCTTTTTATTTTATTTCTGGCTACGATGATGATACCAAAGCAGGTTACAATGATTCCTTTATATTTGGTAATGGATAAATTAGGTTGGTTAGATACTCATTTAACATTAATTGTACCAGGAGCACTATTTAATGCTTTTGCAGTATTTTTATTAAGACAATTTGTTATGGGGATTCCAAAAGAGTTAGAAGAAGCAGCTATAATGGACGGGGCAGGATATGTTCGAATATATTGGAATATCATATTACCATTAATTCGACCTGCTTTAGCTGCCATTGGTATCTTTACTTTTATGCAATCTTGGAATAACTTTCTTGATCCTTTGATATATCTGAATTCTCCTGAGAACTTTACTGTACCTTTATTATTAAATTCTTTTAAAGGGCTATATACAGCTGACTGGTCGTTAATGATGGCAGGTACAGTTATATCTATTATTCCAGTATTAATTGTGTATATTATTGCACAGCGTCATATAATTGAAGGAATATCCATAACAGGCATGAAGGGATAAGTATATGAGGTTAATAATTTGATTGTTTGTTTTAATATATCTTAAGCTCCTGCAAAATCTTTTCCTGATAAATGCACAGAACTATATTGTGTTTGGTGGAGTGGTAGGAGGTTATACGCCTCCTGCCACTCAATAATAGACTAAATATAGGAACATTATTTTGAAGCAGCTTCCTGCATCGCTTTAAACCGTTCGATATCATCAGGATTCCCAAAGCTTCGTTCGTTTGTATCGAGGGAAGTAATGGTTTTTATATCCTCTGAATCAAGTGCAAAACCAAATAAATCAGCATTTTCCATAATGCGATGTTCATGAACTGATTTAGGAATAATGATGGTATCACGTTCTAAATGCCATCTTAGAATTACTTGGGCAACTGTTTTATTGTGTTTTTTAGCAATCTCCGTTAAAGCTGGTAAATCGAATAATCCATTCTTACCTTGTCCAAGCGGTGCCCACGCTTCATGGGCAATATTATGTTGTGCTAAGTAATTTCTTAGTTCCACCTGTTGGAAAAGAGGATGTGTTTCAACTTGATTTAGCATAGGAGTGATTCTCGCTGTTTCCGCTAATTTTTCTAAATGGTGGATTTGGAAGTTGCATACACCAATTGCGCGGATTAACCCCTCTTCATAAAGATCTTCCATTGCTCTCCATGTTTCTTCAAATCTAGGTGCAGCCCAGTGAATAAGATAAAGATCTAAATAATCTAACTGAAGCTTCTTTAAAGATTCATGAAATGCCTTCTTTGTTTCTTCATAACCAAAATCTGTTACCCACACTTTTGTAGTGATAAACAATTCTTCACGAGGGACACCAGCAGCTTTTATCGCAGTGCCTACAAATTCTTCGTTTTCATATCTTGTAGCGGTATCAATGGAGCGATAACCATTTTTTATGGCTGCAAGGACACTTTCTTCACATTCTTTTGGATCATTTACTAAGAAAACACCAAAACCTAAATAAGGAATTTCTACGCCATTGCTTAGTTTTTTTGTTGAATTGATTGATAATTCCATCTTTTCACCTCGTTAGAATATAGTTTTCCTATTCTAAGAGTAGCGCTTTCTTGAGGGATTATCAAATAATTGAGATGAAATGCATGGATTGTACGAAGGGGGGGAGCCGTATGTAATAGGTTCGGAGTCGCAAGTAAAAAGCGAAAAGTCGCAAGGAAAAGATAAATAACCGCAAAAAAATGCCGAAACCCGCAAGTAATTTGCTAAAAACAGCAAGCATCTAGGCAAATGACGCAATGAAAATAATCCCTTAAAAATAAGTGACTACAAATTATCATAAAATTAGTTTGAGTTTCACTTAAAAGGGGTACTGTACCAACAAACAACAGGCTGTAATCCTTATATTATAGTATTACAACCTCCTCCAAATAGAAAAGAAAAACCCTCAGAAAAGAGGGTTTTTCGCCAATTATTATTATTTTACTGTTTCGGGAACACTTAGACCTAAGCCTTCAGCAACTTTTGTGCCGTATTCAGGATCTGCTTTGTAGAAGTGACCGATTTGACGAAGCTTGATTTCTTCTAATGCTACAGGTTTCATTGCGCCAACAATGTTTGCGACTAATCTTTCGCGTTCTTCTGTGGTCATTAGACGGTATAAATCTCCTGCTTGTGTGTAGTGATCATTATGATCATATGCTACACTTTCGGCTACTCCAGATACTGCAAATGGCGTTGTTTTGTTTTCAGGTGTTTCTTTTGGACCACTAAAGCTATTTGGCTCATAATAAACAGAACCGCCGCCATTACCATCAAAGCGCATTTGCCCATCACGTTGATAGTTATTTACTTCATTGCGTGGACGGTTAATTGGAAGGGCATTATGGTTTGCACCTACACGGTAGCGATGTGCGTCACTGTAAGCAAATAGACGGCCTTGTAGCATTTTATCTGGTGAAACTTCTACACCAGGTACTAATGTTCCAGGAGAGAATGTAGCTTGCTCCACTTCTGCAAAGTAGTTTTCTGGGTTGCGATCAAGTACCATACGACCAACTTCGATTAACGGATAATCTTTTTGTGACCATACTTTTGTTACATCGAATGGATCAAAACGATACGTATCGGCATCCTCTAATGGCATAATTTGTACGTATAGTGTCCAAGCAGGAAAATCTCCTTTTTCTATTGCATTAAATAAATCTTCTGTATGATAATCAGGATTCTCTCCAGCAAGTTTAGCAGCTAAATTAACATCCAGGTTTTTAATCCCTTGTTCTGTTTTAAAATGATATTTAACCCAAACGCCTTCTCCCTCTTCATTTACCCATTTAAAAGTATGGCTTCCGAAACCATGCATATGACGTAATGTTGCTGGAATACCACGATCTGACATCAGGATAGTTACTTGATGTAAAGATTCAGGGGAATGAGACCAGAAATCCCATACAGCTGTTGGGTTTTTTAAATGTGTTTTTGGATCTCTTTTTTGTGTATGGATGAAATCAGGAAATTTAATGGCATCACGAATAAAGAATACAGGTGTATTATTACCAACGATATCATAATTTCCATCTTCTGTATAAAACTTCACCGCAAATCCACGTGGATCACGAACAGTATCTGCAGAACCTAGCTCCCCTGCAACGGTTGAAAAACGGATAAACATTGGAGTTCTTTTTCCTACTTCAGATAAGAAGTTAGCTTTTGTATATTTCGTTAAGTCATTTGTCACTTCGAAATATCCATGAGCTCCAGCCCCTTTAGCATGAACAACTCGCTCAGGCACACGTTCTCTATTAAAATGAGCTAATTTTTCAAGTAAATGTACATCTTGGATTAATGTTGGTCCACGATGGCCAGCAGTAATAGAATTTTGGTTGTCCCCAACTGGTGCTCCCCAGCTAGTCGTTAATCGATTATTTGACATATAAAAAATCACCTCATAATTTAGTTCTTTAGCATATGTATATTATAATATCATCTATAATTAAAAAATCAATATAATTTTATAATAATTATAAATAAGTTCTAAAATAGTAATTTATAAATGTATTTAACCATTAAAACTACGTAATACTTGATAGGATTAGAAAATTGAAAAAATAACTAATAGAGAACGTATGCGCATGAATGAGAATATAGGATGGGAGAAAAACGTGTTTTTTCAAAAGAAGATAGCTTTTATCCACTGCATTATATGTGAGAAGAAACAGATTTATTCCAATAATCTGCTAGGATAAAGACTCAATTTCCCTTATAATGAAAAGAAAGATTTTGCCGGATATAGTTATAGGGGGCTTCATTTCATGCTGCAGAATGGATCAGTGAAAGAGAAAAGTATTTTTTTAATAGGGTTTATGGGAGTCGGAAAAACGACGATTGGAAAAGAATTAGCGAAAAAACTTCAACGTGAATTTGTAGACGTTGATCATCAGATAGAAGAAGAGTATAACATGACCATTCCAGAAATTTTTAGCCATTATGGAGAAGCCTTTTTTCGGAAAAAGGAAAAAGAGCTGATTAAGGCGTTATCGGAACAGAAGGAAAAAGTGATTTCGCTTGGAGGAGGAGCTTTTCTGCAAGAAGATATTCGCAATGCTTGTCTAGAAAATGGGATAGTTATATATATCGATATGTCCTTTAAGGCGTGGAAGGAAAGAATCCCGTTTATTATTGATAGTAGACCTGTACTGCAAGGTAAGACTGATGATGAAGTAAAGGCGTTATTTAATACGAGAAAAGAAATTTATAGGAATCACCATCTGAAAGTCACAACCGATGGAAACAAGGTAGAGGAAACAGTTGATGCTATTATAGATTCATTGGATCTGGCTTAAAAGTAAGCTCTTGGAGGGGAAAATGGTGAGTAAAAGCATAAAGGTAAGAGAGGTCATTATTGGAGAAGGAATCCCGAAAATTTGTGTTTCTCTTATTGGTAGAACAAAAGAAGAGCTAAGGGAAGAGGCAGCAGCATTAAAGGAGCTGAGGATAGATATCCTTGAATGGCGTGCAGATTATTTCACAGAAATAGATAATAAAAAAAGGGTAATAGAAATGCTGCAGCAAGTAAGAGAAATAATTGGCAATATGCCTTTACTATTTACATTTCGTACAGCAAAAGAGGGGGGCGAAAGACAAATAGAGGAGCAAGAATATTTCTCGTTAAACAAAAGTGTGTTAGAAACAGGACTGATTGATTTACTAGACATAGAGTTATTCATGGAGACGGAAGCCATTAAAGAAGTTGTAAATATGGCCCATTCTAAACAAATTGCCGTTGTCGTATCTAATCATGATTTTGACAAAACACCATCTAAGGAGGAAATTGTTTCGCGCCTACAAATGGCGCGCCAGCTAGGTGCTGATATTCCCAAAATTGCGGTCATGCCAAAATCAGTTAAGGATGTTATAGCATTATTAGATGCGACTGTTACGATGAAGGAAGAAGCCCCCAATCAACCGATTGTCACGATGTCAATGGGAGGAAAAGGAGCTGTGAGCAGGATGGCAGGAGAAGTATTTGGGTCTGCAATTACATTTGCTGCAGCAAATAAGGCATCTGCACCAGGACAAATTCCATTAGAAGAGTTGAGAACTATTTTAAATGTTTTACATAAAAGTTTATAACAAGGATTTCGTGTAAGAAACCTCATTCTTATGCGAAATCCTTATTGTTATTTTTCAACTGTGTTTTTTTAAACTTGCTTATAGGAAGAATTACTTGATACACTCATCATTAAAATAATACCCATTAAGGGAGCGTAAATAAAAAATGGAAGTAAATCAAAGATTAGAACAAACAAATTCATTCTTTTCGACGCAAGCAACATTGCCCCTTTCTTTTCGAATAGAGCAGCTGGAAAAATTAAAAAATGTTATTTTAGAAAAAGAACTTCTTCTTATAAAGGCACTACAGAAAGACTTGGGAAAGCATCCTTTTGAATCATATGCCTCTGAAATTGGCTTTGTGCTTCAGAGTATTCGTCATACAACGAAACACTTGAAGAGATGGATGAAGCCCCAAAAAGCAAAAAGTACATGGAGTCTATTTCCTTCAAGGGGGAAAACTGTATATGAGCCATATGGAACGGTTCTTATTATCGGTCCATTTAACTATCCTTTTCAATTATTAATCGAGCCTTTAATTGGGGCCATCGCTGCAGGAAATTGTGCGATCTTAAAGCCCTCGGAGCTTGTGCCAACAGTTTCAGCTGTTGTAACGGACATGATAAATAATACCTTTAATCCTGCCTATATTAGTGCAATAGAAGGGGGAATAGAAACAAATCAAGCATTGATACACGCTGATTTTGACTATATTTTCTTTACAGGCAGTACGAAGGTAGGGAAGATTGTGATGGAAGCAGCGTCTCAGCACTTAACACCAGTAACGCTCGAATTAGGTGGGAAAAGTCCAGTAATTATCGATGAGACTGCAAATTTAAATGTAGCGGCCAAGCGTATTATATGGGGAAAAACGTTAAATGCCGGACAAACATGTGTAGCACCAGATTATATTATGGTGCATGAGTCAGTTAAAGAACCATTGATTGTCGAAATGAAAAAGACACTAGGAAACTATTTTGGAGAAGAGATTGAAGATAAAGAAGATTTTGGCCGAATTGTGAGTGATCGACATTTTCAGCGCTTAATTGCAATGCTAGAAGCTGATCGGAAGACCATCCTTTTTGGCGGGAAGAACAATCGAGATACACGTTTTATTGAACCCACGCTACTGGATGCTACGTGGGATTCCGCAACAATGCAAGAAGAAATCTTTGGACCGCTTTTGCCTATTTTAACCTATACAAAACTAGAGGACGCAATGGAATCGATTCGGAAGCTGGAGAAACCGTTAGCACTCTACCTTTTTACAAATAACAAGGAAACAGAAGCGAAAGTGATTCGTTGCCTATCATCAGGAGGTGTTTGTATTAATGATGTGTTAACCCACATTGTCCCGCCTAGTCTGCCTTTTGGCGGTGTAGGTGCCTCGGGAATGGGAGCTTATCACGGTGAATACAGTTTTAAAACATTCTCTCATCAAAAAAGTATCCTTAGAAAGAGTACTAAAGTAGATCTTCCCTTTCTTTTTCCACCATACACGAATAAGAAAGAGAAGATAATTCGTAAAGTACTTAAATAATGATGAAGTAAAAATGCCCAATAACATTAAAAAAAACGGAAAGAGAGTGGAACGTCTTAAAGATTAGTTCCCTCTAAATTCAGTAATTCCAAAAGTTTGCTCATAATTATAGCCATTAAAATAAATATCTAAATCATGAAAATAGCGATGTAGATTTCGCATGGCGATACGATCATCTTTCTCTGCTACTATTTGAGCATTTGCGCCAATATCATTAATATCATGCTTAATTTGCTCATCGTTAACCTTTATGTTCTTTAGAGCCTCCAGGATGGATGAAGCTGCTTCTTTTTGCTTCTCGTAGTTTGTTGTTTCTAGTCTGCCCCAGCCTAATGTTTTGTTATAAAAATCATGCCATTTAGAAATAAAGGTGTGTCCACTTGTGCCATCTGCCAGAACAACCACTTCCTCATTGACTGGTGTATTGACCTGTTCTTTATCAAAGCTTTCTTCTGTCTCTGATGAAGCTTGTTTCACAACTGGACGGTCGTTTTCTGACTGCAAGGGTGATTTGCTGTCAAATAATGATTGGAAAATAAAATAGGAAGAAACACCTATTGCGGTAACAGATAGTAAAATAATAATAGTCCAAGTCCAAAATTTCATATGTGAAATTTTTCCTCCCATAGTAATATTCAACTATCAGTCTATCATTAGTGAAAATGGAATACAATCATGCAAAACCCTTTGAATGATTATCTTGCTTGTATAAATTCATTAAAGCTGGACAAGGTAACAAAAAAGGGAGTGTTGGTATGGAAGGAGACAACCATTTACCTAATGAGTTTAACCAAGAGATGCATCAATTACTGGAGGATTTAGAGGCGGAACTTAGCGAACTAAAAAATACGCTGGATGAAAAAGATTGCTGTATTTTAAACGATTTTGAGGAAGTAAATAAGTTATTTAAAAGTATTCATCATCGTGCAGCTACATTTTATTTACAATTATATTTAAAGCCATATACTAAGAATTTAGAAATCCTTACTGCTAGCGCCCAAGCTCTTTCTGATAAACGACATGGAGCGTTAATAGCTATTAAGCGTAAGGATTCTTTAGACAGATTGATTCATTCTGGAATCCCCTTACATGCAAAATTATCTGCTTCTTTACTAGAAGCAATTTTTTATCCTGGAAACCCATTGCACGATGGGGGAGTGTTAATCGAAGAGGATTCGATTATTTCTGCAGGCAATATATTTCCAACTGCAAGTAAATTTAACGGCAAGGATAAATTAGGAACAAGACATAGAGCAGCCATTGGGTTAAGTGAAATATCAGATGCATTAGTGATTGTTGTGTCAGAGGAAACAGGGAGAATATCGTTTACATTGGGTGGAGCATTATATCCCATTCAGCCAGGTGATATAAATATGTAAGATAGCCAGTATAGAAAGAGAATTGGAAAATTTCGCATAAAAAATATATTATTTAAAATTAAGCAACTTAATATACGTTGCCCCTCCTTAGCAGCTGCAAGAATGGCTGAGACTTTTTAGGATAAACGAAACCACACTCGCCACATTAGGAAACAAAATGTATTCAGGCTGCGGGGGAATAACCACCATTATAACGATTGAAAAATAAAAATAATGGGTATCCAACCAATATTCAGATGACTATCTTTGGTTGAATACCCTTGCTAAGTATTTTCAATAGGAGTTTTAAAGAATATTCTTTAAGGTTTCTTGGAGGGTGCCTCTTGTTTCAGCATTTTTTTCAAAATGAATACCGGCATGCACCATTTTTTTTACTAACTCTGGTCTAAGTCCAGTAAGGATGGCGTTACAGCCCATCATCGAAATACCAGCTAATACTTTTTCAAAATAATCAATAACATCCATTTCCATTTTTGCTGTACCCGAAAGATCTATCACTAATGTTTGAATTTTTGAATCAGCTATATCGTTTAAAACTTTCTCTTCAATAACTTTAATTCTATATGAGTCAATGGTACCGATTAATGGTAAAACGGAAATAGATTGTTTAATCGGAATAATGGGAACAGATAAATGTTCAACCATTTTTCTTTGTTTATTCAACATCTCATCTTTATAATGCGAATAGCTAAGGAAAAAATTATTTAAAAATTGATCTATCTTTTCGTTAAATAATTTTTCCATTCCATAATAATCCTCGCGATTATGTATGATATCCTTTTCCTCATCAATCATGCTAATAAAATGCCATAAGGTTCTTCTGATGGCTTGGACCCATTCTAGCTTTAATTCTAAGGTCAAAGAGTGTTTAGCCCATGCAATTCCTTCTACTTTGGCAAAAGAAATTAAATCTGACTCTTGTTGATCTACTGTGTAAAATATCAGTTTTTTGGCATTTTTTAGCAAATCAATATTTCCTTTATTTAATATATCGGTAATTTTTATAGAAACATTTGTTGCTTCTGTCAATAATTTTTGATTGAAGGTGTTCCCATTCTCATTAATGAAATTTTTTAATTCGTCCTTTATGTACATTATTGTGTTCATTTTCGTTACTCCCATGGATTTAATTTAAGTATGAAATATACTAAACTACACAAATAATAGTTTTCGATAAACTACTTTACCCTATTATAAACATAATTAAACCCAAAATATTAAAATATTGATTTAAAGTTTAAAAAGAAGGAGATAAGCTGACTATATCACTTATCTCCTTCTTTTAATTTATTTTACTAATTCTAATGATATGTCTATTTTTTCTTTATCATGCTCTAATTGTTTATCCACATCATAGGCATAATACATATCATTTTTTATCATATAATTGGCGATTTTAGCATGATTGTCAATCGCTTCATTGAGTTGTTTCTTTAGGATTTCTCTTACTTGTGGAGAAGCTGTCTCTGTTATGGCAACAGCATATGTTCTTACCGTTGCTTTCGCAGAAATCAGCAGCTCTGTAGCAATTAACTCATCACACATTTTTCCAGTGGCCTTTAATTTATCCATGAAGCTCATTCCCATCACCCGTCCCTTTATTGTTTTAGAATTTCCTGTAGTTCTTTGATTGCTTTCTCTGAACTAGATACATCATTATCTAAAATTGCTTTTAAAGTATCATCATCAACCAGGGATTGTAATGCATAGGATTTTACGAGACAACTCTGTTTTAACGTCAGTACTTCATGTACTTCTAACGTTTCATGTATTGCTAATTTAGTAGAAGCCATGTTTTCTCCTCCTGTTGGACTTGTCTTTTCAGTATTTGATATATCCGCAATTGGATAGGCTTAAACCAATTTTTTTCATTTATGAATGAATCCTATCCGAAGGGAGCGATAGAGTCAGTTAAAGCACTCCAGTCTTTGATAGTTATTAAAATTTTTTGATTGCTTTCCTTTTCTTTACATAATAGTATGTAAAGGCTTACAGATTTGGTGTACAATAAATAAAAATGTAATAAGGGAGATGGGAGATTGGTACACAGTTTAACAAATGGTGCTTATAAGTTTTGCGAATGGGTAACACGACTAGCCTATGTAAATTTACTATGGATATTTTTTACATTTTTAGGATTAGGCTTTTTTGGATGGATGCCAGCAAGTATTGCTATGTTTTCCATTACAAAAAAATGGGTGAATGGGGAAAGGGATATCCGCATTTTTCCTCTATTTTGGGCCAGCTATAAGCAAGATTGGTGGAAAGGCAATATTCTTGGGATGATTTTCATGCTTATTTTCCTGTTACTTTATATGGATTTTCGGATTATCGGCATATTGGATGGCCCCACAACACTTCTTCTTTTTTTTATTTGTGGATTACTTCTTTTTTTTAGTACGACTTTTTTATATCTTCTACCAGTTTACACATACTACGATCTCAAGTTATTAGAATACATAAAATATGCATTTGTTATCGGGTTTCTACGTCCCGCCCATACAGTAGGAATCTTTATGGCTGTATTTTGTATAGCTTTTCTGGCATCACTTCATATAACGCTTCTTCTATTCTTTAGTATTAGTACCCTTGCATTTGTTATTACTTGGCTGGCTGCCAGAGCTTTTGGCAGTATTGATCATCGTTTAAAGAAAATGACCCAACAAAGGATTGTTTAAAAATGAAAAGGGGTTAACGATGAAACATTTCATTTTTTCTATTATAAATAAATACCGACAGTTAAAAATAAAGAAAAAGTTGACGTTAACCATTTTATTCATAATGGTTGGTTCCTTATCCTTTTTATTAATTGGATTTCAATATGCCTTTCATGTATACGATCAATTGTATTATCAAAAGACAACGGATGTCTTGCATATGTCATCCAAGCAATTAGAAAAAGAATTAAAAAGTATTGAGGAAGTCTCCTTTTCCCTCATGTCAGATAATAAAATTCAAAAAATTCTTTCGGAAATAAAGATGGACTCCAATCCTTACCAGCGCTATCAGCTGGATAATCAGCTTTGGGATCTGCTGACAGAGTACGTGGGCTCTTCAAAATATATTCATGCGATTCACATATTTGATGCAAATGGAAGGGAATATCGAGCTGGCGGATATACATCATCCATGATTTCAAACAAAAAGGAAAAATGGATTGAGATAGGAGAAGGAAAAAAAGGAGCTAATCAGTGGGTAACAGAGACAGACAGCAATAAGATCTTTGCTATTCGCAAAATCAGAACCCATCAGAACTTGAGTTTAGATAATTTAGGCACACTCCTTATTCAAGTCAATGTAGATAAAATTGTAGAAGACAGTGTATCAGAAAATAATAAAGTGACAAGTAATATGATGATTAGCGGAGAAGATAATCAATTCTTTTATAAAGGAATATTCAAAGAAATGGAAAATATTCCCTATTTGCCGAATCAGAAGGTCGGCTATGAAATTCAGTCAATAGGCGGTCAGAAATACTTTATTACACATACTTCTTCCTCCTATGTTAACTGGGTTTATTGGAATATTGTGTCATTTGATTCGATTATTGCAAAAGTGCAAACAACAAAATACATTATGCTGGCGATTTTCTTTTTGCTGAACTTAGTTGTTTTATTTATGGCAGTCGTTTTTTCTAGTAAACTGACAAAGCCGATAGAACAGTTAGTGTCTGCGATGAAAAATGTCCCAAAAGGAGATTTATCCATAAAAAATACATTGCAGCCTGTGCAAGCGAAAGATGAGATCGGCATTCTTACTGATCATTTTATCTTGATGATTGAACGTATTAATACATTAATCAAAGAAAACTATGAGAAACAATTATTAATTAAGGATACAGAATTTAAAGCATTACAGGCACAAATAAACCCCCATTTTTTATACAACACATTGGAATCGATTAATTGGCAGGCAAAGATGAATCGGCAAACTGATATTTCCAGTATGGTGGAGTCATTGGGTTACTTATTGCGGAATGCCATTAGTGCAAAAAATGATGCAGTTCTGTTAGAAGAGGAGATATTTATTGTAGATCATTATATAAGAATACAAAAATATCGATATGGTGACCGCTTAACTTTTCATAAAATGATACCTCCAGAGACGAAGAATTGCTATATACCTAAATTGATGATTCAGCCGCTCGTAGAAAATGCTATTCATTATGCGCTCGAACAGATGATAGAGCCTTGCAAAATAACGGTCCGTGCTGTTCTTAGAGAAAATAATTTGCATATTACAGTAGAGGATAATGGACCAGGAATGGAGGAGGAACTATTAGCAAAAGTTAGAAAGCAGGAAGTAAAAACAAGAGGAACTGGAATCGGCCTTTATAATATTGATTCACGGATAAAGCTTCTATACGGTGAGGAATTTGGTTTAATAATTAAAAGTAAACGAGGAACAGGAACACAAGTACATCTAATTATTCCAAATAAATGGCGGTGAGAACATGTATAAGGTAATTCTAGTAGATGATGAAAAAATCATTTTAGATGGCATTTCTAGTATTATTGACTGGGATATGTTACATACAAGGCTCGTGGGTAAGGCTGCCAATGGGATGGAAGCCTATCAATTAATTAAAAATTTACAGCCGCATATTGTTATTAGTGATATAAAGATGCCGGGATTAAATGGCGTTGAGTTAGTTTCTAAAATTAAAAAGGAATATCCTTCTATTCATTTTATCCTTCTATCTGGATTTTCCGAATTTCATTTTGCGAAAAAAGCAATGGAGTATGGAGTTAAACATTATTTATTAAAGCCTTGTAACGAAAAGCAAATTATGGAAGCGATTCAACAGACGATTAGTGAAATTCGGATGAAAGAAAAAAGAAAGCGTTACTTGCTAGAAATGAAAAAGAAAATGGATACTGTGCAGCCTTTTGTAAAAAAGCAATTACTGACAGAGCTTGTTACTAGTAAAAAATCAGAAAAAAACGTTTTAGCCTATTATCAAAGAATTTTTCATACTAGATTAGAAGGTAAGAAAGTTTTTGTTGTGCTGTTTCATCTCGAAGGAGATTTTAACTATGAACATTTATTTATGTTAGAGAATGTTGGAAGTGACATTTTTGGATCACCTATTCTATCGTCTAATATCGGAGAATATATTTTGTTTCTAGTAGATGAAAATAATGGCCAGGATGAATTACAAGAGAGAATTGAAGAGATCCGTAAAAATTTCTATGCTGTCTACGAAATGGATATGACGGTTGCTGTGAGCGGAGCAGGTCCTATTACATTAACGCGAAAACTTTATCAAGAAGCGCTTGAATGTCTAAGTCATCGTTTTTATTTAGGAGAGGGAAGCATAATAACAAAAAAAGATATTCAGCAGGAACAGGAAATAAATAACTTGGAATTTGGAGATTTACCATTGTTTTTAGAAATAAAATCAGGAAATTGGAATAAAGTAAAGCAAGAGATGGACGATATATTCCAGCAGATTGCAGCTAAAAGAGATCCGATTCATTTGACAAGAACCTATGTTATTCAACTTTTTCTCACCATGATCCAAACATGCTGGGCTAAAAGTCTGCCTGACTATATGGGGAAAATCTCTTATTTACTAGAAGTCGATAGCATTCAGGCCATGAAGGAGTTTTTACTCCATCATACAAAGGAAATCACCTTTATCTATTATGAAAAACATAAATCTTCTCAGTCGCATATAATCGAGCAAATGAAAGAAATAATTAATAGTGAATTAAGCAATCCAGCCCTTTCTTTAAAGTGGGTTGCTAAACAGGTTTATATGAATGCAGATTATCTAGGCAAATTATTTAAGCAAGAAACAGGGGAAAAGTTTTCGACATATGTGACGAGAATGAGAGTAAATAAGGCAATGGAAGAAATTCAGAAGACGGATGATGTAAAAATACTAACACTGGCAGAAATGATTGGATTCGGCGATAATCCGCAATACTTTAGTCAGGTATTTAAAAAACATACGGGATATACCCCTTCTGAATATAAGAACGCACGATAAAAAGCTCCTAATCTCTTTGGGAAAGAAGAGATTAGGAGCTTTTTACTGATGAATTTTCTAAAATAAATACCTCTGTTTTTTAAACAGGATTTCTCTATTTTTTATATTCCATCATGTGGTAATAACATTTAGAATCATGATGAAAGCACTTACAATAAAGAAGGAAGAGGGGGATTTGGTGAGGAAGATTCTCATTTTAGCCTTAAGTCTGTTTGTGGTAACAGCATTTAGCGGTTGTAGTGCATCTAGCAGTAACGAATCAGATGGAAAAAATGGCAGCGACAAGATTACCATCCGGTTTGCGTGGTGGGGTGGTCAGCCTCGTCATGATTACACAACAAAAGTTATTGAGATGTATGAAAAGGAAAATCCTAATGTGAACATCGAGCCAGAGTTTGCTAACTGGGATGATTATTGGAAAAAGTTAGCTCCGCAGGCGGCGGCAAACCAATTACCTGATGTAATTCAAATGGATATGGCCTATTTATCTCAGTACGGTGAAAAAGGACAATTGGAAGATTTAACACCTTATCTTGAAAATGGAACAATAGATACAGCAAATATTCCTGAAAATAATATTTCAGGAGGGAAAATCGATGATAGCCTTTATGGGTTACCAGCAGGTGTGAATGTATTATCCGTTATTTCCAATGATCGCTTATTAAAAGAGGCTGGAATTGAGTTTGACAGCCAAACTTGGACATGGGATGACTATGAAAAAACAGCCTTGCTGCTACAAGAAAAACTAGGAATCTATGGTTCGAATGGGATGCATCCCCCAGATGTATTCTTTCCGTATTATTTAAGAACACAAGGGGAGCGTTTTTATAAGGAAGATGGTACAGGGTTAGCTTACGAGGATGATCAATTATTTATTGATTACTTTGAAAGACAATTGCGCTTAATTGAGGCAGATGCATCTCCAACACCAGATGAACAAGCACAAATAAAAGGGATGGAAGATGATTTTATCGTAAAAGGTGCTACTGGATTTACATGGAATTACTCTAATCAATACTTAGCATTCTCTCAATTAACCGATGATTCTCTTACCATTAACTTTCCTCCAGCCCAAGAACAGGAAAGTGCCTTATTCTTAAAACCAAGTATGTTATTCTCTATTCCGAAAAGTTCGAAGGTAAAAGAAGAGGCAGCAAAATTTATTGATTACTTTGTGAATAATGTGGAAGCAAATAAATTGATTAAAGGAGAAAGAGGAGTACCAGTTTCTACTGAAGTATCTGAGGCAATCAAGCCAGAGTTAAGCGAGTCAGAAACAAAAATTGTCGAATACGTAGAAGCTGCGGCACAACATGCAAGCCAGGCAGATCCGCCAGATCCGATTGGAAGTGCAGAAGTAATTAAAGCACTGAAAGATGTTTCCGATCAAATATTATTTAAACAAATTAAGCCAGCAGAAGGTGCAGAGAAATTTAGAGAACAAGCAAATGAAATTCTAGGAAGAAATAAATAGAGAGCTCCTGTAGCCTTCTATTAAAGAACATTTTCATGAAAGCACATATCCAACCTTGACCAAATGCACGAAAAGTTCTATTTTGAATGATTCGTGCTTTATTTCTGATTAGAGAGGAGTTGTCTTCGTTATGAAATCACGTGCATTAAAAGATAATTTATCCGGATATGCTTTTATATCACCATTTATTATTGGATTTACAACATTTACGGTTGTTCCGATGCTTATTTCCTTATACTTATCCTTCACTAATTATGATTTATTTACAACCCCGACATGGATAGGGCTTGGTAATTATAAAGAAATGTTCTTTGGAGATGAGAAGTTTTGGAAATCATTAAGTGTTACTTTTTATTATGTACTTGCAGGGGTTCCTCTACGTTTAATGTTTGCTTTATTTGTAGCAATGCTTTTAAACCAAAACATGAAAGGAATAGGGATTTACCGCGTACTTTTTTATCTTCCATCGATTATCGGAGGTAGTGTGGCAGTTGCGATTATGTGGCGTAATATTTTTGGTAACGAAGGAGTAATCAATGCGCTATTGTTCTTTATGGGGATTGATAACAAGATTCTGTGGTATCAAGATCCGACAAGCGCTTTATGGACATTGATTCTACTTGCTGTATGGCAGTTTGGTTCTTCCATGCTTATCTTCCTGGCAGGACTAAAAAATATTCCGCCAACATATTATGAAGCGGCAAGTGTAGATGGCGCAAATGCTATTCGCAAATTTTTCAAAATTACATTACCGCTTTTAAGCCCCATTATCTTTTTTAATTTAGTCATGCAAACAATATCTGCCTTTATGACTTTTACACCAGCTTACATTATTTCTAAAGGGGAGGGTGGTCCTCTAGATGGTACTTTACTATACCCACTTTATTTATTCCAAAAAGCATTTAACTTTTTCCAAATGGGATATGCTTCTGCCATGGCATGGGTAATGTTGATTATCGTAGGCCTTACCACACTCATTTTATTTAAAACATCATCTTTATGGGTTTATTACGAGTCGAAGGAGGATTAATAAAGGTGGAGACATTTAAACAAGCAACCAATAATGTTATCGAACCAGACATCAGGCCAACAATAGAAAAGAAAAGAAAAAAGATCAGACCGAAAAAAATACTCTTTCATCTGATTACTAGCATCATTGCTATTATTATGCTCTATCCTGTTATATGGTTAATTGTGAGCTCCTTTAAAGAAAGTTCCTCTATCTTTGTTACTGCTCATTCGCTTATTCCGGAAAGATTTATTTGGACCAACTATGCAGATGGCTGGCAGGGAATTGCTGGACAGTCTTTTGGTACTTTCATTAAAAACTCCTTGATTATTGTTGGACTTTCCACCATTGGTGCGGTAGTTTCATCTGCGCTAATCGCTTATGGATTTGCGAGAATTCAGTTTAAAGGCAAAAGCTTTTGGTTTGCATGCATGATGGTGACGATGATGCTTCCACACGAAGTATTAATGATTCCTCAATATATCATCTTTGCCAAAATAGGCTGGATAAATAGTTTTAAACCAATCGTTGTTCCACAGTTTTTTGGGCATGCCTTTTTCATCTTTTTAATTGTCCAGTTTATTCGTACCATCCCTGTAGAGTTAGATGAAGCAGCTAGAATAGACGGGTGCGGCCGCTTTAGTATCTTCTTTCGCATCATATTACCTTTGATAACACCTGCGTTAGCAACATCTGCTATATTTTCGTTTTATTGGAAATGGGAGGATTTAATCAATCCAGTTTTATATTTAAATAAAGCAGAATTGTACCCTGTTTCTCTAGCTCTAAAATTATTTTTAGATACGGAGTCAGCATCAAATTGGGGAGCAATGTTTGCTATGTCTGTTGTCTCATTATTACCAGTTATTTTGATTTTCTTCGTATTCCAAAAGTATATTGTGGAAGGTATCAGTACAAGTGGCTTAAAATAGCAGCGGAAAAAAGAGATCTTTTCAGTTGAACATTTTCTTTATTCTTTACATGGAGGGAAAGAGATGGTTGATACAAGACTTTTGTTAGAAAAACAAAAAGTGGTTGGTTCGATAGAAAAGTTGATGGAGAATTTAGCGAGTATTAAAGATCAAACAGGTGAGTACTTACTACATTTTGATGGAGTTGTGGTGGATGATAAAAGCTGGGAAGTATGGAATTGGCCACAGGGTGTAGGCTTATATGGAATCTATAATTATTGGAAAATATCGAATGATCAAAAGGCAAAGCAAATAATCACAGAATGGTATTACCGAAGATTAAAAGAGGGAGTTCCACCTAAAAATGTCAATACGATGGCGCCTCTGCTTACCTTGGCATACCTATATGAAGATACAAGGGATCGAACGTATTTACCTTATTTAGAGAAGTGGGCTGACTGGGTGCTATATGAAATGCCAAGGACAAAAGAAGGTGGACTTCAGCACATGACCTATGGACCTGAAAATAAAAATCAGCTATGGGATGATACACTAATGATGACTGTTTTACCTCTTGCAAAAATTGGAAAACTGCTTCATAACCAAATGTATATAGAAGAAGCGAAAAAGCAGTTTCTAATTCATACAAAATATCTGTGTGATCGAAAAACGGGATTATGGTTCCATGGCTGGACGTTTGAGGGGGATCACCATTTTGCGGAGGCTCTATGGGCACGAGGTAATTGCTGGATTACCATTGCTATTCCTGAAATAATCGATTTGCTTGAACTGCCAAAGGGAGATTTCTTTCGTGAATATTTATTAGAGACACTAACTAGGCAGATAGAGAGATTAAAAGAATATCAACATGAAACAGGTATGTGGCATACCTTGATTACCGATCGATCCTCCTATTTAGAGGCATCCGCCACGGCTGGCTTTGCGTACGGAATATTGAAAGCAGTTCACAAAAGGTACATTGGCTCGGAATATAAAGAGGTTGCTTTAAAGGCAGTACAGGCAATTATCCAAGAAATAAATGAACAAGGTGCTTTACAAAAAGTATCAGTAGGAACTGGAATGGGAGAAACACTGGAATTTTATCGCCAAATTCCGATGACTACGATGCCATATGGACAGTCATTAGCGATTTTATGTCTATCCGAATTTTTATACAGTTATTGTTAGCAGAAAGTTATAAGGAGGAGGAAATAAATTTGCAAAAGTTATATCATGGAGCAGCCTTCTATCCAGAGCTATGGGATCAAGAAATTATTGAAGAAGACATCCAACTAATGAAAGAAGTAGGAATTAATGTGGTGCGTATAGGTGAATTTATTTGGTCCTTTATCGAGAAAGAAGAAGGAAATGTGAATGTTTCTTTTTTGAAAGAAGTGATTAAGAAATTGAAAGATAATGGTATTGATACTATCCTATGCACACCGACTGCAACACCGCCAATCTGGATGTCCTATCAACATCCAGAACGTATGCATGTAGATAAAAATGGTACTGTTATGAGTCATGGAGCAAGGCAGCATGTATGTACAAATAATGGCTATTTTCGTGAAAAGGCAGCCATTATAACGGAGACACTGGCAAAGGAGTTAGGTGAGCTGCCTGGTATCATTGCCTGGCAGTTAGATAACGAATTTAAATGTCATGTCGGAGACTGCTTTTGTGATACTTGTAAATCTGAATGGCATCGTTGGTTAAAACAAAAGTATGAAACAATTGAAAATTTAAATGAAGCGTGGGGCACACATATATGGAGCCAATACTATCAAACATTTGAACAAATTCCACAGCCTAAACAAACACCTTTTTTGCATAATGCATCTTTATTAACAATGTATAAATTATTCACACATGAAAAAATAGCAGAGTTTGCAACAGAGCAAGCCGCTATTATTCGTCAACATTCAAATGCACCTATTACACATAATGCAACAGTCTTTTTTGATCTGGATCAAGCATTATTGTTTGAAAATCTAGATTTTGCTTCTTTTGATACATATGCGGTCCAGGAAAATGCTAGTTCCTTTATGATGCTGTGTGATTTGTATAGAAACATAAAGAAAGATAGCCCATTTTGGCTGATGGAAACAAGTACTTCTTTTAGTGCATCACTGGAAAGATATGCAAATCCACATTTAGATGGTTATTTGCAGGCAGAAGCAGCATATGCTTATGCTGCAGGAGCTGAAGGTTTTTGCTACTGGCTTTGGAGACAACAGCGAAGCGGTTGTGAGATTTCTCATGGATCTGTTATTAGTGCTTGGGGAAATCCAACAATTGGTTATAAAAATGTATTAGAAGTAGAACGAATTCGAAAAGAATTAGAACCGCTTCTGCTTCATACGAGGCCAAAGCAAGCAGAGGTGGCGATTTGCTATTCGGACCAGGCTAAAGCCTATTTTCAAACAGAGCCATTTAATGGAGTTCAATATAAACAGATTTTAACGAGTTTTTATGAACGCTTCCTTTCTTTGGGCATTCAACGTGACTTGATTATGGAAAAAGCAGACTTAGATGGTTATAAAATATTGTTTACCCCATTTATTCCTTATCTTTCAACAGAGTATATAAAAAGAGCCGAAACATTTGTTGAAAAAGGAGGGATTTGGATTGTGGGCCCGCTTACCGGAGGACGTACGAGTGAACATACTATCCATACAGATTGTGCACTTGGAGAGCTAGAAAAGGCAGCAGGTACGGAGGCTTTATTTACAAATCCATTAGACGGAACGAATACATTAGGGGAAGCGTTTGGAATCACAGCAGAGTTAGGCTTATGGAGCACTATTTTTAATACCGAAAAAGAAGGAAATATAGGCTTAATCAAAGAAGGACTAGGTGCTGGAGGAACATTTATCAAAGAGACTAAAAGGGGCAAAGGAAAAATAGTTATGCTTGGCAGTTTTCCCCTTGGCAAATCAGGAGAAGAAATGCTGGAGGCATTGATTCAGCATTATGCAGAAATAGCTGCTATAAGACGGGAGATAAAAGCCACTCCTGGTACTGTTCTTATCCCGAGAATCGGAGGGAATGCCACTTACTGGGTTGCGATAAATATGGATGGAGGAACTGGTGACATAACCGTGCCAGAAAATAGTTGGGAGTGGAAAAGTAAGAAAAAATTAGTGGAGGGAACATATAAAATTCCGGCCTATAGCTACAAAATAATAATGTCCCAAATATAATGCTTGTAGCTCCTAATAACAAAGTGGTATTAGGAGCTATCAATCTAATTATGTTGTATTTTCACATAAGGATGTGGTAAAAGGGGACTTTTAGATGGTTGATATATAGGGAAAGTTCCTTTATAATCGAAAATAACAACGTTGTTATTTTCAATTGTACTCTCTATTTATTTTGATCCTCGATTGTAAATATTGCACAGCAGATAGCTTCATTAATTTATTAATAAAATGTAAACGTTTTCTATTGTGTGTGCTTATAGTACTTTCCATGTATACAAAGTTTCTTGATGTGGTTAAAAACAACAATAAGTTTATGTTAGGCAGTAATCAAAATGGTTAAACAATAAGGAGGAAAAATTATGAAGAAGAAAACATATGCATTAGTGGGAACAGGTGGACGGGCGGAATTTTTTTATGGAGCAGTTGCGCGAGATTTTCGAGATACTGCAGATTTAGTAGGTTTTTGTGATTTAAATCAAACGAGAATGGATTATGCTAACCATCTATTAGAATCAAAGTATAGTTATAAAAAGGTTCCAACATATACAGCAGATCAATTTGAACAAATGCTGAAAGACCAAACCCCAGATTACTGCATTGTTACAACAATGGATCGCACCCATCATACATATATAATAAAAGCGATGGAATTGGGATGTGACGTTATTACAGAAAAGCCATTGACGATTGACGAAGAAAAGGCACAGTCTATTTTAGATGCAGTGGAACGTACAAATAGAAAACTACGAGTAACTTTTAACTATCGCTATGCTCCCCATAATACCAAAATTAGAGAATTAATTGAAGATGGAGTAATTGGAGATGTGCATGCTGTACATTTTGAATGGCTGCTGAATACAGAGCATGGAGCTGATTATTTTAGAAGATGGCATCGCGATAAACGGAATAGTGGCGGCTTGCTTGTTCATAAATCAACTCATCATTTTGATCTTGTTAATTTCTGGCTGCAGTCCTATCCAGATACTGTTTTAGCAATGGGGGACTTGATGTTTTATGGAAGAGAAAATGCGGAAAAACGCGGAGAAACTAAGTTTTATCAAAGAGCTTATGGCAGTAAATATGCAAAATCGGATCATTTTGCCTTACACTTAGAAAAAAATGAGCACTTAAAGGAAATGTATCTGAATGCCGAAAAAGAAGATGGATATCAGCGAGATCAAAGTGTGTTTGGAGATGGTATTAGCACAGAAGACACATTAGGGTTAATAGCTAAGTTTAAAAATAAAGCGATTCTCACTTATTCTTTACATGCTTATGCACCGTGGGAAGGATTCAATGTTGTTTTTAATGGATCAAAGGGCAGATTAGAAGTCAACGTAGTCGAAAAATCATATGTTAATTCAGGAGGTAATAAGGAAGAGGAAGGAGCCTTATCTTCAAAATCTATTACTGTGCATCCCATACTAGGAAAACCATATGAAGTAGAGATAGAAGAGGGAGAGGGTGGTCATGGTGGAGGAGATCCAATATTGCTTCGCGATATATTTGGGGAGCCTGTCGAAGATCGGTTTCATCGTGCCGCCACCCATATTGACGGCGTGAAATCTATTTTAACAGGGATTGCCGGAAATATTTCTATAAAAACTGGCATGCCAGTAAAACTAGATTCATTGGTGAACTTTTAGATAGAGTGTTAGTTTGACAGGAGGAAATTTCTATTTTCATAGAAGTTTCCTTTTATTATCTAGGAGATTTTTGTGCAGGAATTTGTAATTTTTAATTCTGGTTCCATAAAAATTTTAGTTTCTACTTCTTCGTCGTTAATCACTTTCATCAATATTTCAATTGTTTTTTCACTAATTTTGTCTAGTGGAACTCCGACTGTTGATAGGGGTATATCAAAATGCTCTAGTGCTGGAAAGTTATCATAACTAATTATAGAAATATCATTTGGTATGGATAAGTTAGATTCATAAATAGCTTGAAGAGCACCGCGCGCAAGGTCATAGCTCCCTGTAAGAATGGCAGTTGGCCGTTTGGCTAAAGTTAGTAATTGCTTAGCAGCCTCATAGCCGTCATATTGTTCAAAATTATTCACTCGTATTTTTTGAAAAGAATAAGTCGGTAATTCCAACTCTAAAATCGCCTGTTCAAATCCCTTGACCTTTTCTTTTTGCAGTTTATCACCTTCTACATCTCCAATATAGCTAATGTAACGATGCCCCATCTTATAAAGATATTGCGCAGCTTGATAAGTTGCTTTTTGGCGATTTACATCAATAACAGGATAAGGAGTTTGCTTATTGGCTAGTCCATGCATGACAATAGGAACATCTGAATAAGAAGAAACGATGGATTGACTAGAATCAAATACTAGTATGGCATCTACTTGATAGCGGCTAAAGATTTTTAAAGCAGACTCTACTTCATTTATAGATATCAATGTTGTATAAGAAAGCTCCTCCAATTCCTTGTTAATAGTTGTAATAAGCTTTGAGAGAACGGTTTGTTCAATGGTAGGCCACACAACACCAATAGTAAAGGATTTTTTGGAAACAAGGCTTCTAGCTGCAATATTGGGTTGATAACCTAATTCATTAGCAACTGCCATAATGAGATCCTTCGTAGGTTTCTTTACTAATGGACTATCACGAAGTGCCTTTGAAACGGTGGAATAGCTTACTCCAGCACTTTTAGCTATATCTTTAATAGTGACACTCATCTTCATCCCTCCGATTCATCCATAAATAAAAATAACAACGTTGTTTTCATTTTATTATATCCACTGCTTTGCTTTTTAACAAGAAGGCCTCTTCGATAGAAAGAAACTTGATAAATTAGTGAATATTATTTTGATTCGAAGTTTACTGATTTTTCTTGTATAGTATGCCTGATAAAGGTATAATAAATTTATCTTACAAAGAAAAGAGGTGGGAAAGGATGTTAAGTTCAACCGTTTTAGTGCAAGGTTATATGATGGAAAGTCTTTATATTAACCGTGCGAAATTTGCGATTGTAGTTGTTAACGGGATAAGTGTGTCCTTTTTTAAACAACTAAATAGCAAATTAAAACGGTGAAAACATCTCTTACCCACATCTAATGGACGGTAAAAGGAGTGCATTTTCATGCGCTCCTTTTTGCATAGATTTATAAAAATCAAAAGTCTTTAGAAAAGTACATGGAAATTTTTTATAGTTATAGATGTAGAGGGTTATATGGATAGAAAAGAAGATAGGTCTTTTCTATAACAGATAAGTCATGGAGAAGTTGTTTTCCATGGCTTTTTGTGTTGCTTTAAATGGACTGGAATCGTCCGTTTAGAGGTTGGGAAAAGAGATAATCATAACAAAGGAGAGCGGTAAAATGATTATTTGCAGCGTAAATAAGATAGCGAAAATGTATGGAGGAAATACCATATTTGAAGATATTTCTATAGAGATCAAGGAGAAGGAAAAAATAGGTCTTGTTGGCAGAAACGGAAGTGGAAAGACAACCCTGTTTAGGCTTCTAGCTGGGAAGGAAACACCAGATGCTGGGCAAATTCATTGGAAAAAGGGCATGAAAATTGGATATTTAGAGCAAATACCAGAATATAAACCAGAATGGATGGCAAAGGATGTTTTAAAGCAAGCATTTTCAAATTTAGTTATCATCGAAGAGAAGATGAAACAGATGGAACAGGAAATGGCGAAGGACAATTCTCCAAGCCAATTACAGCTTTTAATCGAGGAGTATGGAAAACTGCAAGAGTTTTTTACAAATGCTGGCGGATATGAGATGGATGCCAAAATTGAAAAGATTGTAAACGGGTTAAACATTCAACATTTAGTAACCAAAAAATATGGAGATTTAAGTGGAGGAGAACGAACTAAAATTGGTTTAGCCATGATTCTTCTGGAAGAACCAGATTTCCTTTTATTAGATGAGCCGACGAACCATTTAGATTTAATGGCAGTGGAGTGGCTAGGAAGATTTCTTCAAGATTATAGTGGAACCATTTTACTTATTTCTCATGATCGCTACTTTTTAGATGAAGTAATTCAAAAAGTCATCGATTTAGAGGATGGAGAAGTAACGACCTATCATACTAATTTCACCAATTTTACGAAGGAAAAGGAAGAAAGACTTTTAAGAGAATTCCAAGCTTACGAGGAGCAGCAAAAGAAAATCAAGAAAATGAGGGAAGCGATTAAACGCTTGCGTGAATGGGCCAATCGTGCCAACCCGCCTAATGAAGGACTGCATAAGCGTGCGCGAAACATGGAACGGGCTATAGAGAGAATGGAGAAATTGTCTCGGCCAAATATGAATAGAAAGAAAATGAATTTTGAAATGGAATCAAGTGATCGAAGTGGCAAGGATGTGATTCAACTTCGTAATGTTTCCAAAAAATTTGGAGAGCAAATCCTCTTTCAAGATGTACAGATGAAGATTAGCTACAAGGATAGGGCAGCTATTATTGGAGAGAATGGCACAGGGAAATCAACTTTATTAAAAATGATTCTTCAGCAAATCAAGGCAGATGAAGGAGAAATAAAGATCGGTAGTAATGTTAAAATCGGTTATCTTTCTCAGCATACCTTAACAGAAATGGAAGGAGAAACAGTTATCGAGGCTTTTCGAAATGAAGTATCTGTGACAGAAGGGGAGGCTCGACATATTTTAGCGCAATTTCTCTTTTATGGATATTCTGTTTTTCGAAAGACTGCCAATTTAAGCGGCGGAGAAAGAATGAGGCTGCGATTAGCACAGCTGATGCATCAAGAAATTAATCTGCTTGTATTAGATGAACCAACGAATCATTTAGATATTGATTCTCGTGAAGTATTGGAAGATGCTCTAGAGAATTTTGATGGTACTATTCTTGCTGTTTCCCATGATCGCTACTTTTTAAATAAGCTTTTTCGAAAGATTTATTGGATTGAGTCACAAGAGATTCAATGTTATGAAGGAAATTATACGTATGCGCGAGAAAAGTCACAGGAAAGGAAAAGGACACAAGTGCCTATAGACGAAACAATAACATCGAAAAAGAGGATGCAGCCGATTAAGAAAAGACAAAGAACCGAATCTGCCGTTAATCCAGTGGATTTGGCAAATGAACTGGAAGGATTGGAGAAGGAGATATCAGAAGTAGAGAGAAGAATAGAAACAGAGACGGAATGGGAGAGCTTAGCGCAATTTTTATCGGAAAAGGAAAGGCTGGAAAGAAGATGGGAGGAACTGTATACCCTTATGAATAGCAAATAAAAAGGAGAAAGGCTGCCAAGACTCAGCCTTTCTCCTTTTTACATTAATTATTGTGCACAACGCTTACGAATATATCCTTTATCTTTATGATAGAGAACTAATGCAATAATTAAAATGATGGCAGATATCCAGATAGCTTTATTGCCAAATTGAGTGGTTGTAAACGTTCCTAGTAGCGCTCCGAAAATAAAAGAGCCAATTATAAGGGAAAACTCTTTAAATTGGATTCTTGCCTCTTGACTTTGTTTGATAAAAGCAGCATAAGCCGCTTGTGTCGCAGTTCGTAAATTACCAGTAGTCATAGTAGAATTATAGGCCCATTTATCGAGTTTATTAAAAGTAGATATTTGTAAGGAAGATACAAAAGAAATACTTGTTGTCACAATAATGTTTGGTATAGATGCCGGCAAGAAGCCAACGGTAATTAAGACAATACATTCCAATATTAGAATCGAACGTCTATAGCTGTATAAGATCTCTCTTAAAGAAGGAATCTTCACAATTTCTGAGACTAGGACTCCTAAAATAAAAGCTATTAACGGTGGAATATAATGAAGGGATTCTCTCCATTCGCCAGTCGCTGCGTTCACTGCAAACAAAACAATATTCCCTGTTTGCGCATTGGCAAATACGCCGTCCCTGCTAATAAAGGTATACGCATCTAAAAAGCCGCCAACCATTCCCAATAAAGCGGCTAAGAATACAGAATTAGAAGATAAAGAGGGAATTGGTTTTAATTTATCAATCATGGTATTACGCTCCTTGCGAGATAATTCTTTCCTGAAAGCTATAAGGAAAAACATTACTATCTTAACATAAATCGTTTCAGGAGGATTTGAATAAAAACCGAATTTTTTATGGATTTATATATTAAACGCTTTCTCTTTGTTTTAAACAAAGTAAAAAATGTCAATTATTTTTTTTCTACTTTTTTGATAGTAAGTACGTGTGAATAACATGTATGTTTGTAATGAGTACAAATAACAAAAAGTAGAGAAGGAAAGCTATTGCCAGATACTGTGACAATAGCTTACAATTTAATCAAAGTAGAAATTATACTGGTCGTAATACGAAATAGTTGTTTTAATAAATTAATGAAGAAAGGCATAGGATGATATGAAGTGGACTAAATGGTTATCCCTCCTGCTTATAATAGGCGGAGTATTTTTTATTGGGTATGGCGTTTGGAATATAATGGATACGAAAGCGCAAACGGAGAACTCTTTATCCGAAGCTAAGGCAGCCATTAACAAGGGGAATGAAAAGTGGGTGGATAAAGAAAGTAAACGTTTTGTCCCATCTATTGGAGATGCTGTTGGGCTATTAGAGATTGACAAAATTGATGGGGAGTTACCAATTGTGGAAGGGACAGATCCAGATGATTTGGAAAAAGGGGTCGGACATTATAAAGGCAGCTTCTATCCAGATGAAAATGGACAAATCGTCTTATCGGGCCATCGTGATACGGTTTTTAGGAGAGCAGGAGAATTAGAAATAGGAGACGAGCTTAAAATTATTTTGCCATATGGGGAATTCTCTTATCAAATCACTTCTACTAAAATAGTCGAGGCCGATGATCAATCGATTATTACACTAGATGATTCACAAGAAGAACTTATCCTGACAACATGTTATCCATTTCGCTTTGTAGGCAATGCACCGCAGCGTTATATTATTTATGCTAAAAGAATATAGTGATTATACCAACTCTGTAAATGAAAAAATACTCGTAACAGCAGATAAGAATCTACACATATTATCTTAATACGTACACCACTTAGTTATTAGTGGTGTATTTTTTATCTGCTACATTTTAAATGCATAAAAAAATTATTAAAGGCGGAACTTTACATAATAAAATTCGTATTATTAATATCTAATTTATGCTTTATAAATTAGATAATGTTTCTAAATGGAAGGGGAGAGATGAGATGGCATGGCTGCTTCTACTTACCGCTATTATGGTTTGGATTATTTTATTTCTGCGCACAAGACTCACCTTTAAATTTGGTGTATCTCCTAAAGTATTAGAGATTCAGCCAATTAAAGGGTTAAAAAAACTAAGTGAAGACCTAGAACATTCTCTTACTAGAAGTTATATGGAAAATGTAGAAGAACGAGTAAGGAGGGAGAACAAGTTAAGAGAAAATGAGTATGAATGGCGCTTACTTGATTTAAAACGATATTTTGTTTTAACCTCTCTTTTAAAAGAATCTCCTATGTTTAGCGTGAAAGTTGATGAATTATGGCATCAGATGCTCATGTTTACCCGAGAATATAAGGATTTCTCCCATAAATACTTAGGCTCTACTCTCCATCACAGTCCTAATGTAAAGGGGAAATCTAATCCTGATCTACGGGGATTCTTTGATTGGGTTTATGCAGAGCTTTTTCTTATAAGAAAAGAGAATATCTATTTATATAAGGGATTTTTTCGACATCCAGTTCATCCAACTATTATCGAAGACTTTAAAAACTTAGCTGAAGACGACTTATTAAATCGATATTTTAAAACGGACACGAAATATCATACTACTGTTTATGCGCTGATTACCGCTATGAAAAAGTCGGTAAAGAAGGTTAGAGATTATCAAAAAAGTACCATCTATGACAAAATGAAAAAAAGTAAAAGGGAACAAAAATTCAATTCCATGCTTATTCCTTACTTATCTGTTTCTTATTTTCATTACGCTGAATTTTCCAGTTATATGAAAATGAGTAGTGATAGTTCAGCAAGCTGCACTAGTTGTGGAACTGGGTCGGTATTCTGTTCGTCTGATAGCGCTTGCTCCTCTGATAGCTCCTGTTCAAGCTGTGGTGGAGGTTCTGATTAGTAGAAGAAAAAGATAGATAAAGCATATGTCTATCTTTTTCTATTTTAGGAAAAATCTATTCTAAATTAGCATGCTTCCCATACATTTTACTGGAATCCAATACTTTTATTTCCATGTATTTTAAAATCACACTATCCAAGACGATAAGGAGTAACTGTTCGAATAAGGAACCCATTGGTTGAATACTTTTCGCTTCTTTATTACCTCGATCTTTTGGTGAACCAGGCATTTTAATAACTTGGTCAGCCAGTTTCCCAACAGTAGAATCAGGAGAAATAGTTAGGACTGTAATATTCCCACCAATACTTTTTGCTTTTTCTACTATGGTTAGAATACTTTTTGTTTCGCCAGAACCGGTTCCTACGATGAGAAGGTCATCCTTTTCATAGGTAGCAGTAACCGTTTCTCCAATAACGTAAGCATCAATTCCCATGTGCATCATTCGCATTGCAAATGATTTAAGCATAAATCCAGAACGACCAGCTCCATAAACGAAAACTTTTTTTGATTGCAGAATACGCTCGACAAGCTTTTCTAAGTCCTCATTTGCAATAAGTGCTCCTGCCTGCGTTAATTCCTGAATGACTTGGTCAAGATAATCGCTTGTTTTCATTTACTTATCCTTGAGCAATTAGTTCTTTAAATTTAGAAGCAGCTTCACTTAAGTTCTCTTGGCTAGTAATTCCCCCACCAACAATAACTAAATCTGGTTGAGCAGCAATAACTTCTGGCAATGTTTCTAGTTTTATGCCACCTGCAACAGCAGTTTTCGCTTTTTTGACAACACTCTTAATTGCTTTTAAATCTTCAAAAGAGTTTTTGCCAACTGCTTGTAAGTCATAGCCAGTATGAACACAAATGTAATCAACACCAAACTCATCAAGTTGTTGTGCGCGTGTTTTAATATCTTTAACAGCGATCATATCGACAAGAATTTCTTTGCCAAGCTTTTTCGCTTCAGCAACTGCACCTTTAATAGATTCGTCTTCAGCAACAGCTAAAATAGTGACAAGGTCAGCACCAGCATTAACTGCTTGGATTACTTCATAACCAGCTGCATCCATAATTTTTAAGTCCGCTAATACAGACAAATTAGGAAAAGCTTCTTTTACTTGCTTAACAGCGTGAAGGCCTTCATTTATTACTACAGGTGTACCAATCTCAACGATATCAACATATTGTTCAACCTGAGAAACAACCTCTATTGCTTGTGGGATATTAACTAAATCTAATGCTAATTGTAATTTCATTTTGTTTAACTCCTTTTCTTTTTTTTCATTTTATCTTGCACGCAGAATACTGGAAATATGTCTAATTTCTGTACAACCGTTATTATACGTTTTATAATCCATTTAAGTAAGTACGCACTTTTTTTTTATATAGTGTCTAAAAGTATACTAAGTATCAATTAAGGAAAGAGGAATGATGATGGAACGAATGGCAGGCAAAGAATTTAATTGTGAGAAAGAACTAACCTTAAGTATAATTGGTGGAAAGTGGAAAATGTTAATTCTTTGGCATTTGGGTAAGGAAGGAACAAAGCGCTTTGGAGAACTAAAAGCTTTAATTCCCGGAATTACACAGCGTATGCTTGTCAACCAATTGCGTGAGTTAGAAAATGACTATATTGTAAAACGAGTTGTTTATCCAGTTGTCCCTCCAAAAGTAGAATATTCCTTAACAGATGAAGGAAAATCGCTTATGCCTATTTTAGATGCTATGTATAGCTGGGGACGAAATTATATGGATACGGTACTTGAAAGTCCTCCTGTGATAAAGGAATTAGAATCGATAGACAAATAATGTTAGGATAGTAAATAATGAACGAGAGGATATGTGACAGTATAAGCACAGAGAGTGACTCTCAGTGCTTATATTATAGAAATGGGAATATAAATCTTGGCTACCATTTTAATATTTTTTATTGATATAAAGCTCTTCCTATGGTATATTCTACATATGCTAGTGCAATCGTTTGCACGAAAAGGTGAATGATAGAACAATTTTTTTAATATAAAATGATAGCGTTTACCATTATTGTGCTAAAAATAACGGAGGGGAAAGTATGGCAGTAACCATTAAAGATGTTGGTAAATTAGCAAATGTTTCTCCATCCACTGTTTCAAGGGTACTGGCGAATCATCCGAAAATAAGTGATGAAACAAAGCGCAAAGTCCGGGAAGCAATGGAGGAATTAGGATATCATCCAAACCTTCAAGCAAGAAGCTTAGTAGTTAAGAGCACGAAAACAATCGGAATTGTTATGCCGCATTCGACAGAAAGGGTGCTAGAAAACCCATTTTTTCCAGAAGTTTTAAGAGGTATTAGTTTGGAGGCAAGAAAAAGTCAGTTTGGCATTTATTTAACAACCGGAGCATCAGAAGAGGAAATATTGCAGGAAGTAATCGAGATGGTCCAGGGGAAAAGGGTAGATGGCATTATTCTATTATATAGTAAAACGAATGATAAAATTATGGATTATCTTTTACAAAATAAATTTCCCTTTACTGTTATTGGGAGGCCCTATCAAAATGCTGAAAGAATTACATTTGTGGATAACGATAATGTGTTTATTACGAAACAAATTACCGAGTACTTAATTCAATTAGGTCATCAGAAAATTGCCTTTATTGGAGCCAATATGGAAATGGTTTTTACGATTGACCGTTTGAAAGGTTTTAAACAAGCATTAAAGGAAAATGGAATTGCTTATCAAAAAGAGTTAATCATTTATGATAAGGAATTAGTGGATCGAACAAAAGAGAAGCTTACAGAGATTTTGAATTTGGAAAGCCGACCGACAGCGCTTGTTGTCTCCGATGATTTTATTGCCATTGAATTAATTAGCTATGCAGAGGAACTTTCCATATCTATTCCAGAAGATTTATCCATTGTTGCATTTAATAATATTTCAACTGGTAAGTATATGAAGCCTTCTTTAACAAGTGTGGATATTAATATTTTTCAGCTTGGTGTTGAAGCAACCAAGTGCTTACTCGATGATATTACGTATCCTAATGCTGTAACTAAGCGAATTACCGTACCTGCGAAAATGGTGGAAAGAAACTCTTGTTGTCGAGTAGCGGAATAAAACGACCTTTAATGTGGTAATAAAACAGAAATTAGATGTAGAAAGGGAGAAATTAGAGTGACTCAAAAGTGGTGGAAAGAGGCAGTAGCCTATCAGATTTATCCTAGAAGTTTCATGGATTCAAATGGAGATGGAATAGGGGATTTAAAAGGAATTATAACTAAATTAGATTATTTAAAAGAACTTGGGATTGATTGTATTTGGATTTGTCCAATGTATAAATCGCCAAATGATGATAATGGCTATGATATTAGTGATTATCAAGATATTATGGATGAGTTTGGAACAATGGATGATTTTGACTTGCTTCTATATGAAGTACATCAACGTGGAATGAAGTTAATTATTGATTTAGTAATTAATCATACAAGTGATGAGCATGAATGGTTTGTAGAATCTCGGTCTTCCTTAAATAATCCGAAAAGAGACTGGTATATTTGGAGAGATGGAGTAGATGGGAAAGAGCCGAATAACTGGGAAAGTATATTTGGAGGCTCTGCTTGGAAACTGGATGAGACAACTGGACAATATTTTATGCATATTTTTTCAACAAGACAGCCAGATTTAAATTGGGAAAATGAAGAAGTAAGAAAAGCTCTATACAATATGATTAATTGGTGGCTTGACAAAGGTATTGACGGTTTCCGAATTGACGCCATCAGTCATATTAAAAAAGAAGAAGGATTAAAAGATATGGATAATCCACTAGGCTTAGACTATGTCCCATCTTTTGATAAGCATATGAATGTAGAAGGAATTCAACCATTTTTAGAAGAGTTAAAGAATGAGACATTTGCAAAATATGATATTATGACAGTCGGAGAAGCCAATGGTGTAAAGGTAGAAGAAGCAGAGCTATGGGTTGGAGAAACAAAGGGAAAATTTAATATGGTTTTCCAATTTGAACATTTAGATTTATGGGATAACGAAAAAAATTATGGCGTCGATGTTATGGAATTGAAACAGGTTTTAAATAAATGGCAAAAAGGTTTAGAAAACAAGGGATGGAATGCTTTGTTTATTGAAAACCATGACAAAGCAAGATCTGTTTCCACATGGGGTAATGATAAGGAATATTGGAAAGAAAGTGCCAAGGCTTTAGGGATGATGTATTTCTTTATGCAAGGAACTCCATTCATTTATCAAGGTCAAGAAATAGGAATGACGAATGTTCAATTTCCAACGATTGAGGAATATGATGACGTGGCAACGAAAAACCTTTATAAATTGAAACGGGAAGAAGGATTTAGCCATAAGGAAGTGATGGAGATTATTTGGTCTACTAGCCGTGATAATTCCAGAACCCCAATGCAATGGTCTAGTGATGAATATGCTGGTTTTTCTGAACACAAGCCTTGGATGGGAATGAATCCAAACTATTTAGATATCAATGTGGAAAGTCAAAAGCAAGATCCAGATTCTATCTATCATTTTTATAAGAAGATGATAGATTTGAAAAAATCTGGTCCCATTTTAACATATGGAACCTTTGATTTAGTGGATGAAGAGAATAAACAGGTTTTTGCCTACACTCGGACCCTGGATGATAAAAAGATAGTGATCATTTCTAATTTATCAGCAGAAGAGGCAGTGTTTGAAAATCGTGTCGTCGAATTGGAGCATGAAAATTTACTGTTAGCAAATTACTCAGTTGAAGAACATGAGCCAACAACTTCCATTTCATTGAAACCATATGAAGCAAGAATGTATACTTGTAAATAAGAGATAGTTAAGAGAAAAGTGCATTCAAAAATCAGCAAATTGATTTTTGAAATGCACTTTTTGTATTGATTTGAAAAAATAAGTGCTGGATAGGGAACAAAGATCGAAGAAATTACCTAAAAGGAGGAGGAAATCAGCCAAAGAACAGAAATATCAGCCAAAAGGAGAGGGGAATCAGCCAAAGTGCTGAAATATCAGCCAAAAGAAGGGAGGAATCAGCCAAAGTGCTGAAATATCAGCCAAAAGAAGGGAGGAATCAGCCAAAGTGCAAAAATATCAGCCAAAAGGAGGGAGAAATCAGCCAAAGTGCCGAAATATCAGCCAAAAGGAGGGAGGAATCAGCCAACCTCCCAATATATCAACTAAAATTAAATTTCTCCTCCAAATTCCTTAAAGACAAACTATCTCTCTAAAGAAATTACTGCCAGCGTACACCGTGAGATACATATTAATTCCTTTTTATCATTCTCTACTTTAATTTCGTAAACCATACTGGATTTTCCTTGATGAATAACTGTAGCAGTTGCGGTTACAATTCCTTCTTTTACCGAGCGAATGTGGTTTGCGTTTATTTCTTGGCCAAACACCGCTTGTTTTTTGGCATCAATTAGACTAGCTGCTCCAACGCTTGCAGCAGTTTCCGCTAAAGCTACGGAAGCCCCGCCGTGTAGATAGCCGAAAGGTTGTTTTGTTCGTTCATCTACTGGCATTGTCGCAATGCATACCCCATTTTTAACTTCAACAATATTGATTCCTAGACTTTCCATAAGTGTATTTTTTATTGAGATATTTGGAAACATATTCTTATTCTCCATTAATTTTTTTCTTATTATAGCATAATCAATTAAAGGAGGAATTATTGCAATCCTAGTGCTGTTGATATCTCCCTTTTTGGCATGAAAATTTTGTGTTGACATAAAAATAAAAATAAAGTTAAAATGTTTAATAGTTAAACCCTTTAACTAAATAGATGTGGGGTGAATGTTATTAATCGAACAGAGATAAATCAGATTATTGATCGATATGTAAGTATAAATTTTTCTGTTAATCGTAAATTTGATCAGTTAATTAGACAGGAAATAGGAGATGTTCTAACAACAGAACAGCATTTTACGATGCGCCATATCAACAATGTCGAAGTATGTACATCTACAGAGCTTGCGATTGTGTTTGGGGTGAAAAAAAGTGCCATTACTCCTATCATCAACCGCTTAGTTGAAAAGGGATGGGTTGAGAGAACAAGAGATGAAAAGGATAGGCGTGTTATTTATTTAACTTTAACTTCAGCAGGAAAAGTAATATTTGGCGAGATGGAGAAAAAAATTCAAAGTGTGATTGTGTCTGTTATTTCGCAATTTGATCATACTGAAATTCAAAACTTTATAGACACGTATGCCAAGTTAGATAGATTAATTGAAGAAAAATAGAGAATAGAAGCTGGAGGGGAATAAAGTTGAATGCTATTTTAAAGGGAAAATGGTTTATTCTTGGAGCATGGATTATCGCTATAGTCGGTTTATTTTTAATAGCTCCAAATATGGGAGATTTAGTGAAGGAAAAAGGACAGATTACTATACCTGATGAATACTCTTCTTCTGAGGCTGGAAAAATTCTTGATGAAATTCAGAATCAGAAAAATGCAGGGGAACAGTCAACAGTGGCTTTAGTCTTTCATAATGATAAGAAGTTGACGGAAAAAGATATTGCGGAAGCGAAAAAAGCAGTGGATGCATTAGAAGCCAATAAGAAAAAGTTAGGAATTACAGATATACTTTCCTCGTTTGAAAAGGAGGAATTAAAGGACCAGTTGGTTTCAGATGATGGAAAAACCATCCTCACATCATTGACTATTAGTTGGAATGATAGAGAAGCGGAAGAGGTCAGCGACGCATTATATAAAACAATTGAAAAATATGATGTGGATCACTATTATACCAGCAACTGGATGATTGATCAGGATTTGGTAAATAGTTCTCAAGAGGGATTAAAGAAGACAGAAGGAATCACAGTTGTCTTCATTCTGGCTGTATTGTTAATTGTTTTTAGATCTGTAATTGCGCCATTTATTCCTTTAATTACAGTAGGACTTACATACTTAGCATCCCAATCTATTGTGTCTATTCTAGTAGATCAATTTAATTTCCCACTTTCCACGTATACACAAATTTTCTTGGTTGCTGTTCTCTTTGGAATAGGGACGGATTATTGTATTCTACTATTAAGTAGGTTTAAAGAGGAAATGATGCATCGGGAAAGTATTTGGGAATCGATAGTCGAAACGTACAAAAATGCGGGAAGAACAGTCTTTTTTAGCGGTATTGCGGTAATGATTGGGTTTGCTGCGATAGGATTTTCTAAATTTGTGCTTTATCAATCTGCTTCTGCCGTAGCAGTGGGGGTAGCTATTTTACTTATCGCCTTATTTACGGTTGTACCAATTTTTATGCTGTTATTAGGGAAGAAATTATTCTGGCCATCTAAAGGGTCGGCAGAGCATGGAGACAGCAAGATTTGGGAAGTGGCGGGTAATTTCTCTATAAAAAGACCGCTGCTATCCTTATTGGTTGTAGCATGTATTTGTGTTCCCTTCCTTGTTACCTATGATGGTGATATTTCTTTTAATTCTTTAGAAGAAATTGGGGATGATTATTCATCGATAAAAGCATTTAATGCAATTGCGGACAGCTTTGGACCAGGCGAGTCCATGACAACAACCGTAATTTTAAAAAATGATGACCAATTAGATACAATAGAGTATTTATCTTTAGCAGATACAATTACGAATGAATTAGCTAAAGTAGATTTGGTGGATAGAGTTCGGTCTGTAACGAGACCAATGGGAGACTCCATTGAAGATCTTTATATTTCTAATCAAGCGAAAACCTTAGAAGAAGGTTTGGGCCAAGGAAAAGAAGGAATTGATCAAATAAGTGAGGGGCTTCACAGTGCCGGAGATGAACTGCAAAAATCAGGACCACAGTTGAATGACGCAGCAGATGGGATTAATGGGCTCATTAAAGGAACAAATGATGTGAAATCTGGTTTGGGAGAAATTCAGTCTAACTTAGAAAAAATTGAACAAGGTATTCGCCAAGGTTCTGCTGGTTCTGATCAAATAAAGTCAGGATTACAACAGGCAAAAACAGGGGCAGAAGCACTGTTGAATGAGCATAATAAATTACAAACTGGATATAAAGAGGCAGAGAAAGGTCTATCTGCTATTCTCGGGGAATATCAAAAAATTAATTCAGGTTTAGAGCAATTGGCACAGGGGCTAAATAAAGTACCAAAAGAATCGTTTGGTTCTTTAGAAGGGACATATGCTGGATTAGCTGATAACCCAGCATATATAGGAATTAAAGCAGGATTTTTAGGAGCACAACAACAATTACCCGCAATTAATGCTGGTATCGATCAATTAAATACAGGGTTAGCTAAATTACAAACAGGAATGAGTAAAGCGAATGCAGGCTATGCAGAAATATTAAAAAATCAAGCAAATATTTCGGCTGGACTGGAGCAATTAATTGCTGGTATCGATCAACAGCAACAAGGATTAGACCAATTAGCAGATGGCCAAGGGCAGATTGTGAACAATATGCCTAAATTAACGAATGGATTAAGTAGTATTAATGAGGGACAGAAGCAATTACTAGATGGGTTTAGTGATATAGGTGGTCAGCTTGGCCAATTAACGGACGGATTAACACAAAGTGCTGAAGGATTAGATCAAGTTTCTGAAGGTTTAGGTTCTGCTACGGATTATTTATCTGGATTATCTAAAAACGAAACAAACAGTTTCTATATTCCAGATGAAGTATTAGCGAGTGATGAATTTAAAGGGGCATTAGATACGTACCTATCTCCAAATCGCAAAATCATGACATTTGACGTTGTATTCTCAGACAATCCATATTCAAATGAAGCAATTGATCAAATTGATAGGATAAAAGATAGAGTTGATCAAATAACAAAAGGAACCAAGCTTGAAAATGCGGAAATTGCTGTTTCCGGGATTACTAGTACCAATGCAGATCTTCGCACTATGTCCAATGCTGATTATACAAATACTGTTATTTGGATGATGATTGGGATTTCGATTGTTTTAATCTTTTTATTCCGGTCAATCATTATGCCGGCTTATATTATTGGATCGTTAATTTTAACATTCTATACAACGCTTGGAATAAATGAGGCAATCTACGTGAATCTGCTGGGCTATTCTGGGATCAGTTGGGCAGTACCATTCTTTGGATTTGTTATTTTAGTAGCTTTAGGTGTGGATTATAGTATTTTCCTTATGGATCGATTTAATGAATATAAGAATTTAACGATAAAAGATGCGATGTTAGAAGCGATGAAGAAGATGGGGACAGTCATCATTTCTGCAGCTATCATCTTAGGTGGAACATTTGCAGCGATGATGCCATCAGGAATGTTATCCCTATTACAGATAGCAAGCATTGTATTAGTTGGATTATTCCTATATGCATTTATCATTTTGCCATTGCTTATACCTGTTCTAGTAAAGAATTTTGGAGAAGCAAACTGGTGGCCATTTAAACGAATAAAGGATTAATAAGCAAGAGGAAGGCATTTAGGGTATATACTTAAAGCCTTCCTTTTCATATAGGCTATGATGTTGTTGTAAGTGGATGAAGGAAATCGGATTAAATGAAATTTTTCCTAGATAATGGAATTGAAATTAATCTGTGAAAAAAAACGTTTTTTCTTGTTATTTTTCATTTTTGGATTGATAATAAAGGATAAAGAAAAGATATTTTATAGTAGTTAGGTATTTTAAATCGTCAGGAGTCTTTTGCATGGAGATGTTGCTTCATTTTTTTCAAAAAAAAGCAGTAAAAAGATTTTTAATTTTGTTTTTAATTGGTTTAAGCCTTTATTTTGTACGTAGTATGATAAATCTCATTTTATTTACTTTTATATTTTCTTACCTAATGGATCGACTTGTTCAGTTTTTTACAAGCAAATTTGCGATAAAGCGATCAATTGCGGTTATTTTGCTATATTTTACTGTATTATTTTTGCTCATATATGGGATTTCCACCTATTTACCTGTTGTCATCCAGCAAATCTCGATTTTGGTTATCCAAATCACAGACTTTTATATGCAGCCACATGACAATGCAGTCTTGAATTTTATAGTAAATACAATAAATAATCTTAATGTAACGACCTATTTACATCAGGGCTTTACCTTTATATTTAAGTATTTTACAAATATATGGGGAAATCTGCTTCAAGTGTTTATGGCGATAGTATTAAGCCTATTCTTTTTGTTAGAAAAAGACAGATTACGGTTGTTTGCTACTCGTTTTCATACTAGTAAAATAGCACCAATTTACTTTGAATGTAAATATTTCTGTAAAAAATTTGTAGCAACCTTTGGAAAAGTAATAGAAGCACAATTTATTATTGCCATTATTAATTGTGTGTTAACGACAACTTCCTTGTATTTCTTAGGCTTTCCTCAATTATTTGGATTAGGTATTATGATTTTCTTACTGGGTTTAATACCAGTTGCCGGGGTTATTATTTCCTTTATTCCATTATGTATTATCGGTTATACGGTCGGAGGAATAACACATGTCATTTCAATTGTTATCTTAATTGTTGTAATTCATGCGCTTGAAGCATATATATTAAATCCTAAACTAATGTCTTCTAAGACCGATTTACCAGTTTTTTTCACATTCATTGTTTTAATATTTTCCGAACACTTCTTTGGAGTATGGGGATTAATTGTAGGTATTCCGATTTTTATATTCTTGTTAGATATATTAGAAGTGAAGAGTGAAAAACAACGAAAAGAATCCATAATAGAAAAATAAGTGGGTATAAAGAAAAAGTCATCTCCGGGGAGATGACTTTTTCTTTATAAATATTATTAAATAAACACAACAATGATAATGATAGCAAGCACAATACGATAGATCGCAAATGGTGTTAATTTAATTCGATCGATTAGCTTTAAAAAGAAGCGTATAGAAATTAATGCGAAAATAAATGCACTGATAAATCCAACGATAAAGAATGGGAGAGCAGCAGATGTAATGTATTCCCAATTATTTAGTAAAGAGATAAAGCTTGCACCAGCCATAATTGGTACTGCCATGATAAAGGTAAAGTCAGCTGCTACCCGGTGGCTTAGCCCCATAAGTACACCGCCAGATATCGTTGATCCAGATCTTGAAAAGCCTGGCCATAGGGCGATACATTGAAATAAACCAATGAAAAATGCTTGCTTATTTGTAATTTGATCCAAAGAAGTTGTGGTTGGTTTCTTCTTCTTTTGCGTAAAGTCTGCGATAATCATTAGGACTGCACCCACAATTAAAGCATATGCAACTGTTTCAAAATTAAATAGATGTTCATCTATGTAATCATCAAAAAGAAGTCCTAAAACACCAGCTGGAATTAACCCAATAAGAACTTGTACTAAGCTTAATTTATGTCCGACTACTTTTTCACCATTAATTGTTTTTTTCAAACCAAGAATATTTAAGAAACGATCTTTAAAGATAATTACTACTGCCAAAATCGACCCTAATTGAATAACAACTTTAAAGGTATTAGCTACTTCAGGTGAAAAAATCTCCCCTGACTTTAACCATAAATCATCGACTAGTATCATATGTCCAGTTGATGATACAGGTGCAAATTCCGTCAAACCTTCTACTATGCCCAAAATAAAGGCCACTATCAAATCCCATAACTTATCCAACATTTTTTCACTCCTATTTATCCATTCATTTCAAAATTATATTCTTACTCGAAAGCATACGCCTATCTATCATATCAAAAATTTAGCAAAAGCTGAATGCTATATTGAATATTAAATTAGACTTGGTTTCCTATTCCATTTTTCGGTATAAAAACACATAAAGTATAACGCAGAAAGAAATACAGAAGTTTCACTAATTAATATTAGCGAAAGAAATAAAAGAAGATATACTAGAAAGATAGAAAAAGATAGAGAGGAAGAATCATGAAATGGAACGAAAAGGAATCCTGTCTCTTGGCGATGCGTTTATCGATTATGTTTCACGATCGAGTGATAATAATTGTTTTGAAAGAAGTTTAGGGGGAGCTTCTGTGAACGTTGCTGTACATATCAGTAGATTTACTATTCCTAGTTTTTATCTTACAAAACTAGGAAGCGGAGAAGATAGCCAATTTGTCGAAAAGGAAATGTTAAAAGAAAAAATAAATCTTGAAGACAGCATTCGTACACCAACCAAGAAAATATCGAAAGTATATGTCCATTTAGATGCATCTGGAGAAAGATATTTTCATAAATATGAAAATGAAACGCCAAATGAAGTTGTATTAGAATCAGATCTTAAGGAATCATCTTTTGAAAATAAATCAATCTTTTATTTTGGTTCTGGGACACTCTTTCATCCAAGTGCAAGAGCAGCGACAAAGAAGGCGATTGAAATCGCAAAGGAAAAAGGCTTATTCATTGCTTTTGATGCAAATATTCGGATTAAAAGATGGAAAAATGAAGAGGAATGTAGACAAGTGATGATGGAATTTTTGTCTTTTGTAGATATTCTAAAAATGTCAAAAGAAGAACTTCTCTTTCTATTAGAGGTTCAATCGGTAGAGAAGGGCTTAGCAAATTTGGAGAAGTTCCAAATACCTCTCAAGCTAATTACTTTGGGCGAAAAGGGGGCAATTGGACTATTATACGAAGAAAAAGTCCAAATGGCTGGAAAGGTGGTAAAGGCAATAGATACGAATGGTTCAGGCGATGCGTTTATGGCAACGATTCTTGCATGTATTTATAAAAAGGGATTTCCAGCTTGCAAAAAAGAGATGGAGTCTTATATGGATCAAGCTAATCGGTTGGGGGCAATAGTAGCTACAAAGGCTGGTTCCTTGCCGATTCTTCCAGATTATCAAATGATTATGGGAAGAGCTGAATCACCATTGCCCTGTGAAAACGAAGTATAGGAGATAGGATTGCATAGATATTGCGTTGAATTTGAAAACTGGAAAAAGGCATGCTTTTTTCTATCAAGCATACTTACTTATAGAGAATTATTATATATCTAAGTAAGTATGCTTTTTTTTGTAACCTTTTTAAGTCTAAAGACGTAGATAAAAATAATACAAGAGTTTGTTTCCAGCCGGGGTTAAACTCTATATGATAACAAAGAGGAGTCCTAAAGATTATAACTTTTATTCGAAGGTGTTTACAAAAGAAGCCAGGATTAACAGCTTTTTCGATAAGTAAATATTAATGCGAAGGAGGGGTGTTTGTGTGACTGAAAGAAAGGTATATATTATTTTAACGGATACAGGCACTTTATTTACACGTTGTATTAAATTTTTTACAAGAAAGCCCCATAATCATGCATCTATTTCTTTTGATCCGCAATTAAATGAAGTTTATAGTTTTGGAAGAAGAAAGCCAAGCAATCCATTTATCGGTGGATTTGTGAAGGAAAATGTCCAGCATAGTTTTTTTCGAAACAGTAGGTGTATTATTTATTCCATTTCTGTTACGCAAACACAATATGAAAACATGAAGAAAAAAATTGAGCAGATGGAAAAAGAACAAAGAAATTATCGCTACAATTTACTTGGGCTTTTATTTATTTTACTAAAAATCCCATATAATCGTAAAAATGCTTATTTTTGTTCGCAATTTGTTGCATCGATTTTGCATGACAGTGGTGTCCTATTTTTTAATAAGCCTCCATGTTTAATGACCCCCTATGATTTATTAGATGAATATAAAATGCAAAAAGTCTATGAAGGGAAATTACATCAATACTCACTTGTTTTCAGAAAGCCGGCAGCCTAATGCATTTATTTTTATATAATTGGAAAAAAGTGACCGTTTAAAAGGTCGCTTTTTTTTGTATCAAATGGATATATTTCACATGGTTAATGTCAGAACTTTTGGTGAAAATAAAAAGGAGAATCAATGCTTTGACAAATGGTAATCCCCTATACTATGATAGCTATTGCTGACAAGTCTTATCGGAATAAGGAGGAATAATATGAGAAAATTTAGTATATTATTAAGTTTGTTGGTAAGTATTACCATTGTATTAGCTGCTTGTGGCAGCAATTCAGATAAGGGATCAAAAGATTCTGCAGATAAAAAAGCTGATAGCAACGCAGATTTATTGGCACAAATTAAAGATAAGGGCACATTAATAGTTGGTACGGAAGGTACATACCCTCCCTTTACTTTTCATGATAATTCTGGGAAGCTAACTGGATTTGATGTGGAAATTGCACAAGAAGTGGCAAAACGTTTAGGGGTGAAAGCTGAATTTAAGGAAACACAATGGGATGCCATGTTTGCAGGCCTTGATGCAAAGCGCTTTGATATGATTGCAAACCAAGTAGGGATTAATGATGAAAGAAAAGCGAAGTATACATTTTCTGATCCTTACATTTCTTCTGCTGCTGTTCTTATCACGAGAGAAGATTCAGATGTGAAAAGTTTTAAAGATATGAAAGGATTAAAGTCAGCACAATCATTAACAAGTAATTATGCGGAAATTGCCAAAACGAATGGTGCAGAGTTAGTTGGAGTGGATGGATTTAATCAAGCGATTGAACTTCTTAACGCCAAACGAGTAGATGTTACCGTTAATGATAAATTATCTTTCTTAGATTTTAAAAAGCAAAAGCCAGATGTAAAAGTTAAAATTGTCGATACTGCTGATGATGTAGCGCATAGTGGTTTAATGTTTAGACAAGGAAATGATACATTAGTTAAAGCGGTAAATAAAGCACTTAAAGAAATGATTGATGATGGTACGTATAAATCAATATCAGAGAAATGGTTCGGAGAAGATGTACTTAAATAGCATTTTTACTGACCCAGAAGCATTCCAACGATATTATGATATAGCAGTTAGTTCCCTTCTTCCTTTGGTGAAGGGGGCTATTTTATATACGATACCACTATCCATTATATCCTTTATTATTGGGATAATTTTAGCTGTATTAACCGCTTTAGCTAGATTATCCAGTATAAAAATTTTTCGGGCGATTGCTGGAATCTATGTTTCCATCATTCGCGGAACACCATTACTCGTACAGCTTTTTATTATTTTTTACGGGTTACCCAATGTTGGTATTACGCTCGAACCTTTTATAGCAGCTATTATAGGTTTTTCATTAAGTGTTGGAGCGTATGGATCGGAAATAGTCAGAGGATCCATTTTAAGTATTCCTAATGGTCAATGGGAAGCTGGCTATTCCATTGGGATGAGCTATGTTCAAAATTTAAAAAGAATTATTTTGCCACAGGCTGCACGTGTTTCGATTCCGCCATTGTCTAATACATTTATCAGTTTAATTAAAGATTCGTCTCTAGCAGCCTTAATTCTAGTAACAGAAATGTTTCGAAAGGCACAGGAAATCGCAAGTACGAATTATGAGTTCTTATTGCTATATTCAGAGGTAGCCCTATTGTATTGGCTTATTTGTTTCCCTCTTTCTATTATCCAGCAAGGACTGGAAAATCGATTCGGCCGTCACTTAAGTAAATAAAAAAGCTTCTATTAGGCAGGAAGACTAAAATAATCGATAGAGGAAGGAGCGAACATCATGATTTCAATTAAAGGGTTGTCTAAGCATTTTGGCGATTTACAAGTATTAAAGGACATAAATTTAGAAGTGGACAAAGGGAAAGTCATTGTTGTTATTGGTCCTTCTGGATCAGGAAAAACGACGATGCTTCGATGTTTAAACATATTAGAAATACCAACTAGTGGTCATATTACAATAGAGAATAAGCAATTGGATTTCTCGACGAAAGTAACGAAAAAGGCTATAACAGATTTTCGAAAATTAACAGGAATGGTTTTTCAAAGCTATAATCTTTTTCCCCATAAAACTGCCATTGAGAATGTGATGGAAGGTCCCATCACGGTGAAAAAGCAATCAAAAGAAAAGGCAAGCATGAAAGCGGCTGATTTACTAAATAAAGTAGGACTGGGTGATAAAATCGATTTTTACCCATTCCAACTGTCAGGTGGGCAGCAGCAGCGAGTCGGCATTGCCAGAGCACTTGCGATGGAACCAGAAGTAATGTTATTCGATGAACCAACATCTGCGTTGGATCCAGAGCTTGTTGGAGAAGTTTTAAAAGTAATAAAGCAACTTGCGAATGAAGGCATGACGATGATTATTGTTACCCATGAAATGAAATTTGCGAAAGAAGTTGCGGACGAAGTAATTTTCATGGATGGTGGCTATATTGTAGAGAAAGGCAGCCCGCATGAAATCTTCTCTGACCCTAAAGAAGCAAGAACACGGCAATTTCTTCAATTAATTCAATAAAAAAAGAGCTGGTCAGGAATTTCTCAAAAGCGAGAATTAATCTGAAACAGCTCTAAACAAAAGGGGGAATTACACTTTGTAGTATCATTGTGGTCCCCTTTTTCTTTTTTTATACATAAAAGACTAATTTATTTTTTTTTAATAAACTCAATGTTCGTCATGGATTTTCTTATGGATGACCTCTTCTTCTAATAAACTAATGAAAGCTACTAACACCCCTGAAATCAAGGAGGCAATAGTAAAAACGGTTAAACCAGTCAGTATATAAAAAAGAGTCGTCGCAAAGACAGTCAACAAACAGCAATAGATGATGGAGTTTACATATAAGGTGTTTTTCATTTAGAACCTTCTTTCCGCTAATCTTTATAATGTAGTATATGTCCGAATAATGAAATATACTACCGTTAAAAAGGCAAAAGGATGATTGCCCTTTTTTATTAATAAAGGGGATAAGCCCTCACTGATTTTATAAAAAAGCATATCTAATAAGTATAAAGAATAGCTTGTATCACCTTCTTAGAAGCTGAATACACAGCATATTCTTTATACCGTAACCCCATAACCTCCTCTCACTTTGGGTATAGCCGTACGTTTGGCTATACCCCTTTTTTTTGGAAAAGGATAAAAATTGCTTAAATACACTGTTTTTTGTAAAATAGGTATAAACAACTATTTAATTTATAACAATTTATTAATATTGGATATTAATAGGTCTTATTACATAATTGTTAAAGTTTTATCTTGGTATAAAAACAGCTATATATAACTATAGGGTAAGAAGGAGAATATATATGAAGAAACGAAGTATTTTTCGCAGTTTACGAACAAAAATGATTGTGATTATCTTTTTTGCTACATTATTTAGCACCATGGTATCCTTTAAGCTAAATGAGATGATTCTAGAAGCCGGCTTCTTCCCACAAGAATTCAGTATTTTTGTTAATACTGTCATTAATTTAATTTTTGTAACTGTTATTGTCGCATTATTTACACGGAGAATCATTATTTCTCCTCTGAAAAAATTATTGCATTCAACAAAGAAAATTACAGAAGGCGAATTAGATATTGAAATTCATAAAGCTTCTAATGATGAAATTGGCCAACTAACAGATGCGTTTATTTTGATGAAAGAATTTATTCGCAACTTAGTACAAAAAGTGAATGAAACATCTGAACAAATAAATGCTTCTGCCGAAAAGCTGACTGCTAATACAGTGGAAACAAACCATGTATCAGAGCAGATTTCAGCTGCCATTCAAAGTGTTGCTGCTGGTTCTGAAGAGCAGACAAAAGGAATGGATTTCATTGTTGATTCGGTTGCTGTTGTGAATAATGAAATTAAAGATATTGCGAAGAATACAGAAGAAATGGTGAAAAGCACTCATAATACTGTATTGAAAGCTAAAGAAGGACAAGCAGTTGTTGATAATACTGTAACGCAAATGAGTTTGATTCAAAATTCAGTGCAAGAATCGAATGACTCTATTGTATTATTACAAGAGCGTTCCCAGGAGATTGGTCAATTTTTAAATGTTATAACAGAAATTGCTGATCAGACAAATTTATTGGCATTAAATGCAGCCATCGAAGCTGCTAGGGCTGGCGAAGCAGGCAAAGGGTTTGCAGTAGTAGCAGAGGAAGTAAGGAAATTGGCAGAACAGTCCAATCAGTCCGCTGAGCAAATCGCTGTTCTGGTAAATGAAATTCAAAAAGATACTCTATCTTCTGTTAAAACAATGAAACGAGTGACAGAGGAAGTAAAAGACGGCATTGATATTACCAATGATACAAAAGAAAAGTTTACGATAATTTCGGAATCGATGTTATCCATGAGTCAGCAAATGGAAAGTATTTTAGAGGCTGCTCATAAAATTTCTACGAATATAGTAGAGGTTGCAGGTTCGGTAGATCAAGTTACTGGCATTGCCAAGGAAAACAGTCAAAATTCCATGAACGTGTCAGAAGCCTCTCAGGAACAACTGGCGGCAATGGAAGAAATCACTTCCTCCACTAAATCATTAGCTAAAATTGCAGACGATTTAGTGGAGTTGACAAAAACCATACATGTAGAAGGCTAAATAAGAGAGTGGTCAAAGTAGCAGTTAACATCCCAGAATATTTTCTGGGTGTGGAGCTAATTTGATCATTCTCTTTTTTTGGGGGAAAATAAAAAGAGTAAGTTATATGACATTTTAAACAGTTTTTTATTAATTTGGTTAAAGTTAGAAATGAAAATAAATAATTTTATAAAAATGATTGTCGAAAGTTGTTATTTCATGCAAATACAAATATAATGGAGAATTGTAAATGTGTGTGAATGACTCTATTTATTTAGGGGTAAATATAAATGGTGAAAAATGATTATTTCTGAATGGAAGAATGATAAGCTATTAAAAGTTTTACTGAACAAGGAGCAATGACAATATGTCCCCAAAAAATTCATCGAAAATAGATTATACACTTGTTCTAATATTAATGCTTCTATGTTTAACTAGCCTTATTGCTATATATGGAGCAAACTCATCCTATGTGTTAAAGCAAGTTATGTATTATGTAGTTGGTATAGGTATTATTATTGGCGTAATTCGTTTAGATTCGGATCAGTTGAAGAAACTGACCTGGTATCTGTATGCTTTTGGTCTATTCTTATTGGTAGTGCTTATATTCGCCCCATCCAGTATTGCCCGAGAAATTAATGGTGCCAAAAGTTGGTTCACTTTACCTGGTTTTTCTCTGCAGCCTTCTGAGTTTGTAAAGGTATTTTTAGTACTGGCACTATCAAGAATCATTGTAGATCATCAGGAAAAGTATATAGTAAAGACGATACAAAGTGACTTTTTTCTCTTATTTAAAATTGGAGCTGTAACGGTACCTCCACTTCTTCTTGTCATGAAGCAGCCAGATTTGGGAACCTCCTTAGTTTTTCTTGCTATTATGCTGGGGATGATTTTTATATCCGGTATTTCCTGGAAGATTTTAACGCCGATTTTTTCTAGTTTTGCTGTGATTGCAACAGCTGTCCTCTACCTTGTTATTTGGCATCCAGATTGGATTACCATGTATTTTGGAGTGAAGGAATATCAGATGGGAAGAATTTATTCCTGGTTAGATCCCTATACATACCAAAGTACAACGGGATATCACTTAACACAGTCTTTGCTTGCAATTGGTTCTGGCCAGACAACGGGAAAGGGTGTTGGCACAAGTGAAGTAGTGCTTCCGGAGAATCACACTGATTTTATTTTTAGTGTAGTCGGCGAAGAATTTGGCTTCATTGGAGCTAGTATTATTATTAGTTTATTTTTCTTGCTTATTTATCACATAACAAAAGTTGCCTTAGAAACAAAAAATACTTTTTATACTTGTATGAGCGTAGGGATTATTAGTATGCTTTGTTTTCATGTTTTCCAAAATATTGGGATGACGGTAGGAATTCTTCCTATTACAGGGATACCACTCCCTTTTATTAGCTATGGAGGTAGTTCCTTGATGGGAAATATGCTTTCGATGGGATTGATTTTTTCCATTCGATATCATTATAAAAAATATATGTTTTCTAGTGATGAATAACGGTTTTTATTTAACGACAAAAAGAGGCTGACAGGGAAGCAGCCTCTTTTTGTGTATTCTTTCTCGATTCTTTAAATGAGGGGGAAAGAAAAGGAAAGAATATCAATTATGGGAAGTTAATGATATTGATAATCATTATCATTAGGTGTACTCTTATAATAGAGCAACTCAATCACGTTGTCAATGAAAATCGAAGGGGGAATAGAAATTGGACGAGAAATTTCAAGAGGAGTTTGACGCCTTATTGAGTAATTATACGGAATTACTTCTTGGAGAAGAGAATGAGGAATTAAAGGAAAAAGTGCAAATATGGATGCTCTATACCTATATGTCCAAAAATATGCCAGGTTTAGTAAAACATTGGAATGCTAAATTCCCTGATGGGAAACAAACAATAGTTCAAATTATATCGGAAATAAAAAAAATGAATGAGATAAGAAAACAAAATCAAAAATAAAACATATGCTATAAAGAAAGCTGGACAAAGCGTAAAAAAACACCACCCATAACAATGTGTTTGGGTGGATAAAAAATGAGAGTTTTACTGAATAGTGGTGTTTCCATATGGAAATTGGTTACTGTATCCTTTGAATTGCTGATAAGATTGCTGGATTTTTTGTTGCTCAGCAGCTTCAAGCTTATACCATCCTTTTTGAAACATTAAATCATACAATTCTCTTTGCATATTTTGTGTTTCGGTAAAAATGGATAATAAATCTTGATAGAGTGTTTCATTACTAGCTTCGTTTAAAGCTGTTGAATAAGCATCAGTCATGTATTTTTCTGTTGAAAGCATGTCGTTAGTAAAATCGCGATCATTCATTTGCGGTGTTTTGGGAACCTGTGACTCAGGGTTTTGAATTGGCTTTTGTTGATCCATTTTCTTTGTCCTCCCTCATAAAATCATTGTTTTAGTAAGATGATTGCTTATTCAAAGTCCTTTACGAAGAAAAGGTGCTCATTCTACAAAAGGCATAGTCAACTAAAAAAGGTTTGGCAATCTCTTTAGCAGAATGAGCAAAATTGAATAAACAATCACTAATTTTTTTCGTTACTATCTATTGCTGTTGCTGTACCATTGGCTGACTATTAGTATCTAAGTGACTAAGTATTCTTTCATAATGATGCTGATGCATTTGTCCACATTTCTCAAGTTGAGATTTAATTGCCGGATCTTGGGCATTTTGTGCAAAAAAATGCGCTTTTTTCATTGCTAGTAAATTCCAAGAAAGCATATCTGTTAAGTAAAGGGAATCTTTGACTGTTACCATAACAGGTGGTTTCATCATCATCCCGTTAGGTTGTGTCATATTAGTTGGTTGCTGCTGCATCAAAATCGACCTCCTGTTAAACTATTGCTTTTTATATTGATTATTTTGACTGTTAACTTTTCCGCCACCATCTGTTTCAACTGTTGGACCAGCGTTACCTTTTACACTTGCCGCACTAACTCCTGCTTTAGAAGGGTTCTTCTTAAGACGAGCCATTTATTTATACACCTCCCTTTACTATTTCTTTACTAGCATTTCCTATTTTTCTTATTTAATGAGTACACGGCATGGAGAAAAAACGAATAATTTGACACAATTATTGTTAAAAATCACGTCACTTGGACGTACAAAGAGTAATGGAGCCTTTTTAAAGCCATTTGAAAACCATCAAATTTTAATACATTTTTCAAGGAGGATGCATGGTGAAAGAGATAAAATCAGCTGCGGTTATTGGTTCTGGAGTTATGGGGGCAGCGATTGCAGCACAATTTCTTAATGCAGGAATTTCTACGGTTCTGCTGGATATCGTGCCAACTAAGTTATTAACAGAAGAAATAGAAGCAGGACTTACATTAAAAGATAAGGTTGTGAGGAATCGATTTGGCAGGCTTGCTATTGAAAAAATGAAATCAGAATCCCCCAGCCCGCTTACATCTTTAAATAATTTAGCGCAACTAACAATTGGGAATCTAGAAGATGATTTTGCCTTATTAAAAGAATCAGATTGGATTGTGGAAGCAATTATTGAAGATATGCAAATAAAGAAGGAACTCTTTAAAAAGATAGATCAGTACCGTAAAAAAGGATCTATTATCAGCAGCAATACTTCTGGTATATCGATTAACCAGATGAAAGAAAATCTTTCTCCAGATTTTCAGGCCCATTTTTTAGGTACACACTTTTTTAACCCACCTCGTTATATTAAATTACTTGAAATTATTCCTACTAAAGTTACTGCCTCAAATGTTGTAAAAACAATCAGTCAATTTGCAGAAGAAGAATTAGGAAAGGTAGTAGTAAAAGCGAATGATACTCCTAACTTCATTGCAAATAGGATTGGTTCCTTTGCTTTTTTAAATATTGTAAAAGAAATGATAAAGGCAGACTTAACAATCGAAGAGGTTGATCAATTAACAGGTCCACTAATTGGTCGTCCAAAAAGTGCCACCTTTCATACGCTAGATATGGTTGGATTAGACACTTTTTATCAAGTTATTCATAATATGCAAGGAAAAATGAATGACACAGAAGAAATAGAGATGTACCAAATTCCTGTTTTATTAGAAGAAATGCTTAAGAAAAAAATGTTGGGCAGAAAGGTACAAAAGGGATTTTATCGAAAAACGGAAGAGGGGCTACAAGTTCTAGATTATCGTACATGGACGTATAAGAATTTGACTGGAATGAAAAAGAAAGCAGCGAAACAATCGCTTCCTCTATTTTTAGAACAAAAAAATCCAAAAGCACAATTTCTCTGGAAAGGAATTGCTCCATTTTTACTGTATTCAGCCAAAATGGTTGGGGAGATTTCCGATTCTATTTATGAGATAGATCAAGCTGTTCAGTCTGGATTTAATTGGAGAAATGGGCCGTTTCGTTTATGGGATGAACTATCACTAAAATCTACAGTAGAACGAATGGAAAAAGATTCACGAGAGATTCCTGGATGGATTAAAGAAATGTTGGATCAAGGATTTGAATCCTTTTATAAAGAGATTAATGGAGTAGAACATTATTACCATCAAGGCAACTATCTGCCTATTCCAAAAAGTGAGGACCAAATATGCATACAAGAATGGAAGAAGCAAAGAGGCGTGCTTCTTTCCAATAATGGAGCAAGTTTAATGGATATCGGAGACGGAGTATTATTACTGGAATTACACAGCTCCAATATGAGCATTGGCATGGATATTCTCGCGATGATTGATAAGGCGATCGAAAAAGTAGAGTCAGAAGCATATAAAGGGCTGATTATAGGCAGTGAAAAAAAGAACTTTAGTCTAGGGGCTAATTTAGCTTTAATGCTATTAGAAGCCCAAAATGAGGATATTGTAGAGCTGCAGATAGCCGTCCGCCGTTTTCAGCAAGCCATGAAGCGCATAAAATATTGCCAGAAGCCAGTGGTAGCTGCCCCTTATCAAAAAACATTGGGAGGAGGAGCAGAAATTTGTCTGGCGGCAGGTAAGGTGCAAGCATCGTTAGAAACGTATCTGGGACTAGTAGAAACAGGGGTAGGGCTTATCCCTGGCGGAGGCGGAACAACAGCCTTATATTGCAATAAGTGGCAGGGAAATCAACAACTTTTACCAGAGGAAATGCTGAAGCTTACTGTAGAAGTATTTCAGACCATTTTGACTGCTAAGGTAGCTGCCTCTGCGGTTCAAGCGAAAGAACTAGGCTTCTTAACAGAGAGAGATGGGATAACTAATAATGATCGATTTTTATTAAGAGATGCAAAAAGAGCAGTTCTACAATTAGCGGATGAAAAGTTTCAAGCGGCTAAAAAAGAAAAGATTATGGTTACAGGTAAAAAGGGTTATGACTTCTTAATGAAAGAAGTTGATAAACTTAAAAAAATAGGTTTTATCTCAGAATATGATGCCGAGATTGCCAGCAATCTTGCTACGGTTCTTACAGGTGGCAGTGTAGAATTTGGTACATTAGTGGAAGAGGACTATTTATTAGATTTAGAGAGAGAAGCGTTTATCCAATTAATACAAGAGCAGGAGACACAAAAAAGAATGCTTTATCTATTGCAAACAGGAAAACCATTAACGACGAAAAAGATATAATATTTTGATCATAAACATTAAGTGCTGGAAGAAAGGAAGGATAGGATTACTATGCAAAAGGGTGGAAGTTTTTTAACGGAACAGGTCACCACAGACGCAATTTTTACTCCAGAGGATTTTACAGAAGAGCATCAAATGATTGCAGAAATGACAAGTGAGTTTGTTCAGAAAAAAGTACTACCTCATTTGGCGGAGATGGAAAATCACCAATTTACAATAACAAAACAGCTGATGGAAGAGGCAGGGAATCTGGGTCTGTTAAGTTCAGATATTCCAGAACCGTATGGCGGTTTGGGTTTAGATAAAATCAGCACAGCCATTATTTCTGAAAGAATGTCTGTTGCAGGGGGATTTTCTGTAACCCATGGGGCTCATATAGGGATTGGTTCATTACCAATTGTTTTATTTGGAAATAAGAAGCAGAAGGAAAAATATTTACCGGATTTAGCCGTTGGTAAAAAAATCGCCTCCTATGCGTTAACGGAACCTTCAGCAGGATCTGATGCTCTTAGTATAAAAACAACTGCAGTCTTAAATAAGGAAGGCACGCACTATTCCCTTACTGGCGAAAAACAGTGGATTACTAATTCAGGAATTGCAGATGTCTTTATCGTCTATGCAAAAGTAAACTCAGAACATTTTACTGCGTTTATTGTAGAAAAAGACTTTCCAGGTGTTTCAATAGGGAAAGAAGAAAATAAATTAGGAATCAAGAGCTCTTCCACCTGCGCCGTTCGTTTTGATCATGTCGATGTACCAGTGGAAAACGTGCTAGGAGAGATCGGAAAAGGCCATTTAATCGCACTAAATATTTTAAATATTGGTCGCTATAAGCTTGGTCTGGGAGCAATTGGTGCTAGTAAAGAAGCATTAAAAAAGACGATTGCTTATACGGATAAGCGGATGCAATTCTCGGCTCCATTATCTCATTTTCCGCTTACGCTTGAAAAGTATGCAACAATGGCAGCATATATTTACGCGGCAGAAAGTAGTGTCTATCGTACAGCAGGATTACTGTCCTCAGCCATGGATGGAGTAGATGCAGATATAGAATGGACACTAATGGCGAAAATCATAAATGAATATGTTATAGAGTGCAGCTTAAATAAAATTTTTGCCTCAGAAGTATTAGATATGGTAGTAGATGAATGTGTGCAGCTCCATGGTGGCAATGGATTTATGGAAGATTATGATATTGCTAGAATGTATCGCGATTCGCGTATCAACCGCATTTTTGAAGGAACAAATGAAATTAATCGCTTATTAATTCCTCCTACCTTAGCTAAAAAGAGTTTAAAAGGAGAAATCCCATTGTTGGCACTAGCCAAAATGACGGAAAAGGAAATGCTCTCCTTCCTACCGAAAGAGCCGGATGATAAGCTGCTATCCCAAGAAAAAATGCTTCTTTCCAATACTAGAAAAATCAGTTATCTGCTATTTGGAATGATGTTGAAAAAATATAAAGAAAAATTGGAAGAGCAGCAAGAGATTATGGTCAATCTAGCAAATATTTTTAATGCTGTATTTGCAATGGATTCTTGTATTTTAAGAACAGAAAAGGCAATGGGGAAAAATGGGCAAGAAGAAAAACAAAAATTATTATATACCGAAATATATTGCCAAGAGGCCTTTCAACAAGTAATCACAGAGGCAATAGACACGTTAGCATATATGCTGAGCGGTGATGAACTAAGATTAGCACTATCTGTATTAAAGAAATATACAAGATACACACCAAAGCCAATCATTGCAAGGAAAAGAGAGGCTGCTAAACATTTATTAACAGCTGGAGAGTATCTTGGGTAAGGCGTAATCATAAATAGTCAAACAGGTTCTTCTGGAATAAACGAATCAGAAGAACCCTCTTTTTAGTCAATCGATTGAGGGATTCATCTAGTTTGATTCTGTCGTAATCTATCCTGCTTAAAGAAATAGCTGAAAAATGCAAGAAAGGAAATAACAGTTGGCACAAGTGGGCACTGATTGAAGTTTTACTTTATATCAAATTGTGATAATATTTAGTTGAATGTTTCAAAATACATAGATTATGGGTGATGGAATGAAAGTTACTTTTTATTGGTATCCAAAATGCTCAACTTGTCGCAAGGCGAAAAAGTGGCTGGATGAAAATCATGTGTCATATGAAGAAGTACATATTGTGGACAATCCTCCTTCTCGTGCGTTATTAGAGGATTTGTATAAAAAAAGTGGCCTTGAATTAAAGAAATTCTTCAATACTTCAGGTCAGAAATACAGAGATCTTGGATTAAAGGATAAAATAAAGGAAGCGTCGGATGAGGAATTACTAGATTTGCTTGCTTCTGATGGCATGTTAATTAAACGCCCTTTAACTACAGATGGAAATAAAGTAACATTAGGCTTTAAAGAAGAGATGTTTAAAGAAAGTTGGGCTTAAGCGACCTGCTTTTTTTAATAGTAACTCTGTTTAACAGAGTAAAAATGATAAATACGGAGGGGTTATAATGGCAGTACCAAAGGATTTGCGATATTCAAAAGAACATGAATGGGTAAAAGTTGAAGGAGATAACGCACGTGTAGGGATTACATATTTTGCACAATCTGAATTAGGCGATATCGTATTTGTTGAACTACCAGAAGTAGGCGATGAAGTAACAGCAAATGAACCTTTTGGAAGTGTAGAATCTGTTAAGACAGTTTCTGAATTATATGCTCCTATCAGCGGAAAAGTAGTTGAAGTAAATGAAGAGCTTAGTGACAATCCAGAATTTGTGAACGAATCTCCTTATGAAAAAGCATGGATGGTTGTTATTGAGCCAAGTGATAAAGCGGATATTGACGCGCTTATGTCAGCAGAGCAGTATGAAGAAATGACAAATGAAGGCTAATTTAATGTAGAGACCGGGATAAAGATATTTCAACCACCTATTAATCCAAACAAGTATACGGAGATGCTAATAAAAATTTTCGTATACTTGTTTGGTTTTTTTAATTTTTAGGAGAATATAAAGGGGCGATATGTCTATCTATCACCGATATATACCAGAAAACCTACTTCTTTCTCTTCCTGTTTGAATATGTTAAAGTAAATGAAATAACTCCTTTAGGTGATCAATATGAAAAAAGTAATCATTGTTGAAGGCAAATCAGACAAACAAAAAGTAGAGAAGATTGTGCGTGAACCAGTCGATATTATTTGTACGAATGGAACAATTGGAGTTTCAAAGCTGGATGAATTACTAGACGAGCTAATGGATAAAGATGTGTATATCTTAGTGGATGCAGATAAGTCAGGAGATAAGATAAGAAAACAGTTTAAACGAGAACTTCCTGAAGCAGAATTCCTTTATATAGATCGCAAATATAAAGAAGTTGCTGCCTCTCCTGAATGTCACTTAGCAACCCTATTATTACAAGCTGATATTGAGATTGAAGCAAAATATTTAGATACAAGGATGAATGGATTATGATAGATTGGAACCTCGATCAATGGGAGAAACAAGTAAAGGATAGAGATGCTGCCTTTCTTTACTTGTATACTCCTCTTTGCGGTACGTGTATGGTTGCGTCAAAAATGTTGACAGTATTGCATACAATGAAGCCAGAGTTGAATTTAGGAAAAATGGATTTAAATTATGCCCCCGGTTTAGCAGCAAAATATGAGGTAGAAAGTGTTCCCTGTCTAGTTATTATGGAAAAGGGGGAGTTAAAAGAAAAAGTATATCGCTTTGAATCAGTCCCTCATTTAGTAGAAGTTATCCATAACTATATAAAATAAGCAGGACATGGACATTTTCATGAAAGGGTTATATTAGAGTGCCAATTCCATTAAACGGATGCTGCCCTTAAAAAGCTAGCATGGTTAAAAGCATCAATCGCCTTTTTTATAAAGATTACTTTTAAAAAAGGTTTTTTTCTGCTGCTGCAAGAATAAGTAATATAAGATTGTTCGGCAGAAAGTAGGAGATGCTTTTGCAGGATTGGATGAAATATTTTGTAGAAAAGCTGAATCGGAAAGAATCGTTAAAACCATTATTACGAAACGCTTCGCTTTCCTTAGTGTTAACATGTCAAAATGAATCCTATTATATGGAGCTTAAGAACAATCGCTTTTCATGGAGAAGGATGAAGGATGATGATAATCCAGATATATGGTTAACGGGGGATATGACTAGTATTAGCCTCGTTATGGAAGGCGAGTTTCTTCTTAGAGAAGCAAAAAAGAATGGATCTATTCAATTAGAAGGCTCCTTAAGGAAAATCCTCTTACTTGAATCTTTGTTTTTCTTAAGCCGTTCACGTTCAGTTCCCCACACTGGATAATAGTTTTGATGTTTACCTGGAATCCGCCTTTGCTATGATATGCTCCCCTATAGGTAGACAGATTAAAAAATAAAAATCTGGTTACTTGTAGGGGAGTATTTTTATGCCTAGAAAATCTTATTCTGTAGAAGAGAAATATCAAATAGTGAAAGCTTTAGGGGAAGTAAATTCGTCACTCCAAGTTTCATCGATTTATAAGGTTCACTTTTCTACCGTTTTGGAATGGAAATATAAATTTGATACATTCGGTTTAGAAGGACTAAAAGAGACTTCTTCCTGGAAAAAGTATTCTAAAGAACTAAAGTTATCCGCTATTCAAGATTATGCCTCTGGAAATTACTCGATTCGTGAAATTACGAGAATGTATGAAATATCAGATCCATCTGTCCTTAGAAGGTGGATTAAGAAGTATAATAGTCATAGTGAAATAAAAGATACGTCACAAGGAAGGACGAGCTCTATGACTAAGGGAAGAAAAACGACTTGGGAAGAACGAATACAAATTGTGCTAGATTGTTTAGGGAACAAAAAAGACTATCAAGAAGCAGCTAATACTCATCAGGTTTCTTATCAACAAATCTATCAATGGGTTAAGAAGTATGAAGATGGCGGAGTAGATGCATTGAAAGATAGGCGTGGTTCTACGAAAGAGGAATCCGAGCTAACTCCAGAGGAGAAAATGACTCTTCAAATGAAGAAGTTAGAAAGAGAAAATGAGCGATTACGTGCAGAAAACTTATTTTTAAAAAAGTTAGAGGAGATCGAAAGGAGGCAAAAATAAGTCAAATCCAATCGGAGGATAAGTATATCGCTATTCAAGAGATCCATCAGGAAGAGAATATAAGCATTCGTTTACTGAGTGAAATAGCGGGAATTGCACGATCCGCCTATTATAAGTGGCTTCATCGCGTTCCTTCTTCTCAAGAGATATTGAATGAGAAAATCATGAAAGAGATGAAAATTCTCCATGAAAAAGTGGAGGGCATCTTCGGTTATCGCCAAATGACCCTTCACATGAATAGACAGTTTAAAGAAAGATTGAATCATAAAAGAATTTATCGACTAATGAAAGTGGTTGGCTTACGCTCGATCATTCGTATCAAGAAAAAACGTTATAAACGCTCCGTTCCCCAACAAGTGGCAGAGAATATCTTAAATCGGGAATTTACCGCAACAAAACCAAATGAAAAGTGGGTGACGGATGTGACAGAATTTAAGTATGGTTCATCAAAGAAGGCATATTTAAGTGCCATTCGAGATCTTTATGATGGATCCATTGTTAGCTATGTTTTAGGACATTCGAATAATAATGAACTTGTATTCCAAACGCTTGATCAAGCAACCGTACTTTTATTGGAGGAAGAACATCCAATTATCCATAGTGATCGAGGGTATCAGTATACTTCAAAAGGTTTTAAGATTAAAGTAGACAAGGCAGAGATAACACACAGTATGTCACGAGTTGGAAAGTGTATTGATAATGGTCCAATGGAGTCTTTTTGGGGGACACTGAAATGCGAAAAGTATTATTTACACAAATATAAGACCTTTGAGGAACTTTCTCTTGCGATAGATGACTATATCCAATTTTATAATAACAATAGATATCAAAAACGATTAAACGGCCTTAGCCCTATGGAATATAGAGTTAAAGCCGCTTAGATCTTTTTTATTATTTCCACTGTCTACTTGACAGGGGGCAGTTCAACTAACAAAAAGTGAAGGTATTTCGGGTTATTTTTTTTGAAAGAATTTTTCCCCATATTGGTTTTAAATCCAAGCTTTCTCATTGAATTAATTATGTCAGAAAATCTAACTTATTTTAATTGAAAATTCAGAAAAGAAATTATGTTAAAAAAGGTGTTGACAGTCATTTCGGGAAATGGTAAATTACATCTATCATATTAACGATTTTTACATTTCATATAAATAACGAAACTCTTATCAAGAGAGGTGGAGGGATGTGCCCTATGAAACCCGGCAACCGTCAGTATACTGAAACGGTGCCAATTCACACAAAGCGTCATGCTTTGATAGATGAGAGAAAGGGATATTAATCATAATAAAAACCTTTCTGCTCTTCTTGCAGAAAGGTTTTTTTGTTATCTGGAATGATATGATATGCTTTGTTAAAAACTATTTAAATATAGTGATCGATAGAGTGATTTTAAATAAGAAGTAGGTGAATACATTGATTAATGTAAACTCAGTAAAAAAAGTATACTCCTCTAGAAGTGGGAAGGTCACTGCGGTTGATCACGTGGATTTAACCATCGATTCAGGAGAGATATTTGGAATAATCGGATATAGTGGTGCAGGTAAAAGTACATTAATCAGAATGCTGAACGGATTGGAGATTCCTACTGCTGGAAGTGTGTCGGTTGCAGGTCACGAAGTTTCTAAAATAAAAGGAAGCAAACTTCGTAAGGCGAGACAAGAAATCAGTATGATATTTCAACATTTTAATCTGCTATGGTCAAGAACCGTAAAAGAAAATATTGCTTTTCCTTTAGAAATAGCGGGAGTAAAAAAATCAGCAAGAGACAAGAAGGTATTAGAACTCATCAAACTGGTTGGATTAGAAGGACGAGAAGATGCTTATCCTTCTCAATTAAGTGGTGGGCAGAAACAGCGGGTTGGGATTGCAAGAGCACTTGCTAGTGATCCGAAAGTACTTCTCTGTGATGAAGCAACCTCAGCATTGGATCCACAAACAACAGATGCCATCTTAGATTTATTAGTGGACATTAATAAACGTCTTGGTCTTACTATTGTGTTGATTACCCATGAAATGCACGTTATTCGCAAGATTTGTCATCGAGTGGCAGTGATGGAAGACGGGAAGGTAGTAGAAACAGGACCAGTGATTGATGTATTTAAGCAGCCAAAGAAAGAAATTACGAAACGTTTTGTTCAACAAGTAATTGAACCAGAAGAGGCGAAGGATACGATTGAACACTTAATAGCGCAATATAAAACAGGCAGTATTGTCATGCTGGGATTTGTCGGCGAAAGTGCTGAACAGCCTGTAATCACCAATCTCATTCGAACTTTTGCTGTTTCTGTGAATATCATTCAAGGGAAAATTTCCCCGACACAGCATGGATCCTATGGAACATTATATATTCATTTAGATGGAGAGAAACAAGAAATAGAAAAAGCTATTCAATATCTTCATGCGCAAGAAATTAGTGTGGAGGTGATTGAAGGATGATGGAAAGATTATTGCCAAATGTAGATTGGGAAATAATGTGGAATGCCACGAAAGAGACCCTATTTATGACTGGATTCTCGATTATTTTTACCTTTATACTTGGAATTATTCTTGGGATTACGCTGTTTTTAACCGATAAAGGGAATATGTGGAATAATGTATTTTTTAATAGAATCATCAGTGCAGTCGTGAATATTTTCCGTTCCATTCCTTTTATTATTTTATTAGTTCTATTAATCCCATTAACAACTTTACTAATCGGGACAATGATTGGACCGAAAGCGGCGCTGCCTTCTTTAATCATTGGCGCTGCTCCATTTTATGCAAGACTTGTGGAAATTGGCCTTCGAGAGGTGGATAAAGGTGTTATTGAAGCGGCAAAGTCAATGGGAGCAAAACCAACTACTATTATCTTTAAAGTTCTTTTGCCAGAATCTATGCCAGCACTTGTTTCAGGAATTACGGTTACTACAATTGCATTAGTAGGATCGACCGCAATGGCTGGAATAATTGGTGCCGGCGGTCTTGGGAATTTAGCCTATTTACAAGGATTTCAACGAGGTAATGGTGATGTGACACTTGTTTCAACTGTTATTATTTTAATCATTGTTTTTATCATCCAATTTATTGGTGATTTTATAACAAAAAAAATAGACAAAAGATAAGGAGAAAAACACATGAAAAAATTATGGTCTTTACTGATTGCATTAACATTTGTATTTGTGCTTGCGGCATGCGGCAGCTCTAATGATGATAGCAAGGAAAACGGCGCTTCTAACAGTGACAAAGAATCAACTAAATTAGTAGTAGGTGCTTCCAATGTACCACATGCTGAAATTTTGGAAAAAGCAAAACCAATTTTGAAGGAAAAAGGAATTAATTTAGAGATCGTTCCTTTCCAAGATTATGTATTGCCAAATAAAGCTTTAGAATCAAAAGAAATTGATGCAAACTATTTTCAACATATTCCATACTTAAACCAACAAATTAAAGAAAATGGTTATGATTTTGTAAATGCTGGTGGAATTCATATTGAGCCAATGGCTGTATTCTCTAAGAAATATAAGAGTTTAGATGAGCTTCCAGATGGAGCAACCATTATTTTTAGTAACTCTGTTGCTGAACATGGCCGTGTACTGTCTCTTTTAGAAAAAGGTGGATTAATTAAGCTTAAAGATGGAATTGATAAAGTAAATGCAAAGATTGAAGATATTGCGGAAAATCCGAAAAATGTTAAATTAAAAGCAGATTATGAGCCAGCGTTACTTCCACAAATTTTTAATAATAATGAAGGGGATGCAGTTGTTATTAATGCCAACTATGCATTAGATGCTGGCTTAAACCCTGTGAAAGATTCTATTGAAATCGAAGGAAGCGAATCTCCATATGCGAATATCATTACTGTTCGTAAAGGAGACGAAAATCGTGAAGATATTAAAACTTTAGTAGAAGTACTGCATTCTAAAGAAATTCAAGATTTCATTAATAAAGAGTATAAAGGTGCAGTTGTACCAGTTAGTGAATAATAAGTAAGAAGATGTTCCTATAAAAGATTAAACATATAGTATATATCCAATTGAGAATTAAGTTGATTCTATTAATAATGGATATAGCATGTGTAGAAGTCTTTATAGGAACATTTTTTATTTTTGTATGATCAAATAATATTTAGCGGAATCGTCTTCCAATAAGTACTAGGGCTAAATTTATTTCGTGTATAAATACTAAAACGAAACTATTCAAGTGAATATATTTTTGAGTCTATCGTTATCGTTTATGCCAGTGAATTGTTCGGGACCGTAATAAGGAGAGAAATTATTTTAAAGAAAGCAAACTCATGCGAAATTATAAGGAATCAAGCGTATTTATTTGTTTCATGCGAATTTTCCTTATTGAACGGGAAGCAATAGGTTGCTATCAGATTTTATTTGTTATAAGATTAGAATGATAATAAATTGATAATGAAGTTTCGACAATTTTGTGAACAAAACTTCTTTTTACTATGGAGGTATATAATATGAGTCAACCTAAATTAGTCATTAATGATTTACATGTTTCAATCGAAGAAAAAGAAATTATTAAAGGTCTTAACTTAGAAATAAAGGGTGGAGAAATTCACGCAATCATGGGGCCAAACGGAACGGGTAAATCAACATTATCTTCTGCAATCATGGGTCACCCAAAGTATGAAGTAACAAGCGGTGATGTAAGTCTTGATGACGAAGATGTATTAGAAATGGAAGTAGATGAGCGCGCGCGTGCAGGTCTATTTTTAGCTATGCAATACCCAAGTGAAATTAGTGGTGTAACAAATGCAGACTTCTTACGTTCTGCTTTAAACAGCCGTTTAGGTGAAGGGAATGAAATTTCTTTAATGAAATTTATCCGTAAAATGGATGATAACATGGAGTACCTAGAAATGGATCCAGATATGGCACAACGTTACCTAAATGAAGGCTTCTCTGGCGGGGAGAAGAAACGTAATGAAATTCTTCAATTAATGATGTTGAATCCAAAAATTGCGATCTTAGATGAAATCGATTCTGGTTTGGATATCGATGCATTGAAAGTTGTTTCAAAAGGAATTAACAAAATGCGTGAAGAGCGTAAAGAAGAGTTCGGCTGCTTAATTATCACTCACTACCAACGTTTATTAAACTACATTACTCCTGACTACGTTCATGTAATGATGCAAGGTCGTATTGTTAAATCTGGTGGACCTGAGCTTGCTCAACGCTTAGAAGCAGAAGGATATGACTGGATTAAAAAAGAGCTTGGTATTGAAGACGAAACTGTTGAACAAGAAGCGTAATTGTTAGGAGGATTGACCAATGACAACGGATATTAAATTACCATTTGACCAAGAGTATCTTTCCTCTTTTTCGAAAGATATGAATGAACCTTCTTGGCTGACAGAGCTGCGTGTAAATGCTTTACAACAAGCAGAGGCTCTTCCGATGCCAAGACCGGACAAAACAAATATTAAAAACTGGAACTTTACCCAATTTGAAAAGCATATTGTAAGCAGTGAAGATTTTTCAGATGTAAGTGATTTACCAGAACAAGTAAAAGCACTTATCGATTTAGAAAAAAATAAAACACTTTATATCCAAAGAAATAACCGTCCAACTTTTTTAGCTGTTTCTAATGAATTAAAAGAAAGCGGCGTAGTTTTCACTGATATTTTCACAGCTGCAAGAGAATACAGTGACTTACTGCAAAAATACTTTATGAAAGATGCTGTAAAGATAGATGAGCATAAATTAACGGCTTTACATGCAGCCCTTTTAAATGGTGGAGTATTCTTATATGTTCCTAAGAACGTAGTAGTAGAAGAACCAATTCAATCCATTTTCTTACATGATGACAAGGAAGCGAACCTTTTTAACCATGTTATTGTAGTGGCTGAAGATAATAGCTCTGTTGTTTATGTAGAAAACTATGTTTCTACTGTGGATCCTGAAGAAGCAGTATTCAATATTGTGACAGAAGTAATAGCCAATGCAAATGCAAAAGTTCAATATGGTGCTGTTGATAATCTAGCGCATGGGGTTACTACGTATGTAAATCGCCGTGGTGTTGCAGGTCGTGATGCTAAAATAGAATGGGCATTAGGCTTCATGAATGACGGTAATACGATTTCTGATAATACAACATATTTGATGGGTGATGGCTCATATGGCGATACGAAGTCTGTAGTAGTTGGACGCGGCGATCAAAAACAAAACTTCACTACAAAAGTAGTTCATTACGGTAAGAGCTCTGAAGGCTATATCTTAAAGCATGGTGTAATGAAAGATAAAGCTTCTTCCATCTTTAACGGAATTGGTAAGATTGAACATGGTGCAACAAAAGCAAACGCTGAGCAAGAATCTCGTGTTCTAATGTTAAGCGAAAAGGCTAGAGGCGATGCGAATCCAATTCTGTTAATTGATGAAGACGATGTAACGGCAGGACATGCAGCATCTGTTGGTAGAGTAGATCCTTTACAATTGTATTACTTAATGAGCCGTGGTATTCCACAACATGAAGCAGAAAGATTAGTTATTCATGGTTTCTTAGCTCCTGTAGTAGAACAATTGCCAATTGAAGGTGTGAAAAAGCAATTAGTTGAGGTAATTGAAAGGAAAGTAAGATAATGGATAGCAAACATATTCGTTCTTACTTCCCAATTTTAAACCAAGAAGTCAACGGACATCCATTGGTTTATCTTGATAGTGCAGCTACCTCTCAAAAGCCAGTCCAGGTAATTGAAACAATCGAGAACTACTATCGAGAATATAATTCCAATGTTCATCGTGGCGTTCATACCTTAGGCACAAGAGCGACAGATGCTTATGAAGGAGCAAGGGAAAAGGTAAGAAAGTTTATCTCTGCTTCTTCCATCGAGGAAATTATCTTTACTCGTGGTACGACAACTGCGCTGAATACAGTTGCACAAAGCTATGCGATGGAAAATGTAAAAGAGGGGGATGAAATAGTCATTACCCCGATGGAGCATCATAGTAATATTATTCCTTGGCAGCAAGTTGCCAAAAAAACAGGAGCAACACTTAAATATTTGCCGCTGCAAGCAGATGGAACAATTGCACTTGCCGATGTTGAAAATACAATCACGCCAGCAACAAAAGTAGTTTCCATTACCTATGTTTCAAATGTTCTGGGGGTTATCAATCCAATAAAGGAAATTGCGGCTATTGCTCATAAAAATGGAGCTGTACTCGTTGTAGATGCTGCACAAGGAGCTCCACATGTAAAAATCGATGTGCAAGATTTGGATTGTGATTTCCTTGGATTCTCTGGACATAAAATGTGTGGTCCAACAGGAATTGGGGTACTTTATGGAAAGAAACATCTTTTAGAAAATATGGAGCCAATTGAATTTGGTGGAGAAATGATTGATTTCGTCGGATTATATGAGTCGACTTGGAAAGAACTTCCGTGGAAGTTTGAAGCTGGAACGCCAATCATTGCAGGGGCAATCGGTTTAGGAGCAGCCATTGATTTTCTCGAAGAAATTGGCTTAGAGAATATAACCGAACATGAGCATAAATTAGCAGCATATGCAATGGAGAAATTGTCATCTATTAATGGTTTAACTATTTATGGACCGCAAAACGCAAATAACCGTGCTGGCGTGATTACCTTTAATATTGAAGATGTTCATCCACATGATGTTGCAACAGTATTAGATGCTGAAGGAATTGCTGTACGTGCAGGACATCACTGTGCACAACCATTAATGAAATGGCTAAATGTTTCTGCAACCGCTCGAGCAAGCTTTTATCTTTATAATTCAGAAGAAGATGTTGATAAGCTTGTGGAAGGGATTGGCAAGACAAAGGAGTATTTTAGCGATGTCTTTTAATAATTTAGATTCACTTTATAGAAGTGTAATTATGGATCATTATAAAAATCCCCGGAATAAAGGAGTTCTTGAAGGCAGTTTGACTGTCAATATGAATAACCCTACTTGCGGGGACCGTATCCTTCTTACAATGAAAATTGAAGATGGGATTGTCGCTGACACAAAATTCGATGGAGAAGGATGTTCCATAAGCATGTCTTCTGCATCCATGATGACACAAGCAATTAAAGGGAAAACAGTCGAACAAGCGTTAAAAATGTCTGAGTCATTCTCTGAAATGATTCAAGGTAAAGACTACGCTGATGATATGGACCTGGGGGATATTGAGGCACTTCAAGGTGTTAGTAAATTCCCAGCAAGAATTAAATGTGCAACATTAGCTTGGAAGGCTATGGAAAAAGGCGTAAATGAAGGATTAGATTCATAATTTACTACCAAGGTTGCATGTAGAATGGAGGAAAATGAAATGGCAAAAAAGATGCCCGATATTGGGGATTATAAATATGGATTTTCAGATAAAGACGTTTCTATCTTTCGTTCTAAACGTGGATTAACGAAAGAAATCGTTGAAGAAATTTCAAAAATGAAGGCTGAACCACAATGGATGCTAGACTTTCGTTTGAAAGCATTAGAGCATTTTTACAACATGCCAATGCCACAATGGGGCGGCGATCTCTCTGCTTTAAACTTTGATGAAATTACGTATTATGTAAAGCCATCAGAGAAAACAGAAAGATCTTGGGATGAAGTTCCAGATGAAATCAAACAAACATTTGATAAGCTTGGTATTCCAGAAGCTGAGCAAAAATACTTAGCAGGTGTATCTGCTCAGTATGAATCTGAGGTTGTTTATCATAATATGCAGGAAGATCTTGAGAAAATGGGAATTGTTTTCAAAGATACAGACTCTGCATTAAGAGAAAATGAAGATATTTTCCGTGAGCATTGGGCAACTGTTATTCCACCTACGGATAATAAGTTTGCTGCTTTAAACTCAGCTGTATGGTCTGGTGGATCTTTCATTTATGTTCCAAAAGGAATTAAAGTAGACACGCCATTACAAGCGTATTTCCGTATTAACTCCGAAAATATGGGTCAATTTGAAAGAACATTAATCATCGTGGATGAGGGTGCAAGTGTACATTATGTAGAAGGCTGTACAGCACCAGTTTATACAACGAACTCTCTTCACAGTGCCGTTGTTGAAATCATTATTAAAAAAGACGCATATTGCCGTTATACAACGATTCAAAACTGGGCAAACAATGTATACAATCTAGTAACAAAGCGTGCAGTTTGCGATGCTAATGCTACAATGGAATGGATCGATGGAAATATTGGTTCTAAATTAACGATGAAATACCCTGCTGTCATCTTAAGAGGTGAGGGAGCAAGAGGAATGACTTTATCTATCGCTCTTGCTGGTAAAGGACAACACCAAGATGCTGGAGCAAAAATGCTTCACTTAGCTCCAAATACATCTTCTACAATTGTTTCTAAGTCTATTTCGAAACAAGGCGGAAAAGTAACATACCGCGGTATCGTTCACTTTGGACGTAAAGCAGACGGTGCTCGTTCTAATATCGAATGCGATACGTTAATTATGGATAACAAGTCTACATCTGATACAATTCCATACAATGAAATTTTAAATGATAATATTTCATTAGAGCACGAAGCAAAAGTTTCAAAAGTATCAGAAGAACAATTATTCTACTTAATGAGTAGAGGTATTTCGGAAGAAGAGGCAACAGAAATGATCGTAATGGGCTTTATCGAGCCATTTACAAAAGAATTACCAATGGAATATGCAGTAGAGATGAACCGTCTGATCAAATTCGAGATGGAAGGCTCTATCGGTTAATATATCCAGTAAAGAAGATGAACTATTGAGGTTCGTCTTCTTTTATTTTTATCAGGAAGAAAATATTTTTAGCTGCATATGAACTATATTGCATTCCCAAAATTAGTGTGTTATATTAGCCTCAAGTACTTATTAAAGAAGTTTAATAAGTTTTATTTTGCTCACTTATTAAATATCTTTAATAAGTTGGATGGAAAGGAGGGAAATAAAGTGGATGCGACGCCAAAATCTATGAAAAATATTATCCAGCAAAATATTCGTCAATTTCTTTTAGCAAATGGAAGTGCTACGAAAGTGGAGTTGAGTGATAAATTAGGAATTAGTTTCCCAACTATTAGCAAATTTACGGCGCAGATGGAAGAGAATGGAGAATTACAATCAGCAGGTTTAGATGATTCAAGTGGCGGCAGACGAGCGAAGCGGTATACATATAATCCTGAATATATGTTGGGGCTAGCTATTTTTTTAGAAAAGACTGAAACCAATTATATTGTGTTTAACTGCCTAGGGGAAGAAAAGGAGACTGGCAAAATTTCCAGTGCATTAAGGGATGACAATGTTAAATTACTGATCGAGTACGTGGAAGCGCTACAAACACAATATCCGAAGATTAGCTCTATCTCTATTGGGGTGCCTGGTTCGGTTGATAATGGTCGAATCATCTACAGTCCTGATTATGAATATCTTCACGATTTTGATTTAAAGGGATACTTAGAAAATTATTTTTCGATTCCAGTGGTCATTGAAAATGATATGAATGCAGCAGTATTAGGTTATCAAGATCAGCAGGAGAAAAAGAACGATAAATCACTTGTTTATCTCTATTCTGGCCAAAATGGTCCAGGATCTGGAATTATCGTAAATGGAAAGATTGTACGAGGGAGTACTAATTTCGCAGGGGAAGTATCTTTTGTTCCGCAATATAATAACCGAAACTTTGGACAGACCTTTACAAATGGAAAAGTGTTCTTTTCAAAGGAAGATGAAGTAGATGCCATAAGTAGATTAATTGCTTCCTTTGTGGCAATTATTAACCCGCATGCGGTTATTTTCTGTGATGATGAAGTCACTCAAACCACAATCAACCAAATCAAACAACAAAGCTCCACCTATATTCCGGCAGAGCATCTTCCTGAATTTAGAATGAGTGACTGGAAGCAAGATTATTTATATGGGTTACAAAGACTTGGACTCGAACTAATCATTAGAGGAATAAGTAGTAAAACAAATGAATAGTTTGCAAAACGCTTACAGAGTGGGGGTTAACTATTGGCGACATTCTTTTTAGTAATCATCTATTTGGCTTTTATCAGTTTAGGTTTGCCTGATTCTTTATTGGGAGTGTCATGGTCTTTAATGCAAGTGGAATTTAAGGCACCCCTTGAAACTGCAGGAGTACTGTTTATGACAATTGCAGCGGGGACGATTATTTCCAGCTTTATTAGCGGTATAGTGCTGAAAAAATTCGGAACTGGAATGGTTACATTTGTAAGCTGCTTTATGACAGCGGGAGCTCTATTAGGGTTTCATTTCGCCCCATCCATTATATGGCTGTTTATCTTTGCAATCCCGCTTGGATTAGGTGCAGGTGCTGTAGATACGGGTTTAAATAACTATGTGGCAAGTCATTACAAAGCGCATCATATGAGCTGGCTTCACTGTTTTTGGGGAGTTGGAGCTACGCTTGGCCCGATTATTGTAGCACAGTTTATATCCAGAGATAATTCTTGGCGAAGTGGTTATTTTGCCATCGCATGTATTCAATTTATTTTAGTTGTCATTTTGCTTTTCACACTTCCCTTATGGAAAAAGATAGAAAGGATCCCTAAGCAGGAGAACGAGTATAAAAGAGATGATTCAACTAGTACATTGGATGAAACATATTTGGAAAATCAAAAGCCTTGGCAAATAAGAGGGGTTAAGCTAGCTTTACTTGCATTTTTATTTTACTGCGGGGCGGAAGCGGCAGTTGGGCTTTGGGGAAGCAGTTTTCTCGTTAATGTTAAAAATTTATCGATAGATGTAGCAGCCAAATGGGTTTCCTTATTTTATGCAGGAATCACCATTGGAAGATTTATCACAGGCTTTATTACATTAAAAATGAGTAATAAAAGGTTAATAAGATGGGGACAAATAATTGCGTTAGTTGGTGCAGTTCTATTATTTTTGCCATTCCCTGTTCTTTTTTCACTGGCAGGCTTTATTATGATCGGTTTAGGTTTAGCGCCGATATTTCCGTGTATGCTGCATGAAACACCACTACGTTTTGGAAAGAAGCATTCCCAAACCATAATGGGTTATCAAATGGCTATTGCCTATACAGGCAGTACCTTTCTTCCTCCCATTCTCGGATATGCTGCAGCCAAATCAACAATAGGAATTTTCCCTTTTGTTATTGCAGGATTTATTGCCATTATGCTATGGGGATCGGAAAGGTTAAATGGAGTATTGCATAAAAAAGAGATAAAAAGGGATACAGCGCGTGTAATTTAAGCTAATTAAAGAAGGAGTGACAGGAATATGAAAATAGAACATGTTGCAATATGGGTGAAAGATTTAGAAGGAATGAAGACATTTTATACAACCTATTTTGGTGGGAGAGCAAATTCGAAATATCAAAATAGAGAAAAGAAATTTGAATCCTATTTTATATCGTTCAAGGAAGGAGCTCGCTTAGAACTTATGCGGAAAGCTGGGATCGATAAGGATGATTCAAATGATAGAGTTGGCTGGGCGCATATTGCTATTTCATTAGGAAGTGAAGAAGCAGTTAATCAACTGACGGAACGATTGCAAAAGGATGGTTATTTGTTAGTTAATGGGCCTCGTCTAACAGGGGACGGCTATTATGAAAGTGTGATAGAAGATCCGGAAGGAAACCTTTTAGAGTTGACGGTTTAATGTGGATAGAAAGGAATGAAAAAGTGAAAACAGAAAAAGAAAAAATGGTAAATGGAGACTTCTATAATCCAGCAGATCCAGAATTAATAAAGGATAGAAGTAATGCGCGAAAGCTAACAAGAATATTTAATGAATCCATTGAAACAGAAGACAATATTCGGTCCGTCCTATTAAAACAATTATTTGGTTCCACAGGAACTAATATATTCATAGAACCAACCTTTCGTTGTGACTATGGATATAACATCCATGTAGGGGAAAACTTCTTTGCTAATTTTGATTGTGTGTTTTTGGATGTTTGTGAGATTAGAATTGGGGATAATTGCTTCATCGCCCCAGGAGTACATATTTATACAGCGACACATCCTGTAAATGCTCAAGAGAGAATAGCAGGAATTGAGTACGGAAAGCCGGTGAATATCGGAAATAATGTCTGGGTGGGAGGAAGAGCAGTTATCAATCCCGGAATAAGTATTGGGAATAATGTGGTGGTTGCATCTGGTGCAGTTGTGACAAAGGATGTACCAGATAATGTTGTTATTGGTGGAAATCCGGCAAGAATTCTAAAAAAAATAGTTGAGTAGAATACCAGAGGTGAGGGGAAAGCGAATGATTAAATTAGTGCTGACAGACATGGATGGAACATTTTTAAATAATAATGGTGATTTTGACCGGGAATTGATCAAAGAAGTAAAGAATTTAATGAAAGAAAAAGGCGTAGCTTTTGCTCCTGTTACTGGTAAACAATGTGAACGGGTTGAAGAATTATTTGGTGAAGATGCGAAAGATATGTGGATTCTAGGGGATAGCGCCACCCGCATTAAGCATAATGGCAAATTTGTTTATGAATCGCTGTTAAGTAATGAATTGGGTCTAGCGATTATTCGTTTGCTAGAGGAAATCAGTCTAAATCATACTATTATTGCTTGTACGAGAAGCGGTGCAGTTATAAAGGATAACGTTATCCCGGAAGAAACTGCTATTGTAAGAAAGTCTTATGCACAGGTGAGAAAGGTGTCAGACTTTAAAGAAATAACGGAAGATTTTGTGAAAATAACAATTCACGATTCAGAGCTTAAATGTTTTGAGACAAAAGAAAGATTATCATCCTTTTTCGAATCCGCTTATATTGTAGCATCTGAGGCAGCTTGGATTGATATAGCCAATGTAAATGTACATAAAGGGACAACAGTTGAGCATTTACAACAAGTACTAAATGTTACCCCTGAAGAAACAATGGCATTTGGTGATGGCTATAATGACATAGAACTTATGAGTCGCAGTACATATAGTTTTGCTGTTCGTAATGCCGTAAAGGAATTAAAAGAGACAGCAAATTTCATCACTCGTTCAAATGAAGAAGATGGTGTAATGAGAACAATCATTCAACTGTTATCTCTTTCATAGATGGAAGATAGAATCTATCTATTTGAAAATAATGTAAGAAGTGAATCCCAAATGTGATTTTAGGAAGAGAAAGCTTTTCATTTCTCCTCTTTTCGTATATAATTTCTTTATTGGAAAAGAGGGTGTATAATGGAGAAAACAAAACCTTATGGTACGGTTCTATTAAGAGCAGCAAAAATTATGGATTACCTTTCAGACAATCCTAATCAAGCATTGCAGAAAATTGCTCAAAACACAGAGATGACAACTTCAACTACTTTGAAAATATTGGACACTTTATTGTTAATTGGCTTTGTGAGCAGAGATAAAAATAAAAATTATCGATTAGGATCTAAACTTATTCGATATGCCAATCAAGGTGTGGATCAGCTGGACTTAGTAGAGCTGACATTGCCTTATTTAGAAAAACTGCAAAAGTTAATTGATGAAACCATTCATTTAGGCGTACTTGCAGATAATGAAATTTTATATGTAAACAAGCTAGAGGCTAAACATCAGACAATAAGAATGTCATCAAGGATTGGGATAACAAGGCCCTTGTACAGCTCAGCAATGGGAAAGGCAGTTCTTGCAGAATTGGAAGAAGAAGAGTATTTAAATTATCTAAAAACAACTCCTTTAGTTCCATATACAGAGCATACGATAACCAACTCTTTAAAGCTTGCAGCAGAATTGCAGAAAGTGAGAGAGACTGGTATTGCTTTTGATGACGAAGAAATGGAGAAAGATATTTTCTGTATTGGAGCGTCTTTAAAAAAAGATGGAAAAATCATTGGAGCATTTAGTGTAAGTATGCCGAAATATAGACTCACAGAAGAATTTAAAAAACAAATAATAAAGGCTGTCGTCGAAACGAAAAATGAGATAATGCAAGTTGTGGCTCGTTAAATCGTTTCGGCGATTTTTTTTTATTTAATGATTAGCGTTTACATTTTTCAAAAAAGTATGTATAATCAAGGTGAGTTTCTTAATAGTAAAATTGTATTTCTGAATAGGAAAAGAGTGATGGAGATGAAACGAGTTGAAACATTACGACGCTTAAAGAGTGCTGGAGTAATCGCAGTAGTCCGAGGGAACAGCAAGGAAGAGGCTGTGAAGGCAAGTAATGCAGTAGTTCAAGGTGGCATGAAGGGAATTGAATTAACTTTTACTGTTCCTAATGCAGATAAAGCCATTAGTGAATTAGTAGAGTTGTATAAGAATGATTCTGACATTGTTATAGGTGCAGGTACTGTGTTAGATGTAGTAACTGCTCGTTTAGCTATCATGGCTGGAGCAGAATATATTGTCAGCCCAAACTTTGATAGAGAAACTGCAGAACTATGTAATCTTTATCAAACTCCCTATCTTCCGGGATGCTTAACGATTACAGAAATGAAAGAGGCATTAAAGGCAGGAGTAGATATTATCAAATTATTCCCAGGCAGTGCCTATGGACCAAGTATTGTATCCGCTTTTAAAGCTCCAATGCCTCAAGTTAATATTATGCCGACAGGCGGAGTTAGCCTGGAAAATATGGAAGACTGGTTTAAAGCAGGAGTAGTAGCAGTTGGCGTAGGAGGAAACCTATTAGCACCTGTGGCAAAAGGGGATTTTGCTAAAGTTACAGAGATTGCTAGTCAATATATGGATAAATTTCATCAAATTAAAGGAGCATAAATATGGGGAAGGTAGTTACGTTAGGTGAAATCATGCTTCGTCTATCCACTGATTCTGGTGTACGAATTGCCCATGCTGATAATTTTCGTGCACATTATGGCGGGGGTGAAGCCAATGTCGCTATTTCACTAGCCAATTTTGGTCACGATGTTTGCTTTGCTAGTAAAATTCCAGACAATGGCTTAGGAGAAGGTGTAGTAAAGCATTTAAGTTGTTATGGCGTTCATACTGACTTTCTTTTAAAAGGAGGATCCAGGTTAGGCACTTATTATGTAGAGGCTGGAATTGGTGAACGAGCAGCCAATGTCATTTATGACCGTGCTGGTTCGAGTTTCGCCGAAATGACAGAGAGTGAATGGAAAAAGGAAGAACTGTTTAATAACGTAGATATCTTTCATATTTCAGGAATTACACCAGCGTTATCTTCAAGTTGGAAAAAAACAACAATCTCATTAATAGAAGCAGCAAAAGAGTCTGGCTGTAAAATCAGTTTTGATATTAACTATCGAGGAAAATTATGGTCTCAAAAAGAAGCAGGTGAGACAATTTCTGAAATATTGCCTTTGGTAGATTACTGTTCAGCTGGCAAGCTTGATGCTCTCTATTTGTTAGGAATTCCTGAGGCGACTGAACAGGAGAATGAATTAGTTTACTACTATCAAGAAATACAGAAGAAATTTCCTGCTATCTCTGTTCTATATTCCACAAAAAGAACGGTGGTATCTGCTAGTAGCAATGAATTAATAGGAACATTATGGATGGATGATTACTACTATGAATCTCAAAAACATGTTATTAATCCAATCGTTGATCGAGTAGGAGCAGGTGATGCCTTTTCCGGTGGAGTTCTGCATGGAATACTAGCACAAAAAAGTCCACAGGAAATGATTGACTTTGCGACAGCTGCATCTGCTTTGAAACATACAGTTCAAGGTGATTGTAATCAATTTAACGAACCAGAAGTCAACAGCTTTTTACTAGCTGGCTCTGGAAAAATAAATCGATAGGAGTGTAGAAAAATGCAAAACATGGAAACGCGTTATACACATAGCCCCGAGGATATACGTCATTACTCTACAGAACAATTGAGAAAAGAATTTTTAGTAGAAAAAGTATTTGTGCCAGGGGAAATTAGCTTAACGTATACGCATAACGACCGCATGATTTTTGGTGGAATTACGCCAACCGATAAATCCTTAGAAATCATATTGGATAAGCAATTGGGTGTGGAATATTTTTTGGAACGCCGTGAGCTGGGAGTTATTAATATCGGTGGACCTGGTTATATCGAAATCGACGGAGAAAAAGAAGAAATGAAAAAACAAGATGGATACTATATTGGCAAAGAGACACGACATGTTGTCTTTTCTTCCGAGAATCCAAACAATCCAGCTAAATTTTATATTAGCTCCGTACCGGCACATCACAAATATCCAAATGTAAAAATTAGTATTGATCATATCAAACCAATGGAAACAGGAGAAGCCCTAACATTAAATCAGCGTAAAATTTATCAATACATACATCCAAATGTATGTGAAAGCTGCCAATTGCAAATGGGCTATACTATCTTAGAGCCTGGAAGTGCATGGAATACAATGCCTTCTCATACACATGAAAGACGCATGGAAGCATATGTTTACTTTGATATGGAAGAAGATACCCGTATTTTTCACATGATGGGGAAACCGGATGAAACAAAGCATCTAGTTATGAGCAGTGAGCAAGCTGCTATTTCACCAAGCTGGTCTATTCATTCTGGAGTTGGCACAAGCAACTATTCCTTTATCTGGGCAATGTGTGGCGAAAATATCACGTATACCGATATGGACATGATTCCAATGAATAAATTGAAATAAAAGGAGAGAAAACAATGGCATTCACGATGGATAAATTCCGCATTGATGGAAAAGTAGCCTTAGTTACAGGTGCAATATATGGAATTGGTTTTGAAATTGCAAGCGCTTTATCGGAAGCGGGTGCAAAAATCGTGTTTAATTCCTTAAATAAAGAATCTGTCGATCAAGCACTTCAAAGTTATCAAGAAGCAGGAATTGAAGCAAAAGGCTATGTATTTGATGTTACAGATGAACAAGCCGTACAAGCTGCGGTTGCGCAGATTAAAGAAGAGGTTGGTCCGATTGATATTTTAGTTAACAATGCTGGGATTATCAAGCGTGTGCCAATGGTAGAAATGTCTGCAGAAGATTTCCGCCAAGTAGTAGATGTAGATTTGAATGCACCATTTATCGTTTCTAAAGCAGTTATACCTGATATGATTCAAAATGGCGGCGGTAAAATCATCAATATCTGTTCCATGATGAGTGAACTTGGCAGGGAAACAGTCAGTGCCTATGCTGCTGCTAAAGGCGGGTTAAAGATGCTGACAAAAAATATTGCTTCTGAATATGGAGAATACAATATTCAATGTAATGGAATCGGACCAGGTTATATCGCTACACCACAAACTGCCCCATTACGCGAAAAGCAGGCAGACGGATCCCGTCATCCATTTGATCAGTTTATTATTGGAAAAACGCCTGCAGCACGTTGGGGAAATCCTGAAGACCTAGCTGGTTCAGCCGTATTTTTAGCATCTGAAGCATCGAACTTCGTGAATGGTCATATTCTCTATGTAGATGGCGGAATACTGGCTTATATTGGTAAACAGCCTTAAGAGAAGCATAGATATTTTTACTAGTTCAATATCTGAAAGTATCTGTACTTATTTTTAAATTTATCTTGGAGGTACCAATAAATCGGGTGACTGATTTATTGGTACCTCTTTTTCTTTTAACTTAGTTATTTATGATGATTATGATATGATATTTAATATAAAGAAATAAAAAAACAGATATATTTTTGGAAATGAAGTTAGTGTTTTTCTCTATGTGAGTATCGCTTTGAGAAAAACAATGTTATCGAGGTGATTTTATTGATTCATATCGGATTAACAGGCTGGGGAGATCATCCGAGTCTATATGGAAAAAATACTTCATCGCAAAATAAGTTAATGGAATATGCCGGGTATTTTCCTACTGTGGAAGTGGATGCTTCTTTTTATGCGGTGCAGCCAGTCCGGAATGCGGAGTCTTGGGTAAAGAAAACACCTGACTCTTTTCAATTTATCGTAAAGGCATTCCAAGGGATGACAGGCCATAATCGTGGAGACATTCCTTTTGCCTCGAATGATGAAATGTTTGCTGCATTTATCGATTCCTTAGTTCCATATAGAAAAAGTGGCAAATTGGCGATGGTGTTATTCCAATTTCCTCCTTGGTTTGATTGCACAAAGGAAAATGTCCAATTCTTAAGAGCGTGTAGAAAAAGGATGGGAGATATACCTTGTGCACTTGAATTTAGACATCAATCATGGTTTAATCCCAAATATCGAGCAAATACCCTTCAGTTTATGAAGGAAGAGAATTGGATACATAGTATTTGTGATGAGCCTCAAGTAATGCCTGTTTCTGTTCCTACTGTTCTAGAAGCGGTTGGCGAAGATAAGGTGCTCATTCGGCTTCACGGAAGAAATTATTATGGTTGGCAGCAAAATAATAATCCAAATTGGCGAGAAGTTCGCTATTTATATCGGTATAACACAGCAGAATTAAGTGAATGGGCTGAAAATATTCGCCAGCTTGAAAAGCAATGTAAAAATATTTATGTGCTCTTTAATAATAATTCTGGTGGAGATGCGGCTGACAACGCACGAGAACTGATTGATTTATTAAATATAGAATATACGGATTTAGCTCCAAGACAATTGGATTTATTCTAACTATCAGAAGAGTGGAGAAGAGCATTCTCTGCTATAGAATAGATAATTGCCTAAAAAAGTGAAAATACAAATAAGGAAGGCGAGAAGATGGAAGTCATCCACATATATCATACTAATGATTTACATAGCCATTTTGAAAATTGGCCAAGAATTTATGAATTGCTGCGTGAAAGAAAAAAATGGCATAAAGAGGCTGGCGAAGCTGTTTATTTATTTGATATAGGTGACCATTTAGATTTGTCTCATCCTTATACGGAAGCAACTAAAGGTAGAATTAACACACAGCTGTTAAATGAGGAACACTATGATGCAGTGACAATTGGGAACAATGAAGGAATTACTTTGTCATATGAAGGATTAGATCATTTATATGATGAAGCCAAATTTGATGTAATTGTTGCAAATCTATACAAACGTAATGGGGAACGTCCTGATTGGGCTATTCCTCATCAAATATTTAAGACAGCTAAAGGAACAAAAATTGGGGTAATCGGTATTACAGCCTATTTCGAAAAGTTATATGAGCTCTTAGGATGGAAATTGACAGAACCAATAGAAGAACTATCAAAGCAATTAGAAAAAATTAGAGGAAATGTTGATATTATTGTATTGCTTTCCCATTTAGGGATAAATGACGATGAGATGATTGCAGCTAATTATCCAGAAATAGATGTGATTCTTGGTGCACATACCCATCATATTTTCCATCAAGGAAAAATAATTAATAATAATCTTCAAGGTGCTGCCGGTAAATATGGCTATTATCTTGGTCATATTGAATTAAAGGTTGATGCTTCCAAAAGGGTAATCGATAAAAAAGCCATATTATATGAAACAAGTAAGTTGCCGATTGCAAATAAAGAAGAAGCCATTGTGGAAAATTATTACCAGCAAGGGAAATTGGTTTTATCAGAAAAGGCAGCAACGATTGATGAGTATTTATCTAGAGAAGCGCTAGCAGAAATGCTTTGCAAAAAATTAATTTCGTGGTGTCAATCGGATTGTGCAATTATAAATGAGGGCTTAATTTTAGAAGGATTGCAAGCCGGGGAGATCACTTTCTTTGATTTATTATCGATTTGTCCACATCCAATTAATCCATGTAATGTGACATTAACCGGAGCGGAACTGAAAGAAATTCTGCTTGATATGAAATCCGATAAGTGGGAGATAATGCCTGTCAAGGGTCTTGGATTCCGGGGAACATTAATGGGGAAAATGATTGCAGCAGGCATTACGCAAGAGACAATCGGAGAAAAAGAACAGTACTATATCCATGCACAGGAAATACAGGCAGATCAGAATTATGTTGTAACAGTACCTGATATGTTTACATTCGGTAATTTTTTTCCAGCCATTTATCGGGCAACGAAGAAAGACTATTTTCTTCCTGAATTTATGCGTAATATTCTTGCTGACACTTTACAAAATAGGATAAAAGCGTAAAGGGTCATTTTATCATTCTTAAATAAAGAAGAAAACACCGATTTCTCCTCTCTTGAATATACTTATTAGGAAGGGAAAGAGAGGAGTGAGCACAGAGTATTATGATTGATGTGTATCCTGTTGATATCAATGGACATACTTTTATTGCGGTCTCGGTATTATTGCCTAAAACTACTTTGCTTGCTGTAAAAAATGATAAAGGCTACATTATGTGCGGTGCTTTAGATGTGGCATTGTTAAATGATAAGCTGAAAGACCGGAAAATTATTGCTGGTAGAGCTGTTGGTGTGAAAACGATTGAACAATTGCTAAATGCACCCTTAGAGTCAGTGACAATAGAAGCAGAAGCATATGGAATTCATAAAGGGATGATTGGAAGAGAAGCATTATTGAAAATGGTATAAAGGATAAAGAGGTTAAGAAGGTTTAACGAATCAGAGGGGAGCCCCCTTTCGTTAAACCTTCTTTTTTGGAAGAGAAGGAAATGAATATCCCTGCATTTAGACAATTTCTTATAAATTTTACTTTTCTTTATAGGTATAAAGAAACAGAAGCAAAAGTACGATATAATAGGTACTATATAAATTATTAGGAGCTATTAAAGCATGAGATTAGTTGGGACAAAGAATATAAAAGAAGGTGCAATCTTAGCTAAGCCTATATTAAATGATCGCGGAAGAGTGTTAATAAATAGCGGGATAAGATTAGAGCAAAAGATGATTAAAAGGCTGCTTGACTTTGGTATTAGCTATGTTTATTTAGAAGATAAAAATACAAAGGATATTAAAGTGAATGATGCTATCTCAGAGCAAGTTAAGATGGAAGCGATGCAAACTATTGAGAAAAGTTTTGATATGATAAAAAGTGCGGATGCTGATAATATTTCGATGGTGATGGAGAAGAATACACCGGTTTTTAAAAATTTGGTTGAAAAAGTACTATTGGAATTAAAAAATCATGAACATCTTTCTTCTGTTATGTCTGATGTTTATCTATATGATAATTATATTTTTTCGCATAGCTTAAATGTAACTATTTACTCGTTGGCATTAGGTTTAGAGTTAAAACTTCCGCCGAAGCAGATGGAAATCTTAGGGCTTGGGGCTATTTTACATGATATTGGTAAAATGACAGTTCCATTAGAAATTCTCCTGAAACCAGGAAAGTTGACGGCAGAAGAATTTGATATTATAAAAAGTCATGCTGAAGCAGGCTTTGAGATGCTAAGAAAAGTGGAGACACTGCCTTTACTCGTTAGTCATTGTGCCTACCAGCACCATGAACGATTAAATGGTTCTGGCTATCCGAGAGGCATAAAAGCAGAAGATATTCATTTGTTTGGAAAAATTATTGCTGTAGCAGATGTTTTTGATGCCATTACATCTAATCGCGTCTATCATGATGCTTTATTACCACATGAAGCACTAGAGATTTTGTATACAGGATCAGGTTATCTATATGATGCAAAAATTGTTGAAGCATTTAGAAGAGCGATAGTCCTTTATCCTAATGGGTTAAGTGTTATGCTAAGCAATGGAGAAAAAGGGATTGTATGTAAACAAAATAAGGGGATGAATGAAAGACCAATTATACGAATTGTGGAAAGAGAGGGAAAAGAAATTCCTCCATATGACTTGAATTTAAAGGAAAATCTTTCAATTGTCATAACGCAATGTGATTCTCTCCAAAATCCCTTGTGAACATAAAGGCGATAAGAATGAAGCAGTAGATCCTTATCGCCAAGTAAGTAATTTATTTTTTCTTTCTTGTTTTTATCTTTTCTTGTCTTTCCCATAATCGTAAATGTGCATATGGATCATAGGACCATTCTGTATAGCCATTATCTTTATAGATACCATAATGTAGATGAGGAGGGAATTTTCCTGAGGTTCCTGGCGGTCCGTATCCTGAACTTCCAACTCCACCAATAATCATCCCTGGCTCTACGACCATTCCAGCCTGAATCTCTTTCGAGAATCCATTTAAATGGGCAAAATAATGATAATTATTATTAATATCTCTTATTCCGATGCGCCATCCGCCATAATTATTCCAGCCTTTCATTTCTACAATACCATAGGAAGTCGCTTTTACAGGGACTCCATAGTCTGCAAAAATATCTGTACCTTCATGAATTCTTTTTCCTCCCCAGCCGCGGGCGTCCCCCCAAGTACTGCGATAGCTATGATCACTTCTTAATGGCAGAGGGAAGGCATGATCATCTAAATTTAATCTGTCAAAGTGGTTGTATATGGCTGCTTTTCCCATTATGATGCTAACAGTTTTATCCCTTTTATAGTAGTTCCATAATCCGATTTTAAAGTTATCCTCATCAATGCCATATTGACTTATATAATTGGAGAATGCGGAAAGGATATCTTCATCATTAAATCTATCTGCTTTTCCATCTCCATCACCGTCAGCACCAAGTCCTCCAAATAAAGGAATGGTTAAAGGGTTATCATCCTCTGGATTGGGATTAATAATACCAGCCCATTCTTCCTTCGTAAAATAAATCCCAGTGTATCCCTTTGCCTTAGGGATATCTTTTCTTGAAGAGCGAATGTTACGCTCATATTGATCGACAGCCGCTAGATAATACCAAGGAATATGATATAATGCTTCTATTTTTTTATAAAGTTCCATCCTTTTTGTGTAAGGGTCATTCATTTTTTCATTAGCATATGTGACGGTGTTAGGTAGTAAAAACATAAGAATAATGATTATAAATATTAACCTGTGCAAAGATTAGTCCCTCCCTTCTTATTCTGTCGTTATATTTTGTGACTTATATCAAAAAAAATAATTATCAATTAATGGTAATCATTTTAAATGAATAACTTGTAGACGCATTTCCATTATGTTAAAGTGACAAATGAAGAAGAGACAATCCTTTTACTGTGTATAACATACAAAAAAATCTGAGGGATAGCTGTTATACAATACTGTTTTTTAAGTAAAAATGATGAAAATTATTTTACTAGGAGATGAATGTGGTGTCAGAAAAAAAACAAGAATATTTGCGCAAACCTGAATGGTTAAAAATTAAATTGAATACGAATGAAAATTATACAGGTTTGAAAAAAATGATGAAGGAAAAGCAGCTACATACAGTCTGTGAGGAAGCAAAATGTCCAAATATTCATGAGTGCTGGGCAGTTAGAAGAACGGCAACATTTATGATTTTAGGAGCTATTTGTACAAGAGCCTGTCGTTTTTGTGCAGTCAAAACAGGATTACCGACTGAATTAGATTGGCAAGAGCCAGAAAGAGTTGCTGATTCTGTGTTTGCAATGAACTTAAAGCATGTGGTTATTACTGCTGTTGCAAGAGATGACTTAAAAGACGGCGGAGCAGCTGTATTTGCAGAAACTGTTCGTGCCATTCGCAGAAAAAATCCATTCACCAGCATTGAGGTATTACCATCTGATATGGGAGGGGTAGAAGAAAACCTTCGATTATTAATGGATGCTAAGCCAGATATCTTGAACCATAATATTGAAACAGTAGAAAGATTGACCCCTAGAGTACGTGCCAGAGCAAAATATCATCGTTCTCTTGAGTTTTTACGAAGAGCAAAAGAGATGCAGCCTAATATTCCTACTAAGTCTAGTATTATGGTTGGGTTAGGGGAAACGAAAGAAGAAATTATCGCCACAATGGATGATCTTAGAGCAAATAATGTGGATATTATGACCATTGGCCAATATTTACAACCAACTGTCAAACATTTAAAAGTACAAAAATATTATCATCCAGATGAATTTAAAGAGTTAAAAGAGATTGCTTTAAGTAAAGGATTTAGCCATTGTGAAGCAGGTCCATTAGTTCGTTCATCTTATCACGCAGATGAGCAAGTAAACGAAGCGAAAAAAAATCAGCAAATGGCTGAACATGCAAAAGAAGCATAAATAAAGAATAAGACTAAAGGGATAAATTTTCCGCTGAACATTAGCTCAGACCATTATACGGAGATACTAAAAATATTTCGTATAATGGTTTGGGTTTTTTTTATTCAACCAGAATTAATTAAGAATATCAGCCCATAATCAAAAGGTATTTAACAGTATAGAATAAAAATTCTGTATTTTTATAGGAAGATTTTATTGTTAGTGCTATGTAAATATCTATCCTAAGGTTATAATGATAGTGAGCAATGTTATAATTGGACTATTTATACCAAGATACGAATAGTTCAACTAATTATCAGTAAAGTTAAAAAGCAAAGCTGCATGGCTGGAAGTTTTATATTTAGGAAATATATACAGGTTTTGAGGTGATACGATTGGTTTGTATTAATAATCATTGTTATGAACTGATTGAAGAAAGAAAATCAGGTTTTAATGAAGAAGCATTTAAAAATAGATATAGTGACATATTAACGAAATACGATTATATTGTCGGAGATTGGGGTTATGGACAATTAAGATTACGTGGCTTTTTTGATGATCATAATCAAAAATCAAGTTTTGACACGAAAATAAGCACGTTAACGGAATATTTATATGAGTATTGTAATTTTGGCTGTGCCTATTTTGTCGTGAAAAAAACAAAATAAAAAGGTTATCCTTTATTTTGATCTTGAAGAAGGAGCTTCCATTCAGAAAGAAAACAAGAAATGGACTGGCTTAGCAAATGGAGAAACTGTTTTGTTAATGATTACTTATCTTTATCCAAGTGTAAGGAAATCCATCTAACTCAGTTTCTTAAGCAAAGCCATGAATGATTATCTTACCATTTGAATTCCCCAATGCGACTTTTTGCTTCTAATTGTAAGTCTTGTAGCAATAGAAGTAAGGAAAAGTCCATCTAAAGAGAATTAATTTGCTTTAATGACAGAAAAAGTTGGCATTTTGAGAGGAATGGGGCTATGAAATATCAAGAGAATGTCTGTTCAAGATTATTTAATTGGGGAAAATTACTTCTTCCGGCAAAACTTATTAAGTATTTTCCTCCATCATTTGTATTACGAGACCCTATTATTCATCAAGTACAAAAAGCGATGATAAAAGGATATGAGGTAGCTGTTATTGTAATAGATATATCGAATTTACATAGAATAAAGCAACAATTAGAAGCAAAAGATTTTCGACAATATATTCGATTGCTAAAAAAATTATTTGGCAAAACGATACAATTAAAAGCTTCTAATGAAATCATTGCTATTCATGATTATAATCCGAACGGCTTAACCATGTTTATGAAATGGGAACAAGGATCCGAATGTTTACCAGTAATAGATGGGTTAATTAAAGATATTATACATAATGTGGAAAATGACTTTCGTGAAATTGGGAGCATTCCGCCTGAATTTCATACAGGATACATGTTTATCGAGAATAAATATACCTATCTTTCTGATGCTATTCAAACGGCTTATGAATTTGCCCTTGCAATGGCACATAAAAGAACTGATCCGGAATTCAATAAATTAGTCTATACTTTGAGTAATATTGTGGCGAAAAAAAGCATCCGTTTATTGGCACAACCAATTATGGATGTAGAAACAAATAAAATTCACGCTTGTGAAATGCTGACAAGAGGCCCAGAAGGAACACCGTTAGAAAATCCACTTCAACTTTTCTCTTTAGCAAGGCAAACGAAGTTTTTGTATGATCTTGAAATGATTGTTCTTGATAAAGCTTTTGAACAAATCCAGCAAACAAAATGGAGGCATAATATCTTTATTAACTTTACACCAATCACAATTGGTAACCAAAGATTTATTAAAGATATAAAGAGCGTAATTCGTAGGTATAAAGGGATTTCCCCGAAAAAAATAACAATTGAAATTACAGAAAGAGATTCATTTGAAGGGTTAGAGCATTTTGCTAAAAATCTAAAGGTTTTAAGAATGCTTGGTTTTTTAATCGCAGTTGATGATACTGGCGCGGGTTATGCTAGTCTGAATTCCATCAGTGAAATCATGCCAGATATTATTAAGATTGACCGTTCTGTAATCCAGAATATTGATAAAAATTCAGTAAAGGAATCGATGCTCCAAGGACTTCTTCTTATTGCAAAAGAAGTGGGCTCCGTTGTGGTAGCAGAAGGAATTGAAAATGCAGAGGAAGCCTCTGTTTTATCGAAAAATAAAGTGGATTTAGCTCAAGGATATTTTTACGCCAAGCCTACTAGTCTTAGTAACCATTTACAAATCTCATAGTATGCGGAAGGAGTAAGGGAATATGTATTTTGTGGACCGAGAAAAAATAGAAGAACAGTTAAATTATTACCATGAGCTCATCAGTCAGTTTGAAACGCAAGAAACGTGGAATACATTTCTTGAGAAAGTGGCACTTGAAAGATTGACACATATGATGATTGAAGTCATCTTAGATGTAGGAAATAGTATGATTGATGGTTTTATTATGAGGGATCCGGGCAGTTATGACGACATTGTCGATATACTTATTGATGAAAAAGTTATTACTATGGAAATAGGAAAAGACATTAAGGAACTCATTCTTTGGCGCAAACAGCTTGTACATCAGTATACTAATATTGATCATAAGGGATTGATTGCAGTATTTGAAGCGAAGCTACTCTCCATAAAAGCCTTTGCTCCATCTGTAAAAGAATACTTAATTCATGAATTAGGACCTGTTTCTGCATTTAGAAATTAGATTATTTTTAAAGAAAATGATTTTAATTTAATAAAGAATAATTTTCAAGCTGTGAAAAAAGCAACGTGCTTTTTTAAATAGTTCCTGAATTAATACATAGCAATTGAAAGGATTTTCTTAATGAAAGCGTATAAAGGGTATTTAATAGATTTAGATGGAACAATGTATCGGGGAACAGAAGTAATTGAAGAGGCAGCTGAATTTGTTAAGCGATTGATTGCTGCGCAAATTCCCTATTTATATGTCACCAATAATTCGACAAAAACACCAGAACAAGTGGCCAAAAAACTACAGGAGTTTCAAATACCGGCAAAAGCGAGTGAAGTATTTACTTCCGCCATGGCTTCTGCTAATTATATTGTCGAAAAATCCCCTGGAGCAAATGTGTTTATGATAGGGGAAAAAGGACTTCAGCACGCTTTAGAGGAAAAAGACTTGAAGTTAATGAAGGATTCAGAAAATGTTGATTATGTGGTTGCTGGACTTGATCAACAGATTACCTATGAAAAGCTTACAGTGGCATGCTTAGCAGTCCGAAATGGCGCACAATTTGTCATTACAAATGGGGATACGGCTTTGCCAAGTGAGCGAGGATTATTACCTGGAAATGGTGCCTTAACTTCTGTTATTTCGGTAAGTACTCAGCAACAGCCTGTTGTTGTCGGCAAACCAGAATCAATTATTGTAGATCAAGCAATCAAATTATTAGATCTGCCGAAAGAAGACGTCTTGATGGTTGGCGATAATTATCAAACAGATATTATGGCAGGCATCAATGCAAAGATGGATACACTTCTCGTGTATACAGGAGTTACAACGAAAGAGCAACTAAGCGGATATTCTGTCAAGCCAACCTACACGGTTGATAGCTTAAGTGAGTGGGCTATAATAAAATAAGGTCATATAAAGAGGACGTTTCGCTACTGTTTACAGTGTATGAAACGTCTTTTTTTTACAAGGTGACTTATTCTTCCCCATTAGCACGGTGAGCTAGTCTACTTGAAGCTGCTGCTGCAATAGCACCGACAATATCGTCTAAAAAGGTATGGCATTCACCAGAACTCTTATCATTTAGCTTTTGTAAAATGCCTGGTTTCAATTTATCTACATAGCCATAATTAGTAAATCCGATGGAACCATATACATTTACAATCGAGAAAGCAAGCACTTCATCTACCCCGTAAAGCCCTTCATCTGTTTCGACAATTTCTTGCAGGGGAGATTCCAGGAGCTTTTTTTCAGCGAGTACATCTAATTGTATCCCTGTGATAACAGCATTTTGAACCTCTCTTTTGGAAAGAACGCGCTCGACATTATGAATACAGTCTTCCATTTGTAAATCTTTATGATATTTCTCTTGTAAGAGATAAACAAGCTTCGCTATGTCTTCTATTTCGACTCCACGTTCATGTAACCACTTTCTGGCTGTTTTTTCTGTTAGGTCTTTTAATGACATGAACTTCACCTTTTCTTTAATTATTCACTATGTATTCACAGTGTTTATTATTATATGCATGATGGCTGTTAGATGTTCCTTACAGCTATTGTTTCCATAATAGGGGCAATTCATGATTTGTATCCTCTTAACAAGTTTTAACATTCCTTGTCATATACTTCTAAAAGAGAGAATAACGAGGAGGAGGAAAAGACATGATTAAGAAAATTTTATCGACAAAGTATGGAATTGATGTAGAAGAAGAAACAAGAGTCGGTCATTATGAAGCTTGTATAAGCAAAGGAAAACTGTATACTATTGTCCCAGTAGGAAATATAGAGGAAGAAGAACTAACAGAAAGAGACCAAATTGCTGCACATATCTATCAGATTGGTGATAAACATGTCAGCATGTTATTAGAGTCAAAAGAAGGAAGCAAACATACTGAAATGAATGAGCAGCTTTATTGTGTGCTTATGAATGAACGACTACGTCCCTTTCAATCTCGGAAATTAGGGCGAAAACTGGGGAAGTTTCATTTTAGAGGCAGAACTGTACCATTTGGTGTCCAAAAAATAAGTAGAATGGGGCAGTGGAAGAGTATGTGGGAACAAAGATTGGGCCAATTGGAGGGTTTCTGGAACAGTATGTTATACAAACAGCCAGAAAGTGAATTCGATCAATTATTTTTAGAATCTTTTCCATATTATATGGGGATTGCTGAGAATGCCATTCAGTATCTTGTCGATACAGAGCTAGATGATGATCCAACTGCTGTAGATAGTGGAACAATTTGTTATAACCGTTTTACCAAAGACACATGGGCAGGAGAATATTATATTAAAAATCCATTTGATTGGGTGTTTGATCATTGTGGAAGAGATCTTGCTGAATGGACAAGAGATCGATATTTTCGAAATATCAAAACATATCATCGAGAAGTAAAGACGTTTTATGAGGAGTATCAAAGTGTTATGCCCCTAAGTTCTTTTGCATGGAGATTAATATATGCAAGGCTGTTATTCCCCATTCATTATGTGGAATGTATCGAAAATTATTATTCTGCTATACAGGAGGCGGACCGTCTATTTCTAGAAGAACGGTTAAAGAAAATGCTCAGCCAGTCGAGGGATTTAGAAATATTTCTGAAAGAATTTTATGACAACACAGAAGTGCCAGTTAAAACATTGAAAATCCCTATTGTTTCCTGGTTGTAAATAATTGGTTTGGAGCGAAGGGCTTAAATAGTCAGGGATATAAGTGTTCAAAACAAAGGAAAATCCTAACAATTATACGGAGATGTTCATGGGAATTTCGTATGTTGTCTGGTTTTTTTTATGAATACAGTTTCTTTTCCATGGAGTGAGCGACGAGCGCTTCGTCGACTCACTGCTTAAAAAATCTAAATATACATAAAATTTATAATTTTTCTTTTGGAATTTTAGCATCTTCCTATATAATGGATTCATTAAGTAAACGAGCACAAATATTCTTTTTAAAAGGGAAAAGCTATTCTTATTCTTTTAAAATAAAAATTTTAAAAGAATGTTTAAACACCCCTTGTAAAAAAAGGAATCAAACACTATAATGTCTACTATACAAAGACAGTTGTTCTCGTAAAAAGAACATCAACGGGAGGTAAACAGATGGAGGCAATCTCAATTGGACTACTCGGCTTAGGAACTGTTGGATCCGGCGTTGTAAAAATTATTGAAAATCATCAAGATAAAATCATGCATCAAGTCGGCTGTCCAGTGCAGGTAAAAAAAATACTCGTCAAGAATGTAAAGAAAGAACGAGAAGTAGAGATAACCGATGATATTCTCTTAACAGTTGATGCTAATGATATATTAGATGATCCTGAAATAGATGTGGTTATAGAAGTAATGGGTGGGATTGAAGAGACAAGGAACATCCTGCTAAAAGCCTTAAAAAATAAAAAACAAGTAGTAACGGCTAACAAGGATTTAATGGCAGTACATGGAGCAGAGCTACTGCAAGCAGCTTCCCAAAATAATTGTGATTTATTTTATGAGGCAAGTGTTGCTGGTGGAATTCCTATTCTAAGAGGTTTAGTAGATGGGTTAGCTTCTGACCGTATCATTAAATTAATGGGAATTGTGAACGGAACAACTAATTTTATTTTAACGAAGATGAGTCAACAGCAAAGACCGTATGAGGATGTTCTTTTAGAAGCGCAAGCATTAGGTTTTGCGGAAAGTGATCCTACCTCTGATGTCGAAGGGCTGGATGCAGCAAGAAAAATGACTATTTTAGCAACTTTAGGCTTTTCGATGAATATTGGCTTGGAAGATGTAAAGGTACAAGGCATAACGAATGTAACAGATGACGATATACAGTATGGAAAGCAGTTAGGATATACAATGAAACTCATTGGTATTGCTCAAAGACAGGAAGAAAAAGTAGAAGTTAGTGTCCAGCCTACTTTTATTGTCGACAGCCATCCATTGGCAGCCGTTAATAATGAGTATAATGCTGTTTATGTATATGGAGAAGCGGTTGGAGAAACGATGTTTTATGGACCTGGTGCCGGAAGCTTACCAACTGCAACAGCCGTTGTATCGGATCTAGTGAATGTTTTGAAAAATATGCGCTTGGGCGTTAATGGAAAAGGTGCAATCGCTCCACAATTTAAAAAGAAGCTAAAAGAGCCAGACGAAATGTTTTCTAAATATTTCTTACGACTGCAAGTAGTGGATGAGGTTGGAGTATTTGCGGAAATTACATCTATCTTCTCCCAGCATGGAGTCAGCTTTGAGAAGATCCTCCAGTTACCAGTGAAGGAAAAAGGGTTGGCAGAAATAGTCTTAGTAACACACCATGCGTCTTTATTAAACTATGAGAATATTTTATTAGAATTAAGGGACTTATCATCTGTTCGAACAGTTAAAAGTTCTTATCGAGTTGAAGGAGGAACAAAGTAATGAGATGGAAGGGTCTCTTAGAAGAATATAAAGAGTATTTACCAATAAATGAATCGACACCAATGTTAACACTGAATGAAGGAAACACACCTTTAATTAAGCTGGAAAAGTTGTCTGAGGAATGGGGCGTAGAGCTATTTGTCAAAACGGAAGGAACTAATCCAACTGGCTCCTTTAAAGATAGAGGAATGGTCATGGCTGTAGCTAAAGCAAAGGAAGAAGGAAACTCAACCGTTATCTGCGCTTCTACGGGAAATACGTCAGCTGCAGCAGCTGCCTATGCTACACGTGCAGGGATGCGCTGTATTGTCGTTATACCAGAAGGAAAAATCGCGATGGGAAAATTAGCACAAGCTGTTATGTATGGTGCTGAGATTATTGCGATTGAAGGGAATTTCGATCAAGCATTACAGATGGTACGCAAAATTAGTGAAACAGAACCAGTTGCACTTGTTAATTCAGTGAATCCGTATCGTTTAGAAGGACAAAAAACAGCTGCTTTTGAAGTCTGTGACCAATTAGGAGGAGCGCCAGATATATTGGCAATTCCTGTTGGTAATGCTGGAAATATTAGTGCTTATTGGAAAGGATTTAAAGAATACCACGAAATAAAGCAAACAGGACTGCCGAAAATCCACGGCTTTGAAGCGGCTGGAGCAGCAGCGATTGTTCATAATCGCGTATTTGAAAATCCAGAAACAATTGCTACAGCCATTCGAATTGGTAACCCTGCTAGCTGGAAGCTGGCTGTTCAAGCACAAGAAGAGTCCAAGGGAATTATTGATGAAGTAACAGATGAAGAGATTATTGCTGCATATCGTACGATTGCTGCAAAAGAAGGGGTATTTGCTGAGCCAGGTTCTTGTGCATCGATTGCAGGTGTTTATAAGCATATTCAAAATGGGAAAATTCCTAAAGGAAGTAGAATAGTAGCGATCCTTACAGGAAATGGCTTGAAAGATCCGAATACAGCAATCGATGTAAGTCCAATTAAGCCAGTAGTATTACCTAATGATGAAAAAGCAGTAGCTAATCACATTAAGGGAGTCGTTCATATATGAACGAAGGAGAGATGCTGCTAATTAAAGTCCCAGCGAGTACTGCTAATCTCGGGCCAGGCTTTGACAGTATTGGACTAGCGTTAAACTTATATTTAACATTGGAAGTTGTTCAAAGTGACTGTTGGGAGGTTATTCCGTTAACAGATGAATTGAAGGAATTTCCAAGTGATGAAAGTAATTTCATTATTAAAACAGCGATCGAGGTGGCGAAATCATTTCATACTATTCTTCCTCCTTGTCAAATAAAAGTGAATAGTAATATTCCTTTAGCAAGAGGACTTGGATCTAGTGCTTCCGCTATTGTGGCAGGAATTGAACTAGCAGATCAAGTTGGTAATTTACAATTGACTAAACAACAGAAATTTGCAATTGCCTCCAAAATGGAGGGGCATCCAGATAATGTTGGAGCGAGTATTTTCGGCGGCTTAGTTGTTGGCTGTCAATTAGGAGAAGAAGTAGATGCAGAAATCATTCATTCGGTAGATTTGGAAGTACTAGCTGTGATTCCAGCAGAAGAGCTATTAACAAAGTCTTCACGAGGAGTTTTACCGGACACTCTTTCTTTCGCTGAAGCTGTTTCAGCAGGTGCAGTATCTAATCTATTAGTTGCGGCACTGCTTACAGGTAATAGGAAACTTGCTGGAAAAATGATGAAAAAGGACAAGTATCATCAGCCATATCGGAAAGAGTTAGTACCGCACTTAGAGCTAATGGAAGAACATGCCTGCGAGCTAGGTGCTTATGGGGTGGCTTTAAGTGGAGCGGGACCGACAGTATTGTGTTTTGTAGAACCAGGGAAAATGAATACGTTAATAGATGGATTAGCGCCGAAATTACCTGATATGCGTTTCCTCCCATTGGAAATAGACAAGAAAGGCAGTACTTGCTCCGGAGTACTTGCAACAGAAGTTAAATAAAAAAGAAAGAGGATGCAATTGCATCCTCTTTCTGCATTTTCTCATCAAAAATTAAAATACTTGTTCTACTTCATAAACGCCTGGTACTTCCTCTAATAAAGCACGTTCAATACCAGCCTTTAAAGTAATAGTAGAACTTGGACAGCTTCCGCAAGCACCTAATAAGCGTAGTTTTACAATGCCATCCTCTACATCCACTAATTCACAGTCTCCACCATCTCTTAAAAGGAATGGACGTAATTTATCTAGTACTTCTTGGACTTGTTCTTTCATTTCAACTTCTTGCATACATATCGACTCCTTTCCTATTATTTATTATAATCACATTAGGATGAAAAATCTATAATCAAGAAACACGAATTAAATAAACAAAAAATTGGATATATAACAAAACCCTATAATACCGGAAAAATAATGGATAGGCAAGCTTGTCTATCCCATGGAGGAGAGTTTATTTGAAAAAGGAAATTGAAGTAAGTATTTATGGAGCAGAACAAATTTGTGCAAGCTGTGTTAACCTGCCATCTTCTAAGGACACATATGAATGGCTCCAGGCTGCATTAAGTAGAAAATTTCCAGAGCAAACTTTTCAGATTAAATATTATGATATTTTTCAAGCCAATTATACGGAAGATAAAAATAAATTCTGTCAGAAAATTATAGAGGAAGATTTATTCTATCCAGTAGTAGTAATTGAGGGAGAGATTGTAGGCGAAGGTAATCCGAAGTTGAAGAAAATTTATGCAGAATTTGAGAAATACGGATATACTAGTGCTTAATGGTTAAAATTGTATCCGTTTTTTCAGAAATAATGGAGTAGACTGAATACACATGGCTATCGATACAATAGGAAGTATATTCAGTCTAGAAGGATAACTATAACTCTTATTATCGATTAAAATCGATAGGGAATATTATTGGTATTTTCTTGTTCCAGCGTTATCTTAAGCTGGAATAAGTGTGACACACTCCCATTCTTTTACTAGTCGTTAATTTTATTTTTATTATTTTTATCTTTCCATAGCACTCCATGTTTAATTAAGCGTGGAATTCTTCCTGTTAAAGCGGTTTTGGCAATAAGTCCGAAACCGGCTTTTTTTCCTAATGACCCAAGGACCCCTTTTAGCTTGATTGGCGGCATATAATCAGGTAGTACTTTCCCTTGCCAACGAGAAATTAAAACAAAAGCAATTTGTTCTGCCTGTCCTTCTGCAAGCTGTGCACTGGGAGGATGAGGAAGGCTTGCGCAATCACCAACTACGAAAACATGCTCATTATTAGGAAGGTGGTGATGCTTGGATAAGAGAATGCGTCCTTTCTTATCTTTTTCCACGTCAAGTTCCCGTACAACTTTATTTGGGTGAATCCCAGCTGTCCAAACAATACAGTCATAATGCTGTGGGATTCCATGATTATAAACTGTATTTTTTTTTATACAAGTAATATTGCTATTTTTGATAAGATTAACCTTTCTATCTGTAAACCATCGTTCTACATAGTTTCTTACTTTTTTAGGATAAGAAGATAATATGGTATTTCCACGATCCAAAAGTGTGATTTGCAGGCTGCTACTTTCAGCTAATTCAGCTGCTAACTCAACGCCGCTTAAGCCGCCGCCGATAATTGCTACCTTTGCCCCCTGAGACAAGCTATGGAGCTGCTTATGTGTTCGTTTGGATTTATTGATGGATTGAATACTATGAGTGTTGTCTTTAGCGCCCTCGACTTGGTGATAATTATCCTCACAGCCAAGTCCAATAATCAAATCATCATAATCGATCGGATTTCTTCCCGCTAACCAAACTTTATTGTTTTCCAAATCAATTTTTTCCACTTCTGCTTGTATAATGCTTACTTGAGGGTGTTTAGGAAAAGGAATTTGTAGGGTTTTATCCAGTACAGTACCAGCTGCAAGAGCATAATATTCTGTCTTTAGAAAATGAAATGGGACTTTATCTATTAATATGACCATAAAATTATATGGTAAATGAGGTATGATAGAGGATAAAACACGCATACCACCATAACCGCCGCCTAATATTATTAATTTTTTCATTTTTTCCCCCTTAGTGTGCTCATGAGAAAATCTATTCTTTAAAAATTAGTTCGTAATTTTAGATCTGCTCCTTTTAGAGTATATTAAAAGGTTAGGACTGTTTATTCTTCATTATAGAAGGAAAATGACTTTTCCCCTTACAGATTAAGAAAGGAAGTATGAAATCAGACAATTTTTGCGTTCAACACTAAGAAAAACCTGTATAATTCAGAGGGAGGTGAGATGTTTGTTTAAACCGCTAATTGAATTTTGTGCGAGTAACCTAGCATCAGGCGCATATGAAGCGAAAGAATGTCTTGAACAGGATGATTCTTTAGATGTGATTGACTATGGGTGTTTAAGTTATTGTGGGCAATGTGGCGATTCGTTATTTGCGTTAGTAGATGGTGAAGTAGTCAAAGGGAAAGATGTAAACGAGCTTGTTGAGAATATCTATCAATATTTGAAGGCAAATCCAACATAAAACCGCTTATATCAGTGTGTTTAAAATTAATTCACTGATATAAGCGGTTTTTAGATGAAGGTTTTTTGCCTGTCTCTTATTTCCTGCCAGCTTTCTTTTGCCAGCTTGACAATTTGTGTTTCCACTGTCCTACTCTGCTGCTCGATTACTTTCGAATAATATTTTGTAGCTTTTTCTAGATTATCTGTCCGCTTGGAAAGGTCTGCTATTAAATAAATGGTTCTTAATTCTGAAACAGGAGTTCCCTGATAGTCACCAACAGAATAGGAAGTTTCATATTCTGATAATGCAAGGGATATAAAACGCCTCTCTTGTTTATGATTATTTAACATACGATAATGCCATGCAATCCGCAGGTGGAGTCCTGCAAGGGTAATATGCTTATCCTTCCGTAAAGAAGCACAATAAGCAGCTAATTTATATGTTTTAATACTATCCTCTATGTTACGTTCTTTTCCAAAGGAATGTGGAATCCATTGGGAACATACTTTTTCGATTAGTATCCTTTTACTTTCTGGAGAAAAATAAGAAACTGTATCATCACTAAAAGAAAACCCGCAAGCAGGACAGACATTTATGTAATAAAGGAGTGGATTATGCTCAGCATAGACAGGAAAGAAATCTGTATCTAAATTTTTCAATTTGACAAATCTTGAACGTAATTTTTTTGTTGTAAATTTAGTGTGACAAAGCAAACAGGTACATTGCTTATCAAATAACGGTTCGATTTTGTTCACATTTCTCACTCCCTTTGTTGTTAGGTAAAAAGGCTAGATATTTATATATTTTATTATACCTTATCGTGAGTAATATTCCCTATAAAAATTTTACAGATAGGTGAAAAGTCTATATTATATTAAGGGATTTCTTCAAAGTGGGAACAGTAAACGATAATAATGTTTTAATCGAAAATACTTGAAAAATGTTCGTGCAGATTATCACATAGACCTGTTTTGTTACCATGTTTTACACAGGTCCCTTCAGTTGAGTAGTTTTGATTAGCGGTATATAATATAATAAGAAGTAATAACAGGACGAAAGGAGAATGAACAGTGACAGAAGAAATTGTACACATAACAGAAGCCGCTGCTCTTCAAATAAAAGAAATGATGAAGGCGAACGATGAAGAAGGTTCCTACTTAAGAGTAGCAGTAAAAGGTGGAGGCTGCAGTGGTTTATCTTATGGAATGGGTTTCTCACCGGATAAAGAAGAAAATGACCAACTTTTTGAGCAATATGGCATTCGTGTGTTAGTTGATCAAAACGATGGCCCTATTTTAAAAGGAACAAAAATTGATTACAAGCAATCCCTAATGGGCGGCGGATTCACCATCGACAATCCTAATGCGATTGCATCTTGTGGCTGCGGGTCTTCTTTCCGTACAGCGAAAGTGGCTGGAACACCAGAAGAGTGTTAAGAACAAAGCTTTAAAAGTTGAACACCGCTGTGTCATGAACACCTTTTGGTCTTCATGACACAGCGGTTTTTTTATTTAATAAAAAAGACTGAATGTAATCAGTTGTTTTCCAAACCATTGAGAGAAAACAACTGATTATCATTAGTCTTTAGAAAAGGTTATTTAAACAAAGAAGTACTGTGAAGAGGCTGTACTCGAGCTTTTGGATCCATATATGTTTTAGCATTATTGACTGCTGTAGGCGCTTCGCCAAAACCTGTAGCTATTAATTTCACTTTTCCATCATATGTGCATATGTCTCCAGCTGCATAGATACCTGGAATATTTGTCTCCATTTTGCTGTTAACAACAATAGAGTTCTTTTGAATCTCAAAGCCCCATTCTTTAATTGGGCCTAAAGAAGAAACAAATCCATAGTTTACAATAACTGCATCTACATCAATAATTTCTTTTTCTTGTGTTGTTACATTTTCAAGAATCACTTGTTTGATTTCCTCATCTCCTACTAACTCTGAAGGAATATAAGGAGTTTTGATGTTTACTTTTGAATTTTTAAGGTTTTCTACACTATGCTCATGTGCACGGAATTTATCACGTCTATGTGCTAAATAAACAGTATCCGCAATAGGCTCTAGCATTAATGCCCAGTCAACAGCAGAATCTCCACCACCAAACACCATTACCTTTTTCCCTGCAAACTGATTTAAGTCATTGATAAAGTAATGAAGATTTTTTCCTTCATATTCTTTCGCTTGTTCCAACTCTAATTTACGAGGTTGGAAAGCTCCGTTTCCAGCTGTAATAATAATTGTTTTGGAGTAATGGACTTCTTTATCGGTAGTAATTTTAAATATACCGTCACCTTGTTTCTCCACTGTTTGAACAGCTTGTTCTAGTACGATAGACTGTTCAAATTTTTTCATTTGCTCTTCTAAATTATCGACTAACTCTTGAGCACGAATTTTTGGAAATCCAGCAATGTCATATATATATTTTTCGGGATAAAGTGCTGTAAGCTGACCGCCAAGGGTAGGGAGACTCTCGATGATTTTAACGGTTGCTTGTCTCATCCCTCCATAAAAAGCAGTGAACATGCCTACAGGTCCACCACCGATAACAGTAATATCATAAATGGTTTGATTTTCTTCCAATTTTCCTAAACCCTCCTAATAAAGATCAGTTCTACAAGCTATCATATCATAATGATTATGATTTCTCACTTTTTTAATCTTCCAATTTTGAAAGCTATCTAGGACCACCATCCTACTCATAAATTTTATAAAATAAAGAATTTCCAACTTTTAACTTTTATTGGTAATAGAATAATTCGGAAAATAATGTAGAAATTATCGATTAGAAGCTTCTAATCGATGTTTTTTTGTATTTTTTTGGTATTTTACTAGGGGGAAAGTTCTGCTTTTAACCTTTTTATGAATAAATTCTTTGAATATGGGAAATGAATAGTTTTGAGAGGAGTGAAAAATATGAATTATTATAAAAAGTTTTTTAGAAGAGTAGGAATGGTTCTACTTTTAATGGCAGCACTACTAACCACGTTCCAATCGATTTCAGGTGTTAAGGCGAGTTCGATAAATATTAGTACTAACGAACAATCTCAGGTAAGTAAAGATACCGGTCATATTGATCATACAATAAAACAAATGAGTGTAGCATTAAAAAGCTTTAAAAAAGCATTGGCGGAAAAAACACAAATTTCATCCAGTAAAGAGGTTGCAGGTAAACCCCCTTTGCTAGAAAATATGAAGGATTGGTCACAATATCCGACAAAACGGGTGATAGCAACAGGCTATACCGCTGGATATGAGTCAACTGGCAAGAACCCAGGGCATCCACAATTCGGTATTACCTATTCAGGTGTAAAAGTAAAAAGAGATTTATATAGTACCATAGCTGCTGATACTAGTGTATTTCCAATTGGAACTATTCTTTTTATCCCTGATTATGGATTTGGGGTTGTGGCAGATACTGGTTCAGCGATTAATGGCAATAGATTAGATTTATACTATGAAACCGTACAAGATGTATATAGTCAATGGGGCAAGAAAACAATAGATGTATACATAGTGGAAATGGGTAAAGGCAAACTAACAGAAGAAACGTTAAGTGCATTAAATGAAGAAGAATCTATGCAAGTATTCCGTCAACAGTATACAAAAGCAGAAAATAAATAATTACATACTAATTAACAAGTAAAAAGGATATCCTAAAATCAAGGTCCTAACAAAAAAATGTTAGTTGATTTTTAGGATATCCTTCTTTTTTAGAATAAATAAAACTGCTTTAGAATAGCTTAAGCAGTTTTATGTTGTCGACAGTCCGAAAACTGCTTTAGAATATAATATCTTAAGCAGTATTTATTTGTATTTATAAAGTCAAGGTTAATAAATTAGCATATGTAAAACAAGCGTCAATAGAATTCCGGTTAGTCCACCAAAAAATACTTCTATCGGTTTATGTCCTAACAATTCTTTTAATTCTTTTCTTTTTTCCTGCTCCGGTTTGTTTTGCCATCCTTTTGCTTCATTTAAGAACTTATTAAAATCGTTTACTAAGCGATTTAAAACAATTGCTTGTTCTCCTGCCTGTCTTCTAACGCCTGTAGCATCAAACATGGTGATTATTGCAAAAATAGCAGCAACTGCAAAGATCGGTGAATCAAAGCCTGTTTGCAGAGCCACACCAGTAGAAAGAGCAGTTACAGCTGCTGAGTGAGAACTTGGCATTCCTCCTGTACTAGTTAACAAAGACCAGTCAATTTTTTTCGTAACAAAAAAAGTGATTGGCACTTTGACAAATTGCGCAAAAAAGATTGCAGCCAAACTCGCAAGTAAAGGAAAGTTAGCTAGTAGTTCCATAAAAACACCTCATCATTCTGTGAAAAATATGTACTTTTAGTATGTATACCTTATTTAACTCATTATTAATCTTTCATATAAGGAGAATTAATGGAAATAAGGAGGTAGACAGTGGAGCTAGATATAGGGTTAAAATGAATTTCATTCTGTATTATTTGCTTTCAAAGCCATGGAAAAACAAAAATGCGATTCATTTTTAAATGGTTGAGAGCAATTTTCAATGCTCTCTTTGCTTTTCCACTTATCTTATTATAACATAACCAAATATTGTGCTTTCTACTTAAATTCGAAAAATCTTTTTACATTTTGGTACCTTTTATAAGAAAGTTGATTTTCAAAATAAATCATTCAGCTGGAGCTAATCTTTAGGAATGCAGCATTATCATTTAGAAATGGATGATGTAAATTTAATTAGATATACGAAATGATAAATAAATTCGTTATAATAGAAGAAGAAATAGAATGGAGGAATTAATTATGTTTTCATATCAGAAAGAATGGGATTTTCAAAATAATCATGAAAATATTATTATTGGATTATTTGATAAGTCTATTAAATTAGAAGGTAAGCTGCAATTACTAGACGAACAGTTTGAAGGAGAATTAACTAGTTTAGTAAAAGATGGGGATATTTCAGCAAAGAAAAAGGCCATTACGGTTATACATACTTTTGGAAAAATTGGAGCAAAACGAATTATTTTTGTTGGATTAGGAAAAGAGAAAGAACTGACCTTTGATGAGCTAAAAGCAATTTTTGGAGCAACCTTTAAACGCATTACTAGTGAAAAATGGGTGGAAACAGCTATATACTTGGATTCCTTTGTATCAGAGGAAAATGATGCACAAGATGTTGCTCATGCAAGCAGTGAAGCGTTTGGTCTTGCTACCTATGAGTTTTCAGGTTATAAACAAAAATCAAATGAACCAGAAAAAAAGATTACAGAAATTACTGTTTATAGTCATGTAGAGGAAGAGGAAGTTATGTCAGCGCTAAAAGTAGGGTATGTATATGGTCAGGCAACAAACTCTGCGCGTACGCTAGTTAACCTGCCAGGGAATATGTTAAAAGCAGCAGATTTAGCTAATTATGCACTAGAATTAGCGGGAAAATATGGCTTTGAGGCAGAAATATTAGAGAGAGAAGATATGCTAAAGCTTGGTATGGGTGCATTGCTTGCTGTGAACCAAGGTTCGACAGAGCCTCCTAAAATGATTGTGCTGAAATACCAGGGAAAAGATAACTGGGAAGATGTCATCGGCTTAGTAGGAAAAGGGATTACCTTTGATACAGGTGGTTATTCTATTAAGACAAAAACTGGTATTGTCGGTATGAAAACGGATATGGGCGGTGCAGCAGCAGTTCTTGGAGCAATGGAGATTATTGGAGAATTGAGACCAGAACAAAATGTCGTTGCAGTTATTCCATCTACTGATAATATGATAAGTGGTAATGCGTTTAAACCAGATGATGTTATCACATCGATGAGTGGAAAAACAATTGAGGTATTAAATACAGATGCAGAAGGTCGCTTAGTTTTAGCAGATGCAGTAACTTACGCAAAACATCATGGCGCTGACTACCTTGTAGATGTCGCAACCCTTACAGGTGGAGTAATTACCGCTTTAGGAATGGAAACGACAGGTGCAATGACGAATAATGAATCTTTATTTGAACAGGTGTTAGAAGCTTCCTATGAAGCAGGGGAACAAATGTGGAGACTGCCTATTTTTGAGAGTCATAAGAAATTAGTGCGCAATAGTCCGATTGCAGATTTAAATAATTCACCAGGTGCCGCTGGTCATGCAATCATGGGTGGTGCCTTTATCGGCGAATTTGCAGAGGAAACGCCATGGGTTCATTTAGATATTGCTGGAACATCTACACAAAGTAAGGCTACTGATTTAGGTCAGCCAGGTGGAACAGGCGCTATGACTAGAACATTAGCATTGTTTGTAGAAAGATTTGAAAATATAAAATAGAAAATACGTAGATCTATAGAAGAAATCACCAGACCCCATTTTATCGATTGATGGGGTCTGGTTTTTTATAGGGGGGTACTATGTGCTTGCAGCCACTTTTCCATTGGTTCTGGCATATGAGTACTCGCAACGAGACCAGCATGCCCGCCATCAAATAAAACAAAGGATTTATCTTGACTTGAAACAAGATCCATAATTGGTTCGCAGAGAGAACTTGGAACAAGAGGATCATTCTTGGTGGAAAATACAAGTAAATTAGAGTGAATGTTAGACAAATCAACCTCTTCTCCATTGATTGTTAAACCACCCTCAATCATCTTATTGTCCCTGACAAAGTCATTCATAAGTTGTTTAAACGTTGCCCCAGCTACAGGGATATGATCGAGTGTCCATTTGTTCATTCGTGCCCATTTTTCCGAGTATGTTTCTTCGCCAGAACGATTTAAAAGTGCTAAATAATGGCTGAAGGAAAGAGGAGCAACAAGTAACCTAGTTCCATATTTAACCGATTCAGGAGGTACAATGCCCATTTTATCGATTAATTCCTCAAGGTGCAGTTCATTTTCGCGAAGAGCATTCAGCCACTTATCATAGTCCGGAAAATCGGAAAAGTTAATTGGAGACACCGCAAGAATTAAATTTTTAATATAACGATTATCTAATGCTGCAAATATGCTGGCAAGTGTTCCTCCTAAACAAAAACCAATGACAGTAAAGGAATCGGAGTTAGCATGTCGCATCGCTCGTTTAAAACCTGGTTGAATATACTTTGCTATATAATCATCAATGGTTAAATGACGATCCTCGTATGCAGGAATCCCAAAATCAATTAAATACGTATCATACCCTGCGTTATTAAATGCCTCAATTAAACTCATGGAGGGACCTAAGTCAAGAATATATGGTTTATTCACGATTGAATAAACAAGAAAAATCGATTCTTTATATTTTCTTTCTTTAGAAGGGTAATACCATAAAGTTGCTTTGTTTTTTTTCCAAATGGCATATTTTTCTGATTGTCCAACGGCAGGATCGTACGATAAGGTATGAATAAATTTAGCTAGACTTTTTTTTGCCATATTATATCGCCTGATTGGAAATAGTAGAAAAGCTGAGTTCGTCTTTTTGTGAATCCAATTGTTGTTTTGCTTGCACTAATTCATTTTGAAGTGTGTAAATACGCTGTTCTTGCTCCGTGATGATATTTGTCAATTGATTGGAGTAATCATCAGAAGGATTCATGCTTAATTGTTCAATTAGTTGTTTGACTTCTTTCATCATTGTCGTTAATTCAAATAACTGATCATCAAGATTATCGATTTTTTCTTCTGATTGAAGAATTAACTGGGTTGCGTTTGCAAGGTCTGTTTTAGTAGGTAGATTCATATAATTACTTAATTGCTCTGTATAAGTTTGAATTTGATCTAATTTGTTTGTTAATGGATTCATTTTTGAAGTTGTGAAATTAATAATGGACATTTGATTTAAACTGTTCTTAATACGGTTATTTAACCGATATTGTAATAAAGTGCCGCCTTTCTTTAATAACTCATAAAAATCGATTGTAACGTGTGCCATTTTCCTATCCCTCTTTCTTTTCTTTTTTAGTGAACATCCTAAAGCTTATTTCTAGACTCCCTTTTTTATAAACTAGAGGAAAGTCCACCATCAATGGCAATTGTTTGTCCTGTGATATAATTGGAAGATTCTCCAGCTAAGAGCAGAATAATTCCATCTAAATCACTTAATTCCCCTAAGCGCCTTGCTGGAATTCCAGCAGTAATTAGGTTTTTACTATCTTCTAATTTAGTCGTAATACTTGTCGGGAAAAAACCTGGCGCAATCGCATTTACTTGGATATTATAACGGGCTAACTTAATAGCTAATTCTTTGGTTAATGTAATGAGTGCGCCTTTACTCGTGTTATAAGCAATTGCATCTAATAAGTGCGGCGGAGTTCCGTTAAATGCGGTAACAGAAGAAACATTAATTATTTTGCCCTTTTTTTGTTCTGCCATTTTTTTAGCAGCTGCCTGTGAAAATAAAAAAGATCCTTTGAGATTAACATCAAGTACTTTATCCCATTTCTCTTCGGGATAATCAAGAAAAGGTGCCATCCAGGAAGTACCGCTGTTATTAATTAAGATATCTATAGTTTGGAATTTGGCGATTGTTTGGCTAATAACATTGTCTATATCCTCTTTTTTGGATACATCGCATGGAAGGGCTAATACCTTTATTCCTTTATCTTGTAATTTAGCAGCAGTTTTTGTACACTGTTCTAAGTTTCTGGAACAAATGACAATGTTAGCCCCAGCTTCACCCAGCGTTTTGGCCATTTGTTCTCCTAACCCTCGACTTCCCCCTGAGATAATTGCCGTCTTATTCGTGAAATCAAAAAGTGAATTCATTTTCTTTACCATTCCTCCTGCGACATCTATTCCATATAGTATAGACAAGCAATGACCTAAGCGTGAATAAATTAATGGAATTACCTATGCCTATCCTGTACTTTTTTTATTAACAAAAAAAGCATTTATTTCTAGAAATTTAGCGATATAAGGCGATAGCCCAGTCCAAAAGGGGGACATTCGCATAGAAAATAGAGAAGAGAAATAAGTCTAAAATGAGAGTGGAGGTAATGTTGAAGAATGTATGGATACCCTTATCAGTATCAATATCCACAGCAAGATTCAAGAGCCTGGTTTGCAGCACCCTTCGTGGGTGGTTTATTAGGAGGAGTAATAGGCGGGGCTTTAGTTAGACCAAGACCGTTTTTTGGTCCTGTCCCATATGGCCCTGTTCCGTTTGGTCCAGCTCCGTTTGCTTCGGGACCATATGGACCGTATCCTTATTACTAAAAAATCCATCAACTGGATAGAAGAATAGCTTATATAGCAATGATTGAACAGGTATAATCAATCATAACAAAAAGCGTTTTAGAAAAATAAAGTTCACTTATTCTTTATCGGATTATTTCAGGCAGTACGTTATACAGCCTGAAATAATCTATTATGAACAACTAAAAAAATGCTAACGCCATCTCAATTGAACAGATAAGAAGCAGCAATAGGGTGGCTTATTTTTATGGTCGAAATTTAATGTGATCCCATCAGGATTATAAGCTATTGTAGGGGATTCTTTTACGCCAATTGATTTTATTAATTGCTCCACTGTTACCGTTTTAGATAATTGAGCGGCATTCATGAGATTCTTGGAAAAGTCAGGAGAGTTAGCTAATTTTTTTAAACAGGTCTCCACATCAGGCAATAAAGTTAGGGTATCCTTAGCAGAATTGATGAGTTTAGAAGGATTCGCTTCTGGGAGTTCTCGAAAATAGAGAGGGTAATGAAGATATGGGTGGAATGCTGCTAAAGTAGGGATTTTACGATGATAATATCGAGCGTGGTACATAGTAGCCATTCCTTTCATGCATAATTTTGCTTCTTTTATTCTATTCCTTATAAAGGTAATTTATGAATAAGAAAAGACTTGAAATCACATCAGGAAAAAATAGCCTGTTTCGATTTCAAGTCTTTAATGTATGCATAACTTTAAGATGTTTTATTTTTTCTTAAAACTTACTACGGTGTTCGATTAAATCAATTGTTCCTAAGACTACATGTGCTAGTCCAAATCCAAAGACTGTATTGGAAATCATGGAATCGATTTTACGATTTTTTTTCATGGCAATGCCAGCAGTTGTAACGGCTGTTCCAAGAACAGTGGGGATTAATCCTTCACGTATATTTTTCATATTATTGTACTCCTGTTCTGTATTAGTCCAATGACAGGACAGGAATATTATTTGCTTATGATCGATAGCTTATCCTGCTAAAAACATTGGTTCCGCAGGCAAATGATGGGCTTATTTGCTTTTCGCAGCAGCGTTTCTCGCTTCTTTTAAATCATCTCTTATCGCTTCATCTGCCATTGGTATTTTTCTGTTATAAGCAGAGCGAATAATAAGTTGTCCCGCAACTGGAGATGTTAAGAAAATAAAGGCGATGGCAAGAATTAAACGGGAATTGAAAATTTGTTCCGACTGGAAAAAGTAGAGACAAGCACCAAGAAGGATAAACATGACCCCTAGTGTCGCAGATTTAGATGCTGCGTGACTTCTTGTGTACACATCTGGTAGTCGTAATACGCCAATGCTTGCAACCAGACTTAATAAGGCTCCTAAGAGAATAAGAATAGCTATGATAATGCTAATGATTGTCGCGGTCATTTTCGATTATTACTCCTTTCTCCAGATACTTCGAGAAAGCTACCGTACCAATAAAGGCTAAAATACCAATGAGAAGAATAACTTCCAAAAAGGCTGATGTTTTTAACACCACTGATAAAATAGCAGTAATCGCAACAAGGTTGATTCCGATGGCATCTAAAGCGACTACTCTATCGGGAGTAGAAGGTCCCTTTACAACTCGATAAATAAATAAAATCGTCGAGGTAGAAACAATAAATAAAGATATATGCATAATCGTCTGGAACATCAAATACTCACCTCTTGTATGGCTTTTTCAAAGCTATTTTTGATACTGCTGATAGCGGCCTCTTTATCGCTAATATCGATTGCATGAATATATAGGATTTTATTATCTTCTGAAATATCTACAACAAGGGTTCCAGGTGTCAGGGTGATAAGGTTACAAAGTAGCGTTATTTCCCAGTCTTTCCTTAAATCCGTTTCGAGGGCAAAAATACCCGGCGTTACTTTTAACCTTGGTCGAAGAATAATTTTTAACACGGCAATATTAGAAAGTACTAATTCTCTTAGAAAAATACCTAAAAGCTTTAATATAGAAACAACTCGATATAAATAAAACTTATCGGAGAAAAATCTTCTTGTAATAAAAATGAGAATCAATCCGATAATAAAGCCGATTAGAAACGTATCTGGAGCGAAGGAGCCTTTCAGAAACATCCAAATAAAACTGATTACAAAATTTAATAATAATTGAAATGCCATTGTCATCACTCCTTTAATACGGCATTTATATAGTTTTCCGGCTGCAATAAACTTTCAACAGCGAGAGAAATATATGGTGAAATCACCTCTGCACCAATTCCGATTAGACAAGAAAGAAGGACTAGTAAACATCCGGGCAGTAAAAGTGTTTTTATAGGCTTTCTAGTAATATTATCTAATTCTTCTCCCCAAAAAGCTTTAACAAATATCTTGATAACAGATAGTAGAACGAGGAGACTCGATAGCACAACAATAAAACTTCCAATATAATTACTTTCTTCAAACGCTCCCTGGATAATTAGTAATTTACCAATAAAGCCACTTAATGGCGGAATACCTGCAAGTCCAAGTGCTGCAAGAAAGAAAGTCCAAGTAAGTAGAGGATATTTTTTCATTAAGCCACTCATATATTTTAAATTACTAGTTCCAGTAATAGAAATCATGATTCCGATTAATAGAAACAGTGCTCCTTTAATAACCATGTCATGTAAAAGGTAGAAAATCGATCCATTTAAGGAAGTACTATTAAAAATAGAGAATCCATACAAGATAACCCCAATTGCCGTAACGATATTATAGATAATAATTTTTTTGACATCATTATAGGCAATTGCTCCAATTGCTCCTAAAATAATGGTTAGTAGAGAAAGGGCACCTAATAATGTAAAGACATAAGAATCTTCATAGAAGAAGAGGGAGTACGTCCGGGCAATCGAATAAACTCCAACTTTTGTTAATAGGGCTCCAAATAATGCAAGTATCGGTATTGGAGCGGCATAATAAGATCCTGGAAGCCAGAAAAATAACGGGAAGAGAGCCCCTTTTAATCCAAAAACGATTAAGAACAGGACAGCTATGACCGTTAATATGCCTGATCCATCCACTTCACTGATTCGTTCTGAAATAGACGCCATATTTAAAGTTCCAACAACAGAATAAATATAGGCAACGGCAATAACGAAGAGTGCGGAAGCGACAACATTTACAATAATGTATTTTACTGTTTCTCTTAATTGAATTTTTGTATTTCCAAGAACAAGTAGTACATAGGAAGCCATTAACATTACTTCAAAGAATACAAACAAGTTAAAGATATCGCCAGTTGAAAACGCACCAATAACACCAACTAAGAGAAATTGAATCATCGCGTAATAAAAGTAATTTTCCCTTTCTCTATCGATTCCCTTAAAGGAGTAGAGGATACAACAAAAGGCGATTATATTTGTTGTTAACACAAGAAGTGCTGATACCATATCTGATACAATCGTTATCCCAAACGGTGCATCCCAATTACTCAAATTTACTGTTTGAATTCCCTCGTTTTTGATTTTAACTATCATAAATAGCACAATAATAATCGAAACACTAGTGCTCAATAGGGAAATAATCCGTTGTAAGATGGTCTTCTTATAAAAGAAAATCAACATGATTCCTGTGAGTAAAGGAATTAAAATTGGAAATAGAATTAAATTACTCATGCTTTTTCCCTCTCAATTTCTCCAGATTATCTGTCCCTAATTCTTGATAAGTTCTGTAGGCAAGTACTAATAAGAAGGAAGTGACACCAAAGCTAATAACAATCGCAGTTAATATTAATGCTTGGGGTAACGGGTCAGAATAACTGTCAGCATGCTGACCTAAGAGAGGAGCAGCACCTTTCTTTAAACCACCCATCGTTAATATTAATAAGTGAACCCCATGGCTAAGAAGGCCAGTTCCAATAATAATGCGCAATAGACTCTTAGAAAGTATTAAATACGTCGCACACATAAATAAAATGCCGATAATGAATGCCATTAAGAATTCCATTAGTCATCCTCTCCAATCGTTTGAATAATGGTCATTGTAACTCCCACTACTACTAGGAAAACCCCGAGATCAAACAGTGCAGCAGTGTGAAGGGACGTTTCTCCTAATAAAGGCAAGTGCGCATGTTTATTAAAAAAATGCGTTAAAAATGGTTTCCCATCTAATACGGCAATCATTCCTGTTAAAGTGCTTATCAGCAAGCCTATTGCAGTAACATAGATAAAATTAACAGGAAAGATTTTTTTTACTAATTTTAAATCATAAGCTATCAGCAATAGAACTATTGCTCCACTTGCCATTAATCCGCCGATAAAGCCTCCGCCTGGTGTATAGTGACCAGAAAAAAAGAGATCAACTGCATACAGAAGTATCAAAAAGACAATGACTTTTGTAATGGTTTGTAAAACTAAATTATTTATTTTCATTTTTCTTTCCTCCCATTCTCAAAGTTATCATCGAATAAATACCAATAGCAGCAATTGCTAATACTGTAATTTCAAAGAGTGTATCAAATCCCCTAAAATCCACTAAGATAACATTTACCATGTTTTCTCCTGCTGCTTTCGTATAAGTATTCTCCACATAAAATTGAGAAATGGAATCGAACAGTTTCGTGCTATAGGAGGCAATCGCAATAACCATCACTACGAGTCCTACTAGTACGGAAATAATTGCATTTGATAATTTGAAATGAATACTTTCCTTTTTTCTAGCATTTCTAGGTAAATGGTAAAAACACAATAAGAATAAAGCAACGGAAACTGTTTCAATAACTAATTGAGTTAAAGCAAGGTCAGGTGCGCGAAATACTACGTAAAATAAAGAAACGGTATATCCGACTGCCCCTAAAAGAATAATAGAGGTCAAACGGGATTTAGCAAATAGTATAGCTATGGTGGAAATCACCAGAACAAGCGACAGTACTACTTCGTATCCACCAATTGGTGCTAGTCGGGAAGTGTCTATTGTAAATCCATCCTTTGCAAATAAAGTATAAGAAAGGATTAGGATAAAGAAAGAAAAGATATAAATGAGATAGGTGCGCAAGGAACCTGTCATATATCTGTTTGTCAGCTTGTTAAATCCATTTTCTGTTTCGCCAAATAACCAATCATATATTCGATTCCAAATAACAGGAATGGCTTGATAGATAACAGACCATTTTCCCACTGTTAAATAGAGAATTATTCCCAATACAATGACCCCAATTGTCATAAATAACTCAGGTTCAAATCCATGCCAGTGATAGATATGCAGATCATAAACGCCTCCGCCATAAATAGATGTAATAGCAGGAGAAAGAATGGTATTGGATAGAAGCCCAGGAAATAATCCAAATATGACAACAAGTGATACTAAGATAATGGGTGAAATCAGCATACCCATTGGTGCTTCATGTGGTTTTGCAGATAATTTTTCTGGTTGATATTTTCCAGTGAAAGTTTTAAATACAAGAATCATGCTATAGACAAATGTAAAGATGCTGCCGACCCAGGCGATGACAGGTAATAAAACTCCCCATGTATCTAGGTTAAACATTTGGAAATCAAGAATATTTAACATGCTTGCAAAGAACATCTCTTTGCTTAGAAATCCATTAAATGGGGGGATTCCAGCCATAGACATCGAGCCGACTAATGCGATAGCAAATGTGATAGGCATAATTTTCATCAGGCCGCCTAAACGGCGAATATCTCTTGTTCCAGTTTCATGGTCAACAATTCCAACCATCATAAACAAACTTCCTTTAAAGGTTGCATGGTTGACAAGATGGAAGACTGCAGCAGCTGTAGCAATGTAATACACACTTTCATTGTCATAGTGGACACCAGCAGCTCCAATCCCTAGTAAAGACATAATCATTCCGAGCTGACTAATGGTTGAGTATGCGAGAAGACCTTTTAAGTCTACTTGTTTTATCGCCATAAAAGATCCATATATCAGTGTAACAATCCCGACAAGTGATACAATCCACAGCCAATAACCAGACACTGCAAAGACAGGACTTAAACGGGCCACAAGATATATTCCAGCTTTAACCATTGTAGCGGAATGCAAATAACTGCTGACTGGTGTTGGAGCTTCCATTGCATCAGGCAGCCAAATATGGAAGGGAAATTGGGCCGATTTTGTAAATGCTCCAAGTAAGATGCAAATCATCCCTAAAATAAATAACGGATGAGACATAATAGATTCTTGTTGAACAGAAGTAATTATTTCTGAAATAGTAAAGGAACCGGTCATTAGGTAAAGTAGGACAATCCCTGCTAATAAGGAAAGACCACCAAATACGGTAACAACCATTGATTTGATTGCGCCATATCGCGAATTACTTCGATTATTCCAAAAACCTATTAAAAGGAAAGAAGAAATACTTGTAATTTCCCAGAACATATAAAGAACAATGAGATTATCAGATAAGACGACCCCGAGCATTGCTCCCATGAATAACAGAAGATATACATAGAAATGATTTACCTTCTCTTTGTTTTTATCCAAATAATAAATGGAATAGAGAATAACAAGAGAACCGATTCCAGTTATTAATAAGGCAAATAGCATGCCAAGACCGTCTAATTTTACGGCGAAATCGATTCCTAGTGATGGGATCCAGGGGATTGATTCTACTTTTGTATGTAAATTTGAGGTTGTCCCAATGTTTCGGCAAAAATAAATAAACAACAGCAAGGGAAGTAGAAGAACAAACCATCCCGTATGTATTTTTTTCCTAAATATAAATGTGATCGGTATTAATAGGGTGTATAAAAATGGTGCAAGTACAGCCCAGTGAAGAATAGACAAATTAACCCCTCCTTAAACTTTGCTAAAAGACGCTTGAAATGATTGAACATGTTAAAGTATAACGCAAAAAAAAACGCTCTGCATATAGGAAACTAGAAATTAAGTTAAGACTAAACCTTTCTATTAAATAGGTAGAAACATGGTCTAAAACAGGAAAAAAATTTTTTGTTTTTTGTGTAAAACATCCATCTTTTTGCTCAAACTAATGGTGAGGTGGTATACTTTGCAATTAAAAATAAAAGTAAATATTTCCATTTGTCTATTTTCTCTATGTCTTTTTGTTGGAATTTTATTGGACAACTTCCAAAAAAGAGAGTTTTATTCACTGGAGGAACTTCTTTTCATAGAAGAGGCAAACTCTCCTTTTTTGGATGAAACGATGATTCCTTTTCAACCAAGAGAATATATCAGGATAATCGCAGAAGAATAATGCAGCGAAAAGGGACAGCCGTTTATTAAGGGTTGTTCTTTTTTTATGTTCTGCAGTAGAAGGAAAAATATGTGTAAGGGGAAAACTTGTTTATTTCATAAATATCCAAATGGAAGCAGTCTTTCGTATTTCCCAAACTATATTTAAACAGGAGAGCTATCCAGTGTTTTTTTACATTGCATTTCTGCATAGAACCAATAAATGGATCTGATAAGTTAATAAAAAAAATAAAGATAAAAATACAGAAAATTAAAAAGGTTAAGTGATATTCTGTTATAATATAGATAAATAAAAGACAGCTAGTTTATCGAGATGCATAGAAGAAAGAACGGTTTAGACAGGATGATTCATGTGAAATATCGATAAAAAAGAAGGTGAAAGAATGGAAAAGCAACAGTATTTATTTATTGACTTTGAATTCACCATGCCAGAGAAAAGTAGTAAGTTTAAGGGGTTTTATCCAGAAATTATTGAAGTTGGTATTGTAGCCGTTGTTGGTGATACCATAAGGGAACAGTTTTCTTCATATGTAGTACCCCGTAAGTTTTCAACCCTTTCAAGGAGATGCAAATCTTTTCTACATATTTCACAAGAACAAGTAAATAACGGGATATCTTTATACGATCTAATGAAAAAGCTTGAGGCAATTTGTAACGGATATCAAAATATTATTGTTACATGGGGAAACATGGATATGAAAGTGCTAAAGGATAATTGTCATAAAGCACAACTTCCCTTTATTCTATCTTGTAAAGAAGTTGATTTATCGATGGAATATAAGCGGTTTTTTGGTGATAAAAACCAAACAGGCTTATGGAAAGCAGTTAGGGAGTATGGCAGAGAGGGAACTGGGAAACATCATCGTGCGTTAGATGATGCCTTAACCACTTATCATATTTTTAAACTTGTTGAGCAAGATAAGAAGTACTTGGGGAAATCTAATCAACCAACCATTGGAGACTTAATTGATATGTCTAAATTATTTAATAAGTTTGCATAAAAAAGACGAAGAATAGATTCCTCGTCTTTTTTTGTTATTTTCTTCTAAACGATTTTATAGTATTCTGCATTAAGTATTTCCAAGTTTTTTAAACTTTGAATAGCGAAAGCAGAATCATCTTCTTGAAGCTCTTTACGCATTTTTTCGATAGCTGTTTGTAGGGAATCATTATAAGAAGGAATGGAGTCTTCCTTATATAGCTTGACCATTTTCTTTGGAGCATTCATCTGTTCTCGGTAAGAAAGGGCTTTTCTTTCATGGAAAATATCAACTATGGCCTCTTTTGGCTGATGCAAATCCCCTTGCATCGGATGCTTTAAGACCGCAAGAACCCTTACTAAATAACTTTGAGGACGAATCTCTGTAATTTCCCCGATGTATTTTCCAGTTTTATAAAAAGCCGTGACGATGGAACCGATAGCTAGTTCTGACAATCTAATCCCTCCAGATTTTCTTTCCTTTAATAGTATCACAAAGGCTATAGTTTGATAAACGAGAATAACTGCATAATAAGGAGTCTTTTTTCAAATATTAATACCAAACCGTCCATGGAGGAAAAAAGATGAGAAAACTGAGTTTATTAGTGCTGATAACCATTTTCCTAACCGGCTGTGCGGAGGGGGAAGTGACAAAAGCAGAGGTAGAAATGTTTAATGATGTGGGAGACTCTTTAGGAACAATTAAATTGCAGGAGCAGGCTGACGGAGTAAAATTATCTTTAAATTTAAAAGGTCTAACTCCAGGAATCCATGGTATTCATATACATGAAACAAATAAATGTGATGCTCCAGATTTTCAATCGGCAGGCAATCACTTTAATCCAGATAATAAAGAACATGGTTTACTTCACCCAGAAGGTGCCCATGCAGGTGATTTACCTAATATCTTGGTAAAGGAAGATGGAACCGTAAAAGCTGAGCTAATGGCACCACAAGTAACCCTTAGAGATGGAAAAAATTCATTATTCAGCAAAAAAGGGACTTCAATCGTTATTACCGAACAACAAGATGACGGAATGACTCAACCTGCAGGGGATTCAGGCGAAAGAATCGCATGTGGATCGATTAAAAAGAAATAATTCTATATGAAACAACAGGCGACTTTTAGGATCGCCTGTTGTTTCTTTGGTTCATTTCTAAGAAGCTGGGACAAACAAAAAATGTTTTAGGATTTTTTAGTGTTGTTATTCTGCTTCTTTTATACGAAAAAGATTTAGATTGGCCTTTATAAGATTCCTGTTTTACTGAAATGTTTGTACGAGAATAAAAATATTCAATCCAACAATTAAAATAGCCATAATCCATGAAATAATCGTAATCCATTTTGTATTGACTAGGTTTCCCATGATACGTTTTGAACTAGTAAACATTATTAATGGAATAAGAGCAAAACCAATTCCAAATGATAAAATTACTTGACTTATTACTAGTGCAGTTGTTGGATTAATACCTAATGCAATGACAGCAATAGGAGGCATCATTGTAATAAATCTTCTTACATATAAAGGAATGCGAAAATGAATAAATCCTTGCATAATAACATCTCCAGACATCGTTCCTACGGATGAACTGGATAATCCAGCAATTAATAAACCAAGTCCAAATAAAGTTGCTGAAACGGGATTTACTAACTGTCCAAAATAGTTAAAAGCTACATCTAAATCTTCTACAAATAATCCATTTTTATGGAATAATGCACTAGAGACGATAAGCATTGCCCCATTAATAAATCCTGCAATCAACATGGCAATAAGGATATCGATAAATTCAAAGCGGAAGATTTGCTTTTTCTCTTTATCCGTTTCCCCAACAATTCTATTCTGTGTTAATGCAGAATGTAAGTAAATCGCATGTGGCATTACTGTAGCCCCAAGGATCCCAGCAGCTAAAATTACGCTATCTAATCCATCAAATTGTGGAGTGAATAACCCATGTAATAAAGATGGAACATCTGGCTTCGCAAAGAACATTTGTACAATAAAAGAAAGGACAACAATAAATAGCATCGCAGTAATTCCTGCTTCTAGAGAACGGTATCCCCGTCTTTGTAATTCAAGAATAGCAAAAGATCCTACAGCAGCAATCAGACTAGCTTCCAGTAAAGGAATACCAAAGAGAAGATAAATACCAAGTGCTGCACCAATAAACTCTGCTAAATCTGTTGCCATAATGACAAGCTCACCTTGTATCCACAAGCCGATAGATACAGGCTTGGGAAATTCCTCTCGTGCTATCTCTGCTAAATTTTTACCGGTAGCGATACCTAATTTTGCTGATAAGGATTGAATAATTAACGCCATAATATTAGAAAAAAGAATAACCCATAATAATAAGTATCCATATTTTGATCCAGCAGCAATATTCGTTGCGAAGTTTCCTGGATCAATGTAGGCAATTGCCGCAATGAATGCTGGTCCTAGAAACGGAAGGATTTTTTTCCAACCTTTAACTTCCTTGCTAAACACACTTTTTGCTGATTTAGAATGAATTTTTTCTAAAGATCGATTTCTTTCCATTTTTCTCACCTGATTTTGCTTTGGTTTAAAAAGTTTCGTTAATACAACTTTTATATAAAAGATATTCCTAAATTAGAAAATTGTCAATCTATTTGTGTTATTAATTTATAGGAATTTTTGTTAATTTGTTGAGGGAGTATGGGAGTGTAGAATACAGGAAATACAAAAAATACCTAGCTGAATTTCCAGCTAGGTATTATAAGCTATTATTTTACTTCTTGTGTACCAGTTACTTCGCCATCAATTACAGCAGAAGATTTAAATGCATCACTTTTGTAATAAACATTACCATCTACTTTTGCAGTAGCGTCAATAGTAAATCCATTAGCTTCTACGTAAACATCACCGACAAAAGTACCGCCTTGGATTTTGAAATTTTCACTTTGTACAGTCATTTTAGGAGCTGTTAAAGTGAAGGAATCAATAATGTTATGGTCTTCATCTTGTGTATAAAGAGCAAGTTTACGATAGATTGGATTAGCAGCATCATTTTTATCGTGGAATTCACCAGCTACTAAGATATCACTGTCTACTTTTAAATCTTGAAGTGTTGCAACAATCCAAGTTCCATCAGCACTTAATGCTTTCACTAGTGGATCTGCTTCATTTACGATGGAAGCTGTTGTTACTACATCAGCTGATTGTTCTGCTTTTTTCTCTTCTTTCTTTGGTTCTGTGTCTGTATTTCCACAAGCAGTTAAAAGTGCTCCTGCTAAGATGGAAGCTAGTAAAACTTTTGGTGTAATTTTCATGATTAGTTCCCCCTATAAATGTTCTTTATATTGTTATGTGAATGGATTCACAATACAACATTATATTAACATACAGTTTGTAGTTGTAGAGGGGGGAGGTGTGACTAATTTGTGAAAGAAATATGGTGAATATGTGACTTTATTTTAATAATCAGAAAATTGGCAACGGGCTTTTTCTTCCATCAGTTATTCGTTTTGCATAAAAAAAGAGCGAGGTTTGTCGGGAAAAAATTCCCAACAAACCTCGCTTCTTTATAACTGCGTAACATCAATTTATTGATTCATCCACTCTGGTTTACCGAAGCCTTTAAAATCCTCATCAATTACTTTTTCGAATTCTGCTGATTCAACAGCGGCTTTGATATCTTTAGCGAATGGAGCATCTATGTCTTTTGTATTAACAACAACACGATTACGATATTGATCGAGCATATTTTCTAGTTTTAGTGCATCTAATAAGTTCATTTTTGCTGCTAGGGCGAAGTTGCCTGGTACAGCGGATAAATCTACACTGTCAACTGCACGAGGTAATTGTGCCGCTTCAATTGTTTCAAATTTTAGGTTTTTAATATTCTTTGTCACATCTTTTTCAGACACAGTAAGTGGATCCGCAGCTTGATCAATTTTAATTAAGCCAGCTTCCTCTAAAATTAAGAAGGCACGAGCCGCATTGGTCGGATCGTTAGGGATAGCAATTGTTGCCCCATCTGTAATATCTTCCAAGCTTTTAAACTTTTTGGAATAAATACCCATTGGTGCAGTTGGAACAGAAATTAGTTCAGATAACTCTATGTTATTTTGTTGAGCAAAAGATTCCATATAAATTTTATGTTGGAATAGATTCGCATCAATACTACCCTCGGCTAGAGCTTTATTTGGCTGCACATAATCTGTAAACTCTGTAACTTCTACTTTATAGCCTTTCTCTTCTAAAATAGGTTTAATTGCCTTTTTAACCATGTCTGCATAGGGACCAGAAGTAGCACCAATATTAATTTCCTTTTTCTCCCCTGAATCTGCATTGTTTTTGTCTTGTCCGCAAGCACTAAGTACTGTAAATGATAATAATAATAGAATTCCTATAAGTATTTTTTTCATTGTCTTTTCCTCCTATTAACTTAAAGTGATTATTAACGCTTATCCAATGTCTTGGATATTTTATCCCCAAAGAATTGAATGATTTGAACTAAGCAAATGAGAACAACGACAGTCGTAATCATGACAGTATTATCATAGCGATAATAGCCGTATTGAATGGCAAGATCACCTACACCGCCGCCGCCGACTATTCCAGCCATAGCAGAATAGGCAATTAAATTAATAATGGTAATAGTGATTCCTTGAATAATTCCAGGTCTTGCTTCTGGTATTAAGACTTGCCAGATAATCATCCATGGGGAAGCGCCGATAGCAACGGAAGCTTCAATTACTCCTTTATCAATTTCACGAAAAGCTTGTTCTACTATTCTCGCAAAAAACGGAATCGCAGCAACAGATAGAGAAACAGAAGCAGCAGTAGGACCAATCGTTGTGTTGGTAATCCATTTTGCTAATGGTAAAAGGGCGATTAGTAAGATAATGAAAGGGATTGACCGCACCATGTTTACAACAAAGCCCACCGTGTTTTTTAATAGTGTGTTTTCGAGAAACAATCCTTTATCTGTTACAAATAAGAGGATTCCAATCGGTAAACCCACAATAATAGCCACAACAATAGAAATGCCAACCATATATAAGGTTTCAAAAAATGCTGAATTTAAGTCGGGAAGTAACTCGATCAAATAATTCCAATCCAGACTAAGAGGCATGATATATCACCTCCACATTTTTGGTGCGATCTTTAATATACTGTATCGCTTTTACAATTTCATTTTCTTCCCCTGTTAATTCCATGATAAAAATACCAAGGGGATTATTTTGAATATATTCAATTTTTCCATGAAGAATATTTCCCTTCACCTGATAGTGCTGAAAGGCGTCCGAGATAATTCCCTCTTCCGCGATGGCACCTTGAAAGGTAACCTTAATAATTTTCCCTTTTCTTTCTTCTAATAGGTGGTTAGGTAATTCAAATTGAAGAATGCTATTTACAAAGTTTTTAGTAAGCTCCTGTTTTGGGTTTGCAAACATATCGTAAACTGGACCTTCTTCCACTACCTTCCCTGCTTCCATGACAGCCATTCGATCACAAATATCTTTCACAACCTCCATTTCATGGGTGATTAGAACGATGGTTAAACCAAGTTCCTTATTAATTTTTTTTAATAACGCAAGAATGGATTTTGTTGTAGTTGGATCAAGTGCAGAAGTTGCTTCATCACAAAGAAGTACGGTTGGATTATTTGCAAGGGCTCTTGCGATTCCGACTCTTTGCTTTTGTCCTCCACTTAATTGGGCAGGAAAGACATCTTTCTTATCTGCCAGCCCCACCATATCAAGCAACTCTAATACCCGTTTATGTATTTTCTTAGAAGGTAAATTAGCTGCTTTAAGAGCAAAAGCAATATTTTCATATACCGTTTTACTACTAACAAGGTAAAAATGTTGAAAAATCATGCCTATTTTTAAGCGAGCAGCTCTTAATTGCTTTTGATTTAACTTTGTTAAAGAAATATTGTCAATGATAATTTCTCCACTGGTTGGCTTTTCCAATAAATTGAGACAGCGAAGCAGAGAGCTTTTACCTGCTCCACTATAGCCGACAATTCCAAATATTTCGCCTCTTTTAATAGATAAAGAAACATGGTCAACACCAATGACTTGTTCTTTTTTTGTTTTATATATTTTGACCAAATCATTTATTTGTATCATTAGAAAATACTATCCCCCTTTGCCAAAAACGCCATGTTTTGTAACATTATTTTAAAACCTTTATCGGTTAAGATTGGTGAAAATTCCTTTCGGTAAGTCTGGGAAATAAAAAAAACTTCTTTCATTTTGAAAGAAGTATCGTATTAAATATACCGATCTTATCTTTCAGAATAAGTCATTCTGCAGGAGTTAGCACCTTCCTTTAGGAAAGGAGGTTGCTGGATGTCATCGGGCCTGTTCCCTCAATCTCTCTTGATAAGTAACTATGGAATTTTCACTAAATGAATAATAAAGCTAAAATACTGAATTGTCAATAAAAATTTACCTTTAAAATAGCTAGATTGGAGGGGGCTCTTCATTTCTGTTATCTTCTTCAGAAGGATATATGATAGAATGGTTTCTGAACAAATGGAACGAAAGGTGACAACGGATGAATAGTCAGGAAATTAATTTAGAATGTGTGCGTTTATTAAATGAATGGGACCCTTTTTCAATAGGAGAGGGCAATTATGATACTGAAATTGCGGATATTCTTCAAGCAATACATGATGTTGATTTGGAAGATGATCTAGCAGCTTCTATCCAAGCTATCTTTGAATTTTCTTTTGAAGAGAAGCTCCCTTTAGAGGATTGCACAGCAATCTCTCATAAACTTTTATCTCTAAAACGAAACAGTTCCTGCTCTTTTTAGAGAGTCAAATAAACTCTTTTTGATGAATAAAAAGTTATCAATTGCTTCTCTTTTCAACTTCTAAAGTTTTTTTATAGATAGAAATTCCAGCAAATAATTTGCATATAATTTTGGTTTTAAAAAATGAAATTAGCGCATTAAATTTAGTGATAATTTGATATAATGAGAATATTTAAAAGGCAAGCAGGAGGATGGACATGAAACTAACAGATAAAGAAATTGAAATTGCAGAAATTCTAGAAAAAGATGCGAGGATTTCTGATGAAGATATAGCTAAGATGATTGGGGAAGATTTAGAAAAGACAAAAGAGTTGATTGCGAAATTAGAAGAAGTAAATGTCGTAGTGCGTTATACATCAATAGTAGATTGGTCAAAAGTGGAAGGTCATGAAGGTGTTACTGCAATGATTGATGTAAAAGTTACACCTAAAAGAGGGGTAGGCTTTGACGAGGTTGCTCAAAGAATTTATCGTTTTAAAGAGGTTAAGTCACTATATTTAATGTCAGGAGCATATGATTTATCAGTTATTATTGAAGGCAAATCGATGAATGAAGTAGCGAGATTTGTTTCAGAAAAACTATCTACATTGGATTCAGTTATCTCAACAACAACTCATTTTATTTTAAAACAATATAAGCATGATGGAACAATATTTGAACAATCGGATGATGACAAAAGAATTGTGGTGTCACCGTAATGAGACAAACAAAAAGTTATATTGCACAAAAGGTTGAGGAAATGAAACCATCTGGAATACGCAGATTTTTTGATTTAGCATCCGGTATGGAAGGAGTTATTTCCCTCGGTGTAGGAGAGCCAGATTTTGTCACCTCCTGGTCAACAAGAGAGGCAGCAATTTTATCACTCGAACAAGGGTATACCTCATATACGGCAAATCCTGGACTACTCGAGCTTCGAGAGGAAATCAGTCATTATATGCAAAAAAGATTTACGGTATCCTATAAGCCATCTTCAGAAATCATTGTAACTGTTGGAGCTAGTCAGGCAATCGATATCGCTTTACGGGCTATTTTGAACCAAGGAGAAGAGGTTATTGTTGTTGAACCATGCTTTGTTTCCTATGCACCGTTAGTAACGCTTGCAGGAGGGGTTCCAATTGCGGTTCAAAGCTTAAAGGAGAATAATTTTAAAATCAAGCCTTTTCAACTAGAAGAAGTCATTACGGACCGAACAAAAGCAATTATGCTTTGTTCGCCTAATAATCCTACCGGATCCACACTCTCTCAAGAGGAGCTTGCAGCAATTGTGGCAGTAGCAGAAAAGCATGACTTGCTTATTCTTTCCGATGAAATATACGCAGAGCTTTGCTATGATGAAGAATATACAAGTACAGCAGCAATAGAGGGAGCATGGAAACGTACTATTCTCCTTTCTGGTTTTTCAAAGGGATTTGCCATGACAGGCTGGAGACTAGGTTTTGTTTGTGGACCAGAGGAATTAATTCAAGCGATGCTAAAGATTCATCAATATAGTTTAATGTGTGCCCCAACGATGGCTCAATATGCTGGATTAGAAGCATTGCGAAGTGGTGAAAACGATGTAGAAGAAATGAAGAAAAGCTACCGGCGCAGAAGGAATTTTATCGTTCAATCCTTAAATGATATGGGGTTAACTTGTCATATGCCTGGGGGAGCTTTTTATGCGTTTCCTAATATAACAGCGACAAAAATGAATGCAGAGTCATTCGCAGAAAGACTGCTGATGGAAGAAAAAGTAGCAGTTGTGCCAGGAAGTGTATTTGGTGAAAGTGGCGAAGGACACGTTCGTTGTTCCTATGCTACATCGTTGCAACAATTGCAAGAAGCTATGAAACGAATGAAGCGATTTGTCGAAAAATATTCTAAATAAAGGCAAAAAGAGGTGTTGAATAGATGGGAAGTCCCATCCTTTCAAATGCCTTTTTTTATTTAAGCTGGTTTCCGTAAAGGTCATAGTTTAAGCAAAAGATTAACGGGAATTATAACAGTAAAAATAAATCCTTTTGTAAATATGGCGATATTGTGATATAATCTTATAATGCATATAAAAGGAAAATTAATATAAACAATTAGGAGTGTTCTCATGTCAGATAAAATTGAAGTTGGAAGTGTTATTACAGGAAAGGTAACAGGCATTCAACCATATGGTGCGTTTGTTTCTTTAGATGAAAATACACAAGGTTTAGTTCATATTTCTGAAGTAACCCATGGTTATGTAAAAGATATTAATGAATTTTTAAAAGTTGGCGATGAAGTGAACGTTAAAGTTCTTTCCATTGACGAAAATGCTGGAAAAATTGGTCTTTCTATCCGTGCAACAGAAGAAGCACCAGCGCAACCAGAAGCTGCTAAAGCAAAAAAACCTCGTCCTAAACGTCAAACAGCTGCTGTAGTTGAAACAGAAAACGTACAAGGATTTAATACGTTAAAAGATAAATTACAAGAGTGGATTGATCAATCTAACCGCGATGATTTAATTAAAAAATAACATTTTATAAAAGGCTGTCCAATGTGAATTACACATTGAGCAGCCTTTTTTGCGCTTTTCAAGGGAGAGGTAATCTAGAATGAATTTTTAGAAAATAAATATCTATCCATCTGTAGAAAAATCAGCTAAAGTTAATAATATAGATCTTTACTTACATTTATACATTAAATGGGAGGATGATTAAATGGTACAAGAAGTTAATAAATCTATCTCACTAATGGAACAGTCAGAGAAATATGGAGCAAAAAATTATAATCCATTGCCGATTGTTATTTCAGGAGCAGAAGGAGTCTGGATTACCGACCCTGAAGGAAATAAATATATGGATATGCTGAGTGCTTATTCCGCATTAAACCAAGGGCATCGTCATCCTAAAATAATCCAAGCATTGAAGAGACAAGCGGACCGTGTAACCTTAACTTCTCGAGCCTTTCATCATGATCAATTAGGTCCTTGGTATGAAAAGATTAGCTCCCTAACAAAAAAAGAGATGATCTTACCGATGAATACAGGTGCTGAAGCCGTAGAAACTGCTATCAAAGCAGCAAGAAGATGGGGATATGACTGCAAAGGAATAGAAAAGGACAAAGCAGAACTCATTGTGTGCGAGGGGAATTTTCATGGAAGAACACTGGGCGCCGTTTCTCTTTCCTCGGATGAAGAATATAAACGCGGATTTGGACCATTGTTACCAGGGATTAAAACAATTGCCTATGGAGATATTGAACAATTACAAGAAGCGATTACCGCAAATACAGCAGCATTTATTGTAGAACCAATTCAGGGGGAGGCTGGGATTATCATTCCTCCTCTAGGCTTTATGGAAGAAGCCTATCGATTATGTAAGGCTAATAATATTTTGTTTATTGCCGATGAAATTCAAACAGGTCTATCAAGAACAGGTAAATTATTTGCGAGTGAGTGGTACGGTATTGTACCAGATATGTATATTTTAGGAAAAGCGCTTGGAGGAGGAGTCTTCCCTATTTCATGTGTAGTTGCAGATAAAGACATATTAGGTGTTTTTAATCCAGGCTCTCATGGATCAACCTTTGGAGGAAATCCAATGGCGTGTGCTGTATCAATTGCAGCTATAGATGTAATCTTAGAAGAGAATTTGACCGATCGTTCGGCGCAATTAGGCGAGTACTTTCTTCAAAAGTTATCGGAAATAACAAATCCAATAATAAAAGAAATACGCGGAAGAGGATTGTTTATAGGGGTTGAATTAAAGGTTGAGGCTAGAACTTATTGTGAAAAGTTAAAAGAAGTAGGACTGTTATGCAAAGAAACCCATGATTCCGTCATTCGCTTTGCTCCACCATTAACGATTACGAAGGAAGAGCTAGATTGGGCGATAGAGCGTATAAAGCAAGTATTAAATGAGGATATCCAGGATCTAAACTAAATAAAAACGAACCATTCCTTACAAAAAAGCCAAACAATTCAGCAAGTTGAATTGTTCGGCTTTGTTTTTGTTTATCCATTTTTATTTATCTAGCTGTTTTTGGGATAGACTCTCTTTCAGCTGCAGAAGATGGCTTAAATAATAAACCAAGGTTAATTAATCCTGCAATTCCGACTAAACCGTAAATAATACGAGAAACGACCGATCCTTGGCCGCCGAATAATGTTGCCACTAAATCAAATTGAAAAAAGCCAATTAATCCCCAATTTATTGCTCCTATAATCGTTAATATTAATGCAACTCTTTGGATTGCGCTCATTTTATGTCCTCCTTAAAAAATATAGTGGAATCTTTCTTATTCTTAGTAGAATTTACGAAAGTATGCATTTGGGGAAAATTTAACGAATAATGAATGATAGAGAAAACACATACTATTTGTCAGTACTAAGCTCAATCTTTTGATTTTCTCATAAGTTTGATTAATAATAAGCGTACAATTAGTATTTCTTTTTACTAATGTAAAAACAGAATGGGAGGCATTCATTTGGAAAACTTTGTTTTTTATAACCCGACAAAACTTATTTTTGGTAAAGGGCAATTGGCACAACTAAAAGATCAATTAGCTTCCTATGGAAAAAAAATCCTCTTAGTATACGGAGGAGGAAGTATTAAAAGAAACGGTCTATATGATAATGTAATGACCATCTTAAAGGAAAATGGCAAAGAGGTATTTGAATTATCTGGTGTAGAGCCCAATCCTCGATTAACTACTGTACAACGTGGAGTTGATATATGTAAAACAGAAGGCATTGATTTTATTTTAGCAGTTGGTGGAGGAAGCGTTATTGACTGTACTAAGGCCATTGCAGCAGGAGCAAAATTTGATGGGAACCCTTGGGAGTTCATCACAAAAAAAGCTATGCCTAAAGCAGCGTTACCATTTGGCACAGTTTTAACACTTGCAGCCACTGGTTCTGAAATGAACTCTGGCTCTGTTATTACTAATTGGGAAACACAAGAGAAAGTTGGCTGGGGAAGTCCATTTACATTCCCGGTATTTTCTATTTTAGATCCGGAAAATACATATACAGTTCCGAAAGATCAAACAATATACGGAATTGTAGATATGATGTCACATGTGTTTGAACATTATTTCCATTTAGAAGAACACACAGAATTACAGGATTATATGTGTGAATCTGTATTGAAAACGGTTATAGAGTTTGGGCCAAAACTTGTAAACGACCTAGAAAATTATGAATATCGTGCTGCAATATTATATTGTGGAACGATGGCTCTTAATGGTATGCTTAATATGGGATATCGTGGTGATTGGGCTACCCACAACATTGAACATGCTGTTTCTGCAGTATATGATATTCCTCATGGTGGAGGACTTGCCATTCTTTTCCCTAATTGGATGAAGCATAATTTAGCAGTAAAACCAGAACGCTTTAAGCAATTAGCTGTTCGCGTATTTGGGGTAGACCCAGAAGGGAAAACAGCGGAAGAAGCTGGTCTAGAAGGAATTGAGAAATTACGAGCATTCTGGAATGACCTTGGTGCACCTTCTCGTTTAGCTGATTACGACATTGATGATAGTAAACTTGAGTTAATGGTTGAAAAAGCAATGACGAATGGTGGATTTGGCCAATTTAAAGTGTTAGATGCAGAGGATGTTTTAGCAATTTATAAAGCCTCTTTATAAAAAATGAAGAAAGACGAGCAAACAGTTAGCATGAATTGTTTGTTCGTCTTTCTGTAATAGAGAAGAAATGGAATAATTGGTGAAAAAATTAAAAAAAACAGTTTGTATCCGTTTTCATATCAAGTTCTTTCTTGATTACTTTTTCTACTTCCGATAAAGTGGAAGAGGAGTATAAATTAATTATATTGGAGGATCATTTATGACACACGTTCGTTTTGATTACTCAAAGGCATTAAGTTTCTTTGGAGAGCACGAAATTACATATTTAGAAGATGCAGTTAAAGTTGCCCATCATTCCTTGCATGAAAAAACTGGACAAGGAAGTGATTTTTTAGGATGGATCGATCTTCCTGTAGATTATGATAAAGAAGAATTTGCTCGCATTCAAAAAGCAGCAGAAAAAATTAAAAGCGACTCAGAGGTTTTACTTGTAATCGGTATTGGTGGTTCTTACCTAGGAGCACGTGCTGCAATTGAAATGTTAAATCATAGCTTCTATAATTCTTTATCAAAAGAAAAGAGACAAACACCACAAATTATCTTTATTGGAAAAGATATTAGCTCCACTTATATGAGTGATGTAATTGACTTCCTTGGAGATAAAGATTTCTCTATTAACGTTATTTCTAAGTCTGGAACAACTACTGAGCCGGCAATTGCGTTCCGTATTTTCCGTAAATTGTTGGAACAAAAATATGGAGTAGAAGAAGCGAGAAAGAGAATCTATGCTACTACTGATAAAGCAAAAGGAGCTTTAAAAACTCTTGCTACAGAAGAGGGCTATGAATCATTTATTATCCCAGATGATGTTGGTGGACGCTATTCTGTTTTAACACCAGTTGGTTTATTACCAATCGCTGTCAGCGGTGCGGATATTACAGCAATGATGGAAGGGGCAGCAGCGGCTAGAACAGATTTCGGTACATCTGAATTAAAAAATAACATTGCCTATCAATATGCTGCAGTTCGTAACGTTCTTTATAACAAAGGAAAAACAATTGAAATGTTAATCAACTACGAGCCAGGATTGCAATACTTCTCTGAGTGGTGGAAGCAATTGTTTGGTGAAAGTGAAGGGAAAGACCAAAAAGGTATTTATCCTTCTTCAGCAAACTTCTCAACAGACCTTCACTCTTTAGGACAATATGTGCAGGAAGGCCGTCGCGATATTTTTGAAACAATTGTTAAAGTAGATAAGCCTCGTCATGAATTAGTTATCGAAGCAGAAGAAAATGACTTAGACGGGCTAAATTATTTAGCTGGACAAACTGTTGACTTTGTTAATAATAAAGCATTTGAAGGTACGTTACTTGCACATACAGATGGCGGTGTGCCAAATTTAATTGTAACAATACCAGAAATGAATGAATATACATTTGGATATCTTGTGTATTTCTTCGAAAAAGCTTGTGCGATTAGTGGATATTTATTAGGAGTAAATCCATTTGATCAACCAGGGGTTGAAGCATACAAAGTAAATATGTTTGCTTTACTAGGTAAACCTGGCTTTGAAGAGAAAAAAGCAGAGTTAGAAAGTCGTCTATAAGATAGAATGGATTGAGCTGCCGATATACTCGTATTTGAGTATTCGACAGCTTTTTTATTTAGGAAAACATACTTACTTCTCTATTCATTTTTAATTCAAGATGTTTAAAGGTTTTAAGAGAGGTTAAATAAATAGAAAGGGGTAATAGAAGGAGGAAATAGGAATGCTTGTTGAAAAAGAACAGTTATTGATTAAATCATTACAGGAATGCATGATTGTTTGTAATCATTGCTTAAATGAATGTTTAACAGAAGAGCAGGTAGCACCAATGCTTGATTGTATTCATATGAATAGGGAAAGTATTCAATTTTGTAGTTATTTAGAGCAGGCAATTATCAGAAAATCTCCATATGCAAAAGAATTTGCAGAAATATGCCTTTCTGTTTGTGAGGATTGTGCAAATGAATGTAAGAAACACGATCATCGCCATTGTCAATATTGTGCAGAAATCTGTAAAGAGTGTGTAGAAGCATGTAAAACATTTTTAGAAGCATAACAGGTTGTAATAAAGACTTAGCTCTTTATTGAAAGAGAAAAAAATTGGTTTTTCGAGGAGGCGGTTCGAAACAGTTTTAAGCGAGCGACAGCCTCGAAAAACCATAATTTAAAAAAGAATTTTTCTCATCTGCTTTCATGACAACTTCCTGTACTCATTTAGCTAACAACATTTCTAAGTAATAATAATTAACTCATCCTTTTCCTCAAATTCAAATGAAGACTTTGGATTTAGATAACTAGTTCCCCCACGTTTGACCCCTAATAATAATTTACCCTCAGCTAATAAAAAATTGTTTAAAGTCAGATAATCAACTAATTCTTCCTCTATATTCTTCACTGGAATAAATTGAAGCTTTTTATCCTTCAATTGATTTAAAAGCTCTAAAAATGCAATCATCGTATCTTGTGAATTTAAACTGTTGTGCATAACAAAGCTAGTAAGGCTGTTTGTTTCAATTATTTCATCTGCACCAGCTCTTTTAGCATTTTGTATTTGTTCAGCAGTAAGTATTTCAACGATGCAAGGTACATTTGCATTTAGTCCTTTAATAGCAAGTAAAGTTAAAATAGTGTGCATATCTGCTTGTAATTCTTCTTTGTTTTGATCTGCTGTTAAAATGACCTTACTAGCAGTCATGATATTCGCTTTCAATAGGACACTATCTAAATTAGAATTCCCTTTTACAAAATGAATAGTTTCTGGAACTGGATTTGTTGCTAAGGACTCATCGATTAAAGTAATTGGAATGTTTTCGCGATCTTTAATGATAGAATGGATGATTAGTTTGGACCGTTCATTCCAGCCGACAATTATCAAGTGGTTTTGTCCTCTATAAGTGGTTTTTCCTTCCAGATACGCGTTTTGTTTAGCCACAGCTGCTGTTGCCAATGTTACTAAGTAGGTAGAGAGAAATCCGACGCCTGTTAAGATTAACAGCATGCCGGTTATCCTCCCAAGAACGGTAATAGGAGCATAATCGCCGTATCCAACGGTAGAGGTAGTAATAATGGCCCACCAAATGCCTTCAAATAAAGTGGGAAATGTTTCTGGTTCCACTAAAGTGATAAAGCAGCCGAATAGGATTATAATAGTTAAGGAAATCGATAAAACACGAATACTTAACGGTAATCTTAAAAATCTAGAAAGGATAGAATTAGGCAAAGTAAACACCTCATAATAGTTGTTATCCTTTGCATTATTGACCAATAAAAAAACTTTCATAATCAATGAAAGTTTTTTATCAGGATATTTTTAAAGTTGGATATGATAAAAAGAAGCAATTGTTTTCTGTTCTTCTTCAAAGTTTTTATAGTCGTTCAAGTTAGAGAGCATGCCTTTAATTATGGGTACTCTTGGTTCATCAGCATGAATCTCTGCCATTAATACTTCTAGTGTTATTTCTATCTCTTGTTTGTTTGCTCCATGCTCAATCTTACGTTGGATGGAGGCAATAGCATCTAGTATATCTTGATGGCTATGTTCCATAAAGTTAATTTTAGGCTTTTTAATTATATATTTTAGAAAAGAAGTAGAAAAGAGTGGATGCTCATTATTTTTGTCCATATCTGTTATAATTGAATCTAATCTTTTTAATAAGTAGATGGAAATATCCCTTGTTGAGACATTAATAGGCTCTAAAATCACAAGTTTTAAAAAAGAATGAATAAGGCCATCTTGGATCATAAGCAAATCTAAAAGGTATTGCTTTTTCTCTTCCCCATAAATAGAGTGGAGTCCTTGGAGATTATAACTTTGAAGCTCGGACTGCATTTTTACTAACAGATCTTTGATAGAATTATTTAAGGGAATAGCTTGTTCTTTTGATTGCATGACAATAAACTCTTTATGTTTTAAAGCATGATTAAACATAAAGGTAAGCTGATCGATGTATTTTTCTCTTGCAGGGATTCGCCTTTGACTTATTTCTTCCATAGTAGTAATCAATTCATCGTAGTAATATTGCATAATTTTATAAAGAAGAGAGTCTTTTGATTTAAAGTATAAATAAAAGGCTCCTTTTGATATACCGCAATCACTTGCAATTTCTTGCACTGATGTAGAAGAAAATCCCTTTTGAGCAAAAAACTTTATGGCAGAATCTATAATTATTTTTTCTTTTTCTTTCACGTAATTTCCTCCTGGACGTATAGGAAGTACACCTTGACTTATTGGTCATCTTTTTCTAATATATGTGACTAATCAGTCACATTATATAGTAATTGAAGGAAAAAATCAATGTATAGGGCTTTGCTTCTTCTTAATTGAGGGAAGTAGTTACGAATTGTGCGAAAAAAAGATTTGCTATATGATTATACGCATAAAAAGATGAAGGGCGAAAGTTGAGTAATCCAATTGGTTTAAGTTAATTAAATCGAGCTGATTCCTTGACGAGCGTTTCTTATAATAATAAACTTACTTACGTATCGTAAGTATCAGTTTGTCTACATTCTTTATATTTTACATATAGTAAGTGTAAAGAACTTTAATAATCAAAAATTCTATACCGATAAGAAATAAAAATAAGAACATAACAGAAGATAAAGGAGATTTTGTAATGGATCAAAATGTTATCGATCTTCTTCAAAATAAGATGGAAATAATCGCATTTAATGAAGAACAGAATTTAAGTTTAGTTGGACCAGTAAAATTACCAGTTCAATTGGACGATCAAGTAGTGACATTTCAATGGTATACATGGTTACCGATAAAGAAGGATGAAACGAAAGAGGAAGTACTTCGTTCTTTACCGAGTTTACATTTAGCGGATTATCAACAATCCTCTGTTTTAGTATACGGTGACTTCAAAAATGCAGAAAATGCATTAATACGTATGCATAGTATATGTCATACTGGCGACATTTTTGGTAGTAAACGTTGTGATTGCGGATATCAATTAAAAGAATCGATGCGCATGATTGTAGAGAATGGAAATGGAGCTCTCTTTTATTTAGCTAATCATGAAGGAAGAGGTATTGGGCTATTTACTAAATCCCTTGCTTACCTTTTACAAGAAAATGGTCTAGATACTGTGGAGGCAAATCTCGCACTAGATTTTCCTGATGATTTAAGAAGTTATGAAGCACCGATTAAAGTACTTCAAGCCCTTCGACAAAAACCAGTTAAATTAATAACTAACAATCCAAAGAAGCTTGATGCACTTAAAAAACTTGGTCTTACAGCAGAAGAAAATATTCCCTTATGGGGGGATGTCTCAACTTATAATGAGAATTATTTAAACACGAAAGTGAATAAATCTGGTCATATTCCCTTGAAAAATACAGTGACCATTTAAGGAGAATAAGGTATGAAGCATGATCAAGATTATATGAGAATGGCGTTAGACCTTGCAGCATCTGCACTTGGTAAGACAAATCCAAATCCAGTTGTGGGAGCTGTCATTGTAAAGGACGGAGTAATTGTCGGAACTGGCCTCCATCGCAAAGCAGGAGAGCCACATGCTGAGGTCCATGCTTTTAAAATGGCTGGAGACCATGCAAAAGATGCAACTCTTTATGTGACGCTAGAGCCATGCTCACACTATGGGAAAACACCACCTTGTGCACTTTTAGTGAAAGACTCTGGAGTGAAAAGAGTGGTAGTAGCCACAGAAGATCCAAATCCGCAAGTTGCTGGACGAGGTATTAACATCTTGAGGGAAGCAGGAATTGATGTAGAAGTTGGTGTTCTAAAAAAAGAAGCCCAGCAATTAAATGAACGTTTTATTCATAATATGATACATGAAAAACCTTTTGTCATATCTAAGGTAGCAATGACCTTAGACGGCAAAATTGCTACCCATACAGGACATAGTCAGTGGATTACAGGAGAAGAAGCAAGAAAAGAAGTGCATCTTTTAAGAAATGAAGTAGATGCAATCTTAGTTGGTGTTGGTACTGTGCTCGCTGATAATCCTAAATTAACAACTCGATTAGAGGGGCCATCAAAGAATCCAATTCGGATTATTTTGGACGCAAATTTAAGAACACCCCTAGATGCTAATATTACTGATTGTAGGGAAGCAAAAACAATCATTGCTACAAGTGCTACCCTTCAATCAGAGAAAGCAGCTGTTTTAAAAGAAAAGGGTGTAGAATTATTCACAGTTCCTTCTATTCAGGGGAAATTAGATTTGGAGATAGTTTTAAAGGAATTATATAAACGTGGAGTTACAGATATTCTTCTTGAAGGTGGAAGTGAAGTAAATGCAAGTTTTATGCGTCAGCAACTTATTCAAAAGTATTTAGTATATATTGCTCCTAAAATAGTAGGTGGTGCCAATTCCTTTACACCATTTAAAGGGGAAGATATTGATACAGTAGATGAAGCAGTTTCCTTAAGATTTGAGAAGACGGAATGGGTGGGCGCGGATATGAAAATAACTGCTTATCCCGATATAATTAAATAGTGTTTCTACGGAGGAAATAATGAAGTTTGGTTTTGATATAGACGATACACTTATCAATTTAAGACAACATGCTTTTGAACTTTATAATCATAAGTTAAAGAAAAATATTCCATTAAAAGAATTCCATGCATTAAAAACAGTTGAAATTCACGAACCATTTGGATTAAATGCTACTGAAGGAAAGCAGCTTTGGAACTCTCTTAGAGAAGAAATATATTTTACAAATTGTCCTCCTTTTCCAGATGCCATTGAAGCACTAAATGAACTTGTTAGTAATGGTCATGAGGTTTATTATATTACAGCACGAAAAAAACAATTTGCCGAAAAGACGAAAGATTGGATGAAGCAAGCAGGGTTTCCGGTGATTGATAGTCATTTTTTTTGTGGAATGGAAGATCACGAGAAAATTTGTATCATCCAGGAGCTTCAATTAGACTACTATTTTGATGATAAACCTGCTGTCCTAGAAACGCTTCAAGGATATACCACAAAGCTGTATGTAAAGGATCATCCCTATAATCAACATTTAGAGGAGTTGAATAGAATAAAGGAGTGGAACCAGCTGCGAGCTTTGTATGAAAGTTAATAGGAATAGAAATAGCCTGAGTGCCTCATTCAGGCTATTTCGTATATTAATTTACCTTTCATAGCTCATGTATTTATCTTTTTCTATGATATGAATTGCCAACCCTTCTTTTAAAGAGCTTTTTAGCTTAAATGAGGAGCAATGAATCCTCCGTATAGAAAGGCTATTATTATAACTAGGGCAGGATGTACCTTCCACTTCTGCAGTAATAAAAAGGCAATGACAGCAATGCAAACAGATTGAATGATACCGATGGAATGATAGGAATCTTGAAACATTTCATAGGTTAAAACCAACATTAATGCTGTTATTACAGGCTGTACAAGAAGCGTCATGCCTTTGACAATCTTCGAATTTTGATGTTTTTTCATTAATTTTAATAAAAAAATAAGAGCAACTGCTGAAGGGAGAATAGTTGCCAATAAAGCAACAATAAATCCACCCCATCCTCCAACTCCAAAGCCTACATATGCAGCTATTTTGGTAGCAATTGGTCCAGGCAGAGCATTAGCAAAAGCGAGCATATTGGAAAATTCAATGTTGGATAACCAATTATATCGATTAACTATCTCCTCATACATTAAAGGAATAGAAGCAGGACCACCGCCATAACCTAATAAATTTGCCACAAGAAAACTGAGGAAAATACTTACAAAAATCATCTTATATGCCTCTTTCTTTGTTATGTAGAAGTTTATCTTTTAATTTAAAATGGAATACTCCATAGATAAGAAAAATAAGTACAACAATACCTGGATGTATGGAAAATACTTGTAGCAATAGAAGGCAGACAAGTGTTAATCCAATTCCAGCATAGATTCCTAATCCTTTGACCGCCTTTTCTCCAAACTCATATGCCATTAAGCCAAGCATAACGGCAATGACAGGAACGACTGCTCCAATCATACTTGTTATTATTGGTGAATGACTGAGGATAGAGATAAAGGAAAATAAGAATACCATTGCTAAACAAGTCGGTAGTATATGAACGATTACGCTTATGATTGCTCCGATTATCCCTTTTTGATGATAACCTATATAGGCAGCTAATTTTGTGGCAATAGGTCCAGGAAGTGTATTCGCAATTGCTAAAGCATCCCCAAATTCATCATTAGCCATCCACTTATATTTTGTTACTGCTTCGTGACGAAACAGAGGAATAACAGAAGGACCACCACCAAAGCCGAAAATGCCAGCCCGAAGCATGCCTAGAATTAAATCTTTATACATAAAGAAATATCTCCTTTCTTAACAACTCTAACGATAGTAATGACACGTAATTATCTTACCACTAATTTTATATTTTGTTTAAGGAATATAGAAAGCATGTATATGTTTTATTACTCTTACTCATTGAAAATTAAACCAACATATATTAAAATAATAAAAATATATTTAAGTTAAGTTATTATCATCTAGCTTTCGTAAATAATTCTTCATTATACCCTTTCTATTTTGGTTATTCTTTGATTTACTTCAGGAAATAAAGTTCTTTATAGTAGAGTTTTTAAGAAATTATAAAATAGTTTCATTCTTTTCAAGTGGTAGTGGCTTAATTTTAAAAATGTGAATATTCAGAATAAAAAAAGGGGGATTCAGACTTGAGAGCTAAATTGGAGAAAAGGATTAGAATTTCTGCCAAAAAAGAGCCAGCTGATATAGTAATTACAAATGGTAAAATTGTTAATGTTTTTACAGGTGAACTAATGGATGGGGATGTAGCAATTGCAGATGATAGAATAGCAGGAATTGGAAGCTATAAAGGGAAACAAATAATTGATGCCGAAGGCAAATATATCGTTCCGGGCCTCATTGATGGCCATGTACATATAGAAAGCAGTATGCTTACACCGCAAGAATTTGCCAAAATATTATTATTGCATGGTGTAACGACTGTTATCACAGATCCGCATGAAATTGCAAATGTGGCAGGGGCAGCGGGGATTCAATATATGCTGGATGCATCAGAAGATCTTCCGATAGATATTCGTGTCATGTTACCATCTTGTGTTCCTGCAGTTCCAGAGGATTCAAATGGAGCAACACTATATGCAAAGGATTTAGCACCCTTTTATTCACATGATAGAGTACTTGGCTTAGCAGAAATAATGGATTTTCCATCTGTTTATGAAACGCAGTCAGATATGATAGATAAATTTATTTTGACAAAAAAACAAAATCGTTTAATGGATGGTCATGCTGCTGGAATTGAAAGAGAGAAATTAAATGTATATAGCGCAGCTGAAATTCGAAATGATCATGAAGCAACCACACTACAAGAAGCAAAAGATCGGTTAGATTTAGGAATGTATCTGATGATAAGAGAGGGAACGGTTGCGAAAGATTTAAAGGCTTTATTACCTGCAATAACAATGAGAAATTCGCGAAGATGTTTGTTTGTAACAGATGATAAATTGGTAGATGATTTAGTGGAAGAGGGGAGTGTAAATCATAGCGTACGATTAGCGATACAAGAAGGACTAGATCCGATTATTGCTATTCAAATGGCCACCATTAATGCTGCCGAATGTTTTCAGTTAGATTCGATCGGGGCAGTTTCTCCAGGTTACCGCGCAGATTTTCTACTTTTAGATAATCTTGAGGAATTTTCCATTCATAGTGTATATAGAAATGGTCAATGTGTGGTGGAAAAGGGAAAATTAAGAAGAGAAGTGGAACGCTTCAAACCATCCTATTTGGGTACGAATTTACCGACAATAAATTGTGCAAAAGTGTCATCAGCTGACTTAAAGCTACCATTAACTTCTGAGAGATGCCATATAATCGAAATTATTCCTAATAGTATTGTAACGAAGGAAGTAATCGAAAAAGTACCAGTAGTAGATGGCTATTTTCAGCCATCATTAGAAAAGGATCAACTAAAACTTGTAGTAGTCGAGAGACATCATCAAACTGGGAATATTGGAAAAGCGATTGTGAAAGGATTTGGCTTTAAAAGAGGTGCAATAGCCACGACCATTTCTCACGATTCCCATAATATTGTTGCAGTTGGCACAAACGATGCTGATTTACTATCTGCTATTCAAGAGTTACAAGAAATAAAGGGAGGAATCGTTGTAGTATCAGAAGGTAAAGTTGTAGCGACACTTCCCTTACCAATAGCTGGATTGATTTCTGATCAAGATTATTTAACCGTGTACGAACAACTAAAAATATTAAATCATAAGGTCCAAATTCTGCAAGGGTATGATACCTTTAATCCATTCTTAACTTTATCTTTTTTATCATTAACGGTAATTCCTGCCTTGAAATTAACAGATAAAGGACTATTCGACTTTCAATCATTTTCCTATAAAGATATATCCCTTAATTTATAATAGATTTTTTTATTTTTTAATCTTTTGTTCATTATTTGTTCATAATTATTCGGTATTCTATAAACAGGTTAAGAGTTTCCCCTCTTAAAATATATTTTACCCGAAAGAGATTTCGGGTTTTTTTCATACCTAAAATTAAGGCAGTGGTTAAAAATTACGATATTATCCATGTTAGTTAAAAATTGTATGTTTAAACTTGCTAAAAATAGAGAATAATTTTATAAAGGTATACAAATTAATAATATAAGCATAGAGGTTATAAGAAAATCAGTAATAATGAAAGCGTTTTCTGATATAATAAATGTATAGATCTACTTACTAATAAGGAGTGGATAACGATGGAAGAACAAACAAACTTTTTTAATGGACTAAAATGGGGAGTCATTATTAGTATCCCATTATGGATTTCTTTTTTTGGATGGATAAAGTTACTTATTAATTTTACGTAAATATGGAAGTCTAAGTAAAGGCTATTAGGATATAAGGATAAAAAAGCATCGAAACCGATTATGCCTTCGATGCTTTTTTGTATTAAGCTTGTGGAATTGGAGGGTCAATTCCGAGGACTTTTTCGCCGTTAACTGTTAACCAAATATAGTAACGGTCAATTTCTTTACCAAGGATTTTTTCGATTTTCGCGATAACTTTTTCTTGAACATCAAAAGAAATCTGGGCAGTTTGTTCACCTAGTGGTACATTTTTGAGTCCAAGTGCATCTGCAATTTGTCTTGCTTGATCATAAGAGACTTCGATGTATTTGTCATACTCAGGTAGGTAAGCAGCTTCAGCAGGCTTTACTTGAAAGGATACAATTAATACTACAGCTAATAAACTCCATACTAATTTTTTCATAAGCTCTCTCCTTTTTCATATTTAATTATTTCTTCTTTTAGTGCTATAAAAGTATCGACCACTTTAGGGTGATACATAGTACCCCGGTTATTTAAAATTTCTTGAAAAGCTTCTTCGGCAGATTTGCCCTTTTTATATACTCTGTCTGTAGTCATTGCATCAAAGGAATCAACAACTGATATAATTGCAGATTCGATGGTAATCTCATCTTCTTTCAGACCTTTTGGATAACCTTTTCCATCATATCTTTCATGATGCTGTTCAACAATTAATGCAATTTCATTTAATAGAGGGATGTTCGCTTCTTCTAATAACTGTCTTCCAAATGTGGTATGTTTTTTCATAATCTCCCATTCTTCACTAGTTAACTTACTAGGTTTTTGAAGAATTTCTAATGGGACTCTAACCTTTCCAACATCATGAAAAAACGAGGCGAGATTTAACAGTGTAATTTGTTTAGTGGACAATTCTAGTGCTTTTCCCACCAACATGGAATAATGTTTAATTCTTTCACAATGATCAACGGTATAGCCATCTTTCTCCTCAATAGATATGGCTAATTCCATTAAATCTTTAGAAAGTTTGCTATAATTATGAAAAACTGGCTGACTTGTTACATATATAAACTCAGTTTCTTCCTGAGAATAAAAATTGGTGAATTTCATTATGGGACTCTCAGAGAAAGATTGTCCAGTACTTAATTCGATTGTTCTTTCATCCGTATGATAAAGTAATTTTCCAGAGAGTATATATATAAATTCAAGACCAGTCCAATTCTCTTCCGGGCCAAGTGCCCAACTAGAACCGGGTTGTAATTTATGATAGATTACTTCGGTTCCATCTCCAGCGGCCATTAACGAAATTTGGAGACCTTTAAAATAAACGGTTTCTATAAACTCACCTGCATTCATGATGCCCACGATTTACTCCCTCTCTCTATTTACAATAAAAATAGATTAATATAATCTATAAAAATCTCAATTATAGTTATTTTAAATCATAAATAATGTTATTTTAATAGGTATATTAGATTATATTATATTTATCGTGTTAAAGAGAGTAGATTATCGAAATTTGTAAAACTCAACAAAAATATTGTAACAAATGTTGTATGGAAATAATAGCATTAAATTACAAATTATCTGAACAAAGATATAATATGGAAAGAATTAAAAACGGGAAAAAGGAGTTTGTTATTTATTAAGTGCTAACAAAAATCAAAATCAAATCTTTGAATAACTTTTCTGAATAATATATAATATAATAATGTAAAAGGGCTGACCTAATACAAAGAATTGATCTTGTACAGGTCAGCCACTTAAATGGTTGTTTCTCAGTTTTTATCCTTCATTACTTTAGTTATTTAACTAGTTTTGGTGGAATTTCCACTTGGTTGTTACCCATATCCTACTATGGGTGAGTGGATATTTCTGTATCTATTAATTATTGTCGTTACGTGAATTTCCACCTTTTCGACCAATTTCTTGGTAGAAGTCTTTATCGTGGTTTTCAGAAGTAGCTTCTCCACCCTTTTTACCGATTTCTTGGTAGAATTCCTTGTCGTGGTTTTCAGCAGTGGTTTCTCCACCTTTTTTACCGATTTCTTGGTAGAATTCTTTGTCGTGGTTTTCAGCAGTGGTTTCTCCACCTTTTTTACCGATTTCTTGGTAGAATTCTTTGTCGTGGTTTTCAGAAGTAGCTTGTCCACCTTTTTGTCCGATTTCTTGATAAAAATCCTTGTCGTGATTTTTAGAAGTAGCTTCTCCGCCTTTTCTACCTGCTTCTTCTCTGCTCATTTTGTTGTCTGCCATTTCTATCACTCCTATTAAAGATTTTTAATTAACGTTACATTGGTTATATAGCCGAATTTGAACATAATAAACATAAATATATATTTTTTGGTATAGAAAATTTTGGTAAAGGGGAAAATGTGAATGAAAGTTACGAGAGAAAAATTTATGAAAGTAGTAGAGGTTGCTGAAGAATTAGGATGCAAAGTTGTATATGATTCGACAAAAAAAATTAGTTTTAATACAAATATGTATATAACGGTTCCTTATCAATTTTCATTGGAAAATATCTATGCACTTGCACATGAAATTGGCCATGTTATTGATTATGTCAATGGCGACCTCGATCATGATAAATGGTTGCATGATTGGTCTTATCGTGTCAACGCAGAGATGAGTGCGTGGGTTCATGCCTATAAAATATTAGGGAAGAATGGAGTACCATTACATCATTGGCAGACACATGTAAATGCTAAACTAGCGAATTATTTTATTCTTCCAGAAGTAATCTAAACTGGTATAAAAAAGAGGCAGTTATTCCTTTTCCTTTTATTGAAGGAGAGGAAAGCTGCCTTTTTTAGATGAAAGAAAGGGTAGTATTTTAAGGATAAATTAAGAAGTTTTTGCCTCTCTAACGCGAAATGGATAGTGCATATGTTAGAAAAAGGGACTACTTTTGGAATAAGTTTCCCTAAATAAAATAAAGAAAATAGCTATTACAAAACGGGTATATGAGAACCATTTTAATAATAGCTACTTTCATTTTAATTGTTATCTTGCATATCTTTCGCTAGGAATCCTTGTTGTTTAATCATTTTAGCATTACTTGGGTAGTAGGATTTATCATAAAAGTTTGCAATGCGATTGGTCCATCCCACTGGGGTTTCCCCTCTGTTCTTTAAATACTCGCTGTATGTTTGATTATATTTTTCAAGCATTTCCTGTTGATTTCTATCATACTTTTCTTCATGAAGAACACCTTGTAAAGGTAATCTAGGTTTTAATCCGGGATCCCCATCAGGATATCCAAGGCAGAGTCCAGCAATTGGTATGACATAGCTAGGTAATTGCAAGAAGTCAATTACCTCTAAAGAATTCCGACGAATACCTCCTATGGGAACTGTTCCTAACCCGAGTGACTCGGCAGCAGTAATGGCATTTTGTATGGCCAGACCAACATCCGTAGCCCCAATTAAGAGCGTATCAACATCATCGATTGCTTTAAACTCCTTTCCTTCCATTTCACTAGCTAACTTTGCTCGATAGAAATCAGCACAAAAGATGAGGAAGACCGGAGCATTTTCAACATGCTTTTGATTCCCGCATAATTCAGCTAAATGTCTCTTTCTATCCTTATCTCGAACCAAGATGGCTGTAACATGCTGTCCATTAATCCAAGAAGGGGCACTTTGTGCTGCTTCCATAATTGAGTGCAGTGATTCCAAACTTACTTCTTTATCTTGATATTTACGATAAGATCGATGTTTTTTTAAATGTTGTATGATTTCATTCATCTAGTGATTCTCCTTTTTCGTATTTTCTTTATTTTAGCATAGCGAAAAGAAAAAATATCTCATTGAGCCAGATAGAGTCATGACAACTTTTTAGCATAAAAAAACCTACCAATAACAAAATAGGCAGGTTTTTGAATTTTATAAGAGAGATTCAGCGCCGTCTATATATACTTCTGTACCAGTAATATGATTAGATAAGTCAGAACTTAAGAAATAAACTAGATCAGCTACTTGTTGAGCGCTTCCAGATTGCTGGGACAATGGTTGGTTCCCGTCTGGATATTCAACAGGGATAGTTATTTCTTTTAAGTGTTCTTCATCTTTAAAAGTATTCTTTTCTATATTTGTATCGATTGCTCCAGGGCAGATCATATTGACTCTTATTTTGTATTGGGCTAATTCTAATGCCGCCATTTTTCCAAATGCCACTTGTCCAGCTTTCGATGTACTATAAGCAGACATTCCGAAGTTTTTAAAAATGCGATTTCCGTTAATACTGCTTGTTATAATAATACTGCCACCATTGGTTTTCATATGGGGAATGCTATATTTAACAGTTAAAAATGTACTTTTCAAATTTGTTTCAATGGTTGTATCCCATTCAGAGGGTGTCAGGTCTTCAATAGAAGACACTGCCCCGTTAATTCCCGCATTAATAAAAACTGTATCTATTCTATTCCATTTTTTTACGGTTTCCTCAATAGCCTGTTGAATGGAAGGAGGCTCTGCGACATTGGCTTCTAATGAGATCGCTTCTTGACCTTTTTTATTAATCGTTGCTTTCACTTCTTCTAGCTCATCAGCATTTAAGTCTACTAGTGCTACTTTCATTCCTTTATTTGCAAGTGAGATGGCTGCTGCTTTTCCAATCCCGGAAGCTGCCCCGGTAATTATCGCTACTTTATTTTTAAGGTCCTTCATTTTAGTATCCTCCTCGATCAATATCGATAATGATATTGTTATTATGATAGATATAAGATACTAATATCCATTTTTAATGAAATAGAAACGTTTTATGAGTTGGTAAGTAAATAATTAAAATTTTAATACTAAATTTTCGAAAAAATCGTTTATATTCGGTAATATGGAGAGAAAGGAGATGATTTTCATTGAAAGCGATGATAATTGAAGCATTTGGTGAGTCTACGGTATTTAAGTTGAAGGAAATAGAAACACTTGATTTATTGCCACACCAAGTCCGAATAAAAGTAAAAGCTACTAGTGTCAATCCTATTGATATTAAAGTGAGAAGTGGAGCAGTACCAGGTGTTTCTCCGTCTTTTCCCGCTATATTACACGGAGATGTAGCAGGCGTTATTGAAGAAGTAGGAGAAGCGGTACAATCCTTTCAAATTGGTGATGAAGTATATGGATGTGCTGGCGGTTTTAAGGGATTACAAGGTGCATTGGCTGAATATATGATTGCTGATTCTCGACTATTAGCACATAAACCAAGAAATATCACTATGGAAGAGGCAGCTGCAATCCCTCTTGTTGGGATAACTGCATGGGAATCATTGTTTACTAAGGGGGGATTAAAGAAAGGAGATAATATCCTTATTCATGGTGGAGCAGGCGGGGTCGGCCATATTGCCATTCAGCTCGCTAAATGGGCCGGAGCTATTGTTTCTACAACCGTTTCAACCATAGAAAAGCAAGTGATTGTTAAAAAAATAGGTGCAGATCATATTATTAATTATCGAGATGTGTCGGTGGAAGAATATATTGATAAATATACGGATGGAAAAGGCTATCCATTGATCTTTGATACTGTCGGCGGTAGAAATCTAGACCAATCCTTTGAAGCAGCAGCTTTAAATGGAAGTGTCTTAACCATTGCTGCCAGATCAACACATGATTTAACTCCTTTACATTCAAAGGGGCTTTCGTTACATGTAACATTTATGCTTCTCAAGATGCTTAATGAGGATTCGCGAATAGAGCATGGGGATATTTTACGCAATATCACGAAGATAGTAGAAGAAAATAAGTTAAAACCACTACTTGATAAAAAAACATTTTCTTTCGAGGAAATTAGTAAAGCGCATGAATATTTAGAATCAGGCAAAGCTGTTGGAAAAGTAGTTCTTGTTAATAAATGGTAGGTTACATTTGTTGAGAAGCTTTGTATAAAAAATTCCGTAGATAACCAAAATACATACGTAGTGTATTAGGAAGGAGGAATCATCATGAGTTATCAAAAGCCAAACCCTGATAATCGTTCTGATAATGTAGAAAAATTACAGGACATGGTACAAAACACGTTAGAAAATATCGATAAAGCAGAAGAAACGCTGGTAAATGCGAGTTCTGATGAAAAAGAAATGATTCAACAAAAGAATAAAAGAAGAGAAGCTGCAGTTCAGTCGTTTAGAGAAGAAATCCAAGATGAAGCATCTGATAGAGAAAATGGGTATCAGTAAGTAAAAAGGATTAGAATAGGCTGCACGTTAGATTTTAACTTTATAGGATAGAATAAAGCTAATTATTTTGTTCTCGAAGAAATTAGCCAATTTATCTTATAAGGTGGAAATACTTTCGTGCAGTTTTTTATTTGTTTTGTGGCAATTTAGAAATTTCTCGGAATTTACTGCTGTAAAACGATTTTCATAGTAATATATATATGAATACTTTTATAGGAGAATTAAGATGAAAGCAGTTATTACTGGAATGGGAATAATAGGAGCAGGATTTTCCAATATAGTAGAGTTTATGACAGTGCTTCAAAGTAATAAAAGTATGTTGAAACAGGAGAAATATGAAGGGAAATACATATACACAGGTAGAGTGAGGGAAGAGCAAATAAACAAGGTACATAAAAGGCAAGAAAAAATGTCTAAACCTGTTCGTATGATTCTCCATGCATGTAAAGAAGCAATAGAACAGGCCAATATAAGCGTTAGAGACTATCGAACAGCGGTCATTGTCGGTTCTTCGGCTGGTGGCTTAGCAGAAATCAGTAAAGCCACTTTTTCTTTGGAAAAAGGCAAGAGGCTTTTTCCTTATACTATTGGAAATATGAATGCTAATTCTCTATCTTCTAGCATTAGTGCTTATTTGCAGTTAAATGGTATAGCATTATCATTGGCAAATAGTTGTACATCGGGTATAGATGCATTAAATTTAGCGAGAATATTAATTGAGTCAAATCAAATTGATGTTTGCATAGTTGGTGCTAGTGATGAATCAATTTGTGATCCTATAATAAAAGGGTTCCTTCCACATCGTGTTTTACAAGCTGGAAATAATCCTCAACCCTCTTTTGGGCCATTTTCAGGTGGGAAAGGATTTTCGATTTCGGAAGGAGCAGGTGTTTTAATTGTTGAAAATGAGCAAGTAGCCATTCAGCGTCATGCATCCATATTAGGAAAAGTAGAAGCTACAAGTGTAACACAGGACGCTATCTCTCCTTTTCAGTCAGACTCAACAGGTTTGCTTATGGAAAAAGCAGTTGCTGAATGTTTACAAGAGAATATGCCAACCTACATAAATAGTCAAGCTTTAGGAATAATGGAAAATGATCATATTGAAATCGGTGTATATAAGAGGTTTTTTGCAGGATCTAAGATTCCTATTACATCCATTAAGGGAACGGTCGGGCATGCAATGGGAGTTTCGCCGCTTTTTCAAATAATAGCTTCTTTAATAAGTATCAAAAAAAGCTTTATTCCTGCAACCATAAGTCAGGAAATAAATGATTATTATCGAGATTATCCAATAGTGACACAGCTAATTACAGAAGATGTTGATCGCGTTTTAATAACAGCACATGGATATGGAGGAAATAATGGGTGCGCGATGATAACAAAAGGAGGAGCATAAAGTGGAAGCTATATTATTATTGATGGTTTCGTTAGTCCCACTCATTATTTCTGTGACTATTATTTTTTATTCACAGTCTCAATTAACAAAAGCCTTATCTCTTTTCTTATGTATGCTCTCCTTCTGGCAAATGGATATCGCAGTTTTATATGCAGGAGATTTCTTAAGTCAGGGGACAATTGAACTCTTATTTAAAATATTCCGGCTAGGAACTATTTGTATAATGCCAGTTATGTATTATTTTTCATATTATTTAGTAAGTGAACATAAAGAGTTTAAACGATTTAGAGTATTGTTTAATAAGCCATTTTTATACGTTTTAATTTTATATAGTTTATTTGCCTATTTTATTAATTTTACTAGCCTTGGTGTGAAGGATTTTATTGTTATGGATGGAAATTTACTTTCTTCTAAGTATATTCTTCCTATTTACGGAAAGTGGAATGTATTATTCATCTTAAATATTGTTTTATTATATTTGAACACTATCATTTTATTGGTGATTTCCTTTAAAATTAGGGATCCCATTTATAAAAGCTTTTATATCAAATTTGTAATCGCTGTTTTAATCATCTATATTAATGGTGTATTTAGTGGTTTTATTTTTATTCCATTATTTTTCTCTAGTTTTAACTCTTTGATAGCGGCAGTTATTTTATTTTTAAGCTTTTTTCAAATGCAATCGACACATCTGAATAATATGAATGCAGAGTTATCGAGGCAAAGTGAGTTACTCGAAGCTATTATGGATATAAACCCGAATTATTTATTAGTTAAAAATAAGAAGGAACAAATAGTAAAAATGAATCCTTCCTTCTTAAAGCTATTATCGCTTGAAAACAATAATTGGTTAGGGCGTCCATTTTCTTATATAGAAAAACGTATTAATATGGAGACAGACGAACCGCATCGATTTGTCGATAGCAGCGGGAAGAACTATTTTATTATATGGGGGAAAAAGGAACTTATACATAGTACTGGAGAAGAATATCATATCTATTTTGGACATGATATTACGGATCAGAAGCATAATGAACAACTAATGATTTCTTCTGAAAAATTAAAAGTGGTAGGAGAGATGGCTGCCAGTGTTGCCCATGAAATTCGAAATCCGTTGACAACTATTAGAGGGTTTATCCAGCTTTTGAAGGAAAAAAACGATGCTTCTGGCTATGAAACGATATTACTGGATGAAATTGATCGGATTAATGAAGTCTTAAAAGAGTTGCTTATACTAAGTAAACCTGAGGCGAAAGAAAATGATAATAATGCTCTTCCGATTACAAAAGCATTTTTAGAATTAAAAAATCTAAAAGTCCTATTTCATGCCCTGGCTAATGAACAAAATAAAGAGATCATCTTAGAAAATAGAGAGAATAAAGAAATAATAGCTTCAATTGATAATTCTCAATTTAAACAAGTTTTATTAAATATATTGAAAAATAGTATAGAGGCAATTGAACCTCAAACAGGGAAAGTAAAAGCAATACTCGACCAAAAAGATGATTTTTGTAGAATTAGAATAATTGATAATGGAGACGGAATAAGTAAAGAAAGACTAGCTAGGATTGGAGAACCGTATTATACAAGCAAAGAAAAAGGAACTGGCATAGGCTTAACGATATGTTTAAAGCTTCTCAAGCAAAATAAAGGAGATATGGTAGTGAAAAGTAAAGAGGGATGGGGAACTGCAGTTACCATTGTCTTACCGTGTTTTCTTTAAAGATGTATAGAGAGTTGCGTAACAAATAAAAAGCGGATGTTTAAGGGGAAAACCCCTTTTAAACATCCGCTTTTTGAATCATTTCAATTAAGATAAGCGATTACTGTAATCTTCGAAGACAAACTGGCGAACAACTTTTAAGCCTTCTTCTTCATTATAAGAAGCAATAGAAGGTAAATTAACGCCGTTGAACATATGGTTTTTAACCATTGTATAGTGGGCCATGTCGCAGAATACAATTTTATCGCCAGGCTTTAGTGGTTTTTTGAAAGAATAATCCCCAATAACATCTCCGGCTAAGCACGTCATACCGCCAAGTCTATAGGTATATTCATTTTCACCAGGCTTCCCAGCATCAATAATATTAGGTCGATATGGCATTTCAAGTACATCTGGCATATGACAAGTTGCTGATGTATCAAGTATAGCAATATCCATTCCATTATGAACAATATCAAGGACAGTGGATACTAAGTAACCTGTATTCAATGCAATGGCTTCGCCTGGTTCTAAATAAACATCTACATTATATTTTTCTTTTATAAATAATATAGATTCAACTAAAGTTTCAATATCATAATCTGGACGAGTAATATGGTGTCCTCCACCAAAATTAATCCACTTCATTTTTTTTATATATTCGCCGAACTTCTCATCGACTACTTTTATCGTGCGTTTTAAAGTATCCGAATTTTGCTCACACATCGTATGAAAATGAAGTCCATCTATTCCATCTAATTCTTCTGGATTAAAGTTATCTAAGGTAATACCAAATCGAGAATAAGGAGCACATGGGTTATAAAGCTGTGTTTCAATTTCTGAGTATTCAGGATTGATTCGAAGACCTACATCAATTTTCTTCCCCGCTTTTTGAACCTTATCTTTAAATCGATTCCACTGACTATGCGAATTAAAGACGATATGGTCTGTATATTGAAGTAATTCATCAAATTCGCTTTCTGCATATGCAGGTGCATATGCATGTACTTCTTTTCCCATTTTCTCATAGCCAAGTCTAGCTTCGAATAACGAACTGGATGTTACTCCTGCTAAGTATTTACCTACTAGAGGAAATACAGAGTGCATGGAAAACCCCTTTAATGCAAGTAGAATTTTTGCCCCTGTACGTTCCTGTACAGACTGTAAAATTTCTAAGTTTCTTGTTAAAAGACGCTCGTCCACTACGTAACTTGGTGATGGAGCTTTTGTAAAGTCAATCTTTTTCATTTCATTCCTCTCAATCTATAAGAGTTGGAGAAAAGTTCTCCTGCCATGGTAATCCATATTTATTTAATGCATCCATGAATGGATCTGGATCAAATTCCTCTACATTGTATACGCCTGGACGCTTCCATTGGCCTTTCATGATAAGCATGGCACCAATCATCGCTGGAACACCAGTTGTATATGAGATTGCTTGAGATCCTACCTCGCGATAACATTCTTGGTGATCACAAATATTATATACATAATAAGTTTTAGGCTTTCCATCTTTTGTACCTTGAATGATACAGCCGATATTGGTTTTCCCTTTTGTTCTAGGTCCAAGTGATGCAGGATCAGGGAGAATTTCTTTTAAAAACTGTAATGGGATAATCTCTTTTCCTTCATAATTAATTGGTTCAATAGATGTCATTCCAACATTCTCAAGAACCTTTAAGTGGTTTAGATAATTATCAGAGAAAGTCATCCAGAAACGGATTCTCTTAAGTCCTTTAATATTTACTGCTAATGATTCTAGTTCTTCATGGTATAAAAGATAAATGTTTTTAGGGCCAATTTGGTCTAAATTATATTCTCTTTTTTCAGAAAGTGGTGGTGTTTCAATCCATTCGCCGTTTTCCCAATATCTTCCGTTCGCTGTAATTTCACGAATATTGATTTCTGGATTAAAGTTTGTAGCAAATGGATAGCCATGGTCTCCGCCATTAGCATCAACAATATCTATATAATTAATTTCATCAAAATGATGTTTTTGTGCATAAGCCGTGAAAACACCTGTTACTCCAGGATCAAACCCACTTCCAAGGAGCGCGGTTAAGCCAGCCTCTTCAAACTTTTGCTTATATTCCCATTGCCATTTATATTCAAATTTAGCTGTTTCAGGTGGTTCATAGTTTGCAGTATCTAAGTAATGGACCCCAGTAGCTAGACACGCATCCATTATAGTTAAATCTTGGTATGGTAATGCAACGTTGATTACTATTTCTGGCTTAAAGCTATTGATTAACTCGATTACTTCTTCTGTTTTATCAGCATCAACTTGAGCAACAGTAACCTTTGTTTTGCCACCATCAATTTTATCTTTAATTGCTTCACACTTTGAAAGTGTTCTGCTTGCAATGCAAATTTCTTCGAATACATCTGGTACTTGACAGCATTTATGTGCGACAACACTTGCCACTCCGCCAGCACCAATAATTAATGCTTTTCCCAACATGAATAACCTCCTTTAATACTACCTAAAAAATTTCAATAAGGCTGATTATACATAATGTGCGTCAAATAATCTATATAATCCAGTAAAATATAAAAAAAATTTAATGAAAATTTATAGACAGGAAATTCAGCTGTAAAATTAGGGAAGAAAAGGAGGGGGCTAACAAATGATTTATTGTGGGATTAAGAGGAAACCTCTCAGAGAATAGCTTGCTCTCTTTTAGAAAATAAAATAAAAAAAACGACTATTATCGCCGTTAGGTTATGAAAAATATGGTGGAGACTATCGGGATCGAACCGACGACCTCTTGCATGCCATGCAAGCGCTCTCCCAGCTGAGCTAAGCCCCCATAATAATATCTATATACATTATACAAAATTAAATAAAAACTTCAAGTGGTTGAATGAATTATTGGATTGGAATAAATAGAACCCTTTATAAAACTAAAAGATTAGCAGAATTTATTGAAAATGAGTATACTGAAAAATTTCAAGTTAATGAAGGAATAATATGTAAGGAAATTTCTATACCTATAAAGGAAGGTTCAAATGAGGGGTATATGAACCTTCTCCTTTTTAATGATTGAAATTAATTTAAACTCTCTATTTCAATTTCTTTCACTCCATGAATGTCAGAAACATCTCTATAAACATCTGTTATTTCTCTTTTTTGATCAACTATGATAATAAGGTAAATAGAATGTTCTCCCGTTTCTAAATCTTTAATTCGTATATGTTTTATTCCTGTTCTTAAATTACGTATCGCCTTAATAATAGTTGAGACATTTTCCTTTTGGTCAGCTTTTAGTTTTACTTTAATTTCTTTTTCTCTCAACTGACGAGGACCAATCATACTCATGAAAAATGGTATAAATTTAACACTAATTAATAGAAGGACAACCCCAATTAAAGCTTCTATATAATATCCTGCTCCGACTGCAATCCCTATGCCTCCTGCTCCCCATATTAAAGCTGCTGTAGTTAATCCAGAAATACTATCATTTCCTCTTCTCAGTATAACTCCAGCACCTAAAAAACCGATCCCAGAAACAATTTGAGCCGGTAAACGTAACGGATCCATTTGAATATTAACTTGATCGCTACCAGGAAATTTATAGGCTGCTTCAATCGAAATAATAGTTAATAAGCAGCTCACAATACTTATTACAAGACTAGTTTTTAGACCTACAGGTTTACGTTTAATTTCTCGCTCTAATCCAATGATCAATCCGAAACCAGCGGAAATACCTATTTTTAATAAAAAATCTATATTAATATCCATTCTATGTTTCCTCTCCTGTATTTAATTTATTGTAGTCAAGTGTCGTGGTTGATTATTAATTCTCACTATATAAAGAACAGGAAATTAAACAAGGCTACAAGGTGCTAGGGGAAATTATTGAAAACAATTCTACGATTTTTAAAAACTTAAAGTATAATATCCTATAACGGTTTATTGTAAACACTAAATATTAATTAAGTGTATGTTATTTGGAGAAAAACATTCTTCTTATAGAAATGGTACTCCTTTTTAATAATGGAATATTTTTTTTTAAAAAGTATTGACGGTTAACTTTAAACAATGTTATATTAATATCCGTCGCTGAAACAACACGAAATGTTAAAGTAAATGACGAAAAAGAATTTTAAAAATACTATTGACATTGATAGTTAATAGATGTTATATTAGGAAAGTCGCTTCTTGAGCGGCTAACTAAATTGCTCTTTGAAAACTGAACAAACAAACGTCAACAATAATCGTTTTATAACGAATGTTGTAAAACAAAAAAAGTAATAAAAAGCTAGAGTTTAGCAATGAGCTAATCAACTCTTTATTGGAGAGTTTGATCCTGGCTCAGGACGAACGCTGGCGGCGTGCCTAATACATGCAAGTCGAGCGGACTTTAAAAGCTTGCTTTTAAAGTTAGCGGCGGACGGGTGAGTAACACGTGGGCAACCTGCCTGTAAGACTGGGATAACTTCGGGAAACCGGAGCTAATACCGGATAATCCTTTTCCTCTCATGAGGAAAAGCTGAAAGACGGTTTACGCTGTCACTTACAGATGGGCCCGCGGCGCATTAGCTAGTTGGTGAGGTAACGGCTCACCAAGGCGACGATGCGTAGCCGACCTGAGAGGGTGATCGGCCACACTGGGACTGAGACACGGCCCAGACTCCTACGGGAGGCAGCAGTAGGGAATCTTCCGCAATGGACGAAAGTCTGACGGAGCAACGCCGCGTGAGTGATGAAGGTTTTCGGATCGTAAAACTCTGTTGTTAGGGAAGAACAAGTACAAGAGTAACTGCTTGTACCTTGACGGTACCTAACCAGAAAGCCACGGCTAACTACGTGCCAGCAGCCGCGGTAATACGTAGGTGGCAAGCGTTGTCCGGAATTATTGGGCGTAAAGCGCGCGCAGGCGGTCCTTTAAGTCTGATGTGAAAGCCCACGGCTCAACCGTGGAGGGTCATTGGAAACTGGGGGACTTGAGTGCAGAAGAGAAGAGTGGAATTCCACGTGTAGCGGTGAAATGCGTAGAGATGTGGAGGAACACCAGTGGCGAAGGCGACTCTTTGGTCTGTAACTGACGCTGAGGCGCGAAAGCGTGGGGAGCAAACAGGATTAGATACCCTGGTAGTCCACGCCGTAAACGATGAGTGCTAAGTGTTAGAGGGTTTCCGCCCTTTAGTGCTGCAGCAAACGCATTAAGCACTCCGCCTGGGGAGTACGGCCGCAAGGCTGAAACTCAAAGGAATTGACGGGGGCCCGCACAAGCGGTGGAGCATGTGGTTTAATTCGAAGCAACGCGAAGAACCTTACCAGGTCTTGACATCCTCTGACACTCCTAGAGATAGGACGTTCCCCTTCGGGGGACAGAGTGACAGGTGGTGCATGGTTGTCGTCAGCTCGTGTCGTGAGATGTTGGGTTAAGTCCCGCAACGAGCGCAACCCTTGATCTTAGTTGCCAGCATTCAGTTGGGCACTCTAAGGTGACTGCCGGTGACAAACCGGAGGAAGGTGGGGATGACGTCAAATCATCATGCCCCTTATGACCTGGGCTACACACGTGCTACAATGGATGGTACAAAGGGCAGCAAAACCGCGAGGTCGAGCAAATCCCATAAAACCATTCTCAGTTCGGATTGTAGGCTGCAACTCGCCTACATGAAGCTGGAATCGCTAGTAATCGCGGATCAGCATGCCGCGGTGAATACGTTCCCGGGCCTTGTACACACCGCCCGTCACACCACGAGAGTTTGTAACACCCGAAGTCGGTGGGGTAACCTTTTGGAGCCAGCCGCCTAAGGTGGGATAGATGATTGGGGTGAAGTCGTAACAAGGTAGCCGTATCGGAAGGTGCGGCTGGATCACCTCCTTTCTAAGGAAAATGGAATTTACATTCCATCAAAGATTGTTGACGATTGGTTGTTCAGTTTTGAGGGAGCAATTCCTCAAAATGATAGGCTGAATAAGCCTGATTGTTCCTTGAAAACTAGATTATGTAAGAACCAAGAAAGAAACCGAGTAATCGCCATCTTAGATTCTCTATTTTAGAGAATTACTTCTTTGAAAGTAGTCGTATTAAACGAATACTCCTTCAAAGATTGGAGAGCAAAGAGAAGCAAGTAGGTCAAGGAAGCGACCGAACGAGCACCGGAGCGTACGAAAGTACGTGAGGAGCAGAGTGAAGAAGCTGACGAAGAGATACGCCGCTTATCTTTGGTCGAAACTAAGTTAAGTTAGAAAGGGCGCACGGTGGATGCCTTGGCACTAGGAGCCGATGAAGGACGGGATTAACACCGATATGCTTTGGGGAGCTGTAAGTAAGCTTTGATCCAGAGATTTCCGAATGGGGAAACCCTCTATCCGTAATGGGATAGAATCTTTACCTGAATACATAGGGTACTGAAGGCAGACCCGGGGAACTGAAACATCTAAGTACCCGGAGGAAGAGAAAGCAAACGCGATTCCCTGAGTAGCGGCGAGCGAAACGGGATTAGCCCAAACCAAGAGGCTTGCCTCTTGGGGTTGTAGGACACTCTATATGGAGTTACAAAGGAACGGGGTAGACGAATCGATCTGGAAAGGTCAGTCGTAGAAGGTAAAAACCCTGTAGTCGAAACTTCGTTCCCTCTTGAGTGTATCCTGAGTACGGCGGGACACGAGAAATCCCGTCGGAAGCAGGGAGGACCATCTCCCAAGGCTAAATACTCCCTAGTGACCGATAGTGAACCAGTACCGTGAGGGAAAGGTGAAAAGCACCCCGGAAGGGGAGTGAAATAGATCCTGAAACCGTGTGCCTACAAGTAGTTAGAGCCCATTTATGGGTGATAGCGTGCCTTTTGTAGAATGAACCGGCGAGTTACGATTACATGCGAGGTTAAGTTGAAGAGACGGAGCCGCAGCGAAAGCGAGTCTGAATAGGGCGAAATAGTATGTGGTTGTAGACCCGAAACCAGGTGATCTACCCATGTCCAGGGTGAAGTCCAGGTAACACTGGATGGAGGCCCGAACCCACGCACGTTGAAAAGTGCGGGGATGAGGTGTGGGTAGCGGAGAAATTCCAATCGAACTTGGAGATAGCTGGTTCTCTCCGAAATAGCTTTAGGGCTAGCCTCAAGATTTAGAGTATTGGAGGTAGAGCACTGTTTGGACTAGGGGCCCCCATCGGGTTACCGAATTCAGACAAACTCCGAATGCCAAATACTTATTCTTGGGAGTCAGACTACGAGTGATAAGATCCGTGGTCAAGAGGGAAACAGCCCAGACCACCAGCTAAGGTCCCAAAGTATACGTTAAGTGGAAAAGGATGTGGAGTTGCTTAGACAACCAGGATGTTGGCTTAGAAGCAGCCACCATTTAAAGAGTGCGTAATAGCTCACTGGTCGAGTGACTCTGCGCCGAAAATGTACCGGGGCTAAACGTATCACCGAAGCTGTGGATTGACATCTATGATGTCAGTGGTAGGAGAGCGTTCTAAGGGCGTTGAAGCTAGACCGTAAGGACTGGTGGAGCGCTTAGAAGTGAGAATGCCGGTATGAGTAGCGAAAGATGAGTGAGAATCTCATCCACCGAATGCCTAAGGTTTCCTGAGGAAGGCTCGTCCGCTCAGGGTTAGTCGGGACCTAAGCCGAGGCTGAAAAGCGTAGGCGATGGACAACAGGTTGATATTCCTGTACCACCTTTAAATCGTTTGAGCAATGGGGGGACGCAGGAGGATAGGGTAAGCGTGCTGTTGGATTAGCACGTCCAAGCAGTTAGGCTGGTAATGAGGCAAATCCCATTACCACATAAGCGGAGCTGTGACGGCGAGGGAAATATAGTACCGAAGTTCCTGATTCCACACTGCCAAGAAAAGCCTCTAGCGAGATTTAGGGTGCCCGTACCGCAAACCGACACAGGTAGGCGAGGAGAGAATCCTAAGGTGAGCGAGAGAACTCTCGTTAAGGAACTCGGCAAAATGACCCCGTAACTTCGGGAGAAGGGGTGCTCTTGCGGGTGCAAGCCTGCGAGAGCCGCAGTGAATAGGCCCAGGCGACTGTTTAGCAAAAACACAGGTCTCTGCGAAGCCGCAAGGCGAAGTATAGGGGCTGACACCTGCCCGGTGCTGGAAGGTTAAGAGGAGGGGTTAGCACGTTAGTGCGAAGCTCTGAATTGAAGCCCCAGTAAACGGCGGCCGTAACTATAACGGTCCTAAGGTAGCGAAATTCCTTGTCGGGTAAGTTCCGACCCGCACGAAAGGTGTAACGATCTGGGCACTGTCTCAACGAGAGACTCGGTGAAATTATAGTACCTGTGAAGATGCAGGTTACCCGCGACAGGACGGAAAGACCCCGTGGAGCTTTACTGCAGCCTGATATTGAATTTTGGTACAGCTTGTACAGGATAGGTAGGAGCCTTGGAAGCCGGAGCGCCAGCTTCGGTGGAGGCATTGGTGGGATACTACCCTGGCTGTATTGACATTCTAACCCGCACCCCTGATCGGGGTGGGAGACAGTGTCAGGTGGGCAGTTTGACTGGGGCGGTCGCCTCCTAAAAAGTAACGGAGGCGCCCAAAGGTTCCCTCAGAATGGTTGGAAATCATTCGTAGAGTGTAAAGGCACAAGGGAGCTTGACTGCGAGACCTACAAGTCGAGCAGGGACGAAAGTCGGGCTTAGTGATCCGGTGGTTCCGCATGGAAGGGCCATCGCTCAACGGATAAAAGCTACCCCGGGGATAACAGGCTTATCTCCCCCAAGAGTCCACATCGACGGGGAGGTTTGGCACCTCGATGTCGGCTCATCGCATCCTGGGGCTGTAGTCGGTCCCAAGGGTTGGGCTGTTCGCCCATTAAAGCGGTACGCGAGCTGGGTTCAGAACGTCGTGAGACAGTTCGGTCCCTATCCGTCGTGGGCGTAGGAAATTTGAGAGGAGCTGTCCTTAGTACGAGAGGACCGGGATGGACGCACCGCTGGTGTACCAGTTGTCTTGCCAAAGGCATCGCTGGGTAGCTATGTGCGGAAGGGATAAGTGCTGAAAGCATCTAAGCATGAAGCCCCCCTCAAGATGAGATTTCCCATAGCGCAAGCTAGTAAGATCCCTGAAAGATGATCAGGTTGATAGGTCAGAGGTGGAAGCGTGGCGACATGTGGAGCTGACTGATACTAATAGATCGAGGACTTAACTAAAATGAAAAGCGGAAACGCCTGTTTATCGGCGTACAAACTGGAGGAGCATCGACTGAGATAAAGGAAACACGATGAACGTTAGTGAATCGATGTGGACTTATCGTAGGGAGATGATCAGAAGTTTGATAGGCGATAGGCGTTGGAGCTGGACAAAATGATTACTTGTTTCTTTCTTCTTACCATAATCTAGTTTTCAGGGAATAATTTTCTAAAATTATACTTGAAAAAATCTCAAAAACATGTATAATAAAATATGTCTTGAGAAAAGTCTGGTGGCGATAGCGAGAAGGTCACACCCGTTCCCATACCGAACACGGAAGTTAAGCTTCTCAGCGCCGATGGTAGTTGGGGGTTCTCCCCCTGTGAGAGTAGGACGTCGCCAGGCTTTATATATGGAGGATTAGCTCAGCTGGGAGAGCATCTGCCTTACAAGCAGAGGGTCGGCGGTTCGATCCCGTCATCCTCCACCATTTATTATTGGACAACTATATTTACGCCGGTTTAGCTCAATTGGTAGAGCAACTGACTTGTAATCAGTAGGTTGGGGGTTCAAGTCCTCTAGCCGGCACCATCTAATGAGCCATTAGCTCAGTCGGTAGAGCATCTGACTTTTAATCAGAGGGTCGGAGGTTCGAATCCTCCATGGCTCACCATTAGAAAATTCAAAATAGTATTAAGCGGGTGTGGCGGAATTGGCAGACGCACTAGACTTAGGATCTAGCGCCGCAAGGCGTGGGGGTTCGACTCCCTTCACCCGCACCAATTTATTATCAATTAAATAGATGCGGAAGTAGTTCAGTGGTAGAACACCACCTTGCCAAGGTGGGGGTCGCGGGTTCGAATCCCGTCTTCCGCTCCATAAAACAATGCCGGGGTGGCGGAACTGGCAGACGCACAGGACTTAAAATCCTGCGGTAGGTGACTACCGTACCGGTTCGATTCCGGTCCTCGGCACCATTGTTTTTATATTAATGCGCCCGTAGCTCAATTGGATAGAGCGTCTGACTACGGATCAGAAGGTTATGGGTTCGACTCCTTTCGGGCGCGCCATTATATTTCGGGAAGTAGCTCAGCTTGGTAGAGCACTTGGTTTGGGACCAAGGGGTCGCAGGTTCGAATCCTGTCTTCCCGACCATTATTCTCATTATATGGGGCCTTAGCTCAGCTGGGAGAGCGCCTGCCTTGCACGCAGGAGGTCAGCGGTTCGATCCCGCTAGGCTCCACCAATTTTATAATTCTTAATATGATGGCGGCGTAGCTCAGCTGGCTAGAGCGTACGGTTCATACCCGTGAGGTCGGGGGTTCGATCCCCTCTGCCGCTACCATACATATTATCTTGGACCTTTAGCTCAGTTGGTTAGAGCAGACGGCTCATAACCGTCCGGTCGTAGGTTCGAGTCCTACAAGGTCCACCATATTATTGAGGAGGAATACCCAAGTCCGGCTGAAGGGATCGGTCTTGAAAACCGACAGGCGGGTCAAACCGCGCGGGGGTTCGAATCCCCCTTCCTCCTCCATAAATATTAAATTATAATATTGTCGCGGGGTGGAGCAGTCTGGTAGCTCGTCGGGCTCATAACCCGAAGGTCGCAGGTTCAAATCCTGTCCCCGCAATCTGGTCCGGTAGTTCAGTTGGTTAGAATGCCTGCCTGTCACGCAGGAGGTCGCGGGTTCGAGTCCCGTCCGGACCGCCATATAAAATGGCTCAGTAGCTCAGTCGGTAGAGCAAAGGACTGAAAATCCTTGTGTCGGCGGTTCGATTCCGTCCTGAGCCACCATTTTAGTACAATCTAAAATGAATAATAAGTATAATGGCGGCTATGGCGAAGTGGTTAACGCATCGGATTGTGGCTCCGACACTCGTGGGTTCGATTCCCACTAGTCGCCCCATACAAATAAAATATGCGGGTGTAGTTTAATGGTAAAACCTCAGCCTTCCAAGCTGATGTCGTGGGTTCGATTCCCATCACCCGCTCCATATATGGGCCTATAGCTCAGCTGGTTAGAGCGCACGCCTGATAAGCGTGAGGTCGATGGTTCGAGTCCATTTAGGCCCACCATAAAAATATTCCGCAGTAGCTCAGTGGTAGAGCATTCGGCTGTTAACCGAACGGTCGTAGGTTCGAGTCCTACCTGCGGAGCCATTTTTTTTGGGGAAGTACTCAAGAGGCTGAAGAGGCGCCCCTGCTAAGGGTGTAGGTCGCGTAAGCGGCGCGAGGGTTCAAATCCCTCCTTCTCCGCCATTGGCCCGTTGGTCAAGTGGTTAAGACACCGCCCTTTCACGGCGGTAACACGGGTTCGAATCCCGTACGGGTCATAAAAACTGATAGCATTTGCTATCAGTTTTTTTATTTCTTATAAGATTCTTTCCGATAAATTCTCTATAGTCTCTAGGAGAACCTATGAGTTTGTATCGATTAAAATTTTCCCTGTCTCAGATTTTCTTCCATTTATCCTCACTTGTAAATAATCTATTCCCCGGGTTTTTTTAATCAAAATCAGAAAAAAATCCAGTATCAGGACCTCTAAACAGATCAATTGCTAGAACTTTTTTGTCTGTTGTTTCAAAAAAAGGATTCATTTCTTCCCCTATTTGTTCTTTTAAATATTCTTCTTCCCTTTTACTCATTATCATTTTCCTTCCTTATGTTAGAAATTCACTTTAGTATTCCTCTTCATCAAAAAAACTATGTTAAAAGTTCACAATCTAAATGAGTCAATTAAACATAAAAAGATTTATAGTATCATAAAATTTTAAAAACAAAAAAGGATTTACCTTCTATTGATAGAATATTAAAATTAATCAAATTTAATTAATCTGGTTATGGCATTATAAAAATGTACCTTTCGGACATTAATTTGTGCATGAAAAAACCACTTGCCAACATCATCCAATAAAAGTAAACTCCTCGTTGGACCAACAACGTTTGACAGGAGGATACATAGGAGATGTTACAAGTGGTAGAAATCAATTATATCAGACATGAAGTAAACCAAAAAGGGAAAAGTTATGCCGAGGTGGCTCGTCAAGTACAGCACGATGAACGGACAGTAAAAAAATATGCGGATCAAGAAGAATTCCCCCAAAAACACAAACAAACACGTCCCTCGCCTATCTTGGATCCAGTAAAGCATATTATTGATGGGTGGATTCGTGAGGATTTAAAGCTAAAAAAGAAGTTTCAACGTACTGCACAACGTATGTATAACCAACTAATCGAAGAGCATGATTTTCAAGGTGGGGACCGTACAGTAAGACGTTATGTTTCAGCCCGGAGAAAGGAATTAGCGAAAGAAGCAGAGGGTGCCTCTTTACCGCTGCAAACGATTCCTGGAACAGCACAAGTAGATTTCGGAAAAGCACCATTTAAATATTTAAATGAAATGATCGAACTACCGTTTCTCGTTATGTCATTTCCAGATGCCAATACCTTTTATTTTCAAGTGTTTCCTTCGGAAAATACCGAGTGTCTTCTAGAAGGATTACAACGCATTTTTCAACATATGAAGAGCGTACCGAAAACGATTCGCTTTGATAATCTATCGCCCGCTGTAAAGAAAATTCATGCCCGTGGTGAAAGAGAATTAACAGATATGTTCGAGCGATTCGTGCTGCACTTCGGTTTTGAATATGAATTCTGTAATCCAGCAAAGGGAAACGAAAAAGGACATGTAGAAAATATGGTGAAATATGTCCGGAATAATTTCTTATTGCCGGCTAATACAATTGTAGACTTGGAAGAGTTTAATCAAACTCTATGGGAAAAGGCAGAAAGAAATCGTCAACGGAAGCATTACCTAAAGCAAGAGTCGTTAGAATCCTTACACGAATTAACATGTGCAGCTCATATTTTACTGCCCGAAAAAATATTTAACTGCGCTCGTATTGTCACTGCAAAGGCTGATAAAAGTGGAATTGTACATATAGATAATAAATTGTATTCGACATCGCCACGATTTGCACAGAAGAAAGTGGTCGTCGAAGTGACATTTAATGAAGTACGTATTCTAAGTGAAACTCATGAATGTATTGTCACTCATTCTCGACTTTATGGCAGCAAGGCCAAATCAATGGTTTGGCAACCTTATCTAAAACTACTTTCTCAAAGGCCACGCGCAATTAAATATTCAGGTATTTATGATCATTTACCTGATGAGTGGAACCTGTATTTAAAAGCGTGTACAGAGGAAGAACAGAAGTCTGCTTTCTCTCTCCTATCGGAGTTAATGAAAACTAATAACCTAGATAAAATTACAGAAGCTTTACAGATAGCTCAAAAGACAGGTCATCCAAAAGCAGAGCATATTCAACAAGCTTTTAACGCACTTATCTTTGATGACAACGATTATCAAAATATAACACCAGCCATCACATTACCTGAAATGCCCGAAATCACACGTGGTGCAGATCGTTATAATGACTTCTTTAAAACGGAGGTGTGATCATGAGCGAATCGATTCAAGAATACGCAAAACGGCTAAAATTAAGCTATTTGCGAATGCATTGTGATGATCTGTCCGAAGAACAGATTGCATTCCTAAAACAGCTTTTTGAAAAAGAAATTGAACAACGCGAACAAACTCGGATTAATTTACTCTTGAAACAAGCACATCTACCGCAAGGTGGAAATGAAACGTTTGACTGGCAGCATGTTCAAATACCTAAAAGTATTTCAAAAGAGAGTATCTACGAGGGGCTATTCATTAAGGAAAAGGAAAATTTAATTTTATATGGTGGTGTGGGTGCAGGAAAAACATATTTAAGTAAACTGATTTCTTTAAATGCCATAACTAGATTTGGCCATAAAGTCCGGTTTTACACGGTTGCAGGTCTAGTGAATCAGTTAGTGGATGCCAATCAAAAGGGCCAACTAGCCAGGTTGTTGGGGCAAATTGAGAAATTAGATTTATTAGTACTCGATGAAATGGGTTATATTCCGTTAGGAAAAGAAGGAGCCGAACTGTTATTCCAAGTAATTTCGATGTGTTATGAGCGAAAAAGCATCATTATTACAACGAATCTTCAATTTGGCCAATGGAACCATGTATTTGGCAATCAAATTTTAACAGAAGCGGTTATTGATCGTCTTATTCACCATTCTCATCTGGTGATATTCACTGGTGAAAGTTATCGATATCGCAATTCTAGTATGCGAGATTAAATGAAAATAATGATGTTGGCAGTGGTTACAAAAGTAATGACCGTTTCTTGCATTTTTTGATTGCCAAATCCAATTAATCACCAATTTTTTAGCAATGTATGCCATAAATTGTTTTGGAAGCAAAAAAAAAGGGAATTGAAAAGTACAAAGTGTAAAATTTACTCACTTAATATTATTTGTAATAGAAAGTAGGATGACAGTGGAGACAGTATATCCAACAGAATTTCAACTACATTTATTTCATGAAGGAAACTTATTTGAGAGCTATAGATTATTTGGATCCCATATTCATCATAAAAATGGAGAGAATTATACCAGTTTTTGTGTTTGGGCTCCCAATGCTCTAAGTATTCAAGTGGTTGGGGATTTTAATAATTGGAATGGTGAAGGTTATTCCCTTGAAAAAATTAATAATGAAGGTGTGTGGCTTCTAAATGTAGAGAGGGATTTAACGGGTGCTATGTATAAATATAAAATAACTGCACCTGATGGAAGAGTTTTTCTTAAAGCTGATCCTTATGCTTTTCTCTCCGAGGTAAGACCTAATACAGCTTCCATTGTTTATTCCTTGGAAGGTTACAAGTGGAATGATACAAAATGGAAACAAAAAAAGACAAAAAAGAACTATTTAAATGAACCTCTTGCTATATATGAAGTCCATTTAGGATCATGGAAAATCCATGAGGATGGAGAACTGTATACCTATAGGGAACTTGCTGATGAATTAATTCCATATGTTGTGGAACAAGGATTTACCCACTTGGAAGTGCTGCCCTTAGTAGAACATCCACTCGATATTTCCTGGGGATATCAAGGTACAGGATACTATTCTGCAACAAGCAGATTTGGAGAGCCAAAGGATTTGATGTATTTCATCGATCAATGTCATCAACATGGGCTTGGCGTGATATTAGATTGGGTACCTGGACATTTTTGTAAAGATGAGCATGGACTTTATCAATTTGATGGAACTAGTCAATATGATTATAAGAATCCGGTGGATAGAGAAAATTATGTTTGGGGAACGGCCAATTTTGATTTAGGAAAAAATGAAGTCCAAAGCTTTTTAATTTCAAATGCAATTTTTTGGATGGAATATTTCCATGTAGATGGATTTAGAGTTGATGCTGTTTCTAATATTATTTATTGGCCAAATTCAAATGAAAATAGCGTGAACCAATTTGGAATCGATTTCCTCCAAAAACTGAATCAAACAGTTTGTCAATACGATCCAACAGTTCTAATGTTTGCAGAGGATTCTACTGATTGGCCTCAAGTAACTGCACCAGTTCATTATGGTGGCATTGGATTTCACTACAAATGGAATATGGGCTGGATGAATGATATTTTAACCTATATGGAAACTGATTCAGTTAATCGAAAGCAAGTACATGATAAAGTCTCCTTTTCCCTACATTATGCCTTTTCCGAAAATTTTGTTTTACCATTTTCACATGATGAAGTTGTTCATGGAAAGAAATCGTTAGTAGATAAGATGCCAGGAGATTATTGGCAAAAATTTGCTCAATTCCGGCTCCTCTTAGGATATATGATTACACATCCAGGAAAAAAATTATTATTTATGGGAAATGAATTCGCCCATTTTGCTGAATGGAAGGATAAAGAACAGTTAGATTGGATGCTGCTAGATTATGAGATGCATCAAAAAGCAAATGAGTATATGAAGGAATTACTAAAAATCTATAAAAGGTCCAAACCTTTATATCAGTTGGATCATGTCAATGATGGCTTTGATTGGATTGATGTAAATAATAGAGAGCAGTCTATCTTCTCTTTTATACGTAGGGCAGAAAAAGAAGAAGATTATTTAGTCGTCATTTGTAATTTCACTTATCATACATATGAAAGTTACAGAATCGGCGTTCCTTTAAATAACTCTTTCCGAGAAATATTAAATAGTGACACTGATAGATTTGGTGGAGCTAATTATATAAATAAAAAGGTAATAAAAGCAGAAAAAGTAGAATTTCATGGAAAACCTTATTCTGTTCAACTAACGATACCAGCTTTCAGTATAATCATTTTACGTCCAGTTCAACACCGGAAGGGGAGAAAAGGAAATGGGAAAGAAACGGTGCGTCGCAATGCTATTAGCAGGAGGAAAGGGGAGTAGACTTTATTCCTTAACAAAAAGTCTAGCAAAGCCAGCAATCCCTTTTGGAGGAAAATATCGAATTATCGATTTCACTTTAAGTAATTGTTCCAATTCGGGAATTGAAACTGTTGGCGTCTTAACGCAATACCAGCCGCTCGTTTTAAACTCATACATTGGAATAGGGAGTGCATGGGATTTAGACCGTGTTAATGGAGGAGTAACCGTATTACCTCCTTATAGTGAGTCATCAGAAGTGAAATGGTATACAGGAACAGCAAGTGCTATTTATCAAAATCAGAACTACTTGTCTCAATATGATCCCGAATATGTTCTCATTTTATCAGGAGACCATATTTACAAAATGAATTATGAAGAAATGCTTGAATATCACATAGATAAGCAAGCAGATGCTTCTATCTCCGTGATTCAAGTACCATGGGAGGAAGCGAGTAGGTTTGGTATTATGAATACAAATAAAGAGATGAACATTGTAGAATTCGAAGAGAAGCCTAAACATCCAAAAAATAATCTAGCTTCGATGGGAATCTATATTTTTAAATGGCATGTTCTGAAAGAATTACTAGTAGAAGATAATTTAAATAAAAATTCCTCCCATGATTTTGGCAAGGATATTATTCCTTTACTCATCGAAAAACAGAAAAAAGTGGTTGCCTATCCATTTAAAGGGTATTGGAAAGATGTCGGAACTGTTCAAAGCCTATGGGAAGCAAACATGGATTTATTGGATGATAATTGTGAATTAAATATTTCTGATTATAATTGGAGAATTTATACGGTAAATCCCAATCATCCACCACAATATATTTCTAGTGAGGCGCATGTGAAAGAGTCGATGGTGAATGAAGGGTGTATTATTAGTGGGAATTTAGAGAAAACCATTGTTTTTCAAGGTGTTACTGTAGGAGAAGGGACAATTATTAGAAGTTCTGTCATCATGCCTGATGCGAAGATTGGTAATAATGTTTATATTGAAAAGGCTATTGTCCCTTCTGAAATAACCATACCAGATGGAATGGTCATTAAACCAAAAAAAGACTCCAATGAAGTAGTCCTTGTAACAGAAGAAATGGTTAATGAAGTGATTTCCTAACAAACTAGATAGGAGGGGTTAAGATGATAAGATCTATGCTGGGCATTATTGATGCAACAACACATAAGGAAGATTTAGAAGAATTAACTGCACATCGCACACTTGCTGCACTTCCGATAGGCGGACGGTACCGCTTAATTGATTTTGTCCTTTCCAATATGGTGAACTCTGGAATAGGTAGTGTTGCTATTTTTCCAAAGTATCAGTATCGCTCGTTAATGGATCATTTAGGTTCGGGGAAAAACTGGGATTTAGATAGAAAGAGAGATGGATTGTTCTTTTTCCCAGCATCTTTAACCGCAACAAATACAGATGGAATAGGTTCTTTTAATCATTTTGCGGCAAATATGGATTATTTTCAGAGAAGCAAGCAAGAATATGCGCTAGTTGCAAATTGCTTTACTGTGTTTAATATGAATTTTAATCCTGTATTAGAGCGGCATCTCTCTTCTGGTTGTGATATAACGGAGATCACGAATAATGGAAGTTCGTTAGAAATATATCTAATTAAGAAGTCAAAGCTGATTGATTTAATAGAATCTAGAGCTGTTACAGGTTATACATGTATGAATGATGTTGTCTTAGATATGAATAATCAGCTAAAAATATGTGAATATGAATATAACGGCTATGCCGAAAAAATAGATTCAATATCCAGTTACTATCATGTAAGTAAAGATATATTAAAAGCTAAAGTCTGGAATCAGCTTTTTATCAAAGAAAGACCAATATTTACAAAAGTTAAAGATGAACCACCTACACGATATACAACTACAGGTGAAGTGAAAAACTCCATGATAGCAAATGGGTGTTTTATTGAAGGCGAGATTATAAATAGTATTGTTTCTAGAGCGGTTAAGGTTGGAAGAGGTTCAAGTTTAAAGAATTGCATTATTATGCAAAAATGTACGATTGGAGAAAATTGCCACTTGGACTCAGTTATTTTAGATAAAGATGTGGTTGTAGAAAGTGGTACTGTGATGACTGGTACTGCAAGTTCTCCCTTTGTAGTCAGAAAAGGAACAGTGCAAGGAGCGTTGATGAATTCGTGAAAGTATTATTTGCAGTTTCAGAATGTGTACCATTTATAAAATCAGGGGGACTGGCAGATGTAGCTGGTTCTCTTCCTAAAGAATTAAAGAAGCAAGGTACGGATGTAGCGGTAATTATGCCAAAGTATCAAGATATTCCAGCACATTTACTTGCCAATGTTAAGAAAAGATGCTATTTCTTTGTTCAAGTAGGTTGGCGAAATCAATACTGTGGAATTGAAGAATTAGAAGTAGATGGAATTACTTTTTATTTCATTGATAATGAATGGTATTTTAAGAGAAGTGGTTTATATGGTTATGGAGATGATGGAGAACGGTTTGCCTTCTTTAATCGAGCCGTACTAGAGAGTTTACCTTATTTAACAGACTATCCTGATATTATTCATTGCCATGATTGGCATACGGCTATGATTCCTTTCCTGTTGGATGTAGACTATAAATGGAAAAAAGAGTATAGCAATATTAAGACTGTATTTACCATACATAATCTTCAGTTTCAAGGAATATTGCCAAGAGAAGTTCTTGGTGATTTATTTAATCTAAATGATTATTACTTTACAACAAATAATCTGGAATTCTATGGAAATGTTAATTTGATGAAAGGGGGGCTTATCGCTGCTGATAAGATAACGACAGTAAGTCCTACCTATAAAAACGAAATACAAACAGAATATTATGGTGAGAAGCTGAATAATGTATTAAAGCAGAGAGAGAAAGATTTATATGGAATTATAAATGGGATTGATGAAGAAACATATAATCCAGAAACAGATCCGGTAATTGCAGCAAATTATACGGTTACTTCTCTAGATAAAAAGCAAGAAAATAAACGATTTATTCAGAAAAAATTCGGATTGAAGGAAGACGTTGAAATCCCAATAATTTGTATGATAACTAGGTTAACTAGTCAAAAGGGATTAGAATTAGTTAGACATATATTTCATGAAATAATGGAAGAAGATGTACAGTTTCTCGTATTAGGAACAGGAGATCCTGAATTCGAGAACTTTTTCCGTGAGATGGAATATACGTATTCTGACAAATGCAAAGCTTATATTGGGTTTGATGAAAATTTAGCTCATCAGATGTACGCAGGTGCAGACTTATTTTTAATGCCATCAAAATTTGAGCCTTGTGGATTAGGGCAGCTAATTGCTTTACGATACGGGAATATCCCCATTGTGAGAGAGACAGGAGGGCTAAATGACACTGTTTTCTCTTATAACGAATGGACAGAGGAAGGAAATGGATTTAGTTTCACTAATTTCAATGCCCATGACATGCTTTACACGATTAGAAGAGGCCTTCATTTTTATAAAGAGGAAAAAGAAGTATGGCATAAGCTAATGAAGAATGCCATGTCGATGGATAATAGTTGGGCTCAATCTGCATTTAAATATAATCAGTTATATGCAGAGCTTATCTCGAGGAGTGAATCCCATGTTTTCTAATAAAGAAAGTTTTAAAAGGTATTTCTTACAAAGGCTTGAAATGACTTATGGAAAGACCTTTGAAGATACAACAAGTAGTGATCATTTTCAAACGTTAGGGCATATGATTAGAGAATATGTAAGCTCAAACTGGATTCAGACAAATGAACAAAGTCGTAACAACAACGGAAAACAGGTATATTACCTTTCTATTGAGTTTTTATTAGGGAGATTACTTCATAATAATTTAATTAACTTAGGGATTGATCAAGTTGTTATCGAAGGTTTGAAAGATCTTGGAATCGATTTTTTTGAAGTGGAAGATATGGAGCACGATGCCGGACTAGGCAATGGTGGATTAGGAAGGTTAGCAGCTTGCTTTTTGGATTCTTTAGCTACATTAGACTTACCAGGGCATGGTTGTGGGATACGTTATAAACATGGTTTATTCGAACAACGAATTGTTGATGGATACCAACTTGAATTGCCAGAACAATGGTTAAAGCAAGGCCAGGTTTGGGAAGTTCGAAAGGAAGACTTAGCGGTAGATATTTATTTCTGGGGAAATATTGATATGTATGAGAAGAATGGAAAGTTACAGTTTCGGCATTTAAATGCCGAAACTGTAACAGCAGTTCCCCATGATGTACCAGTCATTGGCTATCATACGACGACTGTTAACACATTAAGATTATGGAATGCTGAACCGTCGTCCTTAATTGCAAAAGATGTGAAGGATATAATGCGTTATAAAAGAGAAACAGAATCGATATCTGGTTTTTTATATCCAGATGATTCCAATGATGAGGGAAAGATATTACGGTTAAAACAACAATACTTTTTAGTTTCTGCAAGCTTGCAATCCATTATTCGAAATTATAAGCAGCAATATAAAAACATTAGTGAAATGCATCACTATATAAGCTTACATGTAAATGATACACATCCCGTATTGGCAATCCCAGAGCTAATGAGAATATTAATGGATGAAGAAGGATTAGGCTGGGATGAAGCATGGGAGATTACTACAAATACTATTTCTTACACCAATCATACCACGTTATCTGAAGCATTAGAACAATGGCCAATCTATATATTCCAGCCCCTATTACCCCGAATTTATATGATAATTGATGAGATAAATGAACGTTTCTGCATGAAGTTATGGAAAAAGTATCCTGGTGATTTTTTGAAAATTGAAAAAATGGCTATAATTGCCCATGGCATGATTAAGATGGCCCATTTAGCATTAGTGGGTAGCTATAGTGTAAATGGAGTAGCGGAAATTCATACAGAAATTTTGAAGAAACGAGAAATGGCTGATTTTTATGCCTTCTATCCAGAAAAGTTTAATAATAAAACGAATGGAATTACTCATAGAAGGTGGCTAATAAAGGCAAATCCTAAGCTTACAAACTTAATTTCTAATATAATTGGTGATAAATGGGTCGATCAGCCAGAATCATTAAGGGAATTATTAAATTATCAAGAAGATGCTAGTTTACAAGAAAATCTCGCAGCAATTAAGCAAAGTAATAAGGAAAGACTTGCAAAGATAATCAAGGAGAAAAATGGAATTCTTGTAGATCCTTCCTCTATTTTTGATGTTCAAGTAAAGAGACTGCATGCTTATAAAAGACAATTATTAAATATTTTGCACATCATGTCTCTTTATAATAAATTAAGAGAAGATCCATCCATTGATATGGAGCCTAGAACGTTTATTTTCGGAGCAAAGGCATCACCGGGATATTATTATGCAAAAAAGATTATTAAATTAATTAATACAGTTGCTCATAAGGTTAACAATGATAAAAGGATACAAAATAAATTAAAGGTTGTTTTTATAGAAAATTATCGAGTTTCCTTAGCGGAACATATTTTTCCAGCTGCTGATGTAAGTGAGCAAATCTCCACCGCAAGTAAAGAAGCGTCGGGCACTGGTAATATGAAATTTATGATGAATGGTGCATTGACACTTGGAACAATGGATGGAGCAAACATTGAAATGCATGAATTAGTGGGAGATGATAATATTTTCATCTTTGGGATGAATGCAGATCAAGTATTAGAGCTTTATCAAAATGGTGGCTACAGCTCTCGGGAGTATTTTTACCATGATGATAGAATTCATGAAGTAGTGAATCAATTAAAAAATGGTTTTTATGATCATCCAGTGGGTGAATTCGATCCTATTTTTGATTCGTTACTAATTGAGAATGATCAGTTCTTTGTATTAAAAGATTTTAATTCTTATGCAAGCATTCATGAAAAGGTGAACCAAGCATTTAAGAATAAACAAGACTGGCTGCGAAAAAGCATTGTAAATATTGCGATGTCGGGCCATTTTTCAAGCGATCGAACAATAAAGGAATATGCAGAGGATATTTGGCGTATAAAACCTTATATTTAATTGTTTAGAAGCAGGCTGGGAAATAAAGAAATTCAGCCAAAAACCGAGCAATTTTACGGAGATGCTAATAAGCTTCGTATAATTGTTTGGTTTTTTTATTCATTAAAAAAAGAAGGTTTGTAGTTTAATTCATGCCTGATACACCTTGATTTCCATGGGGCGAGCGGTGAGTTCTCCTGTTAGACGACACCGTTCTCACGCCACTCCCATAGAAACTCTTCGAGCATGCAGGCTGCTTTATTTTTCCGACTCCTTTATTATCCAATAAATTTCCCAACGAAAATTAAACCAAAAATATTCACCTTCACTGATTGGACCTTTAGTTTTATTTAAAAGTCTCTTAATCCTCCTCTTCTTCAGTATCCTCTTCTATATATCCATCTGATTTATGGAATGGAACATCACCAAAGGGAGCTTCTATTCCTTCCTCATCTAATGCTTGTTCATATTTTTCTTGATCTTTAGATGGATATACAGCTCTTTCTGTTCCATCGATATTTGTAGCTGTAAAGTTTTCATAATCTTCCGGGAAGGTATCATCGTCGTTCTCTCTATCGTAGAGACTGTCATAATCTTCGAAATCACCTCGTAAATCTGATGGCGTTTCAGAAGTTCCATAGCGAGCTACCTCTTGAAAACTATCATCGTAGTCTCTAACATCGCCAGTATCATAATGACGAAATTCATTACCATGAGCTAATTCTAGAATATCTTCCTCTACAGGTCGATCATTTGCAATAGTTTGTTCATCACTATATTCTTTTAGCGTAAGAGCTGTCGGAATTGCTTCTAATCTTTCGTAAGGAATTTCTTTACCTGAAACCTTACAAATTCCATAAGATCCGTCTTCTATTGCCTTTAAGGCGTTATTGATTTTTTCTAATTCAGATTGGTCATGTTGTTCTAGGGCAGAATCTTTTTCTCTTTCAAATAATTCTGTTCCCAGATCTGCTGGATGGTTATCATAACTAGATAATTCTCCAACTGATTCCAAGGCATTTTCTTCACTGGCGTATCCGTTTGTTCTATCTAATAAAGTTGCTTTTCTTTCTTCTAATTCTTTTTTTAAATGACTTATTTGCTCTGTTGATAACAAGGTAAACACATCCTTATCTGTTCCTACTATTAGTATATATAGACAACCTGTTCATAAATTTCCCTGTTTTATGTTTATCAAACCTAGTTTTCCATTTGTTATCGTTTTCTTAAGAAAAATAAATAGTTGAAAAGTGCATTAAGAATTCACTATGATTGACATAATATTAAAGACAGGTGTATCGTAAAATATGCTAAAATAGTAAGTGGCGTATATCTTTGAACCAATATAATCAAGCGTATATTCTTGATTAGTTTTAGGGGGATTTACAAAGGGATGAATGATAGCAAAGGAATAATGGTACAAACAATAATAAAGGAAAGTGATTCTCCTACTATCTTAGTTAGTGAAGTGAAGAAACTAGAAAAGAAAATAGATATTCTGGAGTTTTTTTCAAATTACAGTTCTTATAAAGGAAAACGTTTTTTCTGGAAGGACCCTTCTGAAAAAAACATGCTTGTAGGAATCGGCATTTGTGAAGGGATAGAGTATTCATTAGGGGAGAACTCTTATTCATTTGTAGAAAAAAAATGGAGACAGCTGTTAGACAATGCAATAGTATTTAATGAATATAATGAAATAGGGATCGGACCAGTCCTTTTAGGTGGTTTCTCCTTTGATCCATTAAAAGAGAAAACACAAGTCTGGGATGGCTTCTCGGAAGCACATTTTTACGTACCTCAATTTATGTTAAGTGAAATAAATGGAAGTCAATTTATTACTACTAATATAATGATTCAATCAGATAAAAAGGATGATGCAAAAGAAGAGTTAAAAAAGCATTCTATTAGGTATCAAAGAGTAGAAGCATTTTCTACAACTTTGCCTTTGATTGAAAAGATTACTGAAATAGATCAAGAAACATGGAAGGATAAAGTTAATAAAGTAATAAATGAGTTAAATGGAGATTTAAAAAAAGTAGTGTTAGCACGTGCTACTCAAGTGCATTTTTCTAATGATGTTGAGACAGAGTTTGTTCTTAAAAATTTAATACAACAACAAAGCAATGGTTATATTTTTGCTTTAGAAGCAAAAAACAAATGTTTCATCGGAGCTTCTCCAGAAAGATTGGTAAAAAAAGAAGGACCAACTGTTTTTTCTACCTGTCTGGCCGGGTCAATTGCGAGGGGAAAAAACAAAGAAGAAGACGATACCTTTGCACAAGCCTTACTTTCGGATTCGAAAAATAGAGAAGAACATAATTATGTTGTTAAAATGATTAAGAATGCTATGGAGGAAGTCTGTAGTACGGTAGAAATGCCATCCAATCCAAAAATCTTGAAGATGAGAGATATTCAACATCTTTATACTCCAGTTAGCGGGAAGGTAAAAGAAACAGAATCCTTAATTTCCTTTATTCGCTTATTGCATCCAACTCCAGCTCTTGGTGGATTCCCTCGAGAGGAAGCCTTAAAGGTTATTAGAGAGGTGGAAGGATTAGATAGAGGGATGTATGGTGCTCCTATCGGTTGGCTTGATTACCAGGGGAATGGAGAATTTGCAGTAAGCATCCGTTCGGGCTTAATAGATGGGAATGCCGCAACCATTATTGCTGGATGCGGTATTGTAGCTGACTCTGATCCAGAATCTGAGTATGTAGAAACTGCAATTAAATTTAAGCCAATGCTAACTGCGTTAGGAGGAAAATAAAATGAGTCATCAGCAACAGTTAACTGCCTATTTGGATGCGCTAATATCTGAGTTGGTAAAAAACGGGGTAGAACATGCTGTTATCAGTCCAGGATCAAGATCAACCCCCATCAGTTTATTGCTTGCAGAGGAAGAGGACATAAAACTGCATGTTCATATTGATGAAAGATCAGCTGCCTTTTTTGCTTTAGGAATAGCGAAAGCGTCCAAAAAACCAACTGTATTAGTATGTACTTCTGGTACTGCCGCTGCAAATTATTTTCCGGCAATTGTAGAGGCGAAGATTTCTCGCATACCTTTAATCGTACTGACGGCAGATCGGCCCCATGAACTTCGTGATGTGGGAGCACCGCAGGCAATTGATCAATTAGATCTCTATGGAAAGCATGTTAAATGGTTTATGGAAATGTCGACACCTGATAATAGTCCAGGTATGATAAGATATGCTAAAACAGTGGGTGCTAGAGCGGTAGCAATGGCAAAACAGCATCCTAGCGGTCCAGTGCATGTGAATATTCCATTGAGAGAACCATTAATTCCTGATTTAAATAATTTAGAACGCTACCGTTCAGAAGACCAGGAAACAAGAACTATCCAGATTAAAACCGGGGAGTTTACGATTCATGATTCCTATTTTCATGATTTAGCAGCAAGCCTGGAAGCGGAAGAGGAAAGAAAAGGGATTATCATCTGTGGAGAAATCGATAAAGAGGACTTTTCTTTAAAAATACTTCAATTGGCTGAAAAAACTGGTTTTCCGATTATAGCTGATCCACTTTCCCAACTACGAAGTAAGAGTGCGGACAAGGACGTTGTCATCGACACCTATGATACTTTTTTGCGAAATGAAAGGATTAAATCACTATTAAAACCGGTTATCGTTATTCGTTTTGGAAGCATGCCGATTTCTAAACCATTAACTATATTCTTACGAGAAAATGAAAAGGCAAAACAGATTGTAATAGATGGGGGAAGCGGCTACCGTGATCCCAATCAACTGACAACAGAAATGGTTTATTGTGAAGAAGGATATTTTTGTGAACAGCTTTCATCGTTTGTTTCTCCTTGCTCAATAAATCACTATTTGAATAAATGGATAGAAATTAATGAAAAAACCAAAAAGGAATTAACAAAAACAGCAGAAATTAAAGAAATGAGTGAGGCAAAGCTTTTTCATTGCTTGGGTGAAATGATTCCCAATAAGGCCGTTTTATTTGTAGGAAATAGTATGCCCATTCGCGATTTGGATACTTTTTTTCATAAACAAAAAAAACAAGTAACCATTATTGCAAATAGAGGAGCAAATGGAATTGATGGGACGATATCTACTGCGCTCGGAGTGGGGGTTATTAAGCAGCCGCTCTTTTTAATTGTAGGGGATTTAACCTTTTTCCATGATTTAAATGGATTAATCCTTTCTGAGCTATATCAGCTTCCAATCACTGTCATATTAATAAATAATAATGGAGGCGGAATCTTTTCATTTCTTCCTCAAGTAGAATTGCCGAGACATTTTGAATTATTATTTGGAACGCCTTTAAATATTGACTTTAAGCATGCAGTGGAAATGTATAAAGGACAATATCAGCTTGTTAACAGTTGGAATCATTTAGAGATATTATTCCAAGATAGTGATTTCGCGGAGGGCTTAAGAGTATGGGAAATACGCACTAATCGGGAAAATAATCTTTTAGAACATCGGCAAATGACGAATCGGATTCTAAAGATGTTAGATCAATTAGATTAAAAAGGTGAAGCCTATGTTTATCAAACTACAGGATATAAGCTATCATGTAACGGTTGAAGGAGAAGGAGAGCCTCTTTTATTATTACATGGATTTACTGGGGATAGTGGAACTTGGATGCCATTTATTCCTTTATGGAAGAAGAACTATACGGTTATTACGGTCGATATTATTGGTCATGGAAAGACGGATTCGCCGGAAGAAATAGAAAAGTATACTATGCAAGAAAGTGTCACTCATTTAAGAGCGCTTATTGATCATCTTCAATTGGCTTCTGTTTATTTATTAGGTTATTCGATGGGTGGTAGGTTAGCGTTAGCATACGGTATGAATTATCCTGAAACAGTTAAAAAACTTATTCTAGAAAGTTCCTCTCCCGGCTTAAAAACGGATTTAGAGAGAAAGCAAAGACGAATACAAGATGAGAAACTGGGAGACTCTATCCTTGAACAAGGAATAATAAACTTCGTGAAAAAATGGGAAGAAATTCCATTGTTTGAAAGTCAAAAGAAGCTGAGTGAAGCTGCAAAGAAAGCAATTAGGAAGCAGCGGCTAGCTAATAACCCAGTTGGATTAGCAAATAGTTTAAGAGGAATGGGGACAGGTGCACAAAATTCGTATTGGTCCTCTCTTTCTCGCTTATCAATAGATACATTGTTAATTACAGGAGAACTTGATCAGAAGTTTTGTCAAATCGCTGAAGAAATGGTTGACTGTAATAAAAAAATAAAGCATTTAACTATAAATGATGCTGGTCATGCAATTCATGTGGAGAAACCAGAAATTTTTGGTACAATAGTATTGGAGTTTTTAAGGAGCTGACATTGATGTTCAGCCCTATTAATAAGGAGGAAAAAGAATGACAGTGGAATGGGTAGCTGGCAGACAATATGAAGAAATCATTTATGAAACATATAATGGTATTGCCAAGATTACAATTAATAGACCTCATGTACATAATGCATTCACGCCAAGAACCGTTAGTGAATTAATTGATGCGTTTGCAATGGCAAGAGATGATAGTGATGTAGGAGTTATCATTTTAACTGGTGCAGGCGATAAAGCATTCTGTTCTGGTGGAGATCAAAAAGTTAGGGGTCATGGTGGATATGTAGGAGAAGATCAAATTCCCCGCCTAAATGTCCTTGATTTACAACGTCTAATCAGAGTTATTCCTAAGCCTGTCATTGCGATGGTAAAAGGATATGCAATTGGTGGAGGACATGTGCTGCATATTGTCTGTGATTTAACGATTGCTGCAGATAATGCTATTTTTGGACAAACTGGTCCAAAGGTAGGTAGCTTTGATGCTGGTTATGGTTCTGGTTATTTGGCAAGAATCGTTGGCCATAAAAAAGCTAGGGAAATTTGGTTCTTATGCCGTCAATATAATGCCCAAGAAGCTCTAGATATGGGATTAGTAAATACGGTAGTGCCGTTAGAAAAAGTAGAAGAAGAGACGATTAAATGGTGTGAAGAGATTTTAGAGAAAAGTCCAACTGCCCTTCGTTTCTTAAAAGCTGCCTTTAATGCAGATACAGATGGTTTAGCTGGTATACAGCAATTTGCCGGTGATGCAACTTTGCTTTACTATACAACCGATGAAGCAAAAGAAGGAAGAGATTCCTTTAAGGAAAAACGCAAACCTGATTTTGGACAATTCCCGCGTTTTCCTTAATGGAAAAGGATGAATGAAAAGCTAGCTATCCAAGAGATGGAATCGCAATTCATTCGTATTAATTAATAGATACTGGGGTGACACTCGTTTTTAGCAATGGTGTTTTAATGGACATGCTAATAATAGTGTCACCTTTGTTTGTATAGAAAAGAGGGTTAATAAATTATGACAGAAATACTTCCGAATTTTATTAAAAATAGAGCACAGTTAACACCAGATAGAGAGGCAATTGTATTTAAAGAAGAAAGACTAACATTTAAAGAATTATATGAAATGGCTTATTACCGTGCAGGGATTTGGTCAGCCATTGGAGTAAATGACACAGATTATGTGGGGTTTCTTGTTAAAAGTGATTTAGAAACTGTACTTCACTTATTTGCTATGCAAATTATTGGAGCAAAGGCAGTTCTTCTTAATAATCGCTTAACAGCGAAGGAAATGGCTTATCAATTAAACGATGCGAATGTTTCCTATTTAATCTCAGAAGAAGCGTTTAAAGAGAAGGCAGCTTTGCTTGAAAAAGAGAAAGAAATGACTGTATTTTATAAAGAAAATATAACAGAAAGTACCTACATTGAGCCAAAAGAAAAGGATCAAGTGTCTTTAGAGGAAACTTGTACGATAATGTATACGTCAGGAACAACCGGACTTCCGAAAGGAGTCATTCAATCTTACGGTAATCACTGGTGGAGTGCCGTGGGAAATACGTTGAATGCAGGCCTATATGAAAAGGATACCTGGTTATGTACCGTTCCATTATTTCATATCAGTGGATATTCGATTTTAATGAGAAGTATCATTTATGGGATGAAAGTCGTTTTGCATGATTCCTTTGATGAAAAGAGGGTATTAGAGGATTTATGGAAAGAAAAAGTAACGATTATATCGGTTGTCACCACGATGCTAGAGCGAATCGAAAAGGCTGCTCATGATAAGTTTCCACCTTATTTTCGGTATATGCTTTTAGGTGGGGGGCCAGCCTCCATAGAACTGCTGACTAGATGTATGAATAAAGGGATTTCTGTTTATTATTCATATGGAATGACGGAAACTGCCTCACAAATTGTTACCCTTTCGCCAGAGGATAGTATTAGAAAAATTGGTTCAGCCGGAAAGCCACTTTTTCCTGCTCAATTACAAATTGTTAATCAAGCAGGAGAGCGTTTAGGATCAAATGAGGTAGGCGAAATTAAAGTGTGTGGGCCGAATGTATCAAAAGGCTATTTAAATAAAGAGAATCATTTACAAGATAGCTGGTTTTTTACCGGTGACATAGGGTATATAGATTCTGAAGGATTTCTCTATGTGTTAGATAGACGGTCAGACTTAATTATTTCGGGTGGAGAAAATGTTTATCCAGCAGAAGTCGAAGCTGTACTGACTGAAATGGACGGGATAAAAGAAGCGGCAGTGATAGGGATTCCTGATGAAGAATGGGGACAAGTACCGATTGCATTTATTGTTACAGATGAAAGTATGCAAGAGAATACAATTATCGAAAAATGTACAAACGTTTTAGCAAAATATAAAATCCCCAAAAGAGTATTTTTTATATCAGAAGTTCCACGAAATGCCTCAGGAAAAATAGTCAGAAGAGAATTAAGAAAATGGATAGAGGAACAATCGGACTTATCTTTGTAATTTTAACTAGTTCATGTTGTTGTGGCTACTAGTAAAAAAATTCAATGAAAGAAGTGTACGTATGAGCTTATATCATGGATCATTATATTGGCCAACAACGGTTCATGAAAGACCCGTTTATCCAAAGTTGAATAATCATGTTACTTGTGATGTGCTTGTAATTGGTGCTGGAATGTCAGGCGCCTTATTAACTTATATGCTTGCAAAGGAATCGCTTCAGGTGATTCTAGTGGATAAAGGTAGTGTTGGCAATGGAAGCTCTGCTGCCAACACAGGGCTATTGCAGTATTCTAATGATAAAATGCTGCATTCCTTTGCAGAAAGTATTGGGGAAGAAGATGCTGTTCGATTTTACGAATTATGCCTTAATGGGATGAAGGAATTGAAAAGTATCGCAAGTTCCTTACACGAAGATGTCCAATTTGTAAATAGACAAAGCTTATATTACGCAAGTACAGATTCAGACGTATTTTCTCTAAGAAAAGAATATGAGATGCTAAAAAAGTATAAATTCCCAGTAGAATTTTTAGAAAAGGATATGATTTATAAAGCATATGGATTTAATAAACATGCGGCAATAAGAACAAGTGGGGACGCAGAAGTGAACCCAGAAAGGTTTATTATTTCCTTAATAAAAGAGGCTGCACAAAAGAGCAATGTTCAAGTTTTTGAAAACACGGAAGTTTCAAAGCCTCAGAATAAAGATGGCTGCTGGTTGTTTAACAATGGCGATTCAAGTATAAAGGCAAAGCATGTCGTGTATGCAACTGGGTATGATTTAGATAATTTTGCAATAGACATACCTACAAAAATAAATAGAACGTTTGCAATCGTTACAAACCCAGTATCTTCTTTTCCACATTGGGAGGATCGGTGTTTAATTTGGGAAACCAAACGTCCGTATTTCTATATGCGAACAACCCTTGATGGAAGGATAATAGCGGGTGGTTTAGATGAAGAAATAATGGAAGCGCCTAGAGACGATCAGATTTTACAATTATATGCGGATAGATTATTAGTTCGTATTAAAGAACATTTTCCCCATTTGCAACTAAAAGCTGACTATGTATATGGAGCAACATTTGGAGAATCAAAGGACGGAATTCCCTTTATTGGCGAACATCCACAGCAAAAGAATTTATATTATTGTTTAGGATTTGGAGGAAATGGTACAGTTTATAGTGCTTTCGGTTCGACCATATTGAAGGATTTAATAATAAAGGGGGAGCACCCTGATGCTGATTTGGTACGATTAGATCGATAAAAAAAGGAATCCCTAGTAGTTTTGATTGGGATTCCTCTTTGCATTTCCATAAGTTTAGCTTAAGCTATTTTCAGGTTCAAATGTCTTACAGTCTGTTTCATAACTTGTATCCGCATGTTTTCCCACATTACTTACAACATAAATTTGGTCGGCTCCACAACGGTTTCCTTTTTCCCAAAAAGTACAATTCCTTACTTCACAAAGTACGTCTTTTGCCATAGGATACCACTCCTTTTCTTAAGTTGTTAATCCAAAGCCTTTTTAGGAGATGTCTTCTATTTGCACATAGGATGCAATTGAGACTGTTAACAGTCATTGCACTTTAGTATTATTAGAAGGTTGGAGGAATTACATACATAGGACAAATGAAAAGAAGTACCAATGTTGGAAAGTATCATCTATTTCAAATTTGTATATTAGGCAAATTTTCATTACTATTAATAAGGAGACTCTTTCTTTAGAACAGAAATTATTTGTATTTTATGAATTGAATTTTTTAAGGAGTGCAAAAATGAGCCTATTACAAGATATGTTAGTCTATAATGAAGAATTTGTAAGGGAACAAAAATATGAAAAATTTATTACAGGTAAATTTCCCAATAAAAAAATGGTGATTCTAACTTGCATGGATACAAGATTGTTAGAACTTTTGCCACAAGCATTAAATCTTTCTAACGGAGATGTGAAAATTATAAAAAATGCAGGAGCAGTAGTTGTTCACCCATTTGGAAGTATTATGCGAAGTATTTTGGTTGCAGTATATGAGCTGCAAGCTGATGAAGTGATGGTAATAGGTCATCATGACTGTGGGATGAGTGCATTGCATTCAGATAGCATGGTGGAAAAAATGAAAGAAAGAGGCATATCAGACGAAACGTTTGCAACTTTACAACATTCTGGAATTAATCTAGAAAAATGGTTGACAGGTTTTGATTCTGTATCAGATAGTGTTACCCATAGTGTAGAAATGATTAAAAGGCATCCGCTATTGCCAAGTGGCGTTCCAGTTCATGGGTTAGTGATAGATCCAAAGACTGGAAAATTAGACTTGGTAATAGACGGTTATTAATTTTTCTCTTTTGGCGAATGAGGATGATTTCTACAGTGCCAATCTTCTGGTACTGGATCCAGACCACCTGGATGAAAGGGATGACATTTAAGAATTCGTTTAATGGTTAAGTACCCTCCTTTAAAAGCGCCAAATCTTTGAATCGCTTCTAAGCCATAACTAGAGCAGGTTGGATAAAAACGGCAAGTTGGCGGTTTTATTGGAGAAATTACTTTGCGATAAAATTGGATAATAAATAAAAAGACGTATTTCATTATGCTGTTTCCTCTCCTTCTTTGCATGTAGTATAACATGGGTGAAGAGAGGAGTAAAAGTAATCACTGTTTAACACAAAATTCCCACTGGAAAAATATTATATATATTAAGTTGATGAAATTACTCGGCTTTTTAGATATAATAAAGATAGAAGAAGAAAGGGAGATGACTTATGCCTTCAGTTGAAAGTTTTGAATTAGATCATACTGCCGTAAAAGCCCCATATGTAAGACATTGTGGTGTACACAAAGTTGGTAGTGATGGAGTAGTTAATAAATATGATATTCGTTTCTGTCAGCCAAATAAGCAGGCAATGAAGCCAGATGTTATTCATACGTTAGAGCATCTACTTGCCTTTAATTTACGCGCACATGTAGAAAAGTACAATCATTTTGATATTATTGATATTTCTCCAATGGGGTGTCAGACTGGCTATTATTTAGTTGTAAGTGGGGAACCAACCGTTGAGGAAATTATCGATTTATTAGAGGCAACGATGAAAACGGCAATTGAAATTACTGAAATTCCAGCAGCTAATGAAACACAATGCGGTCAAGCAAAACTACATGATTTAGAAGGTGCAAAAAAGCTGATGAATTTCTGGTTAAGCAAAGATAAAGAAGAATTAAAACAGGTTTTTGCTTAAAAAAAGAAATAAACATTCCAACCAAATAGAAACCCAAACAAATTGTACGGAAACGCTAATGAAAAATTCCGTATATTGTTTGGGTTTTTTATTCATAAAATTGATTTATCTTTAAAACATAATAACCAAAATATTAAGCTCTACAAAAGGGGACTAAGAAGCCTTGAAAATGATTCTTTGAAACGGATCCATAAGGACCTTTTTGAATATTGGTCGGCTGTTAAATGTGTGGATAAGTCCATGTCCTTTAAGAAATCGTCTGTCAGCTCATTAGCAATCTGTTCACTATAAATAAAGGCGTTTACTTCAAAGTTGAGTCTAAAGCTTCTCATATCAATATTAGCAGTTCCAACTGAAGCGATTTTTCGATCGACTAAAATTGTTTTTGCATGGATGAATCCATTTTCATATATATAAATCTTTGCTCCTGCTTTTAACATTTCTCCAATATAAGAATAAGTGGCCCAGTAAACAAACATATGATCCGGTTTATTAGGAATCATAATTTTAACGTCTATTCCTGAAAGAGCTGCAATTCTTAAGGTATCGAGCAAACTGGCATCAGGGATAAAATAAGGTGTTTGGATATAAACACTTTCTTTAGCAGACGTGATCATTTTTATATAACCATTTTTAATTTGTTCCCACTCTGAATCAGGTCCGCTTGAAACGATTTGCATTCCGATATTACCAATAATTTCTTCAATCTTACCAGGAAAATATTCAGGCGAATATTGAATTTCATGGAGATGAGAAGCTTGATTCCAATCAAGAATAAATCTTGTTTGAATGGCATAAACAGCTGTACCAACAATACGTAAGTGAGTATCTCTCCAATATCCAAATTTCGGGTGAAGTCCTAAGTATTCATCACCAACATTAAAGCCGCCGATATAGCCGATTTTCCCGTCAATAATTCCTAATTTTCTGTGATTGCGATAATTTAATCGCAAATTGATGAGGTGAAATTTACTAGGAAAAAAAACTTCAACAAAGCCACCAGCTGCCCGCAGCTCTTTAAAAACCCTTTTACGTAACGTTCTTGAGCCGAGCTCATCATATAATAAGCGTACTTCTACTCCTTCTTTTGCCTTTTCAACAAGTAAGCTAATAAGATCGGAGCCGATCCCATCATTCTTCAAAATATAGTATTGTAAATGAATAGATTTTTTAGCATTTCTGATATCTTCAAATAATTGATCGAATTTTTTATGACCATCTGTAAATATCTGAACAGCATTATTCTCCGTAAGTACTGCATCATTATTAAATAAATTCATATAAATAAGATCTTGGTTTTTTCTAATGACTTCATTTGTTGTCCGCAATTGATTAGAACTTATTTGCAACAGTTGAGAAGCTAAAATTGGCTCTATGCCAAGTTTTTTTCGGCCATCCCATTGAAATAGTTTTCTATTTCGTAGATTTTGCCCGAAAAGTAAATATAAGATAAACCCAAGAATGGGGATAAAGGTCAGCACCATTAGCCATGCCCATGTTGCAATAGGATCTTTTCTTTCGAAGAAGATAACAAGAAAAGCAAAAATGATATTAAGTATAATAATTACACTTAAAACAATTGAATAGATGTGCATCGAATTTTGTCCTTTCTCACAAAAAAAGCAATAATATGTGCGATAAAAATAAGATAGAGTGTGTATATGACTGCTCTAAAATAAATATCCTGTATAATTATAGGGTAAAAGGGTAAAACTTTGAACTATTTTGTATTTATTTTAAAAAAGAAGAATTTCCCTTTTTTCTTTAATGTGATAAAGTAAAGATAAAACGAGAAGTACTTACTTAATAAATAATAACAAAGTTGTTTATGCAAGATATATGGTTTTTAACCTCAAGACTGCTAGCTTAAATCTCACCATAGATTAATTTTTATGTTGGAAAAAACGAGTTAAAGTAAGGAGCTTTTATGGAAGACTTACATCTTGGTATGCTACTCTTTTTAATTGCCGCTGGATTTATCGCAGCATTTATCGATTCCGTAGTTGGCGGCGGCGGACTAATCTCATTACCGGCTCTATTGTTCACTGGATTGCCGCCGCAGATTGCGTTAGGAACAAATAAACTTGCTTCCACTATGGGCTCATTAACAAGCTCGATCTCTTTTATAAGGCATGGAAAAACAGATAAAAATTTACTATCAAAACTCTTACCTCTTTCCATTATTGGTTCTGCAATTGGAGTTTATGTAGTACAAAAAATCCCATCAGAATCGCTCAAGCCGCTGATTCTTGTTGTTTTAATTGTAGTGACCATTTATACTCTTACGAAAAAAGAATGGGGAATTCATTCTACATACAACGGGTTGACGAAAAAGAAACTCTTATTTGCTCTATTTATTGTACCATTAATAGGATTCTATGATGGTTTTTTAGGAGGAGGAACGGGTTCGTTCTTTTTATTTTCCTTTCTCCTGATGGGATTTGATTTTGTGGAATCTGCGGGAAATGCTAAAGTTCTTAACTTTGGAAGTAACCTTACAGCACTTATTGTTTTTTTATATTATGATTCTGTCTATTATTTATATGGGCTTGTGATGGGCATTGCCATGATTTTAGGAGCATACATTGGCTCTAGAGTAGCTATTGCGAAAGGGTCTAACTATGTAAAAATATTATTTGTCTTGGTCTCCGCTATTTTGATTGGAAAAAATATATTTGATTATATAACAAATCCATAATATAAAAGGCTGTTTGCTATCCTAAACATTTTGTTTGGGATGTCAAACAGCCTTTGTATAGAAAATTAATGGAGATTTCGATGGGTAAAGATTGGGTTATTCGGTTTTCGATAATCTTCACTTGCAAATTTACCCTTTAAACTTTCAATTAAATAAAGACCCATTAAATCATATAATTCTTGTTCATTTAATTCTTGGATTATATGTAATAAATCTTCTCTACTCATTTCCTCTAAAAAAGCAAAGGCAAGCATATCGATATCCTCTTCATCACCAGTTAATTTATTTTTATATAAGTTATATAGTTCATCTACAATTTTCATCATTGTTTCCTCCTATTTCAGCCAGTTTTAAATGTAACCGTTTTATTTAACCGTATTATATATGATTACATCCTATTATTACTAGCTATTATGTGAACATTATGTTAAAGAATAATACAAATATTCATGTGCCATTCTAATTACCATACATGAAAATTCACTCTGAAAATAAATATCATTAAGAACTGTCTCTTCTATAAAAAATATACCCTATTTTAGTGGAAAAAACTCCTGTTTCAATGGTAGTATTTGCTATGATAATAATAGACAGTAAATCAGCTTAATGGCATGCTGTTTGCTTTAGTATGCAAGCTACTTATATTAATAATACATAATAATGGAGTAGGTATGGAAATATTTTATGATCAAAACAACAATTTAGTGAAACTTTCATTTGTAAAAAATGAATGGAACGAAGAAGCAAGACATGTATTAGTTATCTGTCAGTATAAAGATCAATGGTTATTAACAAAACATAAGGAACGTGGATTGGAGTTTCCAGGTGGAAAGAGAGAAACGGGCGAAACTACTATTCAAACAGCTCAGAGAGAAGTGATGGAGGAAACAGGCGGCATTATAAAAAGTCTGCAATGGATTGCAGCTTATCAGGTTTTTGGGGAGGTTCCTTTTTTGAAGGATGTATTTTTTGCAAGAATCAGTCAGTTAAGCTCCAAAGAGGATTATCTTGAGACAGATGGTCCTGTTTTGATTACTGGCAATATAATAAAAAAGCGATGGAATGATTCCTTTAGTTTTATTATGCAGGATGAGGTCATCCAATTTTGTATATCTTATATTGAAAATGAATTATTAAGCAAAAAGAAGGGGTAATATAGGAGAAAAAAGGAAAGGAGCAGATAGTATGCAAAATGGCGATATAATAGAGAAAATTCGATTTCCATCTCCTAACCCTTCCATTGATTTATTTTTAGTTACTTATTATGTCGATGGTTTACGAGTAAAAGGAATGCTCGCTTCACCAAATGATGGGAAAACCTATGACGGCTTTCTTTATCTAAGAGGGGGTATAAAAAATGTTGGCAAAGTCCGTCCGGGAAGAATTATTCAATTTGCATCCGAAGGCTTTGTAGTCTTTGCTCCCTTTTATAGAGGGAATCAGGGTGGCGATGGAAATGAAGATTTTGCAGGAGAAGATAAAAATGATGCTATAGCAGCATTTACACTCCTTAAGAATTTATCGAATGTTCAGGATGTCCATGTATTTGGTTTTTCAAGAGGAGGAGTTATGGCTCTATTTGTAGGTATTTACTGCCCTGTAAAATCAATTGTTACATGGGGCGGCGTAAGCGATATGTTCTTAACATACGAAGAACGTAAAGATTTGCGCAGGATGATGAAACGAGTTATCGGGGGAACTCCTTCTAAATATCCAGACAGATATGAAGAAAGAACTCCGCTTTATCAATTAGAACAAATAAATGCTCCTACTCTTATTATTCATGGGAAGCTGGATAAAAATGTTTCGATTGATCATAGTCTCAAATTAGAAGAAAGATTAAAACAACTCGGAAAAGAAGTAGACTCTTGGTATTTTCCAGAGTTTACTCATTACTTTCCTCCAGCTACAAATCGAAAAGTGGTCACATCCTTAACCAGTTGGATGAAAAAACAAACGGAAAGGATGGTAAAATAAAAAATAAGCTTTATTATCTTAGTTGATGTTCCGATTTTATGGTCATGCAAGGAGCCTTGATTGCCGGTAACATATTACGAAAGAGAAAAAAATAGAGAAGGGGAATGTAAAATGGGCATGCCTTTAGAATTAAATACAATGATTGTTACAAAAGGAAAAGAAATAAGATTAGAAGAAAATTTATTTTTGTTAGAAAAAGAAGATTATCGTTTATATCCAATGAATATCCCGTTAGAGGTAAGAAGAACAAAAACTGCTGAGATATCGGGGATTGCTACGATTGAAAAATTAGAATGGGAAAAGAATAAAACATCGATTACTTATAAATTGATTTCATTAAATTCCACAAATTAATGAATAAAGTGAAAAATGATTGACATGTATTGATGGATTAAGCTATCATTTTACCTTGAACGGATACTCTCTTATCCTGAGCTGGTGGAGGGACTGGCCCGATGAAACCCAGCAACCTACTATGTGAAGAAAATTACTGAATCATTCATGTTTACATGTAATGGGACAGACATTCTCTTAGGAAAGGTGCTAACCTGAAGCAAGGAAATTCTTCCTTGAACGATAAGAGTGAAAGGTGCGAATTGATTTTACTAGGAGCCTTTTCACTAATGAAAAGGTTTTTTGTGTAAAATGAATTATTTATCTTTTATAAAAATGTATATTTTTAGATGTGTGTTTTTATTAGAAACAAAAATCTTCGTTATATATATTATATTTTTAAACATTTTTTTCAGTTTTACATATAATAATGCACGGAATTGACTTCGGATAAAAACGCCATTTTTACTTCATACTATCTAGGGAATGAGTACCGTATCAAGATAAGGTTAAGGAGTGCAGGAAGAAACCACACTCTACTTTTTTCTAAAATAAGGAGGAAATCAGATGTCAACAAAACGTCGCTTGTTTACTTCTGAATCGGTAACTGAAGGTCACCCAGATAAAATTTGTGATCAAATTTCAGATGCTATTTTGGACGCTATATTGGCTAAAGATGCTAATGCAAGAGTTGCTGCTGAAACTTCTGTAACAACAGGTCTAGTACTCGTTGCAGGTGAAATAACTACTTCTACATATGTGGATATTCCAAAAATTGTTCGTGAAACGATTAAAGAAATAGGATATACACGTGCAAAGTATGGATTTGATGCAGAAACAAGTGCAGTATTAACTTCTATTGACGAGCAATCCGCTGATATCGCATTAGGGGTAGACCAAGCTCTAGAAGCTCGTGAAGGTAAGATGACGGATGAGGAAATAGAAGCAATTGGTGCAGGAGATCAAGGCTTAATGTTCGGATTTGCATGTAATGAAACTAAGGAACTTATGCCTTTACCCATTTCGTTAGCACATAAATTATCAAGAAGACTAGCTGAGGTTAGAAAAGAAGAAATCTTACCATATCTACGTCCAGATGGTAAAACACAAGTTACAGTCGAATATGATGAGAATAATAAACCAGTGCGCATTGATACAATTGTAATTAGCACACAGCATCATCCTGAAGTGACATTAGAACAAATTCAGCGCAATATTAAGGAATATGTAATCAATCCTGTTGTACCAGCTGAATTAATCGATGAAAACACGAAGTATTTTATTAATCCTACTGGACGCTTCGTGATCGGCGGACCACAAGGTGATGCTGGATTAACTGGACGTAAAATCATCGTTGATACATATGGTGGATATGCACGGCACGGCGGTGGAGCGTTTTCAGGAAAGGATCCAACAAAAGTTGACCGTTCCGCAGCTTATGCAGCACGTTATGTAGCAAAGAATATTGTCGCTGCAGGATTAGCTGATAAAGTAGAAGTACAATTAGCGTATGCAATCGGCGTAGCGCAGCCAGTATCTATTTCTGTTGATACGTTTGGCACAGGGATTGTCTCAGAAGATAAACTAGTAGAAGCAGTTCGTGAAAATTTTGACCTGCGCCCAGCAGGAATTATTAAAATGCTCGATCTTCGCAAACCAATATACAGACAAACAGCCGCTTACGGACATTTTGGCCGTACGGACATCGATCTACCATGGGAACGTACAGATAGAGCAGAGCTAGTAAAAAAAGCAGTAGAAGCATAAAAATTATTTCTTTTTGTTAACAAAAAGGGTATATGAAAATTAGCATTACAATTTCATGCATTGCTTAAAGTGGTAGGGGTGAGACTCCCTCGAGGAAAGTTGATATACCAACGTTTACAGCGTTATTTTTTTAGTCCAATATTTTTTTAGGAAAACTCTTTGAATCATATTTTAACTAACTATTCCATTAATTATAATATTTGGTAAGTAAGTGGACGCGACGCTAGAGCCAATAGGGATTTATTGACAAATATACACTATTAGATGCATCCGGTATCTCTACTCTTCTTATGAGGACGTACCCTCCCATGTCTCTTAGCGTCGCGCGCTTACATTCCTTCGTTTGGTCTCATCATAAGGCAGAGGCTGGCATCATGCTCCTGTATGGACTCTAAGTCGTAAGTCTCTCTAAAAGCCAGCTTTCCTGTCATCTTTTTGAATATAACCGTCTTATAGATTTTTATTTGGGTTGGAGGATAGAGAGATCTTGTCTCATTCGCTCCTTATCAAACAGTACTTCTTGCTGACAAAGTCCATGAAAAATCTTTAACATTTTATTACATAGAACGACTAATGCTTCTTTCTTCTTCAAAGGGTTTTCTTTTCTAGAGATATAATACTGATATAAATCATAAAAGGTTTCATTATTTCTAATCAAAGGCAAGACAGCACGATAGAGAAGGGCTCGCAGCTTTCTTCTCCCTCTTTTGGAGATTCGCTTTTGTCCAATCATCTTTCCAGAAGAGTTCTCTCGTAAGGTTAATCCCGCTAATTTAATAAGTTGGCGTGGATGTTTATAATGCTTGAGAGAACCCACTTCTGCTAGTAAATCTATAACGGTAGTTTCCCCAATGCCAGGGATTGATAATAAATAATGATATTCCGCTTGTTGCTCTGCTAGTGTCTTTAAACTTTCATTTACCTGTTCTAATTGCTTTGTCAGAAGTTCGTATTGAGTAATTAAAGAGTAAATTTCTATACGAGCCATATTGGAGCCTTCTGTTAATCCAATAGATTGTACCGCCACTCTCTTTAGTTGTGCTATTTTAGGTCTTGCTGGATACTTTAGTTTTTCCTTTTCCAAGTATAAAAGGACTAACTCCTCGATTTCTTTTTCCATTAAGTCTACTGGTAAAGGGGTATGTTTTAATATGGCACATGCATTCAGCCCTAAATCTTTAAATGCTACTTTAAATTCAGGAAAGTAACGATCCGTCCAGCGAATGATACGATTCTTCACTTTCGAAATGTCCTTTTTCAGATTCCACCGAATAGAGGAACCTTCTCTAAGCTCTGCTTCTATTCCTTCTATTTGACGAGGATCACTAAAGTATCCATTGGTTATTAGTTTAGCAATGACTCTCGCATCCTTCTTATCATTCTTCGTTTGTAAGTTATCATCCAACTCCTTGGAACGATTCACATGTAGAGGATTGACCATGACAAAACGAATATCATTTTGGGTAAGAAAAGCAGCTAAATTCATCCAATAGTGCCCAGTAGGCTCGAATCCAATCAATAAATCATCCTTTTGATGAATTGCCTTTAGATTTTGAAGCTTGAGATAAAATTGATGAAAACCATGATGAGACTGGTGGATAGAAAAAGAGGTACTTAACTCAACCCCTCGATCGTCCACCGCACATGCATAGTGTGTATTTTTAGCAATGTCAATTCCAATGATTAAAGTGGAAGTAGACACTTGATTTAAACGGTGATTACGGGTATTATTCATAATAGATTCTCCTTCTGACGCTGTGTTGATTGGTCTCAATATAAGCATCATAAAGGAGGATCTTTTTTTGTGCAATACCACAGAAACTAATCCCACAGGAATGCTCCTGTGGGATTAGCGAGACAGTCTGAGCCCCTGCAGGTTGAAGGCAGACTGCGGCTCAGCGCGTGCTCACGGAAAGCAGCATTCCGATTCAAAGTGATTAATATATATGCTATACTCAAACTTCTTCTTCCAAAATACAGGAGTTTGCGGTTAATCTGAAAGAAGTTACAAGAAAGTGTAACTTCTTTCTTTTTTTTTCGTCTAATACTTAATGATGACAATTGTTTTACATGTATAAAAAATAAGGATGGAAATGCTAATAACTGATTTATATATTTACACTATTTATGTTAAAATAGAAGACTAAGTGAAGATTTTATAAAACTTATTACCTATTAACATCTATTCTATTTAAGCGTATAGTAAAAAATTGATTATAGTTCTGCTATTAGAACAATGAGTTAGTTATAGATGTCTCAATGCATGTAGGAAAAGAAATGGAGAAGGTGAGAGCAATATGTGTGGTTTTGTTGGCTGTGTATATGAAAAAGCACAGAACTTTCAAGAAGAACAAAAAGAACTATTTGCAGGAATGAATCGTGTTATAACACATAGAGGTCCTGACGATGAAGGATATTATTATGATAACCACATTCAATTCGGTTTTCGCCGATTAAGTATCATCGATATTGAAAGTGGGCATCAGCCTTTAACATATGAAAATGAACGTTATTGGATAATCTTTAACGGAGAAGTATATAACTATTTAGAAATAAGAGAAGAGTTAGTGAAGGCGGGATTGACCTTCCAAACAAATTCAGATACAGAAGTAATTATTGCTTTATATAGCCATGAAAAGGAAAAAGCGGTAGAGAAATTACGTGGTATGTTCTCTTTTATCATTTGGGATAAACAAGAAGAAACATTATATGGAGCACGCGATCCGTTTGGAATTAAACCATTCTTTTATTTTGATGACGGAGAGAAAACATACTTTGCTTCTGAGAAGAAAAGTATATCATTGGCATTAGAAAGTGATGTTATTGATTATCGTTCTCTGCAGCATTATTTAACCTATCAATTTGTTCCTGAGCCTTATACGATGTCAGAGGGAATTAAAAAGCTAGAACCAGGCCATTATTTTACCAAAAAAATTGGTAAGCCAATGGAGATTAAACGTTATTGGAGAGCATCCTTTAAACCTGTTGTAAAGCAAGAGGACGAGTATACAAAAGAAATTAAAGATGTGTTGTTTGATAGTGTGAAAATGCATATGAGAAGTGATGTTCCTGTTGGATCATTCCTTTCAGGAGGCATTGATTCATCCATTATTGCCAGTATTGCCAAGGAATTCCATCCAAACATTAAAACATTTTCTGTAGGATTTGAACATAATGGATTCAGTGAAATCGATGTAGCAAAAGAAACAGCTGATAAATTAGGATTAGAAAATATTAGTTATATCATTTCTCCACAGGAATATATGAACGAAATTCCGAGAATTATGTGGCATATGGATGATCCTTTAGCAGATCCAGCTTGTGTGCCTTTATATTTTGTTGCCCGTGAAGCAAGAAAGCATGTAACAGTTGTTCTATCTGGAGAAGGTGCAGATGAATTATTTGGTGGATATAATATTTATCGGGAACCGCAATCTCTTGAAGTATTTAATAAAATTCCGAATGTCGGAAAAAAATTGTTACGAGCTGTAGCAAATATTCTTCCAGAAGGCGTGAAAGGAAAAAGTTTTATTGAACGCGGAGTTACACCGATGGAAGAAAGATATATTGGAAACGCGAAAATGTTCTCTGAGTTGGAAAAAGAAAAACTACTTTCTGTCTACAACAATGGTTTGCATTATCGTGATATTACTAATCCATTATATGAAGAAAGCAGAGGGTATGATCCTGTGGATCGTATGCAGTTTATTGACATTCATACGTGGATGCGTGGGGATATTTTATTAAAAGCGGATAAAATGACGATGGCTCATTCACTAGAATTACGGGTACCATTTTTAGATAAAGAGGTCTTTAAGGTTGCTTCTAAAATTCCTACTTCCTTAAAAACGGCGGATGGTACAACAAAATATATTTTACGAAAAGCAGCAGAATCCTTTGTTCCAGAGCATGTGCTAAATCGTAAAAAGCTAGGTTTCCCTGTTCCAATTCGTCATTGGTTAAAAGATGAAATGAATGACTGGGCGAAAAACATTATTAAAGAAAGTGATACAGATCACTTATTAAATAAATCGGTTGTTCTACAGTTGCTAGAAGACCATTGTCAAGGTAAAGCAGACAATAGCCGTAAAATATGGACCGTACTGATGTTCATGGTTTGGCACAGTATTTATATTGAAAAAAAATATTCCTTCGAAAAGGAATATTTAAAAGAAGGAAAGGTAGCAATTAAGAATTAATCGTAATTGCTTGACTTCCCATTTGCACCCAGGATTCTTTGAAATCCTTTATGGGTGCTTTTTTATTTTTTTCTCCTGTAAGTGGATCATTAAAGTAGACAAATGTTTCATCATAGCCAGTAATAAGAACCGAGTGCTCTGAATAAGTTATTTTTACAGTTCCGCTTGGTGTGTTCCATGTCCGGAATTGGCTCTCTGGTAACTTTTTGAATGTTGAATTTGTAATGACCCATACAGGTCGATTATTTGATAGATGATTTTTTATTTCCTCAAAATCAGATCCAGTGAAATCGACAATAGAGTCTGGTAAATATTTCTCCGCTAATGCAGCAATTGGTTTATGGTATACACCTAAACCTGGACCGCTTAATGAGTACATATCCCCAATAAATCCATCATTCGGATGTCCATAATAAATTTTACCATCGACTCTTGTATAGGGAGTAGTATCTTTTTTAATTTGCTTTGCTAGTGTCATTTTATCGACATCGACATCTGCATATTGAAGCAGCATAGCAAGACTTGTTACCTCACAGCCTCGTGGAAGCTCTGGTAACTGGTTTAAAATAGGCGCATCTAATAATACAGATTCTTTTATTAAATTTGTTTCCTCTTTTATGGATATGAGGGCTTTTCGAGTATTCTGTGTGGCAAACTCCTTCGCATAAACAATTGCTTGATAGCCGTCTCTATTTATAAGTAGAAAACTAATTGCAATCATGGCGAATATCGTAAATAAATAGAGACTTTTGACAAAGATGCTTAGTTTATTTCTTACTAATAAATATAATAAGAAAAATAAAGTAATCAATGAAATTACTATTATTGTATTTGATTCCATTTAAATATCACCTAATCAATTTCTTTATTAAATTATATCGGCTTGAAAAAAAGTTCTTTTAGAAAATATATAAATTGTCACAAAATTTCCTTTCTTTAAGTTAATGTGGGAACTTTCTAAAAAAATGGTAACCATTTTTGCGTTCCTTTTCCCTATTTTTCGACAAATGAAACCATTTTAGTATACCATTTTTTTTGAATAATGATGAGGTTTGTATTATAAAGGTACATTTCTAAGTAATTTGCTATAATTAAAGTAACTTTGGCTCATAATAAAAAAGCTGATCTTCGTTTATTCGCATTTATTATAATGATTATATTACAAAGCAAATTTTTATTTTTTCTCAATAATTTGTTGGTTTGTTAAAGTTGGATGAAGCTAATTTAGATTTTTTACATGGGATGGAGGAGCTTTTATGTGGAAATGGGAAGCTGAGGGAAACGCGAAAGCGGTCATTGTTATTGTTCATGGAGCAATGGAGCACCATGGTAGATATGGCTGGCTTATCGAAATGTTTCGGTTAGCTGGTTTTCATGTTGTAATGGGAGATCTTCCTGGACAGGGAATGACAACTAGATCTGATCGAGGACATATTGATTCATTTGATGAATATACAATAGAAATTAAAGACTGGATTCAAGCTGCCTATCAATTTGATCTGCCTATTTTTTTATTAGGGCATAGTATGGGTGGCCTTGCTTCTATCAGACTTCTCCAACAGGAGAAATTAAAGATAGCAGGCTTGATTTTATCTTCACCATGCTTAGGGCTGATTAATTACCCCTCCAAGTTGATGAGTTTAGTATCACTTCTCTTGAATAAAGTGGCCCCAAAGCTAAGGGTTAGTTCCGGTTTAACGATTGATATGGCAACTCGTAATGCAGAAGTAAGAGAAATTGATTCAAATGATACCTTATATATAACAAAAGTTTCTATCAGATGGTACCGTGAATTGATTAATGCAACAAAGAAAGCCTTTGAAGACATAGCCAATACGCAAGACTTGCCCCTTTTGCTTATGCAAGGCGGCGGCGATTTAGTTGTAGATAAAAAAATGGTAAAAACCTGGTTCAATATGATACCATTATCTGAAAAGAGATATAAAGAATGGCCAGAGTTTTATCATGAAATTTTTAATGAGCCAGAAAGAGATGAAGTTTTTGAATACACGAAGGATTTTATTAATAGTCAATTGAAAGCAATTGGTTATATTGTATAAGCGAGGTTTTTTATATGTCAGTTCCAAAGATGCCATTAACATTAATGTCAAAAGTTTACTTGAAGGTTTTTCCAGTTGTCCATCAGGAATTAAGTTATTGGACGCAAAGGGCAGGGAGTATTCCTAATTTAGAATTAAGAAAACAAGCATTAGCAAGTATTGAGAATAAAACATTTCATTGTGAAGGTGGCTCCATCATGGCTCTAATTGCCATGAGTAAGTACAAAGAAGTGATTAAATTTATTGTAGCCTACCAAACGATAAGTGATTATTTAGATAATCTTTGTGATCGAAGCACTTCGCTTGACCCGAAAGATTTTTCTGCTTTACATGAATCAATGGAACACGCTTTAACAGTTGGTGCTAAACCAAGTAATTATTATCGTTATCGAGAGGATCAAGATGATGGAGGCTATTTATATGATTTAGCTAAGACATGCAGAGATACGCTGTCAAAGCTGCAGAATTACGGAAGCATTAAGGAACAGCTTTTAGAATTATGCCGCTACTACTGTGATTTACAGATACATAAACATGTGATAATGGAAGAACGGATTCCTCGACTGAAATTTTGGTTTGAAAAAAATAAAAATCATGTCCCTAAAATGGAGTGGTATGAATTTTCTGCTTGCTCTGGCTCGACTTTAGGAATTTTTTGCTTAGTCTCTTATGCATTTCGTGATGATTTTGATGATTCTTATCCGGCGCTAATTCGAGATGGATATTTTCCTTATATTCAAGGACTGCATATCTTACTGGACTATTTTATCGATCAAGAAGAGGATAAAATAGGTGGCGACTTAAACTTTTGTTTCTATTATAAAAATGAAGAGGAATTATTTAATCGTCTAAAGCATTTTGTAACAGAAGCCGATCGCCATACTAATAAACTCCCTCATCAAAAATTTCATAAACTGATTAACAGAGGTTTATTAGGCGTCTATTTATCTGATGAGAAGGTAAATAAGCAACGAAATATCCGCAAACTTGCTAAAAACATGATAAGGACATCTGGTCCAATCGGTTATTTTTTCTATCTGAACGGAAGAGCCTATAGAAAGTTTCAAAAAGTAATACCGATTGGAGCATTGAGAGCATTGAGCAAATAAAAATAGACAAACTCCCTGGAAGTGGAGTTTGTCTATTTTACTCTATTGAGCTATGGGCACTTGTTATCCGCAGGAGAAAAACGTCCATAGCTCCATTCCATTTCATTTCGTTTTTAAAGGTATCCTTTGGTAGGAAGTTATAAATATTAATACTACTTTTTCTCAATCGCGATAATAAAAGGAGGATTATTAATGCCGTTTATAAACTGATAACGAAGCACATGAGCTTCCTGTTGATTTATATTTTCAACATAGGTAATAAGTTTGTCCCGTTCAATAGCTCCCTCTGGATGACCATGATAAATCACTAATACAATAATTCCTTCTTTAGACAGGATTTGAAGTAGCTGTTCGATTGCGGCAATAGTTGTTTCAGCCTTTGTGACAATCGACTTGTCCCCACCAGGTAAGTAGCCTAGATTAAAAACAGCTCCTGTGACTTTTCCGTGGTACTGAGAAGGAATCACATTCATTATATGCTCATGTCCGCACAAATGAAGAGAAGCAGCTTCTTGCAATGCTTGATTAATTAGCTTGTCCTTTGTCGCCAGTAAAGCAGCTTCCTGAATATCAAAGCTGAATACCTTTCCTTTTTTTCCAACAAGATTGGCTAAAAAAACGGTATCATGACCATTTCCCATTGTAGCATCGATTGCAATATCTCCGGCCGATATTGCTTTTTCCAATAATTGATGAGCAAATGGAATGACTCTGTCTAACTTCATTGTGTCACCTTCTTATTTGCCTGATAAAATTTACCTTGCCAGCTATTGCGGCTTTTTAATTCTGCATCAATTTTGTTTAACACTTCCCACTTATTTACACTCCACATTGGTCCAACCATTAATTCAATTGGTCCATCTCCAGTAATTCGGTGAATAATCATTTCTGGTGGTAATATTTCTAATTGATCGCAAACCAATGATATATATTGATCAAATGTTAAAAATTCCAGGAGGCCCTTTTCATATTGCTTGACCATCGGAGTTCCCTTTAATAAATGAAGCAAATGGATTTTAATTCCTTGTACATCTAGCTCGCTAACGCTTTTGGCTGTTTCCATCATCATTTCGTTCGTTTCCATTGGTAAACCATTAATAATATGGGAGCAAATACGAATATTATGCTTTCTCAGCTTATTAACGCCTTCCACATATGTTTGAAAATCATGAGCCCGATTAATAAGGTTTGCGGTTTTTTCATGAACGGTTTGAAGACCTAGTTCTACCCATAAATAAGTACGTTCATTTAGTTCAGCTAAATACTCGACAACATCATCTGGTAAACAATCTGGGCGTGTTGCGATAGAAAGACCAACGACATTTTCCTGCTTAAGCACCACTTCATATTTTTCTCGAAGTACATCAACAGGAGCATGAGTATTGGTGTACGCTTGAAAATAGGCCATATACTTTCCGTCTTTCCATTTCGTATGCATCTTGTTTTTTATATCATGGAATTGCTTTTCAAGGCTATCCACACGATTGCCAGCAAAATCGCCAGAACCAGCTGCACTGCAAAAGGTGCATCCACCATGAGCTACCGTGCCATCTCTATTCGGACAATCAAAGCCGCCATCTAGGGCGATTTTGAAAACTTTGTGACCGAATTCATTTCGAAGATGATAATTCCATGTATGATATCTCTTATTATCAGAGGCAAATGGGAATGGGTTATTCTGATTCATATCAGTGTAACCTCCTAAGTAATTTTAATTCTTTTTTTTGTCATTTCCACCTAAGCATTTTAACATGACTCAGTACTTTATCCAACAGAATTTCTTCATCAGTTAAGAAAAGGAAGTAATAGGAGAGGGACATTAGACAGATACTACTTGTGAAGCAATCTGCTTCTAATTGAAAAGATTGTTGGGAGGTTATTTTTTGGCTACTCGTGATTCCATGAGCGACTTACTACAAAGATGTAATGATGTAATCAATTTTGCAGAGCAGCAATATGAAGCAGCAAGACGTCAGGAACATTTTAATGATACGGAATATACGGATGCACAAATGCAATTAGAGAATATTTACAATGATTTGCACACGATGGATCGCAGTGCAAACCAGCAGCAAAGAGAAGAACTGCATCGCATGCGATTATTTATAGAGCAAATGCAAAATCAAATGACATTAAGATTGCATTAAGGGGGAATTAAAATGGATAAACGTTCGAAGAAAAATAATCCAGAACAAAAAACACGTAATGGGATAAATAATCAGGATGTAGAGCTGGGGAAAGATGTTGATCTAATAAAAGCAGCCAAAAAGAAATATGAGAATTCTGGAGGCCAGCCTGCTAAATCCAAATCAAGACAAGAATAATTTATTAATAAAAAATGTCCCAACGGCATGAAGACTGTTGGGACATTTATATCAATTTGTTTTAGGCGTTAACTTAGAAGCTTCTTTTGTTGGATAATCATAGAAAAAGGCTGTAAACAAGCTAATTACAAGCAGTACGACTAATATAGGCACAAGCAAAGTCATACCACTGCTGTCTACAAGCATGCCCCCGACAAGTGGACCAATCATTCTGCCACCAGTTGCTGTACTGTTTACGATTCCTTGGAAAAATCCTTCCTTCCCTTTAGGAGCCAGCTTATCAGCAATGGTCGGAACTGCTGGCCAAATAAGCATTTCTCCGATTGTTAAGATAATCATCGCCGCAAGAAAACCAGTAAAGAATTCCGCTTTTCCTACAATAAGGAAGGAAACAATAAAAATGCCGATTCCAATAAGCATTTGTTTCTTTATAGATGTACAAACTTTTTTGGTGAAAAAAGAAATCAGCGGTTGGCCGAATACAATAAGACCACCATTAACAGCCCATAATAAACTATATTGTGTTAAAGGAATACCTAACTCCTGTGTATGGGTAGAAATGGTAGCTTGCCATTGGACATAGCATATCCAGCACAATAAATAACCCAATCCTAAAATTCCGAGAGAATACATAGCAGGACTGCCTTTTAACAAATGTTTTCCCTTTCTTTTAGAAACAGTACCATTTGTAGAGGGAAGAACATCTGCTTTTACTTGAATGTTTTTATAACTAAAGAAGGCAATAAGGAAAAATACCCCATACATTAGGGTGTTTGACAAGAAGATTAATTGGAACGAATAAGAAGCGATAAAGCCGCCAATTGCTGATCCTAGTGCCACGCCAACGTTTTGCGCAACATAAATACTATTAAAAGCTTTTCTTCCTCCCTCTGGCCAAACATTCCCTGCCATTGCGTACATGCTAGGATATATAATACCTGATCCAAACCCAGATAACGTAAAGAATGTACAATAAGCTTCCCAATTGTGGAACAGAGTCAATCCTAGTAAAGAAAAGGCGGTTAAAGAGATTCCTAATAAGATGGATGGATATCCCCCTAATTTATCGTAAAGAATGCCTCCGATTAAATTACCGATAACACTTGCTCCTGAATTAAGCATAAGAATAAAACCTGCAACCGTAAGTGTTTTTCCTAAATGCTCATGAATGTATATACTATTTAAAGGCCAAAGTAAGGAAGATCCTGTAACGTTAACAGCCATTCCAATAACTAAAAGCCATAGAGAACGAGGCATAATAATGCTCCTTTTCAACTTTATTCTTAAATACCAAAATAAGTGTAGTTGCTTTTTAACAAACCTGCAATAGAATAGTGCCCATTTTTATATAGGCGGAATTTTCTGATAGAAAAGTGCGAGGAAAAGAGTTTTTGAAGAGTAAATTAAGAAGAAAAGTCAATTACAATAATTTTAATATTTAATTTGTTTGAAAAATAAGTATTTTTCTAATAAAGTAGTAATAACCCCAAAATTAAGCATGGAGAGAGGATAAAATAAATGACGAAAATATGTTTAATAAGGCATGGAGAAACAGATTGGAATGCACTGGGAAGGATTCAAGGAAAAACAGATATCCCTTTAAATGAAAATGGCAAGAAGCAGGCAGAACAATGCCGTGACTATTTAAAGCATTCAGAGTGGGATGTCATTGTTACAAGTCCTCTAAAAAGAGCAAAGCAAACGGCGTTGATTATAAATGAAGCTTTGCAACTAGAAGTAGTAGAAATGGATGAATTCATGGAGCGTAGTTTTGGCGATGCGGAAGGAAAAACAAGAGAGGAACGAGCGATTCTTTATCCAGATCACCAATATCCAAACCAGGAGTCGAGAGAAGCTCTCGTAAAAAGACTAACGGACGGCCTCGAAAAAGTTATTTGCCGGTTTCCAGACGAAAAAGTATTGTTAGTTGCTCACGGTGCAGTTATCCATACATTATTAACCATAGTGTCAGAAGATTCGCTCAAAATAGAAAAATATTTATCAAATGCTTGTATTAGCAATATTCAGTATAAAGAGAAGCGTTGGGAAGTGAAAGATTACAACTTGGTTGATCATTTAGTGGAGATACCTGAATAATAATTGGAAGGGGCAGTGATCAATGAGCGATTTTGGTGCATATATCGATAAAAATATTTCATTGAAACCAATAAAACGAGGAAATTTGGATGGGTTGACTTTCGCTGTAAAGGATGTTTTTACAATTAAGGACTATCTTTCCTCTGCAGGAAATCCAGATTGGCTTTCTAGTCATCCCCCTGCTAAAGAAACAGCACCTGTGATAACTAGCTTGCTGAATAATGGTGCCCGGCTGCAGGGTACAACGATCACAGATGAATTGATGTATAGTTTAAATGGAGAGAATTTTCATTACGGAACTCCAGTCAATCCTAAGTCTCCTAATAGAATTCCAGGTGGTTCCTCCAGTGGTTCAGCTGTTACGGTTGCTGCTAAGCAGACGGATTTTTCCTTAGGGACAGATACAGGAGGATCGATAAGAATTCCATCTTCTTATTGTGGGATATATGGAATCCGCCCCTCCCATGGAGCAGTGAATATAGAAGGAGTCATCCCTCTTGCCAAAAGCTTTGATACCGTTGGATGGATGGCAAATGACGCAGAAATTCTGAATGAAGTTGGAAAAGTACTTTTACCTGTCCAAAGAGACGGCTCTTTTACGAGATTTATCATGGGAAGTGATGCATGGGCATTGGCCGACCAAGAAGTACATAAAGCTTTTGCTCCTTTATTGGAGAAATTAGAACAGTCGGTACCTAATTACGTAACAACGGTTATAGCAGAAGAAGGACTACATGAGTGGTCTGAAGTCTTTAGAATGCTGCAGGGCAGAGAAATTTGGCAAGAGCATGGAGAATGGATTCAAAAAGCAAAGCCTACGTTTGGTCCGGGAATAGCAGAAAGATTTAAGTGGGCTAGTACTATAAAAGACGAAGATTTAGCACCATATCATCAGTTGAGACGTAAAATTCAGCAAAGAATGGAAGAACTGCTTAAAGATGATGCAGTTTTGATCATTCCTACAGCTCCAGGAATCGCACCTCTTTTAAATCTACCTGTTTATGAATTAGAAGAAAGAAGAAAGCAAACCTTTCAGTTATGCTGTATAGCAGGATTAACAGGTTTCCCCCAAGTGAACATACCATTAACTACAAGCAATGGAGTACCAGTAGGTCTTTCTTTTATAGCTGGTAGAAACCAAGATAGAAATTTACTTCAATTAGTAGCTGAGTGGGTAAAGAAATGGTAATGATATAACCTTAAAGGAAATATAGGCATATTATAAAAGAAGTAGTGAACCTAGTTTTTACAAGAGCGTACTAAGTACCGTATGTAAATGAATAAATACAAAAAGGAAGACCTTTTTTCTTGTAGAATTAAGTTGTTCCACACACAAATTCAAAGTAAGAAGGTCTTTCCTATGAACCAGTTAACAACAGCTTTTGTCGATGGTCTAGTAAAAAAAACAAGAGATTACCGAACAATTTCGTTTATACGGTGAATAAGCAGTCCATGCGCTGCTTGCAGCCGAATTAACAGAAGAAAACACAAAAATTATATCTATTACGCACTTTACACGTTCTCCCATTACAAAGAAAGTAGATGATGTTTTATTAACAGGAACGAGAGAAAGTGTACTTCGAGGCGGTTCCTTGTCGACAAAGTTTACCCAATTATTGTCATTGATATGTTATGCTTGAGGGTGAGAATCGGTTAAAAGAAAAAGCATTGAAATATAGAGAAGCGACTGCAAAAGCAGTGGTTGACAAAGCATACTAGTATATTCACGAGAGGAGTAATTTGATGATTGAGAAACTAAAGGGAGGATTAATCGTTTCTTGCCAGGCATTGGATTCTGAGCCATTACATGGTTCAGAATTTATGGCAGCAATGGCGCTTGCTGCAAAAATAGGGGGAGCTGTAGGAATCAGAGCAAACGGTTACTCGGATATCAAAAGAATTAAAGAGAAAGTAGATTTACCTATTATAGGGATTCTAAAAAAACATTATCCAGGCTATGATGCATTTATTACCACAACTAAGGCAGATGCACAGCTTGTGGCTGATGCGGGCGCCGACATTATTGCGATAGATGCAACCGACCGTTCAAGGGCAGAAGATTTACAGGAATTAATTGATTTTATAAAGGATAACCTTAACAAAAAAGTGATGGCGGATGTTTCCACGCTAGAGGAAGGTATACGTGCAGAGACTATGGGTTGCGATTTCGTTGGTACTACCCTAGCTGGATATACAGTGAAAACGCAACATTTGAAAAATGGTCCAGCCTTTGAATTATTAGAGAATCTTGTTAAAGCAGTAAACGTTCCTATCATAGCTGAGGGGAGAATTGAAACGCCAGAAGATGCCAGAAAGGCATTAGAGCTTGGTGCTTTTTTTGTTGTAGTAGGTGGAGCGATTACACGTCCTCAGGAAATAACTAAACGATTTGTAAAGGGTATGAACAGCTAAAATACATAAGGTGTCTTGTCGAGATTTAAGATAGACAATCAATTATAAAAGGAGCTGATTCAAATGAAAAGAATTCCACTTAGTATGGTGATAAAAGATTTGTCGCATATTCCGCAATACCCGCTTCCAGCTGAATTTCGAATTAGGTTATTTGAAAAAGGTGACGAACCTCATTGGGCGTTTGTGGAGGCGAGTGTAGATGAATTTGAAAGCAAAGAAGCTGCTCTAGCGCATTTTTATAAAGAATTTGGACCATATATTGATGAAATGACAAATAGATGCTTGTTCATCGAGAATAAAAAGGGAGAAGTGATTGGAACAACAACGGCATGGTATGGTGACTTAAAAGGAGATGGAGAAATAACAGGAAGAATTCATTGGGTAGGAATTGTCCCTGCATATCAAGGACAGAAACTCTCCAAACCTTTACTAAGCGAGGCGATGAATATCTTGGCTAAATATCACTCAAAAGCCTACCTTACATCGCAAACAACAAGTTACCAAGCAGTTAATATGTACTTAAACTATGGGTTTAAACCGTTTATCAAAGCTCCAAGCTGTCATGAAGCTTGGTCCTTATTAGAGGATACTTTAGACCGAAAAATATTAAAGTGAGCCAATTTTAAAATTTAAGTAACTACTTGAATCTGAATAATCCTTTTTTGGAGAATTTAACGGTTGCTTTCCACTGAAAGTGCTCAAGTAGTCTTTAATTGTAAACTAAACTATTGAAACAGGTACGGAGTTAGCTGCAATAAGAATAATATATGTGATTAAATTGTGTAGGCATTGGAAATAATGAAAACAAGCTGAGAGTTAGATGGGTACCTATCATGCTGAAGTTTATGCGTTGCTTCCTCAAGCAGAATTAGTTGCTTTGTGTGAATACAATGACAAAAGAAGAGCTGAGGCTAAAGAAATAAAGTATATAAAGAGGATCTATAAGTAAGTCTATAAAAAATTGTTCATGTAGTTTTAGTCATTGATGTGATGTCAAGAAGATGGGTTTAAAATGAAAATGGCAAAATTCTAATGAATGTTTGACTATTATTAAGTTACAAAACGAATAATTTAATTTCTCTTATTAATATTTACTTAATCTGAAAACTACTTGCAACATACATTAAAATACAATACAATAAAAAACATATATAAGTAATCAACACGGATAAGGAATAGTAAAGATGCCCTTTTGAAAGAAGAGAACTGACGGATGGTGCAAGTCAGTCAAAAACATCTTGAACTCACCTTTGAGTTGCAAGTGTGAACTTTTAGTAATGCTTGCCGTACACCTGCGTTAAAGGATAATGAAGCGAGTGATTTATTCACTAATTGTGGGTGGTACCGCGGGAGATTATACATAATGCCTCTCGTCCCTATTTGGGATGAGCGGCTTTTTATTTTGGTCAAAACAACTTTATGGGAGGATTTAAGATGAGTTTTAATCATCAGAAAATAGAACAGAAATGGCAAAAGTTTTGGGAAGAAAACAAGACTTTTAAAACAAGTGAAGAAAAAAGCAAGAAAAAGTTTTATGCTTTAGACATGTTTCCATACCCATCTGGAGCAGGGCTGCATGTTGGGCATCCAGAAGGCTATACAGCAACAGATATTCTCTCTCGTATGAAAAGGATGCAGGATTTTAATGTTCTTCATCCAATGGGGTGGGATGCATTTGGTTTACCTGCAGAACAATATGCGCTGGATACGGGTAACCATCCAGCTGAATTTACACAAAAAAACATCGACACATTCCGACGTCAAATTAAATCATTAGGCTTTTCCTATGATTGGGATCGCGAAATTAACACAACAGATCCAGAATATTATAAGTGGACACAATGGATTTTTCTCAAATTGTATGAAATGGGCTTAGCTTATGTTGATGAAGTAGCAGTAAATTGGTGTCCAGCATTAGGAACGGTTTTAGCTAATGAAGAAGTTATTGATGGTAAGAGTGAACGTGGTGGACATCCAGTTGAAAGACGTCCGATGCGTCAATGGGTATTAAAAATAACAGCATATGCTGATCGTTTGTTAGAAGATTTAGATGAAGTAGATTGGCCAGAAAGTATTAAAGAAATGCAAAGAAATTGGATTGGCCGTTCAGAAGGAGCAGAAGTTACCTTCCAAATTGACAATCATGATGAGACATTCACTGTCTTTACAACAAGACCGGATACATTATTTGGTGCAACTTATGCTGTGCTTGCTCCTGAACATGCTTTAGTAGAGAAAATTACAACTTCAGAGCAAAAGGCAGCTGTAGAAGCTTACTTAGAAAAGGTTAAAAGTAAGAGTGATTTAGAAAGAACGGACTTAGCGAAAGAGAAGACGGGTGTATTTACTGGTGCTTACGCAATCAATCCAGCAAATGGCGAAAAAATGCCAATCTGGATCGCTGATTATGTCCTTGTCAGCTACGGTACAGGAAGTATTATGGCTGTACCTGCACATGATGAAAGAGACTATGAATTTGCTAAAACATTTGGTTTACCAATTAAAGAAGTGGTAGCTGGAGGAAATGTAGAAACAGAGGCCTATACTGGTGATGGGGAACATGTAAATTCTGATTTTCTAAATGGTTTAAATAAAGAAGAAGCTATTGTCAAAATGATTACTTGGTTAGAAGGGAAAGAAATAGGAACGAAGAAAATCACTTACAGACTTCGTGATTGGCTATTTAGCCGCCAGCGCTATTGGGGCGAGCCAATTCCTATTATCCATTGGGAAGATGGCACAATGACAGGTGTTCCAGAAGAGGAATTACCTTTGACACTTCCAGAAACATCTGAAATTAGGCCATCTGGAACAGGTGAATCTCCGTTAGCAAATATTTCAGAATGGGTAAACGTTGTAGATCCTGTTACTGGAAAAAAAGGCAGACGTGAAACAAATACCATGCCGCAATGGGCTGGAAGCAGCTGGTATTACTTGCGTTATATTGATCCAAAAAATAACGAGCAGATTGCTGATCCTGAAAAAATTAAAGAATGGCTTCCAGTCGATATGTATATCGGTGGAGTAGAACACGCTGTCTTGCATCTTCTATATGCACGCTTCTGGCATAAAGTACTTTATGATTTAGGTGTTGTTCCTACGAAAGAACCATTCCAAAAATTATACAACCAAGGAATGATCCTCGGTGAAAATAATGAAAAAATGAGTAAATCAAAAGGAAATGTCGTAAATCCAGATGAAATTGTAGCTAGTCATGGTGCAGATACACTTCGTCTGTATGAAATGTTTATGGGACCATTAGATGCTGCAATTGCATGGTCAACAAATGGACTTGATGGTTCAAGAAGATTCCTAGATCGAATTTGGCGATTGTTAGTGGATGATAATGGAGAGCTTACTTCTAAAGTTCAAGATATAGAGGAAATGAAGGCGCTAGATAAAATTTATCATCAAACAGTGAAAAAGGTAACAGAGGCTTTTGAAGCACTTCGCTTCAATACGGCCATTTCGCAAATGATGGTGTTTATCAATGAATGTTATAAAGCAGATCGTATTCCGAAGAAATATGTGGAAGGATTCGTGAAATTGCTTTCTCCAATTTGCCCACATATTACAGAAGAGCTATGGCAGATCATTACTGGTTCTAACCAATCCATTGCCTATGAAGCATGGCCAGCATATGATGAGGCAAAATTGGTTGATGATGAAGTCGAAATTGTCATTCAAATTAACGGTAAAGTGAAAGCGAAACTAATGGTTCCGGCGGATGCTAATAAAGATGCTCTAGAGCAGATTGCTATGGAGGATAGCCAAGTTAAAGAGCAAATTGATGGCAAGCAAGTACGTAAAGTTATTGCTGTTCCTGGTAAATTAGTTAATATCGTTGCAAATTAAAAGGGAAGAGGCTGTCTTTTTTGACAGCCTCCTCTTTCTGTCAATTAGGCAGACTAATTGCATAACATAGTCATATAATCTATATTACAATGAGAGAAACTATATACACAGTATAAAAGGTGATAATGGAGGAAATAAAATGGATACGATAAAAACAATTACTACTGAGGAATTAGAGGAAAAGCTGACTAATGAAGAAAAGCTAGAATTAGTTGATGTTCGGGAAGACGAAGAAGTAGCAGAAGGAATTATTCCTGGAGCAAAACACATTCCGATGAATAGCATCCCTGAAAATTTAGATTACTTTTCAAAAGATAAAGAATATATCATGATTTGCCGCTCAGGCAGACGAAGCGAAAATGTATGTTACTATTTGCAAGACCAAGGCTACAAAGTGGTAAATATGGAAGGCGGCATGCTAAATTGGCATGGCAAAACAATTTAAAGGCTGATAAGCTTAATATAAGCGAAAGAGCTCAAAGATAAGGTATTATTTACCTTCATTCTTTGAGCTTTTTTATATGGACTTCGTTTATACATAAAACTTAAATGAAAGCTAAAAGTGTCTACACTCTGAAAGTATAAGAATAGTTTTTTAAGAAATTAAAAGAAAGTTAAAAGTTTTCGCGAAATTGATTGAATAGTAAGAATTTTGTCTATCCTTTAATTATAATCTACAAAATAATAGGGAGAGGAAGAAAAGATGATTAAAGTAAAATTATTTGATCAAGAGCACGAGAAGGATCTAGAATTACAGATGAATAAATTTTTACAGAAAATAGATGAGAAGAAATTAATCGATATCAAATACAATGTCGCGGCCATGCAAGAGGATGAGGAGGATCAAATCTATTGTTTCTCCTCCATGATTATTTACAGAACTTAAAAAAGAGAAAAATAAAAAGCAGAGTGACTTTATGGAAAGCACCTCTGCTTATTTTTTACTCGCTTTTAGCAACTGAAGCAGCATTGACACCTGCCAGCCTTCCCGTTACAAAAGCTGATGTAATATTATAACCTCCAGTATATCCGTGAATATCTAATATTTCACCACAGAAGAATAATCCTTCCGTCATTTTCGATTCCATTGTCTTAGGTGCAATTTCCTTAATAGATACACCACCGCCAGTGACAAAAGCTTTTTCTATCGGTAACGTTCCGTTTACATCAAAGGTGAAAGCTTTACATAGACCAACAAATACTCTTATTTTATCTTGAGAAATAGTCGCACATGGAGCAGCTGGATCGATATTTGCTAGCTCCAGCAAATATAATAAATAGCGCTCTATCAATAGACCTTTTAACGTATTTTTAATTGCTTTCTTTGGTTCAGTTTTTAGTAATTTCATTGTATCTTGTAAAAGCTTTTCTTCTTTTTTATCTGGAAATGAATCAATGGAAACTTTCACTTCCTCTAAATTCCATTTTTTCTTTGCCTTCACGACAAATTGGCTGCAGCGTAATACAGCTGGGCCGCTAATGCCAAAGTGGGTGAAAATCATATCCATTTGATGGGTAATAATAGGCTTGCCTTTTGGGTTAAGCACACTTAATGCTACATCTCTTAGCGAAACCCCTTGTAAGGTTTTATTTTGAATAAATGCTTCTTTCGAAGTGATAGGTACTTCTGTTGGAAATAAATCCGTTATTGTATGCCCTGCTTTTTTAGCCCATGCATAACCATCCCCTGTAGAACCAGTATGTGGAACAGATTTACCACCAACTGCAATGATTAGTGACTTACAGGTTTTAGTTTCACCATTTTGTAGAATCACCGTTTTTGTTTTATTTTCATGATAGTTAACTGTCTTAACTGGGGAATTTGTCTGAATGGTTACCCCTAATCTATCTAGTTCGCTTAATAAGGCATCTACGACTGATTGTGCTTTGTTAGAGACAGGAAACATTCTTCCATGATCTTCTTCCTTTAAAGCAATTCCCAGGTTTTCGAAAAAAGCGATAATATCTTCATTGTTAAATTCAGAAAATCCACTGTAGAGAAAACGACCATTTCCGGGAATATGTTTTATAATTTCCTCTATTGGAAGCCGGTTGGTCACGTTACAACGGCCTCCTCCTGAAATTGCTAATTTTCTGCCAAGCTTATTTCCCTTATCGATTAGTAATACTTTCGCCTTTTGTTCCGCCGCTCCAATTGCAGCCATTAATCCTGATGGTCCTCCGCCAATCACGATTACATCATATTGCATATTACATCCTACTTTCTTGAAGAAGTATCGTTTTTTTTGCTATTATTTTAGTTTGTATCTATCTTTTAAAGGAATATGTCAGTGACTCATTTATTTAAAAAAGAGGTTATTTCCTTTTATTGTGAGCCATATCAGCATCATGCTTTTTATTAAAAGTAGCGTTTCTTTTTAAGAAAGGGTACACTACTAATAGTGTGTTAGAAAATGTTCATATTTACTTTTAGTCGAATATATTTTATTGCCTATTTTCATGGTAAAATACTTATTTGTGTAACGTTTTAAGAGAGCTTCGTTTAAGGAAGGGATTTTATGTCATCAAAATTGCTTAAAGGCACATTTATTTTAACACTTGGGACTATCATATCCAAAGCGTTAGGTTTATTTTATGTTATACCATTCAATATGATTGTCGGAAAACAAGGGACAGTGCTATATCAATATTCTTATGTAGCTTATACTATTGTAATAAGTATTGCAACAGCTGGTATTCCATTGGCTGTAAGTAAATTTATTTCGAAATATAATGCAATGGGAGAATATAAAGTTGGAAGAAGATTATTTAAGTCAGGATTAATGATCATGCTGGCAAGTGGGGTTCTGTCTTTTTTAGCTTTATATGCAGCAGCTCCCTTTCTAGCCGGGCTTATTATATCAGACGATGACTTGACCTCAACCGTAGGGCAGGTTACAACAGTTATCCGCGCAGTTAGCTTTGCGTTGATTGTCGTTCCATTTATGAGTTTAATCAGAGGCTTTTTTCAGGGACATGATGCAATGGCACCTTCAGCTGTCTCGACAGTAATCGAGCAGATTGTTCGGATTGTTTTCTTACTTGGCGGGTCAGCTATTGTTCTGTTTTTATTAAAAGGAAAGTTGATTACAGCAGTAAGTATTTCCGTTTTTGCTGCGTTTGTTGGAGCAATAGGGGGACTTGCTGTGCTGTTATTGTATTGGAGAAAAAGTAAAGACGAGTATGATAATCTTTTATTATATGATAAAGGCATGCAGACAGATATTCGTCTGCGCTCTATGTATAAAGAAATTCTTTTGTCTGCTGCTCCGTTTGTTTTCGTGGGAGTTGCGAATCCTTTATTTCAGGCAATCGATACCGTCACTTTTAACCGTGCGATGAGTAGTATTGGGCTAAGTTCAATTTCTGAAACAGCCTTAAATATTTTTAATTACCAAACCCATAAAATCATTATTATTCCTGTATCGCTTGCAACTGGTTTTTCAATGGCATTAATTCCAATGATTACAAGAGCCTTTATAAAAGAGGATCATACCGGTCTTGCCACAAACTTAAATCAAACTTTCCAAGTCTTATTATTTATTACTTTGCCAGCATGTATTGGCCTTTCTGTTCTAGCAGAGCCGGTGTATCGGTTGTTTTATGGGACAGAAGATCTTCTAATGGGTGCAGAAGTGCTAAGATTGTATGCTCCTGTTGCCATTCTTTTTTCCCTTTATCCAGTTACCGCGTCCATCTTACAAGGGTTAAATGAGCAACGATTTACTATATTAAGTTTATTAGTAGGGATTTTAATTAAATTAAGCTTAAATATCCCGTTCATAGAAAGATGGGAAACAAATGGCGCTATCCTTGCAACTTCATTAGGGTATACAGTATCTATCTTAATTAATTTAGGAGTAATAAAAGCATATGCAAATTATTCCTATAAAATAGTTATTCGAAGAAGCATTCTCATCATTGGATTTTCGATAATGATGTATATCATAACAGATATTGTCTATTCATTACTCCGTTTATTTTTATCAACAGAGTCTGTTGTAGCTTCTTTATTAATGGTTGTAATTGTAGCTGTTTTTGGAGTCCTCATGTACGTTTATTTAGCTTACCGCTCCAAATTGGTTTATCGCATTTTTGGAGAGCAAGCTTTTAAAATAAAACAAAAACTAAGACTTCCTTTTTAATTTAGTAGAAACAATAGGAAGCAAGCTTATAAATAATAGAAAAGAGCCTTTAAAAACAGAAATAATAGATAGAGGTTGAGTTTATATGCGAATAGATAAAATGCTCGCTAATTTAGGGTATGGAAGCAGAAAAGAAGTGAAAATGCTCCTGAAAAATAAGGCAGTAAAAGTAAATGATGTAATTATTAAAGATGCAAAGCATCAAGTAGATCCTGAAAAGGACGAAGTATCGTTAAATAATGAAATAGTCGAATATAAAGAGTTTATTTACTTAATGATGAATAAGCCGCCTGGCATTATTTCTGCAACTGAAGATACAAGAGAAGAAACAGTGGTAGACATTCTGCAAATAGAGGATTCCGTTTATAATCCTTTTCCTGTAGGTAGGTTGGATAAGGATACAGAGGGATTACTTCTGCTCACAAATGATGGGAAATTAGCGCATCGTTTATTATCTCCCAAAAAACATGTTCCGAAAACGTACTTTGCTGTTATCAGAGGGGAAGTAGGCGAAGAGGATGTCGAGGCGTTTAAAAAGGGTGTTGTTTTAGATGATGGATACCTTACGAAGCCTGGTCACCTAGTAATATTAAAAGCTGGCGAAACTTCTGATATTGAACTAACGATTTCGGAAGGGAAATTTCATCAAGTGAAAAGAATGTTTGAAAGTGTTGGGAAAAAAGTTGTTTATTTAAAACGGATTTCCATGGGACCACTAGAACTGGATGAAACACTAGAGCTTGGAGAATATCGGGAGTTGACAGAAGAAGAAATAGAGCTGTTAAGAAACTATGAAGTAAAATAATTACATGGGGTTTTAATAGCTCCTATTAGCGGAATGAAAGTAAAAACCTTACTTGGATTTTAGGAAAATATCAATCCTTTCCCGAAAATCTAGTAAGGTTTTTGCTTTTTATTATACAAATTTTAATCTTAAGTTCGTTCCATTCGTTTTAGGATGTCATTTTTACTTTTTTTCTAGTTGTTGTCCATTTTCCACGACTTGGACTTTGTACCAAGTCATTATAAGCTAACACATTCAAATCTCTTTGAATCGTTCGCGGAGTAATACCAAATTCCTCCACTAGCTCTTGTGTTGTAACAGTTCCACGCTTACTAATAAACATGTAGACGGATTTGATACGGTTTAACATCCGGTTAGTTGAAGGTTTCAATAAACCACTCCCTATCCTTTTTTCAAACCTTTGGCAAATTCCAGCGACCGACAGCTTATTTGAAGAGTAAAATCTTCAAGCGTATGTAATTTTCTTTTCCACAGACAACCCCTTTTCAACTGGTTAAATAAATAGTGAAATAGTTAATAGAATGAAATTCTATATAAATATTGTACCCCTATTTACTAATATATTCTACATTATTTGCGTTAATTTACAAAATATTTGCTTATTTATGTCTTAATTTACCACCCCCTGCAGGGTTTCTTTACATTCATCATATGGAATTTATGTTTATGATATGAATAAAAATGCAAAAAGTAAGTAAATAATTTTATTTCCCGATTTTTATGGTTGATAAACCAAATGGAATAAAAAATAAAACGGATAAGCTTTTTTAAATTTCCTTTATATTCATTTTAAAATCCTCAATCATTCTTCGATGGCTCCCGACCATTTTTTCTGGTAGTTCATCAAAATTGAAATATCGGAGACTGAATGCCTCTTCTTGATCATTTTTGAGCTTTCCTTCATATTCTGAAGTGCAGTAGGCAGTTGTTACAGTGTAAAATGGATCTCCATTTGCTGCCACCGCAAAATAATCTTTTCCAGAATAAACGGATAGTAATTGAAGATTCATTACTTGAAGACCCGTTTCTTCGAAAACTTCTCGTTTTGCTGTTTCTTCTGTACTTTCTCCTAATTCCATTAATCCACCGGGTAAACCCCACACATGTTTAGGATGTTTTCTCTCTTGCAAAAGTACTTTCTGGTCTTTAGTGAACAGGATAACTACGGCTCCAACGAGAATAACAGGCATTTTTCCGACAAGCTTTCTTAAATCTTCTACATATCCCAATTAAATACATTCCTTCCATATGCTAGATTAATTATAGTATAGCTTTGTTTTTAATAAAAGGTATACTATACTTAATAATAATTTAGTGAAATAGGGATTTAAAGCTTTTATTTTTCATATAAAGCGTTTTATGATATGTTTTTCCTATAATATATTTATAAGCTTGCAAGGAGGCAGCTATGAGTTCAATTGATTGGTTAAATGAAGTACATAATCGTAAAGATAGTTTTATTAAGGATTTGCAAGGGCTGTTACAAATAAAGAGTGTGTTAGATGAAGAAAATGCAACAGAGGATGCACCTTTTGGAAAAGGCGTGAAAGAGGCATTAACCTATATGCTATCATTAGGTGAAAAAGATGGTTTTGTTAGTAAGAATGTAAAAAATGTTGCTGGACATTTACTTTATGGTGAGGGGGCAGAAAGCGTTGGGGTTCTTTGCCATGTAGATGTTGTTCCTGAGGGAGATGGATGGACAAGTGACCCTTACAAGGCAGAGATTCGCGATGGTAAAATATTCGCAAGAGGCGCTTTAGATGATAAAGGCCCTACAATGGCTGCTTACTATGCAATGAAAATTGTGAAGGAGCTGCACCTTCCCTTAACGAAAGAGATTCGAATGATTATTGGAACCGATGAAGAAAGTGATTGGAGATGTGTAGATACTTATTTCCAAGAAGAAAGTATGCCTACAATCGGATTTGCCCCTGATGCAGATTTTCCGATTATTTATGCGGAAAAAGGAATTTCTGATTTTGACATCGTACAAAAATACACGGAAGCATCTAGCGATTCTGGTGAAGTTAAAATTCTCCGTTTTTCATCAGGTAGAAGATATAATATGGTCCCAGACTTTGCGCAAGCTGTGTTAGAAGTCAAAGAAGGAGCGCAAACGGAGGTTATTCAACGATATCAAAATTATTTGAAACTTGAAAATATCCCTGGCCGCTATTTAGTTGATAATGGCGATTTAGTTTTAGAGTTAGAAGGAGTTTCAGCACATGGTCTAGAGCCTAATAATGGGATAAATGCTGGATTAAAGCTGGCTAATTTTCTCGTAGAGTTAGAATTGGATGAAAAAGCGGACCATTATTTTCAATTTGTAAAAAACTTCTTTGTGAATGACTCTAGAGGAAAAAAACTTGGTATCGATTATGAGGATGAGATAACAGGAGAGCTGACCCTAAATGCTGGGATTTTGGATTATCAGGCAGATCATGGTGGAAAAATAGGACAGACAGTACGTTATCCTGTCACAAATGATATGGATCAAACAAAAGAAAAATTAATAAAATTACTAGCAGAATATAATTTCAGTCTTGAAAACTTTTCGGATTCTAAACCGCATTATGTAGAAAAAGACTCTGAATTAATTCAGACACTAAGTAAGGTCTATGAAGAGCAAACTGGTGAAAAGGCGAAGCTATTATCAATTGGTGGAGGCACTTATGCCAGATCGCTAGAAAAAGGGGTTGCATTCGGACCACTCTTTCCAGGAAGAGAAGATATTGCACACAAAAAAGATGAATATATGTATATAGAAGATTTGTTGAAGGTAACTGCTATTTATGCACAAGCAATATATGAATTAGCTAAATAAAGTTTTATTAAAGGAGAAGAGAAAATGAGAATGGTGTTAATGAATGGGGAATTTATACCAAGAGAACAAGCGAAAGTAGATATTGAAGATAGAGGTTATCAGTTTGGCGATGGAATATATGAAGTAATCCGTGTGTACAATGGTAAAATGTTCATGGCAAAGGAACATCTTGAACGATTATCTGCAAGCAGTGAGAAAATAGGCATAGCTATTTCTTATTCTATCTCAGAATTAACCACTCTTTTAGAAGAGTTAATTGCCAAAAACTCATTAAGCACCGGTATCATTTATATGCAATTCACAAGAGGCGTGAGCCCGCGAAATCATAGTTACCCAACAGAAGCTGTTACTCCAACGTTTGTAGCTTATACTAAGATGTTAAATAGACCACTTGATAATCTAGAGAATGGGGTGAGTACCATTACAGTAGAAGATATTAGATGGTCAAGATGTGATATAAAAAGTTTAAATTTGCTTGGTAATGTAATGGCGAAACAAAAAGCTACAGAAGCAGATTGTTATGAAAGCATCCAGTATAGAGAATTATCTGTAACAGAAGGAAGCTCTTCAAATATATGGATTGTAAATGGAGAAAAGATTCAAACACATGAAGCGAATCAATTTATATTAAATGGAATTACCAGACAAAAAATTATTCAATTATGTGGCGAAAATGGGATTGAGGTTGAAGAAAAGGCATTTTCTATCGAAGATTTAATCGATGCAGACGAAGTTTTTTTATCCAGCACAACTTCCGAAGTTACACCAATCGTTTCTGTGAATAATGTCCCCGTTAAGGAAGGAAAAGTTGGAGAAATGACAAAAAAACTCCAAAATTTATTTGTTGAAGCAATCATTAGTGAGTGTGGACAAATAAGCAATTAGCATTTGCTAAATAAAAATAAAAATGAGTTGTTTCAGTCTGGCTAATAGCCATGTCTCTGAGACAACTCATTTTTTTTAAGAAAGTAATTCAATGGAAAATAAGGTATAGTAAGATATATATTTCTAAAACATCGTACAGATACGGTTAAAATTAATCCGATAGGTTATATAATAGAATAAAGTTACTAGGAGCAAAGACAAAACAAAGACAGGCTGTTCTCCATAAAGTATATTTCTTATAAAGGATGCCAGGTCATGCATTAAGGGGCCGGAATTTAATGAATTTTATGAGGAAACAACACTCTGGAGAAAAAGGCTAAAAGGAAGATTAGATATGAAAACGACTATTCCGCATTATTTTATTGGTATTAAGCCAGATGTACAAGTTATAAATGAAATAGAAAAGATGCGAAAAGAGTTACAAATAAAATTTCCTTTTAAAAGATGGGTACATCCTTTAGATTATCATATTACACTTGCCTTTTTAGGAAATGCCTCCGATGAACAAAGGGAAAAGTTACAAACTCTTTTAAATCAATTCCCTTTAAGTACCGATTTTCAAATACATATAGATCATTTGGGTGTTTTCGGCCAGCGACAAAGTCCGAGGATATTCTGGGCAGGGATGAAAGAAGAGCAGAAACTGGTTGAGTTAAGAAATCAGGTCTTTGCTGCAAGCAGCAAGGCTGGTTTTCAGTTAGAAACGCGGCCATTTCATCCACATATGACTTTAGCAAGAAAATGGAAGGAAGACTCCATCTTTTCAGAGCAGGAGTTAAACGAGTTTGCATTGCCTAAAAATTTAATTTCTAATATTGATAGTATTCATCTGTTTCAAACACATATGGATAAAATACCTAAATATGAGATAATAAAAAGTTACAGCTTTCATAATCACAAGCAATAGAAACATGTAATATAGGGGGGAAACCTTGGCGCAGTTAATCAAATTACAAGATTACGTTTCGCGATATGAGCAGAACATCGTCTTGTATCCATCACGTTTCGTTCGTTTAAAAAAGCAACAGTGGACAGGGCTAAAGAGAGCTTTTGATACAAAAGACAGAAGTCTCTTTTACATAGAGAACCCAATAGAAGACAACTGGTTAATGGAAAAACCGACTTTGCTGGAAAGAGTAAAGAAAACTATCTTAAATCGCAATAAGTTGGAAGAAACAGAAGTGGCAAAAATAAATGATAGCCAAAAAAAGGAAGAAGATGAAGAAGAACTAGACTTCGATTACGATGCCAAAAAATATAAACATCCACAATCAATCGATGAGTTAAAACAGCAATTTCTAAATCAATTATTTGAATTTCAGCTAAAATGGGCCAGTTCTACGCTCACAGAAATGTCAGAAGTAAAAAAAACACTTTATTATGATGATTTATTAAAATATTTCTTGCAAAGATTCCCAGATACATTTTTGGTTCTCTATCAACCGCTGTTCCAATTGAAGAATGCTCCGGTTGAATTGGACACCATTATAGTTACACCAACAGAAGTTTGGTGTATACATGTTCTAGAAGCGGAGAACTCAGCAGTATTTGTTGGTTCGAATGATAAATTTTGGCTTAAAAAAAAGGGGGATAAGGAGAAAAAGATTCTTAGTCCTGTCATATCTATAAACAGAACAGAGAAAATTGTAAAGGGTATTCTAGAAAAGTATGACATCACTTTACCTGTACAAAAAGTAATTCTTACTCGAAATGGCTATGTTGATTTTCCAGCACCACCATATGATTTGAAAATTATCGAAAAAAGAAACTATGAAGATTGGTTTTATAAAATGAGAAATAACCATTCGCCAATTAAAGCAATTCAATTAAAAGCAGCAGAAAGTCTTTTACATTATGGTTTGACGAATTCAAAAAGAAGGTATGAATGGGATACAGAGGAATCATAAGCAATAATGGGGAAGTTGAGAATAGATGGATGTTCATGAGAAAAGGGAGTTGAGGGATTTGTTATCGATAAGAAGGAGTTTCTTTGCCTATTTAGATGAAATGTCATTAATAACTGTTCTACTTCCCTATTCGTATTTTCATGGGGAATCAACATCATTTATATTAAGAGGGGATAAACAAGCTACTAATCTTGTGATTGAATCCAAAGAAAAAATGCAGCATTTCGTCAAGTACAAATGCCGTGCGCATGATAAGATACAAATCGGACAAAAATATGAAGTTGAAGATGGAAATAAAGGTGTGACAGATTTACAGATAGGTGCGGTTATCAGAACACCTTTATTTGATAAGCAATTTTATTATGATGGACCACTAGGTGTTCATTATGCTTCCGATCAGAGCACTTTCTATCTGTGGGCTCCCACTGCCCAACAAGTGAAATTAGTGCTGCAATCCCCAGATTCATCTAGTAAGGAAAGACGAATCGTAGAGATGGAAAGACAAGAAAAAGGCGTTTGGAAAACAACCTATTTAGCAGATTTGGAAGGTTATTATTACAGCTATCTAGTCCTTATTAACTTGGAATGGAAAGAAGCGATTGATCCATATGCTATCGCTGTTTCTGTAAATGGGGAAACAGGAGTAATCGTTGACTTAAATAAAACCAAAAGGCAGAAACCAGTCTTGCCGCCGTTAGAACAGAGTGTAGATAGTATCATCTACGAAGCGCATATTCGCGATTTAACGATACATCCTGACAGTGGAATTCAGCAAAAGGGCAAATATGTTGGAGTGGCAGAATTAAATACGCGTACGCCCCGAAACAATCTGTCAGGACTAACCTATATTAAAAACTTAGGTGTTACCCATATAGAGTTTCTCCCAGTACATGACTTTGAAGAAATTGATGAGTTAGAGGTACTAAAAAAATATAATTGGGGCTATAACCCTTCCCATTATAATGTTCCAGAGGGCAGTTACTCAACAAACCCTATGGATCCTTATGTAAGAATTAATGAATTGAAAGAAATGATTCATGCTGTACAGGAACAAGGCATTCGTGTCATTTTGGATGTTGTGTATAATCATGTCTATAAAAAGGAAGATTCCTCTTTTGAAAAAATCGTTCCAGGTTATTACTTCCGCTATGATAAGCATGGTATGCCAGCAAATGGAACTGGAGTAGGGAATGACATTGCTTCTGAACGATCGATGGTAAGGAGATTCATTGTGGATTCCGTTCGTTTTTGGATAGAAGAGTATCAAATAGATGGATTACGGTTCGATTTGATGGGGATACTTGATTGCCAAACTATGAATGAAGTCCGGTCAATTTGTGATAATATTGATAAGAGCATCATAATTATTGGAGAAGGCTGGGATCTTGCAACTCCTATCAACCATGATGAGAAAGCCATTATTGCTAATCAACAGTCGCTGCCTGGTATTGGCCAGTTTAATGATCAATTTAGAGATAAAATAAAGGGGAGCACCTTTGATCAATATGATCGAGGGTACGCGCTTGGAAATAATCAATATAAAGGAGAAATTGCTGAATTATTAGCTGGAAGCGTTGGAATCTATAAAGAGGGTGGCATGTTTCTTGAACCAGGGCAATCTGTAAACTATGTGGAATCACATGATAATCATACATTATGGGATAAAATTGATATTTGTTTTCCAGAGGCATCAGATGAAGAGAAAAGGAGAAAACATCGACTGGCAACTTCTCTCGTTCTTCTAAGTCAGGGAATCCCTTTCTTGCATTCAGGACAGGAATTTTTCCGCACAAAATTTGGTGTGGAAAATAGTTATCAATCGCCTGATGAGATTAATCAGTTAGATTGGAATAGAAAAGACCAATTCTTAATGAATGTTGACTATATAAAAGGATTAATTTCCCTAAGAAAAAATAATCGTGCTTTTCGCTTACGATCTGTGCAGGAAATCCAAAAACATGTAACCATAAATCAGCAAGCAAATAACATTATCCAGTATTGTTTAGATGATTTGCAGCAACTTGGAGAATGGAAAACTATCATCGTATTGATAAATGGTAATGATTCTGCCGAGGAAGGCTTTTGTCCGGAAGATGAATGGAAGATACTTGTGGAAGACGGAATCGTATATGAAGACGACTATCCAACAATACATGGAGATAGCCTAATAGTTAACCCAAGCAGTGTAACGATACTTGCCAAATAGTATGCTATTTGGCAAGTGAGATTATCTATTGCTTGAATAGTGGGAATTTAACAAGAGATGTTCTTAATAGGAGAATCCGATATTTTTTTAATAGAAATATTTATTTTAACTGGAGATTCACTTGACTAAAAAATGAAATAAGAGATAATATTTAAATGAGAAACTTTCAATTAAAAATAAGTATTTAAGTAAAATTTAATATAAAATGATTGGAAATATTGGATACATAGTATAATTGTATGGATACTATGTCCTTTTTCTTTTTTATCTCATTAAATTTTAGGCACATATGTGCTAGTTAAAGATTGATAGCTGTACGATGAGTATAATTTACTATAATTGATGAATAGCTAATAACCATTTTTGTTTGTTCTTCCTACAAATTTAGGACAAAAAAGACTCAAACAGGAATTTCTCATCTTTTTTTTGGAGCATAATATATAGTAGGTGAACAATTTTGGAACATTTATTAGGGCAAGATTGGGAAATAACTCCTGCAGGTGGAGAAACAGGCGAAGCCTTTTTTGCACAAAATAATGGACAGAAGCTTTTTTTAAAACGAAATTCGTCTCCATTTTTAGCTGTGCTGTCAGCAGAAGGAATTGTCCCAAAACTTGTTTGGACAAAAAGATTTGAAAACGGAGATGTTTTTACTGCCCAGCAATGGCTGATTGGTAGAGAATTTGGTCATTCGGATATGACGGATGAAAGAGTAACCATGTTACTCAAAAAAATTCATACCTCTAAGCCTTTATTAGAGATGCTCAAAAGACTAGGTAAAACATCTTTTCATCCTGAAATGATTTTGTCAGTCATAAAAGCAGAAATAGACGATGAATTAAAAGATAACGAAGATATCACTCGTTATATCCAATTTTTAGAGGAGAATCTTCCATTTATCAAAACAACAGAGCATGTCGTTTGTCATTGTGATGTAAATCATAACAACTGGCTGCTTTCTGAAGACAACCAGTTGTATTTAATTGACTGGGATGGTGCAATGATTGCAGATCCAGCAATTGATTTAGGCATGTTACTTTATTGGTATATTCCAAAAGAAGATTGGAAAAATTGGTTACATACTTACGGGTATGAACTAACCGATCATTTATCCTTAAGAATGAAATGGTATGTTATTGCTCAAACGATTAATTCCATACGTTGGTATAAGAAAAAAGGCCGATATAGCGAAATGCAAAAATGGATGCAATTTTTACATGACATTGATTAATCGGCCATTTACCTTTTTAAGATAAATTGTTAATTCCATCTACCCATTGCGATAATTGGTCTTGGTGTGAATGAATATGATTGTCTAAATTGGAGGCATTGACACCTTGCTTGCTGTAAAGATGTACTTCCTCTAAAATCGGAAGGATATTTTGATCAATTTGATCATTGGTTCTTAAAGAAGTAATCAATCTCTCGATCTGCTCGCATTCCGCTACAGATCCACAGCAGTCTGTTTGTTGATTACTAAGAATATCGGCTAATAATGCTAATTGATGCTCGTGGTTTATAGGCATACTTAGAACACCCTTTCTATAGGTTCTAGTATGAAAAGAGTAAAATCATTCTTTTCAAATACCAGTTAAGGAATTCACTTATAGGTTGTGAATTCTTTTTTTCTTTATTCAAATGTTCCTAATGTAAATTTATCCTTCAAAAATAATCAATTGCCAAGAAAAGAGTATTGCATCGATGTATAATGCATGATATTGTTTGAAACGATAGTTATTAATAAGGAGTGTCCACATGCGATTAAGACATAAACCATGGGCGAAAGATAAATTAAGCGCATATCCGCAATATGTTATCCAAACCCCGGAAGATTGGAAAGGTAAATGGGATCAGGCATTTAGTCAAAAAGGGCCGATCCATATTGAGATTGGAACTGGAAAAGGTAGATTTATCACAGAAATGGCAAAAGCAAATCCTTCCATTAATTATATCGGCGTAGAACTTCAGGAAAGTGTCATAGTTTCTGCGTTAGATCGATTAATTGAAGCAGAAGTACCAAACTTGAAGTTAATGAATATAAATGCAGAAAAGCTTAAGGATTATTTTGAAAAAGGAGAAATTGCCCGAGTTTATTTGAATTTTTCAGATCCTTGGCCAAAAACAAGACACGAAAAACGGAGACTAACGTATAAAACGTTCTTGGATTCTTATCAATCAGTCCTAATTGATAAAGGAGAAGTGCATTTTAAAACAGATAACCAAGGGCTGTTTGAATACTCTCTTAAGAGTTTTTCTGAATATGGAATGCTTTTAAAATATGTAAGCCTTGATTTGCATAACAGCGATTATGAGGGCAATATCATGACTGAATATGAAGAGAAATTTTCCAATAGAGGCAATAGAATTTATCGTTGTGAAGTGCAATTTAAATAAGGGGAAAAGAGGTTGGAGAGTAAGCTTTCCAGCCGAGATATACCCAACCAATGATGCGGAATTCCAAAAACATTTCGTATCGTTGGTTGGGTTTTATATTTGTTAAAAGCCACTTATTATCGCTAAAATAAAGGTTAAGATAATTGATTAACATCAAGAATTCTGCCTGTCTCACTATCTGAAATGAATTCATATACTTCTTGGGTGTCACCATTCAAGCGCGTGATACCACCTCTATAAACAGTAAGGGAAGATTCGCGCGTATGAAGTATTTCTTTCTCCATATTTATCCAAGATCCATTAATCGGTCCCTTTTCTTTAAAAGCTGTTTTAGCTAAAGATAAGACCTGGTCACCCGAAAGACTACTATTTTTAGCAATGACTTCTTTTACGATATAGCTTGCGGCTAGTCCTGCCACAACACCGCCTATGATATGTTTCCAATTCATAATAGAACTCCTTATTTTTTGTGTCGTATTTTCTTGTATTAGGCTAAGTACTTCAAACTACAAAAAAGTAGATATTGTTATTATAACTAATTTATATCATAGAAGAAATGATTAGCCGACTTCTTCCTGAAAACTGGTTCTATGTTTTAAATTGGATAATTTCTAATTGGGTAGAGGAAAGTAGTGGTATGCAGTTAGATATTTCGGTACAATAAATATATTATTAAAATACATAGTTATTAAAGGGGTTTAACTAGAATGGAACAACAAACATTAGATATGTTCCGAACATTAACGGAACTTCCGGGAGTAGCTGGAAATGAACATCAAGTTCGAAAATTTATGAAAGAACAATTAAGTCTTTATACAAATGAAATCGTGCAAGATAACCTTGGCAGTATCTTTGGGGTAAAAAGAGGAACGGAAAATGGACCAACAGTTATGGTTGCCGGACATATGGATGAGGTTGGTTTTATGGTTACAGCAATCACGGATAACGGAATGATTCGTTTTCAGCCTATCGGTGGCTGGTGGAGTCAAGTCCTTTTAGCACAAAGAGTACAGATTATAACTAATAAAGGACCTGTTATTGGGGTAATCGGTTCGATTCCTCCACATCTATTGGACGAATCCTTAAGAAGTAAACCAATGGATATAAAAAATATGCTGATCGATATCGGAGCGGATGATAAGGAAGATGCATTGAAAATTGGGATTAAGCCTGGTCAAATGATTGTGCCAATTTGTCCATTTACGCCAATGGCTAATGAAAAGAAAATTATGGCAAAAGCATGGGATAATCGTTATGGTTGTGGTTTAGCGATTGAATTGTTAAAGAATCTTCAAGAAGAGGAGATTCCAAATATCTTATATTCTGGGGCTACTGTGCAAGAGGAAGTAGGTCTTAGAGGAGCTAGAACTGCAGCTAATATGATTAAGCCAGATGTATTTTATGCTTTAGACGCAAGTCCTGCAAATGATGCATCAGGTGATAAAAACCAATTTGGTCAGCTTGGAAAAGGAGCATTGTTACGCATTTATGATGCAACGATGGTTATGCATAAAGGGATGAGAGAATTTATTTTAGATACAGCGGAATCTAATAATATTGCCTATCAGTACTTTATTTCACCAGGCGGAACGGATGCGGGACAGGTTCATATTTCAAATAATGGTGTACCTAGTGCTGTTATTGGCATATGCTCACGTTATATTCATACAAGTGCTTCTATTATCCACATCGATGATTATGCGGCTGCAAAAGAACTGTTAACTAAATTAGTAAAAACGACGGATCATACAACCATTGAAACACTACGTGCAAATCAATAAAAAACAAAACTATTTTATAGATAATTCATCTTAAAAAATTTAATTAAAGGTATCTCCAATACGATTGGTATATGTGAGATACCTTTTTTATAAACTGTTTGGTCATTATATTAGGAGTGAAGCAAAGTGAAAGTTTGTATTGGCACCAATAATAAAGCAAAAGTAAAAGCAGTAAAAAACTGTTTAGAAAAAGATATGACTATAGAGTTTGCTACATTTAATGTGAGCTCTGGGGTAAGCGAACAGCCATTTTCAGATGAGGAAACGATCAAAGGAGCCATTAACCGAGCGAAGGCTGCATTGCAGGAAGGAGCCGGCGAGATAGGGATTGGCTTAGAAGGAGGCGTCCACCGAACAAATGGTATTCTCTTTTTAACTAATTGGGGAGCGCTTGTTGGGAGGGATGGAACCACCTATATAGCTAGTGGAGCAAGAATTCCACTACCAAAGGAAATTGAAACAAAACTAGTTGCAGGAAGAGAACTAGGTCCGGTTATGGATGAATATGCCCAAAAGGAAAATGTTCGCTCAACAGAAGGTGCTATAGGAATATTCACAAACGGCAGAATTAATAGGACTGCTATGTTTGAACATGTTGTTGAATTGCTTCTAGGTCAACTGGAATATCAAGGAAAATAAGAGCTAGAGGAACTTTGGAAATTAGCTGAATTTAAATAGAAAAAGCTTTCCTATTAAGTGATAAAAATGTAGCAATAGGAAAGCATATTAGTAGTGAGGAACCTATAATTCTGATACTATTTATGAAAGGGTACATATTATGAAGGGGGCATTTACATTGAAACATTTACAATCAGCAGACGAATTTGCAGAGCTTAAAAATAGTCCAGAGAAACATATATTTCTTTTTTCAGCAGAATGGTGTGGAGACTGTCGATTTATCGAACCATTTATGTCAGAAGTAGAAGCGAAATTTGATCAATATACATTTATACATGTTGATCGCGATAAATTTATTGATACTTGTATAGAACTAGATGTATTTGGTATTCCAAGCTTTATCGCTTTTGAGGGCGGGAAAGAACTTGGCAGATTTGTAAGCAAGGATCGAAAAACACAGGAAGAAATTGAAAAGTTCATTGAATCTTTATAGGGAAAACAATAGGCGATAGAATGATTTATCCTATTCTCAACACAAGTAAGGATAGTCAAGGCTTATTTAGTCAGTAGAGAATTTTTTTCTTTATTTTGCTGTAATATGTAAAAATAAACGTTTATCTTATAGAAGGTTGTCTCCTATATAAAATGTAGCTTGGAAAGGGACGTAGTTCCCTGCTATATTTTAAGTGGAGATAACCTTTTTCCATTGATTACAAGAAAAACTGCCTATTAAAAAGATGAATATCGATTCATTTAGAGTATAATAAATAGGAAGAAATTGAAGAGGACGGAAGTGAAACAAGAATGAAAATGACAAGTAAAAAAATGAAGGATATGCTCATGCAGCGAATAAGTAACGAGGATCGAACTTTTACATTTGATAGTAAAAAAGATCAAGTACGCATAGAAAGTAAAGCAACGGGAAAGGGAGTTACCGTTTCCTTGCCTGAAATAATTGCAAAATGGGAAACAAAAAAAGAAAAAGCAGTCGATGAGATTGTTTATTATATTGAACATGGCTTAGGAGCAATTGAAAAAGATGAAGAAATAGAAGGAAAAGAGAAAAAAATATTTCCTGTGATTCGTTCTACTTCTTTTCCTCAACAATCAAATGAGGAAATTCCCTTTATAACAGAAGAGCATACGGCAGAAACCAGAGTATATTATGCTTTGGATATGGGGAATACCTATCGTCTTATTGATGAGAGATTGATGGAAAAAGAAAATTGGTCTTCCGCTTCGATTAAGGAAATGGCTCTTTTTAATGTAAGATCTTTATCCACAAATGTAAAAGCAGATAGTGTTGCTGGTAATGTTTTTTATTTTATAAACAGCAATGATGGCTATGATGCAAGTCGAATATTAAATGATGCCTTTTTAAAGGATATGTATGATCAGTGTGAAGGCACAATGACGGTAGCTGTTCCTCATCAAGATGTACTTATTATAGGTGATATTCGGAATGAAACAGGATACGATATCCTCGCTCAAATGACGATGAGTTTCTTTGCGAGCGGAAGAGTTCCAATTACAGCACTATCTTTCCTGTATGAGGGTGGCGAATTAGAGCCTATATTTATTTTAGGTAAAAATAAAAAAAGAGGAAAAGAATAGGGACAATGTAATCAAATCGATTTATAATTTACTTTTGAATGACATCTAATTGAAATATTTTTATACTAAAATAACAATTATGTAGATTGAAAAGCTAGAATGTTTCTATAAGTTCCCTGTTTTAACCTGAAAAAAAGAGAGACTTAATGAAAGAGGCAATTAGGATATACAAACTTTCAAAAAGTGTCTCTTTTTTAATTGCTATATATAAATGTATCTAGTTATAGAACCAGAGTTGTTGGAGCGTTGGCAATTTAAAAAAACAAAGAGGGAATTTATCTTTGTTTAACCTTCTGCTAAAGAGGGAAAGGGAGAGTTGTTAAAAAATAGTGCTCGAAATTCTGAACATAACTGTTAAAATAGTAATGAGATTGGAAAGAAAGAGTGATTACGTGTGAATTGGTTCAAAAAAGTATTTAAACAGTTTGCTAGTGAAGAAGAGGAGCTGAACCAAGTTGAAGAATCGGTTGAAGCAGAACAGCAACCGAAAATGGAGTCTACGGCATGGAAGAAAGAGATAGATTCAAAGATTATTTATCAATATCCGAAAGGGAACTTTCGCTTTCCACTAATTCCTGATGAAGAGATAGATGATAAGAAAGAGATGGATAGAAGGAAAAGAAGGGAACCTAGGCAAGCCTTCCTAGAGAATAGACGTGAAAACGATCAACCATTTAAACGTCCATATGCAGAACAGACGAAAAGCGATCAGAAGGAAGAAAAAGTATCGAATACATATAGTACTAATCGTCCTTTCAAACCTACAGAAGTTGTTTCTCCGATATATGGATATAACCGTCCAGAAAGGAAAGCGATAAGGACTACGGAATCACGACCAATAATAGAAAAAAAAGTTGAAATTTCGAAAGAAGCGAGGATTAACCAGAAAGAACAGAACAAAACAAGAGGCAATAAAGAACTACTAACATTCGCTGGAATGAATGATGAGGTGGTTGAATCACAAGAAGTTCGACAGAATGTGGAGATAGCTGAATCACAAAAAGCAGAGAGGAATGTAGAAGCAGCAGAACCGCAAGAAGAGGAAAGAAATGTAGAATCATCTGAACTTCAAGAAGCGGAAAAGAATGTGGAAGTAGCAGAACTTCAAGAAGCGGAACGTAACATAGAGTCAGCAGAAACGCAAGAAGCTGGACAACAACATGGCGAAATTCATGTGGAGACAGTTGAACTGCATAAAGCTGAGACAGCTGTTGCGCAAGAAACGGTAACAGTGGACAGGATAATGGAGCAAGATACATCTTTTTCTATAAAAGCTGAGGAATATTTCGCTGAAGAAATAACTTCTAGAGCTGATAGTGCATTAGAGATAGAGAATGTTGCTTCTCTAAGCGTTTTTGCCAGGGAAGCAGAAAAGGAAGTAAATGAGCAGGTAGAAAGTTTAATAGAAGACCAAGAACTTGATAATAATCAATCATTGTTAAAGTTTGAAGAAGCGGAAGTAGTAGAAGAAGTTTATCAGGAAAATGATGAAGAATTAGTAGTAGAAAAAAAGGAAGAAGCCTCCCAGGCGAAAATAGAGGAGAAGAAGACAATTTCTCGTAAAGGTCCTTTACCTTTTAATGTGTTGATGCTGAATAAAGACAGAAAACGATTGGCAAATCAACAAGTCGAGAAAAAAATATGTGAGGAGCCAAAGCCACAGTCGCAGGCAGAAGTAGTAGTTCCCTCTATGATAGAAAAAGAAGATGAGGAACAAAATGACTTACCTTATTACGTTTTTCCCGAAGAAAATTTATTGAATCCACCCATTTTGCAAATAGAAAAGGATGGTTGGATTGAAGAGCAGACTATGCTCTTAAACGATACATTTACCAATTTCAATGTTCATGCAAAGGTGGTAAATGTTACACAAGGACCTTCTGTAACACGTTATGAGGTACAACCAGAACCAGGAGTTAAGGTTAGCAAAATTACCAATCTTTCTGATGACTTAAAATTAAGTTTGGCTGCAAAAGATATCAGAATTGAGGCGCCAATTCCTGGAAAGCATACAGTAGGAATTGAAGTCCCAAACCAAAAAAGTCGACCTGTACTTATAAGAGAGATTTTGGAAAGTGAAGAATTTAAAAGTTCAGCCTCTCCCTTAACGGTAGCAATGGGATTGGATATTTCAGGAAAACCAATCGTTACAGATTTACGCAAAATGCCACATGGATTAATAGCTGGAGCGACTGGATCTGGAAAAAGTGTGTGTATTAATACAATGCTTGTGAGCTTACTATACAAAGCAAAACCAGAGGAATTGAAGCTCTTATTAGTAGATCCTAAAATGGTTGAATTAGCTCCATATAATTATGTTCCCCATTTAGCAAGTCCTGTTATTACAGATGTAAAGACGGCAACTGCTGCACTAAAATGGGCTGTCGAAGAGATGGAAAGAAGATATGAGCTATTAGCACATGCTGGTGTTAGAGATATTACAAAATATAATCAATTAGCAGAAGAGCATAAAAGGTATAGTGAGAAATTGCCATATTTAGTGATCGTAATTGATGAGTTAGCAGATTTAATGATGATGGCACCTGCGGATGTAGAAGAAGCGATTAGTAGAATAGCTCAAAAGGCAAGGGCGTGCGGGATTCACCTATTAATTGCTACACAAAGACCATCAGTTGATGTTATTACAGGATTAATTAAGGCAAATGTTCCAACACGAATTGCGTTTTCTGTTTCCTCTCAAATTGATTCACGTACCGTCATCGATATTAGTGGTGCCGAGAAGCTTTTGGGTAAAGGGGATATGCTATTTTTAGAAAATGGAACATCAAAGCCCGTTCGATTGCAAGGTACATTTGTATCAGATGAAGAAATTGATCAGGTAGTGGCACATGTTAGGAAAGAAAGAAAACCAGAATATTTATTTGAACAAGAAGACCTGTTAAAAAAAGTTCAAATGTCTGAAGAAGAAGATGAATTATTTTACGAAGCTTGTGAATTTATTATTGAACAGGGTGGAGCGTCTACATCTAGTCTGCAAAGGAAATTCAAAATAGGATATAATCGAGCAGCGAGATTAATTGATATGATGGAAAAGCAGGGATTTATATCAGAAGCTAGAGGAACAAAGCCTAGAGACGTATTAATAACAGAAAGTGAATTGCTGTTATTACAGGAAAACGAATAATCGGAGAAAGGATTACTTCGTAAAATGCTTCCATAGATTGGAATTATATTGTTCCGTAGTTTTTCATCATGAAAGATGGTATAATGTATAAATGTGAAATAAAAAAAGGAAAAAAAAGTTAATGTATTGTAGAAACATGAATAATTAATGGAATGAGAAAAATAAAGTGAACAAAGTTGCATACATAAATGCAATGAGCAAATTGAATGAGGATATCATATACTGTTAAAAGATATGCGTAGTTGGAGGTTCTTTATATGACTATTTACCACTTCGTAGGTATAAAAGGGTCGGGTATGAGTGCGTTAGCACAAATTTTACATGATATGGGTTTTGAGGTACAAGGCTCTGATGTGGATAAAAGATTTTTCACTCAGATTGCTTTAGAACAAGCTGGAATAAAAATTCTTCCTTTTCAACGTGAAAATGTTCAACCAGGAATGAATGTTATTGTAGGAAATGCATTTCCGGATACACATGAGGAAGTAGAAGAAGCAGTAAAGCTGGGTCTTCCAGTGATTCGATACCATCGTTTCCTTGGAGATTTTATGAAGCAATTTACAAGTATAGCTGTAACTGGAGCACATGGAAAGACATCTACAACTGGTTTGCTTTCCCATGTAATGAAGGGGGCAAAGCCTACAGCATATTTAATTGGTGATGGTACGGGGAAAGGGGTAACTGGAGCAGAATATTTTGCTTTTGAAGCATGTGAATATCGCAGACATTTCTTATCCTATTTCCCTGATTATGCATTGATGACCAATATTGATTTTGATCATCCAGATTATTTTGCCAATGTGGAAGATGTTTTTTCTGCCTTTCAAGAGATGGCATGGCAAGTTAAAAAAGGAATTTTTGCTTGCGGGGATGACGAACATTTACAAAAGATTCAAGCAAAAGTGCCAGTTGTATTTTATGGTTTTGGAGATGAGAATGATTTCCAAGCGAGGAATGTGGAAAAAACAACTGAAGGTACAACTTTTGAAGTTTATGTACGTAATACGTATTACAACACCTTCTCCATTCCGACATTTGGGGACCATAATATCTTAAATGCTTTAGCTGTTATTACGCTTAGTCATTATGAGGAACTAGATGCAGAAATCGTTAAAGAACGCTTAATGACATTTGAAGGAGTAAAACGAAGATTTACAGAAAAGACAATTGGTACACAGGTTATTATCGATGATTATGCTCACCATCCGACCGAAATAAAAGCAACGGTGGAGGCTGCTCGTCAAAAGTATCCTGATAGAGAAATTGTTGCTGTATTCCAGCCACATACATTCTCTCGTACTCAAGCATTTCTTCAAGAATTTGCAGATAGCTTAAATTTAGCTGATTCTACTTATCTATGTGATATATTTGGTTCTGCACGTGAGAATCACGGAAAGCTAAGTATTACAGATTTAGCTGATAAGGTACCTGGAAGCAAAATTATTTCAGAAGAGACAGTTTCTTCTCTGAAAAAACATGATAATAGTGTAATCTTGTTTATGGGTGCAGGAGATATTCAAAAATATCAAAGTGCTTATGAAAAAACATTAGGGTAATAAAAAGGGATCAGAATTTACATTCAGATTCCTTCAGACTGTAGACAAACTCTTTTAAATTTGAGGTTTTGTCTATGGTCTTTTTTTGTGACTCCTTCTAATAGGGATGTTGACTTCCGCTACAGGGCTTCGCTATCCATGAGTGCCGAGCCGCTTTGTTGCATACGCTCGGACTTTCTCGTATCTCCCATAGGAGTCTCGCCCCTTCGGCTCCGATCAACCTGGTTTCATCATGTTAGTCTAGAATTTTAACTGCTCTTGGTTTTAAAATGTAGATAGATATTTTTTAGAGGTGAAATTATGCTTTCCAAACAGTTATTCAAAGAGACCAATTAGAAATGATTGCTTTAGATCAACTTGTTCCTGATGCAAAAGAAAAGCATGGCATACGATGGACACCTTTAAAGGGACATAAAAAATTATCTATGCAGACCTTGTTTACTTGTGGATCCGTGAACTTAAAGAAAATGGCCAACTGACTTGGATGAGTCTGGTAACAGCTTGAGAAGAGCATAAAGAATAGATCAAAACAAATCATAAATTGAAAAAGGAGATCAGAATGAAAATATTCTGATCTCCTTTTTCTAGTTTACTTTAAATTTTCTGGATTTAATACTTCTAATTCTGGAATAACAAATTTACCATCTTTTCTTATGAGCACATCATCAAAGTAGATTTCCCCACCACCATAATCAGGGCGTTGAATATTTACCATATCCCAGTGGATATTGGAATCATTGCCGTTATAAGCATCATCATAGGCTTGACCCGGTGTAAAGTGGAAACTTCCATCGATTTTTTCATCGAATAAGATATCTTGCATTGGATGTAGAATATACGGATTTACTCCAATAGCGAATTCGCCAATATAACGAGCACCTTCATCTGTATCTAAAATTTTATTTAATCTTTCGGAGTCATTAGATGTTGCTTCGACAATTTTTCCGTTTTCAAACTTCAGGCTGACATTTTCAAAAGTGAATCCTTGATAAGGAGAAGGTGTATTATAGGTTAGTACACCATTAATAGAATCACGTACAGGTGCAGTATAAACCTCGCCGTCAGGAATATTCATTTGACCAGAGCATTTGATTGCCGGAATATCTTTAATAGAGAAAGTTAGGTCAGTGCCAGGACCAGTTAAGCGAACTTTGTCCGTGCGATTCATTAATTCTACTAGATTATCCATTGCTTTATCCATTTTTCCATAATCTAGGTTACACACGTTGAAATAAAAATCTTCAAATGCATCGGTGCTCATTCTCGCAAGCTGGGCCATGGATGGGCTTGGATAACGAAGAACTACCCATTTTGTGTTTGGTACACGAATTTCTCTATGTACCTTTTTGCCAATGGTTGCACCTTCAATTTTCATTTGTTCTGCAGGAACGTCTGCAAGCTCATTAATGTTATCACCAGCTCGAAGCCCAATGTACGCGTCCATATTACTCATGACATTTGCTTCGAATTGGGCCATCATTTCATATTGTTCTGTTTGAGCGCCTAAAAGCAAGGAGCGATTAATATCATTATCTTTCAGTGAAACAAAAGGATAACCACCAGCTGCATATGCTTCACGCACAAGCGCTTTTACAAGTTCCTTTTGAAGTCCAAAGTTTTCAATAAGAACTTTTTCGCCTTTTTGTAAGCGAATGGAATAATTAATTAAATTTTTTGCTAGTTGATCAATTCGTGGATCCTTCATATGTACCTCCAAAATTTAAAAAAATGTGATAACTCTCTTATTGTACCCGAAAATATTTTTTCCTTAAATAAAAAAACTCAAAATAGAAAAATAGGGAGAAGAAATTACTTGCTTCGAATGTAGGTTTACTCTTGCTAAAGAATCATTTGTTTCTGAAAGTTTTTCCAATTATAATAAAACTAAGGTTTTAGCAAACGCGAATCTGGGAAAAGACCAATAAAGTGGAGGTGCGATAAATATGGTAAATCTTTTATACTTAAGTGTAGCTTTAATAGCTATTGCGTTTACGATTCTTGTCATTTATGTTGCGAGAACATTGAAGTCATTACATACTACACTGGATAGTGTTTCTAAAACACTTGTCGGGTTAGAAAGGCAACTGGATGGTGTCACAAGAGAAACAACTATTTTATTGCAAAAAACGAATGATTTAGCTGCAGATATTCAACAGAAATCTGAAAGTTTAAATTCTGTGGTTGATGCAGTAAAAGATGTTGGTACGAGTGTACAAGGGTTTAATCAATCGGTTCAAGCGATTACAAATAATGTGGAAAACACCCTTGTAAAAAATCAAGATAAAATAGCTCAAATTGTTCAATATAGCAAGGTGTTTATGAATATTAGAGATCAATGGAGAGCTAAGAAGGCTGAACAAAGCCGAACACGAGTAAGAAGTAATTAAAGGAGGATGTTACGATGAAGCGAGAACAAGAAATAATCCATGCAAATGAAAGCTCAAGTTCAAAGGATTTTCTATTAGGTGCTATAGTAGGTGGGGTTGTCGGTGCGGCAACTGCTTTATTTCTTGCACCAAAGCCTGGAAGAGAACTGCTTCATGATTTAAACGGACAAGCTGGCATGCTCAAGGAAAAAGGAATTGAGTTAACTGATACGGTAAAAGAAAAAGGATCAGAGTTTATTTCTATTGCTAAAGACAAAACAGGCAAAATTAGTAATACTGTTACTAAAACGTCTGCTGAAATTATGGATAAAGTAAAAAATACAAAAGGGCAAGAGAATATGTCAGCCCGTTTTGATGAGCTGAAAGAAGAAGCATCTGATTTAAGTTCAAGCTTAAAAAACGCTGAGTTTGATGAAATTCAGCAAAAGTTAGAAGAAACCAAACGTGCATTTGATGAAACAGAAAGTAAGTATAACCATTAATCATTATTTTGTATAAAAGTGAGATAAAGTATCCAGTCTATATACACATTGCTTTCTGCGTTCAATGAGAGCCAAGTCTTTTAGAACAATGCAAGAAGGAAACGGTATATAGACTGTTTTTTATATGTTTACGATAAATAAATAGATAAAGGATGATTTTTTAAGAATGGAAAAAATAGAAACTATCGAAAAGTTCGAAGAGTTAGTTCAGAATAAAGATGCTTTTTGGCTGGTTAAACATAGTGTAACATGTCCAATTAGTGCAAGTGCTTTCGATGAATATAAGCAATATGAAGGGAAAAATAATGCTGTTGATACTTATTATTTAACTGTGCAAGATGCAAGAGATGTATCTAATTATATTGCTGAAAAATATGAAGTAAGACATGAATCACCACAAGCATTGCTTTTTGTTCATAATAATATTGTTTGGCATGCATCTCACGGGCAGATTACCGCAGCTTCTTTACAACAAGTTAGTGAAGAAAATAAGTTATAAACATTCGATAAAAAAGGAATTCAGAAGGAGTATATTCTGAATTCCTTTTTTATGTAAAATATTAATTATTTATAGAAGAGCTTTTCGTTTTAGCTGGCCAAACAATCGATAATTTATCCCCTTTTTCTATAGGGGTTAAGAATGTAGCTTGTTCACCATTACGCAATAGTTGAAAAGTTCCTCCGCCGCTTTGTGGCATATTGATATCAACAAATGCAAATAAGTCCTGAAATAAAAAGCCTTCAAATGGTTTCTGTTCTATACGAATATCATCCCCGCTGAATAAAAGATCTTCCATTTGGAGGATTTGTCCTCTTCTTTGTATTTGTGCTAGCTGCTTTGTAAGTGTAATCTTTTTGTCATTAAAATAAACTGGAAGCACTTGATACATTAAAATTTGTTTTCTTTCGGCTAATTCTTGAACAGTTGGTGTTTTTCTTTTTTCCAGGATAACTTCATCTTTGTGACTAAGCAATTGGTTTAATCGGCAAGGAAGTCCATTTTTTACAATCTTCCCAGAGAAAGCAGGAAGGATCGTCTCTTTACCGTTAATCAACAGATGGAAAGGTCTTAACTCCTCCATTAAATTCGTTAAATGAAGCGACTCAAGAGCTTCTTGAATAGTAGTGTCTGCTCGGTATTCAATAATATCTTTGTCAGCAATCGGATGTTCAGCAGAAACAGGGTTCCCATTGCAAAGAATTTTGGTATGAAGCGTGTAGCTTTTATTATTGATCTTTATTTCTTTGTCAGGTTCCGCATCTAGTAAGTCCTTTATTTGAACTTTGGCTTGTTCTCCATCTTTCCCACGATAAACCGTTAATGTTTCGCCATCTTCTACTGTATCTTCTAAAGAGCATGGGACATCTTTTCTAAAAATAGTGGGTCCCTCACCATGACTTCCGGGTATGGTAATTTTTTGATTATTGAGTGTAACAATCATTGCATTACCTGGCTTTCCGTATAATTGGTTCATTCGAATGCCAGAGGCTAAAATACAATCCCCGACGGTCAATTTATTTACTTCAAATAGTCTTACTGGCTGCTCATTTATATAAACCGTTTTATATTGGACTGGTGATTTTTCAGCAGCGATAGCAATTCCAACAGGTGTAACAAGCTCCGGCCCTAAATGGAAATTTTCCTCAAAGGTAAGATGAGTAATTGCATCAATGCCTCTGATGGCAACCCGGTTAGAAGGCAGATTAAGCATTTCTGCCATTTTTTGTTGTAAAGCTGGCGTTTGGCTTCCGCCACCAACAAGCATTACAGCTTTAGGCGATTTATGATTGTTTAGTAAAAGAATCTCCCGGCAAATCGTATCTGCTAATTTATCTAAAGCAGGTTCAATTTCCTTAATTACTTCTTCCTTATGCAATTCCGTTGTAAAGCCAAGAATATCAGAAATAGAAATCTGATCTTTTTGAGATAATTCTCTTTTGGCTTGTTCGGCTAATGGAAAGTCTAATAAATATGCATCGCTGATTGCTTCTGTTATTTCATCTCCAGCGACAGGTACCATCCCGTAGGCAATAACGGTCCCCGTATCGGTTATGGCTATATCTGATGTTCCTGCTCCAATGTCTACTAAAGCTACATTTAATCTTCTCATAGATGGAGGAATTAGGACATTAATGGCAGCAATTGGCTCTAACGTCAATGCCTGCATTTCTAAATTTGCTCGATGCAAGGCAGCGATTAATGATTCAACAACTACTTTAGGCAAAAAAGTTGCGATAATTTCTACCTTCGCTATTGATCCTTGCTGATCAATTAAGCTACCCATAGCTTGATCATCTAAAGAGTATTGAAGTACGGAATAGCCCACACAATAATAAAATTGGCTTTTATCTCGCTCGTTTTTTTCTGCGACAGAGCTTTGTGCCTGCTGTACAGCTGTTAACTCCATATGTAAAATATCTTCTTTTGTAATGAGCGGCTTTCTTTCTATATTCATTTCATAAGAAGCCCGTTCTGTTTTTAAGGCTCTTCCAGCAGCCGCGACACTCACTTTTTCTAAAGGTCCATGTTTGATTTCTAACTGATCTTTTATTTCTTTGATAATTTTGGAAACAGCTAACACATCATGTATTTGACCATCTAACATAGCTCTTTCTGTATGTTCGATGGATAATAAATCAGCTACATGATAACTTTCCTCTTTTTTTTCCAAGATAATTCCGACAACTGATCGAGTACCAATATCTAATGCAAATAGTTTTTCATGTTTTTGCATAGAAAACACCTTCTTTTTATTTAAAGATTGTTTATAAAAAAATAAAATAGATTATAGGAAACAATTATCTAACTTCTTAACAAAAATTAATGCTTTAACACTTAAAAGCGTTTAAGCATTAAATAAAATTAGTGACAATGGGATAAATATGATTTATAATTAACCCAATTAAGAGAAATGTAACATATTTTTGCATTTGTATAAAGAATCTAAGCAAATAGTGTAAAGGAAATTACATGGATTTGTGCTTTTAATGAAGGGATGAGATGATTGTGAGTAATAAGGAATTAGAAGAATTACGTAATCGAGTGGATGAATTAAATTTAGAAATTTTAGAAAAAATTAATGAGCGGGCAAGCCTTGTGCAAAAAATAGCCCAAACAAAAGTTACCCACGGTGCACATCGATATGATCCTGTTCGCGAGAGAAAAATGCTCGATCATATTTTAAATAAAAATGATGGACCATTTGATAATGGGACAATTTCACATTTGTTTAAGCAAATTTTCAAAATGGGCTTACAATTACAACAAGAAGATGACAGTAAAGCGTTATTAGTATCTCGTAAGAAAAAAGCAGAGGATACTATTGTTGATATAAAAGGAACAAAAATTGGTGACGGTACACCTAAATTTGTGTTTGGGCCATGCTCAGTAGAATCATATGAACAAGTTGCTCAAGTGGCAGCGTCCGTACAAGCTAAAGGGTTAAAGCTTCTTCGTGGTGGCGCGTTTAAGCCAAGAACATCTCCATATGATTTCCAAGGACTTGGTGTAGAAGGCTTGAAAATCTTAAAAAGAGTGGCAGATGAATACGATTTAGCAGTAATTAGTGAAATTGTTAGTACGGAACACATTGAAACGGCGTTAGATTATATTGATGTTATTCAAATTGGTGCTCGTAATATGCAGAACTTTGAGCTGTTAAAAGCTGCAGGAAGTGTAAAAAAACCGATTCTATTAAAACGTGGTTTAGCGGCAACCATTGAAGAATTTATCAATGCTGCAGAATATATAATGTCACAAGGAAACGATCAGATTATCCTCTGTGAACGTGGTATTCGTACGTATGAACGGGCAACAAGAAACACATTAGATATTTCTGCTGTTCCAATTTTAAAACAAGAAACACATCTTCCTGTCTTTGTTGATGTAACACATTCAACTGGAAGAAAGGATTTATTATTACCTTGTGCGAAAGCAGCTTTAGCAATTGGGGCAGATGGAGTAATGGCAGAAGTTCATCCAGATCCTGCTGTCGCATTATCTGATTCAGCACAGCAAATGGATATTGAGCAATTCGATGAATTTTACCGTGCGTTACAAGCTACACCATATGTAAATGCATAAAAATATGATAAATGCCTCGTAAGTGTTTAGAAACACTTACGAGTTTTTTTATAGAAATACTTTTTTTAATAAGAATTTGATAGTATGACAAATTCATTTATATTTTTCATCATTTTATGGTAAACTGAATGGAAGAATGTTTAATAAAAAAATTTTTTTGCTAAAAAAGCGAAAAAAAGTCGTTTTTTTTGAAAAAAAATGAAAGCTTGTCATTGCGGGTTTTCCTGCTATATCGTATCATTAGTACATAATTAGACAAGATTAGCTAAATTGGGAATCTTTTATGATTAAGAAAGTAGCTTCTTGCCATAAAATAATAGAAAGAAATAGTTCGACTAAAAGGAGTGCAAAAATCACAATGAATATCACAATATATGATGTCGCAAGAGAAGCTAGTGTTTCTATGGCAACCGTTTCCCGTGTTGTTAATGGAAATCCAAACGTTAAGCCAACAACAAGAAAAAAGGTATTAGAAGTTATTGATCGATTAGGATATCGTCCAAATGCTGTAGCAAGAGGGCTAGCAAGTAAGAAAACCACTACAGTTGGAGTAATTATCCCTGATATCTCAAGCACATTCTTTGCGGAATTAGCAAGAGGAATTGAGGATATTGCTACAATGTATAAATATAATATTATTTTAAGTAACTCTGATCAAAATAAAGATAAAGAGCTGCACTTATTAAATACCATGTTAGGCAAACAAGTGGATGGTATTGTATTTATGGGTGGCAATATAACTGAGGAACATGTTACTGAATTTGAAAAGTCTCCTGTACCAATTGTGCTTGCGGCTAGTATCGAAGAAAGCAAAAAGATTTCTTCTGTTAACATTGATTATGCGCAAGCTACGTATGATGTAGTAACTAGCTTTGTTGAAAAGGGCCATAAGTCTATTGGAATTGTCCTTGGATCCTTAGAAGAACCAATCAACAAAAATGAGAAATTAGGCGGTTATAAAAAGGCATTAGAAGCAGCTGGAATCGAATTTAATGAGTCTTTAGTTGTTGAAGGAGATTATAGCTATGAATCTGGTATGGAAGCTTTCGATAAATTAATCGAAGGTGATAATAAACCAACGGCAATCTTTGTTGGCTCAGATGAAATGGCGCTAGGTGTCATTCATGGAGCAGAAGACAAAGGCTATAAAGTTCCTGAGGATTTTGAAATTGTTACCTCTGATAATACAAAATTAACATTAATGGTTCGCCCGCAACTAACAACTGTTGTACAACCATTGTATGATATCGGTGCTGTGGCTATGAGATTGCTTACTAAATATATGAATAAAGAAACAGTAGAAGATCATATTGTTACACTTCCACACCGTATAGAATCTCGAAAATCTACAAAATAAGTTCAGATACGGAAAAGACCAAAACTGGATTGTACATCCAGTTTTGGTCTTTTTTGTTGAAGAAAAAAAGGAAACGAGGAAAGTGGCTGGAATAAAATATTTAATGGATAAAGAATTTAGTGGCGAAACCAAGTCATTCTATTACAGACACTCGATGCGCCGGGGAACAAGCTTTAGCGTGTGGAGGCTAAAGCTTGTTCTGGCTTCCCGCAGGAACTAACGAAGCAAGGAGGCTTAGCGCTCATCTTATGGATAGCGAAATGTATTTTAGTCTGCGGGGTATTACCACAAACCTTCTTTCTTAAAATAAATAAAAACCTCAAACAATTATACAAATACTTTTTAGTGTGTACGTATAATTGTTTGAGGTTATATTTGATTGAAATACTTATGTTCTAACCTTATTGGAGTTAATTATTTTCTGTCTTTTTATCAGGCTTTTCTGTTTGTTCTTTATTGTTTTGCTGGTTATTTTCTGTTGGCTTGTCGTCTTTGGGTTTGTCATTATTTGGCTTGTTCGCTGTTTGCTCTTTAGTGCTCGTCTTTTTTTCTTGATTTTCCTGTTTAGATTGATCCTTTTGTTTTTCTTGATTTTCCTGTTTCGTTTGATCTTTTTGTTTTTCTTGATTTTCCTGCTCAGTTTGATCCTTTTGTTTTTCTTGCGAATTGCCAATTACCACTTCATTTGATGCCTTTGATTCTTTACCAGCAATATCAACTGCTTTAACGATATATTTTCCATTACCACCTTTAAAGCTTAACGTATTTGCTGTTTTTAAACTCTTTACTTTTTTGCCATTTTTATAGACCCGGTAACCAATTACATCTTTTTCGCTATGCTTGCTCCATGTAATAGTGTCACCTTTAAGATTGATTTTTAGTGGACTAGGAGTCTTCCCATTCTCTTCAATTTTATTGCTTGGAATGATAAGATTTTTAAGCTTTTGATTGTTCTCGCTCAGAATACTTGGATCGCTGATCCGAATACCAAATAGCTTTTCGATATAGTCTGGATTTAGCATTAATCCTGGTTCAGCGAATTCACTTGGAGTAGAATCTAAAGCCATGTATTTCTTATCACCGATTTTTACATATTTACCTGTAACTAAACTGTCGTCTCTCTTAGAAGGAACCGTTCCTGACTTAAATAAATCAGTTGTCACTAATCCGGCTTTTGAGCATCCCTCAGAAGGCAGTAGTCCAGAAATAGAACATACAGATTGTCTTACGATTCCTCCAGGCATTTTAAAGCTTTTTGACGGAGCCACAAGATCAGGTGCAACGTCATAAGCTGCGTTTAGTAAGTCTGCCCACAAGTAGTTATTACGTTTACTGTATGATAAACCAGATGTTTCTAAAGATTTTGGTGTATCGTAACCTGTCCAAACCCCAAATGTTACATTTGGATTTGTCGCAACTAACCAAGAATCTGTAAAGTTTTGGGCTGTTCCGGTCTTACCTGCCCAGTCAGAATTAAATTTTAGGCGGCTGTTTACGGCAGCGGCTGTTCCGCGATTCATCACATCTCTCATCATGTCTAATGTTAAGTATGCGGTTTGTGGGCTAAATACATCGACAGGTTTTACTTCATGCTGATAAATAACATTGCCTTCTTTATCTTCAATTTTCTCAATCATATAAGCATCGATAAATTTTCCATTATTAGCAAAGGTAGAATAAGCGTTGGTATTTTCTTCGACAGTTATACCATCCTTCAGTCCGCCAATCGCAGTAGCTCTGTTTGACGCGTCAACAGGAGTTAATGTTGAAATGCCCATTTTTTCTAAGAAGTTGATTGGTTTTTGTGGCAAAATATCAATATATGCTTTTACTGCTGGAACATTGTATGATTGCTGTAGCGCATATCTTGCCGTTACTAAGCCATGAAATCGCGAGTCATAGTTGTTTGGCCAAATACTCCCTGGTTTACTAGGATCTAATCTTAATGGAACGTCTGGTAAAACACTTCCAGGTGATAATGTTCCCAGCTCAATAGCTGGACCATAAACTAAAAGTGGTTTCATTGTGGAACCATTTGATCTGACGCTGCGTGTGGCGTGGTTTGTCGCTTCGCGATTGTAATCGCGTCCTCCAACAAAGCTTACGATAGCCCCCGTTTTGTTTTCAATTAAAATGGCTCCGGTTTCTACAGGTTCCATAATAGTAACTTTTTCTTTTGTTTCTGGATCAATCACTTGTTGTTTCTTATCTGGTCCAAAAAGAGAGAAGTTTTTGACTGTCTTTTGTTGAATATCATAGATTTTCTTATTGATAGTACTATGAATTTTGTATCCATTTTGGTGGATTTGACGGTCAGCAAGTGTAGTATATTGTTCTGCTAATACATCGTCTTCTTGTAAGTCTTCTTTTGTATATCCATCTTCTTTTGCTAACAATTCGGCAATAATTTCTATGCTTCTTTGTTGGATTTCAATCATTACCGCCGGATAATCTTCAATTGGATTTTTTTGCGGTCCGATAAAATCCTTTGTTATGTCGTACTTCATGGCAGTATCATATTCTTGTTTAGAGATTTTCTTTTGGTCATACATTCGGTTTAAAACTGTTTTCATGCGATTTAAACCTGGTTCTAAATTCTTTTTTAATTTTCCTTCTTGTGTAAAAGGAGTGTAACCAAATGGACTTTGTGGAAGCCCTGCGATAAATGCAGCTTGAGGCAAAGTTAAATCCTTTGCATCTACACCAAATATACCATTTGCTGCAGACTGTACACCTGCAATGTTTCTGCCAGATGAATTTCTTCCTAAGGTTGAAACATTTAAGTAAGCTTCCAATATTTCATCCTTCTCAAAGAATTTTTCTAGCCTCAGTGCTAGGAGAATTTCTTTTGCTTTTCGTTCAAAAGAGACTTCGTTAGTTAAAATTTGATTCTTTATTAACTGTTGTGTTAACGTACTTCCACCAGATTGCGTAGAAGAGTTAGCTACTTCTTGAAATAATGCACGGAAGATTGCTTTTGGAACTACTCCGTTATGAGTGTAGAAATTTTCATCTTCAGTAGCAATAACAGCATCTTTTAAATAGGGAGAAACATCTTTAATTTTTACTTCTTCCCTCTCAAGGTCTGTAGGCACTTTTCCTAAATACTCATTGTTAGCAAAGAATAGCTCTGAAGTTTCTTCGTAATTATAAATATCTTTCTGCATAGTTGTGTAAGGACGGATTGGCTCATCCTTAACAAGTGATGCAAAGTATCCTGCACCAATTCCGAGCCCAAATGCACCCCCTACCACAGTAATGATGATAAAGAGCAAAGTCACATTCCATGTTACTTCATAAGTTAAACGGGCTCCTTTCAGTGTTCGTTTATTGGTGAAGAAGTTTTTAAAATGGTTTAAAGCATTTTTCCACTTCGGCCTTTCGTTCATGGTATCATTCCCCCTAAAATCACATACATTATAGCATAAAGGAGAGGGGAATATAGACAGAGTTCGATATTTTTCCTGTTTCTTCGAATAATTGTTTGACATTAACAGCTTTTATGTGATAAAAATAAACTAACTATATATTGATTCGTTATTGCTTTGAAGGGAAGAAGTAGTTCTTTTATCACTATAAACAGAGAGCCATTGGTCGGTGCAAAATGGCATAAATAAAAGAATGAATTACCTCCTGGAGCTTTCACTGGGAAAGTTATTTTAAATTAGTAGCAGTGAACGGCGTGGACCGTTATTCTAATGAAGTGGAGAATCTATTTTCTCAAGTTATGGGTGGTACCGCGCTGATTTGGCGTCCCTGCATATTAGATGCAGGGACTTTTTGTGTTATTTAATCAATAACGAAAAATAGGACAAGGATATTTTACTTTAAAATGGAGGAATATACATGAATTTACTAGAAGATCTTCAATGGAGAGGTATTATTTACCAACAGACAGATGAAGCAGGCTTGAAAGAACAATTAGAAAAAGAAATGACTAGTTTATACTGTGGAGTAGACCCTACTGCTGATAGCATGCATATTGGACATCTATTACCGTTTTTAACGTTAAGACGTTTTCAAAACGCAGGACATCGTCCTATTGTATTAGTAGGTGGCGCAACAGGTTTAATTGGGGATCCGAGTGGAAAAAGCGAAGAAAGAAAGCTGCAAACATTAGATGTTATTGGCTATAATGTGAAATGCTTGCAAGGACAATTGGAAAGAATCTTTGATTTTGAGGGAACAAATGCTGCAATTATGGTCAATAACTATGATTGGGCAGGGAAAATGGATATTGTTACATTCTTACGTGATTATGGAAAACACATTGGAATAAATTATATGTTAGCAAAAGATACCATTGCTAATCGTTTAGAAACAGGAATTTCCTTTACTGAATTCACGTATACAATTTTACAAGCATTAGACTTTTTACATTTATATGAACATCATGATTGTAAATTGCAAATTGGAGGAAGCGACCAATGGGGAAATATTACCACAGGATTAGAATTAATTAGAAAGAACATGTCAGAAGGGGCTAAGGCGTTTGGTTTAACCATTCCGCTTGTGACAAAGGCAGATGGTACAAAGTTTGGTAAAACGGAAAGTGGTGCTATTTGGTTAGATCCTGAAAAAACCACTCCTTATGAATTTTATCAATTTTGGATTAACACAGCAGATGCTGATGTGATTAAGTATCTAAAATTCTTTACTTTCCTTTCTAAAGAGGAAATTGAGGAATTAGAAAAATCTGTGCAAGAAGAGGCTCATCTCCGCAAAGCACAAAAAACATTAGCGGAAGAGATGACGAAATTAATTCATGGAGAAGCTGCACTAGAACAGGCACAAAAAATAACGGCAGCGCTTTTTAGTGGAGACATAAAAAATTTAACGGCAGAAGAAATCAAACAAGGCTTTAAAGATGTGCCAACATATGAACATACAGAAGGAGAAGCTCTGCTTGTTGATATACTAGTGGCTGCTGGTATTGTATCCTCAAAAAGACAAGCGCGCGAAGATATAACAAATGGTGCTGTCTATATTAATGGAGAGCGCAAACAGGAACTAGATTATGCACTTACAGAAGAAGATCGAATTGAAGGACAGTTTACCGTGATTCGACGAGGCAAGAAAAAATATTATTTAATTAAGTTTTAATGGCAACCATCCTAAAAGGTAACTTTTAGGATGGTTTTTTGGAAAAGAAATAATGGTGTTTAATGAAATGAGGAATTATTTTTCATTATCCTGCATTTTTAATGGCAACATTTTGTTACAATATATTGTCTAAAATGTGAAAAAGATATATTTTTTTCCATTTCTAATCTGTTTATCCAATAAATTGTTTTATACTTAAAATAAACAATTGTTGAAGGAGGGAGAAACGGGAAGATGTAATAGACTTACTTTTCCTGTGTAATCGATGAAACTAAACAGTGAAGTCTTAAATGTACCGTCTCCTTTTTTAGAGTATGTTGTAATGCGAATGTTTATGATGAAGTATTATGAAAAGGATCATTATTCCATCGCTTTTCAATACCCTTTAAGTCGTTTTGAGAGCAGCTATGTGATTCCGGAATTTCAAATGCTTTTTGATAAAGTGAAGTGGAAAAATAATGTTGTTACTTTAATTAATTTACGCCAGGATATATATGAACAAATCCTCATGCAAGTGAATCAATGTGATAGTCGGTCATCCTATATGGCGATAATAGATTATTTAAATCAACAAACAAAAGTAGAAGATCGAATGGACTGCTTTCCGACAATTCTAACAGGAGATCTTGTTTCCCCCGAATGGAGTGTGGATTTCCAAAAAGACGGTATAATAGAACTATTTAAGAATCAAGAGATATTAGGTGATAAAATAAGTCTTACTAGCAGGGAAGAAAAGAAGAAGGAAAAATGGGGATTTCAGCAAATAATAAACCAGGTTGTCCATGAATATTGGCTTGTATATCAACAAAAAAGAGAAAAGACTGTTATTCAAATTAGCCTGCCGAATATTAAATATTCAAGGGATATAGAAATGAGAATAAAAGATTTATTCTTTCCTTTTTTTCACCAAGTGCAAGTAGCGACATTTTTTTATGAAGAGGGATTATATATAAACAATATTTTAGTGAAAAGACCAAAATTGAAAGAGAAGACTAATTGGGGAGAACTACTTTTTCCTTTGGGAGGAAAAAACAATTGTGACTAGAAAAAGAAATATATCATAAAAAAAGCCCTGTTTCCAAAAGGAAAAAGGGACTTTTTTTAGCAATTCTATTAACGAGAATAGAACTCAACGATAAGAGCTTCGTTAATTTCAGCTGGTAATTCAGAACGTTCTGGTAAACGAGTGAATGTACCTTCTAATTTATCTGCATCAAAAGTTAAGAAATCAGGTACGAAGTTATTTACTTCTACTGCTTCTTTAACAACTTCAAGGTTGCGAGATTTTTCACGTAAAGTGATAGTTTGACCAGCCTTAACGCGGTATGATGGGATATCAAGACGTTTGCCATCTACTAAGATATGACCATGGTTAACTAATTGACGTGCTTGACGACGAGTACGAGCTAAACCTAAACGGTAAACAACGTTATCTAGGCGAGTTTCTAATAAGATCATGAAGTTTTCACCATGCTTACCAGCCATTTTACCTGCGATATCAAAAAGATTACGGAACTGACGTTCGTTCACACCATACATGTGACGAAGTTTTTGTTTTTCTTGTAATTGTAAACCGTATTCTGATAATTTTTTACGTTGGTTTGGACCGTGTTGTCCTGGAGCGTAAGGGCGTTTATCTAACTCCTTACCTGTTCCACTTAAAGAAATACCAAGACGACGAGAAAGTTTCCAGCTTGGACCTGTATAACGAGCCATAATTGACTCCTCCTTCATGTTTTTATTTGGTAAAATAAAAACAGATGTAACATTTCTTTTTGATTATTTTGTCTTCCTGTACCTTCGCCCTAGCAGCCAAGGGTTACCCAATACACCATCAAATTAATATTTGAGGAACAAAATAAGACAAAAAGTGTTTACATATGCTGCGCTATTTTACACAAAGAATATTATATGTTTTTTATAGGTGAAAAGTCAAGTAGTATTTGCTGATAGGTTACTATCAGGAAAAATTTTAGAATATCACTTATATTTTTTTCTACCTATTTATTGCCAATATGATATAATTAGTATAATTTAACTAGATTTATACATTTAGGTGATATTTCCCAGAAATCACTTGTTCATATACATATTTTCATGAAAAGCCTATTGTGTTGTAATGCTTTGAAGGCTTTTATGAGTAATATTCCTCCTGTTTGAATAGGTATATATTATAAGTAATTAGAACTGTTTTTGTTTTTAGCATTATTAGTTTACGTCCTCAAAGAAATTATTTCCCTGTTTTTAATTATGTGGTTTGTTTCTCAGAAATTTGTTTACGATTGAATTCCAAAACTATATTTATTATTGAATAACTAAAATGGATGGAATTTATTTACGACGAGATGGAATATATTGGTTTATTTTGTCTAGCTAAAAATAGGAATAAATAATCAAAGAAAGAATAGTTAGGTGAATTAGGTGATAAATACATGGACTTCCTTGGCCACCAAAAAATAATAATGTTAAAAAGTCGTTTTTTTGATTTATATAGTATGAAAGTGATAAATGAAAACATCGGCATCATCATGCAAGCAGCACTTGAAGCAATCCAAGAAGTACTTGGTGCCGTTGAAGTAACTTTATATTCTATCGAAGAATGGAATGCGAATTGGACGATTGTGTCTTCAACTGTAATAAAGAATTGCAAGGAGCAGGCTGTTTATCTGAATGAAGACATATCTTTTCTATGTGAATATAAATTCTCTCGAACTTCTATAAAAGATGATTCGGTACATGATTATATGTTGTTAGCACTTAAGAACAAGGAAAAAGAACAAGTTGATTATATTTTAGCAATTAAAATGAAGAAGGAACTATTGGATGACCCCCATGGAGAGAGTCTTTTGTTTGATATGGCAGGTAAAGAAGTTGGAATCTTTTTTACAAACATGCAGAATATTGTGGATACAATGAAAGAAAAAAAGAAATACAAGCAGTTATTTAAAGTGACGGAGAAGTTTCATTCATCCATGATGATGGAAGACGTATTAAGAGAAGTTATCTTCACTTTAAAGGAAGTTTACCCATTCTATCATTATTTTCTTCTGCTTTCCCATGATAACAATAGTCCAACAGATTTACCAGTTAAGGACTTAGAATACAATGGCGAAAATATGGCTGCAATGGAGGCTTATGTTACAGCTGAATTACAATTCGAAAACTTGAAAGGGGAAAAAAGTTCGGTTATCTATGCACCTTTGAAAGGAAAACAAGGTGTATATGGCGTTTTGCAAATTATTGTTCCGAATGCAATCTCCTTTCCGAAAAACGAAGTGGAATTTATTTCTTTATTAGCTAATACAGCAGGAGGGGCTTTGGAAAATGCTCAGTTATATCAACAATCTAAAAAATTAGTTACTGATTTGCAACTAATTAATGAGGCTTCTCATCAATTAAATTCCAATTTACGTTTAAATGAAATGATGAACTATATTTGTGAAAGAATATCTGCTAGTTTTGATGCAAAAGAAGTAGGATTTATCTTATTTTCACTTGAAAACAATTCTACAAAAGTGCTGTCCGGGAGCTCCTCTTTCTTTTTTAATCAAGAATCACAGCAATATATTAAATATGTTAAAGAAAAAATTCAGATCGAGAAAGATTCTCTGTTTCTAGGAGATTTTAGTATGCAGCTTGAGGGAGCACGATATAAATCCATTATGGCTGTGCCAATGATGCAGACAGGTGTATTAAAGGGGGTTGCGATTGTCATACATCCTTCTGCCTATCATTTTTCTTTTGATACATTTAAACTATTACAATCATTGATTCATCATTCTACCCTTGCCTTAACCAATTCTTTGTTAAGAGAAGAATTAGAAAAAATGGTTGTTACAGATCATTTAACAAAATTATATTCAAGAAATTATTTGGATGAAAAAATCCAAATGTCTTTACTGGAAGATAAAGAAGGAACGTTTATTTTAATCGATATTGATGATTTTAAATTGATAAATGACACATATGGTCATCAAATTGGCGATGATATTATTATTCAGGTAGCGAATATTATAAAAGATAATATTCGAAGTTCTGATATTGGCTCTAGATGGGGGGGAGAGGAATTAGCTATTTACCTCCCTAGAGTTCCTCTCTCTTTAGGTGTAACTATTGCAGAAAGATTAGTAAAAAAGGTAAGGAGAAATTCTAAACCAGCAGTAACCATTTCATGCGGGGTTGCTTATTGGAATAAACAAAGTAATGATACGTATCATACTCTTTTTAAGCGTGCTGATAAAGCCTTGTATACGGCAAAAGAAACAGGAAAAGATAAGGTTATCATTCAAAATACTCTTCTTATTTAGAGAATAAAAGGGTGTTTTACCTTTCTCCAGAGGAAAGATAAAACACCTTTTTTGCAAGCTGACAATAACAAAATTATTCCTATTATTATAAATACTTAACTAAAGTAGAAGCGAATAATTCTAAGTATTTTTGATCCAATTCATCAAATCGATTCTTTTCTGGGGAATCGATATCAAGCACTCCAATTAATGTGCCATCTTCTTTTACTAATGGGATTACAATTTCGGATTGAGAAGCGGCATCACACGCAATATGGCCAGGGAATTGATGGACATCTTCAACTCTTACTGTTTCTTTATTGTGAGCGGCTGTACCACAAACCCCTCTCCCAAATGGAATTCGAACACAAGCAGGTAATCCTTGGAATGGTCCAAGAACTAGTTCATTTTCTTCCACTAGATAAAAACCCACCCAATTGATGTTTTGCAAAAATTGATTCAATAATGCGGATGCATTAGAAAGATTCGCAATAGCATTATGTTCTCCCTCTAATAAAGCACGTAATTGCTTTTCAACTAATTGATACTGTTGTTCACGGTTACCATTATATGTTTCGACACTAAACATGTATATCACCAATCTTTCTCGTTTTAAATGTGTTTTTTTGACGATAAATACAGAAGAATCCAGCACTTTGTCGGAAGGTTTTTAAAGGATTCTTTCCGCTGATAAAGAAATTGTAATTAAATAGAAAACGATTGTCTTCATAAAAACAGTCTTTCTCAATTATATAGAAGTTTTTATTATTCAACCATACTTTTTAATGATTCGCAACAGAAAAGAGGTAGACTAGATGAAAGAAATTTCAACAAGGGATGCCATTGTAGAAGCAGCCATTTCTTTATTTAATCAAAAAGGCTATCATGGTACTTCTATACGTGATATTGCTGGATTAGCAAATGTAAATATTGCCAATATATCGTATTATTTCAATGGGAAACAAGGATTATTAGAGTATTGCTATATGAACTTTTTTGAAACGTATTTAGAACTGCTTGAAGAAGTATTTCTCCAGTCTGATAGTCCAACAGAGAAATTAAAAAAAATGGTGGATTGCATTATTTCCTATCAATGTAAAAATCCACAGCTGACAAGATTTGTTTTACGAGAGGTATCCATCGATTCCCAAGTTGTAAGAGAAATAATGTCCACCTATTATGTGAAAGAAAGATATATTTTTACGCAAATCCTTGAAAAGGGGATCGAGAGCAAAGAATTTAGAAAACAATCTATTTCTTATAGTATCATTCAATTAAAAGGACTACTCTCGATGCCCTTTATACACTCTTATTATGTGACCGAGGTTCTTCATATTTTTCTAAATGAGGACTACTTTAAAAGAAAGTATATAGAAGAGATCCACCGATGGATTCGCGATGTTGTTTGTTTGAACGAAAAAGAATTATTGATTATTCCATAACATAACGTCCCAGCCTTGCCCTAAATCTTTTGCCTGATGAGCATCAGATCCATATACTAAAGGGATTTGACGGTTTATCGCTTCCTTGACAATCCACTTAGGAGGATATGGTTCTTTGCAATATGGCTTATTTACGCCTGCCCCATTATAATCCAGTTCATATCCATGGCTTTTCACTTCATCTAAAATGGTGAAAATAATGGTTTGAAAGTTCTGCTCCTGGGGATAAAGCTGCTGGAATTTATGTATAAGGGTGATATGGCCTAGTCGTTTTGGCTTGGCTGGGCCTAGATCTGCTTTAATCGATTTAAGAAGTGTTTGATAGTAGCAGTCATATAGTCTTGAAACTCCCCCATACTGTTTCACCATATGTCCAAAATACTCAGGACTATAATCCACACAATCATAGCGATTAGATAATGGATCTTTCAAAAAGTGAACACTTAGGATACTGTCGTCCAAAAAATGTCCCCATTCAGCTAGAAAATCTTTTATTTCTAGTTCGAATCCTTCTATATAATCAATCTCGAGTCCTATATTGATCTTTATTCTTTCTTCATATTCTTTCTTGATATGCTGAACTTCCTTTAAGTAGAATGGCAGTGCTTCCAGCGTTATACTACTATCCTGTGTTGGTGTGGTATCGATAAAACCTTTTGGTAATGGCGCATGCTCTGTAAAAGTCATTTCCGTAAAACCGAGCATAATTGCTTGTTCAACGTATTGTCTAAGAGAATCCTTCGTTCCATGGGGGCAAAATGGTGTATGAATATGTCCGTCCTTCTTCAACGTAATTACCATCCTTTCTATTCCTTCTATATTCAATATATACTTAATTTAACAGCAAGGTAAATAAAGAAGTTTTCCTGCGTGTTTTTTTGAATTAATCCTTATATAATTAAGATAACTATCGAACTTTGAAAAAAGAATACAAAATTATGAAAAAAACGTAAAATAATAGTCAAAAATTGTCGTTTACATGTTATCATAAATACAAAGAATTTTACTTGCTTATAGGGAGACATCTCTTAATTTTTTTTCTTATTTTGTTATCGTACAGATTTGTTGAACCTATTTAGTTTTTTAGGGCATTTAATCCATTGTTGTTACTTACGGATTACTGCTGCTTAATTTTGATAAAAAATAGTGAAAATAGATACGGAATTATGGCCGGTGTATGAACAGGGGGCTTCAAATGAATTACATAATTGGAGGAATAGGGATAGTTATTTGCCTATTCGTAGCGGGATATTTTATTAAAAGAAAGTATTATAACGGAGTCGATGAATTAGAAAACTGGAAAATAAATATCATGAATCGTCCAGTACTGGAAGAACTCGCGAAGGTTAAACAATTGAATATGATTGGACAAACTGAAGAGTTATTTGAAAGATGGAGACAAGAATGGGACGATATCGTTACGGCTGAATTACCTGAAATTGAAGAGCTGCTTTTTGATACAGAGAGTTATATTGATAAATATAATTTTCCAAGAGCGAAGAAGACACAAGATATAATTCGGATGAAAATGGAAAGTGTGGATAAAAGAATTGATACACTATTAGAAGAGCTTAATAACCTTGTCGGTAGTGAAGAAAAAAACCGCACAGAAATGGAAGAACTAAAAGAATCCTATCGTGTCAGTAAAAAAAATCTTTTAGCCCATCGCCATACTTTTGGTGATACAGAGAAAAAGATTGAAACAATGCTTCAAGAAATAGCGGAATTATTTATTACTTATGAGGAGAAAACGAATAATGGAGATTATTTAGAAGCAAGAGAAATAGTCTATAAAATCCAAGATCGCTTATCTACTATTACTTATTTGATTGAAAAAATTCCTCCATTATTAATTGAATGTCAAACGAAGCTGCCTGAACAACTTGATGAGTTAAAAGATGGCTATGCAGATATGCTGGAGCAAGGATACATTTTAGAACATTTGCAGATGGATGAAGAAATAGCAAGTTTAACTAATGAACTTGCTTCCACAGAAACAGATTTAAAGGAAGGAAATGTGGAGGCCGTAGAGAAGGTTGTTTCTGAAATTCAGGATAAGCTAGATTTACTTTATGACTTATTAGAAAAAGAAGTGCTGGCAAAAAATTATTGCCATATCAATATGAATGCAACAAAAGAAATCTTAGCAGATGTGCAGCAAGGAAATGCGCAGCTTCAAGTCGAGGTTGGCTTGTTACAAAAGAACTATAATTTAGATAATGAAGATATTGAGCTTCAATTTAAGTTGGAGAAGAAATTAAATTTTCTATTCAAGCAATATGAAGTATTAGAGCATAAATTACTGACCGAATCTGCAGCACATACACTTTTGGGAGAAGAGTTAAAAGATTTAAAGGAACAGTTAGAAAGTGCCTCTTTAGAACAAAAAGCACTATTTGAAAAGCTGCATGCTCTTCGTAAAGACGAAGTTTCTGCCCATAATCGCTTAAGAGAATTAAGTAAACAAGTGGCAGATGCGGTAAGAAGCGTGACAAATAGCAATTTGCCAGGTGTCACAGAGGAATACAATCAACTAATGCAAGAAGCAAAAGAGAGTATTGATCAAGCAAAAAGAATGCTAGAACATACGCCATTAAATATGGTTGAAGTGAAAAAGATAATTGATGTGACCAAAGAAAAAGTGACAATGCTAGTAAATGTAACAATTGAATTGGTTGAAACAGTTTATTTAGCAGAGAAAATTATTCAATATGGAAACAGGTATCGTCGTAAATATCAAAAAGTCCATCAAGGTTTATTAGAAGCAGAAGCTCATTTTAGACACTATCGCTATAAAGAAGCATTGCAATATGCAGCAGCCACCATCGAAGAAATAGAGCCAGGCAGTATGAATAAAATCGAAGCTTGGTCAAATGAATGGAAAGAAAATCAACATTAGAAAGCTAATGCAATATGTGCAAAAAAGTCTGAGGAAATAAACTCAGACTTTTTTTATGTAATGAAGAAATCATAGTAGCTTATCCGTGTATTTGCAAAAGTTTTAACATATGGTAGCATTATAAAGTAAAACTTTCATGGTGGGGCTTATTACCTAAATGTAATGGGCATCTGTTGTGAAGTGTTCGACTTATCGGATATCCTGTCAAAGAACATAAAAAAGCAGTTGCAGTTTTCAATCGATAAATACTCTTTTAAAAGGAAACTACCTTCTAGAAAAGATTTTGTTTTTATGATGTGATACAGCAAAATGGCTGTTAATAAATATATCCATTTAACTAAGTAAAGTTAACTTTTTTAAGGAAAGGAACTCCCGATGTAATGATCTATATAGATAATAGTGCTACAACTAAACCTTTTTCAGAAGTTCTTGATGCATATACTACTGTATCTCAAAAGTATTTTGGGAATCCATCCTCGATCCATGGGATAGGAATGGAAGCGGAGAAATTACTAATACAGGCAAGGGAACAAATTGCTGAGCTCTTAGAAGTAAAAAGTAATGAAATATTTTTTACTTCAGGAGGAACGGAAGGGAATAATACTGTTTTAAAAGGGATAGCGCGTACATTTAAAGGAAAAGGAAATCATATAATAACGACAACTATTGAACATGATTCTATTCACAAGGTAATGGAACAATTAGAAGAAGATGGATTTACTATTACGTATGTACCCGTTAATGAATATGGACAAGTTTCTGCAGAGGATATAATCAAACAGATTCGTAAAGAAACCATCCTTGTCTCGGTGATGCATGTTAATAATGAAGTAGGTTCAATTCAGCCGATTGAAGAAATAGGCAGGTTTTTATCTAATTATCCGCATGTTTTTTTTCATGTGGATGGCGTTCAAGGAATTGGAAAGCAGCCAATTTCTTTAAAGAAAGCAAATATAGACGCTTATACGATTTCAGCTCATAAATTTCATGGACTTAAAGGAAATGGCGTTCTATATATAAAAGAAGGTAAAAGGATTCAACCGCTATTAGCAGGTGGTGGTCAAGAAAATGCTTTTAGAAGTGGGACCGAGAATGTAGCTGGAGCAGTAGCAACTGCCAAGGCATTACGAATGCAGCTACAAAATCAAAAAAAGAAAATGTCTGTCCTAACACAGATAAATCTTTATTTGCGTGAACAGCTAGCTAGAATAGATGGTGTCTCTATCCATTCGCCAGCTCTAGGAAAAAGTGTGCCCCATATTCTTAATTTCTCTATTGAAGGAATAAAAGCAGAGGTATTTGTTCATGCGTTAGAAGAACGTGATATTTATATTTCTACAACGAGTGCATGTTCCTCCAAAACTAATAAAGTTAGTAAGACATTATTAGGTATGGGTGTATCCGAACAAATTGCTGAAAGCTCTTTTCGAATTAGTTTTTCGTATGCAAACACAATGGAAGAAATGGAAAAAGTAGTGGCTGCTATACAAGATATCAAAGAATGGTTGAGAGGTGTAATGAAATGAAATATGATCGTATTTTAATACGCTATGGGGAACTATCAACAAAGGGAAGAAATAGAAAACAATTTGTAGATAAATTAAGACGGACAATCGCCAAGGCTTTAGAGGCGTTTCCAGCTGTGTCTATTGAAGCAAAAAGAGAAAGAATGTATGTATTATTAAATGGGGAAGATGTGGAGGAGATTTCCAAAGTTCTTAAAAATATCTTTGGCATTCAATCTTTTAGTCCTGCAATAAAGCTAGAAAGAGATATCGAAATAATCAAAGCGGCTGCTTTAGATATTGTTACTTCTTTATATGAGGAAGGATCTACTTTTAAAATAAGTGCTCGACGTGCAGACAAAGGGTTTGAACTTGATACTAATGAAATAAATCAGGCGATTGGTGGTCATTTATTAAAAAATATCCTTGGTTTAAAAGTAGATGTTAAAAACCCTGATATAAATGTCCAAATTGAAGTCAGAACAGAAGCGATCTATCTTTCCTGTGAAAATATAGCAGGAGCAGGAGGATTACCTTCAGGAACAAGTGGAAAAGCGATGTTGATGTTATCTGGAGGATTGGATAGTCCGGTAGCTGGATACTTGTCCATGAAAAGGGGATTAGAAGTAGAGGGAGTACATTTCTTTAGTCCGCCATTTACTAGTGAAAGAGCTAAACAAAAGGTAATTGATATTTCGGAGAAACTGGCTCGTTTTAACGGACATTTTGTCTTGCATATTGTTCCATTTACGACAATCCAGCAGTTGATTCATAAACAAATTCCAGAGAACTATACGATGACTGCAACACGAAGAATTATGTTAAGAATCACAGACGAAATTCGGAAAAGACAAGAAGCACTAGCTATCATTACGGGTGAGAGCTTAGGTCAAGTGGCGAGCCAAACGTTAGAAAGTATGTATGCAATCAATGACGTGACAAATACTCCTATTTTAAGACCTTTAATAACAACAGATAAAAAGGAAATTATTGAATGGGCAAAGAAAATTGATACCCATGATATCTCCATTCGTCCATATGAGGATTGTTGTACAGTATTTGTACCTTCTTCTCCAAAAACAAAACCGAAAAAGGAAAAAATACAGTATTACGAAAGCTTTACTGATTTTGAGCCTTTGATTGAAGAAGCAGTCAAAAATGTGGAAACGATAATCCTGAAAAGAGAAGAAAATAAAATAAACACAGAAATGGATTCCCTTTTCTAAGTGGAGCATCATAACTTTTGCTAACAAAAATCCCCAATATTTTTGTGAAGAATTACCAGTAATTAAAACGAATGAATGCCATGTGTATTACACATTCTATTATCACAAGGAGGTGATACACATGGCAAGCAGCAACAATTCAAATCAATTATTAGTACCTGGAGTTTCTCAAGCTCTAGATCAAATGAAATATGAAATCGCTACTGAGTTTGGTGTAAACTTAGGTGCTGAAACAACTTCTCGCGCTAACGGTTCAGTTGGTGGTGAAATCACTAAACGTTTAGTTCAAATGGCTGAGCAACAATTAGGCGGCGGTTTCTCTAAATAATTGAATAAAATGGCTACAAAGAGCAAGGTGTTATGCCTTGCTCTTTTCTTTACGATATTTTTATAAAAAGAAACACTTTATCATTTTGCAGAGTGAGTTTCTATTGAACTTTCATGTAGATTTTAGAGTAATTCTTTGAAAAACTATCAAATTCCTAGTGCTTTGAAATTTAAATAATTTAAAAAATACAAATGGGGTAGTATAATGGGTTAAGTATTTACAATTAGAATCAGGAGGAATAGGTTATGAAGACGGAAGATTTAATAGCTCCCAAACAATATAATTTTGTTTCGGAGATTGAGAAATTTGCCCAGAATCCAGATAGGCTAGCGTTGAAATGGGAGAACGAAGAAGGCGAAACAAAAGAAGTTACATATTCCTCTTTAATGAAAGCAGCAAATAGAATAGGAAATGTATTTAAGGATGAAGGGTTACAAAAAGGAGATGTCGTGCTTGTTATTGTTCCACGAATAATAGAAGCATATCAAGTATATTTAGCAGCTTTAAAACTAGGGTTAACGATTTTACCAAGTTCTGAAATGCTGCGGGCCAAAGATTTGCAATACCGGATCAAGCATGGAGACGTAAAAGCAGTTGTTAGTTATTATCCTTTCATAGGCGAATTAGAACTAGTAGAAGATATACATATGATTAAACGCTTTGTGCTGGGAGAAGGAAAAGAAGGCTGGATGCATTTAGATGCAAGAGCAGAAGATGTTTCTGACGAGCTGCAGTTAGCTCCTACATTGAAAACAGATACGGCTTTTATTTCCTATACTTCAGGAACAACGGGGAATCCAAAAGGTGTTGTACATACGCATGGATGGGCATATGCTCATCTAAGAACAGCTGCTCCAAATTGGCTCTGTATTGAAGAAGGAGATTTAGTGTGGGCAACAGCAGGACCTGGATGGCAAAAATGGGTATGGAGTCCTTTATTATCAGTATTAGGATCTGGAGCAATTGGACTTGTTTATCATGGACGATTTAATCCAGAAAAATATTTACAACTTTTGGAGAAATATGAAGTGAATGTTTTCTGTTGTACACCAACAGAGTATCGTCTAATGGCGAAAGTGGAGGATATTCATAAGTATCAATTAAACCAATTACGAAGTGCTGTTTCTGCTGGCGAACCATTAAACAGGGAAGTAATTGATGTATTTAAAGAACATTTCCACCTAGATGTACGTGATGGATATGGACAAACAGAAAATACATTATTAGTTGGGATAACAAAAGGAGTCGAATTAAGACCTGGCTCCATGGGAAAACCAACACCAGGAAATTTGGTGGAAATCATCAATGAAGATGGTGAAATTTGTTCAGTTGGTGAAGTTGGAGATATAGCAGTTCACAAAGATACGCCAGCGTTGTTTAAGGAATATTTAAAAGAACCAGAAAGAACACAAAATCAATTTCGCGGGGAGTATTACGTCACAGGGGATCGTGCGAGAAAAGATGAAGATGGTTATTATTGGTTCGAAGGTAGAAGAGATGATATTATTATCAGTTCTGGCTATACGATTGGACCATTTGAAGTGGAAGATGCTCTTGTTAAACATAAAGCGGTGAAAGAATGTGCGGTCGTAGCAAGTCCAGATCCAATAAGAGGGAATGTTGTGAAGGCATTTGTCGTTCTTAGAGATGGAATGGAAGGAAACGAGGAATTAACGAAAGAGCTGCAATCCCATGTCAAGAAATTAACGGCTCCTTATAAATATCCTCGTAAAATAGAATTTATGAATGAGCTGCCAAAAACAACTTCAGGTAAAATTAGACGAGTTGAATTAAGAGAGAATGAAAAAAATAGAAAGTACTAAAACAGTATATTGAATTGAAGCAGGGAGACAAAAAGGGCACTTTTAAGAGTGTCCTTTTTGTAAAAAGAAAAGTGAAAATGGGGAGGGATTGACGTGAGAAAACTTATTTATGGTGGGAAAATATATACACTTAAAGAAGAAGGAGATCTGGTAGAAGCTATTTTAACAGATGGACAATATATAGTAGACTATGGTGATAAGGAATATTTGTTAGAAAAACATGGAGAAAGCATAGAGGAAGAAATAGACTTAAAAGGTGATGTGCTTCTACCAGGTTTTGTTGATAGTCATATGCATTTAATTGGTCACGGAGAAAAACTTTTAAGACTAAATTTATCTGCTTGCACCTCGAAAGAGGAAGCTTTACAAATGCTAGCTAGTTATGCAAAGGATATTAAAGAAGGCGAATGGGTTATCGGAGATGGTTGGAACGAAAACATGTGGCCTGAACAGAAAGTCCTGACAGCTAAGGACATTGATCAACATGTTCCCAATCATCCCGTTCTCCTTAACCGAATATGCAAGCATGCGATTGCGGTGAATTCATATGCTTTGAAGATTGCCAATATTACAAATGATACACCAGTTCCATTTGGTGGAGTTATCGAGAAGGATGAATTAGGCAACCTTAATGGCGTATTTAAAGATCAAGCTCAAGAATTAATCACAAGTGTTCTACCAAAAGTAACAGACGAATATGTGGAGAATGCATTACGAGCAGGAATTAAAGATGCTTACCGATTAGGCCTTACTGGAGCTCATACAGAAGACTTAAATTACTATCATGGATATAAAGGAACATATCAGTCCTTTAAAAAAGTAATAGAAGAAGAGGGCAATCTATTTAGAGCTCATCTGCTTGTGCACCATGAAGTGTTTGAAGAGATGAAAGAAGATGGTGGGAAATACTTAGGTGGTTCCGAATGGGTAGAGTTTGGTAGCATGAAAATATTTGCAGATGGCGCTTTCGGAGGAAGAACCGCCTTTTTAAGTAGACCGTATCATGATGATCCTTCGACAAATGGAGTAAGTATTTTTACCCAAGAAACGTTAGATGACCTAGTAGCAAAGGCAAGAGAAAAAGAAAATCCGATTGCTGTACATGCCATTGGGGATGCTGCCTTTGAGATGGTGTTGAATGCTATTGAAAAGTATCCCTTGCAAGGGTCTGGGAGAGATCGTCTTATCCATGCAACCATGCTGCGCAAGGATTTAATCGAACGTATGAAGGGATTACCTTTAATATTAGATATCCAGCCTAGCTTTGTAGCTTCCGATTTCCCATGGGTTATCGATAGACTGGGAGAGGAAAATTTAGCATACTGTTATGCTTGGAAAACATTATTAGAAGAAGGATTGCATTGTGCAGGTGGTTCAGATGCTCCAATTGAAAATGTGAATCCTTTAGTAGGAATTCAAGCAGCAGTGACAAGATCTAACCAAGAGGATAAACAAGGAAAAGGATATATTCCCGGAGAGGCTTTGACGATTTATGAAGCAGTTTGCCTGTATACAAAAGGGAGTGCCTATGCTATTTGTCATGAAGAGGATCGGGGGAAGATTGAGAAAGGGTATGTAGCGGATTTTACGATTTTAAATATGGATATATTTCACGTGAACTCACATGAAATAGAGCAAATCGAAGTAACGAAAACTATTGTTGGAAATGAAATAATGTACGAACGTATTTAACAGAGGAAGTTAATCCATTACAAAGATTTCTAAAAAAGATTGATTGTCAACCTCCAAAAAAATGTATATAATATGGAATATTTCGATTATAGAAAGAAGCGATGAAAAATGGAGAAAAATAATGTTCGGATTGGGGTCATCTTTGCGGGGATTTCCTATTTAATATGGGGGCTGTTTCCGATATATTGGAAACATCTGCAAGGAGTAGGAGCAGATGAAATTCTTGCAAATAGAATATTTTGGTCGTTTATTTTTATGTGTATTTTACTTACTATTACACGGAAATGGACATTGTTTTTTCAAACACTACGATCATTTAAGTATCAAAAAAAACAGGCGATTATGCTATTTATAGCTTCTGTGCTAGTTAGTTGTAACTGGTTTATCTATATTTGGGCGGTAAATGCCAACAAAATAATCGAAACGAGTCTTGGGTATTATATAAATCCATTAGTAAGTGTATTATTAGGCATTTTTGTGATGAAAGAAAAATTATCGAAGATCCAGTATGTATCCGTACTATTAGCTGCAATCGGAGTTTGTATTATTACATTCGCCCATGGAGCCTTTCCTTGGATAGCAATATCTTTAGCAATGACATTTGGTTTATATGGCTTGGCAAAAAAATTAATCAAAGTTGATTCCGATGTAGGATTAACATTGGAAACCATGTTTATTACCCCATTTGCGCTCCTTTATATCGGTTATTTATTTGCAAAAGGGAATCATGCCTTTTTGGCTGTTTCAACCAGTTTAGACTTTTTGTTAATTATATCAGGCGTGTTGACAGCTGTTCCGTTATTATTTTTCGCTAAGGGAGCGCAGCGGATTCCTTTATCCATGCTAGGATTCATACAATACTTAACACCTACATTAACATTAATTCTTGGTGTATTTGTCTATCACGAACCATTTACAACGGCACACTTATTAGCATTTATATTTATTTGGTCTGCATTAACGATTTATTCTCTTTCACGAACAAAGCTATTTTCTTCAGCAAAAAAGAAAGAAGAAGCTAAAGGAATAGCATAAGAGAAAAATAATAAAATACTATAGTTGGAATTATGCATTTTTCTGAAACATTTTTCTTGGTAGAACGTAAAGGAAAGAGAACGAATATTAGGGGGTTTTGAGTGAATGAATGGAAAACGTTGGGCAGCTTTAGGCATAGCAGGTGTTATTTTTGCCTTCTCCATTATTACTAGTTTGGTATCAATAGCATTTACAACCGATGTGGAAGAGTTATTTGGACAATTTCTAGGTGAAGGTAAAGCGCCTTATGTAGAAGAATACATAGAGGATGGAAATATCGCTAATAAAATAGCAGTTTTAGAAGTGTCTGGAACGATACAGGATACTGGTGATGCGGATTCTCTTTTTTCAGCAGCTGGATATAACCATACTTCCTTTATGGAAAAGCTGGATTACATAAAAGAAGATCCAAGTGTAAAAGGGGTTATTTTGAAAGTGAACTCTCCAGGTGGAGGAGTAGTGGAAAGTGCGCAGATTCACGATAAAATAGTGGAAATTCAAAAGGAAGCTAAAATACCTGTTTATGTCTCAATGGGATCAATGGCAGCTTCTGGAGGTTATTATATTTCAGCCCCTGCTGATAAAATTTTTGCAAGTCCTGAAACATTAACTGGTTCGCTTGGTGTTATTATGAGTGGATATAATTTTGAAGGTCTAGCTGAAAAGTATGGTGTTGAATTTGTTACAATTAAAAGTGGTAAATACAAGGATATTATGAGTTCTACTAGAGAAATGACAGAGGAAGAAAGAGACATTTTACAACGATTAATTGATAATTCATATGCTGGTTTCGTTAAAGTCATCGCAGATGGACGAGGTATGAAAGAGGCAGAAGTGAAGAAAATCGCAGATGGTCGTATCTATGATGGAAGACAAGCGAAGGAATTAAATTTAATTGATGATTTTGGTTATTTTGATGATGTGGTAGAAAAGATGAAAGCAGACTATCAATTAAATGATGCTGCGGTTGTTAAGTATACGGACAATACTGGCTTTGGTTCCTTGTTTGGCATGACTGCGAAAAAATTAATAACAAGTGAGGATAAAGAATTAGCAAATATATTAAAAATCGTTACAAATGCTAACTCGCCTCGACTAATGTATTTATATGCAGAATAGGAGGGGAACTAATTGAGTAATGAACATGAAAAGTTGGAAACTGAAACTTCTTTAAAGGGAGAAACAGTGTCAGAATCTACTATTTCATATAAGGAAACAGTAGATAGGGATGAGCAGACACCAAATGTACCAAAAGAAAAGAAGTTGCCATTGGGGGAAGCTCCTTATGTGTATGCAGGATTCTGGATGCGCTTTTGGGCATATCTAGCAGATTTAATTATTGTTTCAAGTGTCAATCGAATTCTAATCTATCCGATTTTACGAATAGCCGATATCCCGTTATACGAATCAGGGATTTTCTCAACAGTAAACATTTGTACAGCTATTACGTTTTATTTATATTTTGTGTTAATGACAAAGTTTTTGAAACAAACATTAGGGAAAATGATTTTTGGATTAAAAGTTGTACCGATAAACAAAGAAAAACTAACATGGGATACTATTCTTTTCCGTGAGTGGATAGGTCGATTTATCTCTAGCAGCTTTTTCATTTTATATGCATTAGTTGCCTTCTTACCAAAGAAACAAGGACTTCATGATATATTTGCTGATACGGCAGTAGTACATGACCGATAACAAAAATGAGACGAGGATTGCAGTATTTTAACGAATATAGACCCGAACAATTATACGGAAATGGTAATTTTCGTATAATCGTTTGGGTTTTTTTATTGATTTTGTGAAACACGCTTTCTGGTAATTAACTGCAGACCTAGCATGTTTAATTTTGGCTGCTTTATCCAATAATAATAAGCTGAAGGGAAGTGTTGCCAAAATGAAAGTTCTTTTCATTCTAGCTATTATTATTGGTGCTTTTTTATTACTTCTACTATCTTTATGTTTTTTTAAATTAACGATACATATCCGCTATTACCATAAGAAAGATAACGATGATTTAAAAATAGAAGTTCGTGCGTTATTTGGAATTATTCGGTATAAGAAGACGATACCACTAATCAAAATAGATGAGGACTCTCCTTCATTAGTAATAGAAGAAGAAACAGAAATAACAGGCAAAAAAGAGACAATGGAGGATACGAAACAATTTTCTGGCTCAGATTTATTAAATTTTTTATCAAATTCCCAAGAGTTATTAAATCATGTTGTTCATTTTCACCGCATAGTAAGAGCGTTTTTAGCAAAACTAACAATAAAGAATATAGAATGGAGCTCCATTGTGGGCCTAGGAGATGCGGCGCATACAGGGATGGTTTCGGGTGCAATTTGGGCAGTAAAAGGCAGTATCATCGGAATGATGAGTAATTATATGAAGCTGCGTGATATGCCGAAAATAAATATCTATCCTCAATTTCAGGGAGTTGCCTCTGAAACATTATTTTCTTGTATGATTCAATTTCGGTTAGGGCATGCTATGATGGCAGGAATTAAACTGGTGAAATATTGGAAAGATGGTTTCCCTAATTTTAAAACAAATGAAACGTCTATCCAAAGTAAACAATAGACAATGGAGGAATAGGAAAATGTCAGATCATCCGATTCAAGGCTTAATGACAACTGCGATGGAAAATTTAAAAGAAATGATTGATGTCAATACGATTATTGGCGATCCTGTCGAAACACCAGATGGCAGCGTTATTTTAACTGTTTCTAAAGTTGGATTTGGATTTGCGGCCGGAGGGAGCGAATTTACGTTAGAGAATCATTCATTAAATGATTCTTTAACAAAGCATCCTTTTGGTGGAGGTAGCGGTGGTGGAGTTAGTATTACACCAATTGCATTTTTAATTGTAAATGCTCAAGGAGTAAAAATGGTCCACTTAGATGAAAGTACCCATCTTTATGAAAAAATCTTGGATATTGCTCCACAAGCTGTTGATAAAATTCAGCAAATGTTTGCCAAGAAAGATTTATCTTCTAATTCCAACAGTAGTGAAGGACAATCACAGCAACAAAAAGAAGATATTGAATTTTAATGTTCAGCAAACTGCGAATTTAATTGTTAGCAAAACGAGTTCACAAGAATCGGTGAGCTCGTTTCACTTTGCCTGTAAATATCCTTAAACAGTTCGTATTTTTTGCAAATAGTAGCAACTATCGATATGATGATAGTAATTACATATGAATATGGAGGAGAGACAAATGGCAAATGTAACATTTAAACATAATCCAGTCACACTGATTGGGAACGAAATTAAAGTTGGAGACAAAGCTCCCGAATTTACTGTATTAGCGAATGATATGTCAGAAGTGACTTTAGCTAGCTCAAAAGGAAAGATTCGTCTTTTTAGTGTAGTTCCTTCTGTTGATACAGGTGTGTGCGATGCGCAAACAAGAAAATTTAATGAAGAAGCTTCCAAGCTTGAAAATGTGGAAGTAATAACAGTAAGTGTCGATTTACCTTTTGCGCAAAGAAGATGGTGTGCAGCAAGTGGGTTGGAAAATGTTATTACCGTATCAGACCATAGAGACTTGTCTTTCGGGGAAGCATATGGTGTTGTGATGAAAGAATTGCGATTATTAGCACGTGCTGTTTTCGTAGTAGATGCTAATGATACGGTAACATACGTAGAATATGTAAGTGAAGGAAGCAATCATCCAAATTATGAGGCAGCAATCGCAGCAGTAAAAGAAGCTAATTAATTTGCCGAACGGCAGATAATACAATCGATTATCTGGTTAATTTCTTAACCGTATGATAAGCTAGAGTTTGGCCTTTTAAAAGGGACAGACTCTTTTTATTTGGTTTATTTTATAAGAAATCTATAATAATTAGGTGATAACATGAACATTTCTCCAGTAGAAGAATTATTTACAGTTTTTAATGAAACAGCATTGATTATACAAGAAGAACTAGAATATACGTATTTAGAATCTTTAGCTTTAACAGGAGAGAATATTTTTCAAGAAGCGATTTTACAGGAAGAGTTAAGTGAATTAAGTAAAAAAAGATTAAAAAAATCATATGAAACGATTCACTTGGCTAAATATTCAAAAGAGGAAATTCGTAAAGCATTTCAATTAGTCATTTTAAAAGGAATGAAAGAAAATACACAGCCTAATCATCAAATGACACCAGATTCAATTGGAATCCTCTTTGGTTATTTAGTACAAAAGTTTTATACGAGTGAAGAGCTTCGGTTATTAGATTTGGCAGTTGGGACAGGCAATCTATTAACAACTGTGATGAACCATCAAGTCGGTAAGAATATTGCAGCCTACGGTGTTGATATTGATGACTTGCTTTTACAGTTAGCATTAGTAAATGCGAATCTTCAGGAACAACCGATTGAATTTTTTAACCAAGATAGCTTAGAGCATTTGTTTATTGATCCAGTCGACGTTGTCGTAAGTGATTTACCAGTAGGGTATTATCCGAACGATATTCGTGCGAATGAATTTAAAGTGAAAGCGGAAGATGGGCATACATATGCACATCATTTGTTCATCGAACAAAGTATAAATTATGTTAAGCCTGGGGGCTATGCTTTCTTTGTTATTCCTAATAACTTATTTGAGTCAGAGCAAGCGGCTAAACTTCATGACTATATAAAAGAAGAAGTACACATACAAGCAATAATGCAATTGCCGGAAACGCTTTTCAAAAATAAACAGTCCGCAAAAAGTATATTGATTCTACAGAAAAAGGGGAATAATATAGTAGCACCAAAGCAAGTTTTACTTGCAAAAGTTCCAAGCTTCTCTAATATGCGTGCAATGGAACAAGTTTTAAGTGAATTGGACACATGGATACAAGCAAATAAGTAAGGATAATAATTTAAATTACGTTAAGTGTTATAAGACAGTTTCCTTTTATTATATAGAAGATAATCGGCGCAAATTTGTCTTTTTTTCGAAAAATCGACGAAAATCTAAAAAAAAATGAATAACTGGGCATAATGTGCTTGAAATGTTTCTAGTAGAATGTTTTAATGAAAAACTGAAAGAAGTAAATCTTGTCTGTTGTATGATTCGATCTGTTCAATGTCAGGCAAAGTAAATAAAAAGTTGTTATACAAAAGGGGAGTAAATCATTTTATGGCAAAAATAATTGCGATTAATGCTGGTAGTTCTTCACTAAAGTTTCAATTGTTCGAAATGCCAAGTGAAGAAGTAATTACAAAAGGTTTAATAGAGCGCATTGGATTAACTGATGCTGTATTTAATATCTCTGTCAACGGAGAAAAAATCAAGGAAGTTACAGAAATTCCTGATCATGATGTCGCTGTTAAGATTCTTTTAGGCAAATTAACAGAATTAGGCATTATCGCATCTTTAGATGAAATCGAAGGAATTGGCCATCGTGTTGTTCACGGCGGAGAAGAATTTGCTGATTCTGCAGTAATTACAGATGATGTAATTGGTAAAATTGATACTTTATCTGAATTAGCACCTTTACACAATCCAGCTAACTTAACTGGTATTCGTGCATTCCAACATGTATTGCCAAATGTTCCGGCTGTAGCTGTATTTGATACAGCTTTCCATCAAACAATGCCGGAAAAATCTTATTTATACAGCCTTCCATATGAATATTATGAGCAATATGGAATTCGTAAATATGGTTTCCATGGTACAAGCCATAAATACGTGTCTCAACGTGCTGCTGAATTATTAGGCCGTCCTATTGACCAATTACGCTTAATTTCATGTCACCTAGGAAATGGTGCTAGTATCGCAGCTATTGAAGGTGGAAAGTCTGTTGATACTTCAATGGGATTCACTCCTCTTGCAGGTGTTACAATGGGAACTCGTTCTGGTAATATTGACCCTGCGTTAATTCCATTTATCATGGAAAAAACAGATCAATCTGCTGATGAAGTATTACAAGTATTAAATAAGAAGAGTGGTCTTTTAGGAATCTCTGGTTTCTCCAGTGATTTACGTGATATTACAGAGCAAGCAAAAGAAGGCAACGATCGTGCGGAACTTGCATTGAGAATTTTTGCAGATAACATCCATAAATACATTGGATCATATGCATCTGGAATGAACGGTGTAGACGCAATTATTTTTACTGCTGGTATTGGTGAGAACAGTGAAATTGTTCGTGCTAGAGTTCTTCAAGGGCTTGAATTTATGGGAGTTTATTGGGATCCAACATTGAATAAAATCTCTGGTGAAGAGTCATTCATTAACTATCCACATTCTCCAGTAAAAGTAATGGTAATCCCAACAAATGAAGAAGTAATGATTGCAAGAGACGTTTGTAGATTAGCTGGTATTTAAGTTAAGCGTACAAAGGTCTAGGATGAAAAATTAGAAGACAATCTTTTTCGTAGCATAATGTACGAGAAAGATTGTCTTTTTCCTATAAAAAAAGGAATACTACTTGAATGGATAAATATATTGTCTTTTATTGGCTTCTTTTAGTAAAATAAGGAATGATTCTTATTATTTAGGGGGGGATTAAATGCTTACAAAAGCTGAAGCTTATTATTTGGATAAATTAGAGCAATGGGAAAATGAACGGAAAAGTGAACGATCCATCAAAATTCTCCATCTTTATTCTGATTACATAGATACTGGCTTATCCTATTTACCTGAATGGCAAAAACAAAAAATTGTACGATCATTTAATAATATCTTATTCCATCTTCATGCCATCTTAATTAATTCCACATTTCAACGAAACACCGCCCAAAAAATTATGCAGCAGGCAAGAGTACATAATGAATCCATCTTCACTTTAAGAGATATGACAAAATTGAGTATAGACCAATTACAATCCATTGCAGAAAAACTAATGGCTCATTACAGGATGCTTGCCTCGGTCCAAGGGGCTTTGGCTTCGAAGCATACTGGTTTTTTCATGGGCGATTTTCTCTCGATGCTTATTATTAATCTTCGATCCGTTCAGGTTCTTGCTTCGCTATATGGAAGACCAGCTGATAGTCCCAATGAAATCATGACGGCATTGAAAGTTTTCTGTGCAGGATGTTTGCCGCATGAGCAGCGAAAAGAAGCATGGAATGAGCTAATGGATGAATTAGAGCAAGAACAGCAAGGTTTCTTTTATGATGGAAAGGATGAAATAGTTCAGGAAAAGATGCTGCATTCTTTATTAAATGAGCTGATAAAGCTTTCATTTATCTTATTTTTTAAAAGGAAATCGAGTATGGCTGGTACCATAATAGGAGCAGCGGCGAATTACCATTTTACGAAAGAGATGACGGAATTGGCACATCATTTTTATCAAAAAAGCTATTTACTAAGTAAACGAGATGGAATTTATCCGTCTTTAAGATAAGTGTAGCAACCGGGACCAAAAAAGGTGCGGATGGAAGTTTTCTTATAAATGGAGAAAGGGGAAACTATGGAAGACTTTTCATTAGACGAATGGGAACAGGAAAGGAAAAGACTTGAATATACGAAAAATTATATGAATATTGTTTTGCAGGAGGCGCAGATCAATCAAGGGACATTACAGGAAAATGTGCGAGAATCCATAAGCAATGAAGAGGCGCTTGACAGTAGTTTGAGTTATATCAACTATTTAACGAATAGTAAGTTTTTACAGCTTGCAACAACCGAGTTAAGTATTTTAAAACGTATTTTAGATACTCCCTATTTTGCGCGGATTGATTATCAAATGAAAGGGAAATCCCAAAAGAATGTCTATTATTTAGGAAAAACTTCGCTTTTTGAAAAGGACACACAAAAACCAATAATTGTAGACTGGCGTTCACCAATTGCAAATGTCTATTACGATGGACGATTGGGCGAAGTTTCATACGAAGTGAATGAAGAAACGATTGAAGGGCATTTATCATTAAAAAGACAATTTAAAATTGAAAAAGGAGAGCTCCTTCATTATCAGGATATTGATTTAACTACAACAGATGAATTATTGCAGCAATCTCTTGCTGGAAAAGCAGACCAGCGACTAACAGAGATCATTTCAACTATTCAAGCTGAACAAAATGAAATAATTCGAGCAGATCTAAATCGGCCAATCATTGTCCAAGGAGCGGCCGGAAGTGTAAAGACCACAATTGCTTTACACCGAATATCCTATTTTATCTATAACTATGCAAAATATTTTCAGCCTGAGCAATTAATGATTATTGCGCCTAATAATATGTTTATCGGTTATATTGCACAAGCGCTGCCTGATTTGGGAGTAGAGAAGATTCGTCAAACGACATTCCTAGATTATGTTTTACTATGCATTGGAAAGAAAATGAAAGTAATTCAGTCAAATAAGAAATTACTAACATTTATAAATCATAAGAACAAACAAGAAGAACTGGTTAAGTGGCTTTCCCGTTATAAAGGATCTTTAGAATATAAAAAGGTAATGGATAAATATTTAGTGGATATATGTAATGAAATGAGTCCAAAAGAAGATTTTCGGGTAGAAAAATTCCCGTTATATGGAGCAAAGAAACTGGAGCGTTTATTTAAGAAGGAATACGATTATCTTCCCTTAATCAAACGGAAGGAGAAAATAAAGGGAATCTTACAAGCTGATTTAAAACGGAAAAAGAAAATAATTTTAAGTAAGTTGGAAGATAAGTATGAAGATGCATTAGATCGTGCCTTAAAGATAAAAGAAGATTCAAAGCGGAAAGAGAAAGTTGTCTATTTTCTAGACACGAAGGCAGAAAGAATAGCAACTGTAAAGAAAGAAGCTTCAACTGCTGTTAGAAGATATATGAAGACAATGGAGACAACCGATTTATATGAGTATTATTCCAGATTATTTGCGGATAAGGAGCTCCTTAGAAAATATACGGAAGATTCGCTAACAGAAAAGCAATTAGATTATTTGATTGCCTTCCAGCGAAAGATATTAAAACAAAAGAAAGTGGAAATCGAGGACTTAGGGGCATTATTTTATTTGCAGTATAAAATATTTGGCATAGATAAAGAATATCGAGCGAAGAATATTGTCATTGATGAAGTGCAGGATTATAGCGAATTTCAGCTATATGCCTTAAAAGCAGGACTAGAAACAGATATGTTTACCCTTGTTGGAGATTTAGCACAAGGGATTCACTCCTATCGGGGATTACAGAACTGGCAGACATTACGGCAAACTATTTTTCCGCGCGCGAATTATATGACCTTGCAAAAAAGCTACCGGACTACGATTGAAATTATGTTTTTGGCAAATGAAATTTTGCATTTAGTCAATGAAGATTTGCCCAAAGTGAAACCAGTTGTCCGCCATGGAGAAAAACCGACTGTTCATTTATATGAGCAAAAACAAGAATTGATTGACAGAATGATTCAAGTAGCAGATCGACTGCATAATGACGGTTATCACTCCATTGCTATTATTGGTAAAACAGAGGAAGAATGTAGAGCAATATTGAAAGAGATGCAAAAAAGAAAAGTGCCTAATGTCCAATTTCTTCAAGAAAATGAAGAGCTTGAAAAGAAATATTTAATTATTGTACCAAGCTACCTTTCCAAGGGACTGGAATTTGACGCAGTTCTTCTTTTTACGTTAAATGAGTCTTTTTCCCAAGAAGAAATAGATTTAAAGCTTTTATATGTTGCAATGACAAGACCAATGCATCGTCTTCATTTATTTACACGCGACAAAGCCTCGTTATTATTGGATAAGGCACATAAAGCATATTTTACAGTGGAGAAAGAAAACGAGCGAAAGAGTGGGGAATATGAATAAACAAATCCATACGAAGCATCAATACTTACAGGTTGGCTGTAAAGTGATAACCGTTAGTGATACAAGATCTGAGGAAAATGATAAAAGCGGTAAATTGATGATTGATCTGTTAGAACAGGAAAACCATTCTATACGAAAGTATGTCATCGTAAGGGATGAGAAAGAACAAATTGTACACGAAATAATGACGGGGGTACAATCAGCTGAAATTAATTGTATTCTCTTAAATGGAGGGACAGGAATTTCACCCAGGGATATTACCATCGAAGCCATTAAACCTCTCCTAACAAAAGAATTAGATGGATTTGGAGAACTGTTTCGAATGTTAAGCTATACAGAAGATATAGGCTCTAGTGCTATATTATCAAGAGCGATTGCTGGAACGATTAATAATACGGTCATTTTTTGTACTCCAGGATCTACAGGTGCTGTACGGCTTGCGATGAACAAATTAATCCTTCCTGAATTAAGTCATGTTGTCAGCGAATTGCATAAATAATAATAAAAAGGTCAATAACTTTTCAAGTAAAGAAAAGGGTTGACCTATTTTTATATATAAAAATAGAATTTATCTACTAATGAAATGTATAAAATAATGCATAAAAGATTAAGTTTACTTTTATAGATACAAATAATTAGTTTATTAATAGGATGTATACTGAGACTTCCTATCTTTTTGTGTGTATAAAAATAAAATTATTTAAATTTTTATAAAAATTCTATTGAAATTATTAGGGAAAGTTGTTAAAGTGATACATATAGTTTTTTTTTGAATAAAAATATAAATAAATGAATATTTATTCGCATATAGGAGGAATTAGGTAATGGCAAATCCAAAAGTAGTCTTAGCATATTCAGGAGGATTAGATACATCTGTAGCAATAAAATGGTTACAGGATCAAGGTTATGATGTAGTAGCTTGCTGCTTAGATGTTGGTGAAGGAAAGGATTTGAACTTTATACAACAAAAAGCACTTTCGGTTGGTGCAGTTCAATCTTATGTCATCGATGCAAAAGAAGAATTCGCACAGGATTTTGCACTTACTGCTATGCAGGCACATACCCTTTATGAAGGAAAGTATCCCCTTGTTTCTGCATTATCAAGACCTTTAATTTCCAAAAAATTAGTAGAAGTTGCAGAAAAAGAAAATGCTGTTGCGGTCGCACATGGATGTACGGGAAAAGGAAATGACCAAGTGCGTTTTGAAGTATCTATCCAAGCATTAAATCCTAATTTAAAAGTATTAGCACCAGTCCGTGAGTGGGGATGGTCTCGTGAAGAAGAAATTGCTTATGCAAAAGAAAAAAATATTCCCATCCCGGTTAACTTGGATAGTCCATTTTCTATAGACCAAAATCTATGGGGAAGAAGCAATGAATGTGGAATTTTAGAAGATCCTTGGGCTGCCCCTCCAGAAGAAGCGTATGACTTAACGGTAAGTCTCGAAAATGCTCCTGATCAAGCAGATATTATTGAAATTGAATTTAAGGAAGGTGTCCCTGTCAGCATAGATGGTATTACTTATTCTTTATCTGCGCTAATTCTTGAGTTAAATAAGATCGCTGGAAAACATGGTGTGGGTAGAATCGATCATGTAGAAAATAGATTAGTAGGAATTAAATCAAGAGAAGTGTATGAATGTCCAGGTGCTTTAACATTGATGAAAGCACATAAAGAATTAGAAGATATTACGCTTGTAAAAGAAGTAGCTCATTTTAAACCAGTTATCGAAAAGAAAATCACAGAAGTTATTTATGAGGGACTTTGGTTCTCTCCAATTACAAAAGCATTGCAAGCTTTCTTGCAAGAAACCCAGAAAAACGTGACAGGAACGGTTCGCGTGAAACTATTTAAAGGGCATGCGATTGTAGAAGGAAGAAAATCACCGTATTCTTTATATGATGAAAAACTTGCTACGTATACTTCCGACGATGAGTTTGATCATGCAGCAGCGGTTGGCTTCATTAAACTTTGGGGACTTCCTACAAAGGTTCAAAGCATTGTGGAAAACGACAAGAAGGTGTCTGTGTGAAGAAGTTATGGGGAGGCAGATTTACAAAATCTGCCGAGGAATGGGTAGATGAATTTGGGGCGTCCATTTCCTTTGATCAAGAACTAGTGTTAGAAGATATAGAAGGGAGCATTGCCCATGTGGAAATGCTCTCTAAGACAGGGATATTGTCAGTAGCAGAGGCAGAGAAAATCAAAAATGGATTACTTACTCTAAAAAAGCAAGCAGAAAAGGATGAATTATCTTTTTCTGTAAAACTAGAAGATATCCATCTTAATTTAGAAAGTAAATTAACGGATTTAATTGGTCCTGTAGGTGGGAAGCTCCATACTGGTAGAAGTAGAAATGATCAGGTTGCAACAGATATGCATCTTTACCTGCGAAAACAAGTGAAACAAATTATCCAATTATTGAATGAGCTGCAAAGCTCGTTGCTGGAAAAGGCAGAGCATCATATTGAAACAGTAATGCCTGGTTATACACATCTTCAGCGTGCCCAGCCTATCTCTTTTGCGCATCATTTAATGGCGTATTTCTGGATGTTTGAAAGAGACAAACAGCGATATCAGGAAAATGTAACGAGAATTAATGTATCACCACTAGGTGCAGGTGCTTTAGCAGGAACAACCTTTCCTATTGATCGTTCCTATAGTGCTGACTTACTTGGCTTTGATTCCATTTATGAAAATAGTATGGATGCAGTAAGCGATCGTGACTTTATTCTAGAATTTCTATCGACTAGTTCTATTTTAATGATGCATCTATCGCGCTTTAGTGAAGAAATTATTCTTTGGTCTTCTCAAGAATTTAAATTTATTGAATTAGACGATAGTTTTTCCACGGGAAGCAGCATTATGCCCCAAAAGAAAAATCCAGATATGGCTGAATTAATCCGAGGAAAAACCGGACGGGTTTATGGAAATTTAATGGGCTTGTTAACTGTATTGAAAGGTTTGCCTTTAGCATACAATAAAGATATGCAGGAAGATAAAGAAGGGATGTTTGATACCGTAAAAACGGTGGTTGGCTCTTTGCGCATTTTTGCTGGTATGATTCAAACAATGAAGGTTAATGAGCAAGGAATGGAAAATGCCACGAAAAATGACTTTTCTAATGCTACAGAATTAGCTGATTATTTATCAGAAAAAGGGATGCCATTCAGAGAGGCACATGAAGTAGTAGGGAAATTGGTTCTATACTGTGTGAATAAAAAATGTTATTTGCAGGATTTAAGTATTACAGAACTACAAGCGGCGAGCAGCTTATTTGAACAGGATATCTACCATGTATTGAATCCCAGAACGGCAGTTGAAAGACGAAATAGTGCTGGCGGAACTGGATTTACCCAAATAAAGCAGGCGATTGAAAAAGCAAAGCTTTGCGTTTTGGAAAAAGAAGAAGTGAAGTAAAAGAAGAAAATTCTATTATTTGATTGCAAACACTGCTTTCAATAATAGAATTTTCTTCTTTTTATTTCTATTGATCACTGCTTCTAACAATTAAAACATCACAAGGAGCATTTCTGGTAATTCCTTCAGAGACACTGCCGATAATAAATCTCTCAACGGCATTTAAACCTGTCGCTCCACACACAATTAAATCAGCTTTGTACTTTGTCGCAATTTCTCGAGGAACTACTGCTCTTGGAGAACCGAATTCAATTGCCTTTACAACATTCTCAATTCCTGCTGCAGTTGCTTGAACAATATATTTATCTAAGAGCTCATTTGCGAATTCATCTGATTTAGCTGCAATGGATTGATCGTACGCAGCTACTGTTGCAAAAGATCTCGTATCAATAACATGGGCAATGACAAGTCTAGCATTATTTTCTTTTGCGATTGAAATCGCTTTCTTTATAGCGTTATCAGCCTCGTCAGAACCATCTACTGCCACAATAATGTTTTGATAGTTTACGTTCATAAGCATTCACTCCTTAAGTTTATCTACTTCTATTATATACCCAATTCATGCATAAGTTTAACTTTTCAATCAAATAATAGGGGGAAAAATAAGAAAGGAAGGAATAGAGATGCACAAACAAAATGAAAGTATACAGAATGATTTTCAATTTGATGAAAAAGGAAGCGAAGAAGTAACTGCCCAAGTGATGGAATCCTATAACGACGGTGCGGTTGATGCCTTCTTGGATAAAGAGCAGAAACAAATAAAGGACTAAACAAAAAAGACTGTAGGAAGAGCCTGAGCCTTAAATGATAGGCGAATAATAACTAATTCCACCTATCATTTAAGATAAACTAGTTTTAAGTTACTATGACCTGCGGCTGAATGGAGGAGGCTGAACCTCCCTCAACGCTCTCCTGGTGGAAAGCAATATATACCATTCAGCCTGTGAGTACTGTTGCAAAACAAATCGTCCTTTTTAAATAAATAACTGCCCTAATTTTTAATCCATCATCTGCACTCAACTTGTTAGTAATTTCTTGGAATGTAGTAAGGCTGGTAGATAGGCTGAGGATAAGGGGCGTCTGCATAATAATTTTGACTAGAACTATTTCTACTAATCACTGGGCCAAGAATTGTTGTTTTATTAATGGGAGAGATGGTGGATTTCCACTTATGAAGATCCAATGAATAAGTATGTGCCATTAAGTCTGGAGGAGTTAGACGAAGTAAATCAGAGCCAAAGATTGCTTCAGGTGTAGGTGCATTGAATATAGCTAATAAATGTGTCTTATTTGTATTTGCGATTTCATAATGCCACCAGCCTTGGGGAACATTAGCTACTTGGCCAGGCGTAATGGTATAGTTTAGGATTTTTTTTGTAAAAGGATTTAATAGTGAAACAGTAGCAGAACCGGAAATGCAGTATACGAGCTCTGCCGCATTTTGGTGAATATGTGGTTCAACTACAATATCTCTGCTTAAATAGATATCTAGCAATGACACATTCTCTAACGAATTTAACTGTTGTTCTCCTAAAACATTAATATAGTTATGACTATCTCTTGTGAAAAAATTACTTTTATTTACATCAAAATGGTATTGGATTTTTGGATCTGTATAATCTACATATTTAACCATTCTCTTCTCCCCCATTTATTCCTTTTTAAGTTTAGGTATCTTATGTAAAATATAAATTTAGGTGCAAGTACATTAAAAGAGAAGATAATAGATTCGTTTTTTTGGGGGCATGAGTATTTCATTCACATATAAACCCCAACGATTATACGGAGATGCTAGGGGAAACTCCGAATTATCGTTGGGGTTATTTAGAAAACAGGTTTGTGGTTAACATCCGCATGACAGATATTAAAAAACAGGCGGATTTTCTTGTTTACCATTTATTGAATAATTTGAAGCTCTTTCGGAAATTTAGTTAAAATCTCCACTCCATCTTTTGTAACATAAACATCATCTTCTATCCGAACTCCTGCAACATTCGGTACATAAATTCCCGGCTCGATTGTATATACCATACCTTCTTGTAAAACTAGGGAATTTGTTTCAGTTAAGGAAGGGAATTCATGAACACTAATCCCTAATCCATGCCCTAAACGGTGAGGGAAAAACTCGCCATAACCTGCTTCTCTTATTGTGTTTCGAGCAGCTAGATCAACAGTAGCACAAGAAACGCCTGGCTTAGAGGCTTTAATCGCTGTAAGCTGAGCTTTTAAAACTGTATCATAAATATCCTTTTGCTTATCATTAATGTCGCCAAATGCCACTGTTCTGGTTATATCGGAACAATATCCATCAACAACAACCCCTAAGTCAAATAATACTAGGTCTCCTTTTTTGATTTTTGTCTCTCCTGGATTACCATGAGGGGAAGCGCCGTTCACACCAGTTAAAACCATGGTTGAAAAGGACATCTTACCAATTCCTTTTTTCTTCAATTCATATTCAATTGCAGCTAGAATTTCCATTTCAGATTTGCCTTCTGCTATTTCATTACAGCCTACTTCTATAGCGAAATCAGCCCATTTACAAGCTTCTTTTATCTTAGCTAATTCATCTGATGTTTTTATCATGCGCAAAGTATTAATTTTTTCTTCTGCTGAAACATATCCTTCAATGTTTGGAAATGACGTTTGAAGTGCCTGATATCTTGCCACATTCATGTGATCTATTTCAAGAGCTACTTTTGTTGTACGGTTTGTACGGCTTTGAACCATACTTTGAATAGCCTCCCATGGATTTTCTGTATCACTATAGCCGATGATATCATAGCTCCACCCGGCATTTTTAGCATCATTTGTTTCCATTGCAGGACAAACTAATATCGGATCGTTTTCTGGGAAGACAATCAAAGCCAATAATCTTTCATGTGGATCACTATAGAATCCGCTAAAATAGAAAATATTATCTGTAGAAGTTAAAAAAGTGAAATCAATTTCTTCCTGCTTCATCCAATTTGCTAGAGACGCTATTTTTTTTTTCAATTCAACCTACCTCCAAGTGTTTCTTAACAAGTCTATACTTTTTTCCATTTCCTTATATTGTAGGACCAGTTAAATATTATTCTTATCCTATAAGATTATCAACATAAGTCGTGTATGTAAATATTTAGACTTACGAAACTTTCTGTGTGATCAGATGCTTTAGCTAATTTTTAAATACTTTTTTTGTCCTTGTCCGCATAGGATAGTATCAAGGAGGTTTTAGCGACTATGAATAAGAATAGATATTTACTATGTATATTATTATGTGGTGTCCTTTTATATTATGGAATGCCAAGACTTTCTCCCTTCAGTAACGGGGCTGAAGGAATATTTTCGGTTACATGGCTAGCCTTTGCCTTAATGGTAGTAGCGGGAAATTTAACTGCATTACTATATACCCCTAAAAAACCACGACCAGCCAAAAGGTCCTATAGTAAAGCACAGAAAAAGAAGAAAATCTATTATTACCAATAAGATGAAAAGAGGAGAGAGATAGAACTAAAACGAAAATCTATCTCCCGTTATCAATAAATAAGGGTCCGTATGCTGGTAAATGATTATGCGGGTCTTTATTGCCGATATCCGTATAATGTGGTTCGATTTATTTACGGCTGGAATTATTTTCTTCCAGCCCTTTTAGCATGTAATATTTTAATAAGAAATAAAGATGTCCACAAAAGACATACTCCACTCAAAAAACAAAATGACTGAATGTTTTAATGGCGATTAACAGAGAATTCATTGAATACCCTAGTAGTTCACTCTATAATAAAGATATACAAGCTTTTTTCAATAGATTTTTTACCTAGGGAAATCATAGATATTAAAGAAGGCAGCTTTAAATGAAAGAAATTAATAGTTAGCCGAAAACTATTGAAACATAGATGGATAAATTGTAATAAATAGAAATAAATGGTATGAAAATGTCTAGTACAGGCAGTTTTCGCATAGAACAAACGAGAGAGTTTAACCAATAGAATTTTCTAAGTTTGTCTGCGAGAAGCAGTGTGCTTTTCTTAAAAGAGGGTGGTAATTTGGCTACAAAACATGAGCAAATATTAAATTATATTGATGAATTACAAGTAGGAGAAAAGATTTCTGTTCGACAAATTGCGAAAGCATTAAATGTAAGTGAAGGAACAGCTTATAGAGCGATAAAAGAAGCAGAGAATAAAGGGTATGTAAGTACCATTGAAAGAGTTGGTACAATTAGAATTGAACGAAAGAAGAAAGAAAATATTGAGAAGTTAACCTATGCAGAAGTAGTTAATATTGTGGATGGACAAGTTCTTGGTGGGAGAGCTGGTTTACATAAAACCTTAAATCGTTTTGTTATTGGGGCAATGAAATTAGATGCAATGATGCGTTATACAGGTCCTGGAAATCTCTTGATTATAGGGAACCGTGTGCGGGCACATGAACATGTATTAAAAGCTGGTGCTGCGGTTTTAATTACAGGTGGCTTCGATACAGAGGAACATGTGAAACGTTTAGCAGACGATTTGCAGCTCCCGATTATTTCAACAAGCTATGATACATTTACTGTTGCAACGATGATAAACCGGGCAATCTATGATCAGCTCATAAAAAAAGAAATTGTTTTAGTAGAAGATATTTTAACACCGCTTAAAGAAACGATTTACTTAAAGACAACGGATGATGTTGCTTTGTGGCATAAATATAATAAAGAAACGTTACACGGTCGGTTCCCAGTAGTGGATCATAGTTTAAAAGTACAAGGGATGATTACATCAAAGGATATCATTGGAAAATCGATGGATATGACGATCGATAAAGTCATGACAAAACACCCAATGACGGTTAGTGGCAAAACAAGTGTTGCTTCTTGTTCGCATATGATGGTATGGGAAGGAATTGAAGTCTTGCCAGTTGTAGATGAAGCAAACAAGCTAGAAGGGATTATTAGTAGACAAGATGTATTAAAAGCGCTGCAAATGAACCAAAGACAGCCTCAAATTGGCGAAACGATTGATGATATTGTCACAAAGCATGTCTTGTTGACTAAAGGAAAAAACAAAGGGGAAACAGCCTTTTCCTGTGAAGTAACTCCGCAGATGACGAATCACTTAGGGACCATATCTTATGGGGTGTTTACAACGATTGTTTCCGAAGCGGCGAACAGAGTACTTAGAGGGTTTAAAAAAGGTGATTTAGTTGTCGAAAATATGACCATCTATTTTATCAAGCCAGTTCAAATGGATAGTGTTATTGAAATAGTTCCCAAAATTTTAGAAGTTGGACGAAAATTTGGGAAAGTCGATGTAGAAGTTTTTAACCACGGAGTACTTGTTGGAAAAGCGATGATGATGTGTCAATTAATCGATCGTCATTAATGAAAGGAGAAATAAATGAAACAGAAAATACTAGATGCGATAAGAGCCTTTAATACTATCATTATTCATAGACATGTCCGTCCAGATCCAGATGCATATGGATCGCAAGGTGGATTAGCAGAAATTATAAAAACTTCTTATCCCGATAAAAACGTCTATACGGTAGGAAAAGAAGAAGCTTCCTTAAACTTTTTACGAAGACTCGATGTCATTGATGACAGCACCTATGCTGATGCGCTGGTCATTGTATGTGATACAGCTAATCAAGAAAGAGTATGTGACCAGCGCTTTCTGACTGGGAAAATGCTAATAAAGATCGACCATCATCCAAATGATGATGCATATGGCGATATAGTTTGGGTAGAGACTGCAGCTAGTTCGACAAGTGAGTTGATCTATGAGTTTTATTTGTTTGGAGAAGATCAGGGGCTAAAGATGAGTGATGAGGCTGCAAGGCTGCTATATGCGGGAATTGTTGGAGATACTGGGAGATTTCTATATCCAAGTACATCGGAAAAAACATTTCTTTATGCCGGAGAATTAATCAAATATTCTTTTTCGCGCACAGAAATGTATGACCAAATGTATGAACTCGATCCCCATATTGTCAAGCTGAGTGGCTATGTTCTGCAAAATTTTCAAGTTCATGCAAATGGAGTAGCAAGTATGAAGCTCAATAAGGAAATATTAGCTCAATTTCAGGCAACTCCTGCAGAGGCATCGTTACTTGTTAGCAGTCTAGGGAGTGTAAAAGGTTTAAAAGCATGGGTCTTTTTTATTGAAGAAGCAGATCAAATTCGTGTAAGATTGCGTTCAAAAGGACCAGTTATTAATGGAATTGCAAAAAAATATAATGGTGGAGGACATCCAATGGCCTCAGGCGCAACCATTTATCAATGGGAGGATGCCTGTAAAGTAGTGAAGGATTTAGAAGCAGTTTGTAAATAAGGTAGTTTTCTTATGGCTTAATTATTCAACAAGAAAGAAAAAGGGTGCAATCCGTTACGTTATAATGGATTGCACCTCTTTTTAATCGCCAAAGGTGACTCTTAATTCGACATGAACCGTTGTATAAATAATCAACTCTGTTACTTTAAATTTATAACGCTTTTTATCGGAAACAACTACTTTGTTTTCAATCGACTTTTTTAACAGTGCGCGACTTTTATAGACCATATCGAGGTCTTTTGCAATAATGGTCGATAAATCTTCTTTAATGGCATCTTCCATTTCTAAGGCATTAAAGGGTTTAATATCATATTTTTCTTTATCTGTATTGTTTATCTTTACAACGATATCCTCCACTGTCAGCTTTTCTTCGGTCGTTTTATTTTGTGCAGCAAATTCCTCTTGCCATATTTTTTTCTCTCTTTCTAAATCCTCAATAGTTGCTTTTTGTGTTTTAATTTCCGAGCTATATCGTTCCTGCCATACACCGAAAATAAAGACAAAAATACACCAACTGATTACTCCACCGATAACCATTCCGGCAAAAAAACGTTGTACAGCCTGATTTTTATAATATGGTGGAATTCTCATTTATATATACTCCTGTGTAATCCACTTAATAATTGTAATGCCTGTATGAGCTCCTCCGAAAGCAGAAACGATTAATAAGATTTGTTTGAATAGGTCTTTTGTGCCAGCATCATAGATTCCTTTTTCAATCGTATCAATAGCATCAAAGGTCCCGCCAATCGCTGTAACAATCGCCCAAATTTTGATGATTCCAGAAATGCGTATGATTTCAGTAAGGAGTGGTTTTCCGGTTAGAAATGCAGCAAGTCCACCTAAAAGTGCGCCTCCTAAAATAACCCCTAAGGCAATAAAGTAGCTTTCGATGAAGGTAGGGAAGAATGGTTGTTGATTCATACGTTTACCTCTCTAACTTTTATTAGTTTTTGTTTCTAAGCAGGCAATAAATCAAATAGAATGAAGTCTTCTCCATAGAGCAAAATATTTATTCTCACGGTTGTATATTTTTCTCATATCTTGTAATCTTCTATTCTTCTTCTTATTATTATGGACAATCTATTGCATTTATGAATGAATTTAAAGGTCGATTATACAAGTGTTGAAGTTTCACGTCATTCCTTAATAAAGAGAACATATTTTCTTTTTTTGCTGTGAACATCTATAATGAAAGGAAAAAGTCTTTTATTTTGAGGCAAACTAATAAGATAGAATAACAATGATTGCTTTTTTAAGGGAATAGCCTTTAAAGTGGTAAAAAGGTTTGTAAATAAAGCAAAAATGACATCTTCTCTAGCATTTTTATATATTTTTTTGTTATAAGGAAAAAAATTTTTTAAGAAAAGTGGTGAATTAATTTATGTCTTTTATACATCTTCAAGTATCTAGTGCATATAGCCTTTTATCTAGCACGCTTTCGATAAAAGAGTTAGTTACAAATGCTAAAAAGCATGGCTATCGTTCTATTGCTTTAACAGATCGCAATGTGATGTATGGTGCAGCTTCTTTTTATAAAGAATCATTAAAGCAAGGGATAAAACCGATTATCGGACTAACAGTAGATGTAATAAGTGAATGGGAAGAAGATAATGTTTATCCATTGGTCTTATTAGCTAGAACTAGTCTAGGATTTAAAAATTTATTGAAAATTACGAGTGCTGTTCAAACAAAAAATCCACAGGGAATTCCTGTGAAATGGTTAAAGCATTATGCTAAAGGTCTCGTTGCAATCTCACCTGGATTTGAAGGGGAGATTGAACAAAATTTACTGAGGGATGATACGGAATCAGCAAGAAATACATTAATGCTATGGAAGTCCATTTTTGAACCTGGTCAATGCTTTTTATCTATTCAAAGACACGGCATTGCGGTGGAAGATGCACTAAATGAAAAGTTACTCAGATTAGCTTCTGAAGAAAAAGTCAAGCTGGTAGCAACAAATAATGTATTTTACCTGGAGGAGGAGGACCATTTTGCTTATGAATGCTTAAAGGCAATCAAAAATGGGGAGAAGCTTTCCGATATAGAGCAAGATGAATGGAGTTCTAATCAGCATTATCTAAAAAACAAAGAAGAAATGATCACATTATTCAATGATCAACCAGATATTCTGGAAAACACATGGAAGGTAGGAGAGTCTTGTCAGATTGAAATGAATGGCATACTTGCTACCTTACCTAAATATACTGTACCTGCAGGAAAAAATGCTCTTAGTTATTTAAGAGAATTATGTATGGCTGGTTTAAATGACAGATATTCTCATCCTTCTCCAGAACACACAGCACGGTTGGAATATGAATTGGACATCATTGGGAGAATGAATTATAGTGACTATTTCTTAATTGTTTGGGATTTTATGAAGTTTGCGCGAGAGAACGGAATTCTAACAGGTCCTGGAAGGGGGTCAGCTGCGGGATCAATCGTTGCCTATGTTTTACATATTACAGATATAGATCCTATTAAATATCAATTGCTTTTTGAAAGATTTTTAAATCCAGAGAGAATTTCCATGCCAGATATCGATATTGATTTTCCTGATAATAAGCGGGATAAAGTTATTTCATATGTGAAAAATAAATATGGAGAGCTGCATGTTGCGCAAATTATTACCTTTGGTACGCTTGCTGCTAAAGCAGCTTTGCGTGATGTTGGGCGAGCCTTTGGCTTATCTGTTAAAGAGTTGGATGAACTGTCAAGAATGATCCCATCTAAACTAGGTGTTAATCTCAAACAAAGCTATCAAGAATCCATCCGTTTGCAGCAATTTGTTGAATCATCTCCTCGAAATCAAAAACTATTTGATACTGCATGTAAAATCGAAGGGCTTCCAAGGCATACATCAACCCATGCTGCCGGCGTGGTTCTTAGTCAACAGCCCCTTGTTGATATTATTCCGATTCAAGGTGGTCATGACGATATTTATTTAACACAGTATAGCATGGAATATTTAGAGGAACTTGGCTTATTGAAAATGGATTTTCTTGGTTTAAGAAATCTTTCTTTTATTGAAGCTATTCTTGATATGCTTTATAAAGCAACAAAGAAAAGAATAGATATAAGAAAAATACCAATTGATGACCCAAATGTTTTCAAGCTATTAAGTAGAGGAGATACAACAGGGATCTTTCAATTAGAATCAGAAGGAATGCGCAATGTATTAAAGAGGTTACAGCCAACTAATTTTGAAGATATTGTAGCTGTTAATGCGCTTTACCGTCCTGGACCTATGGAGAATATACCGCATTACATCAATAGAAAACATGGCAAAGAATCGATAAACTATTATCATCCTGATTTAGAAGAGATACTAAAGAGCACCTATGGAGTGATTGTTTATCAAGAGCAAATTATGCAAATCGCTTCTAAAATGGCTGGGTTCTCACTAGGAGAGGCGGATTTGTTGAGACGAGCTGTGAGTAAGAAACAAAAGAAAATTCTGGAAAAAGAAAGAATTCATTTTGTAAAAGGAGCAGAAAGAAAAGGATATCATGAAAAAACAGCGAATGAAATATATGAGTTAATTGTGCGTTTTGCCAACTATGGTTTTAATAGAAGTCATGCAGTAGCATATAGTATGATTGCTTATCAGCTTGCCTATTTAAAAGCAAACTACCCCCTGTATTTTATGGCGGCACTATTAACATCTTCCCTTGGAAACACAGGGAAAATAATTCAGTATATTCAAGAGTTAAAACAGATGAATATTGAATTGACTCCGCCTTCTATTAATCAAAGTAATTACTTTTTCCGTGTAGAAAAGAATAAAATCCGTTATAGCTTAGCAGGCATAAAAGGTATTGGCGGAAATGTATTAAGAGAAATATTAAAGGCGAGAAGTCAGAAAAAATTTGAAGATTTGTTTGATTTTTGTATACGAGTTTCCCCGAAGACGGTTAACAGAAGAGTCTTGGAAATGCTTATTTATTCCGGAAGCTTCGATGAATTCGGAGTAGATCGTGCTATTTTGCTGGCATCTATTGATGTAGCCATACAGCACGCCCAATTAGTTCATCCAGAGGATGAAGAGCAAAATGATTTATTTAGTGAGGATGATTTCTTTTTTAAACCGAAATATGTAGAAGTAGAACCACTCAGAGTGGAAGATAAATTAGCTTTAGAAAAAGATGCCTTAGGATTTTACTTATCAGACCATCCTGTGTCTATCTATAAACCGTATCAAGCAACTTTGCAAACCATTGCTATTAATGGAATGGAAGTAGGAAAAAAACATAAAAGCATTGTCTATATAACAGAAATAAATATCATTCGCACTAAAAAAGGGGAGCCGATGGCATTTATCCAGCTGAGTGATCAGAGCGGAGAAATGCAAGGGGTTATATTTCCAACTATTTTTAAGAAATATCAAAGTCTGCTTAACTCGGGTGAAATCGTATATTTAGAAGGGAAATGTGAAGAAAGAAACGGCAGTAAACAATTTGTTATTCAATTAGTTGAATCGATGAGGACGATTGTCCAGTCACTTTCTAAAAAGGAACATAAGTTGTTTATTAAAGTGATGAATGAGAAGCATATGATGAACCAAAGATTAGAGTTACTGGCGGTTATGAGAAAATTCCCGGGAACTACTCCAGTTATTATTCATTATGAGGAAACAGGAAAAAACATCGTTTTAAACGAAGAATATAAAATTTCACCAAGTAAGGAATGTATCGTTGAATTATCTACTTTACTAGGTGCTAATCGCGTTTTCTTATCCGAATAAAACTTTACAACTTTAAAAAGTTGTTATATTGTTTAATAAGCTGACTGGTCAGACCACTTAGCCTAAATTTTTGGATTGGATATTTTGTACTTATACTTTATTTATTTTCTTATAACATTGCCAAAAAAGGCAAGAAAGAAGTGAGTGATGACATAAGGTGAATGAATCATCTTCAAAGGAATCCAAATTATATGTGGATATCGTGAATCATTTACGAGAAATGATTGATCAAAACGGCCTGAAACCAGGGGACAAGCTTCCCTCTGAACGAGTATTGAGTGAAACCCTGCATGCAGGCAGATCATCCATCAGGGAAGCTCTGAGAGCATTAGAGCTGCTTGGGTTGATTGAAACAAGAAAAGGGGAAGGAACCTTTCTTCGTGATTTTCAAGGTCATAAATTAGTAGAATTGATCAGTACTTTTATATTGCAGAATGATAAAGCAAAACAAGACGTTTTGGAAACAAAGAACTATATTCAATTAAATGCTCTATATATTGCCATGGAAAAAATTACAGAAGATGAATTGGCACATTTAACACAGTTGGTAAATGAACGAGAAATATCAGAAAGTGAGTTTTTCTTTCAAATCATTAAAATAGCTGATAATTTCTTGGTCCATCGTTTATGGACTATTTTAAATGACTATTATCATTCACTAACAATTCCTGCGAAAGAATGGAAGAGGGAGAATTACCTCCTTCTTTTAGATTCATTAAAAAAAAAGAATCAAATGCAATTATGGAGTGTATTTAGTAATTACAATAATTTTAACTGATTATTGGTGCTTGGAAATGATAGGAATCCGATTCAAATCTAAATTGTTACTTATGGGGAGGTTTCCATATTGATTAAGGGAATATTTTCGAAATCAAAAAAACTTAAGTATGCAACATTACCTTCAGAATTATCAAAGAATGAAGTTCCAGAAGGGATTATGACAAAATGTTCTAATTGTAAGAAAATAATGTATACACGTGAATTACAGAAGAATCATAAGGTTTGTTTAAACTGTGGGTATCATCTGCCTATGAAGGCTTATGAAAGAATGAATTGCATTTTGGATGAAGCAACTTTTGTTGAGCTAAATGCAGAAATGAGAACCGGAAATCCTTTGCAGTTTCCTGGTTATGAAGATAAAATTGCCGGCGATATTAAAAAAACGAATATGAATGAAGCTGTTGTTACAGGAACAGGCGAAATAAATGGCAGAAAAGTAGTAATAGCTGTAATGGATTCTTCTTTCCGGATGGGAAGTATGGGTTCAGTAGTTGGAGAAAAAATTACCCTCGCTGTCGAAAAGGCTGATGAGCTTTCGGTACCCTTTATAATTTTTACGGCTTCTGGTGGAGCAAGAATGCAAGAAGGCGTGCTAAGTCTTATGCAAATGGCGAAAACAAGTGTAGCATTAAAACGATTTAGCGATAATGGCGGTTTATATATTACCATTATGACCCACCCAACAACAGGAGGCGTTTCTGCAAGCTTTGCCTCACTTGGAGATTATAATTTTGCTGAACCAGGTGCATTAATTGGTTTTGCGGGACGTCGTATTATTGAACAAACGATAGGAGAAGAGCTTCCGGAGGACTTCCAAACGGCAGAGTTTTTACTAAAGCATGGTCAATTAGATGCGGTAATACCTAGATTAGAATTAAAAGAGAAGCTTAGCCTCGTGCTTGAAATGCATCAAACAGGTGGTGAATTAGAATGGTAGGATTAGATTTTGATAAACCAATTAATGAATTGAAAGATAAAATCCAAGAATTAAAAGACTTCTCGGAAAATGCAAATGTTGATTTAAGTACAGAGATTGAAAAATTAGAAATACGCTTAAAAAAATTGGAAAAAGATGTATACGATAATATGAAGCCTTGGGATCGAGTTCAAATTGCTAGACATCCAAATAGACCAACGACCCTTGACTATATTCCCCATTTGTTTACTGATTTTATCGAATTACATGGAGATAGAGGCTTTGGAGATGATGAGGCAATTGTAGGTGGAATTGCGAAATACAAAGGGTTACCAGTAACGATTGTCGGCCATCAAAGAGGAAAAGATACAAAGGAAAATATTCGCAGAAATTTTGGAATGCCTCATCCAGAAGGATATCGAAAAGCCCTGCGTCTAATGAAGCAAGCGGATAAGTTCAATCGTCCCATTATTTGTTTTATTGACACAAAAGGTGCATACCCTGGTAAAGCTGCAGAGGAAAGAGGACAAAGTGAAGCTATTGCCAAAAATTTATTTGAAATGGCATCGATGGAAGTCCCAATAGTCTGTATTGTAATTGGAGAAGGTGGTAGTGGTGGTGCTTTAGCACTTGGCGTTGGTAACCATATTCACATGCTAGAGAACTCCACATACTCAGTTATTACACCAGAAGGAGCCGCATCTATTTTATGGAAAGATGCTGGGCAGGCTAAACAAGCAGCTGAAAAAATGAGGATTACTGCACCTGACTTAAAAGAGTTAAGCATTATTGATTCCATCATTAAGGAAGTAAAAGGTGGAGCACACCATAATATAAAAGAACAAGCAGAACAAATTGATGAAGTATTATATGCATCTCTGAAAGAATTAAAAGGAATGACAAAGGAAGAACTTGTGAATAACCGCTATGCTAAGTTTAAAAATATGGGTGTCTATTTAAATCATTGATAAGAGTTTTTAAACGAGACTAAGAATAAATTTCCAAGCGAAGATAACCCCCCATAATTATGCGGAGATAGTAAAACTATTTCGTATGATTGTTGGGGGGGTTTTATTCATTTTTTATGCGTCAAAAGGTTTTAATTTCCCACCCAGTGCATCGTTTAATTATAACGTTATGGACGAGTTCTAATCTAAACACACATAATCAAATAGCGGAAAACGTTTGTCCGATCCAATTTGGGAAGTATTTTTGTTTTTTCTTCTTTTTTTATTGGTATGAAAATGCGGTAAGAAGGTAAAAATGTAGTTTGCAGAATAAAAAATGTTTATTTTATTTTAAAACTATTAACACTATTTTTATGATTTTTCTTTTCTGAATGCCAGTTAATAGGTTTAAAGTTTGCGATAAGGGGAAATAGCTACAAAATAGTGATAGATAAAACGTTTGCATTTTGCTGATTATTCCGTCTTTTATTTTTTTTTCATATTAAGTTGAGATACACGATTCTTCATGATATGGTAGAATTGTTTAATGGATAATTGGATAAATGTAAGATAAATTAATAGAGAAAAGCCAATTTCTTGATTAATTTACAAAAGTTAGCATTACATAAATTATATATGTAAATTTTGTGAAAAATGTTACAGACAAGTAATTTGTTATATAATAGTATATGTATGTTATGCTACATAATTTATTTGTTAATGAAATTATGAGGTGAGGAAATTGACAGTTAAAAGAATTGGTGTATTAACAAGTGGCGGTGACGCACCAGGAATGAACGCAGCTATTAGAGCCGTAGTTCGTAAAGCGATATTCCATGGTGTGGAAGTATATGGGGTAGTTGGTGGTTATGCTGGGCTAATTAGTGGCAACTTCAGAAAATTAGAAGTTGGTTCAGTTGGTGATATAATCCATCGTGGTGGAACCTTCCTTTTCTCTGCACGTTGTGAAGAATTTAAAACAAAAGAAGGACAACAAAAAGGGATTGAGCAATTAAAGAAACATAATATCGATGGACTAGTAGTCATTGGTGGAGATGGTTCTTATATGGGTGCGAAGGCGCTTACAGAACAAGGTTACCCTTGTGTTGGAGTTCCAGGAACAATTGACAATGATATTCCAGGAACAGAATTCACAATCGGTTTCGATACTGCATTAAACACAGTTATTGATGCGATTGATAAAATCCGTGATACAGCTACATCTCACGAGAGAACATTCATCATTGAGGTAATGGGAAGAAATGCTGGGGATATCGCATTATGGGCTGGTTTAGCTGGTGGTGCTGAAACAATTCTTATTCCAGAAGAAGGCTTTAACTTGGAGGAAATTGTAGGCAGATTGAAAAAAGGTCAAGAGCGTGGTAAAAAGCATAGTATTATTGTCGTAGCTGAAGGAGTAGCCAGCGGTGTTGAAATCGGTAAATTGATTGAAGAAAATACAGATTTCGATACTCGTGTGTCTGTGTTAGGACATATGCAGCGTGGTGGATCACCTACAGCCCAAGACCGTGTGTTAGCTAGTCGTCTAGGTGCATATGCAGTTGAGCTTTTAGTAGAAGGCAAAGGTGGAAGAGCTGTTGGTATCGAAAAAAATCAATTGGTTGATTATGATATCATTGAAGCGTTAGCACGTAAACATACGATTGATAATAATTTATATCACTTATCAAAAGAATTATCCATTTAAATCAGTAGGAATTTATGATTATCTAGTGCATTTTATGATTAGATCATCCATAAATTCCTAAAATGCTGTTTTAGTTCGCTATTATTTTTTACTAATATTTATCGGAGGTTATTATTAATGCGTAAAACGAAGATTGTATGTACTATTGGTCCTGCAAGTGAAAGCGTAGAAAAATTAACGCAATTAATGGAAGCTGGAATGAATGTTTCACGCCTTAACTTTTCACATGGTGATTTTGAAGAGCATGGAGCAAGAATAAAAAACATTCGTGAAGCTGCTGAAATTACTGGTAACAATATCGCGATTCTTTTAGATACAAAAGGTCCAGAAATTAGAACAAACAACATGAAGGATGGCGCTATTGAACTAGTTGCTGGTAATGATATTATCGTATCTATGACAGAAGTTGAAGGTACTACAGAGAAATTCTCTGTTACTTACGAAGGTTTAATTGATGATGTGGAGCCAGGTAGCAAAATTCTATTAGATGATGGTTTAATCGGCCTTGAAGTAACGAAAATAGACAAAGCTGCTGGAGAAATACATACAAAAATATTAAATTCAGGGACTTTGAAGAATAAAAAAGGTGTAAACGTACCTGGTGTTGCTGTAAATCTTCCTGGTATCACGGAAAAAGATGCAAATGACATCCTTTTTGGTATTGAACAAGGAATTGACTTCATTGCAGCATCTTTCGTTCGTCGTGCATCTGATGTTCTAGAAATTAAGCAATTATTAGAAGATAATAATGCTTCTCATATCCATATCATACCTAAAATCGAAAACCAAGAAGGTGTGGATAATATTGATGAAATCCTTGAGGTTTCTGATGGGCTAATGGTTGCTCGTGGAGATTTAGGGGTAGAAATTCCTGCTGAAGAAGTACCATTAGTTCAAAAAATGCTAATTAAAAAATGTAATACATTAGGGAAACCTGTTATTACAGCAACGCAAATGCTTGATTCTATGCAGCGTAATCCACGTCCAACTCGTGCAGAAGCAAGTGATGTAGCAAACGCAATTTTTGATGGAACAGATGCTATTATGCTTTCTGGAGAAACAGCTGCAGGATTATATCCTGTGGAAGCAGTACAAACAATGAATAATATTGCAGCAAGAGCAGAAGAGGCATTAAACTATAAAGAAATCCTCTCAAAACGCAGCAAAGATTCAGAGCATTCGATTACAGACTCTATCGGACAATCTGTTGCTCATACAGCGTTAAATTTAGAAGTAAAAGCAGTAATCACACCAACTGGCAGTGGTCATACTGCAAGAATGATTTCTAAATATCGTCCAGAAGCTCCAATTATTGCAGTAACATATGATGCAAAAATTCAAAGACAATTAGCGCTAGTTTGGGGAGTATATCCACGTCTTAGCCAAAAATCAGAATCAACAGATGAAATGCTAGATGTAGCAGTTCAAGAAGGTGTTAACAGCTCAATTGTTACACATGGTGATTTAGTTGTGATTACTGCTGGGCTTCCTGTGGGAGAAGCAGGTACAACAAACATCATGAAAATCCATGTAATTGGCGATGTACTTGCTAAAGGACAAGGAATTGGCCGCAAAACAGCCTTTGGTAAAGCAGTAATTGCTACTAGTGCAAAAGAAGCACTAGATAAAGTTAATTTCGGTTCTATTCTTGTAACAAATGCTACAGATCGCGATATGGTACCAGCATTAGAAAAATGCAGTGCCTTAATCGTTGAAGAAGGTGGCTTAACAAGTCATGCTGCGGTTGTAGGATTAAATATTGGAATTCCTGTTATTGTAGGAGTAGAAAACGCAACTAGCATCTTAAAAGATGGCTTAGATATTACAGTTGATTCTCGTAGCGGCTACGTATATAGCGGACATGCGAGCGTACTTTAATCTGTAAAGCATAAAAATTGGAAGAGTAGCCATACCTAATAATCTTTAGGCAATGGCTACTCTTCTTTTTCAGTTCTTAAATATCCAAGGTATCGACTATAAGCAGCAACGCGTTATTACATTATTTAACAGGGAAAAGGAAGGCAGCTTACTATCAGACCAGATAAAAAAAAGGTATAATAAAAAAAGGAAATGAAAAGGAGGATGGTGACAATTTGAGAAATTTTATGATCAGCTTGCTGCTATTACCACTAATTGAACTTGTGGTTTTTCTGATAGCCGGAAACATAATTGGTATACCAGAAACCTTAATTATTGCAATAGGCACTGGAATTCTAGGCGGTATTTTACTGAAGAAACAAGGTTTAAAGGCGATACGTAATGTACAAATGCAAATAAATCAGGGAATCATGCCAGGAGATGCGATATTAGATAGCTTTTGTATTCTTATTGGCGGGCTTTTATTGCTGTTTCCAGGATTTTTAACAGATATTGCAGGTGTCCTTATTCTATTTCCGCCAACGAGAAGAATTGGAAAGAATTTATTTATAAGAAATATACAAAGAAAGCTGCAAAAGAGAAATCGAGTTACCATTATCCATTCATATAAATAAGAATAAAAGAAGAGGCTGAATTTTTTACAATAGTAAATAGTCAGGCTCTTTTTTTGGTTAAATAAAAGATAAAAATTTTAGATAGCAGAATAATTATTATGTTTATTTGTATAATGAATAAACAAAGTAAAAAGGATTTTTGGTATAATAAGTTGCAAATGGGGCGAAAGGCGATAAAAATCTATGTTCAGCTTATTAAGGAAATGGAATACACTCCGAAATCAAATTTTATTTGTATTTTTATCCGTAATGATAGTCGTGCTTTTATTTGTAAGTATATTGATATTTAATCAAGTATCTACTTTATTAGAAAATAATGCAGAAAAACAAATTCAGCAAGTCGCAGTGGAAGCAAGTGGAAGAATTGAGACACTGTATGAGCAATTAAATATGGCCTCGAAATTAGCGGCGACGAATGATAAAGTACAAAAGCTGCTAACAAAGGAATACGAACAAAAGAAAGTGACCTTCTATGAAAAACAAGAATTAATGGGCACTGTTAATACAATTACAGCCAATTCTGATGGGATTTTTTCATTTCAATTATTTACCAGGGAACAGGAACGAATACTACCACTTGATGATGCAAAAATAATGACCGATTTGCATGCTAATTGGGTAGAAAAAGCGGACCAAGCAAAGGGAAGTCTAGTTTGGATTGGAGAAGATCCAAATGACAGCAATTATTTTCTTGCTATAAGAAGAGTAAATTTAATTAATCGCAGTTTTACAAATGGAGGGTATTTACTCTTTAGTATTTATGCTAATTATTTTCAGTTTGCTAATCAAACATTAACAGACAAAACGGATCAGTATTTTATTCTTTTAGATGAATTAAGTAAACCGATTATTACTAATTATGAGCAATCAAGTGAGTTCATTTTACAGACTAAGAAAAAAACGGTGCAGATAAATGAAAGGGATTACATGATTACGAAAAATTCTTCGTATATGACAGGATGGACTGTCCTTATTTTAACTCCCTATAAGACGCTAACGGAAGGCATAACGGTTGTGCGCACAAGCATTCTTCTTGCTGGCATAATTGGATTAATGATTTTCTTTGTATGCTCTTTTTTTCTTTCTAACATGATTACTCGCCCGATTATCCGCTTAACGAACACAATGAGATTTGCAAGTGAAGGGTCTTTGCCGCTGACACCAAAGATTCCCTCTGTAAATGAAATAAATGAATTAAATAGTACATACAATCAGCTCGTAAAAGAAACAAACCATTTAATCACCATGGTTTATCAAAAAGAAATTACTCGAAACCGTAGTGAATTAAGAGCTTTGCAAGCACAAATTAATCCTCACTTTCTATTTAATACATTAGATGCTCTCCATTGGTCATTAGAGGAAAATGACGAAGAAGAATTAGCCGAACTCGTTGTTACCATGTCTAATTTATTTCGCTATACCATTTCACGATCTACAGAGGATGAGTGGGTTCGCATAAAAGAGGAGATTGCCCATATTGAAGACTATATGGAAATAATGAAAATGCGATTTGGAGAACAACTGAATTGGCAAATACAGCTTCCAAAGGTATTTGAAGAAGTGAAAATCCCCAAATTTTTAATACAACCATTAGTAGAAAATGCTGTCCTGCACGGAGCAGAGAATAAGGTAGGACAATGTACTGTTGACGTTATTGTGCAACAAGGAGAGATAGATAATAACATAAAGGTAATAGTTAGAGATGATGGAATTGGCATAAGCGAGTCTAAATTAAAGCAGATTAAGGAATCGATGGAAAAGGAAGGAATTACTTCAATCACAGGTAAGGGAATGGCTATTTCTAATGTATATAAAAGGCTTACGCTCTATTATCAGGAAAGACAGCAAAAGGGATTAATGATAGAAAGTATGGAGAATAAAGGTACATTCATTTCTTTTGAAATTCCAAAAGATGGGGGTATGTAAGATGCATGCAAAAACAATATTGATTGTTGATGATGAACCGAGATCGAGAGAAGGAATCAAAAAAGCACTAGAGAATTGGTCTAGCGGTCAATATCAAATTTTAATTTCGGAAAATGCAGAATCGGCCATTGATATAATGCAAAAACAAAAAATAAATATTCTTCTAACAGATATTCGCATGCCTAAAATAACTGGAATAACGATGTTGAAAACTATCAAAAGCCAAAAACATCTGCCTGTTGTTATTGTTATCTCAGCATATTCAGAATTTGAATATGCGCAAGAAGCTCTTCGCTTAGGCGTTATTAATTATTTATTAAAGCCAATTAGTAAACAGAAATTAATAGAAGCCGTCGAAGATGCTCTTAAGATTGATAGAGATAAAGACAGAAATGATATTATCTCAAGAGTAGTTGATAATAAGCTGATTGATGCAAGAGTAACAAATGAATCAGTAAGAGAGCCAATCCAGAAAGCCTTGCAATATATTGATAATCACTTAAATGAGGAATTGACACAACGTGACGTAGCTGCCCATGTGTATTTGAATCCAAGTTATTTTAGTGTGCTGTTTAAGGAAGAGATTCGGTTAACGTTTAGTGAATATATCACCAGAAGAAGAATTCAGCATGCGAAAAATCTACTTATCTCCACAAAACTTTCCATTACGGATATTGCAGAAGAGTCAGGATACAAAACGGCCAAATATTTTATTAAAATATTTAAAGAATTAGAAGGAATAACACCGAGCGGTTACCGAAAAATAAATAACGAAAAATAATGAAAGGGCTTTCTAAAAATAGTAGAACTTTTCCTAATCATTGTTACCTTTTTTAGAAAAATCATTAATGATAGACTTTAGATTGTTAGAAGGAATAATTAAAAAGGAAAGTATAGGGGGTAGTTTAAATGTTTCATAGAAAAGCACTGTCAGCATGTCTATCTGTTGCTTTATTGCTGGTTTTAGTTTTAGCAGGATGTTCTTCATCGACATCTTCCAAAAATGAAAACGCTTCAAAAAATGGAGATAAAACAGTGATTAAATTCATGCATCTTTGGCCAGAGGGAAGTTCAAAAGCACAGTACACTATTGTAAACGATATCATTAAACAGTATGAAAAAGACCACCCAGATGTAAAAATTCAGACAGAAATTCTTGGAAACGAGCAATATAAAGATAAAATTAAAGTATTATCAGCTTCAAATGAACTACCAGATATTGGGGTGACATGGGCAGCAGGATATATGCAGCCGTTCGTTAAAGGAGAAATGTTTGCTCCGTTAGATGATATAATTGATAGCAATTTTAAAGACCAATTTGTTGCAGGTACAACAGAGGCATTTGCTATGGATGGGAAAACATATGGTCTTCCACTTGAATTAAATATCACACCTGTTTATTACAATAAAGAAATCTTTGAGAAATATAATTTAGAAGTTCCTGCAACGTATGATGAGTTTTTAAATATTGTTAAAACGTTAGCTGATAACGGCGTTACACCAATTACTTTAGGTAATAAAGACCGTTGGACTGGTTCTATGTGGTATATGTATCTTGCAGATAGAATTGGTGGGCCTGAAGTGTTAACGAATGCAATTAATCGTACTGGAAGCTTTGAAGACCCAGCGCTTGTTCAAGCAGCCGAAGAAGTAAAAAAATTAGTAGATATGGGCGGATTTGTCAAAGGGTTTAATGGTCTTTCAAATGATGAGGCAAAAGGGTACTTTATGAATGAACAAGCAGCTATGTATTTAATGGCGACTTGGGAATTGCCAAACTATACAACAAGCCCAGATGTTACGCAAGAATTTAAAGATAAAGTAGGATACTTTAAGTTTCCAACATATGTAGGCGGAAAAGGAGACATAAACAGTTTTGTAGGTGGCCCTGGGGTTGGACTATTTGTTTCTGAAAAATCAAAGGTAAAAGACGAAGCGAAAAAATTTGTCGCATATTTAGTAGAAGAATGGGGCAAAAATTCTGTTAAGGATGCAGGTGTAATTCCAGCGACAGTTGTAGACACTTCCAATATTGAACTAGATCAAATGTATATCGATATTTTAAATGACCTTGGAAATGCTTCTAATTTAACATTATATGCAGATGTTCAAATGAGCTCTAGTGTTGCACAAGTGCACTTAGATATGATCCAATCACTATTTGGCGGTCAGGCAGCACCAAAAGAATTTACAGCCAAACAAGAGCAAGCTTTAGCGGAAGAAGAATAATAAAGAATGGGTGGAATCTATCGAAAAAAAAGGTGGATTCCACTATTTAAAAGATAATCACTTTAGATAATTGGGAAGATACATTATTGATTTTTGAGAAAGCTCTGTTAAACGATGATATTGGTTACATGAATAACTCATGAACAATTATATATCATTTAACAAAGCTCCTCCCAATCAATAAGGAGGGAAAGCAGAAAATGAAAAACGTGATGTCAAACAAATGGGTAATCACTCTTTATGTGCTCCCTGCACTGTTGCTCATTTTGGTTTTAATCTATATTCCTATTGTATTAACAGGATATTATGGCTTAATGGATTGGGATGGTATCGGGGCTAAGACTTTTATTGGCTTAGATAATTATATACAGCTTATGAAAGATAAAATGTTCTGGTCTAGTACGTATCATTCCGTTTTATTAGCTGTTTTTTCTGCAGTAAGTCTTATTGCATATTTAGTAATTTCACTTATATTAGCAAGCAAGATTAAGGGGGCTGGAATTCTTCGCAAAATATATTTAATTCCGATGTTATTATCGTCTGTAGCTATTGCACAGCTATGGTTGAAAATTTTTGATCCAACAAATGGAATGTTGAACAAGCTTTTAACCATGTTTGGAGTAGAAAATACACCCTTATGGCTTGCGGATCCCAATTTAGTACTATACTCCATTTTCATTCCAATTGTTTGGCAATATGCTGGATTTTACATCATTATTTATTATGCAGCTTTAAAAGGAGTAGCAGATGAAATTATTGAGGCAGCTAAAATTGATGGGGCAACCCCATTACAAATTGCTTATAAAATCAAAATTCCATTAATTGCACCAGTAATAAAAGTAACTATTGTTTTAGCCATTGTAGGATCTTTAAAATATTTTGATTTAATCTATGTTATGACTGGTGGAGGACCAAATGGAGCAAGTGAAGTGATGGCCTCTTATATGTATAAAGAAGCATTCAAAACATATGATTTTGGCTACGGTAGTGCCATTGGCTTTGCGTTATTAATCATTTGTCTTGTTATGACATGGGTTATACAAAAATTAACAGCATCAAAAGAAGATGCTCAGTATTAAGAAGAGAGGTAATCATGAGTGAAGTAATCCTGAAAAAACAAAATAAAACTGAATTATCCACATCTCCTAAAACGAAAGGATCTCTGGGAAGTAAGATTGGATACGGTATTTTGTATCTAGTGCTTGGAGTAATTGCCATTTTTCAAATATACCCACTCGTTTGGTTATTCTTCTTTTCCTTAAAAACGAATCAAGAAGTTTTCGGCTTATCTCCATTTGCTCTTCCGAAAGACCCACAATGGGGGAACTATGTAAAAGTATGGACCCAAGGAAATATCAGCTTATATTTCTTCAATAGTGTATGGATTACAGTTGTAGCAGTAGTTTTGACGGTTATATTAGCAAGTTTTGTTACCTTTGCGATTACAAGAATGCACTGGAAGTTAAGTAAACTTGTTCTTGGTTTGTTTATGGTAGGCATTATGATTCCATTACATTCTACGTTAATCCCTTTATTTAGTTTTTTTAATAACTTGGAGCTAATTGATAATCCTATTTCTATTCTTTTATCCTATACAGCGTTTAATTTGCCGCTAACTATCATGATTTTATTAGGATTCTATCAGGCACTGCCAAGAGAATTAGAAGAGGCAGCTGTAATGGATGGTTGTTCGATTCACCGTATATTCTTTCAAATCACATTGCCAATGACGACTCCTGTTATGGCTACAGTTGTTATTATAAATATGATTTATAATTGGAATGAATTTGTATTTGTTAATACGTTCATTAGCTCTGATCAATGGAAGACATTAACAGTTGGTGTAAATAACTTCGTAGGTCAATATTTAACAGATTGGGGAGCAATTGGAGCAACTTTAATGATTAGCATTATTCCTATTTTAATCGCTTTCATTTTATTAAGTAATAAAATTGTAGAAGGTTTAGCAGCTGGGTCTGTAAAAGGATAATAAAGGGAGGGGTTCATCCGACTTCAAAAATATTTTTTTGATGCGCACCATTCTCCGATTGGAGCATTCTCAAACTTTACATTAGGTTTTCCAGGTATAGGGGATGGATTAGAATTAGAATTTGGCCGTTCTCCGAAACACAATATTTAAATTGGTGCTTAAAAAAGGAACCATATCAAGCTTTTCCTATCAAGAAAGTATATACGGCTCTATGTGGAATGGCTCACATATCCAGAACCATCCATTTGGAGTTGGAGCGATCAAATAATTTCAGGAGAAATTGCGGGAAGCAAATATCATCCAAGAGGTGTAACAAACATACTTTGGTTAGACGAGCGGCAGAAAAGGTTCTAATCCGCAAATAAGAAAACAATGCTTAGAAGGAAAAAGAAAGAAGAGGGGATAGTATGACAACAAAACCAATGGGAAAATTATATACCATCTGTGAATGGATAATGAAGCTGGCTTCCGTTAATTTGTTATGGATTATGTTCACTGCAAGTGGTCTTTTCCTATTTGGTTTTATGCCAGCAACAGTTGCACTTTTTACCATTGTCCGTAAATGGTTTCGGAAAGAAACGGAAGTTCCTATTTGGAAAACATATCTATCTGTCTATAAAAGCGAATTTATCAAAAGTAATACTTTTGGATTCGTATTTATAGTGGCTGGTATAATCTTGTATGTAGATTACTATCTAATCTTAAATTTAGGGGGATTTATTCGGATTGTTTCCATAAGTATTTTACTACTTATTACATGCATATATGCTATCACTCTTTTATTCTTCTTTCCTGTCTATGTACATTATCAGTTAAGATTCATCGATTACTTTAAATACTCCTTTTTTCTAGGAATTCTAAATATCCATATTACATTATTGATTATACTTGGGTTAGCAGCAGATATTTTTCTATTATTATATATACCTGGACTTCTCCCTTTTTTTAGTGGAATTTCCGCAGCATGTATACTAATGTCGAGTAGTATTCTGCTTTTTCAGCGGTTGCAAAAACAGAATATGAATAAAGCGATCACAGAATAAGAGGAAGTCAATGACTTATTGATTATAAAATATAGTAAAAGTTGTAAAAAAAATATAGTTTGTATATTGAATAAACAAACTTGAGCGTGGTATAATTGGATTAACTTGATGGGAGAGATAGAATGACAACTATTCAAGAAGTAATAGATAAGTTATTGGAGCCCGCAAAAATGGTTGAATCCACAACAGATGTATTAATAAAAGGTTCAGCAGATTCTAATGTGAAAGGAATTGTAACCGCATTCATGTTGACGCAGCAAGTATTGGAGAAAGCGATATCTATTGGAGCAAATATGATTATAAGCCATGAAGGACCATTTTACAGCCATGAGAATTGGAAAAAATTATATGAGAAAGATTCAGTATACATGACTAAGCTCCAATTAATAGAAGATACTGCTATCCATATTTTTCGCTTTCATGATTATTATCATCGTTACAATCCAGATGGCGTTATGGCGGGATTAATTCAAAAACTGGAATGGGAGAATCATGTCGAAGAGCATCTGTCCATCGCAACCACTATTGTCACACCAAAGAAAACTGTCGCTGATATTGCAAAATACGTGAAAGATAAGCTTGATGCCCCGTTTGTAAGAGTTGTGGGGGAGTTATCCATGGAATGCCAAAGAATTGGCTTGTTAGCAGGTTATCGCGGAGGAGGCGAAGTAGTGATCCCTTTATTTCAAAATCAAAATTTAGACCTGATTATTGCAGGAGAAGGACCAGAATGGGAGTCTCCTGAGTATGTCAGAGATGCCGTCCAACAAGGAAAGAAAAAAGCATTTATCCTAATTGGCATGCAGTTAGTGAAGAACCTGGCATGGAATACTTAACCAATCTAATAGCAAATAATTTTCCGCATATTCCTGTACATTACATAAAAGAAAAGCCACTGTTTCAGATTATTTAAATAACAATATTTTTTTGGTTAATCTGCCATACTAGTATGGCTAAAATCAAGTTGACAAAAATCTACTTCATACAACAAGTTAAATTTTCTCATTTCACTGATCACTCCATTACCGAGATTATCATCATAAATATTGCTTGCACCATCTATTAGCTATTTTATAAGGGGTATTGATGCAAAATAAAGTAAGCGCTTTAATTTTTATGTGTGTTTGCTTCATCCTCTAAAAAGATGAAGCTTTATAATAGTCAGCTGCTATAGAAAGATTTAGCAAAAGGCTATAGATATTATTAAAACAGAGGGGGGTACTTATGGAAACAGAGGTTGTGCATTCACATATAAATAAAACAATGAAGACAAAAAGAAACAAATTTAAAACAACATTAGCTGCAATTAGAAAGGATTGGCAGCTCTATTCATTATTAGTCTTACCGCTTATTTATTTAATTATTTTTAAATATGGTCCAATGTTAGGAAATGTTATTGCTTTTAGAAGATATATGCCAGGTGGAAAAATTTATGGTGAACAATGGGTTGGGTTTTATTACTTTAATATGTTTATTAACGACCCAGTTTTTTGGAATGTATTTAAAAACACATTAATTTTGGGCGGAATTACCTTGTTATTTTGTTTTCCTATGCCCATTATATTCGCTCTTCTTTTGAATGAAGTTAAATCCAAAAAGTTTAAGAAGTTTGTACAAACAGCTTCCTATCTACCGCATTTCTTATCTATTGTTATTATTGCTGGAATGATCTTGCAATTAACAGCTCTAAACGGTTCCATTAATGGAATAGTCGAATTTTTCACCGGAGAAAAAATAAGCTTTATCCAAAGTCCAGAATGGTTCCGGACAATTTATGTTACCTCTGAAGTCTGGCAAGGGATGGGATGGGGGGCCATTCTATACTTAGCGGCATTAACAACGATTGACGATTCCTTATATGAAGCAGCAAAAATTGACGGTGCGAACAGATGGAAACAAACCCTTCATATTACGATACCAGGGATATTGCCAACTATTGTTACCCTATTGATTTTGAATATTGGCAGCTTTCTTGCAATTGGCTTTGAAAAAATCTTATTAATTTATAACCCATTAACCTATGAAACTTCTGATGTTATTTCAACTTATTTATATCGTGTTGGTTTAGAATCCAATAATTTTAGCTATGCAGCAGCTATTGGATTATTTGAATCTATTATTGGCTTAGTGCTTGTATTAACGGCGAACAGCATATCAAGAAAACTAACAGAAAGAAGTTTATGGTAGGGAGGGAGATTTAATGAAAGAATCGAAACAGTACAAAGTTTTTAAAGTCTTTAATGTTTGTATTCTCTTAATTATTATATTTTGTACTTTATATCCATTTATAAATGTAGTTGCACAATCCTTTAGTAGTGAGTCTTATATTAATTCTGGACAGGTAAATTTAATACCAAAAGGATTCAATGTAGACACATATGAGAAGGTTCTTTCTGACACCATGTTTTGGATTAATTATAAAAATACGGTTGTATACACAGTGGTAGGCACAATAATTTCCATGTTTTTAACAACAATGTTTGCATATGCGCTTTCTAAAAGAAGATTAGTAGGACGCAGGTTTTTAACTGTATTTGCCGTATTTACGATGTTCTTTAATGGCGGCTTAATTCCCAATTATGTTTTAATCAACTCATTAGGCTTTGCCAATACAATGTGGGCTATTGTCATTCCGGGTGCAATTAGTATTTATAATATGCTGATCATGAAATCCTTTTTTGAAAATATGCCAGAAGAATTAGAAGAGGCAGCTTCTATTGATGGTTTAAGCACATATGGTATTTTACTAAAAATAGTATTGCCCCTGAGTAAAGCAGTAATCGCCACTATGGTGTTATTTTACGCAGTAGCTTATTGGAACTCTTGGTTCAGCGCTTTTATTTATATGGATAAAAAAGAATTATTTCCAGTAACGATTTATTTGCGGAATATGATTGCGGGAACAACAGGTGGAATGTCAGCAGGTGCTACTTCCGCTGATAATTTAACTCAAATTTCCGCTAATATTAAATCCGTAACAATGGTCTTAACGATATTGCCAATATTAACGGTATATCCATTTGTACAGAAATATTTTGTTTCGGGAGTAATGCTAGGCTCTATTAAATAGTCAAAATAGGACTTGCCAAAGTTAGGGAGTTCAGCGTAGGTTATTATTCCATATGCCTGTTTCAAGGAAACAACTTACGCTTTTCCTATATATATATAAGGGGAGGAAATGCCATGAAAGAAAGTTGGAAAAAGGTTGGGTTATTTCTAGGTCTAATAGTGTTCGTAATAATTGCTGCTGCTTGTTCAAAGGATGATTCAGCAAGTAAGGAAGTGGAAGTAGCAACAAAAGGTGCAATGGAATCATATACCGCAGGTGACACATTTAAAGCAACAGAGCCATTTGATTTATCTATTTTATTTATGGATCAGCCGACATATCCGTATAAAAAAGACTGGCTATTATGGGATAAGATAAAAGAAATTACGAATGTTACCTTGAAGCCGACAATTGTTCCATTAAGTGATTATACGCAAAAGAGAAGTTTGTTAATTAGTTCAGGAGAAGCCCCAATCGTTATTCCAAAAACCTATCCAGGAGAAGAAGCTGCCTTCGTGGCATCGGGGGCGGCACTTCCGGTAAGCGATTACATTGATAAAATGCCTCACTTCAAAGAAAAAATTGAAAAATGGGATATGGGTCCAGAATTAGATACATTACGACAAAATGATGGGAAGTTCTATGTCTTGCCAGGTTTACATGAAGAGGTTTGGCCAGATTATACGTTAATTGTAAGAACCGATATCTTTGAAGAAAATAATATTGCTATTCCAACAACTTGGGATGAATTATATACAGCAATGAAGAAATTAAAAGAAATCTATCCAGATTCTATTCCATTCTCTGATCGTTTTACATTTAACAGTACACTAAATATTGCTGCAACAAGTTTCGGAACGAAAGCTGGTTGGGGATTTGGAAATGGATTATCGTATGATCAAGATGCTGATAAATTTGTGTATGCAGCAACAACAAATAACTATAAAGAAATGCTCACATACTTTCACAAATTAGTAGAAGAAGGATTGTTAGATGAAGAGAGCTTTACACAAAGCGATGATCAAGCGGTACAGAAATTTGTAACAGGAAAATCATTCATTATAAATGGAAATTCTCAAACAATCAACCTCCATCGAGTTGATATGGATAAAACGTTAGGTAAAGGGAAATATTCTATCTCCAAAATTACTGTTCCCGGCGGTCCTGCTGGTCAATTAATGTCAGGCTCTAGATTAGAAAATGGTGTAATGATTACCTCCAAAATTAAAGAAAGTGAAAACTTTGAAGCAATTCTTCAGTTTATTGACTGGCTATATTACAGTGATGAAGGGCAGGAATTCACTAAATGGGGAGTAGAAGGAACAACATTCACAAAGGAAGATGGAGTAAGAAAATTAATGGATGATATTAATTACAATGGATTAAATCCAAAGGGAACAAAGGATTTACGGGTTGACTATGGATTCTCTGGTGGAGTTTTTTCCTATGGAGGAACAACCGATTTACTTCATTCGATGATGAGTGAAGAAGAGATTAAGTTCCAAAATGATATGAAAGCAGTAAAAACACCAATTCCAACTGATCCGTTAATTCCATATTCAATTGAAGACAGAGAAAAAGCAACATTACAAAGTACACCTTTAAAAGACTATACGAATCAAAATACATTAAAGTTTATTTTGGGAACACGTGATTTAAGTGAGTTTGATGCTTTTGTAAAAGAATTACAAAGTCAAGGATTAAAGCAATATGTGGATACCGCAAATAAGACATATCAAGAATACAAGAAAAATAACAAATAAAATGGATAAGTTAATTCCTAGCCATCCTAATGAAGGGCAAGAAGAACTAACTTAAAACTACTCCTAAGAGTTCTGTTATGTGAGGCTAACCAGCAGTGGGGAATAAAGAAACACACACTGCTGGTAATATTATTATATTCTGAAAGAAGGTGACAGGGATGAAGCAGCAAAGAGAGTTTGGGCAAGGAATTTTATATACATTTTGTAATTATGTGTACTGGATTTTACTAACGAATATCTATTTTGTCGTAACAAATCTCATCTTTATTTTTTTCTTCATGACATTAACTCCATCGTTTTCAAATATACTCATCTATGCTCTTGCCTTAATACCGTCTGGACCTGCTATATCTGGACTGCTTTATTCGATGGAGAAATTAGTAAGAACGAAAGAGCTATCACCGACAACTGACTTTTTCTATGGATATCGATCGAATTTAAAAGGCACATTTTTTCTGTGGATAATAATCTTAGCTGTATTCTTTGTCTTATTCATCGACTTACAATACCTTCAAATAACCATAACACCAGTTAATCAAATCATTTTTATTGTTGTGCTTGCACTTACGCTTATCTGGACAATGCTTAGTATAAATATGTTAATAATTAATGCGAAATATACTTTTCGAATAAGGGATTTAATAAAGTTGTCTGCGTATTATCTATTCATAAAATGGAAAGAAACAATAGGTAATATATTGATTCTCTTTTTAACTGCTGTTGCAACAGTAATCACTACTGATTTTTTAATTGTTTTCATTGCTAGTTTGCTTGCATGGATAATGACGTTTAATTCTAGAGAGCTGCTTAAACATATAGATCGTAATTTTTTGAAAAGATCTCCTTCTAACAATATAAGTAAAAAATATGATGCACCACCTATTCGAGGTTCATAAATGAAAGAATCGAGATCGATTTTAAAAGTGTTTTAAAAGGAGAAGTACTAAGAAATGACTCTATATAAAAAATAGTTTAAAAACTCTTCATTTCATTCAAAAGAAATTTTGATTTAGAAGGATACATATAGATGGAAAGAGAAGTAGTTTAGAGATTATGAGAAAAAAGTTAGGAGGAAGATAAAATGTTACCATTAATGAAGAATTTATCCGGAAAAGTAGCAGTTATTACTGGAGGTGGGGGCGTACTTTGTGGCTGTATGGCGAAAGAGTTAGGCAGACAAGGAGTAAAGGTAGCCATTTTGAATCGTACATATGAAAAAGCACAAAAGGTAGCGGAGGAAATTAATAACGAAGGTGGTATGGCGATTGCTATAGCATGTGATGTTGTAGATGTAAATAGTGTGAAGGAAGCGGAAAAAATAGTCTTTGATACTTTTGGAAACTGCGACATTCTTATTAATGGGGCTGGAGGAAATCATCCAAAGGGAATTACTTCAGAAGAAATTCTGCGATTAGAAGATCTTGATAAAGAAGGAATTACTAGTTTTTTTGATTTAACAATGGAGGGATTCTCCTTTGTATTTAATTTAAATATAATCGGTACATTAATTCCTACCCAAATATTTTCGAAACAAATGGTTGGAAAAAGTGGAACAGTTATAAATATATCCTCTATGAGCGCTCCAAGTCCAATGACGAAAGTACCTGCTTACAGTGCAGCTAAAGCTGGGATAGAGAATTTTACAAAATGGTTAGCTGTTCATATGGCTGAAACAGGAATTAGGGTCAATGCAATTGCTCCAGGTTTTTTCTTAACAAAGCAAAATGAAGCACTGCTTAAAAATCCAGACGGGTCTTATACAGAGCGGACGAAGAAAATATTAGCTCATACACCAGTAAAAAGATTAGGAAAACCAGAGGACTTATTGGGAACATTACTATGGCTAGTGAATGAAGAAACAAGTGGATTTGTTACGGGGATTAGTGTGCCAGTTGATGGAGGATTTATGGCATACTCAGGTGTTTAAACATACTCTCTAATAATAACAGATTAAATTTTAAAAGATCTTCCACTAATCCTTAAAGAAATTGTAGATTTATAGTTTTATTTAGTCCCCTTAGTAGTAGGTTGAGGTAAATCCTCACTATTATCCTATAAATATAAATAGTTAAATATTCACTTTGGTAAACCCATCATTTTCTAGAATGGCCAGAAGCCGAGGTTAAACATAGGAAAAAAGATGGAACATGTTATCAAAATAATATTTCCCGGAAAATTTCATTATGCTCAACCAGTTGGGATTTTTGTATTCTATTTGGAGAATTTCTTTATCCAAGTATCTCTAAGCTTTTAGAAAGAGGCTAAATACTTATTCAACCTTGAGTCAGGAAGTAATGTTGGGATCTAACCGTGATTATTTATAAACGATAGCGGTCTATTCTAATGGGCAGTATTCGAAATTTTGTTAAGCTGAAGAATAATGTCTAAAATATTTTATAAAAGTAGAGAAGAGGAGAGATAAGAAAATCGTATAAAATGGAAATGTATTATTAGAAAGGATTATGGCATTTTTATAGGGATTCCTATCGAGTTGCCGCATAAATTGGACTTGAGTGGAAGAAATGAGCGGGAAAGAGAAGATGTTAATAAAATACAGCGCTTTTTTTCAGATAAGATATAAAATAGATGAAGCGGCATTTGTAGAGAAATCCCTTCATCCAAATGGATTAATTGCTACAAATGCAACGGCTTCCTTAGTGGCAGATGGACTTTTTCACCCTAAAAATGGCTGAATTTTTGGAATACATCGATTAAAAAAGGCGAAAGTATCTAAGGTGATAATTGTTTATCCTTTTCTAGTTTACTTGCTTTTAAGTAGTAAATATCGAATAATAAAGCCAAAATAACTTAATATATATATGCTTCATCTAAATTTAAAGAGATATTATTATTCTGGATGAAGCATAAATTTTAAAAAATTCTCAGTTGAGAAGGCTGCAGCACCTAATGCAGAGGAAGCAAAATTGATATCAGAGAATTGGATAGCAAGCTGGGAATGGTGAAAGGGTAGAGTATAATTGTTAATTATTTTTTTCACTTGTGGCTCTATCCATTTTTTAGCTAGGGTAAGTCGATTGCCAATAATGATTTGCTCTGGATTGAAGATATGAATAATATTAATAATTCCAGCACCTAGATGATAGCCAACTTCATTAAATAAATGGATAGCTTGGGTATTTCCTTGGTCGGCAAGCTCAATCAAATCATTCAAATAAACCTGACCATTTATGCTTAACTTTAATTCGACAGCTTTGTTAAGTAGATATTGTTCGGAAGCATAAAGTTCCCAGCAACCTTTATTGCCGCAGCGGCATTCTAATCCATCCTTTTGAATGGTCATATGGCCGATTTCTCCAGAATATCCGAGTGCTCCTTTATACAATTCTCCATTAATGATAATTCCAGCGCCAATTCCAATGGCTGCACTTACATAGATTAAATTTTGATAAGGCTGACCTACTCCGAATTTCTTTTCTCCATAGGCCCCAGTGTTTGCTTCATTTTCAACTAACACAGGAAGATGGAATTCTTCTTCCAGCTGGCTCTTTAGTGAAACATTATTCCAACCTAAGTTTGGAGCGAGGAGAATGTCACCGTCCATATTTGTAATCCCTGGTACCCCAATCCCTATGCCAATTACTCCATAAACAGATTTAGGAGCAGCGTTTATCAAAGTAGTAATAATCTTTTTTATTGTTCGGAGTGTATCTTCATAAGATAAATTTTCATATTTTTCATTTATACGGTATATGATATTTCCTTGCAAATCAGTTAAAATTCCTAAAATGTAGTTAACACCTAAGTCAATACCAATGGAATAACCGGCCATCTCATTAAATAGCAGCATAACAGGTCGTCTTCCGCCATTAGATTCACCATGTCCTGATTCATAGATCAATTGTTCGTTAATAAGCTCTGATACTAAGGAGGAAACAGTCCCTTTTGTTAATCCTGTTTGCTGGGCAATATCTGCTCGAGAAATAGGAGCAGTGTTCTTGATTAAATTTAAACAAAGTGACTTATTTTCTTTTTTTACTAACTGCTGATTCCAAGTAATATGCATCCTGTTCGCAATCCCCTCTTATTCTATTTCTGAACTTCATAGGAATATCATTTCTTTCCGAAAGGTCGTCCTCTACTAATTGATTAATTATACTACAGTTTATCTATTAACCAAACAGAGGGATTGATAAAGTTAGTTTGTTTATTTAATATACAAACTTATATGCAATTGATATAATTTCTATAGAAGTGGTTATCTATTTAGAGGAAAAATAGGGTATTTTACTTGAGAAAATTCTAGCTTCTTTTTTATAGTGGCCATTCAAGAAAAATCAAAAATATCATAGCTGGTGGAGGTGCTAATGGAAATGAATTATAGAAATTTAGGGGATACAGGTCTAGTAATCAGTGAAGTAAGTTTCGGTACATGGGCTATGTAACGGAATCTCTATATATTTCATTTTATATAAAAACGAAAATAATCCTTTAAGAACGGTCATTTTCCGATTTAACGTTATGCCCCTCTCCTAACGGCATTATCGATAGCCACTCTTGAAATTTTCGGATATGTATTTGATGAAGTACTTTAAATAATTGAAATAGTTTTTGCAGTGAAGATATGTCCAACCCAAACTGGATACATTTTCTAATAATTGTTTGTACATGATTAATAAATCTCTGCTATATTCCTCAATCGTATTTTCCATTCTATTTTTCCGTTTATCCATATCCTTTTTTGGATGTAGTAATATATATAAATCATTTTTATCCCTTCTTTTAATTTGTTTGCTTATAAAAGGAAATATATGGGTTTGGATAACTTGTAATTATATAGATTTTATTTTATTTAATGTATACCTCTAATATAGTAGAAAAATACTTTATTTGTCAACTATATATACATATAAATAAAATTAATATTTAAAATACATTTTAATATAAAATAGTAGGTATTATATTTTTTTTATATAAAATAGACATTAAACCTTTGTTTAATATTAAGATATATATATTATAATCTGATTAATGATAAAAGGAAGAGGTGGATTTTTTGATTAGCGAAAGTTTATACCGAGCATTAGATGAAAGTACTTTTTTTGTAAGTAAATATGAAGTGCAAGTGAAAACTTATTTCTTACAAAAATCCAAATATGGTCTTAGAGTGCAAGTTAGTAGATTTGTAGATAAAAGAGGAAGTTTGAGTCGAGAAAAAGATACAGTGGAGATTAAATTATTGATAGGGGGAGGAGGGGGAGTTATTGATAAAACTTTTAAAAGTATTACATTAGAAAAACCAACAAGAAAAAAGGTAGAAGAATGTATTACAGATTTTTTAGAGAATGCTAGTGAGTATTGTAAACAAAGCAAGAATTAATACATAAATTAGAATTATTCCCCAATTGAATATTGACTATAGTAAATGGTAACATATAAATAGATTATAATATTGAGTTAATATTAAATGATATGTATACACTATTTTAATAATGATTAGTTGGGGAGAATAAAATGGGCCAAGAAGATAAGAAAAAGCAAATTACTACAAAACAGGCTGCGGAATTATTAGGTGTTGCTGAGAACACAGTTTTATCATATTCCAGACAAGGCATATTAACAGCAGTGAATGAAAAAAGTTGGCAAATTGACAATACGAAGTACTTTTATATAGATGAAGTAGAAGAGGTAAAAGACAAATTAAAAAAGCCAGGACTTAGCACTGGTGAAGTTGCTACACAATTAGGTGTATCTACTGTAACGGTATTTAACTATATAAAGGATGGTAAACTTACTGCAGAGAAAGAAGTTTATAGAGGTAGGGAATTATATTTTATTAAACAAACGGAGCTTGAACGTTTTCAAAAAAATTATAAAAATATGAGAAGTAGAAATAATAAAGAGTTTTATTCCAAACCAAATAAACATGGTTGGTTTCAATTGTTTATTCATGAAAGAAGTGATGAACATGGAAGATTGATGGTTGGGAAAGATGAAGATTACTTTTTATTAACTGCTAGTGGAAATAAGATTCCATATACGAAAATTGAGCAATATGGTTTTAAACCGGTTTATTTAATTGAAAGAGGTTCGATAATTTCCAAAAGGAAATTTGCTAAATTTGAGTTCCCTTATGAATATAATGTTGAATCTAATATATACTCTTTCTTAGATAAATGTTATGAATATATCACCCCAACAAATATGAAAATGAACATAAATAAACAAACAATCGAGTTAGAAATTAAACCATATTGTTTCCCGTACGAAACTTTAGATGAAGAAACGATTAAAACTATTAAGAAGTATATGGTGGAAGGTTCTATAATCTCAACGGTTAAAGGAATTTATATAGATTCTGAATATGAGTTGCTATCTATAGAAATACCTACCCAGGTTAAGGATTCTTTGAAACAGATTGCTTCTGAGGGGAATTTTACTTTAGAAGAGTTGGTTTCTGAAATTCTATTAGAGTATGTTAACGAAAAACACTAAACTTTTTATCTGAATAAACTCGTTTTATTGGAAAAAGTAATTCAGACAATGATATCGGTAGCAGAAATAAAATATCTTTTAATAAACAAAGCCATTTCATTTCTGCTAAAACACAAAAGGATGCAGTGAACTTTATCGAATATATAGATTTTAGATAACTAATTTAGGTAGGGGAAATATTCACAGAGGTAGAACGGTTTTTTATGTGAATTTAGTAACGAAAGACATTGTTGAATTAATGAGGGGCAGTAAATCCTAGAAGTATAGCTCCTTTTTGCAGAAATTATTATAAGAGAATGGGCTAGGTTAAAGGTTCCCCTTTTACTCCGAACACCATATGGAAGTGTAGAAGGCAGGTTAATATGTATTCAGAAGAAATAATAATAGTAGATAAATTTAATATACCGAAGATTGAGGGTATTAAGCCGGAAAATTTAACATTAAAAACAAATGATGCAGAGATTCCAGGAACTAACGAAAGAAACTTTTTTTGTAAAAATGGTAGCTATAAATTTTGTTTAGTAAAAGAAAAGGAAGGAATAATTGAGCCTATCTTTATTATGGATTTTTTCAAAAATAGTAAAATAATGCAAGAAATACGAAAAGAAGAACCAAGTATAAAGTTAGAACTATTGTGGGTTAAAGAAAGTTATCGTAAGAGTGGGATTGCTACTTACTATATGAAAGAACTTGTAAAATACGCAATAGAAGAAGGGATTACTCTAATAAGAGTTATTCCCAATCCTAATGCAGCTAACTTTATAGAAGATAATAAAGATAATGCGTTAAACAAAGAACAATTAGCCTGTTTTTACAAAAAATTTGAAGATGAATGCTTGAAAATCTCATTTATATGAACTTAAGCCTCTTCCTATCATCAAAAAATATAGATGGCAGCATGAATTATTCAATACTGCCATCCCTTATATCTTTAAGGGGTACTGCCGACAAAACGCGGATATTATACGCTAAGACATTTTTTGGATATGAAAACCCTAATTTTTCTACGCTAAGCAGAAAAATTAGGGTTTTTTTATATCCTAAGTGGACTTAGGGAATGTATTGAGTTCAAAATCTCAGGTATAAATGAATATTCTCCTAGAAAGTTTATATGTTCCCATCCTAATGGTGATATGTGCGGGAGCAATTCCTCTTGATACTTTCCTGTATTTTTAAAATGTTCAATTGCTTGTGATAGATACACGGTATTCCAAATACTAATAGCATTAATAATTAAGTTTAAGGCGCTGGCACGCTGTAATTGATCTTGTATTGCTCTTTCTCTAAGTTCCCCATGTTTCCCAAAGAAAATAGCTCGTGCCAATGCATTCATAGCTTCTCCTTTATTTAATCCACGTTGAATTCGCCGACGCAATGTTTCGCTAGAAATATAATCTAATATAAACAAGGTTTTATCTATGCGACCCATCTCTCTTAAAGTTGTCGCAAGGCTATTTTGACGAGAATAAGAACCTAATTTCCCCATAATGAGAGAAGCAGAGACCGTTCCTTTACGAATGGAATGTGCCAACCTTAATACATCATCATAATTTTCCTGAATGATCTTGGTGTTAATTCTTCCACGAAGCAACTTCTCCATTTCTGGATATTGGTCTGGCTTTTCAAATGAATAAAGTTTTGAATCTGCAAGGTCTCGTAGTCTTGGGGCAAATCGAAATCCTAACAAATTAGTTAATCCGAATACTTGATCCGTATAACCAGCCGTATCTGTATAATGTTCTTCAATATGCAAGTCGGTTTCATGATGCAATAAACCATCTATAACATGAACAGCGTCTCTTGCGTTTGTATTAATCACTTTCGTATAGAAGCTAGAAAATTGGTCACTAACAAACCGATAAATGGTTGTTCCTTTCCCTGTGCCGTAATGTGGATTTGCATCAGCGTGTAAGGATGAAACTCCTACTTGAACACGCATTCCATCTGAAGAAGAAGTTGTACCATCGCCCCAGTACGACGACAAGTTTAACTGGTGTTGAAAATTCACCATAACGGCTTGTGCTTTATTTATAGCATCTTCATATAAACGCCACTGTGAGGCTGTGGACATTTGCCGGTAAGAAACCCCTTGTGTCGCTTCTGCCATCTTAGTAAGACCGATGTTTGTTCCCATAGCCATAATCGCTGCCATGATCGCAGGCTTTTCTTCTTCTTTCGGTGGATTCAGCGTAGAAGCATGGAGGAACTGCTTTTCGAATCCCGTCCAACTTGCTACTTCCATAAGCAAATCTGTCAACTTCACACGAGGTATCAGTTGATATAGAGATAAACTATATTCTCGTGCTGTTTCTGGAACGTTTTTCTCCAAACGATGGAGATGCAGCCGTCCGTCTTCAAAATTAACCCCATCTAATTCTGTGATATTCGCTTTAATCCATTCAAGCCGATCATGTAATGCATCTATTTTCAATTTTAAGTATTCATCAACAGAAGGTGGTGCGGTAAGTCCATTAAGGTGCTTGTTTTGCTCCCATGCTTCTTTTGTCACTAAATAATTATCAAAATCTTGATGCTGACGACTTCCTTTAATAGAAACGTTACCTGAGCGTACAAGATTTCTTAACTCGGTAAGAACAGACATCTCATAATATTGGCGATTTATATTACCATCATCATCATAAACGTGCTTTTGCCAGCGATTCGAGATAAAGTCCAAAGGAGCTCCTTCTGGAATTTTTCGTTTATTATTTTTGTTCATCTCTTTAATGGTCTCAATAGCTTGAAGCAATGGCTCTCCTGATTTTGTAGAAGTGAATTCTAGGGCTTCTAACAATGTTGGAGTATATTTACGTAAGTAGTTAAAGCGAAATTTTAGTAAGTCTAAGTAATCGTAATCCATAGGGCGTGATAATTGCTTCGCCTCTTCTATTGAGTTTACGAAGTCCTCCCAAGGCATAATAGCTTCTAAGGCTTCAAATGGGTCCTTCCCTTGTTCTTTTGCTTGAATCAATGCTGTTCCCAAATCTGCAAAGTGAATAACCTTTTCATTAACTGATTTACCATTTAACCTCTGAATCTCTTCTTGAGCTTTACGTCCTTTTGATAACAATAGGCTAATTTGCCGATCATGTATCTCAAAGGCATGATCAGTAAGGTTTTGGCTAAGTTGTAGGAGGTGTAAAACTAAAAGCGCAAATTTCTTATTCTCTTTAAATCTACGGAATGAACGGGGTTCATATTTGGAACCCAATCGTGCTAGCTGTAAGACCCTATTTGGATGAATTTCTTTAATATCCACATTAAGTTGCAAAGTTCGTATGACTTGAAGACGTTTTATAACCTTTAAGAAGGCATCTGGAGAAGATTGACCGGGAACTTCTCGCAACCAAGCAAGGGGTGTCTTTGAATTGGTGGAACTTGCATCAAGTAAGTGATCTAACTTTTGTTTTTGAGATTCACTTAATGTAGAGATGATAGATTTAAAAATTCGTTCTTCTGCCCGTTGACGAGCTTCCCATACAATCCTTTCTATTGTTGTCAGTGCTGGCAAAATTACTTTTTGTCTTCGCAATTCTTCAATTGTTGAGCGAATCAAGTAGTCTGTATTTCCGTTCTCAAGAGCAAGTTTAAGAGTAAATTGTGCAATTATTCGATATGCCCCAAAGGATAAGTTTTGGTAGCCATAATGTTGCCGAAGTTCCTCTAGATGTTCATTTCGAGTTGCTACCCGTTTTGCATACTGGGTATATTCTTGAGGGGAGACATCAATTTGTTTTGCAATATAATCGAGTATTGGGCTGGGAATGTCTTTAATCTGAAATAAAGTCCAACCTGGATACCGAAGGACAGCGAGCTGTAAAGCAACCCCTAAGCGATTATGGTCTCTTCGGTGCTTATTAATAAATCCAAGATCTTCTGAGGTAAAAGTATAGTGCATTTCTATGTCATGCTCATTCATATCATCAGGAATAGACACAAACATATTTCGCTGATCGGAGGTTAACAGCTCTTTCCCTCTCATGTTATACCTCCTTGCCAGATTTTTCTTTTGTTCCTAAGTAACGATATAACGTTGTTGCTCCTATTCCTGTGGCTTCTTTAATTTGAGATAAGGAGTAGTCTTTACTTTCATACATCTTCATGGCAAGCATGATTTTTTTAGGTTCAACCTTCGGTCTACCTCCATTTCTTCCCCTAGCTCTAGCAGCTACCAGTCCATCTTTAGTTCGTTCACTAATGATGTCCCGTTCTAATTCGGCTATGCTGGCTAACATTCTGAAAAAGAATCGCCCCATAGCTGTTGTTGTGTCAATTTTATCTTGAATAGACACGAAATGAATTCCCTTAGCTTCAAACTGCTCCATGAGTTCAATTAAATGTTTGGTACTTCGACTGATACGATCTAATTTGTAGACAACTACTGTGTCGCCCTTACGCAGAACTTTAAGTAGCTCGTCCAATTGAGGCCGGTTTTTCCTCTTACCTGATTCTTTTTCTTCAAAAATCTGTTCCACTTCATAATGGTTCAAAGCATCCAGTTGTAATGACAATGACTGATCTTGCGTACTTACCCGTGCATATCCAAATTTCAACACAAATCCCCCCTTACTTAATACATTTACTATACCATAAAGGGTATTTAAATAGATATATTAGTAATTTGATTTTGGTTATATTTTTGGTTATGTGTTTTAAGTAGTTTTTGAATATTTTTAGATAATCTCTTTTCTACAACCAAAAACGGTCGTTTTTGGTATTTTTTTATATAGAGGAAATGGATATAGGAGATTGTGAAAAGGTGTACTTACACTAACGGGCAGCATTCCTGTAATGAAGAAATATGAGGTTTGAACATAAAAAAGCCCCTTGGTATGATATGAATGTCCAAAGCTTGGCGGCAAAAAGGACAACAAACACATATACCAGGAGGCTATTCAAATGAATTATAACCAAAATGAAAAGATTGCTCAAATTACTTCTCAAACATTAATTATAGGTGTTGATATTGCTAAATACAAGCATGTGGCAAGAGCCCAAGACTTTAGAGGTTTAGAATTTTCAGCACCTTTATACTTTGAAAATACAGATTCTAGTTTTAACTGTTTCTTAGAGTGGATAAAAAAGTTAATGAATCAAAACAATATGGAAAAAGTGATCGTAGGAATGGAGCCGACAGGTCACTATTGGCTGAATTTAGCTCACTTCCTTAAGGCGAAAAATATCAAGTTTGTAGTTGTAAATCCTTTGCATGTAAAGAAAAGTAAAGAGTTAGATGATAATTCTCCAACTAAAAATGATGTAAAGGATGCAAGAGTTATCGCACAGTTGGTCAAAGACGGGAGATATGCAGAACTTCGTGTGGCTAGAAAAATACGTGATCTTCTATCTGTTGATCTTCAAGCAGTTCAAGGGCAAGTCCATAATTGGATAGACCGCTATTTTCCAGAGTTTCTTACCGTCTTTTAAGGATTGGGAAGGTAAATCTGCTATACAATTATTAAAACTAAATTTATTGCCACATGAGTTAGTAGCTCTCTCCGAACAGGAGATACTAGTACATCTTCGAAAAGCTGTTAAACGTGCAGTGGGACTCAGTAAAATAAAAGAACTAAAGAAGATTGCAGTTGCTTCAATTGGTATTAGGGAAGGTTCTGATATGGCTAAGTTAGAGCTTCGCACGTTAATAGACAAATATGAACTAATAAAAGAAAAGTTCGAAGAACTGGAATCTAACATAGATAAACTTCTTGAACAAATTCCAGGTGTTGAACAAATGTTGGCTATTAAGGGAATAGGGAAAGACACGGTTGCAGGCTTTTTTTCAGAGGTAGGAGACCTAAGTTACTATTCCCACCCAAGGCAGATTATCAAACTAGCTGGGCTTAGTCTTAAGGAAAATACATCTGGTAAGCATAAAGGACAAACCTAAATTACCAAGAGAGGTAGGAAGACATTAAGAGCTCTCCTCTTTCGAGTTGCAATGCCTTTGGTCGCTAAAAATACCGCTTTTAAAGCATTACATGAGTATTTTACAAAGCGTCCAAATAATCCTTTGAAGAAGATGCAATCTCTAATTGAATTGCAATATGTAATAAGCTCATACGTATTTTATTTACCATCGGTAAAAAGCAGTGCGAATTTAGTGAAGAACGCATGTTATCGGACATTCCTCATATGGACGTATTACAGGTAGCAGCTTAATTTCTTTTCTTGATTGAAATTATTTAGTAGGTTAATTGTTTTAAACATTTGAAGCACGGATTAGTCAGTAAAACAACTAAAATACGGGCAAGGACCCTGTCGGGCAGCATGACTGACATCCACCTCATGGAAAGGTTGGACGAAGGAATTTTGGAGCGAAGACTCTGTGAGATATGGGAGGGTTGACCTCCATGAGAAATGTGGAGATCCACCAGTGCAATCATATTTTTACTCATCCACCAATGGTTGTAAGAAGGTGGTTGATGGGTTATAGCTCTTTTTTCTCTCAGAGTCCAAATATATCCTTTCAAGTGAGAATCCTCCAGCTATAAGGACATTTACCGACAGGTAAATAACTATGAAAATCTAAGAAAACAAGAGTAATCCGGCGTTTTCCCTTCTTTTATAGAGGGAGTTTAGTTGAATAGCGCTATTAATAAAAACAAATCCCAATCATCAAGATTGTTCACACAAATTCCTCGTTCCCACCTGAAATGGGGATATTTGTGTGGCTATTCAAAAATTCCGTAACTTAGCTGGTATGTACTTTTATTATAAAAATTATTTCAAACTGTTTATAAACAATAATATTGTATTCCTCTTCATCCTAAACTTCTACACTTCAACTTTTCCAGATTTCTGTATCTTAATTTTTTCTTCTAAGGACAATAGTTCGTATTCCCAATTTGCGTTCATTCACTTCCTTTTATTTTCTTAAACATTTAGAAGTTATATAAATTGTTCCAGTATCAATTTTCCCCCTGAATAATTATATAAAATTAAGTGCATATTAAACATATAGGAAATGAAAGGAAAAATGTTATGGAACAAATGGTTTTAGATATTAAAAAAGCGTTAGGGGGTAATGATGACTTTTTTATAAAACGTGATTACCTTTTAGAAAATGAAGTTTTGTTACTAGGACTAAATACACTAATAGATATAACAAAAACAAAAACAATTTTTCAAAAACAGTCAGAGGGTTTAATTTCTCAAGGGAAAACATCAGAAACTATATTTATTTTAATGGGTGAACTTTTTGAAGACGATACAAAAAAGGCTATTACATCAATTCTTGAAGGTAAACTCATTATATATATAGAAAATACAAAAAAGTTTATTATTTACGAACCTGTTCCTAAGGGGTTAAATCGTTCAATTGAAGTTCCATCAAATGAAAGTGTAATTCAAGGACCTTCAAACTCCTTTACAGAAGATATTGATACAAATATTGGACTCCTTCGTAAACAACTTACTTCAAATAAACTTCTTGTTCATTCCTTCACAACAGGGAAAAATCAGAAGACAAAAATTTCTTTACTATTTATTAATGGCGTAGTGGATAAAGAACTTGTTGAAAATATAAATAGTCTTATTGAAAAGAATAAGAGTATGGATATCAGTAACTTACAAAGCTTGTCAAAAATGCTGGGGTTTTCATCTTGGGATACAATTTCAAAATTTAATACGACAGAGCTTCCTTTTCATGCATCACAATTTCTTAAAACGGGAAGAGTTGTTATATTAGTTGATCAATTACCATTTGCTTTAATCCTGCCTAATCTCCTATGGGATATGTTTATTGTTGAAAGTGATCGTAATTTTCCATTTCCCATTATGATAACTATCCGTTGCCTCCGAGTAATTGGTGCATTAATTGCTCTAATAAGTCCAGGAATGTATGTTGCTCTTGTTGCTGTAAATCCGGAAGCGTTACAGATAGAGCTTGCACTTTCTGTAGCTCAAAGTCGAGAAGGGGTTCCTTATCCAGCACTTGTTGAAGTTATAATCATGTTGGTTGTTCTAGAACTGATATTAGAAGCAAGCATAAGGCTTCCAAAATCAGTAGGTCCCACAATTACAATGGTTGGAGGAATTATATTAGGACAAGCAGTTGTAGAAGCTAAATTAGTCAGCAATCTCTTAATCATCATTCTTGCAGCAACAACAATTGCTAACTCAACCCTTGTGGGGGCTCAAAGCTCGCTTTCAATCAGATCATTTAAATATATTAATGTAATTCTTTCTTCACTATTTGGAGTTTTAGGATTAGTAGTAGGTCTAGTTTTTATTAGTTCTTATTTGGCAAGTTTAACTACCTTTGGCAAGTCCTATCTCTATTTAAATATAGGAAGGAAGGAACAATAGTGGTAAGAAGTCTACATGTTATGATAATGTATGTGCTTTGTCATCTGGGACTAATTTTTTTTATGTTTCCAGCTGATATTATTGCTAGTACAGAACAAGGCCATTGGTTCCCAATTCTAATAGGGATTATTGTACATTTTGTATGTTTGTTGACTTATATGAAAGGTCTCAGCTTTTTTCCAAAAAAGGATATTTTAAGTATATTTTCGAAAAGCAAAAAAAGGGTAACTTTTTTATTTTTTGCTCCCGTTTTACTTTATCTAATCATGGCCATTATTATAACGGTCAGAGCATACGCAGAAATCGTAACCTTGGTATTTTTATCCCATACCCCATTATGGACAATTATACTATTATTGTTGTCTGTTTCTGCATACATTTCATCTAAAGGTATCGAAGCCATTTTACGAACTGCATTTTTATTATTTATATTAGTTTTTCCAATATTATTGTTTGTCTTAATCATGTCATTTCAGAATGTTGATTGGAGATATGCCATACCTTTTGACACAGACTTAGGATTCATTAGTAAGCCTGCTTACTTCGAGAGTTATTTTGCATTCGCCGGTGGGTTTCTCTTTCTTGGATTTGTACAACCATTTTTCTCTTATGAAAGAAAATATGTTATTTTGTCTGCGATATTTCTTATTCCTTTCTTTCTCTTTTCAGTATACATTCCAATTCTTACTTTGGGACAAGCGACTGCATCAAAAGCATTTCTTCCTTTTGTACTTATTGTGGATTCTATAAATATTGATTGGTTAATGTTTGATCGAGTTACAATGTTTTTTCTTTTAAGCCTTATTGCTTTTATTATTTTGTATCTCTCTCTCTTAATGTGGAAAGCAATTCGAATAATCAACTATTACATTCCTAAAAGTAGACCTAGCTACCTATTGTTCGGTTTGTCTGTAGCAATCTTTTTCGTTTGCTTTTGGATTCCAGACTGGAAGGATGTTGAAAATATCCTTTTTATGAATTCTTTTTTAAGGTCATACGTTATAATTGTTGTACCTCTTTCTATTTACTATATTGGAAGAAGATTAAAGAGGAAGGATACAAATGAAACTATCTAATAAAAAAGTCATTTATTTAATTTGTAGTTTAACTATGGTTTTGATATTGAGCGGTTGTTGGGATATTAAGGATATAAATCATCGTCTACTACCAGTGTCGATAGGTGTTAAGAAAGTTGACGACCAATATTTGGTGATCCTGAATATACCAGAGCCTATAGATGGTAGTATGGAAACGAAAATTGTATCTGCTAAAGCTGAAACGGTCTCAAAAGCAGTGGATACAATTAGTAGAAATATGGAGAGCGATGTGTATTTATTGCATGTAAAGCTAATCTTTATTGAGAAAGAAACTGCTGAGGATGGAATAAACGATATAATTGCAGGATTTATGCGTTCAAGAGACGTTTCCCCAAAAGCTTTAGTTGCAATATGTGATGAGGATCTTCAAGAATTTTTCAATAACATTAAAATTAATGCCGAAAAAAAAGGGCTCAGCACTTATAACTATTTCGAAAAAAATGCAGGCTGGAATCCTGACATTGCCCTTACAAGAGTTTGGGAGGTCTTCCGAGGCATACATTCTTATACACATGATGTGGCTATACCTTTGATTCGTTCGGGAAAAGATACGACTATGGATCAAATCGGTTCTGCCATATTAAAAAGAGGAAAAATGGTCGAGCAAATCAGTTCAAACGAAACCCTGCTGTACAATGTTTTTAAAGGGGAGAGTGGTAATGGAAAAATGGAAGTAATGGAACATGCTACAGTCATGCTACTGGGTTCTAAAACTGACAATATAGGAAGACTAGTGAATAATGATGCACATATGGAAAGTCTAATAAAAATGAGAGTTGTGATATTGGAAACAAAAGGAGAACCCAGTTTGAATTTAATTAAAGAGGAAATTAATACTCTAATCTCTGAGAGGTATAATAAATTATTTACAAAACTTCAAGAGAATGAGGCTGATGTATTCGGAATGGGTCAGTTTTTTAGAAATCAAATCCCTCGTGATGAATTAAAAAACTGGAGGTCAGATTACTTTAAAAACATGAAGATTAATATTAATGTTAAAATAGACATTCAAAATGAAGGTTATCTGAAAACAACTTAAAGAATTATATCTATATCCATTTTTGTAACTGGATTGGATTTTATGAATCAAATTTATGTTATCTCAGCAGTTATCTTGAATATAACAATTGAAAAAATAAATAGATAATAAAAAGCTGTTTTTCGATAAGAAAACCGGCTTTCTTTGTGAATTATGTGAAACAATGTACTTAAACAAAACCAGCTAATAGTTTGTCAATAAATATATTTTAAATTTATAATTACTAAATGCTATACTAAAAATGCATAACTCAAATAACCCTCCTGATTCAATTTGGAAGGTTTTAGTTGTATAGGAAAATGTTGTTACTAAATAGTTTCTTGGAATGGTGTTTTCGTTTTTAACATCGCATAAATCCAGTGTAAAAGCTTATTAGCACATGCAATAATGGCTACTTTATAAGGCTTACCTTCTTCACGTTTTAAATCGTAGAAGGCACGTAATCGCATATTTCGTGCAATGGTTTCTTCAGTTGTTTTCTTTTTACGACTATCTCGAATGGAACACCGAACTGCTGTAAAAAGCATGTGGCGAAGCCTTGCAGAGCCTCGTTTAGTAATATGATTCTTCGTGCCTTTAAAGCGACCTGATTCAAATACACTAGGATCAAGTCCTGCAAAGGCAACTAACTTTTTGGGATGACTAAACCGATCAATTTCCCCGATTTCAGAAATAATCGTTGCAGCGATTTTTTCGCCTACACCGGGAATTGTTTGGAGTAGTTCATATTCTTCGAGCTGTACTGCTAACTGATCAATCTCACCCTCCAACGTAGAAAGCTGTTGGTGGTACACTTGAAGTAAATCAATATACATATTCAGACTGACAAGAAGGCTTTGATAACGCGTTGACTGAAATGGGTTGCGTTCTGCAGCTGCGATTAATCCCTCTGCTTTTTCAAGCGCCCAATTAAACGATCTTGCTTTACAATGCCTATCAATAAATTGTGCAATTTCCTCCACACAAGTTTTTAAGACAGTCTCCGAGGTAGAGAAAGTTTGTAAAGTTCTTAATGAAACCTCGGCATACAGATCGCCAAAAACACCTTTATACTCTGGAAATACTTGATCTAATACAGATTGAAATTGAAGCTTTGTTTGAACCATAATTCCCGTCATATTTTCATGTTGTCTTGTCAGATGCCGAAGGTTTAATAACTGAACACCACGCTTTTTCTGCGGCTCTAAATCCTCTTTGTAATACAGTTCGCCTAAGTGATAAGCATCAATGGCATCTGTTTTGGTTTTTCTTAAACTAGAACTTTTTGCTCGGTAAGATACCAATGGATTTACGATAATGACAATGTACTCTCTTGCTTCTAAAAACTGTACAACTGGGGCATGATAGTGACCCGTTGATTCCAAGACAACTGGTGGTTTCATCCCTGTTTGATGCTCTAAATCTAGTAAATAAGAGTATAACTCTTTTAAACCATCCACCGTATGTTCAACTTTCACACTATTTTTATAGGGCATTTTTTTATCCAAGAACATTTGAACCTGACTTTCACCTTTAGCGACATCCAGACCAACAACTGGATTCATAAATTATCTCCTCCTAGTGTAGTGGATTGACCGGTAACCTCTATCTAGCTTGTCATTCATATCTTCGCTTGTTATACGGGATCATCATGTCCCAACCAGCCTAATCATGTGTTAACAAGTAGAGGGAGAACAGTTTAGTTGTCGGGATCAAGTCCCACGGGTGCGTCCGTTCTTCCCCGGCTACTATCAATCTATAAATTGAATAAAAAATAGTCAACCAGAATTCTCTGGCTGACCTTATAATACGAACGGGTGCGTTAGTTCAACATGACATTATTTGGAAACTGCGAAACCAAAAGAATACGAAGAAAAATATTAAACCCTGATCCTTCTGCTTAGCGTAGAAAAATCAGGGTTTTTATATCCAAAAAATGTCTTAGCGTATAATATCTGCGTTTTGTCGGCAGTACCCCTTTAATTACTTAAAGAACGATATAATTTTTCCTTAAATTCATCTAACTTATAAAGAAAATCATGAACATTGATATCACCTGTCAGAAAATCATCATTTATAACTTCAAGACCATGTTTTAAATCGTAATATAAATTTTCCTCAATTATATCCTTATGATAATAATATTCTATCTCATTCGAAAGTTTTTTAAAGTTATTTGAAGCTTTTCTTTGTTGACTCAACTGATCTTTATATTTTTTTCTTATGCTTGTTGTAGGAAAACCTAAATTAAACACTTTATATATATCCAGTTCTTTTTGTTTATACCTTAAATCTTCCTTTACGTCTTCATTTAGAGCTTTACCTTTTCTGGAAGACACAGCTTCTGCAAACTGTAATGGTGTTATAATATGTAAGGTTTTATTATTTTCTTCAAAAAACTCTTCAATAAGTTCTCTCCTTCCACCTAAAAAATCTTCACCCCTTGTATAAGCCCAATCAGCTTTCACATCTCCTGTTACAAATATAACAGGTTTATCTTTCAAACTTAAAATAGATTGCCAAATGAGATAATCACCTTTATGTCCATTATCTTTGTAACCTGGAGGGATATTGTGCTTTTTTCGTCTAGCTAACTCTTCTGTTAGCTCTTGACTATCTATCTCGATTTCATCAATATAACCATTTTCAAAAAATGCTTTGAATTTTTCGCTAATTGGATCTTTATACAATAAACTTTTCACTAATTTCTGTAAGTCATTAACTAATGATAATTTATATTTTTTTTTTGCAGTGTTTAATTCATTTATTGCATTTAAGTATCTTTCTTCAGAATCAAGTATTGGTTTAAATATCTTATTATCAAACATATCATATGCCGGAACGACAGTTTTTATCGTATTTTGTGGCTGCTTTTCTTTCTCTAATTTGCTAAGCAATTTGTCATGTATCTCTTGATATAAAGTTTGGATAACTTCGGCTCTATTATTTGCAAACTCTTTAACTACTTGGTGTGGTATTTTTAGTCTATTTTGTTTAGATATTTCAGATAATATATCATAAACGACTTTATATGTAGTATCTCTCCATTGATAAGCCATGAGTAGAACATTAGTGTCTATTACTACATAAGCATCATCCATGATTTCATGAAGTTCTTTTAAGGGAATAAATATATTGAAAAATCGGTCCGACATTTTAACCTCCAATAAAAGTTATATACATATCAATTTAAAAAGTAATCCTTATTATCAGTTACTTTATTACAGGAATACAGCTTGTTAGTACATTTAACACTATGTCATTAACAATTAAATTAAGTCTTATAATTATGTACAGAATTTTAGGTAAGTAGTATTATTGAACGATGTAAAGAGAACTTTAAAAACGTTAAAGCATATACACATTTCTGTTTTGCTATTCAATACTGTAATTGAGTTGGCTCTGTAAATAAATTTTAGATTTCTGGATGGGAAATCAATCGAGAAATGGAGAAAGACGATATGCTAAACTTATTGATTTTTATAATGTCATCTTTTAAGCAATCGATAGAAATATTGTATAACATAGAAAAAAGTGAACTAGTGACTTAAATAGCCTAACTACATAATGAATTGTAGTTAGGCTATTATATTTTGGTATAACCGTTGAAAAAATAAAGCGGTTCATCTATATTTCAAAGACACATTTACTAACTTTGTTTTATTTTATATCTTATTTGACAATATCATTTTCTATCAATTAATTGCAAAATGTTTTGGGTTAATTGATGGACAATTATTATCTCTTCTGTACTTCTTGTACTTAATAATTCCTGATGAAGCTTTAATAATACTGTCCTGTCAGTTTCTTTTTTTAGATAGTTTTGTTCAAATAAATCAGTAGGTGAAATTTCAAGAGCTTCCGTAATTTTGTTAAGCGTTTCCAGGGAGATATTTCTTTCTCCTCTTTCAATACCACCAATATATGTATAGTGAACATTTGCCTTTTCAGCTAGTTCCTCTTGTGTAAAACCTCTATATAATCTGAAATAACGGACTCTTTCTCCAATGGTTTTTACTAAGTTATTCATTTTTTCACCTCTTTCTATAAGGGTAAAAAACAATGGAAATACTATACAGTAGTTTATATTCAAAAAAATAAGTAAAATAATATTTATAAGTATTAAAAGACAGGTGGATTTCTACATTACTATAATAAGTAACAGAAAGGATTTCCCATGAATGAAGAAAACTACTATATTAAGAAAAAAGAAACCATTATACCATTTTCGCATGGTAAATATAAAATTAAGAAAACTACATACTATCTGCAGGATAATGAGTATGGATTAAGAGTTGAAGTCACAAGATTTAGTCTAACCGGAACTGTTGAAGTGAGGCTAGTGTATGGTGGGGGACTAATTATTGAAAAAATTTATACAACTAAGAGTATTGTTCATCCTACAAAGGAGCAACTAGAAAAGATAATAAAAGAGTTCTGTGTAAATTCCCACCAATATAAGAAATTAAGTGGTAAATAATCAGTAATTATTGCTTTTTTCAAAATAATCAACTAGAATTTATATATACATTTTTTTGTAATTTTTATTTTTAGCTATCTTTATGATAAGCATATTCGAATAGACACGAAGCCTTTGGGCCTTTGATTTTTACTTAACAATATTTTTGTTAGGTTAATAAAAGGACCAAAGGCTTTTTTGTGTTTATCACAGAAAGGAGCGGTATGTAATTAATGAAGGGGAAATATTTAGGAAAAGCAGATAGTGCTAACTTAGTGCCTGGAATGAGTTATTACTTATTTGAAAATGGTAAGGATTATTTTTATGTTTCTCGTTTTAACAATAAGAAGGCTCATTTTGGTTGCTACGAAAAAACACCTTTTGAAATTAATGAGGAAACAAGGGAGAAAAGTGAAGTTACATTTAAAGTAAGTAGTTCAGGACAGATTTCATTTTTCTAAAAGAGATCAGTTGGCATTTATCATTGTTTTTTTTAATAAAAAGGGAGGCAAAAGAATGGAAACTTTAATAAATACTGTAGAACTGGTGAACTTTAAAGTTGAAACTTCATGTTTTAAAACTTATGAATTTTCCACGCATAATGGATTATATGTTGAAGAGGCACAATCGGAGTTTAGTTCATTTCGTTTAATGATCTATAAAAATGAAGAAGCGGCTATATTTGTTGCAAATGAGTTTGATTATGATATTAGCGAAGAGGTTTCTTATTTATTTGATATCGAAAAGATTAAAAATATTTGTGAAAACAAAAAGGATGTACCAGATTTCTCTGATGATTACTATGAAGAAAATTAAAAAATCTGATAATTATTGAAATCATATTAGTAATAATTGGTACAGGTGAAATGGAGGAACTGAGATGTATTACGATCGTGAAATACATATAAGAGTGGAAAGAGAGAGAAAAAGAATAATCGAATTCCTAAAAGAAAAGGGGATCACACGAAATAAAGATGATGAAAAAATAGATGATTTAACACTTTTGTCATTAACTTTAATGGAAAATGAATTACTAGCAGATATAAATACCAAAAAAGTATCTATATAGGAGGATTATTTGATGATTAGTTATACAGAAGAAGAAAAAGTAGTTGTGACTAAATTAGTTATGGAGTTAGCAAGAATAGATAATAAGAAAAGAAGAAAAGATTTAGTTTGGTGGTATTCCATGGCCAGTGGAATCAATAATAATGAAAAAACTAAGAAAATCATGGAGGACATAGGAGCAATTTAGCTTTGCCTTTTCTGAAAGGAGAGTTTAGTTTTTTTGAGGTTGAATTTTTCTATTTTTATCCTTATTATAAATATATAGGAAATTAGAAGAGTGAATATAATATATTGAGAAATGGGAGCACCCCAATTACTAAGTAAAGTCTTAGTATATTGGAGTGCTCTCTTTTTTGGAAATGAGGGGTTTAGATGAAAAAGATTATTTCCACTTTATTCATTTTATTTTTATTAAGTGGATGTTCAACAGATAGCCTAGTTACATATCAGGCTAAAGAGAACTACAAGACTGATAATCAGGTAGAAAAAGAGATTTCGTTTAAGAAGTACTTTAATGAAGTCAATCGTTCTAGTGAAAAGGCAGCTGATATTAAAACAGAAAAACACAAAGCTATAGTAAAAAAAGTGATAGATGCTGACACTTTAGTTTTGGAAGCAGATAAATATACCGCTTTGAGGTTAATCGGAATAAATGGACCTGAAATTACAAAAGGGAAGAATGAGCCATTTGGACAAGAAGGTAAGGAATATCTGGCTAACCTTATAGAAGGAAAGGAAATTACCTATCAATTGGATCCTAATGCTGATGAAAAGGATAAGTACGGAAGAATTTTGGCGCATGTCTTTTTAGATCAAATTAGTATTCAGTCATATTTATTAAAAGAGGGATATGTTAAATTAGCTTACTTATTTGATGAATATGAATTTATTGATGTCTATAAGGATGCAGAAAATATAGCAAAAGAAAAACAATTAAATATTTGGAGCATCCCTGGTTATGCAGATACTGACTTAAATGGTTTTGTTAAGTAATACAAAGATATTCTAAAACAATAAAATTGGAGGAATACTCATGTATAAACTAAGAGATCAAATAGAGCGGGTAAGAGAAGAAATGTTAAAAATTGCATTCTCAGAGGGATTTAATTCTCCCGAAGCAATAAAGAAGAGTAAAGAGTTAGATGAATTAATACTAAGATATCAGCAAATGAACCAAAATGAATCGGTAGAAGTTAGAATTTGTTAAGAGGGTAAGAATAGTTTAGGAGGGTACTTAATGATAGATTGGAGAGAAGAAGACGTTAATAGATTCTTTAGCTATCATAAAACAATTACTTATTATGGTGATGAAATACCTAAGTATCTGGTTCTAGAAAATCCAGATGGGGACGGTTGGATGATTGGTATGTTTTATCCATTTATAGGAGGAGAGTACGTTCCATTAGAAGAAGCGGGAGACGTACGACTAATATTTTCTACATTAAATTCAGCAAAAAATTATGTGGATTTTAATTTATGGTGAGAAGTGATCAAATAATAAAAATTCTTAGGCTTGAAAATTTATAAATCTAGTAAAAAGGGATAGGTTTACTATCTCTTTTTAAATTGTGTAGTGTTATAAGAAAGAAAATCGTATAATAAATGTATAACCATTTTTTCTTTTTTCTTTTTTGGCAATCCTATTTAGGATTAGCGTCTTAACTAATAAACACGCAGCCTTTGGGCTAATAGGCATAATACATGTAACGCATGTATTTATTGTCTATTGCCTCAAAGGCTTTTTTGTGTTTGCGCAAATTTTTCAAGAGAGGTGAATAGGCATGTTAAATAAAATAATTTTGGCTGGTTGTATTGGATTTGGTATGGGAGTTTTAACTCACGCAAAGAGGTATGGGACAATAAAAAAACCGAGGAATAATAAACTTACATTCTATCCTGGTTTCTTATTGGATGGTTGTTTTGGAGCTGTTGGAGCTATTGTTACGATTTTATTCAGTGATCCAAATGGAACGGAACGAGTAATTTTAACATCAATCTTAGGTGGATATGTAGGTGAAAATGCAATTATTAAAGTTGAAGAATCACTTCAATCAAAGAAGGAAAGCAGAATAGAGGAAATAAACAGAAAGATAAATCAGGATCTGTAGTGTTTATTTTTTCAACATGATTTCGATATGTTATAATATTTATAACAATAATCGTAGTATAGTGTAGAAGAGCATAGAATATAGTCGAGGTAAGATAGACGAGAGGAGAGAAATCATGAAACTGAATGATATCCTAACGGAAGAAGAAAAAAAACAAGTTAATGATTTAATGGTAGAGTTAGATGATTGTATTACTGAACGCCAAATGGATAAGATAACTAAGGCTATAGAAGAGATTTTTAATGAAGCTAAAAAAAGATATTATGAATCAATAGGTTCAAATAAAGAGCAAGCAGCTTCCTTACAGGAAGATAGAAGGATTTTTCATAGAAGATCCCCTAAGCGATTAAGAAAAGTATCATCTTACTGAACAGAGAAGAGATTAATAATCTCTTCTTTTTGTTTTGTTTTTGATAAGTACATAAGTACGATTCTTATGAAAATAAGAAAATAAAAGTGCTTATAGGATAAAGGAACATTAAATTAATGAAAATTAATAACAACTAGACTTTTCGTTATATGGTTGCTATAATTTACCTATATAAATAACGAAGAGGGAATCCCCCTAGATGAAGACATATAAACTGTATGTCTTATTCTAGGGGGATTTTTTTGTTGAAAGGAGAAAAAAGCGTCATGGAAAGAGAGAAGAAACTGAAAGAAGGCACATACTGTACGAATGTTTTATTAAGATGGTTAACAACAGATTTATTATTAACTAATAAACGGTTTAAAGGGTATGATCGTAATACCGTTTTAGGTTTAATGCCTATAGGAAAAAATGAAGTTACTATGTCCTTAAAGAACATAGCTAGTGTTTCAACTTCAACAAAATTTCATCTAAAGAGATTTTTGTTTGGTCTGTTTTTTACATTCATATTAGGACTTCCTTCTTTTGTTAATGGGGATTTTTTCATAGGACTAGTCCTTATTCTTATCGGTATTGTTCCCTTGTTTAACAGTTATACTTGTTCGTTAAATGTATCGAATAATGGAGGGGTAGCTTTACCTATTGAGATTTCTATACTGGAAAGAGGGAATTTACAAGAATTTGCAAATGCGATTAATGACACAATTGCTGAAGTAGAATAGGGGGCTTAGAAACAAATGTCTCTATCTTCAGAATTAGTTAAAAACGACTTTATTCAATTTCCTACAGATTATACAGATATGGTAATTAGATATGAATTAGGTAAATATGAATATATTGAAATACCATTTATTAAGAAAAAAATGGAGAGTAAAGAATTAGCAGAATTAATTATAGAAAAAAGTAGTCGAGAAGAGAAAAAAACGCTTGTTGAGATGATAAAACTTATTCAAAAAAGAAATAGCTCGCCAAAAGGATATTTGGGGATCCTAGCAGTAGCTTTATCAACCAAAGAGTAATGTTTGGGAAAGTAATCACTTGATTTAACAAGGTTTGATAGAGAGTGAGGAGTAAATGTATAGGAAAAGTACTTTTTGGTCTGAATATGGGTATTATGCCAGCATTACCTCAATTAATCCTAATTTTACTTGATTATTTAAAGAGTTAATACATGAATATGTTGAACAAATTGAAAATTCAAATGGGATAACCCCAAGATTCATAGAGAGACATTCAACTCTATGTATTCTTGGGGTTATTTTTTGGGAGGGATAAAATGATTAGTAAAATTAAAAGTATCACTTTCCTTTCTGCTATGGGGTTATCCATAGGATTGATAAATGGACCAATCCATGTTGCTGCAAATGAGAGTGAAAAAGAAATAACAACGATTGATTCGATTGATGAATATAATAAAAATTTGAAAGAACAAATTGTAAAGATGGATAAGGCTATAAATATAACCCAAAATGAATTAGTTTTAAAAAAAAGGCAACTAAATCATTTAAAAACAGCAATAGACTTAAATAAAAAGCAGGTAAAAAAAGTTAAAGATGAACTGGCCGCGAAAGAACATGAATATCGGGAATTAAAGAAAAGTTCGGTTAATGATCTACCCTTTCTTTCGGATAATTTGGCCGGGATAAATGAAGATATTATTATAAAGAAGAACGTAAAGAACTTTAATCTCGTAGAAGATTTGAACAGAGATTTTACGTATTTAATGGAAAAACAAACATTACTCAATGAATTTAGCGATTTGAATGAACAATTGCAACAACAACAGGAAGCTTCCAGTAAGTTAACAGATGCATTGAAGGAAAAGGAGGATACTTATAAAGTAGAAAAAGAAAAATTAGAATTAAAAAGCAAAACTTTATCAAAGGATAAAGAGATGATTGAAGCCGCTATTACTAATGAAAATGCCAGGGTAAATGGAGAACGATTTGAAAGTGATTTTTACCAAAAAAGCATTACATCATCTAAAGAGGTACCAGAAGAATATATGCCATATTATCTTTATGGTGAACAGACATATAACATACCATGGTATTACTTAGCGGCTATACATGCTGTAGAAACCTCCTTTTCTACTCATGTTACCATGGAATCCAGTGTTGGAGCCATAGGACCTATGCAATTTATGCCTTCTTCATGGGTAGGATCTAAGTACGATATTGGTGGAGGATTAGTAGCTGAAGATATAGACATCACCGATTTAGAAACCATAAAAAGAGGAAACGGGTTTGGAATTGATGCTAATAATGATGGAAAAGCAGACCCATGGAATCCAGCGGACAGTATTGCAAGCGCAGCGTATTACTTAGCCTCTCATGGATTTGAAAATAACAAAGAGAAGGCAATATGGGCCTATAACCATGCAGATTGGTATGTTGATAAAGTTATAAAGTTAGCAGAGAGCTTTAAGTTCCAAAAGGACATATCTACAATCGATCTAAATATTAATAATAATAGTGGGATTGATGTTACAACAGTAGGATATAAGTGGATAAATAATTCTTATTACGTATTTGGAGGAGGAAGGAGCAAAGAGGATATAAGTAGAGGGTATTTTGATTGTTCTAGCTTTGTTCATTGGGCATTTGAACAAGTTGGAGTAACCTTAGGCAATAGAACCGGAGTGACAACAGACACTCTTAAAGAAATGGGGAATGTGGTTAATTATGAAGCTGCTAAACCAGGAGATCTCGTATTCTTTGATACTTATAAAAAAGATGGGCATGTTGGGATTTATTTAGGAGAAGGGAAATTCATCGGCGCCCAAAGCTCTACCGGAGTTGCAATTGCAGATATGTCTAATGGCTATTGGAATCAAAAGTTTAATGGAAGAGTTAAAAGAATTTCCCATTAATTATATGAGGAGGAATGGGAAATGGATGATAAAAATAGCAAAATGATAGATAATGCAAAGAAATTAGCAAATGAAATAGTAAGAATAGAGAATAAAATTCAGTTGATAATTGAATCAAAACAATGTGTCTTTGATGTTTTAAATGATGGGGAATTAGGATGGATTGTTCAAACTTCCTATTGTCAAATTGGAGGATGTATAGTTAATTACATTCCTTGCAAATCTAAAATCACTGCTATTGAAGTCTCTGCAAGGATGACCTTTAAAGGGATGAAGCCCGCTGCGAATGGAATCTGTTCTACTTGTAGTAAAGATCTACATGAAATGATAACATAGAAATTAGCCATACTCAGAGAAAAATGTAAATAGAGGTGCTATTTGTATAGAGCTTTTTAAACCCGTAAGGATAGATGTGTACACTACTTCTTACGGGTTTTTTCTATAGCTAATTATTCGACTAATATAGGTAATGAACAAAGAGAATTGTTAATTATTTTGTTATGGGTAATGATAATAATCTCTTTTCGTTTATAGAAATGCAAATCTGTTTTGCTAAAGCAATTAATTAGCTATTTGATAATTCTAGGACAACTAAAATTACGTTTGGATTAATTTGAAGAGTCTTTAGTATTTGATCAAGTTCTAATGTATTAGCTTCTTCTATAACTATCCAAATGATTGTTTAATAGGTGGGTTCTTGATGATTGCACAAAAAGAGAAGTATCTGATAAAAGTTCAAACGGGAATAACGCTAAAGGCAGTGGTACCCTTCCAGCAAATCGTTATCGTCTGCAAATATAGATGATTTAGGGATGGAAATCCAATTTATACAGGGCAATACTTAGATTATAATGAGGTTGCTTTAGTATCTGATATAACTTACAATTATTCAATTACACCAGTAAGGCCTAGTGACAGGGTAGCTGCTCTAGACCGCAAAGTATTGTTTTCATCCTCTAATCAATAGATTACACTCAAAAGAGTGATTATTCTAAAGTTAGGGGAAGGTTATTTATGAAACGAAATTGGAATGAAGATGAGCTACTAGAACATTTTGTAGTACTACCCATTGAAAGAAAGCTAATTGGTAATAAAACAGGGGCAAGTCGTTTAGGATTTGCGATATTATTAAAGTACTTTCAACAAGAGGCTAGATTTCCTTCCAAGAAACAAGATATTCCCAAAGTGGTAGTTGAATTTATAGGGCAGCAATTAGGGTTATCTTCATCACTCTTTGAGGAATATCGTTGGGGAGCAGATGAAAGAAACTTTACTTATCATCGAAAACAAATTAGAGAATTCTTTGATTTTCAAGAACTTACAGCAAAAGATAACGAACTTTTGACAGAGTGGTTAAACGAACAAGTTCAGTTTACACATGATATCGACTATTTAAAAAGTCAGGCATACAGTCTGTTTCGCAAGTGGAAAGTCGAACCTCCTTCAAATGGAAGTTTAAAGCGTATGATCGATTCCTCCATTGACACTTTTGAAAAGGATTTATATCAATCGATTTATCAGCAGCTATCTTCTAGGACTTGTTCGAGATTAGATGCGTTACTGGAATCTTTTACTGATGAAGTAACAGTAGAAGGTTTTGAAGAAGAGTTTCATAAGGAAAAGGAATCAGATATTTTAACTTTTCGGCAACTTTTATCTTCTCCTAGCAAACCAAGTGTAAGTACCATGGAAATGGAAGTTAAAAAATTGTTAGCTATTCGGCACCTACACATTCCTCCAAGATTATTTCATCATTTGACTCCGAAATTAGTAAAGAAATATCGACTCCGTGCAGCTACAGAAACCGTAACAGAATTGCGTGCACACCCTGCACCCATTCGCTATACCCTTCTTGCCATTTTATTTACGCATCGTCATGAAGAAGTCATTGATTATTTAGCTGATTTATTGGATGAAATTACGCATAAATTTGGAAATAAGGCCAAAAATACAACCCGAAAAGAAGCAGTAGAAGAATTAGAAAGAGTCCAAGGAAAAAATAGACATATTGTCAATTTATTAAAAGCAACCGTAGATCACCCAGAAGGGGTCATTCAAGATACTTTATTCCCTATTGTTAGCTCTGATATGATTCGAGATATTATTAAGGACATGACAAAAAATAATCGGGAATACAAAGAAAAAATCTATACAAAAATGCATTCTTCTTACCAAGGGCATTATCGAAAGTCACTTTCTAAAATTTTAAACAACCTTACTTTTCGCTCAAATAATCAATTTCATCAGCCGATTATTAAGGGTATTCAACTCATACGAGAGTATGGAGAAAGTGGGCAACGTTATTTTGCTGCTGGAGATGAAGTTCCCATTGAAGGTGTAATTCAGCCGAAATGGAAAGATGTTATTGTCGAGACAGACAGCAAAGGGATAGAAAGAGTAAATCGAATCAACTATGAAATTGCAGTGATCCAATCGCTTCGCACTCGACTTCGGTGTAAAGAAATTTGGATTGAGGGTGCTGATCGATATCGAAACCCAGATGAAGATCTCCCTCAAGATTTTGAAGAGAACAAGGAAGAATATTTTCAAGCACTGAAAGCACCACTTGATGTAGAGCCTTTTATTGAAGATATTCTACAGTTGATGAAAGATAAACTCCATTTATTGAATCAAGGGCTAGGAGATCATAGTAACGAAAAAGTAGCCATTACTACCAGAAATAATAAAGGATGGATTAGAGTCACTCCACTCGAAAAGCAACCAGAACCTCCACATGTGACGATGCTTAAACAGGAGATTAAGAACCGTTGGACCGACATTAACCTATTGGATTTACTAAAAGAAACAGATTTTCATACGGAGTTTACCAAACACTTTAAAACCACCGCCAATCGAGAGATTTTAGATCGAGAAACCGTCCAACGAAGGCTTCTTCTAAGTTTATTTGGATTAGGAACGAATACAGGTTTGAAAACAGTTTCTGCTGGAAACCATCTAGATAGTTATCGAGAACTTCGATATATACGCCAAAAATTTATTCATAAGGATCATTTGCGAAAAGCCAACGCCGAGGTTACCAACCATATCATCTACAATCGAATGAAAGAGGTATGGGGAGAAGCTACCACTGCATGTGCTTCCGATTCAAAACATTTTGGCTCTTTTGATCAGAACTTGCTTTCAGAATGGCATCCTCGTTATAAGAAGCATGGAGTCATGATCTATTGGCATACAGATCGAAAATCAGCTTGTATCTATTCTCAGCTTAAGTCCTGCCTTTCTTCTGAGGTGGCAGCAATGATGGAAGGGGTTCTTCGTCACTGTACGGACATGGAGGTTGACAGAAATTATGTCGATACACACGGACAAAGTGTCGTTGCATTTGCTTTTTGTCATCTACTTGGTTTTAAACTGATGCCACGGTTTAAAAATATTGGATCTCAAAAGCTATATCGTCCAGAAGCCGGCATGAATGAGGAATATCCTCACCTACAACAGGTTTTAAGTAGACCGATTAACTGGGATCTTATTCGGCAACAGTATGAACAAATCATTAAGTTTGCAACTGCTCTACGGTTAGGTACTGCTTCTGCCGAATCCATATTAAAGCGATTTACAAGGGATACGAAACATCCAACCTATCAGGCTTTATGTGAATTAGGAAAAGCGATTAAAACGATCTTTTTATGTGATTATTTACACTATGAAGAGATTCGAAGAGAGATCCATGAAGGATTAAATACAGTGGAACAATGGAACTCAGTGAATACTTATATTTTCTATGGGAAAAACAGTGAGATTCGTTCCAATTCGATAGAAGATCAAGAGGTGTCTGCCTTATCACTTCAATTGCTGCAAAATTGCTTAGTCTATATGAATACCTTAATGGTACAAGAGGTTCTTTATGACAACAACCAATATTGGTTGAAGAAAATGACTCCAGAAGATTTTAGGGGATTAACACCTTTATTTTATCATCATGTCAATCCATACGGAACTTTTGAACTCAATATGAATCAGCGAATACCTATTAAGTTGAAGGTGTCGTAGTTTTTTATCATTTTGATCGGTGACAAAAGCCAGCTAATATCCCATCAAGATATTAGCTTGAGGACTTTGAGGTTGATGCGAGAAAAATTCATATACGTGATCGAGGTGAATTGTCCAATCTAGCTGAAATTAAAACGGTATGTAGTCCCCGTAGTATTGATGTATCTGCACAATGATAGGGTGCTTGCCTTGCTTACTTTTTTATCAACTGATAGTTATACTTTTAAAATCATAACTCTGAAAATACCCCCTTATCTAGCAATGATTTTTGCAAAACTTAAGACATAAGGTAAGCATCACTTTTCCCTTTTTGGGAGCTAACTCTGCTTTGTTTTTCCTTTTAAATAAGAGATACCTAGTAACAAAAATGGAATAGGAAACAGGACAATCATATATGCGTAAATATCTAATGTTTTATCTAACCGAAGATGTTCTTTTGATAAATAGTACGTACCAAGGAATACGAGTAAAACAAACCCCGTAAACCCAAATCGTCTTATCCACTTTGAGGAAACCTTTGATACAGTTATATCATAAGCGATTCGGAAGTATAGACTGCAGCGTATGTATGTCCCTACAGCCATTAATAGTAATCCATAAATATCAAAACGATCAATGAATCCTAAACTAATAATTCGTACTGACTCTAATGCGGGATATACAGAATTATCAGCCTGACCTAATCCGAAAATCGTAATACTACCTATAGTTGTTGAAAACATCATAAGTGCATTTAACAAAATTCCAATACTCCATAGTAAAAACATTCGTTTTTCACGAATGTTTTGAATGGGTAGAAATAAAAGTAGTAATAATTCTACCCATATACTTAAAATTATCAAAGATCCCCATAATATTGGATTCCAACCAAACTCAAATATAGGTTGGAGCTCACTCCAATCTTTCATTGGTCTGTCCAAAATCGTGACTGTATGTCCAGTCTCCATAGCAATTATTGCTAGTATTCCTGCCGTTAATGCAATTCTTTTAATACCTTTTGAAGCTGCATAAACAAAGAATAACAAAAACCAGACCAGTATAGCCAATCGTGGTGTCTCAGGCAAAAAGGCAATGTAGATAAAATCAACTAACAAAGCAAACGAGAAAATTGTTAAAAATAAAAAGTAGATAATGAAAATTATCTTTATCATCACTCCAAAAGGTTTTCCTAATAAATTGTGAAGCATATCAGAAATATTTTGTTTTGGGTATTTAAGTCTCAAACGATAAATGGAGATTGCCAACGTAAATGCTGCCGGAAGTGATATAATTATGGAAATCCAAGCATCTCTCCCAGCAACATCGAGCATTAACGGAAGAATCACGACATGTCCCATGATTGGAAGCGTCATTATTAATAAAAAAAGTGTCTCCCATTTCGTTAACATATCAGTAATCTCCTTCTTCATTGTCCATAGAATCTATCGTTTATAAGGGTTGTTATAAGGCTTTTTGTGATTTTTTTCTACACTTTTATTAATAAGACCTTGATGAGTAATATTTGTATGAACATCAATCATTATATCTGCATTAGAAAAAATCTCATTCCATTCAGATTGGACATTTTTCCATTGTTTAGGATATTTTCTGTAGGTTTCCAGTCCAATTCCTGATATATCAGTCTTTATTACCTTTTGAAGCTTATTCAAAGTTAAACGTACGTATTTTTCAGTCTGATTTGATACTTCTTCTTCAACTTTACTTATCCATTGATCATTTATATTCCTATTCGTAGTATTATCAGCTAAAGTTCCCTCTATCTCGATTTTCAGATATGCTTCAAGCTGATTACCATCTAATGTTGGATTTATTTCCGTTTCTAATTTCTTTATCTCTACAGAGATCTTCTCCTTGTCATTCAGAGATACAGTTTTACTTCCGCCTTTTACCTTGTTTAAAAGGACATTCAGCCCAACAGTTTCATCTGTATTCAGTTTACCGACCATTTTATAAGTGTTAATAACAGCAGTGCCGTCTATTGAAGTAATTGCTTTACCCTTTTCTTTTCTTGTTCGAATTATCGGCAAATAGGCATTAGGAATAGGGCCCTCAATTAACTTATAAAATTCATACATTTTTACGGATGTAAATTCAGCAATATATTGTGTTTGTTCTAAAGCAGAAACTATTTCTGCCGAAGAAAGATTTTCATAAAGTGTAGAAGTACCCAAAATATCAATTGGCTTTTCTTCTGTAATGAAAAGATAACTATTCAAACGAAACATTTGATCGCGTCTGCTTTCATCAAGGTAGTCAATAAAATTATCTTTTGCTAATTCCTCACCAATCACCCATAAACGAGTATGCTCAAAATAAAGCCGACGTTTCGCATCTTTTATGAATTCTCTTGCGCCTTGTATCAATGAGTCCGCGTCTCTTTCTAATAGAATATTTTGGCCATTTCCTCCGCCCCCCTCTCCTCCACCTTGTTCACTTGGTCCAGTTGGTTTTATGATTTCGACGCTAATTCGTAATTGTCCGTCAGATTTATCCAACCCTATCCCATGTACAAGTGCTGATTTATCAAGTTCTTGACTACTCCAACAGCCGGTTAATAAAAATAATAATGGGATGATAGTTAGCATCCTTACCATCATTTATCACCTGTTTTAGGTAATGATCTAATTCTAGTCTTACGCTGATTCGGTATACTTTTTGGTCGCTGTTTTTTCCACCTCAACGGCAAACGAATCAGTGAATCTTTCCAATCCTGAAAATAAAAAGGTGCAAATGGCGCCATAAATGGAATCCCAAACGATGTTAAAGAGATCATATGTGTTAATAAACCGAGCATGGCGACAATTAGTCCATATCCCCCGAATAAGCTACTAGCAATAAATAATCCTATCCTAAGAAGTGCGGTGACGTCTGCAATTGGGGTGATAACAAAGGCAGCAATGTACGATATGGATACAACAATAATGGTCGGTGCACCAACAAGTCCGGCTGAGACTGAGACTTGTCCCAGAATCAAAGCACCAACAATACTTAACGCTGAGCCAATTTGTTGAGGAAGTCTGACACCAGCCTCACGGACAACTTCAAACATTAAAATCATCATGGCAATTTCCATTGCTAGAGGGAATGGGACCGTCTCTCGCGCTTGAATAATAGGGACAATCATATCAGATGGAATCATCACCTTATGAAAATTAATAGCTGCAATATAAATGCCTGGTAAAGAAATACTGATTACAAATGACACGAAACGCAGCATTCGAATGAAGGAACTATAATAGGGTCGAGAACTGTAATCTTCTATACTTTTTATATTTTCAAGAAATAGGGATGGAACAAACAAACTGACCGAATCCCCATTTACAATGATCACAATTCTTCCTTCCATTAATAAGGCTGAAGCTTTGTCAGGACGTTCTGTATTTCCAATCGTAGGAAAGATTGAAAAGGGATGGTCTTCGATGAATTGTTCGATTTCCCCTGAATTATTTATCTCATCCACTTTAATTTGTTCTAATCTTTGTTTGATCCGTTCAATCAATTTTGGATCCGCAATGTCCTTTACATATCCGATTGTAATATCCGTTTGACTATATTCACCAATTTTAATTGTTTCAAACTGTAAAGAAGGATGTGAGATTCTTCGCCGTAACAATGCAATATTAGTAGGTGATGATTCAATAAATCCGTCATGTGCTCCTCTCACAGCTCGATCAGATTGAGGTTCGGAGATTGCTCGAACCTCGTACCCTGGTGCATTTAGCAGTAATCCTTCACTATACCCATCCAGTAATAGTAACGTATTTCCCTTCAGTATTTGGTATACAGATTTTTCTAGATTATTTTCCTTCTTTGTGTTAAAAATAGAAATTCTTTCTTTTACTTGTTTTAATTCTTCTCCCATAGTGCTATCTAGAGATTCCTTAGTCAGTGGCTCTAATACATTATTGCGAATGGCATCTTCATCAATTAACCCGTCTACTATAACTAGTAGAGCTTTCAATGTGCGACCGTCATGTAATGGAATGATGAAATCATGAAAAATGATATCATCACTTGAATCTAACAGTTGTTTTAGTTTTTCTTCATTTTTATGAACATCCGATGAGAACAAAATTGAATTATTAAATTGTTCTTCCTGTGTCCATTTAGTATTTTGCTTCATTTTTTGCATAATGGATTTAATTTTTAAATAACGCATAGTTTAACCCATCCTAGAAAAGTTTGTTTTTTATACTGTTATTATGGCTTTTATAACTAATAATATGTGCCGTTTTTGGAAATGATATGTTAATGATTTTTGCGCGAATTACATTAATTTACTGGGAATTTATTAATATAGAAAGGTGGGGAGTAAGGTGGATCAAACAAAGTTAATAAAATGATGATAGCTCTTAATATGAATTTTTCATGGTTATTGGGTATATTGGCTGGTTTAAATATTATTTTTTTTCCGTATGCAGGGGAAGATTCTCTTTTCCAGGCTTGGGCTAAAATATGTCTTATTACATTTTTTCAATGAAGACGAACAAATAACAAGAACAAAATAGGTTATATAAGCATGGTATACATATGAGTGAAGACATTATTAAAAATGTCCTTGGAACAAAACCAAGAGCTAGACATAAAGAGCAATATATTAATAATTAAGATCAATGCTTTTCAAATCCTATTATACATAGGGAAATCTTAAGCTTCGAATTCACTTTCTAATAATTCCTTCTCTTATTCAAGAAAATAGCCCTTTTCTTGAATAATTAACGTGTTTGAGAGGTAAATTTAATCACACTCAAGCACACATAAATTTTAAACACTAAATTAATAAACTTTTTACTCAACTAGATTACCAAAAACCAGTGTTTTTGTAATGTCCCCCCATCGCCCTGTTACCCTTTGATTTTATTAAGATTAGCAGTTACCAAAAATAATTACCAAAAGTATTATCAAATACCTTTACAATAATTGCCCCTCTAGTAAAATAAAAATATACAAGTTTATTGGAGGTTACAAATGATAATTGGTTATGCTCGGGTATCTACTATTGACCAAAATATAGATCGGCAAATTGGTATGCTTAATGAATATGGTTGTGAAAAAATAGTTGAGGAGAAATTCACTGGTACAGTTAAAGATAGAAAAGGACTTCATCAACTTTTTGATGTCATCCGGAAAGGCGATACAGTTGTAGTGGAGAGCATCTCCCGTTTAGGACGTAAAACATTGGATATCCTCAACATTATTCAACAGTTAGAAGAGATGGGGGTGCAATTCATTTCTTTAAAAGAAAATATGGATACAAGAACCTCTACAGGCAAAGCCATGTTCCAAATGATGTGTGTCATTGCAGAATTAGAAAGAAACCTTATTGCTGAGAGAGTAAAGGAAGGACTTGAAGCAAGTAAAAGGCGTGGGAAAACATTAGGTAGACCCAAGTTGGATAAAGAAAAGCTTGCTGTTGCGCTAAGGATGTATGATAGTGAGGAATATTCCATAAAGGAGATTGTCTCGGCAACTGGAATATCACAAGGTTCCTTATACAGAGCAGTCAATAGAAGAAAGCTTGAAGAACTAAAAAAATAGGATTTTATTACTTCTCCAAAGTTACTTTGCGGTCTACAGCAGGAACCCTGTCACTAGGCCTATACCATTCGTTCACCGGAAGATGCACAAAAATTAGCGGCCTCTTACATTGCAGATGAAGACCGGGAGGTGCTTCTTGTGATGATGCTCAATACGAAAAATCAGATTGTTGGGTTACATAGAGCTCATGTAGGAAGCTTAAACGCAAGTATAGTACATCCTAGAGAGGTTATGAAATGCGCTATTCTCAATAATGCGGCATCCATTATTGTCAGCCACCAGCATCCCAGCGGAGACCCTTTAAGCATAGTATCATAATCTTTAGTACTTAAAGTATTTAAGGAGCATGATGCTATGTGATATCCTACTTTGAGTACTTATTATTTATAGTGAAAATATAAAGTAGATAAAGTGTTCAAAGTGGGGAGAAGAAATGAGAGTACAAAAGATAATTGTGGACAGAAAAGATTATCCACTTTTTTTATTACTAGATGATCAATATGAGATAGTTAAGCCAGTTATGAAGTTTATCAAATATTTAGATAGTACCGGAAAGTCTCCTAATACTGTTAAAACATACTGTTATCATCTAAAACATTTCTATGTATTTATGGCACAGAGAAAAATTACATTGCAGGATATTAACTTTGAGGAATTAGCTAGTTTTGTTGGCTGGTTAAGAAATCCTACAGGTAATTTAAACGTCATTGATATCCATCCAAAGGAAGCTAAGCGAGAGGAATCCACAGTTAATGCCATTCTAAATGCAGCAATAAGCTTTTTAGAATACTTGAGTCGTTCAGGTGAAATTAAGACAATCAATATATTCAAGGAAGCAAGGGGAAAAAACTTTAAAGGTTTCCTCCACCATATCAGTAAAGGAAAACCTTTTAAGAAGAATATTTTGAAATTAAGAGTTAAGAAGAAAAGGCTTAGGACTTTAGAGTACTCGGAAGTAAAGAGAATCACAGAAGCTTGCCATACCTTTCGAGACAAGTTAATTATCATGCTTATGTATGAGGGTGGTCTTCGAATTGGGGAGGTACTATCACTTCGATTGGAGGACATTGCGACATGGGATAACCAGATTAACATAACCCCTAGAGAAGAAAGTCTAAATGGAGCATATATAAAGCTAAGAAAAGAAAGAGTTATCCATGTAAGTAAAGAATTGATGGCTCTTTATACTGATTACCTTGTCCATGAGTATTGTGAGGAAATAGATCATGACTATGTTTTCATCACGTTAAAGGAAACCCATTTTGGGCAACCATTGAAGTACCAAAGTGTACTTGACCTTATTAGGCGATTAAATAAGAGGACAGGTATTTCCTTTACACCACATATGTTACGTCACACTCATGCGACTGAATTAATTAGAAACGGCTGGGATGTAACGTATGTTCAAAAAAGATTAGGTCATGCCCATGTCCAGACTACATTAAATACATATGTTCATCTCTCAGATCAAGATATGAAAAAGGAATTTAAAAAGTATCTTGAAGGGAGAGAACAGAAGAGATGATTACTACCTCAGAAAGAAAGATTTTAAGTCCTGTAGCTATTAGTAAAAAGATTGCAGAAATGAATAGTGAATTAGTGGACTATTGGGCTGACGATAGATGGGATATTCGAAAATGCCCACATCCTTCAGCGATTGAATTAGCTAAGAATCCTTCTTTGCGAAATCGCTGGGTTAATTTTGATCGTGTAGAAAACATTTGGCTAAGAACTGAATTAAAATACTTCTTTTATTATCACTTAACAAGTGGAGTGTGGAACGCAAAAACCGTTTGGATAAGAAAGGGAACCGTTATAAATCGAATGTTGGGATTCTTAAATCTAAAATATCCTAATATCAACTCTATAACGGAAGTTCCTATTGAAAAAGCTATGACTGAGTACAGGACATATTTAGTGCAGCAAGGGGTCAGAATAACGACGACTAACTATAAATTAAATGGCGATCAAGAAAAGATTGCAGTACAAGCTAACTCATATTACGTAACCAATTTGAAACAATTCATGGAGTTTTATGAGGACTGTTATTTTGATGGTGATGAACTGGAGAAGGACGTTTGGGATAGACGCAAGCTGAACCTTCCAGCTGACAAGGTAAATCCTACTCAATATGAGTATCTCGTTTCTTTCAAAGGAATTTCCAATCCATATTTTAGAGAGTTAACGAAACGGTACTGCAAACTGAAACTAAATACTTCAAGCTTCGCTCATGTCAATGATATTGCAGGTAGACTCAAGGATTTCTTTACTTTCTTGGACGCGAATTACGAGCATATTACTAGACTAAACCAACTCACTAGAGAGGTAATAGAAGATTATTTAAATGCATTAAATCAAACAGGATATAGCCCAAGTACTTTAATGGGAAAAATATCAACATTGGATCTATTTTTCACTACTATTCAGAGGTATGAATGGCAGGATACTCCGTCTAAGATTCTGATTTTTCAGGAGGATTATCCAAAGGTTCCGAAAGCAAAACCTCGTTTTATTGATGAATATGTGTTGGAGCAATTGAACAGCCATTTGGACGAATTACCAGCTTATATAGCAACAATGGTCATGATTATTCAAGAGTGTGGAATGAGGATCAGTGAGCTTTGTACTTTAAAAAAGGGATGTCTACTAGAAGACAAAGAAGGAGATTACTTCTTAAAGTATTACCAGTGGAAAATGAAAAAGGAACATATTATCCCTGTTTCAAGAGAAGTAGCTTCACTCATAAAGGTACAAGAAAAACATATTTCAGACGAATTTGGAAGTGAGTGTGAATACTTATTCCCTCGGAAGGATGGTTCTCCTTTAAAGCAGGAGACTTTCAGGAGAGAATTAAATGTATTGGCTTACGAAAAAAATATCGTTGACAAGTCAGGAAATATATTTAGATTCCATGCCCATGCCTTTAGGCATACCGTAGGGACTAGAATGATTAATAATGGTGTACCTCAACATATTGTTCAAAAATTTTTAGGACATGAAAGTCCTGAAATGACAAGTAGATATGCCCATATTTTTGACGAAACTCTAAAGTCGGAGTTTTCGAAATTCCAAGAAACACTCGTGACTAATCAAGGAAGTATTATCGAGGTTCAAGAGTTCAATGAAGCAAATGAAACAGATTTACAGTGGTTTAAGAAGAATATTAACGCTCAAGTATTACCTAATGGCTACTGTAGACTTCCGGTTATTGCAGGTCCTTGTCCTCATGCCAACGCTTGTTTAGACTGCACACACTTTTGTACAAGTAAAAAGTTCTTAGTTCAACATGAAGAACATTTAGCCCATACAAAGGAGTTATTGTCAATCGCAAAAGAGAGACAGTGGCAGCGACAAATCGAAACTAACACTCGTGTTCAAGAGCGATTAGAACAGATAATAGGCACTCTAAAGGAGGAAGACTAAATGGCCAAGCAATTACGTAACACTGATAAAATTGTTCAGTTAGCAAAGGAAAAGAGCGATAGAACCAGGGGAAACGTTGAGAAGGTAATTTCAAAAATGTCTTTAGAAGGTAAAACGATAAACTTTAATACTGTTGCATTAGAAGCAAATGTTTCTAAATCTTGGCTTTATAAAGAGTATAACATTAGAAAGCGAATTGAAGATCTTCGAAATCGTCAACAAATCAGCTTAATAAAACCCTCTAAGCAAAGTAAAAAAAGTTTACGTTCCGAGGAAGTTTTAATTAAGACATTAAAAGAACGTGTAAGGGAACTTGAAGAGGAAAATTCTCATTTGAAAATCCAAGTTCAAAAATTATATGGTGAACTTTATTCTAAATAGATAGTGAGAATTAAATAAAATTGTGGGGATGGGAGAATTACAGATGTATGAAACACGCTGGGCCACTAAAAATGAACTTCCGTTAATAGCAGAATATTGGTTTAGAATGGCATGTGAAATGGGTGAAATAGATGGCATACCTTTGCCTAACTCCCAGAAGGTTAATAAAGTTGAACGTTTATTTTTTGAGGAAAGTGAAAAAGGAAACCTTATGTTTAAGATAGCAGAAAATGAAAAAAAAGAAATCGTAGCTTGTGCAGGTGGCCTTATTAGAAAAGAGTATTTCTTTCCTTTAAGTGAAGAGCAAACTCCATTTGGTTGGATAATCGCTGTCTATACATTAAAGCAACATAGGAATAAAGGTTTAGCTTATAAACTGGTAGATGAAGTGTGTTTATGGCTAAAAGACAATGGGGCAAAGCGAGCTAGATTATGGTCTAGTTCTAGTGCAAGAAAAATATATGAAAGTCTTGGCTTTAAATCAATGTTAGATATGGAGAAACCGTTAGGTTAATCGGGAGGACAATGTAAATGTCAATTTCAAAAAGCCCCAAGTTGCCTCTAACACAAGAGGAAAAAAGCCTCCTTAGAAAGTGGAAAATTAAAAAAAGTGATATTCACAAATTTGAGGTGCAAGATATTATAAACATTTTAAATGTTTCAAAAGATCGGGCAGAGATTCTAAAAGGGTTAGCAACATTTCAGCAAATCCCTTCAATTGGATACGAATTGGCTTATAAAATTGTTCATCACCTTGGCTATCACAGTTTAGAACAGTTAAAGGATAAACAATGGGCGGAAGTAGTTAATTGTTTAGAACTAAAGATGGGGTGTTGGACAGATCCATGTGTAGAAGACCAAATCATATGCATTATTCATTATGCCAATCATCCTGATAGCGAAAAACAATGGTTTAATTTTACAAATGAAAGAAAGGTGTATCGACAACAAAATGGATACCCTAAATCTAGACCTAAATTAGCCTGGTACGAAAATCAAAACTAGATGATATTTTTTCTTTAAATATATGTCTTCGAAGTAGGGGTGCTGATATTATCCGTTTTTTTGACGTTTACTATTGATAAGATCCAACACCGAGCCGGGAAGATATTGACATAACTAAGCGCCTTGCAGAAGCAGGGAGAATTCTAGGAATCGAAGTTCTTGACCATGTTATCGTGACCCATACCGGAAAGCATGTAAGCCTAAAGGAGAAAGGTTATCTATAAAAATACCACTAAATAGCAAAGGGGAAAAATCCCCTTTGCTTGAAAGGAGAATATATGAATACGATTCTTTCTTATAAAAACCGTGGAAAATGGGGGAAATCCATCTATCGCGGGAATTGTAGCGGATATGTTATTAAAGATTTATTGGACTTTTACAAGCCTAGCAAATTCATAGAAGTATTCAGCGGTTCCGGAACCGGGAAAGAAGTAGCCCTTGATTTGGGAATTTCAAACAGTGTTCATCTTGACTTAAATAATGGTTGGAATGCATTAATAGATGACATTCCAACAGGGAATGACTTTACGTTTAGCCATCCCCCTTATTGGGATATTATCTCCTATGGAACAGAGAGAGGGGCGCCACATGATGATGATTTATCTAACCATATGAGTTATGACGAGTTTATCCATAAATTAAATAGAGTGAACCAAAAAATATACCAGGCATTATTGAATAATGGGCATCATGCGATGCTAATTGGTGACGTGAGAAAAAAAGGGAAATATTATAGTCCAATCAAGGACTTAATCTATTTTGGTGAAATTGACGTTCATATGATAAAAACTCAACATAACACCGTCAGCAACAGGAAAAAATACAATGGCAATTTTATTGCCATTGCTCATGAACATTTAATAGTTTTTAAGAAAAATTCCATTTGGCAGTTCCCAGTGAAGATAACCCAAACAAAAGTTTTCGATTTACGGGACTTTGAACATATGACTTGGCGGGACTTAATTCAAGGTGCATTGGAGCATCTAGGTGGGGAAGCTGATTTATCAGCTATTTATGAAGTGGTTCAGGATAGTAAAAAATCACAGATGAATAGGCATTGGAAAGAAAAAGTTAGGCAGACATTGCAAATCCATCAAAACTTTTCTTCTATCGATAGAGGAAAATGGAAACTTCATATTATATAAAAAATCATGGAAGCATCGGGGCTTTGCCCCTTTGCTTTAAAGGAGAACAGTTACATGAACAAGAGTAATAGTATTAGTGAATGAATGTGATTAAATCCGCCATGGCATTTAAAATCAATGAAGGGGTTATAGAAAAGTAAATCAGAACCGCACTGACTAGATTGCAATTCGGTAACAATCTTACGCATGGAGGAAAAAACATTCGTTTTTTCTTGATTATATAAGCAGGCATCGAGCCTGCAAAACGGCTGCTTTAGCAGCCAAATAAAACCTTTGAAGGTTTAGTCGTGAGAAGAAAGGAAAGCATTTGCTCTAGCAAATGCTTCTATTGAATGAGTAAATTTATACATAATAGGCTACTGTTCCTGTAAGCAGATTAGAAATCTCTCCCCATCAAGAAGTTATAATAGTTTTAGCTAATAATTGAAAAAGAGAATGGTTATTTTTAACTAAATATATAACTAAGGAGATGATAAAATGAGCCGCCTATATCTATTTGGAATCTTATTTCTATTTTTTGTACCACTATTTGGGTGTTCGTCTAATTCTCATACTGTTGACTCTAACAAGGGCAATGAGGAAATAAATGAAAAGTCAATTAATGAAAATTCTGCAAGAACTATTGAACTTTCCGAAAAAGAAACCTTGGAGGAAATATCTGAAGCTAAACTTGAAGAAAAACAAGAAAAGAATATTGGTAAAAACTCTCTCTCAGCACCTCAACAAGATAGCATTTCCCAAGAAGAAATGGAACTTTTAAAGGAATCATTGAGGACATACATATTTGATGAGTATATGGGTAGCTCTGATTATGTTTATGCAAAGGGAGTTAATTGGACTGAGAATTTTTTTGATAATCTAACCGCTGAAGAAATCTGGAATGTTATAGAGGAATATAAGGAAATTAATAACGGTGAAGAAGGGACATTGTTTGATCAAGCTAGTTACCTAACTGTGAATGCTCCCATAAAAGATAATTGGGAAGAACTATTTTTAGAAAACTGGAATAAAAGCTCTTACTCGGATGGTAACGAAATAGAAACTATGATTGATAAAGGTGATTCAGTGTGGATTTATACGGATACTTTGCCTTATACAGGTGAAAAAGACAATTATCCTTTCATAACTTTATTTAAGAGAACCGGTTTTTGGCACGGATAAAAATATTTTTTAAAAAAACGTTTTATATCAATTAATAAATGTATAAAAGTAACGGGTGCTTGAGTTTAAGAAGGATTGCTTATTGAGGCAGTCCTTTTTCTTATTCGACTAACGAAGTAGGATAGTTACAATGAAACATTTTGCTGGGAAAATTCGTATATAATATAGCAGAGGGGATGTTATACTTCTTTCTAAAGAATTGGCTGCGGTAAAGGGGCATCCTTTTTGTTAATATCCTAACGGTTGAATAGTTGTTGAACAGACCCTGTTATTATGAGATTTGAGAAAAAGGATGAAGGGTTGTTCCTAGCATCATTAATCGGTACTGAAAATGAATCAGTAATTGAGAGTTTTCAATTCCTATTATCCTGATACATTGTGATAAAATGGGCTCCATATTCACCCAAAAGTAAATTATTTATATATTTAGAAAACGTTATCATGTTTTTCTTTACAAAATTCTTAAAATATTATAAACTTAACTTGTCGACAAGTCGACTGAATTAATCCTGCAAAAGGATTAAGAAATTTGGTCATTCCTTGATTAGGATTATTTAACCTCTAAGCACATACAAAAAGATTCCGGGGAATTAAGGGAAAACAACTTAGCTGAAGTTTACTGCTTTATCAAAAGAATAGAATTTTACTAGGAAAACGAAGTTTCAAGAAATAATGTTCATCTGATAGGAGAGTCGACATATGCAATACCCTTCCTCATGGTTACAAGGCGCTTCATTAGGGGAAAAAATAGCAAGTGAGTTACGTTTAAAAATTGTAAGTGGCACCATTAAACCTCCCACTGTATTATCGGAGAATCAAATTGCAACTGAATTCAGTACAAGTAGGTCTCCAGTGAGAGAAGCTTTTAAAACACTTGCAAGTGAAGGCTTAATTCGCTTGGAGCGTATGGGAGCAGTGGTATTGGGGCTGACACAAAAGGATATAGAGGAAATTCATGATGTTCGTTTATTAATTGAGTCTTTTATTTTAGAAAGGCTTACAAATATTCAACATGAAACGATAGTCTCTGAGCTAAATAAAATTATTGATAAAATGGAAATTGCGGATAAACATAGTGATTATGTGGAATTTGCATATCAGGACCTGAGATTTCATGAAATTATGATCTTGGAAGCAAACCATGCCAGAATACTGCATTTTTGGAATAATATTCGTAATATAGTACTTACAGCAATGTTAGTAGCTACAGAAAAACGATTTTTGGAAGAAAAACATGAAGTTAAACAATTAATCGAAAATCACCGGCTAATTGTGAAGGCATTTGTTGCCAAAGATATCAACTTTATAAAACAAGTTCTTCAAGGTCATTTTGAGGATACTCGAAATACAGTTAAGAACACTTTCGTAAACCATTGTGAGCAATGAATTAAAAATCCTTCTAAGGCTTAATACCAATTCTTATTTAATTGTGAGAGCCTTAAAAGGAAAATCCTTTAGACTATAGTTCAAACTGTCCGGAAAAATAATAGAATTCTTTATAGGTGGTGATTAATTCATAAAAATTATTTATTTATAGGGTTATAGAATAACTTTTTGTATTCGCTTACTTTTAAGAGTTTTATATTAAGAGTATTTTATTCTCTTTTTGTGGTATTTATTACGCAGGTTGTCGACAAGTATACAAGTAGTTGGAGTTAAAGTATGTTAGCGTTTGTAATTTTTAAATAATTGGAGGTAAATAACGTGATTGAAATGAAAGCGGCCTTATACTTATCTGAAAAAAATTTAGTTGTTGGGACTTTGAATAAACCAACAATTCAGCCGGGAGAAGCACTAATAAAAGTTTCATCCGCTGGTATATGCGGAACGGATATGATGATTTTCTTTGGTAAACATCCAAGAGCCAAAGCACCTTTGGCAATGGGCCATGAATTTAGTGGAGTCATTCAAAAGATTAACGGTGAGTCTGAATTTAACATTGGAGACAGAATTGTCGTAGAACCTACCATTAGTTGCGGCAAGTGTGAAGCATGCTTATCAGGAAATTCTCATGTTTGTAAAACACTAGGCTTGATAGGTATCGATTCTCATGGTGGGTTTGCAGAATACGTCGCTGTTCCATTACATCGCTTGCACAAGGTGCCAGACAAGTTATCAGATGCACATGCAGCACTGACAGAACCAGTAGCAGTAGGAATTCATACGGTAAGAAGGTCAAACGTTAAAGTGGGCGATACGGTCCTGGTACTTGGAGCTGGCCCCATTGGATTGCTGATTGCCATGACATCAAGATTAGCTGGAGCAGACAAAATATATATATCCGATGTCAGTCCATACAGATTAAGTAAGGCAGAAGAGCTAGGATTTATTGCCTTGGATGGAAAAAAGATTGATGTAGTAGAAGAAGTAAAGACTGCAACAAAGGGTATCGGTGCAGATGTGGTCTTTGAAGTTGCAGGAAACAACATTACTGCCCAGCAAATGGTACATGCATGCAGAACACAAGGGCAAATTGTGGTGGTGAGCGTATACAAGCAACCTCCAACCGTTGATCTTGCAGCAATGCACTTCCGGGAATTGTCCTTGACCACCACCAGATGCTACAGTCACTCCGATTTTGCTGCGGCAATCAGTATGATGGCGAGCGGTCAAATCGATGTAAGTCCATTAATATCACATGAATTATCATTAGACGAAGTTGAAAAAGGTTTTCAGCTTATGACAAACCCTGAAGAGTCTTTGAAAATCTTAATTCAGCCAAACAATTAAGGGGGCGGAAAAAAATGTTTAGATTAGATGGAAAAGTAGCAGCCATTACAGGGGCTACCAGAGGAATCGGAAGACAAATGGCTATAGCATTAGCAGAAGCGGGGGCTACAGTAGCGTTGCTACAACGGAATGTCGAAGATCATTCAGTAAAAAATGAAATTGAGAAATTAGGCCAAAAGTGTATGATAGTGGCGTGTGATTTAGGGAATCAATCCCAAGTAAAAGCAGCAATACCGACTGTTGTAAATGAACTTGGACAGATTGACATTCTTGTTAATAACGCAGGTATTCAACGTCGTTCCCCATCAGTTTCCTTCCTAGAAAGTGACTGGGATGATGTGATTAATGTAAATTTAAAATCTGTCTGGCTTTTATGTCAGGAAGCTGGGAAGTTCATGGTTCCGCAGAGAAAAGGCAAAATCATTAATATGGCGTCTTTACTATCGTTTCAGGGTGGCTTAACCGTACCAGCGTATGCTGCAGCCAAAGGGGGAGTTGCGCAATTGACGAAAGCTCTGTCAAATGAATGGGCAAAAGAAAATGTCAATGTTAATGCAATTGTACCTGGATATATTGCAACCGATATGAATGAGGCGTTATTACAAGATGAAACGCGGAATAGGCAGATTCTTGAGCGAATTCCAGCAGGTCGCTGGGGAACTGCCCAAGATTTTAAGGGTACAGTGGTCTTCCTGGCGTCGGAGGCATCCAATTATATTCATGGTCATTTATTAGCAGTTGATGGTGGCTGGTTAGGACGATAAAAGAAAAATGCATTAAAAAATTGCATGGTTTCATAAATTGGGGAGGGAAATTTCATGCCGATCATTATTGTTGCTATTGGGGTAATAGCCTTACTTATTCTTATAATGAAATTCAAACTAAATACATTCATTTCTTTAATTTTGGTATCATTTGGTGTATCAATTGCTTTAGGAATGCCATTCGATTCAGTTGTAAAATCCATTGAAGGAGGACTAGGTGGAACATTGGGCCACTTAGCCTTGGTATTTGGATTAGGGGCCATGTTAGGAAAGTTAATAGCTGATGCTGGTGGTGCCCACAGGATTGCAATCACGCTCATTCATCGGTTTGGTGAAAAACGTATTCAATTTGCTGTTGTTTTAGCTTCTTTTATTATTGGGATAGCATTATTCTTTGAAGTAGGGTTGGTATTGTTAATACCGATTGTCTTTGCAATAGCAAAAGAACTACGTATCTCGATTTTATACTTAGGTATACCAATGACAGTTGCTTTGTCCGTAACTCATGGCTTCCTGCCTCCTCACCCCGGACCGACAGCGCTTACCATTGCATATGAGGCAGATATGGGACAAGTATTATTACTTGGTATTATTATCTCTATTCCAGCGGTTATTATAGCAGGGCCTTTATTCACAAGGTTTGCTCAAAAAATAGTTCCAGATAGTTTTAATCGAGTGGGCAATATTGAGGCTCTAGGAGAACAACGTCAGTTTAAACTAGAGGAAACACCTGGTTTTGCAGTGAGTACTTTTACATCTATGTTCCCTGTTATTTTAATGGCGATTTCAACAATCTTTTCATTGATTGTCAAAGGTGATTCTCAATTAAAGGAGATCATTGGACTGATCGGAAATCCTTCAACCGCCATGCTTTTATCTGTTTTATTAGCTGTTTACACTATGGGCATTGCTAGGAAAATCCCTATGAAGGATATTATGAATTCGGCCACGGAATCAATCGCACATATTGGTATGATGCTTTTAATCATTGGTGGCGGTGGTGCTTTCAAACAAGTTTTGATAGACGGAGGAGTTGGAGATTATGTAGCTGATTTATTCAAGGATTCCAGCTTTTCACCGCTAGTTTTAGCTTGGTCTATTGCTGCAATTTTACGATTATGCTTGGGTTCATCAACTGTTGCTGCATTGACTACTGCAGGGTTGGCAGCACCATTAATGGCAGCTGGAGATGTTAACCCAGCGCTAATGGTTCTGGCAACTGGGGCAGGTAGCCTTATTGCATCCCATGTAAATGATGCAGGTTTCTGGATGTTTAAGGAATATTTTAATTTAAGTCTAAAAGAAACATTTGCTACATGGACGTTACTTGAGACAGTGATTTCTATTACTGGATTGGTTTGTGTAATTTTACTTGATTTCATTGTGTGAGTTACGATGTTGTGTGCTAAATATGAATCTAACATGTTGTAAAAGATGCTTATTTGGATAAATTTGAAAACGATTACTTTCGGATGATATTAGCCTTCAATGAGAGATACGAGGTCCTAATATAATATGAGCACCCCTTAACTAGTATAAGTTGAGGGGTGTTCCCAATCAGGGCTGGAGGAAGCGTGGAATAAAATCTTGGCTCGACGAACAGAAATCTGATACTAAGGCTTTATTAAGGGATGAGACTCCAGAACAAGTTTAAAGTCCAAAAGATGAGCGTAACTTTATAGAGTAAATCAGGCGAGTAAAAGAGGAAAGATAGTTGTCTTACCCTGGGAGGTCTTGTGGATGTACAGTAGTACAGTCCAAAACGGTTAGTCTCAAGAAGTCAGCAGAAGCCATAGTAATGATATTAAAATCATGAAGGGCTTAACAATTTATAGTGTTTCAACGCCACGAATGCGTAAGTGACTTACTCCGAATGTGTTAATGGGAAAGTATGAGTGTACCTCAAAGGATAACCAAAATGGGAGCTATCACTTTTACTACGTGAGATGAAAGGGGAAACGAGTGTGGAACTTTTAGAACAGATTCTAAGTAACCAAAATATGAATGAAGCTTACTTGCGTGTCTATAAAAATAAAGGCGCAAGTGGGGGCGATGGAGTCTTTCTATATAGAGGGAGTTTAGTTCAATAAAAAAAGGGTAATTGACAAAAAAATTTAAAAGTATTATTATTATCTCATATTCGAGATATTTTAATTCGAGATTTTAAAAGGAGGTGTACTAAATGGAGAGGAAATGCAATAACTTTCCATTTCTGATATTAATGCAAACATCTAAAGCCATCCATGACCGAATAAAGGAAGAAATGAAAAAAAAACAAGCTTGATATTACGGAATTTTCCGTTTTAGAGGAACTTTATCAAAAAGGAAAACAAACGCATGGAGGAAAAAACATTCGTTTTTTCTTGATTATATAAGCAGGCATCGAGCCTGCAAAACGGCTGCTTTTGCAGCCAAATAAAACCTTTGAAGGCTTATTCGTGAGAAGAAAGGAAAGTATTTGCTCAGCAAATGCTTTCTATTGAATGAGTAAATTTATACATACATAGGCTACTGTTCCTGTAAGCAGACTAGAAATCTCTCCCCATCCTAAGGTAACATTCTGTAATTGTTTATTTCCCCATCTTAACAGTTTTGTGAAATTAAATGGATTGTCCAAACTATTATTGTCCTCTATTCGATCTACTAAAAAATAGAGGGAAAGTTGAAAATAAGAAGCTAAGACTCCAGTAGCATTTCTTAATTCCTTTGACAGTCATTCTTTGGGAATGATACAAGGCGATAGCTTGGTTTATTTGCTGATTAACCTTTAGGTCTTCCACCTATTAAACCTCTAGCTATGGCTGCCTTCAGGCAAGCCATGCTTCATTCACGAAGGATATCCGTTCAAATTCCCTTAATTCTGATACCATCCCAAAATTGCGTTACCTCTAGCAGTAATTGTATTTATTTATCTTGAATATTTACAATCTTTTTCACACTAGGTATCAGTAATTCCGATTTTTCGTTTTGTGGATATGGCTAAACGGTCTAATCTGTAGACCATAAATTTTTGTTTTTGGGTAGTAAATTTTGTTGAAAATTTCCTCTGTATAAGACAAGTTTAGATTGGGGTAGGCTTATTTTAAGGAGGCGATGTTTGAATGGGTACTTTTGAAGTTTTATCTCTGATGATTAGCTTTGGTATGTTTGTTTGTAATCGCCGTTCTGGAATTTAAAGATAAGGATAAAAATTCATAAACACGCTGAAAAAGCGTGTTATTTTTTTTAGAAAAAAAGAGGACCTATTATTTCGGGAGGCAGCATTACGGACTGATCAGAAAGGAATGAGCGTCTTTCTTCCATATCATCATTTCGTAGGTTCCTGTTCCATTTACGGCAGGCCGCCGTACCAAACGCACCGAAAACCTTTAAGACCTGCTCCTCGCCCAAACCCATCTAACAGGAGCCAGTTGGATTACTTTATACACTCGGACGTAATTTGTTTTCCTCTTTATCATGAGTGGGCTTATGTTAGCGTGATGGGCGGGCGCCGGGCAAACAAAATTGACAAAGCAGTAGTGCTAAGGTGTAGTAAGGAAGCAAAAGAATACTTCTCAACTGCTTCTAAGTTATTGGGCTTCACTCGATTTTGAACGACAACGGGCAAAAAGCAGACCCGTTACCCCTATGACTGACTGGCAAGTTCGCTTCTTCGTAAGCGATCCCCTCACACAGTTTGCGCCCTCATTGCTTCTTACTGAAAAAGAAAGGAATTGTTACAAATGGAAACGATGTCGTCTAAGGGTTTGGTTCCAAAGACGAAAATTGATGAAATGAAAATACTACATATCCCAAAAATCATTGTAATTTATATTTTGATTATATTTCTTCAAGGCTTTAATAATCTTTTTAGCAGTGGCTAGACTCGGTTCGTAATTCGCTGGATCGCATAAACGACTAATGGTACTTTTGCTTACTCCACTCTCTTCTGCTATTTCTTGCTGGGTTATCGAATTACTGTCTAGATATTTACCTAATTTTGAACGCTTTTTTCCTAAGCCGAACCAACTCATGATCCTTCTCCTACTCCCTTTTTTGGAATTTTTAGTCAGTATGTCCAATTCTCCAATATTTAAAACTTTCTCCAATTCATAGGAATAATGGACAAGCAGTTAATAATATCCATTTATCAAGTAGACAGGATACTCACTAGGTATTAACTGCAAAAAACTAGATACTCACTAGGGAGTATCTAGTTAGTAACCACTTTTATCCGAGAGAGGTGTAGGAGACCAACTGACCAACCGACCCAAAGATAAAAGCAATTTTTTCAAAAAAATCTAGGAGGTGAGAGGGGTGCAATTTCATCCGAAGTTTGAGAGAAAACAAAATTATTCTTTACAACCACGCAAAATTCGTTCAGACAAAAAGCATGACATTAAGTTTTATGTAAGTGAAGAACAATACCAGTACATTGTTCAACGTGCCTTATGGCAACGAACAAGTGTGACTGCCTTTGCGACAGAAAAATTGATGAGACTACTTGAACGTAGGCACTTTGATAATCCAAATCGTTTTCCAATCTACCCATATGTCGTGACAAATTTTATGGTTCATGTGAAGGTGGATCACCAAACGTATGATCAGATTGTTTCTTATGCAACCCAATGGAATGAAAAAGTGATACGCAAAGTTATTCATCGATTATTTCATTACGGATTAGAAACGAGGTTGATTTAATGAATAAATTCAGTAATGCTAACTTACTAGCTTACGAGTATTTACGAATTGGCAGATTAAGAGATAGGTTATTTCATAAATTTATAGTCTTCAGTAATACCTACTTAACTATTGAACTACCCCGTGTGGTTTATCATCGAGCCGATTCGTTTTGCCATGATGTTTATAGAAAAAGTGGATGGGACTTTCAAATGAATGATTTAATGCAATTACGACTAACAGACTTTGTCAGTAATGTCCAAAAGTACAGTGACCCGAAAGACCTTCATGATCGATTAACAGCCATTAACTATTCCAAGAAATTTTATGTGAAAGGAAAAGAAGAATCGAGTTTCCCTGTGATGGCAGGATATTATCAAGATGATTGTATTGAACTAAAGAATCTAAAGTTTGATAGTGATGATGTTCTTCGATCTGAATACGCTCTAATGGATATGGAGTGCGTATTTCCACACCATGAAATGACAGTCGAAAAAGTGATTTCTTCGTTAATTTGTGATTTTGTTCGTCAGATACAAACGAACGGACGTGGGGTGTTAGAGGACGTTATTCAATCACTAGAAAAGGAGTGGGTGGACAAATGATTATTGCGGTCGATGCAGGGAATAACGAAGTAAAAGTGTGTGGCCCAAATGGGTTAATGAAGTTTTGTTCTGCAATAGGGGCCTATCGAACTCGTAATATCAACGAGCAACATGGTGAAGATGATATGGTGTGGGAATATGACGGAGAAATGGGAACAGCTGGGACACTAGCAATCATTGAGAATGAATTTGGTAGTGGGATGATGTTAGGTGGCAGTAAAAATCATTTTTGGGCTAAAATGAGAATCCTTCTGGCCATCCATAAGTATACGGATGAAAAGGAAATCTATTTGGCAGTAGCCAATCCGATTAGTGCGCATTCAGTAGAAGATACCCAGGATATACAAGCTGATCTAACTAAAGAGCATGCGATCACAGTTAATGGCGTACTCAAAACATTTGAAATTAAAAAAGTAGTCGTGATGGCAGAAGGAAGCATTGCCTATTTCAGTCAACCTGTTCAGGAGAAAGTGCGAATCATTGATATTGGCAGTGGGACGGTAAATTGCGCAACGATCTTAAATAAGAAAGTGGTGGATAAAGATAGTTTTACGCTTGATTATGGAATGAAAACATCAAAAGATGGGGAGGCAGACCCAGCAACTATTGCTAATGCCATTATCATGGATACATCAAAGAAGTGGAAACGAACGGATCGGATTTTAGTGGCGGGTGGGGCAGCGGAATTAATCGTCCATCATCTTCAAAAGCATTACGTCAATACCCAATTAATGAAACCACAATTAAGAGTGGATAAAGGATTACAGATGGCTAAGCCAATCTATGCAAATGTGATTGGAATGTATAATTTACTGTCTCAAGCTTTACAGAAAGTGAGACCATGAATATGAAAAAGAATATCGAAAGAATCCAATTAGTCTATAATCTAGATGATCCCTACCAGGCCAAAATCTATCAGTACATTATCAATTCATCCAATAAAAGTGCGACAGGTAAGCGATTATTAGACATCGGTTGGCGAGTGGAATGTGGAATCCATACAAGCCGAGATACGAGTGCTCCTATTACACATGAAATAAATAATAAAATGATAAATAATCAAAGTAATCCAAATCCACTGCTTGATTTTACTACTCTAGATGTTAATTCTTTTGCGATGGGATTTGATTAGTAATTGTTTTAACATTTGAGTGGTTCATCATGGAGGAAAAAACATTCATTTTTTCTTGATTATATAAGCTGGCATCGAGCCTGCAAAACGGCTGCTTTAGCAGCAAAATAAAACCTTTGAAGGCTTATTCGTGAGAAGAAAGGAAGCATTTGCTCAAGCAAATGCTTCTATTGACTCTCTTTATTAAAAAGTCTTTTACTTTATTTAGTAACCATAAACAAATTTCTTTGACAAAACTTTATTAATCGAAAACATTACTTTTTCACGGTCTATTGCCTGATGTATAAGGAGATGGGGCTTCTCTATTTTTAAAGTATTTTTTAAATCTTGAAGAAGTCCTACTTCTTTGTTTGGGAACTGATTGTAAATAGGAAGTGCTTCTTTATTTAAAAGAAAATAAAATTCATCACAGTAATCCAAGTAGGATGTCCATTTTTCATCTTGTTGAAAATCATTTCTGGATACCTTTACTTCTATTATCATAATATGACCATTCTCGTTATAGCCCACTACATCAGCGCGTTTTCCGTTTGGCAACGTGACTTTCGCTTGCGACAATATATCCTTTATTAAAGAGCCATTTTAACGCCTTGTCCTGCAGTTCCCCATGGCGTTTTAATTCTTGTGCCGATAAGGTGGTTGTGGCTTCTATTGATTCAATAAATGATTTTGGCGATGATTTTTTTAGCTGTTTCATTTCTTTTTGAATGGACTCTCGTTCGGTTTTAATCTCGTTGATTTTTTCTTCAGCATCTTCTATGGAAGAACGTAAATCTACTGCTAATCCATTTGGTAAATGATATTCCGGTCTACTAGGAGTGTGAAATTCCCCATTTCGGTTACGATGATCTTCTTTGTCATAATCCCCTTCGGTTGCAAAAGGAACTTTTCTATTGGTCCGTTTAAGAAAATCTTCAACTAGCCCATCTAGATCCACAACATCCAAATATACTCCCAATCACTGTATCTCAAGATGTTTTTCTTTTTTAACGAACGCTGCCATCTTGAATCTAATCGTCGTGCCAAAACCAGTTTATCTTCATAAACACCAAGATGTTTGATTAAAAATCGTTGAGGTTCGTCAGGATACTTATTTAGAAACGCTGCTTCTTCTTTGATTTTCTTCTGCGTTTCTTTCATGTTTCCTTCTAATTCCTTAAGCTCTTGTTCCCGTCGATTTAAGTAACTAATCATCCTTTCTACCTCTTGCTGAAAATCACTAATCCTTTTTCTTTTCCCTTGCAATGCTTGAATTAACAAAGGAAACTCGTCTCTTTTTGTATGTTTGTTTATGGAACTTAGAATCTCCACTAATCCTTCCCAATCCTCTTGTTTGAACAACGAAGAAAGATACAGGCTTTTGATTCCCATTATTTGTAGTTTTTCGATTTCACTGGTATGTAAATAGGTGTTTGCTTTTTCCAAAATGTTCGCGTACCGGCTTAGTCGTTTGACTTGGTCCAAAGAGACAGGAAACATCGAAGGAATGTCTTTTAGTTTTACCCCACTTCTTAAAGAATCCAAAATTTTTAAGCTTATCTCATCTGTTCCTGTTATTGGCAAAAACCACCCCTCATTTTCTTAATAAAAGTGCACGGTACACTTTAATTTTACTCTATTTTCTAAAAAAATAATCTTTGTTCTAACGAATTATTGTCAGTTTTTTAGAATCATAGTAAGAAACCGGTACGGCTTTTCATACTAAGCCATTGTGCATTTACTTGCTGGCAGAATCGTTAACGATGTTCAGGCAGCTTTAAAGCTGCTTTCTTCTTTGAAATTGTTTTTCAAGGATTTTTTTTTCGGTCTTTTTCTTATTTTAGAGATGAATAGATTCTTTGGGCGGCAGCACTACGGACTGAATAGAAAGGAAAAAACACCCTTTCTGTCATTCCGTACGTGTCGCTTCGGTATTAAATGGCCCGATAACCACGGACTGTACGGCTTGCGCCTACATTCCGTAGGTTCCTGTTCCATTTACGGCTCACACCGCCATACCGAACGAGCCGAAAACCGTAAAAATCAAAGATTAAAAGATTTAAAGATTAAAAGAATAAAAGATCAAGAGAATGAAAGACAAAAAGAATAAAAAATAAAAAGAATAAGAGACAAAAGGAGAGCAGCCGAAACGGCTGCTTTTATTGTTTATTTTTCCCTTTTGCCTTCCGAATCGTAAAACAGCGCAAGTCTTCTAATCTTCCAGCCGGTAGGACACCGGAACCTTTCCGGCTGAAAGCTAAGAAGGCTAGTCAATCGGTCAAGGGGCAAAAAACTTTTTTACTTAAGGGCGCTATCACAACAGCAAAAAACTTTTGTGCGAAGAGCGCCCTTGACCCATTGCCTATGCGTGTTTTTCGTTCTACTTGCAAAAGGGGAAAAATCATCCCCCTTTGGGGAATTTACCCGCTTCGTCAGTCAAAAGGGAGAAGAAAATCATAAACCCCCAAAGTCTAAAACCAATAGAAATTAAAGGAGGAAAAACCAAATGACAAAAAGTGTGTATGAAATCATTACAGAAAAAATTATTGAACAATTAGAAAAGGGTGTTGTTCCGTGGCGTAAACCTTGGACCAACTCAAATGCGGTCAACTGGAAAACACAAAAGCCATATCGGGGTATCAATATATTCTTAGTGGAGCCGGGAGAATATGCTTCCAAAAAACAGATTTTAGAAGCAGGTGGACGAATTAAAAAAGAGGAACTAAAAAATTCCCATATTATTGTCTATTGGCTTTGGAAAGAGAAAGAGGACGAAGATACAAAGGAGAAAAAAACGTTTGCCAAACCTTTTTATTATCGAGTTTGGGAGATTAATAAGCAGTGTACCGGTCTAGAAAGTAAAAGAAGCGATGAAACTTTTGATCATGATCCTATTGAAAAAGCTGAGGAAATTTTTAAAGAATATCTCAATGCACCAGATTACACGTTTCATTCAGGGAAGGCAGTCTATTACCCAACATGGGATCGAATTAATTGCCCACCGATCAAAGATTTTAAGGTGCTGGAGGAATATTATTGTACTTTGTTTCATGAAATGGTGCACAGCACCGGACATCAAAGCCGTTTAGCGCGTCCAGGGATTATGACGAAAGGTGTAGCATTTGGAGATGAGGTTTATTCAAAAGAAGAATTAGTTGCTGAAATGGGTGCGGCGATGTTGTGCGGAGTGGCTGGAATTGATAATAGTACCATCGAAAATAGTGCGAGCTATATTGATTCCTGGTTAAGGGCTTTAAAAAAGGAAAAACATCTAGTTTTACAAGGAGCTGCTCAAGCACAGAAAGCAGCAGACTATATATTAGGAGAAACAAAGAATCAGCTTACAATCGAACATTAAAATTGCATGATTAGATAAAATAGCGAGCAAAAAATCCACCGGCTGACCTATCAGCCGGTGGAAGGATAAATCGAACATGGTGAGGTTGGTCCATAGGTGCGAATAAAAGGAGTGAAGGAAAAATGAACGTTTTTCAAGTTGTTTATTTTGCTAAAGGATTTCAAAGAGTATCGATTGTAGTGGCTAAAAATGAAGAAGAGGCAGAAAAAATGATTTCTAAAGACTTTAATCGTGAAGATGATTACGAATTAAATGGAATCAAAGATTGTGATTTGTCAGTCGCAAATATTATCCATACCGAAGTTTATGAAATTGTTTAATAACACTAAATAAGTAAATGGTGACCGTTGCCCGGAATTCTTTTGAAAACACAGTTTTTATCCATTTGAGACAAAATCTCCTGGATCAAACAGAGCCGGTTAAGCTCGGAATGGAGGAAAAACATTCGTTTTTTCTATAGCAGGCTTAGAGACTTATTGATGGTTGCTTAAGCAACCTAATTCTATTGTTTCACAAATAATGACGTTTCCTTTCAAAATATCCACAAATCATTAATTAGAATGAAACTTTCTAAAGAAATAACTAAAAAAATCATACACTTTTTTGTTCGTTTCATTACAAAGGGATTCCAGATGGTTTTAAAGAAATAAGTTCTTAATAATTGATAGACGTCAGTATTACCGATGGAATCAAAATAGTTATGATTAAAGAGTCTAAAAGAATAATAGAAAAAAGAGAAATCGTCACCTTTATCTAGAAGATATCATTTGTAAAAAAGGAAAATTACATTTCCCGTGTTTGGGATGCTTGCTAAGTCCTAAAAAGTTGAGGAGAGGGTCTAACATGAAAACTTGTCCATATTGCGGCAGCCATTTAGAAAATATAGATCTACAGTATTATTATTGTGATTTTTGTTGTATGAATCTGAAATACGAGGATGTTCAAGAAAATGGAAAGAGGAAAAACCTTTTACCATCTTCGCAGCCTTCTCTGTCGGATTTGAACAAAAGCACGCCGGAGCTTATGTGTCTTTCAACTGTTGAGCTGCTGTTCCTTTTAAAATTTGCTAGAAAAGAACGAGCGGATATTTACCGTTTAAGGTACGTTTTTATTCGAGCGATGAATGAAGGCGCTGGTGAGTTTACAGAAGAAGAGCAATACACCTTTATTGAATATGAAAAAGCCACTCGGAAATGCTTCGTTCTTGAAAACCTAGTCCGGGAACGGCTAGGTTATTATCCTACTAAGCTAACAGAATCTTATATCCAAACTCTTGCAGCAAGAATGGCAGAGTCCTCTAAAAAAGATATGGTGATCCAGGAGCCTAAGACAATTAAACAGTAATTTTTTAAATTAGGGTCTAATATTCAGAGTAAACATTAGACAAAAGGAAAAACTCAAATCATTTCATATGATTCTAATGTGCAAATCACAGATCTTTATTTCGAGGATTGGGTGCTCCATTATAAAGGAATTAGATATATAGACGACAGCATGACCGAATCAGTAGCTTATGCAATTCGAATTTCACTCGATTCCTTATTAGCATTTTAAACAGAACTTTTTAAAAGAGGATTAAATGAATATAAAATTAATAATTTTAATTTGTGTAAAACGACAAAAAAGTTTGTACAACATTTTTGAAAGTGAATATTGAATTAACGCTATGTAGAGCAATTTTGTACATAGTTTTTTGTCCTAATTTGTGGACAAAAAAGTTTGTACATTTTATACTCAAGACAAGAAAGTTTGTACTTCTTGTAAGATTCAAAATTTTAGCTAAAATCAATATTTCCTACTTCTTATATTACCTAAATATATATTTTGAGGTGATAAATCAATGTATACACCGGTTATTACTGATGGTAGCAAAAGGTATGGAAATAATAGGTGGTACTCATTTAGCCCGAAACTCAAACGGAATATTTATTTGTTTAGTGATTTAGAGTATGAACATTGGCTACTTGTAGAATCAGATCCTCAGATTGTAGATTTTTGTGAGCAACCTTTAGAAATAATAAGTCCTATTAATGGGAAAGCGAAAAATTCAATATTTGATATGTGGGTAAAATATAAAAATGGAAACCAAGAATTTAGGGAAATCAAATATTCTACTGACCTTAAAAAAGCAAATGTAATTGAACAAATTACTGTTCAACAGGATTGGTGCATTAAAAATGGTTATAAGCACCGTGTTAAAACAGAAAAGGAAATTCGTGAAAATAGATGTTTACTTTCAAATTTAAAAATAATTTTAAAAACAATTAAACAGTCTGTCCCCAGTGAAATTGACCAGTATAAAATAAAAAAGTTATTAAAAGATAATTTTCCTCAAAGAACCTCTCTTGAAACTATCATACAAATCTCAAAAATATCACCCCATAGATTATTATCAGTCATCGGTTTTATGATTATTAATGGAGAAATTCAGTCAAATATATCCCAAAATTATTTTGGTATTAACACAGAGGTGTGGATAAATGGGTAGAAGAATTATTGAAAAATTAAATATTGATAAAGAATTACTTGACACTACCCTTTGGCCAACAGTTTTAATTGAAAATTTAAGTCCTGAAAATCGTAAACTATTTTTAGAAAGAAAAAAAGCTGTTGACCTTTTTATTTCCACTGACATGATGGTGAAGGATATAGAAACTGAAACAGATTTGCGTAGAGATGAAATTCATAGATTTGTTAGAAGATGTTTAGAGAAAGATGATTCTGGGCAATTATTGGGATATAGAGCTTTGATTCCTTATAAAAGACTAAATAGTTATGTCAGAAGGGAATTTCCAGTAAATCAGCTAGAGGATTCTGATAATTTTACGGGTGCTTTTAATTTATTGCTTGATACCTTTCCAAGTCTAAAAGAACTAATAATAGATTCGTATCTAAATAGAAAAAGGGATAAGAATAAAATAATCGATCCAATCATTAACATTAAAAACTTACACAAGAAGTTTTTAAATGAGTGTAGAGTTTTGGGAATAAAAATGAATGAATACCCATTTAATACAAAATCCTTAGCAATAAAATCACTTGAACGATATGTTAAATCATTATCTAAAACACATTTTGTTGAAGTGGCAAGCCGGAACGGCGACCAAGCATCTATGGTGGCCAGAAACACCGGCATAGGAAATAAAAATAATCCAATGATTACAAGACCCCTTGAGCGTGTGGAGTTTGATGGTCACCGAATCGATACTTCAATAGCAATTATTTTTAAAACCCCGGAGGGTGATGAAATCGTTGAAGTAATGAATCGGATATGGATTCTTTCCATAGTCGATGTGGCAACCAGGGCAATACTTGGCTACCATATTTGCTTAAATAAAGAATATTCCGCTCATGATGTTTTAATGTGTATAAGGAATGCTGTTTTCCCATGGAAAATGAAATCATCTACGATTGAAGGGTTAAGATATTCAGAAAAAGCAAACTTCCCTTCAAATTTAATTCCGGCTGCCAGTTTTGGGTTATGGGATGAGTTTTGCTATGATAACGCAAAAGCAAACATTGCAAAAATTGTTAAAGAAAAACTTGTTGAAATAATTGGTTGTTCTCTCAATTTTGGCCCAGTTGCAGTTCCTGTAAGGAGACCAATTATCGAAAGATTTTTTAGAACTTTAGAGCAAAATGGATTTCACCGATTGCCCTCGACAACTGGAAGTAATACAAAAGATCCAAAAAGGAAGAATTCTGAAGAAAATGCTATTAAATATAGAATTACGGCTGAACATCTTGAAGAGCTTACAGATGTATTAATTGCTGAATATAATGCCTGTCCACATGAGGGCAATAATAATCTTAGCCCATTAGAAGTTTTTGAACAAAGGGTGGCGAGAGGGATGACAATACTTCAATTGCCGGAAGAAAAACGTAATGAAATAACATTTTTTTCATTAAAAGTTACTAGAAGAGTGAATGGTAGTGATAAAGAAGGAAGAAGACCTTATATTAATTATGAAGGGGTAAGATACACGAATGAAGTGCTAAACCGTTCGCCTCATTTGACGAATAAAACCCTTGAATTACTGATTAACACGGACGATTTGAGAGTCATAAAGGCATTCTTGCCTGATGGCAGTGAACTAGGAAATTTAAGTGCTATAGGTAAATGGGGAATAACCCCACATGATCTTAGAACAAGGAAGGCAATAAATAAACTTAAAAATAATAGGCTAATACATTTATCTCAATACGATGATCCGATTTATGTTTATCAAGAATACTTAGAAAAAGAAGCACAAAAAAATAAAACCAACAGAAATAAACTTGCATCCCTAAAAAAAGAGCAAAAGAGTAAGGAAGAAAGATACGAAAAAGAATTGAGTAAAGAAGGCAATGAAATCAATGTGCATAATGTACCTAGGGTAAACAATGTTAAGAAACATAGGGAGACTGAAACTGAAGAAAAGCAAGTTGATAAACGAATTTTAAAAAGAACGATAATTTTCTAATTGGAGGTCCGAAAATGTCGGAAATATTGGAATCCAATCAATTTAACAATGAGATTATAAGACCTTATATTCCAAAAGGAACGCATCCAATAGAAACAGGTAAATATTTAATTTCAACAAATGAGATTGATAGAATGTACCAAGCTGTAACACGTTGGATTGAAAACAGAACACCGGGAGCGATAATATACGGACGGCCACGATTAGGTAAAACAAGAGCAATTTCATATATTATCAATTGCTTACCACAGGATTTTGGGAAAAATACACCAATTTATCATATTCGTTGCCGAAAGTATAAGAATCCAAATGAAAATTTTTTCTTTGAAGACTTATTAACAGCTTCGGGGCATTCAATATCCAACAGTGGGAAATCTATCATGAAAAGAACTAGGCTACTGAGATTTTTAGTCGAACGAGCTGACTTTTCCCGAAGTAATAAGGTGATTTTTTTTATAGATGATGCACAAAGATTAGTAGAAATTAATTATGATTGGTTAATGGATCTTTATAATGAGTTAGAGCATTATGGTATAACTTTAACAACTATTTTAGTCGGACAAAAAGAACTGGTTCATCAAAGGTCAGCATTTATTAGTGGGGAAAAATATCAAATAGTGGGCCGCTTTATGAGTCAAGAATATCAATTTAAAGGAATAGAATCCTTAAATGATTTGAGGATTTGTTTAATGGGATATGACGATTATTGTGAATACCCCTCGAATAGTAATTGGTCATTTACCAGATACTTCTTTTCTGAGGCATTTGCAAGAGGATATAGATTACAACACTCAGCAGAAGAATTATTTCAGGCTTTTGTTAATTTAAGAAGTGAATCCGGACTATCTCTTAAAGCAGAAATTCCAATGCAATATGTTACTTTAACTGTTGAGTATGCTTTAAGAAGATATGGAAATAATGGCTTAGATTTGCCGGCGATAGAAAAAATACATTGGGAAGAGGCAATTAATCATTCTGGTTATATTCAATCAGAATTGTACCAAATTAATTAATTTGTTTATTACTTTGGGAAAGGTGGAATTAGAGGGATGTCCACTCAAATTACTTGGTCTATTGATTGGATACAAGACTATGAATCACCTTGGGGAATAATAGAAAAGTTCAAATGGGCTAATGCTATCGAAGGAAACGAAGTTTTAGAGCTGCTAGGAAATGATAATATTAAACGATTGAAAAAAATTTCAAATGCCGGTATTCGCCATCGTAATTTAATGGATTTTTCTAGTATAGATCCAAAACTGAGTCAAAAAATCATTGGAATAAATATAAAAGAGTATCATGACAAGCTAATAGATAAACTAATTCATATAATTCCAAATATTAAGTATGTCAGTAAATATTTTTACGATAATTTATCATATTGCCCTAAATGTATTAGCACAGGTTACCATAGTATATTTCATCAAATTAAACTTTTTGACCATTGCCCTTTTCATCCTAATCAGGAGTTAATTAACAAGTGCCCAAAATGTAAGCAGACGATGCCGGAATATATTATTAATAAAGGAGACAATGAGCCATATCATTGTAGTTGCGGTTATTCTTTTCTTGATTCTAAAAATATAAGGTCAATTTTTACTTCATGGAAAATCAAACCGAAAATACAATCTGAAGTAGTAGATTCATGGCAGAGATTACCCCGACAAGTAATTCATAAAAATCTTATCCTTTACCCCTTTGAATATTATACAAGATCCTTCGAGATAGACACTGATAACACTAATTTAAGCATAATACCAAAAATATTAATCAATGCTTTTGATGAAGAAAAATTGACCACTGGAGATTTTGCTGAATTTTCTTCCAATAGAGGAGTCTTTAAAGTTAAAAACGATTATCATGTTTTAAAAGAAAATTATATAAGGGCCTTTCCGGAATTGTTTTATTACAATACTTTTAACGAAAAACACAGGATCGATAGTTTTTTCTTTGAAATTTTCAAACAAACTAGGAGTATTTATAAGGCAATAAGCCGGTATCTACTGAATAAAACGATAAAGGAACATAAGAAATGTGTTCACATTTTCAATAAAGCTCGCCAAAACGGTGACGTTTGTCCCTTTGCTTTAGCATTTATCTGGTGGAGAATGGAATGCGAAGGAAAAAGTTTCTTTTCAGAAATAGAAACACATAATAATTTGCCTGAACCGTATGAGTTTAATTGCCTAGATGGCCAATTTAGTTTCTTTCCAAAGGGCCAGTTTATAACTCACTTAGATGAAATTCTAAATCCAATAAATAAGAATCAAGGATTAATTTTTTTGGAATGTAATAGTAGCAGCATTATTTATATTTTAAATAGAATTCTATCACATTTATTAATTGATCGTTTTATAAAATGGCTCGAAATAGTCCAAAACCCGGAGAAGAATAGGGGAATATATCCAGATGATAATATCTCAATGTACATTGCAAAGATCCCAAGAAATATGGATGGGGAAATTAGTTTTCATTTTCAAAAAGGTTATTTTGAAAAAATGGACGATGTTTTAAAGAGAATTCACGATGAAAAAATATGCCCCACAAAAAAAACAATTAAGTACCCGCCATACCGGTCTCCAGCTCAAAAAGCAATAGATAGGATGGGGGTGTGAAAACTTTTAGTTAACACAGTAAAGTCTATTTTAACCATAACATTAGGCCTTTTCTTATTGAATGAAAGGGGGTTTAGCACAATAAGAAACGACAAAAAGAGGTGCTAATCGGAGGGTTACTTCTTCTAGTTTTTAAGAAGGTATGTTAATATTTATATTATTACAAATTTACAAAATTTTCATATAAGGGGAGGTTCAAAGATGGCATTTCCGACGCATATCGTAGCGGCAGGTGGATTCGTGGAAGACGGAGAAGGAAATATTCTTTTAGTAAAAACTCGTGATGGTGGTTGGGTTTACCCAGGTGGACAAGTGGAAGTTGGAGAAAATCTGATAGATGCTTTGGTCCGTGAAATCAAAGAGGAAAGCGGAATAGACACCACGGTAAGCTACTTAGTTGGTGTCTATTCGAATACAGGGGTTTTTAAATGGTACGATGGTGTGACTGATGTTCCTACGCAAGTTGGGTTTGATTTCGTATGTAAACCTATTGGTGGGGAGTTAGCTGTTTCTGATGAAACAACAGATAGTCGATGGGTGGCTAAAGATAAAGTTCTAGATTTCATTGAACAACCAGCTGTTCGTATTCGCTATCAGGCTTATTTGGATTTTAATGGAGAAGTAAATTACAAGGAGTATGTAACGAACCCTGAGTTCAAAATAAAACACCAAACATATATATCGAGGTAGAGTGTTTATCGTTTCTAACAAAATCTTACGTTTTGTACATAGTTTCTTGTCTAAGTTTGTACAAACTTTTTTGTCTGGTTTTGTACAAACTTTTTTGTCTTATGGGCTACAAAAGGGCGTAGTACAAACTTTTCCGTCTTATTTGTACAAACTTTTTTGTCCTTGTACATCACTCGTCAATTGAAAAAGGGGGGAGGTTTTTTTGTTTTAATTATTCGTATAATATAAATTTTACGAATAGTAAATAACTAGATTAACAAAAAATATGTTTGCTATAATTATTTTATTCATAAGTATAAAATTCAGAAAAAATAAAAAATAAATCAGCCCCACAAAACGGTAGCAGAGAAGATGATCATCGTAAATTTAATGAGAATGGGGAAGCTTTTAATGTAGGAGAAACATTTGCTGGACTTGGATTTGAAAAAGGCGTTGCATTAGCAGATGAGCTTGCTTGGATTGGAGAAAGTCGTCAATCAATGGCAGCGGCAGCATTACGCTGGATATTGGATCAACCGAGTATTTCTTGTGTCATTCCTGGTTTCAAAAATCGTCAGCAAATCAATGAGAATTTAAAGGCATTAGAGGAAAAACCATTTAATACAGAGGAATTACAGAGATTGAGAATATTTTATGAGGAAAAGGTCAAAAACGCTATTAGAGGGCCTTATTAAATGGATAACATACTAAGTATAGAAAAGGTGGGGCAAAACAAAGCGGCTTAGATATAGTCCTATGAAAAGTGAAGTATATTCAGTCTGCGGCTCGTTACTACAAACCTTTTTTAATGAATAAAAAATCAAACAATTATACGAAGTGTTTTTTAGCATCTCCGTATAATTGTTCGGTATAAATTGGTTGGAATGTTAATATTCCAGCTTCTTTTTTTATATACGTTTATTTTGGTATTTCACTATCCCCTTTAATAAATTTCCATATATCATGAAATACATTTGCTCGATGCAGGGAAGTCACGATAACGAGGGAAACTGGACCAACAATAAGTCCGATAAAACCAAAAAGCTTAAAACCAACAAATAAGGCAATTAAAGTAGCTAATGGATCAAGTCCGATATTGGAAGAAAGGATTTTTGGCTCCATGATTTGTCTTTGAACTAAAACAATAATATATAGCACGGACAATCCAATTGCCAGCACAATCTGCCCTGTGATAATTTCGTAAATAATCCATGGAACAAAGATTAACCCTGTACCGAGATAGGGGATAATATCTACAATTCCAGTTAACAGTGCAATAGTAATAGCATAATCCACTCGAAGTATTAACAGACCAATTAGAATAATGACAGTCGTAATGGAAACAAGCGTTAATTGGGCTTTTAAAAAACCAAACAAAGCTTTTTTTAATTCAAAGAATACTGTTTTACCACTATTTAACCACTTGGAAGGAAAGAACTTTCCAATTTTTAATGATAACCGTCCCCAGTCCTTGCTGATAAAAAAAGTAGCTAATAGAGAAAAAATGAGGACGCTTGCTGCATTTGGAAACCAGGACAGGAAAATAGGAATATTAAGAAAGAAGGATTGTAAAAAATCTCCCATTACCGTTCCAACTTGTTCGCCCACTTTATCTATATTTGTCATAATGGTATCTTGTTGACCAGTACCGAGATTATTGAACGTTTGAGAAATTTTATTATATAATGGAATAATTTGCGCTGCGAACAAATCTTCTATGTATCGAATAATGATGTCTATATGTTTGGGAACAACTTCTCCAAGATAGGCAGCTCCTGCTACAATTTCAGCAATTAGTAAAGAAACCAAACCAGCAAAAACGGATAAAATGAGTAAAATACTTAAAACAACAGCAAAAGCCCTTGGTAATTTGCATTTGAATTGTAGAAAATTAACGAGTGGATTCATTAAAAAAGCAATCAGAAATCCAATAATAAAAGGATAAGTTACTTTGGATAAATAAAAAAAGCTAACAAATAATAGGAAAGTAGCTGCTATCACTATGATAAACCGAATTGTTCGGTTAAGATAAGTTAAATTCAAAGTCAATCCTCCCGTTTTTAGTATAATAGAAAATGGGTCATTAGTGATTAGGAACTAGATATAGATTATATATATTCCTTTTTATTTATATTCTCTATACTTATGCTTTTTTAATCGAAATTCCTGCTTTTTAATTTAAATAAAGAAGAGAGAATTTTTAAGTCAATTGCTTTCGAAAAGGAGAGTTAGTTATGTTTTTATTTAGCCAGCCATATTTATTTCTATATTTGCTGTTAGCAATTGCTCTTATAGCTAAAAACAATTCCTTGATTATCGCAGTTATTTTCTTATTAGTGCTGAAACTAATTGGGGTAGATAGTAAGTTATTTTCATTGATTCAATCTAAAGGTATCAATTGGGGCGTAACGATTATTACGATAGCTGTTCTTGTTCCGATAGCCACTGGAGATATTGGTTTTAAAGATCTTACAGCTACCTTTAAATCACCGTATGCATGGATAGCTTTAATTTCTGGAATTATGGTTGCTCTGCTCGCAAAAGGAGGAGTTAGTTTATTAGCCGATTCTCCAGAAATTACAACAGCACTTGTTCTAGGAACCATTTTGTCTGTATCGGTTTTCAATGGAGTGGCAGTAGGACCATTGATTGGGGCGGGAATAGCGTATGCAGCCATTAAAGTAGTCGAGTGGATAACCTAATCCGCTCTCTTATTCTAATTTACCGTTGTAAGATAAAAGACAGGATATAGGAATTTATGGTATAATTTTAAAAAGAAAGAAATATAGTGTAAAGGAGAATTAGAAAAAAATTTTTTTACTATATCTACAGTTTTTAAGTATAAAATATGAGACATTTTGAAGTTTTTTGTTTATAATGAATGTGTAGTTACAGTTTATCTCATCTATAACGTACCAAATAGTTTATTTTTTTAATTGAAAATGTAAGCATTTTCAATTAGTTTATGCTCACTTTAATTTTTGAAAAAAACTCCCTCCATCTTTTTATAAAATAAATCCGAATTACATTATTAATTGATTTTTTGGTACATATTCAGTTAATCTAACAAAATAGTAAACATTTATTTAAGATGAATTCCATTGTTTTGTTTTACAGATTTTCACAATATTGGTAACTACAACAGGGACAATACTGGGAGTTTGAATGAGTTGTACTAACTATTAAAGAAAAGTTGTAAAGGAGAGATATGTATGGCTGTTACAAAAGGGCTTGAGGGGATTATTGCTACAACATCTTCTATCAGTTCCATTATAGATGATTCACTTGCTTATGTGGGTTATGATATTGATGTGTTAGCAGAGCATTCCAGTTTTGAAGAAGTAGTGTTTTTATTATGGCATCAAAAGTTGCCAACTGATACGGAACTGGCAAAGCTAAAACAAGAATTGGCAGATAATGCTGAATTACCTGTTTCTTTGATTGAACAAATGAAGCTAATGCCATTAAATAACGTACATCCAATGGCAGTACTTCGTTCAAGTGTGTCTTTACTAGGAGCGTATGATGAACACGCCGATGCAATGGATTCTGAAGCAAACTATTTAAAAGCTGTAAGACTTCAAGCGAAAATTCCGACTATCGTAACAGCTTTTTCAAGATTAAGAAAAGGGCTGGAACCAATTTCGCCAAGAAAAGATTTAGGATTTGCTGCTAATTTCCTTTATATGCTTAATGGCAAAGAACCAGAGGCGATTGCTATTGAAGCCTTTAATAAAGCACTTGTGCTTCATGCTGATCATGAATTGAATGCGTCTACATTCACTGCAAGAGTGTGTGTAGCTACATTGTCTGATGTATATTCTGGAATTACTTCAGCTATTGGGGCATTAAAAGGACCGTTGCATGGCGGGGCAAATGAGGCAGTAATGAAAATGCTGAAAGAAATCGGAAGCATTGAAAATGTGGAGCCATATATTCGAGAAAAGATGGCCAACAAAGAAAAAATAATGGGATTTGGCCATCGAGTATATCGAAAGGGCGATCCTCGTGCCAAACATTTAAAGGAAATGGCAAGAAAATTAACACAATTGACGGGTGAACCTCAATTATATGATATGAGTGTTAAGATTGAGACACTGTTAAAAGAAGAGAAAAATTTAGTTCCAAACGTAGATTTCTTTTCAGCTTCTGTTTATCATAGTTTAGGTATTGATCATGACTTATTCACCCCGATTTTTGCAGTGAGCAGAGTTTCTGGCTGGCTGGCTCACATTCTGGAGCAGTATGATAATAATCGCCTTATTCGACCTAGAGCAGATTATATTGGGCCAGAGCGTTTGGAATATATTCCAGTTCAAGAGCGATAAAAAAAGGATATAATTTCCCATAGAGTAATAGAATAATATATACTTAATGATGGGTTAATTTACTTTGCGTATTGGCGTTTTCCTTTTTTATTCGTCAGAATAGTAAATATAATTAGCTTATAAAAGCTTGTTATAATAAATTTATTTCATTCTTTTTCCAATGAACATTGTTACATTGGAAAAGGAAACTATTTTTTACGGAGGGATAGAAACATGCAAGGAGAAAAAATTACAGTAGTAGATGGAGTATTAAATGTACCAGCAAATCCGATTGTACCTTATATTGAGGGAGATGGAATTGGACCAGATATATGGGCAGCATCATCAAGAGTTTTAGATGCAGCTGTTGAAAAAGCATACAATGGGGAAAAGAAAATTGTTTGGAAAGAAGTATTAGCTGGTGAAAAAGCATTTAATGAAACAGGAGAATGGTTACCTTCTGAAACATTGGATGTAATTAGAGAGTATTTAATTGCTATAAAAGGACCATTGACTACACCAGTTGGTGGCGGTATTCGTTCTTTAAACGTTGCCTTGCGCCAAGAATTGGATCTTTTTGTTTGTTTACGTCCAGTAAGATGGTTTGAAGGAGTTCCTTCTCCGGTAAAAAGACCTCAAGATACAGATATGGTTATCTTCCGTGAAAATACTGAAGATATTTATGCAGGAATTGAATATGAGAAGGGCTCAGAGGCTGCTTCTAAATTAATTAACTTTTTACAACAAGAGATGGGAGTTAATAAAATTAGATTCCCTGAAACATCTGGAATTGGAATTAAGCCGATATCAGAAGAAGGAACAAGTCGTTTAGTAAGAGCTGCGATTAATTATGCGATTAAAGAAGGTCGTAAATCGGTAACTCTAGTACATAAAGGAAACATTATGAAATATACAGAAGGCGCATTTAAAAACTGGGGTTATGAATTAGCTGAAAAAGAATTTGGAGATAAAGTATTTACATGGGCCCAGTATGATCGTATTAAAGAAGAACAGGGTTCTGATGCAGCAAATAAAGCGCAATCTCAAGCAGAAGCAGAAGGTAAAATCATTATTAAAGATTCTATTGCTGATATTTTCTTACAACAAATTCTTACTCGTCCAAAAGAATTTGATGTAGTTGCGACAATGAATCTAAACGGAGATTATATTTCTGATGCTTTAGCAGCACAAGTGGGTGGAATCGGTATTGCTCCTGGAGCAAATATAAATTACGAAACTGGCCATGCTATTTTTGAAGCTACACACGGAACTGCTCCTAAATATGCTGGTTTAGATAAAGTAAATCCATCTTCTGTTATTCTTTCAGGTGTTCTATTGCTTGAACATTTAGGCTGGACTGAAGCTGCACAATTAGTGATTCAATCCGTGGAAAAAACAATTGCTTCCAAAGTTGTTACATATGACTTTGCTCGTCTAATGGATGGTGCTACAGAAGTGAAATGTTCCGAGTTCGGTGATGAATTAATTAAGAACATGAATTAATAACAAATTGAAGAAGAGATTGTCTCATCTCTTCTTCCTTTTTGTCCAAAATAGAAGATTTACGGTATTGGATTAGAATGAGATAAGCTGGGAAAAGTATTTACTAAATAGAGTAAAAGGGGACTCTGCTTAGTATCTGCTTATTGGGGGCTTCATTCATTCTCGGTCTAATAAGGGGGAAATAATATGGTTAAACGTAAGAAAATTTCCATCATTGGTGGAGGCTTTACTGGGGCCACAACTGCTTTTTTGCTTGCTCAAAAAGAACTTGGTGATATCGTATTATTAGATGTTCCGCGAAATGAAAACTCCACAAAGGGAAAAGCATTGGATATGTTTGAAGCAAGTCCTGTACAAGGGTTTGATGCAAATATAACGGGAACTTCCGACTATAAAGATACAGCTGATTCTGATATTGTCGTAATAACTGCTGGTATGGCTAGAAAGCCGGGTATGAGTAGAGATGATCTTGTGCAGACAAATCAAGCAATTATGAAATCGGTAACTAAGGAAATTGTTCAATATTCGCCTAATTCTGTTATTATCGTGCTCACTAATCCTGTTGACGCTATGACATATACTGTTTATAAAGAATCGGGCTTTCCTAAAAATAGAGTAATTGGGCAGTCGGGTGTTTTAGATACAGCACGCTTTCGAAGCTTTGTGGCAATGGAGTTAAATCTTTCCGTTAAGGACATTACAGGATTTGTATTAGGCGGACATGGTGATGATATGGTTCCGCTTATACGGTATTCCTATGCAGGTGGTATTCCATTAGAAGCACTAATTCCAAAACATCGCTTGGATGAGATTATTGAAAGAACAAGAATTGGCGGAGCGGAAATTGTAAATTTACTTGGAAACGGAAGCGCTTATTATGCTCCAGCAGCTTCTGTGGTAGATATGTGTGAAGCTATAATTAAAAGTCAAAGACGTATCCTACCTACCATCGCTTATTTAGAAGGAGAATATGGCTATAACGATCTTTATCTAGGTGTACCTACAATTCTTGGCGGAAACGGAATCGAACAAATTATCGAACTGGAGTTAACAGAGGAAGAAAAGGCAGCTCTAGATAAATCTGTTCACTCCGTTCGTAGTGTATTGACAGTATTAAATTAAGTATAAAAGTCGGCAGCTCGATAAAAAAGAGCTAGCCGATTTTTTGTATTTCATTTAATCAATAAAGCTTGATGCTTTATCAGAGACGAATACGAAAAGGTTTAAGTACTATTTCCTATTTGTAAACAGGAAATAAATGTTTTTTCCATTTTTAGTGAACAATATATTATAATGAAAATAGGTATAAGGGGACTTTAGGGGAATTAACATATTTGGAGGCTGTATATGAAGAAAAAGGTTTTAGTTGTAGATGATGAACAATCTATCGTAACTCTACTTAAGTATAATTTACAACAGGCAGGTTATGATGTATTAACTGCCATGGATGGAGAAGAAGGATTGAATCTAGCACTAACTGCTAATCCAGATGTCATCTTACTAGATTTAATGCTGCCAAAAAAAGATGGGATGGATGTTTGTAAAGAATTACGCCAACAGAAAGTGTTAACTCCTATTTTAATGTTAACAGCTAAAGACGATGAGTTTGACAAAGTTTTAGGGCTTGAACTAGGTGCAGATGATTATATGACTAAACCTTTTAGCCCCCGTGAAGTCATTGCTCGAATTAAAGCTGTATTAAGACGAATTCAAATGCAAGTGCCAGCAGCCTCGGATGAAGTAGACGAAGAAGAGGACGATGGTATAAAAATAGGCGAACTAAGAGTTCTTCCTAATTATTATGAAGCATATTTCAAAGGAGACTTATTAGAGTTAACTCCGAAAGAGTTTGAGTTATTATTATATCTTGTAAAAAATAAGGGAAGAGTTCTTACAAGGGATCAACTATTAAGTGCAGTTTGGAATTATGACTTCGTCGGAGATACAAGAATTGTAGATGTACATATTAGTCACTTACGTGAAAAAATTGAAGAGAATACGAAAAAACCAATATATATTAAAACGATTCGTGGATTAGGTTATAAGTTAGAGGAACCAAAGTAAATGAAGAGCTTTAAATCTCGATTAATGGCGAGTGTTTTATTTACTATATTTATCGTGTTTTTGTTCGTAGCAATATTTATCGAATCATATAATAAAAAGACGTTTATGGACTCCTTTGACAGTCGATTGAAACGAGAAGGCACTTTAATCGCAAATCAAATAATGCAAAATGGCGAAGGGTTAGACATTAATAATCGTTTATTACAAGAATATAGCGAAGCATTAGATATACAAATTACTGTTATGGATGAAACTGGAGAGATTCTCTTCAACGAAGGAGAACTGCAGACAGATACAGAATATGAAAATCGAATGCAGAGACTGCTTTCAAATGAAAAAGCTAAAGCGGTAACTATTAATGGAAATCCTAACTTTCATTTTTATCAACAAAAGTTAACTGGTGAAGAGGGGAGATTAGGATATCTATTAATTGGTGCAAAAATCGAAGAAATAGAAAATGCTTATCAGCACATTAATTGGATTATTTTTGCTTCATTTTTCTTGTCGCTTTTAGTGATTTATTTAATTGGCTATAAATTAATTTATCGTTATATAAGACCCATTGAGTCGGCTACTAAAGTTGCTGTCGATTTAGCGAATGGTAATTATCATGCGAGAACCTATGAAGATCGAGTAGATGAAACAGGAGTACTTAGTTCTTCGCTAAATAAAGTAGCTAAAGATATGCAAGAGATGGTAAAAGCACAAGAAATTCAAGAAGATCGTTTAGGAACATTGATTGAGAGTATTAGTAGTGGATTACTATTAATTGATAGCAGAGGATATATCAATTTAATCAATAAATCCTATAAGGATATGTTCTTTGTCCGTTCTGCTGATTATCTCTATAAACAATACTACAAAGTCATTCCATACAGACAAGTGATGGATCTAGCGGAAGAAATATTTATGACTGAGCATAAGGTAATCCGAGAAATGACCCTTGAAATTAAAAATGAGAAAAAAAGTTTCCAAGTATACGGAGTGCCTATTATAGGGACGAATGACCGATGGATGGGGATTTTACTTGTTTTTAATGACATAACAGAATTGAAAAAGCTCGAGCAAATTCGTAAAGACTTTGTAGCCAATGTCTCACATGAATTAAAAACACCTATTACTTCTATTAAAGGCTTCTCGGAAACACTTCTTGACGGTGCTATGGAAGATAAAGAGACGTTAGAGGAATTTTTACGAATTATTTTAAAAGAGAGTCACCGATTACAGACGTTAATTCAAGACCTTCTCGATCTATCAAAATTGGAACAACACCATTTTGCCTTAAATAAAGAGGAGTTTAATCTGGTGGAAATTCTCAATAAAGCGACAAAAATGTTGAAAGGTAGAGCAGAAGCGAAAAATATTAAGCTATTTTTTCCTCAAGCGAATGAAATTATTCAAATTGAGGGTGATAGAAGTAGATTAACGCAAGTTTTTCTAAATCTTATAACGAATGCGGTCATCTATACCCCGAATGATGGAGAAATCACTGTCTATGTCGTGGAAAAGAAACGGAAAATCGAAGTGAAAATCCAAGATACTGGGATTGGAATAGAGCAAGAAGAAATTCCTAGAATATTTGAACGCTTTTATCGGGTGGATAAAGCGCGAAGTAGAAATTCTGGAGGTACTGGATTAGGACTGGCGATCGTGAAGCATTTAGTAGAACTTCATAGAGGAACCATTCAAGTAGAGAGTAAAATGGGAGAAGGAACGACCTTCACTGTTATTTTACATAAGGAATTTCCATTTTAGGAAATAGACTGGAGATTAAGTTTTTTAACCAAATATAATCCCAAACGATTATACGTAAAGTGCTGAAAATTTCGTATAATTGTTTGGGGTTTTAATTATTTTCAGAAAGAAGATTATCCTTTATCTCAGTCGATAGTCTCCAGTTTGTACACCGATAAACATCCTCCTCCGCTTTTCTACTTGTCTAGCTCTAGGTACCAGCGCCAGCTAAACTTCACGATTATCCCTACGATAAGTCAACATCGACTCTCTATCGTTCGTCGTGTATCCTTTATCTCAGTCGATAGTCTCCAGTTTGTACACCGATAAACAGCCTCCTCCACTTTTCTACTTGTCTAGCTCCAGGTACCAGCGCCAGCTAAACTTCACGATTATCTCTACGATAAGTCAACATCCATTCACTAGCGTTCATGGTGTATCCTTTATCTTGAGAGAATCGCTCCAGTTTACAAGGCGCTAAACGGTACCTTCCGCTTTTCTACCTCCTTTACATTGTTTTTACATTTGGTTTATGGTGGGTTTACACTTTGTTGGTACAATTATTTTTGAAGTCCCCCTTATCCATTTGGTTAAGGACTTAAGCTGAAAGCTACCCCGCTTTTGGCTTCCCCTTTTAATAGTGGGTATGGCAGGAAAGGAATCGTAAATGATTGGTGGTAGAATTGTGATCCTCTAATCCATGCCAGTGTCGATATACCTAAATTGTTTTTTTCTTCTGTAAAAATAGCGGAGTTTGTTGTTAAAAGATGTGTACTGCACGCATATTTCCTTGTAGGGTGAAATATGCACGTGTCTAGTAAGACCTCTTTTATCACAATCTCTGCTTTTTTACATTTATGAATATGTCATGTAAAATAAATAGTATTGAGTCGTGTAATAATCCCCGTTTATATACGAGAAAATATACCTTATTAAAAGGATGGAGGAGGATTTCTTGAAAAAGAAATTAATCTTAATTGACGGTAATAGTATTGCGTATCGAGCGTTTTTTGCTTTGCCTCTATTAAACAATGATAAAGGTGTGCACACTAATGCTGTTTATGGTTTTACTATGATGCTTATGAAAATTATCGAAGAAGAAAAGCCAACACATGCTCTTGTTGCCTTTGATGCAGGGAAAACAACTTTCCGTCATAAAACGTTTAGTGAATATAAGGGGGGGCGTCAAAAAACGCCACCAGAATTATCGGAGCAATTCCCTTATATTAGAGAGTTGTTGAAATCCTATGGTATCCATCATTACGAATTAGAAAATTATGAAGCTGATGATATTATCGGAACACTTTCTCTTCAAGGAGAAAAAGATGGTTTTGAAGTGGTTGTTATTTCTGGAGATAAAGATTTAACCCAATTAAGTTCGGATAAGACAACTGTCTATATCACCAGAAAAGGAATTACAGATATGGAGTCCTATACTCCAAGCCATATCCAAGAAAAATATGGACTGACACCTGACCGAATTATTGATATGAAAGGTCTCATGGGGGATAGCTCAGATAATATTCCGGGTGTTCCTGGTGTTGGTGAAAAAACCGCTATCAAACTGCTGAAGGAATTTGATTCCTTAGAAAATTTAGTCCAATCTATTGACAAAGTAAGTGGTAAAAAGCTGAAGGAAAAGTTAGAAGAATTTAAGGACCAAGCTTTAATGAGTAAAGAACTTGCTACTATTTTCAGAGAAGCTCCTTTAACCATAACATTAGAAGATACAGAATTTCCGGGCATGCAAATAGAGAAATTAAAGGAGATTTTTAAAGAACTTGGCTTTAATTCTCTTCTTGAAAAATTAGGAGATGCACCAGAAAAAGAAGAACTTGTATTAGAAGATATCGAATTTAAAACAGTGGAAAATATCACAGAGGATATTTTTTCTGATAGAAATATGATGTATGTTGAAGTACTAGAAGATAATTATCATTATGCACCTATTCTGGGAATTTCTCTTTTAAATGATAACGGCGCATACTATCTTCCAATTGACCATGCTTTAAAGTCGTCTGCTTTTAAAAATTGGGCAGAAGATGAAAAGAAAGAAAAGATTGTTTATGATGCTAAAAGATCGGAAGTATCGTTACGTCATCAAGGAATTCATTTAAAAGGAATTACATTTGATGTTCTTATCGCAGCATATTTAGCGGATCCTTCTGCAACCATTGAAGATGTTGCCTCTGTTGCTAAAAAATATGATTTTACTAATTTGCAATCAGATGAAGTATTTTATGGAAAAGGAGCAAAAAGAAAGGTTCCCGAACAAGAAATATTAGCAGACCATCTCGTGAGAAAAGCATTCGCTTTGAAGGCTATTCAAGAGAAAATGGAAGATGAATTGAGAAAGAACGATCAAGAAGCTTTATTTTACGATTTAGAAATGCCTTTAAGCTTGGTACTTGCTGATATGGAATCAACTGGAGTAAAGGTGGATGTATCTCGACTAAAAGCAATGGGGCAAGAGCTTTCCGAAAGGTTGAAAGAAATTGAAGGTCGAATTTATGAGCTGGCTGGTGAAACCTTTAATATTAATTCTCCGAAGCAACTTGGTGTGATTTTATTTGAAAAACTTGGATTGCCAGTTGTCAAGAAAACGAAGACAGGCTATTCCACATCTGCTGATGTATTAGAGCAACTTGCTAGTTCACATGAAGTAATTAGAGAAATATTAGAATATAGACAGCTGGGGAAATTGCAATCAACCTATATAGAAGGCTTGCAAAAAGTGGTCCATAATGGAAGAATTCATACAAGATTTAACCAGGTACTAACACAAACAGGTCGCTTAAGCTCGATTGATCCTAATTTGCAAAATATCCCGATTCGTTTAGAAGAAGGAAGAAAAATAAGACAAGCGTTTGTTCCGACAGAAGAGGATTGGGTTATTTTTGCGGCTGACTATAGTCAAATAGAGTTACGGGTACTTGCTCATATCGCTAATGATGAGAAATTAATCGAAGCATTTAGAGAAGATCATGATATTCATACAGAAACAGCTATGTCTGTTTTCCATGTAGAAGCTGACGAAGTAACCTCCAATATGCGGAGACACGCTAAAGCAGTTAACTTTGGTATTGTATATGGTATTAGTGATTATGGTCTTTCCCAAAGTCTGCATATTACAAGAAAAGAAGCGGCAAAATTTATTGAGCGTTACTTAGAAAGTTATCCAGGAGTAAGAAATTATATGGAAGAAATAGTAGCAGATGCAAAGCAAAAAGGCTATGTTTCCACTTTGCTTCAGAGAAGAAGATATTTAGCTGATATCACGAGCAGAAACTTTAATCTTCGCAGTTTTGCAGAGAGAACGGCGATGAATACACCAATCCAAGGAAGTGCAGCTGATATCATCAAAAAGGCGATGATTGATATGGCAAAGCGCTTGGAAGTAGAAGGTTTGAAAGCAAAACTATTGCTGCAGGTTCACGATGAATTGATTTTTGAAGCTCCTAAAGACGAAATAGACAAGCTAAAAGAAATTGTTCCAGATGTAATGGAACATGCAGTTGAATTAAGTGTGCCTTTAAAAGTGGACTATTCTTACGGCCCAACTTGGTATGATGCGAAATAATAAAGTCTTGTTTTCCAAAAGATTACTATTTTTTCAATGGTAATAATTAGGCGATGGTTTAAAGTAACAAATTTTACGAACCATAAAATACAAAAGAAATTTTTTACAAGAAAGGAGGAGATAGAAGTGCCAGAATTACCAGAAGTTGAAACGGTACGTAAAACGCTGAAACAGCTGACGCAAAATAAAATAATAAAAGAAGTGGTTGTATCATGGGCAAAAATGATTAAAAAACCAGAAAATGTGGAAGAATTTTCAGATGCATTGGTTGGTCAAACCATTTTAGATGTTAAAAGACGTGGGAAATTTATATTAATTGAAACAAATGATTTTACCATCGTCTCCCATTTGCGAATGGAAGGTAAATATGGAGTTTTTCAAGCGCAAGAGCCAGTTGATAAGCACACACATGTTATTTTCTTTTTTGAAGATGGTTCAGAGCTAAGATATAAAGATGTCCGGAAATTCGGTACTATGCATTTATTTAAAAAAGGGGAAGAATTAAACGCCATGCCCCTTTCCCAATTAGGACCTGAACCTTTTGCTGCTGACTTTACGATAGCGAATTTTTCAGAGCGTTTATCCAAAACGAATCGCAGTATCAAAACAGCATTGTTGGACCAAAAGATTGTGGTTGGGTTAGGAAATATATATGTAGATGAATCTTTATTCCGGAGTGGTATTCATCCGGAGAGAGTAGCAAGTTCTCTAGAAGAGAAAGAAATAGAAAAATTATATAAAGAAATCATTGCTACTTTATCTGAAGCGGTTGAAAAAGGTGGTAGTACGATCCGCTCTTATGTAAACACCCAAGGACAAATTGGAATGTTCCAGCTTGAACTATATGTATATGGTCGTAAAGGCCAAGAGTGCAAAGTATGTGGCCATACTTTAGAAAGAATTATAGTCGGTGGAAGAGGAACCGTTTTTTGTCCTAATTGCCAAAAAAAATAAAACAATAATCCTGAATTAACATTGGATGGGCTCTTTCCATATAGTATATTACTATTGATTTGGAAGGAGCTTATCTTTATGGTCCAGGTGTTTTCTCTTTTATTATTAGCAATCGCTGTTAGCATCGATAGCTTTAGTGTTGGTTTTACGTACGGACTTCGAAAAATGAAAATGCCCCTAAATTCTATTTTGATTATCGCCTGTTGTTCCGGTTTGACACTTCTGATTGCGATGTTAGTTGGTCATGTTATCTCAAGGATATTCTCCCCTTCGTTTGCAGAGAGTATAGGTGGGATTATTTTAATCCTATTAGGTGGTTGGATTCTTTATCAATATTTTAAGCCAAGCAAGGAAAAAGAAATACTAACAGAAGAAAAGAATATTATTAATTTTGAAATAAAATCTTTAGGGATTGTCATCAATATTTTAAAGAAGCCATTAACAGCCGATTTTGATAAATCAGGAACAATTACTGGGCTAGAAGCAGTTGTGTTAGGTTTCGCCTTGTCTTTGGATGCATTTGGAGCTGGAATTGGTGCTTCTATGCTAGGATTTCCTCCATTACTTTTAACGCTTGCTGTGATTTTTATGAGTACTTCCTTTGTTTTATTAGGGATTTATCTAGGGAGATTTCTTTCAGAGAAAAGTTATATGGATAAATTCTCCTTTATTCCTGGGATTATCCTAATCATTATTGGCATCTTTAAACTTTAATTTTTTATTTATGAAATTGGTTTTTTTAAGGCGGTGAACCTCCTTGGCTAATCGCCTTTAGAATTATCTATCTTCTTTCTTTTAAAAAGAGAAGGCTTTTTTCTCGATTTTGTTACATACTAAAAATCAATAAGGTAGGTATTTTTATGACGTTAATAGTTGGATTAACGGGAGGAATTGCGAGTGGAAAATCAACAATTTCCTCTTATTATCAATCACTAAATATTCCGATTATCGATGCGGACATTGAATCAAGACTCGCTGTGGAAAAAGGAGAACCAGCATATATAAAAATAGCGGCTCATTTTGGTAAGGAAGTTTTACATTCAGATGGAACGCTAAATCGCCAAAAGCTGGGAGAAATTATTTTTTCAAATGAAGAGGAACGGCGTGTGCTTAATAGTATTGTGCATCCTGATGTTAGAAGAAGGATGGAGGAGAAGCAGAGACAAGCAGTGGAAGCTGGCGAAAAAGTGGTGATTTTAGATATTCCCTTGCTGTTTGAAAATAAATTAAATCATACAGTTGATCGAACAATCTTAGTATATGTAGATCAGGATACTCAAATTGCGCGATTAATGAAAAGAAACGATTTAAGTTATGAGCAAGCGCTTAAAAGAATAAACGCTCAAATGCCGTTACAGGAGAAACTTGCACTTGCTGATGAAGTAATTAATAATAATGGATCGATGGAAGAGTCAATCCACCAAGCAAATAGAATTTTAAAAAAATGGGGAGTTTCCCCTCGCTGAATTTCATCTTTTAATAGAGAATTTTAGATAATTACTTGTACAAGCTTGTAATTTTATATAATATGAAGATAAGTATATACATGGAACAAAGAATTCGGAGCTGATAATAGAGATGAGATGTCCTACCTGTCAACATAATAACACCCGCGTTCTTGATTCACGACCAGTTGATGAGTATAAATCGATTCGAAGAAGAAGAGAATGTGAAGCTTGTGGGAATCGATTTACTACTTTTGAAAAGGTAGAAGAAATTCCTTTGATTGTAGTGAAGAAGGAAGGGACGCGTGAAGAATTTAGCAGGGATAAAATATTGCGCGGCTTAATAAGAGCTTGTGAGAAGAGACCGGTAGCTTTAAAACAATTAGAGGAAATAACAGCAGAAGTAGAGAAAGAACTTCGCAGTAATGCTGCTTCCGAAATAAAAAGTGAAGCAATCGGTGAGATGGTAATGGATCGACTGGCGAAAATCGATGAAGTAGCGTATGTACGTTTTGCATCTGTATATCGCCAATTTAAAGATATTAATGTGTTTATTGATGAATTGAAAGAATTAATTAAAAAAGATTAAAAAGTTACATGGAAAAGATTACTAAGGGAGCTAAAGATTTCTTTGGCTCTTTTTTGCCTTTCCTCCCTGTGGCGGAAAGGATTGAAATAGAAAGGAAGGATGAGTATGTCTCAGCATTGGCAAGACCTGCTTCCCGTCGATAGATATCGAGTAGCGGTGAATGGACTGTTGAGTGATTATGATCGAAAGACAATCACCTTCTTATATCAACCATTAATTGGGACAAAGTGTTTAGCTTTATACATGACCTTATGGGCAGAAGTGGAAGAAAATCGCTTGTGGTCTCTGACAAATACACATCATAGCTTAATGAATTTTATGAGTTGTGGTTTAAATGATATATATGAAGCAAGATTAAAGTTAGAAGGAATTGGTCTTTTAAAAACATATTTAAAGAAAGAAGATGGCAATCGGTCGTTTATCTATGAACTACAGCCGCCTTTATCACCAGCTCAGTATTTTCTTGATGGAATGTTAAATGTTTATTTATATAGAAAAATTGGAAAAGCACAGTATAGCAGATTGAAAAAATTCTTTTCGGATGAAAAAATCGTGGATCCTAGTTTTCAGCCCATAACGAAAGCCTTCCAAGAGGTGTTTGTGTCTGATCATAGTGGAGCTGTTCGAGCAATGCATGAATTAGAGGAAGAAGATACTGCTGATCAAACCTATATGGGAAGAGAAGAACAAGCGGGAATACAAATTACTAAGAGCGATTTTGACTTTGAATTGTTATATGCAGGAATACACGATTCTTTATTATCGAAAAAGGCATTTACGAAAAAGGTGAAGGAAGCAATCCATAATCTTGCCTTTATTTATGGAATTGATCCGATTCAAATGAAGAATATTGTCATTAGTGCGATTAACCAACAGGATGAGATTGATATTGAAGAACTGAGAATAGCTGCTCGTGATTGGTATCAATTTCAACATAATGACTTGCTGCCGATGTTAGTGGATCGGAAACAGCCGCAAAAGGATTATTCATCAACTGATGCGCCAAAATCACAAGAGGAAGAATTAATCTATTATTTAGATCATACCTCCCCGCGTCAAGTGTTGAAGGACGTTTCAGGAGGGGCAGAACCTTCCAAAACAGATTTGCAAATAATCGAAGAAATAATGTTTTCGCAGAAGCTGCTTCCAGGTGTAATCAATGTACTAATTCAATATGTTATGCTAAAAACAGATATGAAATTGACAAAGGGATATATGGAGAAGATTGCTGGCCAATGGGTTCGAAAGAATATCCGTACAGTAAAAGAGGCAATGGCTCTAGCCAAAAAAGAGCATAAGCAATATATGGAATGGGCTCAAGGTAAAAAAAATCCACAGTCGAAGTCAACCCGAAAAGTTATTCGGACAGAAAAAATTCCCGAATGGTTTGGGCAAAATCAGGATAACGAAGGAACGAAGAAAACGGAGGGAAATACTTCTTCTAAGGAAGCAAACGATCAAGATTTGGAACAAAAAAAGCGTGAGCTGGAAGAACGCATAAAAAAATTATAATATCAGGTGGTGGAGTAAACGGTGGAAAGAATTAACGATACCTTAAAGAAATTTGGTGCGGGTAATAATTTTCAGGAACGATACCGTGCTATGAAGCAGGAAGTGCTTGCACATCCTGATGTAAGAGCCTTTCTACGAGAGCATGAGGATGAGCTTACTTCCAATGCAGTTGATGTGGGCATGATAAAGCTATATGAATATGCCAATCAAAGCAAAGCTTGTAATAAATGCCCTAGTCTTCAGGAATGTGTAAATATGATGCAGGGATACCATCCTAGTCTAGTAATAGTCAGAGGGAATATAGAGATTCAGTATGACCGTTGTCCCCGTAAGTTGACGGAAGATAATCAGAAGAAAAAAGAGAAGCTGATTAAAAGCTTATATGTACCAAAGGATATTCTAGAGGCTTCCTTTAATACCATTGATCTTGACGGAGAGAGAATGGAGGCAGTGGAAGCGGCTATCCGATTTGTAGAAGATTATAAACCTGGTGAAAGACATAAAGGGATCTATTTTTATGGAGAGTTTGGTGTAGGAAAATCGTATATTTTAGGAGCAATTGCTAATAAGCTTTCACAAAAGCAAATTTCCTCTATGATTGTATATGTTCCTGAATTATTTAGAGAAATGAAGAGCTCCATTGCTGATAGTACATTAAATGATAAAATCGAAAGTATAAAACGTGAGCCTATTTTAATGCTGGACGATATCGGAGCAGAAACAATGTCTAGTTGGATTCGAGATGAGGTGCTTGGGCCGATTTTGCAGTTCAGAATGTTAGAGAATTTACCAACGTTATTTACGTCCAATTTTGACTTTAGTGGCTTAGAGCATCATCTTACTTATTCGCAAAGAGGAGAAGAGGAAAAGATGAAAGCGATGAGAGTAATGGAGAGAATTCGTTATTTATCTACACCTATTCGCGTCAAAGGGAAAAATAAGCGACTATAATAAGTTAAAAAGTTTCAATTTCTATGAAGGAGAAATGTGTGTTGACGGAAATTTCAAATGCGGAAAAATTAGCAATAAAGCGATATAATCAGTTTCTTTTCTTTGTATCAATAACGATATTGTTATTGTTAATTCCCTTTTTTCTATCTTTTTACAGCCCGGGAATCTATAAGATAATCCTAGCGTTATTAGTATTTGGTTTAACCTATACGTATATAACAAAGAATAGAAGATTACTTGCATATATTAGAACTCGATGCGAAAAGCGTTCTATTTCGTTTCAAAAATTGTATATAGGATATATTATTTTGTATGCTCTCGTATTAGGAGCTATCCTATTTTTTTTATGATTGGTTTATAAAGTGGTGAGGACAGACTAAGTGGATAGTCTGTCTTTTTTGTTTTTTAACTATTTTTTATAATCGTCCATTAATCTGCATACATATTTTAAGTCTATTTTCTACCTCCCCCCCATATATATGAAATCGAGGACTTCTTTATAAAGGGGGGATACGGTTGATTGAAATTCAATTTCATGATCAAAAAGATGCTTTGAGATTTTTGCGCATACTGAAGAAACAGGTAAAATATGTGGAGTCGTTTGACAGAGTGGACGACGACAATAAGTGTATAGTCGTTAAAACAGATGGAAGCAGTCAGGAGATAAAGAAATGCTTAACCGCTTTTATCTTGCATATAAAAACAGATGATTGGGCGAGAGAAATATTAAAAAATCGTTATTTCTATATGGATGAACTAGAACAGCGGAGTATATTAGAAATACTTCACAGTTTAGTGGAGGAAGAGCGGGAAGGACTTACCACTTTAATAAAAGAGATAAACATAAAGAGTTGTCTTTCAGAGTGTATGAATAACTTCATAATAGAACAACATAAAGAATTTTCCTTTGATTCCTTTGTGACCTTTCGATTAAAGTCTTTTATTGGAAAGTTGATAAAATACATAGAATTATCGATTGATGAGTACAAAATGGAACAAGAATATCAGGTGTTTATTCATACTTTGCGAAATTCCCTTTCCAAAAAGGCTGCAAAAGTGAATCATATTCATGTGTTAATTGATCTAGAAATACAATTTTTTGATACAGAATACCGGGAAATTCCCCAGCAAGAGCTAATGATGCTGTATGATCAAAAAAATGTTGTTTCTTCTACCCATTATATCGATCCCTATTCTCTAGGACCATTGCTTGCGATCGCACCGAAAACTATCTTTTTGTATACAGAGGATAGAGAATTACCTATTGTGCGAACTATTTTAAATATTTTTGAAGAACGAGTACAACTTTTAGATAAAGAACAGTTTTTTCTAAGAATAAGCACACAGACAGAAATGAAGTAAGTTTCCCTTTAATTCCCTTGATTTTATGTCTAGAAAAGCATATAATAACGTACATAAATTAACTATAACTTATACATGTAATGATAAGGACAATAGTTTTCTTGTACGGTTTCAAGAGAGGGAAGGATGCTGGGAACTTCCTAACACGATAAGATTGCTTACCACCTTTAAACTTCAGTCAGGAACGGGATTATCCTCAGTAATGACTGGCGGTTTCAGCAGCCGTTATCTGTTTAAACTAAAGCCAGACATTTTCATTGTTTGGGAATTAGGGTGGAACCACGTGTTTTTACTATAAAACTCGTCCCTTCGCATAGGGACGGGTTTTTTTGCGTTTTAATCGGTTCTTATCGTACAAGAAAAGCTTAATGGCAAAAATAAAGGAGGAAGTTTCATGTCAGAATTAATTAAGATTACATTTCCAGACGGAGCGGTAAAGGAGTTTCCAGAAGGGACTACAACAGAAGATATTGCGGGTTCCATTAGCCCAGGCTTAAGAAAAAAAGCACTAGCAGGGAAAATTAATGGCTCTTTATATGATTTGAAAAGACCTATACTAGAGGATGCTTCTTTTGAAATCATTACACCGGATAGCCCAGATGCTTTAGAAATCTTACGCCATAGCTCTGCGCACTTAATGGCACAAGCTATTAAACGAATTTATGGAAATGTTAAGCTCGGTGTAGGGCCAGTTATCGAAAATGGATTTTACTATGATATTGATTTAGAGCAATCGTTAACACCTGAAGATTTACCGGCTATTGAAAAAGAAATGAAAAAAATTATTAACGAAAATCTGGAGATTGTCCGCAAAGAAGTAAGTCGCGCAGAAGCGATTGAGCTTTTTAAAGAAATGGATGATGAATATAAACTAGAGTTAATCGATGCAATTCCTGAAGACGAGACAGTAACATTATACCAACAAGGAGAATTTATTGATCTTTGTCGCGGTGTTCACGTACCATCTACTGGAAAACTAAAAGAGTTTAAATTGCTGAACATTGCAGGTGCATACTGGAGAGGGAACAGCGATAATAAAATGCTTCAACGTATTTATGGAACTGCCTTTTTTAAGAAGAATGAGTTAGAAGAGCACTTACGCTTTTTAGAAGAGGCAAAAGAAAGAGATCATCGCAAAATCGGAAAAGAATTAGATTTATTTATGACTTCTCAAAAAGTCGGACAAGGCTTGCCGCTATGGCTGCCAAAAGGCGCAACAATCAGACGCATTGTAGAACGTTATATTGTAGATAAAGAAGAGCGATTAGGGTATAACCATGTGTATACACCAATCATGGGAAGTGTTGATTTATATAAAACATCTGGACACTGGGATCACTATCAAGAAGATATGTTCCCTGTGATGGAAATGGATAATGAGCAGCTAGTTCTTCGTCCGATGAATTGTCCGCATCATATGGTTGTATACAAAAATGATATTCACAGCTACCGCGAGTTACCAATCCGTATCGCAGAGCTTGGCACAATGCATCGTTACGAAATGTCTGGTGCTTTATCTGGATTACAGCGTGTTCGTGGAATGACTCTAAATGATGCCCATATTTTTGTAAGACCAGACCAAATTAAAGATGAATTTAAGCGTGTTGTAAACTTAGTGCTAGAAGTATATAAAGACTTTAATATTACAGATTACTCGTTCCGTTTATCTTATCGTGATCCTGCAGATACAGAGAAATACTTTGATGACGATGCGATGTGGAATAAAGCACAAAGCATGCTGAAAGAAGCAATGGACGATCTAGGTCTAGATTACTTTGAAGCAGAAGGAGAAGCAGCATTCTACGGTCCGAAATTAGATGTGCAAGTGAAGACTGCCTTAGGAAAGGATGAAACACTTTCTACTGTCCAATTGGACTTCTTATTACCAGAACGCTTTGACTTAACATATGTTGGAGAAGATGGAAAGCAGCATCGTCCAGTAGTTATCCATAGAGGTGTAGTGTCAACAATGGAGCGTTTCATTGCATTCTTGATTGAAGAATACAAAGGAGCATTCCCTACTTGGTTATCACCAGTACAAGTACAAGTTATTCCAGTATCACCTTCTGTACATTTTGAATATGCAAAAGAGGTGCAAGAAAACTTACAAAGACACGGTTTCCGCGTTGAGCTGGATGAGCGCGACGAAAAAATCGGCTATAAAATACGTGAAGCACAAATGAAAAAAATTCCATACATGCTAGTAGTGGGAGACAATGAAGTAGAAGACAAAGCCGTAAATGTCCGCAAATATGGAGAACAAAAATCAGAAACAGTTTCTTATGTAGATTTCTTAGAAAAGTTAACACAAGAAGTGAAATTATCCAATTAAATGAGTTGTATTTCCAAGCCGGAATTTCTGATTGTTAACCTATATTCCGAGCTTTTCTGAAATTATGCATAAAAAGTATTGCATTGAATCCATTATTTTGATAAAATTTTTCTCGTTGTGATATTTCTTTCGTTGACTTATAGATATCAATTGTGATATAGTTACTAAGGTAAATTGAATACGAGTTTGAGGAAAAGAAGAAGCACCCGCTTCTCACCTGATTGACACAGATTCCAAGTAGTTAACAGGTATTACGTAAAACATTTTAGGTCTTACTATGTTATCGTAAGTGTGGGTGAATTGATCATCCACACTTTTTTATTTGGATGATAAAGATTACAAAGCCTACGATGTCAACTTGGGAGTCAAGTGTCAATTAGTATCTAATCTAGAGAAGGTGACCTAGAATAGATTATTCTTGACCCGAACGTTGTATTCGTCATTAACCTTGGAGGTGTTTAACTATTAGCAAAGATATGATTTTAAATGAAGGCATTCGTGCTAGAGAAGTTCGTCTTATTGACCAAAATGGAGAACAGCTTGGGATTAAAACGAAATTTGAAGCTCTTGAAATTGCAACACGTGTTAATCTTGATGTGGTTCTTGTTGCTCCAAACGCAAAGCCGCCAGTAGCTCGAATCATGGACTACGGTAAATACAAGTTTGAACAGCAAAAGAAAGAAAAAGAAGCACGTAAAAATCAAAAAATCATTAATATTAAAGAGGTTCGCCTTAGTCCAACTATAGATGAGCATGACTTTAATACAAAGCTTCGTAATGCTATTAAGTTCCTAGAAAAAGGCGATAAAGTAAAAGCATCCATCCGTTTTAAGGGACGTGCTATTACACATAAGGAAATCGGTCAACGTGTACTTGTTCGTTTTGCAGAAGCTTGTGCAGAAGTTGCCACTGTGGAATCACATCCGAAAATGGACGGTCGAAGCATGTTCATGACTTTAGCGCCTAAAAACGACAAGTAAGAGGAGGAATACCAAATGCCAAAAATGAAAACTCACCGCGGAGCTGCTAAACGTTTCAAAAAGACAGGCTCTGGTAAATTAAAACGCTCAAAAGCTTATACTAGTCACTTATTTGCTAACAAATCTACTAAGCAAAAACGTAAACTTCGCAAAGCTGGATTAGTATCCAAAGGCGATTTCAAACGCATTCGTCATTTATTAGACAACATTAAGTAATTTTTTCAATATAGGAGGGAAATAATATGCCACGTGTTAAAGGCGGTACAGTTACACGCAAACGTCGTAAAAAAGTTCTTAAATTAGCTAAAGGTTATTATGGTTCAAAACATACATTATACAAAGTTGCAAACCAACAAGTAATGAAATCATTAATGTATGCATACAGAGATCGTCGTCAAAAGAAACGTGATTTCCGTAAATTATGGATTACTCGTATCAATGCAGCTGCTCGTATTAACGGTCTTTCTTATAGTCGTTTAATGCACGGATTAAAATTAGCTGGTATCGAAGTAAACCGCAAAATGCTTGCTGAACTTGCTGTAAGTGATGAAAAAGCATTTGCTGAATTAGCAACAGTTGCAAAACAAAACTTAAAATAAGTTTTTTTAAAAGAAGGTACCTTATACCTTCTTTTTTTCTATACTTTTTTGCGAAAGGGGAGAACATGTGATTACATATGTATTAATCTATTTGGCAGTAGTGAATATATTCGCTTACTCTCTAATGGGGATAGATAAAAAAAGAGCAATTAAGCATCAGTATCGGATAAGTGAAAAAACATTGTGGATTACGGCTATTCTATTTGGAGCGCTGGGTTTATTTATTGGAATGAAAAAGTTTCGTCATAAAACAAAGCATGTTTCTTTCAAATATGGTTTACCTCTCTTGACATTACTAGAAGCTGGGATTGTACTTTATGTACTAAATGTTTAGGCATATTCTCATCTCTTTTCTTATACACTGTAATAACAACATGATTCTTTAGAGCAGAAGGTGATAAGATGGAAGAGCAGTTATCAGTCCTATTTGTAATGGTAGAAGTTAGTGGGATATTAGCACCGATTATTTTTATTTTATTCCATACACTTCGGCAATTTTTGTTTATTCCTCCTATTCTAGTCTGTATTGCGGGAGGAGTTTTATTTGGAGTGACGCTTGGTACCATCTATTCTATTATCGGCTTAACCATTAATTGTCTCTTATTCTATGCGGTCATTCACCGCTTGCCAAAAACTCATAACAAACTATCTCATCTAAAAAAAAGATGGTTTGGTGAATATCGTAATTTAACACTCGGACAAATCTCCGTTTTAAGATTGATCCCTGTGTTTCATTATCATTTATTAAATTTCTGCTTGTTGGAAAAAAGAAAAAGTTTAAAGGAATATAGTAAAACTTCTTTTATAAGCAATGTTCCTTTAGCATTTTTCTATACTATTTTTGGCCAATTTATCAGTCAATTCTCGTTGACAATGGTTGTGATCATTTTGTTTGCTTTAGCGATACTTGTTTATATCTTACGGGAAAAAATTACGGTAATAAAATGGAGAGAATTTTTTAAAGAGGCCCATGAATAAAAAGGAGAATTTAAGACCTTCTTTCTTAAATGAATATAACCCCTGAACCATTATACGAAGCTTTCTTGTATGCATGTATAATGGTTCAGGGGTTTATTTGGTTGATTACGGAAGTTCGAGCTTCCGTTATTTACGACTTTTTAAACCGTGTCCATTCGATTTTTGCCTTTGGATAGATAGACAATAGTGACTGTTCTATATCGGCTTTATCTTGAGTGGACAACTTTGTATTATAAGGATTTGTAGGAAAGAGTAAAATGTGATCCACTTCTTCAGCAGCAGCGTATTTTTCCCCCTCAAGCAAATGACCTTTATATGTTAGTAAGAGATTCATTCTTATATTATCTTTTTTATCAAACAAATAAAATGTTCCACGCTTTTGCGCGAATGTTAATCTTCGCTGCGGATTCGTTAAGAAAGAAGTGAGTCGAAATAACCCATAAATAAGAAATGAGAGAAGAACGATTAACAAAAGCCATTTCATAAAAGAGCCTCCAGTAACTTAAATTTTCAGGATTAACTAATAGAATACGAAAGAGAACATAAAAGGTTTCATTTTTAGAAAAATATTTTAAAAAAGAAATAAAAATAAATAGAAACAAAGAATTGATACATAATATAAGCAAGTGTTCTTTTCTATACCCGTAAGACGAAGGAGTAACCTCTTTTGAATAAAGCTATACTTAAGAAGTATCTTATACTTTGTACTATAATTATTTTCTAGTATAATGATGAAGAATATATTATATTGAGGGAGTCGAAATAATGGCGAAATTAGATGAAACATTAACAATGCTTAAAGACCTTACTGATGCAAAAGGGATTCCAGGAAATGAAAAAGAACCCAGAGAGGTCATGAAAAAGTACATAGCAGAATATGCAGACGAGGTAACAACAGATAATTTAGGAAGCTTAATTGCTAAGAAAGTTGGCCAAGCAAATGGACCGAAAATAATGGTTGCAGGTCATCTTGATGAAATTGGTTTTATGATAACCCGTATTGATGATAAAGGTTTTCTCTATTTTCAAACAGTAGGCGGCTGGTGGTCACAAGTAATGTTAGCCCAACGAGTAACAATTGTGACAAGCAAAGGAGAGATCACTGGTATTACAGGATCAAAACCACCTCATGTAATAAGTCCAGAAGCAAGAAAGAAACCAATCGACCTAAAAGATATCTTTATTGATATTGGCGCATCTTCTAAAGAGGAAGCAATGGAGTGGGGCGTAAAACCGGGCGATATGGTCGTTCCATATTTTGAGTTTACGGTTATGAATAATGAAAAAATGCTGCTTGCAAAAGCATGGGATAATCGTATTGGCTGTGCTATTGCGATAGATGTATTAAAGAATTTAAAAGACAGCAATCACCCTAATATAGTCTATGGTGTGGGCACAGTTCAGGAAGAGGTTGGCCTTCGTGGAGCGAAAACAGCTGCAAACTTTATTGAGCCGGACATTGGTTTTGGCGTAGATGTTGGTATTGCTGGTGATACACCAGGAGTAACAGAAAAAGAAGCATTAAGTAAAATGGGCAAAGGTCCTCAGATTATTTTATATGATGCTTCCATGGTGTCTCATAAAGGACTACGTGACTTAGTTACAGATACTGCTGATGAGTTAAATATTCCTTATCAATTTGACAGTGTGCCAGCAGGTGGAACAGACTCAGGCTCCATTCATTTAACGCATAAGGGAGTGCCGGCTTTATCTATCACGATTGCAACTCGCTATATTCATTCACACGCTGCAATGCTGCACCGTGATGATTATGAAAATGCTGTTAAGTTAATCGTTGAGGTAATTAAAAAATTAGATCGTGAAACAGTAAATTCATTAACATTTGCATAATTAAAAGGGAATTTGATTTTTTAATCAAATTCCCTTTTTTAAGAAGCTTTATCAACGAGTCATATATCTTATCCTAATAACCACATGATTTTTATTCTAGTGGAGGTATCTTAGTATTCAAGATCGCTGCCTTCCTTGCTTTGAGCAGACGGTTAATATTGATTACAATCGTTTTAACAGCAGCGTAAGTTGGTACTGCAAGAATCATTCCTAAAATACCTGCTAAATTTCCGGCTACTAATAACAGAATAATAATGGTTGCTGGATGTGTATCCAATCTTTTTCCAAGAATTAAAGGAGATAGAATATTTCCTTCAATCTGTTGAGCAATGGTAATGACGATAATAACTAGTAAGGCTTGTGTTGGTGATGTGAAAATAGCGATAATAACAGCAGGCGCACCACCGATTAATGGTCCAACATATGGAATCATGTTTGTTACAGCCACAAGTAAAGCCATTACAAGCGCATAATCAAGACCGATTATTAAATAACCAATCAAAGCCAAGGTTCCTACAAATAGAGCTACAATAACTTGTCCTTGTATGTAGGCAGCAATTGTTTCGCTTGTATCTTTGATAATATGTAATCCTTCTTTACGATAAGACGCAGGGAAAAATTTAGAGAGTGCCTCCGGAAATTTGCTGCCATCTTTTAAACAATAGAAAAGTAAAAATGGAACTGTAACAATTGTAATGGTGATATTAGTCATAGTACTAATGATTTTACCGATTCCATTTGTTATATTGCTTGGAATTGTTTGTGCATAGGCCTTTAGGTTTTCTGTTATATCTTCAATTTTTACATATTCTTGATTCATAATCCATTTGTACTGTTTTGTATCATTTAAGTATTGGAAATATTGCACTGCTTCATCAGCATATTTAGGTATATTTTTAAATAACTCACTAAATTCTTTGCTGATCATAGGTACGATACTGCCAATAACCAAAATCAAAATTCCGATAACACCAACATATAGAATAATAATGGCAAGTGTCTTTGGAATTTTATTTTTTTGCAAAAACTTAACGATTGGATTAAGTAAAAAGTATAAGAAACCAGTAATGATAATGGGAACAAAAAGAGTTGAAAATAACACTGCCACTGGTTTAAATAAAAATGAAATTTTTGTGCATAGATAAACAATCGCAACAATGATAAGAACTTGTAATAACCAATAATGAAACTTCTTTTTTGTCAAAATTTTTCACCTTTTTCATATTTTGTATAGCAAGTATAGCATATTCGCTCTATTTCTTGTAATGATAGTTATGCATTATATAAAACGATTATAGCACCCTATAAATCCATCATGATATTAACGAAATAGCTGGGAAAAAAGTTTCAAAAAAATATAAAAAAATAATGGTATTTTGGGAAGGATATAGGTAGAAACAAAAAGAAATGATACAATCCACTCCAATTTGTTGAAAGGAGCAAAGGATTGTATCATCCTTTAACTTAAGCAAAAAAGCCGTGTTACTCTACATTGATAATTTTTAAATGGGAAATATTTAAGAAATTACGAATGTTTAAAGCGGTAGCGCCGAATAAAGATGCCTTAGAACCAAGACGTGAATTTTCAATGACAATATCTTTATTAAAAGAACTTTCTAGGTTATCACGAATGAATGAAAGTATATCAGGGACTCTTCGAATGACAGAACTATTCATGTATATAATCTTTGGAGCAAAAGAAGTCATTATATTATTTAACCCTTTTGAAAGATTATAGCAATGTTGCTGAATCAGTTCTTGTACTGCTAAATCATTAGCATAGTAATGCTCAGCTAATAAATCTGGCGTAACATCGGATAATTGTTTTAACTCTTTAAACTGCTCAAGAAGAACCTTATCGGAACAATATTGCTCTAAGCAGCCTTTATTTCCACAAGGGCAAGTTCTGCCATCTGGATAAAGAATAGAATGACCAACTTCACCAGCTCTTCCGTCTAAACCTGTAAACAATTGCCCATCAATAATAATTCCAGCACCAATACCACTATGGATACTTAAACTAATTAAGTTATTAAATTCTGTTGAAAAAGTAGACTCTCCAATGGCAGTTAAATTAGCTTCGTTTTCAATATGAATAGGATACTGATACAGTTTCGTTAACTCTTCATAAAGTTCTATTTTCTCTAAATCATAATAAGGAGTAAATAAAATATTATTTTTATTAACAATACCATGTATAGCAATCCCAATCCCAACGATACCATAGGTTGTCAGATTACTTATTTTTTCATATTTTTCAATAATATCAGAAATATGGGAAAGAACATTTTCTTTCTTAATAAACGTACCCCTTTCTTTATTATAAAAAACCACCTCTCCATCTAAATAAGTAACCATTGTAGAAATAAAGTCATAGCCAAGCTCTATGGCAATCGAAAGACCAGCTTTCTTATTTAGTTGTAAAAGAATTGGCTTTCTTCCCCCAGAGTGACTACTTTCGCCAATTCCGATTTCTTCTATTATTTTCTCTTCAAGTAACTTCTTTGTTATATCAGAAACAGTTGCTTTATTTAACCCAATATTAGCCGAAAGGGTTGCCCGAGAGATAGGGGCATGCTGAACAATTTGCTCCATAACAAGAGAAGCATTTTGTTCTCTAATTACATATTTGTCTGTGACCATTATTTTCCTCCAAACAGTTTATCACCTAGTAACGATGTATGTATTGTTAGGTTACCATACTAATTATAATTCTTCTATCAAATTTGTTAATAAATTAACAAATTTGATATTGTAAGCGCTTGACAAAAAACGAAGTTAGATTTATGATGAATTCAGTTAGTATATCGAACTAACAAATAGAAAGTAAATTAAATAGATTTGTAGAAAATAGTTGAGAAAAGAAAAAGTAAGTTAAAGATGATCATGATTTTTATAACAAATAGGAGGGAATTAGAATGGAATTTTTTCCAATGATTAAAAAAGTAAAATATGAAGGACCAAAAACAGAGAATATTTATGCATACCGTCATTATAATCCAGAAGAAGTTGTATTAGGAAAAACGATGAAAGAACATTTGCGTTTCAGTATGGCATGGTGGCATACATTAACGCAGGATGGTTCTGATCCATTTGGTGCTGCTACAAATGTTCGTAACTGGTTTGGCGAAACACCAATGGAAACAGCAAAAAATCGTGTAGAAGCTGGATTTGAATTAATGGAAAAAATGGGTTTTGAATTCTTCTGCTTTCATGATGTGGATATTGCTCCAGAGGGCGATACGCTTCAAGAGTTCTTCGATAATTTAGATGTAATCACAGATTTAATTAAAGAAAAAATGGATCAAACAGGGATTAAATTACTGTGGAATACAGCTAATATGTTTACAAACCCTCGCTTTGTACACGGGGCTGCTTCTTCATCCAATGCAGAAGTTTTTGCGTATGCTGCAGCACAGGTGAAAAAAGGCTTAGAAATCAGTAAGAAGCTTGGCGGCAAAAACTATGTATTCTGGGGTGGACGTGAAGGATATGAGTCTTTATTAAACACAGATTTACAATTAGAACAAGATAATATGGCTCGCTTCTTCCATATGGCAGTTGATTATGCCAAAGAATTAAACCATGAAGTTCAGTTTTTAATTGAACCAAAACCAATGGAGCCATCCAAACACCAATACGATTTTGACGCTGCTACGGCAATGGCCTTCTTGCAAAAATACAATCTTGATAAACACTTTAAACTAAACCTAGAAGCAAACCATGCTACATTAGCAGGACATACTTTTGAACATGAAATGGCCGTTGCGAGAAGCTACAATGCACTTGGATCCTTAGATGCGAACCAAGGAGATGTAATGCTTGGATGGGATACAGATGAGTTCCCAACTAATATCTATGATACAACTCTGGCAATGTATCAAGTACTTGAAAATGGAGGAATTGCTCCAGGGGGTATTAACTTTGATGCGAAAGTTCGCCGTTCTTCATTCTCTATGGAAGATTTAGTGCTTGCACATATTGCTGGTATGGATACATTTGCACGCGGACTTAAATCAGCTGCAAAACTAAAAGAAGATGGTTTCTTCGATAAAGAAATTGAACGCAGATATAAGAGCTATACAACTGGAATTGGTAAATCTATTGTAGACGGAAAAGAAAATCTGAAAACATTAACTGAATATGCATTACAGCATGATCAAATTGAAAATGAGCCAAATCATCTAGAATTCTTAAAATCTCGTTTGAATGATTATTTAGTATAATACAAATAGAAAAACAAGTAGAATAACATCAATAAAAGGGGTGTCTCAAATAGAAGGAGTTGGCATCACAAGTTTATTAGTAGTAGCTCATTGAAAAAATCTACTAGAAATACTTGTGAAGGTCGAAATTTCTATGAATGAGACATCCCTTTGCATTGGTCTTCAGGAGGGAGCGTTTATAAATGTCATATGTAATAGGGATTGATTTAGGAACAAGTTCCTTAAAGGGATTGTTAGTGGATAAAGAAGGGAAGGTTCTTATCACAAAGAGCTCTGAGTATGAGCTTTTAACACCACAGCCGAAGTATAGTGAGCAAAATCCAAATGTTTGGATAGAAGCATTAGACATTGTGCTAAAAGAAATTATTGAAGCATTTCCAGAAGCAGCATCCAAAACAGAAGGAATTAGTTTTTCTGGACAAATGCATAGCTTAGTTTTATTAGATGCAAATGGAACTCCCCTCAGAAATGCTATCTTATGGAATGATGTAAGAACAAGTAAGCAATGTCAGGAGATAATGGATAAGGCAGGACAAGAAGTTATTAGCATCACAAAGAACAAAGCACTAGAAGGATTTACCTTGCCTAAGCTGTTATGGGTAAAAGAAAATGAACCGACTATATGGGAACAAGCAAAGCACTTTCTATTGCCTAAAGATTTTTTAGGATTTTATTTAACCGGTAATAAGCAAATGGAGTATTCAGATGCTGCTGGAACATTAATGCTGAATGTAGAAGAAAAGATGTGGAGTGAATCAATTGCTGAATTATTTGATCTTCCTTTAGGTATTTTTCCTAAGCTTGTTGAGTCCTCTGACAAAATAGGCATAATGAAAGAAGAGCTTGCAAAAAAGTATGGCTTTACAAATGATATTGCTGTATTTTCTGGGGGAGCAGATAATGCCTGTGCAGCAGTTGGCGCAGGCATTGTTAAAGAAGGTATGGGATTAGCTAGTATCGGAACATCAGGTGTATTTCTTTCCTATGAACAAGATGGTAAAGAAGATTATGCAGGGAAAGTTCATTATTTCAATCATGCAATAAAAAACAGTTTTTATTCCATGGGGGTAACATTATCTGCTGGTTATAGTTTAAATTGGTTTAAAAATACGTTTGCAGCAGAGAAAAGTTATGATGAATTACTTGGAAATATTGATAATATTCCAATCGGTTCAGATGGATTAGTGTTTACTCCTTATATAATGGGAGAAAGAACACCCTATACAGATAGCCAAACAAGAGGCAGTTTTATTGGCATGGATGCAAGGCATACACTAGATAACTTTGCACGCGCTGTTGTTGAAGGTATTACTTTTTCATTGAATGATAGTAAGATTTTGATGGAGGAAAATGCGAATAAGCAGTTTGCACGCATTGTTTCCGTAGGCGGAGGAGCAAAAAACAGCAAGTGGCTACAAATTCAAGCAGATATTTTTAATACGCCAGTTGTTAATTTAACAGTGGAACAAGGACCAGGTTTAGGTGCGGCGATGGTTGCTGCAGTTGGATTAGGGTGGTTTGCAACGATAAATGAGTGTGTAGAAAAGTTCGTTCAATATAAAGAAGAATTTCAGCCTATTCCAGAAAATGTGAAAAAATACGAACAAGTATATAATATTTATAAAGAAGTTTATGCAGCGACGAAAGAAACTTCGCATAGACTACAAGCGTTAATGGAATAGTTTTTTGTTAAAAGGCTAAGCTGACATTTCTAAAAGAAAAATCTTTATTAGGAAAAAACACGTAGCCTCCTCCTATGGGAGGCTCAGTGCTCGCCAGATGAAAGTGAAGTGTATTCAGTCTAACCTTCTATTCTAATGAAAAAAAACCCGAATAATTATGAGTGAAAATCCTATTATATTGGCATTTCCCAATAATCGTTCGGGTTTATAATTGGAATAGTTGTTTTTACTTTAGTCCATTTTCTAATGTCTGCAGCATTTCTACTTTATCTTCTTCAGAAGAATTTTTCCAAATTACTTCGAATAAAACGCCTAAACCAGGCAGCATTTTTTCTTCTCCGTTTTGGATAGCATCCACGATTGTATCTTTTAATTCATCTTGAGAATTGCCAGAAACATTATGGATTATTGCATTACGTAAATTTAAATTCATAATAAGCACCCTTCTTTCTCATTGTTACCTATCCATATCCATATCCATTCACCTTATTGAATAATATGGAATAGAGTTTTTGTAAAACATATCTATTTTTAGCATTTCACTAATGGCGTTTATTATGTATTTTATTTACGCTATAATAAAAGCAATAGAGAATAATTGGTGATTGTGAAGGAGAATAGCAAGTGAAACACATACTTTCGGTAAAAAATCCACAAATTAAAGAATGGAAAAAACGATTAACAAAAAAGGAAAGAGATAAGACGGAAACGTTTTTGGTGGAAGGCTTTCATCTTGTGGAAGAAGCATTCAAAGCAAATTCTATTATTGATTTAATCGTTTCAGAGGAGATAGATGTACCTGCTTGGGATTATGGAGATACTCCGATAACGATCGTTACAAAAGAGATTATTAAAGAACTTTCAGATACAGAAACACCCCAAGGTATTCTGGCCTTATGTAAGCAGCAAAGCCATTCAGAAACTTTGTCTACTGCTCAAACCTTTATTGCGATTGATCAAGTTCAAGATCCCGGTAATTTGGGAACGATTATCCGAACAGCTGATGCAGCAGGGATCGATGCAGTCATTATCGGAGAAGGAACGGTTGATATATATAATCCAAAGGTAGTTCGATCAGGCCAAGGAAGTCATTTTCACTTGCCAATTATAAAAACAAATTTAGCATCGTTTATGGATGAATTAAAAGAAAGGAATATTCCCATTTATGGGACTGCCCTTGAAAATGGCAGGGATTATCGGGAGATAGAAAAAACAGCCTCATTTTGTTTAATTGTTGGAAATGAAGGCAATGGTGTAAGGAAAGAAGTATTAAGTAAGACTGATACAAACTTATATATACCAATTTACGGGAAAAGTGAATCATTAAATGTGGCAGTGGCAGCAGGTATTTTAATGTATTATTTTAAATAATGTGTTAGTTACAACCAAAAGCAAAAAAGGCATTTGAAAACTAATTAGATATATATTATAATTAAAATCAAATTACATGAATAAAGACATTGATGGAGAAAAGTAATTGATGATTTTTAATTAAGGGAGAAAATGCCGCAGACTGTAAGCATTTTTATTAAAAACATGAATGAAGTTCACCTCCTGAGTCGGCATCGGGACCATTTTTCTTGTTTTAGAAAGATGTAAAGATGTACCGGTATAGACTACCGTTATCCAAATGAAGTGAACTTGTTTTTATAATACATACAAGTTAATTAGGGTGGTACCGCGACAATAACCTCGTCCCTTTTTGGGGATGGGGTTTTTTTATGCCAATTTTCATGCGAGAACAAACCATATATAAGGAGGAAATGTAATGGAAGATAAATTAAAAGAATTGCAAGCTGAAGCACTAACACGCATTGAAAGCAGTAACGATATGAAAGAATTAAATGAAATTCGTATCGCATATTTAGGAAAAAAAGGCCCAATTACAGAAGTATTAAAAGGAATGGGCAAACTATCTGCTGAAGAAAGACCAAAGATGGGGGCGTTAGTCAACGTTGTTCGTGACGAAATTACTAGCCGCATTGAGGCTAAACAAAAGGCGTTAGAAGAAGCGCTCGTTCAAGAAAAAATTGCTTCTGAAACAATTGATATAACTCTACCTGGTCGTCCTGTTTCTACAGGTAATCACCATCCTCTAACAAGAGTCGTAGAAGAAATTGAAGATTTATTTATTGGAATGGGCTATACCATTGAAGAGGGTCCAGAAGTGGAAAATGATTACTATAATTTCGAAGCATTGAATCTGCCTAAGGATCACCCAGCAAGGGATATGCAAGATTCATTCTATATTACAGAAGAAACGTTACTTCGAACGCAAACATCACCAATGCAAGCAAGAACATTAGAGAAACATAAAGGGAAAGGACCAGTGAAGATTATTTGTCCTGGTAAAGTATATCGTCGTGATAATGATGACGCGACACACTCCCATCAATTTATGCAGATTGAAGGACTTGTGGTTGATGAAAACATTCGTATGAGTGATTTAATTGGTACGCTTGAAGTTTTTGCAAAGAAAATGTTTGGAGAAGATAGAGAAATCCGTTTACGTCCAAGCTTTTTCCCATTCACAGAGCCTTCTGTTGAAGTGGACATTTCTTGTTTTATCTGTAAAGGTGCTGGCTGCAGTGTGTGTAAAAAAACAGGCTGGATTGAAATTTTAGGAGCTGGAATGGTTCATCCAAATGTATTGGAAATGTCCGGTTTTGACTCTAAGAAATATTCTGGGTTTGCCTTTGGAATGGGGCCAGAGCGAATTGCGATGTTGAAATATGGAATTGATGATATTCGTCATTTCTATACAAATGATGTACGTTTCTTAAAACAATTTTCAGTACCGGAATATTAAGGGTGGAGGAGAAAAAATGTTAGTATCCTATAATTGGTTAAATGAATATGTAGATTTAAATGGCATAAGTCCTAATGAATTAGCAGAAAAAATTACAAAGAGTGGTATCGAGGTAGAAGGCGTCGAGGTTCTTGATGAAGGAATTAAAAATGTAGTAATCGGTTATGTTGTCGAGCGTGAACAACATCCGAATGCAGACAAATTAAATAAATGTTTAGTCGATGTTGGCGAGGGAGACCCAATCCAAATTATCTGTGGCGCTCCTAATGTAGATAAAGGCCAAAAGGTAGCTGTAGCAAAGGTTGGCGCAGTTCTTCCAGGTAACTTCAAAATTAAAAAAGCGAAGCTGCGTGGGGAAGAATCAAACGGGATGATTTGTTCCCTGCAAGAGCTTGGTATCGAAGGGAAAATTGTCGCAAAAGACTATGCACAAGGCATTTTTGTTTTTCCAAGTGATGTAGAGGTCGGAAAAAATGCATTAGAATATTTGCAACGAAATGATGCCGTACTAGAACTGGGGTTAACTCCAAACCGTGCTGATTGCTTAAGCATGCTTGGAGTAGCGTATGAAGTAGCTGCCATTTTAGAAAAAGAAGTAAAATTACCTAATACAGAATATCCAACAATTAACGAAAAAGCATCTGATTATATTAAAGTTTCAGTAGAAGAGAATGCAGATGTACCATTATATACAGCAAGAGTAATTAAGAATATCAAAATCTCTCCATCTCCATTATGGATGCAAGGAAAATTAATGGCTGCAGGAATCCGCCCACATAACAATGTGGTCGATATTACGAACTATATTTTACTAGAATATGGTCAACCGCTGCATGCCTTTGATTATGATAAAATTGGCTCAAAGGAAATTCTTGTAAGAAGAGCACAAAGTGGCGAAAAAATTACGACACTTGATGAAACGGATAGAACATTATCAGAAGATAATCTGCTTATTACGAACGGAAAAGAAGGAATAGCTGTTGCTGGTGTAATGGGTGGTGCGAATTCTGAAGTTCAAGCTGACACTACTACTGTTTTATTAGAATCTGCTTATTTTGACAGTAAAGTAATTCGCAGATCTTCTAAAGTAATTGGTTTAAGAAGTGAAGCAAGCGCAAGATATGAAAAAGGAATTGATCCAAATCGAGTACGTAAAGCTGCAGATAGAGCTTGTCAATTATTACAATTATATGCTGGCGGAGAAGTGCTTGAAGGGGAAGTCGCAGTTGATACACTCACTGCTGAGCCAAAAGTAGTTTCGATTACGCTCGGAAAAATCAATCAAACATTAGGAACAACATTAAAGACGGATGCAGTAACGGCTATTTTTGATAGTCTTCAATTTGCAACACAAATGGAAGGTGACACATTCACGGTAACTGTGCCAACAAGAAGAAATGATATTGTTATCGAGGCAGATTTAATCGAAGAGGTTGCCCGTCTTTATGGCTATGATAACCTGCCGAAAACATTGCCAATAGGTGCGGCTACACCAGGTTCTTTAACTGCTTATCAGAAAAAACGTCGTATGGCACGCAGATATTTAGAGTCAGCTGGATTATATCAAGCAATTACCTATTCATTAACAAATGAAGCGAAAGTGCATAGCTTTGCTTTAGAGAAAAGAAACCCAATCAAACTTGCAATGCCAATGAGTGAAGAACGTGCATTATTACGTCAAAGCATCGTGCCGCAGCTGTTAGAGGTGCTTAAATACAATGCAGCAAGACAAAATGAAAACATAGCTGTTTATGAAACAGGGGTTGTCTTCTTAGCGAATGGAGAACAGGAGCTTCCCGAGGAAAAAGAACATTTAGCTGGTGCAGTTACAGGCATTTGGAGTATGCATCCATGGCAAGGAGAGAAGAAAACTGTTGATTTCTTTGTTGTAAAAGGGGTATTAGAAGGGTTATTCCAAAAGTTAGGTGTTCATGAGCAAATTACATTTGCTAGAGCGGAATTGGATGGAATGCATCCAGGAAGAACAGCTGAAATCGTCCTTAATGGGGAGATCATTGGATTTGTCGGCCAAGTGCATCCGCAAATGCAAAATGATTTAGATTTAAAAGAAACGTATTGTTTCGAACTAGACCTAAGTAAGTTATTTGCTGTAGAAGTAGAAGCACTACATTATACGTCCATCCCTCGTTTCCCGTATGTAACAAGAGATATAGCACTTGTTGTAGAGAAGGACGTGTTAGCTGGTAGTCTTCAAGAAATTATTATTGAAGCTGGTGGAAAGTTACTAAAAGATGTTCAAGTGTTTGATTTATATGAGGGTGAAAAAATGGAAGCAGGCAAAAAATCGATTGCATTCTCCTTAACATATTTTGATCCAGAACAAACATTAACAGATGAAATGATTAGCAAGACTCATGATAAAGTACTTGCTGCAGTAGAAGAAAAAGCTGGTGCTTCGCTAAGAGGCTGAGGCGGATAAAAAACATCCCAGAGTTCAATTCTGGGATGTTTTTTAATTGAAGCTGGGACATAAGTATTTTCAACTAAATAACCCCGAACAATAATACGTACACATTAAAAAATATTCGATAATTGTTTAGGGATTTATATTTATTTTATTAAAGAAAATTTGGGTTATCACCCGCAAGACTAATAAACTTCGCTTTACAAGGGGCGAGCGCCCAACCTTCTCGGCGTATCGTGTGTCTGTAGTGTATGGGAACGAAATTGCTTCGACACTCAATTAGAGATCGTTCGTTTTTATCCATTTGTCCTAGTTTCTTTTGCGTTATTAAAATTTGTTACTTTATTTGCATTTTCGTAGCGGATGTAAGAGATAACAGTATATTATTGCGAAAACGGTTTCGAATAGTAATTCTTGTGAAGTCACTATTTATGGCGGGAATATTGAATAAATAAATTAAAACCACATATTTTTTTAAAAAAATTCTGTAAATTGGTTATTTTTATGTTGATTTTTGGAAGTAATGATATTATTATATGTTTTGTAAGCGATTTCTTTAATTGTTTACGAAACCGATTTCGTTGAAATTGAAATCTATCATTTTTGGGGGTGTTCATTTCTTTATAGAAATCTCATATTTGTGAAAAACTATTAAAATATTAAATAATTTGGGGGGTTATGATTTTGAAAAGAATGAAAAAGTTTGCTGCCTTAGGTTTATCGTCATTGCTTGCACTGTCTTTAGCTGCTTGTAGTGGGAATGATACATCAAGTAAAACGAGTGGTAAAGATGAAAAAATCACGTTGGATTTTTGGACATTTGGCTCGACTGGTTATGAGGATTTAGCAAAAGAATACGAGAAAGAAAACCCAAATATTAAAATTAAAGTAAAAGCATCTGAAACAGCTGATCATCATGATGCGCTTTTTACCGCATTATCTGCTGGTAGCGGTGCACCTGATATTACAATGTTAGAGATTGACCAATTTGACCGTTTTAAAGTGGCTCAAGATCGTTTCGAAAATTTATATGATCTTGGTGCGAAAGATGTGAAAGACCAGTACTTGGATTGGAAATGGAAGAGTGGGGAAAACCAGGACGGAGATTTCTTATTTGGTCTTCCTACAGATATTGGACCTAAAGGGTTGTACTACAGAACAGACGTATTTGAAAAAGCGGGACTTCCAACTGATCCACAGGAAGTAGCCAATCTGATTAATTCACCTGAAGCATTTGAAAAAGCTGGATTACAAGTTAAAGAGAAAACAAAATTGCCATTTGTTGATAGTATTGAAATGGCATATAGAGCTTATCTAGATTCTGCCGAAACAGCTTACTTGACTACTGATAATAAATTAAATTTAGGAGCAGACAGTGACGTGAAAAAAGCATATGACTATGCTATTCGCTTAAATGAACTTGGAATCATAGGTAAATATGATATGTGGACTCCAGAGTGGGCAAATGCCGTTAACAAAGGTGAATTTGCGGCAGAGTTAGGAGCAGGATGGTTGAAAGGATGGATGGAAGGAAATGCTCCTGATGCTGTAGGAAAATGGAGAGTTGCTACATTACCAACTGAGTTTGCTGCAAACTGGGGTGGTTCATACATTGCCGTACCATCTGAAACAAAACATTCCCAAGAAGCTTATGATTTTATTGAATGGCTTGTATCACCAGAAAATCAATTAAAATCATTCCAAAGCCATGGATTATTCCCATCTGCCCAATCTGTATATGATATGGAAGAATTTAAGACGAATGCAGATGAATTCTTTGGTGGTCAAGCAACAGCTCCAGTATTTGCAGAAGCTGCAAAGGACATTAGTGGCATAGGATATAAAGGTGAAAAATATGCTTCTATCCACAGCGAAGTATTGAATGCGCTTAAGAATGTCCAAAATAAAGGAGCAGATCCAGAAAAAGAATGGAAAGCTGCAGTGAAGCGCGCAGAAGATTTATTAAGCCGTTAATCTAATATTTGTTCTATAAAAAACAGGGTCACTAAAATCTACTTACTTTTAAATAATACGAAAAAATCGGTCGGCTTACACATACGAGCCTCTAGCGAGAAAAAGGTTTGTGGTAGGCCGGCGATTCTTCACATATTGGTTTTTTGTGAGGAAAAAGAATAGTGATTGATAGATAGGGAAGTTTGGACGTTTATATGTACCATGCTCCCTTGAATATGAAAAGAGGTGGGGAAATGAATCCTATCAGTAATAAGGAAACTGTGAACACTATCAGTAAGAAGCAGCCTATTCATAAAAAGCAGAAAAAATTTAGGTCTGAGCAAAAAAAGGATATGCTGTCAGGATATTTATATATAGCGCCTTTCTTCATAATTTTTGCAGTTATCGGCCTATATCCTATGCTTTTTAGTATTTACCTAGCCTTTCAAAAATGGAATGGCTTAAGCCCGATGACATTTAACGGACTGGCTAATTTTGAGACTGTACTAACAGATCCTCTATTTTGGAAATCAGTTTATAATACGATAATTATAGGAATTATGGGAACAGCTCCACAGTTAGTCGTCGGCCTTATTTTAGCTTATTTGTTGAATATGGCTTTTCTTAAGTTTAAAAGTTTCTTTCGTGTAACAATTTTTATGCCCTATTTAACTTCAATGGTTGCTGTAGCCCTTATCTTTAGTGTGTTATTCAGTAATCATGAATCTTCTTTAGCCAATTATGTATTAACTCATTTCTTTGGACTTGACCCAATCCATTGGGCAGCCTCTGAATGGGGAACGAAAATTGCGATATCCATTATGGTGTTCTGGCGGTGGGTAGGATATAACACGATTATCTATCTAGCTGGAATTCAAGGTATACCAAATGATTTATACGAGGCAGCTACCATTGATGGTGCCAATAAATTTCATCAGCTTTTTTACATTACCATCCCAATGATGAAACCATTTATTATCCTAACGGTATTCACTTCAACAGTTGGTGCCATGCAGTTATTCTCTGAACCGACTGTATTTTTAGGAACTGATGCTTTCACAAGGGACGAAGCTATGACAATTGTTATGTACTTGTATAGAGATGCATTTAAATTGCAGTCATTTGGAACAGCATCCGCAACTGCAATCATTCTATTGGTTATCATTTCATTATTTGCTGTCATAAACTTAAGTTTAACGCAAGGATTTGGAAGAAAAAAGAGAGGTGTGGATAAATGAGTAAACATGACAAAAGAAAACGGAAAAAGTTTTCCATAGGCAGATTATCCATTTACTTATTTTTATTTATTGCTGCTATCGTTTCGTTGTTTCCATTTTACTGGATGTTTGTCATGGCAACAAGACCGAGTGCTGCCTACAATTCAATCCCGCCAACTTTAACACCAGGAAATATGCTGGTTGAAAACTTTAAAAAGGTATTAAGTCAAATTGATTTTTTTGGTGGGATGTGGAATTCATTTATACTGTGTTTGGTTGTAACAATCATAGTACTACTCATTAGTTCATTAGCAGGCTTTGCTTTTGCTAAATTTAGATTCCCGGGAAGAAACATATTTTTTATTGCGATTTTGGTAACCATGATTATTCCACCGCAATTAGGGTTAATCCCACAATACTTCTTAATTTCTAAAATAGGACTTCTAGATACCTTACAAGGAGTTATGATTGTATCCTTTTTAAATCCTTTAGGGATATTTCTAATGCGCCAATATATATCCGAGGGTGTTCCTGATGAATTAATAGAAGCAGCGAAATTAGATGGGTGTTCGAATTTCCGTATCTATTGGGGAATTGTATTACCGATTATCTTACCAGCGTTTGCTACTCTTGGGATTATTGTATTTACTGCTGTTTGGGGAGAGTTCTTATGGCAGTTTACGGTTTTAAGAGATCCGGAAATGTATACTATTCAAGTTGCATTGGCACAGTTGGGCAATACTCATAATATTGATTTCGGTATGATTTTATCTGGTGTGTTCTGGGCAACTGTTCCATTATTAGTCATTTTCTTATTATTTAACCGATTATTTATATCAAGTATTACGGAAGGGTCTGTGAAATAAAGACTATTTCCTGCCGTGCTATTGTTTCATTCTCCAACTTTTATTAATCTAATATTAGGAATGAATTTAGACGGAAATAGAAGGGATAAAACGATGAGTTTAACAATAAAGGACATTGCACAATTGGCAGGGGTATCACCATCAACCGTTTCGAAAGTATTAAATAATTATGGCGAAATAAGTGAGATGACTAGAAAAAAGGTCATGACAGTTATTAATGAAATGGGCTACGCACCAAATTTTTCGGCTCGGTCACTGGCAACGAAAAAATCAAGTCTCATTGGACTTATCTATGCAGGTAAAATCAATGTAGACATGACTCATCCATATTTTAATGAAGTTATTTCGACTTTTAAGAAAAATATTGGATTGCTTGGATACGATATCTTAATGTTTTCTAATGAACAATTTCAAGGAAGTTATTTAGCAAGATGCAAGCACTTTAATTTGGATGGTTGTTTGATAATTGCAGGTGAAGAAGTGGAGGATGCTACATTTGAACTTGCTGAGAGCGGTTTTCCTTGTATTGGAATTGATATTGAATTAGTTGGTCCAAAAGCGAGCTACGTCATGACGGACAATGTAAATTTATCAAGGAAGGTAGTAGAACATTTTTATTTGAATTCTCTTAGAAAAATTGGTTATATCGGCGGGATGAGTGAATCCGTCATTTCTAATCTAAGGTTAAAGGGGTTCAAGGATGCGATGAATCAGTTTGGCCTTGAAATCAGGGAAGATTGGATTCAATATGGAGATTACCATGAAGAAAGTGGTTATATCGCAATGAAGAGAATACTTGAGTTGAAAGATTATCCAGAAGCTATTTTTGCTGCATCCGACTTAATGGCTTTAGGTGCACTAAGTGCTATTAAGGAAGCTGGACTTCATACACCTAGAAATATCCGAATTGTAGGATGTGATGATATTGCTGCTTCCCGCTATAGCGATCCTAAATTGACCACGGTCAAACAGGATAAGGAGAAAATCGGTAAATTATCTGCTTTTATGCTAAATGACTTGATAGAAGGAAAATCAAAATTAAAGCCAGTGTATACCGACTCTGAAATTATTGTAAGGGAAACGTGTGGGACGAACAAAGCCTTTAGGTGAGTTCAGGACTGATTTAGGAGCTTTCTTACATGAATAATAAGACTTGGATGGATGTTAGGAGGTTTTTTGGTGAACTATTATGCAGTATTTGATGTGGGAGGCTCCGCAATAAAATTTTCGCTTATGGATGAATTGGGAAACTTTATAGAAAAGTCTTCTGTTCCAACTCCCAAAGACGGAATTGATTCTTTCGTGGATACAATCGAAACTGTGGTGAAGAATTTTCAAGAAAAGAATGAGATAATCGGCATCGCCTTAAGTATGCCAGGAGCAGTAGATGTAGAAACAGGATTTATTAAAGGAACCTCAGCTCTTCCTTATATTCATGGGCCAAATATAAGGAATGTCATCCAAGAACGGACAAAATTACTTGTTGAGCTTGAAAATGATGCTAATTGTGCAGGGTTAGCGGAGGGATGGATGGGTGCTGCAAAAGAAGTCGATGATTATATATGTATTGTAATTGGGACTGGTATTGGTGGTTCTATTTTTCTAGATAAGAAAATTCGTCATGGCAGCCATCTTTTTGGAGCAGAATTTGGTTACATGATTTTAGAGGATTATCTGAATCAGCCGCTAGGGGAATCATGGAGTTCTCTTGCAGCAACTGGAGGTTTAATTAAGCAAGTTGCGAAACGGAAAAATTTGGATCCGATTACTCTGGACGGGCAAATTGTATTTAAGATGGCAGACGAAGGTGACTGGGAAGTACAGGAAGAAATAGAGAAATTTATTAAGCGCTTAGCTGTAGGAATTTATAATTTACAATACATTATTGATCCGGCAAAAATTCTAATCGGAGGAGCAATCAGTAAACGCGAAGGGCTTATTGAACAGATTAACGAAAAGCTAAAAATTATGAAACCAACTGAAGAGTGTTTAAACATCCAAGTTCAGCCATGCCGATTTGGAAATGACTCGAACTTAATTGGAGCTCTATACCATTTCTTACAAAGAACATCTAGTCCGTTAAGTGGTGTAACTGAAGGGGAAATGAATACATCTTCTTTAAAAACTATTTCTAGTTAAGCACGAATAGAAATTGGATTATGGATTCTGTTGTAAGGTTTAAACATAGGGGATAATTGCTTTTTAGTATTTTTTCTCATTCTCATTCACTTCTAGAGCTGGAAGGAATGTCATTTACGTGTTATAAGTTCCAATAGTAATTATTTGATTGCACATAAAATCATCCTTTCTTTTAATGTTGTGTGGTAACTTCATTTTACTAAAAAAGGATGATTTTTTTGTGCGTTTATTCAGAAATATATATGAAAGGGAGTCCAAAAAATTAGCTTTCACTCACATTTTGGACAGCCCCCCTTCTTACTATTTGAAGCTAGTTTTGTTCCAGCCTCTTATTTTATCAAGTGAATTATAATTCCTGCCCTTTATTAAAAGTCTTAAGATAGAATCTATTCGAATGACTTCCCTAGCAAGAATAATTCATGATATGATAGAAACTAGGATTCTTTAGAATGGAGGCATGGGCGTGTCAAATACCCCTAAAAATCGTACAAATGTTGATATATATGGAACACAATATACAATAATAGGGAAAGAACCTTCTAACCATGTTAGACTGGTTGCCTCCATAGTTGATGAAAAAATGCGTGAAATTCATGTTTTGAATCCCTCACTTGATACCAATAAACTTGCAGTACTTACCGCAGTAAATATAGTAAACGACTATGTAAAGCTAGAAGATCGAGTGAAAGAATTAGAGGAAGAATTAAAAAGAAGAGAAAAGGACTGACAATGTTCATGTTAGATATTATTTTGGTTATATTGCTGCTTTTTGGTCTTCTTAGAGGACTAAAAAGAGGATTTATTATGCAAATTATACACTTAACAGGATTTATTGTTGCGTTTATTGTTGCTAATAAATATTACATCCCGCTATCGCAAAAATTAACACTATGGATTCCATATCCAAATATAGGAGAAAGTAGTTTGCTGCAATCTTTTATTCAAACGGCAAATATAGAAGACGTCTTTTACAGAGGGTTCTCCTTTGTTGTGATATTTTTTGTGGTGAAAATCCTTTGGCAAATTATTGGAAGTATGATAGATTTTGTTGCTAGTATTCCAATCTTAAAACAGTTAAATACATGGGCTGGAGCGGTCCTAGGATTTGTCGAAACGTATTTGCTATTATTCCTTCTATTATTTATTTCTATTTTAATCCCGGTTGATTTTATTCAAGCTCAATTAAATGAATCCTCGGTTGCCGCATGGATGATAGAAAACACTCCATATTTTTCAGAGAAAATAAAAGATTTATGGTTTGATTATATGGCTTCATAGAAAGAGGAAACTCTTCTAGCTTTATATGTAGCTAGAGAGTTTTTTTGTTTAGTTTAAACAGGTACTACATAATTATTGAATTTATATAGTTCATGGTATGATAGGTAGATGAGAAGAAGAGTTATTTTACATATGTGGGTGATAAAGGATGATTACAAATAAAGATATTATTCGATTATTAGAGCAAATTGCGATATATATGGAGCTGAAAGGAGAAAATCCATTTAAAATCTCTGCCTTTCGAAAAGCGGCCAATACGATTGAAACAAGTGAATTGAACTTAACCGACATAACCGATCTAACGGAACTGCCGGGAATAGGAAAGGGAACAGCTGCTGTTATAGAAGAATATCTAAAAGAAGGCAAGTCGTCTGTTTTACAAGAGTTAAAAGACGAAGTTCCAAAAGGATTAATACCATTGCTGCAGCTGCCAGGTCTCGGTGGGAAAAAAATCGCAAAATTATATAAAGAGTTGTCTGTCGAAAATGCAGAGGATTTAAAAAATGCATGCTTAAAAGGAGAAGTGCAAGCATTAAAAGGTTTTGGCAAAAAGACAGAAGAAAAAATTATGGAAGCCCTTCAAAATGCCGGATCTCGCCCAGAGCGACTGCCAATTGCATTTATGATTCCGATAGCAGTCTCCATTGAGGAACAACTAGCTAAGATGGAAGGGGTTGTGCAATACTCTAGAGCCGGAAGTTTAAGAAGAGTTAGGGAGACGATTAAAGATTTAGATTTTATTGTCGCCACAAATGCTCCTGATCAGGTGAAAGAGCAATTGCTTCAGCTTCCGTCTATAAAAGAAGTAATAGGAGCAGGATTGACAAAAGTTAGTGTAATACTAGGGCTGGATTATGACGTTTCTATCGACTTTCGGTTAGTGAAACCAGAGGAATTTGCAACAACCTTACATCATTTCACAGGTTCAAAAGAACATAATGTGCGAATGAGACAGCTAGCTAAGGAACGCGGAGAAAAAATAAGCGAGTATGGCGTTGAAAATAATGAAACAGGCGAAATAAAAACCTTTAAGACAGAAGAAGCGTTTTATCATTATTTCGAACTGCCCTTTATTCCTCCTGAAATAAGAGAAGATGGAAAAGAGGTAGAAAATTATTCAGATGATAGTGAGCTTATTTCCTTGGAAGATATTAAAGGAGATTTGCATATGCATACCACTGCAAGCGATGGTGCACATACATTAGAAGAAATGATAGAAGCAAATCGAAAATTAGGCTATCAATACATGGCTATTACAGACCATTCTCAATATTTAAAGGTTGCCAATGGATTAACACCAGATAGAGTGAGAAAGCAAATAAAAGAAATTAAAAGGTTAAATGCTAAATATGAAGATATAACTATTTTAGCTGGTGCTGAGATGGATATATTACCAGATGGCACACTAGATTATGATGATGAATTATTGAAAGAATTAGATATTGTGATTGCCTCTATCCATTCTGCTTTTTCACAATCGAAAGATAAGATAATGAATAGATTAAAAGCTGCCATGGAAAACAAATATGTTGATATCATTGCACACCCAACTGGTAGGAAAATTGGCAAAAGAGATGGTTATGATGTTGACATGGAAATGCTCATTCAATTAGCGAAAGAAACGAATACTGTCTTGGAATTGAATAGTAATCCTAACCGCTTAGATTTAAATGCAGCACATGTCAAAATGGCACAGGATGCTGGCGTAAAGATTGTCATAAATACAGATGCTCATTATAAGCATGAGCTTAATAATATGGCCATCGGAGTATCCACCGCGAAAAAGGGCTGGATAAAAAAATCTACTGTATTGAATGCTATGTCCAAAGAGGAATTATTAGCCTTCTTATATAAAGGTAATTAAGTATGCTTGGATGAGAATGGGGGAATCTGCAAGGTATAGCTGTTTTCGCCTCCGTCCAAGTCATGACGTGAAAAGCATTCTCTCTGTTGAAAAGGGATAGCTTAATGGAAAAGAACGCTCTAAAAGTCAGAAGAACCAATAAAAAATATGATTAAACCCGAAATGGGGATAGCAAAGGAGATTACTCCATGCAGGAAAGAGTATTTAAAACGTTAGAATTTGATAAAATTAAAGATCAATTAATCGAGCATGCATCTTCTTCATTGGGAAGAAATAAAGTGGAGGAATTAGTTCCATCTACTGATTATAATGAAGTTGTAAGCTGGCAAGAAGAAACAGATGAAGCTGCTAAGGTATATCGCATGCGTGGATCCATCCCTCTTGATGGAATCTATGATATCCGCGCCCATGTGAAAAGATCCTCTATTGGCGGTATGCTTAGTCCAGCTGAATTAAATCAGATTGCCAGTACCGTTCATGCTAGTAGACAAATGAAACGATTTATTGAAGAATTTCATGAAGAAGAGCCTATTCCGATACTGTTTACTTTAACAGACAGTATCATGGTGCTTGTCGAAGTAGAAGAAGAAATCAAGATGGCTATTGATGAACAAGGTGCAGTGATGGATAGTGCAAGTGATGCCCTTAGAACATTAAGAAATCAGCTGCGTAGAAATGAATCAAAAGTACGAGAGAAACTAGAAAGTATGATTCGTTCTTCAAGTGCCCAAAAAATGCTGTCTGACAGTATTATTACAATCAGAAATGATCGGTATGTTATCCCGGTTAAGCAAGAATATCGAGGCAATTATGGGGGGATTGTTCATGATCAAAGTGCCTCTGGGCAAACCCTCTTTATTGAACCACAGTCTGTAGTGACACTAAATAATGAACTTCAAGCTATTCGGGTCAAAGAACAACAAGAAATTGATCGTATCTTAACGCAATTAACGGCACTCGTAGCACAATATGAAGAAGAGCTATTGCATATTGTCACTGTATTAGCAGAAATTGATTTTATGTTTACAAAAGCAAAATATGCTCATCGGTTAAAAGCATCCAAACCAAAAATTAATAATGAAGGAAAGATTGTTCTGCTTAAAGCGAAGCATCCACTTATACCGCCAGAGGTTGTGGTGGCGAATGATATTATTCTTGGGGATTCCTATACATCTATCGTTATTACCGGACCAAATACGGGCGGTAAAACAGTAACTTTAAAAACAGTAGGTCTATGTACTTTAATGGCACAAGCAGGCCTGCAGATTCCAGTATTAGACGGTTCGGAAATGGGCGTTTTTAAATCTGTATACGCAGATATAGGGGATGAACAATCCATTGAACAGTCTTTAAGTACGTTCTCTTCCCATATGGTTAATATTGTTAGTATTCTTGAAAAAGTAGATCATGAAAGTCTTGTTTTATTTGATGAGTTAGGAGCTGGAACAGATCCTCAAGAAGGAGCAGCTCTAGCTATTTCGATTCTCGATGAAGTAAACAAACGCGGAGCAAGAGTTATTGCGACTACTCATTATCCAGAGTTAAAGGCTTATGGATATAATCGCGAAGGCGTTGTAAATGCAAGTGTGGAATTTGATATTGAAACATTAAGCCCGACATATCGATTACTTATTGGAGTACCGGGAAGAAGTAATGCCTTTGAAATTAGTAAGCGGTTGGGCTTAAAGGAAGATGTGATTAATACAGCTCGGTCACATGTAAGCGAGGATAGCAATAAAATCGAGAATATGATTGCCTCCCTGGAGAATAGTCGTAAGCAAGCGGAAAGAGAGCATGAAGAAGCGAAAGATTTATTAAAACAAGCGGAAATGCTACATCGTGATTTACAGAAACAAGTAATGGAATATTACGAGAAGAAAGAAACACTGCAAGAAAAAGCAAAAAGAGAAGCGAAAGAAATTATCGAAAATGCTAAAAAAGAGGCCGAAGCTGTTATTGGCGATTTACGAAAAATGCAGCTCGAAAAACGAGCAGAAGTAAAAGAACATGAACTAATTGATGCAAGAAAACGTTTAGAGGATGCAACACCACAAATAGAAAGACAAAAACAACCAGCTGCGTCGAAGACGAACCATGTTTATCAGCCTGGCGATGAAGTAAAGGTTCTAACCTTTAATCAAAAAGGACAATTACTAGAAAAAGTTTCCGATAAAGAATGGCAAGTCCAAATTGGTATTATGAAAATGAAGGTCAAAGAAAAAGATCTTGAATTCATCAAAGCACCAAAGGTGGTAGAAACAAAACCACTAACCACGATAAAAGGAAAGGATTATCACGTTAGCTTGGAGTTAGATTTACGTGGCGAGAGATTCGAAAATGCTCTTGCTCGAGTAGAAAAGTATATAGATGATAGTCTGCTTGCTGGCTATCCACGAGTCTCCATTATTCATGGAAAAGGAACAGGAGCCCTTCGTTCAGGTGTTCAAGAGTATTTGAAAAATCATCGGGCTGTAAAAAGGATTCGTTTTGGAGAAGCAGGAGAAGGCGGCAGTGGTGTAACGGTTGTCGAATTTAAATAAACTTTCTTTTGGGAGAATAAAGGTAGAGGAGAAACCTTATGGCACAATTTTGGGAAAATGAATATGTAAAAACGGCCGGCGATTATAGTGTTGTTATTTTAAGCCTTGTTGTATTTTTAGCTATATTTGAACTTGTAACAAAATATAATAATTGGGATGAAATAAAAAATGGGAATCTAGCAGTTGCGATGGCGACAGGCGGGAAAATCTTTGGAATAGCGAATGTTTTCAGCCATTCGATTATGCAAAATGATTCTTTACTGAAAATGATTATCTGGGGTGTATATGGTTTTGTCCTATTGTTAATTGGTTATTTCATCTTTGAATTTTTAACCCCTAAATTTAATATTGACGATGAAATAAAAAATGATAATCGAGCAGTCGGCTTTATTTCTATGATTATTTCTGTTGGTTTATCTTTTGTAATTGGGGCAGGTATCTCTTAATAAATATATTATTTTAAAGGGAGCTAGGACATAAAAATTCCAGCTAAAAAGCCAAACAAATCACATTCGCATGATTGTTTGGCTTTTTTAGTTACATTTAAAAAGGCTGTTTTTTATGCGGAATTGTGTCAATTAAGGGGAAAGTAGGCTTATACATAATCCAATGAATATGTTCCTCCATATAATAAGCTAGTACAACAATAGAATTAAATGGAGGAATTGTGTTGGAAACAGAGAAAAGATGGTTAAAACTTTATCCTGATCAAATTGCCAAAAATGTTTATTATCGTGCAGATACTCTCCCACAATTATTAAAATACGCGGCAAATGAGTATCCAAAACATAAAGCTATTCATTTTATGGGAAAAGAAATGACGTTTAAAACACTTTATAAGAAAACATTGCAATTTGCAGCATATTTGCAGCACTTAGGTGTAAAAAAAGGGGACAGGGTTGCAGTAATGCTGCCGAATATTCCACAAACAGTTATTAGTTTCTATGCAATCTTGCAGGCGGGAGCTATCGCTGTACCAGTAAATCCGCTTTATCAAGAGCGAGAAATAGAATTTATTATGAAAGATTCAGGGGCGAAAGTAATTATAACATTAGATATGCTCTACAACAGAGTGGAAAGAGTAATGAAGCAAACAGATCTTGAACATATTATTGTTACATCTATTAAAGATTATCTCCCATTTCCCAAAAATATTGTCTATCCATTCATTCAAGCGAAAGAGCAAGGAAAACCTCCAACAATTACATCATCAAACTCTACTCATCTATATACCCAAACATTAAAGTCCAAAGAATCAGTCCTAAAGGAAGTACCGATAAATTTTGAAGAAGATATAGCGATTCTACAATACACTGGCGGAACGACAGGTTTTCCAAAGGGAGTTATTCTCACCCATCAAAATTTAGTAGCCAATACTTCTATGTGCAGACAATGGCTATATAAGATGGAAAAGGGAAAAGAAAAAATGCTTGCCGTCATGCCATTATTTCATGTGTATGGACTTATGACAGTTCTTGTATTATCAGTAATGGAAGTATATAAAATGATTCTTGTTCCGAAATTTGATGCGAGTGGTTTGTTAAAAACAATCCATAAACAAAAGCCAACTGTCTTTCCAGGAGCACCTACTATCTACATTGGTTTAATGAATCATCCAGACATAAGCCAATACGATCTTTCCTCGATTAAAGGAGCGATTAGTGGTTCTGCTCCATTACCAGTTGAGGTTATTGAGAAATTTGAGGAAAAGACAGGCGGGAAAATAGTAGAGGGCTATGGATTAACGGAAACATCTCCTGTTACCCACGTGAATTTTCTTTGGGACAATGAAATTGTAAAAGGAAGTATTGGTGTTCCTTGGCCAGGGACTGATGCAGCTATTTTTTCATTAGAGTCAGGTGAAATATTGCCAGTGGGAGAAGTTGGGGAGCTTGCAATTAAGGGGCCGCAAGTGATGAAAGGATATTGGAACAATGATGAAGAAACCAATAAGGTTTTAAAAGATGGCTGGTTACTAACTGGTGATATCGCATATATGGATGAGAAAGGGTATTTTTATATCGTCGATCGGAAAAAGGACATTATCATTGCAGGCGGCTTTAATATCTATCCTCGTGAAATTGAAGAAGTTTTGTATGAGCACCCAGCTGTCATGGAAGCATCAGTTGTGGGAGTGAAGGATCCTTATAGGGGAGAGACAGTGAAAGCATTTATTGTATTGCGCGAAGGAATGACGGTTACAGAAGAAGAACTGAATCAGTTTATGCGTAGGAAATTGGCATCTTTTAAAGTACCTCGTATTTATGAATTTAGAGAAGAACTTCCGAAAACAGCAGTAGGAAAAGTATTAAGAAGACAATTGAAGAAAGAAAGTGAAGAAGAAAATGAGTAATGAATCATTGCAGATTGTGGTTTTATTATCGAGAACCGTTTCTCCTGAGGCTACCCTCGTACTTGAAGAAGAACAAGTACTGATAGAGGAAAAAGAGTTTATCATCAATCCACCAGATGCGATAAGTTTAGAAGAAGCCCTACAATTAAAAGAAAAATATGGTGGGCATATAACGGTGCTGATGGTAAGTAAAAAAGAAGGAGAAAAGCAATTGAGAACAGCTTTAGCTATGGGAGCAGATCAAGCTGTTTTAATAGAATCTAATCCTGATGAAGATCATCCAGCTCATATAGCTAAAAAGATACAAGAATATTTGCAAAATATAGACTACGATGTTCTATTAGCAGGAGATTTTTCTACAGATGGAGCAACAAGTCAAGTAGGTCCTAGGGTTGCTGCTTTATTAGATATTCCCTACTTTGTGAAAGCAATTCGAATCGAACAAGAGGAAAAACATGCAAAAATTAAAAGAAATGCAGATGGAGACATCGAAACATATCAAGTTCCGTTTCCTTTTTTAGCTACCATTCCACAAAGTTTACACGTTCCAAGATTGCCATCACTTGCTGGGATCATGAAAGCAAAAAAGAAGCCTTTTCGATTTATCCAGGTAAAGGAAAACCACGCAAAAACGCTCAGCCACTATTCATATCCACAATTAAATCGTAAAAAAATGATGTTGCAAGGGGAAATAAAAGATCAAGTTGCTTCCTTATCCAAATTATTAAAGTCATTGTAATGGAGGAGTTAATATGAAGGGAAAAATCGTTGTGGTGGGAGAACATCAAGAAGGAAAAATTGCCTCCATTACCCTTGAGTGTATTTCAGCAGCAAAGGAATTAAAAACGGAGGCAGAAACAATTCTCTTGCTAATGGGAGAGGATATGAGAACGAACGCATCTGAATGGAATGAAACGGATGTCGATCAAATCATTATCGTGGAACACCCTTTGTTAGCTAGATTTTCGAATGAATCATATATAAAAGCCCTCTTATCTGTTTGGGAACAACTTGAACCCTCTATTCTTTTATGTGGACACAATGATATCGGCAGATCCATCTTCCCGTATTTAAGTGAGAAATGGAATCTACCCTTACTTTCAAATATAGAGAGTTTTGTCCTTCATGATAACAAACTGTCTATAACTCGGTCTGCTTATTCTGGTAAATTAACGGAACGAACAGAAGTGGAAGGTTCTTCTTTTCTTATAACAATAAAGCCTAAAAAATGGAAGCCTCTCCCAAAGAAGGAGAAAACAAAACCAGCTGTCCATTCTTTGAAAGTAAATATCGATAAGCCAGTAGCTACTTTAATTGGACTCGAACAAAAAAGAGAAAAGGCAGCTGGCTTAGTGGATGCAAAAATTATCGTGGGCGCTGGAAGAGGTATTCAAAATGAAGAGGGATTTGCACTAGTGAAGAAATTAGCTGACACTCTTGGAGGAACAGTCGGTGTTTCCAGAGGTGCAGTAGAATTAGGAGTATGTGATGCTTCCATTCAGCTTGGACAGACAGGAAAAACCGTGGCTCCAGATATATACATCGCCTGCGGAATTTCAGGGGCTATTCAACATCTTGTTGGCGTTACGTCTGCCAAAACCATTATTGCTATTAATAAAGATCCAAATGCTCCAATTTTTGAAGTAGCTGATTATGGGATTGTGGGAGATATTTTTGAAATAATACCTTCTTTATTAAAAGAATGGGAATGATCTAATTATAGGTGAATGTATTAGCTGATAGTAGGGGAAAATGATATTTGAAACATATTATTAGTATCATCAAAGAAACCATGGTATACTTTCGATATTGTTAGTTTATCAAATAAGGAGGCAAATTATAAATGGCCATTACACATGCAACAGATCAAACATTCCAAGAAGAAACAGGTTCAGGTGTAGTATTAGTAGATTTCTGGGCACCATGGTGCGGACCTTGTAAAATGATCGCTCCAGTTCTTGAAGAACTTGACGGCGAAATGGGAGATAGCGTAAAAATCGTTAAAGTAGATGTAGACGAAAACCAAGGATCAGCATCTAAATTTGGCGTAATGAGCATCCCAACTTTACTTGTTCTTAAAGACGGTGAAGTAGTAGATAAAGTAGTTGGATTCCAACCAAAAGAAGCTCTTTCTGAACTATTAGCTAAACATGTTTAATGAACTCTTTCTTTTTTTGAAAGAGAAAGACCTGTAGACACTCCTAGTGTCTGCAGGTTTTTTGATGGAGAAAATAAACTTGTGGTATAAAAGTGAAGCATAAGAATAATCCGATAAAAGCAGATCAAGTTATCAACATTACATCGCAATAAAATCCTAATTCTTCATGTAAGCATAAACCGTTTTCCCTAAAATATTCCCATTCCATACTTTTTCCTTGATGAATCGATGAAATTCTCTATAATTAGAGAAGATAGTATATATGTTCGTTTATAAGGTTTGTGAGCTGGGAGGGAAAATTGTGAACGACATCATTAAAAATAAATTAATGATCTTACCTGATCAGCCTGGATGTTATTTGATGAAGGACCGACAAGGTACCATTATTTATGTAGGAAAAGCAAAGGTATTAAAAAATCGAGTTCGCTCCTACTTTACAGGCTCTCATGATGGTAAGACATTAAGACTAGTCAATGAAATTGAAGATTTTGAATACATCATAACCTCTTCCAATATTGAAGCATTAATATTAGAAATAAATTTAATTAAGAAGCATGATCCAAAATATAATATTATGCTGAAGGATGATAAAAGCTATCCATTTATTAAATTGACGGCTGAAAGGCATCCAAGGCTGATTACAACTCGAAATGTAAAGAAAGATAAGGGCAAGTACTTTGGCCCATATCCAAACGTCCAAGCAGCAAATGAAACGAAAAAACTTCTTGATCGTATTTACCCTTTACGTAAGTGCAATGTGCTGCCAGATAGAGTTTGTTTATATTATCATTTAGGACAATGTTTAGCTCCTTGTGTAAATGAGGTTACCGAACAAGAATACAAGAAGATGACTGATGATATCACCAAGTTCTTAAATGGTGGATATAAAGATATTAAAAAAGAACTATCTGAAAAAATGATGGCAGCATCAGAAGAATTAGACTTTGAGCGCGCCAAGGAATACCGCGACCAAATCGCTCATATCGAGGCAACGATGGAAAAGCAAAAAATGATGATGACGGATTTAATAGACAGAGATATTTTTGGCTATTCCTATGATAAAGGCTGGATGTGTGTTCAAGTATTTTTTGTTCGTCAAGGAAAGTTAATTGAACGCGATGTAAGTACGTTTCCAATTTATCAAGAGCCTGAAGAGGAAATGCTAACATATCTAGGTCAGTTTTATGAGAAAGCAAATCATTTTAAACCAAAGGAAATTTATCTTCCAGACGAGATCCAAGGAGATATTGTCGAAGAATTATTAAATGTAAAAGTGATAAAGCCACAGAGAGGGCAAAAAAAGGAACTTGTATTATTAGCTAATAAAAATGCGAAGAATGCTTTAACAGAGAAGTTTGCATTAATCGAACGTGATGAGGAGCGTACGATAAAAGCAGTGGAAAACCTAGGCAGACAAATGGGGATTTACACACCTCTGCGGATTGAAGCATTTGATAACAGTAATATTCAAGGGACGAATCCGGTTTCAGCGATGATTGTCTTTATCGATGGAAAACCAGCGAAACGAGAATACCGCAAGTATAAAATCAAATCGGTAAAAGGACCAGATGATTATGAATCCATGCGGGAAGTAGTTCGAAGAAGATATCAGCGCGTTTTAAAAGAAGGGCTGCCACTTCCAGATTTACTATTAATTGATGGTGGAAAAGGGCATCTTGAAGCAGTTAGAGAAGTTCTACTCGATGAATTAAGCTTAGATATTCCAGTTGCTGGCTTAGTAAAGGATGATAAGCACCGCACTTCTCAACTACTATTCGGAAATCCATTGGAGATTATCCCGCTTGAGCGAAATAGTCAGGAATTCTATTTATTACAAAGAATCCAAGACGAAGTTCACCGCTTTGCAATTACGTTTCATCGTCAATTAAGAGGGAAGAATGCTTTTCAGTCTTTATTGGATGACATTCCTGGAATTGGAGAAAAGCGCAGAAAATTACTTTTAAAAACCTTTGGATCTGTGAAGAAAATGAAAGAAGCTACGATCGAAGAATTTGTGGAAGCAGGTATTCCCGCAAATGTGGCTGAACAATTACTTGCTAAATTAAAGGAATAAAAAATTTATTTGTCGGAATGAATCCACTGTGCTATAATGATGGCAACTTATAACTTAATAAGTGAAGGTAGAGGTGCGAACTTCAAGAGTAATAATTCGGAGAAGAATGAGCTTCAGGGAAGAATTATGAAAGGGATAGATCGCCGAAGTAAGGAAAGTTCTCATGACTTTCTTTGCTGGTTTTGCATTGAATAAATGTAAGACTGTCAAAACAAGGAACTGTTTTGGAGAGCTATCTCACTGTTTGTGCATAAATATATTATATTCAACTGCACGGCAATGAGATATTCTCATTGCTTTTTTTATTTGTCTTTTATTCATTAAGATAGCCAAAGAGAAATAAAAAGTACATAAAGAAAAGTAATGAGAAATAAAAAGAAACCTCTAAGATTACAAGAAGGTAGGGAATGAAGTGGGATTAGTTGTACAAAAGTTTGGTGGTACTTCCGTAGGCAGTGCAGAAAGAATTCTTCATGTAGCAGAAAGAGTAATCGAAGAAAGAAATCGTGGCAATGATGTAGTCGTCGTCGTATCCGCTATGGGGAAAACAACCGATTCGCTTGTAACGCTTGCAAGTGAAATAAATCCAAAGCCATCTAAAAGAGAAATGGATGTCTTACTATCCACAGGAGAGCAAATTACCATCAGCTTACTATCTATGGCTTTACAGGCAAAAGGAGTAGACGCCATTTCCTATACTGGCTGGCAAGCAGGAATAGAAACAGAGGATGTTCATGGGAATGCGCGAATAGTAAAGATACAAACAGAAAAAGTACAAGAACAGCTACAACAAGGAAAAGTAGTAGTAGTTGCTGGATTTCAGGGAGTGACTGACACAGGAGATATAACAACACTTGGACGTGGTGGATCTGATACAACGGCGGTTGCGATTGCAGCAGCTTTAAAAGCAGATAAATGTGATATTTACACAGATGTAACAGGCGTTTTTACAACCGACCCTCGTTTTGTGAAAAGTGCACGAAAACTATTAGCGATTTCTTATGATGAAATGTTGGAATTAGCTAATTTAGGGGCAGGAGTCCTACATCCAAGAGCAGTAGAATATGCAAAAAACTATCAAGTACCATTAGTGGTTCGCTCAAGTATGGAACAAGAAGAAGGAACAATCATCGAGGAGGAAGTTTCCATGGAACAAAATTTAGTTGTACGCGGAGTGGCATTTGAGGACAATATTACGAGTGTGACGGTATTTGGCTTAAGAAATCCCTTAACAAGTCTCTCTACTATTTTCACCACCCTTGCGTCCCATCATATAAATGTCGATATTATTATTCAAAGCTTAACAAATGACCAGCTGACAAACTTATCTTTTTCGATAAAAGATAGTGACTTAGAAGAAACATTGAATGTGCTAGAAGAAAATAAAGCGGAATTAGGATACGATAAAGTAACTTCTGAACAAGGATTGGCAAAAGTATCGATAGTCGGTTCTGGAATGATTTCAAATCCTGGTGTTGCAGCAGATATGTTTAAAGTATTATCACAAGAAAAAATTATTATTAAAATGGTAAGCACATCCGAAATTAAAGTATCAACAGTAATTGAGAAAGAGAAGATGGTGAAAGCTGTAGAAATTCTTCACGATGCATTTGAATTAAGCAAATTGCCTGTGCATGTATAAGAAATGATTAGTAGAAGCAAAAAAGACTCCAAAGGAAGGAAGACTATTAAAATTCTTCTCTCCTTTAGAGTTCTTTTTACTCTTCTATAGGATCTTTACTATCCCAGCGAACCGTTATGGTTACTTTTTTTTCTTTTCTTTTTGGATCTTCAAAGGCTTCAGCAATAACCTTTTTTGTCTGTTCATATTGTTGAGCTAAATAACCTGCTTCTAATTGAAATGTGCATTTCCCTTTTTCCTTTAATCTTTTTTCAATCAGCTCGCTGGATAATTGATAGATAATTTCGTTTTTTGTTTGCTTAACTACTTCTAAATTTCCCCATCCGACTTTTTGAAAAAAAGCGTACGCTTCTTCTACAGCATTTAAAGGAAATAATCGGGCAATACGTTTACCGGCCCAATATAACAGATCAGGCGTATCCCGGCCTAATAATTCGGGGATAAGTATCTCTCGAATTAATTCATATCCATATGCGGGAACAGTAAGGGGATCTGACTCCACCTGTGTTTTTTCTTCTAAGGATGTTAAATCACTCAATATGCTCTCCTCTTTCTATGATTCTATTATATTTACATAATTACAAGATAGTCTCTTCATAAAAGTAATCATTTTGGCATTTGCAATATTTCCATACATTGGTTATGCCAAAAGTACGGAATCCAAATAAAATAGAATAAAATATATTGTCTAAATAGTATACTGTAAAAACGGAAAAAAATCATAAGAAAAGGGAACGATTTTTGAATTAGGGTGACTAAAAAACGGGAAAAATCTATTTGAAAATAAGCGATTTTTTTAAATTATGTTTTAAAATATCTTTTCCTTTTAAAGGAAAAAGTTTTGCTTTCATAACGATAAAATCAATATTTGTTCATGTCCTTTGCATTGATTCTATTATTTGATTTGTATGTTAAATTTATGCGAAGAAGAGAAAAGAGGAAATTTTTCCTTTTTTTGGACATATAGATAGAAAAAAAGCGAAAGAAAATTTATTTAATGTATCCGTTTTCTTGACCGCATTTTTTTTTAAGAGTACAATTAAATTGTCACTAAATTGTAAGAATTTTTGGTTATGTTATCGCTTTATGGGCAATGGGAGTATGTCATCAATTAGGGGGGAATTTTATGGCAGCAAATCGAGAGTTTTTATTCAGAAGGCTTCACTCGTTATTAGGAGTGATCCCAGTAGGTGTATTTTTAATCCAACATTTAGTTGTCAATCACTTTGCAACTAGAGGTCCAGAAGCTTTTAACAAGGCAGCTGGCTTTATGGAGCATTTACCTTTTCGGTATTTTCTTGAAATTTTTGTAATATTTTTACCGATTTTGTATCATGCAATTTATGGAATTTATATTGCGTTTACAGCCAAAAATAATACAAAAAATTATAGTTTCTTTCGAAATTGGATGTTCTATATCCAAAGAGTGACAGGGATCATTACGTTAATTTTTATCGTTTGGCATGTTTGGGAAACAAGAGTAGCAGCTCAATTAGGCCAAGAAGTAAATTATGACATGATGAGTGAAAATTTAGCAAATCCTTGGATGCTTGCATTTTATTTAGTGGGTGTAATCTCCACGATCTTCCACTTCTCAAATGGTTTATGGTCATTCTGTGTAAGCTGGGGAATTACTGTTTCGCCAAAGTCTCAACGAATTAATACATATGTAACGCTAGGAATATTTGTTGCATTATCAATTGTAGGTGTACGAGCAATCTTCGCGTTTGTTTAATAAATACTAGATTAGTAGAGCAATAGATGAAGGAGTGAACGTTTGTTATGAAGAAAGGGAAAGTGATCATCGTTGGCGGTGGTTTAGCAGGATTAATGGCAGCAATCAAAGTAGCAGAGACAGGGACTCCTTTAGAATTATTTTCCCTTGTGCCTGTAAAAAGATCACATTCTGTTTGTGCTCAAGGCGGGATCAATGGAGCGGTGAATACAAAGGGAGAAGGAGATTCTCCATGGGAGCATTTTGATGATACGGTTTATGGCGGTGACTTCTTAGCAAACCAGCCACCGGTTAAAGCAATGGCGGAGGCAGCCCCGGGCATTATCCACTTGATGGACCGAATGGGAGTTATGTTTAATCGTACACCGGAAGGATTACTGGACTTCCGCCGTTTTGGAGGAACACAGTATCACAGAACCGCTTTTGCAGGTGCAACTACAGGACAACAGCTTCTATACGCATTGGATGAGCAAGTAAGAAGATACGAAGTCGACGGGCTTGTCGTGAAATATGAAGGCTGGGAGTTCCTTGGAATTATCACAGATGATGAAGGGGTATGCAGAGGAATTAAGGCACAGGATTTAAAAACAATGGAGATTAAGTCCTTCCCTGCAGACGCTGTTATTATGGCAACTGGCGGCCCTGGAATTATCTTTGGGAAATCCACAAATTCCATTATAAATACTGGTTCAGCAGCATCTGTTGTTTATCAGCAAGGAGCTTATTATGCAAATGGTGAATTTATTCAAATCCATCCAACTGCAATACCTGGTGATGATAAATTACGTTTAATGAGTGAATCAGCTCGTGGAGAAGGCGGTCGTATCTGGACGTATAAAGATGGAAAGCCATGGTATTTCTTAGAAGAAAAGTACCCAGCTTATGGAAACCTTGTACCAAGGGATATTGCCACACGCGAGATTTTCCATGTATGTGTCGATCAAAAGCTCGGCATCAATGGAGAAAACATGGTGTATTTAGATTTATCCCATAAAAATCCAAAAGAGCTTGATATTAAACTGGGCGGCATTATCGAGATTTACGAAAAATTCACTGGTGAAGATCCTCGTAAACTTCCGATGAAAATTTTCCCTGCTGTTCATTACTCCATGGGTGGATTGTGGGTAGATTACGATCAAATGACAAATATTCCAGGCTTATTTGCTGCTGGTGAATGTGATTATTCACAGCATGGAGCAAACCGCTTAGGTGCCAATAGCTTGCTTTCAGCAATTTATGGCGGCATGGTAGTTGGTCCGAATGCGGTTAAATATATAAGCGGATTAAGCAAAAGCGCAGAAGATTTATCATCATCCATATATGATTCCGCTATTAAAGCAGAAGAAGCTAAATGGCAGGGTATTTTGAAAATGGATGGAACAGAAAATGCCTATGTGCTTCATAAAGAATTAGGGGAATGGATGACAGATAACGTTACAGTAGTTCGTTACAACGATAAGCTGCTGGCAACAGATGACAAGATTCAAGAGCTGTTAGAGCGTTATAAAAATATTAATATCAATGATACAGCAAAATGGTCTAACCAAGGAGGCGTATTTACGCGTCAATTAGAAAATATGCTTCAGCTAGCACGTGTGATTACCCTCGGTGCATATAACCGAAATGAAAGCCGTGGAGCACATTATAAACCAGAATTTCCAGAAAGAAATGATGAAGATTTCTTAAAAACAACAATGGCTAAATTTGTGGGCGCAAATGAGGCACCAGATTTCCATTACCAAGAAGTAGATACCTCCTTAATTAAACCGAGAAAAAGAGATTATTCAAAGCAAAAAGAGGGAGTGAAATAAAATGGGGGAGCAAAAAACAGTAACATTACAAATTGAAAGACAAGATGACCCTAATTCACCATCTTATGTAGAAGAATTTACTTTGCCTTATCGTCCTAATATGAACATTATTTCTGCATTAATGGAGATTCGCAGAAATCCAGTTACAAGCGACGGAAAAAAAACCTCTCCAGTTGCTTGGGATATGAACTGTTTGGAAGAAGTTTGCGGAGCCTGTTCTATGGTCATCAATGGTAAACCACGCCAATCCTGTACAGCGCTTATTGATCAATTAGAACAGCCGATTCGTCTAGAGCCAATGAGAACATTCCCTGTGGTGCGCGATCTGCAAGTCGATCGAAGCCGCATGTTTGACAGCTTAAAGAAAGTTAAAGCATGGATACCAATTGATGGCACATATGATTTAGGACCTGGACCAAGAATGCCAGAGAAAAAACGCCAGTGGGCATATGAGCTATCGAAATGTATGACATGTGGAGTCTGCTTAGAAGCTTGCCCGAATGTAAATAGTAAATCTAATTTCATTGGACCAGCACCGCTTTCTCAAGTTCGTCTCTTTAATTCACATCCAACAGGAGAGATGAATAAAGAGGAAAGACTGCATGAGATAATGGGAGATGGTGGACTAGCTAACTGCGGTAACTCTCAAAACTGTGTGCAGTCCTGTCCAAAAGGCATTCCACTGACAACGTCGATTGCAGCCTTAAACCGAGAAACAACGTTCCAAGCATTTAAAGAGTTCTTTGGAAGTGATCATTAAACAAAAGACCACCAGTTAAGGTGGTCTTTCTTGTGTTAATATTTTTCCTTAAATTGATGATAAGTGAAAATGAATTCCTCTGCTATTGTTTGTTCCTCGCTAGCTAGTCTACTAACATTTGTCTCTAGATATTCAATGGCATCTTCCAGGGCTTGCAGATTCTCTGTTAAGATACGTTTATCTTCCTCATTTTTTATATCAGCAGTCTTTTGCCCGTAATCATACTGGTATAATGTATCATATACTTCATTATTACTGGCCGCTAAGGCCATTTTTCTTTGCAAGCATGGCAGACAAATTCCGCATGGTACTTTCGCTGATATATACCCATCTCCTCTCATCCGGAGACACTCTGCCGTGTTTTTTATTTGTAGCTTATATTCTTTAGGCATCTCATTGATCACACGATAGAAGGGGCGATGTAAGATAGGCGTTTGGATAGTCAAATCAAGCTCCAAACCGGAATAAAGAGCATTTAATAAATTAAATGTTTTTGGATGAGTAGCTTTAAGCAGTACATTCCCATCGATAGAAATGTCCTTATTAATTTTGCTATTTTGATAGACATATACATTGCCTTTCCCGTTAAAATATGTTTTTGCTGCTGCAATCGATACAAGCAAGCATATGCTTGCGGCTGATCGTTTTCTTCTGACCTTCTTGCAAATCGCCGAACCTAAATGAATGATCTCTCCAGAATCTGAAACATTACTGCGCAAAAAAGCAGCTAGTTTTTCCTGTTTACTCTGTTCATTGTTCATGTTTTTAAGTCGAATGTAGTCTGAGGCGATGGGTAGATCTGGGAATTTATTTTTCGCAACACCCACAAGTGATGCCATATCATCCAAAAACAATGTTACTTCCTGATTATTTGGAAGGAAAAATGATGGAGCCAACAGCGCTGCTTCATTTTGCTGGAAATTCAGATAAACTGGTTCATCCATTATCCAATCTATTAGCTCTTTTAAGACATCGTTATTTTTTTCCCAGAGACTTAAATTAAAAACAGGTACAATTAAGTGATTATTTTTTCGCGCCTTTTTCGTTTGTTGTTCAAAGTAAAATAGACTCCCCATAATCGTTACCATATCAATATATGGAGTACTGTTCTCTTCATAATCAAAATACATATCCTGAAGAATTTTTTTATGTAAATTTGTCAATAATTCAATGTTAAAGTCCATCTATATCACCAAAACTTTCTTTGATAACAGAAATTTACTACGATACCAAGGTTCATTGTTTAAATTATAACACGGTTTTTTAGAAAGTTTGGAAAAAGTGATTATAATTGCACGTACTACATTTTGACTATTTCATCCTGAAAATTCGTGTGTTGAAAGTTCATAAGTACGTAAAATTATAGTCAAATGATGGAAATGGAGTACTAATGATGAAAAACCGAAAAAACCTTTCCTAATTTGCTTAAATCCAGTCACTCCAAGGTGTCATCTTACATAATATATTCAGACTATAACTATACCCATCCCAAAGTTCATAGCTGGCAAAGGCAAGGAGGGTTACACTACTTGAAGGAGAATGAATTTACTCACAAGCCATTATTAACCAAAAGAGAAAGAGAAGTATTTGAGCTGTTAGTCCAAGATAAAACGACTAAGGAAATCGCGAGTGATTTATTCATAAGCGAAAAAACAGTTCGAAATCATATTTCTAATGGAATGTAGTATTATTGCGAGTGTAAAAAATCATTTCTAAAAAGTAAAATCATGGTAACATATAAATATGTTTTAAATAAAATTTAAATATGAGAGGTTAAAAATGCCTATAAGTCGTGTTATATTAAAAAATTGTAAATCTATAAGAAGCTTAGAAATAAATTTTAATCAAATAAACTGTTTGTTGGGAGAAAATGGTACTGGAAAAACTAATGTGCTTAAGGCAATAAAATATTTCAATGATAATTTAACAGGAAAGAATATAGATAGTAGTCTGTATGATAAAGTTAATCCATATATTAATTCTTTTGAAATAACCATTTTTTATGATTTCACAAGATTATTAAAGATAACAGAAATTCACATTGAAAGAAATTCTGAAAACCCTGAATATAAGGTAAATCCAATATTTAAAAAAATAAAGAATTTGCACAAATCATTATCTAATGACAAAAATGAAGTTGAAGTAACTTTAATACAAGATAAGAATGGGATACAGAAATGGAATGTTTCCTATGAAATTAGGAGTTTTATAAAGAGTATTTTTCCAATTTACTTTTCACAAACAAGGCATATAAATTTGATAAATTGGGATGATTTATGGGAAATTATTGGAGAGTTGAGTAAGGTTGGGTTAAGTGAAAGTGCTTCATATAGGACAGTTTTAGAAGAGTGTTTTAAGTCTGCATTTGGAGATAAATACTCTACTATTTTAGGATATATTGAAAATGAAATGCAGAAAAATGATATTGAAGTAAAAAGTTTTAATTCAAATCAAAAATTTGCCGCAATCTACCAATTACAATTAGGTGGAAATAATTTTAAACATAAATTTGAGAACTTAGAGTATTTTTCAGATGGAATAAATTCTTATAATTATTTGATTTTATTAATAAATTTGGTATCCAAAATATCAGATAAAAAGATAAAAGAACCTTTCATAATTATTGACGAGCCTGAAATAGGTCTTCATCCCAAGTATTTAGATAAAATGGTATCAGCATTCTTTAATAAGAGTAAACATATAAATATCTTAATATCTACTCATTCACCAAGAATGATTAAATCATTAATGCAAGATAATAAAATTGTGAACATGTACCATCTTTCAATGAATAAAAATTATACAAAATTAAGTGAAATGAAAGGATTTACTGATGCAAGAGAATCAAAGATAATAACTGAACAAGAGGCAAGCTATTATTTTGCTAAATGTATTGTTTTTGTAGAAGGAATAACTGAAATGGAGCTGTTCAGTAATAATAATCTAGTGAAATTATTTCCTTTTTTAAAAGAGATAGATTTTTTTCCATATGATGGTAATAGTGTTAAATTAAGAACGATTCATCCAAATGAAAAAAATATTAGTATACCATATATCATCTTAATAGATTTTGATAAAATTTTGAGTTATAAAAGAGATTCTAAGGAATTTTCATTAAAAAAAGGTGATAAATTCATGAATCCTTTAAAAGATAATAATGCCTTAAATAAAGAACGTTTTTTTTATGGTAAAAAACGTATAAATACTAATAATGCAAGAAAACGTATAAATGGAATATTATCAAAAAGTAAATTTTATTTCGATGAAGAATGGGGCTACATAAAGGGGACCAGTGAGTATTATTCGTTATTAAAAAGTCTAATTAAAACCTTTAGTTTAAAGTGGACCCCTTCGTCAAGACACTAATTTAATATTTTTAAGGTGGGTCAGAATCCAACTATGGATGTCTGCTTTTAGGAGCGAGAGGTGCTCACTGGGGCTTCAAGGGGATAGGTGCATATTTTTTGCGAGTGATTCATCCTACTTTATTTTTCCTTCATAGGGGAGGTTCTGTCAAGGGCGAGCGTAGCGAGGGCTTTGCCAAACCCTTGACAGGTTCTCCCCTATGAAGGATCCTCCCATAAGGATGAATCACTTATAAGCCATAAATGGAGGCTGGTGTTTTATAGCCTAATGATTGGTGGGGGCGTTCATAGTTATAGAACTGAAGGAAATTACTAATCTCTTTTTTTGCTTCTCTAGGAGTCACGTATTCTTTTAAATAGACTTCTTCATACTTGAGTGTTCGCCATAATCTTTCGGTTATGATATTGTCAAGGGCTCGTCCTTTTCCATCCATACTAATCTTTGTTTCATTCCCTAACACTAGATCGGTATATTTGGGGCTAGTGAAATGGCTGCCTTGGTCACTATTCAGAATCACCGGCTTAGACTGTGAGAAAGCCCGTTTAACAGCTTCTAGCACGAAGTCAATCTCAAGAGTTTGATCCATTTCCCAGCTGACGACATAACGGGAATACCAGTCAATAATTGCCACAAGATACATCCAGTTGCGTTGAAGCTTGATATAGGTGATATCAATTCCCCATACGTGATTGGGATGGGTGATGGTCAGGCCTCTAAGCAAATAGGGATAGATTCGATGTTCAAGATTACGCTTACTAAGGTTAGGACCCGGTGAAATACCGGCAATCCCCATTTCCCTCATGTGGCGTTGAACAGCCTTTCGGTTAATTGTCAATCCAGTGGTATTGAGTACAGCTGTGATACGCCTTGAGCCGTAGAATGGATACTGGGTGTATATCTCGTCAATTCGATGCTTGATGAACACTTCTTCAGGAGAAGGTTCCACCGGCTTATAATAAAGACTTGAACGATTAAGACTCAGCAACTCAGCTTGGGTGGTTATTGGTAATTCCGCATCCTCCCAATCAACCATTTCAATCCTTTCTGCCCTACTCTTTAAGGCCAGATTTTTTTTTAAGCCACGTCAATTGCGTGGTTAGACGGCCGACTTCGGCATATAGATTTTCAATTTGTTGTTCGTAGTCAGCTTTCATTTGATCAGCCTTTTTATTTTCTTTAGCAAATATTTGAGGCATTTGTTCAAGGAAAGCCTTTCGCCATTGACGAATTTGATTTACATGGATCCCATGAGAGGCAGCAATTTCATTCATGGTTTTTTCTTCTTTTAGGACCTCTAGCACGATTTGAGATTTAAACTCTGATGTATATCGTTTTCTTTTCATAAACCTACTTTAACATCTCCTCATTTCGTGTCTAGTTTCATGGGTCCATTATAGTTTAGAGTATAATATATTTCCTGTATCAACAACTATTGAAGGAGCTTTAATAAACCGTTCAAACCACGAAGTAGTATTTGAATGGTTAAAAAGATATAAGAAAAGTAGTACTGATATACAAATGATCGAAGACATTTATAATTTGAAAAATTCATATGCATATAAGACTACTATCTTAAGATTAATCCATGAAGGCAAATATGATAACTTTGCAACAGTAAAAGAATGGATTGGAAATATTGATAACATACAAGATGATTCTGTTAGAGAAATCTACAATAATATAGCCAAAGTGAGAAATAAGAAAACCAGTGGATGGGTAACACATTTTATTAATGATTTCTTTGAGAATAATGATTTTAATAATGATTCGTTGACTTATGAGGATAAAATAGGTATATTTAAAGAGAATTTTCCAGAATTAAATATGATAATTACCTCTATAAGATTAATGTATAATAAATGAGTAGTAATATTGGAGTATAGTTTAACTATGCATCTAATCCCTTGTGAATTAAAACCAAGGGTAACGTGTTACAATTGTAAGTTGTAATTGTTCGCGGCATATGTCCTGCAGGGATCTTTAGTCGCAAAGCGAGGCTTTGAGAATGTACTTATTTGCTTATAGAGGGTGATTATTATATTTATATTTAAGGAAGATTTTTTTTATAATTATATTTTACAAGATACAATTGAAAATATTAAAAACGAACTGGAAAATAAAAATGAGAGTTATTATACTAGAGTTATCCCTAAAAAGGGTACTGATAGAATACTAAATTGTTTAAAAAAAGAAAGTAAATTACATACTTATCAAACTAACCTAAAAGACAGATTCTTAAATAATATTCCTATACCAGATAATGTTTATGGATTTGTAAAAGATCGCTCTTATAAGGAGTATCTAATTCCCCATATTCGCTTGGAAAATGAAGTCAAGTATTATATTAGAATTGATATTAAAAATTTTTTCCCTTCAATTAATAATGAAATAATAGAAGAAGTAATAAAATATTATTTTAAGACTGACGAATTAAAATCAAAGGAAATGATAGATGTATTTCTAAATATAGTTAGTCTTAATAACGCCTTACCACAAGGGGCAGTTACTAGTCCAGTTATTTCAAATATTGTTTTCAGACAAATTGATTTACGTATCCAGAAATACTGTAGAAAAACAAATGTAACCTATACTAGATATGCGGATGATTTATTATTTTCCTCTAATAATAAAAGAATACTCGAGAAATTTTTTATTAATATGATAAGAAAAATTCTTAAATCGAAGGGCTTCAATTTAAATAATTCCAAGCTCATCACTACAACAAATGAAATAGTATTAAATGGTTTTGTTGTAGGAAGTGATATTCGATTATCTAGATCTAAAAAAAGAGATTTAAATACAATATTATATGTTTATAATAATTTAAAGCCTTCATCAGTTAACGAATTATTGAGCTTATTAAATTCTAAAAGATATATTAACAGAAAGTTAAATAAAGAACGAGTATTTTTTTCAAGTAAGTATGCGTTATTGAATTATCTAAGTGGTTCAAGATCTTTTTTAATTGAATGGCAAGCAACAAAAAAGAAAACTGAATTAGATAGTAGTAATATTCAACTATTAAACAGACTAGAGAAATTAATAATTAATATAGACAAATTGAATTAATGATATTTTATTCTTTTCTATTTGAATTTCTTAATATATGGTTTATTCTTTCCAAACAAATATTTTCTGAAACACAAAAGATTTTATTGAGATCTGTAATTAGAGAACCACTTTTCCAATTTATTAGTTTTAGCATATGATATGGAATTGCAGCATACCGAGTAAAGTGTTCTGCATCCCATTCCTGTAAGTCTCTAAAAGCTTTTGGCATATTTTTATACTGATTTCCACAATGTCTTAACAAATGGCAAAGTTCATGGAAGAATACTTCCCTTTGCTCCATGTTGTTAAGACTTTTATTTATATTAATAATCATAAAATTTCCGTTTTGAAAGGAATATGATCGGTTGGTTGAAAATTTTAAATGAATGCGGAAATAATTCGCAATTTTTCTTATATCAATATCTTCTGGTTTATATATATTCATATTCTTATACATCTTCATTACTTTTTCTTCTAAAGGAAAGGGACGATAGATATAGGACAAATGAATCACCTCAAAACCTATTATAGGAACAAATGTTCTATTTTTCAAGATGTTTTTTTATATAAAAAAACACTGTAATTAAACAGTGTTTAAAAAATAATTAAGAAATCTGTCTCGCAGCTTGATCTCTCCAACGTAGTATTTTATTTTCTACCCATTCTTTTTGTCTGCACTGGATATTGAATTTATCTGCTTCCACCAATGCAGCATTAGTATAAGTAGATGTTGTGATAAAATCTGCAAGGATGCATTTATGGTTCTTTTTCGCTGTAGCAAGCTCTCTAATTTCTTTGACGGTTATTTGTTTTCCTTTTTGATAATGTTTAATCTGGATAGCTACATCTGTTTGATGGTGTTTATTATAGATAATTAAGTCAACTCCACCATCTGCACCTTCGGAAGTTTCTCTAGGCTTGTACCCTTTAGCTTTGAAATAGAGGTAGCATAAGCGCTCAAAATCTCTCCATGTCAATTGATCAAAAGGAAGCGTTAATATTTCCTTATCACTATGTAATAAACTGTGTTTATTGTTGTTTTCTGTATAAACAGTCTTCTTAGCAGTATTTACTTGTGTAGATTTCTTAGAAGGACTACTCTTAATAACCTTCTTACTCTTTTTCGATTTTTTCGACGGTAAGATAGTCCATATTAAACAATAAAGAAAAACTTCTGACACTATTACAAAAATTAAAAAGTAGATACTATTTTCTAAAAAAGGAATAATTGCTTTAATCTCATTCATTTTCATGAACAAATAAAAGGCAGAAAACACAGCTATTCCACTAGCAATGGTATGCCTATCTTTATTTTTCATAATTCTATTTATCTTTCCTTTCTTGTTCGGATTTCCACTTCACATAATTAATATGCCTTTTGATATCCTCAATTTCGTCTTCTGTTAATCCTTCCATATCAAAAAAGAAGAGATTTGTTTGATCAGTATGATTTTTTTCAACTTTTTCTTTCCCAGTCAAAAGAAAATCTAAAGAAACATCATAATACTCGGCTAATTTTATTAAAGAGTCATAGTCGGGTTGACGTTTTCCAGATTCATATGCTGTATAAGCTGGTCTTGTTATTCCTAATAGATTTGCAATATCTTCTTGTGTTTTTTTCGCTTCTTTTCTTAATTTTAATAATTGTTCACTAAGCAAGGAAATCACCTCATTATATATATCATTAATTTTACAGTAACTAATTGTTACTAAAAACAAAAGTAACGAAAAGTTACTTTATTTTTTATTTTTGTATTGACTTAGTAACGAAGTGATACTATTATATGAGTATGGAATGTGTCATATCGTTACATTAAAGGAGGATAGTGAATGAGAGAATGGTTAAAGAAAAACCGAGAAAATAATGGATTAACTCAAGAAGATGTTGCTTCAAAAGTAGGAATCCAAAGAGCTTATTACACAATGATTGAAAATGGAAATAGAAATCCAAGTGTTGACGTTGCAAAAAAGATTGCAAATGTAATTGGATTTAAATGGACTCTTTTTTTTTGAATATTAAAGTAACGAAACGTTACTTATTGTTAGGAGGAACCAAAATGTCGAACCAAATTCCAGTTCATTTAGCTAAAGATCGCTACTGGTTATCATTAATCCATTTATTTAAAAACCATTCAAAGTTAAATCAAATGTTTACCACTAAGTACTTTGATATGGATGCAGAAATCATTAAGATCCAATCGCTAAAAAGAAAAAGTGCTGCTTGGTCTAATTCGGAAAAGATCATGTTGAATTTAGCGCTCTATCTGTTTAATGAACGTAATAAGTTCGATTTATCTGATCTTGATTATTTAGACAGCAATAATAAAAAGTTAGCATTTGAAGCAATTCGTATTCGGTTTTATGGTTAGTCCATCTGTCCCACATGCATAGGATTCATTAGAGGTGATCAATATGAAAAAAAGCAAGCCATGTCCATTGAAATTGGGCAAAGAAACATACGGAAAACAGAATATCGAAGAAGCGTTTCGAAAAGCTCTAGAACCTTATTTTAAGAAGGATGATAAAAAGCTTTCTATTTCATAAAATCCTCTAATTAAACATACCACTAAGAAGGAGTTGTATTTTGTCGAAATGTGCCAACAATCTCAATTAATTGTCGAAGAAGAGAATCTAAAAACAAATGTATTTAAAACCGTGTTCTATTTGTTTGAAGCTGTCTGTGAGGAAGATTATGAAACAGTAGATTTAGAGCTAGAAGATTTGAATGCAGCAGTTAAGAGATTAAGAGAGTTTCAAGTGAAAAAAGAAAGGAGTCAACAGCTCGCAGATCTTGTGAAAGCCATGCAAGAAAGGGGAATTAAAATCGATTTTGCTAAGCGAGCTTTCTTTTTGAAAAATAGTGAGAAAAATGCCGTTGAAAAAAGTCGGTTTGTACCAAATTTAGACAGAAAGAAACAGCAAGCCTAGTAAGCTTACTGCATCAGAGAAAAAAGTTGTAGCTTTATTGTATCAAAAATTAATTTGAAAGGAAAGAGTCGATGCTTGCAACAGAAACAAAAAGAAAAGAAACGGTCGATCTCACTCGGCTGTTTCCTTCTTCTACTATAAAAGTTATTAAGCTATTAGGATATTCATACAACAATAAAGAAAGTGATCAAGCAAAGCGTTATAACAAAGCAAAGCGACCTTTTACAAATGGATGGCAACAGATGGACAAGCCAGGCATTTCCAGACAAGAAGAAAATAACTGGTTAAAGCAAGGTGGATGGACAGGCTTAGTTATTCCAAAAGGCTACATAGTCGTGGATATCGATAATCCAAAGGAAGGCGAAATGCTTTATAAAGCCTTGCTGCATGACCAATTAAGCTTTCATGCGATTAAAACGGTGCGTGGCTATCAGTTTTTCTTTAAAGATAACAAAAGAGTAAGAAGACAGAATGCAACCGTGCTAATGGCTTGTGGCTGTGTAGGGGATTATCGCTTAGCAGAAAAGGGACAAGTTGTACTGCCTTCCTCCAATACGAAAGGAAGGCAGTGGGTTCATTTAGTAAATGGTCCATTATCGGAAATGCCAATTTACTTTGATCAATTAAAAAACTTGAACAAAGAAGCACGCCCTTTTCCAGTACCAATGATGGAGGGTGGCAGGAATAACGCTTTATACAAACATGCTTGTCGGTTAGTAGAGTTTGGTTATGATCCAGATGCCATTCACGAGATTACAAGCTTTACAAACAAGTATTTATTCCAGCCTTCCTTAGATCATAGAGAATATATGGCGACATACAAAAGTGCAGTTAGCAAAGTGGCGAGTGGAAAGATTTATGGATCTCCACCTAGTCCACCAGTGCAAACCAATCAGCAGCCAGAACAAGAGCCGAAATTTAATTTGACCGAAATGGGAAATGCAGAAAGATTAGTGCACCGTAATGGGGTGAATTTGCGATACTGCATGGAATTTGAATCATGGATGATATGGAATGGTCGCACGTGGAAAGAAGATTATAAAAGGCAAATCGAGCGAATAGCCATAAAGACTTTTCGTGAAATGTATGGAGAAGCAGCGCAAGAAGATGAAGACAGCAGAAGAAGCGAGCTAGTCAAATGGGCGAAAACAAGTGAAAGAAGTTCCGTTTTCCTCAACAGTATAAATCGAGCAGAAGCGATGCTGCCGATATCACAAGACGATCTAAACAAAGATAAATACTTGTTGAATTGCTCCAATGGCTATATTGATTTAAAAACAGGACAACTTCATAGCCATGACCGAAAGCTATTCATGACAAAAAATACAAATATCACTTTTGATCGGAATGCGGAATGTCCAATATGGATACAGTTTTTAGAAAGTGTATTTACCGAAAAGGGAGAAGTGCAACACGAGGTTATCGACTTCCTCCAAAAATCGATTGGGTATGCTCTTACAGGAGATACAAGTGAACAAGTGGTGTTCTTCCTATGGGGAACAGGAAGAAATGGAAAATCCACTTTTATTAATACAGTGAAAACACTATTTGGCGATTATGCCAAGCAAACAAATAGTGAGACATTCACCACGAAATATAATGACTCTGGCATTAATAATGATGTTGCTAGATTAGTAGGCAGCCGTTTTGTATCGGCTGTAGAAAGTGAAGATGGACAGCGATTAAGTGAATCGCTCATTAAACAGTTAACAGGTGGAGAGCCTGTAACAGCGAGATTTTTACGAAAAGAATTTTTTGAGTTCTTACCACAATTTAAGATATTTTTTACTACGAATTATAAACCAGTCATCAAGGGTGACGACGAAGGGATTTGGAGACGGATACGATTAGTGCCGTTTAATGTGACGATTCCAAAAGAAAACATTGATAAACACCTGCCAGAGAAGCTACATGCAGAACTTCCTGGGATATTAAGATGGGCAGTAGAAGGCTGCTTAAAATGGCAAAGAGAAGGCTTAGGAGAGCCCACAACCATAAAGAATGCAACAGATGCCTATAAGGATGAAATGGACTTATTAAGCAATTTCATAAACGATGCTTGTGTCGTTCATCCAGAAGCCAAGATCAAATTGAATGATCTTTATAAGGAGTATTTGGCTTACTGTGAAGAAAATAGTGAAACTCCATTGAAGAAAGTAAAGTTTTCTAACCGATTAGTAATGCGAGGTATTGAGAAGAAGAAGAGTACTGGTAACCAGACTTTCTTTTTTGGAATTGGTCTTATATCCAATCATAGTTACTTAGTTACCTCCAGTTACTCAAATTCCGGTAATTCTCCTATAAGGGAAAATATTGAGGAAAACGGGAAAACAAGTAACTTGAAAGTAACTAGTAACTCTGTCATTGAGGAGGATAATTAATGATAAATAACCTTCTTAATATCATGTATGACTTAAATATAGAAATAATAGAAAAAAATAACAAAATAAAACTAATCTATCAAAATTATATCGATGAAAAACTAAAAGCACAAATAAAAGAATACAAGATTGAGATACTACAACAATTAAAAGAAAATGCAGCAGCTAAAGAGATAGGCTTTCTTGTCTATCAACATGGATTATTTTACGAATATCGCTATGGAAGGGGAGCCTTTCTTTTCATAGAACGCCATCTAAATGGTCGAGCAACAGCTTGGAGGGAAAACCATCGAGAAGACCAAAAAGGGGCGTATAAGACGAAAATAATCATTCAGAATGTACCGTTTGAAAGAGCCTTTAAAGAAGCAACAGGATTTATAGAATGGCTGCGGAAACGGCAAGGAAAGAGAGTGGGGTGAGAACGTGACAATAGGAAAGCTTAGAACATGGCTGTATCGCATTGCAAAGGTGTTAGGCGATATCAATGCTATAAAACGTGGAAGAGTGAAGCAACGCATGAAGAATCGCTTCATTGGAAAGATCATATGGAGATTTTTTAGATAGGAGGAAGAGCCATATGGTATATTTACCGACTTATTTGGTTTCAATTATTCCCTTTGAATACTTGTTAGCAGCGTTTGACTTGTTTGTGATTGGAGCTGTGTACTTTTACGTAAGCTTTATGACGAGGAAGCAAAAAGGTAATGGATGGATTGCCAAGGTATTAGGGAGACTGAAAAAATATCATCTTCATACAATTACTTTGTTAATCTTCGCTTATTTTGCATTAAGCGGAATAGTTTTCCAGTTAGGGAATCTAATTGCCAGTAATCACATTACGTATTTACAAAAGATTGTCATGATAAATTTATCATTTATAGTAATCGGTGTTCTTTTCATTTTAATATTTTTTGATAAGATTCGGTTGTTTAGGGAGGAATAAGCATGGAACAAAAAAATAATCTTGTTTATCAGCAAGATGCTGTTATTGTGTATAGGAAAGAATCGCTGAAATCGGGCAAAGTAAGAGTTTGCACATTTAAAAACAGTAGAAAGAAGGGGTAGAATGGCGTATTTGAGCCAGGTAAAGGCAAATGGACATCAATATATATATTTGACTGAATATTGTGGTAATAATGATTATAGCATGAAACTAGAGCGCCATATTTTTGCTTTTGGTAATGCGAAGTTGGTGCTAGAGAAAATGTATAGTTGGTTGAAGGACTTCGAAAATAGTTTTCCAGTTGAGCTGAAAGAACTTGGTTATGGTAAAGAAGAACTTAAAAGCTGGATAAAAACATTAGAAACAGGAAGGACCAAACGAGGGAAAAAGTTTAAGTATAATAACGCTGGTTAGGATGGAAAGGGTGCGGTAATTTAATATAAATATATATTTTATTATGCACCCAGGTTTTTAACTTATGATTCAAAAATTGTTCAAGGATTCTCTGTATTTGTCATATAAATGATCATACCCACTTTTAACTAAAGCTATTAATATTATTGCTAGTGGAAAGTAATAATTCATAAGATTATATAATTCGTAAGATATAGCAAAAAGAAAAAGCCAGATACTTAGAAATATTCCAATATCACCATGATAAGAAATTTTTTGGTTGTTAACAAAAGGAATAAAACGAATAAATACAATAAGGATGCCACTGAAAAAAAATGCGATTACTAAAAACCATAAGAAGGGCATCCATTTATCAATTTTACTCATTATCATTTCATTAATATTTAGAATTTCTACAGGCATTTTTTTTTCGAAGTAGGAAGTACTAATTGGTAATAATTGGAGGAGTTTGAAAGCTACATTAAGCATAAGGTAATACAGAAAAACAAGCCAAACATATTGAGGGTAAGTATAAATGTTCAACTTACTAATTTGGTTAGAAACTACTTTTGTTACTTCATTACTTAGATCCATAGGAAAGCCCCCCCTTTATTAGAATATATCGGATAAAGGAGGAAATTCTTTAATATTTTGGGATACAAACAAACATTCTACAGTAGTATAGTGAGAATCAAGAAGAGCAAATAAAATATCGTTGCAGTCTTACAAGGTGCGCCAACACTTTGTAAGGATCACTAGGTATTGGAGTACCGAGCAACCGATTTCTCACTACAACGATACTGTCATTATAGTATTGATAGTTTCGTATGTAAATAGAAAAAGGGATAGGTATGTCTTTCACTTAGTGAAACATGTACCTATCCCTTTTTGCTTTTCATTGAAAGGTTGGTGTGCTTATGAATGAGGGTTCGTCAAGCGTTGTTATTAATTCACCTATAGATCCACGTGAAATGACTGTTTTTGAAACAGAAAAGGGAGTCATTCATATCATTCATGAAGTTACACTGGGAGATTTGCTAGTATCCACTTTGTTAGCTGCACTACTTATTTTTGTAGTGATTAGCAAGATCATAAGGAGGTAAACGCATGTTTGACATGGTTTCATTTACTCCAAAAGCAATTGTCATTGTATATGTCATTTTCATGGGGGCGTGTGTATTAACTTATCCAATTGTAGAGCTGCTGATTAATGCGGTATCAAGGGGTGCTAACAAATGGAAATAGGCGGGCTAATGGCTTATGTATTTAAAGTCTTCTTAGGCAATCCCGACATTATGGTCAGCCTAATCACATGGACTGTTTTAATTACTTTATATCAAACGGTATTGGAGGTAAACAAGAAATTGAAACAGTAGAAGGGAGAAGGGAAGCTTTGAATCTTAGTGGTGTTTGGGATTGGAGTTTTTACTGGGATAGCTTCGGCTACATTCTTAAAACTGTTGCGAATTTCTTAATGGTTATTGTTGCAATTATTGCGGTTGGTATGCTTCTAAACGTTGTAATTAACGCAATTAGAAATGGGAAGAAAACCTAGTTATGAACAATATTCCTAAAATCGAATTTTTTACAAAGGCAAGACTAGAAGAATTTTGGGGTTATGTGTGGATGTTAATTTCCACAGCAAGTCCGGGTTTAATGCTCGTGATTGCTGTTATTTCAGTAGGTATGCTTTTATCTATTGTTATCGTAAGTTTTAAAAAGTCATCCAAAGATACGGAAGACGAGGAAAAAGATTACGAAATTAGGCATTATTAATAACACTGGCGAAAGCTAGTTTTATAACAAAAACAAACATATTGGAGGAATTTTACTATGAATTTAGCATTAGGCGCAGCAATCGACTTTTCAGGAATTGAATTACCGTTTTCAGTAGGTGACTTAATCGGTAGTGGATCAGCACTATTAATGTGGATTGGTTCTTTCGTACTTCTAGGTCTAGCGTTCGCATTTGCTCCGAAATTAGTTGGAATTATTGTTAACTCATTTAAGAAAGCAGCAGGAGGAACTAAGTAAGTTCTAAAGTAAAAAAGGGGGTAGTTATTCTACTTCCTTTTTTTAATAAGAAAAGGGTGAAGTTTATTAATGTATAAAAAGTTTAGTCTTATGGCTTTTTTGCTTATTGTTCTATCCTTTCCAACCTTTGCACATGCAGCAACATTGAATTATGAATATTTTGGAACGGCAACTGGTACAGCGTCGGGATTCTTGAATCTGAATACTAACAAATTTGACCCAGACGAACATTTCACAGATGTAACAGTTGTAGGGGAAGGAAAAGGGAGAGTTGAATTTTACACAGTTGTGAATGGAACGATTGATTCAAGTAATCCAGTCGCTTCTGGTTCAGTTCCGGGAACAGTACAAGGAGCAAGAGGGGCGCAATGGTTCAAGATATTTTCAGAGGACGGAAAAGAGTTGCACGCTACTATTGCACATTCCACCGCCCCACACGCTGAAACGATTATATTCGGCAACGGAGGATACCCAGACGGTTCAAGCGGGGGAGAAGATAGTGGAAGTGGTGGTGGCGGAGGAGATCAAACCTGTACCATTTCCAACCCATGCGCTGTATTTCAATGTCCAGCTTGGGACGATTATATGGGAAAAGTCGATCAAATAATCGATAAAATACCAAAGCCTCCAAACTGGCAAAATGTATCAGAAATTTTTAGGGATACAATAGCGCCAAGAATAAAAAGCGATATGTCTGATTTACTAGGGAAAGCACCTTCTTTACCTAGTGTTCCGTCAATGCCTAGTGGTGTAGATGATCGAGGGATAAAAGCGCCAGAAGGAAAAGATGGTATAGGAAATTCTGGTTTTGATAGTGATGATATTAAAAATGGAGCGCCAAAAATTCCAGTGCGAGAAGACCCAACAGACGGATTTATTATAAAAGACCCTGTAGCTGAGATAAAAGACCCGCCAAAATTAATACCGAAAGAGCCAGAGAACAAAGCGCCAGTTCCAGAAGAACCAGAGAATAAAGCGCCAATGCCAAAAGATGACGGAGCAAAAGCGCCGATACCAGAACAAGAGGACGTATCTCCACCAACACCAAGTGATGAAGAGGTAAACGCATCTGTTCCAGATCAAGGAAGTGTTTCTCCACCTACGCCAAAAGATAGCGGAGCAAATGCGCCTATACCTAGTGATGACGGATTTAAAGTACCTATCCCTAGTGCGGAAGAAGGTTCTTTCCCTATTCCTAGCGGCGGGGATATGAAAGTTCCTATACCGAAGTAGTTCAGAAAGGAGGTGGAAAAACTTGTTTAAAAAATTAGTTTTAATATGTGGGTTAGTATTTATAGCATTGCCTTTAAATAGTGTGTTTGCAGCAGAAGTTAAGCTTTCGTTAGGAAGTCATTTTATTAATGATGGCTCTACTTTAAATTTAAGTGGTAAAAATTTTGAACATGCATTTGATTCTAACACAACTATAGATAAGAAAAGCTTTGTAAATTTGTCTAACAGTAATAGCGATAATATATCTTTAAAATTTGTTGAGCCAATAACGATAACATCCTTTTCTAATATCGCCACAGGTACAAATTCTGCAAGAATGGACTTGCGATTTAATTTTTATAACAGTAGTGGAGATTTGTTGCTAAGTCATACAGGAAGAAGTTATAAAGGGGAACGGTTATACGATGTGGATAGAGTTGTAATAACTAACCCTCAATCTATACTTGCATTAGTTTATGATATTTCATTCTATGGAAGTGGAGAAATAAACTACAATGAAATATCGAATTTATCCGTCCAATTTGAAAATAAACGAAATGTTTTGCTGTCATGGAAGAATCCGATTAACTCTTATTTTGTCGGAACAAAGTTATACCGAAATGGCGATCTATTAGCAAGCCTAGATAAAGATACTTCTTCTTATAAAGATGAAAACTTAGCGTATTCAAGTTATAACGAATACCGAATAGTGTCGGTCTATAATGATGGGGTTGAAACAAACGGAGTTGTTAAAAATGTTGAAATTGATAGCGAACCACGAGCAGCCAAAGACATTTTAGAACTGAAAGCAAAAGCGAAATATAACGAAGTAGACTTATCGTGGTTGAAACCAAAAGACGAAAAACTTAAACATGTAAACATATACAGAGATAAATCAGAAACGGAAGAAACATCTTTTAAAAAAATATTTGAAACCAACGGAACAACTTTTAAAGATTTTACAGTCGAGCCAGAGACGATTTATCAATATAAATTAACTACAACGTCCACAGATAACATGGAAAGTGAAGGGGTAGAAAAAACTGTAAAAACACCAGCAGAGCCGCCACCAGTTTTAAAAGATGGAACGGTAGAAGAAGAAGTGAACGGAGATTATAAATTTACATGGAGTGAACCGACAAACGGAATGGTTCGAATTTTGGTAGGTGGCAAAGAGTACGCAACCGTCAAAGCAGCTGAAAAACAAATAATCATCCCAAAAAGCGACATGAAATATACCCGTTTAGGCGATCCGGATATACAAGCCATACCTATTTCAGAAAGTGGACTGGAAGGAGGTAAAACAAGACCATCAACAGGAATTTCAGATATGGATCTTCCATTTGGTGTGGGGGATTTAATTAAAACGGGTTCGGGGTTATTGTGGTGGATCGCTCCTTTCGTTTTGCTAGGATTATCTTTTCTTCTTGTTCCAAGATTACGGAAATTAATCGTTAACGCAGTTAAAGGGAAAAAGAAAGATGATATACCAGAAACGGAACGGAGAACGAAAACAGAGGGTAACGAAATAGAAAATAAGGTATCTGATAGACCGATTAGAGAACCGAGAGAAATAAAGGTTCGGGAACGTCAATTGACGATAGCAGAGAACAGAAGGGAGAGAACATTGAAAGAGCATAGATTTAATCGGGCGATTAGAGAGCCGAGAGAACCTAAACATTTTTTTAATAGAGTAAGAGTACCAAGAGAAGGCAGACAATCAGAAAGAGCGTCAAGGATACCAAGAGAATTAAGAAAAGGGAGGTAGCTAAATGGAAAGCGAATTGTTACAAGGTTTGATAGAGATAATTTTTAAAGGAAACCTTCTCTATCTATCTCCTATTCTTTTTATCTTAATGATTATTGTTTTTGCAGATCATTTTATCGAATTAATCGGAAAGGCTTTAAACTCCGGGAACAGTAACGGTCGTAGAGGTCACTATTAATGGGGATCATTGGGGACGCATTCGGGAAATTATTCACACTTATATGGCAAGGGATAACGTGGATTGGTTCGTTTTTAAAAACGCTATTCCAAGGGTTAGTAGATATAATAATAGGATTTTTCGAAGTCATTTATGCGTTGATCGATGGGTTACTATATTTTCTTTATATGATTGGTGTTTTAGCTGTAAAGCTTTTCCTTGTCATATTTAATGCAGCTAAATTGTTATGGTCGCTTATAGTTGGTTTCGGTAACACTTTGGCTAGTCTAAGTTATAGTCCGAGATCAAGCAGCGGTAACGGATATAGTGATATTTTAGGACGTTTATTTAGAAGTTTAGATGTTTTGCAACTAGATGTTGTAGCTTATATATTGTTGTTTTGTTTGTGGTTTACAACAGCAATTTTAGCTATAAAACTAATTAGTTCTATAAGAGTAGGTGGAGATTAATGGATATTAAAAATACGATACATACTTTTATCGATAAGATATTTCAGCCGCCTATCTCCTTTCTTGATTTAGCAATAGAGAAACTAAATAGCGTAAATATGGTAATCGCTCAAGGGTTAAACATAGGAAAATATTTTTCTGTTTTTGGTGATATGCCGAACTCATGGCAGCTAGTAATAAGCAGTATTTTAATATCAACCGTTTTTCTAGGTTCGTTATTATTATTTAGATCATTAATGCGGATGTATTACGGAGTGAAAGAGGGTGTTAAGTGGTGGTAGAAGCGTTTGTATATATGTACTTTGTTGGATTTGGTACAAGCTTAGGGATTGCAACGGTAGCATGGATTGGCTGGAAAGTATTTAATCGTCAAAAATCAAAAACTAATAAACGAAAAGGAGTAATTGCAAGATGAGTTTTTTCACAAAAAAGGAAGAAGATGATTTCGCATTTGAAACAAGAGATATATTAATTGTTTTTGATGATGAACAAAAAACATCAGATATATGTACCATTTCGCATATCGATCATGAAAGTGTCATTGTAGCAGGAAAATATAAAGTTCCTATTTTGGATTGTGTAGTAACAACTGGATTAGATGGGCGCAACTATTTTTATAATGCGCCCACTCAATCCATTGTAGAAACGAAAAGATTAGCAGATCTAGAAAGAAGTATGGTTTTAGAACAAATAACAAGTTATCGTCCACCTGCTATTCCGGGAAGTTTGGATTGGGTGAAAGTGATTTTAGCTATTTTGCTATTTATAGCAATCATTGGATTAATGTTTTAAAAAAGAGCGTTGGAGAAACGCTCTACAACGAAATTAAATTTGTTTTTATGGGGAGTTGGTCACTAAATGTCACAGAGCAACGCAGAGAAATTGCAATCGGCTATATCGGATGATTTATTTCCAACGGTGCAGCACGTTTCAGATGTAAAGCAAGTATTAGAAGAAATGAAAAGTACGGCTCAAGAATTAAGGGAGCCACAGATAAAAGCATTGTTACTTTTAAAATCAATGGGAGAAAACAAATACCTTCATCCAGACGGTAATCCCTATAAAAAAATAGTGGAATTCATTATGGAAGGAAAAGTACATGTAGCTTCCCCAGATTATTATTTAGATGCCATTGAAGCATTGATACCAAAACCGCCTAAACCAATTATCATGGCAGAGAAAGGAGCGATTAAGAAGTAATGGCACATCATTTTGTAATACAAGGACCTTTAGGATCTGGAAAGACATTTTTAGCTTCTACGTTAGCGCATTGGTGGAAGCTAAAGACGGAAAGAAATGGCGGACATGTGGAATTGTTTTCTAATTATGATCTATTTGACAGTAGACCGATGACACACTTCACCGATTGGTATGAAGTAGCGAAAGCACAAGGGAGTATATGTGTTTGGGATGAAGCGTATCTTGCTTTTTCTAATCGTAAATGGACAAAGTATGGTCAAGGAATACTAACTGATGTCTTAATGCTTACAAGGAAAATGAAATCTGTCCAATTTTATTGTACACCTTCTATTAATTTTGTAGATTCAAGAGTTAGACAGATAGCAGAAGTATTAATTACAGCTAGAAAAATAGGGGATAAAGGCTTCTCTTATTACTTTCAGGACTTTCAAACTGGTGAATTCATGATGAAACAATTTCTTCCGATGTGGAAGGCAAAGAGAATAATGAATTGTAAATTATATGATACAGAAAACATGGTGCAATACTTTCCCGTTCCCCAGAATGAGCGAGAAGGAGAGAAATTCTTTGCAGAGCTAGAAAGAATCCATGATGAAGCACGGGGAAAACAAAGGAGGTTAGTAATTTGAATTTAAGCTTAGAAAATTTCTCATTAATCCCTTTTGATTATAAAAGGAAAGATCCACGAGGTTTGCTTTACTTATATCCTAACTCTTTAAATATTGTGGCATATGCACGTAAAATGCAGCAGTTCTCCTATTATCAGTCATTGGAAGTGGCAGAAACGTTGGCAAAAAGACAGGGATTCATTTTATTACCATGGTCATGTATTCATTGGAAACGAGCCAAAAAGCTTGGTAATGACCGAAAAATTAAGATTGGAAGAAACTCTTTCTTTTTAATAAAAATTGATGAATTGACGGATAAAGAAGAAAGAAAGCTTCTATATTATGTAGAAGAATTGCAGCAGGGAGATCAAACGGGATAATGAGTAAGTTACCTATTATTCTATTGCTGACATTATTATTGTCTTTCTTTAGTCAGATGAATATAGATGCTGCTACTTATACCGAATTAGAGAATGAAGTAAATCAAATAAAAGTGGAAAAGAAGGAAGTAAAACAGACATTAAAGACAGTAGGAGAGTCACAAGAGTTAGTTAATCAATATAGCAAACTAGTAGCAAAAGAAAATGCTTATAAACGAGCCATTGAATATTTAATGAGAGATATCAAAGAATTTAATTCGGAATATACAGATGTTTATATGGCAGTTTCAAAGGGAGAATTGCCGGCTAGTTATCTACCTATCTATAAAGCAGCTGGAGAAAAGTATGGAGTGGATTGGACGGTTTTAGCTGCCATTCATTCCATTGAAACAAGTTTTTCAACCAGTAGATCAATGGTTAGTTACGCAGGGGCAATTGGTCCGATGCAATTTATGCCAGCAACCTTTTCTGCATATGGAGTTGACGGCAATGGAGATGGACGAAAAGATCCTTGGAATTTAGAAGATGCGGTTTTTTCGGCAGCTAATTATCTTGCAGCCAATGGATTTTCTCAAGATAAAAGAAAGGCAATTTGGCATTATAACCATGCAGATTGGTATGTAAATAAGGTATTGGGAACAGCGATGTCATATTCTATAAAAGAGTACGAGGTGAAAAAATGAATCTTATTTTAACTGGAACAGAAACAGAAGTATTAACCGTTCACTTGCATGTTATGAGGAAGAATATAAAAACGGTTCTTAAACGGAATTATGGACATTGGGAAGGAAAAAGACTGTTAAAGGTGTATGACAAAATTAAAGATGAGTTGAAGGATAAGCTGGAATTTTTAGAAGCAGAGAAGGAGTACCATTTTGTATTTAATAGAGAGGAGCTGGAGTTACTTCATTCTTTTTTAATTGTTTTTTTTAATAAACTAAATGAGGAAATGAAATCTAAAATTAAAAATAATGTAGATAGAGAGAAAGCGAAAGAAAATATGCAGCTCGCTCAACTGGAGGAAGTCCAGAAAAAAGTAAATGAATTGGTAGGCGAATTAGTTGGTTAATTATCTTTCACCTACTGACTTGATGGCAGCAAGACTCATGGATGATACGACTGCCGTTAAATCATACAACGCTCAAATACTTAAAAAGGTACAAGCTTTATTCGCAAAGAGAAAAATTGATAGATATGAGTATGTTCACCTTGTAAATATACTCACTTGTAATGAATTAAAGATAGAAAACATGGTAGAAAGGATTAATCACATTATAGATGGGACAGAACTACGCTCTAGTGGTATTGATATGAAAATTTAATATAGGAGTTGGAAGATAGATGAAATGAGAGTGAATATATACTTAATATCCTGATAGATAATAAAAAACTATATCTGCTTCTCTAAAATAGATATTAGTTTGAATTTACGTTGGGTATTATTGGTCTAAGAATCTCAGTTGTTATTCAAAAAAGGACAAATTGAACTAAGAAAAGCATTCATTGAAAGGTGTCTTTTTAGTTCGATTTGTCTTTTTAGATAAAAAAAGTCGAAAAAAGTCGAAAAAATCAACTTGAAAACTTACAAAAAATTCAAATATAATAAAAAGTGTTCTCTGAAGGGTACAAATTATGGAGGTGATAAAATTAAAAAAGTTTTATTAATTATTCTTTCTATCTTAGTAATTTTGGGTTGCTATATAATACTAGAGTTTAAGAATAATATTAAATTAGTAGATTTTAATAAAGTGAAGTTGGAGGATAGTAACCTTGAAAAAGGAGCTCCACAAATTGAAACTTGGGGAATTATTAGTTTAGGTATAGAGAAATACAGAAAAGAAGGACCGACAGAAAAAATTAAAGTTGCAATTTTAGATAGTGGTATCAATAAACAGCATGAGGACCTAATTAATACAGTATCAAAAGAATATAATGCAATAGAACCAGGTAAACCGGTTGAGGACGATTTTGGACATGGCACAGTTATTGCAGGTGTTATAGCTGCTCAGGATAATGATTACGGAATAGTAGGAATAGCACCAAATGTAGATCTTTATTCTGTAAAAATACTAGATGATAAAGGAGCAGGTAGTATTGAAGCATTAAATAGAGGAATTCAATGGTGTATTGATAATAAAGTGCAAATTATTAATTTAAGTTTTGGTACATCTGAGAATAATACTCAATTGCAGAATTCGATTAAAAAAGCTATCAATGCTAACATTCTTGTTGTAGCTGCAAGTGGTAATAAGTTTGGATTAGAACCTGATTATCCTGCAAAGTATGAAGATGTTTTTTCAGTAACAGCAGTTAATAACAATTATAAAGTTAAACCAAGATACTCGGCAACTGGTAAGGTTGATTATTCTTTACCAGGAATTTCTGTTTTATCAACATCTAAAGATGGAGGATATGCTAAGTATAGTGGAACTTCAATAGCTTCTGCTCATTTGACTGGAATACTAGCATTAATATTAGAAAATCATATTATGTTTAATATTGACTTAAATGAAGATAACTTAAGACAAAAAATTATAGATATTCTAAAAGATTACTCTATTGATTTAGGTGAGAAATCTATCTATGGGAATGGTTTTATAAAACTTTCATAATGAATGGAGTGTATAAATTGAAATTACTTTTATTAAAAAAAATAACTTCACTATTAATAGTTTTAGCTTTGATAGTTGGGTTAGTTCCAAACACTGTAACTTATGCAGCTGATAATTTGGATACTGATGAGCTTGAAGATGAATTAATCACGCAAATTTCTGAAATTACCGACGATGTCGAAATTGAAAATACTAGTGATTCTATGAATGTAAATACAGAAATTTCATTTGATGATGAACAGTTCGATTTAAGTGAAGAAGAGATTGGTGAAGATTTTTCAAACGAAGATGTAAATGTAGAACCTTTTACAGTAACTAATGCAAACGTTACTCTATCAATAAATATAGAAACAAACGAAATTAAGGTCATTTCAAAAGAACTTGATGCAGATGGCAATGAACAAATAAATGAATATAGTATTGATACAGAAAATGCTGTAGCTGGAGAAACTTTAGAAGCAACATTTACTGATTTAGAGACAGGAGAAAAATATGATGTGAACTCAGAAGAACTTAAAGCATCTTTTGTATGGTTTGCTATTCCAATCGGTGTAGTAATTGGAGAAGCACTATTAGCTCATTTAATTTCAATTGGCTTAGCTGCAACTATCTCAGGTGTGACATATATAGCTATTTCAGAGTTTCTAAAAAAAGACAGATCCAAAAAATATAATCATTATATGGTCCATCTAGACAATAAAAAGAAATTTTTAGGAGTTGGAAATGGTATATCAGCGACTAAAGCAGCTAGTCGTCTTAAATCAGGACTTAGTACATGGTCAACATCTAAATCTAATGCTCAATCTGTTGCAAAGAAGGGTAGTCCAATTGGTAAAGCACTGGGGCCAGAAATAGATAAAAATAAATCTGGTAAACTTTATCACTATCATCCTATTAAGGGTTATAAAAATGGTAAATCTGTTAGAATTGAAGGAGCACATGCTTTTTATGGCTCACCACAATAAATTAGGAGAAGAAAATGATTACAATTACAAAAAATCCTAAAAAAAAGACTTATAAAGATTTAATAGAATTAGCTTTTAAATTTTGTGATAGCTTTCATTTGGTTATTAGAAAAGATATGGGAACAATTGAGGATTATAATCAGATTTTACAAAGATTAGAGAGCTCTTTGATAGAAATGAAGGAAGAATCTGAATGGGCTAGTACTATTCTTGGAGATGGACAAACAGCATACGTTTATTATTATAATACCGATGACAATGCGAAAAAAGTAGTTTTAGAATCCTCGAATAATTTATTCGGATGGGAACATCCTGATCTACCAGAGGATTTATCTTTTTTTAAGAATAATAAAGAGTGGTTAGTAACAATTAGTCATGAAAAAGAAGCATTTATTTATAATAGTGACAAATCGGAATTAGATCAGATTAATGCTATTAAAGGTCTTAAACTTCTACACGAAAATGATTAACATTTGTTTAACGCAATAATAAAGAGCCAGTTGAGAGTAAACTGGTTCTCTTTTTTATTTACTACGTTATAATTAAAGTTATAAATTTACTTAACTTAATAAAGATTAAGAAAGGATTTGATAATATGACAACCCACTACTTTATTTCAACAATTAGACCTATTCCAGAGTTTCATGAACCAGATAATAATCATCCCTTTATTAGTGGAGAAGCTTATAAAGAAGATTTACCTTTCAACTTACCGTATGTCTATGAAGTAGGAAGTGATGAAGTTGAACTCATATTATTTTTAGATGAATTTATGCTACTTGGAGATATCGTGGAATACTATGTTTATGAAGAGGGGCGTAATGGAATACCACTTTCAGAAAACTTTCCAAATGAGAGTAGGACTATAAATCTTCTGAAAAAGACCTATAAAGATGAATATGGGGAATACAAATTAGATACAAAAAAATGGAAGGATGAACTTTCAAGAAAAATTATTGGTTCTAAAAGAAGTATAACAACTTTTATTAAAATCTAATATAAAATTGACCATTTCTAGAAAAGTTGGCTCTCACACTAATTTATAAGAGGTGATTAAATGCAACATAGTGTGAAATATGCTATTTACGTCCGTGTCTCTACGGACCGTGACGAACAAGTTTCTTCCGTAGAAAACCAAATAGATATATGCCGCAACTGGCTAGAACGAAACGGATATGAATGGAACGAAGAAAGTGTATTTAAAGACGAAGGCATTTCCGGAACTGTCTTCCTAGATCGCCCAGCAATCCAATTATTATTAGATAAAACTAAAAAAGGCGAGGTTGAAATGATTGTATTTAAATCCATTTCACGTTTGGCCAGGGATCTAAAGGATAGTTTGGAAATAAGGGAAACTCTTCTTGCACATAATGTCCGTGTTATCTCCATCGAAGAAGGATTTGACAGCTTTAAAGTAGGCAAAAATGACATGGTTTTTGAACTATGGAGCCTATTTGCTGCTCAATACTCTAGAACTCTATCAAGCTCCATTTCTGCTGCTCTAGCAGCTAAAGTAAGACGTGGGGAACATATTGGGAAAATTCCCTTTGGCTACGATCGAATTGATCAAAAGCTGGTTATCAATGAGGAAGAAGCAAAGGTTGTTAGGCAAATGTTCCACTGGTATAACGTCGATAAATGGGGATTTAAGCGTATTACAAAAGAGTTGAATGATTTAGGTTTAAAACCGAAACAAAAGGATAAATGGCAAGTTACATCTGTTCAGAGAATCCTCCAAAATCCAATTTATCATGGAAAGTTTATTCTCAACCAATACACAACAGTTAAAGTTGGTGGAAGAAAGAAGCAAATTAGAAATCCAGAAGAGAAATGGATGATTTTCGAAAATCATCATCCACCGATAGTGACCACTAATCAATTTGAAAAAGCCAACAGTAAAGACTTCAAAAGCAGAAAAACTAAATTAACTCCTTGGAATGAATTTCGAGATATTCTAAAATGTGCTCATTGTGGTTCTAACATGGTCATCATGCAGAGCTATAAAAAGAAAAAAGATGGAACCCGTATTGAATGGAAATACTTAAAGTGCAGTAAGTATAGAAGATATGGAGCACATGGCTGCGTTAATCATGCACCGATTCGCTATGAACAATTTCGAGAGTTTATTTTACGTGTATTAATAGAAAAAGGGGAAAGTATTCGCCTTAATTTTGATACAGAATATAAAAAGAAACAGCTGGAAGATACGCGTAGCATTGAAAATAAAATTGTTCGTTTAGAGCAGCAAAAGAAAGATGTATTAGATCTCTACTTAAATGATCGTTTAATTTCCAAGGCAGAATTTAAAGTGAAAAGAGACGAACTCGATAAACAAATTTCTAAGTTAAATGATAAGCTTTTCTTACTAACACAGGATGAGAGCACATCCATTAATATAGAAACAATTAGGCAAGCATTTAAGCAGCTAGAAAACGAAGATAGTGATTTGCATTATGCTTTTCAGCAGTTATTGGAATCTATGGAGATCAGCCAGGATGGAACACTCGATATTAGATATAGTTTTGAACAGATGACATAATTCCTTTTATATCAAGGGTAATACTCATGTAGTTTTTACTTGCAATAGGTATGCATTTCGAATGCTATGCAGAAGCTGGGCGTGAAGGGGCGTTCACAGGCTGTTGTAGAACTCCTTAGAATGGGAGAACTAGAACTATAATAAAGAAGATGATCATGTATAAGCAGGCAGGAAATTCCACTCCTTACCCCGCTTATATGGGTCATCTTCTTTTTAATGTGAATAAGTAGTGGAATCATGGCTTTATTCGGCAATTTTTACATGGACATTAACTTTTCACCTTATACATTTACGAGGGGAGAATTGTAGATTATAATTAAAGGTACTGATTTATAGAAAATTGTCGGATATTCATTATATTTGTAAATTTATATATGGGAGTTGTAATCATGATGACTGAAGAGAAAGATGTAAAGGAATACTTAGAGAATATAGCTACAATCGAAAAGGATATGCGCTACATATCTGGTATTATCAAACAAAAGGGGAGAGAGATTTTAAGTAATTATACGATGACTCCTCCTCAATTTGTGGCCTTACAATGGCTATTTGAAGAAGGAGATATGACGATTGGGGAATTATCTAATAAAATGTTCCTTGCGTTTAGTACTACGACAGATTTAGTTGATCGAATGGAAAAAAATCAGTTAGTCCAAAGAGTGAAGGATCCCAATGATCGACGTGTGGTTCGTATTCATATGCTAGAAGAAGGAAAAAGATTAATTGACGAAGTTATCAAGAAGCGTCAGGGCTATCTTCAAGAGGTATTAAATGAGTACTCAACGAAAGATATTGAAGAATTAAAGAAAAATTTTATGCGGTTACATCAAGTAATGCGAGAAAAATGAGGCGGTTTTTTGGAAAGAGCAATAGGGGTTATAGATTCTGGGGTTGGTGGATTAACAGTTGCAAAGGAGATAATGCGCCAGCTTCCTTTTGAAAATATCGTTTACTTAGGGGATACGGCAAGATGTCCATATGGCCCAAGAACGGGAGAAGAAGTGAAGAAATTTACTTGGGAAATGACTAGGTTCCTGTTGAAGAAAAATATAAAGATGCTTGTGATTGCCTGTAATACAGCTACTGCGGTCGCACTAGAGGAGATACGCGAACAGCTATCTATTCCGGTGATTGGCGTAATCGTTCCAGGTGCACGGACAGCAATAAAGGTAACGAAAAATAATTATATAGGCATGATTGGAACAATAGGTACTGTTCGAAGTCGGGCATATGAAACAGCACTAAAGAAGATTAATAATCGAGTTAGAACAGTTAGTTTAGCATGCCCGAAATTTGTCCCTTTAGTGGAGAGCGGCGAATATGATGGACCAGTCGCAAGGAAAATTGTGAAAGAAACGCTGTGGCCATTAAAGAATAAAGAGATAGATACTCTAATTCTTGGCTGTACCCATTATCCTTTGTTAGCAAAAGTTATACAGGAAGAGATGGGAAAAAAGGTTAAGGTAATTAGTTCTGGAGCAGAAACTGCCCGCGAAGTTAGTACTATTCTCAACCATCATGATGAACTTGCTTCTGAAGAGAATCAAGTAGAACATTATTTTTATACAACTGGATCAAAAGAGATGTTTGCCCGCATCGCGTCCAATTGGCTGAATCAAGAAATACATGCTGTTGAAACAGTTAAATTAACATAATAAGGAAGACTGCCTTCTGTCTCCATTACATCATGTTTAGACGATTTTCTATCTAGACATTTTGCAATGAAAATAGGGAGACAGTCTTTTTTTGAAAAAAATATCCTAAAGACGGTCTAAAAAAAATATAGGCTCGTATATATATTAGTACAAACTGTCTTAGGAGTGATGAAGATGTCTAAGAATAACAAATTGACCATTGTTTCAGCGGTTATCATATCATCTGTGTTGATCTCTGGTTGTAGCTTGTTAGGAGATAAAGAAAAAGTCGATCCACCGCAAACTACTTCGTATGAAGAGGATGCAGTTAAAAAGGAGGCGGACAAGGAAACGACAGGTGAAGTTGCGAAAGAGGATTCAATGCCAGTTGAATTATACTTAATGGATAAAAACGGGTATGTTGTTCCTCAAACTTTAAACCTGCCAAAAACGAATTCGATTGCAAAAGAAAGCCTAGAATATTTAGTTAAGGGTGGGAAAGTTTCTGAATTGCTGCCAAATGATTTCCAAGCAGTAATTCCTCAAGATACAAAAATAAGTATTAATGTAGATAAAGATAAAGTGGCTACTGTAGATTTTTCTAAGGAATTCAAAGAATACGAGGCTAAAGATGAAGAGAAAATCCTGCAATCCATTACATGGACATTGACACAATTTGATTCCATCGATAGTGTGAAACTTTCGTTAAATGGTCATGAGCTGACAGAGATGCCTGTAAATAAAACGCCAATTCAAGGTGCATTAACAAGAGCTGATGGCATCAACATTAATACAGATGATGTCACAGACATTACAAACACAAGACCATTGACTGTTTATTATATTGGCGGAGAGTTGGACTCCTATTATTATGTGCCAGTAACGAAGCGTATTAGCAATGGCGAAGAAAATAATGTCGCTGCTGCAGTAGGAGAGCTAATAGAAGGACCTGGTATGGGCGGAGCAGCAGCACTAACAAGTTTATTACCTAATGACGTAAAGCTGTTGGATGATCCAATTGTAGAAGATGGCAAGGTTACGTTAAACTTTAACGAGAATATATATTCTAGTGGCTTAAATGGAGAAGAAAAGGTACTGGCTGATGAAGTATTAAATTCATTAGTATTATCCTTAACAGAGCAAGAAGGCATTGAAAGTGTTGCTGTTACTGTGAATGGAGAAGCAGATTTAGTGAACGCAGAAGGGGAAAGCTTAACTAAACCAGTGACTCGTCCAGAAAATGTAAATACTGGCAGCTTCTAATATTAATGGGGAAAGGGGATGAGAATGGTTATATTCTTATCCCCTTCTTCGTATGAGCGTTATTTTTTAGGAGACAAAAACTTTCCTTAGCAAATAATAAATATTACCTTATCACTTTACATTCATTTGGTAAAACACCTTTTTGAATCCACGTTTCGACCATATGATTAAAAAAATCAGGCATAGCGAAAGATACTCCATGTCCAATATTAGGGATAATCACGCCGATTCCATTCGAATTTGCCTCCACAATATCTTTTGCGGATTTTTTCATCATGGCTTTTTCCTTTTCACCAACCGTAACCAATATTTTTCCAGTGGCCACTGCAAAGTTTTTAGGGAGTTGAAAGGACATATTTTCTTCCAATACTCGAACAAGGGTATCAGAACTTATTTGACAACTTTCTTCATAATATTTTTCAAAATAGTCATCGCTGATATATAGTGTACTGGCTTGCAGTTTGGAAAAGGTTTTATTTTGAATTAATGGGTAGGTTAATGCAATAGTAGGTTTTATTATTTTCTTTGCCCATAAAATCGGTCTAACTGAAGCGCTATTGATTATGGCAAAATTCATTATATCTGGTTTCATACTGATCATTTCCACAATGACTTGAGAACCTAAAGAAAATCCAATTAAGATTACTTTCTTTCCTCTGGCTTTATCTTCCACTAATTTAATTAATGCTTGTGCACTCCCTTTTATAGTAAATTTAACTTTATCATTATTCAATCCATGTTCAGGTAAGAGGGGAACAACACAGTGATAATGAGTGAAGTATTGAATTTGCTTATCCCACATCCAATCACTTACTCCACCACCATGTATAAATAGCATCAGTGGAGCACTTTTATCACCATATTCCTGATAGTGTAAAGACATGTTTTACCTCTTTTCTTTGATTAGTGGTATAAATTGGCTTGTTATAATAAATACGTTCTAAGGGTGAAATTGTTTCGTTCAAATGAAATAACAATTTTATTTGAAGGTGTTATTTTTATTTAGTGATAAGTGATTCTAGGAATAATGGTTTGCTTTCTGTAGGTGAGCGAATGGATATCATCGCATAAACTTCACAAAACTGCCTTTGGAAATAAGAAAGAAAGGGTATATACTGATATTAGACGGATGATTTTAAGCGTAGTAAACTATAAGAAAGTACATAATTTACATAGTTCAACATAAGAAAATAACAAATAGAGACTAAAGGAGTTTTACAATGAAAGAAATTATTATTGCAACTAAGAATACAGGCAAAGCAAAAGAATTTGTACAAATGTTTTCACCACTTGGCTATGAAGTAAAAACACTATTAGATTTCCCAGATGTCCAAGATGTAGAAGAGACAGGAACAACATTTGAAGAAAATGCTCTCCTTAAAGCAGAAACGATTTCTAAGCTGCTAAATCGTGTCGTTATTTCAGATGATTCTGGTCTTGTTATTGATGCATTAAACGGGAGACCAGGAGTATACTCCGCACGTTACGCAGGAGAACAAAAGAATGATCAAGATAATATGGACAAGGTTTTGCATGAATTAGAGGGTGTACCATTAGAAAAACGAACTGCTCGTTTTTGTTGTACATTAGCAGTTGCGATTCCAAATGAAGACTCCTTAACATTTACTGGAACTTGTGAAGGGGTTATTCTGGAGGAAAGAAGAGGAGAATATGGATTTGGCTATGATCCAATCTTTTATGTAGAAGCAGAAGAAAAGGCAATGGCGGAATTGCCGCCTGAGAAGAAAAATAAAATTAGTCATCGTGCAAACGCATTGAAAAAACTAAAAGAACAGCTTCCGACTGTTTTTAAAGAAGGGAAATAGAACTGGATGAAAATTTTGATTGTAAGTGACAGTCATGGATTGGTATCCGAGTTAGGTACTTTAAAAAAAAGACATGAAGAAGATGTCGAGTTATTTCTGCATTGTGGGGATTCTGAACTATCAGCAAGTGAAGAAGTGATGAAGGGATATATTACTGTTCAAGGTAACTGTGATTATGAAGACAAATTTCCAACAGAGACCACTCAAGAAATTGCAGACAAAAAGATTTTTTTAACACATGGACATCTATATGGCGTCAAATCCTCCCTTAATAACTTGCTGTATAAGGCAAAGGAAGTGGGAGCAAATATTGCCTGTTTCGGCCATTCTCATTTCTTGGGGATGGAAGTAGTTGATGATGTTCTTTTCATTAATCCCGGTAGTTTAAGACTGCCTAGAGGAAGAAAAGAACAAACATATGTTATTTTAACTATTGAAATGGACCGATTTGTAACGGAAGTTTATGATTTTTATAGTGGATTGCTACCAGAATTAACAAGTGAATTTCCTTTTTAGTCGGCTTTTTCCTAATGAGGAAGAAAAAAATTCCTCATTAGGAAAAAAAGCTTCACTAAACTATTGACTTTATGTTGCTATAATCATATAATAACTATTGTCCTCATAAGGATCGAATAAATACATAGCATGTCCCAGTAGCTCAGCTGGATAGAGCAACGGCCTTCTAAGCCGTCGGTCGGGAGTTCGAATCTCTCCTGGGACGTATTTTTGTAAGTATTTAAATAGATTGTTTCAGGATGTACGTTTGTATGTATTACAGATGAATAATGAACCAGAAGATTTGCTTAGAAGAACTATTCTAATTACCTGGTATATGATATACTATTAAAGGTAGTTATCGCTGAAATAATTAATTACAAATAAAACATGTCCCAGTAGCTCAGCTGGATAGAGCAACGGCCTTCTAAGCCGTCGGTCGGGAGTTCGAATCTCTCCTGGGACGTACCAATTTTACGACGGTTAACCGTTGGTATTAAACGCTTTCTATTACGTTATAGTGTTGTCGGTCAGTGTACGGTCAGATTGCCCGTTATTTGCCCGAATTTTCGACGCATAATACACGTATTAGGAGGCGTTTTTTGCATATGACGAGGAAAAAACGGAGTTTAATCGTCGAAGAAGACCTAAGCGGATTGTTTTCGGGGAGCATTGTCGATACTAAGCCGGTCAGTCCTTCGAACAGTACACCGGTCACTCGACCGAAAAGGCGTTCGATCGAACAGGCGCTTAAAATTATTACGCAGCAAATGGAAGTCAGCGGATATCGTGAACGAACAATCAGCGACTACAATATCCACGTCAGACATTTCGCCAAAGCAACGCGAATACAATTCGTCGAAGAAATCACCGCAGAAAGTCTGTACGTATGGCTTTCGAGTATGAACGTCAGCAATCAAACGAAATTGACGCGCTTAAAATGCGTTAAGGCGTTCTTAACGCGCTGTATGGATAACGGTTGGATTACGCAAAGGTTTTGGAAAACCGTCAACGTAAAAGTCGACACAAACGTTAAGGAAGGCGCAACAGAGCACGAGGTAGGCGTACTGCTTTCGTTGCTAGACTTAAATGATTTCGTTCAATTGCGCGATGCGACTGCGGCGTTGTTGATGTTTAAGACAGGCATTCGTATACATACGATTGTGCATCTCGAAACGAAACACGTTGATTTTAAAACGCAGCAGTTACGCATAGATGGCGAAATAGTGAAAAACGGCCGGCAAGTGTATTTACCATTCGGCGACACATTGGCGAAAATGCTGGCGGTGCTGATCAAGCAAAACGAAAAAATTAAACGTGAGTATAAAGTGCAGAACGATTATGTATTTATAACGAATCGTGGAACAATAACGGCGACAAGTCCGTCGAATAATAATATTCAAAAACGTCTAAATAAATACGCAAAGGAATACGGATTGCGCAACATAAATCCGCATGCACTACGCCGTGGCTTTGCGAAGTCGTTGCTAGATAAAGGCGCGAACATTGCCGTTATTTCTAATGCGCTAGGGCACAGCGATTTAGGCGTGACATCGCGCTATTTACATTTAGATAAGGAAGAAGTCGCCGAGAAATTGCGGAGATTTTTATAACGAAAAAGAGCGTCCATTGCGGGCGCTTATTTTTTTTGCGTAAAAGTGTACGGAATTACAATTCGAGTGGATAGGATATTGTGAAGCGCAAGTAACACGGAAAAATATTTTGCGTAATTCCTGCGCGAGGTTTAATTTGCGCCCTTAATATAAAGTGTAGCGTAAATATTTTTCGTATTTATGTGCGAGATAGAGTTCACGCAATGTATAACCGAATATAAGGCGAAAATAAATTGCGCGGAATTGGATTCTAAGACGTCATAGTAAATATAAGGTTATTTCGCCTTAAAATCTACGCAACTATTACTATAACTTATCGGAGGTGATAACGAATGTCAAACGCATATATCCGCACCGGAGAATTGCGCGACGGCTTTACGATGATGTACCACGAAGTATTCGACTTATATCATCCGTACATCGGCGACAAGGCAACGTTATATTATTTGTATTTATTACGCTATCGAAATCATGAGGCAGAAAAAGATACGTTCGGAAAATCGTGGAATGGGCGTACAAACGTCGTTGAGAAATTTCAGCTTAGTTATTCGACGCTACCGATTATCGATGCGGTATTGGAGGCGGTTGGATTAATTGCAATCGAGTATAAGTCGGTTGGGCGCGGTAAAGATAAAATAATTTACGTCGTGAATGATCCGATGGATAGGCAGCGATTCCGTGCGAAAGAAGAATCTATAAAAGAAAAATTAAAACAAGTAATAGAAAAACACACTAATATAGGGAAGCTACTCGGAAAAGAAGAAGGTATCAAACTACTAGCATGAAGTTAATCTCTTTTGTTGTGTAGATTATTATCTCTTGTAGCGTTAATGAAAAAGATAAATATAAAAAGACTTATTTAAAAAGAATTAATACATTGCACCAAATAGAAAATCACTATTTGTTGCGAGTCTTATATTGCATTAGGTTGATAACGCAAATATTTTATATGCAAAAAGGAGTGAGTTGAAATAACTAGTGAGTATTTAATTGATGTTAGTCGATGGTCCGTTGATTGCTGGAAGAATGACAAAGAACTTTATAATCGATGTTACAAATTATTTGGAAACTTACCTAATAGAACTCCTGGTGTTTACTACATCTACGAAAATGATGAATTAATGTATATAGGATGTTCTGTAAACTTTATCGCTAGATTAACAGAGCATTTAGTTAGAAACACTAATTCAGCGGAATATATAAACAATGCAACAACTATTAAATGTGTAGTTATAGAAGATCAATTCGAAAGAGAACTACGTGAATATATGGATATTAATTAGCGGGCAATAACGAACTAGTGCCGTTTAAGGTTCGCATGAAAGCGCGCAAGCAAGAAATACTAGACGAATTAAATACGCTGCACCTTTCCGCTCGAACAAGAGCCGACGGGGACGTTTCGTTGCTATCATGCGATGAACTGGCGAAAGTAGCGCTACAAATGCCGACTGCAATCGTGCAACAACGTTACGAAGAAGAACTCGCAACAAATCGCCGAGTAGAAACGGACCTGCCAAAAGTGATGCTACATAAACCAGCGCAAAAATATGTCGAAATAGAAGGAATCCGCATTAGTATAGGCGAATGTAACATAACGCGAAAAGGCGCTGATTTGCCGGTAAATCGCCGTAAGACAAACGGGATACTCGTCGGTCATAGCGAAGTGCGTGGCGTCCAGTATCAGATTGGACTGCCGACGAACAACCTCGATAAAAACATTCCGCAGTTACGGGTTAGTCGGAGCGCCTCGAATGGGTAAAGATACATTAGCGAAAAATATCGTCATTGAAGGTGCATTGCAGCACGGCATAGCTTCGTTTGTTATCGACGCAATAATGGAAGACGGCGAACGCGGATTTGCCGACGGTGTGCGAGATTCGTTGCCGCCCGATCGCATAATAGATATCGATTTGTCTGACGCAGAATATCCCGTGCCAATGGACCTTACGGAAATAGTCGAGCAGCTTGGCGCTAATGGAGCGAATCGTTTTGCGCAGGAATTAATCGACTTCTTTGGCGACATGGAATCGATGGGCCAATCGCGTGCAATCTTGCGAGAATTTGCGAAGGCAAGTGGCGGGTCATTATTCGCAATTAAACGCTTGCTCGAAGACGAGGGATATCGCGCAGAAAAGGCGAGGGAACTACGACAGCAAGGTAACGTAAGAACTGCGGAATTCATCGCTAAATACACGTCAGAATGGGGCGTAGATGCGAAGGGCAACCCGAAGTTAATACGCGACGGTCAAAAAGCAATCGACGGCAAAGCAAGCGCCATACTCAACCGGCTCGACGAAATGCTTGGCGACGATGTGTTGTTCCGTATTTTTGCGCAACCAGCATCAGCGGATATTGATTTCGCAAAGTGGATTCGCGAGGGCAAGGTCGTTATATTACGCGTGCCGAATCGTAAGCTGGGCGCATTGTCGGCGAAAACGTTGATTCATTGGATAACGCTAAAAATATTTATGACGAAGTTGTTAATGGATCCGAACGACGGCGGCGCATTCATCGTATTTAACGAACCGCATCAATTCCTTACGCGGGGCCTTAAAGCGCTAATGCAACGTATCGTGCTCGAAGGTCCGAAGTGGCGACTCGCTGGCATATTCGCATTTCATCATTTCGATTTATTGCGATACGGCCTAGACGACGATTTAATCAGCGGAGGCATTAATTGGTTCCTATTCGCTAATGACAATCGCAAGGTGTTCGAACGGCTGGAAGCGCAATTGAAACCGGCATTCGACGTTGACTTAGCGTTGAGGACCGAGGCGTACGATGCGATTGTGCTGGCACGGTTTGGAGGGCGTAGGCAAAATGCGTTCTTGATGCGTGCGTTACCGCCGGCAAGTCAGCGCGTGCAACAATACGATAATTCTTTCTTAACGAAGCGTCATTCGCGCATATATGGGCGCCATTGGCAAACGGTTGAGCAACTATTAGCAAGCGGGGAGGTGTAACGATGACTTGGTCGGAATTCATTGCGATATTAGAAGAACGTGGGCTTACGCCGGAAGATGTGGCGCAAATGATTTATTATTACGAAGTGAATCACGGACGTCTTGACTACGAACTTACGTTCGGTTATAATGACGAAAAAGCCTTCGGAGGTGTTAGGCGTGATTAAAGACCGAGGAACAAAGAAATGGACTTCGATAATGCTGCCGGAACTAATCGAAGAATTACGCGACGCAATATACGAGGAAGAGTACCGCACAGATAAGCCGATCATTGACGAATATCAGCAAGCGGAATTTGATTCGTTAATTGAATACGCAATGGAATATAACTATCCGGTCGAGTTTACGACTTGGCATGATGGTTATGTTTCCGTTGCGGTCGGTCGCGTTCATTACGTAGATGCCGTCGGTAAGAACTTCCGCATAAAGTTGCTCGACAAATATGAATCGCTAGATCGTGTTTATATGTCGGACGTGATTGGCGTTAAAGTGATCGAGCCGGATTAACGCAATTATAACTTAAATAGTTCGTTGGCATCTTTAATGCCGAATTCCTGCGCGATTTTACCGATTGCTTCGCGTGGGACTCTTTGCATTTTATTCGTGCATAATTCGCTAACTGTACGCGTAGATAAGCCCGTACGCTCCACGACTTCTTTTTGTTCAATTCCGCGCTCATTCAACCACTCTTGTAACCGCAATTCCACCGCAATCAATCCTTCCGTTTTGTATTACCTTAATTATAACTTATATAGAAGGTTTACGCAATTCGTAATTGACAAATACGCCCGCCGTAAATTATACTTACGTTATAAGTAAATTACGGAAGGAGTAATCGGCTCTATGCACTATTTAGCGGAACATTCTACGTTCAATTCTACCGCGCAATTAAACGCCGCAGTATACGAACATATACGCAATCATACATACGAATTAAACGAAACGGATCGCAAGGCGCTGAAAATGATCGCTCGCTATTGTGTTAAGTTTGCAGGAGCGTGCCACTTAAAAGCGTCAACTATCAGCGAGTTAATCGATCGCAGCGAAAAGACGGCAAGGCGCATCGTTAACAAGCTGGCGGAATTGGGAATCATCGAAAAGGTGGCAACAACGCGGAAAGTGAACGGAGGCAAAGGCGCTAACATACTGCGGATATTGCCGGCGGTAGGCGAGCGAAATAATGGTGCGGAGCAACATGTCCAGTCGAGCGTGTCCAATCGGGCAAGCAGCGACAAGCCAACGGAGAGTAAGGCGGAGGCAAGCAATTCCGAAAACGAACCATCGAATTCTATTAAGCCTTTAAAAAGCAATTACGTATTAGATACGGCGGTGGAGCCAAACGCATTAAAGAACGTGCTGCCTAGCGGAATATATAACGCAATCGTGAAATACTTCCATAACGCCGAGTCTATTTATAAATATTACGGAATTCTATTGCGAGCAAAAGCAAGCGTGGACCCTACCGTAGTCATCGAAGATAACGAAGCGCCGTTCATTGAAGCGTGGAATGCTACGATACTAAAAGCGAAACAGCGCAAGGTCAAACGCATGGACGATTACTTATTTGCGAGTTGGAAGCAGGCGACCTTAACAGCGATACGGTCAAAAACGAAATTAAGCCGAAAAAGCGAAATGTTGAGTATTTTCGAGGGATGGCTAGACAAATAACCGCCTAACATGGTATTCTAATACGGTCAAAGTTCGACAAATGACCGGTATATGTGTCCGTTCAGTGAGCGACAGATTAACGTTTTAATAAAGCGAAACTAAATCGAGTAAATAGTGCGTCGGGAGTTCGAATCTCTCCTGGGACGTACCAATTAAGGATTCTGTCATGACTTCGGTCATCGATTCAGAATCCTTTTTTCTATTATCCAAGCATTTTTAAATGTGCTTGAAATAACCTCCAGTTTTAAATGTAACTGAAGGATTTTTATGTACAAGAAGAATAAATTTCACCTAATTAAAAGAAATTACTTCCTGGTCTACTTTTCTTAATATAAAGTAGATAACGAAATCCTTTGGAACGGAGCATTGACTTTTTTATAATTAGAGGCTTGACTATAACGGAATAAGTTAGAGGTGAATTTAATCTCAAAAAAAAGAGGGTTTAGTCCACCCTCTTTTTCTATTTATACTTTTTTGCGTTCTACTGTTGTATTCATCGTTTGAGATGGCATAACTTCTACTTCATTATTATCGAAGTTTAATTTATTTAGCTTCTCTTCTTCTGATTCGGCGTCATTATCAAGAAGAACAATGTATTTCCCTTCTTGTAACTCTTTTTCATATGGCTCTGTATCAGTATCGGAAAAGAAAGTCTTTAACCGATCTAAAAAAGATGTGGGTTCTACTTCATCAATTCCACTTGCAGTGTCTACATTAGTCTCTTGCTCGATTAATGCAGTTTGTTCACTTCTTGTAATAACGGAAATATGATTTGGTGAATATCCTTTAGAGAGTAGTTCCTCAATAGCATTTACTGTAGCTTCAGGAGAATCATATATACCTACAATACTTTTTGTCATATACCTATTCCTCCTTTAAACAATTAATTCTTGCATATAGTATATATTCCCACTTATGAAAAGAATAAACGGTAAATATCTTTGGCAAAAAAGATTCCTTTTTATTATTGTTGACAAGTTAGTTTTTCAAATGGAAAGAAAATACTTCTATCTTATTTTAGAATAATGATGGAGAAATATCCTTTATTAAATCCTTTTATAAGCTCTTTATTAGTTATCTTTTTTAACAAACAATGTAAGAGTTGAAAAGATATAGCTCTTTCCTATTTAAGTGTTTGTTCGCGCTTAATTTCCAATCCCTTCAGGATACAAATTTCCAGGAAAGAGGATGATGAAATTACCTGCAAAGGTATAAAGAGAAATAAAATAGGTAATAATGGAAGTAAGAAAAATAATGTTCAGAAAATCACGTAAATTACTTGAAAACGCTTACTATTATTGTGTATAATAGATTTAAGTTAAATAAACAAGAAATGAAATAATGTGAATAGATGAACATTAATATAAAAAATGTAGAAGGAGATATGCACCATGATTCTCAAGGAATTAGGAAGAAGTAGGCTTATAGTCATTAACTATTATAAGAATGGATTATTAGAAACAATTAAAGGACAGGTTCAGAAGTTAAATCTCATCGATCAAACGATTGATTTAAAAGATGACAAAGAAAATACGTATCAAATCCGCTTATCGTGGATTCAAGATATTTGTGCTGTATCTTAATTTACCCCACTAATGCAATCGCTTTCTTCGGGAACGATTGCATTTCTTTTTTTAGGGAGAAGGTTCCATAATGAAAATACCATGTTAGATTTTTTAACACTTTTCTTTAAAAGAAAGAATTATTTTATTATAATGAGCACCATAGGAAAATGAAAATGTAAGAAAGTAGATATATTTTCAGTAAAAAAAGAATTTTAAAAAATTTTTTGAACGATTAAAAAGTACAGGCATTCTTTATAGACCAATAATGTAAGCGTTTCCTGATTAGTGGATTGTTGTTTAAATAATCAAATAATTCTCAAAAATGGTGTTGACTCTTGTTTAAATTCAGCGTAAGATAACCTCAATAAATGAAAAACACAAGATGTTTAACTTGTAAAAACATCCAAAAGACAACATGACAAACTGACTTTGTTTAACATAGTAAATATAGTAATTCGATGAAGAGGATAAGTAGTTTTCTATTTGGATTCCAAAGAGAGCCGGTGGTTGGTGTAAATCGGTGAACCAATAGTTAATGAACTCACCTCAGAGTGTTAGCTTGAAAGGTCTCCCTATTAGAGCTAACCGAGTGTTTCCACTCGTTATCAAAAGAGAACGAACCGTTCATAAAGTGCATACACTTATCCGTTAGTGTATGAATGAGGGTGGTACCGTGGAAAGGAAATGCCTTTTCACCCCTTTGTTTACTAAAAAACCATTAGTAATCATTGGAGGTGGGAAGGTTTTTTTATTAGCAAAGCCTTTCTTGGTAGTATTTATGTAAAGTAGTAAGAAGTAAAAGGAAAGTATTTTAGGGAGGTTATACAAATGTTACAGGAGACTGCCTTTGAAAATACAAAGGCCCAAGTGAAACCGTTAACTGGTGCTGATCTCTTATTGCAGGCTTTGGAGAAAGAAAATGTAGAATTTATTTTCGGATACCCAGGGGGAGCTGTCTTACCAATTTATGATAGGATCTACGATTCGAAAATATTTCATGTTCTACCTAGACATGAGCAAGGCGGTATTCATGCAGCAGAAGGGTATGCGAGAATTTCCGGTAAACCAGGAGTAGTCATTGCGACATCAGGTCCAGGGGCAACTAATATTGTAACAGGGCTTGCCGATGCGATGATGGATTCATTACCGCTAGTTGTCTTTACAGGCCAGGTAGCAACAGGGGTGATTGGTACAGATGCTTTTCAAGAAGCAGACATTTTAGGGATCACTACCCCAATAACAAAATATAATTGTCAGGTTCGTAACCTTGAAGATATTCCACGAATCATTAAAGAGGCGTTCTATATAGCGACAAGTGGAAGACCTGGTCCTGTATTAATTGATATTCCAAAGGATATTGCTGCAACCATTTCGGATGTTCCTGCTGAACAGGATATTGAGCTTCCTGGTTATCAGCCAAAGACACAGCCGAATTACTTGCAGATTCGAAAATTAACAGAAGCTGTAAGTGCTGCAAAAAAACCAGTAATTTTGGCAGGTGCTGGTGTCAATTTTGCAAAAGCGAGTGCAGAATTACTGGAATACGCAGAACAACAACAAATTCCAGTTGTACACACGCTTCTTGGATTAGGCGGTTTTCCAGCTGATAATAAGTTGTTTGTTGGGATGGGAGGAATGCATGGGTGTTATGCCGCTAATATGGCCTTATATGAGGCAGATTTGTTAATCAATGTCGGAGCAAGATTTGATGATCGATTAACAGGAAATCTAGTCCATTTTGCACCAAATGCTATTAAAGCCCATATTGATATTGATCCAGCAGAAATCGGCAAAATTATCCCAACGAAAATTCCAATTGTTGCAGATGCGAAAGAAGCATTAACTATGTTAATAAAGCAAAAAGGCTTGCAATCAGACCATAAAGAATGGTTAGAAAAGATTGAAAATTGGAAAAATGAGTATCCATATTATTACAAAGAATCCGATCTTCTAAAACCGCAGCAAGTATTGGAGATGCTCTTTGAAAAAACAAAAGGGGAAGCGATTGTTACAACAGATGTTGGACAGCATCAGATGTGGGCAGCGCAATACTATCATTTTAAAGAATCCAATCGATGGGTAACATCTGGAGGTTTAGGAACAATGGGATTTGGTCTTCCATCCAGTATTGGAGCGCAATTAGCCGATCCAAAAGCAACAGTGCTTGCAATCAGCGGGGATGGCGGCTTCCAAATGTGCAGTCAAGAGCTTGCCTTAATAAGAGAATTGAATTTACCAATCAAGATTATTATCTTTAATAATCGGGCGTTGGGTATGGTAAGACAGTGGCAAGAAATTTTCTATGAATCTCGTTTTTCACATAGTAAAGAATCTTATCAACCGTCGTTCGTTGCTTTAGCAGAAGCATATGGAATAAAGGGATATCAGATCTCATCAGTTGATGAAGCTGCTAATATTCTAGATGAAGTGTTAGCGATAAGAGAACCCGTATTATTGGATTTCCGTATTGATCCAGATGAGAATGTCTATCCAATGATTGCACCAGGTAAAGGATTACACGAAATGGTAGGGATGAAGCCATGAAGAAAATAATTAGCCTAACTGTTATGAATAAATCTGGTGTGTTAAACCGAATTACTAATCTTTTTTCAAAACGAAACTACAACATTGAAAGTATATCGGTAGGGCATACGGAGCATGAAGGAATTTCAAGGATTACTTGTGTGGTGCATGTTGAGAGTGATGGCATCATTGAACAAATCACAAAACAGCTAAATAAGCAGATTGATATTTTGAAAGTGGTGGATATCACCGATCAAGCAATTGTCCAAAGAGAGCTAGCTTTAATTAAAGTACTTGCAACACCGCAGACAAGGCATGAATTATATTCTGTAATTGAACCATTTAGAGCTTCTGTAATCGATGTAAGTAAAGAAAGTCTCGTTATTCAAATTACAGGAGAATCATCTAAAATTGAAGCTTTTATTGAACTGCTTAGACCATATGGGATTAAAGAATTGGCTAGAACAGGCACAACCGCCTTCCCTCGTGGCTCTCAAAAAATAGCAGCTCATAAAAGTAACTATTCTATCGTTTAATTCTAATATTAAATAAATCTAATTTTACAGACGAAAGGGAGATTAATTATGGCAAAAATGTATTATAACGGAGACGCAAATTTAGGATATTTTAACGGGAAAACAGTTGCAGTGATTGGTTATGGATCACAAGGCCACGCACATGCTCTAAATATGAAGGATAGTGGTGTTTCAGTAATCATCGGGTTAAGAAAAGGGAATTCATGGAATAAAGCAGTGGAAGACGGATTTGACGTATTCCCAGTTGGAGAAGCAACAGCTAAGGCTGATATTGTGATGATTTTGCTTCCAGATGAATTACAAACAAAAGTATATAATGAAGAAATTAAACCTAACTTAACAAATCAAGCTTTAATGTTTGCCCATGGATTTAATATTCATTTTAATCAAATTGTCCCACCAAGTGAGAGTGATGTACTATTAGTTGCTCCTAAAGGTCCAGGTCACCTAGTAAGAAGAACATATGAACAAGAAGCAGGAGTTCCAGCATTATTTGCAATCTATCAAGATGTAACTGGTGAGGCGAGAGAGCTTGCACTTGCTTACGCAAAAGCGATTGGGGCATTACGTGCAGGTGCGCTGGAAACAACGTTCAAAGAAGAAACAGAAACAGATCTTTTTGGTGAACAAGCGGTTTTATGTGGAGGGCTGACAGCACTAGTAAAAGCAGGCTTTGAAACATTAGTAGAAGCTGGATATCAACCAGAATTAGCATATTTTGAATGTTTACATGAGTTGAAATTAATTGTTGACTTGATGTATGAAGATGGAATGGCGGGAATGAGATATTCTATATCCGATACAGCACAGTGGGGCGATTTTGTAACAGGACCACGTATTGTTACAGATGAGGTGAAAAAAGAAATGAAAGCTGTCCTTACAGATATTCAAGAAGGAAAATTTGCAAAAGGATGGATTCTTGAAAATCAAGCGAATAGACCAGTATTCAACGCAATTAATGATAGAGAGAGCGAGCATCTAATCGAGAAGGTTGGGAAAGAATTGCGTGCAATGATGCCATTTGTTAAAAGCTCGCGAAAGAAAGAAGTGGTTGGTAGTGGCAAAAATTAAGATATTTGATACGACATTGAGAGATGGGGAACAATCTCCCGGCGTAAATTTAAATTTGGCTGAGAAGCTAGTTATTGCTGAACAGTTAGAAAAATTGAATGTAGATATTATAGAGGCAGGCTTTCCTGCTGCCTCTAAAGGTGATTTTCAATCTGTTCAACAAATTTCACGCACTATTAAAAATAGCTCTGTTACTGGTCTAGCAAGAGCAGTAACATCCGATATCGATGCTGCTTGGGAAGCATTAAAAGACGGAGCAGAACCGAGAATTCATATATTTTTAGCAACAAGTCCCATCCATCGGGAATATAAGCTAAAACTTTCGAAAGAGCAAGTGATTGAAAGAGCGGTTTCAGCTGTAAAGTATGCAGCCGAAAGATTCCCAGTTATTCAATGGAGTGCAGAGGATGCATGTCGGACAGAATTGCCTTTTTTAGCAGAAATAATAGAAGAAGTTATTCAAGCAGGAGCGCGGATTATTAATATTCCAGACACAGTAGGCTATATAACACCCAACGAATATGGAGAAGTTTTTCAATATTTAAAAAATAATGTGCCGTCTATTGACAAAGTTTCTCTCTCTACTCATTGTCATGATGATTTAGGGATGGCAACAGCAAACTCATTGGCAGCTATCGAAAATGGGGCAACACAAGTAGAATGTACGATTAATGGTATCGGAGAGCGTGCTGGCAATGCTTCTATGGAGGAAATTGTGGTAGCGCTTCATATTAGAAATGATCATTATCAAGAAAAGACAAGAATTAATTTAAAAGAAATTAGTAGAACAAGCGGACTTGTTAGTGAATTAACCGGTATGCTAGTTCCTGGAAATAAAGCAATTGTTGGTCGCAATGCTTTTGCTCACGAATCTGGTATTCATCAGGATGGTGTTCTTAAGGAGAAAACGACTTATGAAATTATTTCTCCGGAGCTTGTAGGCAATGTAAATAACAATAATATGGTTCTTGGGAAACATTCAGGCAGCCATGCATTCAAAACAAAGCTGAATGAACTAGGGCTGGGAGTGAATGAGGAAGATGTGAAAGATCTTTTTATGGCATTCAAGGATTTAGCAGACCATAAAAAAGAAATTTCTGATGAAGACATTATTGCTATTGTATTAGAGAAAAAGCTGGCTAAAGAAGAGAAATATTATGAGTTAGTGGACGTAAAGGTTCAACATAAAAATGATAATGAAGCAGATGCAACAGTGAAAATTTCCGGTCCGAAAAATGAACTGATTATTCAACATGGCACTGGTTCTGGAAGTGTTGAAGCATTATATAACACATTGGAAATGTCTATATCTGGCCAAGTGCAATTGGAAGATTATCGTATTCAGTCACTGGGTGCTGGCAGAGATGCGTTAGCTCAAGTATTTGTCAGAGTTCAATATGACGAAAAAGAAAGTACTGGAAGAGGTTTAGACCAAGATGTATTAATAGCATCTGCAAAGGCCTATATAAATGCGATTAATAGAGGGATTCTTGCCAAAGAACAATTTCTTGAAAAGGTGTAGGATTCCGTGGCTAAAACATCAAGCTTTGATATAGGGAGCGAGTAGAAATGAAAAAAAGAATCGCCGTATTGCCAGGTGATGGAATTGGACCTGAAATAGTAGCAGGCGCTATAAAGATATTGCAAACAATAGAGACATTATTTAGTCATCAGTATGAAATTACATTCGCAGATATTGGTGGATGCGCGACAGATAAAACAGGTACGCCATTGCCTAATGAGACGATTGCCATTTGTAAAAATAGTGATGCAATTCTTTTAGGGGCAGTAGGGGGACCGAAATGGGATGCGCTTCCTGTTGAAAAACGTCCAGAGCAAGGGCTATTAAAAATAAGAAAAGAATTGAACTTATTTGCAAATATTCGTCCAACAACCTGTTATGAAAGCTTGGCGGAAGCATCTCCCCTTAAAGCAGATATTATTGAAGGAGTAGATTTGGTTGTTGTCCGCGAATTGACAGGCGGCATCTATTTTGGAAAGCCAAGCGAACGAACGACTATCGATGGGAAACCTGGTGCTGTAGATACACTATTATACAAAAATGAAGAAATCGAGCGAGTTATCGAGAAAGCATTTGAAATTGCTAAAACGCGTTCAAAAAAAGTTACATCTGTTGATAAAGCAAATGTTTTAGAGACTAGTAGAGTATGGCGGGAAATCGCAAGCAAAATAGCGGAAAAATATCCAGATGTTATGCTTGAACATATGCTTGTAGATAATGCAGCAATGCAGCTTGTTCGAAATCCAAAACAATTTGATGTGATTGTCACAGAAAATATGTTTGGCGATATCTTAAGCGATGAAGCATCTGTTTTAACAGGGTCATTAGGAATGCTGGCATCTAGCAGCATGTCAGCAGATGGACCATATCTTTATGAACCGATCCACGGATCTGCTCCAGATATTGCCGGAGAAAATATCGCTAATCCCCTTGCGACAATTTTATCTGTAAGTATGATGCTGCGATTATCTTTTCAAATGGAGAAAGAAGCTGCGATTATAGAAGAGGCGGTAAATAATGTTCTAAATCAAGGTTATAGAACAAGAGATATACTTTCACCGAATTGTAAAATTGTTTCGACAACTGCGATGGTGGAAGCAGTAGAGAAAGAAATTCATCAGCTTGTTAAAGTGACACAAGTTATATAAAAAGGCTGCTGTTATGCTGTGGGATTATGAGTTTGGCTGATAACAAGTTAGCTGAAAAAAATAGAAAACCACCTTGAGAACAGCTCATATTTATGTGAAAACTGCACAACAGGCATATAAAAAAACACAGTTCGTCAAAAGTGGCAGTGATTGGATAAGGGACTAATATTAGAGAGAAATAGAATGTTAAAGGGCTTGTCAAAAGAATACTTTGACAGCCCTTTAATCAACAACAGGGAAAAAATATGGATTGGAGGGTAAAGTAATGGGAAAATCCATTATCGATAAAATTTGGGAAAAACATGTAGTACATAGAGAAGAGGGAAAACCGGATTTATTATATATTGATTTGCATCTTGTCCATGAAGTAACCTCACCACAAGCATTTTCCGGATTAAGAATGAAAAATCGCAAAGTGAGAAGGCCAGACCGAACGTTTGCCACAATGGATCATAATGTGCCAACGATTAACCGTTTTAAGATAGATGACGAAGTTGCCTTAAATCAAATGACGACATTAGAAAAGAACTGTTTAGAATTTGATATCCCATTAGCTGGTCTGCAAAGTCCGGAGCAAGGGATTGTTCATGTGATTGGTCCGGAACTTGGATTAACACAGCCAGGTAAAACAATCGTCTGTGGGGATAGTCATACATCAACACATGGTGCGTTTGGGGCGCTAGCATTTGGAATAGGCACAAGTGAGGTAGAACATGTACTCGCCACGCAAACATTATGGCAGACAAGACCAAAAACATTAAAAGTAGAGGTCAATGGAAAGCTAGCATTTGGTGTAAATGCGAAAGATGTTATTCTTTATGTGCTTTCTAAGCATGGAGTCAACTTTGGAACTGGTCACGTTATTGAATATACAGGGGAAGTAATTCGCAATTTATCGATGGAAGAAAGAATGACTATATGTAATATGTCTATTGAGGGCGGAGCGCGTGCAGGCTTAATTTGTCCAGATGAAACGACTTTTGCCTATTTAAAAGGTAGAAAACACGCGCCAAAAAATTGGGAGGAAGCAGTACATGAATGGCGTAATTTAGCTTCAGATGAGGATGCTATTTATGATAAAGTTATCACGATTGATGGCAATGATATTGCGCCAATGGTAAGCTGGGGTACCAATCCATCTATGACTGCTAAAGTAGACGAAAAGATTCCAACAGCAGATTCTTACCAAGAGGAAACGGATCGCCGCGCTTTACATAGTGCCCTTCAATATATGGGTCTAAAAGAAGGAATGGCGATCACCGATATCGAGATACAGCATGTGTTTATTGGTTCTTGTACGAATTCAAGAATAGAAGATTTAAGACAAGCTGCATCGGTGATTAAAGGACAAAAAGTTTTTCCAGGAGTAAGAGCACTAGTTGTACCAGGTTCACAGCAAGTTAAAAAACAGGCAGAAGCAGAAGGCCTAGATAAACTGTTTGTTGAAGCAGGGTTTGAGTGGCGGGATGCAGGATGCAGTATGTGCTTAAGCATGAATAACGATGTAGTTCCAAGCGGTGAGCATTGTGCTTCCACTTCTAATCGTAATTTTGAGGGAAGGCAAGGAGCTGGTGCTAGAACCCATTTAGTCAGTCCTGCAATGGCAGCAGTAGCAGCGTTAAATGGGCGATTTGTTGATATTCGCAAAATGAATGCAGAATTACAAGCAACAGTGTAAAGGAGGAGTCTCTTATGAGTGGTTTTAAGAAGCTTTATGATAAAGCAGTAGCAATGGATCGAGTAAATGTGGATACAGATCAAATTATCCCTAAACAATTTTTGAAGCGTATCGAAAAGACTGGATTTGGTAGATTTGCGTTTTTTGATTGGCGCTATTTGAAAAATGGCGAACCGAATCCTGAATTTGAACTGAATCAACCTGAAAATCAAGGAGCCTCTATTTTAATTGCGAATAAAAACTTTGGATGTGGATCGTCAAGAGAGCATGCACCATGGGCATTGCAGGATTTTGGCTTTTCCGTTGTTATTGCTCCCTCTTTTGCAGATATCTTTTATCAAAACTGTTTGAAAAATGGGATGCTTCCTATTCAATTGCAGACAGACGAAGTAGAATATCTTTTAAAAGCTGCCCAAAGTCAACCCTATTTTCTTGATATAAATCTTGAAGATGAAACGGTAGAGGATGACCAAGGGTTCTCCACATCATTTTCTATTCATCCATATTGGAAAAAAATGTTGATTAACGGCTGGGATGAAATCGAAATCACCCTTCAATATAGTGATAAAATAGCAGAATACGAAAATAAAACCATTTCAAAGTAATCGAATGAAATAGATAGGACCCTTAGGAGATCACATTATTATTTTCTAAGGGTCTTTCCTTTTGCTTTATGGTTATTTGTAGATTGAAAAAATTACTGCAACCACATTATGGAAGAGTCAAGTTGCATCTGAGAGAAAAAAAAGCTACACTAGCAACAAATAGAATATGTATAGGCGGTTAAAAGAATGAAGAAACGGGAGCAGGAAAAAAAGGATAACGTTGTTTTTTTTCCCGATTTAGAAAAACGGTTATTGCAAAAAGGACTAGATGCAATTCAAGAAAAGCAATTCAAAGAGGCTATTTTATTTTTAGAAGAAGCAAAAGAGCGAAATCCATTTCATCGTGACATAAACATTGGACTCATTCTCGCTTACTATGAATTAGGATTGTTGGAACAGGCAAAACATCTAGCGAAAGAAACACTGAAACAAGATGACGGGGACTATATTCATGTACTTGAATTGTATATTATGATTCTGGTCCAGTTACATGAATATGAAGAAATAGTTACTACGATTGAAGGTTTGTTAGAAGAACACCAAATCCCAGCAAATAAAATAGAGCATTTCTCTAAAATGCTTTTATTTAGTAGAAAAATGGCTGAGTCTGCATCCCAGTCGCAAACAGATGATTATCGAGAAGAGGAATCTGAAGACATAAATAATAGCTTAATGAACTTAAGTGATCCACAGGAAGAAATGCTGCAAATAGCTAAAATGTCCAGCCAAAATATTCGTGCATATATAGAAGAAGTAAAGCAGTATCTTCTTGATATGGAGAAAAATCCTTTTTTAAAAACGATGCTAATCAATATTTTAAGAGAGCAAGAATATGAAAAAGAAATAGAAATTCAGAAGTTTGACCGAAAGATTGTCATACAACCAACAGCACTAAAGGATATGAAGGAACAGGAACAATATAAGAAAATTATTACTATTCTTGTTGATTATGTGGAAAGTAATAACCCTATTTTATTTGAAAATATTAAAATGTTAATTGATCGACAAATGTTTTTGCTTTACCCATTTGCACTAGAAGAATACAAGGATGAAACATGGGCTGCGGCTTATCATGCAGTTGTAAATCAATATTTTGGCCAAGAGGATGAGGAAGAAATATTTGTATTATATGAACTAGATGAGACTGAATTTGAACAAGCAAAAACGTTTATTTATCAGTTGGAGCAAATTTCTTATCCTAATATTTAGGCAAGGATGTTGAAACAACTAGAACCTATGATATAATGTAATGGTTGCATTTAGAAAATGCGAAGATGCATATTTCTTACTAGATAACTTTTTTCCCATTAGGAGGTTCTTTCTGTTTCGATAGAAATAGTAGCCAAACAAGAATAAAGAAGTTAATCTATACATTAGTAGAAGTAATGAAAAAGTAGAATAGATTGTTGGAGGGAATTTATAGTATGTCAGCTAAATGGGAAGTTTTAGAAGGGAACCGCGGTGTTCTTACAATTGAATTAGATGCAGAAAAACTAAACGAAGGTTTAGATTTAGCATTTAAAAAAGTAGTTAAGCAAGTAAACATTCCAGGTTTCCGTAAAGGTAGAATTCCACGTGGAATGTTTGAACAACGCTTTGGTGTGGAGTCTTTATACCAAGATGCAATTGATATTCTTTTACCAGAAGCTTATGCAAATGCAATTGATGAAACTGGAATCGAGCCAGTTGATCGTCCTGAAATCGATGTAGAACAAATCGAAAAAGGAAAATCTTTAATTTTCAAAGCAACTGTTACTGTTAAACCTGAAGTAACATTAGGTGAATACAAAGGGTTAGAAGTACCTGCTGTAGAAACAACAGTTACAGATGAAGAAGTAGAAGCAGAAATTAAAGCATTGCAAGAAAAACAAGCTGAATTAGTAGTAAAAGAAGAAGGAACTGCTGAATTAGGAGATACAGTTGTTATCGACTTCGAAGGATTCCAAGATGGAGTTGCTTTTGAAGGTGGAACTGCTGAGAACTTCTCATTAGAACTTGGTTCAGGTCAATTTATCCCTGGATTTGAAGAAAAATTAGTGGGAGTTGCAACTGGTGAATCAACTGAAGTTGAAGTTACATTCCCTGAAGAATACCATGCTGAAGATTTAGCTGGTAAGCCTGCTACATTTAAAGTAACGGTTCACGAAATCAAAGGGAAAGAACTTCCTGAATTAGATGATGAATTTGCTAAAGATGTAGATGAAGAAGCAGAAACATTAGCTGAATTAAAAGAAAAAATTAAAACTCGTTTAGAAAATGATAAAAAACATCAAGCAGAGCACACAGTTCGTGATACAGTTGTAGAAAAAGCTTCTGAAAATGCGAAAATGGATATTCCATCAGCAATGATTGATACAGAAATTGACCGCATGATGAGTGAATTTGAACAACGTTTACAAATGCAAGGGATGAATCTTGAGCTATACTTCCAATTCTCAGGACAAGATGAAGCAGCACTTAAAGATCAAATGAAAGAAGACGCTGAGAAGCGTGTTCGTTCAAACTTAACACTTGAAGCAATCGTTGCTGCAGAAAACATCGAAGTAACAGAAGAAGAAGTGAATGCTGAACTTGAAAATATGTCTCAAATGTACAATATGCCAGTAGATGCAATTAAACAAGCACTAGGCGGCGTTGAAAACTTACAAATGGACATAAAAATGAGAAAAGCAATCGATTTCCTTGTAGAAAACAGTAAAACTGTTGCATAATAGAAGTAAGTAAAAAAACTAAGGCGCGACTATTTCGTGCCTTAGTTTTATATTAGTGTTAAATAACATATAATATGGGTAACTATAAAATAAGTTACTCTAACCGTACAGGAGAATACAATCAAATAAGAGATAATTTTCCAGATTTAAAGAAGCGAAATCTGGTTATGATTAAAGAAGTATATCCATTTTACCGTTATTGGATGATAGAGAACTGCAAATCCGAGTTGTATTATTTCCTGTACATTACTATCATGTGATACAATTCAATACATAACTGTTGAAAAAAGTAAAATTTGTTTCTGAACAAATAATAATCCGTAACGGTAAAAATATACAAAAAGAAGTTTTAAGGGGTGAAGGCATGTTTAAATTTAATGACGAAAAGGGCCAGCTAAAATGTTCATTCTGCGGAAAGACACAGGATCAAGTTCGTAAATTAGTTGCTGGACCTGGTGTATACATTTGTGACGAATGTATAGAACTATGTACAGAAATCGTAGAAGAAGAATTAGGGACAGAAGAAGAAGTAGAATTTAAAGATGTACCAAAGCCAGCAGAAATTCGCGATATTCTTAACGAATATGTAATTGGACAGGATCAAGCGAAAAAGGCTCTTTCTGTTGCAGTGTATAATCATTACAAACGTATTAACTCAAATAGTAAAATTGATGATGTAGAATTATCAAAAAGTAATATTGCGTTAATCGGACCAACTGGTAGCGGTAAAACACTTCTTGCCCAAACATTGGCAAGAATATTAAATGTACCATTTGCTATTGCAGATGCAACTAGTCTAACAGAAGCTGGATATGTAGGAGAAGATGTCGAGAATATTCTTTTGAAATTAATCCAGTCTGCAGATTATGATGTAGAAAAAGCAGAAAAGGGTATTATTTATATCGACGAAATTGATAAAGTAGCACGTAAATCTGAAAATCCTTCTATTACACGTGATGTTTCCGGTGAAGGGGTTCAGCAAGCATTATTAAAAATTCTAGAGGGTACCGTAGCAAGTGTTCCACCCCAAGGTGGCAGAAAGCATCCTCATCAAGAATTCATTCAAATTGACACAACGAATATTCTCTTTATTTGTGGTGGAGCATTTGATGGCATTGAACCAATCATTAAAAGACGCCTAGGTCAAAAAGTAATTGGATTTGGTTCTGATGGTAAACAAGCTGAAATAGAAGATAAAGATTTATTATCTAAAGTACTTCCAGAAGATTTATTACGTTTTGGGTTAATACCTGAATTTATTGGGCGTCTTCCAGTTATTGCTAGTCTTGGTCAATTAGACGAAGAAGCATTAATGGAAATATTAACAAAACCAAAAAATGCATTAGTAAAACAATTTAAGAAAATGATGGAATTAGATGATGTCGAATTAGAATTTGAAGAAGAAGCACTGAAAGAAATTGCAAAAAAAGCAATTGAAAGAAAAACAGGTGCACGCGGATTACGTTCTATTATCGAAGGCATTATGTTGGATGTAATGTTTGACCTGCCTTCAAGAGAAGACATTGTTAAATGCGTCATTACGAAAGAAACAGTAACGGATAATGCTTCACCTAAGCTTGTTCTAGAAGATGGAACAGTGGTGGATAAAGAAACAAAAACTTCAGCTTAACAACAGTTACAAGAAAGAATCAATGATATCTATCATTGGTTCTTTTTTTTGGTGAAAGTAGAAGGATGCAACAATTCCTCCAAGATCATACTCAATTTCTAATCATCAATTATCTTATCGTTCCTATATATTTTTTCCATGAAATCTTGTTTATTCCAACAAAGGGAAGGAGATACTATTTTTTATAGACAAGGCACAATTTGTATATAGTATTTATGGAAGAATTTATTTATAGACTGATATGACTGCCGAATTAATTGCAGGCATTCAGTCTAAAAAAAATTCCTTCCCATCCAAGCTGTAGGGATAGATACATATCGCTAACCATTGAAGGAAACTTGAGCTAATACATGTGCGAAGTTTTAAAACAACAAGATTTCAGGAGGTAATTTTTTTATGAGTTGGGCGGAGATTGCTTTATTTGTACAACTATTCTTTGGAATTATCATCGGACTATATTTCTGGAATTTATTAAAAAGCCAGAGAACCCAAAAAGTTTCGATTGATCGGGAATCAAAAAAAGAAATGGATCAATTAAGAAAGATGCGCGCCATATCATTAACGGAACCTCTTTCTGAAAAAGTACGTCCAACAAGCTTCTCAGATATTGTGGGACAAGAAGATGGAATCAAAGCTTTAAGAGCCGCTCTCTGTGGACCCAATCCCCAACATGTCATTATTTATGGACCACCAGGGGTTGGAAAAACAGCGGCAGCTAGGCTTGTATTAGAAGAAGCGAAGAAAAATCAGAAGACACCCTTTAAACCAAACTCTGTATTTGTAGAATTAGATGCTACGACAGCTAGATTTGATGAAAGAGGGATAGCGGATCCATTAATCGGTTCTGTACACGATCCGATTTATCAAGGGGCTGGAGCCATGGGACAAGCTGGAATCCCACAGCCAAAACAAGGTGCTGTTACAAATGCACATGGTGGTGTTCTATTTATTGATGAAATCGGAGAATTACATTCTACACAAATGAATAAGCTTCTAAAAGTGTTAGAAGACAGAAAAGTTTTTTTGGAAAGTGCTTATTACAATGAAGAGAATACGCAAATTCCTTCTCATATACATGATATTTTTAAAAATGGACTTCCGGCTGATTTTCGGTTAATAGGGGCAACGACAAGAACGCCAAACGAAATACCTCCAGCAATTCGCTCAAGATGTATGGAAGTATTTTTTCGAGAATTAACGAAAGAAGAAGTGATTCAGATTGGCAAAAAAGCTGCTGATAAGGTGAAGATACGGATAAGTGAGAAAGCCCTTGATACACTTTCTGAATATGCAAGAAATGGAAGAGAGGCTGTTAATATGGTCCAGATATCTGCTGGACTAGCAATTGGAGAAAATCGTGATTTTATAAAAGATGATGAAGTAGAATGGGTGATTCATTCTAGTCAACTTTCTCCAAGAATGGAAAGGAAAATTAATAACCATTCCGTTATTGGAGCGGTTAATGGACTAGCAGTATATGGTGCTAATATCGGGGCACTGTTGGAAATTGAAGTAACGGTAATTCCAGCAAAAGATGGAAAAGGAAGCATAAATATTACGGGAATTGTCGAGGAAGAGAGTATTGGTGGACAAGGCAAGTCTATTAGACGGAAAAGTATGGCGAAGGGTTCCATTGAAAATGTCATTACTGTTTTACGTTCTATGGATGTTCCCGCTGATCAATTTGATATCCATGTAAACTTTCCAGGCGGTATACCAATTGATGGACCCTCTGCGGGCATTTCAATGGCTACAGGGATTTATTCAGCGATCTACAAGCAACCTGTTGATCGCCAAGTAGCGATGACTGGTGAGATCAGTATTCACGGAAAAGTGAAGCCTATTGGCGGAGTTGTTGCAAAGGTGAAAGCTGCTAAAGCTGCGGGCGTTCAAAAAGTTATTATCCCGCAGGAAAATATGCAGGCGATATTAGAGGAAATAAAGGATATCACCATTATACCTGTGCAAACATTAAATGAAGTGTTGGAGAATGCGCTCCTTAAAGAAGAATGGAAAGAAGAAGCAATCCCAGCTTCCACCATTGCATTATCAAAGAAAGATAGTATCTAATTTTAAGCTAAAATGCTACTTAAATAAAGCATTGTCATGGTCGGCTAATTCGGTATAGGGAGAGTTAGTCGGCGTTTTTTTTTGCGGAAAATAATCTAAACGAGCTTTATATGTATTTCGTGCAGAAAGATCCCTCTAAATGAAGGCTATATTTTCATAAATCCAATTATTATTATATAATTGAATATATATGTATAAGCATAAAAACAGTCTTTTTTCTTGAATGGAAATCGTCTAAATAAGCCATTTTAAATAAGGAAGGCTTGTTTTTAATTGCAATCTTCTCTTTTTATCTTTCTGCTTTCTTTAAGGAGCCATATCCATAAGGATCAGCAAAAAAATCGAGGGAGAAAAGTAGTTCTATTTTTACGGCTTGTCTAATAACCCTAGTTAATAGACACATTTTCATAAATAAGATAGAATTGTACAAAGCATTAGAATGCAAAGGGAGCCTATGTGGTAAATAATGATTAGAAATAGGCGATATAAGGAAAGAGATTTTTAAAGCTGGAGGTGCAACGTGATGGAGGAAAATAAAAAAACAGTAGTCCCCCTCCTGCCGCTTCGAGGTTTGCTGGTTTATCCAACGATGGTGCTTCATTTAGATGTTGGTCGTGATAAGTCAGTGCAAGCTCTCGAAAAAGCAATGGTAGAAGACCATTTAATTTTTCTTACAATGCAAAAAGATATGGATATAGATGAACCTGAAGAAGAGGATCTATATAAAATGGGAACTTTAACAAAGGTAAAGCAAATGTTAAAGCTGCCAAATGGAACAATTAGAGTTCTTGTTGAAGGGGTACAAAGAGCAGAATTAGAAGAATTGATAGAGGAAGATGGTTATTTTGCTGCAAGTCTACGTTTGTTTGAAGAAGAAACTACCAAAGACGTAGAAGATGAAGCATTAATGAGAACAATGCTTCAATATTTTGAGCAATACATAAAAATTTCTAAAAAAATATCGCATGAAACATATGCAGCTGTTTCCGATATGGAAGAGCCTGGAAGAATGGCTGATATCATTGCTTCCCATCTACCGATTAAATTAAAAGAAAAACAGCAAATTTTAGAAACTTTAAATAATAAGCAGAGAATGAATTATGTTATCGACATTATTCAAAACGAAAAAGAGGTGTTAAACCTCGAGAAGAAAATAGGTCAGCGCGTAAAGAAATCAATGGAAAGAACACAAAAGGAATACTATTTACGCGAACAAATGAAAGCCATTCAAAAAGAATTAGGCGACAAAGATGGCAAAACTGGCGAAGTCAGTACACTGCTTGAAAAAATTGAAGAGGCTGGTATGCCAGACCATGTAAAGGTAACAGCATTAAAAGAATTAGATCGCTATGAAAAAATTCCTTCCACCTCTGCAGAAAGTTCTGTCATCCGCAATTATATTGACTGGCTCTTGGCATTACCATGGACCAATGCAACAGAGGATGACTTGGATCTTATTAAGGCAGAAAAAATCCTTAATGACGATCACCATGGCTTAGAAAAGGTAAAAGAAAGGGTATTGGAGTATTTAGCTGTACAAAAGCTGACAAATTCTTTGAAAGGACCCATTCTTTGTCTTGCAGGACCTCCTGGAGTGGGGAAAACAAGTCTTGCTCGTTCGATAGCTCGTTCTTTAAATCGTAACTTTGTCCGCATCTCTTTAGGTGGTGTGCGTGATGAATCAGAAATTAGAGGGCATAGACGAACTTACGTTGGAGCGATGCCAGGAAGAATCATTCAAGGAATGAAAAAAGCAGAAACCATTAATCCAGTATTTTTATTAGATGAGATTGATAAAATGTCTAATGATTTCCGCGGTGATCCTTCTTCGGCCATGCTAGAAGTACTAGATCCAGAACAAAACCATAACTTCAGTGATCATTATATTGAAGAAACTTATGATTTATCGAAAGTTATGTTTATCGCAACAGCTAATAATTTAGCTACCATTCCTGGTCCATTACGTGATAGAATGGAAATTATCTCGATAGCTGGATATACAGAAATCGAGAAAATTCATATTGCGAAAGATCATCTATTGCCTAAACAAATTAAAGATCATGGATTATCGAAAGCACAGCTTCAAATTAGAGAAGATGGATTCCAGAAAATTGTTCGTCTCTATACTAGAGAAGCGGGAGTACGTACTTTAGAAAGACAATTAGCTACAATTTGCCGCAAAACAGCAAGAATGATTGTAACAGCTGAGAAGAAAAAAGTCGTTATTACAGCTAAAAATGTGGAGGATTTCCTAGGTAAGCCAATTTTTCATTATGGTCAAGCAGAGGAAGAGGATCAAGTTGGCGTAGCAACTGGCCTTGCCTATACTACAGTTGGCGGTGATACTTTGCAAATTGAAGTATCCTTGGCACCGGGAAAAGGTAAATTAGTCTTGACGGGAAAATTAGGGGATGTAATGAAGGAATCTGCCCAAGCGGCATTCAGCTATATACGTTCTAAATCGGAAGAACTGGGCATTGATGCGAATTTCCATGAGAAATATGATATTCATATTCATGTTCCAGAAGGTGCTGTTCCAAAGGATGGTCCATCTGCAGGAATCACCATGGTAACCGCACTTGTTTCTGCTCTTTCTGGAAAGCCAATCAAGAAAGAGGTTGGAATGACGGGAGAGGTAACATTGAGAGGCCGTGTTCTTCCAATTGGAGGATTAAAGGAAAAATCTCTTGGTGCTCATCGTGCTGGATTAAAGACAATTATTATCCCGAAAGATAATGCGAAGGATATCGATGATGTTCCTGAAAGTGTAAGAGAAGAACTAGACTTTATCCTTGTTTCACATGTAGATGAAGTATTAAAACACGCGTTGAACGGAAGTGTAAATCTTTGAAAGTAAATCAAGCAGAAATAGTAATTAGTGCCGTAAAACCCAATCAATATCCGGAAGGAAATCTGCCAGAGTTTGCTTTAGCGGGTAGATCGAATGTTGGTAAATCTTCTTTCATTAATCGCATGCTTGGGCGAAAAGCGTTAGCTCGCATTTCCTCGAAACCAGGGAAAACACAAACATTAAATTTTTACTTAATTAATGAAATCATGCACTTTGTAGATGTACCTGGTTATGGATATGCAAAAGTTTCGAAAAAGGAACGAGAAGCATGGGGAAAAATGCTGGAAACGTATTTCACCTCAAGAGAACAATTAAAAGCAGTAGTTTTAATTACGGATCTTCGCCATCCGCCAACTGCTGATGATATTTTAATGTACGACTTTTTAAAGCATTATGGGATTCCATGTGTGGTAATTGCGACAAAAGCCGATAAAATATCAAAATCTCAATGGCAAAAACATTTAAAGGTAACAAAAGAAACATTAGGACTAAGTGCAGATGATTACCTTATCCTATTTTCTTCTGAAACTGGAGAAGGAAAAGATAAAGTTTGGTCATTACTAGAGCATTTAGCTAATAAATAAAAAAAGCGACTCACATCAGCTAGTAAGGTTGAAAAGTGAGTCGCTTTTTTTATTTGTGTATAAATGAAATATTTTCCTGATTAGCCAGCCTATAGAACTTCCGACCCGCGGAAAGCGAAGAGGAAATCAGGCAGTGAGTTTTCCTGAAAGACACCCTGCACTATGTATGAACATCTTTATTTCCCCTTTTTCGAAACTAAATAATATCCCCCCAGGATAATGAATAAAATAGGTATTAAATTATTTAACGTGTGAGGACTTATCTTTAAGAATGTTAGCGAACCAAGAATTTCTTGATAGAAGAGCAAAAGAACAGCTAACAAAAGAAAAAGAAGACCATTTAATAAGCCATGACCTGTTTTATGATTTTGAAGAATAAAGCCAAGGGCGATAATCAGAATAAAAGTGCCCGTATGATCAGGCCAAATAGCAAGTTTATTCACTAAGTGAAAGTGTAAACCAAAGCCAGTTAAAATCACACCTGGCAAAATGACGCCATAATCCTTTCCCCCATAACCTTGAAAAAGAAAAGCAATTCCAATGATAATTAACAGGGTTGGCCAAGTATACAGATTGGGTAGAATAGTAATATCAAATTCCTTTAAGATAAAATAAATTCCAAAACCGATTAATACGATACCAGAGAACCATTTTTGTGTTTTCATTATTTCCTCCACTTCCAAAAAACTAAGCTTGAATACATAGAAGATTTTTGTTACTGTACAATGAGTAAAGTGCTATATTGTACAAAAAAACGAATAAAATAACGATAATTTTGCAAAAGAAGTACAAACTATTATAGTAAATAACGTAAGTATAATTCTTTTTCTATTATCAATACTATATCTTACCATATGAATTCACAATTTGTTCACAATTAATAGGCAAATTGTTACCCATTTTTGAAATGATTTTGTTATAATAACTACATGTTAATAATTATTATAATTTAATCCATTTATATAAAGGGTTTAAAAATATTCGATAGGAAAAATTAGGTACTAACTTACTTTGGGGGTGTCATAAAGAAATGCATATAGTAGCTGTCGGACTAAATTTTAAAACGGCCCCAGTAGAAATTCGTGAACGTTTAACATTTGATTCAGAGCAAATAGGGGAAGCTATGAATCAATTACAAAATAAAAAAAGCATTTTAGAAAATGTGATTATATCAACATGTAATCGTACGGAAATATATGCAGTAGTAGATCAGCTTCATACTGGTCGCTATTATATCAAACAATTTTTAGCAGAGTGGTTTCAATTGGAACAAGAAGAGTTTGTTCCTTATTTATTTGTGTATGAACAAGATGGTGCATTAAACCATTTATTCCAAGTGACATGTGGCTTAAATTCCATGGTTGTTGGAGAAACACAGATTTTAGGGCAGATACGAACTAGCTTCTTAACAGCGCAATCCATTAAATCGACTGGATCGGTATTTAATCAGTTATTTAAGCAAGCTATTACCTTTGCGAAAAAAGCACATACAGAAACAGACATTGGTGCGAACGCTGTCTCTGTAAGTTATGCTGCGGTAGAATTGGCGAAAAAAATATTTGGGACCTTGCTAAATAAGAATGTCCTTATATTAGGTGCAGGAAAGATGGGCGAGCTTGCTATTCAGAATCTGTATAGCAATGGAGCAAAAAACGTAACTGTGATAAATCGCACATTTGAGAAGGCGGAAGTTCTTGCTCATCGTTTCGAAGGTCAGGCCAAACCAATGAATGAACTTCAATGTGCATTAATAGATGCAGATATTGTGATTAGTTCAACTGGATCCAATACATTTGTTATTACAAAGGCAATGATGAAGGCTGTGGAGAAAATTCGTAAAGGAAATCCTCTATTCATGGTTGATATTGCTGTGCCAAGAGATTTAGATCCGGAAATCGCGGAGTTAGATAGCGTATTCCTTTATGATATTGACGATTTGGAAGGAATTGTAGAAGCAAATCTGCAAGAACGACAAAAAGTAGCAGAAAAGATTATGATCATGATAGAGGCAGAAATTATCGAGTTTAATCAATGGCTTCACTTATTAGGGGTGGTGCCGGTCATTTCTGCTCTTCGTGAGAAGGCACTTGCTATTCAAAGTGAAACAATGAAAAGTCTAGATAGAAAACTGCCTAACCTTACTGAAAGAGAAAGAAAGATTTTAAATAAGCATACGAAGAGCATTGTGAATCAAATGCTAAAAGATCCAATTCTTCAAGCGAAGGAATTAGCGGCTCAACCTGATGCAGATCAATCGATGCAGCTATTTATGAAAATCTTTAATTTAGAAGCCGATGCACCGAAAGAAGTGAACGATATAGGAAGGAAAGAAGAAAAAGAAGCATTTTCTCCAATTGCACAGCCATCTATTCAAGTGTGATGGTGATAATGATTGGAGGGCTTATCCTGTGTGTGAATGAAGCACTTGATTCCTTTCCTTTAATCAGCCGATAATAAACTTTGTCGGGGCAGAGTTTCACTTTCCTTTTCCTAGGTTAAAATATAGATGGGGTTACAGAAATAAGAGTTATATTAAGTTAAAAAACTTGGTATTATGATCTTTTATGTTCGAAGGGGAAGAGTTGATGCAGGATATTTTTATGACTAGGCTCCATGAATTCACGATTATTCTTTATGCGTTATCTGTGCTATTATATTTTTTTGATTTTATGCATAATAACCAGAGAGCAAATCGAGTCGCTTTCTGGTTACTTTTATTTGTCTGGATATTACAATCATCTTTCCTAATTATCTATATAATGGAGATGAATAGGTTTCCGATTCTCACAATTATGGAAGGACTATACTTTTATTCTTGGGTATTGGTAACCTTTTCTTTGGTAATAAATAAGTGGTTGGAAATTGATTTTATTGTGTTTTTTACTAATGTTGTCGGATTTATTGTTATGGCAATACATACTTTTGCGCCTGCACGCGATTCTGCGATAACTCATGCGGAACAGGTTGTTTCTGAGTTACTGTTCATTCATGTAACAGCAGCCCTTTTAGCCTATGGTATGTTTACGATCTCTTTTATTCTTTCTGTTCTTTATTGTATACAATATGATTTATTGAAACAGAAAAAATGGGGAAGGAGAGTTATGCGGATCGCTGATTTAGCCAAACTAGAACATATATCTTACTTATTAAGTGTGTTTGGTGTACCATTATTATTAATTGGTTTAATTCTTGGGGTGCAATGGGCCATTATTCAAAAACCAGATTTTCTCTGGTATGATCCGAAAATAATCAGCTCCTTTATTGTGTTACTCGTCTATAGCAGCTTTTTGTATTTACGAGTTTCCCAAAAAATGAGGGGGAAAAATATTGCCCTCTTAAATATTGCTAGTTTTTTAATTATGTTAATTAATTTCTTGTTAGTAGGTAATTTTTCCACCTTTCATTATTAAAAGGAAGACTACATAACGGAAATGTTGGAGGTACTTTTATGCGTAAAATAATTGTTGGTTCGAGGAAAAGTAAGCTTGCCATTACTCAGACGAATTGGGTAATTAATCAGCTGAAGAAATTAGATTCTTCTTTTGAATTTGAAGTGAAGGAAGTGGTTACAAAGGGAGATGTTGTGCTCGATGTCACTTTATCCAAGGTTGGAGGAAAGGGGCTATTTGTAAAAGAAATCGAGCAAAGTATGCTGGATAAGGAAATTGATATTGCTGTTCACAGTATGAAAGATATGCCGGCTGAGCTTCCAAAAGGATTAACCATTGGCTGTATTCCTGAGCGTGAGGATTATCGAGATGCTTTGATTAGTAAAAATCATATCTCTTTAAAAGATTTAAGAGAAGGGGCAGTCATTGGGACAAGCAGCTTGCGAAGAGGTGCTCAATTACTTGCAGTTCGTCCTGACCTTGAAATCAAATGGATACGCGGAAATATAGATACCCGTCTAAATAAGCTAGAAACAGAAGAATATGATGCCATCATATTAGCTGCTGCTGGGTTAGCGAGAATGGGATGGACAAGTGATGTAGTGACAGAGTTTTTAGAGCCTGAAGTCTGCTTGCCGGCAGTTGGTCAAGGTGCCCTTGCTATTGAATGCCGTGAAGATGATAAAGAGGTATTAGAACTTCTAAGCAAGCTGTCCAACCAAGATACGACGCGTACTGTTTATGCAGAAAGAGCCTTTTTACAGCGTATGGAAGGCGGCTGCCAAGTTCCGATCGCAGGATTTGCACAAGTGAAAGAAAATGAAGTGTCATTAACAGCATTAGTTATTTCACCTGATGGGAAACAGATATATAAGGAAGAAGTATCAGGGGAAAATCCAGTAGAAGTAGGGGAGCAAGCAGCAGCCATTTTAACAGACAAAGGTGCAAAGGGCTTGATTGATCGATTGAAAGAGGAGAATATTATCGATGGCTAATCAGCTTCTTGGAAAAAAAATTCTCGTCCCACGATCAAAAAAACAAGCGAGTGTCTTGTCAAAGCAGATTATTGATTTAGGCGGTATTCCAGTTGAAGTACCATTAATCGCGTTTCGAGAAAAGCAACTTCCAGATGAAGTAATTGCTTCTTTAAAAAATAAAGCATATGATTGGCTTGTCTTTACGAGCCGTAATGGAGTCGATGCTTTTTTTAAAGAAATGCACAGATTAGAATTAACCATTGTTGCTCAAATAGCCGTTATCGGTGAAAAGACGACAGCTGCTATTGCGGAATATGGGTATCAAGCAGATTTTATGCCGACATATTTTGTTGCTGAACAGTTTGCAACAGAGTTTGCAGCAGTGCTGGAAAAAAAACAGAGAGTTTTAATTATAAAAGGAAACAGATCAAGAGAATTTCTAGCAGAGCAATTAAAGAAAATATGTTTACAAGTAGATGAAGCTATATTGTATGAAACGTATTTCCCACTAGAGAGTGAAGAGCTGCTTGTTGATGAAATAAAGAAGAATGATATAGAGGTATTGCTTTTTACCAGTTCCTCCACCGCCCATCATTTTATGCAAATCATCAAAAAACATCAATTGATTGATAGGGTGGAAAGGTGTATTGTGATTAGCATTGGGCCAATCACAACAGAAACTTTGCACAGCTATGGGATGCATGTAACGATTACAGCAAAACCATATACAACTGATAGTATTCTGGAACATTTAGTGCAGTATTTAACAAAATAATTTGGAGGTAAGACCATGGTTGAATTTAAACGTCATCGCAGATTAAGACAATCTGCTAATATGAGAGCATTAGTGAAAGAAACATATGTACATTTGGATGATTTAATTTATCCGATTTTTATTACAGAAGAAGAAAATAGCAAGACTGAAATTTCTTCTATGCCTGGCATTTATCAGTTTTCAATTGATCGGTTGAAGGAAGAAATGGATGAAGTTCAGGCGCTGGGAATCAAATCTGTGTTATTATTCGGTATTCCAAAGGAAAAAGACGAATGTGGAACACAAGCATTCCACGATCATGGTATTGTTCAGGAAGGTATCAAATATATTAAAGCCAACTATCCGGACATGATTGTCATTGCAGATACATGCTTATGTGAATATACTAGCCACGGACATTGTGGTGTAATTGAAGCTGGAAGAGTGCTTAATGATGAATCATTAGAATTGCTTGTGAAGGCTGCGGTCAGCCAAGCGGAAGCTGGAGCGGATATTATTGCTCCTTCTAATATGATGGATGGCTTTGTAGCAGCTATTAGAAAAGGTTTAGATGAAGCTGGATTCATTGATATACCAATTATGAGTTATGCTGTAAAATATGCTTCTGCTTTTTACGGTCCATTCCGTGAAGCTGCTGATAGTACCCCACAATTTGGCGATCGCAAAGCCTATCAAATGGATCCCGCTAATCGTCTGGAAGCATTTAGAGAAGCAGAAAGTGATGTGGCAGAAGGAGCAGATTTTCTTATTGTTAAGCCAGGTCTTCCTTATTTAGATATTGTTCGTGATATGAAAAATGAATGGAATTTGCCGATTGTTACCTATAATGTAAGTGGAGAATACAGCATGGTAAAAGCTGCGGCACAAAATGGCTGGATTGAGGAAGATAGAATTATAATGGAAACTATGACTAGTATGAAACGTGCTGGAGCAGATTTAATTATCACCTATTTTGCTAAAGATGTTGCACGTATGTTAAAAGAACAATAAAGGAGGAAAGTTAAATGCGTTCCTATCAAAAATCAGAAGCTGCATATAAAGAAGCAGTAGAGTTAATGCCAGGAGGGGTAAATAGCCCGGTCCGTGCTTTTAAATCTGTTAAAAGAAACCCGGTGTTTATGGAGGCAGGGAAAGGCTCGAAAATCTTTGATATTGATGGCAATGAATATATTGACTATGTTTTATCATGGGGGCCGCTTATTTTAGGACATGCTGATGATCGAGTAGTCGAGGGAATTAAAAAGGTTGCTGAAAAAGGAACTAGTTTTGGAGCACCAACGTTAATTGAAAACGAGCTTGCTGCTCTTGTAAAAGAACGTGTGCCGAGTATCGAAATCGTTCGGATGGTTTCCTCCGGCACAGAGGCTACAATGAGTGCAATCCGTTTAGCTCGCGGCTATACGGGTAGAAATAAAATTCTGAAATTTGAAGGCTGTTATCATGGACATGGCGATTCTTTGCTTATTAAAGCAGGATCTGGGGTAGCCACACTTGGTTTACCAGATAGTCCTGGAGTGCCCGAAAGTGTTGCAGCAAATACGATTACAGTTGCTTATAATGATTTAGAGAGTGTAAAATATGCCTTTTCTATGTATGGGGAAGACATTGCAGCTATTATTGCGGAGCCGGTTGCGGGAAATATGGGAGTTGTTCCTCCAAAGCCAGGATTTCTGCAAGGACTGCGTGATGTGACAACAGAATATGGTGCATTACTTATTTTTGATGAAGTCATGACAGGATTCCGTGTGGACTACGGATGCGCGCAGGGTTACTTTGGCATTACCCCTGATATAACTTGTCTCGGAAAAGTAATTGGAGGAGGATTACCTGTTGGTGCATATGGTGGAAAAGCAGAAATTATGAACCAAATTGCGCCAAGCGGACCGATATACCAAGCTGGTACATTATCTGGTAATCCACTTGCAATGACAGCAGGTTTTGAAACAATATCGCAATTAACAAAAGATACGTATAAAGAGTTTATCCGAAAAGCGGATCGTTTAGAAGAAGGCTTAAAAGCAGCAGCTGCAAAATATGAAATTCCGTTTACAGTAAATCGTGCTGGCTCTATGATTGGTTTCTTCTTTACTAATGAAGATGTAAAAGATTATGAAAGTGCAAAAACATCTAATCTAGATTACTTTGCAGCCTTTTATAATAGTATGTTAGAACAAGGCGTATTTCTTCCTCCTTCTCAATTTGAAGGGATGTTCTTATCTACGGCATTATCGGATGAGGATATTGAGCATACGATTCTTGCTGCTGAACAAGCTTTTTCTACGTTGAAAGCTTAAATTAAAACTGTAAAATAACTTATTAGTTATAGCAAAATAAAACAGCCTAAAATCCCCATGGCAATTTATCGGGATTTTAGGCTGTTTTAGTTGTTCCCATCTTTCTATGCGTTCAAATTACCTAGAACTGTCGATTTTTTGCCACTTTATGAAGGGAAATAGTATGTTATGATGCAACTATTAATAGGACAAGAAGGGATTTTTTCATGGATTCATTTGTAAAGATGCAGGACGTTAGTTTTACGTATGATCATACTACTATCTTAAATAAAATCAATTTGAATTTAGAAAAGGGCAAATCATATGCTTTAATTGGTAAGTCTGGAGTGGGGAAAAGTACACTTCTCCATCTTCTCGCTGGTTTCTTAAACCCAACGGAAGGAGAAATATTAATGGATGGGAAGAGAATCCAGCATCCACAAAAGGATATTGGCTTTATGTTTCAAGATTTAGGCCTTTTTCCTTGGTTAAATGTATTTGATGCTATTTCAATGCCTTTAAAATTAGATAATAGAAAAGCGAAACAGGAAATAAAGGATAGGGTAACAGCGTTAATAAGAGAAGTTGGGTTAAGTGGGATGGAGAGTAAATATCCAACGGAGTTAAGTGGAGGGCAGCAGCAAAGGGTAGCTTTAGCAAGAACACTTATTAATAAACCTGATTTGTTGTTAATGGATGAGCCAACATCTACATTAGATGAAATGACAAAAGAACAAATTCAACAGTTAATTGCTGAGCAGGTGGAAAAACGGCAGACCACGTTACTGTTTGTTACGCATAATATTGAAGAGGCAGTCCTTCTGGGGGAGTTTATTTTATTGCTACAAGATAATGGGGATATCGAGACGATTGAAAATCCGCTATTTAGAGTAGAGAGAGCAAAGGACAATTTATCCTTCTATAAGGCTTGTATTGAAGTACGAAAAAGATTAGCGGCGGTACATGTATGAACAAAATTATGAAAAAAATCATCGTGAATCAACTATTCTTAGGTTTTATAAGTGTCGGTTTATTTTGGTATACTGTCTATTTTCTCCTCCAGTCTCACACTATCCCCTCCCCGCTTTTAACAGTTACTTATATGTGGCAAGAAAAATATATATTGCTTCTTCATTCAGGAGCTAGTTTGTTAAGAATTTTCATTGCTTTATTCATTTCTTTGGTAATAGGTATTCCAGTGGGAATTATTTTAGGGAAAAATAAGCGAGTTAATACCTGGCTATCCCCATTTTTATATTATATATATCCAATTCCCAAAGTAGCATTTTTACCGATATTTATGATTTTGTATGGTCTAGGAAACCAGTCTAAAATCATGTTAATTATTTGGATTATTATTTTTCAAATCATTTTGTCTGTCAGAGATGGTGTCTTACAAATACCAGCAAGCTATTTCAAAGTGATGAACGGCTATCGGGCATCTATTTTCCAGCAATTTATCTATTTAATTTTTCCAGTAATACTACCAGCGATATTTACGGGGATAAGAATCAGCATAGGGATTAGTTTAGCAACCTTATTTTTTGCCGAAAACTATGCAACGACATATGGAATTGGCTACTATATTATCAGCGCTTGGACAAAAATGAATTATGAAGAAATGTTCGCAGGAATTGTAGCCTTAGGATGTATTGGTTCATTGCTATTTATTTTATTAGATAAACTAGAATTAAAAACGACACCTTGGAATTATAAGTAAAAAGAGATAAATATAGTTTAGGGGGAAGGGGATAATTTGCCCCATTTAAATTTAAGAAAGTAGGCTGGGGAAATCACCCGCAGATTGAATACATTTGGCTTGGTTTTCTCACAACTCTTATAGGAGCGTTTTAGGGCTTGTATAAATAAAAAGATTCTCCTATATGCTGCATGTATCAATGCAATCAATACGCAGTAAGGAGAATCTACTATGATAATAACCGTAATCAAAATAAATCAAGTATACTTGTATTCAGTCTGCTCTGTTTTCCTAAAAATTGTCCCTTTTAATTTGGCAACAAAGTAAAGTCGGTTAAATCTTCATAGGAATAGCTTTCTTTAATTTGCCCTTTCTCTTTTGTCCATTGAACAATGGAATCAAAGGAATTTTTTGGCACTACACTTGCATAAGGAAAGCTCTCTTTTGTTGTTAAATAGTTGCTCATAGCTTCAGGAAATTGGTATTTAGTTAATATATCAGCATATTCCTTTGCTTTTGTATTGTTCATATAGTCAATAGCTTCATTATAAGCTTTATAAAACGCTTTGATATCTGCTGGTTTAGAGGATATTAGTTCATCTGAAAATAGAATGGATCCTCCTTTAATTCCTGCATCTGTTGAGCTTCCTAAAAGGTGAGCACCTTGGCTGACTAGCATGCTAGCCTGTGGTTCTGTAAAGACAACTCCATCCACTTTGTCTGCCATAAGTGCTTCTGCACGACCAGAAAAAGAAGGGATTTCCACGATATTATAAGTGAAGTCTTCTTTCGCTGCAAAATCATCCATAATATATTCCAAGATAAAATTCGGCACAAGGGAAACATTTTTTCCATCTAACTCTTTCATCTCTGTCACTCCTGAGTTTGGAGAGGATAGTATTTTAAAATCTTCACTTATATCAGAAGTAATCTTCATCTTTATGCCATTTTCCATAAAAGCTGCTGCTGTCATGACATCTGCGATTGTTCCGTCTACTTCATTCGCTTGGATGGCAACATTTCGATCAGTTGGAGCAGAGAAGGATTTGATGGAAACCTTTATTCCTTCTTTATCAAAGTAGCCATTTTCCTTTGCTAAAATAATTGGTATTGCTGATTCTGCTGGCAAAATGCCGATAGTTAGTTCTTCACTGGATGGTTTTTCAGACGTGTTATTTTCTGGATTATCTGTTTTAGTTGTGGCTGTCTTTTCACAAGCAGCAGTAATTAAAACGAAAACGAGTATGAAGGATAGTGTCCATATTTTTTTCATCATCTTCCTCCTAAATGGTTACAATTTTCTTAAATGCCTCTAAGTCTATTAAATAAGGAATGGCATTTCTTTTTAGTAAAAGGGGATTACTCCGCATATCATTGTGACCATTTTCACAAGTGAATGCAAGTTTAAATTCTTTTTCTTTTAAAGTGAGTATATTGGATTCATTGAATAGGCCAAATGGATAGGCAAATACATTTTTATGGTTGATTAGAATATGTTCGTTGCATTCGTCTAGATCTTTGGCAAAAGTTTCTTTACTAGAAGTCATTAATAGACTTTCTGACTCACTTGTACGTATATGCATTTGATGTGTGTGATTGGCATATTCAAATACGTCTTTCATTTCCTCTAGGTCACTTGTAGATAAACAGACAGATTTATCTTTTTCAAATATGCGTTTGTTATCATGCAGCCAACCTGTTACCACAAATGCTGTTGCGTGAAATTGATATTTTTTTAGAATCGGGTAAGCATATTCTTTGATGGATTGAAAGCAGTCATCAAAAGTAAGTAATATTGATTTTTCGGGTAAGGAATTGCCTCCTTCATAATATGCCTTTACTTCCTCTAAAGATAAAGTGTGGAAACCATTGTTAAATAAATACTCCATTTGTTGTTCAAATTTTTCTAGTGTAATGAAAAGGGGAGAGGGCAAGAAATCCTTATATGCTTGTTTGACATCAATTGGATGTAGTTCTGCTGCTTGAAAATCTTCCTCTTTTCTTATTTCGTGGTACATTAACACAGAAAAAGCCATCATAAAACCTCCTCTTTAATAAAATGCAGAATTCCTGCATTTCCAATTTAAGTAATTTTGTTAACTTACAAAATCTTCTTTTATTATATCGGACCATAATGGGAAAAAACGGCTAGAAGTATAAATAGTTTTAACAATTTGGTGTATAAATTCAGAAAAATAAGATTTTTTGTTGAGATTCGATTCTTTCTTAGCCAAACAAATAAAAGAAATATTCATAAAGTGTTACAGATAATCATAAGTTTTTAAAGACAATAGTGATATACACGTGAAAGGAATGAGAGGAGGAGTCGCTTTGTCTCAAGAAAATTCGTCTATTTTACGGTTTTCATTGGAAGAGTCCGTCTGGTTTCAAAAAGGACAGGAAGTAGCAGATCTGCTTTCCATTTCACTTGATCCCAATATAACGATCCAAGAGAACGATCAGTATATTATCATTCAAGGCTCTTTAGAGCTTAGTGGTGAATACAAGCGCTACAATGAAGGGGAACAAGAAGAGGAGGAGGTTTTTAAGGCTCCTAAATTAGTTCATTCTGTAATGGAGAGAGAGGAAGGGGTATGTGAATTTTTACACCATTTCCCTGTTGATATTACGATTCCTCTTGAAAGAGTGACAAGTCTTGATGATGTGGAAATCGAGATTGACACTTTTGATTATGTTTTTCCCGAAAGAAGCTGCTTAAATTTAACGGCTGATTTAACTATTTCTGGCTTGGCTGCTGAAGAAGTGGAGGAAGATATAGCGGAGGAAATAGAAGAAGAGTTGGAAGTAGCACGGCATACGGAAAAAGAGGCAGAAATAGTGGAAGAGAAGGCAGAAGAAGTGGAACTAGTACGGGATCATTCGAAGGAAGAGGAGGAGGACGTTTTAACTGATTCCATAGAAGAACCTGTTGAAATTGCGGTTAGTCCATTTCAAATTGTTAGTCCCTTACTAGAAGAATTGCGTGAAGAGAAGGAAACAGAGGATGACTTATACTCTTCCTTCGAGTTAGAGGTTAGAAAGACTCCAGAAGAGGAGGATGAATGGAGCACAAACGAACATACAAAGATCCCTTATTTTTCTGAGGCAGTTAGAAAGGAGGATGAGACTACTCCTGCAGAGCCAGAGATGAAAGTTTCCATATTACGGAGTGAAGAAAAAGTATTTTCTGCAGAAGAAGTCTTTCAAAAACCAGATCACGAATCCTCCACTGAAGTAAAGCAAGAAGAGGTTGTTTTGGAAGAAGAGGAACTAGAAGAATCATCTTCTTCTCCTAATGAGGAGCCTAAAAAGAAGAAAGGCTTCTTTAATAAAACAAAGTCTCTTACTTTTACAGAATTTTTTGCTAGAAAAGAAGAAGAGAAGCATACAAAAGTGAAAGTTTGTATTGTACAGCAAGGCGATACATTAGAAAAATTAAGTGACCGATATAATGTAAATATCCATGCATTGTTAAAAGAAAATCGCATGGAAGCAAATCAAGATATCTATGAGGGGCAAGTTTTGTATATTCCCAGGAATTTTGTAGAGAAATAGGGCACAAACAGCAGGCAGGAGAAAATCCTGCTTGACTGTTTTTCTTGGCTTTTCAACCGTCTTTTGCTCTTGAAGTTTAAACAGTAAGAGAGTGAAAGGAATTGGGGAGGAAAACAAAATAGAGTCGATTGTTAATCGAATATATGGTAAATGCCCGAATCGTCAACTAACCATCGATAGAAACGGAGAAGATGGCAGTTTCACTTTATGAGAAAGTGTGGGCGGATATGAATGAACAAAATATATTAAAGAAGTATACACCAATTTTGAAGCCATATGCAGTCGAACCGAATTTTGTAGAGGAGTTCGGAAAAGTAGCGAAGATTTACAGTAGTAAAGGAACTTTTGCTTTGAAACGAATGGATCCTCATCAAGGTGCAGATTTCACCCGTCATATTCGAATGCTATATCAAAAAGGATATAATCGGATTGTCCCGATCTATCCAGCTGTGGATGGAAGATACGCTATTTTTTATGACAATAAGCTGTTTTACTTAATGCCATGGTTACCAAATGAGGAAAGAGAGAATTATTCCAGGAAGCATCAGCAAATGTTTCGCGAGCTTGCACGACTTCATATCTTATCTTCGAAAGAAGTGAAAATTGAGAAGGAAGATCGACAGGAGCATTTTGAAAATACACAGTTAGATATTGAAAAAGAACAAGAGTTTTTAAATGGTTTTATTGAGCTATGTGAAAATAAAGAGTATATGTCACCATTTGAATTAATGTTCTGTCTGTATTACCATGACATTCGGCAGGCGTTGATCTATTCGGAAACAAAGCTAAAAGAATGGTATGAGGAAACGAAAGAAGATGAAAAGGCAAGAGTCTCCATTATTCATGGGAAACTGTCATCAGAGCATTTTCTTTATGATGATAGAGGATATGGTTACTTTACTAATTTTGAAAAAGCTAGGTATGGAACGGCAAGTCATGATTTACTTCCATTTCTCTCACGCTCCTTAAAAACAGGACCGAAGCAGAATGATGAATGCATTGAGTGGCTATATACGTACTTTAAGCATAATCCGTTAAAATACGATGAAATGCTATTATTTTTAAGTTATTTAGCTCATCCTGGCCCCGTTATTCGAGTTTGTGAGAAGTATATGAAAGCAAATAAGAAAGACATTAATGAACGGAAATATGTTCAAAAGCTGCTTAAACAATATTGGCTTTTAAAAAATACCGAATATGTTGTCATGCGGGTGGATGAGATAGAAAGACAAAAAAAAGCACAGCAGGATGCTGCGGAACAAGCAGAGACCCAGGATTAAAAAACTTGGGTCTATTATTATTGGGTACTATAATTGTCACCATTTTTTCTCGTGTTCATAAAGTAAAGACAAACAAAAAAAGGAAATGAATAAAATTAAAAAATTTAGGCAATCCTTATTGACGAGATTAAGTTATTTTCGGTAGTATAGCATATATAAAATAAATTATTAAAGCAATGACAGGGAGTAGTACAGTGTAAGTTGTTTCAAAGAGAGGAAATCATTTGCTGTGAGATTTCTATTCAACCCATTGGAAGGTAGCCCTCGAGCTTCTTTTGCGAACGGTGTGCTTATTAGTAAAAGACGGACAGTATCCGATATCATCTTTTAAAGAGCCAATACCTATTTTGTATTGGAAAAAAGGTGGTACCGCGAACAAACTCCATTCGTCCTTTTAAGACGAGTGGAGTTTTTTTATTTGCTTTTAAAAAAAGTACAAAGGAACAGGATAAGGAGGAAATTAGGATGGAAATGAAAGAAATCTCCATGCCGACAAAGTATGATCCAGCAAGTATTGAAAAGGGTCGCTATGATTGGTGGTTAGAAGGCAAATTTTTTGAGGCAAAGCCAGATGAAGGAAAAAAGCCTTATACAATCGTAATCCCGCCTCCAAATGTAACAGGTAAACTGCATTTAGGGCATGCATGGGATACAACATTACAAGATATATTGACAAGAATGAAAAGAATGCAAGGCTATGATGTACTATGGTTACCTGGAATGGACCACGCCGGTATTGCTACCCAAGCAAAAGTAGAAGAAAAGCTGCGCGCCCAAAATATTAGCAGATATGATCTTGGCCGTGAAAAATTTGTAGAAGAAACATGGAAATGGAAAGAGGAATATGCAAGTCACATTCGTGCCCAATGGTCTAAATTAGGTCTAGGATTAGATTATTCTCGTGAAAGATTCACATTAGATGAAGGGCTATCCAAAGCAGTTCGTGAAGTATTCGTTTCTTTATATAATAAAGGGCTTATCTACCGCGGAGAATACATTATCAACTGGGACCCAGCTACCAAAACAGCGCTCTCTGATATTGAGGTAATCTATAAGGATGTACAAGGTGCCTTTTATCATATGAAATATCCTTTAGCAGATGGATCTGGTTATATTGAAGTAGCGACAACTCGTCCAGAAACAATGTTAGGCGATTCAGGTGTTGCTGTTCATCCTAAAGATGAAAGATACCAGCATTTAATTGGTAAGAAAGTAGTTTTACCGATTGTAGGAAGAGAAATTCCGATTGTTGCGGATGATTATGTGGAAATGGACTTTGGTTCAGGCGCTGTTAAAATGACTCCAGCCCATGATCCTAATGATTTTGAAGTTGGAAACCGTCATAATTTAGAAAGAATCCTGGTAATGAACGAAGACGGTACAATGAATGAGCGTGCTGGTAAATATGAAGGAATGGACCGTTTCGAGTGTCGTAAACAAATCGTCAAAGATTTACAAGAAATGGGTGTTTTATTCAAAATCGAAGAGCATATGCATTCTGTTGGTCATTCTGAGCGAAGTGGGGCAGTAGTAGAGCCATATCTATCTACCCAATGGTTCGTTAAAATGCAGCCATTGGCTGATGAGGCAATCGCCTTGCAAGATAAAGAGGATCAAAAAGTTAACTTTGTTCCAAATCGCTTTGAAAACACATATATGCGCTGGATGGAAAATATTCGTGATTGGTGTATTTCTCGTCAGCTTTGGTGGGGACATCGTATTCCTGCTTGGTATCATAAAGAAACAGGTGAAGTTTATGTAAATCATGAAGCACCAGCAGATATAGAAAATTGGACACAAGAGACAGACGTATTAGATACATGGTTCAGTTCAGCGTTATGGCCATTCTCTACATTGAACTGGCCAAATACAGAGGCAGAAGACTATAAGCGCTATTATCCTACTGCTGCTTTAGTAACTGGATATGATATTATTTTCTTCTGGGTATCTCGCATGATTTTCCAAGGTCTTGAGTTTACTGGGGAAAGACCATTTAAAGATGTATTAATTCATGGACTTGTTCGGGATGAACAAGGTCGCAAAATGAGTAAGTCTTTAGGAAACGGTGTCGATCCTATGGATGTAATTGCTAAGTATGGTGCAGACTCCTTACGTTATTTCTTATCAACAGGAAGTTCACCAGGTCAGGATTTACGTTTCAGTATTGAAAAAGTAGAGTCTACTTGGAACTTTGCGAATAAGATTTGGAATGCTTCCCGTTTTGCGTTAATGAACATGGATGGTTTAACGTATGATGAGATTGATTTATCAGGTGAAAAATCAGTTGCGGATAAGTGGATCTTAACGAGATTGAACGAAACAATTGAAACAGTGACACGTCTATCTGAACGCTATGAGTTTGGAGAAGTAGGAAGAGTCCTTTATAACTTTATCTGGGATGATTTCTGTGACTGGTATATTGAGATGGCGAAGCTTCCATTATACGGTGATGATGAAGCGGCAAAACTAACAACTCGCTCTATTTTAGCGTACGTGCTTGATAATACAATGCGTTTATTACATCCATTTATGCCATTTATCACAGAAGAAATCTGGCAAAACCTTCCGCATGCTGGCGAATCGATTACCGTTGCGGACTGGCCAGAAGTAAATCAGGCATTCACAGATGAGAAAGCTGCAAATGATATGAAACTGCTTGTTGAGATTATTCGCTCTGTTCGTAACAGCCGTGCAGAAGTAAACACACCAATGAGCAAGAAAATCAGCATTTTATTAAAAGCTAAAGATGAAGAGGTAAAAGCTACCCTTCTTGAAAATAAATCTTTTATTGAGCGTTTCTGCAACCCGGAAACATTAAGTATTGATACAGATATTGCTGTTCCGGATAAAGCTATGACGGCTGTAGTAACAGGTGCTGAAATTATTCTTCCTTTAGAAGGTTTAATTAATATGGAGGAAGAAATAGCTCGATTAAATAAAGAGTTAGAGAAATGGAATAAAGAAGTAGAACGTGTTCAAAAGAAATTAAGCAATGAAGGCTTTGTAAAAAAAGCGCCAGAAAAAGTAATTAACGAGGAAAAGGCAAAAGAAAAAGATTATTTAGAAAAACGTGCTGCAGTGGAAGCGCGTATTAATGAATTAAAAGGTTAATTTCATAGTAGAACGAAGGGTGTCTCCGCTATCAAACCTTTGAGGCACCCTTCTTCTATGGAGGAAGCATTTACTTTTCATAATACTAGCTAAAGTTAATTAGAGCATATACTGGCAATCATTAATCTTATAAGAGGGTGTAGCAATGTTTCATAATTATGAAGAAGCATTAAATTGGATTCATTCTCGTTTGCGTTTTGGAATAAAGCCTGGGTTAACAAGAATGGAAATGATGATGGAAAAGCTAAACCATCCGGAAAAACAGATAAAGACAGTTCATATAGGTGGAACAAATGGAAAGGGATCTACTGTAACTTACTTAAGAAATATTCTGCAACAAGCAGGATTAACAGTTGGAACCTTTACCTCTCCATACATCGAACAATTTAATGAGAGAATTAGTGTAAACGGAATAGCAATTAGCGACGAAGAAATTTTAGTATTAGCAAATAAATTATTACCAATTGTCGAAGAAATGGATCAGATGGAGATTGGCGGACCAACTGAATTTGAAATTATTACAGCGATGTCTTTCTACTATTTTGCTTATATCAATAAAATAGATATTGTCATTTATGAGGTAGGATTAGGTGGTCGTTTTGACTCAACAAATATCATCTCCCCTTTGCTTTCTATTATTACAAGTATAGGATTAGACCATACAGCGATTTTAGGAGACACCTATGAAAAAATCGCCTTTGAAAAAGCTGGCATTATTAAAACAGATACACCGATTATTGCAGCAGTGAAACAAAAGGGTGCTCAAAAAGTAATCGTAAATCAGGCAAATGAAAGGAAAGCGCCTATCTATCTATTAGATAAAGATTTTATGATAGATAAATACCATTCAACACCTACTAGTGAATCATTTGGATTAAAGTCCATATTTTTTAAATGGGAAGATTTACAGATTACCATGTTTGGTAAGCACCAAGTGGAAAATGCATCACTAGCTGTAATGGGTGCCCATCTATTGCAGGATACCTTTGAATCCATAAATGAAGATAGTATTCGAAAGGGATTATTTCAATCCAAATGGCCTGGCAGATTGGAAATTCTGTCAGAACATCCTTTTGTCGTAGTAGATGGGGCACATAATGAAGAAGGAATCGATGCACTGGTAGATGTATTAATTAATCGCTATAAAGATAAGAAAAAGCATATTATCTTTGCAGCACTTTCTGATAAAAAAACGGACAAAATGATTGCTAAATTGGATCAAGTGGCAACAACAATTACTTTTGTTACATTTGATTTTCCACGAGCTGCAAGCAGCAAGACATTATATGAAGAAAGTAATCATCCATTAAAGGATCAGAACAGTGATTGGAAGAAAGCTATTCTCAATCAATTGGAAAAGCTTACAGCAGATGACCTATTCCTCATAACGGGATCTTTGTACTTTATTTCGGAAGTGAAGGAATTTTGGAAAAATTATCAGAAATAACTACATCGCTTAAAAAAATATAGATTATTAGAATAGAAAAAGGTAGTATATATTTATTAGGCTGAAAATGTGGGAATTTTAAGAATATGATGGGGTTTTCACTTTTCATATAGTAAATAAAAATGATGAAATACAAACTTAATTGATAGATGAATGGATATAAAAGGAAGGGGGAGATGTGTATGATTAACCCAGTCTACAAAAAATTAATATGGACAGTTTGGACACTCCTCCTTCCTTTTGGTTTGTGGTTTTCTTATACATTGTATCCTCCGCAAATTTATGATAAGGGTTGGGAGTTAGTTGCTTTTTTACTATTTATGACAATTGTCGCTAGTATGCCGATGATTATAAATGGCATTCCAGTGTTTTTTCTGCAATGGGCAACTTTATCTGTTTTCTTAATCTTTGGATTAGTTATGGAAATCATTCTTGTTCAAATCGCATTATTAGCTGTACTCTATCAAGCTAAATTAGATAGGAAGTCGCTATTCCGCTTACCGATGAATTCTATTATGTTTTTCCTTGTTTCCTTTATTAGTGGGATTATTTACTATAGTTTCGGAGGCGGACATGGATTTGATATTGCCTTAAATTTTAAATCATTTGCTTTAATTAGTGTATATCTCATTTCCTATCTCTTACTCAATACTTTGGGGATATTTTTTATTGTTCGCTTTATCTATAAGCGAAAGCAACGATTTATCACCAAGGATTTGGTGTGGGAAATATTCACAACGATTATCACATATCCGGTAGGCATCGCTTTATATCTTATGTATGAATATATCGGGCTAGCTGCCTTAATCTTAATCGGTGTTCCATTTATCACGTTATCACTTATTTTAAAACTATATCATTCTAGTCAAACGGCGAATGATTATTTACGGAAAACAGCAGAGATTGGCCATCAGCTATCTCAAAATTTGTATGTAAATGAAACAATCGATTTTTTTATCGAAAAGCTTTATGAATTATTTAAAGTTGATTTCGTGTTTATTCATCAAGTTAATACGAATGAAGATTTAGAAATGATATCACGTGTGGAGCAGCAAGAGAGATTACCTCTATTACCTGAAATAATGAAAGAAAATGAGGGGATTTGTGGGAAAGTGCTGGCGTCGAAAAAAGCAGAAGTATACCATTCTAAGCAGGAATGGCAGATCGTAAACAAGGGATATATGCCGGAGGGCGTTCAAAGTGTACTCTGTATGCCGCTAAATAAAAATAATAAAGTAATTGGTGTATTATTGCTGGGAAGCAGACAAAAGAAGGCATTTGCAAACATCAAGTTAATGGTTTTAGACCTTTTATGCAGCCAATTTGCCATTGCGCTTGAGAACGCTAAATATTTTGAAAAAACAAAGGAAAATAGTGAGAGGTGTGCTCTGACGAAGCTTTATAACTACCGCTATTTTGAAAAAATATTAAGTGAGCAGTTTACTAAATTGAATGAAAAGAATTTGGACAATCTTGCGCTGATCATGTTGGATATTGACCATTTTAAAGCGATTAATGATCAATATGGTCATCAAGCTGGAAATGAGATTTTAATAGGTTTCGCCAAAAGAATTCAAAATCTTATTGGTGACCACGGATTGGTTGCTAGGTATGGTGGAGAAGAATTTGTCATCCTATTAAGCAATATAGAGAATAAAGAAGCATTTGATTTAGCTGAGTTTATCCGCAAGAGGATTGCCTCTAGGCCATTTGTCATTAAACAAAATATCGACGATCGTCAACAAATAAAGAATGTAAATATAACTGCTTCCCTTGGATTAGCTTATGCGCCAGTAGATGCGGATGAGCCGTTAGCTTTGATTCGTCATGCGGATCGCGCATTATATGTGGGCGCTAAACGAGCAGGACGTAATCGTGTCGCAGGTTATGTAAAATAAAGGCTTCTTGCAAAAAGGATCGAATAACCTGAAAGTTTTTTATCTAACTGATGGATAGTTGGATGAAAAGACAATGAATTAAAAGCTCTTTGAACTTCCTAGGTGAAGTTCATTTTTTTGGAGAATTTATCGTGAACGATTAGAGAATGCAACTTATTCCCCCTATAAAAAGGCTATACTAGTTCAAAAGTACTTGATATAATGATGGTAATATTGTGTTTATAAAATAAAACTAGTAAAAGGGTAATAAATAGGGGTGCGATTTTATGAGGAGAACGAAATTAGCTAGTAAATTTTTCATCGTGTTATTGATATTATTATTCATCTTACCTACTACAGAGACTAATGCATCTGCCACTACTCCATCTGTAGGCTTTTCTGTTACCCCATCCCAAAATATTATTGTAAAACCTAGTGGTGGAGTAGCACAAGGAAATTTAGATGTTCGTTTGACTCCAAAAGGGAAAGTGACCAGCAGCAATCGTTCTCCTATTGAATTAGCATTTGTATTCGATAAATCAGGATCGATGGACGAGCTTGGTTATAATCCATATAAATTTAAAAGTGCAAAAAATGCAATTACACAGGCTGTTGATTACTTTAGTGAAGATCCGAATATATATGATAGATTCGCATTTATTCCCTTTTCAACGGATGTAGAAAAAGAAAAAATGGTTTATTTTCCTATTTATGCATATAATTCAGCGGATAATGTTAGAGATAATTTAAAGACTATTAATAATGTAGCGAATCGTCTCGTTGCAACTGGGGGAACAAATTATACTCAGTCCTTTCAAACAGCGGGATCTATGCTGGCAAGCGGCAATAATAATGCTAATAAATATATTGTATTTTTAACAGATGGCGAACCAACTTCTTCTATTATGGAGGAAACATTTACAGATAAAGTTTGCACAAATTATTATTTCTGGCAAACATGTTCAAATAAGCAGGTTAAGGATACGGTTACGTATACTATTTATACAAATAACACTGCTAGAGCTGTTAGATCCAATGGAACTATCGTTTCAACAAGTTTAAGTTATGTGGAAAAAGCAATAAAATCTCATATCGAAACAGAAGTAAACAATCTTGCCGCCAATAACTATAAACTCTATTCCATCGGTTTTGGAACAAACAAGGAAGTAGATATGAGTTATTTGAATAAATTGTCCGAAACAACAGGCGTAACAGCCCAACAAGCATCTGAACAATCTATTGCAAAAATATTTGAGACGATTTCGGAAAAAGTAAATACACCTACTATTTCTGCTGCGATAAAAATAAATATTTCGAAGTTTGGTGACAAGGTCAAATTAAGTAATAATGCAAACGTAACAACAGATAGTGTGGGAGATATCATTATTAAGAAAGACATTCTTTTCCCTGTCAATCAAGATCCATCAGGTTCTATTGATATATCTTTGCCGTTGACTTTTAGTGAAACGGGAACGTATGTATTTGATGATATAACTTTGCAGTATAAAGATTTAGACGGAAATACGCAAACAAAGAAAACAAGTACAACAATCCAAGTAAAAGAGGATGCGCCAGCTAGTTTTTCTTCGACCATGACGTTAGAAAAAGTAGTAAATGAACTAAATGATTTAATCAAGACAAGCAATTCATCAGATAAAACGAATCATTTTAATGTCAAATACACGTTGAATCCAATTGGTCTTGTGAATAATACAGTAAGTGGCACGCTAGCTAATTTAATTATCGAACAACCACTACCAGATAGTGTATCCATAGTCACCACAGATAGTGTTAAAGAAATTACAAAAAATGGTAGTCGATATGCCGTTATTACTTTACCGAATGAGATTCATTACTCGAATGGAAGCTTTAATCCTTCGACAATCAATAGAACAGTTGAATATAAGATCAATTATGCTGTAAATAATTTAAGTATGCCAAGAGCAGACTTATATTTTAAGGATTCTCGTTTCCAGTTTATAAATGCCACAACTATATCTCCATCTGCGCAAACAATGAATATGAAAGTACAATTAAAAGAGTTTACGATGATTAAATATACTGGAGATGCAGCAGGGATAATCGAAAAAAGGGAACAAGAAACAAATAAGAAATTAGCTAATACCGAATATCCAAATGATTATAATCTTGCCAATAAGTCTGTAAAAGATATGGTATTTGAACAAGAATCTAAAAATCAAACTATTGAAATTACGTATTCGGATAACAGTAAAGCATATTTGCACTTTTTACCTGACTTTGAATTAATTGGACAGGATACAAAAAAACATTATAAGAGTGGTTCTACTTCAACAGAGTTTATTGATACTGTATTAACCCAGAAAATACCAGGACAAGATGTGACTTATGCTTATAAAATCGATAACGGTTCTGATAGTACTGGATGGAAAACGTTCAAGCCAAAAGATAAAATCAGCATTGAAACATCAGGAGAAAATACAATATCGATTAAAGCAGCTGGTGGGTTTGCGAATAATACAGTGATCGTAAAAACGATTAAAATAGCATGGCCGATAACTTCCATAACAATCGAGCCTAATCCGATAGAAATAAACGTTGATGGCACAAAGAGTTTTACGATAACAATCGAGCCGAATAATGCTACGAATAAGACTTTAGATATAGCTGTGGCTAATCCATCTATCTCAAGCTTAATTCCTGGACAAAATACACTAATAGGAAATACAGCAGGAACGACTGAATTAATTGTGAAGACGACAGATGGATCCAACCTTATACAGCGGATTCCGGTGCATGTTAGAGATCCCTATGTAAAACTAGAGAATATTTCATTTACGAAACCAGTTTATACAATCGAACGTAGTGCTGGAACAAATGACAAGCTTATAGCGGTAGATGATCTCTTAATCTTTAATCCTTCTAATGCGACAGATAAAGATATAGAACAAGTTCTGTCTAATGCTCCTGATACAGTGGAAGTAATTAGGCAGGATGGACAATATTATTTGAAAGCAGCAGATGTTGGTTATGCAGAAATAACCGCTATTGCAGAAAAGCAAAAAGATGGTACCCAGCCTAAAGATTCTACCCTTTTCAAAGTAGTAAAAGAAAAGGAAGGAAATAATGGCAATGGAGAAGACGGAAATGGACGTTGGTAAATTGTTTGTACCCTAGCGGAACCAAAGATTGGGACACAAGTATCCCACAAGTAAAACCCGAATGATTACGGAGAGGTAAATGATATGCTCCCCTACAAGTAACCAGATTTTTATTTTTTAATCTGTCTACCTAAAGGGGAGCATATCAAAATAGCCTCTCGTGTAATTGTTCGGGTTTTTTATGATTTATAGGAAAGGTGTTTGTGGTTATCACTTTCAAACTAACTACAAATTATTCAATCACAAAATCATCTGGTATAATTTGTAGTCGATCTACTATAGGAAGTGCATCTATTCCTCTTAATAAAACATCTTGGTCATAATCAACGATAAATCGTGAAAGCATTCCTTCCCTTGAATTTGGGATATCAGAAATGGAAGAGAACTCTCTGTTGGCGCGAATTGCATTTATTTCGAGAGAATCTTTTGCAAAAACGCCACCCTTAATATAGAACAGGGAACCAACACCATATAATTCAGCTTTTTTTTCTGTGTAAAAGAAAGCTTTTAAAGGTTGGATGATTGTCTCCTCATCTGGAAGATAAGGAAAACCAGTTTCTTTCATTGGATGGAAATGATTAAACTCATTCATTCTTGTAATCGTAAGTTTTTCCTTAGCTAATAAAATGAGCTGTCCCACTTTTTGGGCATTCGTTCTTTTATCAATATATGGCAAGCCAAGAATATTAATATTGGAAACAAAGGTCTCATTTAATGTGTAAACAACAGAGTTAATTTTGACTATATCATTTTCTCCAGACTCTTCTCCTTTTTCATCTCCGTTTATAGTAAATGAATCTAGACTGATCATATTGCTATTTAAAGAAATGGTTGTATTTAAAGGACGGATATGGATAGACTTCCCTGTAAGAATATCTCCGTTGATGCTGACACCGTTATGAGGATTACTTTTATTGTCAGCAGCAGACTCGATATTTAAATCACCTGCAACAAAGAGATTTCCTTGTAAATTCATTTCACCATCAAAATTGATTAGATGTAAATCACCAGATACATAAATATTATTTGCTAACTTTAATTGGCTGTTGCTTACTAAATATAAATCACCGTTAACAACTAAGTCCTTATCGAATGTAATAGGATAATTGCTGCTGTTAATAACAGTATCTCCGTTGATGCTTACTTTTTCCTTGAAATCTAATGGATTATTGTCACTCTTAATCTGAAAACTATTGGAGAGACGTTTGAGAGAATCTCCTAATACAGAAGAAGGTGCTTCTTGCTCTGGGACATTTTCAATCAAGGGAGCACTGTTTGATTGACCGTTTACGATACTAGCTACTTTGTTCTGAAGAAGACTTGTAAAATTAGCTGTTTCGCTTATATCTCTAATTGTTATATTGTTCAAATTATCATCTGTTCTTAACAAAGTATCCATTCGTTGGATAAAAGTACGATTATAATCAATATTAATAAATTGACTATCATGATTTAAAGAAGGTACTTCTCCTTTATAGAAATTCTTATCTTTCAGCACCGGTATTAAGTTTGCAGAACTACTATAAATATTACCGGTAATAGAAGGGGGAAGAGATGATTTCTCTTCTCTAGTACCATTTTTTAGCTGGTATTTCGCCCGATCACTAATTTGAAGCTGATTTGCATAAATATTGCCATTTACATTAGGTGATCCATTAATAAATAGTCCTTCTTCATTCTGTTTAGAGTAAGCTCCTAGCGCATACTTTAAAAAGCTAGGAAGGGGAGATAAAATTACTCGCTTCTTTAAGGTTCTTGTAATACTTCCTTCTGTTTCGTTAGGATTATTGGTTACAAGAATAATTTCTAGCACTCTGGTGAAATCTAATTCTCGATCGATCGTATAAGTACTATCCAAATCGTAGGTTTTTTTAGAACACGCTTTATTAGAAGGAATCTCTACTTTAGTAGCATCGCTTAAATCCACTACACTTAGACAACTAATCGATTCATTATACGTTTGATTTGTTAAAATTTTATTTAACGTTGGCATAATAACCATGGATGCAAGCTGTGTATCAAAAGAATCACTTACGATATATTGGTTATCGATCTGCCGATAATCTAAAGGTAAAGATTGTAAGGCATTAGCCATTTCATAGGTTATTTCTTCGAGTACTTTTTTGCTCTCATACGTAATATTGATGTCCGTTTCTCTCGTTTCTACCCTTTTTGTACTGCTTATACTAGATGCTACAATTGCCAGACCTATTGTTGTAAAAACTAATGAAATTAATAATACGGTAATTAGGGCGTTCCCTTTTTGATTCCAATTGAACATAAATGGTATTCTCCTTAAAAGCCAAATTGACTTTCTAAAGTTAAAGGTCGATTTAATCGTGCTTGATCGATGATAAAAGTGATATGGATTAACCCATGAAGGCAACGATTTTTATTTTCTGGGTCTGTTTTACTACAGGAAAGCCTTACTTTAGAACCGGTAAAATCCCCGCTTCCCTCTAGAATTTGATTATTGATCGAAACAGAAGTAATCGTTTCGTTTTTAAGCTGGTGGTCAACAAATGCAATACTACTTACTTTTGCATTCTCTGGTTTTATTTTTTCTTTATCATAAGTATAAAAAAAGGAATTCTCTTTAGTATTCTTCTCAAATACAGTCTTTTCTGTATCATATAAGCTGATTTTTGAATCTCCTTCTATCGTTACATAGTCAAAAGGGATGCTATTAAAGGAGTTCATCATCATAGAAACGGCATAATCAGCATCATCTCGGATTTGTCCTTCTATCTGAATTTTATTATATAAGGATAAACCAGACTGAAAGACTCCATAGATGACTGGCAATACGATTGCAAGAATGGTGATGGCTGCCAATAGTTCATATAGTGTTATTCCTTTTTCATCGAAGATCCTCACTTTTGATGGCTCCCTCCATGGAAGTATTGTACTCTTTTTTGTTTACACTCCATGTGACAGTTACTGTTAAAGGAATGAAAAAATTGCTGTAATTTTTATCTAAAATAGGCTTAATAATTACATGATAATCAATATTATTAATTTTAATAGGTGTACAGGATGCTTGATTATCTTTGTCCCAGATTACTTTATACTCATTATTGCAGATGAATAATTCACCTGTTGTCTCCTTATTATGATCTATTCTATTTTTTATGCTGATAAAGGAGTCTTCTTGGGTAGTTTGTTCCATGTATGTCAAAGCATTTCTAGCAACATTTATACCAGCAGTTTTTTTCTGATTAAGATTCGTATAAGAATAAGCTTGAGTAAAAAAGTTCATTATACCTAAAATGATTATACTAAGGATAGTAAGAGACAATAAAACTTCTATTAATGTTAATCCTTTAGAACTAGATATCAGCTTTGGAATTTTCATATTTTTTCCCTGCTTTCAAAAATGCTATTCTTATTATACAATACTAAATAGCTATTATATGATGAAAAGTATCAAAAAATAATACAAAAGTTTTAGATAATTTACAAAAATTGTCGTATGATTAGATAAATGGTTCGAAAAGAGGAGGTGTATGAATGACTGTATACATTTTGGCGCTTATGTCCTTAATTTTTGTTGTGCCTGTTTTGTATTTCTTGCCATTAGGACTTTCGAATCGAGGGAAATTTACTATTATTGGATTAGCGTTTTGTATTTCTGCGATCGGATTACTTTCAAGGGAGCTATTTTCTTTCTGGCAAAGTATTTTAATTATGCTATTATTCCTTATTAGTGCAAGCTATCTTTTGTTGAAAAATTGGTCAACAATACTTTTTGTCATGCCAGAAGACGTAGAAGATTCTGTTATAGAGAAAAGACAAGAACCACGAGAAACAAAGGATTTAAAAACTACTCAGAATGACGTAGAACTAGAAGAGGATATTATTCCCTTTGTTCCAGAGGTAAATCAAGAAGACATTTTAACAAATGAAGCAGCTATCATTCAAGAGGAAACAGTCGAAAGCATAGGCATGAATCTTGATGTGATGAAACATTTAGAAGTTGTTAAACAGGAAGAAGAATTTTTACTTTCCATAGAGGAAGAAGTTATCGATAGAGAAATAGATAAAGAAATAGATAAAGAAATAGATAAAGAAATAGATAAAGAACCAGTAGAGACGAACTATCTAGCTGAAATTGAAAAAATGCTGGAAGAAAACGATCCTTCCACTGCTATTAAAACAAGCGAGGGAATTGACGAAGAAGATCAAATAGAGGAAATCTTTTTTTCTATTGGTGAGGATGCTGAAGTTGCAGTGTCAGTGGAAAAGATGGAACAGGAACAGCTCTGGAATGATCTAGCGGATAATGCCATAACGGAAGAGGAGAAAACAATCCTATCAGAAGAAATGACTGCTATAAGTGAACATATAGAGGAAGTGCAGGAGGATTCTGCTGTTGAAATGATGGATGAACAAGCAGAACTTTCACTGGAACAAAGACAAGAAAATCAAATTGGATTAGATGGTGATAAACACGAAAATGTGGTAAGTGGCTTAGCTCATAAGATTATCAACAATACTTTAGCACAATTAGAACTGTTGCAGAATGCCATGGATATGGAAGAATTCGAGACTGTATTAACTCAGTGTTTGAAGAAGCCTATTCCTTTAAATGAATATTTTGCTTATTCTGCTTTGTTAATTGATGTATATGTTCAAAATAAGGAAGAGGGTAAATTAGAAAATTTATTATATTCGCTTAGAGAAAAATTTATGGAACAACCGATTGTATTAGAACAAATTAAATTTATGGAAGAAAAGTATCTGAAAGTATAGGGGAGATAGATTATGAAAATTAGCACACAGTTAAAAGGTTTACCGATTATCAGCATCTCTAACGGACAACAAGAAGGAAATGTACAGTCTTTAATCATTAATCCAGAAAAAGGTTTTGTGGATTTTTTAACACTAGAGCAAGAAGAATGGCAAGAGAGTATTCAAGCAATCCCTTTTAAAAAGGTGATCGGTGTAGGGGAATATGCTGTAACAATCGAAAGTGCAAACTCTATCATTGATTTAACACAGATTCCTATTGCTAGTGAGCTGGCAAGCAAAAAAATCGCGATTATTGATACAAATGTTATTACTAGAAAAGGAGATCTTGTAGGTAAAGTGACAGAGTATCAAATTGACGAAGAGACAGGTGAAATCATTGGACTTGTTCTGGAGGATCGAGAATCAGTCATTTCATCCGATACTGTTATCACCTATGGTAAAGATATTATTATTGTGAAAGAAGAAGTAGCTGTACCTTATTCTGTTCAAGAAGAAGCTGTATCTTCAAATGACCACTTATTCCAAGGGTTGGAAGTAGTGGAGCGAGAAGATGAAGCTAGTCTTAATGGGTTAAAAGAAAAACAAAGAGAATTATTGCTCAATAAACAAGTAACAAAAGATATTTATGCAGCAGATGGTGAATTGATTGCTGCGGAGGGTTCTATATTAACACTAGAGGATATTGAGAAAGCGCAAAATGCGGGGCCAAGTGTAGTAATTGATCTATCCATGAGTGTTAATGCATAACAAAAGGAGTCATTACTTCATGAAAAACGTTCAAAGTGTAAAGCTATTTGTAGCTATGGTAGTTACAACTGCATTTATTTTTAGTTTTTCGCATTTTGGTGTAAATGCATATGAAAGGATTTTTTCGACCAAGGAAGGTTATGCGGAGGGAACAACTGTAGGTGGAGTAGATATTTCTGGAATGTCACTAGAAGAAGCTTTAAAAGTATTGAAGGATTCTCAAAAAGAATGGCTTCAATCAACCTCCATAAAATTAAAATATAAAGAAAAAACAGTAGATTTTGCTACTGATTTATTTACATTCCAATTCCAAGAAAGTTTAGAAAAGATACATCAGGGCACAGACAATTCATTGATTGTATCGTTAAATCAAGATGATTTAATCGGATTACTTTATTCGATATCTCCCTATCTCATAGAAGAAGATGTTTTTTCTGTGAATAAATGGAATGATTCTTTAATAGCGATAGCTTCCCAGTTAGACAAAGGAAATCACGAACTTGCGCTTCAAGAATATCTAGTCAGCCAAAAGGAAGAAGAAGTAATCTTAACAGATACTACATTAGAAGTTAAGGAAAATAAGAAAAATGTCGCTAAATGGGTAAAGCAATTTCCGAGTATTAAAGTGGGTCAAGAAGAAACGGTCTCGTTGCTAGATATAATGGGAAAACAGACAGATTCTTATTCGGATACTACATTAAGTATGGTTGCGACAGCTCTTCATCAACTAGTTTTAACAACTAACTTTACTATTACAGAGCGGTTTATAAGTAATCAATTGCCCAACTATGCCCAATTAGGCTATGAAGCGAAAATCAATCAATCTAAAAAAATGGATTACCGGTTTTATAATCCTAATGCTGCTGCTTATCAGCTTCAATTCAAAATGTCTGGCAATAAATTATATGCGTCGATAGTGGGAGTTCCGTTTTTATTTAAATATGATGTCGTTCTCTCCGATCAGCAAGCATTTAAGCCTAAAACGGTTATCCGATTTGATTCTTTATTAGGGTTTAATGAATATAGGACCGTTTCAGAAGGAACAGATGGGCTTTTAATTAAAGTTTATCGTTTAGCCAAAAATGACGATGGAGTAGAAGTGAAAAAAGATTTAATGAGCGAAGACTTTTATCCTCCAATCAATAAAGTAGTTGCTTCTGGATTAATAAAAGAACAGGAAACAGTGATTGATACAGATAATGTCGAAGATTCACTCGATTTAAATGATCCTTCTGATTCTGAAGAAAACATCAAGGAGGAAGAGACGGATACCGATAATCCAACGACAGATAATCCTCCACAGACAGAATCGGATAATCAGCATGTAAAAGAAGATGAGGACAAGGAAGAGACTCCACAAGCAGTAATAGAAAAATAATAAGTATAGAAATCGGGAGCTAAAGCAATGAAACAAATAAGAAAGCGGTTAGGAGATTTGTTGGTGGAGGCTGGCTTGTTGACAGAAGATCAATTGCAGCAAGCACTTAAAGACAAGCATCCAGATCAAAGGCTTGGAGATAGTCTGCTTCAAAAGGGTTATATTACAGAACAACAATTGATCGAGGTATTAGAATTTCAATTAGGTATTCCACATGTTAGTTTGTATCGCTACCCTTTTGACCCAAAGTTATTTACGATCGTTTCAAAGGAAACAGCGAAAAGACAATTAATTATTCCGCTAAAAAAAGAAGGAGAAAAGTTATATGTGGCAATGGCTGATCCAATGGATTTTTATACAATAGATGATTTGCGCTTATCTACTGGTTTTCAAATTGAGACAGCTATTGCGACAAAAGATGATATTTTGCGTGCAATCAATAAATATTATGATATGGACGAAGGGTTTGAAGAGTTGCTGTCTGATAATGGAGCAGTTGGCGAAGATGTGAGCGATAGTATGGATGAACAACAAGATACGCCGATTGTCCGCTTAGTAAATCAGATATTATCGAATGCTGCGGCCCTAAAGGCAAGCGATATTCATGTGGACCCTCAAGAAACAAAAGTGGTAATCCGTTATCGGATTGATGGCGTATTGCGTATAGAAAGAGTTTTGCCAAAACATATGCAGAGTGTATTGATAGCACGGTTGAAAATTATGGCAAACTTGGATATTACAGAGCACCGCATCCCGCAGGATGGAAGAATGAAGTTTAATTTGGACTTTCATCCCATTGATCTCCGTGTTTCTACACTTCCGACTATTTATGGAGAAAAGATAGTTATGCGGATTTTGGATCTTGGAAGTACACTAAATGATTTAGATAAACTTGGTTTTAATAAAGTAAATTTGGCTAGATTTACAAATCTTATTGAGAAACCAACCGGGATCATACTTATTACAGGTCCTACAGGATCTGGTAAATCCTCCACACTCTATGCAGCACTAAACCGTTTAAACAGTGAAGAAGTCAATATTATTACAGTAGAAGATCCGGTAGAGTATCAATTAGAAGGAATTAACCAAATTCAGGTAAATACGAATGTAGGGATGACATTTGCAAAAGGATTACGAGCAATATTGCGTCAGGATCCTAATGTAATTATGGTTGGTGAGATACGAGATAAAGAAACAGCAGAGATAGCCGTGCGTGCTTCTTTAACTGGTCACCTTGTTTTTAGCACCTTGCATACAAATGATTCACTAGGCTCTGTTACAAGATTGTTAGACATGGGCGTAGAACCATTTTTAGTGGCTTCATCTGTAACAGGAATTGTAGCGCAGCGTCTTGTTCGTAAAGTTTGTAGAGACTGTGGACAAGTTCATGCTGCAACAGTAAGAGAAAAAGAAATCTTCGCAAAACGGGGGCTAACAATCGATAAAGTTGTTAGAGGAAAAGGGTGTGCTTCCTGTAATATGACGGGTTATAAAGGAAGGGTAGCTATTCATGAAGTGCTAGTTATCAATGATGAAATGAGAAAAGTCATTATGAATGGTGAATCTTTTTCTAGATTACGAGATCTTGCAATGAAAGCAAAAACTATCTTCCTAATTGATGATGGATTATTAAAGGTGAAGCAAGGAATTACGACTACAGAAGAAGTATTAAGAGTAGCTATCCCTGATTAGGAGGGACATTATTGAACCATAGTATTGATTACTTATTGAGAGTAGGCTTTGAATTAAAAGCTTCTGATATTCATCTTACAGTTGGTGTTCCTCCTGTTATGAGAATAAATGGAGATTTAAAGCGGTATGGGAAAAATAATTTAGAACCAAATGATACTGAGATAATGGCAAGAACAATGATTCCTGAGAAGTTATGGGAAGTATTCCAAGCTCGTGGTGAACTTGATTTCTCATACAGTTTAAAAGGAGTATCCAGATTTAGGGTTAATGTATATAAGCAAAGAGCATGCATTGCATTAGCTATTCGAGTTGTACCAACATCGATCCCTAGTCTAGATGATTTAAAGCTTCCTGCTATTATAAAGAAATTTGCTGAAAGGCCTCAGGGTCTTATTTTAATTACAGGACCAACAGGCAGTGGCAAGTCAACGACCTTAGCGGCGATGATTGCCTATATGAACGAAACTATGCGCAAGCATATTATCACATTGGAGGATCCGATTGAGTATTTGCATAAGCATGGAAAGTGTATTATTGATCAGCGGGAGGTTGGATTTGATACCAATAATTTTGCTAATGGCTTGCGAGCATCTTTGCGCCAAGATCCGGATGTGATTCTTGTTGGGGAAATGCGTGATTTAGAAACAATTCAAACAGCCATTACAGCAGCGGAAACAGGTCATTTAGTACTAGGAACACTACATACATCAAGCGCTCCAGCAACCATTAACCGAATTATTGACGTTTTTCCGCCCGCACAGCAGGATCAAATTCGAATCCAGCTGGCTTCTGTTTTAGTAGGCATTGTAGCCCAACGACTATTCCCAACCCCAGATAAATCGGGAAGGGTTTCAGCAACAGAGATTCTTGTGAACAATTCAGCTGTAGCCAATTTGATTCGTAATGAAAAAATCCATCAGATTTTAAATATTATGCAAACCTCCAAAGCAGCTGGAATGCATACATTGGAAAGCAATGTAAAAGAATTAGTTCATGCTGGTGCTGTTTTAAGAGAGGCTGCACTTCCTTATCTACAAGAAAAGGAGCAATAAATATGGCTCGCTATAAATATACGGGAAGAGACCGAAAAGGAACAAAAAAAGGGATAGTAACAGCTTCATCCAAAAGAGAAGCGATGGTGCAGTTAAAAGAGAAAGGGATTAAGATAACAGAAATAAATGAAGTTCCTGAAACTCTTTTAACAAAGGAAATCACATTTGGCAGTCCTGTAAAGCTACAAGACTTTGTCATTTATTTACGCCAGTTCGCTACCCTGATAAAAGCAGGGATATCAGTAGTGGATGCAACTGCGATACTTGCTGAGCAAACAGAAAGTAAGGCATTGCGTAAGGCTTTACTAGTGGTAGAACAAGATTTAAAGGATGGGAATCCTTTATCTTCAGCAGCAGCGAAGCATAGAAAGGTTTTCTCCAGTATGTTTGTAAATATGATTCGTGCTGGAGAAGCTACAGGGAGTATGGATGAGACTTTAGAAAGATTAGCTAATCATTTTGAAAAACAACATTACACAAAGCAAAAAATTATTTCAGCCCTAACTTATCCTATAGCGATTGCGATTATTGCTTTTATAGTTGTTATATTTTTATTGGTGAGTGTTGTACCAACGTTTGTGGATATGTTTGCTGATTTTGATAGTGAGTTACCCGCCATTACACAATTTGTTCTATCGGCAAGCAGCTTTATGCAAAAATTTTGGTGGCTTGTATCTTTGCTGTTGATTGCATTTATTATTGCTATCATGGTTATACGAAATAATAAAGCAGCGAAGTTTTATCTCGATTATTTTCTATTAAGAGTGCCGATTTTCGGAAAAATTCTGCAGAAAGCAGCGATTGCGAGAATGACACGCACACTTAGTTCACTATTTTCAAGCTCTGTTCCCATTTTACAGGCTATTTCGATAGTCGAAAGAGTTATTGAAAATGAAGTAATGGCCAAAGTCCTTGTTCAATCAAGAGGTGCGCTTGAACAAGGTCAGTCATTAACTGTGCCAATGAAAGCCCATTGGGTGTTTCCGCCACTTGTGACGCAGATGATAGCAATAGGGGAAGAAACAGGATCATTAGATGAAATGCTTGCAAAGGTAGCTGACTTCTATGAAAAAGAAGTCGATACAGCAACTGATCGACTAAAGTCCTTGATTGAACCTATTATGATTGTTTTTCTTGCAAGCATTGTTGGGACAATCGTGTCATCTATCCTAATACCAATGTTTGAGATTTTTAACCATGTCCAATAATTTTTAGCCGATTCTATTAAAAAAAGATATAATAAAAACACATAATCTAGTATAATAGTAATGGATTTAAAACAAAATATACCAATTTTAAGGAGAAAGATATATGCGTCAATTAATTAAGCAACGAATCAAAAATGAAAAAGGGTTAACACTTATCGAGTTATTAGCAGTTATTGTTATTTTGGGGATTATTGCAGCGATTGCGATTCCTAGTATTTCAGGAATAATTCAAAAATCAAAAGAAGATGCGGTTAAGGCTGATGCGATTACAATCCTTAATGCAGCTAAAAACTATGTTGCGGGTAATGATATGGCAAAAGGCGGTACTATTACTGATGAGGAGCTCTCAAGTTATGTTAGTGGTGTGAATTTGGATAAATTTGGTGATTATACTGTTACTGTAGGAGAAGGCGGGACAACTTTTGGTTTGAACGCTACTAATGTTGAGGCAGGAAAAATAAATATCACATTTACCAATGCTACAATTGACCAAATTAATAAATCAAAAAAAGGGCAAAAAACAATACCTAGCACCACAGGTAGTTGATGTATTTTTCTAAAAGATAGGAGTTTATATCATGATCTACCTACTAATCTTCCTATACGGCATAACCCTTGGCTCATTCTATAACGTAGTAGGTTTAAGGGTGCCATTAAATGAATCGATTGTTAGGCCGAGATCTCATTGTTCAAGCTGCGGGCGCATGTTATCAGTGATGGAACTTGTACCAGTTTTAAGCTATGTATTATTAAGGGGGAAATCAAAATGCTGTAAAGCATCGATTTCCCCCTTCTATCCTATATTCGAGCTTTTGACTGGTCTTCTCTTTGTCGTTAGTCCGCTTCTGCTTGGCTGGAGTTCTGAGCTGTTTGTATCCTGGACACTGATTTCTTTATTTATCATTATTACTGTTTCTGATTTGAAATATATGATTATCCCAGATAAAGTACTGCTGTTTTTTTCGATTGTTTTTATAATCGAACGATTCTTTCTCCCTTTGCATCCATGGTGGAGTTCCTTGCTGGGGGCAGCGGTTGGTTTTACGCTTCTTCTAGTTATTGCGATTGTATCAAAAGGAGGAATGGGGGGAGGAGATATTAAGCTTTTTGCAGTAATTGGCTTGGTTTTAGGGGCTAAGCTAGTTCTTGTCTCCTTTTTTCTTTCTACCTTTCTGGGGACAATTGGAGGCATTGTCGGAATGGCTATTGGTAAATCAAAAAAGAAACAACCAATTCCTTTCGGTCCGTACATAGCCTTAGGAACTCTAATAACCTATTATTTTGGTAATCAAATTATTCAATGGTATTTAAGTATTTTTCTTTAAATGGCTGATGCCTTTTTTGGGGAGCAATCTTTCTTCCTCCATCTAGTAACAATAAGGAGTTTTCAATATGGCATTAAATTTTAATTTTGGAAAAAATAAAGTAGTTAACTTAACCATAAAGGATCATGTAATTCGATTTGTGGAAATAAAGAATTCCCAAGATGTTGTAGTGCAAAATTTTGGAGAACGCTATTTGCCGCCTGGATTAATTCATGATGGAGTGATTCAGGATGTCGAGAATTTTTTATGGATTCTAGAAGAATGTGTGGATGAATGGAAACTATCAAAAAAACAAGTTCGTTTTCTAGTTCCTGACTCCTCTGTTGTCATTCGAAAGCTCCCTATTCCTGAAGATGTAAGCGAAGATGAAATTAAAGGGTACTTGTATATGGAACTCGGAACATCGATTCATTTGCCATTCGAGGATCCTGTATTTGATTATTATCTATTGAAAGGAAAAGAAAAGAATAAGCAGCAAATTATATTATTTGCTTCACCAGAAGAAAGTGTTGCCCAATATGCAGATTTACTAGAAGAGGCGAAATTATCGCCGCAATCTGCAGATGTATCCGCATTAGCTCTGTATCGCTATTTCTATCGCTCTGAAAAAGTCGAAGACAATGATATTATCATGTTAGTTGAAATTGATATTAAAACAGTGAACGCAAGTATTTTTGAAGAACATTATCCTTTATTGATGAGACATTTATTACAAGAAATGGAGGAAGACCACTGGACCGTTACGACAGAGAAGTCATCACAGCAAGAAAAGCTGACATTTACAGGTGATCATGCTGAAGTTTGGAATGGTCTTGAGGATGTTTATAAAGAATTAGAAAAAGTGATGAGCTTCTATCGATATACTTTAAATAAGGGCGACAAACTAGTAACAAAATTAGTAGTAACAGGAGATCATCCATGGCTTTCTGCCATTATTGAAAATATGGTGAATCGTTTTGAGATTCCTGTTCTTGAATTAAAAGTGAACCAATCAGATTCTAATAAGCCTATACCATCAAGTTTCCTTTTAAACATTGGTTTAGGATTAAAAGAGGTGTAAAAATGTTAGTAGAAATTAACCTCCTTCCTAAAAAAGAACGAAAGAGAAAGTCGCAATTGCTTTGGGTGATCCTAGCTTTCTTGATTACTTTTTTATTAATAGGCTTATTTATCTGGCAGTATATGACTAAAAAAGCTGAATTAGCGGCAACAGAAAATTCGTTAAAAATGACAACCAATCTGGTTGATACATACAATCAGAGGTTAGAGAGCTACAAAAGTTCAGAGTCTGTCCAAAGCCTTGAATCAGCAATCAAGTGGGCGAATAATCAATCAGTGGATTATGTTCTATTTCTGCAGGAATTAACAAAGAATTTGCCGGAAAGAGGCTTTATTCAGGAATTAAAGGTATCTGATGATTATAAGACAAACATGATTGTCCAGTTTGATACTAAAAGTGATGCAGCCTATTATTTAAATTCTTTGCTTGAAATTAGCTGGATAGACGATGCGCTTTTAACGGAAGGAAAATCAACCGATGCACTTGAAAATAAAATTAGCGATCAAGTAGATCAAGTGATTGATAATTTAAAGCAATCAGAAGTGGAACCTCGCTATTTTGCAAGTTACGAATTTGTCCTAAATAAAGCAAAGCTGCGAGATGAAACCGAAAAGCAAAAAGACGAAAATGAAAAAGGGGAGGATTCCCCATGAGATTAAGCGATCATAAGCAAATGGTATGGTTTGCATTTAGCATTATTCTCCTAGCCTTAGGAGCGATATATAGTTATTATTGCTATTTAATGCCTTTAACCAATGAGCTGAACATGAAAAAAATGGAGCTGCAAATGACCGAGCAGCAAGCGGATATTTTGCAATCCAAACTAAAGTCGACTGGTTCAGAAACAAGTTCGAATACTATCGAGTTGCAGAAAAAGATACCGGTTAAACGGTTATTGGAACAGGCACTCCTTGAAATAGAAAAAGCAGAAATTATTTCTGATACGAATATATTAGAAATAAGTGTGAATGGATCCAACGCTGATGAAGAGGTTGCAAATGGAGAAGTTACTACAGCAGATAATGCAATCGATGATGCAAATAAGGAAGAAAATAGGGAAGCAGATGAAAAGAAAAATACAGAAGAAATCGTCCTCCCAAATGGAATCCATCAAACAACAATCAATATGCTAGGAGAAGCATCTACTTATTTTGAACTAGAAAAATTTTTAGAAAAAATAGAATCCTCTCAGCGTATTATGACCGTTGATTCTTTAAATATTACTGGACCAAAAGAAATCATCGCCGTTGAAGAAAGTGATCAACAAATAGATTTTGAACTAACGGTGTCTGTATATTATTATCCTACATTAAATGATTTAATAGAGGATCTTCCACAATTGGATACACCAAAGGTATCTGAACGAAAGAACCCTTTTGATACTGGAACATTAGAAAATAGTAAAGATCAATAGAGGAAGTGAAAAAAGAAGGTGGGTCTAGCGATGCTAATAACTAGACTAAATAATAAGGGATTTACCTTAATGGAATTGCTTGCTGTAATTGTCGTACTCGGAATAATAGCCGCAATAGCGATTCCCTCTGTCTTAAAAGTAATAGGAGAAATGCGCGATCGAGCTTTTATCGCAAACGCATGGAATATGAAGGAAGCTGCTGATTTTTATATTAAAGAAGCGACAACTAGTGGAGCAGGTGCAAAGGAAAGAATCACTTACTTTGAACTTGTTGAAAATGGGTATATGGGAACGTTTAATGATCCAGATACAGACCGAGAGTTAGTTCCATCAGATAAAAGCTATGTAACCCTTCAAAATAACATAGCGATTGCTGTTTGTTTAAAAGGGGAACATCGAAAGCTTTGTACAGAAGAAGAGGGAGTAGACCAAGCAATACAATATAAGGATCTTTCTCCAAGTCAGATTGTGTCTAACAACAACTGAATTTGACGAAATCATTCTATAACAAGACGACAAAAGTCTTGTTATTTTTTTTTGCTTGTATGATAGGATAAACGAAATAAATGGAAATGGGGGTAGGACGAGTGAATGAAAAACCGGAGAATCGCAAAACGATAACGATTAAGATCAACGGAAAAGACCGTCCATTCCAAAATAAGGACAATGAGGACACAGTAGAGCGGAGTGAACCTTCTGTTTTTTATAAGGACCAAAAGAGCGAAGGGAAAAAACAGGATATTATTAGAGAAGAGTCTGCGGCTGGACAAGAAGCTGAATTTGAGGAAAGTTTTGATTGGATTTTGCCCGCACCAGAGGAAATTCCAGCAAAAAATAAAGAAAAAAGTATGTTTAGCTTTCAATCGTCTGTAAATAAAAAGGACAAGCAGCCATTAACAAAAGGCAAAAAGGAGAAAGAGGGAAAGAAAAAGCGGTTGCCAAAGGAAGTAATTGCCTCTATTTTCTTTGCTGTTTTTTTTGCTGTCATCTTAGGCACTAGCTTTGGATTTATTTTATTAAACATGGTAAACAATGATCAAAGCAGCACTACAAATGGAAAAATAACAGCTTCGGCCAATGATTCTTCCAATACAACTAAAGGTGGACAAGCCGTGTCGATAACAGAAAGTGCAACCAAACCGGATATTACTACATATGTCCTTCAAAAGGGAGTTTTCTCTAATGAAGAGCGTGCGAAAAGCGAGCAGCAGAAGCTGACAGATGCAGGGAAGAAGAGTCAAATTCTTCCCATAGATAAGCAGCAGTTTCTACTAGTTGGTGTTGTGAGTAATTTGGAGGATGCGAAAGCATGGCAGAAACAAGTAAAAGATACTTATGCAAAAGAGATGGTATTTAGTGGAAATGAAGTGAAAAATGTATCGAAAGAAGAGAAGGAGGTTATTGAAGGATCGTCCGCTATCTATTCTGCCATTCTGGAAATGGTAACAAGTGTTCAATTTAATCACTCTATTGCAACGGAGGATAAAAATAAGTTAGAGAAGGCACTCTCTCTTGTAGAAGAGAAAAAAACAGCCAAGTTGGCCAATGAAAAAGTTAAAAAAATGGCAGCCTATCTTTCCGAAGGTGGTGAGCTTACCATAAAATTAAAAGAAAAGAGCAGCGAGAACGAAATAGCGGAAATTCACCAGAAATTGCTAGACTACTTAGCTGTATATGTCTCACTATAAGGGAGTAGGGGAGCACATCGTCTATTAAGCGGTGGCTCCTTTCTTTTTGTAGAGGAGTTTATGGGGGAATGCTACCACACCCATACAGCTTCGAACTATTAACTAGAGCAAAGATTATCTGTCTAAATACAACTTAAAAGGCAAAAAATATCTTTTATATTAATTGTATAAATATTTCTACAAATTTCGTCATATTACATTTTATTTACTATTATATAAAAATTTCCGTTTCAAAATTGTGTATCGGCGAATTCTTTGATAGGATTAATCTGTATCTCACAATTTGAAATAGTAGGTAGGTGTTATCATGTTAAAGCAAACCCTCATATTGGCCTCTTCTTCTCCTCGACGAAAAGAGCTCCTTGAAGAACTCCAAATACCATTTGTAATATCCAGTAGTAATGTAGATGAAAGTTTCAATCCTTCTATTTCTCCTAATGAAATTGTCATGGAATTAGCGAGACGAAAGGTTGAAGCAATTTATGCCGATGAACAGTATCCATTTATATTAGGTGCTGATACGGTAGTATATCTTAATGGTGCGATATTAGGCAAGCCTGCTTCGCCTGAAGAGGCGTTTCGCATGTTAAGGGAACTTTCTGGCAAAACGCATTCTGTCTACACTGGTGTCGCCATTATGGCAAATGGAATATGTTCCACTTTTTATGAAAAAACAGACGTGTTATTTTGGGAATTAACAGATGATGAAATACACGATTACTTAGACACCGGGGAACCATTTGATAAAGCAGGTGCGTATGGAATTCAAGGAGTAGGCAGAACGCTCGTAAAAGAAATAAAAGGAGATTATTTCACCGTAGTCGGTCTTCCGATTTCTCGAACGGTACGCGAATTGAAGGCGAAAGGCTTCAATATGCCTAAATAAATCAAAGGTCCCTTATTCTTTTCTTCCCAAAAACCAATGATAGGGAGGAACTTAGAAAGAATGGATTCGCTATTAATAAGAGATTTTCCGAATGATGAACGACCAAGAGAACGTTTTGTGAAACAGGGACCAGAAAGTTTAGCAAATCATGAGCTGCTTGCTCTCTTGATTCAAACAGGTTCCAAAAATGAATCCGTATTAACATTAGCGAACAAACTTTTAGTCCATTTTGATGGGCTTCGCTTGTTGAAGGATGCAAGTCTTGATGAGTTAAAAGAAATGAAAGGAATTGGAACGGCAAAAGCAATTCAATTGATGGCAGCAATTGAATTGGGGCGGCGCGTTTCCAATTTAGAATTTACCGATCGATATTGTATTCGGTCACCAGAGGATGCTGCCAAATATATGATGAATGAAATGAGATTTCTAACTCAGGAGCATTTCGTCTGTTTATATTTAAACACCAAGAATCAAGTTATGCATAAGCAAGTCGTTTTTATTGGTAGTTTAAATGCTAGTATCGTCCACCCAAGAGAAGTATACAAAGAAGCATTTAGAAGATCTGCAGCTTCTATCATTTGTCTCCACAATCATCCATCCGGCGATCCGTTAAGCATAGTATCATAATCTTTAGTACTTAAAGTATTTAAGGAGCATGATGCTATGTGATATCCTACTTTGAGTACTTATTATTTATAGTGAAAATATAAAGTAGATAAAGTGTTCAAAGTGGGGAGAAGAAATGAGAGTACAAAAGATAATTGTGGACAGAAAAGATTATCCACTTTTTTTATTACTAGATGATCAATATGAGATAGTTAAGCCAGTTATGAAGTTTATCAAATATTTAGATAGTACCGGAAAGTCTCCTAATACTGTTAAAACATACTGTTATCATCTAAAACATTTCTATGTATTTATGGCACAGAGAAAAATTACATTGCAGGATATTAACTTTGAGGAATTAGCTAGTTTTGTTGGCTGGTTAAGAAATCCTACAGGTAATTTAAACGTCATTGATATCCATCCAAAGGAAGCTAAGCGAGAGGAATCCACAGTTAATGCCATTCTAAATGCAGCAATAAGCTTTTTAGAATACTTGAGTCGTTCAGGTGAAATTAAGACAATCAATATATTCAAGGAAGCAAGGGGAAAAAACTTTAAAGGTTTCCTCCACCATATCAGTAAAGGAAAACCTTTTAAGAAGAATATTTTGAAATTAAGAGTTAAGAAGAAAAGGCTTAGGACTTTAGAGTACTCGGAAGTAAAGAGAATCACAGAAGCTTGCCATACCTTTCGAGACAAGTTAATTATCATGCTTATGTATGAGGGTGGTCTTCGAATTGGGGAGGTACTATCACTTCGATTGGAGGACATTGCGACATGGGATAACCAGATTAACATAACCCCTAGAGAAGAAAGTCTAAATGGAGCATATATAAAGCTAAGAAAAGAAAGAGTTATCCATGTAAGTAAAGAATTGATGGCTCTTTATACTGATTACCTTGTCCATGAGTATTGTGAGGAAATAGATCATGACTATGTTTTCATCACGTTAAAGGAAACCCATTTTGGGCAACCATTGAAGTACCAAAGTGTACTTGACCTTATTAGGCGATTAAATAAGAGGACAGGTATTTCCTTTACACCACATATGTTACGTCACACTCATGCGACTGAATTAATTAGAAACGGCTGGGATGTAACGTATGTTCAAAAAAGATTAGGTCATGCCCATGTCCAGACTACATTAAATACATATGTTCATCTCTCAGATCAAGATATGAAAAAGGAATTTAAAAAGTATCTTGAAGGGAGAGAACAGAAGAGATGATTACTACCTCAGAAAGAAAGATTTTAAGTCCTGTAGCTATTAGTAAAAAGATTGCAGAAATGAATAGTGAATTAGTGGACTATTGGGCTGACGATAGATGGGATATTCGAAAATGCCCACATCCTTCAGCGATTGAATTAGCTAAGAATCCTTCTTTGCGAAATCGCTGGGTTAATTTTGATCGTGTAGAAAACATTTGGCTAAGAACTGAATTAAAATACTTCTTTTATTATCACTTAACAAGTGGAGTGTGGAACGCAAAAACCGTTTGGATAAGAAAGGGAACCGTTATAAATCGAATGTTGGGATTCTTAAATCTAAAATATCCTAATATCAACTCTATAACGGAAGTTCCTATTGAAAAAGCTATGACTGAGTACAGGACATATTTAGTGCAGCAAGGGGTCAGAATAACGACGACTAACTATAAATTAAATGGCGATCAAGAAAAGATTGCAGTACAAGCTAACTCATATTACGTAACCAATTTGAAACAATTCATGGAGTTTTATGAGGACTGTTATTTTGATGGTGATGAACTGGAGAAGGACGTTTGGGATAGACGCAAGCTGAACCTTCCAGCTGACAAGGTAAATCCTACTCAATATGAGTATCTCGTTTCTTTCAAAGGAATTTCCAATCCATATTTTAGAGAGTTAACGAAACGGTACTGCAAACTGAAACTAAATACTTCAAGCTTCGCTCATGTCAATGATATTGCAGGTAGACTCAAGGATTTCTTTACTTTCTTGGACGCGAATTACGAGCATATTACTAGACTAAACCAACTCACTAGAGAGGTAATAGAAGATTATTTAAATGCATTAAATCAAACAGGATATAGCCCAAGTACTTTAATGGGAAAAATATCAACATTGGATCTATTTTTCACTACTATTCAGAGGTATGAATGGCAGGATACTCCGTCTAAGATTCTGATTTTTCAGGAGGATTATCCAAAGGTTCCGAAAGCAAAACCTCGTTTTATTGATGAATATGTGTTGGAGCAATTGAACAGCCATTTGGACGAATTACCAGCTTATATAGCAACAATGGTCATGATTATTCAAGAGTGTGGAATGAGGATCAGTGAGCTTTGTACTTTAAAAAAGGGATGTCTACTAGAAGACAAAGAAGGAGATTACTTCTTAAAGTATTACCAGTGGAAAATGAAAAAGGAACATATTATCCCTGTTTCAAGAGAAGTAGCTTCACTCATAAAGGTACAAGAAAAACATATTTCAGACGAATTTGGAAGTGAGTGTGAATACTTATTCCCTCGGAAGGATGGTTCTCCTTTAAAGCAGGAGACTTTCAGGAGAGAATTAAATGTATTGGCTTACGAAAAAAATATCGTTGACAAGTCAGGAAATATATTTAGATTCCATGCCCATGCCTTTAGGCATACCGTAGGGACTAGAATGATTAATAATGGTGTACCTCAACATATTGTTCAAAAATTTTTAGGACATGAAAGTCCTGAAATGACAAGTAGATATGCCCATATTTTTGACGAAACTCTAAAGTCGGAGTTTTCGAAATTCCAAGAAACACTCGTGACTAATCAAGGAAGTATTATCGAGGTTCAAGAGTTCAATGAAGCAAATGAAACAGATTTACAGTGGTTTAAGAAGAATATTAACGCTCAAGTATTACCTAATGGCTACTGTAGACTTCCGGTTATTGCAGGTCCTTGTCCTCATGCCAACGCTTGTTTAGACTGCACACACTTTTGTACAAGTAAAAAGTTCTTAGTTCAACATGAAGAACATTTAGCCCATACAAAGGAGTTATTGTCAATCGCAAAAGAGAGACAGTGGCAGCGACAAATCGAAACTAACACTCGTGTTCAAGAGCGATTAGAACAGATAATAGGCACTCTAAAGGAGGAAGACTAAATGGCCAAGCAATTACGTAACACTGATAAAATTGTTCAGTTAGCAAAGGAAAAGAGCGATAGAACCAGGGGAAACGTTGAGAAGGTAATTTCAAAAATGTCTTTAGAAGGTAAAACGATAAACTTTAATACTGTTGCATTAGAAGCAAATGTTTCTAAATCTTGGCTTTATAAAGAGTATAACATTAGAAAGCGAATTGAAGATCTTCGAAATCGTCAACAAATCAGCTTAATAAAACCCTCTAAGCAAAGTAAAAAAAGTTTACGTTCCGAGGAAGTTTTAATTAAGACATTAAAAGAACGTGTAAGGGAACTTGAAGAGGAAAATTCTCATTTGAAAATCCAAGTTCAAAAATTATATGGTGAACTTTATTCTAAATAGATAGTGAGAATTAAATAAAATTGTGGGGATGGGAGAATTACAGATGTATGAAACACGCTGGGCCACTAAAAATGAACTTCCGTTAATAGCAGAATATTGGTTTAGAATGGCATGTGAAATGGGTGAAATAGATGGCATACCTTTGCCTAACTCCCAGAAGGTTAATAAAGTTGAACGTTTATTTTTTGAGGAAAGTGAAAAAGGAAACCTTATGTTTAAGATAGCAGAAAATGAAAAAAAAGAAATCGTAGCTTGTGCAGGTGGCCTTATTAGAAAAGAGTATTTCTTTCCTTTAAGTGAAGAGCAAACTCCATTTGGTTGGATAATCGCTGTCTATACATTAAAGCAACATAGGAATAAAGGTTTAGCTTATAAACTGGTAGATGAAGTGTGTTTATGGCTAAAAGACAATGGGGCAAAGCGAGCTAGATTATGGTCTAGTTCTAGTGCAAGAAAAATATATGAAAGTCTTGGCTTTAAATCAATGTTAGATATGGAGAAACCGTTAGGTTAATCGGGAGGACAATGTAAATGTCAATTTCAAAAAGCCCCAAGTTGCCTCTAACACAAGAGGAAAAAAGCCTCCTTAGAAAGTGGAAAATTAAAAAAAGTGATATTCACAAATTTGAGGTGCAAGATATTATAAACATTTTAAATGTTTCAAAAGATCGGGCAGAGATTCTAAAAGGGTTAGCAACATTTCAGCAAATCCCTTCAATTGGATACGAATTGGCTTATAAAATTGTTCATCACCTTGGCTATCACAGTTTAGAACAGTTAAAGGATAAACAATGGGCGGAAGTAGTTAATTGTTTAGAACTAAAGATGGGGTGTTGGACAGATCCATGTGTAGAAGACCAAATCATATGCATTATTCATTATGCCAATCATCCTGATAGCGAAAAACAATGGTTTAATTTTACAAATGAAAGAAAGGTGTATCGACAACAAAATGGATACCCTAAATCTAGACCTAAATTAGCCTGGTACGAAAATCAAAACTAGATGATATTTTTTCTTTAAATATATGTCTTCGAAGTAGGGGTGCTGATATTATCCGTTTTTTTGACGTTTACTATTGATAAGACCCTTCCCCCAGCAGAGAGGATATTGAAGTGACAAAAAGATTAGTGGAATGCGGAAAAATAATTGGGATTGATCTGCTAGATCATATCATAATTGGGGAAAATAAATTTATCAGCTTAAAAGAAAAAGGGTATGTATGATACTGTTCTTTTTTGTAGAAATAAGCTATAATATAATTTATGATTTTTTGGCTATTTATGTCTAAACATGACAAAATATAGATAAGTAACAATTAAAGGAAATTACAAAGAGGAGAACATCTACCTACTTTATAATATTGCATTAGTTTCAGAAAGGGAGATACATTTATGTTAGGTTTTGGAACAAGAGATCTTGGAATTGATTTAGGAACAGCGAATACGCTAGTTTATGTAAAAGGCAAAGGAATAGTACTAAGAGAACCGTCAGTTGTCGCACTACAAACTGATACAAAGAGCATTGTAGCGGTTGGTAACGATGCGAAGAATATGATTGGTAGAACACCAGGAAATGTTGTTGCACTTCGTCCGATGAAGGATGGTGTAATTGCAGATTATGAAACAACAGCAACGATGATGAAATACTACATTAAGCAAGCAACAAAGAATAAGGGCTATTTTTCTGGCAAACCGTATGTAATGGTTTGTGTACCATCAGGCATTACAGCTGTAGAAGAAAGAGCGGTAATTGATGCAACACGTCAAGCTGGTGCGAGAGATGCCTATACGATTGAAGAGCCGTTTGCTGCTGCTATTGGTGCTAATCTTCCTGTATGGGAGCCAACTGGTAGTATGGTTGTTGATATCGGTGGTGGTACAACAGAGGTAGCTATTATTTCCCTTGGTGGAATTGTTACTAGTCAATCTATTCGGATTGCTGGTGATGAGATGGATGACGCAATTGTTAATTATATTCGTAAAACGTATAATTTGATGATTGGAGAAAGAACTTCTGAAAGCATTAAAGTGGAAATTGGCAGTGCTGGAAATCCAGATCAAATTGAAAACATGGATATTCGCGGAAGAGACTTATTAACTGGTCTTCCAAAAACAATCAAAATTACTGCAGATGAAATTTCAAAAGCGTTAAAAGATACAGTTGCTGCAATTGTTGATGCAGTCAAAGTAACATTAGAAAAAACGCCTCCAGAACTAGCTGCAGATATTATGGATCGTGGAATTGTTCTAACAGGTGGTGGAGCATTGCTTCGTAATCTTGATAAAGTTATCAGTGAAGAGACAAAAATGCCTGTTGTTATAGCAGAAGATCCATTGGATTGTGTAGCTATCGGAACTGGTAAAGCTTTAGACCATATTCATTTATTCAAAAATAAAGCAAAAGATTCACGATAATTTTAGTAGAGGTGTAGAAGCATGCCACAGTTTTTTATGAATAAACGCTTGATTATTTTGCTTGTTAGCATCATTATTCTCGTGGCATTAATAGGGTTTTCATTAAGTAATCGAAATAAACTAACCTGGCCGGAACAATTCGTAAAGGACACTACCGGCTGGGTTCAAACCCTTGTATCTAGACCTGCCCAATATGTGGTGGGTTTTGTTGATAATGTCCAATCCTTGCAAGATACATATAAAGAGAATAAAGAATTAAAGGCAAAGCTAGAGGAAAATGCTCAGCTTAAATATCAGGTTCAAGGTCTCAAAAAAGATGTACAGTCATTACAGGAAACGTTGGAAGAAAAAGAGTCATTAAGTGACTATACAATTATGAAAGCAACGGTAATTCGGAGAAATCCTTCTCAATGGACAGAACTAGTTACCATCAATCGAGGAGAAAATGACGGCGTAGAGAAAAATATGGCTGTTATCACTTCTGCTGGATTAATAGGGAAAATAAAGTCAGTAGCACCTAATACTGCAACTGTACAGCTGCTTAGTTCTGAAGATCCAGCTAATCGCATTTCTGCTTTTATTCAGTCAAAAGAGGATGATAAAAAGAAGAAAGAAAAATCCGAAGTTTTTGGGATTATTGCTGATTATGATAAAGAAACAAAGCAATTAATTATGACTTGGGAAGAAGCTCCTAATGGGTTGAAAGTGAAAAAAGGTCAGCTTGTTACAACCTCAGGAATGGGTGGGGTCTTTCCAAAAGGGTTAGCTATTGGTACAGTAGATAAAGTAGAGCCAGATGAAAATGGACTGCAGAAAAAAGTATATATTAAGCCGGCAGCGGACTTCTATGATATTGAGCATGTGATGGTGGTAGACAGGGCAGCATTATCTCCTAAAGAGGAAGACCAATGAGAAAAGTTTTAATTGGCTGTTTAATTTCCTTTATGTTTATTTTTGAGAGTGTTTTTCTTGAGTTGCTCCCTACAGATCCTTTTGGTAAAAATTGGATTTTCGTCCCATACTTTTTGCTCATTACTATCCTTTTCTTTTCTGTTTATGGTAATAGAAATGTTGGTGTCATATATGGCTTTGTTTTTGGGCTGCTTTTTGATATTGTTTATACAGAAATTTTAGGTATCTATTTTTTTACTTTCCCTTTTATCATTTATATTTTTAATAAATTGATGAAAATTTTTCATAGTAATATTGTTGTTGTATCTGTAATGAATTTACTCGCTGTTTCGGCACTGGAAATGATTGTGTATCAAATGATAAAAGTGATAAATTTGACAACGATTGATTTTGCGAGTTTCCTTCATTTACGGCTTCTGCCGTCTTTAGGATTAAATCTTATTTTTATCATCATTGTCGCTTATCCTTATAAACGTTTATTTGAGAAGTATGCAGCAGAGTTAAAAGAATGATATAGTTAGAATGCATGATAATAAATTTCAGATTGGACATTAAGTTGTCAACAATCTGAAATTTATTTGATTAGTGACTATTTGTCTTTTGTTCTTTTTGAGAAGAAATATATTTAGCTCGAAAAGGAATTTTAAAAGCGTTTGTCGAATGATATAAAAAGGAATTAGAAATAAAGGTCTAAAGTCCTTACTCTTATATCATAGTGTTGATGAAAGACACTTGTTTAAAAAGTGAACGGAGAAGTAAAACATTATTTTTGCATGTTGAAACAGCATTTATGAAAAGCAGTAAGTGCTTTAAGTTAAAGTGCCAACCATCTATCAAATGAAATTGTTGGATCGATTAGGAGACAAGTATCATCTAATAGGCAGCATGATACTTATTTAGAATCGATAACCCTTCTTTATTTGATAAGGATGTTTGCGCTTTTTTATGCAAAGTGAGATTTATAAGTATAACGATATCCGAGCATTTGCGTCTTATATCTAAGGAACGATAGACTATTAGTATTGTTTGATAAAATAGATGTATTATGTCCATAGGTCCGTGCAGGATAAAGAGACGCTTACGCTTTTCTTACAGAGGTGAACAACTTGAAATGAAAAAAAGGCAACTAGTAACAATTAAAGGAACAAAAAATGGGCTGGGTTTGCATCTATATGATAATTGTTCGTACGAGGATTTACTAAAGGAATTACAGTATAAATTGAATGAGAGCTCCAGTCTACATAATGAAAATCGAGACATAAAAGTGACAGTAGAGCTTGGAAATAGATATGTAACAGATGAACAAAAAGAAACCATTGTTCATCTCATTCAGGAAAAACAAAACCTAACTGTTCAATCGATTAATAGTAATTTAGTGACAAAGAAAGAAGCGGAGAACTGGCTAAAACAAAATGAATTGAAATCGATAACCAGTATTGTGCGCTCTGGTCAAGTTTTAGAGGTGCCCGGTGATTTATTATTAATTGGAGATGTGAATCCAGGTGGAAAGGTAATCGCCGGCGGCAACATCTATATTATGGGACAGTTAAAAGGAATAGCTCATGCTGGATATAATGGGAAGGATGACGCGGTCATTGCTGCATCCGTTATGAAACCGACACAAATTCGGATTAGTCGTTTTATTGAGAGAGAGGTTGGAAATACCTTATCTGAAAAAACAAGAGAAATGGAATGTGCGTATGTGAATGACAATGTCATTAAGATTGATAGATTACAAGTACTACCACATTTAAGACCGAATTTGCTGAAATTGGAAGGAGGATATTAAGATGGGAGAGGCAATTGTTATAACATCAGGTAAAGGTGGAGTTGGAAAAACGACCACTTCTGCAAACATTGGAACAGCACTTGCGTTACAAGGGAAAAAAGTTTGTTTAATAGATACAGATATTGGCTTGCGAAATCTTGATGTCGTGATGGGATTAGAAAATCGTATCATTTATGATTTAGTAGATGTGGTGGAGGAAAGATGTAAAATTCATCAAGCGCTTGTGAAAGATAAACGTTTTGATGATCTATTATATTTATTACCTGCTGCGCAAACAAGTGATAAAACGGCTGTACGACCAAATCAAATGAGAGAATTAGTTCTCCGCTTAAAGCAAGATTATGATTATATCATCATTGATTGTCCTGCAGGAATTGAACAGGGGTATCAAAATGCAGTCGCTGGCGCGGATAAAGCCATTGTGGTTACGACTCCTGAAGTATCTTCTGTTAGAGATGCTGATAGAGTAATTGGATTATTGGAAAAAGAAGAGCAGATGGAACCTCCAATGCTTGTTATCAATAGAATTAGAAATCATATGGTGAAAAATGGCGATATGTTAGATATTGATGAAGTAACCAGCCATCTCTCCATTGATTTATTAGGAATTGTTGCAGATGATGATGCGGTTATAAGAGCTTCTAACAACGGGGAGCCGATTGCTTTAAACCCAAATAGTAAATCTGCGATTGCCTACCGAAATATCGCAAGAAGAATTTTAGGAGAAACGGTTCCTTTGCAGCAATTAGAAGAAGAATCCAAAGGCGTGTTTGCAAAAATTAAGACATTCTTTGGTGCTAAATAAATATAAAGATAGTAAATTTATATATGTATAAATAAGTCGGTTGCGAAACAACTATCTGTTGATAAGCGATAATCGTAATAGCTGGCCCTGTAAAGAGATAAATTGATTCATGCGTAATCAATTTATTTCTTTACAGGGTTTTTTAAATCAGTACCATTCTTTTATTCCCCTTTTATTAGTGGCATAACTTATAGCTCCTTAACATAAATATAGGGTAAAGAGGACAAGTATGTAAGGGGAGAGGAGTATATGGGGTCAAGAAATGATGAGGTTAGAAAAAAAATCGAAAGAAGAAGAAAAGAACGAGCGAGAATAGAAAAGAATATTGATAACCGAGTACTTTGGTCTGATGAAGAAGATACCTTCGACTATACATTTTCATCAAAAGAGGAAAATTACCCTCCTAAAATTCACCCTTTATTTCGAAAAGATTTATTTATGTTGAAAATTTTAGGAGCGGCTATTCTTTTTCTTGCTGTTGCCATCATTGTAGACCATCCGTCCACAAGATTAGGAAAAGTCGAAAATACGATTAGACAAGCAATGTCGACAGAATTTAATTTTATGGTTGTTGCAGATTGGTATGAAGAGAAATTCGGAAAACCATTAGCTTTTTTACCAGAACAAAAAGGAAAAGAACAAGATACAGAGCGATTGCAGCAATACGCTTTATCTGCTTCTGGTAAGGTATTAGAAGAATTTCAGAAAAACGGACAACGGATTGCGATAGAAACTGGAGTAGATACAACAGTACAATCTTTTAATGAGGGACAAATTACCTTTATTGGCGAGAAAGAAGGCTTTGGAAAAACAGTCGTTATAAAGCATAGTGATCAGAGTGAATCATGGTATGGCAACTTAGAAGAAGTGGATGTAAAGTTATATGAAAATATAAAAAAAGGAACAAAAGTAGGAAACGCTTCAAGATATGAAGGAGATGAAACATTAGGTCTATTCTTTTTTGCGATTAAGCAAAATGATGATTTTATCGATCCTCTACAGGTGATGGAAATTGAATAGGTTTTTTAGTGTTTTTAAGTATCTTCATATTCATCCACTATTATGGGTTGTCATTGCTATTGGGGTAATGACTGCCCATTTTTATGAATTATGCCTATTGTTTATGATTATTTTTATTCATGAATTAGGTCATGCGTTTGCTGCCGCATTTTTTTCGTGGAGAATAAAGAAAATATCTTTATTACCCTTTGGCGGAGTAGCGGAAATGGATGAACACGGAAATCGCCCTTTGCGAGAAGAGGCAATCGTTATTATATCTGGACCGATCCAGCATATTTGGCTGGTTGGATTAGGATTTCTTTTATGGCAGTGGGGGATTTTCACAGAATCTTTGTATCAAACCTTTATCCAATATAATTTTATGATTCTTTTCTTTAATTTACTTCCAATTTGGCCATTGGACGGTGGCAAATTAATGTTTCTTTTATTTTCCTTGAAAAATCCCTTTCCAAAATCTCATAAATATACACTTTATTTTTCTATTATTGGAACCTTAATCTTTCTGTTAATGGTTCTTATTATGATGCCGCAGAATGTAAATGCATGGATTATTATTAGTTTTTTAGTTTTTTCTATTTATTATGAATGGAAGCAAAGAAGGTTTTTGTTTATGCGATTTTTACTGGAACGATATTATGGAAAATCGAATGAATTAAGAAAGTTACTTCCCCTAGAAGTCCAAGAAGACGATTCGGTATTGGATGTATTAGAACGATTTCATCGAGGGTGTAAACATCCAATTATTGTAAGATCCACGCGGAAAGACAATGCGATTCTGGATGAGAATGAGCTATTACATGTTTATTTTAAAGAAAAGAACGTAACGGCGAAAATAAAAGAAATACTTTGCGTCTTATAGGATACATAGAGAAAACGGTGATTACTGACGATAGCTCTTTAGTTAGAGCATACTTGAAATTTGTCCAAGAATAGGTCCTTAAGTTTACTAAAACATTTCATCTAAGCTACAATAATAAGATAACCAGAAAAAGAGGATGTATGATATTGAATCAAGTAATCGTTAATATAAAAACTAGAGAAAATAGATTTGCTTATCTAATAGATGGGAAAGTAGAAAAAATATATGTCCAGCAGCCGCAATATAAAACAACTGTTGGAAATATTTATTTGGGACAAGTGACAAAGGTAATTCCCGGAATGAATGCTGCATTTGTAGAAATTGGGGAAGGCAAAGGAGCCTATTTGCCGAGAGAGAAAATGATTTCATTTGTGCGGAGTGAGGGAACTTTAGAAGAGAAAAAAAAGATAAGTGTCTCCTCTTATATAAAACAAGGAGAACGAATATTAGTTCAAGTAATAAAAGATGCTGCGGGGCCAAAGGGTGCTAAAATAACGGGGATAATTGAAATTAGCGGAGAGCATTTAGTGTATATGCCTTATGGTCGATATGTGGCGGTCTCTAAAAAGATTCATTCTCATACTGCGCAAAAAGAGTTAAGAAATATAGGGAGTCATATAAAAACAGACAACGAAGGCATAATCTTTCGCACAACGGCAGCTAATTGTTCAGAAGAAACATTAAGGTTGGAGCTCGAAGCATTACGGCAGGAATATAAAGGATTGGAACAAAAAGCTAGACAAAAGAAAATAATGCTTGTCCATGAAAATGATGAATTTACTAAACAGTTGAATATTCTCTTTAAGCAAATGAAAGAGGGAGAAATCATTGTCGATAGTCTAGAAGAGCGGAAAAATTGGCAAGCAATGTACCCCCATTTAACTGTTTCGTTTTATCAAGGTAGTGAAGATTTATTTTCTTATTACCATGTTGAAAGGGAAATAGATAAAGCTTTGAAAAGAGTTGTCTGGCTCCCAAATGGCAGCTATCTGATAGTCGATCAGGCAGAGGCTGCAACTATTATTGACGTAAATACAGGTAAATATGAAGGGAAACATCAGTTAGAGCAAACGGTCTTTCAAACAAATATGTTTGCTGCAAAGGAAGCTGCAAGGCAAATTAAATTAAGAGACCTTTCTGGTATTATATTAATTGATTTTATTGATATGAAGAGCGAGGAAGAAAAGAAAGTGATGGATATCCTAGAGAAGGAATTGCAGTCAGATAATAGACAATCGAAAGTAATTGGATTTACTTCACTAGGGATATTACAGCTCACTCGAAAGAAAACAATGAAATCCTTATCCGAAACACTGCAAAGTAAGTGTGTAATTTGCGAAGGCACAGGCTTGGTGAAAAGCGCAAGTAGTATGGCCTTTCAATTAGAAAGAGAGCTATGGGAATATCGCAATAAGGATATGGAACTTGTGGAAGTTATCGTCTCACAAGATGTCTATGCTCTATTTATGGGTGGAGGAAATAATCATAAAAAACGATTAGAGGAAGTATTAGGCTTTATGATTAAAATGGAAATAGCTGAGTTTCCAAAGCCAGACTATTTTATTCGAATGGTTAAATGATTCACCATAAAGCTAATAATAGAATATGATTGACAGTATCTTTTAAACATGTTAGTATTTTAATGTTGTTTGTAGCACCCGTGCTCTACAACCGCACATAGCAGGTAATGAAGCTTTTGCTTTTGCAAAACGCCTGTCATTGGCGAGTCTTAGTCTATTAAGGAGGTGCAGTTTAATGTACGCAATTATTGAAACAGGCGGAAAACAAATCAAAGTTGAAGAAGGTCAAGCTATCTACATCGAGAAATTAAACGGTGAAGCTGGTGACACTGTTACTTTTGATAAAGTTCTTTTCGTTGGCGGAGAAAATGTAAAAGTAGGAAGTCCAGTTGTCGAAGGAGCTACTGTTACAGCTAAAGTTGAAAAACAAGGCCGTCAAAAGAAAATCATCGTTTTCAAATACAAAGCGAAGAAAAATTATCATAAAAAACAAGGTCATCGTCAACCTTACACTAAAGTTGTTATCGAAAAGATCAACGCTTAAGGTTGAATTTGTATGATCGAAATTACGATTAACAAATCGAATGATGGTCTCATTCATTCCTTTACGATAAGTGGTCATGCTCTTTTTGCGAATAGTGGGGATGATATAGTGTGTGCTGGAGTATCAGCTGTTTCTTTTGGAAGCATTAATGCTGTTATTTCTCTTACTGGTATTACACCCATTATAAAGCAAGGAAAAGATGGAGGTTTTATTTCTTGTACGATTCCTGGAAATGTTCCGGGAGAGACAAGAGATAAAATTCAACTTCTTTTAGAGGGAATGATTGTTTCTTTAGAAACAATTGAACGAGACTATGGAAAATACGTAACTATCACTTATAATTAAATAGGAGGTGGAACGAAATGTTAAGATTAGATCTTCAGTTTTTTGCATCTAAAAAAGGGGTAGGTTCTACTAAAAACGGACGTGACTCCATTTCTAAACGTTTAGGAGCTAAACGTGCAGATGGTCAATTAGTAACTGGTGGAAGCATTCTTTACCGTCAACGCGGTACAAAAATCTATCCAGGAGTAAACGTTGGTCGTGGTGGCGATGATACACTATTCGCAAAAGTTGACGGAATCGTTAAATTTGAGCGTCTTGGTCGTGATCGCAAACAAGTTAGCGTATACCCAGTAGCACAAGAAGCATAAGATAATGATCAGATAGGCTGGCTCGTTTAGGGTCAGCCTATCTGTTTGTTAAGGGATAAATTTTTTGATTAAGATGTATGTTGTGACCAGATTAGGTGAAGGATGATTTCAACACTTAGACAAAAAGCAGGAGGGGCTTTTTGTCTAAGTGTTGAAAAAAGAGAGAAATCAATTGCTTTTTCGTATGCAATCAAGAATAAAGGTTGCCTCTTATGTATATAGTTTGTTATGACCACAGTCTTCATACACTTCGCTTTCAACATTTCTTTATCAAATCAATCCAAAATAACTTGGTGTATAAATTGGATAGACCTTTTAGGAAACGGGAATTTTTTGTCCTTATTCATTATGAAAACCTAAAGTTCAAGTGGATATAATTTAGTGGCTACCGTGATGGAGATATCGTTTTTGTTCATTGATGATTCATTTTTTGTTATACTTACTTAAAACAGTCTTCTAAGACTTAATAACCTTTGTAGGAGTACAAGAATGAATAAAGACTGGAATACGATAGAGTTTTTAAGACATGTTCGCCATGATTGGCTAAATAAAATTCAATTGATAAAAGGAAATTTGGATTTAAATAAACCGGATCGAGTAAAAGAAATTATTAATGATATTATTACAGAGACAAAACAAGAAGCTAAGTTATCTAATCTAAATATTCCACAATTTGCTACAAAATTATTAATTGCAAACTGGGAAAATTATTATTTTCGATTGGAATATGAAGTGTTGGCCGAAGAAAAATGTCGCGGGACAGAAGATGAAATACTTACCGAATGGACAACCTTATTTTTCCAAACGTTAAATCAATATAGCAAACCCTTTGCAGATAATCATCTATACATTTCCATTCATTCAATGGTGGAAGGATTTCGTTTGTATGTTGATTTTAACGGAGAGCTGCTAGATAGTGAATCCATGTTTCAATTTCTTCATCAACCTTTTTCTTATTTGAAATTGGAAAATATTGAAATGAGCAAGGACGAGCTCCTATTTGAAGTTTGGATGGATAGAGAGCAAACAGGTAAATAATAAGAAGGACTTGTTTGAATAGCATAAAAGGAAATTGTGATTTTTAGAAAAAATAGCTGCAAATGTTTGTAGGAATAAAATAATTGGTCCTTCTAGTGAGGAGAGCAACCCTCCTTTCATAAGGATTAATCCTTGTTCACTATTAGACAAATAAGCTGCTTATGTTTTTCTTAATAGGAGGAAATAAATTTATGTTTGTGGATCAGGTTAAGATTTATGTGAAGGGCGGAGATGGCGGAAATGGTATGGTAGCTTTTCGCCGAGAAAAGTTTGTCCCAAAAGGTGGCCCAGCTGGTGGAGATGGAGGAAAAGGTGCAGATGTAATATTCCAAGTAGAAGAAGGTCTGCGTACTTTAATGGATTTCCGATATCAACGTCATTTCAAAGCACCACGTGGAGAGCATGGGATGTCAAAAAATCAGCACGGTCGCAATGCAAAAGATATGATTGTCAAGGTTCCGCCGGGTACAATCGTTGCCGATGCGAATACAAAGGAAGTTATTGCAGATTTAACTGAGCATGGCCAACAAGCTGTAATTGCACGTGGCGGCCGTGGAGGAAGAGGAAATTCTCGTTTTGCAAGTCCATCTAACCCTGCCCCAGAATTATCGGAAAATGGGGAACCAGGTCAGGAAAGAGATGTTACTCTGGAGTTAAAGGTATTAGCAGATGTTGGTTTAGTAGGATTTCCGAGTGTTGGTAAATCTACCTTACTGTCTGTTGTATCTGCTGCGAAACCTAAAATAGCTGACTATCATTTTACAACAATCGCCCCTAATTTAGGAATGGTGGAAACGGAAGATAATAGAAGTTTTGTTATGGCTGATTTGCCAGGGCTAATTGAAGGAGCACATTCGGGTATCGGATTAGGTCATCAGTTTCTTCGTCACATTGAACGTACAAGAGTTATTGTCCATGTGATTGATATGGCTGCTATTGAAGGCAGAGACCCATATGAGGACTATGTTACGATTAATAACGAGCTGCAGGAATACAATATGCGTTTATTAGAAAGACCGCAAATTATTGTTGCTAATAAAATGGACATGCCAGATGCAGAAGAAAACCTAAAAGTATTTAAAGAAAAATTGGAGGAGGACTATCCAATTTTCCCAGTGTCCGCTTTAACTAGATCAGGTCTGCGTGAACTTCTTTTTGCGATTGCGGATAAATTAGAGAATACTCCTGAGTTCCCATTAGAGGAAGTAGAAGAGGAAGCAGGTATTCACCGCGTTGTTTATAAACATGAAGTAGATGAGCGTCAATTCTATATTACAAGAGATCCAGATGGCAGCTTTGTTCTTTCAGGTGAAGGTATTGAAAAACTATTTAAGATGACAGATTTCTCCCGTGATGAGTCTGTTCGCAGATTCTCTCGTCAAATGCGCGGCATGGGCATCGATGAAGCATTACGTCAGCGAGGCGCTAAAGATGGAGATACTGTAAAGTTAATGGAATATGAATTTGAATTCATTGACTAAGAAAACATGGTTTAAAAAAAGATGAAAGATCTTCCCTCTCGTCAAAGCTGAATAATACGAGAGGGCAGTTTTTCATACGAAATAGAAAATAATGACTAATTCGAAAAAGTCTAGTTGTTAAACCAGAGTTATTTCTATATACATAATTAGTATCCGTTACCTTATAGGGGTGAGCAGATGAAACAAAGTAAAATAGATCATAAATTTTTTATAGTAAGAGAAGATGTACTGTCAGAGGCAATGCGCAAAACCTTAGATGCCAAAGAGCTCTTAGAAAGAGGAAAAGCAGAGTCTGTCCATGAGGCAGTAAAAAAGGTAGATTTAAGCCGAAGTGCATTTTATAAATATCGTGATACCATCTTTCCTTTCCACACAATAGTGAAAGAAAGATTGATTACGTTATTCTTTTATATTGAAGATCGATCGGGAACCTTATCTAAATTGCTAAGTGTTGTTGCTTCTGCTGGATGCAATGTACTGACAATTCATCAAACGATTCCACTGCAAGGAAGAGCCAATGTAACACTGTCGTTAAATACCGCAGAAATGGAAATATCCATTGATATGTTGTTAGAGCGATTGCGTATGCTTGAATTTGTGGAGAAAGTGGACGTTCTGAGTACGGGCGCATAAAAAGTCATTTATTTATAAGGAGATCCTGTTGTTATTAGGAAGATGGCTTTTTCAGTCAATCTTCTTTTTATAAAGGTTAAATTCAGAATAAATAATTTTTTTGGAGGAGAAAGAAGTGAAAGTAGGCTACTTAGGTCCAAAAGCAACATTTACAAATATGGCGGTAAATCAGCAATTTCCTGGGGTGGAATCCGTTCCTTTTCTAACCATTCCCAATTGCCTCGATGCTGTGATGGAAGATAAAGTGGATGTTGCTTTAGTTCCGGTTGAGAACACATTAGAAGGATCGGTCAACATTACATTAGATTATTTAATCCATGAAGTATTTTTACCTATTCATGGGGAAGTGACGGTTCCGATAAAACAACATATAATGGTTCATCCATTCCGGGAAGACAAATGGAGAGAAATTGAAGTAGTCTATAGTCATTCCCATGCAATTGCTCAATGCCATAAGTTTCTACATACAGAATTAAACGGGATTGCTTGTGAGTATATGACGTCAACAGCAGCAGCAGCACAGTTTGTTAAAGAAAATCCGCATATCAACGGGGCAGCTATTGGAAATTTGCTAACAGCTGAAGAATATGGTCTGAAGATTGTAAAACATAATATTCATGATTCAATGAATAATCATACCCGTTTTCTCATTTTATCGAAAAATCCTGTACATTATTCAGCAGCAACAAGTCATCTGGTTGGTCATAAAACAAGTCTTATGGTCACTTTGCCTGCCGATCGTTCTGGTGCTCTCCATCAAGTATTGTCTGCCTTTGCATGGAGAAAACTAAACTTAGTGAAAATTGAATCAAGGCCAACAAAAACTGGATTAGGGAATTATTTCTTTCTTATTGACTTAGATAGAAAAATGGATGACGTATTAATACCAGGCGCTATTGCAGAATTAGAGGCAATAGGCTGTGAAGTAAAGATACTGGGGAGTTATCCTTATTACATGACGGAATAGATAGAACCACTATACGAAGAATGCAAAAAAATCACTAATGACGATTAAAGTCTTAGTGATTTTTGTGATTTACCTTAAGCTTCTTCTTCCATTAAAAAATCTGCCTTTCGTAAAGCTTCTTCTGCCTCTAGTAATGTATCAAGGGATGGTGCGGTAATGGTATGCAGATGAATACCTGCCGTTAATTCAGATAAATAAGCAGCATTTGTATGCTTAATTTTCTTCATAAATTGTTTCACTTCTTTTCGATTAGAGACGAGGATAGAAGCCGTCAAATCGCCGTATACTGGATGTTCAATTGTGACATCCTTAACCGTTACTCCATTATCAACAAGGATATTTAACTCTTCCTCCGTTTTTTCTGGTGGATGATTACACGCAATAATTCTTTCGTAGAGCATCGGTTTTGATTCTTGTAAATATAAATAGCCTTGACTAGTTGCCAAAATTGGTTCGTTTTTCGCCTTTAGCAGTGTAATATCTCCAACAATTATTTGTCTACTAACATTTGTCAATTTTGAAAGTTCACTGCCAGTATAAGGTCGATTTTTCTCTTTTAGTAAAGTAAGAATATAAGCCCTTCTTTCTTCACCAAGCATTTTTTTTGATTCAGTCATCCAATCTCTCCTTTTGTTGCAGTTACTCTGATTAAAAAATTACCTTTTTTTATCTGCTATCTTCGGAAAAGTCACTAACACAAATTTATTGGTATTTATTTGGAAAATAGTGGCAGCTCCCTGTTTTGCTTGAAAGGCAGAACTCAGTATTTATTTTTCCTTCATTCTATTTTACCAAAAGAATATCTAAATGAATAAACCAAATTATTTTTCATAGGAAACGAATATAATTAATTGCCGAAAAGAAGGACAAAGATCTGAGCAATCTTTGTACGACTAGAACACATATTTTTAAAAAAAACGCATAGATTTTTGAATAGAATGATAACCATTTTGCCGTGTGAACATAGACTATATGGACATATGCATAGGAGGGAATCTATAGTGAAGATCCATATTGTTCAGAAAGGGGATACTCTTTGGGAAATTGCCAAAAAATATGGGGTGAATTTCGAAGAGTTAAAGTCGTTAAATTCCCAATTGACTAATACAGATATGATTATGCCTGGCATGAAAATTAAAGTTCCTACTTTAGGAGGAAGTATAAAGAAAGAAGCTCCTCAAATGGGAACAAAAAAAGAAATGCCGATTACAATGGAACCAATTGTGAAAGAAGCACCGAAAAAAGAAATGCCAGTAAAAGAAACACCAAAAAAAGAAATACCTAAAAAAGAAGTACCAAAGGAGAAACCTTTTACACCAAAAATGCCTACTCCAATCATTCCGGAAATTGATGTTACGAATTATTATTCCATGAATATGACTAATGTTGATGTAGATATTGATGTCGAAATGAAAGAAAAACCAGCACCAGTAAAACCAGCACCAGTGAAACCGGCACCAGTAAAACCAGCACCGACAAAACCTGTACCACCAAAACTTGCACCAGTTTTGCCAAATCAAGAACCAATTCAAAAAGATGTATGTCCACCAATTGTCCCTTATCAGCCTTATTGTTATGAAGTATCGCCAATGATGCCAGGAAGCGGTTTTCCTCCAGGGGTTTGCCCGCCAGAAGGAGTTCCGGTTGAACAAATAGCATCCCAAGTTTATCCAACATTTCCTGGAGTAGAATATACAGAAAAACACCATTGGGAAGAGTCTTCTTCGTCCTATTCTGCTTTTATCAATCAGACACCTTCCCATGTTAATCATGCACCACAGCAAAATAATCAAAAACCATGGGTTCAGTATAGTCAGCTGCCTAAGGAGAATCTTCATCATAAAATAGAAGAACCTTTTTCCCATGTAGCAGGTGCAGCGCATAAAGCAAATGCCCCTACCCACACAGCAGTTCATCCGACCATTACACTTCCTGTTAAAGAGGATTGTGGTTGTGGTGGTCCATCATTCCCTCCAGCAAGCAATTTTCAAGTAGAGGGAATGATGCAAGGAGCCGTTTCTGGAAAAGGAGGAATGCCGCAAGGATTTAGTCCGGAAATGGGAGGCCATCCAATGGGCGGAGGATTTAATCCAGGAATGGGAGGAATGCCGCAAGGACTCGGTCCGGAAATGGGAGGCCATCCAATGGGCGGAGGATTTAATCCAGGAATGGGAGGAATGCCGCAAGGATTTGGTATCCGGAAATGGGAGGCTATCCAATGGGCGGAGGATTTAATCCAGGAATGGGAGGAATGCCGCAAGGAGACCAGAAATGGGAGGCCATCCAATGGGCGGAGGATTCGATCCAGGAATGGGAGGAATGCCGCAAGGATTTGGACCAGAAATGGGAGGCCATCCAATGGGCGGAGGATTTAATCCAGGAATGGGAGGAATGCCGCAAGGATTTGGACCAGAAATGGGAGGCCATCCAATGGGCGGAGGATTTAATCCAGGAATGGGAGGAATGCCGCAAGGATTTGGTCCGGAAATGGGAGGCTATCCAATGACGGGGGGATTCTATCCAGGAATGGATATGAGAGGAATACCGCAAGGATTTAGCCCGGAATTAGGAGGTCATCCAATGGCGGGGATGTTCAATCCAGGAATGGAAATGGGAAGCTATCCGACCGGATATAATCAATCTTCAATAAATCAATCTCCTTATCCTCAAGATGCTGTTGGAAATACGCCAAACTCCTATTCAACGGAAAATAATGGTCCAGTTCAAGAGGCGCCATCTTATGAAGGGGCGATTACTTCAGAAGTGGCATCACCTGCTTATGGACCGGGAGGGAATGCTCCAGTATTCACACCTCCTTATAATCCTACTATTGGGCAGCCGCCATTTATGAATCCATATGGCATGAATCAAGGTACTCCATTTGGAATGCCAAGATACCAAGAGGATGAAAGCAGTGATCTATGATTTTTTTCATAGAGGGGACGATACTTTTTATTATCGTCTCCTTTCTTTATTAGAAAAAAAAATACCGTTCCAAATCATCGAATTAAGCAGGATTAGAAATGATGTATATCTAATAAAAACGAAGCAATATTGGATAATTTTAAAAGGTTTTACTAGTTATCAAAAACTCAAAGTTCAAGTTGCTTTTACAAGAGCGCTTAAACAAGAAGGTTTTACACAGACATATCAATTTTATGAGTTCGATGAGGAGCCAATTGTTATCGATAATAAAGTGTATGGGCTGATTGAATATCTTCCCCCACATAAAGATTCTTTTTCATATCATAGTAAGCGGAATAGACGGGAAGCACTTCAATTATTGGAACATTATTATTCAGTTACAGAGCGACTGGTAGAAATATATAAGTATATCTTGCCAACTTTTCATTTAATGAAAAAATTTGAACACAGACTAGAAGAATATCGAATGAATATACCAATTATTGAGCAATATGTAAAAAAAGACATAGTAAAGGAAATAATGGAATGGGCTGATTATTCATTTGGTTCAATAAAAAACAAAATAGACTATTTGGATACAAACCCAAACGTAATCCTGCATGGGGATGTTGCTCATCATAATTTCTTACGTGTTAGGAATAATGAATTATACTTAATTGATTTTGATTTAATTAGTATTGGTCCACGAATTGCAGACTATTTACAATTTGCTAATCGCATTCTTCCTGATATAGGATGGTCTATACAAGATTTACAAAGTATGCAAGGCTACGCCGATCTTTTTAAAGATAAATGGTTTTTAATGGCTTTAATATATCCGACAGATATTCTGAGGGAATGGAATAGAATAATCAGAAATAAAGATGTAGATAATGCCTACTTGTTAGAACAAGTACAATTATTAACAACCAATCAGTTTCACAAAAGGAAGAAATTTTATCAAAAACTGCAACAACTTGTAGGAACATAAGACATAAAAAAAGACTGGCTAGACTTTACAGTATGTTTCTTTCCGAACAGTAGAAGATAAAAGAGAGCAAGGAAATTGCTCAAGTTTTACATGAAGGGGAGAATTCTACTATGCGTAAAGTTAAACTAGTTGCTCCAGTTCTGTTGACATTGTCTTTTGGATTAACAGGTTGTGGTGTAAATGAGGATCAAACTGCTGATCGAAATCGCCTTAATAATACTAGGCCAATTGGATATTATTCAAATGAACAGCATGAAGGAAACAATGGCGTTGGGAATGCCGATAATGATGGACCAATTACAGAAATGATGGACCATACTTTTGGGGATGAAGGAAATACAAATGGATCCAATGTTCGGAATGTAAACAATAGAAACAGAACAAACGTAAGAAATGTAAATAATCACAACAATCGTGATAACGTAAATATAAATGATCAGAATGAAAGAGTATCTTATGACACAGAATTAGCTGAAAAAATATCCGATCGAGTTACTAAAATGGATAATGTAAAAAATGCACGTACGCTTGTTTATGGAGAGAACGTTTTAGTTGCATTGGAAGTGGAAAATACAAAGAATGTGGCCAAAACAAAAGCGCAGGTAAAAGACAAACTAAATGATTCACTAAACGGAAGAGACATTTCAATCATCACAGATAGAGGAATATTTAACAGTATAGAAGATATAAATCGTTCGATTCGAAATGGTCAGCCGCGGCAAACGATTAACCATAATATTGAAAATATTTTTCAGGATTTAAATCCAGCTAGGGACAATAGATAATAAAAAAACTAACTTTGAGTGGTATAACCACTTGGGGTTAGTTTTTAGCCCATTCGTTCTTTATTAGAAACGTTTTAAAAGTGATAGACGATATTCCCCCAAATATACAAGAAGAAAAGCATGATTATAATAGAAAAAGGATCGTTCTATATAATGAATTAGTTATTGAAATTACAAGAGAAAAGAGATATACTTTATAATGAAAAATACATTCGTTATAAAGAACTTATAAAATGTTAGTTAAAAGCCGAAAATGGCGGAGGGATATATAGTGAGAGTGCTAATCGTAGGTGGACAAGAGAATAAAATTAGACATGCTCTAATGCAAGAACTTTCAAACAAGCAAGTTTGTTACATAGTAGCTGATCGGAAAAAAGAAAATAGCATCCTGTCCTCTCTAGTTCATCATCAAGTAAACACTTTCTTGAACAAGATGGAATTAGCAGATTTAATGGAAAAGTATCAAATCGATTGTGTAATTGACTTATCAAATGAGCCAATTATGTCTAACAAAATGAAAGATTCCTTTGAACATTCAGAGAAGAATATTGCTCGTACGCTTGAAGTACTGGAGGCATGTGTGGAAGCTAAAGTAGGAAAAATTATTTTTCCGTCTACCATAGCAGTTTATGGGGACTTGGAAGATGTGATCACAGAGGATATGGTTTTACAACCAGTGCTATTTGAAGGATTATCGAAAAAGATAGTGGAGAAATATATACAACATTATCATACATTATATGGTCTTTCTTATACGATTTTACGATTTCCTATTTTATATGGAGAATATTCCTTCTAGAAGCAGAACGAAAGTATAGTGGAAACAACAATCAAAAATGTGTTGGAAAATCGTCCGTCTATTTGTTTTAAAGACGGAGAAGATAAGAAACATTTTTTACATATTAGTGATGCTGTTAAAGCCTTTATTTCTAGTTTAAATAAAGGCACGAATGAAATTTTTAATATTTGTCCGATGGAAAAATATTCAATGAAAGAAGTTGTCTCTATTATTCAGTCATTGATAAATGAAGATTCTCTTCCTCGCGTGGGTTTGAAAAAAGGAGAGAAAAGTAGAATTTCAACAAAGAAGGCACAAGTCCATCTTGGATGGCATGCTCAAGTGTCGTTTATAGAGGGGATTAGATTAGCGATGGTTAATATAAAACATGCCCTAAAACAGAAAAACGAACTATTGAAATAGGATTCATTATGATTCCACCTGGAGAGAGTTACTACGATACGCTATGAGAGAACCCTCCAATATAAGATTGCTAAAAATTAGGAATGAAATTATTTTTTATGGTGAGAATAATAGAGAGTAAGGTTGTTTAAAACCAAACTTTAGATTGACAGTACCTTATTTCCTTGGAAATAAAGCTGCTGTTGTGAGTAATGTGAAGAGGTGGTTATAATGAAAACCAGATTCCTTTTATTTTCAACTGTTCTTCTTGTCAGTATTCTTACTGTCTTTTTATCAAACGGACAAGTATATGGAAAGACTGGAAGCGGTGTCTCTCAAAATGAGAATCCTAAAAAATTGCAAGTCGTATTGCAAAGGATTTATTTAGACGGAGAAGTGAGTGAAGAAACAATAGAAGAGACAGTATGGTCGATGGAAGATTTCTGGTCAAAGTATGATAAATGGCAGCTGGTAGATATGACAAGCAGAGAGCTTGTTTTTAAACAAGAAGTTGATGATATATCTCCATTGTTGAAAACAAATGGTTATTTTGGCATTAATGAAGAAGGGATTTTAACCATTTATAATGGAAAACCGGCTGAAGAGAACATTATCCAGTCCTTTTTCCAGCTTGATTTAAAGAAGCTGGAGTCGAAACAACATGAAGATTTACAAAAAGGTATTCCGATTAAATCAAGAGATCGTTATGTAAAAGTACTTGAAACCTTTAAAAACTTAACAACAATTGAAACTACTAATTAAGGAATTATCAGTGAACAGAGGAAACACAGTAAACGTGTCGAATCTGCTCACTTTTTTTTTGCAAGAATATTATGAAAATCATCTATAATAGCAGTTCTACAAAATAGTATGATAAAATAAGGGCTAGGATTTATCCCACACTTAAGGGGCACGGAGCCCTACTTTTGGAAGTTTTCTTTATAAGGGAGAGAATATAATTTGTACGAATATATAAAAGGGAATGTAGAATTTGTTGGACCAGAATACATCGTAGTGGAAAATAATGAGATTGGTTATCAGATTAAAACACCTAATCCATTTTCGTTTTCTGCCTTTTCTGGTAGTAAGATTACTGTATATACATACCATTATGTTAGAGAAGATAATATTAGCTTATACGGTTTTCGTTCGCAAGATGAAAAAGCTTTATTTACCAAGCTCCTTAACGTTTCAGGAATCGGACCTAAGGGAGCATTGGCTATCCTTGCATCTGGAGAACCGAGCCAAGTAATATCCGCTATTGAAGCGGAAGATGAAGCATTCCTTGTGAAGTTCCCTGGTGTTGGCAAGAAAACAGCAAGACAAATGATTTTGGATTTGAAAGGGAAATTAGCAGAGTTTATGCCAGATTTCTCCCCGAATTTATTTACAGTAGAAAGGCATGTAGCGAAAGCAGAAAGTGATTCAGCAATGGATGAAGCGATGCTTGCTTTAACTGCACTTGGATATTCGGAGAAAGAAGTCAAAAAAATTATCCCACATTTAAAGAAGGAACAGTTATCAACAGATGGTTATATCAAATTGGCATTGAAGCTTCTTTTAAAAAGATAAATGTGGATAAACGATTATCTAGAAGAAAGGAGTGAATGTTATGGATGATCGAATTATTTCAAGTGAAGCAGATACACAAGATTTATCATTTGAAAAAAGTCTTCGACCCATTCAATTACAGGAATATATTGGGCAAGATAAAGTAAAAGAAAATTTAAAAGTGTTTATCGAAGCGGCTAAATATAGAGAAGAGGCTCTTGATCACGTATTATTATATGGTCCCCCTGGTTTAGGGAAAACAACACTTGCAACGATTATTGCGAATGAAATGGGAGTTAATATTCGTACAACTGCTGGTCCAGCAATCGAAAGGCCAGGTGATTTAGCAGCAATTTTAACTGCCTTAGAGCCTGGGGATGTGTTATTTATTGATGAAATACATCGTTTGCCGCGAGCTATAGAAGAGGTCTTATATCCTGCCATGGAAGATTACTGTTTAGACATTGTAATAGGCAAAGGTCCCAGTGCTCGATCAGTTCGCCTAGATTTACCTCCATTCACTCTTGTTGGTGCGACTACTAGAGCGGGTTCCGTTTCTGCACCGTTAAGAGATCGTTTTGGGGTTCTGTCTAGATTGGAATATTATGAGGTAGATCAACTCAAAGATATTGTTTCCCGAACAGCAGATGTACTTCAAATTGGAATAGAGGACCTTGCAGCATGGGAAATTGCTAGACGATCAAGAGGTACACCTCGAATTGCGAATCGCCTTTTACGAAGAGTGCGGGATTTTGCACAAGTAAAGGGTGATGGAATGATTACGAAAGAATTGGCAGACCATTCCCTTGAACTTTTGCAAGTGGACCGTTTAGGGTTAGATCATATTGACCATAAATTATTACTAGGAATGATTTATAAATTTAAAGGTGGACCAGTAGGATTAGAAACCATTGCTGCAACAATTGGGGAAGAAGCACATACGATTGAAGATGTCTATGAACCATATTTACTGCAGATTGGTTTCTTGCAGCGCACTCCTAGAGGGAGAAGCGTCACACATCTTGTTTATGAACATTTAAATATAAAATTGGATTGATGGAAACATTTAAATAATAGAAAAGAATAAGCGGTATGAAGGACGAAAATAATGAATGATATTCCTAAGTATATAATGACTATTGGTGTGATTGTATTTCTTATTGGATTAGTAATGCAGTTTGTGCCGATTGGAAAACTTCCTGGTGACATTTTGATTAAAAAAGAGCATTCAACTTTTTATTTTCCAATTACAACTTGTATTGTGATTAGTATCATTTTATCTTTAGTTTTTTATTTTATCGGGAAATTTCGCTAAAAAAGATTGTATAAAAGAGAATAGGTGGACAGATATGAAAGTAGATTTATTTGATTTTTATTTACCAGAAGAATTAATTGCGCAGACGCCTTTAGAGGATCGTACAAGCAGCAGACTCATGATCGTTAATAAAGAAACTGGCGATTTAGAACATCGCAAGTTTAAAGATATATATGAGTATATTAATCCTGGAGATTGTTTAGTATTAAATGATACAAGAGTATTGCCAGCTAGATTACATGGTGAAAAAGAAGATACTGGAGCACATATTGAAGTTTTATTGCTGAAGCAGCAAAAAGATGACAAGTGGGAAACACTTGTCAAGCCAGCCAAAAGAGTCAAAGAAGGTACCGTTATTTCCTTTGGAGATGGAACACTAAAAGCAGTTTGTGTAAAAGAGTTGGAACACGGTGGGCGTATTCTTGATTTTCAATATGAGGGCATTTTTTACGAAATCTTGGATCAGCTTGGCGAGATGCCGCTGCCTCCCTATATTAAAGAAAAACTAGACGACCAAGATCGTTATCAAACTGTTTACGCGAAGGAAAGGGGGTCTGCGGCAGCTCCAACAGCTGGGCTCCATTTTACAACAGAATTGTTAGATGCACTAAAGAAAAAGGGTGTACATATTGCCTTTATTACTCTGCATGTTGGTCTTGGCACCTTCCGACCAGTAAACGTTGAGGATGTAGATAAACATGAAATGCATGCGGAGTTTTATCAGCTTAATAAGGAAACAGCTGCCTTATTAAATAGTGTAAGAGGTCAAGGCGGACGAATAATTTCTGTAGGTACAACCTCAACTAGAACGCTTGAAACAATTGCCTCTGCCAATAATGGTGAATTTGTAGAAAGCAGTGGATGGACAAGTATCTTTATTTACCCTGGATATGAATTTAAAGGAATTGATGGCATGATTACGAATTTCCATTTGCCTAAATCGACGTTAATTATGCTAGTAAGCGCACTGGCAGGAAGAGAGAACATTCTTCATGCGTATGAAACAGCAGTCAAAGAAAGATACCGCTTCTTTAGTTTTGGCGATGCAATGTTTATACAATAAGTAATCGATCATCATGATAGGTTATCAATTGCTTGAGTTTCGCAGTAATATTCTTTAGAATAATATAGTCGATTCTACTGTTTTTTAGTTACTAGATATTTTTTCATTAAAAACGGAAAATTAATCATGAATCTGAGAAAGATTCACTTTATATGAAGGAGAAAATAAATTTGACAGCAATACGTTATGAATTCATAAAAACTTGTAAGCAAACAGGCGCCAGATTGGGGATTGTCCATACACCCCATGGATCTTTTGAAACGCCGGCTTTTATGCCAGTTGGAACGTTAGCAACAGTAAAAACAATGGCACCAGAAGATTTAAAAACGATGGGAGCAAATATCATTTTAAGTAATACCTATCATTTATGGTTAAGACCAGGTCATGACATTGTGAAAGAAGCAGGCGGGCTTCATAAATTCATGAATTGGGATAAAGCGATATTGACGGACTCGGGCGGATTTCAAGTCTTTAGTTTAAGTGATTTCCGCAAAATCGAAGAAGAAGGCGTACATTTTCGCAACCACTTAAATGGGGATAAATTATTCCTTTCCCCAGAAAAAGCAATGGAAATACAAAATGCCCTAGGGTCAGATATTATGATGGCATTTGACGAGTGTCCGCCCTACCCAGCAGAATACGATTATATGAAGAAATCAGTGGAACGAACTTCTCGTTGGGCAGAACGCTGCCTAAAGGCACATAAACGTCCAGAGGATCAAGGTTTATTTGGTATTATTCAAGGTGGAGAATACGAAGAGCTTCGCAAACAAAGTGCAAGAGACTTAGTTTCTTTAGATTTACCTGGCTATGCAGTCGGTGGATTATCAGTTGGGGAACCTAAGGATGTGATGAATCGTGTCCTTGAATTTACAACGCCATTACTGCCAGATAATAAACCGCGTTATTTAATGGGAGTAGGTTCACCAGATTCATTAATCGATGGTGCAATTCGTGGGATTGATATGTTTGACTGTGTGTTACCAACCAGAATAGCAAGAAATGGTACGGTGATGACAAGTGAAGGCCGTCTTGTTGTGAAAAACGCTAAATATGCTAGAGATTTTGGACCATTGGATCCTGAGTGTGATTGCTATACTTGTAAAAATTATAGCCGGGCATATATTCGTCACCTTATTCGATGTGACGAAACATTCGGAATAAGGCTTACATCTTACCATAATCTATATTTTCTGTTAAACTTAATGGAGAATGTCCGAGACGCAATCAGAAACGACCGTTTAGGAGATTTTAAAGAAGAGTTTTTCGAACGTTATGGTTTTAATAAACCAAACGCTAAAAACTTTTAATAGAGAATTTGAAAGGAGGGGAAATATAGATGGGAAATTTAGCTGGTTTACTACCGTTTATTTTAATGTTTGTACTATTCTATTTCTTGCTAATTCGTCCACAGCAAAAGCGTCAAAGAGCTGTGCGTGATATGCAAAGTAGCTTAAAAAAAGGGGACAAGATTGTCACGATTGGCGGCATGCATGCTACAATCGATGCAATTGATGAAGGAACGGTTGTATTAAAATCAAAAGATGGCTCACGCCTGACATTTGATCGTAATGCAATTCGTGAAGTAGTAGAATCCTCTGCTGCAGTAGCTAGTCCAACATTAGAAAAAACAGAACAATAAGTAAAAAAAAGTGCAGTCTTAAAAAATAAGATTGCACTTTTGTATTTTATCGAAGGATTTTTAGTTGTTTATTTTTTGGAAAGATTTACCCCCAAAATACCTCCCATCATACAAATAAGGGTATAACATACATGATAAATGGTTTGTTCTATCGTAAATAGTTGGTCAGAGCCTAGAAAGGAAAATAAAAAAATGATGATGGAATAGATGAACCCCGTGAGTCCCCCAAGAAACCAACCTCTTTCCTTACCTTTCCCGCCGGAAATAAAACCACCTGCAAATAAAGTTATAAAGGATACGGCTGTAATAATATATCGCAGGGATGATTCTTGAATAGATGTAAATCTTAATAATAGGGAAAAGAACAAACTGCTTGCTATTAACATAATGAAAATGGCAATTAGACCGTATAAAACAGAACTGCCAACATGTTTACTCTCTCCGATTGTAAACCTCTCCTTTCCAAAACATTTAAAGTTTTCTATAAAAGTTCTCTAGTACAAGCATATTCGGGAAGGAAGAAAATAGAATTAAAAAATATTTAAAAACACATTTTTCTCTCATCCTTATACTGCTACTTTTCTGTATTATTTTTATCGTATGGAGCAGATTAAAAGAGAACATATTTGATCGGAGGAGATAATGTGGACCAGTATTTGATCATTTTGTTTAGAACGATTTTGATCTACTTCTTAATCGTTCTTATTTTTCGAATGATGGGAAAAAGGGAAATAGGGGAATTAAGCATACTAGATCTTGTTGTATTCATTATGATCGCAGAAATTGCTGTTGTTGCTATAGAAGATTATAAGGATCCCATTTTACCAACGCTATTTCCAATGTTTATCCTACTAGCCATTCAAGTGCTTCTTGCGTTCTTTTCTTTAAAAAGCAAAAAAATGCGTGATTTTATTGAGGGAGAACCAACATTAATTATCAAAAATGGTAAAATTGACGAAAAAGCAATGAGAAGCCAGCGCTATAATTATGATGACTTATTAATTCAGCTTAGAGAAAAAAATATCCGCAATATTGCAGATGTAGAGTTTGCCATATTAGAAACATCAGGTAAACTTTCTGTATTTGAAAAAGAAGAAAATAAGTCATCTATTACTATTCCATTAATTATGGATGGAATTATTCAAGAGAGCAACCTAGAGAGAATAGGAAAAACTAATCTATGGTTAAGACAGCAATTAAAAGATAAAGGATATGTTAATATAAAAAACATCTCCTTTTGCAGTTATCAAGACGGTGAATTTTATATTGATGTGATTGATCATTAAAGAAAGAACAACAGTGAAATCTTTCAGTAAAAAAGCAACCAGTGAGAAGCGGAATTCTCATTGGTTGCTACAGTTGAAAAAGTTTTAAGAAAAAAATGGACCAATCCAAGGGATTTTTGCTAAATCTTTTTTGTTCATTAAACGGAAAAGAAAAAGCAATATGATATAAAAGATACAGATTATACTAGTAATACTGATGATTTGTATCAGAATGGAAGGGAACGTTATTGTTTTGACTAAAAGAGAGCCAAGATAAGCAGTCAGCAAAATAACAAGCAGCATTTTTATATAATCTTTCACAATAATCGAGAAACTAATTGTTTTTAATATTGTAGCAAAATGAAGGATCGTTACTAAAACAAACCCAACAATTAAGGCAATAGCTACTCCGAAAATTCCAAACTCTGGTCGACTTGCAAGAATAAAAATTAATGCTGTTTTAACGGCTGCTCCGATAAAGCTGTTAATCATTGCTGCTCTAGCAAAATTTAAGGCTTGCAAAGTAGCCTGAAGTGGACCTTGGTAATAATTAAGAATAAAGAACGGTGCCATTAGCTGAATAAAGGAAGTGCCTCGCGTGCTTCCGTACATAACGGTCATTAAAGGCTCAGCCAACACATATAGGACTACAATGGCAAGTCCACCTGTCATAAAGGTGAATTTAAGTGCTTGCTGTAATAAATGTTCGATTAGCTTTAGTTGATTATTAGCTTTTGCTTCACTAATAGCAGGCACAAGAGATGTTGATAATGATTGAGTAAAGAAGGATGGCAGCATTAAGAGTGGGAGTGCAAAACCAGTTAATACTCCATATTGTTTTGTTGCATTGATAGCAGTAAGACCAGCTAATGATAAGCTATGTGCTACAACAATGGGTTCAATAAACCAAGCGATGCTGCCAATCATTCGGCTTCCTGTTGTTGGTAAAGCAATTGTCATTAGTTCTTGGAAAGTATTTTTTCCATTATGTACATATTGGAAGAATTTTTTCCGTAAATGAAATTTTTTTTTCCATTTAAATGATGCTAGTAAATAGAATAAAGACGCTAGTTCTCCAAGAACAGAAGCGAGCATTGCCCCTGCAGCAGCATATTCGACTCCAAGAGGCAGAAAGGCTTTTGTTAAAGTCGCAATTAACGCAATCCGAACGATTTGTTCAATCACTTGAGAAATTGCAGCTGGCTTCATATTTTGTCTGCCTTGAAAATACCCTCTCAAAACAGATGAAACAGCGATTATTGGGATAATTGGCGTAATCGCAAGAAGTGGTAAAAGAGTTCTTTCATCTGTAAATAGGGTTTGAGAAAGATAGGGTGCTAAAAGAAATAAAGCTGGAGTAAAGATCACTGTTAGACCTAAAGTTGTACTTAAGGAAACGATTAAGATGCTCTTTACTTTTCGTAAATTCCCTGCTGCTTCGGCTTCGGCTACATTCTTAGAGATTGCTACAGGCAGTCCAAGCTGAGTGATGGTTACAACTAATATCATTGTCGGGTAAACCATCATGTAGAGTCCAACACCATCATCTCCGATAAATCGTGCGATAACAATTCGATTTATAAATCCAAGAACTCTAGTAATAAATCCTGCTATAAGTAAAATCATTGTTCCTTTTAAAAACTTAGACATTCTATTACCTGCCTTCTCAAATAGCGAATAATACTATACAATTATCTATATGCAACAGAGTGGACAAAGCATGACAAGGTTTTTTATAAAAGTAAGTTTGTTGTAAGGAAGAGACGATATTTTATTGTTAGTATGAAAAAGGAATCATATTTTTTTCTAGGTAAAATGGTTTGCTTAGCATTATGGAGGTATAGAAGTAAAAGGAGATAGCTCCCATGTTTAAAAGTAAGATAAAATGACTGTAATGGAGTGAATAGGAATGTCGTCAACATCAACACACATATATGACCAATATCGTTCACAAGTTAAACCTGTATTAAACAGCAAGTTAGAAGAGTTTCATTTACTTGGCTATGAGACTATTAAGGAAGACGAGCTATGGGCATTTTTAACGAATAAAAAATGGAGAAAGCCCGCTCAAGATATCAGAATTTCGGAGCTTGTACAGGATATACTGAATGTTAAGGTAGTAGACTATATGAACTTTGCCACTATCGAGGCATATAAAACGGCAGATCTATTCTCTGTCTTATCAGAAGAAGAAAAAAAAGAATTACTGAAGTAAAGGAGTTTTATTAATCAGAAATTCTTCCATTATTCTTTTTTTATAGTTGATGATGGTTTGGAGATGGTGGTAATAAAAGACAAGTCGTTAACTTTATGTGACAATTAGAATAACTTTACTAGTATATTTTTCTATACAAATTGACAGTCATGATAAACTGTTCCATAATGAGTTTATTCTAAGTTATAGAAGAAATTGTTAGTTTAATTACTGGAAAGAAGTGAGCCGCAGAAATAGAATAACAGCTGATTGCAAGGTTCATATTAAAAGAGGACATCATTTTTGATAAATAACAATGAATATGGCTAGTATTAGTTGAGGAAGTTTCTGCTTTGTATTTCATGAGGAGGATTAATACATAATGGTTAAACGCAGTAGAATTGTTGCTTTTTTGTTAATCATTGTCTTGGCGGCAGGATTAATGGGAGGAACAACAAATAAAATTTTGGACAATATTAAGCTTGGATTAGACCTTCAAGGTGGATTTGAAGTTCTTTATAAAGTAGAACCACTGGAAAAGGGGAAAGCGAAAATTGATGAAGCCGCTTTAAAAAGCACAGCTCAAGCTTTAGATAAAAGGATAAATGTTTTAGGAGTAAGCGAGCCTGTTATTCAAATAGAGGGAAAAGACCGAATAAGAGTGCAGCTTGCTGGTATAACAGATCAAAATGAAGCAAGAGAAATGCTTTCAACTGAAGCTAACCTAACATTCAGAGATATTCAAGATAAGAAATTACTAGATGGCTCTGATTTAGTGCAGGGAGGAGCAAGTCAAGAATTTGACCAGTATGGAAAACCTAGTGTTTCATTAAAACTAAAAGATGCAAATAAGTTTAAAGAAATAACACAATCAGTTTTAGGTAGTCCGTTAGTCATCTGGTTAGACTTTGAAGAAGGGGATTCTTATAATGCGGAAGCAGCGAAAGAAGAACCAAAATTCTTATCTGCACCGATGGTAAGTGAAGTGATTAACTCGGATACTGTATCTATAACTGGTAATTTTACAGTAGATGAGGCGACCAGATTAGCTGAATTATTAAATGCTGGTGCATTGCCGGTTAAATTGACGGAAGAATATTCGACAAGTGTTGGCGCACAGTTTGGAGATCAAGCGTTAAAAGATACAGTATATGCGGGTATCATTGGTGTAGGCCTAGTATTTTTATTTATGCTTCTCTATTACCGTCTGCCTGGATTAGTTGCTATCATTACATTGTCCATCTATGTTTATTTAAATCTGTTGGTTCTTGATTTAATGAAAGGGGTATTAACACTTCCAGGAATTGCGGCACTTATTCTCGGTGTTGGAATGGCCGTAGATGCTAATATCATTACCTATGAAAGAATTAAGGATGAACTGAGGGTAGGAAAGTCGCTGCGAGCTGCTTTTCAAGCAGGTAATAAAAACTCCATCGGAACCATTTTTGATGCAAATTTAACTACCATTATAGCTTCGATTGTTCTATTTATTTATGGGACAAGTTCAGTAAAAGGGTTTGCTACACTCTTAATTGTTAGTATATTAGTAAGTTTTATTACTGCTGTATATGGTTCTAGATTATTACTCGGTTTACTAGTGAAAAGTAAATTGTTTGATAAAAAAATTACGTGGTTTGGAGTCAATCGTAAAGACATTAAACATATTAGCGAAAATTACGATACTTTAACATTGCCAACCAAATTTGATCGTCTTGATTTTGTAAAATATAAAAATGTATTTTTCACAATTTCTAGTGTTTTAATTGTGGCGGGAATTGTGATTATGTTTATATTCAAGCTTAATCTTGGAATTGATTTTGCAAGTGGATCTCGTATAGAAGTTATGGCAGATAAAGCATTAACAACTGCTGAAATTGAAGATCACTTAGATAAGCTGAATGTAAAAGCAGACGATATCGTAATTTCAGGTGACAAGCAAGATACTGCTGCTATTCGTATTAAGGGTGATTTAAGTCGAGCTAAAATTAATACGATAAAGTCAGAGTTTAATAAGACGTATGGGCATGATCCGAACGTCAGCAGTGTATCACCAACTGTTGGGAAAGAACTAGCTAAAAATGCCTTTAAAGCGATAATTTTTGCCTCCATCGGAATCATTATTTATGTGGCAATTCGCTTTGAAGTATATATGGGTCTTGCAGCTGTATTAGCATTACTGCATGATGCTTTCTTTATTGTCGTGATTTTCAGTCTCACACGACTAGAAGTAGATATTACCTTTATCGCTGCCGTGTTGACGATTGTCGGTTACTCGATTAATGATACGATTGTTACCTTTGATCGTATAAGAGAAAATTTAGCGAAGAAGAAGCGAATCAAAACACCACAAGAAATTAAAGATATTATCAACAGAAGTATTAGACAGACATTTGCACGTTCGATAAACACTGTAATAACGGTTGTGATTTGTGTAGTGGCTTTATTAATATTTGGAAGCAGTGCAATCACAAACTTCTCTTTAGCGTTACTAATTGGTTTAATTGGCGGTGCCTATTCTTCTATCTTTATTGCATCCCAGCTTTGGTATGTCTGGAAGAAGAGAGAATTAAAGAGAAAAGGTGTCTTAATTACGTATAAAGAAAAACGTCCAATTTCAGACGAGCCACAAGTATAAGACAAAACAAAAGCCTGTCTCCTAAAGGAGCGGGTTTTTGTATATTTGCTAAAAAAATCCTTGTTTATGATAGTGGAAAGATGGAAAATAGGAAATAATAGAACCAAAAAATACAAAGGGAGGGAAGTAAATGAAATTTCAATGGAATATGCTTTGGGGAATTATTTTTGCTTTAATCGTTGCGGTCTTTGCAGTTATTAATGTCGAACCGGTTTCCGTTAATTACTTATTTGGAGAAGGGGAATGGCCGCTTATTTTAGTTATATTAATTTCTGTTCTTCTTGGTGGATTAATCATTGGCTCTGCTGGAATTATTCGTATTTATTCATTGCAGCGTAAAATTAAAACATTGGAAAAAGAAAAAAAGGCATTAGAACAAAAATCGGATGATAAAAAAGAGAAGGAAAAGGTTCTAACAGATCTAAAATAAAAAGGGATGTCTGCAAGGAGAAATTCGTTGGGAGTGTTTACTTCGATTAATTTCTTCTCAGACATCTTTTTTGTCTATTTAGTTATTTGGAATGATAATTGAACAATTTTTTTAATATTAAAAAGTAATTATAAAAACAACCACATGTTTTTCCATTCTTCTTGCATTGAAAGGACTTCTTTTAACTTGTATAATAGTTAGATTGAGGTGATTGAATGTTACGTTCCAAAAAAAGATGGATACAAGAAGAAACTTCAAATAAAGAAAATATTTTACTATTAGCAGAAGAGTTAAAACTAGCACCAATTGTTGCCTCACTTTTATTGAAAAGAGGTTACCATACACCAGAGGAAGCAAAAGCTTTTTTATTTGATGATAATAATGATTTTCATGATCCTTTCCTGCTTTTAGGAATGGATATAGCCGTAGATCGAATACAAAAGGCAATTACTAACAAGGAATTAATTCTTATATTCGGAGATTATGATGCCGATGGAGTAACTAGCACAACCGTTATGATGAAAACATTAGAGGATCTTGGAGCCAATGTACAATTTTATATTCCAAACCGATTTACCGAAGGATATGGCCCTAATGAGAGGGCTTTTCGCTATGCTAAAAGCATTGGTGTTCAATTGATTATTACAGTCGATACGGGTATTGCTGCTGTTCATGAAGCGGAAGTGGCAAAGGAATTAGAAATAGACTTAATCATTACCGATCACCATGAGCCTGGACCAATATTGCCAGAGGCACTTGCGATTATTCATCCGAAGATAGAAGGCAGCGGATATCCATTCCGTGAGTTAGCAGGGGTAGGCGTTTCTTTCAAGTTATCTCACGCTCTTTACGGAAAAGTTCCCCATCATTTATTGCCATTTGCGGCAATTGGAACAATCGCTGATCTTGTCTCTTTAACAGGAGAAAATCGCCTTCTTGCGAAAAAAGGAATTAAGGCACTGCAAGAAACGGATAATATCGGTTTAAATGCATTATATCGTCAAATGAATATCGACAAAAATACGATTAATGAAGAAACAATCGGGTTTATGCTTGCTCCGCGAATTAATGCTATTGGCAGATTAGGAAATGCGGATCCGGCTGTTGACTTATTATTAACGGATGATTCAGAGATTGCAAAAGAACTAGCATTAGAAATGGAAGAAACGAATAAGGAAAGACAAGCGATTGTAAATCAGATAACATTGGAAGCGATGGAACAAGTGGACGAGCTCTATCCATTAAATGAAAATCGTGTTCTAATTGTAGGGAAAGAAGGCTGGAACCCCGGCGTAGTTGGGATAGTTGCTTCTAGATTGGTAGAAAAGTACTATCGACCAACGATTGTATTAAGTTATGACAAGGAAAAGGGAATAGCAAAAGGATCTGCTCGCAGTATTGAGGGATTTGATTTATATAAAAATCTATCGACGTGTAGAGATATTCTACCTCATTTTGGTGGGCATCCAATGGCTGCAGGAATGTCTTTAAAAATAGAAGATGTAGAAGTTCTTAGAGATAGTTTAAATAGATTAGCATTTGAACAATTAACAGAAGAAAATCTCATTCCATTAACAAAGGTGGATGGCAGTTTTTCAATTAGTGATATATCTATTAAATCAATAGAGGAAATGCAAATGCTCGCCCCATTTGGAGTCGACAATCCCAAGCCAAAATTAACCTTCTGTGATCTAGAAATCGACAATATGCGGAAAATAGGTTCCAATCAAAACCATTTAAAGATTATATTAAAAGATAATGATTTTGAATTAGATGGAATAGGATTTGGAATTGGAGACCTATGTGATCATATCTCTCCAAGTGCAAAAGTTTCTGTATTAGGGGAGCTTTCGATAAACGAATGGAATAATCGTAAAAAACCGCAAATCTTTATTCAAGATATGGAGGTTGCTCATTGGCAGCTGTTTGACTATCGCAGTTTAAGAAAAGTAAATCAATTATACGAAGTAGTGCCTAAAAATGCCCAGTGGATTTTTTTTCATCAAGATTCTGTTCCTAAGGATATGGATGAACAAGTCTCTTATCAGGTAATTGAATCAATAGAGCAAGCAGCATTCCTAGAATCAATGAATAATGCTATGGTACTGGCAGATTATCCCCCTAGTTTGGATATGCTAAAAACATTGTTAACTAACAATGCCCCTGAAAGAATATATGCTGTTTTTTATAAACAACAAAGTGACTTCTTTAGTACAATGCCAACTCGTGATCACTTTAAATGGTTCTATGCTTTTTTAGCAAAACAGGGGAATTTTCACCTCCAAAAATTCGGTGGAGAGCTTGCTAGAAGAAAAGGCTGGAGTAAAGAAACGGTAGATTTTATGTCAAAGGTGTTTTTTGAATTAAATTTTGTTACAATGAAGGATGGATTTATTTCACTGAATAAGAATGTTCCAAAAAGAGATTTAACAGAATCTATCTCTTTTCAACAAAAACAAGCGCAATTTGAGCTGGAAAATGAATTAATTTATTCATCTTATGAACAACTTAAAAATTGGTTTGATCTTATTCTAAAGAAATCCGTCAATAATGAGGAGGAAGTAAAAGAATGGATTTAAAACAATATGTTACGATCGTTGAAGATTGGCCAAAAGAAGGGATCAGATTCAAGGATATAACAACATTAATGGATAATGGTGATGCATATAGATATGCAACAGATCAAATTGTAACGTATGCAAAAGAAAAAGAAATTGATCTTGTTGTAGGACCAGAAGCAAGAGGCTTTATCATTGGCTGTCCTGTTGCTTATTCGCTTGGAGTTGGCTTTGCTCCAGTTCGTAAAGAAGGAAAATTACCGAGAGAAACGATTAAAGTAGAATATGGATTGGAATATGGAAAAGACGTATTAACAATCCATAAAGATGCGATTAAACCAGGTCAACGTGTTTTAATCACAGATGATTTATTAGCGACAGGCGGTACAATTGAGGCGACAATTAAATTAGTCGAAGAACTTGGCGGGATTGTTGCTGGTATTGCATTTTTAATTGAATTGTCTTATCTTGAAGGACGTAAAAATTTAGACGGATATGATATTTTAACTTTAATGGAATATTAATCCACATACATGAAAAAAGGGCGCTGATTAAGCGCTCTTTTTCATAATCGAAAAGAAAAGAAAGAAAAAATTACTAGGAATAGGTAGAAATCGCCTTCATTCGACATTTTTCTTTCTTTCCGTATAAAATTTACTTCCAATCCCTTTACAATCTCCCTTTTTTTTTCGATAATAGTAATAATCATTCTAAAATAAATTTTATTCTTTTTTGTAATCTTGCATAAAAGTAGTAGGATAGAAAGAATGTCTAAAATATGCTAAATTTTAATAATATAATTGTAATATGAAAGGTGATTACATGGCGAACGATCAAGTATTAACCGCCGAACAAGTCATCGATAAGACTAGAGGATATTTAAACGAAGAGCACGTAGCTTTTATTGAAAAAGCTTATGACTATGCAAGAGAGGCTCATCGTGAACAATATAGAAAATCTGGGGAACCATATATTATTCATCCAATCCAAGTAGCAGGAATTTTGGCTGATTTAGAAATGGATCCAGCAACAGTAGCAGCAGGTTTTCTCCATGACGTTGTTGAAGACACGGAAATTACTTTACAAGATATAAGTAAAGCATTTAACAGTGAAGTGGCCATGCTCGTTGACGGTGTAACGAAGCTCGGTAAAATTAAATATAAATCACATGAAGAACAACAAGCAGAAAATCATCGTAAAATGTTTGTAGCGATGGCGCAGGACATTCGTGTTATCCTAATTAAATTAGCAGACAGACTTCATAATATGAGAACATTGAAGCATTTACCTGCAGAAAAGCAGCGTCGTATTTCAAATGAAACATTGGAGATTTTTGCCCCACTTGCTCATCGTCTAGGAATCTCTACTATTAAATGGGAACTAGAAGATACTGCATTACGCTATATGAATCCACAGCAATATTATCGTATCGTAAATTTAATGAAAAAGAAAAGAGCAGAAAGAGAACAATACCTAGATGAAGTAGTTACTGAAATTCGTGAAGGAACGGCAGAAGTAAAAATTCAAGCAGATATTTCCGGAAGACCAAAGCATATATACAGCATATATCGCAAAATGGTTTTACAGAATAAACAGTTTAATGAAATATATGACTTATTAGCAGTAAGAATTGTCGTCAACAGTATTAAAGATTGCTATGCCATACTAGGGATTATACACACAAGATGGAAACCAATGCCTGGGCGCTTTAAAGACTATATTGCGATGCCAAAGGCTAATATGTATCAGTCTCTCCATACAACTGTTATCGGTCCTAAGGGTGATCCTTTAGAAGTGCAAATTCGTACACAAGACATGCATCGAATTGCTGAATACGGGATTGCAGCTCATTGGGCATACAAAGAAGGAAAATCTGTAAATGAAGGATCCTCATTGGAAGAAAAATTAACATGGTTTAGAGAAATATTAGAATTCCAAGATGATATCGTGAATGCCGAAGAGTTTATGGAAAGTCTGAAAATTGATTTATTTTCAGATATGGTTTTTGTTTTTACACCAAAGGGAGATGTGTTTGAGTTACCTTCTGGCTCTGTACCAATTGATTTTGCTTATCGTATCCATTCAGAAATCGGAAACAAAACGATTGGAGCAAAAGTGAATGGCAAGATGGTCACCCTTGATTACAAGTTAAAAACAGGCGATATTGTTGAAATTCATACGAGTAAACATTCGTATGGACCAAGTCAAGATTGGTTAAAAATAGCTCAAACATCCCAAGCAAAAAATAAAATTAGACAATTTTTCAAAAAACAACGTAGAGAAGAAAATGTCGAAAAAGGGAAAGAATTAGTTGAAAAAGAAATTCGTAATATGGAATTTGATTTGAAAGAAATTCTTACACCCGAAAATGTGAAGGCAGTAATTGAAAAATTTAATTTTATGACAGAAGAAGATATGTATGCGGCTGTAGGCTACAATGGAATTACAGCACTCCAAGTGGCCAATAGGTTAACAGAAAAATGGCGGAAGAAAAGAGATGCAGAACAGATTTCAACTATTTCAAATGCAGTTGCGGAATTAAAGTCTTTTTCCAATAATAAAAGGAGCGCTTCTGGTGTTCGAGTAACGGGAATTGATAACCTATTAATCCGTTTATCTCGCTGCTGTAATCCTGTTCCAGGTGATGACATAGTTGGCTTTATTACAAAAGGAAGAGGCGTTTCCGTTCATCGGGCAGACTGTACAAATATTGACACAGATGATGCGAAGGCACGACTAATTCCTGTTGAATGGGAAACGAATTTAAATAACCGCAAAGAATATAATGTTGAAATTGAAATAAGCGGCTATGACAGAAGAGGTTTATTAAATGAGGTTCTCCAGGCAGTTAATGAATCGAAAACAAATATATCGGCCGTATCTGGTAAGTCTGACCGTAATAAAGTTGCGACGATTAACATGAGTATTATGATTCTAAATGTCAATCATCTTCAAAAAGTTGTTGATCGAATCAAACAAATTCCAGATGTCTATTCTGTACGAAGAATAATGAACTAAGGAGTCTTAAATGTGCGTGTAGTATTACAAAGATCAAGAGAAGCAAAAGTAGAAGTAGACGGAGAGATAGTTGGCGCTATTGAGAAAGGATTCGTTCTTCTTGTAGGTATTACACATAGCGATACATTGGAAGAGGCTAAATACCTTGCAGATAAAATTGCCCATCTTCGTGTTTTTGAAGACGAGAATGGGAAAATGAATCAAAGTATTTTAGATAGGGAGGGAGCCGTTTTATCGATTTCCCAGTTTACCCTATATGGAGATACACGTAAAGGAAGAAGACCTAACTTTATGGATGCCGCTAAACCAGAGCAGGCAAAGGTGTTATATGATCAATTCAATACACTTTTACGCAGCCATGGTCTAACTGTTGAAACAGGTATTTTTGGTGCGATGATGGATGTCCAGCTAATAAACGATGGACCGGTAACATTGATATTAGATAGTAAATAATGTTAAATGAATGCTTCCTATACAATTAAAAAAGGTTAGACCATAAGTAATCTGGATAGAAATAAAGCCAAACAATCACGAAAGCTCAGATGATTGTTTGGCTTTTATTTGCTTCTTATATGACCATTCAATGAACAGGCTTAATAACTAAAATAATTCTCTAAGCCATTATAGATAGCTGTAGTAATGGTCTCTTGATACTTGTTAGAAAGTAACGTTTGTTCTTCAGCAGGACTACTTAGATATCCCAATTCTAACAGAGAGGCAGGTTGTCTATTTTGTTTAAGGACGACATATGAATTTTGTCTAACGCCTCTATCCTTTCGATCTGTTGCTTCAATGATACTTTTATGTATGCTGGTAGCTAATTTTTTCTGATTTGATGTGTAGTAATAGCTTGTAACACCATTTACGGAACGATCACTGATGCTGTCATAATGGAGGCTGATAAAAGCATCTGCATGATAGAAATGGCTTATATCGACCCTTGTTTGTAACGGAATAAATAGATCGTTTTTTCTAGTTAGGATTACCTTTGCTCCAGAGGCTTCTAGTTTATTAGCAAGTAACTTAGCGGTACGAAGATTTAATGTCTTTTCAAGTGTTCCGACAAAGCCTATTGTGCCACTATCCTTTCCGCCGTGCCCAGGATCCAAAACGATTGTTTTTCCCTTTAAATCATTTGTAGCTGTAGTATTGGTAATTTGGGGATCATTTGATGCTGAATCTTCAACTAGCCATTCCGCAATATATCCAAATTCGCCGTCTGCAAGTTTAATTTTATACCAATCATCAATTATTTCTACTGCTTGAAAGGTTTCGCCGCTATCTGCGACAAGCAAGATTTTTGAATTGACGGTTGCATCGCTTCTAATATTTGTTCTATCGTAGAGAAGTTTAACTTTCTTATCGATTGTTTTTCCTTTTCTGCTTTCTATATCGCTGCTCTTTAAAAGATCTTTATGAACCCAGCCGATATTACCAGAGTATTGAATTTTTGCCCAATTAGATTCTTCTGCTATTATAGTAATTACAGTGCCAATGCTGATTTTTCCGATGATTTCTGCACTAGTAGATGGATTACTGCGAAGATTAATCTGATCTTCTGTAACAGTAGCTATTTCCTGTTTAGGCTTTTCTTGTACTCCTGTTTCTGTATGAATAGAAGAATCTTCAAACAGGAGATAATCATTGTGAACCCATCCAGACCCTAAATCTGTACTGATTTGATACCAATCGTTATTTGTGGAAAGGATGGTGACTTCAATTCCTTCACCTAAAGTGGTAATCACTTGATAATTTGTACCTGGTCCTTTTCTTAAGCGAAGACCATTCTCTGTAATCGTGGCTTTGTTTGAATGGGAAGTAATTGTTTCTTCTTCTTTTTCCATTGGGCCTTCATTTGTACTTTGTCCGTTTTTTGTTACTAAATAGGCGGCTACCCATCCAGTAGAAGAGGGAGTATATTGAATTTCAATCCAATCATTTTCTTCCTTTATTAAAGGATATGCTTTTCCTATCTCCATTTTCCCAATAACATTTTGATCAAGCCCTGGATTTTCTCTAACGTTTATGACCATATTAGCTTGAACAGTTGATTGATTTTCTGCTGATACAAGTTGATACTGTGTAGGAATGAAGAAGATGCTGACTAAAAGTAATAGCATCCATCTTATATTCTTCAAACAAGCTGCACTCCTTCCGTAATTGTCTAAAGCTGACTAGTATAATTTCACATACAATAAGATTCTACTTTTTGAAGGTATATTCCTTTATGCTATTCTTATTTTTTGTAATCAAATTTAGACAAGAAACTATTTTTTGATGAAATTTTTTAGCCTCTCATGGTAATACTATAAAAAAATAACAGAAAAAAGGGTGAAATGCATGAGATTTGGTGAAAAAAGTTCATCAACTAGTGAAATTGATTCCAAATTACTAGGCGTCGATTTTCACGATTTTATTCAAAGAGAAGGAAATTCAAATGCGATTGAGCTAGCTTCTGAATTCGGACTTTCATTAGGGGAAGTAAAAAAGCTAAAGAAACAACTAGGAAAATTATAATAGAGCGGGAAATCATTTTCATATCCTATTGACAATACAATCTTTCCTATTTATTATTAATTAAATAATAATAAATAATCTAGTAAAGCCATTGATCGAGAAGAGTATCTAAGAGACACATGAACAGAGAGGAAATGTCATAAAGGCTGCAAGCATTTCTACATGATGACTTAGAGAAAGAACACTCAGGGAGGCTTTCTTCTGAAAATATTCTTCATTAGTAGGTAGAAACGTGCGCAGGCGTTAACTGCAAAGTGGAAGATTTAAGAAAATCTTCAATTAGGGTGGTACCACGGGAAAAATCTCGTCCCTTGTATTCAGATGGATGCAAGGGACGAGATTTTTTTATTTGAAATATTACAAATAAAGCGCGGATATCAGACGCTTTTCTAATAGCAGGGAGGATACATAAAATGCATATTAATATTCCAAGAGGAACCCAAGATATTTTGCCAGGGACTGTAGAAAAGTGGCAGTATATTGAAGGGAAAATTAAACAACTTTGTGATCGATATCAATATAGCGAAATCCGCACTCCTATATTTGAACATACAGAACTATTTTTACGAAGTGTTGGGGACACAACGGATATTGTTACAAAGGAAATGTATACTTTTGAGGATCGAGGAAAAAGAAGCTTAACATTAAGACCAGAGGGAACAGCGGCGGTTGTTCGTTCATTTGTGGAGAATAAAATGCATGGATATGCATCTCAGCCAATTAAGCTCTTTTATTTAGGGCAAATGTTCCGGTATGAGAGACCACAAGCTGGACGTTTTCGTCAATTTGTCCAGTTTGGTGTGGAAGCAATTGGGAGTAAAGATCCTGCTATTGATGCGGAAGTGATTGCACTTGCTTATTCCGTTTATCAAACAATGGGATTATCAAAGTTAAAGGTAGTTGTTAACAGTTTAGGTGATAAAGAAAGTAGACAAGCTCATCGTGAAGCGCTAATTGCACACTTTAAACCGAGCATCGGGGAATTTTGTCATGATTGCCAAACAAGATTAGAGAAAAACCCAATGAGAATCTTAGATTGCAAAAAGGATCATGAACATCCATTAATGAAGTCTGCACCATCCATCCTAGAGTACTTAAACGAAGAGTCAAAAGCATACTTTGAAAAGGTACAAAAATATTTAACGGCTTTAAACATTCCCTTTGTTGTTGACTCTAATTTAGTTAGAGGTTTGGATTACTATAACCACACAGCTTTTGAAATAATGAGTGAAGCTGAAGGATTTGGCGCCATTACTACATTATGTGGTGGAGGCAGATACAATGGCTTAACAGAAGAATTAGGCGGCCCTGAAGCTCCTGGAATCGGCTTTGCTATGAGTTTAGAACGATTACTTTCTGCCCTTGAAGCGGAAAAAATCGAACTACCTATTGAAAAGAAGGTGGATTGCTATTTAGTTTCATTAGGAGAAGAAGCAAAGGATTACACGGTAGGATTAGTAAATGAACTTAGACAGGCTGGTTTCTCTGCTGAAAGAGATTATCTTGATCGCAAAGTAAAGGCCCAATTTAAAGCAGCTGATCGTCTTCACGCTAAATATGTCGCTGTTTTAGGAGAAAATGAATTGCAAAACAACAAAATTAATTTAAAACAGTTAGAAACAGGAGAACAAAAAGAAATTCCGCTTACAGAGCTTGTAAGTGCGCTAAAAGACTTTGGCTCATTCTAAGCAAGGATGTTTTCTTTGTTTTTAATAGGAAAGCAAAGAAAGCATCTGAATGAGTCGTTAGGAAGATAAAAATGTGAATACACAAATGTTGATTATAGGGAGGATACTTCATGTTTGGAAGAACATATTTTTGTGGTGAAGTAACAGAAAAATCGATTGGTGAGAGTATTGTTTTAAAAGGATGGGTGCAAAAAAGACGTGATCTAGGCGGGCTGATTTTCATTGATTTACGTGACCGTACAGGTATCGTTCAGGTAGTATTTAATCCAGAGATAAATAAAGAGGCCATCGAAATCGCTGATAAGGTAAGAAATGAATTTGTATTAGATATAAAAGGAAAAGTAGTTGCGCGCCAAGAAGGTACAGTCAATGAAAACCTTAAAACAGGAAAAATTGAAATAATCGCCGATGAAATTAAAATCATTAATGAAGCAAAAACTCCTCCATTCGTTATTTCTGATCAAACGGATGTTACAGAAGATGTACGTTTAAAATATCGCTATTTAGATGTTAGAAGACCTGTTATGTTTGAAACCTTAAAAATGCGTCATCAAGTCACAAAAGTGATGAGAGATTTTCTTGATAGTGAAGGGTTTTTGGATATTGAAACACCAATCTTAACAAAAAGTACGCCAGAAGGGGCAAGAGATTATTTAGTACCTAGCCGAGTTCATCCAGGTGAATTCTATGCATTGCCTCAGTCACCACAAATTTTCAAGCAATTATTAATGGTCGGTGGAGTAGAGAGATACTATCAGATTGCTCGTTGTTTCCGTGATGAAGATTTACGTGCAGATCGACAGCCAGAATTCACACAGCTTGATTTGGAAACAAGCTTTATGAGTCAGGAAGATATTATGAACATGATGGAAGCAATGATGGCAAAAATCATGAAAGAAGTTAAGAATATCGATGTGACGCTCCCATTTCCAAGAATGCCTTATGATGAAGCAATGAGTAGATATGGATCAGACAAACCAGATACTCGTTTTGAGATGGAATTAGTTGACCTTTCTGAAATAGTGAAAGAATCTAGCTTTAAAGTATTTGCTTCAGCAGTTGAAACAGGCGGTCAAGTAAAAGCAATAAATGTAAAGAATGCAAGTGGAAACTATTCTCGTAAAGATATTGATGCATTGACAGAGTTTGTAAAAGTGTATGGAGCAAAAGGTCTTGCTTGGTTAAAAGCTGAAGAAGACGGCTTAAAAGGGCCTATTTCTAAGTTTATTTCCGAGACAGAGCAAAAAGACTTTGAGCAAGCGTTAAATATTGAAGCAGGAGACCTGCTTTTATTCGTAGCTGATAAAAAGAATGTCGTTGCCGATGCATTAGGAGCACTGCGTTTAAAATTAGCAAAAGAGCTAGATTTAATTGATCAAAGTAAATTCAATTTCTTATGGGTGACAGATTGGCCGTTATTTGAATATGACGAAGAAGAAGGCCGTTTTTATGCAGCACATCATCCATTCACAATGCCTCAAAGAGCGGATTTAGAATTATTGGATACGAATCCTGAAGCAGTGAAAGCACAAGCTTATGACATTGTGTTAAATGGTTATGAGCTAGGCGGTGGTTCTCTACGTATATTTGAAAAAGAAATCCAAGAAAAAATGTTTAGCTTATTAGGATTTACTAAGGAAGAGGCTTATGCTCAATTTGGTTTCTTATTAGAAGCGTTTGAATATGGAACTCCACCACATGGAGGAATTGCAATTGGTTTAGATCGCTTAATTATGCTGCTATCTGGGCGCACGAATCTTCGTGATACGATTGCATTTCCTAAAACAGCAAGTGCAAGCTGTCTTTTGACAAATGCTCCAAGTGAAGTAAGTGAAAACCAATTAACAGATTTACATTTATCTTTGAAACTGAATAAATAATGATTAAGAGACTGGAATAGAAGTATTCCACCAAATATAGACCCGAACAATTATGCGGAGATATCAACAATATTTCGTATGATTGTTCGTTTTTTTATGTCGAAAAAGACGTTTTGTGATTTTTTTCTGGAGCTAAATACGCATCGCTTTCCAACTGGCTAGCCCATGAGGTTTAGCTATGAGATTGATTCTCTTTACTTATTACATATTTTGTTCCAACTCTCTCTTTTAGTACTTGCAAAATTTATACCTATCATTCAATAGAAAAAACTTAATTCTTATCGGGAAACAAGGAAAGGGTAGTGGTAGCTGATAAAAATTTATGTTATATTTCTTAAGTAATAATTTTATTCTTTCAGAATGAGAATTCCTGATAAGGGAATATGTAAACATAATTAGCTGGTAGGAAAAATTAAATGGAGTTGAAAACAGATGTTGCATCAATTTTCGAGAAATGAGCTAGCCATTGGCAAAGAAGGGCTAGAGACAATGAAAAACAGTACGGTTGCTGTTCTAGGAATCGGAGGCGTTGGTTCCTTTGCTGCAGAAGCGTTAGCTCGTTCAGGCGTAGGAAAATTAATCTTAATTGATAAGGATGATGTGGATATTACGAATGTCAATAGACAGGTAATTGCATTATTATCTACAGTTGGCCGTCCTAAAGTAGATATTATGAAAGAACGTATTGCAGATATTAATCCAGACTGTGAAGTAATTGCATTGAAAATGTTCTATACCGAAGAAACGTATGAAGAAATTTTTGCTTATGGCTTAGATTTTGTCATAGATGCATCTGATACGATTGCTTATAAAATTCACTTAATGAAAGAGTGTTTAAACCGAAATATTCCAATCATTTCAAGCATGGGCGCTGCAAATAAAATGGATCCTACTCGTTTCCAAATTGCAGATATTAGTAAAACACACACAGATCCAATTGCAAAAGTTATTCGTACAAGACTTCGTAAAGAAGGAATTAGAAAAGGGATTAACGTCGTATTTTCAGATGAAAGTCCCATTGTAATTCGTGAAGATGTTCGTAAAGTGGTCGGAAAAGATAATGCGCCAATTCGAAAGGCGAAAATGCCTCCTTCTTCTAATGCGTTTGTTCCTTCAGTGGCTGGGTTAATAATGGCTAGCCATGTCGTAAAAGAGTTGCTAAAAGAGATAAAAATCACACGTGTAAAAGATGAGAAATAATACCATAAAATGGCGGTAAATGTTTCTTGATTGAAAAGAGATTGGAACATAAGTGTCTAGCTTCCTTTAAACCAAAACAATTATACGAAAATGCTATGAAAAGCTACGTATAATTGTTTTGGTTTTTTACATGGAGATTATGGTGACTTTTCGTTCATCTAAATGGTGAGAAAAAGAGCCGAAGCCTATTGACTAGTATCGGAGTATTAGTGTACTATGTAGATAATACACTAATACAATGAGGTGGTTTAAGTGAATTCGTTTAATGGGCTATTAAAAAAAGATTTAAAGCTTGGTCTTCCTTTTCTGTACACGAGTATTATTATTGTCAGTTTGGGATTGATAACGTCTATTGTACTATCTAGTTATTACAAAACAATTATGTTGGTCGCAATTTTTGCCATCACTTTCTGTTTTGCGCATGTGTTTTATCTTCCATCTTTTTTATTAACTTCTTTGAATATAGAAGGGAAAACACAATTATGGCTTCATAATCCAAACAGCAGCATAAAACTTCTTTTATCAAAATGGATTACAGGAATCCTGTATTCGATAATATCATTGTTTTTAATGTTTAGTGTGGCAGTGATTAGTATGTATGTTGGAGAATTGAAACTAGCTTTCAATCAAACAAATTTATTTTTTATGTGTTTAATCCTATTAGGAATATCCATATACCTCAGCAGCTGGGTCTTTTTCTCATGGACACTTTATCACAGCATGAAAAAAATCGTATGGTTGAATAAAATACGCTGGGTCGTTTTAATCCTTCTTTGGAATATTTGGAATATTGCTGTCTACTGGTTTAATAGAATCCCGGTTATTGATGCTCTTAAAAGGAAATCAGTTATTTCTGTAGACAATACACTTGCTTTTGAAGCACGTCGGGATTTTTTTAAGGCTTCTATAGAAACAACAGAGATATCTATTTTTTCATTATGCGGATATATTCTAACACTCTTCTTCTTATTTCTAATAGCTTCTTGGTTATTGGAAAAGAAAGTGGAGGTGTAGATTACCATGGCAGATGAATTTGAATCATCCAGACCAATTTACATGCAGATCGTAGAAAAAATTACACAGCAAATTGCACGCTATGAACGGATGCCAGGAGATAAGTTGCCATCTGTTCGAGAAATGGCTATTGCATCTGGAGTAAATCCAAATACGATTCAACGGACGTACGGTGAATTGGAAAGGATGAAGATTGTGGAAACGAGAAGAGGTCAGGGTACATTTATAACCGAATCAGAAGATATTATAGAGGAGCTAAGAACAAAGCTTCAACATGATTTACTGGAACAGTTTATTCGTAATATGCAAGAGCTAGGAATCAAAAAAGAAGAAATGGTTCAGTTATTAGAAATCTATCTTCAAGAGAAGAAGGGTGAAAAGTAAATGATACAATTTCGCAATGTAACCAAAAGATATGGTAGAGAGTATGCAGTGGAAAATGTAAATTTAACCTTAGAAGAGGGAAAAATTTATGGTCTTCTTGGTACAAATGGAAGTGGAAAATCAACCACGTTGAAAATGATTGCTGGTCTTGTCCAGCCGACTAATGGCAAGGTGTTAGTCAATGGAAAAAATGCTACGCGTAGAATTGCAGAGGATGTTTCATATTTAACGGAGCTAGACCGTTTTTATGAATCTTTTACTATTCAAGAAATGATACGATTTACAGCCTCGCAGTTTCATGATTTTCAGCTTGGCAAAGCGCAAGAATTACTAGAATTTATGCAGTTAGAGCAACATAAAAAAATAAAGAATCTTTCGAAGGGAAACAGAGGAAGACTGAAGCTTGTTCTTTGTTTAGCTCGGTCAGCGCCAATTTTATTACTCGATGAACCTTTTTCAGGTTTAGATCCACTGGTGCGGGAATCAATCGTTAAAGGATTATTAAACTATATTGATTTTGAAAAACAGACCGTTGTGATAGCAACACATGAGATAGTAGAGGTTGAATCCATTTTAGATAATATAGTTGTTTTAAATAATGGGAATGTAATCGCCAATCTTTCAGTAGAGGATTTAAGGGAAGAAAAAGGTCAATCCATTATCGAGTGGATGAAGGCAAATATAAACAAATGAAAGGCTGGTAAAAAATAGTGACATCCGTAGTGGAATTAAAAAATGTCTCAAAAATAATCAAAGGAAGAAAAATAATTGATTCGTTGAGTTTCCAAGTAGAAGCAGGAGAAGTATTTGGTTTTCTTGGTCCAAATGGTGCAGGGAAAACAACAACGATCCGGATGATTGTTGGTCTCATTAATATGAGTGATGGGGATATCATAATTTGCAAGGAGAGTGTTCGCGATCAGTTTGAGAAAGCAATCCAGCATGTTGGAGCCATTGTAGAGAACCCGGAAATGTACAAATTTTTGAGTGGGTATGAAAATCTTCTGCACTATGCTCGAATGGTGAAAGGTATATCAAAGCAAAAAATAATGGAGACAGTTGAATTAGTTGGTTTAAAAGATCGAATTCATGATAAAGTTCGCACTTATTCACTTGGAATGCGACAACGTTTAGGCCTTGCGCAAAGCCTTTTGCATGATCCTAAAGTATTAATCTTAGATGAGCCAACGAATGGATTAGATCCTGCAGGGATAAGAGAGATAAGAGACCATTTAAGAATGCTAGCTAGAGAGAGAAACATGGCAGTTATTGTTTCTAGTCACTTGTTATCAGAGATGGAAATGATGTGTGATCGCATCGGCATTATTCAAGAAGGTAAACTGGTCGATGTCCAGTTAGTAAAGGACTTTGTAGCAGTAGAGCAAGTATTTGAAATGGAGCTTCATCCTGTTGATAAAGCCATAAGTCATATACATGGAATGATGCCGGAAGTGCAAGTTATGCCAAAAGAGCAGGGAATTCATATTACGGTAACAAAAGAACAAATACCTGGAATAATAAAAGCACTTGCTTTACAGGACGTTCAGATTTTTGGCATAAAAGAAGTATCGAAAACATTAGAAGATCGATTTTTAGAATTGACTAACCACAGGGAGGATCTGAATTAATGCAGCTAATAAGAAATGAATGGATGAAGATATGGAAACGTCCAGCAACATTAGTAATGATCGTGCTCTTATTAATTGCTGTTTTATTGCTTGGTGCTTTTAATAAATATCAATCAAGTGGATTTTCTGTCCCTGATAATGAGAACTGGAAACATGGACTTGAATTAGAAAATAAGCGCTATAATGAACAGCTGGAAGATGAACACCTTCCTGAAGAAACAAGGAATTATTATACAAAAGAAATAGCTATAAACGAGTATAGAATTACACATAATTTTAGTACAAATGTAGAATACTCTGCATGGGATTTTGTTGCTGATAGTATCCAACTTCTTAGTCTTGCAGGCTTATTTACAATTATTATTGCAGCTGGAATCGTAGCAAACGAGTTTAATTGGGGAACGATAAAACTTCTCCTTATTCGTCCATTAAGCAGAATAAAGATTCTATTATCAAAATATTTAACGGTATTACTTTTCGGGTTTTTAACTATTTTTATCATCTTTGCCTTTTCTTTTATATTAGGTGCCATTCTGTTTGGACTGCCGAAAGAAGTGTATCCATATTTATTTTATTCCAATGGGGTAGTGAAGGAACAAAGCATTCTCATGCATTTAATAAGCTATTATGGATTAAATTCGATCAGTTTATTTATGCTCACTACAATGGCATTTATGATTTCTTCCGTTTTTCGGAATAGTTCACTCGCAATTGGGATATCGATTTTCTTAATGTTTATGGGTAATACAGTCACTTTATTATTAGCGAACTGGTTTGATTGGGCGAAATATTTATTATTTGCCAACACTGATTTAACGCAATATTTGGAAGGAACTCCTTTAGTGAGCGGCATGACTTTGTCTTTCTCGATTACTATGCTCGTTATTTATTTTGTCGTATTCATCGGCTTAGCTTTTTGGGTGTTTAGGAAGAGAGATGTTGCGGCGTAATCATAGAATGAGGTCTTTTATGGACTTCATTCTATTTTTCTTCTTTCCTATCTTTACGTTATAATGGATGTAAGAAGTTAAACAAGAAGGTGTATAAATGAACGGGGAACCACTTGCTTATCGAATGCGCCCGACGAATCTTGATGAAGTAGTCGGGCAAAAGGATATTATCGGAAAAACAACCAGTTTATATAAAATGATTAAAAATGGTCATGTTCCATCGATGTTATTGTATGGAGAGCCTGGCATTGGGAAAACCTCGATTGCCTTTGCTATTGCTGGTACAACAAAATTACCTTTTATTGCACTAAATGCGACTACATCAGGAAAGAAGGATGTGGAAGCGGTAGTGGATGAAGCAAGATTGACAGGGAAAGTCATTCTTTTTTTAGATGAAATTCATCGTTTTAATAAAGCGCAGCAGGATTATTTACTTCCTCATGTGGAGAGAGGGGATATTGTTTTAATAGGTGCTACGACGGAAAATCCCTACCATGATGTAAATCCTGCGATTCGCAGTAGATGTGGACAAATCAAGCAGTTAAAAAGATTAACGGATGATGATATTGAAGAATTATTGCATCGAGCATTACAAGATGAAAAAGGGCTTGCGAATCTGTCCATTCAAATTTCAAAGGAACAAATTGCAAAAATTGCAAAAGGCACTAATGGAGATGCAAGAAAATCATTAACTCTTCTAGAGTCTATTGTCTATTCATCTGATAAAGAGGACGACGTTTTTATTATCAAGGATGATACCATTGACCAAATGATTGAAAAGGTCGGTGTTTTTGGGGATAAAAAAGGCTCGCATTTCTATAATTTATTATCTAGTCTGCAGAAAAGTATCCGAGGTAGTGATGTAGATGCCGCCTTATATTATCTCGCTCATTTATTAGAAACAGGAGATTTAGTTGCCGTAAATAGGAGATTGTTAGTCATTGCCTATGAAGATGTTGGCCTTGCCAATACATCTGTCGGCAATAATGTTTTAGCAGCAGTGACGGCGAGTGAGCGACTTGGTTTACCAGAAGCGCGAATTCCTTTATCTGTAGCGGTAGTGGAAATGTGTTTATCCTCTAAATCGAACGCAGCCTATAAAGCATTAGATGCCGCCATAGCAGATGTCCGCAATGGCAGAGTCGGGGATATCCCTATGCATTTAAGGGATGGTCATTATGAAGGAAGCAAGAAGTTAGGACATGTTGGGTATATTTATCCGCATGACTATCCAATTGGAACGTTTGGTGGATGGGTTGATCAAGAATATTTCCCGGAAAAACTTAAAGGAACTCAGTATTATCATCCAACTGAAGCTGGTGAGGAGAAGAAGCTGGGGGCAATATATGATAAGCTTAAAGGATTTAAAAAAAATAAATAAGCATAGACTTATATAATGGAGTCTAGTTAAATGACACGCACGAATGGTAAGGCAGTCATTTAACTAGGCTTCTTTTTTAAGGTTTTTTTAAAATTTCTAAACAAACATTTTTAAGAGATGGCAGATAAATATCGTTTCCGCCAATCTATATTTTTTGTTATAATCTTCATTTTTTCAATTATCTAAGAAAAATACTGACTTTCCTTTATTTTATAGATTGAAAAAGAGGCGTCTAAAGATTAAATTGAAAGTGCTTACATTTTAGTGAGCGGTTATTTCACTAACGAATAATTAAAAACAAGGGGTTGAAAAAATGAAAAAGTCGATTAAAAAAGTATTTTTGCTTCTTTTATGTATTCCGTTTTTATTAATTGGTTGTTCAAGCGAAAGTAATTCAACATCTGATGATGGGAAGGTTGATGGAAAAACCCAGATTAAAATTACATGGAGAGATGTAGGAGAGCATGATAAATTAAAAAAATATTTAACAAACACGTTTATCCCAGAATTTGAAAAAGAAAACCCAGATATAAAAATAGTTTTATCGCCGATTACAGCTAGTGAGGGGGATTATTTTTCTAAAGTGGCTTTATCGATGCAATCAGAAAGTACAGCACCTGATGTGGTTGCAGAAGACTCCTTTATGTTAAATTCAGATGCGAATGCAGGCTATCTCTTACCACTTGATGATTATGTGCGTGATTGGGATCAATGGCAATATTATACAGAAAATTTAAAGTCAGGTTCGATTGGAGAAGATGGGAAATTATATGCCATTCCAGGAACATCTGATTCTCGCGGGTTATGGTATAACAAAAATGTTTTCAAAAAAGCTGGTCTGCCGGAAGACTGGCAGCCTAAAAACTGGGATGAGATTATAGAAGCTGCTGAAAAAATAAAAGATTCAGCTAAGGATGTTATTCCTCTTTCTATGGGAGTAGCTAAAGCAAACGGGGAATCCGTATCGATGCAGACTTTTGAAATGCTGCTCTACGGGACAGACGATGTGTTATTTGATGCTGATACAAAGAAATGGCATGTGAATACAAAAGGAATAGAAGAATCCTTACAATTTATTGATCTAGTATATAATCAGAAAAAATTAGGACCGCCTCTATCTATTGCCATTAACAGCAACTATAGTTCCGTTTTATTCCAAGAAAAGTTCCCAAATGATGAAGCAGGAATTATATTAGATGGATTTTGGAATACAGGTAATTATACAGAAACAGGAGCAGTTCCAATGGATAATGTCACGGAACGATTTGGTTTTGCGGCCATGCCGACTCAAAATGGACAAGAGCCTGGCACTACGACTATGTCTGGAGGATGGACATGGGCAATTCCATCTAAAGCAAAAAATCCAGATGCTTCATGGAAGGTTATCCAAGCTTTAGGTGGGAAAGAACAGCAGGCAGCTCGCGCTGTTGCAGAAGGAAACTTAACAGTACGTGATGATTCAGCGGAAGTTCCCGCCTATAAAGAACAAAATTTCATTTCGGAAGCAACGGAGTATTTGAAGAATGCTCATTTCCGTCCTGCTAATGACAAATATCCGAATGTTTCCGTAGAAATACAAACGATGGTGGAGGCAGTCGCAACTGGTAGCAAGACACCAAAACAAGCTGCCGAGGATTATGCAAACAATGTAATCAGGATTGTCGGCGAAGAAAACGTAGTTAAATAACTGTACAAAAGGCTGAACACTTGACCAGCAGGGAAATTTACTCCCATTCCTTGTATGGTCATCACCTGTTGTTATAGTGATAACCTTTTTAAAGGTGGGATGAAATTGGAAGCAGTATTAGGAAAAAAGCCGAAACGAAAAGGACAGTCGGATCATGTTAAGGCAGCTATTTTTCTCGCTCCGACCTGGCTTTTATTATTGATATTTTTCATTGGGCCGATGCTATTAACATTACTTTTTTCATTTACAAACTTAGCTCTGACTGGTGCAGAAGCTAGTCAGCTAAGGTTTGTAGGATTTGAAAACTTTACCCGGATGTTTCAAGATCCCGACTTCCGTGTCAGTGTGTGGAATACAATTGTTTTTGTTTTTTTCTCAGCGGTGCTCGGACAATGTTTCTTTGGCTTTTTGATCGCCTTTTTAATGAAAGAGAAAAATAAAACATTTAGAAGAATTGTTGGTTTAATCATAATTGCCGCCTGGGTAACTCCAGAAGTTGTGGTAGCATTTTGCTGGGTGGCATTTCTTGGTGAAAGCGGAACTGCTAATTGGCTGTTGAGTCTTTTTGATATTAAACCGATTGCCTGGCTATTTACTTTCCCAATGGTGAGTGTTGTGATTGCGAATATGTGGAGAGGAACTGCTTTCTCCATGATGGTATTTCAAGCAGCTTTAGACGATATTCCAAAAGATGTGGAAGAAGCAGCCATTATGGATGGTGCCAGTCGATTTCAGGTTATTCGCTATATCACCATCCCTATGGTAAAAGGAACAATCGCCACAAATATGATGTTAGTTACGCTGCAAACACTTGGAGTATTTGCTTTAATTTATACAATGACTGGAGGAGGTCCAGGGGTAAGTACAGCAACGCTTCCTGTATTTATGTATAAACAGGCATTTGTCAGTTATCAGTTAGGCTATGGGACAGCGATTTCCTTTGTGTTATTAGTATTGGGTGCAATTGCCAGCTTCATATATATGAAAACCTTGAAAGTGAAAGTGTAGGTGAAGTGAGTTGGTTCAAAAAGGATATAGAGTGGAAAAACTTATTCATTATTTAATCCTGTCTATTCTGGCAATTTTGTTTTTGCTGCCGTTATTATGGATGCTATTTGCATCAGTGGATCCAGGGGCAATTCAGGCACTGAAGATGCCAGAAAAGATAACCTTAGACAACTTTAAGTCAATATTATCTGAAGCTGCGATTTTGCGTTCGTTTTTTATTGGAATAGGAATATCGACTTCACAGGCATTGTTGGTTGTGATTTTATGTGTGCTGGCTGCTTATCCATTGTCTAGGTATACATTAAAATATAAAAATAGTTTTATGATGACCATTTTGTTCATGACTTCCTTACCAATGACAGCCGTTATTGTACCGGTGTTTCAGTTATTTCTTTATTTGAAATTTCAAGATTCCTTGATAGCGATGACGCTTTTTTTAACAGCTTCTTCCTTGCCATATGGTATTTGGATGATGAAGAATTTTATGGATTCTATTCCCTTGGATTTAGAAGAATCAGCCTGGGTCGATGGAGCATCTATCTTTCAAGGAATAAAAAAAATTGTTGCTCCCTTAATGCTTCCCGGAATATTCACAGTTGCTATCTTTACTTTTACAGGCAGCTGGGGAAATTATTTTGTTCCTTATATCCTCATTCAAAGTCCAGAAAAGCTGCCGGCTTCTGTAACGATCTTTCAATTTTTCGGAAACTTTGGAATGGTTAATTACGGCAGATTGGCAGCATTTTCGGTAATGTATACATTGCCTGTCGTTATTTTGTATACAATTTCACAAAATTTTATGTCAAAGGGCTTCAGTTTAGGTGGAGCTACGAAAGGATAGGGTGCTATGTTTTATACAATCGAAAAATTAGAAGCTAGAATGAAAGAATTAAATCCTTACCGATACATGGAAAGACAAAGTCTTAACAATTGGAAAGCAAAAGAAAGCATAAAAGGAGCAGAGAAATATCCACCTAGTATTTCGACTGAGTGGCAAGACTTTTCGTTAGGCGATATTTGGGAAGGAAGGGACTATTATTTATGGATTCAAACAACGTTTAAAGTTCCTAAATCAGATGGAAGAATAGTCTTACTATTGGACTTTGGTCGAACAGGTGGCGGCTATAACTCCGGATTTGAATCCTTGCTTTTTGTGGACGACCAACCATACCAAGGCGTTGACTCTAATCATAAAGAAGTCTTTCTTGACCCTGGTTATTACGGAAAGGAAGTAACACTTTCCTTGAAATTATGGTCCGGATTGGAAGGTGGTGGACCTGAGCAAATCCAATCACATACATTTAAGATGGCTGAATATGCAATTTTAAATGAAGAATGTGATGATTTATATTTTACCGCAGATTGTATTTTAAAAACGATTAAACAATTAAAGGAGGATGACCCAAAACGATATGAACTTTTGCCTTTATTAGAAAAAACCATGAAATATATCGACTGGTCCTATCCAGGGAGTCCTGCTTTTTATAAAAGTATAAAGTTAGCTAATGATAATTTGCAAAAAGGAATAGACGCTTTAGAAAAGCGCGAGTTAGTGACAATCACCGCGATTGGTCATACCCATATTGATGTCGCTTGGTTATGGAGACTGAAGCATACAAGAGAGAAAGCCGCACGTAGTTTTTCGACTGTTCTACAGTTAATGAAGCAATATCCAGACTATATCTTTTTACAAACTCAGCCCCAACTCTATCAATATATAAAAGAAGATTATCCGGAGATTTATGAACAAATAAAAAATAGAATAAAAGAGGGCCGTTGGGAAATAGATGGTGCTATGTGGCTGGAAGCTGATTGTAATATACCATCTGGCGAATCACTAACTCGGCAAATTCTCCATGGAACACAATTTATAAAAAAAGAATTCCATAAAGATGTCCACTATCTATGGCTGCCAGATGTTTTTGGTTATTCATGGGCATTGCCTCAGATTTTAAAAAAGAGTGGGATAGATACATTTATGACGACAAAAATAAGCTGGAATCAATACAACCGGATGCCACATGATACTTTTGTCTGGCGGGGGATAGATGGATCAGAGGTGTTAACCCATTTTATTACTACACCAGAACCAGGAAAAGACTTAGTAGATAATCAATGGGCATCTCGCTGGTTTTATACTTATAATGGACAGTTGGAACCAGAAACAGTGTTAGGCAGCTATAAAGCTTATCGGAATAAAGATGTAAATAAACAACTGCTTATATCGTATGGGTATGGAGACGGTGGCGGTGGAGTCACAAGAGATATGTTAGAAAATCGCCGTCGTATGGATAAAATCCCGGGTCTTCCACATGTGAAAACAGGGCGTGCGGATGAATTTTTTCAACAGCTTCATGACACTATTGATTCTGCAGATAATTACGTTCATACATGGGATGGGGAATTATATTTAGAATATCATCGAGGAACCTATACATCTCAAGCCTTTGTCAAAAAAATGAATCGCAGATTAGAGTTAACTTTAAGAGAACTAGAAATTTTGTATTCAGCTGTACAAGTCTCAAAAGGAATTCATTATCCAAAGGAAGAAATAACGAATATATGGGAAGTGTTATTGCGTAACCAATTTCATGATATTATTCCTGGTTCATCTATAAAAGAAGTTTATCAAGATCATAAGGTAGAGATAGAAGAAGCGATGGAAAGCTCTACCCAACTCTTAGCACGGTTAGATGATGCAGCAATAAATCAATGGACTGTCTTTAACTCGGCCGGCTGGGTAAGAAAGGAATTGGTAATAATTGAAAAAAAGGAATCTGGCAAATTTTTAACGGATTCTGGAGAAGAATTGGAAGCAGTGCCGTGTGAAGAAGGATATCTTGTCCAGACACCGACTATTCCAGCTTTCGGAACTTGTATTCTGAAATTTGAGCCGATGGAAGTAAAAAGAGTGGAAGCTCCTTTTATAAAAGCAGTAGAAAGCGGTATAGATACGAATAATTATCTAATTCGCTGGAATGAGAAAGGACAGTTAATTAGCATTTATGATAAACAGTATCATCGCGAAGTACTTAAAGAAAATGGCTTTGGGAACAGGCTTCAATTATTTGAAGATAAACCAATGAACTTTAATGCATGGGATATCGACATATTTTATCAAGAAAAGTATAACGAGTTAGCCGCAGAATCGATTACCATTAAAGAACAAAACAACCTATACGCAAAGGTTGAATTTGTTTATTCATTTGGTACTTCGAGAATTATTCAATATATGCAGGTTTATAAACATTCACGTCGAATAGATTTTATTACAAAGGCAGATTGGAAAGAAAGGGAACAATTACTGAAAGCAGGATTTGATGTCGATATTCGCAATACTGTTGCAACGTATGATATACAATATGGTAATGTTCAGCGACCTACACATTGGAATACCAGCTGGGATCTGGCGAAATTCGAGACAGTAGCACACCAGTGGGTGGACTATTCACAAAGGGATTATGGAGTCAGTATACTTAATGACTGTAAGTACGGGCATGATATAAAAGACCAAACAATGAGAATTACCTTATTAAAAGGGGGAATATATCCAGACCCATCAGCTGATATAGGAATGCATGAATTTACGTATAGTCTTCTACCACATACAGGAGATTTCGTAGATGGAAGAACGGTTGAAGAAGCTTGGGCTCTAAATCAGCCATTATCTGTACTAAAAGGGAATCAAGTGAATCGGAGACTATTTAAATGGCATACAGAAGAAAGCGTATACATTGATGCTGTTAAAGCGGCGGAAAATGGTCAAGGGATTATATTACGAGTGCATGACCACCTAGGAAGTAATAGAGTGCTAACTTTAGAACCATTATTTGATTGTCGACAATGGAATGAAACAAATTTGCTGGAGAAAGACATGGAACCTCCTGTGGATATAGAGGGAAATATTACATTGGAGTTAAGTCCCTATGAAATAAAAACAATACGTATTGTATAAAGCTAATCATTTCTTTTTAGCGGTTAATAGGTGGAAGGCTTATTCCCACCTATTAATCATCTTTATACCATAAGTTTACATACCTCTTCTAAATATTGTTTTTTATTATAACTTAGAAAATATAATTGGAATAATAACAAAAAGAGGGGGATATTATGTTTCGGAAAACTATTTTTAAGAAATTATTTCTATCATTCTCCGTGGTTATCATTATCTATACTTCTATTATTTTATTTGTGACAATCTCGCAAGAATATTCCCAAAATCGGCTAGAAATAAATAAATTAAATGAGATGTTTTTGGAAAGAGAAAGTAATATAATTGACTATCGACTAGATGTTTCCTTAAATGTAGTCAAGCTGTTATCCCAGCAAGATGTTATTGCAGAATTTTTAAAGGAAAATCAGTTTAATTATAGTATATATAGTAAATTGTTTAATGAGTTAACAGGCAATCATTTTTCAAATGATCAGTTAGGTTTTAATCTTGCTGTTTTAAAAGATTATGGGACAGATGTAACTAGTTCAGATGGTTATTTTTTGTTTAAAGACTATATGAAATTTATTCACATGGATGAAAATTTCACAGAATTAGAAGCTTTTATGGATTCAAAAGGAAACAATGATTTACAGTGTTATGACGCCAAAGATAAACTGGTTATTGTCAATAAAATCTATTATCAGCAGGAAAAGCAATATCTTTATTTTTTCATTGTGTGGGAGAAAAAGGACTTATTAACGAGCAATTTACCAGATACGAATAGTATTCTTGCGATTGTTAATAAGTCTGCCTTAGCCTCTACTACCATAAAGGGAGAAAACGTACTTGCTAGTTTTTTACCGGTGAAAAAAACCCATGAAAATCAAATTGTTTATCGTTCGGTTAATCAATACAATGGCTATCAAAAACGTTCCAATGCGATACCAACTATTCATTATTTATATATAACGAATGTACATACAGGAATTGGATTACCCATTCATACCCTTAAAAGTATCGGAGTAATTTTGTTTGTGCTCCTTTTGTTAGGTTTTGTTCTAACTACCACCTTAAGCAGAAAATCTTATTCACCCATTGAAGAAATTATCAAAAATATTAAAAGTGGAGAGGAAAAGAATAGTTCGGACAGTTATATAAAAAATGAGTTGGATTATATTATCTCTAAAATTCATACTATCAATAAAACCAATCAAAACTTAGTACAGCTCCAACAAAGCTCATTAGTTGATTTGCAAGAAAACTTTCTCAAAAACATTATTTATGAAAATTATGATAAGCAGAATATGGAGAGAAGGTTGAAACTCCTCCAATTAGATCCATTCTGTCAAGGTGGAATTCTTGTGATTATATCCATGCAGGGGATTTCTGAATGGGAATCCAATTTAAGTGAAGGGAATATTTTAACATTAAGAAAAAAAGTATTAGCTTTATTTAATGAAAAAGAAACCAATCAAAAATTTATTTCTTTTCCCATTGATTATAAACATTTTTGTTTGTTTTTTGCAGAAAAAAATCAGCACCTAATATTAGATGTTTTACATCGAATGATTGGGAGGATAGAGCAAGAATTAGGAGTAGAAATCGTTTTTACCCTCTCGCAAGCCTTTTCATCGTTAATAGAATTACCAAAAATATTTAAAACTTCCTTTCAACTTATGGAACAGAAATATTCTTTTATTGATACAAAATCTCTATGCAGCAACCATATTTCATTATCATCTGGGAAGGATTATTCCTATAGTGTAGAAACGGAAAGCATTTTAATAAATTTTATGCAGAAAAGAGAGCTGAAGTATGCCAAGAAGTTGATAAATGAGATAGTTGAAACAAATTTTAGAGAAGAAAGCATGGATATCTATAATATTTATGATTTTCGAAATGCTCTCATCAATACGATAAAGAGAATCTTGAATAAATGTAATCTGTCTTTTAGCGATTTTTTAAAGGATAATAAAGCTCTATTCTTTCATTTAAACAGTACAGATATCGAGATACTAAAGAACACCTTCATCGATATATTCAATGAGTTAATGTTACTTTTAGAAGAAAAACATTCCATTAAACTTTCCACTGTAGAAAATGTTCTTCGTTATATTCAAGAAAATTACACAAGCGATCTATCTTTAGGGGAAGTAGCAGATCATTTTCAATTAAGTGAATCCTATGTTAGCAAGTTGATTAAAGATCATTTAAAATCCTCGTTTAAAAATTATGTAAATCAATTAAAGGTAGAAAAATCAAAAATTTTATTGGAATCAGGTAAATATATGGTATCCGAGGTTGGCGAAATGGTTGGCTGTAAAAATGTGAATACTTTTATTAGGATTTTTAAGCAGCATGAAGGAATAACACCAGGAAAATATGTTATCAATAAAATGGCTAAAACATAAGAATTCTCAACCAAATAACCCCGCGTAATTATACGTACATACTAAGAAAAGTTCGTATAATTGTTCGGGGTTTTATTAATTTTAGAAAAAAGGTTCCGCAGCCTGAATACACTTCGCTTTCCATGGGGCGAGTGCCAAGCTTCCAGCAGGGCTTGGGATTTCTCGAATCTCCCATAGGAGCCTCCGTGTATTCAAGCTGCTTTGTATTTCCTAATAATTATATATTCTTTAAAAAAAATGATGGAACGAGTTGGTTTCGCTACTAAATTAGAGATTGTTCGACTTAATTTATTATATATTTTGTTTGTCCCACTTCATTTATGTTAAAAAATTTTTAGTAGATATTTCGATTTTTTAAATAAATTTCTACCAATAATCCAAATTACTATTAAAATAGAAGAAAGATACTAGACGAGAAGGACGTGAAATGGTGAAAATTGATAAAATCGAAGTCCAACATGTAAAAATGCCCCTGGTTAGTCCGTTTAAGACAAGTTTTGGCGAACTGTTAGAAAAGGATTTTCTTATCATTAAAATATATAGTGGAGAGCACATTGGGTATGGAGAGTCTGTCGCTTTACCTGATCCTACTTATAGTGAGGAAACAACTGGAACTGTTATCTATATGCTAAACGAGTTTTTGATTCCCCTCTTGTTAAAAGACGAGATAACGCATCCAGATGAAGTTACAAAAAGATTCGCTCCAATCAGAAGAAATAATATGGCAAAAGCTGCTTTAGAAGGAGCAATATGGGATTTATATAGTAAGCAGCAAGGTATTTCTCTTTCAAAAGCGCTTGGAGGTGTTCAAACGTCGATTGATGTAGGGGTAAGTATTGGTATCGAACCAACTACTGATATGCTTTTAACAAAAGTGGAACGCTTTTTGAACGAGGGCTATAAAAAGATAAAAGTGAAAATTAAACCTGGCTATGACTTAGAGCCTTTAGCAAAAATAAGACAAACCTTTGGCTATGACATCCCGCTAATGGCAGATGCGAATTCTGCCTATACATTAGCAGATATTGAGCGAATCAAAGAATTAGATCCACTTAAGTTGATGATGATTGAACAGCCATTAGCATATGATGATATTATTGACCATTCTATTTTGCAAAGTGAGCTCGCAACACCTATATGTTTGGATGAAAGTATTCATTCTGTAGAAGATGCTCGAAAAGCGATTGAATTAGGAAGCTGTAAGATAATAAATATTAAAATTGGCCGTGTCGGCGGTTTGACGGAAGCAAAGAAAATACATGATGTATGTAAAAAACACGATATTCCTGTATGGTGCGGCGGCATGCTGGAAGGCGGAATCGGAAGAGCGCATAATATCGCGATAACCTCCCTTCCGGCATTTACTATTGCTGGGGATACATCTGCATCGAATCGATACTGGAAAAAAGATATTATTTGTCCAGAAGTCACATTGTCTACGCCAGGAAAAATAGAAGTACCAAAAGGAGCCGGCATTGGGTTCGACTTAAACGAAACAGTGATTAATCAACATTTAATTTCTAAGAAGGTATATGCTAATCCATTTATTTAATAAGGGGGAACAAAGACAGTGGATCCTTATATAATAAGAGAAGTAACCGAAAAAGCTGAAATCCAACTGGTAGTTTCCCTTCAAAATTCAATTTGGGGCAGGACGAATACTACTCCATTTCCATTTTTAGTTGCCTCCATTCAAAATGGAGGAATAATTATAGGGGCTTTTTTGAAAGAGGAACTAGTAGGCTTTTGCTACAGTTTCCCTGGTTTTCATCAAAAGGAAATCTATTTAGTGTCCCATATGATGGCAGTGAAGGAAGAGGATAGAAATGCTGGTTTGGGCTTTAAAATGAAAGAAAAACAAAAGGAAATGGCCTTGGAACGTGGCTATACGAAAATTATCTGGACTTTTGACCCGCTAGAATCACGGAATGCCAATCTAAATATAGCGAAACTAGGAGGGGTAGTGAAAACATATTATTCTAATCATTATGGAGACATGGAGGATGAATTAAACGGCGGTCTTCCTTCAGACAGGTTATTGTTAGAGTGGGACATTGGGAAACGATCGGATAATCGTCATCCGGAAGGGGAGCAAATTCACTCCCTTGTTACTTGGGAAACAAGGGGAGAAATCCCTATTCCTTTATCTTTTGATGTCCTATCCATAAAAGCGAATACCTATAAGGTTCCTGTTCCTAAAGATATACATACAATAAAAGAAATAGATTTTGCTGCAGCCGAAACGTGGCGTATGATGCATAGAAATGTCTTTACCAAATTGTTTGTAAGGGGATATATCATTCACAGCTTTCAAAAGACAAATGAACCAGTGAATTATTATATTGTAAGCTTAAACAAAGAGAATGAATGAAGCCATTTGAATTACGAATTACATATACGAGGAGGGGGAAAATGCACGAACAAATAGACAGCTGGGTAGACAGGAAAAAGGAACAGATAATAGCTATGTACCAGTTTCTTCATAATAATGCAGAAATAAGCTGGGAAGAAGTTGAAACGACGAAATTTATAAAAAATGAATTGGAGAAATTATCTATTCCCTATCAATTATTCGATGATCAAACTGGGATCGTTGGGGTATGGGGGAAAGAAAATAATCCTGTTATAGGGCTTCGAGCAGATATGGATGCGTTATGGCAGCAAGTGAAGGGAGAATGGAAGGCCAATCATTCATGTGGTCATGATGCACACACGACGATTTTGCTTTTTACTTTAAGATGTCTGAAGGAATTAGGCCAAGAACCAAAGGGGAGAATTAAGTGCCTGTTCCAGCCAGCTGAAGAGACTGGTGCAGGTGCAATTTCCTTTATTAATAAAGGGCTTTTAGATGATGTTGATTATTTATTAGGCTTACATGTACGACCAATTCAAGAAATGAGATTTGGAGAATGTTCTCCTGCAATTTACCATGGAGCAGCGGCAAGCTTTAAAGGAAAACTGTATGGAATGCAGTCACATGCCGCAAGACCGCATTTAGGGATAAATGTTATCGACAGTCTTACAGCTATTAATATGGCTATTCGTTCTATTCCACTAAATCCGATTATACCTGCCTCCGCGAAAATGACTTTTGCCCAGGCGGGAGGAAAGAATTTTAATATTATTCCCGATTATGCGGAGTTTGGCATTGATGTTCGTGCCCAAACCAATGAAGCGATGGAACAATTGATTTCCAGACTTGAAAGCCAAGTGAAACTTGCAGGTGAAGCGAATGGAGCTCGAGTAGAATTAGAACTACTATCCGACATGCCAGCCGCAAGACCAAATAAATCGATGGAAGAAATAGTAGCTAAGAGTATTAAAGAAATACTAGGAGAGAAAGGGCTTGTAAAGCCTCCAGTAACACCTGGTGGAGAAGATTTTCATTATTATGCGAAAGTAAAGGAACAACTGCAAACAACGATGATTGGCTTAGGCACAGATTTACAGCCCGGATTACATCATCCGGACATGTATTTTCAGTTAGAAAGCCTACTGCATGGGATAAAAATTATGGCTTTATCGACAGTCAAATTAATGGAAGAAAAACAATAGATTGAAGGGATTTCTTCTTTTGCTAAAGGAGGAATTCCTTCTTTTTAATCTAGAGATGCTTCTATATACAGCAATAAAAAAAGCAAGTTTAGCGAAAACGAAAAAATATGATATCCTATTGAATAGATAGGATATAAACTAATTATACTGGATAAAGAATGAATATCAGGTCTTTACTGCAACAATTATAAAAGTAATTATGCTATAATGCTTAATGGCAATTATACAGAAAAAACACTTACGATAGGGATAGCAAAAGGGGCACCAGATGAAATCATTAATAGGCCAAGATAAACCAGTTCAACGACTTTTTATTTTTATAATAGGGCTTTTGATTATGTCATTAGGCATTGTGTTAGTTATTACAGCAAATTTAGGTTCAGCCCCATGGGATGTCTTGAATATTGGATTGCATATTCAGTTTGGTCTGACCATCGGCAGCTGGGCAATAATAGTTGGTTTTTTAATCCTATTGATAGCTGCCATCCTTTCAAAAAAACTTCCTCCTTTTGGTGCTTTATTAAATATGGTGTTAGTAGGAGTATTTATTGATATTTTTCTACTTCTTCCCTTTATGAATACCCCTGCGACCCTTTATCAAAAATGGATTATGTTTTTAATTGGATTGATTATAATGGGCTATGGAATGGGATTCTATATTTCTGCGAAACTTGGTGCAGGACCGAGAGATAGTCTTATGATAGTCTTATCAGAAAAATTTGGCGGGAGTATTGCAAGAACGAGATTATTGATGGAGGCAATTGTTTTAATAGTAGGATGGATACTTGGTGGACCTGTATCATGGGGAACGATTATCTATGCTGCTTTAATAGGAAGAGTTGCGGGATGGAGTATCCCACAGTGTACTAAATGGACGAACTATATATTGGACCGAAATAAAAGAACGGTGAATAATATTCACCAACATAATATGGAGCGGGAGGCAAAATAATGAAGATATCTACTAAAGGAAGATATGGATTAACTATTATGATGGAATTAGCAAAGAAGCACGGAGAGGGACCGATTTCATTAAAATCAATTGCTCAAACCAATAATTTATCAGAGCATTATTTGGAACAATTAGTTGCTCCATTGCGTAATGCTGGTTATGTGCGCAGTATTCGTGGAGCGTATGGTGGATATGTATTAGGCGATGAACCTAATAAAATTACCGCTGGAGACATTATTCGTATATTAGAAGGGCCTATTAGCCCTGTCGAGGGAATCGAAGATGAAGAACCAGCCAAGAAAGCTCTATGGATGAAAATCAGAGATGCCGTAAAAGATGTATTAGATTCAACCACAATTGAAGACCTAGCTAACCATCAAGAAGATGATAGCACAGATGGTTATATGTTTTATATTTAAGAAGCTGCATTTTAGAAAAATGATGGCTGTTTCCGTATAATAGCAATCAAGTGTGTAGAAAGCTCTTTGTATGATTTTTTTTAAGTATTGGGCAAAAATAGAAAACTGAAATGATCACAACTAATTAATTGTAGGTGAATAACTTGGAACATATTTATGTGGATCATGCGGCAACTTCACCCATGCATCCAAAAGTAATCGATAGAATGTATGAAGTCATGAAAGATCAATTTGGCAATCCTTCAAGTATTCATGCCTATGGAAGACAGGCAAGAAATATATTGGATAAGGCTAGAGCAGTAGCTGCTTCTAGTATAGGTGCTCACGAAAATGAAATTATTTTTACTAGCGGTGGTACAGAGGCAGATAATTACGCTATCTTTGGAATTGCAGAAGGAAAAGAAGCAAAAGGAAAACATATTATCACAACGGAAATTGAACACCATGCCGTATTACATGCTTGCCAAGAATTAGAGAAAAAGGGCTACGAGGTTACTTATCTTTCTGTAAATGAATACGGACTAATAGATTTGAATGAATTCAAATCAGCATTAAGAGAAGATACAATTCTTGTTACGATTATGTATGGCAATAATGAAGTGGGTGCGATTCAACCGATAAAAGAAATTGGCTTATTGTTAAAAAATCATCCTGCTGTCTTCCATACAGATGCGGTACAAGCCTACGGTTTAGAAGATATTGATGTAAAAGAACAGCACATCGACCTTTTATCTGTTTCTTCTCATAAGATTAATGGTCCTAAAGGAATAGGGTTTTTATATGTTAAAAACGGCATTAAACTAAATCCTCAATTATTTGGTGGAGAACAAGAGAAAAAAAGAAGAGCTGGCACTGAGAACGTTCCTTCTTTAGCAGGCTTTCAGCTAGCAGTAGAAATTTCTCAACAAAATAGATTGCAAAAGAGAGAGCAGTTTAAAAAATATAAAGAAATCCTTACAGGTATCTTAAAAGATAATAATATTTCTTTTAAGCAAAACGGATTAGTTGATAATACCTTGCCACATGTTTTAAACTTAAGCTTTCCCGGTACAAATGTGGAAGCAATGTTAGTTAATCTTGACTTAGCGGGTATTGCTGCTTCTAGTGGTTCTGCATGTACTGCTGGATCAATCGAACCTTCTCATGTGTTAGTAAGCATGTTTGGCAAAGAATCGGAAAGAACAAAAAATTCCATTCGATTTAGCTTTGGATTAAATAATACGGAACAACAAATAGAAAAGGTCGGTCATGAGTTAGTCAAAATCATTAACCGTCTGACAAAATGATAACCTTCCCTTCCATGTAAAGGGAAGGGCTAAGGGGGAAATGGAAAATGGAAAAAGCACCAAAAGATACCCGTGTAGTAGTAGGAATGTCTGGTGGAGTTGACTCATCAGTTGCTGCACTACTTTTAAAAGAACAAGGCTATGATGTTATCGGTATATTCATGAAAAACTGGGACGATACAGACGAATTCGGTGTCTGCACTGCAACAGAGGATTATGAAGATGTCATTCGTGTCTGCAATCAGTTAGAGATTCCTTATTATGCGGTGAACTTTGAAAAACAATACTGGGATAAAGTGTTCACTTATTTTCTTGATGAATATAAAGCGGGGAGAACACCTAATCCCGATGTAATGTGTAATAAAGAAATTAAATTTAAAGCTTTCTTAGAGCATGCAATGAGTCTTGGAGCTGATTATCTTGCAACAGGGCACTATGCACAAGTAGTCAGAGAAGATGGTCAAGTGCGCATGCTTAGAGGGAAAGATGATAATAAAGACCAAACATATTTTTTAAATCAACTAACAGAAGAACAATTAAGCAAAGTAATGTTCCCTATTGGCGGTATGGAAAAATCAAAGGTTCGCGAACTTGCTGCTAAAGCAAATCTAGCAACGGCAACCAAAAAAGACAGCACAGGTATCTGTTTCATTGGAGAGCGTAATTTCAAAGAATTCTTAAGCGGATATCTTCCTGCGCAAAAAGGAAATATGGAAACAATGAATGGAGAAGTAATTGGCCGTCATGATGGACTTATGTATTATACAATCGGTCAAAGACATGGTCTTGGCATCGGCGGAAGTGGAGAACCTTGGTTTGTTATAGGCAAAGATTTAAAACGAAATGTCTTATATGTTGGACAAGGCTTCCACCACGAATTGCTTTATTCTGACAGCATTATTGCGACCAATGTTAGCTGGGTATCAAAAGATCGCATTGGTACATCATTTGAATGCACAGCTAAATTCCGTTACCGTCAACCAGATAATAAAGTGACGGTAGAGGTTATCGATGAAAATACAGTCAAAGTTATCTTCCACGAACCAATTCGTGCGGTAACGCCAGGACAAGCAGTTGTATTCTATCAAGGAGAAGAATGCTTAGGCGGAGGAACGATTGATAAAGTGTTCCGTGATAATGAAAGATTAACATATGTAGGTTAAGGATGAACTGTCGACTAACATTAATTAGTCGACAGTTTTTACATATGGCAAAAAGCAGCTGGCAATTCTCCTGTAATAAGAGGATTTGCTAGTTGCTTTTCTCATTTTTTGATTAGAAAATATGCTATACTACCAATAAGAAATGGAGTGTTTTAAGATGGATAATAGTCAATTAGGAATACAATATATGCAAGAAGGTAAATGGGAAGAAGCAGCAAAGTTTTTTATGGAAGAGATTGAGAAGAATCCGAACAATGCTGTTTCTTATGTTAATTTTGGCAATGTTTTATCAGCTTTAGGAGATGATACAAGGGCATTATCTTTCTACCAAAAGGCGATTGAAATAGATGATACAACGGCAGCAGCCTATTATAGTGCAGGGACCGTTTATTATGAAAAAGAAAATTTAGAATCCGCAAAGAATATGTTTGAACTAGCATTAGAAAAGGGCCTCGAAACAAGTGATAATTTCTTTATGCTTGGACTTACTTATGTTGGATTAGATAAAGGGAAACTGGCAATTCCTTATTTTCAAAGAGCAGTGGAACTTAATAGTCAAGATGCGGAGGCATTCTTTCAGCTAGGGCTCTGTTTGGCACAGAATGAATATATTGAAGAAGCAATCACACAATTTCAATCCTGTATAGCATTAGATGCCACTCATGCAGATGCATATTACAATTTAGGGGTTGCCTATGGTTTTAAAGAAAAAACAGCGAAAGCAGTTGAAATGTTCAATAAGGCGCTGGAAATTCAGCCAGATCATCTTCTTGCTGGTTACGGAAAGCAAATTATCGAAGAAAAGTAATGGAAAGAGACATGAAATATAAAGGAAGAAAGGAGGAATTCAGTTGAACGAGCAGAACTCTTTGGATCTTTTTGAAAATGAAAAAAAGTATGTAAAGGGACGGCATCTTGTTACCATTTTTCACAATGAACAGAATCTTTACTCCGTGATAAGAATACGAGTTGATGAAACGAATCATGATTATGACGATAAAGAAGCGGTAATTACTGGCTATTTACCAAAGATGAACGAAGAAGAGACGTATACTTACTTTGGTGATTTTAAAGAGCATCCAAGATTCGGTTTACAGCTGCAGGCGACTTCCTTTCGAAAAGAAATGCCACAAACAAAGCAAGGGGTTATTGCTTATTTATCGAGCAACTTATTTAAAGGGATTGGGGAAAAAACAGCAGAGAATATTGTGGATACTTTAGGAGAAGAAGCAATCTCTAAAATCATGAATCAGCCATCGATTTTAGAGACAGTGCCCAAACTTGCATCAGATAAAGCGAAAATCCTCTATGATACATTAATGAAAAATCAAGGGTTAGAGCAAGCGATGGTTTCATTAAATCAATATGGGTTTGGTCCGCAATTGTCGATGAAAATTTATCAGGTATATAAAGAAAATACGCTAGAAATAGTCCAGACAAATCCATATAAATTAGTGGAGGATATTGAAGGAATCGGTTTTGGAAAAGCAGATGACCTTGGATCTCAGATTGGAATTACTGGGAATCATCCAGATCGATTAAAGGCTGGCTGTTTGTATATTTTAGAGCTGAGCAGTAATCAGGAAGGCCATGTCTATCTCCATGCGGAATTTTTACTAGAAAAAGTAAAAGCGCTGCTTGAAGAAAATCAAAAAGAGGAGATAGAATTTTCGCAAATAGCAGATCAGGTTATTCAGCTAGAGGAAGAAGGAAAAATTATAGTTGAGGATAAAAAAATATATTTACCTTCTTTGTTTTTTTCAGAAAAAGGACTTGTACGAAATATAAAGCGAGTAATGGAGCAATCTGAATATAAAGACCAATTTCCAGAATCGGAATTTCTGCTGGCGTTAGGAAACTTAGAGGACCGTATCGGTGTTCAATATGCTCCCTCTCAACGAGAGGCGATTCAAACAGCGCTTATGTCCCCGATGCTAATATTGACAGGTGGTCCCGGAACGGGGAAAACAACTGTCATAAAGGGAATTGTTGAATTATATGGTGAATTGCACGGTTGTTCTTTAGATCCTAATGATTATAAAAACGATGAACCTTATCCGTTTATTCTTGCGGCGCCAACTGGCCGAGCGGCTAAACGAATGGCGGAATCGACAGGTTTACCAGCAGTTACTATTCATCGATTGCTGGGCTGGAATGGCACTGGAACATTTGAACGGGATGAGGATCATCCTTTGGAGGGGAAAATCCTCATCGTCGATGAAACATCGATGGTTGATATTTGGCTAGCCCATCAATTATTTAAGGCTTTACCAGAACATATTCAAGTAATTATTGTCGGAGATGAAGACCAGCTGCCATCAGTAGGGCCGGGCCAAGTATTAAAAGATCTGCTTGATTCAGCATGTATTCCTACGGTTAAGTTGAAAGATATTTATCGACAAGCCGAAGGATCATCGATAATCGAGCTGGCACATGAAATGAAAAAAGGCCAGCTGCCGGCTAATCTTCTTGTGCCCCAAGGGGATCGGTCTTTTATAAAGTGCTCTTCCAGTCAAATTCCGCAGGCAATTGAAAAAATTGTTTTGAATGCGAAAAACAAAGGCTTTGCGCCAATGGATATTCAAGTATTGGCCCCGATGTATAGAGGACCAGCAGGAATTGACCGCTTAAATGCTATCTTACAAGAAATATTAAATCCTAATCCCGATGGCACCAGAAAAGAGCTGAAATTTGGAGATGTTACATACCGGATCGGTGATAAAGTCCTTCAACTCGTCAATCAGCCAGAAAGCAATGTTTTTAATGGTGATATGGGTGAGATTGTATCGATTTTTTATGCGAAGGAAAATACGGAAAAGCAAGACATGGTTATTGTTTCGTTTGATGGAATAGAAGCAACCTATACGAGACAGGATTTAAATCAAATTACGCTGGCATATTGCTGTTCTGTCCATAAATCGCAAGGCAGTGAGTTTCCAATCGTCATCATGCCCGTTGTTAAAAGTTATTATCGCATGTTAAGAAGAAATTTAATTTACACCGGAATAACAAGAAGTAAACAATTTTTGATTCTATGTGGTGAACTGGAAGCAATGGAATTAGGTGTCAGCCGAAATGATGAACTAAACCGGCAAACAACCTTAAAAGAAAAGATCAAAGAGGCATTTGCTGATGTATATCAACCAGACGAGACGATGGAAATGACAAAAGAGAAGTCATTTGATTTATTGTATGAAGGTAAAATCAATCAAATCGATCCAATGATCGGAATGGAAAATATCACCCCATATGATTTTATGGAAGCATCCGAATCCTAAATTACTTAGGTACAAACTTTTTAAGAAAATCTCTATTTTTAAAAGAGAAATCCCCATATTAGGGGATTTTTTTTGCCAATGTTTGTACTACATGTTTTTAAGTTCTAGGTGAAAAATAGTAATGCTATCTTCTTCGAAAAAATCCAGTTGGATTCTAACTTGCCAATAAAAACAGCCAACTCCTAAAAACACTGGTATATTTGGACGGGATATAGAGCATAATGGGAATACTTACCTGGAAATTTCATGTTAAGTGGAATATTTCATGAAACGAATAAAGATGAGGTGTTTCCTATGCTCAAATGTCCAAATTGTCAGAGCAAAGATATTGGGAAAATTGGAATCAATCAATATTACTGCTGGAATTGCTTTATTGAATTATCGCTTACGAAAGGGATTATTCATACACATCAAGTAGAAGAAGATGGAAGCTTAAGTTCTTTAGACGACTTATTTGACGAAGAAGAGCGTCGATTAAGCTAAGTTTGTCTTTGTGTAATCTTGGCGCTCACTTCCATATAAAAGGGGTGCAAAGTAATGGGTAAAGCGATAAATACAGCAATAGCGATTGGAGCTGGTGTAGTGGCACTTAGCTATATGCAAAAAAATAATATGATAAGTCAAAAACAACTGAAAAAAGTGCAGAGAAAAGTAATGAAGATGTTTTAATGGTGAGTCAGAAGATAAGGCAGGAAAAGAATTCCTGCCCTATTTTAACCCAAGCACTGATACGAAGAACTCAAAAAAATTTCGTATCAGTGCTTGGGCTTTTTCATTTTATTATTATGTTTTGAAATTATAGTCAAGCAGGCTTTCCATTGTGCAGCAGCCACTATGTGACGGAAACAAACATAAGTCAATTACACAGATAGTTTATTTGAAATGGAGAACTAGATAAAAAATGCATAAAAATTCCTATTATCTCTCACAATACATTAAGGAGGGAGGAAAGGAAATGGATATAAGAATAAAATGGTATTATCGATTAGGATTTACCTTACTACTTTTTATTGTTTTATTTATTTTTATAAAACTATCGCCGATATGGTTACCCATTTTAAGTCTTATAACAAAGGTTATAACTCCTTTTATTATTGGTGCGTTTTTTACGTACTTACTTCATCCAATAGTAGAATTATTACATAAAAAAGGTTTACATAGAGGATTGTCTGTTGCATTTATTTATATTTTATTTTTTGGCGGGATTGGATATGCAATCTATAAAGGTATCCCAATTCTTATTGATCAGCTGGAAGAGCTGACAGTTAGTGCTCCAAAACTTGCAGAGCGATATAAAGATTTAATTGATTCGATTCAAAATAAAATGGAGTCTTGGCCGCTCAATCTACAGGATAAAGTTGACCGTGGAATTGACATATTTGAAAGGAAAATGGAATCTCTTTTGAATAAAGTAATTAATGGGGCCATGGGGATTGTCAATTATTCGATTATAATTATGCTTATTCCCTTTATCTCTTTTTATATGTTAAAGGATATAAATGCGGTAAGAAAAGGCTTTAATGGATTAATTCCTAATAAATGGCGCAATAGTGCTCGCTTATTTTTAGAGGATGTAAATGAATCATTAGGCAGCTATATAAGAGGACAATTATTAGTTTGTACAATTATTGGAGTTATTTCTATGATTCTTTTTCTGATATTTCATATGAAATTTGCCCTTGTATTAGGAATGATCATAGGAATAACTAATGTCATTCCATACTTTGGACCGGTAATCGGAGCTGTTCCAGCATTAATTGTAGCAAGTACTGTTTCTGTGAAAATGATTATTATTGTCGTGATTATCATTATTATTCTGCAATTTCTCGAAGGAAATATATTATCGCCATATATAGTAGGGAAAAGCACTCATATGCATCCTCTGTTTATTATGTTTGCGCTATTGCTAGGAGAAGAGATAGGCGGGATGATTGGAATGATTGTAGCAGTTCCTTTATTATCAATTGTAAAAGTGGCCATCATTCATATGAAAACCCATTTTGGAAAAAAAGAACGAGAAATGAAACGTATATAAATAGACCAATATTGACAATACTGCCTAATAATCAGTATAATTCGAATGAAGCATATATCGATAAAATGGTGAGAGAAATAAGTAGATTATAGACCACTCTAAAGAGAGGAATTCCCTTTGGCTGAAAGGAGTTCTAGGTGAAGGATAATTGAAAGCTAATTCTTGAATGCAGCTAATCACTGCCGTTTTCCGCGTTAAGGAATATTGAGAGATGGATATTATTTTTTATTATTTTTATATATTTTTATCCATAATCAGGGTGGTACCGCGAGCAATACTTTCGTCCCTGTCCAGGGATGGGAGTTTTTTTTATGCCTTAAAACGGTAAACTTTAGTGGTTGTAGCAAATACATAAGAAAAAATAGGAGGATATGTGATGAAAAACTTAACTGGTGCAGAAATAAGAAGCAAATTTTTAGAATTTTTTCAGGGCAAAGGGCATGCGATTGAGCCAAGTGCCTCTTTAGTCCCTCATGATGATCCGTCATTATTATGGATTAATAGTGGTGTAGCTACTTTAAAAAAATATTTTGATGGTCGTGTTATTCCTGAAAACCCTAGAATAACAAATGCACAAAAATCAATTCGCACTAACGATATTGAAAATGTGGGCAAAACAGCGCGTCACCATACTTTCTTTGAAATGCTTGGTAACTTTTCGATTGGGGATTATTTTAAAGAAGAAGCAATCGAATGGGCTTGGGAGTTCTTGACAGATGAAAAATGGATTGGCTTTGATAAAGAGAAGCTTTCTGTAACCATCCATCCTGAGGATGAAGAAGCATATGTTTTATGGAGAGATAAAATTGGCATACCGGAGAATCGCATCATTCGCTTAGAAGGTAATTTCTGGGACATAGGTGAAGGTCCAAGTGGTCCTAATACAGAAATATTCTATGACCGTGGTCCAGAATATGGAAATGATATCAACGATCCAGAATTATATCCAGGTGGAGAAAATGATCGTTACTTAGAAGTATGGAACCTTGTTTTCTCTGAATTTAACCATAATCCAGACGGCACTTATACACCACTGCCAAAGAAGAATATTGATACAGGTATGGGCTTGGAGCGTATGGCGTCTGTTGTTCAAAATGTTCCAACAAACTTTGATACAGATTTATTTATGCCGATTATTCGTGCGACTGAACAATTGGCAGATGCCGAGTATGGAAAGGATTCTTTAAGCGATGAAGCATTTAAAGTAATCGCAGACCATATACGTACAGTTGCTTTTGCGATAGGAGACGGAGCCCTGCCATCAAATGAAGGTAGAGGCTATGTATTACGACGTTTATTGCGCAGAGCAGTTCGTTATGCAAAGAAAATTAATATTAACAGACCATTTATGTTTGAATTAGTTCCAGTAGTTGCAGAAATTATGGTTGATTATTATCCAACTGTAAAAGAAAAGACAGAATTCATTCAAAAAGTAATGAAAAGTGAAGAAGAACGATTCCATGAAACATTAAATGAAGGTCTTGCAATTCTTTCAGAAGTAATGGAGAAAGCAAAAGACAATGGAGTTATTGCTGGAGAAGATATTTTCCGTTTGTACGATACATATGGATTCCCAGTTGAACTTACAGAGGAATATGCAGAGGAGCAAGGTCTGGCAATTGATCATGAAGGTTTTGAAAAAGAAATGGAAAGTCAGCGGGATCGGGCCCGCAAAGCACGTCATGAAGTTGACAGCATGCAAGTTCAAAGTGGAGTGTTAGGCAATATTAAAGTAGAAAGTGAATTTATTGGTTATGACCAGTGGTCGACTGAAGCGCAAATCGTGGCTTTATTAAAAAATGGTCTAGAAGTAGAGAGTGCAGAAGCAGGCGATGAAATCCAGTTTATATTAGATAAAACGCCATTCTATGCTGAAAGCGGTGGTCAAATTGCTGACAAAGGAATGTTAAAATCCGATCATGTAACAATTAGGGTGGAAGACGTTCAGAAAGCGCCAAATGGTCAAAATTTACACAAAGGAATAATTGAAACAGGAGCTGTTAGGTTAAATGATCGATTAGCAGCTAAAGTGGATAGTAAAAATCGTTCCAAAATAGTAAAGAACCATACAGCAACTCATTTATTGCATCAGGCATTAAAAGACGTTCTAGGAACACATGTTAATCAGGCAGGATCTCTTGTACAACCAGATCGTTTACGTTTTGATTTTTCTCATTTTGGGCAAATTACTGCAGAGGAATTAGATGAGATTGAACGCATCGTTAACGAAAAAATATGGGAAAGTATAGCAGTCCAAATTGATTACAAAGATATCGAAGAAGCGAAAGCAATGGGTGCAATGGCTTTATTTGGTGAGAAATATGGAAAAGTAGTACGTGTTGTTCAAGTTGGTGAGTATAGCTTAGAATTATGCGGCGGCTGTCATGTTGATAATACTTCAGCAATTGGTTTATTTAAAATTGTTTCGGAAGCTGGAATTGGTGCAGGAACAAGACGTATTGAAGCAGTAACTGGACAAGCAGCATACCAACAACTGACAGATCAAATCCACTTATTAAAAGAAGCGGCGAATAAATTAAAAACAAGTCCCAAAGATGTTGCTACTCGCGTTGACAGTCTTCTTACAGAAGTAAAGCAATTACAACGGGAAAATGAATCACTTGCTGCAAAACTAAGCAATATTGAAGCAGGAAATCTGGTTGATCAAGTAAAATTAGTCAATGAAGTCCCAGTATTAGCAGCTTCTATCCCAAATGTAGATATGAATAATCTTCGTACAATGGCAGATGAATTAAAACAAAAAATAGATTCTGTCGTATTAGTACTTGGAAGTGTCAATGAAGGAAAAGTAAATATTATTGCAGGTGTAACCAAAGATTTAATGGATAAAGGTTTCCACGCAGGGAAGATAGTAAAAGAAGTAGCTTCCATTTGTGGAGGCGGCGGAGGCGGCCGTCCAGATATGGCTCAAGCAGGCGGTAAAGATCCTTCTAAATTAAATGAAGCATTAGAATTTGTACAAGAATATGTAAAATCCGTTTGATATTAAGGACAAGTAGTGTAAAATGTAGATAACTCTTAACAGAAATTGTTCGAAAAGGAAATGGGGTGTTCAAAATGAGCTCATTTGATAAAACAATGAGATTCAATTTTCCAGAAGAACCATATGAACATGATGTAAAAGAAGTACTTTATCAAGTATACGATGCATTGCAAGAAAAAGGCTATAATCCAATTAATCAAATTGTTGGTTATTTACTTTCTGGGGATCCTGCTTATATTCCCCGTCACATGGATGCACGCAATATCATCCGAAAATTAGAACGTGATGAAATTATTGAGGAACTTGTAAAGTTTTATTTAAAACAGCAACGAGAGGAATAGACTTATGCGATTAATGGGCTTAGATGTTGGCTCAAAAACAGTAGGAGTTGCTGTTAGTGATGCTTTAGGATGGACAGCACAAGGAATTGAAACAATTAAAATTGATGAAGAGAAAGAACAATTTGGGCTTGAACGTATTGCGTCCTTGATTGTTGAGTATGATATAGGTAAAATAGTGGTTGGACTTCCTAAAAATATGAATGGCAGCATAGGCTTTCGTGGAGAAGCTAGTCAAATGTACGGGCAGCTTTTAGAAGAACGATTTGAACTGCCGGTTGTTTTTTGGGATGAACGACTAACAACGATGGCTGCCGAAAGAATTCTATTGGAAGCAGATGTTAGTAGAAAAAAACGTAAAAAAGTAATCGATAAAATGGCTGCATCTATCATTTTGCAAGGATATTTAGACAGTCAAAAATAATGAGGTGGAAATATGGAACACGGCGAGACTAATACAATTACAGTTGTAGATGAACAAGGAAATGAACAATTATGTGAGATTCTATTTACATTTGAATCAGATGAATTTGGAAAATCATATGTATTATATTACCCTCTTGGAGATGAAAGCGATGATGAGGAAATCGATATCCACGCATCTTCCTTCATTCCAAATGAAGAAACAGGCGATGGTGAACTTTCTCCAATTGAAACAGAAGAAGAATGGGATTTAGTCGAAGAAATGTTAAATACATTCCTTGCTGAACAAGAAGAAGAATAATAACAGATAGATGAAAAAAGAGTCCTTTTGGGCTCTTTTTTATTTTTTTGTGCACTTCTAGTCCCAGCTTTGAGTAGCATGTAAATTTCACTTAAAGCTACAACTTCCTTAGCAAAATATAGTATAATAGGTCGAGATATGTAAAAAATGTTTGAGTGGTGAGTGTCAAGGAGGGAAAAGATTGACGAATAATAAAGACGAGAACAATACAATAAATAGTAAGAAGGAGTTATTTATAGCTAATTTAAATCAGAGACAACAAGAAGCCAAATTAGTCAGAAGAGTCGTGGTCATTGTTGCCTTAGTATTAATTATGATTGTAGCAGTGGTAGGGACGTCTGGTTATTTTTACATAAAATCAGCATTAAAACCAGTTAATCCAGATAGTGATAAAGATATTGTAGTGGAAATTCCGATCGGTTCTGGCGTGAGCACTATTTCTCAATTACTGGAAGACAAGGGGCTCGTAAAAAATGCAAAGGTGTTTAAATATTATGTGAAATTTAAAAATGAGTCGAACTTCATGGCTGGAGAATATCATATGAATCCATCTATGTCGATTCAAGAGATTATTGACAGCTTGAAAACCGGAAAAATTATGCAAGAACCTGTCTTTACCATGACAATACCTGAAGGAAGACAATTAAAAGAAATTTCCGCTATTATCGCGAAGAAAACAAATCAAAAGGAAGAAGAGATTTGGAAACAATTAAACGATGAAGCGTTTATCAAAGGGTTAATGGCCAAATATCCAGATTTACTAACAACAGAAATTTGGGCGAAAAATATCAAATATCCACTAGAAGGCTATTTATTTCCTGCTACTTATTCTTATTATGAAGAAAAGCCAACATTGGAAGCGATTATTTCCGTTATGCTTGATAAAACAGAAAGTGTAGTAAAAGCATATGAAACGGAAATTGAACGAGATAAATTAACCGTCCATCAATTTTTAACAATGTCTTCGTTAATTGAAGAAGAAGCAACCAAAAATGTGGATAGAAAGAAAATTGCCAGTGTGTTCTATAATCGTATCGAACAAGGGATGCCATTGCAAACAGACCCGACGGTACTTTATGCATTAGGAGAGCATAAGGATAGAGTTTATTATAAAGATTTAGAGGTAGATTCGCCTTATAATACCTATCAAAATGTAGGCTTACCACCTGGACCAATTGCCAATGCAGGAACTGTTTCTATGGAAGCAGCACTGCATCCGGATGATACAGATTATCTCTATTTCTTAGCTTCGAAAGATGGAAAAGTGTACTTTTCTAAATCGCTTAATGAACATAATGAATTGAAAGCAAAATATATTACGAATGACTAACATTCTTCACCAAAAAACTACAGTCAAACAAAAAGATGTTTGGACTGTAGTCTTTTTTTAAAATTACGTTATATTGTTCGAAAAATTGTCATCTTTTATGTAGATTGCTGTTGATATCTGAAGATTTATTAGCATTCTACTATATTTTATGATAAAATGGTACAAGTGTTTTTGAGTATACCTTTAATGAAATACCCAAATTATATACACTTTTTTGATGTGTTAGGTTCTTAATAAGAAGCTAACTATTTTTAGGTAGAAGACAAAAGGATAGGGCTTTATGGATTAATTAGGAGGGACTCATCCTTGCAAAATAAACAAATCCTGGAGTACATTGAAAATTTAATTCCAGAAAGAAATAACCAGATAAGTGAAATGGAACAATATGCGAAACAAAATGAAGTTCCCATTATGGAGTTAATAGGGATTGAAACATTATTACAATTACTAAGAATTCAGCAGCCTAAAAAAATATTAGAAGTGGGCACGGCGATAGGATATTCTGCAATAAGAATGGCGGAAGCATTACCATCGTCTCAAATAGTTACGTTGGAAAGAGATGAACAAAGGTATTTAGTAGCGAAGGAAAATGTCGAAAAGTTTAAGCTTGAAGCACAAATTGTCCTATTACAAGGTGATGCCCTTGAATTAGGTTCTATAGTTCAGCAATATGGGCCGTTTGATGCTATCTTTATCGATGCTGCAAAGGGACAATATCAAAAGTTTTTCGATCTTTACAGTCCGTTTTTATCGAATGACGGAATCGTGTATACAGATAATATATTGTTTCATGGTTTAGTGGCAGCAGAAGAGATAGATAGTAGAAACCTTCGTCAATTAGTTCGTAAAATAAGAAATTATAATCAATGGCTTATGGGAAATCAGGATTATCACACAGCAATTTTGCCTGTGGGAGACGGTATTGCAATTAGTAAAAAGAGGGGATAAGAATGAAAAAACCGGAATTACTAGTAACGCCAACCAGTATAAACGATATAGAGCCGCTTATTGATAATGGAGCAGATGCTTTTGTTATTGGTGAACAAAAATTTGGTTTGAGATTAGCCGGTGAATTTAATCGAGACGATGTAAAAAAGGCGATTGAAATCGCACACCAAAGAGGGAAAAAAGTATATGTGGCTGTAAATGCAATTTTTCATAATGATAAAATTGAAGATGTAACAGAATATCTTCGGTTTTTAGTGGCTGTAAATGCGGATGCAATATATTATGGGGATCCAGCTGTTTTAATGCTTGCCAGAGAAGTTGCACCAAATATGAAACTGCATTGGAATACAGAAACAACAGGGACAAACTGGTACACGTGTAATTATTGGGGACGAAAAGGTGCAAAAAGAGCGGTCCTTGCAAGAGAAATTAGCATGGATGCCATCATTGAGACGAAAGAAAATGCAGAAGTGGAGATTGAAATCCAAGTTCATGGAATGACAACGATGTTTCAATCAAAACGTACTTTACTAGAACATTACTTTCAATATCAAGGGAAAGAAGTGGAATTGGAAGCAAGCAAATCAGATAAGAACTTCTTCTTGCATGATAAAGAAAGAGAAAACAAATACCCGATTTTTCAGGATGAAAATGGGACACATATTATGAGTCCAAATGACATTTGTATCATTGATGAGCTTTCAGACCTATTGGATGCTGGCATTGATTCATTTAAAATCGACGGTCTTTTGAAAGAACCAAGCTATATTCTTGCTGTTACTGGACTATATCATCAAGCAATGACTTTGTATTTAAATGATCCAGATCGATATGAAGAAGAAAAAGATCATTTACTTGCTGAGATAGAAAAAATTCAACCACCTAATAGACCATTGGATACAGGATTTTTCTTTAAAGAAACGGTTTACTAAACAAGTGGAGGAGAAGGGAAAATGACATTAGTTAAGGATCCTATTTCTGAAATAAGAGATGGAAAAAGAGTAATTGTAAAGAAACCGGAACTGCTAGCGCCTGCTGGTAATTTAGAGAAATTAAAAATTGCTGTTACATACGGTGCAGATGCTGTCTTTATTGGTGGACAAGAATATGGACTTCGTTCGAATGCTGGAAACTTCACTTTTGAAGAAATGAAAGAGGGAGTGGAGTTTGCTAAGAAATATCAAGCCAAAATATATGTTACTACCAATATATTTGCACATAATGAAAATATTGACGGTTTAGAAGATTACTTAATGGGCTTAAAGTCAGCAGGTGTACATGGAATTATTGTGGCAGACCCATTAATTATCGAGACATGCCGTAGAGTAGCACCTGAAATAGAAGTACATTTAAGTACACAGCAATCTCTTTCTAACTGGAAGGCAGTTCAGTATTGGAAGGAAGAAGGATTAGAACGGGTTGTGCTTGCTCGTGAAACAAGTGCAGAAGAGATAAAAGAAATGAAAGAAAAAGTAGATATTGAAATCGAAACGTTCATTCATGGCGCAATGTGTATCGCATATTCTGGTCGTTGTACATTGAGTAATCATATGACTGCTCGAGATTCTAACCGCGGCGGTTGTTGTCAGTCATGTCGCTGGGATTATGATTTGTACAAGCTAGATGGTGCGGAGGAAAAGCCTTTATTCTCTGAAGGTGATGCTCCTTTTGCGATGAGTCCAAAAGATTTAAAGCTTATCGAATCTATTCCACGTATGATTGAACTAGGCATAGACAGTTTAAAAATTGAAGGTAGAATGAAATCCATTCATTATATTGCTACAGTTGTTAGTGTATACCGAAAAGTGATTGATGCCTATTGTGCAGATCCAGATCATTTTGTCATTCAAGAGGAATGGCTGAGAGAACTAGATAAATGTGCAAATCGAGATACAGCACCTGCCTTCTTTGAAGGTCAGCCAGGGTATAAAGAGCAAATGTTTGGAAATCATAGCAAAAAGACCACTTTTGACTTTGCTGGTTTAGTGCTCGATTATAATGAAGAGACAAAAATAGTAACATTACAACAAAGAAACTTCTTCAAACAGGGGCAGGAAGTGGAGTTTTTTGGTCCAGAAATTGATAATTTTACAATGGTTGTTGATAAAATTTGGGATGCAGACGGGAAGGAAATCGATGCTGCAAGACATCCCTTACAAATTGTTAAATTTAAAGTGGACCACCCTGTTTATCCAAATAATATGATGCGAAAGGAGCTTTAATCAGCATGCAGCCGAAACCAGTAGTTATTGGTGTCGCAGGTGGCTCCGGATCTGGAAAAACAAGTGTGACCAAAGCTATATTTGACCATTTTAAAGGACATTCGATTTTAATGATCGAACAGGATTATTACTATAAAGATCAATCTCATTTACCATTTGAGGAAAGATTAAAAACAAATTATGACCATCCATTAGCATTTGATACAGAATTATTAATTGATCATATTCAAAAATTATTAGATTATGAAGCGGTGGAAAAGCCAGTATATAATTATGCTATGCATACTCGCTCTGATGAAACGATCTTAGTTGAACCTAAGGATGTAATCATTGTGGAAGGTATCCTCATACTGGAGGATGAAGGTCTTCGTGATTTAATGGATATGAAGTTATTTGTTGATACAGATGCGGATTTACGCATTATCAGAAGATTAATGAGGGATATCAAAGAAAGAGGTAGAACGATTGACTCTGTAATTGAACAATATGTTAATGTAGTTCGTCCCATGCATAATCAATTTATTGAACCAACCAAAAGATATGCAGATATTATAATTCCAGAGGGCGGTCATAATCACGTCGCCATTGATCTTATGGTTACTAAAATTCAAACAATTCTTGAACAAAAATCACTTTTATGAAACAATAGATAGTATTCATGCAAAATTTCTGACAGATAGGCTGTTCCATTATAGACAGCCTATTTTTCCAAATATGGATTATGTAAGAAACCAATGGGGTAAAATAACGGGATGAGTAAAAAGAAGCTTTCTGTAATGATATTTGATTATTTTATCCTATTGTTAATTTAACAAAAATCACTAAATAGTGAAAAAATGTTAAATCATTACAGACAATCTAATAGAAAATGCTTTCTTTTTTCTTCAATCCGTATTAAACTCATTCTATTAGAAAAAAAAGCGCGTCCATTTCTAAGTTGTCGTGCTATTATCTTTAAATACATATTTATTAGGGGTTTTACAAATAGCTTCATGGCTATTCATTAATCCCATACTTGAAGGAGTGAAGATTTTGGCAATCGAAAAAGAATTTCCAATGACATTAGCAGGTAAAGAAAAATTAGAACAGGAACTAGAACAGTTAAAAACAGTTAAACGTAAAGAAGTTGTAGAACGTATTAAAATTGCACGTAGTTTCGGTGACTTATCCGAAAACTCAGAGTATGATTCTGCAAAGGAAGAACAAGCCTTTGTGGAGGGACGTATCACTACGATTGAAAATATGATTCGAAATGCAAAAATTATCTCGGAAGATGAGCTGGATCGCGACACGGTTTCCCTTGGTAGTTCTGTTACATTCGTCGAGCTTCCAGACGGTGAAGAAGAAACATATACAATCGTTGGTAGTGCGGAAGCAGACCCATTCGAAGGGAAGATTTCAAACGATTCTCCAATTGCTAAAAGCTTAATTGGCAAAAAAGTTGGCGATAAAGTAATTGTACAAACTCCAGGTGGAGAAATGAATGTACAAATCGTTACAATTAAATAAGTAATTTAATGGAATGGATAACCGAATAAAAAGTTATCACTGACTTGTTTATAAATGAGACACCTCGTCAACACTCTTGATGAGGTGTTTTATTTATGTGGAGAAAAAGAATAGTTGGCATCGGTATCCTTTTTTTATTTGCTTTATGTATATTGCTAGGAAGGCTAATACAAGTGCAGTTAATAGAGACAAATCATTTTACCAAGCATAATATTAATTTGGTGGAAGCAAGTGTAAAACAAAGATCACAAGAAATGCTTTTGGATAATGGTCGTGGAACCTTTCTTGATAAACATGGAAATTCACTTACACATCAGACAAAAGCAGTTTTAATATTATTTCCTTTTTTAAATAAAATGGATTGGGATAGCAAAAAAGTAGCGGATATTATTGGGACAAGTGAATACAATGTAAAGAATAGCATAATCGATGCAAAAGATCCGGTAGTCTTTGGAGGAAAGGAACCATTGGAATTAACAAGCAGGCAGATGTCTGCTATCAATCAACTGAAGATTCCAGGTGTTTTTGCAGCAGAGAAAAAGTTTCATATCAATAATACTATCGCTGAACAACTGCTAGGAATCACTGGTCAAAATGAAGAGCAATTAGGAAAGCGATATCCTGATAGAAAGCTGGGGGGTTCAACATTAATTGGATTAACAGGCTTAGAAAGAAGCTTTGATGAATTTCTTTTGCCTGATGGCGAATCGAAGCTTGTCTATCATGTGGATGCAAAAGGAGGACCACTCTTTGGCTTAAATGTTAAATATGTGGAACCAGCAAATCCCTTTTATCCTGTAAATGTACGCACCACCATAGACACGGATTTACAGCAGATGGCAGAAGACTTGGTAGATGAGCAAGGCATAAAGAAGGGTGGACTAGTTCTGTTAGATCTAGAGGATAATTCGGTTGCTGCAATGGTTTCTAGGCCGAAGATAAATGCAACAGATCCTTATCAGACAGACGGAGTTAATAACTATATGCTAAAACAGCAGATTGTCGGCTCTGTCTTTAAAACAGTCATTGCAGCAGCTGCAATCGATCATAAATTGGATGATAACAATAAGCAATATGATTGTAGCAAGAAGATCAATGGCGAAGAAGATTTAACATATCAGCATGGGATGTTAAACTTTACAGAAAGCTTTGCGGTTAGTTGTAACAATACTTTTGGGACAATAGCGAAGGAGTTAAGTGATATCGATGAGAATTTAATCGAGGAATATGCAGCTAAATTATCGTTGACTAGTCTAGTGGGGTGGCGAGGCAGTGTTTTTCATTCTACTGATTTTAAACAGTTTAGTGGCGAAGAAATGGGAAGAGTTTTTTTGAATGAGGAAGCGAAAAGGGATAAGAACTATGTTGCATTAACGGGAATCGGACAGCATGAGGTACGGGTTACACCATTAGAAGTGGCAAATATGATGGCGACTATTGCTAGAGGAGGAGAAAAGGAAAGTGTCAGAGTTGTTTCAGATATTCAATACAAAAATGGCACAACCTTTTACTCCTTTGATAAGCAAGAGTTAGATGGAGAAAAAATATCTCCTTATACCGCCTCAAGACTCCAAAAATTACTAAGAGAAGTTGTTACAAACAATAAAGGAACTGGCAGATGGTTTCAAGAGCTACCCTATAAAGTTGCTGGAAAATCTGGAACCGCAGAAACTGGCGTATATAAAGAGGAGAAGCAGTTACATAATAAATGGTTTGCAGGTTATTTTCCTTATGAGAAGCCTAAATATGCCTTAGTAACAGTGAATTTAGATGTTTATTCAGATGAAGGCGGGGTCAATCAACTATTTGCAGAGGTGGTTAAAGGAATCGATAAAAAGCAGAAAAATGCAGCCCCCTAATACTCCGATAGGGTTCCTGCTTTTCTAAAAGTGTACTGCCATGTTAAAATATGTACAGTGAAAGAAGAAAAGTAAGAGTTAAATCAACTTATATAAAGAGGAAATGGAAAGGAAATAGGAGGAGAAACACCTTGAGTAATGAAATAAATAATGAAGGTAAAACAAGATACGCACAACGTTCCAAAAGAAAGAAAACGAATCTTATTTTAAATGGATTAATCGTTGCTGTGATTATACTAATTGTATTCGTATCGTATTCTATTTTTCATACAAATGATGAAAAAAATACAGCTAAAAATAAAGCAAACGAACCGAAATCAGGACAAGAAGTATCGGATGAGCATGAAACAGCTGCTTCGACGACTGAATCAGATAATAAAGAGGAGAACACTACTTCAGAAGAGGAAAAGGAATCTGATGGGGAGGAAATTGTCACAGAAGGCGGCAGTGACTCGAATGTTATTAAAACGATTGAGAATACTTCCTGGCAGCCTGTTGGAACATCCCAAACAGGAGAGCATGTAGCTACTTATTCAGAAGGGGTAGACTGGAACGAACAAATTAAAGCATTATCTTATGCAACCGGCTTAGATAGCGGGAATATGACTGTTTGGTTCCTTGGTAATAACAATCATGATCCTCAGAAGTCTATTGGAACAGTATCATCTAAAGATAAATCTGAAAAATATAGAGTATATATAGAATGGGTAGATGGAAGTGGCTGGAAACCAACGAAGGTAGAAGAAATAAAAGACTTAAATATTCGTTAAACTCGAACTGGAGAATAAAGCTCCAGTTCTTTTTTTGTTTAAAACTGCTTTTTCATTTTAAAATGGACAACGGCTGTGTAATAAGGCCGACCATTCTCTAGTAAAGTAACTTGATGGGCGACAGAGTGTACTGATAGCAATATAGCTTTATTGACTTCTACTTGTTCATTGATTTTTTTCTCGATTGCTTTTAGACTCTCTCCTTCAAAAAACTCTACCTTATCTTCTATCATTTCTAATTGGATATTCATGCTTAAAACTTCCTTTCTTCCTAACAGTAAAAATATCATAACATAAGGAGACAATGGAATAATAATAATACATAAAAACAGTCTGATAAAAGATTGAAAATAGGGAATAAACTTACTATTTTTAACATCTTGATTACAAAAAGAAAGATATGATAAATTAAGAACAAGAAATATTTAAAACCATAGTATACTTATAGGAATTATATATTTAAGATAACAGGGGTGCAATGCTATGGGAAAAGAGTTTCTTGAGATTTTTGAACAATGGGCGGATTCTTACGATGACAGTCTCACTAACAATAAAGAATACGAAGCTGTTTTTCATAAGTACGATTATATATTAAAAATGGTGGCAGAACGCGCCACAGGGCATGTTGTTGAATTTGGGCCAGGTACAGGAAATCTAACTGTTAAACTGATTGAGAAGGGTTTAACGGTTACTGCCATAGAACCATCGCCTGCGATGAGGAAGTTGGCGCTGGAGAAAATTAATACAAAAGCAACAATAATAGATGGGGATTTTCTTCACTTTAAGCTAGATCATCAACCAGATACCTTTGTAAGTACTTATGCTTTTCATCACTTAACCGATCAAGAAAAAGAAGAAGCGGTTAAACAGTATAGTAATCTCCTCCCTTTAGGTGGTAAAATAGTGTTTGCAGATACCATGTATGTCACTAAAGATGCGTACAATGAGGCAATTAAGAATGCCAAGGAGAAAGAGCAGCATCATTTAGCAGAAGACTTGCAAAGAGAGTATTATACAACAATTCCCATTCTAACTGAAATTTTAGAGAAGAACGGTTTTTCCACATATTTTGAGAAGATGAACGACTTTGTATGGATGATGGAAGGGGAAAAAATAAGCGAAAGAGGTAAGTGAATTGAAAATCGCAATAATCGGTGCAATGGAAGAAGAAGTAACTTTATTACGTGCAAAAATAGCAAATAAAAAAGAACAGACAATCGTTGGATTTCAGTTTATTGAAGGTGAATTATTTGGGAAAGAGGTTGTTTTACTTCGTTCCGGCATAGGAAAAGTGAATGCAGCAATGAGTACAACAATTCTATTGCAAACATTTAAACCAGACTATTTAATCAATACGGGTTCAGCAGGAGGATTAAATCCAACACTTGAAGTTGGAGACGTTGTTATTTCGAATGAAGTACGTCATCATGACGTAGATGCCACTATTTTTGGTTATGAATACGGCCAAGTTCCACAAATGCCAGCAAGCTTTAAGGCGAATGAAAGGTTAATTGCCGCAGCAGAACAAAGTGCAAAGGAAATTGGCAATCATTCTGTAGTGACAGGTTTAATTACAACTGGTGACTCTTTTATCAATCAACCAGAAAAGGCAGCCTTTATTAAATCAAAATTTGAGAATCTTCAAGCTGTTGAAATGGAAGCAGCTGCAATCGCTCAGGTTGCTTATCAACATAATATTCCATTTGTTATTATTCGCTCTTTATCTGATATTGCTGGGAAGGAATCCCATTTATCTTTTGACCAATATTTAGAAAAGGCGGCTGTTCATTCAGCAAATCTCGTATTAGGAATAGTTGAAAGAATATAAAGAAGGACAGAAGGGGAAACCCTTCCTTTCTTTCTTTTTAAATTCGAGTAAACAACTGTGAATAATAAGTTTAAAGATTTTTTTTGTTAGGAAGAAACTTGTTATATAGGGGAAAAATAAGTGGGAGGTGTGGAGTTTGAATGTTTATCGAAATGTACATGAGTTAATAGGTCATACACCAATGCTTGAATTGACTCATTTTTCATTACCTAAAAATGTTCATTTATATGCGAAATTAGAATTTTGTAATCCGGGTGGAAGCATAAAAGATAGACTGGGTTATGAATTAATTCAAGAAGCGATAAAGAGTGGAAAGCTTACTAAAGGTGGAACCATTATCGAGCCTACTGCCGGTAATACAGGTATTGGGCTAGCTCTTGCCGCATTAAATACAGGAATAAAGGTAATAGTTTGTGTGCCTGAAAAATTTAGTATCGAAAAGCAGGAAATTATGAAGGCATTAGGGGCGGAGATAATTCATACGCCTACTTCCTTAGGCATGCAAGGGGCAATTGAAAAAGCGAGAGAGTTGCAGCGGAACATACCTAATGCTTATGTACCAGGACAATTTGAAAATGAAGCAAATCCAAATACTTATTATAAAACACTGGGGCCAGAAATATGGGAGCAATTAAATCATCAGGTTGACATATTTGTTGCTGGTGCTGGCACAGGCGGTACTTTTATGGGAACAGCCCGCTATTTAAAAGAACAAAATCCAGCTGTCAAAGCGGTAGTAGTAGAACCAGAAGGCTCTATTTTAAATGGCGGGAAAAGTGGACCACATAAAACGGAAGGAATTGGGATGGAATTCATACCAGCCTATATGGATACCCGCTATTTTGACCAAATTTATACCGTTTCTGATTTAGATGCATTTGAGAATGTGAAGCTTGCAGCTCAAAAAGAAGGTTTGCTTGTAGGAAGTTCCTCTGGAGCCGCTTTATATGCCGCTGTACAGGAAGCGCAGAGAGCAGAAAGTGGCAGTAATATCGTTGTAGTTTTTCCAGACTCAAGTGATCGTTATATGAGCAAAAAAATATTTGATGGAGGGATTTAAATGAAAAGAAAAACAAAATTAATACATGGTGGAATTCCTGGAGACCCGCACACAGGAGCAGTCAACGTTCCGATTTATCAAGTAAGCACTTATAAACAAGACGGAATTGGCAATCATAAAGGCTTTGAATACTCTAGAACTGGAAACCCTACTCGCCATGCATTAGAAGAGCTTATCAAGGATTTAGAAGAAGGTACAAGGGGCTTTGCATTTAGTTCTGGTATGGCGGCAATTACTGCGGTTATGATGCTATTTAAGAAGGGGGATCATATCCTCTTAACAGACGATGTATATGGAGGAACCTTCCGTGTGATGACAAAGGTTCTAAATAAGTTTGGAATAGAGGCAACCTTTATTGATACAAGTGATATTAACAATATTCAAGAGGCTATAAAAGAAAATACAGTAGCTTTGTATATTGAAACACCAACGAATCCCTTATTAAAAATCACAGATATTGAAGCCGTTTCACGAGTCGCAAAAGAAAATGGATTATTAACGATTGTTGATAATACTTTTTCTACTCCTTATTGGCAAACGCCATTAACATTGGGAGCGGATATTGTCCTTCATAGTGCCACAAAGTATCTTGGTGGTCATAGTGATGTGGTATCCGGCCTTGTTGTTGTAAAGGACGAAAAATTAGGAGAAGAGCTACATTTTGTGCAAAATTCAACAGGAGGTGTGTTAGGACCACATGATTCTTGGCTATTAATAAGAGGGATGAAAACACTAGGAATTCGAATGGAAGAGCATGAAAGTAATACAAGACAAATCGTTGCATTTCTAGAAAAACATCCAGCCATTACAAAGGTATATTATCCAGGACTGCCTGCACATCCAAACCATGAAATTAGCAAGAAACAAGCACTTGGTTTTGGAGGAATGGTAAGTTTTGATGTGGGAAGTGCCGAAAATGCTGATAAGCTGTTAGATAAAGTGAAGTATTTTACACTTGCAGAAAGTTTAGGGGCTGTAGAAAGCTTAATCTCAGTTCCAGCAAGAATGACACATGCCTCCATTCCTGCTGAAAGAAGAGCAGAGCTAGGGATAACAGATGGTCTTGTGAGAATTTCCGTTGGATTAGAAGATGTAGAAGATTTAATGGAAGATCTAAAACAGGCATTACAATAATGATTGACAAGAGATTTACGGATAGTAAACCTATTTGTAAATCTCTTTTTATGGATGAATCGTGATGGAGAACAATAATATTTTCCATAATATCACAATTTAGCTATTGATTTCATAAAGCTTATTCTACTATTCCTATGTTATGGTAATTATATAGTTTAGTAGAAAGTAGGGGAAGAAATGGAGAAAAAGATAAAAATTTTAACAGATAAGATATCTGATTATCAGCAATTTGGCACCGTTTTGCTAGCTGTTGGAGCATTTTTTTATATAGGAGTAATTATTCCTAAAATGGATAAGGTAACAGGTTATAATGAGGGCATGCTTATTACTTCGATTGTCTTCTTAAGTGTTTCGATTTTATTCTTTGCCAAAGCGAAGAAATTAAAAAAACTTTTGGATAAATGGAAAGAATCGTGATGGAGAGGAAAAGGATGTTAGACAATGAGATGCCAGCTAAAGCAACACCCGAACTTATAGGAAGTGGCTGTGGAAACTTCGTATAATTGTTTGGGTTTTTTATTTGTTTAAAGATTGCTTTATGATGTTTGTTGTTATCACGATCTGCGCTTGAAAGGAAGAGGAAGAAGGTAACAGAGAAACGAGATCAGTGCACGGAAGGAAGAGAGACCGAGAAAAAAGGTAAAAGAGTGTTTGCTGGTCAATGAAAAGAGACTTGAGATGCTGAACCCCTTTAATTGTTCCTCTGTCGACACCCTTGCGTAAATCCCTATCAAGGTTATTTTGCTCCTCTCTTTATTTCTTTACAATATAATGATAGCAATCTTGGATAACTTTATTCGTATTAGGACCTTCGATAATGTTGATCTTCAAGTTGTCATCACCTCATTAATCTATATGAAGTAATGGCTTGTACTTAGTAGTCTGAAAATTTGACTATTTAAGGCCTTTATTAAGAAAGTCATAGGCTTTGTTTACTAACTATTAGGTTATCCCTATATAACTGCGCTTATTGATCAATTAAAGCAGTTCCTCTAGTGTTGTGTGGAAAATATTCTTATATAATAAACAGGGCAGATTAGCGCAAGCAGGGAAAATTTGGATTAATAAAGAATAAATATATTATTAAAGTGAATGGAGGCCGATATGATAAAAGAAAAAACACCATTTGTTATTGCCATTTCTGCTGTATCTGGAGGAGGAAAAACAACAATAACCAAGCTATTAAATCAGAAATTACATAATTCAAAGATACTGTTCTTTGATGAATATAATTTCAATGGTCCAGATGATATTATTAACTGGGTAGATAATGGAGGAGACGCTAATGATTGGGATGTAAGTCCTTTAATAAAGGACTTACAAGTTTTATTAACGGAATCGCTTGATTATATAATCTTAGACTTTCCATTTTCTTATAAACATAGTCAAGTAAGTAAATTCATTGATTTCTCCATATTTATTGATACTCCATTAGACATTGCATTGGCACGGAGAGTAACTAGAGATTTTTGCAATAGATCAACGGAGGATATTTTATCGGAGATGAAAAATTACACTTCTAGAGGTAGGCGTGGTTATCTAAATATGCTTGAAACAATTAAACCTGATGCAGACTTTGTTATTGATGGTACCTTACAAGCAGCAGAAGTAATAAATGTTATACTGGATAATTTAAAAAATTAATCTTATCAGTAAAATTATTTGCAGCATTACATGTAAAGTAACCAGGTTCGTTGATTCAAGATGGATTAACGCTATTGGATATATATAAGTCTTCTGGGGAAGAATAGCGCAATATAGTTAATGGTTATCTTTATGAAATTTATAATACTTGTTATTTTATAAGAGGTGTTTAAATGAAAGACAACAAAAGGACAGCCATACTTATTCTCTCTGTTATAATTATCGTTGTAATTGCTTCAAATATTTTAAAGTAATAGATTAAATAACAGAAGAACCGAGCTGCCATAAGTTCTATGCAAAGGAAATAAACTTAGTGGATGCTACGAGCTTCTTTTTTATTGTCCTTTATTCCCTTCTATATAGCCGAATGGAAAGACTATTCTTCCTCTTCATCAACTGTTTAAAAATAAGACTGTCCGCAAAAAGTGGACAGTCTTATTTTTCTTTTCCAAGTCCATTTCATTTACTTAAGCAGATCAAAACTTCTTGCGTGGAATGTCAAAAGCACATGCATACAAACTAAAAGTCTCATACCTTAAAACCTTGATTTAGAAATCAGATAGTAAGAAAAGGATCCAGATCACTAAACTGCCGAGGGTGCCTTTCTCGATACTCCTTTGGTGTACATTGTTTTATCTTTAGAAAGTTTCGATTGAATGAACGTATACTTTCATAACCACATAAAAAAGCTATTTCCGAGATATTTTTATCTGAATAAATTAAAAGATAGGATGCATGATTCACTCTTGTTCCGTTTAAAAAATCAACAAAAGACATATTAACATTGTTGTTGAAATATTTCGATAAGTAATTATAATTGTACCCCAAGTTACTAGCGATATTTTTTAAAGAAATGGCTTCGGTAAAATGATTCTGGATGTAAGTTAATAATTTATGTAATAAATCTTGATCTTGCTTTTCTCCTTGAACTAAGCTTGTTTGTTCCATTAGCTCAGATAATAACAGATAAAGAGATGCTTTTTGTTCAAGAAGATTTGCATTATCGTTAAAAAGCGCCTTAGTGAACAGGGTATTGGCTGCCAATGATAGGTTAAAAATCGGATTTTTCAGGGAACTATTTTCTATCATCTTATAAAAAGTGGGGACATATTCAGGCGAAAAGACACAAATATTAGCACGAGAATGAGATTTTGTAACAAATGAATGAATTTCATAAGGCAATATTAATAAAAATTGTCCAGCCCTCACATGATAATTTTTTTGACTAATAATAACTTCCATTTCTCCCTCAAGGAGGAATAATACTTCAAAGCAACGGTGCAGATGACTTGGAAAGTTTAAATCAACCGTTTGATAGTTTGCTATTAAATTAAAATGGTGTGCTTCATATATTAACATACGAAAAAACCATCCTTTAGTGAATACTAAATTTTGTCTAGGATTATATAAGTTTTTACTTGTTGTGTCAAACCTATTGATGATAGATTTATTGTTAACATCGTTATTTTATTATATGAAAAGGAGACACGCTATGGAAAAACTTCGAATTGGAATGGTCGGCTATAAATTTATGGGTAAAGCACACAGTCATGCTTATCGGGATCTTCCACTCTTTTTCCCAAATACTGTTCATCCTGAAATGAAGGTTATTTGTGGGCGGGATCAAAATGGTGTGACAGTTGCAGCCAAACAATTTGGCTGGGAGGAATATACAACCGACTGGAAGATCCTCCTAGAACGAGATGACATTGATTTAATCGATATAAACGCACCTAGTAATGTACATAAAGAAATTACCATTGCCGCTGCTAAGGCCGGCAAGCATGTTTTTTGCGAAAAACCGTTAGCGCTTACATTGGAAGACTCACGTGAAATGCTTGATTTAGTGGAATCTGCTGGTATCAAACATATGGTTGGATTTAACTATCGCTTTGCCCCTGCTGTTATGCTCGCTAAGAAACTTATAGAAGAAGGACGTCTTGGAGAGATCTATCATTTCCGTGCTTGGTTTTTACAGGATTGGCTTGTAGATCCCAATTTCCCTCTAGCATGGAGACTTCAAAAGGAAATTGCTGGTTCCGGTTCTCATGGGGATCTTGGAGCGCATCTCATAGATCTGTCTCACTATTTAATCGGAGATATTACAGAAGTTATCGGTATGAATGAGACCTTTATAAAAGAACGGCCAATTCCTTCACAGATGATGGGCTTATCAGCAAAAGGTAGTGATAGTGATAAAAAAGCTGAAGTGACTGTAGATGACGCGACACTATTTTTGGCTCGTTTTGCGAACGGTGCTTTAGGAAGCTTTGAAGCTACCCGTTTTGCTACAGGGCATCGCTGTACAAATTCTTTTGAAATCAACGGAAGTAAAGGAAGCGTTATCTTCGATTTTGAACGGATGAATGAGCTACAAGTGTATTTCACAGATGATAAGGAGGATGTGCAAGGATTTCGCCGTGTATTAGCAACTGACCCTTCGCACGCCTTTGCTGAAAATTGGTGGCCGCCAGGGCATACGATTGGCTATGAGCATACATTTATTCACGAGATGGTTGAACTTATGGAATCCTTCCGGCAAGATCGACAGCCTGTTCCGAACTTCCGTGATGGTGTAAAGTGCCAGGAAGTCTTAGAAGCCGTTGATTTATCCATTCAAAATCGTCAATGGATACGAATTTCTGACGTTTAAAAAAAGTTAAGGGAGTTGCTTATACTATGAAAAAAAATGCATTAATCGTTTGGGGTGGCTGGGATGGTCATCAGCCTGAACAGATAGCAGAAATTTTTAAAAGAATCCTCGAAGAAGAGAACTTCCAAGTAGAAGTATCTAATTCATTAGACTCCTACGCAGACAAAGAAAAATTAAAAGGGTTAGATCTAATTGTTCCCCACTGGACAATGGGAGAAATTGAAAAAAAGTATATCTTAAATATTTCTGAAGCAGTAGCTTCTGGTGTTGGTCTAGCTGGATGCCATGGTGGAATGTGTGATTCCTTTCGTAATAATGTTGACTGGCAATTTATGACTGGCGGTAATTGGGTTGCCCATCCTGGAAATGATGGCGTAGAGTACATGGTCAATATAAAACATACTTCTAGTCCACTATTAGAGGGGCTCTCGGATTTTAAAGTTACTAGTGAGCAATATTATCTTCATTACGATCCTGCCGTTGAAGTGCTCGCTACCACCCGCTTCCCGGTTATTCATGGACCACACTCTGCCAATAAAGCAGTAGATATGCCTGTAGTTTGGACCAAACGCTGGGGCTTGGGAAATGTGTTTTATAATTCATTAGGGCATCAAGCTTATATCGTTGCTATGCCAGAAGTTTCACTCATTATGCGCCGCGGATTTCTATGGGCCTCTGAAGGAAAAAAACGTATTGAAAATGTAGACACGGCTTCTAGTTATGAAAACGTACGTAACTATACAGGTATGGGGGACAGTCAATAAGGAAGGATACAGCAAATATTATAAGAAACATAATGAAGCGGAGGATTTCTTATGAGAAAACTTAAAATTGGCATCATTGGTTGTGGAAATATCAGTTCCATTTATATGGAAAACTGCCCGAAGCTTCCTTATCTCGAGCTTGTGGCTTGTGCAGATTTAGATACAGAGCGTGCCCGTTCTCAAGCCGAAAAATTCGGTATACCATTGGCCTATTCCGTTGCAGAACTACTCTCGGATCCAGAGATAGAACTAGTGATAAACTTAACAATTCCTAAAGCGCATGCCTCCGTAAGCATCCAGGCATTAGAGGCCGGTAAACATGTCTATACAGAAAAGCCACTTGCTGTGACACGCGAGGAAGGACAACTAATTTTAGAAGCTGCTAAAAAGCATAATCTTCTCGTTGGTAGCGCGCCAGATACCTTCTTAGGTGCTGGTATTCAAACTGCTGTTAATCTGATTGAGCAAGGAGAAATAGGAGTACCAATTGGTGCATCTGCCTTTATGATTGGCCGTGGTCATGAGCATTGGCATCCAGACCCTGCCTTTTATTATGATACTGGCGGCGGTCCTATGTTTGATATGGGACCGTATTACTTAACAGCATTAGTGGCTCTATTAGGACCGATTAAACGAATTTCTGGTTCCACACGCATTAGTTATCCAGAAAGAACGATACTTAGCACACCAAAAGCAGGCACAAAATTAAAAGTATCAATACCTACGCATATTTCAGGAGTGATTGATTTCGCTTCAGGTGTAATTGGAAGCATTACGACAAGTTTCGATGCTTTCGGCGGTACATCATTACCTCCTATTGAAGTCTATGGAAGTGAAGGTACATTACTTGTTCCTGACCCTAACACTTTCAGCGGTCCTGTGAAAATAAGAAAACGTGACGAAAAAGAATTTAAAGAAGTTCCTCTTACTTATGGATATACCCAAAATAATAGAGGTCTAGGCGTTGCTGACATGGCCAGAGCAATTATCGAAGGTGGAAAATATCGCGCAAATTGTGATTTAGCCTATCACGTTTTAGAAGCAATGTATGGATTCCATGATTCATCAGATAATGGTCAGCATTATCTGATGAAAAGTACATGCGACCGCCCAAAATCCTTGCCCTTAGAGGGAAATGAAGAGGAATTCGATTAAAAACACGAGCAAAATAAAATATCTTCCCCTGTACTTCGAGCTTTTATCGAAGTACAGGGTTAAAATTAAAGACTAAACAATAAATTGCCTTTATCTCCTTGCTGGAGAAAATTTGATGAACGTAATCAATTACTATTATCTTGCCGATTAAGATATACCTTACTGCGAATCAATTCATCCATAGCCTTTCCTATAAACATCTCTTCTTCTTTGTTAAAAGCACTAGGAAATAAGTAAGGATTTGGCTCCTCAAAAGAACCTTCATTTTTTTCGAGCTGTTTTCTCGCTACATCATCTAATAGTGGTTCTACTTTAGGTTTCATAACAGATATCATCTCTTCGATGTGTGCAAGAACGTTAGTATCATTAGGTGCCTTTCCTTCTTGAATAAATCGTTTCATTTTACCAGTCCATGTGGCCATTTCCTTTTCTAATTCAAGTTGCACCGTATGCGAGTGTAGCTTATTATGCACCGAATCGGACGAATGTTCACTAATCCAACGATTTCGAGCCTCCTCATTTTTCAAAGCATGAATGAGTACAAGCAACGAATCGTGATTGATGGGTTCGGGTCCGGAAACGATACTTTGAACGCGGGTAATGGCTTGTAAAACCGTTTCAATCTGTTTTCGCTTTTCTGCCAGCATCTGTGCCTGATTGACCAGTGTCATTGCTAAATTTTGCTCCGGTTGCTTAAGATATTCTGAAATTTCTCCAAGTGACAAATCCAAAAACTTTAGTATTAATATTTTTTGAAGCTGGGCGATGGAATTGTTGTTATAGATCCGATGTCCATGTTCTGTGTATCCAGAAGGTTTCAATAGCTCCATCTGATCATAGTGACGCAGTGTTCGTACAGTGACTCCAGTTAGCTTTGCAAATTCTCCAATAGAGTAATTTTTCTCCATTGACATTTGTTATCACTCCCTTTCATATTGAACTTTAACACTTGACGTTACGTCAAAAGCAAGGGCTTTTTTAATTTTAATTTTATTATTAGGAAAATTTAAATTAATGATTGTCTGTTTATTACCAAATCTGATACATTAGCTGCCAGTAATTACAACATCCAACTAGTTTTTTTATAATACATTGCAACTTTTTTCGAATTTATCATTATTCTTGTTTTTTTTCATTAAAAATAGTTAACATACCTTGTCGTCCCCCTAACATCATTTCTTTTAACTTAGGCTTAAATTCTAATGCATGAGACACAGCATTAATTTCTGGTAATAAGACTAATCACCATGACCAACCAATGATTTCAGTTTACTTTAAAATAATAAAAAACATAATAAAAAAGATACCAAATAGTAAATCTTCTAATTGCCAAACTTCACCAAATCACTTACAATAAAAGGTATAAATGACCATATTTGGAGGTATTATGAAAACAAAACAATTTACAATAGGTTATAATTGGGTTGTAACAATCCACGAAGAATATTCCTTATTCAAAGATTTAGCCAATGAATTTAAATACTCAGTTGTTGACTCAGATAATGAAACAATTACTATCTTTACAGTTTCTAATTCTCATGTAGATTTTGAACACACATCTTATAATCTACATCCTGTAGTTGGTTTCGATGACCAACGTACCATTGAAATCAAACATAAACCTTATGAAGAAGAAGAATAAGGCACTACGCCTTATTTTTTTGTATTAAAATAGACCTCCTCAATTAAGGTAAGTTGTTCAGATAATGTGGAGAAAATGTTAAACCACATCAAAAACGCAATAGAAATATCTCTATAAATAAATGAGAAATTGCACATTAAATAACAGTTGAATTAACACTGTCAATTAAAAAGTAGCATTCGATTAAGAAAAGAATTATACTTTTTTCTTTATCTTGCGAAAATTTCATATATAATGTGAATAACAAAAAATGATAGAGGTGGTTTTATGGAGATTGAAAAAATATTCGGTAACTTACCTAAATTAGAAACAGAACGTCTTATACTAAGAAAAGTAACTTTAGAAGATGTTGAGGATATGTATTACTATGGTACAAATGAAGATGTATCCAAATATGTTACTTGGAAAACGCATAAGACATTGTCTGATACGAGGGAATATATTGAATTTATACTAAGCCAGTACGAGAATAAGAAAATTGCTCCTTGGGGGATAGAGTATAAAGAAAACGGAAAGTTTATCGGAACTATTGATTTTGTTTCGTGGCAACTAAAACATAATATTGCTGAAATCGGATATGTCATTTCTCAAGATTATTGGGGAAAGGGCATCGCACCAGAAGCTGCAAATGAAGTTATTAAATTTGGCTTTAACAATATGGATTTGGTTCGTATCCAAGCGAGGTGTGATGTAGAAAACATCGGTTCAGCACGAGTAATGGAAAAAGTAGGAATGACTTTTGAAGGAGTAATTAGAAAAGGTATTTTTGTGAAAGGAAAACATCAAGATATAAAAATGTACTCTATTTTAAAAGAAGAGCGCTCCTCTATTCATAAACCTAAAATAGAAAATGCAAATAGATTATAAGCGCTTGAAATTTCAAACTGCTTATCTTATATATATAAATTATCAAATGAACAATTTGCATTTCGATATAATAATATGTTGTTTCTAAATCGTTGCAATTTAGCCAAGTTTTTGTCCTCCCATTGCATCATCTAATCCAATTTACCTTATCATTCTATTATTGTTCCGAATGCCATCAACCCATATAAGAAACTCTTCATCTTTGAGAAGGTTTTAAAAAACATATCAACTACTTCACTCTCACTATATTCGTAGTATTCCGCATAATTCTTTACTATTTCTCTGACCTGTTCAGATATTAGCCAATCCACTTTATCAGCAATATTATTCTTAGGTTTGATGAATTGCACGATATTTTTCACGCCATTTAAAAGGTAATCCAATTAGTATAGTAATTAACACCCATTTTAACACCTCAATTTTCATAGTGGCAATAGCTATTGTCACTATGTTATTTAGTATGCGGTTTTCATTGCGATTTTATATATTTTTTACAAGAACATTAATAAAAACTACAAAAAAAAAGACCAGATCACTATGCGATTGGGTCTTTAAATTGATATACTATTTTGAATGTATCACCACAAAAACTGAACTACTTACAATTAAGGTTATCTCCTTTTCATATACAATATTACTAATTCTGTCTCAAAATCCACTGCATCTACAACAATAATGCCAGTTAAAAGGAAAGCCTTCATTACTTTTGGATTAATTTTATTAAATGATGAGCAGAGATTGCGGATACCGGTATAACAATAAGTCCAATAATTATAATTGTAAATAAATCAGCTGTCGGACTTAATGGAATCCATCTATTGAACACATAACCTACTAACTTCACATACAATACAAAAAAAACTATCATTATAAAATAAAAAATTATCCTATCTTTATATCTGCTCATTTCCAATTCTCTCCTATTTAATATTTTTCTATCCTCATATTAACTCTATGTATGAAATATTTCTTTAATTTTTGAATTAATAAAGAAAAAATGCTCCATTCCAAAGAAAAGACTGTGTGAGGTCATCATTATTTTATATCCATTCAAATCATTATATATGCTGTTTATTTCTAGGATAAACGAAATCCTTGTTTTTCTTAGAAGGATTAAACTCTTTTAAACTTAGCAAGAGTAGTATTAAGTGCTTTAGCATTTTGTAGCTTTATCTCCTTTTTTTCAACATAAGTTTTAGAAGTTTCATTCTTCATTACAATAAGGTACAACGTTAAAAGATGTATATTTATAGTCTCACAGTCTACAATAACTAATTCTTCAATTACCCTTTTCACAATTTCACGATTGTGCTTAAAAGAAAATTCGTTTTTCTTATTCTTCATACATTTTGCTGAATAGCTTTGAAGGGGAAATGTTTTGAAAAAAATTTTTAAGTTTGGATGTTTAGGGATTTGTCTTAATCGTTCTTATTATCGTTTTAGCTTAGTTTTTGGAGGCGAAGCTGATTCTAAGCTGCTTCTAAATCGGTAGATAAATCTACTTCTACAGAAAATGCTTCAGATGCAAAAAAAGAAAAAAATCTTCTAATAAGGAAGGCGTATTAACCCAAGAAAAATTTGATTAAATTAAAGATAGAATGACTTATAAAGAAGGAGTAAAAATTGTGGCACCGAGGGAAAATAATGTAAGAATTATGTAAAAAAGGAAGAAAGTTCTACTCTGTAGTCTATTCTTATAATGGTGACAAGTTAGGCTCCACTGTCACTTTAATGTTTATAGGCGACAAACTTCAAAACAAATCACATTTGGATTAGAATAAGCGAAAAGCCCAATTCATTTGTGAAGGGCTTTTCTTTTGCATACATTTTCTTTATTATGATTGAATAGATAACAAAATAACGGGAGAACATTGCGCTTTTCGGAAAATTTACAATTACTTCAAAAAAATCAAAGCATTAATGAACAAGATTGGTAAAATTGGCTGGAATAAAAAGATAAAATAAAATCAATGACTGGAATACAATTAATTATTTTTCGTTGTAAATCTTTGATCATTTGTCGATTTTCTATTAGTTCTAAAACTACAATTCAAGTTGCAATAACAAATTTTCTCGTTATAAAAAGGCATAATAAAACAATTGCTATATATCTCTAAAACTTTTGTTTTGGTAGTTTTTTTAATATATATAAAGTGATGTGCCTATTATGAGTAAAAAGAATCAAATTTTAGTTGCTATATTACTTATTATGATGTTAGTTTATTTTATTTGGGGAATGTTATTACCAACCTCTAGCTTATGGCTCAAAATTTTTAATTTATTATTCATGATTGGTTGGGGAATATTATTTTTTCGCATATGGAAAAGTAAACAAAAAGAATAACAAGATTATTTACTTTTCATTTTATTTTTATCTGCATAGGCAGGTTGTTTTAAAAGAAATATATCTAGTAAAATATTCTTCCACCTTTAACATATAAATTACCCATAAAACTTTGTTTAAAGGCTGTTCAGCTGATGAGATTATTAAAGTTCTAAAAATTTAATTTTGAAGAGAGATGATTCACATGGAAAGTTTATTGCAAAAGATTAATTTATTAAATTTAGTTACTGATATAACAGATTATAAGAATTTTGTAGTAGCTGAAATCAATGATCATGTTTTGAGAATTGCTGTAATTGATGGTGAATTTCATTGGCATGAACATGACACTGACGAATTATTTATGGTTCTAGAGGGAGAACTCATAATCGACTTAGAAAACAATAAGACTATTAAATTACTACCTGGTGAAATTTTTAATGTACCAGCACATACACAACATAGAACCCGGTCTAATGGTAGAACTGTGAATCTCTGTTTCGAGAAAAAAGATAATGATATAAATGGATCCACTTATTAAGTGCCAATACCTTGATGCAGCTTGAATCAAAAAAACGTATCCTAATCCAGATTCCAATATCATAAGCCGATTTCTTTTAGGGAGAATCGGCTTATTCTAACTAAAAATTTTTGAGGTATATTTTTGAATTATCTTTTACTGTTTTTTCCATAGCTAAAAAATAATGATGACAAAAATAATTACAAATACAATTATGATAATATTTAAGCGCTATTTTGAATTAATATTCTCTAAGAACCAAAGGCTTTTTGACTTTTATAAATTTTCTTTATCAGCTTGGTTTGGAAAGGGAAAAGCTGGAGAGATTATGATTGAATATAATTTTCTTTATAATAAAAAATACCATACCATGAATTTTCCACTTTCTAAGAACAGGAGATAAGACCCAAAAAAGAACTTGAAAAAGACAAATTTGAATATTGCTAACAGCAAAAATAGAACGTGTTTTCCTTGTCCTCATTCTACAAAAATTCCGCTTGCAATCAGATACTTCCACAAGTTTTTGGCTCGAAGAATTGTGAACATACTGCACAATGAAACACATTATTTCTTCCATTTGAACAGCAGGCAGAAATAACAAAAACCCTAAAAAAGCGAGTGGAATATCCATTTTTTCAAAAAAAGGTTTACAAGATTGGCATTCGAGGATATAATTACCAATGTGAGAACAAAAAAAATCGAAGGAGGTTGAATAAAATGATCAGAATTTTACCAGAATTAAACAATGTAGTACTAATTGAATATTTAACGTACACGAATTCAACCGCTTCGGAATGGGATTATTTATCTTAGTTTTCATTTAACTAAAAATATCCAACCGCAGGGTAGTCGTGTCCTGCGGTTTTATTATGCCCTTTTTAAGCCGCAGATCAGTCTATTTGCGGTTTTTTTGTGCACTCACAAGAAAAAAATTCCATTTATGGAAAAAATGAAGTTAGGAGTAAAAAAAGATGACATTAAATCTAATTTTTTTAACAGTTACGTTTAAGAAAAAGCAATATACAAATGCAGAATTTTTACAAGAAATTGAAATGGAAAAGAGAATAGAAGAAAATCGCAGAAAACTACATGAAATGGGCTATAGGTTGTAAAACATTCACGTTTAGGAGGTGAAGACATGACCTTAAATATTTTCTTTATTACCATAACTATAAATAAGATAAGACCGACGGAAGAAGAACAAAATCATTTACAGGAAATCGAGCAAATATTCGAAGAAACGAAAACAAAGCAAATTCGTTCTGGATATTTTTCGAATTTCCATTACTAATAATAAGAGGAGGTAATAACTATGATAATAAATATGCTGTTTTTTACCATTACCGTTCATCCCAAAAAGATGACAGCCGAAGAAATTACTCATCAGCAAATGATTGAAGAAATCATGGAAGAAAATAGAAGAAAACAATATTCAATAATACGTTTCTAAGAAAAATAGAAAAAATAAAAATTAAGGAGAGGTGGATAAAAATGTTTTTAATTATTTTACAGAGTCGACAATCAATCTTATGGGCGGATAAAGATACAGACTAACGTAGGAAAAGAAATGTAATGTAACAAGTTCGCAAAACAGAAGTTCACCAGAAAGAAGAATACCGAAAAGAACAAGCAGTGGGAAATAGAAAGCCACACTACTTGTTCTTTTCTTATTTTTTTAAATAGCGATACTCTAATAATCGATTTAAATCATTCATTTGCTCTAGCAATTTTTGCCCTACATTTGTTTCAAGTACCTTTTTTCGTTTTAATTCTCTGTCTACTACTCTTTTTACCGATAAGACATCGGTACCATTTTCTAACACATCTTCTTTTGAAGTAAAGCGCTTATGGGCAACCAATTGCATGCCATAGGAATTATATAATAAGGTGTAACCGGCAATTCCTGTTTTGGATTGATAGGCTTTGGAAAATCCTCCATCTATCACAATCATTTTTCCATTCGCTTTAATTGGGTTTTCTCCATTAATTTCCGCAACAGGTGTATGACCATTTATAATATGCCCCTGATCAGGATTTAAATCAAATTCCTCCAAAATATGGCGGCATACCTCTTCGTTTTCCCGTAAGGAGTAGTAAGGATTCTTTTTTTCTTTATGTGTTTCTTTTTCTTTAATAAAATATCGTTCAAATGTAGTCATATCTTTTTTGCCAAATAACGAGGAATTTTCCCCAGTCCATAAATACCAAACTAAATCTGTTGCAAAGTCATCGGTTATTTCAGGATGATTAAAGCTATAACGCAAATAATATTCAAAAAGATCAAATAATTCTTTTCCTCGATAATCTTTCCCGTCAATACACATCGATTTCATTGTTCCATCTTCATTTAATGGAATACAACCATGGATTAATAAATTGCTATTATATCTTAAATATAAACTCCCCTTATTTATAAGAAAATGAATATGTTTTGCTAGTTTCTCAGAATGTTGAATCGAAAAAAGCAATTTATTGATCACTTGCTCCTCTTCTTCTAAGAGGAGAGATGGATCTTTCGGATTGATTGTATTAAAACAGGTATTTTCTAGTGAATAAATTCTGCCATTTAAATCAATGGTATTATTTTCATAATCGATTTTTTCTAGAAGCAGGCGGTGGTGCATTTGAAAATCAGGTCGTCTTTTAATAATAGGCATTTCAAGTTTAAATTGAATAATAGAAATAGCTTGATGAATTTTTGTGATTTGTAAAATATTTTCGTCTGTATTTTCTTTGGCATTCATTTTTGGACGAAAAGCTTTATTATCTTTATAATACTTATTTGCTAAGTTTAAGAGCGGACGTAAATTTATCCCATAGGCATCCTCGATAATATCTAAATTATCATATCTAGCACATATCCGAATAATATTAGCAAGACAGACTTTAGATCCTGCATATGCACCAATCCATAGAACATCATGATTCCCCCATTGAATATCCACGGAATGATAATCCATTAATGTATCGATGATTTTATCAGGGTATGGCCCCCGGTCGTATATATCACCAACAACATGCAAATGATCGACAACCAGTCTTTGAATAGTATAGGAAAGTCCGATAATTAGTTTATTAGCTTGTCCCAGTGTAATAATTCTGTTAATAATGCTTGAATAATAATCTGTTTTATTATTTAATTCATTTTTTTCATATAATAATTCTTCAATAATATAAACAAACTGTTGTGGTAATGCTTTTCGAACTTTTGAATTGGTATACTTGGAGGATGCATAAGAAACTAAGCGAATCATTCGTTCAATTGTATCCGCATACCATTGATCCAGTTCTTTTGTATGAACAAATGAATTCACTACTCTTTTCAATTTTTCTTCTGGATAATAAACCAAAGTGGCGAATTCATCGATTTCAGCACTGGAAAGCTCTTCTTTAAATAAATCGCGAATTTTTTCTTTCACATTTCCTGAACCATTTCTTAACACATGTTGAAAAGCGTGAAACTCACCATGCAAATCGCTGACAAAATGCTCCGTTCCCTTAGGAAGATTTAATATTGCGTCCAGATTAATGATTTCTGTTACTACTTTTTCTTCCGAATCATATTTTTCTGTAAGCAAATCTAAATATTTCGTATCCATTTGGTCCACCCCCGAGTAATAGAAAAAAAGTTATTAATATATGTATTATACAAGGTAATAAAGAGAATTTAATAAGATTTTAATAATAAATGGAAAATAATGCATAGCTTCGTATCGAACAAGGAGATTTTCTATGTTCAGCCTGTGAATTACTAGCAGCAAATAGCACCTTTACAGCCTGCCTTTTTATCGTAGAAAGGTATTTCCTGCTGATACCCACTATATGCAGACTATAAACCAAAATAAAATATATTTTCCAAAGTTTATTGTCGTTTGGACGTGCAAAACCTACTCTCTTTTCACATAGTAATGAAGTATAGGCAAATGTCCTTGAATGTGGAGGTGGAAAAATGTCTGGAATCTTATTGTCAATTGGAGCTTTACTCAAAGAATTAGTTTTTCTTGTGTCCTATGTAAAGAATAATGCATTTCCCCAACCATTATCAGCGAGTGATGAAAAAAAATATTTACGATTGATGGCTGAAGGAGATTCGCATGCAAGAAATATGTTAATAGAGCATAATTTACGCTTAGTTGCTCATATTGTAAAAAAATTCGAAAATACAGGTGAAGATTCTGAGGATCTAATTTCGATTGGAACCATTGGACTAATAAAAGGGATAGAAAGCTTTTCTGAAGGAAAAGGAACAAAATTAGCTACTTATGCTGCCCGATGTATTGAAAACGAAATCCTTATGCACCTGAGAGCTTTGAAAAAAACCAAAAAGGATGTTTCCCTGCATGATCCAATTGGTCAGGATAAAGAGGGGAATGAAATTAGTCTTATTGATGTTCTAAAATCAGAATCGGAAGATGTTGTAAATACGATTCAGTTGAATATGGAGCTTGAGAAAGTAAAGGAATATATTGATGTTTTAGATGAAAGAGAAAAAGAAGTAATCATCGGCAGGTTTGGTCTAGATTTAAAGAAGGAAAAGACGCAACGAGAAATTGCAAAAGAATTAGGGATTTCAAGAAGCTATGTTTCAAGAATAGAGAAAAGAGCATTAATGAAAATGTTCCATGAATTTTATCGAGCAGAAAAGGAAAAAAAGCGGAAAAATGAATAAAAACTTTACATAAGGATGTTCTATAGATTTGCATTCTTATGAGGAAATCGTTTTATATAGACACATCGATAACGTATTTAAAGGATAGAAGAGCAGCTTAGTCGCTTAGTTTTTTAAGGTTGACTAAGCGGCTTTTTCTATCTTTTATATTTTGCGTAATGAAGGGATTCTGTATTGTCGGTTGCTACCGTTTTTACAACTTCGCCTTGCCGATTTTTATAAATTTCATATTCACGGTAAACTTCCACTATAAACCCATCTTCTTCTTTTGTTTCTTCTAATTTATATTCAAGATCCGGAGCTCCAAATATTTCATCTCCATTACTGCTAACTTCTTGCTCTTCCTTTATAGCTCCGTAAAAGAGAACATTATTTTTGTTAATTTTTGCGGTTGGTGTTTCTATGTAAGCAATAAAACCCAATAGAATGATAATGGATATTAAAGAGATTTTTTTCATTTTGTCTCTCCTCCTTCCATACATTGTATGCATGTCCTTTAGAAGTATGCGAATAAGAAAAGGGGGAATGACTGCATAATTGGAAAATTTAATCATTTTTGGAGTGGGTAAATCATATCGTTAGAAAGGTACAGGCCTTCCTTTTTTTATAATGAGAAGGGAACATTAACAAACTTAGAATGCAAAAAATGTCTCACAAAAATTTTCACTTCTTGTAAATGTTTTATAACATTTGTAATATACATGAAATATAAAGATGCTGCAAAGCAGAAAAGATTAAAGTTTATCGAAGGGGTTGAAGACCTGTGTTTATGAGACATATACTATTCATTACATTATTGATATCCTTTATTAACAATTTCTGGCCCATTCCTAATATAGATGATTTGCAGGGTGTTACATATCAAGAGGGTGCCGAAATTTCCATTTCTGAGCTAAAAGATACGGTAAGAAGTATGCAAAAAAAAGCTGATATCAACTCCTATTTAACGATGAAGCATGAAGTAGTAAGTGGGGAATTATATAACAATGAAGTTTGGAGATTTGACTTGGGTTTAAAAACACCATATCAATTTACTGCTGAAAATGACAGCATCGACATAGAAGGTCTGCAAAAAGGAATGGTTAAATTTATCGTGTTTTTTAGTTTTGGAGAAGATGAGAATTCCATTATCAGTAAGTCCATATATTATTGTGATGAAAATGATTCCATTCATGAGGTGAAATTTATCGAGAATACAGAAAGAGAGAGTATTATCTTTTCATAAAAGAAGTAAATCAAGAGAGAAAAATTATCTATCTTTTCAGCTCTGCCTATTATGCAAGCAGTTTCCCGGAGATAATAGGGGTAGATCTAACATTGATATATAGGCTTTTAAACAAGCGAATTTTCACCACCTATCTATACTATTAGAAAGGTGGTGAAAAGCATGGTTAAAATTTTTATCGATCCTGGTCATGGTGGTTCAGATTCTGGTGCAGTTGGAAATGGGCTGCAAGAAAAAAATATTACCTTAAGTATTGCCCGACAGGTTAGAAGTTTTCTTCTGAATGAATATGAAGATGTGGAAATTCGGATGAGTCGCAATAATGATTCAACTGTAAGTTTACCCGCAAGAGTAAAAGCTGCCAATAACTGGAATGCTGATTTTTATCTTTCTATTCATGTAAATGCTGGTGGGGGTAATGGCTTCGAAAGTTATATTTATCCGGGAGTTGGCGCACCTACGACCACTTATCAGAATGATATTCATAAGGTAGTTATAGATGAGACAGGATTTAATGATAGAGGAAAGAAAAAAGCAAATTTTCACGTATTAAGAGAAACAATCATGCCTGCTTTGTTAACAGAAAATGGGTTCATTGATACAGTAGCAGATGCGAATCAGCTAAAAGATAGTAATTTTATTACGAAGATTGCAAGAGGGCATGTCCAAGGATTAGAAACGGCCTTTTCTCTGCAGAAGAAGAAAAGTCAATCACCAATCTATCGTGTACAAATTGGAGCATTTAAGGAAAAGGAAAACGCAGAAAAAAAAGCAATGGAAGCAGCTGAAAAGGGATTTGATACAGCTATTTTATTTCGAAACAATCTGTTTAAAGTACAAATCGGTGCATTTAGTAATAGAACGAATGCGGAGCGTTTAGCAGAAAAAGCGAAGAAAGCTGGATTTCATACGTTTATATCTCCTTAGAAAGAGAAATAACATTTTTAAATAATTAGCGGATATATAGGAAAAAGTTAGAAACGGGACAATTGCCTAAAACATTCACAACAAATTAAGAATATTTTATAGAAAGGGAGGAGGAGAATAAATGGCTGGTTATGGATACCCAAACCAAGTACCAGCAGCTGTTCCGCTTGGTGGAATGGGACCTGCACCATTTGGCTATGGTGCCCCTTATCCTGCTTATGGCGGTGTATATGGTGGTTTCTGGTACGCATTTTTAATCATTCTTTTTATTGTTATCATTCTATTTTGGGGTTTTTGGGCATTTGGTAGTTTTTATCGCTAAGGGAAATAGAAAAAAAATTAGATGTTGGAATAGTAAATATAGTGATTGCTGATGAAATAATGGACAATACAAGCAAGCTGCTTCATATCGACTCTAGCATCATGTATCTTTTTAAGATAACGATGCTTTTTCTTTTGTTATCAGAAATATTTTACTATTTTTACAGAAAGAATGGAAATATTTCGATAGTCAAACTATAATGACATAGTAGTAGCAGTGAAAGGAGTGGAGAAAAGTGAAGATAGAAGAATATCAAGCTACATGGGATTTAGAGGGTTTATTTCCTGGAGGAAGTAATTCTCAAGAGTTTAGAGAGCATTTAGCTATGTCAATGGATGAAATCGAAAAATTATCAGCATATGTACATAAGTATGAGCCATTACAGGAGACGGACAAAGATTCTTTGCAGCAAATTGTGAATCAGTTTGAAGTTGTCGTAAAAAAAGTAAGACAAGCAGGTGCTTTTGTCAGCTGTTTAGAGGCGCAGAATATGGAGGATAAAGGAGCAAGTACATTAAGAGGTAGAGTAACTGAATTAAGTGCTGTGTTTCAAAATGTGTTAACGGTTCTTGATGGGAAATTATCCTTATATAGTGATATGGAATGGGATTCCTTATTTAAAGGAAATAATCTAGAAGAACTTTATTTTGTGCTGTCAGAAAGAAGAGCGGCTGCTAAAGAAAAATTATCTGAAGAAGAAGAAACATTGATAAATAAATTAAGTGTTGATGGCTATTATGGCTGGGGCCAAATGTATGATACCGTCGTTGGGAAAATTCAGATTCCTTTTGATGAAGAAAATCTCTCCGTTGGACAAGCTGCCAATAAATTTTCCAATCCTGAACGCGCAGTTAGAAAAAAGGTGTTTAGAGAATGGGAAAAAGCATGGGATGCAAATGGGGAAATTCTTGCCAAAACATTAAACCATTTAGCTGGTTTCCGATTAAATGTTTATGGGATGAGAGGCTGGACTAATTTCTTAAAAGAACCGTTAGCGATTAATCGGATGCAAGAAGAAACATTGCAGGCGATGTGGAATGCAATTTCGAAGAAAAAACAGCCATTTGTACAATTTTTAAATAGAAAAGCTAAATTGTTAGGATTAGAAAAATTAAGCTGGTATGATCTGGATGCTCCTCTTGGTAAAATAGAAACAAAAATGTCTTACCAAGAAGGTGCCGAATTTATTATTAAACATTTCGAGCAATTTGGTACGGAAATGTCAGGATTTGCAAAGAAAGCGTTCGAAGAGAGATGGATTGAAGCAGAAGATAGAAAAGGGAAAAGGCCAGGGGGCTTTCACACCTATTTCCCTGAGAGTGCTCAGTCACGCATTTTTATGACGTATTCTGGTACGCCGTCAAATGTTTCAACTTTAGCCCATGAATTGGGCCACGGTTTTCATACATACGCTATGCGGGATATGCACACATTAAATAGAAATTATGCAATGAATGTGGCAGAAACAGCGTCTACATTTGCGGAAATGATAGTATCAGATGCAGCATTAAAGGCTGCATCATCAGAGGATGAAAAGCTGGTCTTATTAGAAGATAAAATTCAGCGATCTATAGCATTGTTAATGAATATTCATGCTCGTTTTCTTTTTGAAACAAGATTTTATGAAGAACGTCAAAATGGATTAATTTCAAAAGAGCAATTAAATATGTTAATGCTTAACGCACAAAAAGAAGCATATGGGGACGCTTTAGATGAATATCATCCTTCTTTCTGGGGCTCAAAATTGCATTTTTATATTACAGGTGTACCTTTTTATAATTTCCCTTATACATTTGGTTTTCTATTTTCACTTGGAATCTATGCAAAAGCATTGGATGAAGGAAAAGGCTATGAAGAGAAATACATTGCCCTATTAAGAGATACAGCAAGCATGACAGTAGAAGAATTGGCATTTAAACACCTTCAAATTGATTTAACAAAAGAGGATTTCTGGAATAGTGCCATTGATCTTTGTATTAAGGATGTAGAAGAATTTTTAGCGTTAACGAATGAATGAAAGAGCTTTTAATCTGATTTTTTAAAGGATACAGTAAGGAATAGAATTAAAGGAATTCGTTTAAAAGGAAAAATGTAGATAATAGACCTCCTACATACCAAAAGCTGCTGGTGTGTAGGAGGTCTTAATTTTTTGATGAATAGCTTTAGTAAATGCTTAGATTTTTCTCCATTTGAAACTTCCAATCATCAGAATGGAAAGAATAAGCATAAGAAATAAATAAATATGGCTCGGTATAAAAGTGAAAAATAGACAGCTAAAGGTTAAAATACATCCAGCTGCAGTTATCGGCAGGCCTGTAAAAAAACCATGACTTTCCGTAATGTTAAATCGAGCTAATCGAAAAGCGCCACACACAATATAAAGGACTGTAAAGAAAGATCCTGGTGCTCCCAACTCAAATAAAATACCTTGGTACACTAATAATGCCGGTGCTACCCCAAATGAAATGATATCACTCATAGAATCAAGCTGTTTGCCAAGCTCTGATTCGATATTGAATTTTCTGGCAGTCATTCCATCCAGTCTATCTGCTAATGCAGCGATAAAAATAAGCAGTAGACTTAATTGGAGATGTCCCTTTAAACTATAGATAATTGCAAAAGCACCTAATGAAATATTTGTTAAAGTTAACACATTAGCGAGTTGAGTTTTAATTTTCTTGATGGTTTGTTCTAAAACTCCATGTAAAAACATTAGATTCACTCCTAGTATGAAATGATTTGCATTTCATACAACTATTTTTTTATATAATCATATATAATTCTAATTAGTATATGATTATTCGTAAAGAAAAATTTTTATTTATTGGAGGATTGCTTCATTGAAAGAAACAATTTATCGATTTTGTATTGAACTGACAAATGGAAGATGGAGTTCCTATTTGATTAAGAAATTTGCTTATTCTAGATGGAGCCGATATATAATTCCTTCCTTTGCAAAAGTTTATAAAATAAATATAGAGGAAATGGACAAACAACTAAAGGAATACGGATCCTTGCATGAATTTTTTATTAGAAAATTAAAAGCTAACTGCCGAAATATTCATGCTGATCATGGAGAAATAATTAGTCCTGTTGATGCTGTGATTGAGGATATTGGAGAAGTAAGAGAAGATTGCTCTATTTTAGTTAAAGGAAAAACGTATTCTATTCATGAAATGCTTGGTGATGAAAAGACAGTGGATAAGTATATTGGTGGAACTTATTTAATATTTTATTTAAGCCCAAGTCATTATCATCGTATTCATTGTCCTGCCACAGGTACCGTAACAAATCGTTGGACACTTGGAAATAAATCGTATCCTGTTAATAAATATGGTTTAAAGTGGGGCAAATCTACCCTCTCCAAAAATTATCGTTCTATAACGGAATTAAAGACAGAGGAAGGAAACGGGATCTGTATTGTGAAGGTTGGTGCCATGTTTATTAACTCTATCGTCCTAAATCATAAGAAAGACCGCGTAGTTCAAGGAGAGGAAATTGCCTATTTTTCATTTGGCTCAACTGTTGTGTTGCTATTTGAAAAAAATACATTTAAACAGAAAGGCTTTCATTCCATTCCATATCCGGTTAAAATAGGAGAGGTTATTGGAGAGCTTCGCAAAGTGTAATGATACAAATTTAATAGTTTAAAAGAAAAACAGCCTTTTTAAGGCTGTTTTCAAATGGAATGTATAATTGTTACTGTATTGGTTTAAGAGGAGACTTTTATCTTGTTGCTTAAAGAACGTCGGTGAATCTCTGTTTCGATGAGACGAATAAATTCAGGGCTTAAATTTAATTCCCTTGCTTTATGATAGGACTCAATCAATAATTCATCTGACAGTTTTCGCATGCCAGAAACACCTCCATTCGAATATAATGAGAAGATTTTCATAGAAAACATATATAAATGTTGTTGTTTTCAGTGTTGAAATATGGTTTTAAAAAAATTTGCTGATTAAAAAGTGCATACAAGATGGATCAATCGACAATGTTTATCAGAAAACGAGCTTGTCTATGTAAAAAATTTGCTATGTAGAAAACACTTTTAATCTTCTTTTTTAGTAAATTAATCTTGGAAGTTTTTTGGATATTATATTGTATCCTTACTTTAACAAAAATAAACATAGAGAACAACTGTTCGTTTATCCACAGCGCTCAGTGGATAACCTGTGATTATTTTGTTGAGAACTATGTGGACTATATGTAAATCAATGGGTATTATGTGTATAATGTTATCCACATATGTTGAAAAATGCGTATTTTGTCGAAAATTATTTTGCTATTATTAAAAAAAGCAAGAATATGGTATCTTCTTTAAGAAGAAAAACGGTATAATATTATTTTCTTCTATCGCAAAAATGGTTACCATAACAATAGGAAGACATACTGGTTAAACTATAGAAATGAAAGAGTTAAGAGGTGTTTTTTAGTGTTAAATCAATTTTTGCCAAATCAGTTTGTTAAAAATATATTTGAAATTTCCCCAGATGATTTAAAGAAAAAAGGAATAAAAGGCATCATAACAGACTTAGATAATACGTTAGTAGAATGGGATCGCCCGCTTGCGACTCCACAAATAATTGAATGGTTTGCAGAAATGAAGAGAAATGACATTAAAGTCACAATTGTTTCCAATAATAAAGAAGCAAGAGTAAAGTCATTTTCTGACCCGTTGCATATTCCTTTTATTTTTGCTGCTAGAAAGCCGCTTGGCCGTGCTTTTAAAAAAGCTATCATGCAAATGAATATAAAAAAAGAAGAAGCAGTTGTAATTGGGGACCAATTATTAACAGATGTTCTAGGTGGGAATCGTAGTGGGTTTCATACCATTTTAGTCGTGCCTGTTGCGCAAACAGATGGGTTTATGACCAGAATTAATCGTAGAATCGAAAGAAGAATTTTAAATTGGTTTCGTAGAAACGGAAAATTAACTTGGGAGGATTAATACGTGACAGAAAGAATACATTGTATCGGCTGTGGAGTAGTTATTCAGACAGAGAACAAGAATGAATTAGGCTATGCACCTTCTTCTTCATTAGAAAAAGATGAGGTTATTTGTCAAAGATGTTTCCGTTTAAAGCATTATAACGAAGTACAAGATGTTTCTTTAACAGATGATGATTTTTTAAAGATTCTAAATGAAATAGGGAAAAGTGACAGCTTAATTGTAAAAATAGTAGATATTTTTGATTTCAATGGAAGCTGGCTACCTGGCCTTCATCGTTTTACTGGGAACAATAAAGTAATACTAATAGGAAATAAAGTTGATCTTTTACCAAAATCAGTGAAACACCAGAAGGTTATCAATTGGATGAAAAAAGAAGCGAAGGATTTAGGATTAAGACCAGAGGATGTATACCTTGTCAGTGCAGAAAAAGGAAAGAATATTAAAGAAGTACTGGATGCTATTGAATATCATCGCAACGGAAAAGATGTTTATGTAGTGGGCTGCACAAACGTAGGAAAATCTACTTTTATTAACCGAATTCTAAAAGAGGTATCTGGAGAAGAAAATGTAATTACTACATCACATTTTCCTGGTACAACGCTAGACATTATTGAAATTCCATTGTCGGATGGTAAATATCTAGTGGATACTCCTGGAATTATTAATCACCATCAAATGGCTCATTTTGTAGATAAAAAGGATTTAAAAATTATTACGCCAAAAAAAGAAATAAAATCAAGAATTTTTCAATTAAACGATCAACAAACGTTATTCTTTGGCGGCCTGGCTCGATTTGATTTTGTAAAAGGCGAGCGCAGTAGCTTTGTATGCTATTTCTCTAATGAAATAACAATCCATCGGACGAAGTTGGAAAAAGCAGACGAGCTGTATAAAAAACATGCGGGTGAATTATTGACACCTCCTAAAAGAGAGCATTTGGATGCTTTTCCTGAGTTGGTAAGGCATGATTTTTCTATAAAAGAACCAAAAACAGATATTGTGTTTTCCGGATTAGGCTGGATAACGATAAATGAACCAAATATTCAAGTTTCTGTTTATGTGCCTAAAGGGGTACATGCCTTGTTGCGTAAATCATTAATATAATCTGTTTTGCAATAAAGCAAGGGGAAAAGGAGAGCGGCTATTTATGAAGAACTATGCAGTAATTGGTGATCCAATTCAACATTCGATGTCACCTGTTATGCATAATGACCTTTTTCATTTCTATGGTTTCGATGCTGAAATGAAAAAAATGCATATTAAAACAGAGATGCTCGAAATGGGACTAAAAAGTTTGAGGGATAGTAATATAGATGGCTTTAATGTGACCGTCCCCCATAAACAAGCAATCATTCCCTTTTTGGACGAACTAGACCCATTGAGTGAAGCAATTGGCGCTGTTAATACGGTGGTTTGTAAAAATGGAAAGTGGGTTGGGTATAATACGGATGGAGATGGGTATTTAAGAAGTCTATTAGACCAGCTTACCGACTTGAAGCAGAAAAAAACATTGATTATTGGTAGTGGTGGTGCCGCAAGAGCGATCTATTTTTCATTAGCTAATTATGGAGTACACCAAATAGATATTTGTAATCGTACGCTTTCAAATGCAGAAAGGCTGAAAGAAGCCTGTCCTTTTCCAGTCGTAACTAATATACTGGAAGTTGCTTCAGTGGAAAAAAATCTTGAGGAATATGAACTTATCATCCAAACAACTTCCATTGGAATGTCACCAAAGATAGATGCTTCGCCTATTCAAGTAAGCAATTTGAAGAAGGGCACATTCGTTAGTGATATTATCTATAATCCATTAGAAACAAAAATATTAAAAGATGCAAAAGCCAAGGGCGCTATAACGCAAAATGGGATTGATATGTTTGTATATCAAGGAGCTTTAGCATTTGAGAAATGGCAAGGAATTTTCCCAGATACAGCTAGAATGAGACAAAATGTTTTAACACAATTAGGAGGATCATCATGTTAAGAGGTAAACAAAAAAGGTTTTTACGAGCAAAGGCACACCATTTAAGCCCTATATTCCAAGTAGGAAAAGGTGGCGTTAATGACAATATGATTAAACAAATAAGTGAAGCTTTAGAGGTAAGAGAGCTATTAAAGATAAGTATTTTGCAAAACTGTGATGAAGATAAAGATACGGTAGCAAGTGAGTTAGTAAACGGAACAAAAAGTGAGCTAGTTCAAATTATAGGAAATACAATTGTATTATATAAAGAATCAAAAGAAAATAAAACGATAAATTTACCATCATAAGTCGGTAGAAGAGGCGATTTTTTTGAAAAAAGTTGGAATATTGGGAGGGACGTTTGATCCTCCTCATATAGGGCATCTAATTATAGCAAATGAAGTACTGCACGCAAAAAAATTAGATGAAATATGGTTTATGCCAAATCAAGAACCTCCACATAAAATAAAAACAGGGACAGTAACAAATACTCAACGAGTAGAAATGTTACAATTATCGATAGAATCTACTTCCTCTTTTCGCATCGAAACGATGGAATTAGACAGAGAGGGAAAATCGTATACGTATGATACAATGAAGCTTTTAAATGAGGCTTACCCAAACAATGATTTTTATTTTATAATTGGAGCCGATATGGTAGAATATTTGCCAAAATGGTATAAAATTCAAGAACTTATGGAAATCGTACAATTCATAAGTGTAAACCGCCCAAAATATCAACTAGAAACGGAATACCCAGTGCAGTATGTAAAGGTTCCTGATATAAATATTTCTTCGAGCTTAATTCGTGAAAGAGTTAAGGAAGGGGAAACCATTTCCTTTTTAGTCAGAGATGAAGTAAAGAGATATATTGAGGAGAATCGTCTATATGAATCGTGAAGAAGCATTACAAATAGTAAAAGAACAAATAACGGAAAAGCGTTATATTCATACAATCGGTGTAATGGAAACAGCAATTAAGTTAGCGAATAAGTATGGTGGAGATGCTAAAAAGGCTGAAATAGCAGCGATTTTTCACGATTACGCAAAATTCCGCCCAAAGGAGGAAATGAAAAAGATTATCATACAACAAAATATGGATCCTAATCTTTTGTTATTTCATTTTGAACTTTGGCATGCTCCAGTCGGTGCCTTTTTAGTTGAGAAAGAAGTCGGAATAAAAGATAGAGAAATATTAGATGCTATTAGATACCATACATCAGGAAGACCTGAAATGAGTATGCTAGAAAAAATAGTCTATTTAGCCGATTATATTGAACCTGGCCGAGCTTTTCCAGGAGTAGATGAAGTAAGAGAATTGGCCGAAGTGAGTTTGGAGAGAGCTTTTTTGCAAGCGGTGAAAAACACGATTATGTTTCTTATTCGGAATAATCGAGCTGTATTTCCTTTAAGCTTTGAAACATATAACAGTTCTTGTATAAAAATGGAGGTTGATTGAATGGATGAACGTACTTTATTATGGACTGCTGTAAAGGCAGCTGATGACAAAAGAGCAGAGAATATTGTTGCCCTAAATATGAAAGGTATATCTCTTGTTGCTGATTATTTCGTAATCTGTCATGGTAATTCTGACAAGCAAGTACAGGCTATTGCGAATGAAATTAAAGAAAAGTCTGGTGAACTTGGAGTTACGGTTAAACGTTTTGAAGGTTATAATGAGGCAAAATGGATTTTAGTTGATTTAGGAGATATTATTGTCCATGTCTTTCACCGGGATGAAAGAACCTATTACAATTTAGAACGTCTTTGGGGAGATGCACCAGTGGAAAATGTGGAAAGTGTGATCAGTCAATGAGTTATGAGCAGTTTGCCTATCTTTATGATCGCTTAATGAATGATGTACCTTATGAAAAGTGGATACAGCTTATCAAAAAGGCAGCAGATGATTATAAAGTTAATGGAGCAAACCTTTTAGACCTAGCCTGTGGAACAGGAGAGTTATCGATTAGGCTGGCCCAGACTGGTTATAATGTAACTGGGGTTGATTTATCGGAGGATATGCTGAGTGTTGCTCAAGCGAAGACGATGGAAGCAGGAGAATCAGTATTTTATATAGAACAAGATATGTCTCAGCTAGAGGGCTTACCTGTTTTCGATCTTATTTGTATTTGCTGTGATTCCATCAATTATTTAAGAACGGAAGAAGAAGTCATAAACACTTTTAAAAGTGTTTATGCCCATTTAGATGAAAAAGGCTTATTTATATTTGATGTACATTCCTTATATAAAATGAATCAATTATTTATCAATCAAACCTATACAGTCAATGATGAGGATTTAAGCCTTATATGGCAATGCTATGAAGGAGAATATCCTAATAGCGTCGAACATGATTTAAGTTTCTTTGAATTGGATGAAGCCTCAGGTTTGTATCGTCGTTATGATGAACTCCATTTTCAACGAACTTATTCTGTTGAACAGTATTCGAAATGGCTCGAACAAACAGGGTTTACTTTATTGAAAGTTACAGCAGATTTTTCTCAAGATACACTAGATGAAAAGGCAGAGCGAATTTTCTTTTATTGTAAGAAAAAATGAGATGTTTCCTCATTGTGAAGCAGGTTAGTATTTTGCAAGTAAATGCTTGGAAACATCCTTCCTACATATTGTCTTTTTATGGCGATAACGTGAAAAAGGGAAATGGTCCTTGGGTGGATCATTTCCCTTTTTCCTATTCTGATAGCAGCCTTTTGCAATTTCTTTTGAAAAAATTGAAATGGGAGAAGGAATTCGAATGGATAGAGTCGAAAGTAAGGAGGAGCATTATATATTTTTATGTCCTGTGACAAGATTTTTAAGGGATTGTTTATCATCCTCATATTTTGCCTGTGTTGCTTGAAATAATTGATTAAAAGTATCTCCTAATTGACGTTCCAAAACATTTATCCCTTCGCCTGTAATCCCGCCCTTTACACATACCTTTTCCTGTAATGTAGGTAAAGTGTAATAGCCCTTCTTTAATAATTCTCCTAAGCCAATAAGCATTTCACTAGCTAATTTTGTTGCCGTTTCTGTATCAATTTCTGTTTCATCCACTGCGCCTTCTATAAATCTTTGGGTAAGATAGCTGAAAAAAGCTGGTCCGCAACTTACTATATCAGAGGCAGCCCTCGTAATGTCATCTTCAATTTCTAATGGTGACGAAAATTTTTCATACAAACTTTCTAAGTGTTTTTTCCACTCTTCCGTACAATTGCTTCCAAAGGAAAACAAAGAAACGCCTGCCAATGCTCTATTTGTAATGCTTGGGATAATGCGAGCAACAGAGCACCTAAATAAAGAATCAAGCTGGTCAGGGCTTATTGGACTAGTAATCGAAATAACGCATTTTTCTTCTGTTAAAACGGGAGAAATAGTATGGGCTACCTCATACATATCATGTGGCTTTACACATAAAAAGATAAGCTCTGCTTTTTTTGCTATTTCCATGTCACTATCGCATATATTTATGGTAGGATACTCTTCCTTAATTTCTAAAGCTTTGTTTCTTGTTCGATTGAAAATAAATAAGTCTTCGGGGGAAACAGCTTTTCCGTCAATCATTGATTCTATTAGTATTTTCCCCATATTTCCTGTACCAATCATTCCAATTTTCAATCTTCCATCCCCCCTTATATTGAGCGTTTTCTCATATAACGATATGTCGCAGCATTTCAAAATATACCTGAAAGGATGATTAGTTATCATGGACTGGCTTCGTAAAAATAAGAAAATGATTTTCTTTTGTATAGGTGGTATCGTACTTTTATTGCTATATCGGTTTTACCCTATTTTTATCTCGAGTAATGAAGAAGAACAAATTCCCCAAGAAAACTTGTTTGCTGAAAGAAACATAGAGGAGAAGCCAGAAGAAGCATCGGAGGAAGACCCTCCTGTTACGGTAATGCTGGTAGATGTAAAAGGTGCGGTTAAGAATCCAGGTGTGTATGAAGCGAATGACGGAGAACGAGTGAATGATATGATTGAAAAGGCAGGCGGAATTTTGAAAGATGGTGAAAAAAACGCAGTGAATTTTGCAATGAAAGTGACAGATGAAATGATTATCTATGTTCCTTATATAGGAGAAGAAGGGGAAGCAGCTAATGGGAATGCAGTTGGTAACGAGACTGCCGTCCCTTCGAATGAAGGAACAGTAAATATTAATAAAGCAAGTGAAACAGAATTGCTTGAGTTACCAGGAGTGGGTCCATCTAAAGCAGCTGCCATTGTGGAGTATCGTGAACAGAATGGAGGGTTTTCTACAAAAGAGGATTTAAAAAACATAAGTGGAATTGGAGAGAAAACATATGAAAAATTAGAATCCTTTATTTCGATAAAATAAATCTCTTGTAGATTAGGGATACATATTCAAAGCAATATATTGATTTAAGCGCCATGAGCATCCTTTTCGTAATTGACTGGTGACATAGTTCTCGATAAACTTAATGAGGAATGAAAAGTAATAGTGTTTTTCTCAATTCGGTTTATTTATGGGAGTGAAAGTGAAAGTGGAAAGAATTTCATGGAATGAGTATTTTATGGCACAAAGCGAATTACTGGCTTTAAGAAGTACATGTACAAGATTGGCAGTAGGGGCAACGATAGTTCGAGATAAACGGATAATTGCCGGGGGGTACAATGGCAGTATAGCTGGTGGTGTTCATTGTATAGATGAAGGCTGCTATGTAATTGACAACCATTGTGTGAGAACAATCCATGCGGAAATGAATGCTATCTTACAATGTGCTAAATTTGGCGTTCCAACTGCTGGGGCGGATATATATGTTACTCATTTTCCTTGTCTTCAATGCTGTAAGGCAATTGTACAAGCAGGTATTAAAACAGTTTATTACGAATTGGATTATAAAAATCATCCATATGCGCTAGAGTTGTTTGAACAGGCTAATATTGAAACAGTACAGGTGGAAAGAAAAGAGCTTGAGAACAAAGAGGAGAAAAAGGCATTGGTAGAAGCGCTTGTAAAACAATTAAAAGAAAATAATGCAGATTCTGTAGAGATAGAGGCTTTGGAAAAAAGAGCGGCAGAATTATTCTCCATTATACCAACCACAAAGACGTCTATTTAATAAAACCTCTCTACTGCCGGTCTACAGCTGTCTCGTTAGGAGCGATTTATGATTCAAACAAAGTTATTGTACTTCGCAGTATCAGCTTTATTCGGCTTATTATGTGCCTATACACAACAGTTAATGGTCTATATCCTCTATTTTCTATTTATAGGATGGCTACTTCTAATGAAGAAAGGAAGTTGGAAATTAGCTGCTTTTCTGCTGTGTACATTTTTTTTGTTCGTTGTTCGAGGAAGTTATGATTATCATGGGAATAGCTCGAAAATAAAGGAGGATACTTCCTCTTTTTTCGTTACTTTTATAGAACCAGCTGAGATAGATGGAGATAGGTGGCGGGTAGTAGGTAGGGAAAAACGAACAGAGGAAAAACTGCTGCTTTCCTACAAAATAGAAACGAAAGCAGAAAAAGCTATTTTAAAAACGAAGAGGGTGATAGGAAAGACGTGCGCTATTAGGGGATCTTTATCACTTCCCTCTTCACAGCGAAATGAAAATGGCTTTAATTATCAGCAATACCTGGAAAATACTTCGATTTATTGGCTAGTATCAGTGGAAAATTTGGATTTAAGCAGCTGTGTGACAGAAAGAAATATTATTCTATCATTAAAGCAGCTAAGAGAAAAAGGGACCATTTGGATTGAAAATCATTTTTCAGAAACAACTATTCCAATTGCAGAAGCTTTAATTTTTGGTGATCGTAGTATGATGGAGGAAGATTTGCAAAATGCGTTTCAACGTATAGGCATTATTCATCTATTAGCTATTTCTGGTTCCCATGTCGTCGTTTTAATAGGTATCGTTTATTTTTTACTAATACGAGTTGGTTTAACGAGAGAAAGGGCTAGTACTATTCTTCTGCTGCTTTTACCAATATATGCAGTTTTAACCGGGCTCAGCCCATCCGTAATTAGAGCTGTATTTACTGCTTTTATCCTCTTAGCCATTAATAAATTTTATACTTCCTCTCCTTTGCCGATGATCGATATAATTAGTATAGTATTTACCATATATTTATTGATTCAACCAAGAATGTTATTTAACGTTGGATTTTTATTATCTTTTATCGTCTGTTTTTTTCTCATTGTATCATCCTCGCTTATTAAAGAATATCATTCCTCAACCATTAAAATGTATTTCTTCCTGACATTTATTTCTGAATATGCTGTTATCCCTGTTATTCTATACTACTTTTTTGAAATTCCGACCTTATCCTTACTGGCAAATCTTATTTTTATCCCTTTTTATACGGTTATTATTTTGCCGTACTTACTTGTTCTCTATGTCCTATCCTTTATATTTCCACCATTTATTTCTTTTTTTTCTTTCCCATTAGATTTTATCATCCTGTTATCTGATAAGCTGGTGTTGAAATTATCGAGTTTTCCATTTAGTACCATTATATTGGGAAGGCCATCCTTATTTTTTTTATGCGCTTATAGTCTCAGCCTGCCCATATTCTTTTATTTATACGAGAATTTGGCGAAGAACTTAAGAAGGTGGTTATATTGTCTTCCACTTTTGCTTATGAGTGTTCAATTTATAAACAATGTCTATCCGTCAAAAGGAGAAATCACTTTTATTGATGTTGGGCAAGGGGACAGCATTCTTATTCAGCTGCCATTTAATAAAGGAACTTATTTAATAGACACCGGTGGTACTGTCAATTTCCCGAAAGAAGATTGGCAAAAAAGGAAAGACCCATATGAAGTGGGAGCCAAGACAGTTGTCCCCTTTTTAAAAAGTAAAGGGATTCGTACAATTGATAAATTAATTTTAACCCATGGTGATTTAGACCATATAGGCGGAAGTACTGCTATTATCGAACAATTACATGTAAAAGAAATAATGTATCCCAATGTGAAAGGAGATTGGTCTATAGAAGAAGAACACTTATTAAAATTAGTGGAAAAGAAACAAATCCCCATTCGTTTTATACAAGCAGGACAGAAGTGGAGTACAGGGAAGGAGTCTTTTATGGTTTTGGCCCCAATAGAGAAGGAGAATTTAACAAAAAATAATAGCTCGATTGTCCTTTTTGCTAAGATCGCTGGCATTACATGGCTATTTACCGGAGATTTAGAAAAAGAAGGAGAACTAGCACTTATGAACAAATATCCGGATTTAAGAGAAATAGACGTTTTAAAGGTGGGACATCATGGTAGTAAAACTTCTTCAACAAGTGAATTTATGGAGCGGCTTAAACCGAAAATTGCTGTTATATCAGTTGGGATAAATAATAGGTATCATCATCCCAGTCTGGATGTGCTCACTATTTTAGAGGATTATCAGGTAAAAGTATTCAGAACAGATGAAAATGGGGGGATTTCTTTTTATTTTTCGGAAAAAGGTGGCACATTTGAATTGCGAATTCCATAGAATATAGCAATAGTGAATGGCTATAATAATGGAAAAATGTCATCTAAATACCTATCCGATTGGAATAAAAAATACTTACCTATATGGACATGAATCGTACTGATTTTCCTTTGTTGTCAAGAGTTGACACAAATAGAATCTAGCCATTGGAGTACACTATTAATATAATTGCACCGTTACACATTAAGTATCCTAGGCCTTAATGTGTAACGTTCATTATAGATTGAAGGAAGGTCCTTAAGATAATCATTTCATTGCTGCTAGTAAATCTTCCTAGAGCTTATACCAAAGCTTTAGGAAAGAATTTCGTTAACAAGAGAGATGATGTCGAAAGGATCTTCTTTCTGTATGTAAATTTTCGAAAAGAAGGACAACTGTTAGGAATTTCGTATATAATAATTGATTAGGGATTGTTTTGTATGGAAAATAAGGAGCAATGGTTTCTTTAGGGAATGGGGAGAAGAAATGATCGAAGAATTATGGAAAAAAATAAAGAATAGAGATTTTTCTTTTGTCTATCTATTATATGGGCTTGAGTCTTTTCTAATAAATGAAACAAAATATTTATTATTGCAATCATTATTAAACGAAGAAGATGAGGATTTTAATTTATCTACATATGATTTGGAGGAAACACCAATAGAAGTCGCGATAGAGGATGCGGAAACAATCCCCTTTTTTGGCGAAAGAAAGGTTGTTGTATTAAATAATCCTTTTTTCTTAACTGCTGAAAAATCTAAGTCCAAAGTGGAACATAATGTAAAAAAACTAGAGGAATATTTAAAAGAACCATCTCCGTTTACAATTATGATTTTTATAGGAAGTTACGAAAAATTAGATGAGAGAAAGAAGATAACCAAACAACTAAAAACAGCTGCATCTATTTTAGAAGCGAAAAAATTAAATGAACAAGAACTAAAGAAATGGTTAAAACAACGTGCCGCATATAATCATGTAGAGATAAATGAAGATGGACTTGACACTATTTTAAGTCTCGCTGGAACTAATTTGTCTCTTTTGACAACTGAAATTGATAAGATGGCTTTATACGTCCAAGATTCAAAGTTAATTACGAAAGAGATTGTGGAAGAATTAGTTGCCAAATCGCTTGAGCAAAATATTTTTTCCCTTGTCGATAAAGTGATCTCTAAAAAAATAGATGAAGCCTTGCGGATATATTATGATTTATTAAAACAAAATGAAGAACCATTAAAGATTCTTTCTATCATTACGAATCAATTTCGTTTAATTTATCAAGTAAAAGGACTTGCGCAAAAAGGATATGGACAACAGCAAATTGCTAGTGTTTTAAAAGTTCATCCATTCCGAGTTAAATTGGCAGCAGGACAAGCTAATCGATTTACAGAAGAGGAATTAACAAAGTGTATCCGTCTATTTGCAGAAGGTGACTATCAATTAAAAACGGGAGCAATGCCTAAAAACATGGTCATAGAAATGATTCTCTTTCAAATAGGACGTGGAGTATAAAGGCGATCTAATCTAAATGAGGTCGGACTGCCTCTGCGTTCCTATAGGTGTCTTGAATGTGGTGACGATAAACTTTTTAACCTGAACAATTGTATGGAATTGTTCAGGTTTTTCTCTGTATAATTCTGCCCAAGCTTTATAAATAAAAAAAGACTATCAGGAAGATAGTCTTTTTTACTCATTATGCGTTTAAAGCATTTTTTCTTTTAGCTAAACGAGATTTTTTACGAGCAGCAGCATTTTTATGAATAAGACCTTTAGCAGCAGCTTTGTCTAACTTACTAGCAGCTTCTACAAAACTTTCATTTGCAGCAGTTGTATCATTAAGAGCAATAGCAGCTTCAGTCTTTTTAACAGCAGTACGCATTGCAGATTTAACTGTAGTGTTTTGAGCGTTACGAGCTTCACTAGTTTTCACACGTTTAATAGCAGATTTAATATTTGGCATTTACGTTCACCTCCTAAAACGAAGCATCAAGTTCATTATTTAAACTCGATATATACATTCCTAAAAAACTTAAAGAACAAGTGATATTTTATCAAACGAGGACTAATAATGCAATACCTCCAGTCAAATTGCACAATATGAATTTTTTTTGAGAGAAAGGCAATGCTAGTAATAATAAAATGATTCTTTGGATTGGAAGGGGATAACAATGGAGGAAAAACTTGATTTAAGCATGTATTCAGTACGAACAGATTTGGCAATTGAAGCAAAAGATTTAGCTTTACATAATCAAGGACTTGTTCAAAATGAACAAGATCAGTCACATCTAGATGGGGTAATCATCAAGGAGAAAGAAGAGAATGGTATTAAGATGTCCTATGTGGAGGTCACCGAAAAGGGAGAAGAACTAATCGGGAAAAAACAAGGAAAATATTTAACGATAGAAGTGTTAGGTATTAGACAGCAAGATACGAAATTGCAAGAAAAAGTAGAGCAAGTATTTGCAAAAGAGTTTTCTCAATTTTTAAAGCAGAGCGATATAAAAGAGGATGCATCTTGTTTATTAGTTGGTCTAGGGAACTGGAATGTTACACCTGACGCATTGGGGCCACAGGTTTGTGAGAATATACTTGTAACAAGACATTTATATGAATTACAGCCAGAAAGTGTAGAAGAGGGCTATCGACCGGTATCAAGCTTAGCCCCAGGTGTAATGGGATTAACAGGAATTGAAACAAGTGACATTATAAAAGGGGTTGTCGAGAAAACAAATCCTGATTTTGTAATTGTTATTGATGCTCTTGCATCCCGTTCCATTGATCGTGTGAATTCGACGATTCAAGTTTCCGATACAGGTATCCATCCTGGTTCTGGTGTAGGAAATAAACGGAAGGAACTAAGTAAAGAAACGTTAGGAAGACCAGTGATTGCTATCGGTGTTCCAACTGTCGTAGATGCAGTGTCTATTACAAGTGACACAATTGATTATATATTAAAGCATTTTGGTAAGGAGTTAAAAGAAGGAAATAAACCATCGAGAGCATTGGCTCCAGCTGGGTTGACCTTTGGTGAAAAAAGAAAATTAACGGATGAAGATTTACCAGAAGAGCAGCATCGTAAGACATTTCTAGGTATTGTTGGAACATTGCCTGAGGAAGAAAAGAGAAAGTTAATCTATGAAGTGTTATCACCAATTGGTCATAACTTAATGGTCACACCTAAAGAGGTCGATGTTTTTATAGAAGATATGGCGAATTTGCTTGCAAATGGTTTAAATGCCGCACTTCATTCAGCGATAAATCAAGAGAATGTAGGGTATAATACCCACTAAATTTACTAAAAGGGTTCTACCATTCCTAGTTACTTCATATATTTTCAATAGAGTTACTAGGGATGGTAGATTTGGAAAATACAAACTTGGTACTGATACTAAAGGAGATTGATCAAGTTGAAACTATATACATTAAGTGCTGTCGGAATTGTTTTGTTGATGTTTATTTGTGTATTATTTGGTATGCAGCAAGCAAATAGTAGGATTCACAAAATGAAAGGATATGAAGATGAGGGATTCCAAAGTGCTGTAGCTATAAATAAAGAGGATGGAAATTTAGAAGCGTCTGTCCTTGGACAAAATATCACTAGTCACGATCTGGATGAAAAGAAACAGCAATTAGAGGAAATGAAAGCTTTTAATTTATTGTCTAGCATCGGAAAAGGAGTAGCAGATACGATATCTTCTGTAGCAGAAAAAGGAGTCAATCTTGTTGCAGATATAATGGAAGAAAAAGAAAAATAAAAGACTGTTTAGTAAATCATTTTACTTTTCGTTGAATCTTATTCTTCACACTGCTATAATCAAAAATAGTGTACATGCGCGATTATTGTAGGAGTGAACTAAATGAACAGAGAAGAGATGTTAAAGAGACAATCAAAAATTAGAAATTTTTCTATTATTGCACATATAGATCATGGGAAATCAACTCTCGCTGATAGAATATTAGAAAAAACAAATGCACTTACAGCACGTGAGATGAAAGATCAGCTTTTAGATTCAATGGATTTAGAAAGAGAACGCGGAATTACGATTAAACTAAATTCCGTCCAATTAAAATATCAAGCAAAAGATGGCGAAATTTATACACTACATCTCATTGACACACCGGGACATGTGGATTTTACATATGAAGTATCTCGAAGCTTGGCTGCTTGTGAAGGAGCTGTATTAGTAGTGGATGCCGCTCAAGGAATTGAAGCACAAACATTAGCTAATGTTTATTTAGCGATTGATAATGATTTGGAAATTGTTCCGGTTATTAATAAAATTGACCTGCCAAGTGCTGATCCTGAAAGGGTTAGAAATGAAATTGAAGATGTTATAGGATTAGATGCTTCTGAAGCTGTGCTGGCTTCTGCGAAGGCTGGTATTGGGATAGAAGATATACTAGAACAAGTCGTAGAAAAGGTTCCAGCACCACAAGGGGATCCAGAAGCACCATTAAAGGCACTTATTTTTGATAGTTTATATGATGCTTATCGTGGCGTTGTCACTTATATACGTGTAGTGGATGGAACAGTTAAACCTGGTGATAAAATCAAAATGATGGCAACAGGAAAAGAATTTGAGGTTATTGAAGTAGGTGTATTTACACCAAAAGCAGTTAATACTGATCATTTATCTGTTGGAGACGTAGGTTTTTTAACTGCAGCAATTAAAAATGTTGGCGATACGCGAGTAGGTGATACCATCACTAATGCAAAGAACGGTGCAACAGAAGCGCTGCCTGGCTATCGTAAGCTAAATCCAATGGTTTATTGTGGTTTATATCCAATAGATAGTGCAAAATTTAATGATTTGCGTGAAGCATTGGAAAAATTAGAGCTTAATGATTCTGCATTACAATTTGAACCAGAGACATCTCAAGCATTAGGATTTGGTTTTCGTTGTGGTTTCCTTGGTTTGCTTCATATGGAAATTATTCAAGAACGTATCGAGCGCGAATTTAAAATTGACCTAATTACTACTGCTCCAAGTGTTATTTATGATGTTATTTTGACAGATGGAACAGAAATAAAAGTAGATAATCCATCAGCAATGCCAGATCCTCAAAAAATCGACAGAATTGAAGAACCATATGTAAAAGCAACGATGATGGCACCGAATGAATATGTTGGAGCAATTATGGAATTATGCCAGCAGAAGAGAGGTGTCTTCATCGATATGCAATATATGGATGAGACTCGCGTTAAAATTACGTATGAAATTCCTTTGTCGGAGATTGTTTATGATTTCTTTGACCAATTAAAATCAAATACAAGGGGATATGCGTCATTTGATTATGAACTTATTGGCTATAAAACATCGACGTTGGTGAAAATGGATATTCTGTTAAATTCAGAACAAGTAGATGCACTTAGCTTCATCGTTCATAAGGATTTTGCTTATGAAAGAGGAAAAGTTATTGTAGAGAAATTAAAAGAGCTTATTCCGCGTCAGCAATTTGAAGTGCCGATCCAAGCTGCGATAGGGCAAAAGATTGTTGCTCGTTCTACCATTAAGGCGATGCGCAAGAATGTATTGGCTAAATGTTATGGTGGGGATATTTCTCGTAAACGTAAATTGCTAGAGAAGCAAAAAGAAGGGAAAAAACGAATGAAACAAGTTGGTTCGGTTGAAGTACCGCAAGAAGCGTTTATGGCTGTATTACGTATGGATGACAATAATACGAAAAAGTAAAAATGACAATAAAAGCACTGCATGGTCATTATGCAAGAAACTTGCTAATCGCAACATGTACTGCTATAAGTAAAGGGGTAGGTGCCAGGTAGGTATCGACCTCTTTTCTTATTTTAATTGAAACAAGTAGGAAAAAACTTGTTAGTTTAAGATAGTTTAATTAATTTAAAGGTTGTGAAAAATTGATACAAGCAGCATATATCCATATTCCATTTTGTGAACATATTTGTCACTATTGTGATTTTAATAAAGTATTTTTAAAAGGACAGCCAGTTGATGAATACTTAGACTCTCTAGAGAAAGAAATGAAGCTAACCATTGAAAAATATGGACAACAAGAACTGTCAACGATTTTTGTCGGAGGAGGTACACCAACAAGTTTATCTGCATCCCAATTAGAAAGACTTTGTGGAATGGTGAATAAAGAACTTAAGCTTCACCCACAGCAAGAATATACGTTTGAAGCCAATCCTGGTGATTTAACAGAAGATAAATTAAAAGCTTTGTATGAAGGAGGCGTGAACCGCCTTAGCTTTGGAGTACAATCTTTTAATAATGAGCTGCTAAAGAGAATTGGCAGAACGCATAAAGCGGAAGATGTGTTTTCATCCATTGAAGCAGCTAAAAAAATTGGTTTTAATAATATCAGTGTTGACTTAATTTATAGTTTACCAGGTCAAACGTTAGAAGATTTTCAAGAAACATTAAAAACAGCATTTACATTAGATATTCAGCATTATTCAGGGTATTCTCTAATTATAGAGCCTAAAACGGTCTTTTATAACTTAATGAGAAAAGGGAAACTACCTACACCCGGAGAAGATGTGGAAGCAGGTATGTACAGCGTCTTAATGGAAGAAATGGCAAGACATGGTTTTCAGCAATATGAAATTAGTAATTTTGCGAAGCCTGGATTCGAAAGTCGGCATAATCTCACATACTGGAATAATGAAGAGTACTTTGGGTTTGGCGCTGGATCCCATGGTTATGTACATGGGAATCGCTATTCTAATTATGGACCTTTAAAGAAATACATGCAGCCTTTAGAACAAGGTGAGTTTCCGATCATGCATGAACATAAGGTAACCGCTATAGAACAAATGGAAGAGGAATTATTCCTTGGCTTAAGGGAAAATAAAGGAGTAAGTTTATCTTCATTTGAACAAAAATATAATAAAAATGTATTAGAGCTATTTGACAAGGAAATAAACGAACTAATAAGCAGAGAGCTTATTGAAATGGAAAGTGATTATTTAAAATTAACACATAAAGGCAGATTTTTAGGGAATGAAGTGTTTCAATCCTTTATTGGAGTTCTTGAATAATCATAATCTTGGTTTGTCAGGAAGTAGTATGCGAGAAGGGAAAAATTTCTTATAGAAATAAGGTTCAAATTATTGACACAGCCCCTTTGTTTTTGCTACTTTATATATAGATTTAGCACTCGTTAATAAAGAGTGCTAACAGAGGTGATTAATGTGTTAACTGATCGTCAATTATTGATATTACAGGTGATTATTGATGATTTTATTTCAACAGCACAACCAGTAGGCTCAAGGAGCTTATCAAAGAAAGAAAACATTACATTTAGCTCCGCCACCATTCGCAATGAGATGGCAGATTTAGAGGAATCTGGTTTTATCGAAAAAACCCACTCTTCTTCTGGGCGCGTTCCTTCAGAGAAGGGTTATCGTTTTTATGTTGATCATCTTTTATCACCACAGAAATTAAAGCGTTCAGAAATATTGAGAATTAACTCACTGTTTGCAGAAAAAATATACGAATTAGAAAATATTGTGCAAAAATCTGCTAAAATATTGTCTGATTTAACAAATTATACTACTATTGTCCTTGGGCCTGCCGTTAAAGAAAATAAATTGAAGAAAATTCAAATTGTTCCTTTAAACAACCATACGGCCATTGCTATTATTGTGACAGACTCAGGACATGTGGAAAACAGAATGTTTCACTTGCCAGATTCTATTCACGCAGGGGAAATAGAAAAACTAGTAAATATCTTAAATGACCGGTTAACGGGTGTGCCGATTGATAAGCTTCATAATAAAATTTATAAGGAAGTTGCTACCTTATTAAAACAGCATATTAGCAATTATGAGTATTTTATCAACTCTCTTTCCGAAACTGTGAAAATCGATACCCATGAAAAGTTATTTTTTGGTGGCAAGACAAATATTTTGAGACAGCCTGAATTTCATGATATTACGAAAATAAGAAATTTGTTGAATATGATTGAAAAAGAGGATGGAATACCTGAGCTCATTCGTAATAACTCATCCGATATTAGTATTAAAATCGGAAGAGAAAATAATAATACAGCAATGGAAAATTGCAGCATTATCTCTGCTTCTTATCGGATTGGGAATGAGCAAATTGGATCGATTGCCATTCTTGGCCCAACAAGAATGGAATATTCACGAGTTGTGAGTTTATTAAATATATTATCGAATGACCTGACAAAAGTACTCACTAATTTGTATCAAAAGTAACTTCTGTGGAATATTTAAAAGTGTGTAATGAAGGACTAAAGTTAGTAAATTTAAGATTGGTGAATTTCTATTTGCCAATCTGCACTGTTTTATGTAATTAATCCTTTAAGGGAGGTGAACAAGTTGGCAGAAGAAAAAGCAACGAACAATGCAGAGATGGAACAACAAGCAGCACAAGAAGACGTTAAAGTCGAAGAAACAGTTGAAGAAGTTTTCGAAGAGGTAGAAGCGTCTCCTTCCAATGAGGAAAATGTAGCTGAAGAATTAAAGGCTGCTAATGAAAAAATTGCAGAGCTAGAAGCTAAATTAGAAGAAGAATCTAATCGCTATCTTCGCCTGCAGGCTGATTTTGATAATTCACGCCGCAGATCAAGGCTCGATATGGAAGCGGCTCAAACATACAGAGCGCAAAGTCTTGTCATGGACTTATTACCAAGCATCGATAATTTGGAAAGAGCATTAAAAATTGAGGCAGTAGATGAACAAACACAAAGTTTATACACAGGTGTTGAAATGGTTTATCGCGGAATCCTTGAAGCTCTCAAAAAAGAAGGTGTAGAGGCTATCGAAGCAGTTGGAAAAGAATTTGATCCACATCTTCATCAAGCAGTAATGCAAGAAGAAGTAGAAGGAACGGATTCAAACATTGTGGTGGATGAGTTCCAAAAAGGGTATAAGCTTAAAGACAGAGTCATTAGACCTGCAATGGTGAAAGTAAGCCAATAAGCGTTACATATTAAAAAATAGGAGGGAAATTTCCATGAGTAAAATTATTGGAATTGATTTAGGTACAACAAACTCTTGTGTTGCTGTACTTGAAGGTGGAGAACCAAAAGTTATCCCAAATCCAGAAGGTAATAGAACATCTCCATCTGTAGTAGCATTCAAAAATGGAGAACGCCAAGTAGGGGAAGTTGCAAAACGTCAATCTATTACAAACCCAAACACTATTATGTCTATTAAACGTCATATGGGTACGGATTATAAAGTAGAAGTAGAAGGCAAAAACTACTCTCCACAAGAAGTTTCTGCGATTATTCTTCAATACCTAAAAGGTTATGCAGAAGAATACTTAGGAGAAAAAGTAACGAAAGCAGTTATAACAGTGCCTGCATACTTTAATGATGCAGAACGCCAAGCTACGAAAGATGCTGGTAAAATTGCTGGTTTAGAAGTTGAACGTATTATTAACGAACCAACAGCTGCAGCATTAGCATATGGTTTAGATAAAACAGACGAAGATCAAACTATCTTAGTATATGACCTAGGTGGAGGTACTTTTGACGTATCTATCCTTGAACTAGGAGACGGCGTATTTGAAGTAAAATCTACTGCTGGTGATAACCGTCTTGGTGGAGATGATTTTGACCAAGTAATTATCGATTATTTAGTAGACCAATTTAAAAAAGAAAATGGCATCGATTTAAGCAAAGATAAAATGGCTCTACAACGTTTAAAAGATGCTGCAGAGAAGGCTAAAAAAGATCTTTCTGGTGTAGCTTCTACACAAATTTCTTTACCATTTATCACAGCTGGAGAAGCTGGACCACTTCACTTAGAAGTAACTTTATCTCGTGCTAAATTCGAAGAAATTTCTGCTTCATTAGTAGAACGTACAATGGGACCAACTCGTCAAGCACTTAAAGATGCTGGTCTAAATGCATCTGAAATTGACAAAGTTATCCTTGTAGGTGGATCAACTCGTATCCCTGCTGTTCAAGAAGCAATTAAAAAAGAAATCGGTAAAGAGCCGCATAGAGGAGTAAATCCTGATGAAGTTGTTGCAATGGGTGCAGCTATCCAAGGTGGCGTTATTACTGGTGATGTTAAAGACGTTGTGCTTTTAGACGTAACACCACTATCATTAGGAATTGAAACAATGGGTGGAGTATTTACAAAGTTAATCGAACGTAATACAACCATCCCTACTTCTAAATCACAAGTATTCTCAACTGCTGCTGATAACCAAACAGCTGTAGATATTCATGTGCTTCAAGGGGAACGTCCAATGGCTGCGGATAACAAAACATTAGGCCGCTTCCAATTAGCTGATATTCCACCAGCACCACGTGGAATTCCGCAAATCGAAGTTTCATTTGATATCGATAAAAATGGTATCGTAAATGTTCGTGCGAAGGATCTTGGTACAAATAAAGAACAAACAATTACAATTAAATCTTCTACAGGCTTATCAGATGAAGAAATCGATAAAATGGTAAGAGAAGCAGAAGAAAATGCTGAAGCTGATAAAAAGCGTAAAGAAGAAGTGGAACTAAGAAATGAAGCAGATCAATTAGTTTTCACTACTGAAAAAACATTAAAAGACTTAGAAGGTAAAGTGGACGAAAGTGAAGTTGCAAAAGCAAATGAAGCAAAAGATGCTTTAAAAGCGGCTATCGAGAAAAACGAATTAGAAGAAATTCGTGCGAAAAAAGACGCTCTTCAAGAAATCGTTCAAGCTCTTTCTATGAAATTATATGAAGAAGCAGCACAAGCAGCACAAGCGGCTCAAGGTGCAGACGGCGGTGCATCCGATAAAGATGACAACGTAGTAGATGCAGAGTTTGAAGAAGTAAAAGACGATAAATAAAAGAAATAAAACCAATAAAATCAATTACGTTTAGCGAAAAGTCAAAGTCAGGTTATCTTGACTTTGACTTTTCTTTTCAATCAGAAGTTTTTTAGCGATAATTAGGAAAGATAGCAATAAACTATTGTACTTTAGAAAAGCAAAATGATACAATAGCATCTATGTGAAAAGAATCGGGGAGTGGTAATCAATTATGGATAAACGGGATTACTATGAAGTCCTTGGAGTCAGTAAAGGGGCTTCTAAGGATGAAATAAAAAAAGCGTATCGTAAGCTTTCAAAAAAGTATCATCCAGATATCAATAAAGAAGCTGATGCGAATGAAAAGTTTAAAGAAGTGAAAGAGGCCTATGAAGTACTGAGTGACGATCAAAAAAGAGCGCACTATGATCAGTTTGGCCATACAGATCCTAATCAAGGCTTCGGCGGCGGCGGAGACTTCGGTGGTTTCGGTGGTTTTGAAGATATTTTCAGCACTTTCTTTGGTGGTGGAGGATCAAGAAGAAGAGATCCGAATGCTCCGCGTCAAGGGGCTGATTTACAATATACGATGACACTATCATTTGAAGAAGCAGCATTTGGGAAAGAAACGGAAATTGAAATACCAAGAGAAGAAAATTGTGAAACATGTAATGGCACGGGAGCAAAACCAGGGACTAAGCCAGTTACATGTAAGCATTGTAGTGGTACTGGACAATTGAATGTGGAGCAAAATACACCATTTGGTCGTATTGTGAATAGAAGAACATGTAATTACTGTAATGGAACTGGTAAAGAGATTAAGCATAAATGTTCAACTTGTGGCGGAACTGGAAAAGTAAAAAAACGTCGTAAAATTAGTGTTAAAATTCCAGCAGGTATCGATGATGGTCAACAATTAAGAGTCTCTGGGCAAGGAGAACCTGGTATAAACGGCGGGCCAGCAGGTGATTTATATGTTGTGTTCCACATAAGAAGACATGACTTCTTCGAGCGTGATGGAGAAGATGTATACTGTGAAATGCCGATTACTTTTGTTCAGGCTGCACTAGGTGATGAAGTGGAAGTACCTACTATTCATGGCAAAGTGAAATTGAAAGTACCTGCGGGAACACAGACTGGAACAAAATTCCGCCTTAAAGGCAAAGGGATTCCAAATGTACGTGGATATGGCCAAGGTGACCAGCATGTAATCATTCGTTTAATTACACCTACAAAATTATCTGATAAACAAAAACAACTATTACAGGAATTTGCTGAAGTATCTGGAGATACTCCTCGTGGAGAAGAAGAGGACAGTTTTTTCTCTAAGGTAAAAAAAGCATTTAAAGGTGAATAATCAAAAAGGAGTTGGTAGAAATGAAATGGTCAGAAATCACAATTCATACGACAAATGAAGCGATTGAACCTATTTCAAATATTTTGCATGAAGCAGGTGCTAGTGGGGTAGTTATTGAAGATCCCTTTGAATTAATTAAAGAAAGAGAAGACCAATTCGGCGAAATCTACCAACTAAATCCTGATGATTATCCAGAAGAAGGCGTTCTAGTTAAAGCGTATTTACCAATCAATAGTTTTCTTGGTGAAACAGTAGAGGCAATTAAAGAAAATATCAATAATTTAGTACTGTTTAATATTGATATTGGATTAAATAAAGTTTCCATTATGGAAGTAAATGAAGAAGAATGGGCAACAGCTTGGAAGAAATACTATCATCCTGTTAAAATATCTGAGAAATTTACGATTGTACCTACCTGGGAGGATTATACACCAGTCCATACGGATGAATTAATCATCGAATTGGATCCAGGGATGGCTTTCGGAACAGGAACACATCCGACAACTGTATTATGTATACAGGCTTTGGAAAGAATAGTAAAAAAAGACGATGTGGTTATCGATGTTGGTACAGGATCTGGTGTGCTAAGTATTGCAGCAGCCATGCTGGGAGCTAAATCTGTGCTTGCTTTAGATCTGGATGAAGTGGCTGTCCGTTCTGCTAAATTAAATATTAAATTAAACAAAGTTCATGAGAAAACATCTGTCCGTCAAAATAATCTTTTAAGTGGTATAGAGGAACAGGCAGAGGTAATTGTTGCAAATATTTTGGCAGAGGTAATTGTTCGTTTTACAGATGATGTTTATCGTTTACTTCAAAAAGATGGTTTCTTTATTGCTTCTGGCATCATTCTTCAGAAAAAAGAAGAAGTAAAGGATGCTATTATCGCATCAGGCCTAGAAATAATAGAAACAGTACAAATGGAAGATTGGGTAAGCATTACCGCTCAGAAAAAGAGTTAATAGAAGAAAAACTTTCACAGCAACAAGCTAAAAGAGTAAGCGTATATTCAAAAGGAAAAAAGGAAGTTTCGTCTTACGATTCTTCCTTCTCTATTGCTTAAAAGAAAGTAGGAATTCGATTGCAGCGTTATTTTGCTAAAAACGAAGAGGATACATTTTTTATTCAAGAGGACGATTATCATCATATTGTACGTGTGATGCGAATGGATATTGACGATGAAATATATTGTGTCAACAGTCTTCAGCAGGCAGCACGGTGCAGAATAGAAAAAATTTCCGAAAACGAAGTCATTGCAAAAGTGGTACAATGGTTAGAAGGAGAAATAGAATTACCTATTTCGGTTTCTATTGTGAGCGGACTGCCAAAAGGGGATAAGCTGGAATGGATTATCCAAAAAGGAACAGAATTAGGCGCTTTTAAGTTTATCCCTTTCATCGCAGCTCGCTCTGTCGTTAAATGGGATGAGAAAAAGGGTGGAAAAAAACTAGTTCGCTGGAATAAAATTGCAAAAGAAGCAGCAGAACAATCCCACCGAACCATGATACCAGAAGTAAGTTCTCCAATTAGTATAAAAGAGTTGATAAAACTTTCAGAAGGTTATAATGTAAAATTAATAGCCTATGAAGAAGAGGCAAGAGAAGGCGAATCGTCTGTGTTAACGAAAAGCTTGGAATCGATGACAAAAGGACAATCTATCCTTGCGGTATTCGGCCCAGAAGGTGGCCTGACTGAATCAGAAGTAGCATTATTAAAAGAGCATGGTTTTGTGACATGCGGACTTGGTCCAAGAATATTAAGAACAGAGACTGCACCATTATACCTATTGTCTGCTGTATCTTATCATTTTGAATTGATGGAGTGATAAAAATGCCAACAGTTGCTTTTCATACTTTAGGATGTAAAGTAAACCATTATGAAACCGAAGCGATCTGGCAGTTGTTTAAACAACAAGGCTATGAACGTGTAGAATATGAAAATATATCTGATGTATATGTTATTAATACATGTACCGTTACAAATACAGGAGATAAAAAGAGCCGCCAAGTAATTCGTCGTGCAGTTCGTAAAAATCCAGATGCAGTTATTTGTGTTACAGGGTGTTATGCCCAAACTTCTCCAGCAGAAATTATGGCTATTCCTGGAGTTGATATTGTAGTTGGTACACAGGATCGCGTGAAAATGCTAGAGTATATTACGCAGTATAAAGAAGAAAGACAACCAATAAATGCTGTTGGAAACATTATGAAAAATCGTGTGTACGAAGAAATGGATGTCCCTGCTTTTACGGATAGAACAAGAGCTTCCTTAAAAATCCAAGAAGGATGCAATAATTTTTGTACATTCTGTATTATTCCATGGGCACGGGGATTGATGCGCTCAAGAGATCCGCAAGAGGTTATTAAGCAAGCACAGCAATTAGTGAATGCTGGTTATAAAGAAATTGTATTAACAGGAATTCACACAGGTGGATATGGCTCAGATATGAAGGATTATAACTTAGCTAATTTACTGCGTGATTTAGAATCCCAGGTAAAGGGTCTAAAGCGCCTTCGTATTTCTTCTATCGAAGCAAGCCAAATAACAGATGAAGTGATTGAAGTCTTAGATAAATCAAAAATAATTGTAAATCATCTTCATATCCCGATTCAATCTGGATCGGATACTGTTTTAAAAAGAATGAGAAGAAAATATACAATGGAATTCTTTGCCGAAAGAATTACAAGATTAAAAGAAGCCTTGCCAGGATTGGCCATTACCTCTGATGTAATCGTTGGTTTCCCAGGAGAGACAGAAGAAGAGTTTATGGAAACTTATGATTTTATTAAAGAACATAAATTCTCTGAATTGCATGTGTTCCCATATTCAAAACGGACAGGAACACCTGCTGCGCGAATGGATAACCAAATTGAGGAAGATGTAAAGAACGAACGAGTACATCGTTTAATTTCGCTTTCTGATCAATTAGCAAAGGAATATGCGTCTAACTATGAAGGCGAGGTAGTAGAAGTTATTCCAGAGGAAGTCTACAAAGAAGATGGCAATGGAAAGCTTTATGTTGGATATACAGACAATTATTTAAAAGTAGTTTTCCCAGCAACAGAAGAAATGGTTGGGAAAATTGTGAAAGTCAAAATAACGAAAGCAGGCTACCCTGTAAATGAAGGACAATTTGTCCGTGTTTTAGAGGAAGTAGAAGATCAAGCTGCGATTGTTTCTTAAGTTTAGCCAGCTACAATTGTTTCCTTTTTGTTTTATAAAATTAATTTTAATAACTTTAATATGGAAGCTCTTTGTTCGTTCAAAGAGCTTGGCATATATTTTTAATTAGTACATATATCAAAGGAGAATCTTAATGAACATTGCTAAAATGATTGATCACACTTTATTAAAAGCTGATGCGACGAAAGAACAAATTGTGACTCTTTGTGAAGAAGCTAAGCAATACACATTTGCTTCTGTCTGCGTAAATCCAACATGGGTCAAAGCTGCAAGTGAATTGCTTAATAGAACAGAGGTAAAGGTATGTACAGTGATCGGTTTCCCTTTAGGAGCATCTACTTCAGCAACAAAAGCATTTGAAACAGAAGATGCCATTAAAAATGGGGCAACAGAAGTAGATATGGTTATTAATATTGGTGCTTTAAAGGATAAAAATTATGATTTAGTTAAAGAAGATATTAAAGCGGTAGTGGATGCGGCAAAAGGTAAAGCATTATCGAAAGTAATTATTGAAACTAGTCTCCTAACAAATGAGGAAAAAGAAATTGCTTGTAAATTAGCAGTAGAAGCAGGAGCTGACTATGTAAAAACATCAACAGGTTTCTCAACAGGCGGAGCAACTGTTGAGGACATTACATTAATGAGAAAAACGGTTGGACCAGATATAGGTGTGAAAGCTTCTGGAGGTGTACGCAGCAGTGAAGACACGGAGAAAATGATTGCTGCTGGAGCTACTAGAATCGGAGCAAGTTCTGGAGTTGCAATCGTGAATGGTTTGACAAGCAATAGTGATTATTAATATATCCTTTAAAAAAACCTTAGAAAACAAATAGGTGTTCTAAGGTTTTTTTTGTCAATCTAACGCTGCGTTTATTAATAACTTTCCATATAAATTTTTCGATAATTACTCGGGGTAGTGTTCATGATTTTTTCGAAGTTTCGATTAAAGCTGCGAATGTTTCGATAGCCAACCATATCGGCAATTTCGGTAATTTTACTATCCGTTGTTTTTAATAATTGAGAGGCTAACGTTACACGATGCCCATTTACAAAATCAACAAATGGTATATGCAGTATTTTTGTGAAAAATCTTGATAGGTAGGAATAATCGTATCCAAATTTTTGTGATAAATCTTTTAAGGAAAGTTCCTCGGTAAAATGATTTTGGATATAGTTGAGTAAATCATGTAATAAATAATCATCTCTCCGCGTTTCCTCTTTGAAAGAAGTTTGATTTAGCAATTCCGCACAAATTAAGTACAGAACCCCTTTTTTGGCAAACAGCGAACTATTATTGTTGAAGAATATCTCCTTTATCATCTCTCTTGTGGCAGCCTGTAACTGGAATATTGGATGAATTAAGTCTTTGTTTTTACTAAGCTGATAAAATTGATTAACCAATTCTGGAGAAAAGACATAAATCCAGGAGTGATTTTTCTGATTACTTTGTAAACTATGTATTTGATTCGAAAGAATGAGAGCGTTTTCTCCTTCGTGGAGAGTATAAGATTTATCTTGTATGGTAAGCTCCAGTGTGCCTTCATCAACCATCACCAGTTCCAAGCTGCGATGAAAATGAGGAAGGTTGGTAGGATTGAATGCTGATATACGATCAAAATCTCCATTTTGTCCAAAGTAATTTGATTGATAGTATAACATTCAATGTACTCCTTTCAAGTCAAATTTTGTCCATAATTATACAATTTAAGTACTAGTTACGTCAAACCTTCGTGACTAAAATTAATCTGTGATAAGAAAAGGTTTTCTCTTTTCTTATTATAGTATGTTGCATAACAATATAAAATGGTAACCGTTCACATTTATTGCGTTCATTCATGGCTAAAAAGGAGGATTAAGATTAAGTCATTTGCAGCCTGGTTGTAATAATTGGAGAACAATGCCAAGGATGGGAGAGAAAGTGAAAATGAATATAAACCTTGTATACACGCCCTTACATGTTTTAAGAGATATTATTGATTTTACTTAGTGAAAAAATTTTACCAAGCCAGTTAAAGGTAAATATCCATCATTAAGGAGGAATAAAAATCTCCTCCTCTGAAAGTTTATTTAAAAGTATATTTAGCTATCTTTTGAAATATTATTTTGGAAGTAAACAAATTAAAAAAAGAAAGAGTGTAGATTCCTATTGAATAATTACCAATGGATTTGGAGTTACGTAAAGAAGAATAAGAAAAAAGTAATTGTTGCATCCTTGATTTTATTAGCAAATTCTTTCTTTGTAGTGATTATTCCTATTTTAAGCGGAAGATTGATTGATGAAGTCATTGAGAATAATCAAGTCCAACTCTTAGTACCCATTTTACTAGCGATGATAGGAGCGACACTGATCAGAACCGTTACTCGATACATCTACCAAATGTTATACGAACATGTTGGTCAAGACGCACAGTTTGATATAAGACAAGATATGTATAAAAAGCTTCAAGAGCTTGATTTTGACTTTTTTAATCATAATAGAGTAGGAGATATTATGGCGAGAATGACAGGTGATATGGACGCTATACGCCATTTCGTTTCATGGGTCTGCTATAATATCGCTGAATGTGTTATCTGGTTTGTCGTTGCCATTATCGTAATGATGAACATTGATTGGAAATTAACGTTAGCATTACTCGCTGTTACACCGTTTATCTTTATTTTTACACAAAAAATGTCCAAAGCAGCTCATCCAGTATTTCTAGAAATCCGTGAAAGTTTTTCCAGACTGAATTCCATGGTGGAAGAAAATATTAGCGGCAACCGAGTAGTTAAGGCATTTTCCCGGGAAGAGTATGAAATCGAAAAGTTTAATCATTTTAATGATGATTATCGAAAACGTAACCTTGATTCTGCTAATGTTTCTAAAAAGTATTTACCATGGCTGGACGGATTTGCCGGAGTATTAGCTGTTATTACTTTATTATTAGGTGGCTTATTTGTGATTCAGGGGAACATGTCCATAGGTGACTTGGTTGCATTTAACGGGTTTATGTGGCTCTTAAATATGCCAATGCGCATGAGTGGATGGTTGATAAATGATGTACAGCGATTTAATGCATCTTGTGTAAAAATTAGAAATTTATTAATAACGGAACCACAAATTATGGTAGAAGACAAAAAGAAAGGCAAGAAAATTGCTGGATATGTAACGTTTAAAGATGTCTCTTTTGCGTTTTCCGATGACCCTGAAACCCCTATCTTAAAAAATGTATCCTTTACCGTCCGACCGGGGCAAACTGTTGGGATTTTAGGGGAAACTGGATCTGGTAAATCAACGCTTGTTAATTTAATTGCAAGATTCTATGATCCAACAGAAGGAGAAGTATTAATTGATCAAATAAATGCAAAAGAATGGCCAGTGAGGAAGCTTCGCGATCAAATTTCGATGGTTATGCAAGACATTTTTTTATTTTCAAATACTATTGAGGAAAATATCTCCTTTGGAAAACCATATTTAAACATGGAGCAAATTCAACGCGTGGCAGCAATTGCCGACGCCCATAACTTTATCGTTAAAATGCCGGAGGGATACGATACAATCGTAGGAGAGCGCGGAGTGGGATTATCTGGTGGTCAAAAGCAAAGGATCTCCTTAGCAAGAGCATTAGCGAAGGATCCATCTATCTTGATATTGGATGATACAACATCAGCTGTAGATATGGAAACAGAAAGTAAAATCCAAAAGGAATTAAATCAGTTGACACAAGATAAAACAACCTTCATAATTGCACACCGTATTTCATCTGTAAGGGATGCAGACTTTATTTTAGTTCTTGATAAAGGGGAAGTGAAAGAACAAGGGACGCATACAGAACTTGTTGCGAAAAAAGGGATGTATTACGATGTGTATAGAAGACAATTAGGATTAGTAGAGCAGGAAGAAGGAGGAGCAGCCATTGGCCCGTAATAAATTTAATGTCGACGAAGAATTAGAGACCGAATTTAACTGGAGTCACTATAAACGAATCGGTGCTTATATTAAACCTTATAAGAAGGCATTGTTTATTACATTGCTAATCATCTTAACAGCCAACGTGGCAGGAATGCTCGGTCCGTTTTTTACAAAAATAGCAATTGATGAAATTATCCCAGATAAAAATATTCCATTATTAATCGGGATTAGTATTTTATTTGTTCTTTCTCTATTTGTAATTGGTATATGTATGCGGTATCGCATTCAATGGATTACTCAGATTGGTCAAAATATTCTAAAGGATATGCGTTTAGATATTTTTCAGCACTTACAGAAGCTGCCCTTTTCCTATTTTGATAATCGCCCTCATGGGAAAATCTTAATCAGAGTCGTTAATTATATAAATACATTAAGTGATCTATTAAGTAATGGGCTGATAAACCTGATCTCTGATATCATCAGTGTAATTATAACGTTAATGTTTATGTTTGCCATCGACGCAAAACTAACATTATATAGTTTAGCACTTCTGCCGATTTTAGGAGTATTAGTATGGGTAATCAAAAATATGCAGAGAAAAGCGTATCAAGTGTTAAGCAATAAACAATCTAATATGAATGCCTATATTCATGAAAGTATTGCCGGCATAAAAATTACGCAATCCTTTGCAAGGGAAGAAGAGAATTTTGAAATTTTTGATGAAGTAAGCAATGAAACCCGAACATCTTGGCTTAAGGCAGTTTCAATCCAGTTTCTTCTATGGCCAGGTGTTCAAAATATCTCTGTTTTAACAACAAGTTTAATTTACTTCGTAGGAATACGGCAAATTGGGGTAGATGTTAGTACAGGTACACTTGTAGCGTTTATTGGCTATGTCAATAATTTCTGGAACCCAGTTATTAATATGGGGAACTTCTATAATGCGCTTATCACTGCTTCTGCTTATTTGGAACGTATTTTTGAAACTCTGGATGTTGAACCAGATATTAAGGATCAGCCAAAAGCAATCCCAATGCCAACGATTAAAGGGAATGTCACCTTTGAACGAGTTACCTTCCGTTATGAAGAAGGGAAAAACATACTTAGTGATGTCAGTTTTCATATTAATGCAGGTCAGAGTATCGCCTTAGTCGGCCCCACAGGTGCAGGTAAATCTACTATTATAAATTTGTTAAGTAGGTTTTATGATGTAAATGAAGGCAGTGTCAAAATTGATGGGATTGATGTAAGAGATGTAACATTAAAATCTTTACGGTCGCAAATGGGTGTGATGCTTCAAGATACCTTTGTATTTTCTGGAACCATTCTAGATAATATTCGCTATGGGAAGCTAGATGCAACGGAAGAAGAAGTGATTACCGCAGCTAAAATTGTTAGAGCACATGACTTTATAAAAGACTTAAAGGATGGATATCATACTGTTGTAGAAGAAAGAGGTAGTACTTTATCAGCGGGACAAAGGCAGTTAATATCTTTCGCAAGAGCCCTCTTGGCTAATCCTAAAATATTGATATTAGACGAGGCAACCAGCAGCATTGATACAAAGACGGAAGAACTTCTCCAAGAAGGAATTACTGAATTGTTAAAAGGAAGGACATCCTTCATCATTGCCCATCGTCTATCAACAATTAAAAATAGTAGTCAAATATTTTATGTGGATGGTGGGAGAGTTGCAGAAAAAGGCACACATGATGAGTTAATGGCACAAAAAGGATTGTATTATCATTTATATCAATCACAATATGATTTATTGAAGGTTATGTAAAAAAGGGCTGCAGACATATATCCATGTTTGCAGCCTTTTATAGCATTTCACCCCAATCCATCAGCTGTGTAATCGCATAATCAATTTGCCAAAGCGCTCCGCAAAGGGGAGAACTAGGAGCGAAGATAGAACATTAAATAACAGACTTGCATGAGCTAATTGAACATCCATTTCTGCTGTCATATTTTTGACAATAGCAGCTAAATCATTGATAAACGGATAAAACAAAATGACCCCTCCAATATTTAACCAAATATGGGCATAAGCACAAAGTTTTGCACTTTTTTCTGTTCCTATTGATGCTAAAAAAGAAGTTATACAGGAACCAATATTAGATCCCAACATAATGGCTATAGCAATTTCAATCGGAAGCAATCCTGCTGATAAAAAGCCCATTATAATACCAATTGTCGCTGTACTTGATTGGATTAGGGCAGTTATAATAATGCCGACTACAAGGGCGATGAAAGGACGGTCTGCTAATGAAAGGAAAAACGAATTTAGAGCAGGATGATGTTCCATCATCCCAGCAAAATATTTAAAACCTCGCATTGTTGTAAAGACAATCGACATACCGAATAAAATGAAGCCGATACTTCTTAATTGATATTTGTTAATGATGATCAAGAGCACACCTAGGATGGCAAGCGGAAGTAGATAATTATTCATGTTAAACGTAATAAATTCAGTTGTGAAGGTGGTTCCGATATTTGTTCCTAAAATAATCCCGATAGATTGAGGAAAGGTTAAGACTCTTGCTGAAATTAGTCCAATCGTTAAAACCATAACGGCAGCGCTGCTTTGAAGAAGTGCTGTAATAATGATGGAAACAATTAACCCCTTCCATGGCTTATCTGTTAATTTTTCGAGCGAGTTTTTTAATGATTGAGAAGATAAATTAAATAAACCTGTCCGTAAGAGAGTCATCCCATAAATAAATAAAAGGATAAGGATAATAAAAAGTATAAGATAAATCATTCTAGGCTTCCTCCTTATTAGAACTATATGAAATAAAGAAGGTGGACATGTCATTTTTAGCTAATTAATGATGACAAAACTAGCTTCTTATACTAGATTTGACAGGGTGTTTAAAAACATGACTAGAGGGAAAAATACAAAAAGAGAAGGGATCGGAGGGAGAAAAAGGCTAATTCCTTGTATAAAACACCTTTTTTTTACGTTTTTTTAAAACAATTTGTCTAACAAGGTCAAATACAGTTGACCTTGTAACTTTGATATATTATAATGTCAAGGTACATGGAAACCATGTTGATGTTAGTGTGTTGTGTTCGGAGGGAGGGAAAGAGAATGTCTAAAACCGTCGTTCGTAAAAACGAATCGCTTGAAGATGCTCTTCGTCGCTTCAAACGTTCAGTATCAAAAACTGGTACTTTGCAGGAAGCTAGAAAGCGCGAATTCTACGAGAAACCAAGTGTGAAACGTAAGAAAAAATCAGAAGCAGCAAGAAAACGTAAGTTCTAAGAGAGGGTGTAGCAAAATTGAGTCTTCTCGAACGCTTAAATAATGATATGAAGCAAGCGATGAAAAACAAAGAAAAAGATAAACTAGTTGTAATTCGAATGATTAAGGCTGCCATTCAGAATGAAAGTATTAAGCTTGGTAGAGATCTTTCTGAAGAAGACGAGTTATCTGTCCTTTCTCGCGAAGTAAAACAACGCAAAGACTCCCTCCATGAGTTTGAGAAAGCAGGTCGTGAAGATCTTGTTGACAAAATACGTGCGGAGTTAAAACATGTTGAAATATATATGCCAGAACAACTTTCAGAAGAGGAGCTAGCAGAGATTGTGAAACAAGCAATCGCTGATACTGGAGCTTCTTCAAAGAAAGAAATGGGAAAAGTGATGGCTGCTTTAATGCCTAAAGTAAAAGGAAAAGCAGACGGTTCACTAGTAAATAAACTTGTACAACAACACCTTTCATAAATAAGTTTATGTTTTAAAGGCTGCAGATTATATCTGCAGCCTTTTTACATAGTTAAAAGATTTTCTGTTTTATCCATTTCTAATATAACATATAATAAAATTAGATGATTTTTATTAAATATAGTTAGATCTGTTAATTTCCTTTGCAGGACCATATTTTGTCCTTTGTTTTTCTCGATTTAAACGATAGAAATTATTAATTAAATAAAAATTAAAAAAAATGAAACTTTTTATTTAGTTAAACGTATACATAGCCATAACATTTTTCTATTACCATTTGGAAAGGAGGGAAAATTTGAGAAGACAAAAGAAAATATTGTTGATCCCTCTTCTTTTTATTTTTTTTCTATCCTTCATTCCTAGTATCATTTACGCTAATAATGAAGAAAAAGTATATGTAGTGCCAATAAAGGATACGGTTGAAAAAGGTTTAAGTCAGTTTGTAGATCGGGCAATTACCGAAGCAGAAGAAAATCAGGCTAGTGCGATAGTCTTTGATATGCATACACCTGGTGGAGATATATCTGCTGCTATTGAAATAGGAAAGAGAATTGCAGAAACTGACATAAAAACGGTTACTTTTATTAACCAAGATGCCATTTCTGCTGGTTCCTATATTGCATTAAATACCGATGAAATCTATATGGTGGAGGGAGGCAGAATAGGATCCTCTGGGGTGATAGACGGACAAGGGAATGCAGCAGATGAAAAGGCTCAGTCTTACTGGATTTCTGCCATGAAAGGGGCAGCAGAAAAAACAGGAAGAGATCCACTTTATGCAATGGCGATGGCAGATAAATCTATTTCCATTCCAGGTATGAAGGAAGCTGGCAAGTTTTTAACTTTAACTTCATCTGAAGCAGAAGAAATAAACTATTCCAATGGTACGGTAAATAGTTTAGAGGATGTGCTAGATCATTTAGGGATACAGAACGCAAAGATAGAAAAGGTTGATGAAAGCTTTGCAGTGAAAATTGCAAGGTTTGTAACAAATCCTATTATCATTCCTATATTATTATCAATTGGAAGTTTGGGATTAATCATCGAATTATATTCACCTGGGTTTGGACTGCCGGGAATAGCGGGAATTTCTGCTTTATTGCTCTTTTTCTATGGGCATCTAGTTGCAGGACTTGCGGGATACGAAAGTCTCATTCTCTTTGTGATTGGAATCCTTTTGATTATACTGGAGTTCTTTGTCGTCGGTGGAATAGCTGGAGCAATTGGGATTGTTTCTGTCATTGCTAGCATGTTTCTTGCAAGTGGAGATATTGCGGTCATCGGGATAAGTCTAGCAATCGCAATAGGGGTTTCCATTATAGCATCTATCTTATTAGTAAAGGTGTTTGGTAGAAAAATGAAATTCTTTAAAAAAATAATTTTAACAGACTCAACCAATACAGAAAGTGGGTATGTTTCTAATCAGAACCGCAATGATTTGATGGAGAAAACAGGAGTTACCTTAACTGCCTTACGTCCTGCCGGAGTCATACTTATTGAGGATGAAAGAATCGATGTGGTGAGTGATGGAAGTTTTATTGATAAGGGCAAGAAAGTAAAAGTAGTAAAAGCAGAAGGTTCAAGAATTGTTGTAAGGGAAATACTAACGATAGATATACAAAAGGAGGATGAGTAATGCTAGTAGGCGGATTTGAAATATTTTGGATTATTGTTGTAGTATTGGCAATTATTTTATTAGGGGTGCTATTAACATTTGTGCCAGTAATGCTCTGGATTTCTGCTTTAGCAGCAGGAGTGAGAATTAGCATTTTCACATTAGTAGGGATGCGTTTAAGAAGGGTTATACCAAGTCGTGTTGTAAATCCGTTGATTAAAGCCCATAAAGCGGGATTAAATGTAACAATCAATCAATTAGAAAGTCATTATCTTGCTGGTGGTAATGTTGATAGGGTAGTAAATGCGCTGATTGCTGCCCATCGTGCCAATATTGAGCTATCATTTGAAAGATGTGCTGCAATTGATTTAGCAGGACGTGATGTATTAGAAGCAGTGCAAATGAGTGTAAATCCTAAAGTAATTGAGACACCTTTTATTGCTGGTGTAGCGATGGATGGTATTGAAGTAAAAGCAAAAGCAAGAATTACAGTGCGTGCCAATATTGAGAGACTAGTAGGGGGAGCTGGAGAAGAAACAGTCGTAGCCAGAGTTGGGGAAGGGATTGTTTCGACAATTGGTTCTTCTGATAATCATAAAAAAGTATTAGAAAATCCAGATATGATTTCTCAAACAGTTTTAGCTAAAGGGTTAGATGCTGGTACAGCTTTTGAAATTCTATCGATTGATATTGCGGATGTAGATATCGGTAAAAACATTGGCGCTGAATTACAAACAGAGCAAGCAGAAGCAGATAAGAAAATCGCTCAAGCAAAAGCGGAAGAGCGTAGAGCGATGGCTGTTGCCCAAGAACAAGAGATGAAAGCAAAAGTTCAAGAAATGCGTGCGAAGGTTGTCGAAGCAGAAGCGGAAGTTCCTATGGCTATGTCTGATGCGTTGCGTTCAGGCAATATTGGAGTAATGGACTATATGAATTTACAAAATATCACGGCTGATACAGAAATGAGAGGCTCAATCGGTAAATTAACAGATGACCAGAAAAATAAAGGTGATAATGAGTAAACTTTAAGAAAGGGAGGGAAAAGATTTGGAAATTGTTCCAATAATAATTGCGGTTGTAGTTTTTCTCTTCTCTTCTGTTTTTGATAATAGTAAAAAAAAGCCGGCGCCCAAACCAAAGAGACCACAGGTGCCAAAACAAGTAAATGCAGAAGTGGAGAGAGAAAGACAAGTTATGACTGTCCCTGTAAAGTCTAAAAAAGTGGTGCAGGTTGAAAAACCACTTTCTGAGCTGGAAAGGCTGCAAAGGGAAAATGCAAGTTTACAAAAGAAGATTAATATGATGGAAAAACAACGAAATCGAGTCGTTCAAGGACCAATTATAAATAAGAATCAACCTCTGGAAGAATCTGAAGGCTTATTTACAAAGGATAATATTGTTCAGGCGGTAGTGTTTTCGGAAGTATTAGCTTCGCCTCGTTCAAGAAATCCACATCGAGCTTCTATGCAACACAGCGTAACAAGCAGAAAATAAAAACATAGAGAGTTATTATCAAGCGTTATTTCTCTTTGGAGAAGTGATTTGCTAGATAATAGCTCTTTTTTTGTATAAAAGGATATTTAAAGAAAATCTCCACGAATGCGTGTCGTAAAAGTTTTTCTTAGCATAATGTAGGACTCCGTGAATATGATGATAGTAAGTGTAAGAAAGCGTACTGTCTATACAGAGAATCTCATAAAAGAGAGGAAAGGGGGTTCTTTTTTTATGGCTAAAAAATGGGGACACAACTTGCGGAACTGGATGATAAAAAACTTAGAACTTCCTCAAGATGTCATGATGGACTTACCTAGAATTACAATGATTGGACAAATACATATTTATGTAGAGAACCACCGAGGGTTAATAACCTTTTCAGATAAAGAATTGCGATTGCTTTTAAAACAAGGGCAGCTGTTGATTAAAGGAAAAGGGTTTGTTATTAAGACAATTTTACCAGAGGAAATATTATTAGAAGGGAAAATAGATCAAGTTTTATACATAAATGAATGATTTGGGAGGAAATTATGAAAAATCATTGGATAGAATATTTAACAGGGATTATTACAGTGAAAGCAACAGGCAAAGGTTTAGAAAGGTTTTTAAATAAGTTATTAAAAAATGGTATGTCTGTTTGGAACGTAAAGAAGCACGGACCGCAAGCTGTAACCTTTCAGATTAGTCTAAAGAATATCCATTCTCTTCGTCATTTAGTTAGAGGAAGCGGTATAAAAATAGAGTTTCAGCGCCGAGCTGGAGCTCCGTTTCTATATAAAAGAATGTGGAAAAATAGCGGTTTTGTACTCGGATTATTCCTTTTTTTAGGACTAGTTCTCACTTTATCTAATATGGTCTGGGGAATAGAAATCAAGGGAGCAAATCCTGCGACTGAATATCAAATTCGTAAGCAGCTGGATAAGATGGACATAAAAATTGGTAAATCGCAGTTTTTTGCGAAGGAATTAGATGAAATTCAGGCAGAATTAACAAATAATATTGATGCGATTACATGGATTGGTGTGGAGTTAAAAGGGACAACTTATCATTTCCAGGTGGTTGAAAAAAACGAGCCGAAGAAAAAGAAAGAAGCGGGCCCGCAAAATTTAATAGCAACGAAGAAAGCGACAATTGTAACAGATTTTGTGGAATCTGGTACAAAACGCTATGCCATCAATGAGGTTGTGAGAAAAGGACAATTGTTAGTTGCAGGCAAAATAGGAAATGAAGATCGTGTGAAGAGTGTATCTGCTAAAGGGAAAGTATGGGGAGAAGTGTGGTATACGACAAAAGTGACTGTTCCTTTGGAAACAACTTTCCAAGTATTTAATGGAGCGGAAAAGCAAAAAATTTATATGAAGCTTGGTAAGTGGAGTATTCCTGTATGGGGATTTGGCAAAATAGAGTATAAGGAATATGAGGAAGAGGAGAATGAGTCAAACGTTAAGTTCTTTAAATGGGAATTGCCAATTAAGATTGTAAATAAAACATATCGGGAAAAAGAGATTGTAATAAGAGGATATAGTGAGAAGGATGCTATCGAGAAGGGGAAGGAGGATGCGAGAAAGGATATTATGAAACGAATTGGTGAAGATGGGAAAATTAAGGAGGAAAAAATTTTACAACAAGATATAAAGAATGGTAAAGTTAAATTAAATATAGCTTTTACAACAATAGAAAACATTGCGAAAGCACAACCTCTAACTCAAGGAGATACAGAATGACAGAAGATTTAAAAACGATGAATGTAAAGTTGAAAGATCCAAACGAAGCAATTGCTTTACTTGGTAATGGAGATAGCAATCTGCAAGTGCTTGAAAAAGAATTAGATTGTAACATCGTAACGAGAGGAGAAACGCTGCTTGTTTCTTCTGAGAATCCTGATTCAATAGAGCTCGTTGGGGATATTGTTGATAAACTTTTACAAGTAATCCGAAAGGGTGTTTCCATCAGTCAACGAGATGTGGTATATGCGATCTCACTGGCAAAGAAAGGAACGCTTGAATATTTTGGGTCACTATACGATGAAGAAATAGCGAAAACGATTAAAGGAAAATCAATTAGAGTAAAAACGATCGGCCAAAGTGAGTATATACGCACTATTAGAAGAAATGATCTAGTTTTTGGGATTGGGCCTGCAGGAACAGGTAAGACTTATTTAGCCGTTGTGATGGCGGTAAATGCTTTAAAGAGCGGGAAAGTAAATAGAATTATTTTAACAAGACCTGCAGTGGAAGCGGGGGAAAGTTTAGGTTTTTTGCCAGGGGATTTGAAAGAAAAAGTAGATCCATATTTACGCCCGTTATATGATGCATTGCATGATGTGCTTGGTATGGAGCATACTGCTCGTTTGATTGAAAGAAATACGATTGAAGTAGCTCCACTTGCCTATATGCGCGGGAGAACACTGGATGATGCTTTTGTAATATTAGACGAAGCACAGAATACAACTCATGCCCAGATGAAAATGTTTTTAACAAGACTTGGTTTTGGATCCAAGATGGTGGTTACAGGGGATAAAACACAAATAGATCTGCCAAAGGGCGTGAAATCAGGATTAGTAGTTGCAGAACAAATTCTGCAAAACGTAAATGGGATCGGCTTTGTTCATTTAGAAGAAAGCGATGTAGTGAGACATCCATTAGTCGGAAAAATTATTCATGCATATGGAAAGCAAGTTATGTAAAAGAAAGAAGGACAATATCTTAAGTTTATTTGAGCTTAAGGATATTGTCCTTCTTTCTATATTGGATTGGATACGTTCCGGATACATGAAATATTCGAAAAAGGATGAAAACGATCGAAAAAACTGTTATCATTTTACATATCATCAGATTTTTTTGTTTTTAATTATTGGTGGTTTTACTGATTTATTGAGGAAAGTGACAAGTGCTTGAAAATCAGCTTTCAGAAGGAGAATTTACATCTAGATAGGTTAAGGATTAAAAAATAGGTTTAAGATGATAGAATAAGCAACTGAACCTATTTTTTTGAAATAGGAGGTAAATATGAACGTTTGGCAGAGAATGCGTAATAATTTAATAAAACTAATGAATATTACCTTTTTTAAAATAATTCTCTTTATTTTACTTGGTGTCATTTTATTCTTTACACTCTATGGAAACGTAAAGCCGGAAAAATTAAATGTACAGTTATTTTCTGTAGCGGATCAGACTATTAGGTCACCCATAACAGTGGAAGATAAAGAGAGTACAGAGAAAAAGAAGGAAGAAGCAAAAAATCAAGTACAGGATGTCTATGTTGTTAATAAAGAAATTGCTCAGAATCGTGTAGATTTAATATCTTCTATATTTGATTCTGTAACAGAAGTAAATAACGAAGTAGAGAAACAAATGGAAGAAAAAAGAAAGAAAGCAGAAGAGGAAGATAAGAATAAACAATCAATAAAAGAGCCATCCGTTGACGAGAAGCTTGAATTACTAAAAGGCAAGCTGACAAATGAAGTAACGAATGAAATTATGGACCGCTCTTTAAAATCGCTTATTCCTTATTCGGAAGATCAGTTAGAAATCGCAAAAGATATTACGGTAACAGCTATACATACAGTAATGAATGGTAAGATTCCTTCAGATGAGGTGGAGAATGCCAAAAAAAGAGTGGAGGATATCTTAAAGGTAAACGATGGTTTAACTTCTGATTTAAAGAGTGCAAGTATCGATTTAGGAAGATTTGCAATCATTCAAAATGAGTTCTACGATCCTACTGCGACAGAAGAAATGCGTCAGCAAGCTGTTGATGGTGTGGAGCCAATAAGAGTACTTCAAGGCCAAGTTCTTGTGGAAGAAGGCCAACTGATAAGTAGAGAGATACATAGACAACTTGAACTTGTTGGATTATTAGATAGCGATAATTCCATTCAGCCATTTATTGGTTTAGGTTTAATCATCTTGACGATGCTAGCGGCACTTTATTTTTATACACTTAAAAGAACATCGAAAGAGAAGGAGAATAATATCCAGTTCTATTTAATGTTCTTTCTTATAATTAGTGTAACGATTGTATTAATGAAAACAATAAGCGCCTTCCAACAGTTTGAATACACAGAGATTGGCTATATATTTCCAGCTGCTATGGCGGTTATGTTAATTAAGATATTAATGGAAGAAAAATCTGCTTTATTAGTAACGATTATTCTTGCGGTTTGTGGAATGATTATGTTTAATGAAGGAGTTGCTGGAACTTTTAATGTAGGAATGGGTATATATATTATTGCAAGTGGTTTAGCCAGTATTTTATTTTTATATAAAAGAAATCAGCGGACCAATATTCTTTATGCAGGATTCTTTATTTCTTTTATAAATATTGTTACGATATTAGCGATTTTATATTTACAAAACGGACATTATGGTGCAAAAGAATATGGTGTATTCCTTTTACTGGCCGTTATTTCCGGAATAAGTTCAGCTGTTTTAACAATCGGTTTCTTGCCTTTCCTTGAAACCGGGTTTGGGGTGCTTTCTACCATTAAGTTAATTGAGCTCTCTAATCCTAACCATCCATTATTACGTAAAATCTTAACTGAGGCACCTGGTACGTATCATCATAGTGTGATGGTTGCTAATTTAGCGGAATCAGCATGTGAAGCGATTGGCGCCAATGGTTTATTGGCAAGAGTTGGTTGTTATTATCATGATATCGGGAAAACAAAAAGGCCGCATTTTTTTATTGAAAATCAAATGAATATGGGAAATCCACACGACCGTATTCCTCCCCAGGCCAGTAAAAATATCATTATTGCCCACGCAACAGATGGAGCTGAGTTATTAAGAAAATATAAATTACCGAAAGAAATCGTCGATATTGCTGAACAGCATCATGGAACCTCCCTCTTAAAATATTTTTATTTTAAGGCAAAGGAAAAAGGGGGAGAGGTAAAAGAAAGTGATTACCGCTACCCAGGCCCAAAAGCCCAAACGCGTGAGGTAGCAATTATAGGAATTGCGGATAGTGTAGAAGCTGCTGTAAGAAGTTTAAATGCACCAACCACCGAGCAAATTGACTCTTTAATTAAGAATATTATTTCTGACCGTTTGCAAGATGGACAATTGGATGAATGTGATTTAACATTAAAGGAATTAGATATTGTTCGAAATACATTAAGTGAAACGTTAAAAGGAATTTTTCATTCACGAATCGAATATCCAGAAATGAAAAAGTAAAGGAAGTCGAATATGAATTTAGAAATTGATTTTATTGATGAAACAGAAAAAGTGAAGGAAAGTGAGATTGCGAAAATCGAGAAACTTTTACAATTTGCGGCCGGTAAACTAAATCTCCAAGGAGAAATTGAGCTTTCCATTACCTTCGTTCATAATGAACAAATTCAACAAATAAATAAAGAATATAGAGAAAAGGATCAACCGACAGATGTTATTTCTTTTGCGCTGGAGGAATTAGGAGAAGGCGAATTGGAATTGGTTGGAGAGGGACTTCCTAGAATGTTAGGAGATATTGTCATTTCTATCGATAAAGCGGAGGAACAGGCTAATGATTATGGTCATTCTTATATGAGAGAACTTGGATTTTTATCTGTTCATGGCTTTTTGCACTTACTAGGATATGACCATATGACAGAAGAAGATGAAAAAGTGATGTTTACTCTTCAAAAGGATATTTTAGATGAGTTCGGATTACAAAGATAAAAGAATTCGAAAGAACAGTCAATTATCCTCCTTCCGTTTAGCGATATTGGGAATACTAACTGCTATTAAACAAGAAAGAAATGTAAAAATTCATTTGGTTATTACCATTCTTGTTATTGTATTGGGCCTTTTAAATGATTTGTCTAAACAGGAATGGATGTTAATTGCTTTTTGTATTGGATTAGTAATTAGCCTAGAACTGATAAATACGGCAATAGAACGTGTGGTGGATCTTGTTACTAGTGAATATCATCCATTGGCAAAAGAGGCAAAGGACATAGCTGCTGGTGCTGTTTTTGTCGCAGCAATTCTTTCGATTGTGATTGGCGGAATCATCTTTATCCCGAAAATCTGGAGCGCTATAATAGGTTAGAGAATAAAAGCTATCTGATAAAAATTAAATCTTCAACAAATAGTTATTTGTTGAAGATTTAATTTTTAAAAGGTAGTTTTTTATTTTTGGGTTTTCTACGTTCATTAATAACTCCCTACTTCTTTCTCTTTATTGTGCTTCCAAATTAGTATATAATTTTAAGACAGTACATTTAACATCATATTAAGTGTTACTGAAGTTTGAAAACGTTCCATTTATTCTTTAAAATAATGTGTAAGGCGAGAATAGGGCTTACTAAAAAGAGATACTCACTAAAATGAAAAATTATTTTAAAATAAATCTTAGCGCTAAAGGGGAAAGTATTTGGCTAAACAAGAACCTTTTCGGCTTGTGATATAGCCAAAAGTGAACTTGAAATAGCATGAAAAGCTGCTTAAAGAAAAGAGGGATTTGTATGAAAAAGGAACTTCTAATGGAAGAAGCAAAACTTGCACGTGATAAAGCGTATGTACCTTATTCAAAATTTAAGGTAGGAGCAGCTCTGCTTTCGGAAAAGGGTATCGTTTATCACGGTTGTAACATTGAAAACGCAGCGTACAGTATGACGAATTGTGCAGAACGAACGGCATTATTTAAAGCTGTGTCAGAAGGTGATACTACTTTCAAGAAGCTTGTTGTTGTGGCAGATACAGAGGGACCAGTTTCTCCATGTGGTGCTTGCAGACAAGTAATTTCTGAACTTTGTCCAAAAGACATGGAAGTAATATTAACGAATTTAAAAGGCGACGTACAAACATTAACTGTGGCAGAGTTATTGCCAGGAGCATTTTCACCGGAGGATTTAAATGAACATTAATAATCAAACAGAACACAAATCAGGATTTATCTCCATTATAGGAAGACCTAATGTTGGAAAATCAACCTTTTTGAACCGTGTAATAGGCCAAAAGATTGCGATTATGAGCGACAAGCCACAGACTACAAGAAATAAAGTTCAAGGTGTACTTACAACAGATGATGCACAGCTTATTTTCATTGATACACCTGGAATTCATAAACCGAAACATAGACTTGGCGATTTTATGATGAAGGTAGCGCAAAATACACTGAAAGAAGTGGATCTAATCCTTTTTATGGTTAACGCTGAAGAAGGCTTTGGTAAAGGGGAAGAATTCATTCTTGAGAAATTTCAGTCTGTAAAAACACCAATATTTTTAGTGATTAATAAAATTGATACGATTCACCCAGATCAATTATTTGCCATTATTGAATCATATAAAGAGAAGTATCCATTTAAAGAAATTGTCCCAATCTCTGCTCTAGAAGGAAATAATGTCGAAACATTATTAACACAAATCAAAAAGTATTTACCAGAAGGACCGCAATTTTATCCAGCTGATCAAGTGACAGACCATCCTGAACGCTTTATTGTTTCTGAGTTAATAAGGGAAAAAGCACTGCACCTAACAAGAGAGGAAATTCCTCACTCCCTTGCAGTAGTAATTGAAAAGATGGAGAGAAAATCAAACGATGTCATTAACGTAATGGCCACTATTATCGTTGAACGAGATTCTCAAAAAGGGATAATTATCGGTAAACAAGGTAGTATGCTGAAAGAAATCGGAAAAAGAGCAAGAACGGATATTGAAAATCTTCTAGGAAATAAAGTCTATTTGGAATTATGGGTGAAAGTACAAAAAGATTGGCGCAATAAAATGACACAATTGCGTGATTTTGGGTTTAGAGAAGACGAATATTAATAATTAGAACGGAACAGCTTTAAAGGCTGCCATAAGAAAAAATGGAATCCTGTTGTTCCCTTTATTGCAGCAATAGGAAAACGGATTAAACTAGAAGGCATTCGGTTATTTGAAAATTATACATGCAATCAATTAGCAATATTTTCGTCTCATGATTTTATAAAGACAGGCTATGATAAGATTAAGGTTGTAAACAGCTAGTTAAAAATCGAAAGGTGGGGTTTTACATGTTAGACTTTACCTGGAAAGTTTTTTCCCAAACAGGTAACATTGATACTTATCTACTCTTTAAAGAATTAGAAAAGCATAATCATGAAATACCAGGAATGCAAGAAGAGGAACTAGCGGAACTTGATTATCCCATTTCATAGTTACTGTCCTTATAGTAGGGGATGGTGAATGGTGATGCTCGAAAAGTGTGAAGGGATTGTAATTAGATCCATCGATTACGGTGAATCCAATAAAATAGTAACGTTGTATACAAGAGAATGGGGAAAGGTTGGGGTAATGGCTAGAGGTGCAAAAAAGCCAAACAGCAGGCTTTCTGCTGTAACCCAGCCTTTTGTCTATGGATATTTTCTCGTCCAGCGAAGTAGTGGATTAGGGCTTTTACAGCAAGGGGATATTATATCGAGTATGCGTTCATTGAAAGAAGATATTTTTCTTACTGCATACGCTAGCTATATAGTAGAGCTTACAGATAAATGTACGGATGAAAAAAAGCCAAATCCTTTTCATTTTGAATTATTATATCAAACGTTAAATTACATGAATGAAGAATACGATCCGGAAATATTAGTAAATATCTATGAACTAAAAATGTTAAACAGCTTAGGATTATATCCAATACTAGATCGCTGTGTTTTTTGCGGGGCGACAGAGGGGCATTTTTCGTTTTCTATCCGAGAAGGTGGATTAATCTGTCATCAATGCTTGGACAAGGACCCGTATCATTATAAAATCTCGCAGGCTACAGTAAAGCTGCTTCGGATTTTTTATTATATGGATATTTCCCGTCTAGGTAGTATCTCTGTCAAAGATTCAACTAAGAAAGAGCTAAGTATGATTATTGATGCTTATTATGAAGAGTATTCTGGGTTGTATTTGAAATCTAAAAAATTTATTCAATCAATGAAAAACTTAGGGGATTCCTTTACATAAAAGTAATTGAATGAAGAGTGAATCTTCTTCGAGAATAAATCAAAGCAAGGTTGACAACTAATATTTTTTTCGTTATTATTCATGTAAATAAGAGTGTTGCATTGAAAAGAAAGTAGTACTTAATTCACCTCATGAAAAGCGAGCTTGGGATAGTGGAAGCCAAGTTCATGAGCGTTAAGGAAGGCGTTCTTGGAGCAACTGCGTTTGAAAGTGGCTGTATCTTACAGCAAATAGGGTGGAACCGCGGGTTAACTCTCGTCCCTATGTCAAGAAATATTTGGCATAGGGACGAGAGTTTTTTGTGTTCCTTACGAGTACATACTCTACATAAATCTATGCTGAATATACGTTTTATAAATTCGGAGGTGTAGGAAAGCAATGAATATTCAAAACATGATTTTAACATTGCAAAAACATTGGTCTGACTATGGTTGTATCCTAATGCAGGCATATGATGTAGAAAAAGGTGCGGGGACGATGAGTCCTTATACTTTTTTAAGAGCGATTGGTCCTGAGCCGTGGAATGTGGCTTATGTAGAGCCATCTAGAAGACCGGCAGATGGAAGATATGGAGAAAATCCAAACCGTTTATATCAGCATCATCAATTTCAAGTAATCATGAAGCCTTCTCCTGACAATATTCAAGAATTATATTTAGATTCTCTAAGAGCACTAGGGATTAATCCGTTAGAGCATGATATTCGCTTTGTAGAGGATAACTGGGAAAATCCTTCTCTAGGCTGCGCAGGTCTTGGATGGGAAGTATGGCTTGATGGAATGGAAATTACTCAATTTACGTATTTTCAACAAGTTGGCGGTATTGAATGTAAGCCAGTATCGGTTGAAATAACATATGGAATTGAGCGATTGGCTTCCTATATTCAAGATAAAGAAAATGTTTTTGATTTAGAGTGGACAGATGGGTTCACAATCAAAGATATTTTTTATCAACCAGAATTTGAACATAGTAAATATACATTTGAAACGTCTGATACCGATATGCTGTTTAACCTATTCTCTATCTATGAAAAAGAGGCGCATAGACAAATGGACGAAGGGCTAGTACACCCTGCCTATGACTATGTATTAAAATGCTCTCACGTTTTCAACCTATTGGATGCTAAAGGGGCTATTTCTGTTACAGAAAGAACTGGATATATTGGAAGATGCAGAAATTTAGCACGTAAAGTGGCAAAAACTTTCTACGAAGAAAGAGAAAAATTAGGATTCCCAATTTTAAAAAGTAAGGAGGGAAAAAGTCATGAATAAAAGAGACTTATTATTGGAAATTGGTTTAGAAGAAATGCCAGCTCGTTTTATCTCTGCTAGTATCCAATCATTAAAAGAGAAAATGGAGGCTTGGCTTGCGGAGAAACAATTGGGTTATGCTTCTGTTCAGGCTTTTTCTTCCCCGCGCAGATTGGCCCTTCTTGTTACTGATTTAGATGAATCGCAGCAAGATATGGAAGAAGAAGCAAAAGGCCCTGCTAAACGTATTGCATTAAACGAAGCTGGTGAATGGTCTAAAGCAGCTGCGGGATTCACAAGAGGGCAAGGCTTAGCGGTAGAAGACATCTATTTTAAAGAGATAAATGGTGTGGAATACGCTCATGTAAAAAAATTTATTAAAGGGAAACAGACAAGTGAATTATTATCAGAATTAAAAGAGTTAATTCTAAGCTTAACATTCCCGAAAAATATGCGTTGGGCCAATAATGAATTACGATATATTCGTCCAATTAAATGGCTTATTGCCTTATTTGGAGAAGAAATTATTCCATTCTCTATTACTAATGTAGAAACGTCTAATCAGTCACGTGGTCATCGTTTTTTAGGTGGAGAAATCGTCTTTCAAAACCCTTCTGATTATGAGAAGAAAATGTTGGCTCAATATGTGATGGTTAATGCAGCAGAACGAAAAGAAGCTATCGTTTCGCAAATAAAAAAATTAGAAGAAGAAAACAATTGGATTATTCCAATTGATGAAGATTTATTAGAGGAAGTTACTAATTTAGTTGAATACCCAACTGCTTTGTATGGTACTTTTGATGAGTCATATTTAGAGTTACCAACCGAAGTATTAATTACAAGCATGAAAGAACATCAACGCTATTTCCCAGTTAAGTCTAAGGAAGGAAAGTTGTTGCCTTATTTTGTAACTGTTCGGAACGGGGACCATCAACATCTTGACAAAGTTGCAAGGGGAAATGAGAAAGTATTAAGAGCTAGACTTGCTGATGCAGCGTTCTTCTACAAAGAAGATCAAAAGTTAGCGATAGACGATCTTCTAAAAAAACTAGAAGCAATCGTATATCATGAAGAAATTGGTACTTTAGCAGAAAAAGTAGCTCGTGTTCGCTTACTTGCTTCTAAGTTAGCCGACGAATTACAGTTAACTTCTGAAGAAAAACAAGATGCCGACAGAGCTGCGCAAATTGCTAAGTTTGACCTTGTAACAAATATGGTTTATGAATTCCCCGAGCTGCAAGGATTAATGGGAGAACGATATGCTATTCAAAAGGGAGAAAAGGCATCAGTAGCGAACGCTATTAATGAGCATTATATGCCGCGTCATGCAGATGACGAAACAGCACCAAGTAATGTGGGGGCAGTACTTGCGCTAGCAGAGAAACTGGATACAATTGTTTCGTTCTTTAGTATTGGATTAGTACCAACTGGTTCACAAGATCCTTACGCATTAAGAAGACAGGCAACTGGAATTGTTCAGACCCTAATAGATAAAAACTGGAATATTCCAATTGAGCAATTGGTTGAACTGGCGATACAGGCAATAGAGAATGTGTCAAAAGTTTCCGGGCAAGAATTAGTTGATACAGTGCTGTCATTCTTCAAATTACGTGTGAAATATATTTTACAAGAACAGGGCATCCGCTATGATATGATTGATGCAGTGTTGGCAGAAAAAATTGGTGGGGCTGCAAGTGTTTTAAGAAAGGCAAAAGTTCTTGAACTTCACAAAGATGATGCTAATTTCAAGGAAGGGATAGAAGCATTAAGTCGAATTATCAATATTTCTAATAAGGCAGTAACCGTTTCAGCGGTTGATTCTAGCTTGTTTGAAAATGAATATGAAAGTGATCTATATAATCGTTTTACAGCGGTTAAAGAAAAAATTAATACCAAAGTGGAAGAAAAAGAGTATTTTGAGTTATTGTTCTCTTTACAAGAAGCAATCTCTGCATATTTTGACCACACCATGGTAATGGCTGATAATGAGAAGATTAAAGAAAATCGCCTAAATCTAATGGCGGAAATTGCTGCATATATTAAAGGTTTCGCAAGTGTAAATGAAATAATTGTGAAGTAGTAACTAGATAGTTTAACAAAAAGCTAGGCAGGGGATTCCCCTACCTAGTTTCCTTTTGTTATGATTAGGCATAATGAATATGTACTTGAATGTTAAATATGGTTGTAGCAAAAGAGTTATCTTTAGATTCTTTTTCTTTTGATTCTGGCTATTTCGTATATAATAGTTAGTAGATATCGTTACCTAAATGAAGGTGGTGAATAGGAAATCGAACTGAATAAACGTCAAGAAAAAATTATTGAAATTGTAAAAGAAAATGGGCCGATAACGGGCGAGCATATTGCGGATAAATTAAACTTAACAAGAGCTACACTTCGACCAGATTTAGCGATATTAACAATGGCTGGATTTTTAGATGCAAGACCACGTGTAGGCTACTTCTATACAGGCAAGAACTCAGAGCGGCTAGTAATTGATAATATCCGTAATATCCTTGTGAAAGATTATTATTCACATCCAGTAGTTGTTCACGAGAATTCCTCTGTCTATGATGCCATTGTCATTATGTTCACAGAAGATGTTGGAACTATTTTTGTTATTGATGAAGCTTCCACATTAACTGGAGTTGTTTCCCGCAAAGATCTATTACGAGCAAGCATTGGTAAACAAGAGTTAAACTCTTTGCCTGTCGCGATTATTATGACAAGAATGCCGAATGTCACATATTGCTTTAAAGAAGAGATTTTAGTAGATGTTGGCTGCAAGTTAATGGATCACGAAATAGATGCACTTCCAGTTGTAGAAAAAAATGAAAATGGTCTTCTTGTAATCGGAAGAGTTTCGAAAACAAATATTACTAGAGCGTTTGTAGACTTGTCTAACAATCGTAAAGGAATTGTGGAGGAACATAATGACTGAAAGACAAATTATCTATGTTGTATCTGATTCAGTTGGTGAAACAGCTGAACTAGTAACAAAAGCAGCAATTAGCCAATTTTCTGGACATAACGTAAATGTATTAATTAAAAGATTCCCGTTTGTGGAAGATAAATCGAATATACATGAAGTAGTTATGCAAGCTAAAATGGAACATGGGATGATTGCTTATACGCTTGTTAAACCAGAAGTTCGCAATTATATGAGTGAATTGGCTCGCCAAGAAGGCGTATACGCCTGTGATATAATTGGTCCGATTATCGATCAATTCCAAGTTTTATGGGGAAAGACGCCTTTATATGAACCAGGGCTTGTCCGCAAACTTGATGAAGATTATTTTAAAAAAGTAGAAGCAATAGAATTTGCTGTGAAATATGATGATGGCAGGGATCCAAGAGGGTTAGAAAAGGCAGATATTATCTTAATTGGTGTATCACGAACATCCAAAACACCTTTATCGCAATTTTTGGCACATAAAAGAGTGAAAGTGGCAAATGTTCCAATCGTGCCAGAGGTTGATCCGCCAAAAGAACTTTTTCAAGTTCCAGCAAGTAAATGCTTTGGCTTAAAAATAAGCCCGACGAAATTAAACAATATTAGAAAAGAGCGCCTCATTTCTCTGGGTTTAAGTGATCAAGCAAGCTATGCGCAAATTGAAAGAATAAAAGAAGAATTAACCTATTTTGATGATATCGTAAATCGCATCGGCTGCCCGGTTATCGATGTTACGAATAAAGCAGTGGAAGAAACAGCAAATATTATACACAATTTATATTATCGTTCCAAGTATAATGCAGATAATTAGTTTTTTCTTATAAAAATAAGTGGTAAAGACTTGGTTCTCCAAAGTAGAATCAAGTTTTTCATTATGGCTGTTTTGTACTTATTATCCAACAGAAAAGTTCCTTATATTTTATTTTTTGTTCTAGTATGATCTAAAAGGAATAATTATAGATAAAAAAAGATGGAATTTCAAGCTGATTTATACTATAATAAAAAATTGTGATAAAAAAGTATCATGTTTTAGGTTTAGACTTGGCTTATTACGAATAAACTATTTATTGTGAGAAGTCAAGGGAAGGGATAAAAAAATTTTCGACATTACTTCTTTCGTGAAAAAATAATTTAGGAAGAAGGAATATGTGGAGTGATGTAGAATTAATAGTACATTAGGAAAACACATGATTTATGTTGATGCTGATTCCTGTCCTGTAAAAGAAGATATTGTCGAAATAGCTTCTTATTATCATTATGAATTACAGTTCGTTGCTTCCTACGCCCATATGAAGCGGGAGAATGACGGACAAAAATGGAAATATGTGGATAGTGATAAAGAAGCTGTTGATTTATTTATTATGAATGCTACCAAGAAACAGGATATTGTCGTGACTCAAGATATTGGCTTGGCCTCCACTTTATTGCTAAAGCAAGTTACTGTTCTTTCACCTAGAGGAGTAATCTATGAGGAAGAAACGATAAATACTGCATTAGATATGCGTTATTTATCTGCTAAAGCAAGGCGAAAAGGGGTATATGGAAAAGGGCCTAAACCATTTACAGAGGAGGATCGACAAAAATTTAGAAGAAATTTTATAAGGATTTTGTCGAAAAATGAAGGAGATTCGACTGGACACGTCGAATAATTCATTAAAGTAGGCAATAAGTAGGGAGATGTGTTAGAAAATGGTGGCGCGCATTCCTGAAGAAAAACTTAATGAAATTAAACAGGCAACTGATATTGTAGAGATCATTGGAGAACATGTATCCCTTACAAGACAAGGGCGCAATTTCATCGGTCTTTGTCCTTTTCACGGCGAAAAAACACCTTCTTTTACTGTATCGCCAGATAAGCAGATATTCCATTGCTTTGGCTGTCATGCAGGTGGAAATGTATTTACCTTTCTAATGGATTTAGAAGGCACTTCTTTTGTAGAAGTAGCTACAAGTCTTGCAGACAGAGCAAGCATTGATTTAGGAATTGAAATCAATGAATTGGAAAAAAAACCAGCTATCCCCAATGATTTACAGCAAATGATTGATGCACATGAATTATTATCTAAATTCTACCATCATTTGCTCGTAAATACAAAGGATGGTCAGCACGCATTGGAATATTTAACTAATAGGGGCTTTACATTACCTATTATTGAAAAGTTCCAAATAGGCTATACATTAAACTCTTGGGATTTAGCTGTGAAGTTTTTAGGGAAACGTAAATTCGATGTTTCACTACTAGAAAAAGCTGGTTTGATTGTAAAAAGTGAGAGGGATGAAAAATATTTTGATCGTTTCCGCGATCGGATCATCTTCCCAATCAGTGATCGAAATGGTAACACAATTGCGTTTTCGGGACGTGCATTAGGGGATAATAATCCCAAATATCTTAACAGTCCCGAAACACCAATTTTTAATAAAAGCAATACACTTTACAATTTTCATAAAGCAAGGCCGATTATAAGGAAGCTACAACAAGCTGTTTTATTTGAAGGGTTTGCAGATGTTATAGCTGCTAATAGAGCGGGAGTGGAAAATAGTGTTGCGACAATGGGTACGTCCTTAACGGAAGAGCATATCGCAATTCTAAAAAGAAACGCGCGAAATATAACGATTTGTTATGATTCTGATTCAGCAGGGATAGAAGCGGCCTTTCGTGCAGGACAGCTTCTTACTAAGGCTAATTGTGTTGTTAAAGTAGTAATGTTACCAGATGGAATGGACCCTGATGATTATGTGAACAAATTTGGGGAAGATAAACTACAGCAGGAAATTCTTCATGGAAGTATTCCTTTTATGGGATTTAAAATGCTGTACTATCGAAGAGGGAAAAATCTTCAAAATGAAGGAGATAAACTCGCCTATATAGAAGAAGTAATAGGAGAAATTGCTAAACTGGATAAGGCGGTTGAAAAAGACCTCTATTTAAGACAATTGGCGGATGAATTTTCGCTATCTTTAGAGGCATTAAAGCAGCAGGAAATGCAGATGGAACAATCAAGTCCAAATGAATATGTTGATGAAAAAACGGTTGTTCCTGTAAAACAATATACAGTAAAAAAAAGAGCAGCCGGATTATTACCCGCATATCATACTGCAGAAAAAAGACTGCTTGCACATATGTTTAAAAGTGAGGATATTGCCTACAAAGTGCAAAGCTCATTACAGGGAAGAGCATTTAATATTGATGAACATCAAGCAATTTTTACTTATCTCCTTGCTTTTTATGAAAAGGGTCTAGGCACTGATACAAGTTCATTTATGAATTTTATTGATGATCCAGATTTGCAGCGGATTGTAGCCGAGATCGAAATGATGGAAGTGAATGAAGAGGTAAGTGAATTAGAAATTAGTGATTATATGAAACAAGTTACTAATTATGAAAAACTGCTTGAAATAAAGGAAAAAAAACAAATGCTTAAAGAAGCAGAACGTCAAAATGACTATATAAAAGCTGCACAAATTGGCATGGAAGTTCTATTATTAGAAAAAACGTTAAAATAGGTATATTATTGTCTTGATTTTTTGGAAGGAGGGGGACATATGGCTGAAAAGTCTGCCCGTTCAAAAGAGATTGAAACGGAACTAACCCTTGATCAGGTAAAGGAACAATTAACAGAAGTAGGTAAGAAAACAGGTGTGCTCGCATATGATGATATTGCGGAGAAATTATCTAGTTTTGAATTAGATTCACACCAGATGGATGAGTTTTACGAATTTTTAGGTGATCAGGGAGTCGAATTAATTGGTGATGGAGAAGAAGAAGCTCCAAATGTCCAAGAACTCGCTAAAGGGGAGGAAGAATTCGATTTAAATGACTTAAGTGTTCCCCCAGGTGTAAAAATAAATGATCCAGTTCGTATGTATTTGAAAGAAATCGGAAGAGTTGATTTGCTTTCAGCAGAAGAAGAAATAAACCTAGCAAAACGTATTTTACAAGGTGACGAAGAAGCAAAACGTCGTTTAGCAGAAGCTAATTTACGTTTAGTTGTAAGTATTGCCAAACGCTATGTTGGCCGTGGAATGCAATTCCTTGATTTAATCCAAGAAGGTAACATGGGCTTAATTAAAGCTGTTGAAAAATTTGATTATGAAAAAGGATTTAAATTTAGTACGTATGCAACATGGTGGATTCGTCAAGCAATTACGCGTGCAATTGCCGACCAGGCAAGAACAATCCGTATTCCTGTTCATATGGTGGAAACCATTAATAAATTGATACGTGTTCAACGTCAATTACTACAGGATCTTGGCCGCGAACCATCTCCAGAAGAAATTGGAGAAGATATGGATTTATCACCAGATAAGGTAAGAGAGATATTAAAAATTGCTCAAGAACCAGTTTCCTTAGAAACACCGATTGGTGAAGAAGACGATTCCCATTTAGGCGATTTTATTGAGGACCAAGATGCTACATCTCCTTCAGAGCATGCTGCATATGAATTGCTTAAAGAGCAATTAGAAGATGTATTAGATACACTAACAGATAGAGAAGAAAATGTGTTAAGATTGCGTTTTGGACTAGACGATGGTCGTACACGTACACTAGAAGAAGTTGGTAAAGTATTTGGTGTTACACGTGAGCGTATTCGTCAAATTGAAGCAAAAGCATTAAGAAAGTTAAGACACCCAAGCAGAAGCAAACGATTAAAAGATTTCTTAGAATAAGTTGCCAAAGGTTTAAGTGGTCTTCAAGTACGATCCTATAAAGAAATAGTTTACTTCCTGTAAGAAGTGGCTATTTCTTTTTTTTAAGGTTTTATTTTTTCTTGGTTTACTTAATTTAAACTACAGGAAGTGATACTTAAAAATGCAAGATCAGCGAAAAACGATTATTGTTAAGGAAATCGCTTATTGGAAAGAAAATAAAATGCTTCCAGAACATTATTGTGATTATTTACTTACCCTATATACTGAAGGTAATGGGGTAGAGGAAAATACAATTAGTAAAAAAAGAAGGGGTTTCTTACTTTCTTCTTTACTATTTTTTTCTTTCATCCCAATAACTATATTTTTATTATATTTTACTGAATTGTCTTTTATTTTGCAAATGGCTATTTCACTAATTTTTCTGATTTTTTGTTTTGTCGGTATTTTTTTGTATAATAAAAAACAGTTAAATGTAGATATCCCAGCCACTGTTGCTGCTATTATTTTTCTTTTATTTAGTGTAGCATTTGTTTTATACTTTTTTGTAAATGAAATAATATTTTTATATATCATTTTATTTCTTAATTGTTTATTTTGGTATATGTGCGGTAAAAGGTATAAACTGCTATATTTTACGATTTCTGCTTATATTGGAGCCTCTTTATTAGTCATACTTGTTGTATCCAAGTATATGTTTAACTAGAACTTGAAATGTGGGGGATATAATGAATACAGATAGATTATCAAAACGATTAGAAACCGTTGCTAAATACATACCTAGAAATTCAAAATTTGCGGATATTGGTTCAGACCATGCTTATTTGCCATGTTATATGGTAAAAAGAAAAGAGGTTCAGTCTGCCATTGCAGGTGAGGTGGTGGAAGGACCATATCAATCAGCGATTAAACAAGTAAAACAAGAAGGTTTAACTTCGAAAATATCTGTACGCAAAGGAAATGGTTTAGAAGTAATTGGAGAAAATGAAGTAGATTGTATTACCATTGCAGGAATGGGAGGGGCATTAATTACATCCATTTTGGAAAATGGAAAAGATAAATTACAATCTGTGCAGAGATTAGTCCTCCAGCCCAATATTAGTGCATTTTCAATTCGCGAGTGGCTATTAAAAAATAACTGGACTTTAGTGGCAGAAGAAATTTTAGAAGAGGATGGGAAAATATACGAGGTTCTAGTAGCGGAAAAAGGGGAATCTCCATCTTTATCCGAAGAAAGAGCCTTATTATTTGGACCATTTTTAATGAAAGAAAAAGATGCAGCATTCGTTAAAAAATGGAAGCTTGAAAAAAAGAACTGGCAAAGAATTCTTGATCAGTTAGAATCTGCACCTGACTCAGTGGAAAATATGCAGAAACGGACCGAACTACAGAATAAGATAAAATTAGTGGATGAGGTGATAAACAATGAAGAATATTAATGGTTATGAAATAATATCTTTATTTGAACAATTTTCCCCTAAAGTTTATGCAATGGAAGGAGATAAAATCGGGCTGCAGGTGGGAGACTTAAGTAGGCCAGTAAAACGTGTTATGATTGCTCTAGACGTTCTCGATGAGGTAGTCGAAGAAGCAATATCTAAAAAGGTGGATTTAATCATTGCTCACCATCCTCCTATTTTTCGCTCTCTTTCTAAAATAACAATGGACAATCCTGCAGGAAAATTAATGCATAAATTAATTAAGAATGATATTGCTGTATATGCTGCTCATACGAATCTTGATGTTGCAAAAGGCGGGGTAAATGACCTTTTAAGTGACGCTCTAGGCATTCAGGATGCGGAAGTTTTAGTTCCTACTTATGAAGAAAAATTAAAGAAATTAGTAGTATATGTCCCGAAAGAACATGTAGAACAAGTGAAAAAGGCGATTGGCGATGCAGGCGCAGGATCAATAGGGAATTATAGTCACTGCGTTTTTTCGACGGAAGGAATTGGAGAATTTCAGCCATTGGAAGGAGCTGTTCCCTATATAGGAAGTGTTAATAAGCTGGAGCAAGTAGAAGAAGTCAAGATAGAATCGGTTTATCTTGCTTCGAAAGAAAAGAAAATAGTAAGAGCAATGGTAAAGGCACATCCATATGAGGAAGTGGCTTATGATATTTATGATTTACAGATAAAAGGAGAGCAGTTAGGATTAGGGCGTATTGGAAGAGTAGAAGAGACAACACTGGGAGAATTTGCTGACCATGTCAAAAAAGTCCTTGATGTAAATGGAGTACGTGTAGTGGGGAATTTAGATTCTCGAGTTAAAAAAGTAGCAGTATTAGGTGGAGACGGCAATAAGTATTATTCACATGCTTTAATGAAAGGGGCAGATGTCTATATTACAGGGGATATGTATTATCATGTTGCCCATGATGCCCAAGCAGCGGGACTAAATATTATTGATCCAGGACACAATGTTGAAAAAGTGATGAAGAATGGTGTAACAAAAGTTTTAAAGAGGATGTGTGATGAGAAAGGATATGATGTGGAAATTTTCCCTTCCTTAACTCACACCGATCCTTTTACATTTGTATAATCTAGATTCAAGGTAAAAAGCGGACAAACTTTTGGAGGGAGACCAAGGGAATGTCTGTTTTTTTCTTGTAAAGAAAGTATACAAGGGGCGTTTTTCAAGGGGGAACGCTGAAAAGGAGTTGAACGCCGAAGTTAGAGAGAGAAAAGAGTAAAGCGGTGTTCGTGAAAGGGGTGAACACCGAAACCGAAGAGGGAAGAGAGCAAAATGGCGTTCATGAAAGGAATGAACGCCGAAATCGGAGAGGGAAGGAGAGCAAAGTGGTGTTCATGAAAGGGGTGAACGCCGAAATTGGAGAGAGAAAAGAGTAAAGCGGTGTTCATGAAAGGGGTGAACGCCGAAGTTAGAGAGAGAAAAGAGCAAAGTGGTATTCATGAAAGGGATGAACACCGAAACCGAAGAGGAAGAGAGCAAAATGGCGTTCATGAAAGGAATGAACGCCGAAATCGGAGAGGGAAGAGAGCAAAATGGCGTTCATGAAAGGAATGAACGCCGAAATTGGAGAGGGAAGAGAGCAAAGTGGTGTTCATAAAAGGGGGTGAACGCCGAAATTACCAGTGAAGGAAGAAAACAAGCGTTCATAAAGAGAGAATGTACCAAAATAAAAACAAGCACTCCATTTAAAGAAGAGAGCGCTTGTTCTATACATTATTTTGCCTTAACTTTCGGCAAAATCTTATTTAAAGGAACTTTCTTTTCAAATTGCCATGTTTTCTCGTCTTCTGGATCGTATTGGTCTAGAAAATTTATTACCTCTTTCGTAATAGGAGTCGGAGTGGATGCACCAGCAGTCACTGCCACACTGCTCGCTCCTTTCAACCATTCTAGCTTGAGTTCTGAGATGTCTGCTATGCGATAAGCAGTAGTATGGGCAATTTCTTCGGAAACTTGTGCTAATCGGTTAGAGTTATTGCTCTTAGGGTCGCCAACCACAATTAATACATCTGCTTCACCTGCTTGTTTAGCAACAGCTTCTTGTCTAACTTGAGTTGCTAAGCAGATTTCTTTATGAAATTCAGCTTGTGGAAATTTTTCTTTAATGCTTTCCATTAAATCAGCTACATCCCATTGACTCATCGTTGTTTGGTTTGTTACAAGGATTTTCTCATGGTTAATTTCTAAGCCGCTAAGGTCCTCAAGTGTCTCTACTAGTGAGACGGCGTGTGGAGCGACACCAACAGCTCCTTCTGGTTCCGGATGGCCTTTTTTTCCTATATAAATGATGTAATAACCTTCTTTAACCTTTTCGCTAATTAAATCATGAGTTTTGGTTACATCTGGACAGGTTGCATCCAATGTTACTAACCCTTTTTCTTTCGCTATTCTGCGGACTTCTGGTGATACACCATGGGCAGTGAAAATGATTGTTCCTGAATCAACTTTATCTAATATTTCTTTTCTATTTTCTCCATCTAATGTGATAATACCTTCCTCTTCAAATGCATCTGTTACATGTTTATTATGAACAATCATCCCCAGAATGTAGATGGGGCGAGGTAATGTTTTATCTAAAGCAGCATTTCGAGCAATTACCATAGCATCAACAACACCGTAGCAATAACCTCGTGGTGCAATTTTAATAACTTTCATTCTCCGATTCCTCCTGCATGATCCTACTATATAACAAATATATTAAGTTATAGATACTATTATTTCCTTTATAATATAACATGTTTATTATATATAACATAAGAGAGGTTTACAAAGCATAAGTGTCTGGAAAATAAGTTAGCCAAAAAAGGATAAAAAAATACTGACCAACTGAAGCAAAAACCGATCCAATTCAAATATACTGAATGGTTTTGCTAGTTATGGCCAGCCGAATTTATACATAAAGTTTTGGTTTTGAGGCACCAGTAGTTTTTTCTGGTAATGATTCTGTTTCTGTTTCCAAATCATGATGATCTGTTTCGGGATTTTTAATTTTTTTCTTAGTTTGTGGTTTGCTAGTAGTTTTTTTATTTATTTCCTTACTTGTCTTTTGCTCCGTTACTTCTGTCTCTTCTGTCTCCTTATTTGAACTTGTTAGTCCTCTATACATTTTCCATATCGCAGGGATGTTTTTCACCATTGGTCCATATTGGTTAATCATGGGACCGATTTGGCTTGCGGTATTAAGGAATTTTTGAGAATTAGCCAAAAATCCATTAATGGAGGAAGGGTTAGTTAACGTTTTTAGCAATCCACCGCCTCCAGAAGCGGCACTTCTTGCTCCAGCATTCGTAGCTGCCCCAGCAGCATTATTGCCTCCTCCAAGTAATCTTGATAATAGTCCTCCGCCTCCGCCATTTCCTCTGCTAGGCATTGCACCTCTCCCCATCGGTCCGCCAGGAAAATTTGAAGGACCTCTCATTCCTGGCATTCTTCCGCCCATTGGCGGTCCTTGAAACGGTCCACGCTGTCTTGGTGGCATCATATTTAAAACGCCTCCTTTCACTTATACTACTTTATAGAATATGCAACAGATACTAATATGTTTAGGTTTTAACAGAAAATCTGGATAGCTAGCAAAAGAAAGATAAAAGCTAGAAATAGAGTAAAATACATTGGTAAAAATAAAAAGGGCGCACGTTATAGCCTTTTAAGCGATTTTTTATTATAATTAAATGATGGACAAAAGAGCTATAGGTAAATGTCAAATCTGTGCACACTCATTTATCTGGCTAATAAGGAGTTTTTATATGAGTAATAATCTATTTAACCAATATGAATTAAAACCATTTATTATAGATGCAATTGATGAATTAGGTTTTTATGAACCGACAGAAATTCAGCAGAAGGTCATTCCACTTATCTTAAAAGGGGAAAGCGCCATTGGTCAGTCACAAACAGGAACAGGCAAAACGCATTCTTATGTTTTGCCAATCATTGAAAAAGTCAATCCGGAAAAGCAAGCAGTGCAAGCAGTTATTACAGCGCCGACCAGAGAATTGGCTAATCAAATTTACCAAGAAATACAGAAAATTACGAAGCATTCTGATCAGCCGATTTCTTCGCGATTATTTATTGGGGGAACGGATAAACAACGTTCGATTGAAAAATTAAAAACGCAGCCACAAATTGTTGTTGGAACGCCAGGTAGAATTAATGATCTTGTCAATGAGCAAGCATTATTTGTGCATACAGCAAAAATCCTTATTGTCGATGAAGCAGATCTGATGCTAGATATGGGCTTTATTGAAGATGTGGATCAAATTGCTGCAAAAATGCCTAAGGATTTAAGTATGTTTGTTTTCTCAGCAACAATACCTGAGAAATTAAAACCTTTCTTAAAGAAATATTTAGAAAATCCAACCTTTATTCATATTGAGCCAAAGCAGTTAACGGCAGCAAAAATTGAACATGTGTTAATTCCTTCTAGACATCGAGATAAAATTACAACGGTATATGAGGCATTAGTAAGCTTTAATCCTTATCTTGCTATTGTATTTACGAATACAAAACAGATGTGTGATGAAGTTGCAAATGGTTTATCAAGTAAAGGTCTTAAAGTTGCTAGAATTCATGGTGGCTTAACACCTCGTGAACGTAAAAAAGTAATGAAACAAATTCTTGATTTAGAGTTTCAATATATTGTGGCAACAGACCTAGCAGCAAGAGGAATAGATATTAAAGGAATCAGTCATGTTATCAACTATGAGCTTCCGTCAGACTTAGATTTTTATGTACACCGTGTTGGTAGAACGGCCAGAGCTGGTTATTCAGGTATAGCATTAACGATTTATGAGCCTTCCGATGAGGACAAGCTTAATCAATTAGAAAAACTTGGCGTTGAATTTAAGCATATGGATCTAAAAAAGGGTGAGTGGATTGAATTAGATGATCGCAATCGTCGAAAAAACCGCAAAAAACAAGTAGATGAAATTGATTTAAAGGCAAAATCTCTTGTCAAAAAACCGAAAAAAGTGAAACCGGGCTATAAGAAGAAAATGCAGCAGCAAGTAGAAACAATTAAAAAGAGAGAAAAGCGTATTAAGAGTAGAAGAAAATAGGGAAAGAGGAGAGATTGAATTGCTGAAAATAGGTTCACATGTATCAATGAGCGGGAAAAAGATGTTATTAGGCGCAAGTGAAGAAGCAGCCTCCTATGGGGCAAATACTTTTATGGTCTACACAGGCGCACCCCAAAATACGAGAAGAAAGAAAATAGAAGATTTAAATATTGCTGCAGGACAGCTTCATATGGAGCAAAATGGAATTGACGATATTATTGTACATGCACCGTACATTATTAATATTGCTAATACTACGAACCCGGCAACCTTTGAATTGGGTGTAAATTTCTTACGCAGTGAAATCGAAAGAACAGAAGCGCTAGGAGCAAAACAAATCGTGTTACATCCCGGTGCTCATGTAGGTGCTGGTGCGGATGTAGGGATTAAAAAGATTATTGAAGGCTTGAATGAAGTACTTACAGGAAATGAAAACTTACAAATTGCTCTTGAAACAATGGCTGGAAAGGGCTCTGAATGCGGTCGTACATTTGAAGAACTAGCGATGATTATGGAAGGCGTTACACATAATGATAAATTATCTGTATGCTTTGATACATGTCATACTCATGATGCTGGTTACAATATTGTCGAGGATTTCGATGGGGTTTTAGAGGAATTCAATCGAATCGTTGGAATAGATAAATTAAAGGTATTGCATATTAATGATAGCAAAAATATCGTTGGTGCAAGAAAAGATAGACATGAGAATATAGGGTACGGGCAAATTGGCTTTGATCCATTAATGAAAATTGTTCATCATCCAGAGTTAGCGGATGTTCCAAAGATATTGGAAACACCGTATGTCGGTATCGATAAAACAAATAAAAAAGCGCCATATAAACATGAAATTGAAATGATTAAAAATAAAACCTTTAATGAAAACTTATTGCAAGAAATCCTAGAAAGTTAAAAAAACGCTCATCTGAGCGTTTTTTATTTCCATTAAGTAGATATTACTGTTCGGCAAATAAATTAAATAAATCATTTAGTTCTTTTGCTGTCGCAGGACTTGTTAATTTAGCTACCTCTCTAATTAATTGTGCACGTTCATTAGGCTTAAAAATATTTACCTTTCGGCCGTTAAGATGATTAGCAAGCTTTACTGCTTCTTCATTTGTAATTTTAATTTTGAATTGCTTACTGTATTTCAATAATTCAGTAGAGGTTATGTTGTTAATTTTATGATTGATTATGTTTTCAAAAATTTTCATGTCATCACTCCCCATTCTAACATATGTGGCGAATAACAAAAATGTGCTAACTTTTTTTGATTTCTTTGGCAAACTTATCTGGATGAGATATCTTTACAACAATCAATCGTTCTTGTATACTGATTTTGAATCATTTATTGTAAATAAATCGTAATGATTACTATAGATTTATATTTGTATATTGGGGAAATGAATATTTAGAGAGTATGATGTTTTTCTTCCTCATTATTCAATGAAATTATTTTAAAAAAGTGTAAGAGATGAGGTGGAGAAATGAATGTACAAACTGCACTTGATATTCTGAAGGAAAAAGGGTATAAACATACCGATAAAAGAGAAGATATATTGGCACTATTTTCTAATGAGAATAAATATTTAACAGCTAAGGATGTTCTGGAATCGCTAAAGGATGATTATCCGGGTCTTAGTTTTGATACAATTTATCGTAATTTATCCTTATTTGAAGAATTGGATATTTTTGAAATGACGGAATTAAATGGAGAGAAGCATTTTCGTTTTACTTGTTCGCACCAGCACCACCATCATCATTTTATTTGTTTAGATTGTGGAAAAACAAAAGAAATTATTACTTGCCCAATGGAAGAGCTATCAGAAAGCTTGAAAGGATACGATGTATCTGGTCATAAATTTGAGATTTACGGGAAATGCCCAGAGTGCAGAAATTAAAAAAACGAAGCATATCATAAGATATCGCTTCGTTTTTTTATAGAGATAGTATCTTGCAACGAATAAAGGAGTTATTTAACAGAAGACTTAGCCCATTCATCTACCCATTTTTTTGCTTCACTCCAAGAAGTTACGCGTTTAACACCGTTAGGAATCGGTTTCCGATTATAAGGTGTGTCAAAAAGAATAACTGGTATCCCTAATTCTTCATGAAGCATCACTGCATTATCATGCTTATCTTCAAAGAAAATATCAACCTTATTTTTTTGGGCGGCCGCTATTTTATGATGGGAACCAATTAACTCGATATGGTTAAAACTGATACCTTGATTAAGAAACCATTCTTTTGTCAATTCAAGCATTCCTTCGCCTCTAGCACTAATAAAGATAAGTTCATGTTGTTCAGCCCATTCTTGGAGAACAATATTTGCACCCTCTGCAAGAGGAGAGGCTGCATAAATTCTTGCCTCGTTTTCGGTAAACCATTTGTCAAATTCCTCATTAGATACATTTACAAGAGGGTAAAATTCATACTGTACAACATCTTCTAGCGTAATATTTAATTGAAAGCTTTCATTTAAAAAAGGAACAAATGCAGCTGGGCTGGTTACTGTTCCATCAATATCGATTCCAAAACGCAATTTCTTCATTTTGTGCTCCTTTTCCACTGTTGTTCCTCTCTAGCTTACCAAATTATAAAGATAAGGAAAAGAAGGAAGAGAAAAATCATGTAAAACTTTAACAGACATAAGAATCAAAAACTTGGTGATGATAATAAATGCTCCTATGAAAGAAAGCGAGGGATTATCATGGCAGATCAAAATAGCAATGAAGGATATAGTCACGATTTTCAGGATAGAGAGCGAACTAAATCACCTGTAGATTATTTGGAAGAAACATCAGCAGAAATAACACCTCCAATGACTTATAATGCTACACCTCCGATGACCTCTGCTGATACACGCCCTGTCACCTCTGATGTAGAGGGGGACAGAGGAGTAGTAGGCGGCAAAGGGATTGGTATTGCGGCGTTAGTAATTTCTATCCTATCATTATTTGTAATGCCTATCATTTTAGGGATTGTTGGGATAGTATTAGGTTTCGTCGCAAGAAGCAAAGGAGCAAGTTCATTAGGAACATGGGCTATTGCACTAGGTGCTATCTCCATTATCATTGGAATTTTTATTGCTCCATTCTTTTAGCAAGAAGCAATTAAAAAATCTAACCTCTTATTTGAGGTTAGATTTTCCTAAAGTTATGGCTGGACACTGATAGTATCCATCTCTTTTTCTTCTGCAGCTTTTTTTGCAAAGTATTCCGCTGCAATTGCATCGATTTCTTTCTTTAATTCTTCGACCATCGTATCTTCTGGAACCTTGCGGACTATTTTGCCTTTACGGAAAAGTAGGCCCTCTCCACGAGCTCCAGCAATGCCGATATCCGCTTCTCTTGCTTCTCCTGGTCCATTTACTGCACAGCCTAGCACAGCTACCTTAATAGGTGCCTTTATAGTAGAGATATAATCCTCTACTTCGTTTGCAATACTGATAAGATCAATTTCAATACGGCCGCATGTTGGGCAAGAAATTAATGTTGCAGCATTAGAGGAAAGTCCAAATGACTTTAACAGTTCTCTAGCAACTTTTACTTCTTCAACTGGATCAGCACTTAAGGAAATACGTAAAGTATTACCGATGCCTTTGCTTAAAATAGCACCTAACCCAGCCGCGCTCTTTACAGTACCAGCAAATAACGTACCAGATTCTGTTATTCCTAAATGTAGTGGGTAGTCAAAAGCCTTTGCTGCCTTTTCATATGCTTCTATTGCTAAGTTAACATCAGAAGCTTTCATGGAAACAATGATATCATGAAAATCAAGGTCTTCTAGTATTTTGATATGATGCAGGGCACTTTCAACCATGCCGTCTGCTGTTGGATATCCATATTTCTCCAGGATTTTCTTTTCTAGCGAGCCGGCATTAACCCCAATTCGGATAGGAATTCCTTTCGCTTTTGCCGCTTTTACAACAGCTTCCACTTTTTCTCTTTTCCCAATATTACCTGGATTGATTCGGATTTTATCTGCTCCGCCTTCAATTGCTTTTAAAGCTAAACGATAATCGAAATGGATATCCACGACTAGTGGTATATTTATTTGCTTTTTAATTTCACTGATAGCATTTGCCGCACGTTCATCTGGACATGCTACGCGCACGACTTGACAGCCAGCTTCTTCTAAGCGTTTAATTTGGGCTACAGTAGCTTCCACATCATGTGTTTTAGTTGTGGTCATACTTTGGATAAATAATTCATTACTTCCCCCAATAGTAATATTACCTACTTTTATTGGTCGGGTTTTTGTACGATGTATAATTTCACTCAATGGTGATTCGCTCCTTTTATATTGGACAAGCCAAAATAATTTAGCTTTTTATTTAATTCTTGATATCCTTACCTATTGTATCAATGAAACATTGAAATTGACAAGAAACTTGCTGAAAAATGCTTAGCTTTTTACTGGGAATACTTCTAGGATAGGTAAAAATGAACTTGTTGGTTAAAACAAAAAAACTTCCTCAAATTAGATTATTTTTGGAAGTTCTCTTTTATGCTATTTATAAATCGGAAATAGATAGGTCTTGCCAATTTGAATATCTTCCGGTTTTAATCCATCATTTAATTTTTGAAAGTCATTCACTACTGTCTCAAGACTAACGGATAAACCGCCAGTTGAATATTGTTCAACAATTGAAAGAACGGTGTCACCAGATTTTACTTTTTGCTCAAAGGATGAGGACGAATCTTGAGGAGTGCCCTGTGTCTCTCTTGTAGGTTCTTGTTCTTTTTGGGAGGAGAGTGTGCCTTCGTTTAAATCAATATAGATGACATATATGGTAACTAGAACTGCAAAGGTAATAAAAAACCTTTTCATCGTAAATCCCCCTAAACTGATTATAGGAAATTATATGCTTGTCCACTATTGGTTAGAACCAATGAAAATGCTAGGAAGGTGGATATAGGTAAAAAGTCATAAAAATTAACATTAAATTACTTTGCCTTTACATGTCCTTAACAAATATTTGTGAAAATGTTTGAGAAGGGGGGACGAGTAGATGAATAAAATCAAGGACAGGAAAAAAGAAAACGAAAAGCTTTCTATTCAAAATCGGTTATTTCTGTTTATCTTACCGTTATTTATTATTACTATTTTAATCTTGACATTTATTTCTATTAATAGTTCTACCAAAATGACTATTAAGATGATGCATGAAAGATTAGAAAAAGAGGCAAATACTATTTACGTAATGGCACAAAATACGATGTTAATGTATGTTGGCCAAGAAGAAAAGTTCCAAACAAAAATGGAACAAATAATTAGAGATCAAGATGCTAGTTTTGCCCAAGAAGGTTTAAATGCCTCTTTTTTTGTACTCACAGAAAAGGAAGTCAAGCCTTTTAAAGTAAGTCAAACATCCAATTTTACGTGGGAGGACTCCTTCATTCAAAAGGTAACTGATTTAGAATCGGGAGTATTGGAAACGAAATGGAATGGACAAACATATACCGTTGCCTTTCAGCAAGTTCAAGAATTGAAGGGGATATATTTATTAGCAGTTCCACAAGAAGAATACCTGCATAATGTAAAGCAATTAAAAAATAGTTTATTACTGTTTTCGGCATTGAGTATTATTGTTATTGCAATTGTTATTCGTTTTTTTGTTAAAACGATGGTAAGTCCCTTATTGAAATTACGGGAAATCATGCAGATTGCCAGAAATGGCCATTTAACAGAGGTAACATCCATTAAAAACTCGATACCAGAAATAAATTCGCTTATAAACAGCTACAATTTATTGATTAAGCGGTTAAAGCATGTCCTATCTGAGATGCAAGCAACAAGTGTTCATTTATCTAAAACAAACGATATATTACATACAGAAGCTGTGCAGATGATTGATAGTGGAGAAAACCTCACGGAAATGATAAATACGGTGAAAAATGGAGCTGAGCAGACAGCTATTAGCTCCGAACATAATATCAGTGTTTTTCAAGAAATGAAGGCATTAAGCGAGCAAATTGAAAAAAGCAGCCAGAAAATAAAGGAGCATACGGAAGAAATGAATCTTGCTGCCATTCATGGCGAAGAAAATATGAATAATTTGTTTGCCAGCCAACATGTACTGCAAGACAAAGTGAAAGTGATATATAGCAATAATGATTTATTAAATAACCATGCTTTATCGATTAAAAAGGTAGTAGAAGATATTAAAGGGCTGGCTGAACAAACCAAGCTTTTAGCTTTGAATGCCACATTAGAAGCGGCTCGAGCAGGCATCCAAGGAAAGGGATTTGCCGTAGTAGCTAATGAAGTAAGAAAACTAGCTGTTTTATCATCTAAATCCGCTGAGGATATTAAATCATTTACGCTCGATATGGATCAAATTATTCAAAAGTCATCATCTGATTTAGAAGATATTCAAATGAACTTCACGAAAAGTGCGGATTTAGTTCAAACAGCAACAGTTTCAATTGATCAGTTATTGGAGGGAATTTCTCTTGTTATTTTTGGGCTAAAAGATAACCATCATTTATTAAATGAACTCCAAGCTTTTTTTCCTAAAATGGAACATAGTACACTTCATGTTACATCGATTAGTCAACAAACACTTGCTAGTTCCGATGAAATGAAAAGGATAGGAGAAATACAGCAAGAGAGTATTCGCGTAAATGCCGAGATAAGCGCTAGATTAGCAACGTTAGTAGCCGCTTTAGAAGAGAATATTAAGATGGAGGAAAAAACTGCTCCTGAGGATGGGAGTGAATTAAATAGATAAACTGATGATTAAACCGCAATTGTAGCTTAATGTAGACAATTCCACTTTATAAATGAAAAAGCCAAACAATCGCACGAAGCGTTTATGATTGTTTGGCTTTATTTCTAAAATACCAAGAGTATTTTTCTTTATGGTTGCAGTGGCTTTTCTGTTTGTATTTCTTTAATAGCTAAGCAGACAAGGAATAAACTAATAAACCAATTTAATAAGTAGCCATTAGGAACAACTGTCTGTAAACAATCCATAATAGCAAAGAAAATTACTGGAATAGTGATACTGTAGACAGTGATTTTCCAGCATTGTGCATAAGTCAATCCTTTGCCGAATATTCTCGCGAAAAAGCTTCCAAACATAGAAAGCACAAGAGTTTGTAATGCTTTATAGAGAAGCATGAATAGAATGTAAATAACAACTAATATAATAATAAACACATAGGATAATGAATCCATTCCTTGGATAAAGTCAATGAGCTCCTCACTTGTCATTGTAAAGTTACCGAATGAGGAATATGCAAATGTTTGAGCTTGTCCAGAAGTTACTATTACGAATTCATTCTTTAAAAGGGCAACTGTATTTCCATAGGAACTAACCTTCGCGTGATCATAAGTTCCTGAGGAATCGACAATGATTGTTAAATCCGGCTTTTCAATAATAGTAGGTTCTTCATCATTATCTGTATGTAGGATATTATCACTTATTGTAAAAGAAGGTACTTCGTCCTCCATGGTTACACTAAACGTATGTATTGCTTCATTTATTCCCTTATTTAAATAATATAAATTAGGTAGTGATGCAATAATCGTCAAAAGCAACAAATAAATAATGGTTTTTCCGATACCTTGAAAACGGAAGCTTGCTATATCTTTTGGAGAATAGAGGCTTCGATAAAACTGCTTAAAAATATTCATTCTTACACATCCTTCAAAAGTTTCATTCCTATTGTATCTTTTTACAACCGATAGATACAAGTCCGAGCATTTGATTTGCAGAAAAAAGTGTGGTAAACAAGATGAATGGGTAACATAATAGATAAATAAGAAGAAAAGAGGATCGGTATGGATATTATTTATTGGACAATTATCAGTGTATTATTCATTATTGCGTTTATTGGACTGATTTATCCAATCATTCCAAGCGTGATATTTATACTAGCCGGTTATCTTTTATATGGTCTGTTCTTTTCTTTCGAAGAACTTAGTATCCTATTTTGGATTATCCAAGGGATGTTTGTTATCTTATTATTCTTTGCCGATTCCGTATCTAATTGGATTGGAGTAAAGAAATTTGGAGGGACAAAGGCTGGTATCTGGGGAAGTACAATTGGATTACTTATAGGTCCTTTTGTTATTCCTGTGCTCGGAATTCTTCTTGGTCCATTTATTGGGGCAGTCCTAGCTGAGCTCGTTGTAAGTAAGACAAATTGGAAGAATGCCTTGAAAATTGGAGTAGGTTCATTAATAGGATTCCTAAGTAGTGTAGTAACAAAAGGAATTATCCAAGCAATCATGATTATTTATTTCCTCATTAAAATATAAAACAGGGTATAAGCTGAAATCCACAGACCTTCTTTCTGAAATGGATAAAACAACCTGAACGATTATTCGAAAGCATTGCCATTTCAGAATAATTGTTCGGGTTACTATTTGCTTAAAGTAAGTGTGTGCCAGCTTCTTTTAATTAAGTCCACAAATATCGACTGGACAATTTTGACAATCAACTGCTCTTTTTAAATAGGCAAGGTTTTTCACGGTGATTTTTTGGTTACTATAGTCTATTACTTCCCTTTCTCTTAAATCTTTTAATATGCGTTGAATCACTTCTCGTGTCCCAAAAGTTAAGTTTGCTAATTCTTGATGAGTGATAGGGATATCAATCAAAATGCCTTCATTATTTTTTATCCCAAAGGAATGACATAATCGGATTAAAATACTGTAAAGCCCCCCTTTTTTTCCATTCATAATAAGATCCTGGCATTTCATATGTGCTTTTAGATAGCCTGTACTTAACCAACTCGTAATAGAAGTTAATAAGACGGGGTCTTTTAATGCTAATTGTTCAAATTCTGTTCGGTCAATAGCAAGGACATCACAATCAGTCATACTTTTCGCAAAAAAATAGTATTTAGGAGAATGTTTAAATAATTGGTATTCCACTAATAACTCCTCATCATGAAGGATTTTAATGACGAATTCTTTTCCTTTTTCGTGTACTCTTCCAAGTGAAATGGTTCCATTTAATAATATATATATCTTTTGGACAGGGTCTTTTTCTTGGAAAAGTAAAGTCCCTTTTTTTATATGTTCTATTTTTTCAATCTCAAAAAAATGTTGTATGAGTAAACTATATAATGATAGCTGCACTTCATTCATAGGAAAGCACTCCTTAAAAAGCCTCTTTTCTTGATTAAAAAACATTGTGAAATATTTGTCAATCTAAAAATGGAATATAATGGAATTGTAGAAAGTATAATAATTTTTAGGAATATCAGGAATGCTGATGCATTGGGCGAAAATGAAAAAATGACAATTTAACGAACTTATTCTAGGAGAATCTTAGTAGTATATTTATAAATAGGTAATACTTAAGGGTGATGTTAATCACAAGAGAATACAAAGCATTTTTACTTAAGGAATCGAAGAGAGATAGTTAATATATATAAAGAAATAAAATGCTTTTCTCCTTACTGATAGTTAAAGGAAAAAAACATTTGGTATTAGAACTTTAGATTCTTTTATTGAGACGTTTTAAAATGATAACAAATGGGTACTTTAAAAAGGGAATCTTTTCAAGCAAATTGATTGAAAGTAAGCACTTTATTTGATAAGGTATTGTTAAAGGCTTCTCATATAATAATTGTCGGAATAGGGCAAACTATTAGAGGGAAGAACATAATACATAAAATATTAGGAGGAATTAGACATGGCATATTCATTACCACAATTACCTTATGCTTATGATGCATTAGAACCACACATTGATAAAGAAACGATGAACATTCACCATACGAAACATCACAATACTTATGTAACAAATTTAAACAATGCATTAGAAGGAAATGATGAATTACTTTCTAAAACAGTGGAAGAGCTTGTATCTAATCTTGATGCAGTTCCAGAAGCTGCTCGCACTGCAGTTCGTAACAATGGTGGCGGTCATGCTAACCATTCATTATTCTGGGAAGTAATTTCTCCAAATGGTGGCGGTCAACCAACTGGTGATTTAGCTGCTGCTATCGACAGCAAGTTTGGAAGCTTTGAAAACTTTAAAGAAGAATTCTCAAAAGCTGCTACAACTCGATTTGGTTCTGGTTGGGCTTGGCTAGTTGTGAACAACGGTGAATTAGAAGTTACTAGCACACCAAATCAAGATAATCCATTAATGGAAGGTAAAACACCTGTTTTAGGATTAGATGTTTGGGAACATGCTTACTACTTAAATTACCAAAACCGTCGTCCTGAATATATTAGTGCATTCTTTAATGTTATTAATTGGGATGAAGTAGCAAAACGTTTTGCTGCTGCAAAATAAGAAATAGAAATGCAAAAACCTGTGAGCATATATTGTTTACAGGTTTTTTTTATTGTTCCATTTTATCAATCATAATTTGGTCTTATTTTCATAATTGTTAGTTTTTATATATAATGCATAACGAAATTTGTTTTGTTAGAAACTACTCTAGAACAAAGGGGAGTTTCTATGATGAAAATAGGAAAATTAATAGGTGATGTAGAGCTGACAAAAGATTTGAAAATTTTGTTGGTTACAGGAGGGCTGTACTCACTTAGTGTAGCACTTTCTAATACTTTCGTTAACGTGTTTCTATGGAAACAATCAGGTGAATTTAGAGATTTAGGCTTATATAATCTTGCTATCATTTTGTTGCAACTATTTACCTTTACACTTGCTGGCAGATGGGCGAAGAAAATTGACCGAGTTATTGTATTTCGAATTGGAGTAGCTTTTCTTACCATATTCTATTTAACAGTATTACTGATAGGAGACAAAGCATCAACGTTTCTGTTAGTACTAGGGGCCATTCTTGGAATTGGCAACGGATTTTATTGGTTAGCCTATAATGTCTTAACTTTTGAAGTAACAGAACCAGAAACGAGAGATTTCTTTAATGGTTTTTTGGGATTGTTAAATTCTGTTGCTGGTATGATTGGACCAATGATTGCAGGATATATTATCTCCCAGCTCACGAAGTCTACAGGGTATATGATTGTTTTTGGAATGTCTCTTGGTCTTTTTCTTCTCGCGGTTGTTTCAAGTTTCTTTCTAAAAAGACGGCCAGCAGAAGGTAAATATTTTTTTAAAAGAATTGTCAAAGAGCGAAAACATAATTATAACTGGAAATTGATTACGAATGCTCATTTTTTCCAAGGGTTACGAGAAGGTGTCTTTGCATTTATGATAACTGTCTTTGTTTATATAGCAACAGATAGTGAATTAGCTTTAGGAAAATTTGGGTTGATCAATTCAGGAATTTCCTTTATTGCCTATTATATTGTTTCAAGGACAGTCAAAAATAAGAATCGGAATAAGTCCATTTTAATTGGAGGAATAATGTTATTCTTATCGATGTTTATTATTGTTTTTGACTTTTCTTATACGAAATTATTGATTTATGCAGGTATAATAGCTATTGCTTACCCATTAATTTTAGTACCTTACACCAGCTTGACCTTTGATGTTATCGGAAAAGGCTGGAAAGCAGGAGAAATGAGAATAGAATATATAGTAGTGAGGGAATTGTTTCTCAATCTGGGAAGACTTTTATCGGTTCTTCTTTTTATCATTGGCGTCAGTGTATTCAATCCAAATAAAGTAATCCCGATACTGTTATTTATACTAGGAAGTGGACATTCTGTGATCTATTTCTTTGCTCGAAAGATTAGGTGGAAACCAGCATAAAGCAAAAAAGGATTTGTCATATCTACAGATCCTTTTTTGCTTTATTAATAAGGTGAAGAAAAGAGTATTCAGTTAAATATAAAATAATCATATAGTAATCTTTGTAAATTTCCTTTAAAATAGAAAATAGGAAAGTTTTGGAGGAAAAGGTGGAATCGATCGTGGGGGAAAAAAAGAAAAAAAAGAGAAATCCAATACCTTTAAGAGTTAACATTATATTCTTTACGGTATTTTTATTGTTTTCAGCACTTATTTTAAGATTAGGATTTGTTCAGATTGTTTATGGAGATGAATATAAAAAGCAAGTCGAGAAGAAAGAGGACATTATCATCAGCACATCTGTCCCAAGAGGAGAAATCTATGATCGAACGGGAGAAAGCATTGTAAGTAATGTCGGTAAAAATGCAATTACCTATACGAATTGGAAAAAATATAAACCGAATGAAATGCGGGATACCGCCGAAGAATTAGCAAAAATTATTAAGATGGACAGTGAAAAAGATCTTAAAAAGATATCAGAAAGAGATAAAAAAGATTACTGGATTCTTATTCATCCGAAAGAAGCAAAGAAGAAAATACCCAAAAAAGAAAATGAGAAACTACAAGAACAATATAAGAATGACAATAAAGAATACCAAAAAGCATATGATGAGCTTTTGCGTGAGCGGATAACAGAAAAGGATTTAAACACACTTACAGATCTAGATATGGAAACATTAGCTATTTATCGGGAATTTCAAAGCGGATATTACTATACACCACATATTGTTAAAAATGAGGGGGTTACCGATAAGGAAATCGCTGTAATCAGCGAAAATTTGGACAAACTGCCAGGTGTCGATACAGTTCGGGACTGGGACAGAAAATATGATTTTGGGTCGACATTAAAAACCGTATTAGGGAATGTCAGTACTTCACAAAGAGGGGTTCCTGCAGAAGAAAAAGACAGCTATATAGCAAAAGGTTATAGCATGAACGATAGAGTCGGACTTAGCTATTTAGAAAAGCAATATGAAGATATTTTAAAAGGACAAAAGAAGAAGGTTAAATTTATTAAAGATAAAAAAGATGAAATAGTTAATTCGGAAGTGATTGCCAATGGAGCTGCCGGTAATGACTTAGTATTGACAATTAATATGAAATTACAGCTAGAAGTAGAAAAAATTATTGAAGAAGAGCTGAAAAAGACGAAATATGGCTATGCTGGCACTCAATATTTAGATAGAGCATTTGTCGTATTAATTGATCCTCATACGGGTGAAGTATTAACGATGGCCGGAAAGCAGTTAGGCAAAGATGAGAAAACAGGCAAGCAAGTTGTGCAGGATTTTGCGTTAGGTAATATTACTACTTCTTATAATGTTGGTTCCGTTGTCAAAGGTGCAATGGTATTGACAGGATATAAGGAAGGGGTTATTTCTCCAGGAACTTCCATACTAGATGCAACCATGCAAATTAAAGGATCACCTCCTTTTAAATCATGGAAACCAATGGGATGGATTAGTGATTTGAAAGCATTACAGGACTCATCTAACGTCTATATGGCTCAAACAGCTATAAAGATTGGGAAAGGGCATTATGGTTATATGCAGCCATTAAACATTGATTTGGAAGCATATCCTAAAATCAGGAATTCCTTTTCAGAATTTGGGTTAGGTATTCGGACTGGAATTGATTTACCAAATGAAACGGCTGGGTTGAGAGGAGTAGTGGATCCAAACCAGCCAGCAAACCTAATGTTCTTGTCGATTGGACAATATGATACGTATACGAACATGCAGTTAGCCCAATATGTTTCAACAATTGCTAATGGAGGGTATCGTATTCAGCCACACTTAGTGAAAGAAATACGTGAAACTTCTAAGGAAGAAGGGAAGTTAGGACCAATTGTTCAAGAAATTCAACCAAAAGTATTAAATAAGTTGGAATTGAAGCCTGGATGGATGGAGCAAATTCATAGAGGATTTCGTCTTGTTATGACAAGCGGTACAGGAGCTAAAGCTTTCGCGGGTTCTTCTTATAGTCCAGCGGGAAAAACTGGCACGGCTGAGGCCTTTTATGATGGGCCATTAAGAAAAAATAGAGAAGGAGAACCGCCCCAAGTAATGAATGTAAGCTTAATAACCTATGCGCCTTCCGAAAACCCAGAGGTTGCCATGGCTGTGATGGTTCCTTGGGTGTACACAACCAACAATGGACCATCACCAAACTTAACTATCGGAAAACGTGTTATGGACAAATATTTTGAATTAAAGAAGGAAAAAGAATAGATTAAGAGATTCTTAAATAAAAAACACTATCTATGGGTATGTACATTGCTGCCTTTTAGATAGTGTTTTTGGTTTTTTTTGGATAAAAGAAAGGTGGATATATAGATGTATTTCCTCTCATATTAATGAATAACAGAGCAAGTTATAGCATGTTTTATACATTCAACAATCCTAGCATATTATTCCAATTAGTTATTAATAGAATAATCTACGATTTTCTATTACAATAGAAAAAGAATATCGAAGGAAAGTGTGATTAAACGTTGGGAAAAAAGAAAAAGAAAAAAACGATACCTGTACGTCTTAATATTATTTTCTTTTTTGTCTTTTTATTATTTTCAGCATTGATTCTGCGCCTAGGCTTTGTGCAGATTGTTTATGGTGAAGATTATAAAAGAGAATTAGAGAAAACAGAAGATGTTACAGTAAATACCTCTGTACCACGTGGCAAAATGTATGATGCAACAGGAAAAGTGATAGTAGATAATGTAGCAGAAAAAGCAATTACTTATACGAATTCTGGTGCGAAACAAGAAGATATGCTCAAAACCGCTGAATTACTTTCAAAATATATTATGAAAGATACGAAAAAGGTGACGGAGCGCGAGAAAAAAGACTATTGGATTATAAAAAATAAAAAAGAAGCGGAAAAGAAAGTCACTGAAAAGGAAAAAAAAGTTTTAGCTGAGAAGTATCCAGATCAAGAAGAATACAATAAGCAAGTGTATCAGTTACAGCTGGATCGGATTACCGCGGAGGATATAAAAACACTTACTAATCATGATTTAGAAGTGCTAGCTATCTATCGTGAGTTTATCAGCGGTTATAAACTAACACCGCAAATGGTCAAAAATAAAGAGGTAAGCGACGAAGAATTTGCTGTAGTTAGTGAGAATTTAGAAGCCTTACCTGGTGTCGATACGACAACAGATTGGGAGAGATCCTATGCATTTGGGGATACCCTGAAATCTGTTTTAGGGAATGTGAGCTCCGCTGAAAGAGGACTGCCAGCAGAGAAATTAGATTATTATGTTTCCCGAGGGTATAGCAGAAATGATCGGGTCGGTACCAGTTACTTAGAACTTCAATATGAGGATGTTCTTAAAGGGCAAAAAGAGAAAATTCGCAATAAAACAGACAAAAAAGGTAATATTGTTAGTACCGAAGTCATTACAGAAGGAAAACGTGGCAATGATTTGGTACTATCAATCGATATGGAGCTTCAATTAAAAATAGAAAAAATCATTGAGGAAGAATTAAAAAAAGCAAAAACATTTGCGGGAACAAAATTACTTGATCGTGCCTATGTTGTTTTAATGAATCCCAATACAGGGGATGTCCTGTCCATGGCAGGGAAACGACTAGTGAAAAATGATAAAACAGGTAAAATAGAAGTTCAAGATGATGCACTTGGTAATATTACAACTACTTACAACGTAGGTTCTGTTGTAAAAGGTGCAACTGTTTTAACTGGTTATAAAACAGGAGCGATTTCTCCTGGGACAGTATGGAATGATACACCTGTGAAAATTGGAAATACCATCAAAAAATCGTGGACGACAATGGGACCAATCAGCGATCTTACTGCTTTACAACGCTCATCCAATGTTTATATGTTTAGAACGGTAATGAACATGGCTGGTGCTAACTATGTATACGGTAAACCACTATCTGTTTCATTAGCGGACTTCTCGTTAGTGAGAAATGAATTTGCCCAATATGGACTTGGAATCCGTACTGGTATTGATTTGCCGAATGAGCAAGTTGGCTTTAAAGGACAAGATACACTGCCAGGTTTCTTACTGGATTTATCCATTGGACAATATGATACGTATTCCAATATGCAGCTTGCCCAATATGTTTCAACTATTGCTAATGGCGGAAACAGAATGGAACCACATATTGTAAAAGAGATCCGCGAACCAGTAGCGGATGACAGTAAACTTGGACCGGTAGTAGAAACAGTTAAACCAAAAGTATTAAATAAGGTTGATGTCAAACCTGAATGGATCAAACGTGTACAGCAAGGATTTAAAATGGTGGCACAAACTCCAAAAGGTACTGCTTATTCTAATCTAGGTGGAAAGGATTATTCACCTGCAGCAAAAACAGGGACAGCAGAGGCATTTTACGATGGACCTTCTCGCAGTGATTATGGAAAAGAACCGCCGCAAGTTATGAATTTAAGTTTAATCAGCTACGCACCTTCCGATAATCCAGAAGTTGCCATGGCTGTAATGGTTCCATGGGCATACCAAGGAAGTGTGGATAATGGTTCCAATAAGAAAATTGGAGAACGCGTTTTGGATGCGTATTTTGATTTGAAAAAAGAAAGACAAAAAGAAGAGAAAAAAGACAAATAATATGATGAAAAGGACAAAACTAGCATTTACTAGTTTTGTCCTTTTTTTATTTAAAAAAGAATACGAAAACCCTCTAAATTTACAATGTGTTTACATTGATTTACAAATAGTTAAAACCAAGTTAATACTAAAGTCTTATAGTTATCTTGTAAACAAAACAAGCATCCTTAGGGGGTAAAGAGAAAAATGAAGAGCCTTAAAACAGTAGGATTGACAGCAATGATTGGAACAATGTTAGCATTATCAGCGTGTGGTGGAAATAACGATGCCAGTTCATCAAAGTCATCTAATGCATCAAAAGATAATGGTACTGAACAATTATCAGGGCAAATAAAATTAGACGGTTCATCCACTGTATATCCAATTATGGAAGCAATCGTTGAAGAATACCAAGCAGAGCAGCCTAACGTGAAAGTATCTGTAGCATCATCCGGTACAGGTGGCGGCTTCAAAGCATTTATCGCAGGGGAAACAGATTTCAGTAATGCATCCCGTCCAATTAAGGATGAAGAAAAATCCGAGTTAGAATCAAAAGGAATTGACTATACAGAATTAAGATTAGCATATGACGGTTTATCTGTTGTGGTGAATAAGGATAACACATGGGTTGACCATTTAACATTAGATGAATTAAAGAAAATCTGGCTTGAAGATGGTACAGCAAAAAAATGGTCTGATATCCGTGAAGGATGGCCAGAAGAAGAAATTAAATATTATTCTCCAGGAACTGATTCTGGAACATTCGATTATTTTGATGAAGTGATTCTAGAAGAGCAGCCAATTGCTAAAGCAGCGACATTATCAGAAGACGATAATATTTTAGTACAAGGGGTAACAGGCGATAAAAACGCAATTGGATACTTTGGTTATGCTTACTATGCTGAAAACAAGGATAAGTTGAAAGTAGTACCAATAGACGGAGGGAACGGCCCAGTTGAACCAACAAATGAAACGGTTGAAAGCGGCGAGTATTCTCCATTATCAAGACCATTATTCACTTATGTAAAAAATGAATCGGTGAAAAAAGAAGAAGTAGCTGATTTTGTAGAATTCATGATTGAAAATGCGGCTGATTTATCAGAAGACGTAGGCTATGTAAAATTGCCAGATGAGGAATACAAAAAAGATTTAGAATTAATCGAAGGACTTAAGTAATAAGTTTTGATGGAAAGCTTTGTACTTAGCTTTCCATCTTGCTGTTGGATTAAGGGGGACTTAAAGCATGATTAAACAAACGACAAATGTGAATGCAAGATCTGTACAAGAGTTAATTGCTGAAAAAAAACAGAAAAATAATCTAAGTAAGATGTTAGAAAAAATTATGCCTAAAGTATTATTGATTACTGCAATCTTTTCGGTATTAACGACGCTCGGTATCCTATTTACATTAGTAATTGAAACATTTACTTTTTTCGAAAGAGTAAATATAAAAGAGTTCTTAACAAGTAAATCATGGTATCCATTTTCTGATCCCGGTTCTTTTGGAATCATGTCACTTGTGTCTGGGACGTTAAAAGTAACGCTGATTGCTGGGATTGTTGCTGTGCCGATAGGGTTAGCATCTGCCATTTTTTTAAGTGAATACGCGAGTGATAGAACAAGAAGAATAATTAAGCCAATTTTAGAAGTACTTGCTGGTATTCCTACAATTGTCTACGGGTTTTTCGCTTTAACATTTATAACGCCATTACTTAGATCCATTATTCCTTCTTTAGAAATGTTTAATGCTTTAAGTCCAGGAATTGTTATTGGGATTATGATTACGCCAATGATTGCTTCTCTATCAGAAGATGCAATGAGTGCCGTTCCGAGGGCAATGCGGGAAGGAGCATTAGCAATGGGTTCTACTAAATTTGAAGTTGCTTTAAAGGTAGTCTTACCTGCAGCAGTTTCTGGAATTGTTTCTTCCATTGTATTAGCTTTATCAAGAGCAATTGGGGAAACAATGATTGTCGCAGTTGCAGGAGGCAGTACACCTAATCTAAGCTTCAATGTAACAGAATCTATACAAACTATGACAGCCTATATTGTTCAAGTAAGTCAAGGAGATGCAGGATATGGAACAACGATTTATTACAGCATTTATGCGGTTGGATTTACATTATTCCTATTCACTTTCTTGATGAATCTGCTTGCTCAGTACATTTCTCGTCGTTTTAGGGAGGAATATTAAGATGAAGTTAGTAAACCATTCAGAAGTTATTAAGCGAATGAAACCAAGATTAATGAAAAACGTCATAATGAAAGGATTATTCTTTAGCGCAACTTTATTTGGTTTAATTGTTCTGGGTGTCCTTTTTTATCGAGTATTGACTCAAGGAATTGGCTATTTAGATTTTCAGTTTTTAACAAGCCTGCCTTCCCGCAAACCTGAAAATGCAGGAGTCTATACCGCATTGATAGGAACAGTTTGGCTTATGGCAGTAGTTGCACCTGTATCACTTTTAATTGGAGTGGGCACGGCGATATATTTAGAAGAATACGCAAGTAAAAATAAATTCACGAATTTTATCCAGATTAATATATCGAATCTTGCAGGTGTACCATCCATTGTTTTTGGTCTATTAGGATTGACACTCTTTGTTCGTGCTTTATCACTTGGAACAAGTGTCCTTGCGGCAGGGTTAACAATGAGCTTATTAGTATTGCCAATCATTATCGTTGCATCTCAGGAAGCTATCCGATCTGTTCCTAGTGAATTAAGAGAAGCCTCCCTTGGTATGGGAGCAACAAAATGGCAGACAATTGTCAGAGTAGTCATGCCTGCAGCTATACCAGGTATTTTAACTGGAGGGATATTGGCACTTTCACGGGCAATTGGCGAAACTGCTCCACTAGTAGTATTAGGTTTACCTTTATTCCTAGCATTCTTGCCGAGAACTGTTTTTGATATGTTTACAGTGCTGCCAATGCAAATCTATAACTGGACCGGAAGACCGCAAGAAGAGTTTCAGAGTCTTGCAGCAGCAGGAATAATTGTTCTTTTAGTTTTATTGATTTTAATGAATTCTATTGCAGTATTGATTCGAAATAAATTTCAAAAACGTTATTAAACGTATAGGGGGAACTTCAAATGAGTACAGTCTTTGCAGATAAAATTAAGAAAGCAGTAGAAATGAATGCTACAGACGGTAGAGTGAAAAACTCTGTTTATAAAACAAATCAGCTTAATTTATGGTACGGGGATAACCATGCGCTGAAAAATATAGATTTAGACATAATCGAAAACGAAGTAACTTCTATTATTGGACCATCAGGCTGCGGTAAATCGACATATATCAAAACTTTAAATCGGATGATTGAATTAGTGCCAAGTGTAAAAACATCAGGTGAAATTAATTATCGTGGCAGAAATATTTTTGATAAAGATTATGGAGTGGAAGAACTAAGAACAAAAGTCGGAATGGTTTTTCAAAAACCAAATCCATTTCCAAAATCTATTTATGAAAATGTAGCATATGGACCAAAAATTCATGGGATACGAGATAAGAAAATTTTAAATGAGATTGTGGAGAAAAGTTTAAGAGGAGCGGCAATTTGGGATGAAGTAAAAGATAGATTACACCAAAATGCATATGGACTTTCTGGTGGACAGCAACAGCGCCTTTGCATTGCAAGATGTCTTGCGATTGAACCAGACGTTATTCTTATGGATGAGCCAACCTCTGCACTTGATCCAATTTCGACATTAAAAGTGGAAGAGTTAGTTCAAGAACTAAAAGAAAACTACAGCATTATTATTGTTACACATAATATGCAGCAAGCAGCACGTATTTCTGATAAAACAGCATTCTTCTTAAATGGAGAAGTAATAGAGTTTGATGTAACCGATAAAATATTCTCTAATCCAAAGGATAAAAGAACAGAAGATTATATTACAGGTAGATTTGGATAATTATTTAAGCTGAATTCAAAAAAAGGAGATCTTACTATGCCAGTTAGAGAGAAATTTGAAGCAGGGCTTAAGGAATTGCAAGAGAAACTGACAGAGCTTGGTGAATTTTCGATTCAAGCACTTGAAAGATCGTTAGAAGCACTTGAAACACAAAATATAGAAATGGCTTTAGAAATTATTGATGATGATGTAAAGGCTGATAATTTGTATGAAGAAATAAATGACTTTGCTATTCTATTAATTGCGAAGCAGGCACCTGTAGCAATTGATTTAAGACGTATTATTGTTGGAATTAAGATTGCAACCGATATTGAAAGAATCGCAGATTTTGCCGTTAATATTGCCAAAGCTACTATTCGAATTGGGAATCAAGACTTAGTGAAACCAATCATTCTTGTAAAAAAAATGTTAGAGATTACTAATGAAATGCTGCGCTTATCCTTAAATGCTTATAATAAAGAAGACACAAAACTAGCTCGAAAAATCGCGGAGATGGATGATGAGGTAGATGGTTTAAATAAACAAGCGTTTGTGGAGCTTTTAGAAATTAGTAAAAATAAACCTGAGTATTTACAGCAAATTTCGCAATTGACATTTGTTTGTCGTTATTTAGAAAGAGCAGCAGATCATACAACTAATATAGCTGAGAATATTTTCTATTTAGTTAAAGGCAGACAATATGATTGGTAAATAAAAAAGACCGGAACAAAGGACTTCACCCCAAATATTATACGGAGATACTAACAACATCTCTATAGTATTTGGGGTTTCATTATTTCATAGCTTTTAACTAATTAGTGTGCTTCATTTATACTTAATAGCTAAATATGGATTGTTCGACCTTTTAGATTACTTATTTAAGTATGTTCCAGTTCGTTTATTTCGTAAGAGTTTCGGCAATTTTTTTATGACTCATGTCACTAGTTAAAGGAAAGCTGCCAACTTGAATTTTGGTATGGTAGCCATTATCAATTAAGTATGTTTCAAACTCTTCTTGATCTTTGACGATTTTTTCTTTATATAATAACTCAGCAATTTGAAAGATGCTCATACCACTTTTAACTTTTAACGTATAGGCAATGTTCTCATGTTGTTCTTCTTTTGGCTCTTCCTGTTTCTTTTCTTTTGCTGCTGATTTTGCTTGTTCTTGTTTCTTCTCTGCTATTTGCTTTTGTAAATTATTATATTCATCCTCTGCTAACACAGTAAAACCCTTTTTTTGTAGATAGGATGTTGCTTCAGATACACTAATCGTTGCATGTTCTTGACCTTTATTTTCGAGATAGTAATAAAAACTACCAATAATGCTTGCTGAAAGGAGCATTCCGATGGCAAATGAACGTAAACTATGCTTTTTCATTTAGTTACTTTTCGACCCTTTCCTTTATAATTTGCTGAACTTGAGTGATAGATAAGGAAGATTGATTGGCAATCTGCTCAATCGGTACTCCGCTAGCTGCAAGGGTCCAGACTTGGTTTTTAATAATAGCGTGAATGGGCTGTGGTTTATCCATTTCCATTGCGGATGGGTTTTTTAGGGTAGAAGATGGCTTTAAAGAAAAATCTTCCTCACCGATCATTAACTCTTCTTCTAATAGTTTTAATTTCTTTTTTATTTTGTATAGCTCTTGTACTTGTTGAAGGGAAAGCTGATCTATTTCCTCTCGTAAATCTTTAATGGGATCACGAAGGAAAAGAGACAGAATAAGAAGGAATAAAGAAACTCCTATAATTACTAACATTACAATTAACATAATTCACCTCAGAATAAAATCTTCATTTCAAATGATATAAATAATAAGAGACCTAAAGAAGAACAAAGCAAGCTAAAGATATTTTATCATTATCTATCGTTAATTCCTATTAAATCAAGATTGTGGATGACAATATTCGAATAGATCTGCGAAACAGTTAAGAATATGTCGTAATTCATCTTGAATTTTTAAAAACATATGTCGAATCGATGTTGTATTAGCTAATGGAAAAATGCAAAAAAAATTTTTTTGCTCTATTACAATAAATGTACGTAAGTTTAAGCATATTCCGACAAAATCTGTTCGTTGTGGCAATGCCCATTCAGTGGTAACATAATAAATATAAATTGCGAACTAAATGGAATCTTGTATGCATATACTAGTAAATTGCGATCATACACCACAGCAATTAAATGACATTGGATAAATAAAATTTAGAAAGAGGTGCAATTTCTATTGATTGAACAAATTGTAAATTTAAGACGTAAAGGACTGTCTTTCCGGAAAATTGCCATCGAACTAAATTCAACTGTAGGAAAAGTACAATACCAATGGAAAAAATATGTGAAGGAACAAGAACATCATGGGAATGCTGGACAAGCCGAGGAGCAAAAGAATGTAATCCAAATGCAAAAGCAGGAATCATATATAACGGAAAGTTTTTGGACAAGCGTGGATTTATTAGCAAAGAAAAATGGGATGGAAGCTTGGTTAACATCGGAAGACACTGCATTAGTATTTTGGAGAATTCCCGAAGGAAAATGGCAGTTAATTTCAACTTATTATGATATTGATCCGGAAACTTGTTCGCTAGCAGTAAAGATTAATGATATAACTAGTATTATCTATAATGGAAGAAATGCGCATAATTCTCGCATTCTGCCTGTTGAAAATAGGCAAGAATCAGTGGTGTTACAAGACTTATCACCCAATAGAAGTTTTTGTTTCGAAATTGGGGTTCTGGATGTGTATCAATCCTTTTTACCGATATTACAGTCAAATCCCTTGCATACACCGAGAACTGCACATAACCAAACAGGCCAATTAGCAAAGGATTTACAGGAGTGGGAGAATGGGGATGTTTCTGTCCCAAATTGGATTGAACACGTAAGCACCTATAGCTATTATGAATTAGAAGAGCAAGAGGATGTGAAAAAGAAATGAATGGTTCCTATTTTCAACTGATTGTAATTAATAAGATTCCTTTTATGAACTATTTTTCAAAAGATAAACAGAAGAAAAAGGAATTATATGCGGAGACTATTAACTTTATCAAGTTTCTTTTCGAAACAGAAAAGAATCAACTTCCATATACCATTCAAATTGTTGTTCCGCCAATTTATCTCGAACAACTTGATGCGCAGTCATTTCGAGAAGAAATAACAGAATTTTTAGAAAAATACTATCCCGATGATGAATTGTATTCTTTCTGGATAGATAAAGAAACAAATCTATTGAAGGTTCTTAAATCGCTTCTCCAAGAAAAGCGGATCGAATTGCTGGCAAGTCCCGCTTCCTTTTCGCCTTTATCAAATGTATCGACAAGTACAGGTATTCAATTACAAATAGAGTTAGGTTTATCCATTATAGATGATTATTTAGACTACCGGCCGACAGGATTTTGGTTTCCAGAAGGAAATTTTTCACCTGGTTTAGATTTATATTTGAAAAAAGAGAACTTTTCTTATAGCTATCTAAACAGTAGGACAATCGATCATAGTGATCCTTTACCGAGTGATACAGGTATTGCGGTTGAATCACCACATAATATTGTGTTCTTTCCTGTAGAAGAAAAGCTGTATCAACTTTTTAAAGAGGAGAAAGCAACAAAACAAGTATGGGATAAATGGATCTTAGATTTGCTAGAATCCTATCCTCCATACATAAATGAGTCCATTTTAACTTTCCCAATTGATTTAGCTGATTATGTAAAGATACAAGACGAGTTGAATAAAAGTATTCGTTATTTAAATGATGAAGGCTATATGGTTCATATTACGCCTGAAACATATATAAAGCAATTCAGTCAAGGAATGGATTGTGTCCATCTCTGTGCTTCCTTCTTAGAGCGCAGAGGGAGAGAAGAGGTTGTTAAACATCGTTCTTCCTATGCTGCTTTAGCATTTTTGGAAAGAGAGCTTCATGAATGGAGACAAATTTCTTTACCGCCAGCAACTCATAGAGTACAGAAGCAGATGGAAAAGGAATGGTTGTTATTAAGCGCTCTCCTTTATCAAGATAATAATTGGACAAGTGAAGAAGTAACAAACCATCTAGAAGCGGCAAACAAATTAAACGGTTATTGGAAAGGACCAATCGATAAAGACTGGCTTTCCTTAAGAGAAAGTAAATATCCAATTTTAAATACAACGATACAGATCCATAAACCGGTTCGGTCTCAAAAGGAACCGACAAACAAGAAGAGTGTTTTAATCTTATCTTGGGAGTATCCGCCCAATATAGTTGGTGGTCTTGGTGCTCATGTAGTTGGGTTAACAAATAGCTTAATAAAAAATGGCTATGAAGTTCATCTTGTTACAGCACAAGAGATGAATAAAAATCCCGAAGACGTAGAAGAACAGGCTGGCTTATTTGTTTATCGGGTCAAGCCAATTTATAGTAAAGATCAAAACTTTATTCACTGGATTGGCGGCTTAAATTTAGCAATGTGGGATAAAGCAATAGAGATAGGAAAGAACACAACATTTGAATTAGTGCAGGCACATGATTGGTTAGTAGGTGCAGCTGCTATTTCTTTAAAGAATCAATTAAATGTTCCTTTAATAGCCACCATACATGCAACAGAGCATGGAAGAAACGGTGGTATCTATACAGAAATGCAGAAATTTATCCATAGGAAAGAAAGCCAGTTAATAGATACAGCTGATTCTTTAATTGTGTGCAGCGAATATATGCAGAATGAGTTAATGACAATTTTTGAAGTAGAACAAACGAAAATTAATATCATTCCCAATGGAGTAGAAATCTTGAAGAAGGAAGCTATATCGGCTGCTCCGGTTGAAAATTTTTCAAAGGACAACAAAAAGGTGGTTTTTGCTATGGGGAGATTGGTAAAAGAAAAAGGCTTTGGAACTTTATTAGAAGCAGCAAGAAAGTTGCATAAAAAGCGAAATGATCTATGTTTTGTTATTGCTGGAGTCGGTCCGATGTATGATGAATATCAACAATTTATTGAAAGACATCAATTAGCAGAAAGTGTTCACTTAATAGGGTATTTGCAGGAAGAACAGAAGAATGCACTCTATGCACTAGCAGATATAGTTGTTATACCGAGTTCCTATGAGCCTTTTGGAATCGTAGCATTAGAATCCCTTGTTTTCGCTATTCCAACAATTGTATCCCAGACAGGCGGCTTAAAAGGAATCATTAAGGATAGAGAAACAGGACTATATATGGAGCCAAATAATGCAGAAAACTTAGTAAAGAATATCGAGTATTTAGTAGAAAATCCAGCCGTGGGTAAAAAAATTGGTAAGAAAGGGCAAATATTAGTTAGCCAGCTTTTTAGCTGGAATCGAATTGGCGAAGAGACAAAAAGAATTTTTGATGAATTGATTGTACAGGCAAAGGTGAAGGAATCCATTTCTAATTAAAAATATTAGAGTAGGTGAAGGAAGAATGAAAATTGAGGCCAATTTACAAAAAGACTATCAAAGTGTTCAAAGAAAGTTATTAGTAAAAAAAATAACGACAACTCCTGGAATCTGGGTTGATGGAAAAACGTATTGGATTCAAAATGGTTATGAAAAATTAATACCAGAACATTCTATTTCCGTTCATGTAAAACAAATACACAAGCACTCAAAAATTCAATACAATGAGATTTTCGTCAGAAATCACTCTCAAGAACCGAAAAAAATGAAAGTTTTAGTTTTGAATTATTTTCCAAAAGCTTTTCATAATCATCTTTCTTTTGTATCACCTACGGAAAACGTCATCTATCATTCCATTGAGGAACAGCTATATTTAGTAAATGGAGAACATAATTCAAGCTGCATGGAACAGAGAACCGTACAACCTCTCTGGAATGTGCACACTGATCATATTTGGAGCAATAATCAAAATGGTACCCTCAAATATCAGCCTATGGCAAAAGGCTCCAGTGTAAGTATTTTTTCTTTAAATATGGAGGTAATGCCTCAATCAACTGGTATTAGTCGCGCTTGGTCCATTATGGGGACAGAAAAAAAGGATATTTTAGATATGAATCATATTCTAATGAAAACAAGTACTAGCATTTCCTAACAAAAGATGTTATCATATAAAAGTCGTATGCACGAACTAGCAACCTATAGTTTGGAGGGAAATAAACATGCGTGTAAACATTACGTTAGCTTGCACTGAATGTGGTGATCGTAACTACATTTCTAAAAAAAATAAACGAAATAATCCAGATCGTCTTGAGCTAAAAAAATATTGCTCAAGAGAAAAACGTACTACAGTTCATCGTGAAACAAAATAAGCAGAAGGGGGATATCCCTTCTGTTTTTTTCATATTTATAACGAAAAATGTAAGGAAGGTGTACATAAAATGCAGGAAAAAAAACAATTCCGATCAGATATGATAAAACAACTCCAATCAATCAATAAACCACAATATGAGCATATGTCCAACCAAATAGCTTCCCAATTATATAATGATGCTTCCTTTATTTCTGCTAGTCATATAGGGATTACCATTTCCAAATTTCCTGAAGTGGATACATACCAAATTATTCGTACAGCTTGGCAATTAGGCAAAAAAGTAAGTGTTCCCAAGTGCATCCCTGCATCTAGACAAATGATTTTTCGCGAATTAGAGCAATTTAATCAACTTGAATCGGTTTATAGTAACCTGTTTGAACCAGTTATAGAAAAAACGAAACCAACAGATTCTAAACTAATTGATTTACTTCTTGTTCCTGGATTAGCTTTTTCGCCAAAAGGATATAGATTAGGATTTGGGGGCGGTTATTATGACCGCTTTTTGCAAAATTATGATGGACAAACAATATCACTAGCATTTTCTATGCAAATACAGCAGCAAATTCCCGTAGAGAATCATGATTTAGCTGTTCAGAAAATAATTACAAATGAAGGAATTATTTACGCAAATGAGTAGTATGATGTATGCAGTAGTCATTTTATTTGTCTCTTATTTGGCATATAAACGCAGATCATTAACGATGAGTGGTGCAATTGCGGCTTTTTTTGTTGGGAGCGGAATTGCGCTAGGATTTGGCTCTAAAGGATTAGTAGTTCTAGGAGTATTTTTTGTTTCTTCTAGTATGCTTTCAAAATATAAAAGCAAAACTAAACAAGCGATGGAGGACAAAACCAAAAAAGGGTCACAACGAGATGCATGGCAAGTTATGGCAAATGGAGGTTTTGCAGCAATTGTTGGTATCATCTATTATTTTGCAAAAGAATCAGTTTGGATTAGTGTATTCGCCATACTTCTTGCAGCTGCCAACTCGGATACATGGGCATCAGAGATTGGATCCTTAAGCAAGAAAAAGCCAATCTCTGTTCGAACGTTTAAACAAGCGGCCACTGGAACATCTGGAGCAGTCAGTGTCCTAGGAACAATTGCTGCATTTGCTGGATCACTCTTAATAGCGTTAACAGCGAATTTCTTATTTGCTTTGGAGTTTGGTAGTTTTTTTGTCATCCTTGTATTTGGATTCTTAGGTAATATCGTGGATACTCTTTTAGGTGCCTTTGTACAAGTGGAATATAAATGTCCTGTTTGTGGTCGAATAGTTGAATCAAAAGTAGAATGTCACACTAACTTAGTGAAAATAAAGGGTTTTGCACTTTTTAATAATGATATGGTAAATGTTCTTTCCGGCTTCTTAGCTGCGTTGATATATATATTTTTCTTTTTGTAATAATTTTAATCACGTCAATACATTAACATTTTCATTCGTTTACACGGATAAAAAATAATATTATTACCAAACTAGTTAGTAGGAGGGATTTCAAAAATGTCAAAAGTATTCTCCATTTTACTAATTGTTTTAGGTGGATATTATTTATTTCAAAAACGGTATCGTGTCATTAATACGGTATTAAGAAGTCCATTTATTCGTAAATATGCAGTTAGAATATTAATGAATATTCCAAGTGTAAAAAGAATGACAATGAACTCTGTTTTTGGACGTTCGCAAAATACGATTTATCAATGAATAAAAAAGAACAGATACGACGGAAAATAGCGTTTAAATGAGCTGGGAATAAGTAGCCTGCACAAAAATAAGGCCGAACAATTACAAGAAGTAACGTAATTGTTTGGCTTATTGGCTTCTAAAAGTGTAAGGGGCAGCTACTGTAAGCTTGAATACACAAGTCATGTTAATCCTATGCTCTGCTTTTAGACTGCCGAAACTCAGCTGTCTTGCTAATCTATGCCAAGGTGTACATTTAGTATTACAAGGATATCTTCTTGAACTGTTAAAGTGGTGGATTGTCTTTGTCTAGTCCTACAAGAATCCAACCTTCCTTTGATGGTCCATAAACTCCAAATGGTTTGACTCTTGCTGCATCAGAATTGTAACTTGTTGTCCACGGTGATGAACAATATGCTTAATGAGCCCCATTAAAATTTGAGCATTTGTTTCTTCTCTGCCAAAGGCTGATTGCACTTCCTTCAAGGATTCGTCTGTCCATTGTTCTTCTATCACTTTGATTGCAGTAGAACCGAGAAGTTTAAATGTATCGGTTATTTCTTTAGCTGCAGCAGGAATATTTTTTGCATTATCTAGTTCATTTATTTTCTGCCCGAATTTGAGCTAAATATTCCGGTCTTCCTAATGTACGACCTTCAGGGGAGACTTTTTGCTGTAAAGAATCATCGGTTAAACCTTCTAAAATCTTTTGAGTCAGCTCTGCCTCCCGCTTCCATTCTCTAATAAAATCTGCAATCGTTACATACATATTATAAAAGACCTCATAGTTAAATTTTAAAGATTTTTATTTGATACAGTAAGACTTTCCGCTTTTTGTATACGGTAATTGGTTGATATCCTTTGACATAGTGTTAAATAATTGCTATCTTAATATCTATTCGAACGTTCGTTCTCAAATGGATAATATCAAGATTTTGTTCATATATCAAATATCTTTAATTGGATTTTTTGAAAATATGATAAATAGATCCCAAAAGGGAGAAGGTATACACAGAGTGTCCGCAACATAATGGTACCAATTGGTTACTTTTGTTCTATCCTTTTTTCCTTTTACCAAATGTGTTTTTAATCTTTTTAAAAAGGTAATAACAAATAATAACGTTCATATCTTCAAGCGATATGCTTGTCGAATGTCACTTTCATTTATAAAATACATAAAATAAGCTAAAATGAAAGATGGATTTTGTGACATTTAAATGAAATGAAGGAAAAAAGAAACATATATAGTATTGTTACATAGAAAGCGTATTTCCTTAAAAAGCAACTATTTTTAAGAACTTGAAGAATATAGTGTCATTACCTTTCAGGATGTTCGGAGAGTAGGGAGAGAACAGATGGAGCTAGAACATTATAAGTATTGGAGAATCATCCATATACTAGTAAATGAATATCAGTATAAAATTATCTACTTATCAGAAGATCAACAAGAAATATGGCTAGAGGCTCAAGAGAATAAATCAAAATCTCCCGTTATTCGCTTATTTCAAATCGATATTAACTGGAGTAATTGGTTAAGCAGGGATATAGAAAGGACAGCGTTAAATGCTGAAAGGATAAGAAGTTCGCTGCATAGTCGTTCCCTTAGGGTGGTGAGCATTTATATATCTGCTTATCCGCCTGTAGATTCATATGAACATATTATCAATCCAGTATTTTTAAGCCCAAATAAAAAAATACAAATTGAAACAGTTCTTCTTGATCGATCCGTCCAAGACTGGGAAATAGGAGAGTATAAAATAGCAGAATTAAAAGGTATGCCAGAAACGGAAGCAGAGCGAGAAACGCATATTCAAAAATATAAAGATGCTATCTTTACACGCTTAAGACAAAATGAAAAAGAAGAAAGACAGTTATTTAATTTTGGAAAACCATGTATCACGTATTTTTTCATTGCTATTCAAGTGATTGTATTTTTCTTAATGGAATTAAGTGGCGGAAGTACAAACAGTGAAACGTTAATTAAATGGGGAGCAAAAGTAAATTATTTAATTGCCAATGGGGAATGGTGGCGATTTGTAACACCTGTTTTTTTACATATTGGTATTTTGCATTTACTTATGAATTCCATTGCTCTATATTATGTTGGACCATTAATTGAGCGGATTTTTGGATCGAGCCGATTTATGTTTATTTATTTATTTGCTGGGTTTAGTGGGGTATTTGCTAGTTATTTATTAAGTCCGTCTTTATCGGCTGGTGCAAGCGGCGCGATTTTTGGCTGTTTTGGTGCACTTCTTTATTTTGCGTGGCGCTTTCCCCAGCTATTTTTTCGTGTAATGGGCTGGAATGTCATTATCATCATAATTATCAATCTTATTTTTGGTTTTACTATACAAGGAATCGATAATGCAGGACATATTGGTGGTTTGATAGGCGGCTTCTTAGCCACAGCGATTGTTCATTTTCCAAAGAAAAAAAACTGGAAAATCCAGCTTGGTGCCGCCTTTGTTACTATACTGCTTTTGGGAATAGGTGTCCTTTATTCATTCCATCAAGATGTATTGCAAAGACAAGAACAATCAGCCTATATGCTGATCCATGATTATATCCATGATGAGAAATTTCATCAGGCTGAATTGGCTTTGGAGAAACTGGAACCAAAGAATAATGAAGATTACTACTTTTTACTTTCTTATATTCAACTTAAGAAGAGTAATCTAAATGATGCAGAGAAGAACCTGCAAAAAACAATCGCGATAAATCCAGAATTTCATGAAGCATATTATAATTTAGCGGTTGTAAGTATATATAATAAGAACTTGGAAGAAGCAAGGAAGTATTTACAATCAGCGATAAAGTTGGACGAAAACAATTCTAAATATCTTCTATTATGGGATAAAATTAAAGAGTAGATATTTGTTGTCTTAAAACAATTGCCTCACCATCTACTGTTGTAAATAAGATAAGAAGATGGTTATCATTAATTAATAATACAGGAATAGAACTACCGATGGGATCAGCAATGGTTCCATCTTCTTTTATAACTCCAAGAAAATAATTTTTATAGAGCCCCTCTGTTAGTTGTCCAATTATTTTTGCGCTTTGTTCTTTTGAAAAGTTCGGGAGAGGTGCATCGTTATAGTTGATTAAGTCTGTAAGTAATAGTTTTGTATGATATTGCTCAGGTGAAATATGGAATTTTTTTAATACTTGAAGATAAGCATACTCTACATTGTTTAATGCTTCTTTCTCTAAGGTCTTTGCCCAATCCTTTTCTGTTAAGTTACTGGCAGTATGAAAAGTTAGGGGAGCATTTTCAAACTTGGAGTTAATAATATATAAGTTGTCCGTGGAAGTTTTTTGTGAACTGAAAATTCTTTCACTACTATCGTGTATTTCCGCATAATGAAAAGTTATTGCTTGTAAAAAGTTACTTTCTCTTTCCACGATTGTTTTTTTTCCTGAAAGCTCCAAAGTGTTTTGTTTCCATTCTCCCATTGTGTTTATTAGTTTTCCATTTGCATACAGTAAGCTCATATCCTGCCGTAAATATGCGACCTTATTAATGGATGAATGGCTCTCCCAAAGAATACTGTATTCATCAAATCTTTTTTTACTAAAAGTAAGAGTTGTGTTTGCTTTCGGAAAAGTGACAGTAGGATCAATCGGAAAATAGGTAATACTTTCCTTAGCAATCTGCTTTTGTTGAAAAATATAGAAAATAGAAATAAGGATAATAAGAGAAAGACTTAAACGAATAAAATCTTTTTTCATTATTTTCACCGCTCCATGTTAAGTATGCTCAAAATATGAGCCTGTCTCATCTATACTTCTTTAAATATATGTATGGAAAAGAAAATTATGATAAAAGAAGAAAGAGGTAGGAATATCTTTTGTTTTCTAGCTTTAAACATATATTTACTTTCCTAATAAGGGAAAAGAATCTGCTGTTGAGGAAACAGTCCGTATCCTTTATACTTAATTTGAAAACGATTAATTTATCACTTTATGCAAACCTTTGCAGTGGATAGAAAAAGAATGAAATCGAGGGGTACCATGCAAACAATTTATGACGTGCAGCAGTTTTTAAAAAAGTACGGGACAATCATTTATGTTGGAGATCGAGTAGGCGATTTACAATTAATGAAATCCGAAATTAAAGAATTATATCAATCTCAATTAATAAAAGAACAAGAATTCGATTCTGCTATGCGACTGCTTAATCAAGAAATACAATACTTAGAGGATAAGAGAAATCGGGGGAATGTGTGATGCAAGAAAAATGGGTAGCTGGAATAGATTTAGGCGGAACAACGGTGAAAATTGCTTTTTTATCTTTAAATGGCGATTTAATTGATCATTGGGAAATCCCGACAGATAATTCTGAGGAAGGGAAAAATATAACATCTGATATTGCAAAATCCATTGATGCTAAATTGAAGGAATTAGGTCATTCGAAAGAGGATGTTTTAGGTGCAGGAATGGGTGCGCCAGGTCCTTTTGATTATGAAACAGGAATTATTTTTAATACGGTAAATTTAGGCTGGCCCGATAATTTTCCTTTAAAGGCTCGCCTTGAAGAAGATTTAGGATTGCCAGTAACGATTGATAATGATGCTAACTGTGCTGCTTTAGGTGAAATGTGGAAGGGAGCTGGAGAAGGAGCAAAGGATTTAGTTTGCGTAACACTGGGGACTGGTGTTGGCGGAGGCGTTATTATTAATGGAGATATTGTGCAAGGCGTTAAAGGAGCTGCTGGTGAAATAGGTCATCTAACTGCAATTGTGGAAAATGGAGCTCCTTGTAACTGTGGGAAAACTGGCTGTTTAGAAACGATTGCATCTGCAACGGGAATTGTTCGTTTAACGAAAGAAAGATTAGCGGAAAGACATACATTAAGCGAGCTTCATTCGTTACTAGATCAAGAAGGGGCGATTACAGCAAAAGATGTATTCGATGCAGCTAAAGGAGGGGACGAATTAGCTAATGAAATCGTTCAATTTGTTGCATTTCATTTAGGGCTAGTGTTAGCAAATATTGCTAATACGTTAAATCCTGAGAAAATTGTCATAGGTGGAGGAGTATCAAAAGCTGGAGATGTCCTGTTAGATCCTGTAAAAGAGAATTTTATGAAATTTTCCTTTAAAAGTGTAGCAGAGTCAACTGTCATTGATGTTGCGACTCTTGGAAATACAGCAGGGGTAATTGGTGCTGCGTGGTTGGCTAAAAGTTAATCGAGCTAGGTACAAATAGATAGGATTATTAAGAATGAAAAAAATCTTCTTCCGTTTGGAAGGAGATTTTTTTTAGGTATTTTAAATGATAGGAATAATTACGATAAAATTTCTGAAACTTTTCGTCTGATTGGACGTTTAAAAAAGAGTAAGCTATTATAATAATACACAAAGATGAAAATTAGATTAAAATTTCATAAAGATTAGCTTTATATAATAAAAATATTGTAAAATGTGTAAAGTGATAATTTTCGAGATTTTGTTTGATCAATAGTTAGGAGGATTCACCATTGTTTAAGAAAAAATTGGAGTGGTCAAAGCTGTCACTTATAACGATTGCAACAGTTTTACTATGGATTAAAACAAATATTGCCTATATTACAAGCTTTGATATTAAAATTGAAAATTGGATTCAACAATTCATATTAATCATTAATCCTTTAAGTTCCATATTATTTATACTAGGAATATCCATGTTTTTCTCAGAAAAAAATCAAAAGAGATATATATTAATTTCAAGTCTGATTCTCTCGTTTGTTTTGTACGCAAATGTGGTTTTTTATCGAGTTTATACAGATTTTTTAACTCTGCCGCTTTTATTTCAAACAAGTAATATGAGTGATTTAGGAAGTAGTATTAGAGAGTTAATCCATGTTACGGATATTCTTTTCTTTGTTGATATTATTTTGCTCATTGTCATTATGAAAAAGAAACCAGCCTTTGTAAAAATTCCGAAATACACAAGAGTTCACAAGAGTATTTTCTATTTACTTACGATAAGCTTAGCTTTTTTTAATCTAAGTTTAGCAGAAACGCAAAGAACGCAATTGTTAACTCGAACATTTGATAGAGAGCTTTTAGTGAAAAATATTGGAACATATAATTATCAACTTTATGATATTTTTCTGCAAACAAAGACTTCTGCACAAAGAGCATTTGCAGATGGCAGTGAATTAACAGATATGGTTAATTATAATCAGGCAAATTATACAGAACCAAATAAGGACATGTTTGGTATTGCTAAAGGTAAAAATGTAATCATGGTTAGTCTAGAGTCTACTCAGTCGTTTACAATCAATCGAGAAGTTAATGGCGAAGAAATTTCACCATTTTTAAATGATTTTATTAAACAGAGCTTCTATTTTGAAAATTTCTACCACCAAACTGGACAAGGGAAAACTTCAGATTCGGAATTCATTGTGGAAAATTCATTGTATCCATTAAGTAGAGGGGCTGTTTTCTTTACTCATTCTGGAAATGAATATCAGGCAACTCCTGAAATTTTAAATGAAAATGGATATTACACAGCTTCCTTACATGCAAATAATAAGAGTTTCTGGAATCGTGATATTATGTACCAAAGTATAGGATACCAACGATTTTATGAGATTAATGATTATGAGGTGAATGAGGAAAACTCTGTTGGCTGGGGGCTGAAGGATATTGACTTCTTCGAGCAATCAATCGCTCATTTAAAAGAAATGCCGCAGCCTTTTTATAGTAAATTTATTACGCTGACAAATCATTTTCCTTTTGAGTTAGAAGAGGAAGACAAATTTATCGAGCCATTAACAACCGGCAGTAAAACACTGAATAATTATATTCCTACTGTCCGTTATCAGGATGAAGCATTGAAAAATTTTATTGAGAAACTAAAAGAAGAAGGTCTCTATGAAAATAGCATTATTGTACTGTATGGAGATCATAATGGCATTTCGGAAAATCATAATAAAGCAATGAGTGAGTTATTAGGAGAAGAAGTGACTCCTTTTGTAAGCACTCAATTACAAAGAGTGCCTTTTGTTATCCATATTCCAGGAATGGAAGGGAAAACATTGTCAACAGTATCTGGTCAAGTGGATATCAAGCCGACTCTTCTTCATTTGCTCGGGATCGAGACAAAAAATGATATTCAATTTGGATCTGATCTTTTCTCTGATAACAAGGATCCGTTTGTTGTCTTACGAGATGGCAGCTTTATCACAAATGATTATGTGTATACGAAAGAAGTTTGTTATGATCGAGCAACTGGAGAAGCAGTCAATGGAGACGGGTGTGAGCCTTATATAGAGCAGGCGAATTTAGAATTGCAGTATTCTGATAGTATTATTTATGGAGACTTATTGCGGTTCTATGATAAAGAAAAAGGGATGCTTGAGATAGTGGAAGAAGCGAATAAAAAAGAGTAGATTGATGGAGCTTTGTGATAAATGTAGAAATACCTACTTTGTCACAAAGCTTTTTTTATGAATAAGAAAAAGTACCATAAGTAATGTTTTTTAGTGCGGTTCATATATATATAGGGAGAGGAGTGGGCATATGGAGATTAAATTGAGACCAGGAGATACACTTTGGTACTATAGTCAGCTTTTTATGGTTCCCTTGAATCTTATTTTAGACAGTAATCCTCATGTTAATCCGAATAAATTAGCAGCTTCAGAAACTATCCAAATACCTGGATTTGAATTACAGGTTCATAAGATAAAGCAGGGAGAAACTCTGTGGAAATTGGCAGGAGTAAGAAATATTTCAGTGGATAGTATTTTATTAATAAACCAACATGTAAATCCGAATAATCTTCAAGTAGGCGATGAAATTTATATTCCAAATCGCATTATTGGAAGAATAGTACAGGGAAAGAAAAAGTATGATTATCATTCCTTGCAAGTCGATCTAACTAGATTAAAGAAAATTTTTCCATTCATTCAAGTGAAGAGTATTGGTAAAAGTGTATTAGGACATAATATTGAGGAAATTAGAATAGGAAAAGGTACAAAAAAGGTTCATATAAATGCATCATTCCATGCCAATGAATGGATTACTACGCCGATTTTAATGGTGTTTTTGAATGATTTTTTATTATCTTTAACGAATGGGACAAATATTCATCGTGTTCATACAATGCCATTATATCAGTCTGTTGACTTATCCATTGTACCGATGGTCAATCCAGATGGAGTTAATTTGGTCTTAAATGGTCCTCCAGAAGAAGAGAAGGAGAAATTATTCTCGATAAATGGTGGAAGCACTGATTTCACTAGCTGGAAGGCAAATATCCGTGGGGTTGATTTGAATAATCAATTTCCGGCAAATTGGGAAATTGAAAAGGAAAGGAAAGAACCAAAATCGCCAGCACCAAGAGATTATCCGGGAGACACGCCATTGTCTGAACCTGAGGCTCAAGTGATGGCGAAGCTTGCGCATAAAGAGAATTTTGACTGTTTAATAGCATTGCATACGCAAGGAAAAGAATTTTATTGGGGCTATGAAGGGCTAGAGCCAGCAGAATCGCAAACGATAGCAAATGAATTTTATAGAGTGAGTGGATATAAAGCCATTCAAAATGTAGATAGTCATGCTGGTTATAAAGATTGGTTTATTCAAGAATTTAGAAAGCCAGGATTTACATTAGAGTTGGGAAAAGGGATAAATCCTCTTCCTCTATCCCAATTTACTGAAATCTATCATGACACATCAACGATTTTCTTAGCGTCTTTATATTTGTAGATTTACAGTAGATGAAATGTATGGAGTGTAAATAAGCACCTATTATGGAGGAATATTTCTCATTTTAGTAAAATATCAAAGCGTATTTGAAAAAAAGCCGAAAAAATCGGCTTTTTTATGTTACTATTCTATAGAGTAAATAAAACATGAAAAGTAGTATAGGAGTGTGAAAAATGTTTCCATTAGGTAAGAGAAACACACTAGGAATAGTTCTTCTCTTCACTTTTTTCACACTTATTCTGTCTGGCTGTGTACCAAGACAGAATAATTCAGCCAGTGAAAATGAAGCGAAGGACAAAAATATCAATAACAACACGATGCTTCCTCCTATTAGTCCAGTTGAAGGAGATTTTGAGCAAGTATATGGCTGGATAAAGAATGATACAATTTGTTATTCGGCGAAAGTAGAGGGTGTTAATAAAATTTACACTTATAACATCTATACTGGAAAGCATATTCCTTTATATGAATCGGTAACAGAATTGTCAAATGTGATACTCAATAAAAATCAACTTTTAATATACAATGCTCTTTCTGATGAAGAAGGAGAAATTCATATCATTGATATGAAGGGAAATGAAGTGCTTACTAGAAAATTGCAAAGCTATGAAACAGATTTTGCGTGGAATCCTTATAGTGAAAATGAACTATTAATTACTACTTTCACCAAGGATTGGGAAAGTAAAGTATCTGTATTGGATATTCAAGAAAATGAATTAAGTGATTTTCCTGTGTCTACGCCCTTTCCCCAATGGCAATCAAAGGAAAAAGTAATGTATTTAGAGTGGGACCAAAGCTCCCCTTCCTTTTACGCCCCTCTTAAAATTTTCAATTTGGAAACAAAAGAAGAAAAAGAATGGGACGTACCTGATATTTATTTTATAGAAGAGAAAAATGGTTATCTCCTTACTCTTTCCAGTTCATCTAAAGAAGAGGAAGCCATTTATACCTTTTATGATTCTGAATTAAAGAAGCAAGGAAGTGTCCGCTTACCTAGATTATCTAAATTTTCCAATTGGTTAGTACCAAACTATGCTTTTTATGAGAATAAATTTCTTACTTTTGTTCCCAAAAATAGTGGTAATGCGGAAACTTATCAAGATGGCTTTAATCTTGTTGAAATAAATATGGAAACAGGTGAAAGCAAAAAGATAGATACGGAAATGGAATTAGAGGATCAGCCTATCCAAATTTCGAGTGATGGAAAATATTGTCTATTTGGTTATTATTATGAAAATATGCTGGATATGGAAACGGGCGAAATTAGCTCCTTATTTTCTACCACTATTCACAATAGTTGATGATGGCATAAAAATATGCCATCATAATCATGGAACATAATCAAGTATCTTTGTCTTATATATGGTTAAATATACGGTTGAAAGGAGAATATAGTTAATGGCAATTGTAGATGTAACAGTTATACCAGTAGGAACACAAACACCAAGTGTAAGTGCATATGTAGCAGATATACAAAAAGTGCTTATGGGTTATGAGGAAAAAGGGCAAATTCGGTTCCAATTAACGCCGATGAATACAATTATTGAGGGAGAGCTTCCTGTTTTATTTGAAGTAATCCAAGCTATGCATGAAGTTCCTTTTGAAAAAGGGCTTGTTCGTGTTTGTACAAATATCCGAATTGATGATAGACGGGATATTAGTAGAAAAATGGAAGATAAAGTAGAACGTGTTGTAAGTCAATTAGAGAGTAGATAGGAGGGGTTATGGGATGGAGTATAAACAAATTCCTTTAGGACCAATCCAGACAAATTGTTATTTAATATGGAATGAAAACAAGGATTGTTTGGTGATAGATCCTGGGGCAAATGGAGAAAAGTTAATAAAGATAATTCAGGAGTTAGGATTATCTCCTATAGCAATTCTGTTAACACATGCTCACTTTGACCATATTGGTGCAGTGGAAGATGTTCGGACAGAGTATAGTATTCCCGTATATGTACATAGCAAAGAGGAAGAATGGCTAATTAATCCGAAATTAAACGGCAGTGAAGCATTTAGGCTGCCGAATCCGATTGTAACAAGACCTGCTGAGCATTTCTTGGATGAAAATCCAAGCATGACAATCGGTGATTTTACCTTTCAAGTGATGGAGACACCAGGGCATTCTCCAGGCAGTGTTACGTTTTATTTTGAAAAGGAGAATTGGGCATTTGTAGGCGATGCCCTTTTCTATGAAAGTATCGGCCGAACAGATTTAGCTGGCGGGAATCAAAGAACATTGCTAACTAGTATCCATGAGAAGTTATTGAATTTACCTGAAGACACATTAGTGCTTTCCGGTCATGGCAGAAAAACGACGATTGAGCATGAAATGGACCATAATCCATATATTAATGGCTTTTAAATGAGAAAAAAGAGAAGGGGCTCCTTCTCTTTTTTTATTGCACGATCGTTTTATAAGCGCATTGATCACAACCAGTAATAATATTTTGTTTCTCGATTAACTGAACATCTTTAAACAAAGCTTCGAACATTCCTGTAAAGAAGGATTGGTGCATGGTACAAACTTTATTCTTATGTTCTACAGCTACTTCTTTAAATGGACAGTTATAAATTTCAAAATATAAAGAGGTTTGATCATCATTCCATTCCAATGCAGGTAACTGTCCGGTCATTAAACTAGCATTTTGTAATAAACGTATTTTATCCTCATTCGATAATAGTGCTGTGTTGTTTGTAATACGTGCAATCTCCTGCTCCATCATCTCTTTGCCAAATGTTTTTCCTGTTTCATAAAGTGCTTTGCTTCCCTCTGCTCCAAGACTTTCAAGCGTTTTCAATAAAATGCTGCTTAATAATTGATAATCTCGAAAAGGAAAGCTAAATTGAATAACTTCATCTGATAAACGATATAGTCTGCTGGGGCGACCACCTTTACCTGTTTTTTTTGTTTCCGAGTGTAGCATTCTTACATCTTCTAACTTAGATAAATGCAAGCGAGCTACATTTGGATGGATGGAAAATTCATCCGCTATTTCTTGAACAGTGACATCTTGATGACGTTTTGTAATGTACTGATAAATATAGAAACGAGTTGGATCTGATAAGACATTTGTAACTTTTAGTGTATTTTCCATATTAAATGTTCCTCCTGAGGACTAATTTTCTTTATTATAATATAGCAATCTACCATAAACATGGTTAAAACGATAAGTTTATAAAATGTTCACAACTTCACAAATGTTTTGTTCATAAATTGTACATATTCACTATATGAAGCATGAGCAACGTTTTAAATAGATTATTAAAAGAGAAGTGGAACTTATTGTTAATTTTTATTGACAGATTTATTAATTAGATTATAATGAATATATGAACATATATTCATATAATGGAGGACGGTTGTTATGAGTTACGATGTAATAATAATTGGCGGCGGGCAAGCCGGGCTTGCGATGGGTTACTTTTTAAAGAAAAGCGGCTTATCTTTTCTCATAGTAGAAAAAGAAACATCTATAGGTGAAAGCTGGAGAAAGAGATATGATTCATTAACTTTGTTTACTCCACGTTTTTACAGTTCTCTTCCTGGATTTCCGCTGTATGGGGATTTGGATGGCTATCCCACAAAAAATGAAATAGCAGACTATTTATTTGATTATGCGACCACGTTTTCGCTGCCAGTTCAATTAAATACAGAGGTAAAGGAACTATCAAAGACAAAGGAAGGCTTTAAGGTAGTTACTAATGAGGGTGTATTAGCAGCTAAAAAAGTGATTATTGCTACTGGTCCCTTTCAAAAACCATTGATACCTTCATTTGCTTCTAGTTTATCTGAAAATGTAGTCCAGCTTCATACATCGCAATATTATAATCCGAAACAAATTAAAGAAGGACCGGTTTTAATTGTAGGAGCCGGGAATTCAGGGGCGCAAGTTGCAGCGGAGCTTTCAGACAAATATTTGGTATACCTATCAGTAGGTCATAAAATTCGTTTTTTACCACAAAATATAGGGAATAAGAGTATTTTCTGGTTATTTGAGAAAATGAAAATATATAAAGCAAGTACCTATTCCAAAATAGGTCAATGGCTAAGGAAGAAACCAGACCCAGTTTTTGGATTTGAATTAAGAGCAAAAATAAAAAGTGGAGCAATAACAGTATTTCCGCGCACAGAAAGAATTGTCGATGATACTTTTGAGTTTATAGATAAACGCAGACTAAAAGTTAACACTGTTATCTGGGCTACCGGTTTTTATCATGATTATAGTTGGATTAACATTCCACAAGTAATAAATGTAAACGGAAATCCTATTCATAAGAAGGGAATAACGAATATTGCTGGATTGTATTTTTTAGGATTACCATGGCAAACAAATAGAGCTTCCAGTCTGCTTCAAGGAGTTGGGGATGATGCAGCATATATCTATCAACATTTACGGAGAAACATGTAAAAAGCAAGCAAATATCATTTTTTAGAAACAGGAGGAAGATAAGATGGGACATTCTCATGGGCACGACCATAGTCATCATGGACATCATCATGGTTTCGAAGAAATAAGAGAAGGAAATAAAAAGGGCTTACTTATAGCGTTAATCATAACAACTGGTATTATGCTGTTAGAGTTTTTTGGTGGTTTACTTACAAATAGTCTTGCTTTATTGTCAGATTCAGGTCATATGCTAAGTGATGCAAGTTCTCTTTTTTTAAGCTTTCTAGCAATCTGGTTCGCCACACGACCTGCCTCTTCGAGTAAAACCTACGGCTATTATCGTTTTGAAATTTTAGCTGCCTTATTTAATGGTGTTACATTGTTTGTTATCGCCTTTTTTATCATATTAGAGGCAATCGAACGATTTTCCCAACCACCTGCTGTCTCAAGTGGAACGATGATGATAATAGCTGTAATTGGACTATTAGCGAATATGATCAGTGCCCTAGCATTATTGAGAAAAGGCGATGTAGAGGGCAATGTTAATTTGCGAAGTGCTTATTTACACATTCTAGGTGACGCATTGGGCTCTGTTGGCGCAATAATTGCAGGCTGCCTCATGATTTTCTTTAAGTGGTATATTGCTGATCCAATCATATCTGTTGTAGTTGCGCTATTAATTTTGAAAAGCGGCTGGGGAGTAATAAAAACGTCCATCCATATTTTAATGGAAGGAACACCAACCACTATTAATAAAGAAGAGGTAAAAAAGGAGTTGGAAGGAATCGCTGGAGTTATCGATGTTCATGACTTGCATATATGGACAATCACTTCTGGATTGGATTCACTAAGCTGCCATTTATTAATTGATGATAAGAGTGATAGTCAAGTAATTCTACAGGTCGCGATTGATCGTCTGAAAGCTAAATTTAATATGGAACATACAACCATCCAAATCGAAAAGTCACAGATTCGGCATGATGATATGAATGTATAATAAAAGGTAAAGCCTCGATCTACTCGAGGCTTTTTTACAAAAAAAGACCCAGAACACGGGTCTCTACTGGGCTAGCTGGATTCGAACCAACGAATGACGGAGTCAAAGTCCGTTGCCTTACCACTTGGCTATAGCCCAAAATAGTTGATATCTATAGTATGGATAGGAGTTGGCATTTTATACAGATTTGTTGAACTTCTTGGAAAGATTGTTAGTCAATGTAGTGATGGAAAAGGACAATACTATTGTATAAGTATATTCTGACATTAAATTTAGCAAAAAAATTAAAAAGAAAGAAGGAATTTACCCTTTTTTGTCGAAATACATATTTGAAAAATATAAAGGTGGTGTTAAATATAAGTGTTATCGATTGAAGCTCTAGCAAATCGTATTATATGTGAAGCAGTAGAACAGAATGCTACTGATATTCACATAACCCCAAAACAGAAGGAATCTGTTCTCCAATTTAGAATTGCCAATCATTTAATTAATTACTTAGTAATTTCAGCAAATGAATGTGACAAGTTGATCTCTCATTTTAAATTTACAGCTTCTATGGATATTGGCGAAAGAAGAAAACCGCAAAATGGATCCATTTCCACAACAGTCAAAGGTCAGTATATTGGCTTACGACTTTCAACCTTACCATCTCACCCTCATGAGAGTTTAGTAATTCGTATACTTTCCGACCAAAATATGCTTCCAATCTATCACATCTCTTTATTTCCAAATATTTCTCGTAAATTAATCTCCTTGCTAAAGCACGCACACGGATTAATAATTCTGACCGGTCCAACTGATAACGTTACGTAAATATTAATAAAACAAGACATCAGTAATCGTAACTAAATCTTTTCCATACTTACATCTGTCTGGTCTTTGTGGAGGTTGGGGGATTAGTTCATAATCAATTTTCTTTATAAATCTGGAGATAAACATTCTTTTTTCTTCTTGAGTGAGAAAATGGAAAGTTTGATTAAAAGTGAATACCACATTTTTTATTTCTTCAATATCAACTTGTATAGGTTCCTCCTTCTCAGATAACTTTCGTTTTAATTCTTCGAACAGTTCTCTGGTTTCTAACATTCTTTGTTCAAATTCGCTATCACTAATTAAATCTGATGCCCATGCACGTTGATATTTTTCTCTTTTTTTCTCTAATGATTTTAATTGGTCTGTCAAATGTTTGGTCTCATCTGGTTCTTCCGTAATTTCTATGCCTTTTAAATCAATATTTTTCATATAAATATAAAGTGCGTCCAAAAAACGTTTTTCTCCAATTTGTTTAATTTTTTTACCTTTCAAATAACAAGAACTACACTTATAAATTGTACTTTGATATTCAGTACCATCTTTCCGCTTACGTAAATATCTGTTAACTGCTAGCGGTTTTTTACATGTAGGACATGAAAGTTTACCTTGAAATAAATAGTTACCAGCCACTTCTCTCCTATGATGTTTAGAACGATCATTTAAAATTTCCTGTAATTTTTTATATTGAGATTTAGAAATTATTCCTTCGTGTGTATTTTCATATACCTTATCATTCCATCTTGTAGCACCATATATAGCTGGGTTTTTTAGAATTCTTAAAACACCCTTAACATGCCAAGTTCTATCGTCATTAGTTTTATTAAGATAATTCGCCAACTGTGTTGCTGACATACCGTTAAATGTTTTCTCGATCATATCATATACAACTTTTGATTTCTCATTTTTGATTAATTTTTCATCTTCCGTTAAATCAAAACCATATGGGATTGCTCCAACTCGCTCACCGTCAGAAACTTTTTGTTCTAAAGCTACTTTTATTCTTTCTGATAAATTTTCTGTTTCCCATTGTGCAAGTAATGCGACTAGGCCGATGAACATTCTCCCCATTGCGTTGGATGTATCATAAAGTTCTGTCGCTGATTTAAATGAGCAATTATGCTTTTCTAACATTTCTAACATTTCATAAAGATCCTTAACTCTTCTTGTAAAACGATCAAGTCGATAAACTAAGATCATAGATATTCTTCTGTTTTTGACATCATCTAACAGTCTTTGCAATTCTGGTCTATTCATATCTTTAGCAGATATTCCTTCATCGATATAAAATTTAAAATCATTCCATCCTTGTGCTGCACAATAGGCGATCAATCTTTCTTTTTGAGCACCTATAGAATATCCTTCATTTGCTTGTTCTTGAGTAGAAACACGAATGTAAATTCCAACTGTCATTAATATTGTCTCCCTTCAAAAAAAAGGAGAGCCGTCGCTCCCCCAATTTAAATTCCTAGCTAGTAATTTAAAGATCGACTGTAAATCTAATTGCTTTACCTATGATTCTTGCTGGATTTTCTTTGTTTACAATAATAGGTTCATAAGCTGGATTTTCTGGCATTAACATAACGAGACCACCAAGTTTTTTTACTCTTTTTAAAGTTGCCTCAGTATCTCCATTTACTAACACCGCTGCTATTTCCCCGTTTTCTACATCGCTTTGTTGTCTAATCATTACTGAAGAACCATCTGGAATAGTAGGCTCCATTGAATCACCTTTTGCATCGAGGTAATAAATTTCTCCATACGGTAAATTTTCAGGTGATTCATATCTATATCCAGCAAAGTTTTCTTCTACATATATTGGATCTCCACAAGCAATTGTCCCTAAAATAGGAACTTTAACTAATTCTGTAGTAGTAGAGTATAGGTTATTAGGCTTGTCTTCCGTAAGATCAGAACGATAAATACCAAAATAATCAGCCATTAATTGTATCTTATCTATTCTTGGATATGTATTACCTTTCATCCAATTAGAAACGGTTGTTTCTGGAATGTTTAAATCTCTAGCCAAATCAGTTTGATTTTTCCCCATTCGATCTAAATATTTTTTAATATTCTTCGCCATAATTTGTTTTAAATTTTCTTTCTCGTCCATTTTTGCACCTCCTTTCTTCATTAATATTACCGTTTTTCGGTAGTGTTGTAAAGAGGCAAAATACTTTTTTTCGGTATTTTTTTTAATTTTAATGATTGACAATACCGTTTAAAGGTAGTATATTGAAAACATAGAAATAAGGAAAGGAGTTGAGAGCATGAACAGAGTATTTCAAATATCATTAGCAGCAGCTAGAGTGAATGCAGGTTTAAAACAGATGGAAGCAGCAAAAGAACTTGGTATTACTGAAAAAACTCTAGGTGGATACGAACGAGGTCAAACCGCTATTCCTGGTCACGTTTTACAAAAAGCAGCAAAACTTTATGATATACCTTCTGATTTGATTAGACTTCCTAATGTTAATGATGGAAAACATGATGATGAATTTTTTTTAAATAGTAGTACCGTTTAAAGGTAGTGAGGAGTGGTGAAGATGATAGGAACAAAAATCAATCCACCAAACATAAGCGATGAAACTATGAAAGAAATGGTGAAGTTCTTTATGAAAACTTCAATACCAAGAATCATTGCATATGAAAAAGAACAAAAAAAGAAACAAAAACAATAAACCAAATACTATCCAAAGCGCTGTGAACCGAGCCAATGACGGTTAATGATGAGATTAATAGCTTAGTAGACGGTAGCAACGTCAATAGAGGAGAAGGAGAAACAAAATGAGCCAATTAGTTTTTGTAAATGACAATCAAGTATTCACAGATAGTTTGACAGTAGCAGAAGTGTTTGGGAAACGACACGATGTTGTGCTACGAGATATTAGAAATTTGGAATGTAGCGAAGAATTTAATCTCCACAATTTTGCGGAGATCGATTATACGGACGAAAGAAATAGAACATATAAAAAATACTTAATTAAACGTGATGGATTAGCATTTCTAGTGTTTGGTTATACAGGCGCTAAAGCTGCTGAATACAAAGAGAAATATATTCAAGCATTTAACGCAATGGAAGAAGAACTAAGAAAACCAAAAGTACTTACAGATCGTGAACAACGTGTGGAAGCCTTAAAACTAACTTTAGAACACGAGGAAAAGCTAGTTGAATACGATGGCCGTTTATCCAAGCTAGAAGACAACGTAAGAATAGATTCATTCGCACAGAATGCATTGCAGAAGCAGATTAAGAAGCGTGTGTACAAAGTATTCGAAACAGCCAATCCGAATGGACTAGACCTAAAAAAATTGTTCCCTTGCATCCACAGAAACTTTAGAGATGCGTTTGGAGTACCGACATATCGTGACTTAAGAAAACTTGATTATGAAGAAGCCATATCATGGGTGAAGACATGGAGACCATTAATATGATTGAACACATTGAATTGTTAGTTGTAGGTGTTCTTTTAAACAGCATAGTTACATTAATACTTATATTTACAAAGGAAGATAGGAAGTGGTTTAAATGAAGCAGCCATTACAAAAATTTGAATTTGCAACATCCATACTTAGATTCGCTAAGGATCATGATATTCCTACGGAAACGGTGAAAGAAGCTATTGAATTATTGCATAGAGACCTTTGTCCGAAAAAGGAACCAGTGATGCTTAAAGTGCCAGAAGTTAAATTGCCACCGTATAAACCACTACCATTGAAAAGGAGTTGGACGTAATGAGCAACTATCAAAAATCAGAAATGCTACTAAACTTCGCATTTGAAATGACGTTGAAAGGTCATCTTAAAAAGGCAGATTGGGCTAGGGAGAAAAGCCGTAAATATTATGAAATGGGTGTGAAGTAATGAAATTAAAAGCAGTAAGTTCAACTGGTAAAGCAATAACAGAATTAACTCTTGAGCAACAGAAAAGATTCATTGAGAAACTGGCTGAACAGCAAGATGGAAACATAAATTATGGCATGGAATTGAGTCTAATGATTTTAGGTTATGAAGTTGTGGAGGGTGAGGAGTAGTGGATAAAACCACGAAAGTCTATTTTACCTTTATGACAGGTTACACAGATAAACACGAAGATGAGTTCACTTTAGAAGAATTAGGATTTGATCCAGCTAAAGATTCTGGATTGGAAGAATTTTTAGAACAAGAATATTTAGAGTGGAGATCTAACTTTATAGATGGTGGCTGGAGTTTTGAGAAAGAAGAATAATTCACCGACAAAAGTCGGTACTCTTTTTACACAACTTGCAAAATTTGATGATGGAAAGTTGGAATATTTTAAGGAGGTGAGCATAGTGAGTCAAGAAGTTATCAACGCAGTATTTGACGGTGATCTACATACAAGGATTCAAAATGTAGAGTTCTCCACTAGTCCACGAGAAGTAATCACAATAGGTGAAATGATGGAAGGGAATGAATTAAATGAATGCAGCAGAAATGAGAAAGAAATCTACAGCTAATCGACATAAAGTAGCTGTGGCAAACTTAGAACAATTTATCAATAGAACAAATGAAATTATCAAAAGCAAAGCTAATGATGGTCATTTCAGTTACATCACACCAGTTCCTAGTGATCCTTTATGGAATGAGTATCAATGTACAGAATCTATAGCTAATTATTATCGAAACAGAGGGTTTAAGGTTAATATTAACAACTTTTTTCTAAATAAAACCATGTGTATTTCATGGTTGGAAGAAGGGGAGGAATTAGATGATTGAACATCCAGTTATCAGTCAAATTCGCGCCAATGGTTACCCAAATATGATTGCGCAGTCGGAACATGCTGGGATTGATTTCTTCGGAAATGAAATTTTAGTAGGTGACGAGATTATTGAACATGATGGCAATGTCATTTTAGCTGACAGTTTAGAAGATTACTTGATTGAGGAATTGGGGTTTGAATTTAAAACAGCAGAATAGGCGGACAAGCTATGAAGCAAGGTAAGAATCCAACTAAAAAGCAAAAGATACACATTAAAAGTTATGGGTTAAATCCCGACAACTGGCTGATTTATAAGAATGCTGGTGATCAAGTTTCATTAGTTCATAGATTTACAGGGACAACAAGAAAAATCCCAAAATAATAGACCCGTGTTGGCGCACGAGTCAAGTGACTTTCAAACAAATAGTTAAGTACATGATAGGACATATCGTTTTAAAAATCAAGGGGAGGTTAAAAGATGCCATATTTCTATTCAAAAAATAAAACTATATGGAGTCCTCAGAATCCAGCATTAGAAGCACTTTATAACTTCCTAGAAAAACATAGAGAGTTATTAGAAGGTAGCGGTCTTTATGACAACCTTACTGAAATATATGAATCAATGGATGAACAATTAAGGGAGGAAGAATAAATGAGCGAATTATCTTTGCAATATAACCAGCAACAACAACCAGGAGTGTTAGCACAGTCCTCAAGCAGCCGAGAAATGGAGGAAGTAAAAGGTCAAATATTCATGGCCAAACAGTTTCCTAGAAATGTGTTTGATGCAGAAAAACGGATTTTAGATAACTGCAAAAGACCAGCATTAGCAGAGCAAGCAGTCTATAGCTATCCACGCGGAGGAAGTAAGGTTGAAGGTCCATCTATTCGTCTAGCTGAGGTTTTAGCTCAAAACTGGGGCAATTTATCGTTTGGTGTAAAAGAACTCGAACAACGTAACGGTGAATCTGTAGCAATGGCTTATGCATGGGATTTAGAAACAAACGTAAGACAGGAAAAGATTTTCACTGTTCCTCATTCTAGAAAAGCTAAAGGGAAAATTCAAAAGTTGGATGATCCACGCGATATTTATGAATTAGTTGCAAACCAAGGTGCGAGAAGAGTCCGTGCTTGTGTCTTGAGCATAATCCCTGGTGACATCGTGGACAAGGCTGTTGAGGAATGCAATAGAACTATGCAAGGAAATAATACTAAGCCATTTAAAGAAAGATTAAACGCAGCTTTAAGTATGTTTAAAGAAAAACACAGAGTTACCCAAGAACAAATCGAATCAAGATTTGGATATAACGTATCTGCTTTTACTGAAAGAGATTTAAACGATCTAGGAAAGATATACAACTCCATTAAGGATGGAATGAGTAAAGTGGAGGATTGGTTCGATAAAACACCAACAAATAAAAAAGAGAACGATGAAAAAGGCAGCACGCTGGCAGAGTCTTTCAAAGAAGAGAAGGGAGCTGACAAGGTAGATGGAAAAGAAGCTGCTCCAACTGAACAAGGAGAATTATCATTCGATTGAAGCTGATCGAGATTACATGTCAGTTTCTCAGTTTAAAAGCTTTGTAGAGTGTGAAGCAAAAGCATTCGCAAAACTAAATGGTGAGTATAAACAACCTTCTTCAAATGCTTTGATTGTTGGTTCTTATGTACATGCAGCATTCGAAAGTGAAGAAGCCTTCAAAGAGTTTATAGAACAAAATAATGGTGCTATTTATAAGTCGCGTGGTGGCATGTATTCAGACTTTGAAACAGCTAATTCTATGATTAATGCAGTAAAACAGGATTCATTCGCTATATTTGCAATGGAAGGTGAGAAAGAAGTGATTTTCACAGGGGAACTATACGGTTCTCCCTGGAAAATCAAGGTGGATTCCATTAATCACAATCGAAACACTTTCTCGGATTTAAAGACTACACAGGACCTTCATAAAAGGTACTGGAGCGATAAATACGAAGGCTGGGTATCATTTGTCGAAGCGTGGGATTATGTCCTTCAAATGGCTATTTACCGCAAGATAATTGAGCAAAACACAGGTGCTTTATATAACCCATATATCGTGGCTGTCACAAAGGAGAATCCACCTAATAAAGCAGTTTTACATTTTGATGAATCGAGATTTTCTTTCGAGTATGAATATGCAGAAATGAAGATGGAACGATTTGTACAGGTGAAGCATGGTAAGGAGAATCCTATCGGTTGTGGCAAATGTGATTATTGTAGGTCAGTAAAAAAGCTATCAGACACCATGGAAATAGGATCGCTGCTTTATGTATGACCAAGATGTTCCTACTCATGTTGTCTTGCCAGAGTGGATTTGGAAGGAAGCAAAAGATACGGAACATCTTAAACAACTTATTTTGCAATATATACAAAAGTGCTATCCAGGATATCGAGTTAAGAAAGTATCAAATGGAATGGCGATTTGTTATAGGAAGTAGGTGAGACAATGCCCGAAACCTTTTATTTTCCGGTACACATGGGACTACTTTCACCTCAGCATAAAGAAAATATAGGTAACGCCTTATGGGAGTTTCTCTGGATGATCGCTAAGACCACAAAAGAAGTTAAGAGTGATGATGGAGAGACTTGGGGCATTGTTCTTGGTGGAAAACCTATTAAGCTATCTGAAATAGCTGAGGATTTAGGCAGTAGTGAACGGACTATTCAAAGAAATATCGGAAGACTCAAAGACTATGGCTATATTCACTCAGTAAAAGCACCTTACGGAGATATTTTTAAAGTGAAAAATTCTAAGAAGTTTTATAAAAAGAGACATGACAAATCTGTCGTGTCTGACCAAGAGAGAGACGACAAATCTGGCATGTCTCTAAAGGAGAGACACGACAAAAGTGGCATGTCTGAACCGAGAGACACGACAGATTTGGTAGAGAGAGACGACAAAAGTGTCGTGTCTAATAAGATAAAGAAAGATATAAAAGTTATTGATATAAAACAACAACAAGATATAAAAGAGAACGAGGTTGATGTTATGGAAAATAATCCAGTTTTAGAATATGAAAAAATCTTTGGCTTTCCTTCACAAATTTTAATTCAAGAATTTAATTTTTGGATAGATAGTGAGGAATCATTTTTCCAAGAACCAGAAGCCATAATTTGCGAAGTGATTAAACAGGCTGGAAAACAAGCTCCTAGAAATCCGAGTAGTTATGTAATAGCCATAATTAAGAAATATCATGACATGCAGCTATTCACTTTAGAAGCAGTCCAAGAGTATAACAGGAAGTTTGAAGAAAAACGAAATGGCGGTGATCTAGGTGGCAACAGATATAAAACAGATTCTGCAGCAACTTCAAGCACGAGCCAAACCAATCCAAACGGAACTCCCGTTGGGCGTGTCAGAAGAAAACAAGTATAAATGCTCTATTTGCAAGGATAAAAGAATTGTCATTTATCGAGTTCATAAGGATACGGAATGGAAAGAAGATTTTATTAAGGTGAATGGAAATGTTGAAAGTCGATTAGTACCTGATGAAATGGTCTTAGAAGATGATTTTTTAGCTGGCAAGGTATGTGGACCTGACGAAGCTTGGCAATGGCGAGATACTTACTCGAAAAAATGCAACTGTGTTCAATCTGTTAAGACAAATAGAATCCTTAAGTCGAGTGAGATAACAGAAGCATTTAAAAGTAAGGGATTCAAGACTTTCATTACTGAAGGCAAACCGCAAGTAATAAAAGATGCATTTGATTGTGCAGTTGAATATTACCAATCGTTTCGAGATATACGATTTACAGAGCGTAACAGTATGGCTCTATTAGGGAATCCAGGTTCAGGCAAAACACATCTACTAACTGCTTTGTGTAATAACTTAATGTCCAAAAGACAAATACCTGTATTGTACTTTCCTTATGTCGAAGGTTTCACGGATTTGAAGGACGATTTTAACAAGTTGCAAGCTAAATTAGATCGGATGAAGAAAATCGAAGTTCTCTTTATAGATGATTTGTTTAAGCCTTTTATGGTTCAAACAAAACAAGGAAAGGTCAAAAAACCTAGAGCAACAGAATGGCAAGTAGAAATGACTTATGAAGTAATCAATTATCGATACAACAATATGTTACCTTTTCTTATCTCTTCTGAATTGAATACAAGTGAGTTAAGAGAAATTGATCCAGCTCTTGCGGACAGAATCATTGAAAGATGCAGCGACTTTACAGTGAATATCACAGGTATAGAAAAAGACTTGAATCATAGATTGCGAGGAATTGAGAATGTGTAATCTATGCAACGGAAAGAGAGTTATTCATGAGTTTGAAGCATACGGCATTCGCTATAAACCTTGTCCTAATTGCCCGCCTATAACAGAAAAAGAGTTCAATACTGATTTAGATGCACTCAAAGAGCGAATCAAAGCATTTAAGAAGGAAATGAGCGCAGTTGGTAACTAAGAAGAATCGAACATCACCGCATAACTATAAGCCGGACGGAAGGGCAAGAAGTGACAGGAGAATAACCGTACTCGAAGATTGTAACTTTGAGTTTTATGAAAGTGACTTAAAAGAGATTTCTAAACAATTCAATGATTTCCGAGATATAGAGCCAATCGCTAAATGGATGAAACGAGATCCAGATGAAATAATGCTGGCGGTCATCCATCTAGCGAAAAGCAAGAAATTAAAACAAGTGAATAGGAGGAAGGGAAAATGAAGTGCTGTTATCCAAATTGCAATCAAGATGCAAACAGTACTTGGGCGCTCGTTCCATTGTGTGTCCATCATCATAAATCAATTGAGGAAGAAACGGACAAGTATTATAACCAAGATCGAAGTAAAAGAATTCCTTATGGATTAAGAGAAAATTATTTGAAAATTGCAAGCCAAATACCATGGAGTTATAAGGAGTGGGAAATTTGATATCATTCACAGTTTTTGGAGAACCAGTAGCGCAAGGAAGACCACGTTTTAGTAATCATGGCGGCTTCACAAGAGCTTATGATCCTAAGAAATCAAAGGATTTTAAGCAATATGTAAAATTAGTTGCTGCTGAACATAGACCACCTGCTCTTTTAGAAGGTCCATTGTTGCTGGAAGTTAAGGTATTCAAACCTACTTTAAAGAGTTTCAGCAAAAAGAAGGCAGCAGCTGCTGAAAGTGGAGAATTACGTCCAGTTACAAAACCAGATGTTGATAACTATGTGAAAGGTATCAAGGATGCTCTTAAGCAAATCATTTGGAATGATGATAGCCAAGTAGTCGATTTACACGTCAGTAAATGGTATTCACAGACTCCTAGAATTGAAGTAACTGTATCGGAAGTGAAGGCTCATGAACCCAGTTATCATCAGACGACAGCGGAAATATGAAGCTGTACAAGCGATTAATGATCTTGTAAGTCGAGGACATGAAATTACTTATCCCCTTACTGAAATTAAGAAAGATGGAAAAGTATTTGACCAAGATAGTTACAACAGAAAAATCTTTGTCCAAAACACTCATAGTAGCTGCTGGATAGCCAAATTAAGAAAAGTGGAAGGTCAATAGGAATGACATTAGAACAAGAGAAAGACGAATTAAAAGCAAAACTTATTAATCTAGGATATTTCAAAACTCCTGATGGAAAGCAGCTGTACGAACTTACATATAAGGAGCTTGAAAATATATATAACCAATTAAAAGGAGCGAATCACTCATGCAACTAACCGTTAAAGCACATTTCAATAAACAAACAAAGGACAGTAAAAAGGAATTAATCCAGTTTTATGTAAAAGGCGATGATGAAAAGAAGCCAGAAATCAATCATTTAACAAGGGAAGTTGTTGAGCTAGAGATTGAGGGTGTTGAACAAAAGCTAACATGTGAGTTCAGCAAGAGTGCTAAGGATAGCAAGAAAACAGTCTTAGACTTCATCGTTAAGGGTGACACATCATCAGATCAATCTTTTAACTTTTATAAAATGGCCGGTTCTGATGTCACATTAAACATTGTTGAATCACAAATGAGCATAGAAGAATTTTATGGTGAGGATGACCACGAAGGCATTGAGTATTCACTTGATAAAGAAGGCAACGTGAATGTGCCAAGTGACCAAATCTCTATGGATGAACTGAATGAGGATGAAAAAGAATTAGATTAATAGCTTCACTCTCCTTCCTTCGGGAGGGAGAGAATAAAAAATTAGGAGGGACAGGATTGGAAGTAATCAATGTTGGTTTATACGGAGGTAAAAGCATATTCGGAGGAAAAGAAACTCCGATTGAAGCAAGTGTTATTTCTTGTGATAAACACTAAAATTGTTCCTTTTTTAAAAACGGACAATGCCTAAATGTAAGAGCTCCGTTAAGTTCAGGGTGTAAATTCGGCTCTGTGAATACAGTCAGAGGATATACAAGCAGAGCAAAGAAGTACAGTCAATTTAAAAAGCAATGGCAAGATCAAGAACAATACAACAAATTAAGTTATCCACCACAAAAATTAGGAATAATCGATAATATTGTTGTTTTTCCTTATCCATTTATACGAATTACAAAGACGTATAGCGGAAAATACGTAGTAGAAGATCCGTCATTATTCAGCAATAGCAATTCATATATCGAGTTAGAAAAATTCAATAGCGATTTGATATATCGCATCTGCTCTTATCGTCCACAAGCAATGATGGGTGGAGAAATAACGAGTTATCAGAAAGAGAAAGTACCTTTGTTTTTAGCACATCTTCAAGAAACTATGCCAGAAGTATATGACAATTTTATTGAAGCTTATCCTAAGTTTGGCAAAAAGATAGATTACGTTGGAAGAAAAGCTTTGTTAAAAACAATTAAACCATCTGAGATTAGCTATTACAGCAGAGATTATCCTAACTTAACTAATCATTGGTACTGGGATGGGGAGTTTCTCACTTATAAAAGTGGCTATGTGAGTAAAGTTTCAATAATTAATGATTACAAAATAGAAACATTTAAGTTGAAGCCGTCTGATAAGACAACTGTAAAAATAACAAGCAATGAACAGGTAACATCAGACACCGTATTTATAGATTAGGAGGAATCAAAATGAACCTACAAAAACTATTCGATACACAAAAGGTGCTGCGTGACAGAATCGGTTATGAAGGGGAAGATCGTTTTGAAAAATTAATATTAGCATTGCTGGTTGAAATTGGTGAATGTGCGAATGAATGGCGAGGGTTCAAATTTTGGAGTAAGGACCAGGAGCCAAGAACTAGTATAAACACATGTAATCATTGTAACCGTCTAGGAAGGAAGGCTTGTATCGGCTGTTATGGAAAGTTATATAAAAATCCACTCCTTGAAGAATATGTAGATTGATTACATTTTGTTTTAGAGTTGGGGATTGAAGTCGATTTTAAATCGGCTTTTGGAGAAATAGAAACTGAAAAATTTGGCAGTGTTTTAGAGCAATTCAATATTGTGTACTATGCAGTTTTTAAATTTAAAAACAAACGCTATTTTTATTCGGAATTATTGGGTAGGTACTTAGCTTTAGGTGAAATGCTCGGATTCACATGGGAAGAGATAGAAACAGCTTACTATGAGAAAAACAAAGTGAACCATGTAAGACAAGATACAGGGTACTAAAATGAGCATTATAAGCCTGTTTGATATGAATGTATGCCTCATGTGTAACGGGACTGGAATGATTGGGAAAAAGGTTTGTCAGCATTGTAAAGGCTCTGGCGAACCACCTTTAATAATTAAAAAGAAACCTAAGAAGGCATAATATGAGTTTTCTAATTGGCTTTTGGGTCGGTCAAGTATCTATATTTATGATTATGTATTTGGGATATAGGCACCAGGAGAGAAAACATAGATAACTAAAGTACGGTAAGGAGGAAATATAGATGAAAAAGAAAGTAGTATTTTTGGAAGACAATATGCTTGATGATGAAGAAGTTGTGATTTTTGAAGCAGATATACCCTATGAGGTAGATAAACGAGGAAGAATCACTAATGAAGATAGTATAAAAGTTCTTCTAAATGAAATTTGGGTTGATTTTAGAGTCGTATATCAATAACCGCAACATACGAAACAATTGTGGTGTAAGGAGGTTTAATTTGAGCGGCTTTATAGCGAAGCAACCTAATGGATTATATTGTCGTTTCTCCACTGTAGTCGACTGTCCTACTCATTGGAATATGACAAGAAACGATTATTTAAGCAATGTTACTGGAACAGTTGTGAACCCACAAGATGGTGAAGAAATATTAAAGTATTACCTTAGACCATTTGAAGATGTAATTAAGTATTTTGTTCCAAACAATATGACTAAAAGAGAGTTTGACGAATTAATAAAAACAATGAGTTCTTAATACGAAACTTATCCGCAGAAAGGAGGGGTGAAGGGAAATGAAGCAAAGTAAATTAACAAGGGAAGAAATTAGAAATGCGATGATTAAACAAACAATCCAAGATAATTATGAAGCACTTAAAAAGTTATCTCGTACTTGATGGGAAAAATAAAAAAAACTAGGATTCCTCCTAGCTCCGCAAAGCTATTATAACATAAGGGGGAGTCGTCTTGAAACAAATGTCTTTATTTTCAGATGTGGACGACAAAGAGATTAGAAGAGTAGTTGCCCGTCTATTGAAACAATATAAAGCTTATAGAGTTGCATTTCAGAATAAATTGGAACAGGATGCAGAAGGGATAGACCAACTATTCCCTATGCTGAATGATGTTGAAAAAGAAAAATTCTTGTTTGTTAAACAAATTGATCGTGCTATAGAGAATGCATTAAATGAAATTGAAAGAGAGATTATCCAGCGTAAATACTTAGACAATCACAGAGTAAAGGACATTGATGTGTATTTAGATTTAGGACTCACCAAAGACCAATACTACATACACAAGAAATACGCAATCAATCTTATAGCGACAGCACTTAGAATTATCTAGGTGCTGTTTTTTTATTTCCCGACAAAAACCCGACAAAATAAGGGATAAAACATAGGACAAAACAGGGGACTATTTTTATTTCCTAAAAAGGTAACATTTTCTTATCAGCTAGTTATTTAGTTGATGGGAGAAGCGCCTTTCCCTTATCAAGACGTACTCGAATATATTCTGCGGACTGTGAATCATGCTCGGTTAACGAGGGAGGCATGTGGAGTCCTAAGCGCGCTAGTCTAAAAGGGTTGAAGAACCCGCGACGAATACTTCGGGGAATTAATTTTGATGATTGTGGAAGGTGATTTCTCAATCTCAGCCATTCTCTCGGTGTATTGGGATTATACCTTATTGTTATTTGTGAACTGGATATTAAAAACTGCCTTCGAGTATGAGTAAAAGGATCGCAACCTTTCTCGAAGGATAATATCTGGTTTAGAAATAATAAAACAATCATTAAACGTTCCTAGAGTCATAGGAGCGTTTTTCTATTTTAATGAACAAATACTCTAGTAACTTATTAAAATCGAAATTTAGGCTATTTCTGTAAGTCTGAACATTATTATAGGATGTGGTGATTATGAAACTTGAAAATCATCTACGAACTGACACCAAAGAGAAGTTGAATAAGGTAAGAAAAGAGAAATTATCCAAACATGATTTGCGTGAATTGATGGGTACTAACAGAGACACGTATAAGCGCCATAACGGAGCGATAAGAAGAAAATGAGTATTTATATTAACTTTGCTTTAGGAACGCTAATTTGCCTATTTATTTGCTTCACAATAGATGTATTCAAGAAACTTTTACTTTGGGAATGGTATATGCTTTGTTTAGCAATTATTCTTGTTTGTATTTGTTTATCATATTTTGTCGGTAAATGACGAACGATAGTAGCTTGTACCTATTTTTCCTTTCTCTGATAATTAGGAGGAAGGAGGTGTGATAAGTGCAAGTGTTTACAGAAGAAATGATTAATAAGATAAAGAAAGCCGTTGAGCAAAAAGGTGCTTTAACACCTTGCAATCGATGTGGAGCAATGAATTTTGCTGTTTATGACAGATACATAACCTTGCAGACTCAAGACCATTTAAAGGGATTGGAATTTAGTGGACCATTTATACCTGCAATTGGTGTGTATTGTAACGAATGTGGAAATTTAACTACTCATTTAGAAAGTGTATTGATGAAAGAAACAGTTAAATAGTTTATCAATAAAAGGCATCCAATTGGGTGTCTTTTTATTTTGGAGAAAGACGGGTGAAAGATATGGATACTCAGAGTGCAAGAAATAAAAAAATCCAAATGAATTGCATGAATAAAGAATGTGGAGCAAGAATTGTTGGTACTTGCTTGGATGGAATTAGATGTCCTGTTTGTAATGACTATGTAAAGCCGTCTCCTTATGATGGAATGCCAGGACACATTGATTACAATCTTTATAAAAAGAATAACAGACCAAAACAAAGTAAGGCATTAGCGATTGAAGTAACAGCAGATACAGACAATCTAGCAGCAAAGCTTAGAGTGATATCTAAACATGCTGCAGCATTAGCAAATGAACTGGATGAGATAGATAGAGCTAAGTGTCCTAATTGTGGAAAGGCAATGAGTAAGACAACGATGTATGGTGATGGAGTACCGAGTGTTCATTATGCTTGTACTGAATGTGAATAGGATAGATGCTTAATGGCTGAATACAAAACAAAAGAACAGAAGCGTAAGTTTTATAACGGTTCTGATTGGAAAAAGAAAAGGCTGGATATTAAGAAGCGTGACAACAATGAATGCCAGGAATGCAAGCGACAAGGAAGAGTTACGTTAGATACAAATGAGTACAGCGAGAAAGCAAAGCGTAAGAAGATCATGTTAGTTGTCGACCACATAAAAGAACTAGAAGATTATCCAGAGCTTGCTCTTGATGATGATAACTTAGAAACTCTTTGTGTTAACTGCCATAACAAAAAGCATGGACGAGTATGGAAGTTTGTATTTAAGAAAAACAAATGGGCTGATGATGAACGATGGTAAAGGAGAGATAAGGATGGATAAAGCTATTGAATTACTAATCCAAAGAAGAAATGTTCTTGTAACTCATAATAATATGCTGATAGAACAAGTTGAAATATTAGAAGGGAAACTCCAAGAGAAACATAATGAAATGGAGAAAAACAACATGGAAATGAAAGAGATCGATGATGAAATTGCTATTTTAAATGGGATGAAATCCTAAATACCCCCCGGGTCAAAGGTTTTCGCTTTTTTCACTCTGGGGATACCGGTATAGGGGGGGCAATCGTCTAAAAATATTTAAAAAATTAGCCTTTCACATTAGGGGTGTAGGGGGGGAGGGGTAGTATGAACCTTGATGAATTAAAAAATCAATTATTATCACGAATTGATACCGATGATTTGCTAGAAGTCAAGAAAATAAATGACTTGATACGGCTGCATGAACTAGATGAAGAATGTGATAAAGTGATTGATCGTGACGGTGTAAGTATAACTATTGAAAATGGAAAACAAAAATTTATAAAAAGTCATCCGAGTATGAATGAGAAAATGAAAATCAATGCTCAAAAGATTGCGCTAGAAAAATCAATTAAATTCAAATTAAAAACCACGTCTCCACCTACTCCTTCCTCAACTGTGGAAGACCAACCGAAGCGTGGTAGTTTAATTTGATTAGTTATAGTTATGTCGATGAATATATTAGTAAGTGGCGTAATGGAGAAATCATTTTAAATAAGCGACGCATTAAGTTAATCGAACTGATTGAACGTGAAATATTAACTGCTGACGATATGTATTTTGATAGTGAGCAAATTGAAAGTTATATAACTTTTACAGAAAAATATTATTTTCCACTTACGCTTACTCAGAAATTCAAAACTTGTTTTATTTTCTTATATTACAAAGATGGTTCCTTAGTGTTTGATGAGCATTTAGATTATGAAGGACGTGGCGGAGGAAAAACTGGTCGTATTTCCACACTAGCGAACTATTTCATTAGTGAGCTGCATGGAATAAATAATTATAATGTTTCCGTTGTAGCTAACAGTGAGAAGCAAGCAAAGATGTCATTCACAGAAGTTTTTAACACGATTGATAAAGATGACAGATTGAAAACTCACTTTCGTCATAAGAAGGCTTTGATTGAATCTCGTATTACAAAATCAGAATTTCAATATCATACTTCTAATGCAAACACGAAAGATGGTTTGAGAGATGGTTGTGTTATTTTCGAGGAAATTCACCAGTACGAAAACTCATCCACAGTTGATGTATTTACATCTGGTTTAGGTAAGGTGCAAAACCCAAGAATATTTTATGTAGGTTCAGATGGATATGTCAGAGAAGGGTTTTTAGATAAGTTATTAGAAAGAGCAGATAACTTGTTAGATGGGTCAGTAAGTATTCGTGATGATGGTTTATTTCCTTTCATGTGTTGCTTAGATGCTGAAGAGGAAATGCATAGTCAAGAGATGTGGCAAAAAGCCAATTCGCAATTTCATCCACCATTAACAAGTTATGCAAAGACATTGTTAAGAACAGTGATGAAACAGTATAACAAATTAGAACATAATCCAGATGGTTATGAAGAATTTGTTACAAAGCGTATGAATTTACCTAAAGTGGATTTAGAAAAGAGTGTTACGTCCTGGACAAAGATTAAAGCAACTAATCAACCATATGATTTAGATGAATTGAAAAGACGTGAATGTATCGGCTGTTTGGATTATGCTTCTGTACGTGACTTTGTTGCGATGGGGTTACTATTTAAAAAAAATGATAATTACTTAATTCCTAAAGAGTTAACACATTCATATGTATGTAAGCCATTTGCTGATAAGCATTATGCTTATAGTAAGGAAAAAGCTGAAAATAATAAGAAGAAGGACCATCGAAAATTCGCTCCAATCCGTGAGTGGGAAAACGATGGTCTTTTGTCTGTCTTAAAGATTGAAACCATGGATCCTCATTTAGTAGTTAGATGGTTTGTTAAAAAACGTGATGAGGGTTGGAACATTAAAAAAATTATAGGCGATAGTTTTAAGATGGATGTTCTCAAACCATTATTTGAAGCAGCTGGATTTGTAGTTGAGGTTATACGTAATCCGGATGCTGCCAGTGGTTTATTAGCTCCAAGAGTGGAAATTGCTTTTGAAAATGAACAAGTGATATTTGGAGATAATCCTTTAATGCGCTGGTATACAAATAATGTACTCGTTAAGCGGCTTCCTAATGGTAATAAAGTTTATCGCAAGAAAGAAGAAGTGAAGCGGAAAACAGATGGTTTCATGATGTTCTTATATGGAGTTTGGGCTTCAAGGGATTTAGAAGATTATGATGTTACAGACGCGTTAGAAGCATTAGATGCCTTGAATTTTTAGGGAGGGGGTGAATATGTAAATGGGATTTATAGATTCAGTATTAAGGCGTAACAGTGAGCTTGAATGGATGTTTGATCTTGACTTAACTTATGAAACAACCCAAAGAGCTTATTTAAAAAAGATGGCACTTGAAACATGCATTAATTTTATCGGTCGCACAATCAGCCAATCAGACTTTCGCTTTATAGAAAACGGAAAGCGGCAGTTAAATAATTGGCATTATTTATTTAACGTTAGACCGAATACTGATCAGAGTGCTGCTGATTTTTGGCAGGATTTCACTTATAAGTTGATTGATGAAAACGAAATATTAGTAATCAAGACTGATAGTGATGATTTTTTAATTGCAGATGATTTCACCAGGAATGAATTTGCTGTTTATCCTGATACATTTAGCAATGTGATGGTGAAGGGGTATACCTTTCAACGAACATATCAAATGGATGAAGTCATTTATTTAACACACAACAACGAAAAATTGTCAAAGTTCACTGATGGGATGTTTGATGATTACGCTAATTTATTTAGTAGGATGCTTGAAATTGCTCTTCGAAATTATCAAATTCGAGGAATGGTTGGAATTGATTCAACCCAGCAACTGACTAAAGAAAATAGAACCAGATTACAAAACTTCATCGATAAATTATTTAATTCATTTAAGAATAATTCTATTGCGCTTGTTCCAAAACTAAAGGGTTTTGAGTATGACGAAGTTGCAAGTGGAGAAACAAAAGGCCAACCAATTGATGAATTAACGAAATTAAAAAGATCATTAATTGATGATGTGGCCAATATATTAGGTATTCCTAATGCATTGATACATGGAGAACTAGCGGAATATGAAACAGCTATTAAAGCTTATGTAAAGTTTTGTATAAGTCCTTTACTAAGGAAAATACAAGATGAACTTAATGCAAAGCTTTTTACAAAAAAAGAGCATTTAGCTGGTTCAAAAGTTGAAGCTAGGTTTATTGCGTATAGCAGCATTTTTGAAATTGCTGAGTCCTTTGATAAGCTGGTTGCTTCCGGTGGCTTTTCACGGAATGAACTAAGGAAAGAGGCAGGATATGAAGAATCCGATGATCCAGAATTGGACAAGTTCGTTATCACAAAGAACTATCAGACTACCGAAGCGGTTAAAGGAGGTGAGAATGAATGAAAGTAAAACGTCTGTTTAACTATAAAAACACTCAATTTGATGAAGAGTTAAAAGCTGTCCCGCATAATTTTGCAGTAAAGCATGATAGTGAAAAAGCTGTAACAGAGTTAACTATTTATGGAGTGATTGGAGAAGCGTGGTGGAATGAAAATTGGACTTCTGCGGTAGATATTGATAATGCTTTGAAAGAAGCTGGTACCAATAACATAGAAATCAGATTGAATTCACCAGGCGGTAGCGCATTTGATGGTATCGCAATTTACAATCGCCTGATGAGTTACAAAAAAGAAACAGGTGCAAAAATCAAAGTTTATATTGATGGATGGGCTTGCTCCGCTGCATCAGTAATTGCAATGGCAGCTGATGAATTGGTTATGGGTCTAGGTTCTATGTTTATGATTCACGAAGCTTCTAGTGGTGTTTGGGGAGCTAAGGGAGATTTCCGAAGTGAAGCAGATTTATTAGAAGAGTTAGAAGAAGGAATCATAGATATCTATATGACTAAAGCGAATGTTGACAGAGCGGAAATTCGTAAAAAGGTTGACGCTGAAACTTGGTTTAGTGCTTCAAAAGCTGTTGAGATTGGCTTTGCTACATCATCTGCATCATCTGTGGAAGGAAATAAAGCTGATGAAATTGCGAACCTACGAGCTCAAAATGCAAATTTAGCAAACGAATTAAAACAATTAAAAAATCAAACAAAAGAGGAACCAACGCCTGATCAGGTACAACCGACTAACAAGCGTAAAGGGTTCCTTTTTTAATATAAAACGGAGGTATTATATATGACAATTAAATTAAACAATCACACAGATAATTACGAGGAAGCCAAATTAAATTACGCAAATGTTGTTAAAAATGAAGAGTCTACACCTGAACAAGTTGAAACAGCGTGGATAGCAATGCAAGATGCATTAGTAAACTCGTTAACAACACAAATTACTAATCAAGTTGCTGCTAATACAGTTGATCAAGTAGTTTTAGCAAACCGTGGCGCTGATGTAATGACTACTGAAGAACGTACATTTTTCAATGAAGTAGTGAAATCTGACGGATTTACAGATGAATTAGTTTTACCTGAAACAATCGTTGAACGCATTTATGATGATCTTAGAACAGAACATCCTTTACTATCTGTTATCAACTTCCAAAACTTAGGGACGGTTACTTTAACAACCATTACATCTGAGTATGAAGGTGCTGCTGTATGGGGACCAATCTTTGGTGATATCAAAGGACAACTAGATGCGGTGTTCAAACAAGAAAACATCGCTCAATCTAAATTAACAGCGTTCGTAGTATTACCAAAAGATCTTGCGAAATTCGGCCCAGCATGGGTAAAAGCATACGTACAAGCTCAAATTACAGAAACATACGCTGTAGCTATAGAGTCTGCTGTAATTAATGGTGCGGGTCCAACAAAACATGAACCAATTGGTCTAATTCGTGACTTGCAAGCAGCTGTTGATCCAACAGATGGCCATGCTAAGAAAACTGTAGCAGGTTCATTAACATTAGCGGATGACGGGAAAATCATCGAGGAATTCGCTGGAATCGGTGAATTACTATCTGTTAAACAAAATGGAAAACCTTTGAATGTAGATGGCAAAGTAGCTCTAATTATCAATCCAACTGATTCATGGAAATTACGTGCGAAATTCACTACTCGAAATGCACAAGGCGCATTTATTACAAACGTTCCATTTGATTTCAAAATCATCACATCATTATTCGCAACAGCCGGAGAAGTTATTGCATTCGTAACTGATCGTTATGATGCTTACCGTGGTGGTGGAATTGAAGTAAAGGAATATGATCAAACATTAGCCCTTGAAGATTGTAATTTACACATTGCGAAGACTTTCGCTTTCGGTAAACCACGTGATAATAAAGTAGCTGAAATATACACATTAGATATTCCACAACCTGAACCAGCAGGAGCATAAGGGGTTGATGTGATTGGAAATCACACAAGAGTTAGTACAAGAATTTAAAGAACGTATGCATATATATCATTCTAGTGAGGACGACAATTTAAAAAGATTGTTGTCCTTTTCTATTTCTGCTTTAAAAAATAGCTGTGGAGAGTTTGATGTAAATGGAGAAAAGGACACAGACTTACGAGCAAAGGAATTAGTTTTTGAACGTACTCGCTATTTGTATAATGATGCACTCGAATATTTTGAAGATAATTTCTTAAGCGAGATTACTAGTTTAGGACTTTCCTTAATGCCGGAGGAGGATGATTTAAATGCAACCATTTAAATATAAACCTCCACGAGTTAATACAGGCGATTTGAGAGTCCCTGTAAAGTTTTATGAGTATAAACCTAATGATGGTCCAGAACCGGGTGAGAGGGATGATAAAGTCCTTTTCGATTGTTTAGCAAAAGTAGACAATGTATGGATGAAGGATTTAGAACAGGCGAAAACAAACGGTACTGTAGAAGATATAACTATCACTATTCGTGATCCTTTAGATGATTATATTCCAACAAATAAACACTATGTTTCTGTGGATGCTCGTGGCTATCGTGATAAGAAATTTAATATCAAAAATACTTTTCCGGATCCACAGAATAGTGCGTTTATAAAAGTAGTGGCTGGTGTTACTTCATGAGTGTAAATATCAGAGGGAACAGCCAATTACTTAGGGAAATACAAAGCCGATTAGGAGAACAAAGAACCCAACAAATCAGTGATAGAGCATTGTTAGCTGGGGCAAGGGTTTTTGTTGAAGAACTTAAACGTCAATTTGCTACTTTTAAAGATCAAGGTTACTCATTAGAAGAAATCACTATTTCTGAACCGACTGGAAAAGCAGGGCAAAGGACAATAAAAATACACTGGCGTGGTCCACATGATCGTTATAGAATCATTCACTTGAATGAATGGGGAACTGTTAATAATCCTAATCCGCGAGGTAAAGGAGCCATTGCAAAAGCGATGCGGAATGCAGAGAATGCATACCGAGAAGCAGTCAAGCGGGAGTTAAGGAGGGGAATTTAATGTTAGATTACATGTATTCTCTTCTTATCGCTGATGAAGTTATTAATGAATATGTAGGCAACCGTATTAAGTTTTATGAATATCCGGAAACGGGAGATTTTAGTGGCACCTATATAGTACTTGATCCTATTGACTCCGATAGGATAGGTGATTATGCAGATAACATTTATTTAAGTGAAGACAGCTTGATACAAGTTGATATATGGTCAGATAACCGCAAAACAAGGGATTTGGTCGCTAAAAGGATACGGAAAATCTTAGTAGATAAAAATGGTTTCTCGGAAACTAATGGACCTGATGAATGGGACAAAGCTACAGGAGTTTTCCGAGTTGCGAGACGTTATGGTAAGAAAGTTTATCGAGAAGATTTCAATAATTTATAGGAGTGATTAGCTTGGAAAAATATTATAGATCATCTACCGGTGTAGATGAATTTTACTATGCGGTAATTGATGAAACTGGTGCTGCTGTAACGATAGGGAAACCAGAAAGAATTAAGTTTTTACAAACAATCAATATCGAAATGCCGCAAGAAGCTGTACGTGCTTATGGAGATAACCAAACAGCAGAAATTGCAGTTTCAGCAGGAAATATTTCTGTTACATCTGCTTTTCACAAACTACCAGATGAGGACAAAGCAGTTTTATTCGGTCTTGAAAAAACAACAGAAGGCTTATATGCGTATGGATCGACTGATACACCTCCATATGTTGCATGCGCCTTTGCGAAAACATACGAAGATGGATCTAAAGAGTGGGTTGGATTAACGAAAGGAATCTTCATGAGAAATACTACTACTGGCCAAACAAAACAAGATGGTGTTGAATTTTCTTCTGAAGAAGTAACAGCTGAATTTATGGATAGAGAAGTGGAAGGTTTTACTGAAGAAAAATCAGTGTTATTCGCTCGTGATACCAAAACTTCGACTACACAACGAGACGCATTATTCTTAGCAGTATTTGGTCAAGCATATCCATCCACGACTACTACACCAGAAGGAGCGTAATCAGATGACTAAAAAATCAACTGAAAATCAAGAAATCGTAGATGTGAAAAATGAGGAAGAAACAAAAGAAAAGAAATATGTTGTTGTGTATGATTTTAAAGATTTAAAGGATAATGATCGGATTTATATTAAAGATGACCCATATCCAGCAGAAGGAGCTAAAAATCCAACTGCAGCTAGAATTAAAGAATTGTCATCCACAAAAAATAAAATGAAGAGAGTACTAATTAAAGAGCAGGATTAATTCCTGTTCTTTTTTTATGGAGGTAATGAAAATGGCTAATTTAAAACGTAATATGATAGAACTAGTTAAAGAAGTAAAAGAAGGCGAAATTGTAACAGAGAAGTTTTTAACACCGCCGTTTATTCCACTAAGCGTTGTATACCAAGCTATTGATTTGAATGTAGAATCAATGAAAGTGACAGAGGAAAACGAAAGGGAATATGTAGAGAAGTTAGCTGATTTTGTTGTAAATGATATATACAAAAATCAATTTACAAAAGAGCAATTAATAAATGGTTTGCATGCACCGGATGCAATAAGAACATTAACTGAACAAGTGATATTTATTACAAGAGGTCGTCAAACTGATGAAACAAAAAAGTACCTGGCGAAGAAAGATTAAAGGACGAGGATTTCTCGCCAGAAAAGCAAAAAGAATATTTGGATGAACTCGTCCGCGAATTAATGAAACAAGGTAAGGACGTTAATGAAATTTTAAATATGCCATACCAATTTGTGATTGATTTAATGGTTGAACAGAATAAACCTAAAAAGCAAAAATCCCTTATCGCTGCTTTTGGTGGTTAGGGGTTTTTTAATTATGTAAAGAAAGGAGGACGATTATGGCTGAAAGAATCGAAGGTTTATCGATAGGGTTAGATTTAGATTCCACAGCGCTCAATAGAGGATTAAAAGGCTTAAAAGATCAACTGCGGACAGTCAACAGTGAAATGAAAGCTAATCTTTCTGCTTTCGATCGTGGCGAACGTTCTGTAGCAAAGTACGAAACCATCATTACAGGATTGAATCGTAAGTTGCAAGTACAGGAATCTGTTACCACTGCTGCTAGACAAGAATACGAAAAAATGGTTCGAGAGCATGGAGAGGGTTCACGAGAAGCGGAAAGAGCAGCAAGATCTTATAACAATGAAGTAGCTGCACTGAACACTTTGCAAAGACGGTTGCAAAATACTCAAAGAGAATTAGCGGACTTCAGAGAAGAACAAAGGCAAGCGGAATCGGGTTTTAATAGATTAGGTCGCAGAATTACTGATACTGGTGAATCATTAACCAAATTCGGAGATAAAACTAAAAACATAGGCACATCTCTTACTGCTGGCTTAACTGCTCCTATAACAGGATTGGGAATAGCTGCGGGTAAATCTGCACTTGAATTCGATAAAGCTTCTGGAAATATCCAAGCTGACCTAGGAATAACGGAGAAACAAGCAAAAAAGCTAAATGATGTTGCAACAGAACTGTGGAAAGACGGATTCGGAGATAGCATTGAAGGTGTTTCAACTAAAATAGCAGGCGTTACAAAGGCGTTGGGTGATTTAAGTAAAGTTGATCTATCTTATGTAACTCAAGGTTTGGATCTCTTCGAAAGGAGAGGATGGGCCGACCAACAAGAAGCATTAAGAGCAATAAATATTTTAATGAAACAATTTGGAATGTCTGCGTCTGATGCAATGGACTATATTACAAGGGGCTTCCAAGAAAACTTAGATTATAGTGGGGAATTCCTTGATAGTATTTCCGAGTATTCCACGTACTACGCCGAATTTGGCATGTCTGCTGAAGATATGTTTGCAAAGTTTAAAGCGGGTGCAGAAACCGGAGCGTTTCAATTAGACAAAATTGGGGATGCGATGAAGGAGTTCACTCTCCGTGCGAAAGATGGTTCTAAGAGCAGTACAGAGGCATATAAAGCACTTGGATTAAATGCGAAGGAAATGACTAAGCAATTCAACAAAGGCGGAGAAGATGCTAAGAAAGCCTTTGAAAAGGTTGTTAAAGCTATAAGGAATACCAAGGATGAAGGAGAGCGAAACGCTGCTGCTGTTGGGCTTTTTGGTACCCAATACGAAGACTTAGGTGGGAAAGCTTTTGATGCAATGCTAAGTGCAAGTAAAGGCTTAGAGAATGTGGAAGGAGCTACAAAAAAGGCAAGTGATGCTCTTCAAGACAATTTAGGTACGCGTGCTTCAAAAGTATGGCGTGACTTTGTTGCTGATATGCAACCAGTCGGCGAAACAATGCTTGATATTGCAGAAGATGTTCTTCCGAAAGTTGCTGATACAGTAGAAAATGTTACTAGTGCTTTTGCTGATCTTTCACCAGAAGGACAGAAAACTATTTTAGCGATAGCTGGAATAGGAGCGGCTGCTGGACCAACTTTAATAGGTGTAGGTGCTCTTGCGACTAGTGTAGGTTCATTAGCTAAGATTGTAGGTCCATTAATTCCAGCGTTAGGAAGTGGTGCTGGACTATCTGGTGTATTAGCTGGTTTAGCTGGTCCGCTAGGTATAACTGCATTAGCTGTAGGAGGTTTAGGTCTAGGTTTCATCGCACTTGATAAGGAAATGGATAAACCGATTATTAAGAGTGATATTTTTAAAGGTAAAATATCCGAAGCAACTAAACAAGCTGTTGGTAGTTATATGGAATTAGATGAACAAGCAACTGCAGAATTAAATAGTTTAGCTTGGTCTAATCAAACCATTACAGATGAAATGGCAAATAACATGGTTTCTAGATATCAAGAGATGGGCGATCAAGTTCTTCAGGCTATGAAAGAGAATCACAATGAACAACTAGCCGAACAACAAAGGCTTTTTGCTGAAAGTGATGTATTAACGGAACAAGAAGAGGCAAAGAGATTAGCTAAATTGAAAGCAAAACAATTGGAAGAGGAAAAAGCACATACTGAGCAACAGGCAAGAATAAAAGAAATTTGGACTTTGGCAGCAGAAGAAAAGCGTGGTATCACAGATGCAGAAGCTAACGAAATAGCGAAGCTGCAAGAACAAATGAGAACCAAAGCGGTAGAAGAATTAACTGCAAGTCAAGAAGAACAAGTAACGATTTTAAATAATATGAAAGGGCAAAAAGGAATTTTAGAAGCAGAAACAGCAGCAAATACTGTAAAAAAATCAGCTGAAACAAGAGATAAAGTCATCAAAGATGCAAATAAACAATATGCAGAAACTGTTTCTTATGCTGAAACGGCTAGAGATGAATTAGGCATTATATCTTCAGATGAAGCTAAAAAAATCATTAAAGAAGCTGAACGAAAGAGAAATAAAACAGTTTCAAAAGCAGAAGATATGCATTATGACGTTGTGGACGAAGCGCAGAAGCAAGCTAAAGAACATGTCGATGAAGTTGATTGGGAAACAGGTGAAGTTTTATCCGGATGGGACAAGATGTATAATGGCGTAATCGATGCTGTAAACTGGGTAAGAGATCTATTCGGAAAGAAACCACTAAGTAAAAAGGGAACTATTAAAGAGACTGGTAGACAAACACAGCGTAGACAAAACGCAAAACTAACAGCTAAATATGCTGATGGTACGTCTTCCACAGGTCATCCAGGAGGACCAGCTATAGTTGGTGAAGAAGGAATTGAACTTGCTCACATTCCAGGTCACGGGGTGACTTTATTAGGAACGAACGGACCTGAATTTCTCACTGATTTACCACGTGGATCTTCAGTTCTACCTAACAAGCATACTGAAAGATTATTAAAATCTTATGGATTCCCCGGATATGCTGATGGTATTGGTGATTACTTCGATTTATTCATTAAGGGTGCTGGATCTGTTTGGGATATGGTTAAAGGTAAATTTGGTTTATCTGATGGTTTGATTCCGTCATGGCTAACTAACCACACAGGTAGTCCTTTAAGTTATATAGGTGATATGGCAAAGGGTTGGATTAAAGATACATGGGATAGTTGGTTTGGAAGTCTTGGAAGCTTAGGAGGAAAAGGCTCGGGAGTAAAAAAATGGGCTGGATTAGCTACAAAAGCATTAATGCTGACAAATCAATTTACCCAATCTAATTTGGACAGATTGCTTTATCAGATGCAAACAGAGTCCGGTGGCAATCCAAAAGCAATTAACTTGTGGGATAGCAATGCTAAAAAAGGTATACCTTCAAAAGGATTAATGCAAGTAATTGACCCAACATTTAGAGCATATGCAATGCCAGGATTTGATAAAGATGTATATGATCCTTTGTCTAATATCCTAGCTTCAATTAGATACGCAGTTTCTCGATATGGTTCATTAGCAAAGGCATATCGAGGTATCGGATATGAGACAGGTGGTTTAGTTAATACAGCTGGTATGTATCAGCTTGCCGAAGGTGGTTGGCCGGAATATGTTATACCAACAGACCCAAATAGAAGAACAGATGCTATGAAACTCTTAGCATTAGCTGGCAAGCAAATTCAAGGGAATAAACGTCCTAATCAGTTGCCTAATGTTAGTGCTAGCGGTAATTCTGACTTTCAAGAAGTAATCGAACGTCAGGATAAACAAATAGGTTTAATGCAGCAACAAATAGATTTACTTTCAAAGTTGTTACTTAAAAGCAATATTATAAATATAAATGACGAAACAATTGAAAAATCAGTAAGTAACTTGCAGGCAAAGAAATATGGAAACGCCGCATATATGATGGGGTGACTAAACTTTGGAAACTTTAATTATTGACCGTTTAAATGGTGTGCGCCAAGACATTAATGAAATTCGAGGCGCACGCCTTCTTGAGGTTATAGATAATGGTCCACAACCTGAAACTCAGTTTGAACAGATGGAAGGATTGGACGGAAGCATAGAAAATGGAACTACCTTTAGACCAAGAACTATAACAGTCAGATTTTGGTTTAAAGGTATTGATATACTTGATTACACACTTGCTCAAAGGGAAATATGGCAGATTCTTTTTTCTTATGAACCATATTATATTACTTGGACTCGATTGCCAGGACTTCGTTATTTGGTTCAATGCACCCCTTTTACAGATACACGGTTAAATCCGATGACAGGAACGTATGAAGTTGATTTTGTAGCATTTACAGGGTTCGCAGAGAGTGTTGGCAGAACGGACATTCATCCGATTAATATGGACAGCGAGATATGGCAAATGGTAGGACAAGGACTAATTCTTGATGATGATTTAACTTATTCACACTCTCAATCGACTTTCAAAATATTTAATGCTGGAGATATAACGATTAACCCACGATCACACTATCATACATTGCAGATAACAATAAAAGGTGTGGGAAAACCCACACTCAAAAATTTGGATACAGGTGATGTATTTACCTATAATAAAAATTTAAAATCCGCTGATGCATTAATTCTAGACGGAGTTTATCCATTGCTAAATGGTGCTCATTGTGGAAGAGATACAAACCATGGTCTTATTACCTTGAAACCGGGATGGAATCAAATCCAATTAAGTGGAATAGCCAATCCACGAACCATTTTTGGATTTAGATTCTTATACAAGTAGGTGATGTTATGGACCTTATTGTTAATAATGGAATTCACGAAGAGATTCTTACAGGTTTTGATTCTACTAGTTTTACAGAGGAATGGACAAAAAACTCAACATGGTCGATTAGCTTTAAAGTGACGAAAAAAAATAAAAATGCATTCACCTTTGATTTAATTCAACATGAATCATTAATCTTGTATGACGGTCAGTGGTTTGTTATCAAGCAGCTTGAGCCAAATGCAAAGGGAAATATACTTACTAAATCTATTACTGCCAACCACATTTATTTCACTTGCCAAGATCATAGACAATATGAGCAAAAGACAAAAACATGGACTATTGAGGAGGCTTTAGAATGGACATTTAAGGGAAATGTTTTAGGATTCACTTGGGAAGTTGTGGGGACATTTAAAAAAGTTGAAATAGAAAATTTCGGTGATGCCAATGCTCTAAACATGGTAACTGATATATTATCTAAATTTAATGCAGTTATAGATGCTAATAATAAGCATCTTATTTTTTATGGTGCAGATAGTTGGGGGCAAGTTACTCACAATCAATTTAGATATTTATATAATACGGATACCGTTAATTGTCGGATTGATACAACAAATTTAAAAACGGTAATCAGAGGGTATGGTAAACAAAAAGAGGATGGTTCCTATTATTTTCCGTATGTTACTTATAAAAGTCCGAATATAAAAATTTGGGGAGAGCGCCACGCTGAACCTATTAAGGACGAAAGATACACAAAGTCGGAAGAAATGCTGGCTTATTTAAAAACTCAAATACAAGATGAGCCTTCTATTAGTTTATCGATAACAGTTAAGAAAAAAGAAGAAATCAAGAAGGGGGATCATTGGTTATTAATCTATGAACCACTTAATTTTGATACAAGTGTGGAAGTTATAGGTTATAGGAAATATCCATTTGTGAGAAGAGCCCCCGAAGTGACATTTTCGAATGACGCAAAGGATATGGTTGGAATACTATCAAGCTTTGCTACATTAGGAAAAACAATTAATAAAGTAGTGGATGGCTCTGGAAAGGTTAAAGTAGAAGCATTAGGAACTCTACCAGAATCAAAGGTTGCTGTTGGTTCAGGTACAAAATTTGCTCCTGGATATGATCCAACTAAAATTCAAATACCATCTTATTCTGTGGCAACCGAAACAACAGATGGATTAATGAGTTCATCTGATAAACAAAAACTTAATCTAATTGTAACCGATAGCCAAGGACATGTGATTGTAAATATCCCATTAGTTGATTACACGAAGAATGGATTAATGAGTTCTCATGATAAAAAGAAGCTTGACCAAATAATTACTGATGAAAATGGAAATGTAGTTGTAAATATCCCATTAGTCTCAATAAACAATAACGGATTAATGAGTAAAGAAGATTATGCTTTACTTCTGAATTTAGAAGAAAGAATAAACGCCATAGAAAATGGAGGTGGTACTAATGGTTAAAAAGCTACCTATAGAATCAACTAGAACTTTTAGGATAGTGGCAGATGAGAATTTTCAAGAACTAGCAAAAGGTTTTAATGATGCTGTAGAAACAGTGTCCAATAAAGCCTTTGACAAAGTAGTAGGAGCAGCCAAAATCGAATGGTTACCTCCTGTTAACACGTTTGAAGATTTAGAAACCACTTATCCAGATGTTGTCGAAGGTAAAACAGTAATGACGAGGGATAGCGGGAAGATTTATCGATTTGACGGTGAAAATTGGATAGAGATACAAAACATTGACCCATCTGCTATTAATGAAGTGGAAAATCGCCTTACCGCAGAGTTGTCGACTAATGGCACGCGAATAGAAGAATTAGGTACAAACGTAATGGCGTATGGGGCGAAAGGGGATATAGTGACAGATGACACTCTTTCCCTGCAAAACTTTTTTGATTATATCCCGAACAACTCAAAGATTATTTTTCCGCAAAATAAAGTTTTTTTAATTACAAAACCAATTGAAATATTAGCTAAAAAAAATATTCATATTGACTTAAATGGCTCAAGTATTCTTTATGCTGGTACAGAAGATTTAGGCAACAGCAATGGCGTTGGAAGGATGTATGGAGCTTTTACGATTAACGGAAGACTACTCGAAGAAACAAGAACGAACGTGGTGGATCTCATCAGCAATGAAGGAATTATCGACCAGGAGTATTATTCGAACGGTGATAATTTTAAGGGCTTAAAACAGCCGTTCACACAAGTATCTAAAATTGTAACTGACAATCCTATGATTGGAAATACAATTAAAAAAGGCGATTTTATTTCTGTTAACGTAAAAAATTATAGCGATAGTTGGGATAAGAATTATGGTGACAATCCATCAATGCTGAATGTAATTGCGCATGTTATCTATGTTGATGGCGCTAATGTGTATATTGATGTTTGTTCAGATTTACGATTCAACAGCACCAAAGTAAATGGAACAATCGCTTTATTAGAAACAGTAGACAACATAACAATAGAGAATTTGATATTTGAAGATATTAACGATACGCCTATTCCTACAACTATTACCGACAATAGCGAACGTGATAGTTGGGTGGCTGGAATAAGTGTACGTTATGCAACCAATTTTACATTGCTTAACTATAAAGCTTCTCGCCATCGTTTTCCAGCTTTGATGTTGCGTAATGTATACAATCCAATTATTGATAACTTTGTTGCTACTAATGCACGTACTGTAACGGCTGGGTGCGGATACGGTATGCAGATTATGTCAAGTGTGCACGGAACTATTAAAAATGCACGTGGTTTCGGTTTAAGGCATTTAATCGACTTCACATCAAGCGGACATATGAGAGTTGTTGACTCTAGAATGCCGAATGATTGGCATGGGGCATTTGATTGCCACGGAATGGGCGAGTTCGATATCACTTATGTTAATTGCGTGGGTAATTTTCTTGCTGGGAACGGAATTAATGAATTTCCGGAAATGACAGGAAATATTACATTAGAAAATTGCAAAGGTAGTTTGCAAATGAGTTGGGCGCAAAAGATCCATGTGAATAATTCTTTGCTTTATTTTGATGCGATAAGAGATACAAAAAGCCCACACATTGAAATACTTAATAGTAAATTGATATTTAAGAGAACGAAATATAATTTTGCTGCAGTCCCTCGTGGGGTGTATATGCAGACTGCTTTTATTATAGATAACACGACTATAGAAATCACAAACGAAAATAATCCTAGCCAGGAATGGACTAATAAATTATTTGAGATTGACGCTTATAAAAAAGTAAGGATTAGCAACATACCATACGTTAGAAATTTACGAAATGATGTGATGTTGATTACTATAGCAAGATGTACCGATATTACTATTAGCGATAACTTACCTACAAATATCGGGTTTTATCTAACAAATACAACTAGCATTAATGATAATATAATCCTTGCAGATAATTCGATGGCCGCTGGAACTTTACGAATAAAAGATAACAAATTCGATGAAACAATTAATGCTACGGATTCTAAAAACTTTTTTTCAATATCCAATGTTGATGATATATCGTCATTTTTAATTATTCTGGAAGGAAACACGTTCTTTTCATTAGGGAAAATGCGCTGGTTGCGTTTAGAAGTTAACACGTTCAATGTAAATATCATTGCAGTTAAAAATCTTTTTCGGGGAAGGGTAGGAGCTTTTTACAAAGCAGGACTAATGGAGCCGACATTTATTACAAAAGATGCCAATATTGATTTATCTGATACAGATGAACCAACACGACTTAAAAATTATAATGTGAAAAGACTGGGCATACCTATTCAAACTGGATGGACTGAATACGAATACACATTTACGCCGGAAAGAGTGCAACCCGATGATGGCTATATGGTTGATATTACTCCGGAATGGAATCTAGGGACTTGGTGGATCCCACCAGAAACGAAAACAACTACTGGTTTTAAAATAAAATTCAGCCAAGCGCCTACTGTTACATCAAAACTTGATATAAGAGTAACTAGAGATTAGGAGTGTTATAAATGGGGCTTATAGTGACTTACAATTATGAGTTAATTTATGTAAATACAAAAATACAAATTGATGATAGATTTAAATCTGAGTTTCCTGAAGTTAAAGATCGGATAACCGAAATTATAAAGGTTAAAGATGCATACTGTGAAATTGTCAAAATCGAAGGAAATAAAGAGAAAATGGATATTGTATTATCTATTTACAAAGATAGGACTAAAACATATGTAATAGAGACTAAAGTATATTCGTTTACTCCGTCTTCGACTGATTCAATGGACAGCTTTATGCAAGCATATGAATACCTCAAGACCTTGCCGGAGTTCGAGTATGCTATTTATGTAGACGATCAGAGTCCAGAGGTTTAAATGTGAAAAAATGAAATGGAGCTCTTACAGAGGGCTCTTTTTTTACTATCTTTAAGGAGGATATTATGGAGGGTAATAAATTCATTATAACTTGTAATAAATGTGGATCAAATGATGTAATGTTGGCAGCTTCTCATTATCAAACAGTTATACTCGAATGTCGCAATTGTGACGAAATAGATGAAGAAAAATAAAAGCAACACAAGGATTCTTCAATTAAGAGGAATCTTTTTTTACCTTCATTTAAGGATACTATTGAGCTGTAAAGAATTGATAAATGTATTGGTTTTCCTTTTGGTTTATAGTATGTTGAATACAGTAAATAAGAAGGAGTACGATAAAATATATGAAAAAGTTAATAATATCAATCTTATTAATTCTTTTACCTACTCTTGTGTTTGGAATTATGGGGAAGGTTGCAGAAATGTCTGTTATTCTTATAGCTGGAATTGCATGTGCAGGTGTAATAAATATGGACAAATTCTCAAATTTTAGTATAGGAACTAATGGACTTGAAGCACAATTGAAACAGGCTGAAGAAATTATAAGCGAAGCTGCTGTAACAATTGAAGATTTAAAAAGTTTTATAGAACCTTTGTTAAATGCAAATATTAATCTAATTATCTATGATGGCATACTTGATGGGATGGAGTTTAAGGCAAAGGAAGAAACTATATTAGAACTTTATACTATGAAGAAAAAGCAGAACTTGAATATCGATAATGAGCAGTTTATCAAGGCTCTTAAAATGTTGGCAAGTCATTATTTCATCGATCTAAAAATGATAATACGTGATGAAGGGTTTGATAGATGTTTTGGAAAATACGCAAGAATAGATAGTATGTTTAAGTATCCTAAGTTTGAAGAGATTGAAGAATATTTAAATTCTCATAAAAATTTAATTAATGACAAAGTGGAAAAATCACTTGAAAACTACAAAAGATTTTGTATTGAGATATTAGAACCTATTATTGAGGAGTCCTTATAAAAGGGCTTTTTTTCATGCCTTTCAAGGAGGTGAGTCCATGATTACAGAGAGAAAAGGGGGATGGGAAAATGCCAGCGCAGGAGGGTTTGACATTGGAAAAGAAAGTTGAAAATCACGAAGAAAGGTTGCAGGAACTTGAAAAGTATAGGATAGAGCAAGAAAAGTTAAATACTGAAATTCGAAATCAATTAACAGTTACTGAGAACACGGTATTGAAAGAATCAGGTAAGCAACAAGAAATGACTCAAAAATTAATTGATCACGTATTGGAAAATGATACTTTTTCTCGCCAATCAGCAAATGATCGTAAAAACTTTACCCAACAGCAAATATGGAAAGTAGCAGGAGTCCTCGCAGGAAGCGGAGGGCTTATTTATTTGCTGATCGAAAAATTATTTACAAAATAAGGAGTGTTAACTATGGAAATCGTATTATTATTTGCAACTATCTTATCACCAATCGTAGCTGCCTTAGTGGAGCTTGCTAAACAAACTGTAAATATCAAAAAGAATTACTTACCCTTGATTGCATTAATCATCGGTATTGTCGTTAGTATTGTTGCTGCACCGTTTACTGATTTAGATTTGCCTTTACGTCTATGGAGTGGAGCATTTGCAGGACTTGGAGCAACTGGATTATATGAACTTGTAGCTAAAAGAGATGGAACCACTAAGAATGATGATGATCAAGATATTATGGACGAAAAATATTGATTGGAGGAATGGAAAGTGAAATTATCTAATACTGGCTTATCTTTAATTAAGTCGTTTGAAGGTGTACGGTTAACTGCTTATAAAGCAGTTCCAACGGAAGAACATTGGACAATCGGTTATGGCCACTATGGTCCAGACGTAAAACAAAATATGAGGATTACTCAAGATCAAGCTGATGAATATTTTAGAAAGGATGTTGCCCGGTTTGAAAAAGCTGTGAACGACAATGTGAAAGTACCACTTAATCAAAATCAATTTGATGCGCTTGTGTCATTTACTTATAATTGTGGTGCTGGTGCTTTACAACGAAGTGACCTTTTAAAGTTATTGAACCAAGGAAAATACAAAGAAGCAGCTGATCAATTTGATTTATGGAACAAATCAAGCGGTAAAGTATTAAATGGATTAGTCAAACGTAGAGCAAAGGAAAAGGAGTTATTCTTAAAAGATTTACCAAAGGAAAAAGTAGTAAAGCCAAACATAGAAAAAGTATCTGCGGAGATTGTTACTAAACCAAATAAGCCTTCCACAACTAAGAAAGTCATCAAGACATACAAAGTAAAAAGCGGTGATGCATTGAGTAAATTGGCATCTAAGTGGGGAACAACCGTTAAACGGCTGCAAGAATTAAACGGTATTAAGAATCCTGATAAAATTTATATTGGACAAACATTAAAGTATGAAACTACAGGTAATGTAGATAACATCAAGCAATACCATACAGTTGTTAGTGGAGACAATGTAACAAAGATTGCTAAAAAATATGGTACGACAGTATCAGCAATCAAGAAACTGAATCCTGGCATTAAGAATATTAATTTAATCTATCCAAAACAAAAAATCCGCATAAAGTAATGTCAAATGTATATACCATACTCGTTCACATTAATTGAACACCTTGAAAATCCCTGCTCTGTGGAGTAGGGTATTTTTTTATTAGCAGGAATTTACTTTTTTTTGCAGAAAATATATAACAATAGAACGGCTAATAGAAGGAGTGTTTTTTATGTATTCGGTAATGCGAAGGGTAAAAGAAACAAAGCAGCCAAGAGGTGGATATATTAAACCGAAAGATTTTAAGGTATTTGAATTGAATGATGGTAAGGTTCTGTTTGATGAAGAAAATATTCAAGCTGGTTTGATTGGACTAGCTGTTGATTATCTTACTCGTTTAACCATGGGATCTTCATTGGAAAACACTTTTAGAATTTCTCTTAGAGGGGCAAGTAATGTCAAGGAGAGTGGTTATGCAAAGGAGTTATTAAACGAAATCCATGGTTTAGATAATAAATCTATAGAAAATACATGTAAATTAGTAGGATTTGATGTTGCTTTTAGAAGTGGTATATCTGGATATAAGCCTGTACATACAATTCAACCAGAATCTTATACTATCTCTAATATTAGAACTATGGTAGAACGTAGCATGACTTTTATTAACAATTACGGTCCTATTGTAAAAGATGGTTTCACTTTTGAAGGTGGTTATACAAATATAATATCAAGTGGAGATGGGGATTTCCTAACTCGTAACGCTCTTTGGGATTTTAAAGTTTCAAAAAACGAACCAACTAATAAACATACTCTACAACTGCTAATTTATTATTTAATGGGACTTCATTCTATACATGATGAATTTCAAGAAGTGGATAAGATAGGAATCTTCAATCCTAAATTAAATAAAGTTTATGTTCGTGAAATCAAAGATATTCCTAGTGAAATTATTACTGAAGTATCAAAGGACGTAATAGGCTATTAAATGTATATTAATAAGTTTAAGCCAACTTTTTTAGTTGGTTTTTATTTTGTACATTTCGTGAACTACAAGGAAATTACCTCCACCATAAAGAACCTCCTTAGTATGAAAGGAGGGATAAAATGACCGACTTTGAACTATTATTGCAGCTGAAAGAACAGTATGAATCCGCGAAAGACTCCACAGATTTAAAACTTCTAATTGAAACATTCTTAAATAACTTTCCTATTGATCTAAATGACGATGTGAAAAGTAATAATTAAGTAGCTTTTCTGTATTGTTTCTTAGATTATCATTAAAATATCTATGCACTTCATGGTAACCATTGAAATAAAAATTATATTCCGTAAAAGCTTCGTCACTTTCACCTTTAACCAGTTTCCACTTATTCTTATACATTGTCGTTTTGTTTTCTCGCATGTCCTTTTGAACTTTCTTCATCGTGTGTTCGATTAAGTTTAAGTAGACTTGCTTAAGTTTAAACGGAGCAGTCTCAGCTACTTTATAATCACGATCAAGTACAGTAAGAAGCATCGGTAAATATATAGCATTTTCAAAAATGTCTCTTTCTTCTTCAGATAATCTACTCATTATTTCTACTCCATTTATGCTCTTTCTACATCAACTAATTTTCTAAATGATACGTAATGTATATAATCTTTTTCATCTTGTATACGCAGCTGGTTGTTTAAATAATCTATGTAAACAGTTCTGCCAATCAAAGTGTTTATGTAACCATCTTTATACAAACTGAATTTAAGCAACTGATTATATTCCATAGCTTCATGAATCAATACGTCTATATCATTCAACTTGTCTTCGTCTAATGTAGGTTGTTCAATCTTATTTTGGCTTTCAATAACTTCTTTTACTCCTGCTACATGTTCAGGCAGCATCATTGCAACCCATTTTTTCGTACCCCGATCTTTTAACATATCCCCATCTCCTTTTCATAATTTAATTATACAAACATTTGTTCGTAAATCAAGTTGAAATCGAACGACTGTTCGTATATAATTATGTCAAAAGGGAGGTCTAACTGATGAAAGGTTTACTTAAAAGAGCTGTAGAAAGTAAAGAGGTTTTAGAAATGATTTATCAAAACAATAAAGGGGAATTCAGCCAACGCAGGATTCAGGTTATTAAAATGAGTGAAGAGTCCTTTAGTGCTTATTGCTTTACTCGTAAGCAGCAACGCACTTTTAAGATAAGCAATATTCTATCAGTTGGACCAGTACGGAAAGTAAGGAGAGGTGCATAATTATGACATTAACAAAACCTAAGAAGGTTAAAAAACCATCAAGACCAAGCCGAGATGAATTTGAACTAGAGGAAATCGCCAATACTTTAACAGAAGCATTAGAGGATAAGGCTGAACTTAGATTAACTGTGTGGAAGAGAGAAGATCCAGTCAGAGGGAAAGTAGTTAAAATGGATGGAAATACAAAACTCATACATATAGAAAGATTCACTGAAACAATCAAAGTTCCATTCATGGATATTTTACAAGTGAAGAGAGTATGAGTAAAAGCCCAACTCATTTGAGAAGGGCTTTTTTTTATTTTTTCTCTAAGATAGTTGCTAAAATCTTCGGCATACCAGTTTCATCCTTGTCATTAACTGTTCCATAAATTCTAACTATATCTCCTTCTGAATAAACAGCATCGGTTGTATTGGCTAATTCAATTTTGTATATTCCGTATTCGTTATTATCTTCTTTTGAAGTCAACGTAAAAGTATCAATACCTCCACCTTCTGTCAAAATACTTACTTCTCCATCTATATAAATACGTTTTCCATTAGGTGGATTATCAACATTTATTTCCACAAAGTTAGCCTTCGTAGCTTCCTTCTTTAATTGTTCATTTAATTCTTTTTGCGTCATATCATTCTTGTTTTCCTGTTGTTCTGTACTTATTCTTTTTTTTGGTTTTTCTTCTTTTGTAGTTTCCGTGTTTGAACTACAAGCTCCCAATAATAACAAGAAACTCGACATTAATATAATTTTTTTCAAATTACTCTTCCTCCATTGTGTAAAGATCGTCAACTTTGCAATTTAAAAGTGAAGCAAGAATATAAGCTTTATCGATTGGGATTAGACTATGACCAGTTTCATAATTCCGATATTGTTTCACACTTACGTTTAGTTTTTCTGCTATATAGCTTTTTTTATATCCACTTTCACTGCCTAGTTTTTTAATATTACTTCTTAACTTCATACGTAATCACCTAGATATTGTATTCACCTTTTCTTTATATTTTCCTCTAAGAAATTTAATTGGTTGTTTTCGGAAATTTAATTAGCATATTTTCATTCCAAATCCCATACCATTTACTATACCAAATGAATTACCACCCTAGTAGCTCGTTCGGGAATATGCCAGATACTATTATATCGACCGTCAAAACTATTATTTTACATGCTAGATCGATGGGATAGATTCTAAAGAATCTATAAAGAGGTGGCGCAGGAAGGAGGAAACTAACTTGATTTTCGAAGTACTCACAACAGCAATTATGGGAGGGCTTGCCTTTCAGGCTCATCTTTCGAAAAATGGTTTGAGCAATGATTCTAAGAAACTTAACAAGATTTTTTCTTTAACCGGATTAAATGTGAAGGATGGAAAGCAGACTTTAACCACTCAATTAGTAAAGAAACGTAATTATGATTGGGGAACTGAATATCGCTATCGGATACCGTTAGGAAGAAGCTTTGAGGATTATTTATCTAAGCAAAAATCAATTGAAGCAGGATTAAATACACGTTCAGTAAAGCTTCAATTAAGAGACCTAAAAGCGCTCAAATTAGACTCGAAAATACTTTTTAATATAAGAAGCTTATATCAAAGAAAACTAACTGAACAGAAGGAAATAGAGCTCTCTTACGATGGAATGTTAGTAGTCAGAGTATACAATGAGCCAATGCCAAAATTAGTGGATATGTTCGAAGGCAAAGCATGGGAAGTACCAATAGGAATTATGAGAGAAAAGAATAAATATATCCTTCATGATTTTGAAAAGATTCCACACTTTGTATTAGGTGGAGCTACTAGGTACGGTAAATCTAATCTTATTAACGGAATAATTACTTCACTCATTAAGCAGCAGCCAAACAACATAAAGCTTCATTTAATCGATTTAAAGGGAGGGGTGGAACTGTGTGACTATGAAAAAATTAAACAGACAGTATCAATCGCTTATGAGCCAGAAGAAGCACTAGTTGTTTTAGAGAATGCTTTTAACTTAATGAGACAACTGCAACAAACAGTTAAGAAAACAGGAAAGAAGAATGTGCAGCAAGCAGGAATAAAAGAGAGGCATTTTATCTTCATTGATGAAGTTGGGGAATTGAATCCAGAAGAAGCAGTGGATCGTGAAGAAAGAGAATTAAAAAAACAATGTCAAAAGTATATGAGTCAAATATCAAGGTTAGGAGCTGGACTTGGTTTTAGGTTAGTATTAGCAACACAATATCCAACAGGTGACGTTATTCCAAGACAGTGTAAACAGAACAGTGATGCAAAGCTATGCTTTCGTGTACAGTCTTCCACAGCTTCAAGAGTTGTGTTAGACGAAACAGGAGCAGAACAATTACCGCAAATAAAAGGTCGTGCAATTTATCAAACAGCAGATAAAAGAGTCATCGTTCAAACACCACTAATTACTCCAGATGAGATTCAATCCACAATCGACCCTCATATAAGAGAGGTGAAACCAGTTGAAACAATTAACCAAAAGGCAGGAACAAATTCTATTATCATTGAAAAAACTGGACTTTCTTAATCGAGATCAATTACAGGCCATCCACAATCTAGGGAAGGTACGAAACACTAACAGAATCCTAAAAGAACTATCCCCATACTTAGAATCATTCCGGGAAGAGTATTCCACCATTTATTATTTAAACAGCGAAGGAAGGGCATATGTGAACTCTAACAAGGTACGTAGAAAGAACCCTTTTGTTAATCACACTATCCTTAGAAATTACTTTTATATATTTGCTAAAAAACCAACTGAATGGACTAATGAAGTGAAAATAAGTGATGGTATCACAACTTTAATAACTGATACCTGGTTTAAAGCAGGAGGAAAATATCATTTCTTAGAAGTGGATTCGTTGCAAAAAATGAAAGAGAACAGAGTGAAAGCAAATAACTATAAAGCTTTGTACACAGCTGGACATCTAGCAAAACACTTCGGCTATTTTCCACCTTTAATATGGCTTACTACGACTCAGTTACGCAAAAAACAATTAAAAGAATTGTGTAAGGAATTGCCTTGTGCTGTCTATATGATTGATGAAATCAAATAAGGAGTGATCTATATGCAAACAATAGCATTCAATGATTTTATGACAGGTAGTTATAAAGAAAAGAAAAAATCAAATATAGGCAAGGTTATAAGAAGAGTAGGTACATCTATTACTATTCCATTGTTGTTAGCTAAACCGGCCTTTGCTGCTACTCCTGAAGCTATTCCAGTTGGTGCTAAAGAATGGATGGGAGAACAGGCATTGTCTACATTGGCCCATGCATTGGATCCATTAGTTGATGTGTTAGTTGCTTTATCATTTCCAGTTGCAAGTGTAATTATTGTAGGTGGCTGCTTCTTCTTTATGTTAGGGAACAGTGAGAAGGCTTGGAGTACAATTCAAAACGCAGGCTTAGGTTATGTATTGATTCAGATATCTCCTTTAATTCTTAATGTGTTAAAACAAATTGGTGGTGCTATATAATTGATTGAAGAAGAATAGGGATGATGTGTAAATAATTAGTTATATTTACGTAACGCTACCAACTGGATCAGGGAAAACAACAACACTCTACTCTCTCCTAAATGAAAATGCTCATCTTTATCAGCGAAATGTAATTAGTTTAGAAGATCCCATTGAAAAAACGCAGGAAAACGTTTTGCAAGTTCAAGTCAATGAGAAAGCAGGTATTACGTATTCCACTGGCTTAAAAGCAATTCTTCGCCATGATCCAGATATTATTATGGTTGGAGAAATCCGCGATAAAGAAACCGCTCATATTGCAATAAGGGCGAGTTTAACAGGTCATTTAGTATTGAGCACAATGCATACGAGGGATGCGAAAGGTGCGATTCATCGACTGCTAGAATTTGGTATTAAGGAGACTGAAATTGAACAAACCTTAATTGCTATTACTGCTCAAAGACTAGTTGAAATGGTGTGTCCATTTTGTGATCAAGATTGTTCTCCTAACTGTTACCGTTTAGATAACCGCTTAAAACGATCAACCGTGTTTGAAATGATAACAGGCAGGATGATTTCTGATATTCTCTATAACCGAAGAGAATATCAGAGAGCGAACTATAAATCACTAGGAGATATTATTTCCAAAGGGATAGCGCTAGGTTATATAAAGAAAGGAGAATATGAACGGTGGATTTATGATGAAGAATAATCATGCATGGTCTAATATAGAACAAGCGAAATTTTTAAAGTGTATTGGTGAGCTGCTGGATAGAGGTTATTCGATGGCAGAGGCAGTCCAGTCTTCTCGTTACTATATGCCTGATCGTCGATTGGAAGATATTAATGCGTGTTACGGTTCTTTAAAAGGAGGAGAGTCGTTTTTTGAGAATCTAGTACGATTCAATTTTGATTATCAAGTGATAAGTTTTGTTTACTTTGCTGAAAAGCATGGCGGATTTGCTAGTGCTTTTCAAGATGCAAGTAGAATGATTCAGAATAAGCAAGATACAATAAGAAAATTAAAAAAAATCCTTACCTATCCTCTTTTTCTTTTGTGTTTTACCTTCGTTTTATTTTTCTTTGTTCAAAGTATCCTCATCCCGAAGTTTAATTCTATCTTTTTAACGATGAATATTAACAAGAATTTCTTTCTCCTGTTTCTCCAATTTATTGGTCACATTATTCCATTTCTTCTTGTTTTCTTATCCTTATGTTTTATTTCCGCGCTTCTCTACTATTATTTTTCTTTTCGAAAATTAGATGTTATTAACCAAATAAATGTACTAGCGAGTATTCCGATGATTGGGATATTTGTTAGACGTTATTTTTCCTATCTACTATCCGTACAGTTAAGTTATTTATTATCAAGTGGTTTTTCGATTTATGAGTGTATGCAATTTTTTCTTGAAAATAAGGAGCAAAAACTATATTCCAAAATAGGCGAAATCACTATTTCACAGTTAAAAAAAGGAGTGCGACTTGAACAAGCTTTTGCTTCCTTTGATTTTTTGGATAAAGAGCTATTACAAATTATTCAGCACGGCCAGGAAAATGGAAAGCTTGATCAGGAATTCTATTATTTCGGTAACTATTGCTTAACACAAATAGAAGAAAATTTACAAAAAACATTAAAAGTTCTTCAACCTACATTGTATACAGCTGTTGGAATTCTAATAATTTCTATTTATTTATCTGTGTTAATGCCAATGTTTCAATTACTGGAGGGCTTTTGAAAGGAGAAAAAAAATGAAGAATGAGCAAGGATTTACCCTAATTGAAATGATGATTGTTTTGGTGGTTATTTCCATATTATTGATTATCACCATTCCCAATATAACCAAGCATAATTCCAAAATCAATAATACTGGGTGTGAAGCATTAACAAAGATGGTACAAGCAGAGGTTCAATCTTACTATATAGAGCATAAAACATATCCAGAGAATCTTGCTAAACTAGAAGAGGAAAATTATATAACAGCAGACCAAAAAAAATGTCCCAATGGCAAGGAGTTAAATATTAAAAATGGAGTAATTACAACATCAGGTTCAGAAAATCCATGATAAATAATCAAAGAGGCTTTACGTTAATGGAAATGCTTGTTGCCATGTCTTTACTAGTTGTTCTTTCCTCTCTATCCATATTCCTTGTTACTTCCCAACAAACTTCTCTTAAAGAAACTCACTTCTTAGCGCAATTGGAAGGTGATCTTTATTATGCCCAAGCGTTTGCGCTAGAAAATCAAATCCCCATTCAAGTGAGGATATATCCAACTTTACATTATTACTACATGCGTGCTGATGCTGATACTGGGAATATTGTGGAACGTTATTATGCAGATGATGTTATATTTTCTACTAACGCGACACTTTCTTTTAACATTAATTCGAATGGTAATTTTTCGAAATTTGGCACATATGAATTTAGAATTGGTAAACAACCCTATAAATTAACCGTTTTAATAGGGAAAGGACGATTTTATGCGACTAAATTGTAAAGGCTTTATGCTGCCGGATTATCTATTGTCCTTTACGATATGGCTCTTAATAGCGCTAACATGGATGCCGGTTTATATCCATGTGTTAAAACAGCTAGAAGATTCCGCGGATAGCAGGCTAGTAAATGAATTGTTTTATAACCATTTAATAGAGCTTAAATTAGAGGAAGTGGAGAGAGGGAATACGACGATTGAAAAAGAAGGAACAAGCTACTCGATTGTCTGGGAAAAAGATAGTATTGTCTGTTTGCAATATAAGGATGTATTTCAGAAAAACAAAAAAATCTGTGAAGTGTGGAAAGAATGAACAAATTAATACTTCATAATAATAATAAGGGCTATGTGTTGGCAGAAATGCTTCTTTCCTTTTTTATTTTCACGATTATTCTTACTCTCCTGTTAACTCCTTTGCGACTTATGCTTGACAAGCAGTTTTCGGAAAAAGAATTACAAGAAATGGAGTGGGAAGTGTTCATTCTTGAATTAAAAAAAGAAACAAAAATGTCACAAGGAATTTCTGTTTCAAACAATAAATTGGTACTCTATGTGGATGGCAGGGTTGTTACTTATGAAAAATATGGAAGCAGTGTTAGAAGGCGAGTAGATTCAACAGGGCATGAGGTAGCATTACAAGCCATTAACAAGGTAGAATTTATTATGCAGAAGAACGGATTTCGGGTTAAGGTAGTAGACCGATTTGGTATGGCAAAAGAGACTAGTATAAGATCTTATCTTACCTTTTTGGAGTGATGGGAATTGATTAAGAACAATAAAGGATTTATTTACCCATTATCTTTATGTGTATATATCCTTTTTATCCATTTTTTATTTATACTATATGGAATTTATGTAAATAAGAAGGGGATAGATTCAGGAGTCAAAAATAGCAATATTCAAGAATATTATTTTTTGTCTTCCTTAAAAGAAATCGAGCTAGACCTTTCAACAAAAGAGAATCCTGACCTTTCAGGTACAAAGAATTTTTTACATGGTAATGTCTTTTATACAATTGAAAAAAATTCGCGTACTACTTTTAAAATCGATTATCAATTAAAGATGCAAGATGGGATAAAGCCGATTTATGCGATAAGTTACTTTGATATAGAGCAGAATAAAATGACGAAATGGGTTGAATGAATAAAAAACAAACGATAGGGCTATCCTAGTACAAATGCTAGAGTAGGTGATTAGATGAATACCAATGATTATGTGAAGTATTTAACCCAAACATTTGTCCAGTACATGGATCAGCCCAAAGAAGAAAGAAAAAAATTAAGAGCGGAAAGAAAAGGACTGAAAGAACCTTTCATGCTAAGGTGGTTTGGGATTTTACCTTATTTAATTTTATTCAGTTTCAAGCGTAGAAATGTAAAGAGATAGGTTTGGAAAGGAGTAGATGCTGCTTATGACAGCAATTTACTCCTTTTTAATAAAGCTGATCTTTACGAAACAGCTTCTGAAGCCAAATAGAAGAGCCCGCCATTAATAATCGAAATATTAATCTTTGGCTCATATTGTTCCTGCAGGGCTAACCTTTCCGTTTCCAAAGTTTCTTGTTCTTCTTCCATATCCTCATAAAAATGCTCTAGCAATTCTAAATCCTTTTTCCACCTTTGCTTCGCTTCTTCTGCCCATGAATGCTCTTCTGCTAATAAAGATTGTTTTATCATATTCTCAATTCTTGTTATCCCACTTTTCGGCATGATTAAGGGAGAGAGCGTAAATGCATAATCAGGAATTTTGGCAGAAAGGTTCATTTTCTCCACTTTTGCCTGGAAATCTGTTGCTATTTGGCCATTGATGAGCTGCAGTCCAATCGATTGAAATACGTCTCGTTTTCTGTCACATTGATAGGAAATTTTCACATTAAGAGCAAGCCATGGTTGTAAAGGGGTTTGCTGCTTTCCATATGCTATCTTATTTTCATATAAACGAATATACTTTGATAAATTTTTTGCAGAAGCAAAAAGTTGATGAAGACGGGGAGACCCAAAGTGGATCAGTTCGCCCTTCAAATCCTCTGGTGCCAGCTTTGGATCAGTAATGAGGGTTAGACTGGCAGGATTCGGAACGCCGCCAGTCTTTTCAAGATAATGCCAATAAAAAGGTCGATTCATTAACTCCTTGTCCATTTCAATTGTTAATTGGACAGTTAGATAACCAGGTTTATTCTCCACTATCTCACAATCATTTGCGACAAAAAATCGTTCAAGAAATTGATGAATTTCCTGCTGCTTCATATGGCTCATCCTCCTTCATACTTTGTGCGAATTCAATCATGCTTGTTAAATTATCCATTTTTATTTTCATTTCTCCTTCTGATTTAGAGTGGGAGAAAATATCAATCATATAATCATCCATATTGCCAAAATCCAATTTCGTCAAAATATCATCTAGCTCGCCAATAACTTTTTCAAAAAGATGGATTTTTTCATAAAGTAATTTTAAAATATGATCTTCCACTGTGTCTTTTACGGCAAAATTATAAATCTTCACATCTTCTTTTTGACCAAGCCGATGAATCCGGCCAATTCTTTGCTCCAATCTCATTGGATTCCATGGTAAATCAAAGTTTATAATATGATGACAAAATTGGAGGTTGATTCCTTCGCCGCCGGCCTCTGTGGCAATTAATACTTGTGCATGATTCTGGAAGAGATCTCGCATCCAATCCTTTTTGCCGCGTTTAAATCCACCGCGAAATGGAACAGATGTAATACCGTGCTGCTTCAAAAACCATTGTAAATAAAGTTGTGTAGCCCTATATTCGGTAAAGATGATTACTTTATCATTAATTTTCTTAATAAGCTCTAGTGCCTTGTTTGCTTTTGAATTTTGCTGAACCGCTTCTACTTTTTTTACCAGTTCTTGTATTCTTTGTTGGAATTGTGGTGTTGGATTTTCCACTTTCTTCACCATGTTTTGCAGTGTATAATACACTGCTTCTCTGCTGGAACACGCCTCTCTTTGTAATGTAATCATCGAAAAAGGACTGCGGGGATTTTCGATGTTGCTAGAAAGATTGGTTTCAGTTTTTAAATCTGCCAGTCCTTTATACAATGCTCTTTCTTCTTTTGTAAATTCAATAGGAACGGCTTCAACAATTCGTTTGGTCCATTCAATCCCTGTATCATGGCGTCTGTTTCTGATCATGACTTTATTGACCAATGCTTTTAGATTTTCATCATCATCAATGGAGCGAGCATCTTTTTTATATTTTTCATAGAAAGATGATTCGCTTCCTAGATGACCTGGCTTTAATAAAGATACTAAATTAAAAATTTCGCTAATTCTATTTTGGATAGGAGTAGCTGTTAATAGCAAACAAAATTTCTTTTTTAAATTTTGGACAAACTCATAGTTTTTTGTTTTATTATTTTTGAGTTTATGCGCCTCGTCAATAATCACCAAATCATAGTCCAGATTGTTTATAATATCACGATGCGGCTGTCTTTTTGCTGTATCAATAGAAGACACGACAATGTCGCATTGCTCCCAGACATAACTTTTGCGCTGAACCATTGCGGGAATATAAAATTTACTATTTAACTCATAAGCCCATTGTGTGACAAGAGAGGCAGGAACTAAAATCAGCACCTTTTTTACTAAACCACGAATCATGTATTCTTTTAGTATCAATCCTGCTTCAATCGTTTTACCAAGACCAACTTCATCTGCCAAAATAGCTTTTCCATTCATATCTTCTATTACTTTTTTCGCAACCTCCAGCTGGTGAGGCAATGGAGAAAGGTCTGATAGGTATTTAGGGGCTTGGAGACCTTCGAATTCTGGTATGATATTATGTTGTTCCACTTCTACTGCTAGCTTATATAGTTCCCAATTGGCCCATGGACCATCATCTGAAATTCGCTTTAATAGCTGATCATTCCACGAATCATCAAAATTGATTTGAAGTGTCATCGTTTATTCATCCTTTCTAATGTTTCCTCTGGTAAAGCTAAAAAGTTATGTATATGAGAAATAAAAAAAGAAAGCTAGTAAACATAAAAACTTATTGCCACCTTTTCATTCGGATGTTAGGATAAAAGGGTAAAAAAGTTTTTAATTTTGTCACAATTTATTTATATTGGGACAAAACATGAACATTAAATGAGAAAAAATAAATATTAATCGTATTTTGCTAATTACATAAACAAACATTATTTCTGGTAGTATTTAGTATGACCAATGGAGAAAATTTTATGAATCGCGGATGAGAAATAGGGGAGAGACTACGTTTGTAGCGCCGAAGGAGCAAGCAATATTATTTGTGAATCTCTCAGGCAAAAGAACTCTATTTGGACGCAGCTCTGGAGAGTGCTTACAAGTAAATGTGTAAGCCACCAAAGGGGACAGCCGACATTATCGGTAAACTTTCAGGTGCAAGGACAGAGCCCTTACTTTTTTTAAAAGGGGGGGTTCTGTCTTTTTTTGCTGCCATTTTATGATATGCAATAAATGAGAATGTCTAATACATAGGGGAATGGAGTGCTGTTCATTGACTTTATTAAAGCAAACACCGTTATACGAAGTGTATAAACAGTATGGCGGAAAGACAATCGATTTCGGAGGCTGGGATTTACCTGTACAATTTTCTGGCATAAAACAGGAGCACGAGGCAGTTCGTACAAAAGCAGGCTTATTTGATGTTTCCCATATGGGGGAAATCGAAGTTAAAGGGAACGATAGTTTAGCATTTCTGCAAAAAATGCTTACAAATGATATTGGAAAAATCAATATTGGTGCTGCTCAATATTCAGCAATGTGCTATGAAAATGGTGGGACTGTAGATGATTTATTAACATATAAGCTAGCAGAGCATCACTATTTATTAGTTGTAAATGCATCCAATATCGAAAAGGATTTCGAATGGTTACAAAAGCATGCAAGTGGGGATGTACTCTTAACGAATTTATCTCAAGATATTGCTCAATTAGCACTGCAAGGTCCATTGGCAGAAGAAGTGCTAAGAAAAATAAACCCTTCTATTGATTATGCTTCAATAAAATATTTTCACTTTCAGAACAAGGTGAATGTAGCAGGTAAAGAAGTTCTTTTATCCCGTACTGGCTACACAGGTGAAGATGGATTTGAAATTTATTGTCAAAGTGAAGATGCTATTGACTTATGGAGTGAAATATTGACAGCAGGAGAGCCGTTAGGCGTACTTCCGTGTGGATTAGGGGCAAGGGATACTTTGCGCTTTGAAGCAGCACTTGCCTTGTATGGGCAAGAATTATCCGCTGATATCTCTCCATTGGAAGCCGGGATTGGATTTGCGGTTAAAGTAAATAAAGAAGCAGACTTTATTGGAAAAGAAGCTTTAATGAAGCAAAAAGAAGAAGGACCGATTAGAAAGTTAGCCGGTATCGAAATGGTAGATAGAGGAATACCGAGACATGGCTATAAGGTATATGCAAACGGATTATGTATTGGAGAAGTAACTACGGGTACACAATCACCAACCTTAAAGAAAAACATTGGTCTTGCATTAATTCAAAGTGATTATGCAGCAATAGATACAGAAGTAGAAGTCGAAATTAGAGGAAAGTATTTAAAGGCAAAAGTAACTAAATTTCCTTTTTATAAACGAAAATAATTTTTAATCTTTTTTTCTACAAATAAATCAAATGGGCTAATGACTGGGGGAAAAACGAATGAAGCATCGTTATTTACCGATGACGGAACAGGATCAAAAGGAAATGTTAGCGGCAATAGGGGTAAGTTCAGTAGAAGATTTATTTTCAGATATACCAGAAAAAGTGCGTTTTCAAGGAAACTATTCGATTAAACCGGCAAAAAGTGAATCAGCTTTATTGAAAGAATTAACAAAACTTGCCCAAAAGAATGCTGATGCAAAAGCGAATGTTTCTTTTTTAGGTGCAGGAGTTTATGATCACTATTCGCCTGTTATTGTCGATCATGTTTTATCACGATCTGAATTTTATACAGCCTATACTCCATATCAACCAGAAATTTCTCAAGGGGAATTACAGGCTATTTTCGAATTTCAGACAATGATAAGTGAACTGACTGGAATGGACGTAGCAAACTCTTCTATGTACGATGGGGCAACTGCATTAGCAGAAGCAGGAATGTTAAGTGCAGGTACGACGAAACGGAAGAAAATTCTTCTCTCGAGTGCTGTCCATCCTGAGGCAAAAGAAGTAGTGAAAACCTATGCAAAGGGACAGTATATTGAGGTTATCGAGATTCCGCATAATGAGGGAATAACAGATATAGAAGCATTAGAGGAAATGGTAGATGATACAGTTGCAGCTGTGATGATCCAATATCCGAACTTTTTTGGGAGAGTAGAGCCGCTTAAGGATTTAGAAGCAATTATTCATGCTCATAAATCATTATTTGTTGTATCTAGTAATCCATTAGCTTTAGGGGCGCTGACTCCCCCAGGAAAATTTAATGCAGATATTGTCGTGGGGGATGCGCAGCCTTTTGGAATTCCAATGGGCTTTGGAGGTCCGCACTGTGGTTATTTTGCTGTAACGTCAAAATTAATGCGTAAAGTGCCTGGGCGTTTAGTAGGGCAAACTGTAGATGACAATTGTCAAAGAGGTTTTGTGTTAACACTGCAGGCGCGAGAACAACATATTCGCCGTGACAAGGCAACTTCTAATATTTGCTCGAACCAAGCACTTAATGCATTAGCTGCTTCCGTTGCTATGACTGCACTTGGAAAACATGGCGTGAAAGAAATGGCGATTGCTAATATACAGAAAGCCCATTATGCTAAAACCAAATTAAAGGAAGTTGGATTTGAAATAGTGTATGAAGGACCTTCCTTTAATGAGTTTATTATTAAATGTAATTCCTCTATTTCGGCAGTAAACCGAGCATTATTAGAAAAAGGTATAATTGGTGGCTATGATTTAGGAAGAGACTTCAAACAATTAGAAAATCATATGCTCATTGCAGTAACCGAATTGCGTACAAAAGAAGAAATAGATGAATTCGTTGCAGAAATGGAGGATTATCATGTCTAATCAAAATCAACCTCTTATCTTTGAAAGCAGTACACCAGGCAGAATTGGCTATAGTTTGCCAGAAATGGATATTCCGGCAGTAGATCTTACACAATTACTGCCAAATGATTATATCAGAGAAGAAAATCCAGAATTACCAGAGGTCTCTGAATTAGATATTATGCGTCATTATACTGCATTGTCCAAACGAAATCATGGCTTGGATTCTGGTTTTTACCCACTAGGTTCGTGTACGATGAAATATAATCCGAAAATAAATGAAAATGTGGCAAGATTCAATGGGTTTGCCCATATTCATCCGCTCCAAGAAGCGTCATCTGTACAAGGGGCTCTTGAGTTAATGTACGATTTACAACAGCATCTTGTTGAAATCACAGGGATGGATGAAGTAACCTTGCAGCCAGCTGCAGGTGCACATGGCGAGTGGACTGGGTTAATGTTAATTAGAGCATACCATGAAGCAAATGGAGATATGCATCGTACAAAGGTAATTGTTCCCGATTCTGCGCACGGAACCAATCCTGCTTCGGCAACCGTTGCTGGCTTAGAAACAATAACGGTTAAATCAAATGAACATGGACTTGTTGATCTAGTTGATTTAAAACGTGTAGTAGGAGAGGATACTGCAGCATTAATGTTAACAAATCCTAATACTTTAGGTCTATTCGAAGAAAATATTCTAGAAATGGCGGAAATAGTCCATAATGCCGGTGGAAAATTATATTATGATGGCGCCAATCTAAACGCTGTTCTTTCTAAAGCAAGACCTGGAGATATGGGTTTTGATGTTGTTCATCTAAATTTGCATAAGACATTTACAGGACCGCATGGCGGCGGTGGACCGGGTTCAGGACCGGTAGGAGTGAAAGCTGATTTGATTCCATTCTTGCCAAAGCCAGTATTGACCAAAGTAGGGGAAGAATTTGTATTAGATTACAATAGACCTCAATCGATTGGCAGAGTGAAGCCGTTCTATGGTAATTTTGGGATTAATGTCCGTGCTTACACGTATATCCGTTCTATGGGGCCAGATGGCTTAAAAGCGGTCACAGAAAATGCTGTATTAAATGCAAACTACATGATGCGTCGATTGGCTGAACATTACGATTTGCCATTTGATCGTCATTGTAAACATGAATTTGTGTTAAGCGGAAGACGGCAGAAGAAACTAGGTGTGAGAACACTTGATATAGCCAAAAGGCTGCTGGATTTTGGCTATCATCCACCTACTATCTATTTCCCGCTTAATGTAGAGGAGTGTATAATGATCGAGCCGACTGAGACCGAGTCAAAAGAGACATTAGACAGCTTTATCGATGCAATGATTCAAATTGCAAAAGAGGCAGAAGAAACACCGGAAATCGTTCAGGAGGCTCCACATACAACGGTAATCGGTCGCTTGGACGAAACATTAGCAGCGAGAAAACCTGTTCTGCGCTATACAAAGTAATTCGTCAGTGCTATGAAGCTATTTATATTTAAGTAATAAAAAAGCTGATGTCCATGTAAATTGGCATCAGCTTTCTTCTATATAATAATTCCTATAAGAGCATTATTATTTTTTTGCTTTAATTTTCCCTGTCCACTTTTTAAATCCGCCTTCTAATTGGGTTAAATCTTTGTACCCTTTACGATATAGAAATTGAGCTGCTCTCCCGCTTCTCATCCCATTTTGACAGTATAGGTATACTGGTTTATCAGGACGGATTTCACTTTTTCTCATCTTTAGCTGTGATAGTGGAATATTTCTTGCGCCAAGTACATGTCCTGCCTCATATTCGTTGGGTTCACGTACATCAATTAATTGTGCTTTTCTGTAGCCTTGACGGAATTCATCTTGGCTCACAGTTTTAACAATTCGGCGTTGATACAGCCACATCACTAATGAATATACAAGGAATGCGACTAAAATGATGAGAAGAGTATAAATCATTGTCAATTCTCATTTCTCCTTTCAATTACTTGCACTATCTCTATTATATCTATCAACTGGTATAGTAGTAAAGTAAATACTTACATGAGTCTTCTAAAGTTTCAAAGAATACCACTTTTCTCATGCAAGTTACTTTTAAATAATCTGATATTTTGATATCCTTAGTAAGGATTTAGGAATACATCATACATAGAAAAAGAGGGTTCATCATGGTAAAAGAAACATGGAGATTTATTGATTCAGGCAATCATTCTCCTTCTTTTAATATGGCATTAGACGAAGCTTTATTAGAATGGCATTCTAAAGGAGTTTTTCCGCCGGTTATCCGTTTTTATGGCTGGAATCCTGCTACTTTATCTATTGGATATTTTCAGAAGGTAGAGAAAGAAATTGATTTAGATGCAGTGAAAGAATTGGGACTTGGATTTGTTAGAAGACCGACAGGCGGAAGAGGTGTACTGCATGAACACGAATTAACATACAGTGTTATTGTGTCAGAAGAACATCCTAATATGCCTAAAACAGTTACAGAAGCATATCGTGTAATTTCGGAAGGTATTTTAAAAGGTTTTCATTTTTTAGGTTTGGATGCTTATTTTGCAGTGCCGAAAACAGAAGAGCAGCGAAATAATTTAAAAAGCCCAAGATCCGCAGTATGCTTTGATGCTCCCAGTTGGTATGAATTAGTTGTGGAAGGCAGAAAAGTTGCCGGAAGTGCACAGACAAGACAGCAAGGTGTAATTTTGCAGCATGGTTCCATTTTACTTGATTTAGATGAGGATAAATTATTCCGTTTATTTAAGTATCCAAATGAACGTGTCAAAGAGAGAATGCAAAAAGCATTTAAGAGTAAAGCGGTGGCAATTAATGAGTTAACCACAAGAAATATTACCATCGAAATGGCGAAAGAGGCCTTTAAAAAAGGTTTTGAAGTAGGATTAAATATTCAATTAGAAAACTATCAACTAACAGATGAAGAATTAGGATATGTTGAAAAAATCGCCAAAGAAAAATATGAAAAAGATGAATGGAACTTTAGACGATAACATCCTTAAACACGAAATTCTTTTATTAATGGAATTTCGTGTTTTTCTTTTGTAGACAAATGTTTATGTAAAAATATTTTGAGCTATTATCTCAATCGATTAAGCGCTCTATACCAATGGCTTATGCTTTTTTGTATGCTGCAAGTGCAAAAGAAGTTGAAAATCCTTTAAAATAACCAGTTTTCTTCATTTCTCTTACCTTTTCTTTAAAATCTACTTATTTTATCATTTGACAAATTGGTTAACACTCTATCAATACACAATATATAGATGTTTTATGTTTGTTTATATACTATATATTGATTTCGCTGTTTTGGTGTGATAGATTAAGGTTATTGCAATACTAGACACCTATTGATAGATTTATCCCACTCTTAAACTTCTATAAAGGAGAGAAGGATAGATATCAACTGTTTGGAAAGGGATGTATGGTTCAATTAACCATGGTTATGGATGGGAGTTTCTTATTTAAGTATAAAAGAAATTTTTCATCAATTAGATAGCATTTTTATATGAGTGAAGGAGTTGTCCGTATGTCTACAATGTTAAGTCGGGGTATTAAATTAAATGTTGAGAAACTGAATACGGATATTGCTTTATTTCCGGAGGTCTATCCAATTACTCCAGATATGAAGCTAACACATAAAGGCGTTTCTCGACTAGTAATGCTTGATCGTTATACGTATAAAGATACAGAGAAAATTACATTAACTGCTGGTGATTTTGTGGTTTTAACTATTAAAGAGGACCCTAAGTTTCCAGCAAGAGGACTTGGATTTATTCAAGAAATTGATCATGTCTTAAACACAGCAACAGTGTTAGTAGAAGAAGATTATCGTGGTGTGCTGGAAGGAAAAGAAGCAGAAACAGGAGTTGTCATTCGTTCTTTAGATGTTATTGAAAAACCATTGGAGATATATTATGAGCAAATCGCTAAGCGTAATGCAACTGGTCTAGCGTCAGTAGAAAAGACGGAAGAGAAAAGAATGGTTCGAAAAGTTTTACCAGGAGCTTGTTAATTTGAACTTCATCCCGGCTGGTCGTGTGTTATATGGAGCAGGTGCAGGAACGGATGTTACATATTTCAATTGCTATGTAATGCCTTTTGTTCCAGATTCAAGAGAAGGTATTTCCGAGCATCGTAAGCAGGTTATGGAAATCATGAGTCGTGGAGGCGGTGTAGGAACAAATGGATCTACATTAAGACCGCGGAATACATTAGCAAAAGGAGTTAATGGAAAATCTTCAGGTTCTGTTTCTTGGTTGGATGATATTGCAAAATTAACCCATTTAGTAGAGCAAGGTGGATCTCGTCGTGGTGCTCAAATGATTATGCTAGCTGACTGGCATCCAGATATTATTGAATTCATTATTTCGAAAATGCAAAATCCTCGCATTTTACGGTTCTTGATCGATAATACACAAGACCAAACCATTAAAAAATATGCACAAGATAAATTAAAATTTACGCCATTAACGGACAAAGAGCGTGCCATGTATCGAGGCATTCTAAATTATAAGAATATCCCTGGCCAAGGTGGTTTTAACGAGGAAATTTTCAGGGATGCAGAAGAAAAGCTTTCAATCGGAGGGACATATTCTGTTCATCAGACAGAATTTTTAACTGGCGCAAATATTTCTGTCTGCTTAACAAAGGAATTTATGGAAGCGGTGGAGAAGGATGAAGAATATGCACTTCGTTTCCCAGATGTAGAAAGTTACGATAAGGAGCAAATGCAGCATTATAATGAAGAATGGCATAAAGTTGGTGATGTAAGAGAGTGGGAGGCAAAGGGAAATAGAGTTCGTATTTATCGTAAAATGAAGGCAAAGGAATTATGGAACCTAATTAATATCTGTGCAACTTATTCTGCAGAGCCCGGTATCTTCTATATTGATAATGCAAATGAAATGACAAACGCAACTAGCTACGGTCAAAAAGTTGTCGCGACAAACCCATGTGGTGAGCAGCCGCTGGCACCATATAGTGTATGTAACCTTGCTGCTGTTAATCTTGCAGAAATGGCAGATAAAGAAAACAAGACTGTTAATTTTGAGAAGCTTAAGAAAACAGTAGAAGTAGGCGTAAGATTGCAGGATAATGTTATTGATGCCACACCTTACTTCTTGGAAGAAAATAAAGACCAGGCTCTAGGAGAGCGTCGTGTTGGACTTGGAGTAATGGGTCTTCATGATTTACTCATATACTGTGAAACAGAATATGGCAGTGAAGAAGGAAATGTTTTAGTAGATAAAGTATTTGAAACGATTGCAACAACTGCATACAGAACATCGATTGACTTGGCAAAAGAAAAAGGCAGCTTCCCATTCTTACAAGTAGAAACAGAAGAGGGAGAAGCGGGATTACGCAATGCTTTTATTCATACTGGCTACATGAAAAAAATGCCTAAGGATATTAGAGACAATATTCTTCAATATGGTATCCGTAATTCCCATTTACTAACTGTTGCACCAACCGGAAGCACAGGTACAATGGTTGGGGTATCAACTGGTCTGGAACCATACTTTTCCTTCTCTTACTTCCGCAGCGGGAGACTTGGAAAATTTATCGAAGTAAAAGCAGATATTGTTCAAGAATATTTAGATGCACATCCAGAGGCAGATCCAGATAATCTTCCCAATTGGTTCGTTGCTGCAATGGATTTGGAACCTGAGGCTCATGCTGATGTACAATGCATCATTCAACGATGGATTGACAGCTCTATTAGTAAAACGGTAAATGCGCCAAAAGGTTATAGTGTAGAGCAAGTTCAGAAAGTATATGAGAGATTATACCGTGGCGGCGCTAAGGGTGGTACGGTATATGTTGATGGTTCACGTGACAGTCAAGTGCTTACATTAAAGGCAGAAGAGAATACATTCGAAGATATACTACTACAAAAACAGGAAAAAACACATGTTGTACTTGTTGATACAATAAATGAATTGCAATCAACAAACGTAACGATTGGGTCAGAGATAGGCGATACTTGTCCTGTATGCAGACAAGGCGTCGTCGAAGAAATTGGTGGCTGTAATACTTGTACGAATTGCAACACACAATTAAAATGTGGACTTTAATAAATATTAGGTATAGAAAAATGGCTGAATTGAAAACATCCCCCCAAAAAACCTCTTCTTAATATTAATGAAGAGGTTTTTTTATAGCTGAAAGTTGAGAATGAATTTATGTGATACTAAATAGGGACAGGAGAAGTTGCGTAAAAGTAGTATAACAGCTTATAGTAATGAATAGAACTCGGAGAGGATATATTGAAAAAGATATTCCTCCTAAACATTTTTGAAGCTTGGAGTTTTCTATTAAAGCGATGAAACTTCTTAAAGGAGTGAAACAGATGAAAACTATTTCGATTTTAATTGCAGATGATGAGGAAGAGATTGCTGATCTGGTTGCAATCCATCTAGAAAAAGAAGGTTACAATTGTGTGAAAGTGCTTAATGGCCAAGATGCAATATTAGCTATCCAGACTCGGTCCATTGATTTGGTGATTTTAGACATAATGATGCCGATAATGGATGGATATGAAGTAACTCGCCTGATTCGGGAACAGTATAATATGCCTATCATTTTTTTGAGTGCAAAGACTTCTGATTTTGATAAAGTCCATGGATTAGTGATTGGAGCAGATGATTATATGACAAAGCCATTTATTCCCATTGAATTAGTGGCACGTGTGAATGCTCAATTACGACGATTTATGAAGCTGAATAATCCAATCGCAAACACTAATAAAACAATCTTGGAATTTGGTGAAATAGTCATTTCACTTGAGCAACGTACTGTGTTGCTTCATGGAGAAACGATTGAACTGACTCCGAAAGAGTTTGATATTTTACATTTGTTAGCTAGTCATCCGAAGAAAGTTTATAGTGTTGAAAATATCTTTCAAAAAGTATGGGGGGATGCATATTTTGAAGGAGCTAATACGGTGATGGTGCATATACGCACATTGAGGAAAAAGCTTGGAGAAGATAAGCGGAAAAATAAGATTATCAAAACTGTATGGGGAGTGGGGTATGCCTTCAATGGCTAAATTTATGCGCAGTTTTCGTACTAGAATAACTGCATTATTTGCTGCCAGTATGTTTCTGACAGGTATCATCACTTATTTCATTTATAAAGTGTTACAACTTTACTATCATACGATGGTTCAATATGGTGATTCACTAGTACTGCTTCGTCAATTCATCAAAAGTATTGGAGATTTTGCCTTCTTTTTTATACTATTTTTCTGCCTGTCCTTATTGTTTTTTTATATACTCACAAAGCCTTATTCAAATTATTTCAAGGATATATCCAATGGAATTCATTATCTTTCTCATGGGAACTTTAAACATAAAGTAATTATCCACTCAAATGATGAATTTGGAGATATTGGACAAGCAATTAATCGGGCTAGCGAGAAATTAGAAGAGGCCATACAAAGAGGCGACTTTTCAGAAAGTAGTAAGGAACAGTTAGTTGTAAATTTGGCTCATGATTTGCGTACTCCCTTAACTTCTATTTTAGGTTATTTAGACTTAATCCTGAAGAATGAGAAGTTGACTAAAGAACAACTAAGGCATTTTTTAACGATTGCTTATACTAAATCCCAGCGTTTAGAAAGATTGATTGATGAATTATTCGAAATTACTAGAATGAACTATGGCATGCTGCCAATTGATAAGAAGGAAATTAATATAAGTGATTTACTTCTTCAATTAAAAGAAGAGTTATATCCAATTTTTGAGAAAAATGATTTAATTGCTCGAATAAACATTAAGCCTAATTTACTTATTTGGGGAGATGGAGAGTTATTAGCTCGTGTATTTGAAAATCTTTTAACTAATGCTATTCGATATGGATATGATGGCCAGTATGTGGACATTAATGGTTTTGTTGAAGAAGATGTAGTAGTTGTTCAGGTTGTAAATTATGGAGATAGTATTCCGGCTGAAGAACACCCTTTTCTTTTTGATATGTTTTATACAGGTGATAAAGCACGAACTCAGCAAGAAAACAGCACAGGCCTTGGTTTATTCATTGCAAAGAATATTGTGGAGCAGCATAATGGCAAGATAAAAGCTGAAAGTAATTTGATACGTACTGTGTTTGAAGTACGTTTACCGCAGGAAAATGCTCCAATTGAAATTTTATAAAGAATTTAAGAAAAATTTAAACTTTACCCTACTCTTTTTTTAAAAAGTTGTCCCTATTCTATTATTTATAAGAATAAGGAGGATTTTAAAATGAAGAAGTGGGGATGTTTATTGTTATTATTAATAGGTGTGTTTTTTTTCTTTGTCTATAAAGAATCTCCTCTTTCAGATAAAATAGTGATTCAAAAAAACAGTGGATATTTAGAAAATCGCGCTAACGATGAGGGTTTACGAAAGATAAAGATTTCAAGAGAAATGGTCTTTCAAGGAAATTTGCTCTTGATTAATAATGAATTTCCGGTTCATCAAGAGAGTATAAAGTCAGATATTGTCGAGTTATTCAGGCATAAAGAATGGACACAGGGATTTGTACTGTTTGATAATGATATTAAATTGTCTAAGGAGGTACACCATAAATTCTCAGAGATGATAGCTGCCGCTAAAAAGGAAGGGGTTGATCATTTTCTAATCAGTAGTGGCTTTCGAGACTTTGAGGAGCAAAATGTTCTGTATCATGAGATGGGGGCAGACTATGCTTTGCCGGCAGGCTATAGCGAACATAATTTAGGTTTATCACTTGATGTAGGGTCTACACAAATGAAGATGGAGGCAGCACCTGAAGGTAAATGGTTAGAGAATAACGCTTGGAGATATGGCTTTATATTACGTTATCCCAAGGATAAAACAGAAGTTACTGGAATTCAATATGAACCTTGGCACATTCGCTATGTTGGATTGCCGCATAGTGCAATTATGGCGGAAAAGGATTTAGTTTTAGAAGAATACTTAGCTTATTTAAAAGAAGAAAGAAACATTTCGATTACGCTAAATGAGAAAAAATATGATGTCTCTTATTATCCGCTCGCAAAAACTACGGATATTCATGTACCAGACAATCTTCACTATGAGCTATCAGGCAACAATATAGATGGTGTTATAGTGACAGTATTTGATGGGGAAACAAATTCTTCTCAAATGGATAGATGAGGGGATGCAAAATGTGATTAATAACGAAACGATTAATCCCAAAACTGTTTTACATGTAAAAGAAGGCTGTGAAATGTACAGCCTCTCAGACCATAGACAAACTCCTTGAAATTTGAGGTTTTGTCTATGGTCTTTTTTTATGACCTCTTCTAATAGGGTATTGATTTCCGCTACAGGGGTTCGCTTTCCATGGGGCGAGCGCCGAGCCGCTTCGTCGCATACGTGAACTGCACCCTAATTATTGGTAGAGAGAGTAATAGAAAGAAGTAGACATAAAAGGAATTCTTTTGATTTAAAGTAATAACTTCTTTCATTCTTAAATAAAATTCTAAAATTTTTAACTAAATTATCATAAAAATTAAAGTGTAGATATAAAATGTTTTTAATAAAATTAATATTTTATTTTACTTTATTAAAAAATATGTTAAACTAATTTTGTGATAAATAGAAAGGAGTGAGGTTGTGTGGATATAAAAGATGTGCCAAACTGGATTTTAACCTTAGAAATTGAAGATTTAGAATTTATCAAGAAGTTTATTCTAACTTCAGGATCATTAAAAGAAATTGCCAAAATCTATGAGGTTTCCTATCCAACAGTTAGACTTAAACTTGATCGTTTAATAGATAAAATCAAAATGAATGATGTCGTGGAAAACGAAGAGTTTATTAAATTTATCAAAGGCCTGTCAATTGATGATCGTATAAGTGTGGAAGATGCAAAATTAATTATTGAAAAATATAAAAAAGAAAGGAATGAGACATAATGGATATAGATTTTTATGGCGTTTTTATTACTGCTGGTATTCTGGCTGTTCAGTTCTTCTTTTCAACTAGAAACAGTATTTACTGGGGAGCAGTTTTACCTTTACTTTATATTGGCTTTGTTACATGGATGCTGGCAACAGATCGAATCGAAAGTTTTATTGCATACATCCTTATTCTATTATTAGGAAGTTTATTTCTTCTTGCAGAATGGAGTGGCGGAAGAAAGTATCTGCACGAAAAAAGAAGAAAAGAATTAGATAAAATGAAATCACATGATATGAAATAGCGAAAGCTTAGTAAAAGTACTTCAGAAGTATGTATATTGGCCGCGAATAAATACCTAAACAATAATGTAATGGCATTTACATATTATTGTTTAGGTATTTTGATTGCAAGATTGCAATATTTAATTCTTCTTTTCATTAAATTTGCAAATGTTTATATGATTTAGTTATGATTTACATTGTCAGGACCATACATACACTACTGGGAACAACTAGTTTTAATAAAATCCATAAGGTGGATAACCATACCCATAACTGTACGGTGGATACCCATAACCATAAGGTGGATAACCGTATCCTCCATATAGAGCTGGAGCAAGTAACGCGCCTGTTGCTAACCCGCCAAGTAATCCCAGTCCAAGTCCGAACCCAGGTCTTCCAAAGCCAAAGCCAGGTCTTCCGAAGCCAAAACCAGGTCTTCCGAAACCAAAGCCAGGTCTTCCAAAACCAAAGCCAGGGCGAATTCTCCTCACATCATTTGCATCAATGTAGTGATTTTGCATAATGATTCCTCCTCTTTTCTTTTTCGCTTCTTTTAACACCTAACCTCTAAACATACTACCTCTTTTTACTATCTTGTTTGCAAGGAAAAGTGCCTAGATTTTTCTGCTTTCAAAATAGTTTATGTGTTCCTGCACTAATTTGCTTGATACAAATGCCTAACTGCATACAGCGATTTTTAGTGGAGCTAAAGAGATGCTGATAAAAGCATGAACTTTTAACTTGTCTTCTGTACTATTTTTCACTTCGTAATACTAAATTTGAGGTAGGGAGGTGTAGGGATTCCATCTATATCTTTCGCCTTAACTGCTTTTAAAAGGAGTGATTAAATGTATATAGACGGGGTATTTTCTGGCGGAGGAATTAAGGGGCTGGCATTAGTTGGCGCCTATGAGGTAGTTGAACAGCGTGGCTTTAAATTTGCTAGACTAGCAGGAACTAGTGCAGGTTCCATTGTTGCAGCCCTAATTGCTGCAGGCTATACAAGCAGAGAGATAGCCCAGCTTCTTGAAGATTTAGATTTGAATATGTTTTTGGATGAAAGAAAGTTATTTATCCCCTTTCCTCTTGCAAAATGGTTCTTTCTCTATTGGAAATTAGGTCTATATAAAGGAGAGGAATTAGAAAAATGGATAGAAGAGAAATTAGCTGCAAAAGGATTAAGAACTTTTGCGGATATTCCTCCTCAAACATTACGTTTTATCGCTTCAGATATTACAAATGGCGTATTAATGATTCTGCCAGATGATCTACCGAAATACGGCATCAATCCTCAGACATTTTCCATTGCAAAGGCTATTCGAATGAGCTGTAGTCTTCCTTATTTTTTTGAACCAGTGATAATCGGCAGTAAGGCAAATAAAAATGTGATTGTCGATGGCGGTGTATTAAGTAATTTCCCAATGTGGTTATTTGATCAAGAAAATGTATTAAAAACACGACCGATATTAGGGATAAAGTTAAGTCATAATATCAAGGAGCATCCAAAACATAAAATCACAAATGCCATTGATTTATTCGCAGCCATGTTTGAAACAATGAAAGATGCTCACGATTCGAGATATATTTCGCGAAAGCATGAGAAAAATATCATATTTGTACCAACTGAAGGTGTTTTAGCAACAGAATTTGCGCTTACGAAAGAGGATCAAGCGAAGCTCATACAACTAGGGAGAGATTGTGCCATTAAATTTTTTAAATCATGGGCTTATTAAATTGTTTCTCTTATGAGGTGTATCGCTAATGATAAGAATATTAAAAAAGGAATCGAGCCCTTATAAGGAAGCTCGATTCTTCTTTTTGCTCTTCTTGCCTTCAATAACAGTCAAATGAGCAGTACTCTTACTTCTTTTATGCTTATTGGCTTTTATGGAAGAGGTTTTTGTTGATTGTTGTTGTCCAGAAGATGATCTGTCCCTTGTCTGTAGCCTTTTTTTTGATTGCTTTGCAGCTTTTAGAAAAGCTTTTTGCTCTTTTTTTTGTGGGCTAGATGTACTGAAATGGCGATAAATGAACCATATAGCGGCACCAACAGCGACCATCACAACAATGTTTAGAAAAAATCCACTAGGATTTTTAATTAAATTTACAGATAGACCGATGAAAGCAAGGAAAATGATACTTCCAAATAAGATAAGTGAAAATCGGTTCTTCAAAAAAGCCACCTCCCTAAAAGCATGATAAGCATTTTTTCTAACTTTTAAACTATTAATAAGAAAAGTTTATTCAAAAAGGGTTAAATTGTTCACTTGAAAAAGTTTTCAGAAAAAAGATTTTTCGCATCGAAATGATATGAACCATTAAAAAAGGGGTAATCCCTTTTAAAAGATAATACCCATTGCTTCTATTTATTCAATCATTGTCTTGATAAGTGTGCTTCTGTTTCTTCCTCGCGTCTTTTTAATTCATTAAAGGAAAGTATTGCTATTTCTACTTGATCATCGCTTGGTTCTTTTGTCGTTAATAATTGCAGCCATAGACCTGGCAAACCAAGATATTTTAACACAGGAACGTCTCTTAATTTATTCGTAATTTGAAGTACTTCAAATGAAATCCCGATAACTACTGGAATTAAAGCAATTCGGATTAATACTCTTTCTAACAGATTTTCTGGATAGAAGAATAGATAAAGGAATAAACCAACTATTACGGTGAAAAGGATAAAGCTTGATCCACAGCGATAATGTAATCTAGAAGCTGCTTGCACATTTTGCACAGTCAAATCTTTCCCATTTTCATATGCATTAATTACTTTGTGTTCAGCTCCATGATACTGAAATACTCGTTTTATAATGGGAGTGAGGGACACAAAGTAAATATATCCAAGTAAAAGAATTAGTTTAAACAAGCTTTCTAACAATATTTGGGCAACATGACCAGAAATAATCGGCATAAATAAAGCTGCTAAAAAAGTTGGAATAAGCGTGAAAATGAATTTTCCGAATAGAAAGGATAGGACTCCCAGAACAGCGACTCCTAAAATCATCGATAATTTAGAAGGTTCTTGTTCTTCTAATTTATAATCTTCAGAAGGATCTAAATCAAACCGATCTGTTGAAAAATTTAAATGTTTTGTTCCATTTCCGCTCGATTTAATAATGGCAATAAGCCCTCTTAAAAACGGGATTTTTTTTAATTTTGTAAGTTTATCATTATACGTTCTTGGAAGATGAAAGTAATCTACAGACTGATCTTTTCGTCTAATCGCGGTGACATAATGATGTTTTCCACCAAACATGACACCTTCTACAACAGCCTGGCCTCCGTATAATGGTTTTTGTTCACTTGACATGTATAATTACACCAACCTCAGGATAAATTAGGTGAAAACAACAAGCTTCCTATTAAAGGGAAGAATATGAAGGTTGTAAATTCCCCTATTACTATATTACTAAAAAATTCAAAAAACCACTAGCAGGACATTCTTTTCTTCCATAATACTTTCTTCTAAATGGTGTTAATCAGATATTTTGCAAGGAAAGAAAAGGAATGGGACATACTATTATTCGGAGGTGGATAGGATGGATAATCAACATGATTCACATGAAAAAGGCAGGCCAATGTCTTTTATTTCTTTAGTAATTTGGACAGGAATGTTTGGTGGAATATTCTGGACGCTTATCGGTTACATAGGATATATTTTTAATTTTACCGAATTACGCCCTAATTTTATTTTAGAACCTTGGGCGATTGGAAGCTGGAAATATGGATGGCTGGGAACGGTAATTAGCTTCATTGCCATTGGTTTTTTCTCCACTGGAGCATCGTTTGCCTATTACCTTATCTTAAGAAAATTTAAAACCATTTACATAGGCATGGGGTATGGTATTGCCTTGTTTGTTTGTGTTTTTATTATTTTAAATCCCATTTTTCCAAGTATGGCGCCTTTTTTGGAATTAAAAAGAGATACAATCATTTCGTCGGTATGTTTGTATAGTTTATATGGAGTTTTTGTTGGAACCTCAATCTCTTATGAAGAAAGTGAAATTCAGTTAAAAAAATGGAAGGACAAAAAAGCAGTTACGAATATGACAGGGAGAGAAGGGGACTAAGCCAATAGTATATTTGAAAAGGGGTAAACAGACTCTAATTTTCAGTTTCCTAAGATTGTGTTTTTTGGTCAGCTAGTTAGGGTAACTAAAATCTCTGTTTACATACAATTTCGCCTGTATTCTACCTGTATTTATGTTAAAATAATTAACATGAGTGTACTTTTTTCATCATTCAGATTTTTACCTTGTCTAGAATTGGGAAGGCTGAACCACGAGCCTCTAGGAAATGTATAAACTAAGGGAGAGGATTTTAATGGAGAAACTAAAGAGAATAAGAGAAGCGCTGACAGAGGTTGGGGCAGATGGCATTTTAATAACAAGCACTTATAATAGACGCTATGTAAGTAATTTTACAGGTTCCGCTGGAGCAGTCTTAATCAGTGGGGAAAAAGCGTTATTCATTACAGATTTTCGTTATGTAGAGCAAGCTGGTAATCAGTGTATTGGCTTTGAAATCGTGCAGCATAAAGGAGCGATTCTACAAGAGGTTGCTACTCAAGCAGAGAAATTAGGAATCAAGAAATTGGCATTCGAACAAGATTATACAACATTTACTCAGTTTAAGGAGTTAGAAACAGTAGTAAAAGGTGAATTAGTGCCTGTTTCAGGAATAATTGAAAAGTTACGCTTGATTAAGACAAATGAAGAGATTAAGATATTAAAGGAAGCTGCTAAGATTGCTGACGCTGCTTTCACCCATATTCTTGATTTCATCAAGGTCGGGAAAACAGAATTGGAAGTTTCGAATGAATTAGAGTTTTTTATGAGAAAATTAGGCGCCACTTCATCTTCCTTTGATACTATTGTTGCATCAGGAAAAAGATCTGCATTGCCGCATGGGGTAGCATCCGATAAAGTGATTGAAGCTGGTGACTTCATTACATTAGACTATGGTGCGTATTATAATGGATATGTATCTGATATTACGAGAACAATCGCTGTCGGTAACCCAGATGAGAAATTAAAAGAAATCTATGATATTGTTTTAACAGCTCAACATAAGGGTATGGAAGGCATTAAACCAGGTATAACTGGTGTCGAAGCAGATGCACTTACTCGTGATTACATAACTGAAAAAGGATATGGAGAGTATTTTGGACATACAACAGGTCATGGAATAGGGTTAGAAGTCCATGAAGGACCGAATCTATCCTTCCGAAATAATGCTCCATTAGAACCAGGTATGGTAGTAACAGTAGAGCCAGGAATTTATATTCCAGGTCTAGGTGGAGTGCGTATTGAAGATGATACAATTATAACCGAAGATCATAATGAAGCTTTAACCCATTCAACGAAAGAATTGATTATTTTATAGGAGGATTACTGCATGATATCAGTAAACGATTTTAAAACAGGTTTAACAATTGAGGTAGACGGAGGAATTTGGCGCGTACTGGATTTCCAACACGTTAAACCTGGTAAGGGTGCAGCTTTTGTTCGTTCAAAATTAAAGAATTTACGTACAGGTGCTGTTCAAGAAAAAACTTTTAGAGCTGGGGAAAAAGTAGCGAAAGCACAAATTGATAACCGTAAAATGCAATATTTATACGCAAATGGTGACCAGCATGTATTCATGGATGTAGAATCTTATGACCAAATTGAACTTCCTGAAGCTGTTATTGAATATGAATTGAAATTCTTAAAAGAAAATATGGAAGTCCATATTATGATGTACCAATCAGAAACATTAGGGGTAGAACTGCCAAATACAGTTGAATTAGAAGTTACCGAAACAGAACCGGGTATTAAAGGAGATACTGCTTCAGGTGGTACTAAACCAGCTGTAATGGAAACAGGGCTAACGGTTCAAGTTCCTTTCTTCGTTAACCAAGGTGACCGTTTAATCATTAATACATCTGAAGCAAGTTACGTTTCACGCGCATAATTAGGCAGGGAAATCGGAAAATATACTTTATTTTCCATTTGCTTTTCTTTCCTTAATCATGTATGATAAAAACATAGAAGCTGCGTTGTACGTTATCGTATGAAGTTTCAACCTTTATCGATAATTAGGGAGTTCTATATTAAAGCAGGATCAGCAGGCCTAATGCCATTTGTCATTAGGACATATGATGAGAGCTTTTGCGAACACCCACCTGGTGGAGCAGGTTTTGAAACTCCATACATCAAAGCGGCAAATGCGGCAAAAAAGAAGGAAACCATTGGTTTCCTTCTTTTTTATTTTAATTGTTTTTTAGAAACCACTAATTTTTCTATTTTTATAACTAATATTTACAGCTATTTTTAATGGCATAATTGTTATTATTAAAATATGTAAGCGCAATCATATTTTAGAGGAATTTCATGCACTTCCCACAAAAAAACTATCAGTTGAATTTTGCAAATGATTAATCAAGCAACTGCAGAGCACAGTGTAATATTATTTATTCCGAAGGGAAAAAGTATTCGCGACCTATGGAGAGGGAAAATTCTATCCATATACATCTGTTGTAATCAAACATTATTTAGGTAAGGGACAAGCGTTTTATGTAGATACAATGCTAGGAATTAGGGGAAGGGAGTTTTACTTGAGCTAGTGTTAGATGGACTATAGATCTCGCAATATCATCTACCAGAGGGTTAGAAACAATGCTGCGTAAGAAAAATGGTGAAAAGTTCATGTTCATTATAAATCATCGAAATAACTTATTTAAAAGAAAGGGGAGAGTTAATGATGACAAAATTAATTAATCGTTCCATCGCTGATCGTTGGGAAGATGGCCTATTAATTGGAAATGGAAAAATGGGGCTAGTTCTATATGGAACTCCAAGTGTCACTTATTTGGATTTTACAGTACAAGACCTATTTCTAAAAGATAATCAAATGCAAAAGCTGCCATATTTAGCTCCCCATCTAGAAGAACTTCGCTCCATTATAGATAAGCAAGGCTATAGGGAAGGAATTAGTTATTTTTATGAGAAAGCCCAAGAACAAGGCTATAAGGGTTTAACGATGAGTGATCCTTTTATACCAGCTGCTAGGTTCCTTATAGAGATTAAGCAAGATTCAATAGAAAATTATCAGCGGATCATTGATTTTCAAAATGGAATGATACAAGTAACTTATAATTCTTCAATAGGAGGCAAGGTAGAAGAAACCTTATTTGCTTCCAAAAAGGAAAATTGTATTTTTGGTAAAATTAAAAGTGAAAAACCGTTAACTGGAAGCGTTATTCCAGTTAATTGGAAAGAAATGAAAATGAAAGAGAAGATAACTGTCGCAGCGAATGATCAGTTAAAATGGGAACATAGATATCAAGATCAAACAGGCTATGATGTAATCTGGTCTATAGATTCCGCTGATGGGAGAATCATCCCTCAAAGAGATAGCCTGATGTTTCATGATTCTACCACCATCTATTTTACAATCCAATACGTCGAAAAAGACAAAGAGGAAAGACAAGTCCATTGTTATGAAAAGGCAATTATAGAACACAAAAAGTGTTTTTCTAAAAAATTTAACGCTGTCAAACTGTTATTAACGGATGAACAAGAAACTATTTATCTTGAAGAAGTTCTCTCAGAAATGCGAACTCGAAAACAAATAACACCAGTATTTATGCAGCTTTTTTATCAAGCATCACGATATGTCATTCAATCAATGGCAAATGGAATTCCAACATTGCAGGGAATATGGTCGGGAACCTTACATCCTGCTTGGAGTGGTGATTATACATTTGATACAAATGTCCAGCTGGCTATTTCATCATTAGCAAGCAGTGGCTATTTTACAGAATATCGCAGCTTTTTTGAACGATTAAAACAGTATTACCCAGATTTTAGAGAAAATGCGCAATCCTATTATGGTTGTCATGGATTTTTGGTACCTGTACATGCCAGTACTACAGCAAAACATGTTCATTGGAATGAAGAATGGCCGCTCATTTTTTGGATATCAGGAGCCGGATGGCTCGCTTATTTTTATTATGAATATTGGCATTATACAAAAGATGCAGCTTTTTTGAAACATGAATGCATCCCTTTTTATGAAGAAGTGCTGGCATTTTATTTAGACTTTGCGCAGTGTAAAGAAGGAAAACTTCGCTTGTCCCCAAGCTATTCAGCTGAAAATGGAATGGGAGACAATACAACAATGGATATTGCGATTGTTAAGAGTGTGATAAAGTACTATATTGAGGCGAAAACCCAATTGGGTGACGAAGTGGCAAAGATTTATAAACAATTATATGAACAAATTCCACCTTACCGTTTGTTAGAGGATGGTGGTATAGCGGAATGGCTAGATCCAAGTACAGTAGAGAATGACAATCATCGTCATTTTTCCAATCTGTATCCACTGTTCCAAACAAAAGAGATTAATCAAGATACACCGGAATTATGGGAATCAGCAAAAATAGCTTTTCGAAAACGAATGGATTCTTGGTTAAATAATTTGGAAGGCGATACAACGTCTTCCCATGGGAGAATGCATGCAGCAATGTGTGCGATAAGTTTAGAGCAAACAAAAGAAGTAACAGAATCATTGGAAGCACTTGTGTTGGAAAATGCATTTATGGATTCATTGGCGACTGCCCATTATCGCGATAAAAATATATTTAATGTAGATGCAAATGGTTCTTTGCCAAAAGTAATTCATGATTGCCTAATCTACCCGGAACATAATGATAGTGTCACCATCTTAAAGACGGTCCCATACTTTTTAAGCAGAGGAAAGGCTACTGGTATCTATTTACCTGATAATCTTTATGTTCAAGCATTAGAATGGGATTTAGAAAAGGGTAATGTTTCGGTCATTTTAGAAAAACGGGAAAATCGCTTTCCAAATGTGAATTTGGGTAATCATTATGATGTGAAAAAAGAGACCTCAGATCAAAAACTGATAAACAAAAGTAAGTGGCAATATACTTGGACTTGTACTTTTGATACATTGGAAAAAAGATAAGTATTTGATTAGTTCTTGCGATAAGTTGTGATGTGCAGTCCAATAACGAATAAGACATGGATATCGTCTTCTCCTAAAAAATAGTGTTGTCTAAGTAAAGAGGCGATAAAAGATGCATAGTAAATTTATACCTATAAAAAAAAGATTGATGCTAATGTTCTTAAGTGTAGTTATCCCAATATTTATTGTAGGTATTTATTTAACAATAAATATAAGGCAGGATATGATCGAGTCTCGAGAAAGAGATATACTGGTTGAAACCGAAAGAGTAAGGAAGGGGTTAGAAGATAATTTCACTTCCATTATCCAAATATCAGATTGGATATATCAGGATGAAGGCTTGGAAGAGCTAGTAACAAAAAGGTATGCCAATCCTAAGGAAATGATTGAAGGGTATAATGAATTCACTTTATTTGATTATTTTCTTAGGTATCATAGTAATTTAGCCAATATTCGATTTTTTGTAGATAATAAATCATTTATGACCAATTCGAACTTCGTTTTTGCAGATGAACAAATAAAAGAGACGGAGTGGTATGAAATGGCTCTACAGGGAAAAGGAAAGATTTATTGGTACAATTTAGTAGATCCAGTAACAGAGAAACCTTTTTTGGCATTAGTCAGAAGCGTATATAACTTGGAAAATCAGTTTCTTGGTGTTCTTGCCATTTATGTAGATGAGTTATTGTTAATGGATATATTAAATTCAGCAACAATTGATAACGCATTACTATTAGACAAAAAGCTAACGAATTTTCAATATACGAACCATACACCAAAAAAATACTTAACAAAACAATTGCAAAACAAAATGAAAAATCATCCAATAAATGTTGGGGATACTTATTCCATTGAAATGAAAGACACAAAACCATTTATATTTTATGGGCAGATGTTAGATTTGCCTAAGTCCATTACGAATCATTTTCAAGTAGTGACAGTAATGAATAATCAAGAAATATTGAACGAAGTAAATAAAATAATGATAAAGAGCTATACAATTATCGGTCTTGTTATGTTACTAGTATTATTTGTTATTAAAAGATATACGAGTTCCATGGATAGAAGGATATTACAATTAAAAGATTCTATGCATAAAGTGGCAAACGGTGATTTTGATATTCCGATAACGATTGATGGCAATGATGAAATAAGAGATATCTATAATCAGCTCTATACAACAATGGAAAGCTTAAGAGAATTATTACATAAAAATTATCAGCATCAATTACAAGAAAAAAACTGGCAGCTGCAGCAGAAGGAATCGGAATTTAAATTATTGGCGAGCCAAATTAATCCACATTTTCTTTATAATACATTAGAAATGATAAGGATGAGAGCATTAAAGAATAAGGATAAAGAAGTATCAGAAAGTGTAAAAATTTTAAGCAAACTTTTAAGAAGATCCCTTGAAAATAATCAGCAGAAATATGTGAAATTAAGTGAGGAAATTGATTTTTTACTGCTATATCTGCGAATTCAGCAGCTTCGCTTCGGAAATAGAATAAGATATGAAATTACATCAGATGTAAATACAGCACAATATCATATTCTTCCCCTTATCTTGCAGCCTATTGTTGAAAATGCATTTGTGCATGGGATTGAAGAAAAAGTAGAAAGTGGGCTTATTCTAATAAATATTGTGCAAATGGAAGAAGCTATTCATATTTTTATTCAAGATGATGGCAAAGGCATACCGAAAGAAAAATTAATCGAAATTCAACAAATATTACATAAAGAGAAAATAGGAAACCGTATTGGCTTGAATAATGTGAATGAAAGAATAAAAAGAATGTATGGAAAAAAATACGGACTAACAATAACTAGTACAGAAGGGAAGGGAACGATTGTAAAAGTTACCATCCCAATAAAAGCATAGGGGGCGTAAATAATGAAAAAAGTACTAATTGTTGATGACGAGCCGGTAATTAGAGAGGGGCTGCCTTATATTATTGATTGGCAGGAATATGGATTTGAAATTGTTGGTTCTGCCCAAAATGGGAAAGAAGGAATAAAACTAATTAAAGAATACCATCCTGATTTAGTAATAACAGATATACGAATGCCTGAGATGGACGGGTTAGAAATGATACAGACTGCCCAAAAAAGAGGAGAAACTTTTTATTCTATTATTCTATCAGGATATTCAGAATTTACTTACGCTCAAAAAGCCATTCGCTTAGGAACAGTATCTTATTTGTTAAAACCAATAGATGAAGATGAATTAACAGATATATTGTTAGGGATACGAAAAAAAGTAGATAAACAGAAAGAGACGAATAATGATATCTACAATGTTCTAAGGAAAAATATTTTTGAAGGGGATTTTACACCCTGTACACAAGAATATAGGTTGGCTTGTTTAATACGTTTTTCAAACCAATCCATAGCAAGGGAATTTCAGACAAGAATAAGGGAGAATAAAAACGTTCTTTGTTATTTATTAACACACGATGATTATACGTATATATTGACACTAATTTTAGATGATTTTGATTTAAATACCTTGGAAAGGGAACTGCTGTCTATAGCTAGTCAAGAAGGGGAAGTTATACTTCAGTCTTCATGGCAAAATAAAAGCAGCCATTTGAAACAGCTATATAAAGAGATAAGAAAGTTAAAAGATATTACCTTTTCTTATGCTAACTTAGGTCTTATTTCAAATGAAAGAATAAAAAGTTTACAAGCCAAAACTCATTTTACAGGAAATATAACAGAGCAGCTGTTAAAGGATATTTTGTATGAGGGAGATCTTGCAAATTCTCTTTTTAAATATAAGGAAAACTTCCGTTATCATTCACTACATGAAAATGAAATCAAATGGAATGTCAGTAAGGAGTTCCAAAGTGTTGTAAATAACGTGATAGATACTATTAATCCAACAGATAGAGAGCGCTTGCAGGAAGTGGTAAATACTGCTGAAAAGAGTATCGCAAGAAGTAGAACGATGGAACAGTTAATGAAGGAAATGGAAAATAGTTATCGAGTGTTGCAGCAAATTGTGAATGAAAGCTTTAATAGAATTAATACTATCCAAGAAATAGAAAGATATACACAAAAACACTACAAGGAAGATTTAAATCTTAAAATTATATCAGAGCACTTTAATTATAACAACGCTTACATCGGCAAAAAATTCAAAAAAGAAACTGGAAAAAGCTACTCTCAATATCTAGATGAAATACGGATGGGCAAAGCAAAACAACTACTAAAAGATTCTAATTTAATGATTTATGAGATTGCAGAAAGAACAGGTTATGCTAATTTGGACTATTTTTATAAAAAGTTTAAGCGACATTGTGGCATGTCACCAAATGAATACCGAAAATTACAAGGTAATGGGTGAAGCGATGAATAGTAGGAAGCTTTATCAAACTCTAAATTACATATCCACTTTCTTTCTTTTGAATCTATGTTTTGTATTCAGTAACATATTATTCTTTACTGCTTTATTGCTTTTTCCATTTTCCCTAGAAAATATTATGCTGTTTTATATATCGCTTCTTCCTATGGGAGCAAGTCTCACTGCCCTTTTCTCCACTAACGGCCGATTGTTAAGAGAAGGAAGTATCACTCCGGTAAAAGATTTTTTCATGGATTATAAAACAAATTTTAAACTCAGTTTTATTTATTGGTTTATACAGTTAACCATCCTTTTAATCTTATTTGTTGATTTTTTTTATATGCTACAAAAAAATAATTTAATACTGGCTTGTGTAGTTGCTATTCTTTTAGCAATTGTCTTTATCACCACAAGTATTGGTCTTAGTGTATTAAGCAGATTTGAAAGTAATATGAAAACATTATTAAAAGCAGGACCGTTTATATTGTTGCGATTTCCAGGAAAAGCATTCTTACACTTATCCACTTCTGTTATTCTAGTTGTCTTTTTTTACTATGTCCCCGCTGTATCCTTTTTATTTGCTTTTAGCCTGTTCGGCTTTATTTTAATGTATTATACAAATCCGGTGCTGTATCGGCTAGAGAAGGAGTTAAAAAAATGAAAAACAGTCCAAAAAACTATCTATATATTTTTATCCCTCTAGTAATGTTTCTGATGGCAAGCTGCAATCAAGAAAAAGAACATGCTTCGCCTATAAAAAGCAGCATAAGCTTAAAAAACATCGAGCAGGCAAGTGAGCTGCGTATTAAACAACAGGACAGTTCGATAAAACTAAGCAAAGAAGGAAGTTATTGGACTGTAAAGGAACAGACTTTCCAAGATGATATGGCAAATCAATTTGTTCTAGCTTTATCAAGTATGAGAGGAGATAAAGTGAAAGAGCAGAAGGAAATGGATTTATTAATCGAGGTGGCAGCAGATCAATCACAAATGAAGTTATATAAAAAGAAAAATCAATATTATTTAGTGAGACAAAACCAAACTTATCAGCTTTCTTATGTTCCAAACCTTGTGAAATTCTACTCACCGATAATTTTTTCAGAAAGGAAGGCATTTCCACTAGAAGCAGATCAGATAAAAAAGATTGAATTTCGAGGAAAGCAAGCTCACTATTCCTTGAGTAAACAAACTACTTATTCATCGGTCGAAAAAGCACCCTTTATAAGTGGATGGTTTCTTCATGACTATTATTCACACGATTATTCAGTGGAATACAAAAAAATGGATGAAATCTTGTCTACACTTACACATTTAAAAGTATCAGATCCATTAAAAGAAATCGATCAAAGTAAGCTGACCAATTGGAAGGAGATTATTATTCAAGAAGAGGGTAAGGAATATACTTTACAATTGCTAAAGGATGAAAATAATCAATACTATGCGACCGTTAATAAAGAAAAAAAGCTTTTTTTCGTTCCAAAAGGGCAAATTGAAAATTTAGTAAATCACCCTTTTTCTATTATCGATAAGTTTCTGTGCCTTATTATGGCAGATGCTTTGAACAAGTGGACAATTGAAGGCAAACAATCAGAGCAGATTACTGCTTTCCATCGACTTAATAGTAAGTCAGATAAAATTATTTCTTCCTTTCAATTAAATAATAGAAATATAGACGAAGCAGACTTTCGAAATTTATATCAATATATTGCTGTACTATCTGCAAATGAGGAATATAAAGGAGAGGCATTAGAAAATAACCCTTATTTGAAAATGACGTACGATTTTACATCTGACGGAAGCGAACATAGTCGAAAACTAGAATTTTATCCATTGAAAACTAATGATAGTATGTTCGCTATTAAAGAAAATGGCAATATTGATTTTGTTATCAAAAAAGACCAATTAGTAACGAGGCTTAAGCAAGTAAATGAATTTGATTAATCGAATAATTAGATGGCTGAATTCCTTTATATAGGGCAGCTTAGAAATATATCCAAGAGGCAAATTTGAAGTAGTACTTCTAGAAGAGAAATTTGCCTGTTATCAAAGTGCTCATTCAATCATGAGCACTTTTGGTTTATTACTGTTTGAAAGTATATCAATAGATTAAACGCTTTCAAAACACTATTTTTTACTACTTACTACACTAAGAATTACTATTAAAAATGAAAGCGTAACCAATTATACTTTATCTATAAAGAAGTTACTTTAGTTAGGGAGTGGGGAGAGATGGAGATAGCACCTCTTGTTAAGCAAGAAAAAAAGCCCCAAAAGGAGAAAAAGATCACCTGGAAAAAGCTGAAAGATCAAAAAGTACTTATCATGATGGCACTACCCTTGGTAATTTGGCTTATCGTATTTTGTTATGTACCTCTTTTTGGATGGATAATGGCTTTTCAAGATTATAAGCCTGCATTAGGAGTTCTAGGATCTCCATGGGTTGGACTTAAGCACTTTAAAGCACTGTTTGAGGACGAATTGTTTTATCGGGCATTAATTAATACTTTGGGAATGGGTGGATTAGGGATTGTTTTTGGAACCGCAAGTTCAATTGCTCTGGCTCTCTTATTAAATGAGCTCCGGTTCACAAGATTTAAGAAATTTACACAGACCGTATCATACCTTCCGCATTTTGTATCGTGGGTAATTGTAGCAAACATTGTAACTACCATGCTTTCAACTAATGGAGCATTGAATGAATTATTATTGTCCCTCCATATTATTGATACCCCAATACAATTTATGAGTGATCCCAATAAGTTTTGGTATATTGTCACATTCTCTGACGTTTGGAAAGAAATGGGATGGAATGCAATTATTTATCTCGCAGCAATGGTGAGTATCGATAAAGAAATGTATGAAGCAGCTTGGGTAGATGGAGCAAGTCGGTTTAAACAAATGATCCACATTACACTTCCATCTATCAAACCTATTATCCTTATACTATTAATTTTGAGTATTGGCAACCTTATTAATATCGGATTTGAAAAACAAATGCTGCTTGGGAATAATATCGTAGCAGATAAAGCGCTTGTACTGGACAAGTATGCTCTTGATTACGGTATTGGTATGTTTAGATATTCCTATGGTACAGCAATAGGAATTTTTAAATCAGTCGTTAGTATTATTCTTATCTTTATATTTAATAATATTGCCAAAAAATCAGGGAATGGCGGACTTATGTAAGGAGGCTAATATGACAAATTTATTCAGGAAGAAAAAGAGCATAAATCGACCTACTGGCTTTGATGTAGTCATTGGATCAATAATGATCATCATCATTATCGCCACACTCTATCCATTTTTAAATGTTCTAGCTATTTCATTAAATGATTCAGTGGATACAGCTAAAGGTGGATTGCACATTTTGCCAAGGGAATTTACTTTTGCAAACTATATAGAAATCTTCAGCAATAATGATCAACTGCTGTTAGCCTTTACCAATTCTGTTTTAAGAACAGTCATTGGTACTATTGCAGGAGTCTTATGTACATGTGTCATGGCTTATGTCATTAGCCGAAAAGACTTCATCTTTCGAAAACATCTTACAACATTGCTGATTGTTACGATGTATGTCAGCGGCGGGCTAATCCCTGGATATATTTTAATTCGCAATTTAGGATTGATTAACAGTTTTGCTGTCTATATTATTCCAGCATTACTAAGTGCTTTTAATGTAATCGTTATAAGATCCTTTATTGATAGTTTACCAGATGCACTGGAAGAATCAGCAAAAATAGACGGAGCAAATGATTTTGTTATATTTTACAAGATTATTATGCCGTTATGCATTCCAGCGATTGCTACAATAGCTCTTTTTATCGCTGTTGGTCAATGGAATAGCTGGTTCGATACCTATTTATATGCGAGGGGGAATGTTAATCTAACAACACTACAATATGAATTAATGAAGATTTTAGACAATGCTAGTGCACAATCAACGGGAAATGTCAGTAATTCAGCTATGGAGCAATTAAATGCAGGAAAAACTACTCCAGAATCTATTAAGATGGCAATCACTATTATTGCTACTGTACCTATATTGCTAGTATATCCATTTCTGCAAAAATATTTTGTTTCAGGATTAACATTAGGAGCAGTGAAAAATTAATCAGCTAGGTTAGCCTATTTTGCTTATTATTAGGAGGGATTTTTAATGAAATGGAAGAAAATCATAATGGCAGGTTCAGTGTTATCGGCAAGTCTGTTACTTGCAGCTTGTAATAATGCTGTTGATTCAGAAAAAGAGCAAGATGGAGACATTACAACCCTAACGTTTTTTAGTGCGGATTTAACGAAGGATGACAAATTTGATAATCCGGTTGCTAAAGAAATTACCAAAAAAACAGGGGTAAAGTTAGAAATTTCTCATCCGGTTGGTGGCGATACACAAGCAGTTCCTTTAATGATTGCAAGCGGCGATTATCCTGACTTAATTTTTGGCAAAGGCGATCTTAATAAATTAATTGATGCTGGAGCTGTTATCCCATTAGATGAACTGATTGAAGACAAGGGGGAAAATTTGAAAGCTCTGTATGGTGATCAACTAGTCCGCCTAAAGAACAATACAGAAGATCCGCAGATTTACCATGTGGGTACAGGCGGCATGACGAATACAGTATTAAATCCTAGCGGAACATTTAAAATACAATTAGAAGTATTAAAAGAATTAGGCTATCCAGAGATTAAAACTTTAGAAGATTACGAGAATGCTTTAAAAGCTTATAAAGAAAAGTATCCGCAAATCAATGGACAAGATACGATTGGCTTATCTTTATTAGGTAGTGACTGGAGATGGCTCATTACAGTAGGAAACCCAGCAGGATATGCATCTGGATATCAGGATGATGGGCAATGGCTGGTGGATGAAAGTACAGGCGAGACAAGATATAAATTCCAAGATGAGAAAGTAAAAGAGTACTTTAAATGGCTCAACCATATGTATGATGAAGGATTAGTAGATCCAGAGAGTTTTACTCAAAAATATGACACATATATCGCAAAAATATCTTCGGGTCGTGTCATAGGTTTAGCGGATCAAAACTGGGATATAAATGATGGAATTGCGGCCCTTAAAGCAGACGGCCAGTCGTGGAGAACTTACGCACCACTTCCTGTGACATTGGAAGAAGGTATTTTACAGCCAGATACAAAAGACTATGGATATACAGGTACGATTGGTGTTTCCATTTCCTCTACAAGTAAACAACAAGAAAAGGCTTTTGAATTTTTAGACTGGATGGCGTCAGAAGAAGCACAAATCTTAGTTAACTGGGGGATTGAAGGAGAAAACTATGAAATCAAGGATGGAAAACGTGTTGCTACCGATATTAAAGAATCGCAAACAGATCCTAATTATTCCCTTAAAACAGGAGTCGGGAACTATATTTACCCGTTTCCACAATGGGGAACAGGAGCAGTTGATTCCACTGGGCAACCAATATCAAGGTCTGATACGAAAGAATTAGCCATGTCGAATTACACTGAGGAAGAAAAAGAGGTTATAAGTAGTTATGGTCATGAAGTGTGGGCAGACTTATTCCCATCCCCAGATGAATTAGGACAGACAAAGCACGGTCGTGCTTTTGAAATAGCTATTCCAGCAAGCAGTGATTTGACAGTGATTCAACAAAAGGCAGACGACTACACAACACAAGCAATTACTGATATTATCATTTCCCCTCCAAGTGAGTTTGAACAGAAATGGTCAGAAATGCAAACAAAATTAAAAGAGATGGGGATTGATAAAGCTAGTTCGGATATGACTGGATTAGTAAAAGATCGCATGAAGTTATGGGAGAATTAAAGATTTACTTTTATGGGTGAAACATCTGAGGAAATAAAAACTATTTCTTCTTTAAACGACTCTGTTGGAACAAAGCAGAATAGTTTTTCCTATCTTTCAAATGTTTCATCCCTTTAAGGGGAGATTGGTAATGGCTGTCATAAGTTTTGATGTAGGTGGAACATATGTGAAATATGGATTGATCGAAGACTCTCACATTGTTCAAAAAGGAAAATTCAAAACAGATAAGTTTGACAAAGATAGTTTTCTATCTAGTTTGGCTGCAAAAATAGAAGAATTGAGCCTGTTAGCATCTATTAAAGGAATAGGTATAAGCTTTCCAGGGTTTATTGATACAGTAAATGGAGTTCCTATTCTTGCAGGCGCAATTACTTCTATAAATGGAGTAAATATAGTAAATGAAGTAAAGAGAAGATTAACAATGGATTGTCCAATCTATATAGAAAATGATGCGAATTGCGCCGCTATAGCAGAAAAGTATAATGGTGCAGCAATTGATAATAATGATTTTATTCTCTTAACACTTGGGACGGGAGTAGGCGGTGCGATTTACTATCAGAATCAAACAATGAAGGGTCACTCTTATCGAGCTGGTGAATTAGGTATGATGCTAACAGATTATGGGAGATTTCCGAATAAAACACTTCATGAGTTAGCATCCACAAGTGCACTTATCAGCCTTTATAAAGAAAAATATAGACTTCCGCCTGAAGTGGAAATAACTGGTGAAGAAATATTTTCTCTAATAAATGATTACAAGGTAGAAGCGATAATTAGAGAGTGGAGTAAGTACGTTGCGGTAGCGATATTTAATTCTGTCGTTATTTTCAATCCCGAGAAGGTTCTAATTGGTGGCGGCATAAGTCAAAATCCTGCACTATATCCTTATATAAACGAGGCATTAAACTCCATACCTTACTGGCAAGATTTCATGATACCTGTTGAAATTTGTAAGCATTATAATGATTCGGGTTTATGGGGGGCTTATATTTTAGTAGAAAACCATTTAAAGCAAGGGGAGTGTGAAAGAAATGAAATTTCTTAACGGCGGATGGTTAGTTAAAGACGGTTTTGAAGTGAATTATGCTACACATGTGTATTCGACAAGACAATCAAAAAATATCTTAACTTTATATGCTCCTTTTTCCTATATAAATCATAAAGGGTCAACATTAGATGGCGGGATGATGACCATTGAACTATTCACTCCACATCCAGATATAATCGGTGTCAGAATGTACCATTATAAAGGAACAAAAAAACTTGAGCCGTGTTTTGTGATCAATAAAAAAGAAATTGTTCCAGATATTTCAGAATCGGAATCTGCATATTCTTTTGTTGCTGGGGATTTAAGTGCCGTTGTGACAAAGGGAGAAACCTTTACGATTACTTTTAAATATAAGGGACGAATCCTTACAGAAAGCAATCCAAGAAGTAAAGGATATATTAAAGATCCACAGGGAGATTCCCATATCAGTGAACAATTGTCTATTGGTGTAGGAGAAAACATTTATGGCTTAGGAGAACGGTTTACTAATTTTGTGAAAAACGGGCAAACAGTCGATATTTGGAATGCAGACGGAGGGACTGGTACGGAACAGGCATATAAAAATATTCCATTCTATGTAAGCAGCAATGGGTATGGTGTATTTGTGAATACTCCAGGGAAAGCTAGTTTTGAAATTGGAAGTGAAAAGGTGTCGAAGGTGCAATTTAGCGTACCTGGTGAAATGATGGAATATTATGTAATTGGGGGCGGAAATCTAAAGCAAGTATTAGAAAATTATACTGACTTGACAGGGAAACCATCAATGCCGCCCGCATGGTCCTTTGGTCTTTGGTTAAGTACTTCCTTTTTAACAGATTATGATGAAAAAACAGTTACTTCTTTTGTAGATGGAATGGCAGAGCATGATATTCCTTTAGAAGTTTTTCATTTTGATTGTTTATGGATGAAAGAATATGAATGGTGCAATTTTACTTGGGATCAAGATATCTTTCCAGAACCTGAAAAGATGTTAGCGAGGTTAAAAGCAAAAGGATTAAAAATCTGTGTTTGGATTAATCCGTATATTGGCCAAAAGTCACCTTTATTTGATGAAGGAATGGAAAAAGGCTACTTCTTAACAAAAGCTAATGGTGATATTTGGCAATGGGATAAGTGGCAAGCAGGAATGGCAATTGTGGATTTTACTAATCCTGCAGCAGTAAAGTGGTATCAGTCCCAGTTAACCTCTTTGCTTGATATGGGAGTCGACTCTTTTAAAACAGATTTTGGCGAACGTATTCCAATAGATTGCGTTTATTATGACGGATCTGATCCGGAAAGAATGCATAATTACTATGCCTATTTGTATAACGAAGTAGTTTATAACCTTTTAGTAGAGGTGCGCGGCAAAGAAGAAGCCGTAGTCTTTGCCAGGTCTGCATCCGTTGGTTCGCAAAAGTTTCCAGTACATTGGGGTGGGGATAGTACTTCTGATTATCCATCAATGGCTGAAACACTTCGGGCAGGGTTATCTTTTGGCCTTGGCGGTTTTGGTTATTGGAGTCATGATATCTCAGGATTTGAGGCAGGAGCAACGCCAGATATTTATAAAAGATGGACGCAGTTTGGCCTATTATCTTCCCATAGCCGCTATCACGGAAGCTGGGAGTATAAAGTGCCTTGGATGTATGGAGAAGAGGCAGTGGAGGTTACACGCACCTTTACAAAATTGAAACTGAGTTTAATGCCATATTTAATTGCTCAATCTGTATATACTGCAGAAAAAGGGATACCTATGATGAGACCAATGGTTTTAGAGTTCCCACATGATATTTCTACTCATACTTTAGATCGTCAATACATGCTCGGAGATCATCTATTAGTAGCACCAATTTTTAGAGAAGACGGCAAAGTTAATTTTTATGTACCAGAGACAAAAGGAGTTTGGACCAATTATTTAACAGGAGAATTATATGAGGGTGGTCATTGGTATGAGCAATCGTATGATTATTTTACGCTGCCGTTATTGGTCCGCCCAAATAGCATTATTATCGAAGGAAGCTGCAGGGAACATGCAGTATATGATTATACGGAAAAGCCGAAGATTCACGTATATGATTTACATGAAAACCAACTCCTTTCAGCTGCGATATATAGCAAAGATGGAGAAAAACAAGCGAATGTCATGTTATCGAAAAAGCACGGGCAGTATGAAATAGAGGTTACTGGCATAAATAAATATGAAATTATTTTACATGGAGTAACGGATATTCCTCCAGCTCCAGAAGTGAAAGTAGAGAATAATTCCACCCGGATTGTTTCATCCAAACAAAAATGGACACTTGGCTAAACGAGTAGAAGGGTTAAGGAAAAGGAAGGGACAGAAGTTATGTACCATAAACAACTAGATGACTTTCCAGCCGATTTTCTATGGGGTGCTGCATCAGCTGCGTACCAAATTGAAGGTGCTTGGAATGTTGATGGGAAAGGGCCTTCTATCTGGGATACTTTCTCCAAAATAAAAGGAAAAACATATGAAGGAACAACTGGAGATGTAGCCGTCGATCATTATCATTTATATAAGGATGATGTGAGATTGATGGCAGAAATGGGTTTAAGGGCATATCGCTTTAGCGTTTCTTGGAGCAGAGTAATTCCAGATGGTGACGGTCGTGTGAATGAAGCAGGCTTATTATTTTATGAAAGATTAGTAGATGAGTTATTGGCTAATAAAATTGAGCCGGTTATCACTCTTTATCACTGGGATTTACCACAATCATTACAGGATCGCTTTAATGGCTGGGAGTCTCGAGAAACAATTAAAGCTTTTAAAAAATATTGTGAAGTGTTATATCGTAGATTGGGAAAAAAGGTTACTTATTGGGTATCCATGAATGAACAAAATGTTTTCACCACACTTGGTTACCGATGGGCCATACATCCACCTGGAGTTACCGATTTAAAAAGAATGTATGAAGCCAATCATATTATTAATCTTGCAAATGCGGAAGCAATTAAGTTATTTCATGAATTAGTGCCGAATGGAAAGATCGGACCAAGTTTTGGATATGGACCGATGTACCCTTTAAATGCAGATCCAGCTAATGTATTGGCAGCAGAAAATGGCGAGTCCTTTAACAATGATTGGTGGCTAGATGTATATTGTAAAGGGACTTATCCAAGGTTTGTGAGGAAACAACTAGCGAGACTTGGAATTGCTCCCACGGTTTTGGAAGAAGATGAAATTTTATTAAAATCTGCTAAACCAGACTTTTTAGGTATTAATTATTACCATGGTGGCACAGCACAGCAGAATCGATTGGAGCTTTCTGACAAGGATTGTGAAAAAGAATTTTTAGGAACTGATCCATATTTAATGCAGCCTAAAAGCGGTCAAGCAGTTACTCCAGAGATTCCGATGTTTAATGCAGTCGAAAATCCATATTTGCAAAAGACAGATTGGGGATGGGAAATAGATCCAATTGGTTTTCGAATAGCATTAAGAAGAGTTCAAGCAAGATATGATTTACCAATTTTTATTACAGAAAATGGCTTAGGTGCTATTGATACAATTGCTGAGAATGGACAAATAAAGGATTATTACCGTATTGATTATTTAAAGAATCATATATTAGAAATGAAAAAAGCAATAACAGATGGAGTGGACATTATCGGATATTGCGCATGGTCTTTTACTGATCTGTTAAGTTGGTTGAATGGATATAAAAAACGTTACGGTTTTGTTTATGTAAATAGAACGGAGCATGAAGAAAAGGATTTAAGAAGGATACCGAAAGAAAGCTATTATTGGTATAAACAGCTTATTTTAGAAAATGGTGTGTCGATTAAATAGCGGAAAGCAACACCCTGTTTCAAAGAAGTTAATAAATAAACCCAACTCAGTCTTTTATTTCCAAAAAATAAGAGTTTGTCTACAGTCTAAGAGTAGGATAAATATAATTTATCCTACTCTTAGTTTTTGGCCAGGGTAAATTTTGTCTACATTTTTCAATTGATTCCATTCCTTTATTTTTCCTGCACTTGTATGAAAATTTTTTGCTATTCGGCTGACTGTATCTCCTTTTTTGACCACATAATAGACAGCCTTTTGGGAAGGTATTTTGATTTTTTGTCCGACTTTGATGATATCTTGGTTTTCTATCTGGTTAAAAGCACGTAGAACTTTAATCGTTGTCTTAAATTTTCTGCTAATTTGATACAGGGTATCCCCTTTTTTCACAATATATTCTATATTATGTGAAGGGATTGTATTAGAATCTAATTCAAAATATGGTAATGGATTAACTGCGTTAGATTTATTGATATTCCAACGACCAATGTGTAATTCAAAGTGCAAATGCTGACCTGTTGATTCTCCTGTACTTCCCATAATGCCAATAACTTGTCCTTTTTTTACATAATCGCCAACCTTCACTTTTCGAGATCCTCTTTTCAAATGCGCATACACTGTTTCATATTCTTGTCCAGATATTTTATGAAGAATCATAATGCATTCTCCGTAACTTGCCGAGTAATAGGATCTGCTGACAATCCCGTCAGCACAAGCTTTAATTGCATTGATGCCATTGTGGGCAAAATCTATCCCAAAGTGCATGTTTTTACCAGTTGCACGAAATTCGTTTGATATATATGTCACGGAAGTTGGTTTAGAAAACATATCATATCACCTCATGATAGCATATGACGAAGTGGTTATAATTGGTTGGACTTTCCCTTTTTATTTCTTAGAAGGCATATCCCATAATCGCAGCAATTTTTCTGGGGATATCGGTGTTATCTAAAACACCATGAAATTCTTCTGCTCCTGTCCCAACTGCAAATACAACAATCATATTGCTTGTATGGCCGCCTGTTGAACTAAGCTGCTGGGTGAGTGGATGTACTATGCCTGCATGATAATGGTTCGCGATAATAGTGCCAATTTTCCAGTCCATTTGTTGTTCTCGATATACTTGTCCGTTATTTACTTTCGGATTTATTTGCAGCTGAAGCAGCTCATCTTTCCTGAGGTCTATTCCAGCATAGTCTTTAAAAACTTTCTTTATGCTTTTTGTCGTATAGCCATTTTTTGTTTTTTTCTTTATTAATTGCTGAGCCATATAATGAGGGGACGCTGAAACCTTTTTTAAACCACTAATATCTAACGCTTCTGTAGCAGATATGCCCATTGTTTCGTGATCTGCTGCAACAACAACCAATGTATCGTTTCTTTTATTCGCCCATTCCACACAGTACTTAACCACTTCATCAAATGCAACTGTTTCTTTCCATATACCAGTTATATCAGAAGCATGAGAGGCGTGATCTATTCGACCTCCTTCAATCATTGCAAAAAATCCTTTTTGTTCACTTGATAGCACGTCTAATGCCTTTTTCGTCATTTCTTCCAATGTTGGTTCAGTTGTTTTGATATGACTTCTATCAAGTTGAAAATTCAAATGAGCATCACCGAATAATCCAAGCCATTTTTGGGCATTCGTTTTTTCTAATTCCTCAGCGGTTGTTAGAAAATCATATCCAGCTTTTTTATAAGCACCGATAAGATCAATTCCTCGTTTATCCTTATGAGTAAAGTACTTTTTGCCTCCTCCCATGATAATATCCACCTTATTATTCAATTGTTGTTTAGCAATTTCCTCCTGGTCTGCCCATCTATTATTGACGCTTGCGGTAAAGCTGGCAGGTGTTGCATCTGTAACAGAATTTGTCGTGATGATGGCCGTTTTTTTACCATCCTTTTTAAATTTGTCTAAAATACTATCTACATTTTTTCCTTCTGGTGTAATACCTATCATTCCATTATTTGTTTTCCTTCCTATTGCAAGGGCTGTTCCTCCAGCAGCAGAGTCTGTTACCCGATTATTGCTAGATGAAGTATGAACTATGGCAGTATAGGGAAGTGTTTCTAGAAAAAGTCTTCCATTTACTCCATGTTCAAATAATCGAGCAATCTCCATTTGTCCAATGCCCATACCATCACCGATGAGCAAAATAACATTTTTTGGTTTTCTCTGTTGTTCCTTGCTAAAAGCAGGCTTTTCTACCATTGTTTGCATGGAAAGAAAGAACCCTAAACTAATGGAAAGAAAGGCGATAAGTAGTCTTTTCAAGTCTTTTCCCCTCCTTTATTTTTTGCTTTTAATCCTATATAGCATTTGAAAAAAAACAAATTTTTAACCACTTGTAACTAAATGTCACTTTTTTTCTGAAAAAAAACTGAATTAATGAAGAGATGACATAAAAAAAGAAGACAAGCATACATTTTAATAAGTCATCCTATATATGTCATTACAAAGCAGCCAATTTAAACTAGGAAATTTCATTAAGGAGGAACTATTGTGAATACTATCTATTCTTTTTTGCCTAAAGCAATCGAAAATCATATTCTCACAATCCCTCCATCAGAAAGATTAGGGATGGAAGAGATTCGAGTTCGCATAGGTAGACCTTTAGAAGTATTTATAAATGGACGTTCTATCTTTTTTCCATTTATTGTTTCGAAAGAAGATGGGAACCAATTATTGAATAAAATCAGTCAGTATTCGGTCTATACAATGGAAGAAGAATTGAAAAGAGGATATATCACTATTCAAGGCGGACATCGGATTGGACTAGCAGGCAAGGTCATTTTACAAGATAGCAAAGTTAAGGCAATAAGGGATGTAGCATCTTTTAATATTCGAATTGCAAAGGAGCAAATTGGCATTGCTAACCCATTTATTCCTTATTTATATGATAAAGGGAAATGGCGTCATACGATGATTATTGGCCCTCCACAGACCGGGAAAACGACTTTATTGAGGGATATTGCTAGATTAATTTCTTCTGATACGGAAAATTCTTTGTTAAAACCAGCTAAAGTAGGAATTGTGGATGAGCGGTCTGAAATTGCCGGATGCTTGGATGGTATTCCACAAATGACATTTGGTCCCCGTGTAGATGTACTGGATGCTTGTCCAAAAGCAGAAGGAATGATGATGATGATTCGCTCCATGAGTCCAGACGTCCTCATAGTGGATGAGGTTGGTCGGAAAGAGGATGAAGAAGCAATACTAGAAGCAGTGAATGCAGGTATTCAATTAATAATGACTACACATGGTTCAAGCTTGGAAGAAGTAAAAAAACGACCAATGCTTTCTAGCATGATAAAAATGGGCATATTCGAACGTTATATTGAATTAAATAGAAGGAAAGGTCCTGGGACTGTGACAGCGATAAAAAATGGACAAGGCCAGTTATTGATGGATGAAATGAAGGTGAAATAAATGATTAAAATAATTGGTGCAATCTTGATCCTTGCTTCTACAAGCTGGGGTGGAATGGAATTTTCCAAGCTATTAAGTCAAAGACCAAAGCAAATTCGCGCATTAAAATCTGCTCTGCAATCTTTAGAGGCGGAGATTATGTATGGACATACCCCCTTGCATGAAGCGAGTAGACGATTAGCTGAACAATTAAGTGAACCATTACGTTCTTTTTTTGCGAGCTTTGCAGAACGCCTGCTTAAAGAGGATACAACAGTGAAAGAGGCATGGACAGCCTCTTTGCATGAGATTTGGAAAAAAACAGCGATGAAGGATTCAGAATTAGAAATTATGAAACAATTTGGAGAAACATTAGGAAGACATGATCGTTTTTCCCAGCAGAAGCAGATTATGTTAACACTTACCCATCTGGAAAGAGAAGAAGAGGAAGCAAGGGAAATACAAGGGAAATATGAAAAAATGATAAGGAGCTTAGGATTTCTTTCGGGTCTGCTGATTGTCATTTTATTGATGTAGTTTAGGAGGAGACTTTTATGGGTTTAGAGGTCGATATTATATTCAAAATCGCTGGTGTTGGAATCGTTGTTGCTTTTTTACACACAATCCTCGACCAAGTCGGCAAAAAAGAATATGCACAGTGGGTTACATTATTTGGATTTATTTACATTCTATTTATGGTAGCGAATATTGTAAATGACCTATTCCAGAAAATCAAAGCAGTATTTTTATTCCAAGGGTAAAGGAGGATATCATCATTGAAATTCTTCAAATAGTTGGAATTGCACTTGTTTCCACATTTTTAGCACTCGTTGTAAAAGAACAAAAGCCAAATATCGCCTTTTTATTAGTTGTTTTTGTCGGCTGTGCCATCTTTCTTTTTCTTGTAGACCAAATAGCTGCAATCATCCAAATGGTGGAAAGAATCGCATTGAATGCAAAAGTAAATACCGTTTATGTCGAAACGATTCTAAAAATAATTGGTATTGCCTATATTGCAGAATTTGCTGTGCAAATTACAAAAGATGCGGGACAAGGATCGATCGCATCCAAGATTGAACTAGCAGGGAAGATATTAATATTGGCAATGGCTGTTCCGATCTTAACCGTCTTAGTTGAAACTATTTTAAATATGATTCCCAATTAACTTAGGAAACCGCTTATTTCGAGGTGAAAAAATTGAAAACAAAGCTGAAAGTCGTCCTACTCGTTATGGCAGCTCTCTTTTTTCTATATCAACCGATTGTACAAGCCTCACCTCACGAATCACCAGACTCTCAAGAAGCAGAAACAGCAGAAGAAATAAAGGAAGAAGGAATGGATCCGACAAAATTAGTTGAATCTCAACTAGAATCTCTGGATCTCAATGAATTAACAACTTTTTGGGATTCCATTAAAACAGAGTATGGTGGTTTTCTCCCAGAAAGTCAAAAAGGCAGTCTATATGATTTTATGACAGGGAATAAAAGCTTTGATTTACAAGGGTTCTTTCATGGAATGCTTCAATTTGCTTTCCACGAGATTATTGTAAATGGAAAATTATTAGGTTCGTTAATTCTACTGACTATTTTTAGTGTCATGCTTCAAATGCTTCAGAATTCATTTGAGAAAAGCTCCATCAGTAAGGTGGCATATGCGATTGTCTTTATGGTTTTAATTATTCTGGCATTAAATAGCTTCCATGTCGCTATTACTTATGCCAGTGATGCTATTTCGAATATGACCCATTTTATATTAGCCTTTGTCCCGCTATTGCTGGCGCTTATGGCAGCCTCTGGCGGTGCCATATCTGCTGCATTCTTCCATCCGGTTATATTATTTTTGATGAATACAAGCGGTATGTTAATTGAATATATTGTGCTGCCTCTATTATTCTTATCAACGCTGCTTCATGTTGTCAGCAGTTTGTCCGAACAATATAAAGTTACTCAGCTAGCTAATTTGCTGCGTAATATTAGTATTGGGATTCTAGGGATTTTCTTAACTATCTTCCTAGGAGTAATTTCTGTGCAAGGAGCATCTTCTGCAATCACGGATGGAATTACAATCAAAACAGCTAAGTTTGTAACTGGTAATTTCATCCCGGTGATTGGACGAATGTTTACCGATGCAACAGATACAGTCATTAATGCTTCGTTATTATTAAAAAACACGGTTGGAATCGCAGGAGTAGTTATTCTCCTTCTTCTCGTAGCTTTTCCAGCCATAAAAATTTTAATGATTTCTTTTATCTATAAATTTGCAGCAGCGATTCTACAGCCAATTGGCGGCGGGCCTGTTATTAAATGTTTGGATGTTATTAGTAAAAGTGTCATTTATGTCTTTGCGGCACTTGCGATTGTATCCCTGATGTTTTTTCTAAGCATTACAGTGATCATTGTTGCTAGTAATCTAACGATGATGGTTAGGTAAAAAGGGGGCGAAAGAATGAATTTTATTACAGAATGGGTTACAAATATTATTCTATTTATTTTGTTAGCAACGGTCGTAGATATGCTACTGCCTAACTCTACCTTTCAGAAATATGCAAAGATGGTCGCAGGCCTGCTCTTAATAACCGTCATTTTAACACCTGTATTTAAGCTGATATCCAGTGACTTTGAAGCAGTGTTTTCAGCTAGTGCCATGGGTGAACCTGAACAAAAAAATATGAATAATTCCATTGAATTAAAAAAAAGAGAAATACAAGCCTCACTTGATGAATATACATTAAATAAAATGGCTGTCCAATTAAAAGAGGATGCAAATGAGGAGTTGATAGCAAATTACGGAATGGAGATTAATTCAATTCAATTATCAATTGACAAAGAAAAAGAGGGTGGCTTTCCTGCAAATCTAACTGAAATGGTTATTCATATGAAGGAAAGCCAGGATCCCAATAATGTTGTGGAAGCTGTAAACCCTGTTCGAATTGATACACAGCAACCTCTTCTTGATAAAAAGGAAACAAAGCAAATGGACACAGAAAGTATTATTTCCTTTCTTTCTGAAAAGTGGGAAGTGCGAAATGATGCAATTGTAATTATGTACGAAGGAGGGGAGGAGGGGAAAAATGGATAAAAAGGACAAAGGGCCATTAAGCTGGTTGAAAAATATTCTGTCAAGCGACGGAAACGAAAAAAAACAGGGGAAAACCACTTATATTGTCATCGTTGTATTATTTGGAGCAGCCATTATGCTGTTAAGCAATATGTTCTTTAAAGACAATAATAAAGCTCAAGAAGTCGCTGCTTATAATAATGAAGCATCTTCTGAAGAGGTGGAAGAGACATTTGGGCAAAAAGCCAATAGTAGTAATTTAACCATTGCTGATTATGAAGAACAATATAAAAAAGAAATTAAAGAAGCCATATCAGCGATAGCAGGGGTTAAAGACGCAATTGTCTATGTAAATATAGAAGGATCAGAAAAGAAAGTATATGAAAAAAACCAATCCCAAACGATCCAGAAAACAGAAGAAAAGGATACACAGGGAGGGAATCGAAATGTGGAAGAAACATCGAATGAAGAAACAGTTGTATTAGTACCGAATGGAGATAAACAAGTTCCGCTTGTAGTGGAGACGATGAAACCTAAAATTGCAGGAGTTCTCGTTGTTGCAAAAGGAGCTGGAGATATAAAAGTAAAAACGATGATTGTAGAAGCAGTTACTCGGGCGCTGGATGTTCCTAGTCATAGAGTTTCTGTACAACCTAAACAAAACTAAGGGGGAAGAATAGATGTTATTAAAAAAGCAAACGGTATGGTTGTTAACAATGTTAAGCTTGGTAGTGGTGTTATCCGTATACTATATTACTTCACCGGAATCCCGTGTAAATGAATTTGCAGCAACAGAGGATAATAATAAAGAAAAAAGCAATGATGCAGAAGAAGCAGCGAAAGATAGCAAAGGAGAAAGCACGGTTACTACTACTGATTCTGAAGCAGTATTTGAACAAATGCGCCTAGATCTAATGGAACAACGTGACAAAATGAAAGAAGAGTTAGTAACTATTCAAGGATCTAAAGATAAAACTGCAGAAGAAAAAAACGAAGCAACTGAAAAAATCAACGAACTTCAAGAAATGACAGATAATGAAAAGATAATGGAAAGCCTTATTAAAGCAGAAAACTATGAAGATGTACTTGTTCAGACTGCTGATAATGGCACAGTAAAAGTAACAGTGAAAGCAGAAGAACTTTCTGCAGATGCTGCCAATGAAATCGTTCAGCTAGTCCGCAAAAATATGGATGCACCAAATGCAAATGTTGCGGTAAAAATTGATCCGAAATAAATAGAGCTGTGAAGCAGCAAGGACAAGAAGAGGGGAAAAGCGAATAGTACGTTTAAAACTGTAGTTCACTGCTAGAAAGTGACTACAGTTTTTTAAATAACTAAAAGCAGCAGGAAGAAGAATACAACTATTTCCTCTAACATAGTCTTATCTCTATTGAAGAGTAAATTCGGTAAAGCGTACAAAGAGCAGCAGCCTCGTTAAAGGAATAAGCAAGGAATTTTAAAATAATGCTTATTAGGGGAAAACTTCTGCTATTCATTCCTCCTCACGATAATTAATTTTTGCTCTTTTTAAAGTAAATATAATAGTAAGCGATTTCGGATTAATTGGTCAGCTTTGATTAGTTATTTTATAAAGATAGTGGTATGATAAGTAGGGAGAAAGAGAGATGATTTCCTGCAGATTTAACTTTCTGAGAAAAATATGGAAAAAGATTTAGTAGCAAAAAAGTCATGTTTTAAAGATGCTTATTGAATTATCATAAGGTCTTATCGTATGATATTAGTATCTAGTCCTAATAGAATGTTTTAAGGGGTGCAATTATATGTTAAAGATTTCAGAAATTAAAGAACTAATAAAATTAATAGATGAATCGACTATTAGCAATTTTTTATATGAACAAGATGGCGTGAAAGTTGAAATTAAAAAGAACATGGGGGAAATAGCAGCACAAGCTCCAGTTGTGGCAAAAACATTTCAACCAGAAGAAGTAAAAGTAACAAAAGAAGTAGCAGTGGAAAGTGTAGTTGCAGACACACCTGTAAAATCAAGTGATGATAACTTACATAAAATTACTTCTCCAATGGTAGGAACTTTTTATCAATCAGCCTCTCCAGACTCTCCTGCATTTGTTAAAGAGGGGGATAAGGTTACAAAGGATTCTGTTGTTTGTATCGTAGAAGCGATGAAATTATTTAACGAAATTACAGCAGAAGTAGATGGCGAAATTGTAGAAATCCTTGTAAAAGATGGAGAACTTGTTGAGTACGGGGAACCATTATTCTTAGTAAAGGCGTAACAAAGAGGGGTTAATCCATGATAAAAAAACTATTAATCGCAAATAGAGGAGAAATAGCTGTTCGTATCATCAGAGCTTGTCGTGAGCTGGATATTCAAACGGTAGCTATATACTCAGAAGCTGATCGTGAGGCTTTACATGTCCAAATTGCAGATGAAGCATATTGTGTTGGACCGAAAGCTTCAAAAGACAGTTATTTAAACTTTACAAACATAATTAGTGTAGCAACTTTAACAGGATGTGATGCTATCCATCCTGGATATGGTTTTTTAGCAGAGAATGCTGATTTTGCGGAACTTTGCAGAGATTGCAAAATCACGTTTGTAGGACCTAGTCCAGAGGCTATTAATAAAATGGGGACAAAAGATGTTGCAAGAGAAACAATGCGACAGGCTGGTGTGCCAATCGTACCTGGTTCCCAAGGCATTATTAAAGATGTAGAAGAGGGAATGGAACTTGCAAAAGAAATAGGATATCCAGTAATTATTAAAGCTACAGCTGGTGGCGGCGGTAAAGGTATCCGTGTAGCCAAAACGGAAGAAGAGTTGATTAAGGGGATTAACATTACCCAGCAAGAAGCATTAACGGCATTTGGTAATGCAGGTGTTTATTTAGAAAAATATATCGAGGACTTCCGCCATGTAGAGGTACAAGTGCTTGCTGATAATTATGGGAATGTCATTCACTTAGGCGAAAGAGATTGCTCGATTCAGCGAAGATTACAGAAGCTGTTGGAAGAAACACCATCTCCAGTATTAACCGAAGAAATGCGGGCGAAAATGGGAGATGCTGCTGTAAAAGCTGCAGCTGCAGTAAATTATACAGGTGCTGGAACTGTTGAATTTATCTTTGATTATCAAAATCAAGCATTTTACTTCATGGAAATGAATACGCGGATTCAAGTAGAACACCCAGTAACAGAAATGGTAACAGGTATTGATTTAATTAAAGAACAAATACTAGTTGCATCAGGTAAACCTCTTGAACATAATCAAAAAGATGTTACATTTACTGGCTGGGCAATTGAATGCCGTATCAATGCAGAAAATCCTGCGAAAAATTTCATGCCTTCACCAGGGAAAATTAAGATGTATTTACCGCCAGGTGGTTTAGGAGTACGTATTGATTCAGCTGCTTATCCTGGTTACACGATCCCACCGTACTATGATAGTATGATTGCGAAAGTGATTGCCTATGGATCTACTAGACAAGAAGCTATTTCCCGCATGAAACGAGCACTGAGTGAATTTGTAATCGAAGGTGTCGATACTACGATTCCGTTTCACTTAAATCTCCTTAATCATGAAAAGTTTGTGGCAGGCAACTTCAACACAAAGTTTTTAGAAATGTATGATTTAATGAAATCAGAAGATTAAAAGGAGGAATAGGTAATGAGCGAAACAACAAGTTTAGAAATGAACCAAGAGTATACTGGTCTAGGAAAAGTAGAAATTGCTCCTGAAGTAATTGAGGTTATCGCAAGTATTGCTGCTTCTGAAGTAGAAGGTGTAGCTCAAATGAGAAGCAATTTTGCAACTGGCGTCGTGGAAAAGTTCGGAAAAAAGCTCCATAACAAAGGGATAAAAGTCGACCTCAGTGAAGAAGGAATAAAAGTAGAAGTATTTTGCGTAATGAATTTTGGTGTATCTATTCCGCATGTTGCTCAGCAGATTCAAGATAATATTCGTCAAACATTAATCAATATGACTGGGTTGGAAACAGAGGAAGTAAATATTCATATTGTTGGTGTTCAGTTCGAAACAGCAAAACAAGAACCTGAATTACAGCAAGAAATGTAAGGAATAATACTTCCTAAAAATTAGCATAGAATGACTTTAAATAACAAAGGCTGAACAGGAAAGAATAAAATAGAAACTAATAGGTCTTCCTCTTAGTTTCTATAAGTTTTTTCTGGACAGCCTTTGTTTTTGTGAGAATGACCAGAATAGTAAACTAATTATAGGTTTTTTTCTCGTAAGATAGAGTTTTGTTTTTATTTATGCTATTATTCATGTAGCATAGATAAATAGGTTGTCTTAAACCTATGGAAGGATTTTAAAGGAGCTTAAATAATGAAGAGAAGAACTGCCAGAGAAAAGGCCTTACAGGCACTATTTCAAATTGATATTAGTGATATAGACAAAGAAACAGCAATAGAGCATGTATTAGAAGGAGAAAAATCTGATCCCTACCTTACAAAATTAGTGGATGGGGTATTAAATAATCAAGTTTCTATTGATGAAACGATAAAGCAATATTTAGAAAATTGGACGCTAGAAAGAATTGCAAATGTAGACCGAAACATTCTACGTCTAGCCACATATGAAATGATTTATGGACAAGCAGATGATGTACCTGTAAATGTTGCGATTGATGAAGCAGTGGAGATTGCCAAACTTTATGGTGATGATCAATCTGGTAGATTTGTTAATGGATTATTATCTAAGATAAAAGAAAATCAGTAATATTAAGAGAAACGTTGGTTTGATGAAAAAAGCTGATTAGTGGACAATGTAAATCTTTTATGCAATATCGGCAAATAAGATTTGTTATCATCCTAAATTGTTTCCTTCTATAACCTATAAACATGAATGATTAAGGGATGTGGTGTATGATACTACACCCCTTTTTCCATCCTGTATAAGGAGTTTTTATAAATGGAATCACGGTATTTAACAGTACATGCTTTGACGAAATACATAAAAAGAAAATTTGATGCAGATCCTCATTTACAGCAAGTCATGGTAAAAGGAGAAATATCCAATTTTAAGCAGCATTCAAGTGGGCATATGTATTTCACCTTAAAAGATGAAAAAGCCAGAATTTTAGCAGTTATGTTTGCCCGGAATAATCAGCAAATGAAGTTTACGCCTGAAAATGGGATGAAGGTGCTGATTAAAGCAAGTATTACCGTATACGAATCAAGCGGTCAATATCAAATGTATGTGGTTGATATGCAGCCAGATGGAATTGGTCAGCTCTATCTAGCTTATGAGCAGTTGAAAGCTAAATTGGAACAAGAAGGATTGTTTCTTGCAGACCATAAACAGACAATTCCTAAATATCCGAAAACAATTGGTGTTATTACCTCACCGACTGGCGCTGCAATTAGAGACATTATTACAACCATTAAAAGACGCTATCCGATTGCTAACATCCAGATTTACCCCGCGTTAGTACAAGGTGAAACAGCGGCTCCTTCTATTGTAAAGGCGATTCAACAGGCGAATGAACAGGAGTCTCCTGCAATTGATGTCCTCATAGTAGGCAGGGGTGGCGGTTCCATTGAAGAATTATGGGCTTTTAACGAAGAAATCGTTGCTAGAGCCATTTACACTTCCAGAATTCCCATTATTTCTGCTGTCGGTCATGAGACAGACTTTACCATTGCAGATTTCGTTGCAGATATGCGGGCACCGACACCAACTGGTGCAGCAGAGCTCGCTGTTCCTCATATCGATGAGCTGGTGGAAAGGATTTTGTCTAGACAAAGCCGTTTAATAAGAGGGATAAATGAAAAAGTAGAATTGCAAAAGTTACGTTTAAATAGAATTAAACGTTCCTATGCTTTTCGTTATCCTAAAGTTTTATACGATCAAAAAATGGAGCAATTAGACAAACAGACAGAATTATTAATACGTAATGTTCAAAGAGTTTTTGAGCAAAAGAATAATCAGCATCAATTAATAAAAAAGCAGCTAGTAAGGAATCACCCGCATCAATATGTGATGAAGGCCCAACAAGATTTGGCTAATTTACAAAAAAACATGATTCGTAATACGGAGCTTATTCTTCAAGCAAAAAAGCAGTCTTTTCTTTCGACAATAGGAAAGATGGATGCATTAAGTCCGTTGAAAATAATGGAAAGAGGCTACAATGTAGCATATGATCAAAATGGGAAATTAATAGCTAGTATAAAGCAAGTTAAGCCTAAGGAGCATATTGAATTAAACTTGGCTGATGGTACGGTAGAGGCAGAAATTATGGAGATAAAGGAGAGATAAACATGGCAACTAATCGAGAAAATAAGCCAACCTTTGAAGAAGCTATGGAAGAATTAGAACGAATCGTTGAAAAACTAGAAGAAGGAGATGTTCCATTAGAAGAGGCTATCAACACGTATAAAAAAGGAATGGAGCTTTCTAAATACTGTCATGAAAAATTAAAAAATGTCGAAGAACAATTAGCGGAAGTAGTGCTAGAAAACGGCAAAAAACAACCTTTTTCCATCGCTGAGGAGGAATAACACTTGAATAAAATTTCTTTGTCAGCATTTACAAAAAACTATAAAGAAGTACTGGAAAAAGAACTAAAGAAAAATGTCGAAAAGCTTAATGCTCCTTCCAGTTTAAAAGATTCTATGCTCTATTCCCTAAATGCAGGGGGGAAGAGAATCCGGCCGCTGCTTTTATTTGCTACCCTGCAAGCATTTGGAAAAGATCCACTTGAAGGTTTGCTGCCAGCAGCTGCCATTGAAATGATTCATACGTATTCTTTGATTCATGATGATTTACCAAGTATGGATGATGATGACCTGCGAAGAGGCTTACCGACGAATCATAAAGTTTACGGAGAAGCGACAGCTATTCTAGCAGGAGATGCACTTCTTACATATAGTTTTCAAATGATGACATATATGACAAAACAAAATATTCCATCTGAAAAGATTCTTACTAGTATTGGCTTTTTAGCAAAAGCAGCTGGAGCAGAAGGGATGGTAGGTGGACAAATTGCCGATATTGAAGGGGAAAGCAAGACGTTAAATCAAAAAGATCTTGAACATATACATCTACATAAAACAGGAAAGCTAATAGAAGTAAGTATTTTAATTGGCGCAATATTAGCAGATGCTGCTGACGCGGAGTTAGAAACATTAAAACGTTTTGCTTATCATCTAGGCTTAGCCTTCCAAATTAGAGATGACATTCTCGATTTGGAAGGGGATGAAGAAGTGATTGGAAAGCCAATTGGCAGCGATATGGATAACCACAAAAGCACCTATCCGAAAATATTAACTATGGATGGAGCAAAAAGAGAATTGGATCTGCATATTAAACAGGCTAAAGGTCTTCTAGCCGGCTTAAATTTTGATCGCTTTCTATTAGAAGAAATTACAGATTTAATTGCCTATAGAAATAATTAAAATATCCTCTTTAAACGGTTTAAAAGCTTTTTATAGATGGTATATAATAAAACTAAGCGAAATATATATAAGGAAAATTTAGAATAACGAATAACACATATCAGGGTGTCTCAATATTTGACATCACTAGAGCTTTTTCAAAAGATAAATTTGTAAAATGCGCTAGTGATGCTCCGCTTTGAGGCATCCTTCTTTTAAGCACGGAAAGTCTTCTGTGTGCTAACTATGTAGAATTACTACTATTATCAGTGAAGGAATGGTATAATACATATTTAATAATACGAATAAATTAGGTTTTTTGATAAAAATAAGGTATTCTAATATATAATACAATCTTGACAAAAAGAAATGGTTAAACGGAAGGAAGATATACCAATTAATCAGTGGTTTTCATTGCTTTATTGGTTATATACTGAATGAAAGTGAGTTGTTACAAATGGATTTAATGTCAATAGAAAATCCAGCATTTTTAAAAGGATTATCGAACGAGGAACTGAATATCCTTAGTGAAGATATCCGTCACTTTTTAATTAATAGACTTTCTCAAACTGGCGGCCATATTGGTCCGAACTTAGGAGTGGTGGAATTAACCATTGCTCTTCATAAATGTTTTGATAGCCCAAAGGATAAATTTCTTTGGGATGTAGGTCACCAATCTTATGTTCATAAAATATTAACTGGCCGTGCTAAGAATTTCGATACGCTTAGACAATACAAAGGCTTAAGTGGTTTTCCAAAAATGAATGAAAGTGAGCACGACGTATGGGAAACAGGTCATAGCTCTACTTCCTTATCTGCTGCAATGGGTATGGCTGTTGCAAGAGATTTAAAAAAGGAAGATTCCTACATCATTCCTATTATTGGGGATGGAGCTTTAACAGGGGGCATGGCTCTCGAGGCACTAAATCATATTGGCGATGAAAAGAAAAACATGATTGTTATCTTGAATGATAATGAAATGTCGATTGCTCCAAATGTTGGTGCTCTTCACCAAGTATTAGGCAGATTAAGAACTGCTGGGAAGTATCAATGGGTAAAAGATGAACTAGAAATGCTCTTAAAGAAAATTCCTGCCGTAGGTGGCAAGATGGCTGCAACTGCTGAAAGAATTAAAGATAGTCTTAAATATTTGTTAGTTTCCGGTGTTTTTTTCGAAGAGTTAGGTTTTACGTATTTAGGTCCAGTAGATGGTCATGATTATAACGACTTATTTGAACAGCTAAACTATGCAAAGAAAACATCTGGCCCAGTTTTACTGCATGTCATTACGAAAAAAGGCAAAGGATTTTCTCCAGCTGAAAAGGATAAAATCGGTACATGGCATGGAACAGGTCCTTATAAGATTGAGACAGGAGATTTTGTAAAACCTGCTATCACTGCACCTGCATGGAGTAAACTAGTGAGTGATACAGTGTTAAAATTGGCAAGAAAAGACGAGCGAATCGTTGCCGTTACTCCTGCCATGCCAGTTGGTTCAAAATTGGAATCATTTGCAAAAGAATTTCCTAGTCGAATGCTTGATGTCGGGATAGCGGAACAGCATGCTGTAACATTAGCAGCTGGACTTGCCACACAAAAAATGAAGCCGTTTTTAGCCATTTATTCGACATTTTTACAAAGAGCATATGATCAAATGCTTCATGATGTTTGCCGCCAGAAATTAAATGTCTTTATTGGCATCGATCGTGCCGGCTTAGTAGGAGCAGATGGAGAAACCCATCAAGGTATTTATGATATTGCGTTTTTACGTCATATGCCAAACTTGGTTTTAATGATGCCAAAGGATGAAAATGAAGGGCAGCACATGGTAAATACGGCTATCCAGTACAATGATGGCCCAATTGCGATGAGATTTCCGCGGGGAAATGGGGTTGGTGTGGAGCTTGATTCTACATTAAAGACGATTCCAATTGGTACATGGGAAGTATTAAGAGAAGGTTCTGATGCTGCAATTCTTACATTTGGAACAACGATTGAAATGGCAATGGAAGCAGCCAGCCAGCTTGAATTACAAGGGATTCATGTTAAAGTGGTAAATGCGAGATTCATTAAGCCGTTAGACGAGAAAATGCTTTGTGACTTATTGAAAAAGCAAATACCAATTTTAACGATTGAAGAAGCAGTACTGCAAGGCGGATTTGGAAGTTATTGTATCGAATATGCCCATGACCATGGTTTTGGAGCAAATGTAATAGATCGCATGGGAATTCCAGATGAATTTATTGAACATGGAGATGTAAATTCATTATTAGAAGAAATAAATTTAACAAAAGAGGAAGTTGTAAAAAGAATTTCAGCCATTGCTAGAAAAAAACAAAAGAGGGCTTAGAGCATTCATGAAGAAAGAAAGAATTGATGTATTATTAGTTGAGCAAGGTTTATTCGAAACAAGGGAAAAGGCAAAAAGAGCTGTAATGGCTGGGATTGTCTACTGTGAAGAGAATAGACTAGATAAACCCGGTGAAAAAATAAATACAGATTCTAAGTTATCTGTTAAAGGAAAGACACTTCAATATGTGTCAAGAGGTGGCTTAAAGCTTGAAAAGGCACTTAAAATATTTGATGTCGATATGAAAGATAAAGTCTTACTTGATATTGGCTCCTCGACAGGAGGATTTACGGATTGTGCCCTGCAAAATGGTGCAAAACAATCTTATGCATTAGATGTAGGCTATAATCAATTAGCGTGGAAGCTTAGACAAGATGAACGTGTGATTGTCATGGAAAGAACCAACTTTCGTTATGTAACTCCTATCGATTTAAAAGGTGAGATGCCGAATATTGCTTCAATTGATGTTTCTTTTATTTCGCTAAAGCTAATTTTACCAGTTTTAAAGACACTATTAGTATCCGGCAGTGATGTTATTGCTTTAGTGAAGCCGCAATTTGAAGCTGGAAGAGAACAAGTTGGGAAAAAAGGGATTGTCAGAGACCGTAAAGTCCATGAGTCCGTTTTAGAGAAAATTATAGCTTTTTCTATAGAAGAAGGATATATTGTTAAAAACCTATCATTTTCACCAATTACAGGCGGAGATGGAAATATTGAATTTTTACTCCACCTCTATTGGGATGAGCGTGCAGAGGAAAAAACGCATTATTTTCAAATAAAAGAGACGGTAGAAGCGGCACATTCCGAATTGAAAGCAAAAAAAGAAACGGAAGAATAAGCTATGTAAAAGGGTTTGACTGCAGCAAGAGAACTATTAGTAACGTGGGATGCTAATAGAAAGGTTCTCCATGCAGGCTGACCCTTTTTGGTTTGTCTATCATGAATAAAGATAGAGCGGAGATGTAATTTGTTTTCTTTGTTCTTGTAAAAAGACGAACAAACACGGTAAAATAGATAAAAGGAAGATTGTCTAAAAAAATCGAATGAACGTATGATAAGGAACAAATACTTTTAATAAAAAGTGATACATATGGAATAAAAATGATAACCAATGATAAAGGATGGAATATATGAATAAGGGCCAGAGGCATATAAAAATAAGAGAAATCATTACGAATAATGATATCGAAACACAAGACGAATTAGTAGATGAACTGAAAAGTGCTGGATATAATGTAACACAAGCTACTGTATCAAGAGATATTAAAGAGCTGCATTTAGTGAAAGTGCCACTTCAGGATGGCAGATATAAATATAGCTTACCAGCTGATCAGCGCTTTAATCCATTACAAAAATTAAAAAGAATGTTAATGGATTCCTTTGTGAAAATCGATTCAGCTGAAAATTTGCTTGTCCTAAAATCACTGCCAGGGAATGCACAAGCGATCGGAGCATTAATTGATAATCTTGATTGGGATGAAATATTAGGAACGATTTGTGGAGATGATACTTGTCTAATTATTTGTCGCACTGCAGATGATGGCAAGAAAATTAGTGATCGTTTTCTTGATATGCTTTAATTTGGGGGGACATTAATTGCTAAGTGAATTATCGATTAAAAATTTTGCAATCATTGAAAGTCTATCCATATCATTTAAAAAGGGACTGACCGTATTAACTGGTGAAACAGGTGCAGGAAAGTCTATCATTATTGATGCGATCAATTTATTAGTTGGAGGACGCGGTTCGGCGGAATTTGTTCGCCATGGAGAAGAAAAAGCAGAAATAGAAGGGCTATTTTATATAGAAGACGGTCATCCTTGTTTTCAAAAAATGAATGAGTTTGGTATCGATATAGATGAGGGTGCTATTGTATTAAGAAGAGATATAGCTTTATCTGGTAAGAGTGTCTGCCGGATAAATGGCAAGCTTATCACAATCGCTGTATTAAGAGAAATAGGTTCCACTTTAATTGATATTCATGGTCAGCATGAACATCAAGAATTAATGGATGAAACGAAGCACTTACAGTTGCTGGATACTTTTGCAATGGGAGAATTAGCTCCTGTTTTAGAAGAATATGAAGAAATTTATCGCTCTTATACTCAAACTCAAAAGAAACTAATGAATTTAACAGAAAATGAACAGCAAATGGCTCAAAGACTTGATTTATTACAATTTCAGTTTAATGAAATTGAAAGTGCTCATTTGAAAATTAATGAAGATGATGAGCTGTTAGAAGAAAGGAAGAAATTAAGCAATTTCGAGAAAATTTATGATAGCATACAAACAGGCTATACTGCTCTTAGGGGAGAACAAAAAGGGCTGGATTGGCTTGGTGAGGTCATGGGGAATATGGAGGAAGCTGCAAGCTTAGACACTGAATACAAGGATATGGCTGAGTCTGTCTCCAATAGCTATTATATTTTAGAGGATATTGCAAGACAGATGAGAAGTGCTTTAGATTACCTAGAATATGACCCCGAAAGGTTAAATGAGATTGAAACAAGACTAAATGAAATCAATACCTTAAAACGCAAATATGGAAAAACAGTAGCAGAGATCCTAGAGTATGCTGCAAAAATAGAGGAAGAATTAGAAACATTACAAAATAAAGAAACCCATATCGATTTATTGGAAAAGGAGTTAGCTTCTCTTAAAAAAGATCTTTTAGTGGAAGCAAAGGAATTGACTGCCTTAAGAAAGAGAGCAGCTCTTCGTCTGACAGATAGTATTCATCAAGAATTAAAAGAACTCTACATGGAAAAGACTGTTTTTGAAGTAAGAATTCATGCTGATGAGAACAATGTTACGAAAAAAGGGATAGATGAAGTGGAATTTTACATTTCTACAAATCCTGGAGAACCGTTAAAACCACTATCCAAAATTGTGTCCGGTGGAGAGCTTTCCAGAATGATGCTTGCTTTAAAAAGCATTTTCTCTAAGCATCAAGGGGTGACATCCATCATATTTGATGAGGTAGATACTGGGGTGAGTGGAAGAGTAGCACAAGCAATCGCTGAAAAAATCCACCATGTGTCGGTTGATTCTCAAGTGCTCTGTATTTCCCATCTGCCGCAGGTGGCAGCAATGGCAGATACCCATTTATTTATCGCAAAAAAAATTGAGGATGGCCGCACATCTACGTCTGTCACACCATTAGTGCAGCAAGATAAGGTAAAAGAGATCGGACGAATGATTTCAGGAGCGGAAATTACGGAATTAACAAAAAAACATGCAAAAGAACTGTTAAAATTAGCGCAAAAAGCTAAGAATAAAATATAGACACGTAAAACCTCTGTATATGTGCAGAGGTTTATTTTATTCTTATGAAGAGTTGTCTATTTAATGGTGCGTGGGAAACTAATTGCAAGGATTATCCATTATGGGTAGGTATTTAAAATTTTTAACAGTTATAAATGATGCTGTTACAGGCAAACTTATAAATGTAGCCGGAGAAGTAGTGGTGAAAAGAAGCGAGGAGAGTGAAGTGAATTGAAAAGTGATATCCTTAGAAAAATAATTGGTGGGATTCTCCTTGTTTCATTAATATCTTTAGTATGTAATCAATCATTTCAAGAATATCTTCATATCCCAAAAAGCATTACATTGTTTGAAGGACAATCAATGGAGATCAACAATAGTGAGGCGATTTCTGTGACAGCAAATGTGGCAGACGAAGATTCGGTTGTTGCATTAAGTCAAGAAAAAGGGAAATTTTCCTTGCAAGGAAAAGTTAGTGGGAAAGATGAGATGATGCTTGAACTTGCAGGTTTTCCAATAAAAAAAGTGGATGTGAATGTTCTTAAAGACTTTAAAGTAATTCCCGGTGGTCAGTCCATTGGGGTGAAACTAAATACTGTTGGCGTACTGGTGGTTGGGCACCATCAGGTAAATACAGAAGAAGGAAAGCAATCACCTGGTGAAAAGGCCGGGATAAAAGTTGGCGATATGATAGTCGAAATAAATGGAATGAAAATAGAAAAAATGGCAGATGTAGCACCTTTTGTTCAAAAAGCAGGCGAAGGAAACAAACCTTTAGAGTTGGTTGTAAAAAGAGAGAAAGAGGAGTTTAAAACAAAGTTAATGCCCTTAAAGGAAAAAGGGGATAACATATTTAAATTAGGGCTTTATATAAGGGATTCAGCAGCTGGGATTGGAACAATGACTTTCTATCACCCAGATTCCATGAAATATGGAGCTTTAGGACATGTAATCTCAGATATGGATACAAAAAAACCAATCGTTGTGGATGATGGAGAAGTACTAAGATCTACTGTAACAAGTATTGAAAAAGGAAGTAACGGAAATCCTGGTGAAAAATTAGCGAGATTTTCAGAAGATAAAGAAATAATCGGGGATATCAAAACAAATAGTCCTTTTGGAATATTTGGTGTATTAAATAAACAAATTAAAAATGGAATAATGGATAAGCCGATGCCGATTACGTTATCAGACCAAGTGAAAGAAGGACCAGCGCAAATTTTAACGGTTGTGGATAATGATCAGGTGAAGCGATTTGATATAGAAGTAGTAAGCTCTGTACCTCAAAAGTATCCTGCAACAAAAGGGCTAGTCATCAAAGTGACAGATAAAGAATTATTAAGCAAAACAGGCGGTATCGTTCAAGGAATGAGCGGAAGTCCAATTATTCAAGATGGTAAGGTCATTGGTGCTGTAACCCATGTATTTGTAAATGATCCGACAAGCGGATATGGAGTTCACATTGAATGGATGTTAAATGAGGCAGGAATCGATATATATGAAAAAGGGCAAAAAGCTTCATAAAAATTAAAATGTCTCATGTAAAAGGATGAATCGACAATCCTTTTACATGAGACATTATACTACTACATATTTTGCATGATAAAATCTAACAAATAACCAACTGTGATAAACAATCCAAACATGGTGTTTGTTAAACCAGTGTTTTTCATGGCAATCGGTGTTTGGCTTCGATCTCCTTTGAAGCCCTTAATGGCATCTAATGGTTTTTTGAAACTAAGCAGTACGATTAATAACCAAGGACTAAAGAAACCGAGAGCAACGAAAATAATAATCCAGAGGTAGGATAAGATAAATAATGCCGCAAGTAGGTTAACCGCTTTGTTAAAGCCGATAAGTATAGCAATCGTTTTTCTGCCGCCTAATGTATCCTCTTCAATATCTCTAATGTTATTCGATAAATTAATCGCACCAATAAGAATAGCGATTGGAACAGAAATAAGGATGCTTTCTTGGCTAATGTGACCTGTTTGGATAAAGAAAGAGATAAGGATGAAGATACATCCCATACATATACCAGAAAACACTTCTCCAAAAGGTGTATAAGCTATTGGAAGCGGGCCTCCTGTATATAAATAGCCAATCGCCATACCGAGTAAGCCGACTAATGCAATCCACCAAGAAGTATTAGAACAAATATAAATACCTAAAAGTAGTGCAAGTATATATAGGCTGATCGCCATATTTAAAACTAATTTTGGCTTCATCCCATGATGAACAATTGCTCCACCTATTCCTACTGAATCAGCAGTATCAATTCCTCTTACATAATCATAGTACTCATTAAATAAGTTGGTTGCGATTTGAATAATCAAACAAGCAAACATCATGGCAAAAAATAAACCCCAGTTTGTTGAGGCATGAGGGAAAGATAATACCGTACCAATGGAAACTGGTACAAAAGAAGCTGTTAACGTATGCGGTCTCGTTAGCTTCCATAGTATTTTATAAGTGTTGTTTTCCTTAGTGACGTTCTCCATAAAAAAATCCTTTCTATACTTTGGGAAAATGAAAACACAAATACTTAATAAATTTGTGCAACCTTTATCTTTTTTATGCAGATAAAGGTAAAAACAAAAAAACTAGACGTTTTTTTGTCCAACTTTAATAATACCGTATAAAGTTGTATCCCAACAAGAAAATATTCATAAAAAAGTCATAATTTTTTCTTCCAAATAAAGAAGTGTTTGGCTATATGGAAGATAAGTAACTTGATTGCTTTTGCTATAGGCTAGTGTTGTGTATAATATAGCCATAAAGATTTTTCGACAAAAATATGAAATGTATCGAAATCAGTCGAAAACGTGAGAAAATGAGAGAAATAATAGGGTTTTTCCTATTTTTTAAGTTTTTTTTATAAAATCAAAGGATTTTTGGTTGCTTTGTCGAAAATGTCCTTTAGAATAAAAATATAGATAAAATTAGAGACATTTGGATTGAGGGAGGAAACAATCGTTGAAGAAAATAAAAGTATGCATTGTTGATGACAATCGTGAACTGGTAGGATTATTGGAAGAGTATATAGATGCTCAGGACGACATGGAAGTAATTGGTGTAGCGCATAACGGCCAGGAGTGTTTAGAACTAGTGGAGCAGCTTGAACCAGATGTGATGGTGCTAGACATTATCATGCCTCATTTAGATGGTTTAGCCGTATTAGAAAGAATGCGCCAAATGAATAAACCTATGCCTAACGTGATTATGTTAACTGCCTTTGGTCAAGAAGATGTTACAAAAAAAGCGGTTGAATTAGGTGCCTCTTATTTTATTTTAAAACCGTTTGATATGGAGTATTTAGCAAGCCATATTCGCCAAGTAAGTGGCAAAACAACCGGATTTGTCAGAAAATCTTCTTCTTCTTTCAAAACACAAGAACCAAAAACGAAGAATTTGGACGCAAGCATTACAAGTATTATTCACGAGATTGGAGTTCCTGCCCATATTAAAGGATACCTCTATTTACGCGAAGCCATTTCCATGGTTTATAATGATATCGAATTATTAGGATCCATTACAAAAGTATTGTATCCAGATATCGCAAAGAAATTTAATACAACAGCAAGCCGAGTCGAGCGGGCAATCCGTCATGCTATTGAAGTGGCATGGAGCAGAGGCAACATCGACTCCATCTCATCCCTATTCGGCTACACTGTCAGCATGTCCAAAGCAAAGCCGACTAACTCAGAATTTATCGCGATTGTGGCAGATAAATTAAGGCTGGAACATAAGGCTTCTTGAGAGGGTTAGGGCTGTTGGTAGGAGAGGGTTTTAGAGAAACGGTAAATTGTTTACAACTTGTCACAAGTGATGTAGCCGATAACTATACTGACCAACTAACAATATTTTAAATAGCAATTTATAAAAGCATCTCTTAGTTTATTGAGTTTGTATTAAACTCGATAATTTAGGAGGTGCTTTTTCTTTTGAGTATGAGCGAAATGGACTATCAAATCGATTCTTTTATGTTGTATTGCGATTCTAAACATTTATCCAAGAAAAACCTCGCAAGTTAAGAACAAACACTTTAACTCTTCGCAATGTACTTATAAAACGAGTTTAAGATTGATGATGCAAGTAAGGCCAAATCAAGTCATATTAGAAATTACATTAAGTTTTTACAAGATGTGGTAAGTATACAGTGGTTGTTAAAGAGAGATGTATTAATTCCTAAAAAACCCCAATTTATTATATAGTAGTAATATATTCAATTAGGATAGTTCAGAATGTATATGAAAGTGAAAAGATTTGGAGTATTTTTCCTATGTTTCACATATTAATTTTGAAAAGTATGATGAGACATTTGGAATGGCTGAAATATTGAGCAACTAAAGAAAGAGAGTTTAGATATATCTAATGAAGAAGTTACAAAATCTTCAGATTTAATTAGTACGTTTTCAATTAGTAGAACTCTTTCTTGGTATCCAAGTCAAAATAAGCGAGATAAAATTGATGGTTGTATTTGAAAAAAATAAAGGATAATTATAGGGATACTTTATCAATTGCAGCTAATACAACTTTGGTTCAATATGCTAAGGATGGAAATTATAAAAAGATAGCTAAAAGAATATTAAAAATGGGTGTTAAAAATAATGCGCTATCAATGGCTGTTACTCTAGTATATTTCACACGCAATGTATAGCTAAATATCACATTTGAAATAAAGGGGCTGAGGAGATTAGTATGTTTATAAAGAATTTTGTTTATTCTTTTGTTTACTATATGGGATGTTTGATGATAGACCATATCATAGTACTCCATCTAAAGTAGCAATTATTCTTTGCATTTACTACTTTTTCCTAAGTGTATATCATGGAATTATTAAAAAGTGGACTAAAAAAGAGAATGAATCTTAGTGAAGGAACCAAATTATTATTCTTTAAATTCTATAAAGATAGTTAATTTTCATAAAAAGAGGGTGGGACAAAACAAAATATATATTGGATAAAGACGAATAATCTCTAATTCAGTGGTGAAACCAATTCGTTCCTTTACACTACAGACACACGATGCGCGGGGGAGAAACCTAAGTCTCCTCGGTTAAAGCCTGTGGGGTCTTAGGCTTTGCTCTGCTTCCCGCAGGAGTGGAGTATCCTCCGTTCTATTTCACTCCTTTTTTAAAGCTTATTTAGTTTTTAAGCAAACTAAAATTACTATGAAAAAACAGAGCAGACTGAATATACGTAGACTCCTATGGGAGCTGCGAGAATGTCCAAGACCCCGCAGGAACGAGGAGGCTTGGCGCTCGCCCTATGGAAAGCGAAGTGTATTCAGTCTGCGGATGATTACCACAAACCTTTTTTCTTAAAATACATAAAAACCCCGAACAATTGATATGCTCCCCTATAGGTAGACAGATTAAAAAATAAAAATCTGGTTACTTGTAGGGGAGTATTTTTATGCCTAGAAAATCTTATTCTGTAGAAGAGAAATATCAAATAGTGAAAGCTTTAGGGGAAGTAAATTCGTCACTCCAAGTTTCATCGATTTATAAGGTTCACTTTTCTACCGTTTTGGAATGGAAATATAAATTTGATACATTCGGTTTAGAAGGACTAAAAGAGACTTCTTCCTGGAAAAAGTATTCTAAAGAACTAAAGTTATCCGCTATTCAAGATTATGCCTCTGGAAATTACTCGATTCGTGAAATTACGAGAATGTATGAAATATCAGATCCATCTGTCCTTAGAAGGTGGATTAAGAAGTATAATAGTCATAGTGAAATAAAAGATACGTCACAAGGAAGGACGAGCTCTATGACTAAGGGAAGAAAAACGACTTGGGAAGAACGAATACAAATTGTGCTAGATTGTTTAGGGAACAAAAAAGACTATCAAGAAGCAGCTAATACTCATCAGGTTTCTTATCAACAAATCTATCAATGGGTTAAGAAGTATGAAGATGGCGGAGTAGATGCATTGAAAGATAGGCGTGGTTCTACGAAAGAGGAATCCGAGCTAACTCCAGAGGAGAAAATGACTCTTCAAATGAAGAAGTTAGAAAGAGAAAATGAGCGATTACGTGCAGAAAACTTATTTTTAAAAAAGTTAGAGGAGATCGAAAGGAGGCAAAAATAAGTCAAATCCAATCGGAGGATAAGTATATCGCTATTCAAGAGATCCATCAGGAAGAGAATATAAGCATTCGTTTACTGAGTGAAATAGCGGGAATTGCACGATCCGCCTATTATAAGTGGCTTCATCGCGTTCCTTCTTCTCAAGAGATATTGAATGAGAAAATCATGAAAGAGATGAAAATTCTCCATGAAAAAGTGGAGGGCATCTTCGGTTATCGCCAAATGACCCTTCACATGAATAGACAGTTTAAAGAAAGATTGAATCATAAAAGAATTTATCGACTAATGAAAGTGGTTGGCTTACGCTCGATCATTCGTATCAAGAAAAAACGTTATAAACGCTCCGTTCCCCAACAAGTGGCAGAGAATATCTTAAATCGGGAATTTACCGCAACAAAACCAAATGAAAAGTGGGTGACGGATGTGACAGAATTTAAGTATGGTTCATCAAAGAAGGCATATTTAAGTGCCATTCGAGATCTTTATGATGGATCCATTGTTAGCTATGTTTTAGGACATTCGAATAATAATGAACTTGTATTCCAAACGCTTGATCAAGCAACCGTACTTTTATTGGAGGAAGAACATCCAATTATCCATAGTGATCGAGGGTATCAGTATACTTCAAAAGGTTTTAAGATTAAAGTAGACAAGGCAGAGATAACACACAGTATGTCACGAGTTGGAAAGTGTATTGATAATGGTCCAATGGAGTCTTTTTGGGGGACACTGAAATGCGAAAAGTATTATTTACACAAATATAAGACCTTTGAGGAACTTTCTCTTGCGATAGATGACTATATCCAATTTTATAATAACAATAGATATCAAAAACGATTAAACGGCCTTAGCCCTATGGAATATAGAGTTAAAGCCGCTTAGATCTTTTTTATTATTTCCACTGTCTACTTGACAGGGGGCAGTTCACTAATATGTACGTGTAATTGTTCGGGGTTATATTGGGTTGAAATACTTATGTCTGACCCTCTTTTATTTTGAAAATAACGTAAAAAATACTAAGGATAAAGTGTGTTTTAAATGTTAATATGGAAACTTAACAAAAGAAGATGTCAACTTATAATTATAAAAGTAACTATTAGAAATCAGCCGGATTCCATTTTGAATCGGGGTTACTTTAAAGGAGAGATTATAATGGAGACAATCGCTTTTAATGATTTCATGAAGGAATTTATAAGAAAGAAAAATACTACTCATCCAAAAGTAGAAATACGAAATCAGTTTCGCATTAAAGGAGAAATCTCACTCCCCAACATTGGTGGATGAAAACTTACAGACAAAAAAAGTCCATGGAAGTAAGTTAATTAGTAGGGTAGGCACATCTATTAATATTCCGTTATTGTTAGCTAAACTAGTCTTTGTTGAGTTATATTACCGCGATTATTTAACTGAGTAATCCAAAATAAGGAATTTATTTTAAAAAATTGAAAAATAATCGTTCAAAGATTTGCTTTCTGCAGATTAACCTGTTACTATTAAGGAGACTTATTTTTGTTCTTTAGAAAATAGTTGAGAAATACATATTTCTTTATTTTTTACTACGAGCAAGGATAGTAATACATTTGTGCATAAAGCACATAGGAGGAAACAAGAAATGGCTACAGGTAAAGTAAAATGGTTTAACGCAGAAAAAGGTTTTGGATTCATCGAAACAGAAGAAGGACAAGATGTATTCGTACATTTCAGCGCTATTCAAACTGAAGGTTTCAAAACTTTAGACGAAGGTCAAGAAGTAAGTTTTGACATAGAAGAAGGTCAACGCGGACCTCAAGCTGCTAACGTAGTAAAAAACTAATTTAACAAAAGTAATACAGGCTCTGACTTAGGTTAGGGCCTGTTTTTTTCATCTGACCAAAAACATTACATAAATGGCCATATATAATGAAGTTCTACATAAGGAAGTGATTTGTTATGACGAAAATATTTGCACACCGAGGTTTTTCGGCACATTATCCAGAGAATACAATGATGGCTTTTATCGAGGCAGAAAAGGCAGAGGCTGATGGGATTGAAATTGATATTCAAATGTCTAAGGATGGGGAAATAGTCATCATCCATGATGAAAAGGTAGATCGAACAACGAATGCTTCTGGCTATGTGCAAGCATTCAATTATAAAGAGTTAAGATCATTTAATGCAGGACATCGATTTAAGCAAGTCGAGAATGAGCCTATTCCCACATTAATCGAATTGTTTGATTGGATGCAAGATAATGACATAATCTGCAATATTGAAATGAAGAATAACAAGATTGCTTATGAAGGAATGGAAGAGAAAACAATTGCTCTCATCCGCAAATACGGTTTTGAAAAAAGAATTATTTTCTCCTCCTTTAATCATTATAGTCTCGTACATACTTATCGCATCGCTCCAGAAATTGAAACAGCTCCTTTATTGTCTGATGGAATTTATCAGCCTTGGATTTATGCCAATGCTATAAATGCCAAAGGATTTCACCCTAATTATAAACGGATAAATCGAGAGATAATAAAATCTTCAGAAGAAAATAATATTAAAGTTAGGGCATATACAGTAAATAATCCGAAAACAATGCAAGCATTAATGGATGCTGGAATATCTGCCATTATTACAGATGAGCCAATTATTGCACGAACTGTCCTGACACAATCATAATATAATGGGTTTTCTGCTGTAATCTCTAGTTTAGAGAAGAGGTGGAAAACCTTTTTTGCGAAAAAAGAATTCTTAAGCAACTATTTGAATACTTCTCCTTAACATGTTAGCGATCTCAAAATGTTAATACAGACATAACCTTTTTACTTTTCAGAAATAAAAGAAAATGGGAAAAAAATTGCATATTTTTTAGGGAGTAGGTATAGTATAGATATGAAATATATTGCACGGATAGACAGATGGGAAGTGTGCGAATGATTGATCGAATGATACAGTCAACCTCTTATACGCTTTTTGATGAAATAAAGGAAGGCATAATTATAATAGATGATCGCGGCGTTATCTCTTATTTCAATAAAAGTGCGCAAAGTTTGATGCAGAACCAATATCCGCTTCAAATAGATCAGCATATTTTATCCGTTATCCCTAACAGTGGGATGATGAGAGTATTACATACGAAAAGAATAGAAGAGCAGAAAAAGTTTGCTATTTCTGAAGCGGATTATCTTCTTATTTCCCGTTATCCGCTAATAGGAAAAGATAATAATGTAATTGGTGCTGTAGCGGTTTTACAAGAAGAAAGCCAAAAAAGACAATGGATTGATAAAGATAACCTTCAAATGCTGTTAACATTGCTTTTGCAAAAAAGTGCAGAAGCCTATCTTGTAGTAGATGAATTTGGCCATATTGTTATGCAAAATTCGTCATATAAAGAATTGGCTGTTCTCCTTGATCAGCAAAAAAACCATCAATTAATGAGAAAAAATAGAGAAGAAGTCATTCAAACAAGAAGAGATGCAGAAATAACCATTCAGACAGACACCTTATGTTTAACGGTAAAAAGTACACCTATTATGGTGGATGGGAAATTAAAGGGCTGTTTGCAGATTCTTCATAATGAAACAGAAACGGCTCAATTAAAAAAAGAACTTCAACAGACAAAAGCCATTATCCGAGGATTAGAACAGAGCTTTCAGTTTGATGATTTTATATATCAGTCTCCATCCATGAACTTCGCTATTGAACAGGCAAAGTTGGCGGCAGGGAGTAAACAGGTTATATTTATCCGCGGAGAAGAGGGAACTGGTAAATTTATGCTTGCTAATGCCATTCATAATTGGAGCGAAAATAAGTTTCATCTATTTAAACGGATTTATCCGCAGAAGAATCGAGAACAATTACGAGCATTTTTAAGTTCAATGAATTCTTTATCAAAAGGAACCGTATATCTTGAAAATATTACCTGTTTATCGATGGCAGAACAAACCTCTCTATTAAATAGACTGAAGGAATTAGCACAGGAAGAGAAGAAGCCATCCTTCCGCTTGATTGTTTCCTCCCCTATTAAGCTAGAAAAAGCATTAATGGCAGGGGACTTTTTAGAAGAACTTTATGATGAATTAATGAAATCAAATATATACTTACCACCTTTAAGGGAACGCAAAGAGGATATTTATCTGTTAGCGAAACATTTTCTTATCGAGTTGAACAAAGAAAACGGAAGATGGATAACAGAGATTGAACCAGAAGCACAAAAAGCGTTGAAAAATTATGGTTATACAAGGAATATCCTTGAATTAAAGGCAATCCTCCAGCTTTCGGTGATACAAGCTAGGGAAGAAGATTCCGTGCTTAAAGTAGAGCATCTCGCGCTTCCGCAAGTAATAAAAAAACAACAAGCGGAATTTCAAGAGGATGCTAATATAGAAAATCAACCATTATCTGACCTGGTAGAGAAATACGAGAAAGTTATAATCGAACAGACATTGAGAAAGCTAGATGGAAATAAAACACTAACAGCTAAAACATTGGGGCTGTCAGTCCGCAATTTATACTATAAATTGGATAAGTATCATTTAAATTAATTCTTTCTTAGGGGCTTATTAAAATGAGGAAATATCGTATATTGGTCATAAACCCACGGGCAGCAGTAACCGAAATCGCGTTATATGAAAATGAAGTACCGATTATTGTAGACGATTTACATCATGATTACAATAAATTGCTAGAATTCTCTTCGATTGTTGCTCAATATAAGTATCGATCAGATGAGATTTTGTCTTATTTGGTGAATAAAGGAATAAACCTTTCCAAATTGGCAGCTGTTTGTGGAAGAGGTGGGCTCCTTAAACCAATTGATGGTGGAACTTATTCGATAAACGCTACTATGCAGGAGGAGCTGTTTGCCCAAACAAGAGGAGAACACCCTTCCAATTTAGGAGCACTTATCGCTTATGAAATTGCTGAACATTTAGAGATTCCTTCCTATATAGTTGATCCAGTTGTTGTCGATGAAATGGACGATATTGCAAAGATTTCTGGATATCCGAGCATTACAAGAAAAAGTGTTTTTCATGCACTCAATCATAAAGCAACGGGAAGACGAGCAGCGATGGAGTTAGGCAAAAAATATGAAGAAGCACATTTGATTATTGCCCATCTTGGAGATGGAATTACAATCGGCGCACATGCAAATGGAAAAGTGATAGATGTAAATAATGGCTTAAATGGGGAAGGGCCATTTAGTTTGGAGCGGTGTGGTACTTTGCCTCATGGTGATTTAGTTGATTTATGCTATTCAGGTAAATTTACATATGAAGAAATGAAGCATCAATTATTGTATCATTCTGGAGTAAAATCCTACCTTAGTAAAGCGCCTGAAGGTTCTTTTGATATAGAGGAAGAGCTTGGTAAACGAGATAATCCCAATATTCTAATTTATGAGGCGTTAGCTTATCAAATTGCTAAGGAAATTGGCAGTGCGAGCACCGTGCTTTTTGGCAAAGTAGATGCCATTATCTTAACAGGTGAACTAGCCTTTAGTAACCATTTTGTAAAATTAATTATGGAACGTGTTAATTGGATTGCAGATATAATGATATATCCAGGTGAAAACGAACGGCAATCTTTGGCAGAAGGTGTGTTAAGAGTATTACGTAAGGAAGAGAGACCAAAAGAATATGGAGAAAGAGAGGAGTGAAGATAGATGGCTAAAGAGTATGATCTTGTCATTTTAGGAGGAGGAACGGGTGGTTATGTTGCAGCGATTCGTGCTTCTCAATTAGGTTTAAAGACAGCGGTGGTTGAAAAAGGCAAATTAGGTGGAACGTGTTTACATAATGGCTGTATTCCAAGTAAAGCGTTATTAAGAAGTGCAGAGGTTTATGCAACGGCGAAAAAAAGCGAGGAATTTGGGATTATCACCTCGGATATAAGATTAGATTTCAATCGGGTGCAAGAAAGAAAATCTACCATTATTAACCAACTTTACAGCGGTGTTCAGTATTTAATGAAAAAAGGAAAAATTGATGTTTATGAAGGCAATGGAAGAATAATGGGCCCATCCATTTTTTCCCCCATGCCAGGTACTATTTCGGTTGAAATGAATAATGGAGAAGAAAACGAAATGCTGATTCCGAAACATGTAATCATTGCAACGGGGTCTCGGCCAAAAAGCTTACCTGGTCTAGAGATTGATGGTTCGACTGTCATTAGTTCAGAGGAAGCGCTGCAAATGGAGAAACTTCCTTCGTCCATTATAATCGTTGGAGGTGGAGTAATAGGGGTTGAATGGGCCTCTATGCTTGCTGATTTTGATGTGAAAGTAACTATTTTAGAATATAGTGACCGATTGGTGCCAACAGAAGATAAGGAAATTAGTAAAGAATTACAAAGAATCCTCAAGAAAAAGGGAATTCAGATTGTAACAGGTGCTAAAGTACTTCCAGAAACTTTGCAGAAGAATGTGGATAAAGTAATCATTCAAGCAGAAAAAAATGGTGAGTCCCAGTCATTTGAAGGGGAAAAACTGCTAGTATCTGTAGGCCGCATAGGAAATGTAGAAGGAATTGGTCTTGAAAATACCGACATTGCGGTTGTTCAAAATCAAATTCAAACAAATGAATACTATCAAACGAAAGAATCGCATATTTACGCAATTGGTGATTGTATAGGAGGATTACAGCTCGCACATGTTGCCTCCCATGAAGGGATAATCGCAGTGGAGCATATAGCCGGTGAAAAACCACATCCACTGGATTATAAAACAGTTTCCAAATGCATTTATACAAGTCCTGAGATTTCCAGTGTCGGATACACAGAAGAAGAAGCAATTGAGCTTGGGTATAAGATAAAAAAAGGCAAATTCTCCTTTAAAGCGATTGGAAAAGCGCTTATTTTTGGAGAACAAGATGGTTTTGTCAAAATAATTACTGATCAAGAAACCGATGATTTATTGGGTGTGCATATTATAGGTGCCCATGCAACAGATCTTATTGGAGAAGCAGCTCTTGCCAAAGTGCTAGACGCAACAGCCTGGGAAATTGGGAATACGATTCATCCCCATCCAACACTGACAGAGGCAATTGGCGAAGCAGCCCTTGCTGTTGAAGGGGAAGCCATTCATGGTTAATAAAGAAATCAAAAAATAATGTCTAGCTAAATAGGGGGAACAAACATGAATCAATTAGGAGGTAATAGTATGACAATGGTTCATAATCGCCATTTAGAGGCGGGATTAACGGATGATCAAGTATTAGAAATGTATGAGCAGATGCTCCTCGCACGAAGAATTGATGAAAGAATGTGGTTGTTAAATAGAGCAGGAAAAATTCCTTTTGTTATCTCATGTCAAGGCCAGGAAGCAGCCCAGGTAGGAGCAGCCTTTGCGTTTGACCGGGAAAAGGACTATATGCTGCCATATTATCGTGATCTGGGTGTTGTATTAACCTTTGGAATGACACCGAAGGAAATTATGTTATCAGGCTTTGCGAAAGCAGAAGACCCTAACTCAGGCGGAAGACAAATGCCAGGACATTTTGGTCAGAAGAAAAATAGAATCGTTACAGGTTCATCACCAGTAACGACTCAAGTACCTCATGCAGTGGGAGTTGCTTTAGCTGGGAAGATAGAAAAGAAGGATTTCGTAACCTTTGTCAGCTTTGGAGAGGGTTCTTCTAATCAGGGAGACTTCCATGAAGGGGCCAACTTCGCTGGTGTGCATAAGCTGCCTGTTATTTTTCTTTGTGAAAATAATAAATATGCGATTTCCGTTCCAATTGAAAAGCAATTAGGATGTGCAAATGTTTCTGACCGTGCAATTGGTTATGGCATGCCGGGATACACTGTAGATGGAAACGATCCAATTGAAGTGTATCGAGTGACGAAAGAGGCGGTTGATAGAGCAAGAAGAGGCGAAGGGCCGACTTTAATTGAAACGATTTCTTATCGTTTAACTCCTCATTCTTCTGACGATGACGACAGCAGCTATCGTGCGCGCGAAGAAGTCACAGAGGCTAAAGCAAAAGATCCATTATTCACTTTTAAAGCGTATTTGCTTTCTACAGGAATACTAACAGAAGAAATGGATCAAGAGTTAAATAAGAAATTGGCAGATGTGATCAATGAAGCAACGGATTATGCAGAAAAAGCACCATATGCACAACCAGAAGATACATTGAAATATGTATACGGGAATTAAGGGGGAAACAGAAAGATGCCAGTAATATCCTATATAGATGCAGTAACTCAAGCCATTCGTGAAGAAATGGAGAAGGATGACAAAGTATTTATTCTTGGAGAAGATGTAGGAGTAAAAGGTGGAGTTTTTAAAGCGACAACAGGTTTGTATGATCAATTTGGAGCAGAGCGGGTAATAGATGCGCCTTTAGCGGAGTCGGCGATAGCTGGGGTAGGAATTGGAGCTGCGATGTATGGCTTAAAACCAATTGCCGAAATGCAATTTGCTGATTTTATAATGCCTGCTGTCAATCAAATTGTTTCAGAAGCAGCAAAAATAAGATATCGATCTAACAATGACTGGACATGTCCAATTGTTATTCGTGCTCCATATGGCGGCGGTATTCATGGTGCGCTTTATCATTCTCAATCTGTAGAAGCTATGTTTGCTAATACACCAGGACTAAAAATTGTTATGCCTTCTACACCATATGATGTTAAAGGGCTGTTAAAAGCTGCAATTCAAGACCCTGATCCGGTATTATTCTTTGAACATAAGCGTGCTTATCGATTAATTAAAGGTTTTGTTCCAGAAGAAGATTATGTGTTACCAATTGGTAAAGCAGATGTAAAGCGTGAGGGCGAAGATATAACAGTCATCACATATGGTTTATGTGTTCATTTTGCCTTGCAGGCTGCTGAAAAGTTAGCAGAGGATGGCATTTCTGCACATATTTTAGATTTGCGTACAGTTTATCCACTCGATAAAGAGGCTATTATTGAAGCCGCTTCTAAGACAGGCAAGGTACTGCTAGTAACAGAGGATAACAAAGAAGGTAGTGTTATTAGTGAAGTTGCAGCAATTATTGCAGAAAACTGTTTATTTGATTTAGATGCACCAATTATGCGTCTAGCGGCTGAAGATGTTCCGGCAATGCCATATGCACCAACAATGGAAAAATTCTTCTTGGTAACACCAGAAAAAGTCGAAACAGAAATGCGCAAGCTCGCAGAATTCTAAGTCGTACAACAAGGAGGGAAAAACAATGCCGATTGAAAAGATAACAATGCCTAAATTAGGTGAAAGTGTAACAGAAGGAACGATTAGTAATTGGATTGTTGCTGTAGGGGATGTCGTAAATAAATACGATCCTCTTGCAGAAGTAATGACCGATAAAGTAAATGCAGAAATTCCATCTTCTTTTTCGGGAACCATTAAAGAACTTCTTGCAGAAGAGGGGCAGACACTTGAAGTAGGGGAAGTAATTTGTACCATTGAAGTAGAAGGGGACAATACGCAGGTAGAGAAAGAAGCAAAAGCAGAATCGAAAGAAAAAACTGAAGCCCCCCTAACTGAAGCTGCTTCAAGTCAAAAAGCAAGATATTCGCCAGCTGTTTTACGTCTTTCTCAAGAAGCGGGAATTGACTTAACGCTTTTAGATGGAACAGGTGCAGGTGGAAGAATTACTAGAAAAGATGTTCAAAAAGCAATACAAGAAGGAGTTCCCCAAGTTCAAACAGAAGTAAAAGGCTCTGTTAATGGAACAGTTAATCATACTCCTCAACGAGAAACAATTGTACATAATGTGCCAGCAAGTGCAGGGGATAAGGAGTTTCCAATTACGGGATTAAGAAAAGCAATTGCTAACAATATGGTAAAGAGTAAACATGAGATTCCTCATGCTTGGACAATGATTGAAGTCGACGTTACTAAACTGGTTCAATATAGAAATAAAGTGAAAGACTCCTTTAAGAAAGAAGAAGGCTATAACTTAACATTCTTTGCTTTCTTTGTTAAGGCAGTTGCTCGTGCATTAAAAGAATTTCCGCAAATTAATTCGACTTGGGCAGGCGATAAAATTATCCAGAAAAAAGAGATTAATATCTCCATTGCCGTTGCAACAGAAGATGCACTGTTTGTCCCAGTTATCAAAAATGCGGATGAAAAGTCGATAAAAGGAATTGCCAGAGAGATAATAGAACTTGCAAATAAAGCGAGAACAGGCAAGCTTACAGTTGATGAAATGCAAGGCGGCACATTTACTGTCAATAATACCGGATCATTTGGCTCCATTCAGTCAATGGGAATTATCAATCATCCTCAAGCAGCGATTCTTCAAGTGGAATCAATTGTGAAGAGACCAGTTATTAAAGATAATATGATTGCCATCTCTGATATGGTGAATTTATGTATGTCTCTCGATCACCGTGTATTAGATGGTCTTGTATGTGGAAGATTCCTACAGAGAATCAAGGAAATATTAGAGACAACGTCAGAGGAAACAACGCCAATTTATTAATAGTGTAATGAATAAAGAAGTTTTGCAAACAAATAAATTGAAAATGAATACTTTTTTTATAATAATGTAAAAAGAAGATATTTCATAAAAGGAGCGAAACGATGAACATTGATTTTAATTTATTCATGAATGATGTTGTCCGTCAAGCACGCCAAGAAATAGTAGAGGCTGGTTACGAAGAACTTACAACAAAAGAAGCTGTAGATGAAGCTTTATCCAAAAAAGGCACCACTTTAGTGATGGTTAATTCTGTATGTGGATGTGCAGGTGGAATTGCAAGACCAGCTGCAGGTTACTCCTTACATTATAAAAAAAGACCAGATCAATTAGTAACTGTATTTGCAGGACAAGATAAAGAAGCAACAGAACAAGCACGTTCTTATTTTACAGGTTTTCCTCCTTCCTCTCCGTCTTTTGCATTAATGAAAGACGGCGAACTAGTTAAGATGGTAGAACGCCATGAAATCGAAGGACATGATCCTATGCAAGTGGTAGAAAAACTACAAAATGCATTTGAAGAATATTGCACAGAAGTAAAATAAGCTTGCATGCACCCTGAAAGTTAAAGTGAAATTTGACTTAAGGGGTGTTTTTTTTATGGAAATAGAGGTTGTCAAATGATTTTACAGCAAGAAAAAAAGAGATTCAAACCTATATTAGATAAAGTTTTCGTCCTAATTTATCTAATACAACCTTTTGTTTGAAAATTTTATTTTTTTCAGAATAGTATTTCATTTGATGAATTTGTATAAATTGTATTGAATAATTATTAGTATGTGTTAAAATTCATATTGTTGCATGAATATAAATTAAAAGACTATCTTATAATTTGCGACAAACTACTAATATTAATAGAGAATAAAAGCATAAGGAACTATAGGGGGATTTTAAGATGAAAAAATTATTAGCATTAATGCTGTTGTCTATAGTAGTCATTTTAAGTGCATGTGGTACTTCTACTGATGAAAAAGGTGCAAACAGCGGAAGCGGATCAGCTGATAAAAAAGTACTAGTGATGGGAACATCAGCGGATTATGCTCCATTTGAATATATTGATACTGCAAAAAGTGATGAGATTATTGGTTTTGATATTGATTTAGCCAAAGCATTAAGCGAAAAGTTAGGTTACCAAATCCAAGTGAAGGATATGGATTTTAGCGGATTAATTTCTGCCTTACAATCTGGCAAAGTAGATTTAGTATTATCCGGTATGTCTCCAACACCGGAAAGAGCAGAAAATGTTGACTTCAGCGATATATATTTCACAGCAAAAGACTTAGTTGTAACGACAAAAGATAGCAATATTAAAACTGTTCAAGATTTAGATGGCAAAAAGGTTGGAGTACAACTAGGATCTATTCAAGAAGATGCAGCAAAAGAAATCGCTAAAACAGTAAAAGTTACAGTAGAGAACCGTGACCGTATTCCTCAATTAATTCAAGAAATTAAAGCAGGTCGTTTTGATGCAGCAATTATTGAGGATGTTGTTGCAAAAGGTTATTTAAATAAAGAAGATACATTAACATCTTTCCCAGCGAAGGAAGCAAATGAAGACGCTGGTTCGGCTATTGCATTTCCAAAAGGCAGCGACTTAACAGAAAAGTTCAATGCTGAATTAAAGAAAATGAAAGACAGCGGCGAAATTGATAAGTTAGTTGTAAAATGGTTTGGTAACTAAGATAAGGTAATTGCGGGGGATAGTTTAGGGCAGAATATGCCCTAAACATTTTCTTGTTTTTTAAGCTAATATAATAGATAAAAACACCTCCGTTTTTTTAGAAAGGATTGAGATAGTAATGGGCTTAGATTTCCAACAATTTATTCCCTCTCTCCCATATTTGTTAAAGGGAATCACTGTGACTTTGCAAATTGTTGTGGTGGCTGGAATAATTGGTTTTGTATTAGGAATTATACTTTCGATATTTAAACTTAGTAAGCTGCCAGTCCTTAGCTGGATTGCTGCTATTTATACATCAGTTTTTAGAGGAACGCCCCTTGTTCTGCAATTAATGATTATTTATTTTGGGGTACCGCAATTAACTGGTATCCAAATTGAGCCAGCTATTGCAGCCATTCTTTCCTTTGGCTTAAATTCAGCTGCTTATATTTCGGAAATTATTCGCGCTGGAATTTTAGCGGTAGATCGCGGTCAGAAAGAAGCTGCTATGGCGCTTGGTGTTTCCCCTAGGCAAGCGATGTTCGATTTAATTTTGCCCCAGGCTTTAAAGAACATTTTTCCAGCATTAATCAATGAAGCTGTTTCCTTAACAAAAGAGTCAGCGGTTGTTACTGTTATTGGTGTAACAGATATTATGCGTAGAGCCTATATAATGGGCGGAGAAAAATATGCATACTTGGAGCCGATGATTCTTGCCGGTCTTATTTATTACGTTCTAGTAATGATACTGACAACATTGGCAAAAGTAGTTGAAAGGAGAATGAGAAGAAGTGATTAATGTTGAAAATCTGCATAAATCCTATGGCTCGCTTCACGTTTTAAAAGGGATAAATACACAAGTAGAAAAAGGCGAAGTAGTGACGATTATCGGTCCTTCTGGGTCAGGAAAGTCTACATTTCTGCGCTGTATTAACTTACTTGAAGTACCTACCAAAGGAAAAGTAATAATTGATGGTACGGATATTACAGATAAAAATACAAATATAAAAAAAATAAGAGAAAACGTTGGGATGGTATTTCAACATTTTCATCTTTTCCCACACAAAACGGTTTTGCAAAACGTGACATATGCACCGATCAAAGTAAAGGGACTAAACAAGAGCGAAGCGGAAAAAATGGGGCAGGAGCTTCTAGCTAAAGTTGGTCTTGCTGATAAAGCGAATGTATATCCTAGCCGTTTATCAGGCGGACAAAAGCAAAGAGTGGCAATCGCACGTGCCCTTGCGATGAATCCAGAAGTAATCCTATTTGATGAACCAACGTCAGCATTGGATCCTGAAATGGTGAAAGAAGTGCTTGAGGTAATGAAGTCACTTGCAAACACCGGAATTACCATGCTTATTGTGACACATGAAATGGGCTTTGCCAGAGAAGCGGCAAATAGAGTTCTATTCCTAGATGGTGGAGTTGTAGTGGAAGATGCTCCACCAGCTGAGTTCTTTACCAATCCTAAAACAGACCGCGCCAAAGAGTTTTTGGAGAAAATGCTATAAAAATGTTAAACAGGTTTCTTAGTCGATAAGATCAAGAAACCTGTTTTTTTGATAAAAGAACTTTCTATTCCGTATAAAAATACAATAATCACACAAACTAAGAAAAAAAGAGAGTGTGATTGGATGTTAAAACTAGTTTTGTCTATTCTCTTAACAATTTCCCCCGTTTGGCCATTAGGGATAAATCCATTGCCAGGAGATCCTTTTCTCATTATTAATAAAAAAACGAATCAATTAACCTTGATAGATGAAAATCGAGTGCAGACAACGATAAGTGTTTCGACCGGTAAAAAAGAAGATTTAACACCAGAGGGTTTATTTACGATAACAGTTAAAGCCGCAAATCCCTATTATCGAAAAAAAGATATTGTGGGGGGAGATGAGGATAATCCATTAGGGACAAGATGGATTGGTTTTGATGCAAATAACACAGATGGAAGAATGTACGGAATTCATGGAACAAACAATCCAGGAAGTATCGGGAAATACGTGTCACAAGGCTGTGTCCGTATGCAAAATGAGGCAATAGAATCTATTTATGATTTCATTCCTTTAGGAACAAAAGTGTTGATTACCAATTCAGATAAAGGTTTTCAAGAGCTAGCAAAGGAATATGGGGCCATTGAATAAAAGCGAAGAAGTTTTATCCTTCTTCGCTTTCTTATGGAAAATAAGCTTAAATTAAAATAACATTCCAATTCCAATCAACAGGGTAGATGCAAGCATAACAAAGATCATTAAATATACAACAATCTTTTGTAATCTATTTTTCTTTTTCTTCATAGTATCCTCCATGTCTTAACCATTCTTATTGTCTATTTTACTAAGAATAGCAGAATGGTACAACTATAAATAGATGGAATATTTGCTTGAGGAAACTTTTCTATTTTTATAAGAAGAAAAATGAGATTTCCCCCTCGTGAATTTTATTTGATGTTCTTTTTTTATAGGCGTATACTAATAATGTCACTAATTTTTGGAGGAACGAAAAATGATCAATCAAGAACGTTTATTAAATCAGTTTTTAGAACTGGTACAAATTGATTCGGAAACAAAATATGAAAAAGAAATCAGCATTGTACTAAAAAAGAAATTTGAAGAATTAGGCTTAGAAGTGATAGAGGATGATACTACAGCTATTACTGGTCATGGTGCAGGAAATTTAATTTGTACACTTCCAGCAACGAAAGAGAACGTGGATCCTATTTACTTTACCTCTCATATGGATACAGTAGTTCCAGGAGTTGGCGTAAAACCATCCATTAAAGATGGATACATAGTAACAGATGGCACAACAATACTTGGCGCAGATGATAAAACTGGTTTATCTGTTATGCTTGAAATACTTACAGTAATCAAAGAAAATAATATTCCTCATGGAACGATTCAATTTATCATTACAGTTGGGGAAGAATCTGGATTATTAGGCGCAAAAGCACTTGATCCAAAATTAATCCAAGCGAAATATGGTTATGCATTAGATAGTGATGGGAAGGTAGGAAATATCGTTGTGGCAGCACCGACACAAGCAAAAGTTAAAGCAACGATTCTAGGAAAAACTGCTCATGCTGGTGTGGCACCTGAAAAAGGAGTTTCCGCTATTACTATTGCATCAAAAGCGATTGCAAAAATGCCTTTAGGTCGTATCGATAAAGAAACAACGGCTAATATTGGCAGTTTTGCTGGTGGAAAACAAACAAATATCGTGTGTGATCATGTAGATATCCTTGCAGAAGCACGTTCATTAGTAGAAGATAAAATGCTTGCACAAGTAGCGAAAATGAAGGAAGCGTTTGAATCGGCAGCTAGTGAAATGGGCGGAAAAGCAATTGTCGAAGTGGATGTTATGTATCCAGGCTTTAAATTTGGCGAAGGTGACCATGTTGTAGAAGTAGCGAAAAAAGCGGCTGCAAAAATTGGCAGAAGCTGTGAACTGCAACAAAGCGGTGGTGGAAGTGATGCCAACGTTATCTGTGGTTTTGGTATCCCAACAGTTAACTTAGCGGTAGGCTATGAAGAGATTCATACAACAAATGAAAAAATGCCGATCGAAGAATTAAATAAATTGGCTGAAATGGTACTTGCTATTATCGAAGAAGTAACTGGTCAATAATTATATGTCGGAGTCGGGGTGCTTCCTTTAGGGAAGCACTCTTTTTAGTATAAATCAAACAAATGTTTCTATTTTTACTTGCATTTATCTAGAAAACAGAGGAAAATATTGTATAGGTAAATACTACTGTAAAAATAGAATCTTGGGGGAATATAAATGGAAGAAAAGAAGGTTGTTATATTTAAAGTAGCAAATGGAGAATATTCCGTAGATGTTTCTTATGTCATATCGATTGAAAAGGAAGAGCAGATTACTCCTGTTCCTCAATTGCCATCCTTTGTAAGAGGAATAAGAAAAGTAAGAGATGAGCTTATCCCTGTCATTGATTTGCAGATGGTTTTATATAATCAAAAAACAGAAGAAAATGAAAATAATAAATTAATTGTTGCGCGAACAGAAGATATTTCGTTTGCGATGATTGTAAATGATGCAAAAGAAATTCTTGATATAAGAGACGAAGTAATAAAAGAAGTCGGCATTTCTGCTTATCAGAAAACAGAATATATAACAGGTGTTCTTAATTTAGAAAATCGCTTGGTGTTAATGCTTGATCCAACTATTTTATTAGAAACACTTGAAGGTGTAAAAGAAATTAAAGACTATATGAAAAATCAGCCTGCGTAAGTAGTAAGATTTATGCTAAAAGCAGAGGAATAAGAATAGAAGTGAATATAAATGATCATAAAGAATTGGTGAAAGCAAAATGAAAGAATTTTATCCGAAAAAGGGACGAGTTATTTTACATGTAGATATGAATAGTTTTTATGCATCTGTTGAAATGGCTTATGATCCACAGTTAAAGGGGAAGCCATTGGCAATTGCGGGAAATGAAAAAGAACGCAGAGGTATTATTGTCACTTGCAGCTATGAAGCAAGAAAATTTGGCGTAAAAACAACCATGCCTTTATGGGAAGCGAAGAAAAAATGTCCGGATTTAATTGTTTTGCCTCCAAATTTTGATCGTTATCGAACAGCATCTCTTGCAATGTTTCAAATTCTTCATGAATTTTCCGATATTGTCGAGCCTGTTTCCATTGATGAAGGATATGTAGATATTACACATTGCCATGAGTTAGGAACACCGATATATATTGCAAGAACGATTCAGAAACGAATTTTTGAACGGTTAGACTTACCATGCAGTATCGGGATTGCCCCTAATAAATTTCTTGCCAAAACAGCTTCTGATTTAAAAAAGCCGATGGGAATCACGGTTTTAAGAAAGCGGGATATTCCTAAAGTACTTTGGCCGATGCAAGTAGAAGAAATGCATGGTATAGGAAAAAAAACAGGGGGGAAACTAAGAGCAATTGGCATAGAAACCATTAAAGATTTAGCGATGGCTCAGTCTATTCCACTCAAAGCAACACTTGGCATCAATGGAATTCGCTTAAAGGAGAAAGCCAACGGAGAAGATAATCGGCCAGTTGATCCAGAAGCTGCCAATGAATTTAAAAGTATTGGCAATTCGACAACATTGCCGCGCGATGTCAAGAATCAGCAGGAATTATTTCAAGTATTGGCCTCCCTAGCGAATAAAGTGGCTACAAGAATGAAAAGAAAACATGTACATGCTAATCATTTATCTGTAACCATTCGCTATGGAAACAGAAAAAACTATTCCAAGAGCAAAAAATTAGCAAATCCAATAAAATCAGAGGAAGAGATACTTCAGATAAGCAAAGAGATTTTTACGACAGCATGGGATGGAAATCCTGTTCGTTTATTAGGTATAACAGCAGGAGATTTAATCGACAATAATATTGTAGTAAAACAACTTGATCTCTTTTCCTTTGAAAAAGAAGCAGCGAAAGAACCATTATGGACAGCAATAGATAAGCTGAAAGAAAAATATGGCGCTTCTATTATTGAGCCAGCATCAGAAAGAAATAATATTTCAAAAAAAGAAGAAGACATTGGTACCAAAACTAGTTTCAATAAAGATTTTTTGCAAGGAAAGAAATTTTAGTTAAGTTATATGTGACGAAAAAAATTTTTTGAAATAATCAAGAAAAGTAGTTGCATTTTAGTTGCATAACTTAAAAAATCTTGCTAAAGTTAAGTGAATTCTACTATAAGGATACATAGTTTAGAAGGGACGTTAGGAAAAAATGACAAAACAGCAATTTGGTGTAATCGGTTTAGCGGTTATGGGTAAAAACCTTGCTATGAATATCGAAAGCAGAGGCTATACTGTTTCCGTTTTCAACCGTTCAAAAGAAAAAACAGAAGAAATGCTTAAAGAATCAGAAGGCAAGAATATTGTTGGAACATATACATTAGAAGAATTTGTACAATCTTTAGAAGTTCCACGTAAAATCATGTTAATGGTTAAAGCTGGTCCAGCTACAGACGCAACAATCGAGCAATTAAAACCTTTATTAGATAAAGGCGATATTGTCATCGATGGCGGTAACACATTCTTTAAAGATACACAAAGACGTAATAAAGAGCTTAGTGAACTTGGTATTCACTTCATCGGTACAGGTGTTTCTGGCGGTGAAGAAGGAGCATTAAAAGGACCTTCTATTATGCCTGGTGGCCAAAAAGAAGCATACGAATTAGTTGCTCCAATTTTCCGAGATATTTCTGCAAAAGTTAACGATGAGCCTTGTACTACTTATATCGGTCCAGATGGTGCCGGTCACTATGTAAAAATGGTGCATAATGGAATCGAATATGGAGATATGCAATTAATCTGTGAAGCATACTTCATTATGAAGCATGTTTTAGGCTTAGAAGCACAAGAACTTCATGAAGTATTTGCAGAGTGGAATAAAGGGGAGCTAGACAGTTACCTAATTGAAATCACTGCAGATATCTTTACAAAAGTTGACGAAGAAACTGGTAAACCTTTAGTAGATCTAATCTTAGATACTGCTGGTCAAAAAGGAACTGGTAAATGGACAAGCCAAAGTGCTCTAGACTTAGGTGTACCACTTCCAATGATTACAGAATCCGTATTTGCTCGTTTCATTTCTGCAATGAAAGACGAACGCGTAAAAGCAAGCAAAGTACTTTCAGGCCCAGAAATTAAACCTTTCACAGGAGATAAAGCAGCATTTATCGAATCTGTACGTAAAGCTCTATACTTGAGCAAAATTGTTTCTTATGCCCAAGGTTTTGCGCAAATGAGAGAAGCATCTGAAGAATACGATTGGAACTTAAACTATGGCGAAATCGCTATGATTTTCCGCGGTGGTTGTATTATTCGTGCTCAATTCTTACAAAAAATTAAAGATGCATATGATCGTGATCCAGAATTGAAGAACCTTCTATTGGATCCATATTTCAGTGAAATCACTGAAAACTACCAATCAGCATTACGTGAAGTAATCTCTGGTGCTGTCTTAAACGGTATTCCTGTACCAAGCTTTGCAGCCGCATTATCATACTTTGATAGCTACCGTACAGCAACTTTACCAGCAAATTTACTACAAGCGCAGCGTGACTACTTCGGTGCTCACACATATGAGCGTCTTGATAAAGAAGGAATCTTCCATACGAACTGGATGGAAAAATAAGAATGGCGATAAAAAGCACACTACGATTTTATATGTAGTGTGCTTTTTTTTGAAGGAGAGGATGGAGTTTGAATGAACACCAAAAATAAGAGAGTGCAGAGGAAAAGAGGTGTTCACAAGATGGATGAAAGCCAAAAATAAGAGAAGGAGGAAGAAAAGAGGTGTTCATAGGTTGAATGAAGACCACAATGAAGAGAGAAAAGCAGAAAAAAGGCGTTCATCAGCCATTTTAGAACCAACCAAAAAAGAAAAAGGCAGTAAAGTGACCTTCATACATAAATTTTACGTATCCAAAGAGTTTAAACAACAACAAAATCTACAAACAAATTACAACGAGAAGGCAAAAAAATATGCTGCTATAGCAAGCAGCACATTTATCTAGCAAACTATTTTTTCACAAAAATAAATAACTTAAAAGTAAAGCAATTTACCCTTTGAACGTTATTTCAATATAAACAATTTCCGATCTGCTGCCAATTCTAATGGGCGGTCCCCAGAATCCAAATCCAGAGGAAACAATTGCATGAAGCTGCTTCTTTTTCTTGTAGCCCCAATCTAATTCAAAAACTCGTTTGGTAATTAAATGGTTTGGTGCCATTTGACCACGATGTGTATGACCGGATAGAATAACATCAATCCCATCATTCATTGCTGCTTCCAGTTCATCTGGCTGGTGATCCATCATCATAATTGGTAGATGGTTACTTTCACTCTCAAGAAGGCTAGGAATGGAAAGTCTCTTTTGGTCCGTTTTATCTTTACGACCGATTAATCTAATGGTTTCATCAATAGTTACTTTTTCATCCATTAAGATGCGAATACCGATTCGGTTCATTTCTTCTAGAAAGGTTGGAATCATTTTGCCGTAATATTCATGATTACCTAATACCCCATAAATGCCTAAAGGAGCTTGTAATAGCTTTAATTGCTCTCCCATATTCTTTTTCAAAAAAGGAATAGGATCATCATCAATGATATCTCCAGGCAGTAAGATTAAATCTGGTTGTAAGCCGTTTATTTTCGTTACGAGACGGTTTAGATGACTTTTACCTGATAAAGTGCCAAAGTGCATATCAGAAGCCATAGCAATCCTCAGAGAGTCTCTTTTCGCTTGTTTTTTAGCTACTGCGAGTTTATAAGTTCTAATCACAGGAGAGTAAGCGTTAAATGTTCCGTAAATAAGTAAAAATAGAAGAATTGCTGCAGCAGCGCTTCCTACTATTTTGGTGGCATCTTCAGACGGAATAAATTGGTTTAATATAAGCCATCCTAAATTAGCTAGTGGGAACAGTAAGATACCATATTCAAAAATGGCAAGCCAATACGCGCCAAGTATTTTAAATATGGTAATGGACTTAAGGAAATGGCTGATAATATATGCATAGGAGAAAAGAATAACTGCTCCAATATATATGGATGGATAGGTTAATAGTTTGAAGGAATCAAGCCATGCATAACCATTCCATCCTAAGTAGAAGACGAGTAAATTATATAAAAGGAATACGAGAATGACAGTTAGGATTAATTTGATTTTTTTCATGAAAAACTCCTTAGATTAAATCATAATTTAGGGAAAGAAAAAACGTGAATACAATAAGATTCACGTTTTTTTAGAGAGTCACTTGAAGGGTGAGTTAGCAAACATCTACTTCAAATTGATTAACTGGCCACCAGAAGAAACCATCTTTTTCTAATAATTCATCTGCTTCTTTTGGTCCCATTGTACCAGAAGCATAATTAGGGAATTGAGTAGCAGGTGTTTGTTCCCATGCTTGGGAAATTTTATCCACATAGCTCCAAGATAATGCCACTTCATCCCAATGAGTAAAGTTAGTAGCGTCTCCATGCAAGCTATCGTCAATTAGCTTTTCATATGCTTCTGGCGTATTGATTCCTGCAATACCAGTATTAGCATAGCTTAGCTTGATTGGTGTTGCTTCCATATTCTGTCCTGCTTTTTTAGCGTTTAAATGTAAAGTAATTCCTTCTTCAGGCTGAATATGAATAACAAGAAGATTTGGTGTAATTTCTTGATTTGGACGATTATATAAATTCATTGGAATATCTTTAAATTGTACCACTATTTTTGTTGATTTACTTTCTAATCTTTTACCAGTACGGATATAGAATGGAACACCAGCCCAACGGAAGTTATCAATCATTACTTTCCCAGCGACAAAAGTTTCTGTGTTGGAGTTAGGGTCTACCATTTGTTCTTCGCGGTAGCTCGGTACCTCAACATCTTCCACAAGTCCTTTTCCATATTGTCCTCTTACAAAGTATTTATCAACTTCATCTACTTCAACAGAACGCATAGCACGGAAAACTTTCACTTTTTCTGAGCGAATCTCATCTGGTGTAAGTTTAATTGGAGGTTCCATTGCAAGTAGTGCAACCATTTGCAGCATATGGTTTTGGACCATATCACGAAGTGCCCCGCTTGTTTCATAATATCTTCCACGTTCTTCCACGCCTAATACTTCACTTGAAGTAATCTGAATGTTACTGATATAGCGGTTATTCCATAGATTTTCAAAAATTGCATTGGAAAAACGGATTGTTTCGATATTTTGAACCATCGCTTTTCCTAAATAGTGGTCAATTCGATATACTTCATCTTCAGAAAAGGCAGTTCGAATTTGTTCATTTAGTTCTTTGGCTGATTCTAAATCATGACCAAATGGTTTTTCGATAATTAGACGTTTGTACCCTTTTACTTCTGTTAGTCCATCCTGCTTTAAATGAATCGCGATAGGACCAAAGAATTCAGGTGCCATCGCTAAGTAGAATACACGATTACCATTTAAACTATGTTTTACATCTAATTCATCAGCAATGTTTTTTAGCTCTACATAAGAACTTGAATCTGTAACATCATGTGAATGATAGCAGAAATAAGAAGCGAATGTCTCAAGATCATCATTTTTAGAACTTGCAATTGCTTCAGATACAGAATTAACAACATTTTGCTTAAACTGTTCTTGTGTTAATGTTCTTCTCCCAACGCCTACAACCGCAAAATTTGCTAATTTTCCTTTTTTATACAATCGATAAAGAGAGGGGAAAAGCTTTCTATTGGCTAAATCTCCTGTTGCCCCGAAGATCATAATAAGTGCATTTGATGTTTGTTTTTCATTCACTTTCTTGTACCTCATTTCATTTATATATGTATGAAAATTATTAAATTGCTGTTTTACAAAGGTGCATTTTCTCTTAAATAATACATGTACCTATACAGTTATAAAATTTTATCTTTTTCTTAAGGAGATAGCAACAAATTTGTTTGTAATTTTTGCAAATATTTTTACTATTTGTATTTACAGCAGAAATTTTTCATTCATCCAACATGATATTACAATATATTAGCAAAAGTTACTAGTTAAAAGATTTAGGGATTTGGATAAACAGGCATTAGTAAAGTATACTTAATTCATCTATTCTAATTTAGTATTTAATGATACGCTTTTATTTATACAGAGGATTTCATGACAGGAAGAAAACGAAAGGGGATTAGCAAGCTTATTATGAAGTTGCAATTTTTAGGAACAGGTGCAGGTATTCCGGCTAAATCAAGAAATGTAACAGCGATTGCTTTAAAGCTTTTAGAAGAGAAGGGGAGTATTTGGCTGTTTGATTGCGGAGAAGCAACGCAGCACCAGATTTTACATACCAATATTAAACCAAGAAGAATTGATAAAATTTTTATTACCCATTTGCATGGAGACCATCTATATGGTTTACCAGGTTTTCTCTCCAGTCGATCTTTCCAAGGAGGAGAGACACCACTAACGATATATGGACCGAAAGGAATTAAGGAATATGTACAGATTAGCCTTGCTGTCAGCAAAACTTTTTTAAAGTATGCGTTAAATATTATAGAAATCGATGAAGGTATTATTTTGGAAGAACATGATTTTATCGTAGAAGCAAAAATACTTGAGCATGGTGTTACAAGTTATGGCTATCGGATTATAGAAAAGGATCGACCTGGAAAATTAGATACAGCTAAATTAAAACAATATGGAATAACGCCTGGCCCTATTTATAAAAAAATTAAAGAGGGAGAAGACCTCATCCTTGATGACGGTACTGTCATAGGCAGCAAAACCTTTCTTGGCCCGAATATTAAAGGGAGAATCGTCACTATTTTAGGAGATACTAGAACTTGTGCTTCTGCTGAGGTTTTGGCAAAAGAAGCAAAAATATTGGTTCATGAAGCAACCTTCTCGGAAAAAGAAAGTTCCATAGCAACGGAATACTATCATTCTACAACGGTACAAGCTGCAAAAACAGCTAAAAGGGCAAATGTAGACTGTCTCATTCTTACACATATTAGTGCTAGATATGATCAAGCATTAACAGAACAATTGTTGCAGGAAGCGAGAGCCATCTTTCCCAATACATATATGGCAGAAGATTTTTCAGAATACGAGATATAAGCTAAAAAGGATGTTGGCAAAAAAGCACACAACATCCTTTCTATTTTTAAATAACGTTATTTAGACAGTTTAAGTTCTTCTGTAAGTGCTTTTCCCATCCTTTTTGATTGGGCCGCTGCCTCTTCCATACACGAAATGAAAGCCTTCTGAACATCATATTGCTCAAGAATGTTTATTCCTGCTTCTGTTGTGCCACCAGGACTAGTTACATTCTTGCGGAGCTCAAGAGCACTCTTGGAGGACGATGCGATCATTTCTGCTGCGCCGAGGATTGTCTGCACTATCAACTCATTAGCTACTTCCCGATTTAGTCCGATTTTTACAGCTCCTTTTTCCATCGCTTCCACTAAATAATAGATATAAGCTGGGCCGCTACCAGAAAGACCGGTTACAGCATCTAATTGTTCTTCATGAACAAATGTAACGAATCCAACTGTTTCAAATATGTCAAGGACGAAAGTTTTTTGTGGTTCTTCTACAAAGGAGTTGAAGGCAATACCTGTTGCTGATTTCCCGACTGTTGCCGAAGTATTGGGCATAGCACGCGCAATGGGAACTTCCAGTCCGATCAGCCGTTGCAGACTGTCCATATTTACGCCAGCAAGAACAGAAATGAGCAGTGTTTCTTTTGTGATATAATTTTTCCATTGTACAGTAGCTTCTTTTACATCTTTCGGTTTCATTGCGAGAATAATGGCATCAGCTTCTCCAACTAATTTTTTTAAATCGAAAGAGTAGTCAACACCATAGCGATTTTGTAGTTCAATTAGTCTTTCTACATTCCCTCGGTTTGTGACGGTAATTTCTGTACTCTCCTGCAATTTACTAGAAACAATCCCAGAAATTAACGCTTCGCTCATAGAACCAGCACCAATAATAGCAATTTTCTTCATTTTTATTCCTCCTATAAAATCGTTGTATGGAAATAAGAAAACCTCTCGTCATAATGAAAGGACGAAAGGTTTTTTCCGTGGTACCACCTTAGTTCAATTATAATCTGCACATGCGCGTGATTATACAACTCTTTTCCGGTAACGACGGTTGACGTTTAGGTTTGCCTAACTACTCCTAAGTAGGTTCAATGAAATGAATCTTGATGAAGTTTTGCAGCCATAGAACTTCACTCTCTAGCAAGCCATTATCATTTACTAATCTTAATCATCGCATTCCTATGATAAATTTATTTGATTATGCAAGAAGAAAGGCTTGTCTGTCAATAGAAAAATAGAGTAGTGGGAAAATTAGTTCATTGATTGTATAATTAAATTTAGAATTTTACAAAAAAGGGAGATTCGTAATGGAGAGTAGAATAAATGGTTCTTATCTATATTTCTTGATAGATGATAATCTCATCTATTGCTACAAAATAGAGTCATACACATACATTACATTAGAGGACATAAAAAAAACTAAGCATTCTGCTCTTTATAAAATTATAAATAGACAAGAATTTCAAAGCTTTGAACATGAAAATAGTGAAGCAGTGCAAGGTCTAGGATTATTTTGGGATGAAGAAAGTTTAAAAGAAATAGTTACGTGCGTCAACAAAGCGATAAAAAAACAACAGAAGAGAAAAAACGTGAAACATAAAAAAGCTATTCATCTTGTCGCATCCCAATATATTGCAGGTAGATTAGCTGTTAATCTTCAAGAGAATGTCGAAGTGATCGGCTTAGATGGATCCTTTATGTTTGGACCATTACGTCAACTGGATGTACATAATGGTCAAAAGGAACGGTCTGAATGGATTTATAATAATATTAATCGAGAATTCGAGGAGAAAAATCCATACATAACTGCACTACAGAATAAAATGAATAGTTTAGATGACATTGATGATAAAAGACAAGTATATATATGGTATGGGAATAACATCGAAGAACAGCTAGCATTAAGATTTTTCATGTTTATATTTAAAAAAAGATCTAATCCTCTTTATCTTATCGATACAGCTGGATTTGGCAATCAAAAAATGCAAGAAACGGTCATTACTTTTGTAACCACTGCCAACATCATTATTTTCATTTAATCTCGCATACTAGAATTGCGATATCGATAACTTTCACCAGTGAATATCACCAGATGAGAATGGTGAATAAGACGATCAATAACCGCTTCTGTTAAAATTTGATTGCCAAATACATGGTTCCATTGGCCAAATTGAAGATTCGTTGTAATAATGATGCTTTTTCGCTCATAACACATCGAAATTACTTGGAATAACAGTTCGGCTCCTTCTTTTCCTAACGGAATATAACCCATTTCATCGAGTACTAATAAATCTAATTTCTCAATTTGCCCCAACAACCTGGCTAGTTGGCCCTTTTGATTGGCATCCACTAACTGATTCACTAGACCTGCAACCGTGTAAAACCGGACTTTATGGCCAAATCTAGTTATGGCATTTAAAGAAATCAGTTTACTTAAATATGTTTTTCCTGCACCCACACCACCATATAAAATTAAATTTTCCTTTTCCTTAATGAATAGCCCCTCGTAGATACTCTCTTTTGAAATACTTTTAGGTATTTGAACATGCTGCCAGTCAAACGTTTCATTTCCACCTTGCGGTAGATGTGCTTGTTTCAAGAGTAAATTAATCCGAGTTTGTTCGCGTTGTTCAATTTCTTTTTCAAAAAGCTGTTTTAGGAATGCAATCTGTTCTTCGGACAGATCATCACAATGCATTCGCAAATAGCTTAATTTTAGCCGTTTTGCGTATTCTTGAATCGATTCGCTCATGATCACACCTCCGTTTTAAAGAAGTCATTATAACGATCTGCACCACGTGTGATTTCGGGCATTTCAGGTAATGTGATGGCTGGTGTTATATTTTGATAATCGTTGTCATCAAAGATAAGTGCGTTAAAAGCTTGTTGAATATGCTCTGCTTTTGGATGACCTGTCTTTTGAGCTATCTGTAAAGCTTCTGTAATTTTATCTAGGTTATTAGTTTTCATTAACTCCGATAGGAGAGAGAAAGCAGACTTCTGTTCTTCCTCTGTACACGCTTTTAAATACAGGTTCCACTCATCAGGTAAATGATCATAAATACCTGAATATTTAATTGCGCGTGGCCTTTGAGAAAGTAGTTTTAGATAAGGTTGCCAAACCATTGATTTGGCCTTGCTGCCATAAAGTCGAGAATGAGTGACAATACATTCATGAGTTTCACTTAGAATACGTACTTCATTAAATGTCACTTCGACGACCACTTTCTTCTGTGCAAATCGTGGCGATGTCGAATACAATTTATTATCTATATGTACAATTCCACTTTTATCAGCCTTTGCAGTGACAATACGAGCGCAGTTAAATATTTTTTCGGGCAGTAAAATATGAGCTGCACATGTTAATTCGTGTAAGGATTCTAACGACTCTTGCTTTAGGTAATGCTTCCGTTGACGATTTCTTTCTGCCTTTTCCCATAGAGTTTGATTAAACTCTTCCAAGTCTACAATTGTATTAGCCGGCAATAAGAAATTATTCCGGACATATTTCACCATATTTTCTACATGTCCTTTTTCGTTTCCCTTTGCTGGATTACAGAATTCATATTCAAAACCGAAGTGCAGCACGAATCGCTCGAACATATCTGTTAATTCTCTTTCACCACGGGCATGAATTTTCTTTACAGCGGGCGATAGATTATCAAAGCGAATCGTTTTCGGTACGCTCTTCATATGTTGAAAAATGCGTTGTAATCCTTCTAGAAGACACTCGGTATTTTCCGAAGGAAACACTTGAAAATAAAAGGTATTGGCATCTGGAAATGACATAACGAGAAACGGTAGTTCGATCATTTCATTTAAATATTTAAATGGTGCTTTTCCGAAATCTACTTGTGCTGTTCCAGGAATCGTTTGCAGCGGTAAAGAGGCACCCTCTGCTTCTTTCGCTAATTCCTTTCTCCGGGCTGAAACATAACGTCTTACTGTACGGTCCCCACCTTGAAAATCATGCTCTTCGATTAGTTGGTTATACATACGTTGTGCAGTACGTTGAAACTTCTTTTTTAGCTTTAAATCCTCACGAATCCACCCATCAATAATATGCTTTACTGGATCCAAGATAGGCGAGGGACGTGTTTGTTTGTGTTTTTGGGGGAATTCTTCTTGATCCGCATATTTTTTTACTGTCCGTTCATCGTGCTGTACTTGACGAGCCACCTCGGCATAACTTTTCCCTTTTTGGTTTACTTCATGTCTGATATAATTGATTTCTACCACTTGTAACATCTCCTATGTATCCTCCTGTCAAACGTTGTTGGTCCAACGAGGAGTTTACTTTTATTGGATGATGTTGGCAAGTGGTTTTTTCATGCACAAATTAATGTCCGAAAGGTACATTTTTATAATGCCATAACCAGATACAGCAGAAGTCCTTAAAAAAATTGCACCAAATGAAAAGTCAATGATTCATACAGCAGAAATAAAAAACGAATTATTACAATCTATATTAGACCATATTGATAGCAGCTATATGGTAACAACTAATCAAAGAGAAGGATTAGCAACTGAGTGGCAATCGATAGCCAATGCTGATGAACTTTTAAGGATATGGGAAAACCAAGCGATTGTATCGGTGGATTTGGATTATTTTGATCAAACGATTGTAGAAGTACTGAAACAAATGAGTGAAAAGGAAAAATTAGATTTTATCAAGACTAGTCAGCTTATTTGGAGAACGATAGAGGAAGAGCATCTTTATATGGATCCCGATTTTCTTGAATATCGGATTCGTCACCTTGTTTATTCAGGGGTGTTTAAGATGAAAGGAATTCCTAAGAATATGAGACGTTATTTTGTTTGTTTACAAAAAGAAGAGTGAAGTCTATGTTGTTATTTTGAACCTTCTATGTGAAAATGAGAAAGGAATCTTGTCTTTATTAAGGCTAAGAAAGAGAAAAGTAGGTTTTAATCGATATAATATATCAATATAATGATGATTATTTAGGAAATAAGTAAATGGGCATTTTTACATCATGCATGTGCTTTTTGAGGTGGATAATGAAGGGATTAGATGGAAAGAACATTGTAATTACAGGTGCATCATCTGGCATAGGAGAAAAAATTGCTATAAAAGCTGCTCGTTTGGGGGCTCATCCCATCCTTCTTGCTCGTTCAGAAGATAAGCTCGCTGCTATTTGCAAGAAAATAAATAATCAGTTTCCCGGACAAGCTATTTATTTTACTTTAGATGTAAGCAATCCGGAGCAAGTAAAGGAAGTCTTTGCTAAGATATATCAAGAGGTTGATTTTATTGATATTTTGCTCAATAATGCAGGATTTGGCATCTTTGATATGGTTCATGAAGCAAAGATGGAAGACGTTAATCGAATGTTTCAAGTAAATGTAATGGGGCTGATCGCTTGTACCAAAGAGGTATTGCCTTCGATGCTGCAAAATAATGGCGGGCATATCATTAATGTCGCCTCCCAGGCAGGGAAACTCGCTACAGCCAAATCAAGTGCCTATGCTGCGAGTAAACATGCTGTTCTAGGATTTACAAATAGTCTCCGACTGGAAGTAGCCAATTCAAATATAAAAATCTCTGCTGTAAATCCAGGACCAATCGAGACAAATTTTTTTCATACAGCTGACAAAACGGGGAATTATGTGAAGAATGTGCAGAAATTTATGCTTTCAGCTGATACAGTCGCTGAAAAAATAATAAAATTAATGCTACATCCAAAACGTGAGTTAAATTTACCTTTGTGGATGAATTGGGGAAGTGTTCTTTATAATCTATTTCCGGGAATTGCAGATAAGCTCGTTGGCGGGATTCTAAATAAAAAATAGAATTAGCTAAAGTGTATTCGTAATGTAACTATAAACAACATCTTGAACTAGATCATAAAGTTCATGAGCAGGATGTTGTTTTTTTAAAGCGATGATGTGGACTGCTAATCGTTCATATTCATGGAGAGCGAGTGAATTGGGTTCCATATGATATTGTTTAAGTGATTTCTGAATCATTTTTTTTATAAGTAATGTATTCATCTTATCTTTCCTTATTAAAGAGTAGTTTTTCTTTTAATAATAAAAAGTGAAAAAATCAGATTATCCGTATAAACACTGAATGTACTAATACCTTTCAAGGAAAAAGTCATTCATATAACTACTATTTTATTACTTTGGGACGAATCTTGATATGTTGAAATAATCTAGAAAAGGAAAAATCCTTCCATTGTGAAAATTAAATACGGAATAGATAGGCACTTTAAAACAAAGTGTCTATTTTTATGTTTTAGAAGATTGGCGTGTGATTTAAGGAAAATACAAATGAATCAACTCTTTGGGATAAGTATTAGAAGAAAAACGATTAGAATCTGGTGTATCACAAAATAAGCTATCAGTTCACGATAGAGTTATCAGTGAAATTCAGACAGGAAAAGTAACTCGTTCTGATTCCTGAAATGGAAAAAAGCCTATATATCGGCTTATAAAAGTGAAGCATTCCTATGACATTTGAAAACGACGATGAGCAATCTATCAAATATCAAATACGGTTTATTACTGAAAGATACCGACGTAAAAAGCGTTTGGAAATCCGGGTAAAATATTAACCAGTTAATTATTTTTCATGAAATATGTATTTTATATTGACTGTGATAAAATCTTAATATAAACTACAAATAGTTAACTGGTTAATGAAAATATGAGGTGAAATAAATGGACAAAAGCACAGAAGCACTAGAGGCTTTAGAACAATTCATCAAGGAAAGAGAAGCTGTTGATAAACTAAGAAAACAGATGAAAATAAGCCAAGAAGAATCAATTATATCGGATTGGACACTGACCCAATTACACATCGTGGCAACTATTAAAGAAAGTGGAAGAGCAAATAATACTACATTATCTGAAAGTTTAAATGTATCTAAACCAGCGATTACAAAAGCTGTCAGGAAATTATTAGAGCATCATATCTTAGAAAAGGTACAAGATGAAGATAACAAAAAAGAAATTTACTACTTGCTAACAAAATCAGGCGAAATGCTTGCTCTTATCCATGCACAACTACATAAGCAGGCAAGGGAACGTTATTTGCGTATTTTGAATGAATTTAAACCAGCTGAATTAGAGATCATTATTCGCTTTTTAAATGCTATAACGGAAAGTATAAAGTCTCAATAAGTCTAAAAAGGAGAATATGTATGTCTCGAAAAATGTCTCAAACGAAAATGTTATCTTTATATTTGTTGAGTATTAGTAGTTTTTTCGTTTCTTTAAATCAAAATATTTATACACCGGTGATTCCGCTTATTCGAGATTCCTTTAATGTTTCTATCAGCTGGGTGAATTTCACTGTTAGTAGTTTTATTTTTATCATAGCACTGATTCAAATTATTTTAGGGACTATGATAGATACGAAAAATCAAAAACGTTTAATAATACTTAGTTTTATTTTCATTGCTATTTCAACGATTGCCTGTTCGTTTGTAACCAATTTTATACTCTTTATGATTTTTCGGATGGTTCAAGCAATCGGTGCAGGGAGTGTCCCTTTAGTGGCAATAAATATGATTTCACACTTATTTGAAGGGGAGAAAAGAGGGAGTGCCATGGGTACGTATCAAATATTGCTCACCCTTGCTCCCGCAGTTGCCCCAATATTAGGAGGAATATTAGGAGAACATTTTGGTTATCAAGGGATTTTCCTATTTCTTTTTATTGTTGCGATCGTCTTGCTGCTGTTTATTATATGTACACTTCCTGATAGTGGTGAAAAAGTATATAGTCAGAGAATATCACCAAACTTTATTCAAACCTATCGGGCTATCTTTTCCAACCAAGTAGGTTTTATAACGATAACAGTAAGTTTTTTTATCTTTTTTATTTACTTTGCTATTATCGTATTTTTACCGATACTACTCAACGACCATTATCATATATCCTTGCAAAATATCGGGTTATTATATTTACCTTTAACAGTAAGTATGATTTTAGGGAGTATGCTCTTTAAAAAAGTGCAGATAAGAATATCGTGGAGAAAACTGTTTATGTTTGTTCTTTTTTTGATGCCTCTGCTCATTATAATTTTTGGTTTACTTCATACGAAATCAATCATAGGGTTAAGTATTCTATTATTTATGTATGGGATAACAGTAGGGTTTGCTTCTCCCTTATTTTCAACGGTTATAAGTAATGAATATAATGAAAACCGTGGTGCAGCTTTAGGTTTGTTTAATTTCATTCGTTATTCTGGTATGGCAGTTGGAGGCATGTTTATTGGATTAAGTCGCATACTACCAAGCTCTTACATCTTTATCTTTTTAGGTGTGTTACTACTTCATCTTTCTCTATTTCAATATTCAAGTTTAAAAAAGACTTGGAAACAAAGATAGCCTAAACACTATAAACAGTCCATTTAAGTTAGATTAGCGTTTTTTCTGTAGTGAATGGTTCTTTAAATTATAAAGGAAGAGGTTAAATGAAGCATTGTTAGATGTAGTATGACGATAGTGATTTCTCTTTCTTAAGTATAAAAAAATAGTATCTTTGTTCAAAGTATTATATACTAATTTTTATCTAATAAAAGGACTATCACTAATTTTTGATTAAATAAACGATAAGGCCAAACCTATAGGGAGATGAGATAAATGGAAAAAGCAACTTTTGCAGGTGGATGTTTCTGGTGTATGGTATCCCCATTTGAAGAACAGCCAGGTATTGGCGGCATTGTTTCAGGTTATAGCGGGGGGCATGTAGAAAACCCAACTTATGAACAGGTGAAAACAGGAATGACAGGACATTTTGAAGTAGTGGAAATCACTTTTGATCCTGAAATCTTTCCCTATGAACGTTTATTAGAGTTATATTGGCAGCAAATTGATCCGACAGATCCAGATGGTCAATTCCATGATCGCGGGCCACAGTATCGAACAGCGATTTTTTATCATAATGATAAGCAAAAAGAACTTGCAGAGAAATCAAAACAAGCTATGGCAGCAAGCGGAAAATTTAAAAAGCCAATTGTTACATTAATTGAACCAGCTGCCATCTTCTATCCAGCAGAAGACTATCATCAAGATTACCATAAGAAGAATAAGCAGCATTATAAAGAGGATAGAGAAAAGTCAGGAAGAGATGTATTTATCAAAGAACACTGGTAAAAAAAGAAAAAAGCGAATTTTGCTAGGAAAACTATCTTTAATGATAGATGTAGCAAAATTCGCTTTTTTGTATTTTATTCAAGCCTTTTGTACTATATTTTTTCCTAATAATCCTAAACAGTTTCGCCCTTCGAAGTTTTTTGTTTTTTAAGCTAAAGTATCGTCGATATATGTCGATATGATATAAGGATTAGATCAATGAAAAGAGGTAGCTTTAATGAAATTTTTACAAAATATCAATATTTCTAAAAAAATATTGATTATCATTATGTTTAGTACTATTGGACTAGTGCTGATCGGATTATTTGGAATATATGGTATAAAGGAGATGGCGAAAAGTTCTAAAGAAATGTATGAAGAAAATTTAATACCTAATACTTACATAGCAAAGATCCAAAACTATCGCCGCACAAACGACAGCTTAGTTATAGAGCTAATGATAACAGAGGATAAAAAGAGAAATGAAGAGTTATTAGAGACTATTAAAAGGAATTCGGAAGAATCGGATAAATATGTCAAAAAGTTAGATGCTATTTCGCTTTCCAAAAAAGAAGCGGATGAATATAAAATTTTTAAAGATGCCTATACAGGCTTTAGTAGTATTCAAGATGAAGTGATATCATTAGCAAACAATAATTTTAATGACTCAGCCTATAATCTTTATACGAAAAACCTTGAATCGAAGAGAAATATTATTAACAGTCAATTGGATGAACTCCAAACAGCAAATGAGGAAAATGCAGAACAGATATCAAATGAAAATAACAAGTATTATAAGACAATGCTATATATTTCTTGGGGAGTTATATTTGTTGCTGTAATACTTGCTGTATTATTAGGTCTCTATATATCCGCAATGATTGTCAACCCAATTAAACGTCTACAGGCTTTAATGGAAAGAGGAGGACAAGGAGATTTCTCTGCAAGATCAAGTTATCAGGCGAAGGATGAAGTAGGTTCTTTATCTGATAGTTATAATAGGATGGCGGATGGAATGAAGGGGCTTATTGAAATGTTATCGGAAACGTCCCATCATCTCGCTTCATCATCGGAACAATTGAGCTCCAGTTCAGAAGAAAGCAGTAAAGCAAGTGAACATATTTCAGAAACAATCCAGCAGCTTGCAGAAGGTTCTGAAACCCAAATGAGATTGATGGAATCAAGTACAGCTGGCATCCGTAATGTAAATGAAACGACTGGCCATATAACAGTGCGTGCAAAAAAAGTGGCTGAAACAGCAGAGCAGACAGCGGATGTATCGCTTGAAGGTGCAAAACGTATTTCAGAAGTAACGACACAAATGAAATCCATTAATAATAATGTGGTGACACTTGCTGAATCAATAGCTACATTAGAAACTAGAATAAATCAAATAGGAGATATTACTATGGTAATATCGGACATTTCTTCCCAAACCAATCTACTAGCATTAAATGCAGCTATCGAAGCGGCAAGAGCTGGAGAACAAGGAAAAGGTTTTGCTGTTGTAGCGGATGAGGTAAGGAAATTAGCGGAACAAACAGCAGGATCGGCTGAGCAAATTACTAATCTTATCAGCCAAATACAAATTGATTCTAAGAATACTTCTTTATCGATGACGACTGCTGCAAATGATGTAGATACAGGATTAACAATTGTTCAAGATGCAGGAGAATCATTCCATAGAATCGAACAATCTGTGCAAGAACTAGTTAAATTAGTAGAGGAAGTAAGTCAATCGCTTGATCAATTAAAAGAACATACTAATACGATTAGTGGTTCGATTTTGGAAGTGAATTCAATGGCAAGTGAAGCAGCAGCTAGTACAGAAAACGTATCTGCTGCAACCGAAGAGCAGGTTGCATCGATGCAAGAAATAGCAGCTTCTTCTACATCATTAGCACAATTAGCTTCTGATTTACAAGATAAGATAAAGCAATTTAAAATATAAAATTTCATAGAGAAATGCTTAAAATGTATGGCAGTTCATTTCATTTAGTATACGAATAGAGTATACAACAAATATAACCCCAAACCCTTATACGGAAATGGTAGTCAAAATTTCGTATAACGGTTCGGGGTTTTATTCAAAAGAAATGAAAGAATGATAGATTTAGAATTTGATCTAAGAGGTTATAACAAAAACTTTTTTATGGGTTCAAAGGAATATCGTATAGTATTATGCGTATTTAAAGATCGTTATCCTTTCGGCAGTATCTTCTAAATTAATATATTGTAAAATTAATCATAGTTTGAAGGAAAGTCGTAACATTTGGAGAAAGCTGGATAGTTTTTGTCACGATAAAATAAATTTGAGGAGGGGTAGCTATGAAAACTCACTATTATTTAGGTTGGTTTAACAATTTTTTCCCAGAGAAGCTAGGAAGAATATTGCAGGAGGATATAACTGATAGAAAATCGCTTGTAATGATCAGCTCGAATCCTCTTTGTGCTCAAGAGAAGGGGGCTACAGAACGATCTTGGCTTGACCAGGCTGGCATTATGTTTGATACATATCATTTAATTAATTATAGTGTTCAGAAAAAAGATGCGCATGCTCTAATCGAAAATGCTTCAGTTATATTCTTATTGGGTGGAGATACACTTAATTTAAATAGTTTTTTGAAGGAATATGAACTGTCGGATTTGATACGAAAAAGCAAGGCTGTTGTAATGGGGGCAAGCGCTGGTGCGATCAATATGTCCGCAAAATGGTTATGCTCTGAACACTTTGGCTATGAAGTGGAAATAAGCACTGTTTATGATGGAATTAGTCTTGGCAATTTTTCGGTTCTGTCTCATTTCGATCTAGAAAATAACCTTGCATTGGTTCAAAAGGAACTATCTTCTTTATCAGAGGAAATAGACATTTATGCATCGAATAAAGATTGTGTTGTACGAGTAAAGGAAGATAAAGTGGACATTTTTGGTGATGTGTATTTAATATCCCACTCAAAGATTCATAAATTAAAGGAGACACTCTAATTTATTTAGTAATATACAGAAAATTCTTATGTTAACTTCTTTTATTTTCCTATATTATGGTATGATTTAATTAAGAATAATGAGGGTTCGTTACTGAAAGGGAGGATATGAGTTGAGAAAGTATATTTTTACTGCATAGCAAAGGCTATGTAAAATGCATAATGTAGCTTTTGCTTATTTCTAATAAAACGAAAAAAATTATTAGGAGTGCAAAATGAGCTATAAAAACGCAATGGAACTTTTACCTTCTGAACTGTTGAAGGAGGTTCAAAAATATATCGATGGTGAATGTATCTATATACCAAGGAATGAAAGTAATAAGAAAAGCTGGGGGACTAACACAAGTACAAGGCAAGAATTGAAGGAAAGAAATAAGAATATATATAATGATTATCTAGCTGGTACTGATATGAATATATTAAGTGCAAGGTATTATTTATCTGTCAAGAGTATTCAAAGAATAGTATTAAAAGAAAAAAAGAATAATAGTTAAAAATAAGCCAATGCGTTTTTAAGTGTCGCGTTGGCTTATTTTTATTTATGAGTTAAATATTAGGTGTATCTTACAGATTTAGCAAAATATAATTTAATGAGAATGCTAAGATTCTTTTATTAGATTATATTGGGGGGAAGCGGAGGATGGCAAAATATCAACTAATAAGTGACTATAAACATATCGAAACATATAAAGAAAGCTTTAATGAATTAGCTCAAAAGGTATTTGGAATAGACTTTAGTAAATGGGATGAAAATGGTTGCTGGAATGATAACTATATATGTTATTCGTTTATCTATAGGGAACAAGTAATAGCAAATGCCTCTATCAACAAAATGACCGTTGTGTGTAACGGGATTGAATATAAAGCTATTCAAGTTGGTACAGTAATGACACATCCTGAGTTTCGTAATCAAGGTCTTTCTAAAAAATTGCTGAACCATATCATTGAAAAGCATGAAAATGAAATAGACTTTATCTACTTATTTGCGAATGAAACCGTTTTGAACTTTTATCCGAAGTTTGGATTTGAAAAAGTACAAGAAAGCAGCTTTTCTCTTTGTATAGCTGATTTAAAAAAACAAACGGTGCCAACCAAGACCATACGCCAATTAGATATAGAAAATCTAAGTGATTTGCTACTGATGAAGGAATTTGCAAAGAAACGGACATCTATTTCAACCAAATTAGCTGTCGAAAATAACGAGCAACTATTAATGTTTTATTTTCTCCAAGTATTTAACGACGCAATTTTTTATATCGAAGAGGAAGACGTAATCGTTCTCTTTAAGAAGGAAGATGAGCAACTTCATATTTATGATGTCATCAGTAGAAAAGAAGTGGAATTGGAAACCATTATAAATTATCTAATTTCCGATGAAATAAAACGAATTCATTTCTATTTCACACCAAATGACAAGATTAAAAATATCGATACAAAATTTATAACAGCGAGTAATGATACATTGTTTGTCCGTCCATTACTAAAAGCTCTACCGAACCATTTCTTATTTCCTTTGACATCCCACGCATAAATTGTAAGAGAATATATATAAAGAGAAGGATAGAAATTAATATTCTAATTGGGGAAGTATGGAACAATCTACTTACATTAAACTAAAACGGGTAAGAAATTATATCAATGGGATGAGAAATGATCAAAAGGGAGTTAGAGGGAGTGTGGTAATAATTAAAGATACAGATATTATCTCTTCTAAAGGTTTTGGCTATGCTTGAAAACAATCCTCAAATAGCGGGATGGATGTGATTCTTTAAGAAAGGGAGATTTCTCGTGAATGAAATGGAAGTAACTCCATCAAGCAATACTTTAGACTACTAAGGATGATATATATTAGAATTAACGGAGTATTAGAAATATTAACGAAAGAGGGGATATAGATAATGGAAGTAAAACTGTTAACTCTGCAAACGAATAATATCAAAAAAATGAAGAGTTTTTATGTAGAGACTCTTGGATTTCCATTGATTAAGGAAGATAGTCATAGCTTTTGCATTAAAGCTGGTTCAAGCAAATTGAAATTTACATCAGAAAATGTATTGGGGAATCCATATTACCACTTTGCTATTAACATTTTTGCTAATAAATTTGCAGAAGCAAAGTCGTGGGTAAAAGAAAGGGTTGCATTAAATATTAATGATGAGGGAGAAGATGAAGTGTATTTTTCCAATTTCCAAGCTCATTCTCTCTATTTTTATGATCCTTCTGGAAATATAGTAGAGTTTATTTCAAGGAACTCTATTTCCGAACAAGATGAGGCTCCTTTTTCTATTGAAAGTGTTATAAACATCAGTGAGATAGGGGTAACGGTCAGTGATGTAGCAGCCGCAGGGAAAAGATTGATGGAAGTGGGAATTAATGAACGGGATAATAAACCTTTAGATCTAACATCCATCAACTTTATGGGAGATAAATCAAAAGGCATCTTCTTAATCCTTAATAAACCAGGAAGAGAATGGTTCTTCTCTAATAAAATTTCAGCTGTATTCCCTCTGGAAATTATCACCTCGCAGCATCACACAATTGTGGTTGATGTAGAAGGGAATTTAGAAGTTCTATAATGAAACTCAACAGCTGTATTTTTTTAAAATTTAAATGTTGTTTTATATAAGACGAAATATAAATTGTATAAATTTATATTTGAAACTAAAAGGTTAATTATTCGTATAAGGTATTATAGATTAGAGGAGGTTGGAGAAAATGGATTATACTAAAATATATAGTGAGGAACTGATTACCTTAGTACAAGAAAAAATAAAGTCCGTCGGTGAAATTAAGGCGGTGAAGTTTGTGAGAGAACAAACAGGCATGTCCTTAATACAAGCAAAAAAGTTTGTAGATTTTTGTAAAGAATAGATATAGAATTTAGAGTCACTATATTGTGGCTCTAAATTCTATTAAGAATAGCTTCCATTTTTTATCTGCAAATATATAAAGTTCAACTATCCAAACTGTTCTTAAACACAGCCAAATATAAGTATAGATTGATATTCTAGAAAAGTTAAGTGAAATTAGGTTTAAATGTAACCTTATTAATTATTCTTTTCAAACAAAAATGAGATTGAGAAATTTTATGGATAGAGATAAAGACTACATTCGTTATATTCGAGGAAAAGTGGGACATGATTTAATATTCCTTAATTTTGCTGGTGGTATTGTTTATAACGAACGGAATGAAATTCTTTTACAAAAACGAGGAGATAGAAATGAATGGGGGTTTCCAGGTGGTGCGATGGAACTTGGAGAATCTCTAGAAGAAACAGCTAAACGAGAAATACTTGAGGAGACAGGAGTAAATGTTGAGGTTGAATACCTTATTGGTGTTTACTCTAAATATTTTGGTGAGTTTCCGAACGGAGATACAGCTCAGACTATCACTCATTTTTTTCAATGCAAACCAATTGATGGAGAACTTATCGCAGATGGTTCGGAGACTTTAGATTTAAAATACTTTCCAATAGACAAAGTACCGAAATTATTCACCAAACAACACGAGGATGCTTTAGAAGATTGGCTTTCCAATAGAAAAGCGGTATTTAAATAATATCTACATTGTATAAGTATTTTAATAAAATTAGCCTATCGGGCAATAAAAAATGTTCAGATTGCTGACAAAAGCTCATGAGAATTGGGATATTCTCATGAACTTTCAAGGTCTTATTATAGGAAAAGCACTAATGAGTATGTGTATTCAGTATTATTCCTCCATATAAAACGCTGCTTTCGAAGGCCGTGTATTAAAGATAAATAATATAATTGTTACTGCAAACATAATGGTGCTTCCTAATATGATAACAGACTTAATGGAAATCATTTCAGCCATTATCCCAAAAAGTATGGTCGAAATAATGATAAAAAAGGCTTCAATGCATCTGTACACACTACCAATCCTTCCCATTATATGTACGGGAATATTATTTTGATAAAATGTGTTAAATCCGGTGTTAAGAAAAGCCATAGAAAAGGAAAGGATAAAAAAACCAATTGCTGCTATCAAAAAATTAGCAGAAAATGCATAAATCAGATATCCGATCGATACCATTAAGGATCCAAGACCAATCAGCCAAGAGGTAGCAACCTTTTTAACAATTATGATATTTACTAGTGCGCCAACAATTATCCCCGCACCAGCAATACTCACCAGAAATTCATAATCTCTCTCTGACAATAGAAGCACTTCTCTCGAAAACGCTGCTTCCAGTGAATCTACAGCAGTTGCCAAAACCATCACTGTACTAAAGAGTAAATAAATAATGATAATATACAGGTGGTTCCGGCTAAAATCGACAACTAATCTCCAATCTTGTTTTAAAATCTTTAAAGTTATTTTTTTATCTTCTGTTTCAATAAAATCATTTTTTTCAATATTTGGCATAATAAGTGTGATAAGAGCTGAAATGAAAAGGGCTATTGCATTACTATAGATGGCAAAATTAGGTGTGCCAATCATAAATAGCATTCCCGCTATGGCAGGCCCTATCACAAATGCTCCAGAATCAATTAAGCTTCGAAGTGAATTAAACCTTTTTCTTTGATCTGGAGGAATTAACTTGGTAATGTACGGTACTGACGTTTGTTCATACATGGAACTAGCTACATTAATAAAAAAAACGAGTGTATAAATGGCAGAAAGAGATGATAGGGAAGGCAATAAGGCAATGAACACTGCTTGGAATATATTCAGCAAAACCATCAGATGTTTTTTATTCAATCGGTCTATTAAACTACCGGACCAAAAGTTTGTAAAAAATGCAGATAGAGCCCTAAGGATATACAACCCCGAAACAGCAAGTACTCCCATCCTATCAAGAACGATTAAATTTAGTGCTATAAAATAGACCCATTCTCCAATACTGGAAACACCAATGCTTGATAATAAGATAGAAGGGTATTTCCACGACTTCACTAACTTGTTTATACGCAATTTATTTCCTCCTTAAAAATGTAAAATTGGATAATAAAAAAACTCACCCCCAAGATTTTAGTCTTGAGGACGAGTTGCTGCGCGCCGTGGTGCCACCCCAGTTTGATAATATGTTACCATATTATCCTTTGTAGGTACGGTATGAACCATACGTATACCCTAGCTCGATAACAGGAGACCTGTCACACCATCACCTATATGGATCCGATGTGCCGCTCAGAGGCTTGCTTCCAACCATTATTCCTACTCCTTTCCACCAACTGGAGCTCTCTTTGAAGAATTGCATGATTGTACTCTTCTCTTCATCGCATGTATTTGTTTATGGCATTTTAATGTTATTTACCATATCAAACCTTCTAGGGGATGTAAAGAAATTTTTAAAAATAATGAAATAATAATTATTATAATGAATGTGTATAGTTTCTCTTTTACGAAGGGGCAAGATGAGCTTTTCAAGAAGGCGATCTTATAATAAAGAATTATAAGAAAAGCCATCGTTTCGATGGCTTTATCTGAATACATTATTATATAGTAGAATTAATGTTGTTAAGCCTTAAATTTTAACTTTGCACATATTCCTTTAAAAAATCATCAACGGCTTTTTCATAAGCCTCTTTGTTCTCATTATAGCTTTGAGCATGTGTACCATTAACAGCAAAAAATAATTTTTTTGGACCTTTCTTTTTATCGAAAAGTTTTTGCGTCATTTCTGGCAAGATAAAATCATCTTTCTTGCTATGGATAAATAACATCGGACTTTTTATTTTATCAATGACAGAGATAGGAGAAATATCTTTAATGGAATAGCGAGCTCTGGCACGTAAAAATAAATTAGCGATAGGAATAAAGATTTTTCCAGGTAGTTTTATTTCCTGTTTGATGACATAATCTAAAAGCTCCTTGAAATCGGAAAATGGACAATCCGCAATATAGAAATCGGCGCCATCCTCGATTCCGCCAGCATAAAGAATCATTGTTGCTGCACCCATCGATTCACCATGAATCCCTAAAAGAATATCTTTTCCTTTTTCTTGTTTAAGCCAATCAACAATTTGCTTTAAGTCAAATTTTTCGTAATAGCCAAAGCTTGTATTTTTCCCGCCCGACTCTCCATGTCTGCGATGATCGTAAATAATACCATTGAAGCCTCTTTCTAAAAATAAGTTCATATATTTAATCGAACTCGTTTTATTTTCCGTGACTCCATGGGAAATGATGACATATTTCTTCGTATCAAAAGGCTCTACTAGGATTGCTTTTAAATCATAACCATAAGGAGAAGGAATGGTAATTTCTTGTTTAGTTAAATTTTCATAAGAAACAGGGTCTAATCTGCCAGCTTCTTTTTCTCTATTTACAATAAAGTCATTGTCTTTTTTCTTCATATACATTAATCGATTGGAACAGTATAAACCAATGGAAGTAATAAATAATAACACAGAAAACAAATAACGAAACAGCTTTCTCAAACCAATTCCTCCAGTAAGTTGAAAAATTTAGCAGAAACTAATTTGAGTGTATCATTTCTTTAGAAAGAAACAAAATGGACAACTTCTTTAATTATCAAAAATTAGACTTATACAGATGGCTGTTATGATAAAAAATTTTATGCAAAATGAAATAAATGGTTACAGATAAAGGTAGCTGGGAGAGAGAAAAGCCACACCTTCGTAGAAGGTGTGGTGTGGCTTGGACTACTGTTTAGAATTTTGTCTGTTTGTTGGATGGATGGCCTTTTCTAATTCTTCTGCGGCAATTGTTTGTTTGACAGTATCTGCATTAGGCTTACCAGCTTGACTGTAGCCTTTGTCGCGTTTCTGAGTCATCATGCTTCCCCCCTTTTTTATAGAAGTGAAGATACTAGCAATCGTCTTCGTATCCAATTCTCTAATATAACTTGAGTAAAAAAATATGTTATTATACATACAGCATAGTAAAAAGAAGGGTGAATTATGGCAGAACATCATTTTTATTTAAAAGCTGATTGGCCAGGATATCGAAATGATATTGGGACAATCGAAAGTGGCAATTTAAAAACAAAAATATCGATTCCAAAAGAAATGGAAGGACCTGGTGTCGGTACTAATCCAGATGAAATGCTTCTCGGAGCAGCAGCAACTTGCTTTATTATTACACTTGCTGCAATGATGGAAAGAAGTCGACTTGAGAAGGAAAGCTTAACATTAGAATCAGAAGCAGTAGTTGATGTCACAAACGGTGTATTTACTTACAAAAAAATTATTCATCGCCCGAAGATTGTGCTCAAAAAAGAGGCTGCTGAAAAAGACATAAAGCTTGCAGCAAAACTTGCCCATAAAGCGGAAGAGAGCTGCATGATTACAAGAGCGATTAAAGGGAATGTAGAAGTCGAATTAGAAGAAACAATAGAACTTGCACTGTAAAATCCAAAGAAGGAGGGGGATTCAGATGGCAAAGCAGCGGAGACATGTACAAAAAACAAAACAGGAGGATAAGCCTGTTACATTAGGGGATCTTCTAAATGAACAGTTAGCAGATCAACTGAAAAATAAAAAGCAAGAACTAAAACAACAAGAAGAGGCCAAGCAAAAAGCAGAAGAAGAAAGAAAAAGAGAAGAACGTCGACAAAGAGAAAAAAATAAAAGTTTTGAAGAACTGTTAAATGAAAATGCGATGAATTGGAAGGATTTTAAGTAAGAAGAAAAGGATATCGATTAAGGTATCCTTTTTTAATAATTACTTTATTTCTGTTATTTTGGTGAAATTTTTTTCTTTTATTTGACTATTTTTGGGGTGAAGCAAAGCTTGGAATTCTTGAAATAACGCAGCAATTTCCGTTTGTTCATTGATTAAAGCAATATTGGCATGATAGTCTTGTTCACTCTGATAGGTCGTGATTTCCAGCCATTTTGTCGGATCATCATTACTTTGTAAATAGGTTGTTGTTGAATCGATATACTTGCGATAGATGTTGCTTGCTTTCTCTTGAATACAGAAATATTCTTTGATTTTATCGGCTGGAATATGATATTCATATACTTTTACATACATTTACTCTCCTCCTTCGTTTTTAATTAATTTGTAATTCTTATTTTAGTATGTTTACAAAGACATTTAGTGAGAATGCATCAGGATAAGAATATTTGAGCTGAATATTCTGTGGATTTGACTGTATAAATGTTTGTTTTGCCTATAAGATAGGGAAAAAAGAGTAAAGTTGAATCGAATTTGGAGATGATAGAGTGGTAAACTTGCAATTAAAGGATAGAGAAAACATAGTCGAACGGAAAATTCGCTATGATTCTACCATAGAAGAATATCAATGCAAACTTCTTCAATCGGATAAAAGGAAAATCACCCTCTTGCATCAAGTGGAAAAGTCATTTGAAATGAGGAAAGGCAAACAAAAACTAGTTATTCCGAAAGGGACCTATACGTTTGCTTATTATTGGTTGGATCAGCCATATAATTTATACTTTTGGCGAGATGCAACTGGAAAATATTTAGGGGCGTATTTCAATATTGTGAGAAAAAATTGGTTTCAAAATGATATGGTTATCTATGAAGATTTAATTATTGATATTGTCGTTAAACCTAATCAAATGTATTATATTTTGGATCAAGAAGAATTACCTCAGCCCATTGAAACGTTTGAAAAAGGATTTGTTCAAAAAGCATTACAACAATTGTTAAAGCATAAAGATGGTATTCTTGCAGAGGTATCTAGAGAAACAGCAGATTTGTTTCGCCTATAAAATGGAGCTATGTACGTATTTTTAAAGGGAAGCTCCAGATCATTGCAGCAAACTTTATGAATATCCTAAAAAATATAGTATGCTCATCTTTCTTTTGTTAAAATTTAACTTAAATTGGCGGGCTTTATTTGAAAGGATGAAGAGCTTGACTATTACCCACGAATTTGGAATCATTGAAAATTTCAATAAACAGTATGTATATAATCATTACACTCCAGATATTTATGATTGTATACCTGTAAATGATGATTTTATACAAGAGCTGATAAAACCATTAGCGATGATGAAAACATATTTCCATACATCTGAACGACCGGCTAATGGTTTAGCCTATTACGGAATAACACTTATTCCTCCTGAATCGTTACCATTTTTTTTAGATATCGTTGCGTCTAAAAAATCAGGGCAGCTTATTGATCTAGCTCGAAAAATAACAGCAGCGCAGGAAGCAGAAAAATACATGATTCACTATGGGATTTAAGCCATAGTAAATCATGTATTTTTGTCACTTTATTTTTTACTTTTACTTTGAAAATAAGAAATATTTAGAAACGTAAGACCTATTGCTAAGCCAAGAGAGGTAAAAGAAAATGCAAAAGTCTTCTGATCCGGATGAAAAAAATAAGAAAATAGATAATTAACTAAGCTGAATAAGAGAAACAGGCAAATACATTGCGATACCTTCTTCGCCAATAAAGACCAGCTAAAGTTTTTCTTCCACGTGAATACTGCCATCCATAGTAAGTAAAATATAAAACAAAATAGGAATTTGATATATCCAATGATAAAATATAAAACAAAATAGGAATTTGATATATCCAATGATAAAATAAAAGGGAAAAGTGGTAGTAAAATCTTTATAGATAAAATAAAAAGCTATTCCAGTTAGGAGGAAAAAATAATATATAAAAAAAGGGTTAGCCTGCTAAAAAAATTATTCATATTACACCTTTTTCTAACTTTTATTAATACTATGATTCTAGCATTACACTACAATAATTATAAGCGAAAGTGGTAGATTAATCCAGCAGGCTAAAATAAATGTCAGTAAGAGAGTTAAACTTCATCCTCATCATCCAAATCTCTTCCTTTTTTATTCCGTAAATAATAAGTATAAAGTACAGGTATGATCCCGCATATAAATACTATTCCGCCAATAAGAACACCATTTAATATACGCTCTCTATCAGAGAGGATTATCAGAATTCCAATAAGCACGGAAAGCAGAGTGACAATAGTAATAGAAAGAGATAGTCCCTTTTTAGGGTCCTTTTTGCTGTTTTCATGATCGACGCTTATATTCATTGATAGATAGGCTGAAATGATGCTAGTAATAATAAATACATACCATAGCGGATTGTCTCTCATTCCAGCTAAGCCCTTTGTAATAAGGTCATAGCCTAATATGCCAATAATACCAAGCGTTTGAATGATATAGGCTACTTTAATATTTTGTAAGTTTTTCATAATTAGACGTTCATCTTTTATTTTTTTCACTTTTCTTCCTCCTTGTCTACCCAAAATAATTCATCTAATGTTCTGTTGAGGGAATAACAGAGCTCAAGACAAAGTTTTAAAGTAGGATTGTATTTTCCTTTTTCAATAAGACTGATTGTTTGACGAGTAACGCCAATCTTATCTGCTAATTGCTGCTGGGTTAAATCTGCTTGAATTCTTGCAATTTTAATATGGTTCTTCAAGGCAATCCTCCTTATTGATGGAATGTATATATTACATTATAACTAATATATATTGCTAAATGCAATATATATATTCCGTTTGATGATTGTGATTCCATAAAAAAGAGAGAATCACTACTTAAATTCTCACTTTTTTATCTTCTATTTCTTTGTGAACGTCATTACTTCTTGCAAATTTGGAATAGAAGAGGAGGCCCCTTTCCGTGTTACAGCAATTGCAGCAGCTTTTGCAGCCATTTGCAAGGCATGTTTTATTTCCGCCTGCTGGGAAACTTGACTTAAAAAGTATCCTAAAAAGGTATCGCCAGCAGCGGTTGTATCAACTGCATCTACTTTAAAAGCGGCTTGTCTATGTTCTTCTAAACTATCTTTATAAATTACGCCTTCATTGCCCAATGTTAAGACGACTTTTAGCTGCTTGTTTAAGGATAAAAGCTTTTGAAAAATCTTGTCATTTGTATGTTCATTCGTAATGGCTTTTGCTTCTATTTCATTTAATATTAAGTAATCAATTTTTGAAAAATCTAGGTTGGTAATTGTCTCATCGATAGGTGATGGATTAAGAGCAATCTTTAATCCTCTTTTGTGTGCAGTTTCCACTATGTATGCTAAATCGTTTATTTCATTTTGCAATAACAGTAAATCGTTCTGGGAAAAATTCGCTAAAACTTGGTTAATATGATTGATTGTTATTTCTTTATTTGCTCCGCCTAATAAAAGAATACAGTTTTCTCCACTAGCAGAGACTTGAATAATGGCGTGGCCAGTTGTGTTCCCATTCTCACCAATCCAATCAACATTTACATTTGCTTCCGCTAATACTTCTTTTAAAAATAAGCCGTCTTTTCCAATATTCCCTCCGTGGTATACTTGTGCTCCAGCTTTAGCAAGTGCAATTGATTGATTTAATCCTTTTCCGCCCGGAAATTCTTCATAATTCGTAGAAGATAAAGTTTCGCCAGCAGAAACAAAGTGAGGAACCGAATATACTTTATCAATATTTAAAGAACCAAAATTCAAAATCTTCAAGTCTTTCCCCCCATAGTTTTTAACTTATTTATAGAATATCACTGATTTTACTTTAAATAAACGGGTTAAGTTTGTTAAAGTAATAAGATAAGAGGAATTATTAGGAAATTTTAGGAGCGTTTTGGGTAGTAAGCAAGACATGAAAACTGATTGGTTAAAGGCTTATTTATAAGGAGGAGCAAAATATGAAGCATGCCTTAATTATTGGAGGCACAGGAATGCTTTTTGATGTGTCTGGATGGCTGGCTGAGCAAGAGGATTGCAGATTATCTATTGTTGGCAGAAAAGCTGCCCCAATAAATAGTTTAATAGATAACCTGGACGATAAAACGAAAATAACCCCCTTACTGGTTGATTATACAAATCACACTGCGTTTAGGGAGAAATTAGAATGGTCTATACAACAGAATGGACCAATTGATTTGGTTGTAGCATGGGTTCATTCGATAGGAAAAAATGCTTTGAATATAGTAAAGGACGAACTTTCCGAAAGCAGACAGAATTGGCGTTTGTTTCACATTACTGGGAGCAGCTCGGATTTGTCCAAAATAAAGAAGGAACTAACGATTCCCCCTAATTGCAGCTATCATCAGATTCAATTAGGATTTATTGTGGAGAATAGCGTCTCCAGATGGCTTACACATAAAGAGATTTCAGCTGGGGTGATTGATGCCATAAAAAATAATTGGAAGAGAAAAGTAGTAGGTGTAGTGGAACCATGGGAGAAAAGACCATAGACAGTGTTTAAAAAGGAAATGGAGGAAAAAAGATGTCAGAAGATTTTTATTGTGACGAAGTTCTTAGTGGAAAAACAAAGGTTAGAAAAGTGATGGAAACAGAAAATGTGTTAGCATATTATCATACAAAACCCTTTTATCCAGTTCATATAGTAGCAATTCCCAAAAAACACATCGCTTCTCTTATTGCATTAGAAGAAGGAGATAATCATTTACTATTGGAGCTTTTGGGTGTTGTAAAGCAAGTAGCTGCTACCGTGACAAAGGAACATGGTGCATGCAGAGTTATCACCAATCTTGGCAAGTATCAAGACTCCAAACATCTTCATTGGCATATTGTTCATGGCAAACCGCTAAGGTAAATGGTCGAATCTAAAAATATAGTAAAATATCATTATTCATTTCAAATACTGAATATTTCTGAAACGGAAATTATTTAATAAGGGAGATTACAAGCTAGGAAGGGGCGCCCCCTATCCTTATGTTCACTACTGAAAAAGGGTTTTATGGAAACTTCACCGGTAAAAGGAATAAAAACCATTTTGTTGTTCAGAAATGGTAGATTAGGAGATCTAGAAATGCTAACCCTTTACATAACAAGACATGGAGAAACACAGTGGAATATAGAAAAAAGAATGCAAGGATGGAGTGATTCAGACTTAACGGAAAAAGGAAAAAAGAATGCAGTATTATTAGGTGAAAGATTGAAAGAAATAGAATTTGCTGCAATCTATACAAGCCCTAGTAAAAGAACGGTCGCAACAGCGAACCTTATAAAAGGAGATAGGCAGATTCCGATTATTTTCGATGATCATTTAAAAGAAATTAATATGGGAAAATGGGAAGGAAAGAAAGCAGAATATTTGAAAGACAGCTATCCAGAAGCATTTGATTTCTTTTGGAATGCCCCTCATCGTTACAAATCCAGCGATGGCGAAGATTTTTTTGCAGTGGAAAAGAGGGTTAAACAAGCATTAAATATAGTGAAAGAAAATTATGCTTCGGGTAATGTTCTGCTTGTAACGCACTCCGTGGTGATAAAGTTATTACTAGCAATTTTTAAAGAGCTGCCAATGGAGAAAATCTGGGAACCACCTTTTATTCATGATACTAGTCTTACTGTTATAGAAATCAACGGTGATATGGGCAGGATTGTATTAGAAGGGGATCTATCACATCGGGTGTAGAGATATTTTGACTACTCCTGTTTATATTTTTTACCACCATTTTATGCTTAAGGCATTAACTTTTTAGATGACTATTTATATAAAATGTAGAGGACGGGAAAAAGATAAAAATATGGAAGAAGATTACCGATAAAAAAGAAGAAGGAGAATTAAAGTCGTTTAAAATCAGCAAAAAAAGATTTAAAAATAATTGAAAGCTTGAAGGTCAATTGTCTTTTATATTAAGTATAAAATTCATGAAACTAAACAACGATTATAGAGAGACTTACAGGGGGAGAGTTTTTTGCGAAAAAAAGTGCATTTATTTATAGCTATTATACTGCTGTTATCATTATTTGTTCCTTATGGTTCTAACAGCAAAATAAAGGCAGCTTCAAATGCGATATCGATTAATTTCCAAGCAGATGATGCAGTGATTGATCCAAATCGCCCATATATTTATATGGTAGAAACAGGTAAGCCTATTTTGCATAGAGTAAATTATCTAACGGGAGAAATAAAAAAGATAAAACTTAAATACCCAGCAGAAAAAGTGGAAGTATACAAGGACAAAGTCTATGTGACTCAGCATTTAATGAAACATTCATATTATACGGAAAAGGGCTTAAAAGGAGCCATTGCAGAAGTGGATGCCGGAAATTTTACTTTATTAGATACCTTTCCAATATCCACAGATCCATGGGATATTGCGATCGATCAGAATGGCTACCTTTATATAACTCCTGGTTCTAATCAATGGGAAACTATTAAGGTTTATTCCTTAAATACGAAAAAAGAAGTAGCAGAAAATGCTGGCGATGATAATACATCCATTTACATGGAATCTAGTATTTCCTACAATGAAAAGTTACACCGTCTTTATACATTGGACTCAGCAATAAGTCCAATAGATGCCTATGCCTACCTAATTGATAATGGCAAGATTGTAGACCATTATGACTCCCCATATCACGGAGACTATCATTTAAGCTCGGAAATGGTTATAAGCCCAGACGGACAATATATGTATAATATGAATGGGGTTGTATTTCGTTTATCAACTGGACAAGAAGAGGATATGACTTTCGATTTTGAATTTAGGATGGCCTATGATGAGGAAAATAATGAATATGAAACTTTTAATGACATTGCCTTTGATGATTCTGGAAGCAGAACTTATATAGCTAGTAGTTTTGGGGGAATAGATGTTTATGGCTATGGATCTGCCGATTATTACTATTCATTAAAAGAAGATTATTTTGTTCATTCTCTTTTTTATCAAAATGGATTAATTGCTATCTATGAAGATGAGAACGGAAATAACTATGTAGAGTATATGAAAAACACTGAGCCGTCTTCCTTTGAATTAACGGATTCATTGTTTTATGATGTTAAAAATGACGAGTGGGCAAGTTTAAGACAAGATAATAGTAATCTGGAAATCGATTCTGAACTTTTATTCTTTTTTAATCAGGGGATTAGATGGAAGGATAGAAATGGAATAACTCTTATGGAGGGAGATAAGAAGATTCCTATTCAAATAGAGTCTGATGATAATTATTTGCATATACTCCCAGAATTATTAACAAAGGGAAAAAAATATAAATTAACGATAAATAAAAATGCTATTACCGGTTATGCAGGCAAAAGCTTGGATCGTGATATTGTCATAACATTTGGAACGATTGTTGAACCAGTGTCAGAGGTGTTTCTGGAAAAAGATAGTTCACAAGCACCCAAGATGTATACATTTATTGGAGGAACTACGGGAGGAAGCAATCCTCTATATGAGTTTTATATAAAAGAGGGGAGTAATTGGAAAAAAATACAAAGTTATAGTAGGAATAATAAGCTAGAATGGCAGCCAGCAGGTACTGGAACTTTTCAATTTAAAGTATATGCGAAAAGTTCTGGTAGTAGGAATCTCTATGATTCTGTACGCGAGTTTAGCCAAAAAGTTACAGATACAATAAAGCCGAGTATTACTATTACACAAAAAACTAAGAAACCAACAAACCGAGATATAGAACTCCAAATAACCGCAAAGGATAATTTGGGAATTCGGTATATCCAGCTACCTGATGGGAAGAAAGTGAATAATGAAAACGTAAAGTATATGGTGAAAAAGAATGGAACATATACCTTTACTGTTGTAGATTTGGGAGGAAATAAACAGGTTAAGTCTATAACCATAAAAAATATCGATAAAACACCTCCAAAGGAACCTCAAATTAAGGAAGTTACAGATAAGTCGACAACTGTATCAGGAAAAGGAGAAGTAAATGCAAAAGTTGTAGTACTGGCAGGTAAAAAGGAACTAGGAAAAAGTACAGTACAAAAAGATGGTCGTTTCCAAATAAAGATTTCAAAACAAAAGGGAGGAACCAAATTAGTAATTAAGATAATAGACGCAGCTGGGAATAGTACATCCAAAGCAATAAAAGTTATCGACAAGACTCCTCCAGCAAAGCCAAAGATTACGACAAATGTAACATCGAAGACGACACTTATTGCTGGAAAAGCAGAAGCGAACGCAACTATTACTATTTATCATGGAAAGAAATTCGTGCAAAAAACAACAGCTGATGGAAAAGGTTCCTTTAAAATGACAATCAAAAAACAAAAGAAAAATACAAGCTTATTGATATATGCACAAGATAAGGCAAAGAATAAGAGTCAAGCAACAAAAATAAAAGTGAAATAAAATAATAGGATATCGTTTGTGTAAGAAAAGACGATATCCTATTATTATAGTTTTTTCCATAGTTTCTATAATTCGAAGTTTTGGCAGAAATGAGTGAACATTTTGAGATGGGGAGTGGAGAAACATTTTGAATAAAATAGAGCTGATTGAATTAACCGCAGAAAATATACAAGCAAATGGCTGCTATTGTTTAAGAAGCAAACAGAAGTCAACAGGCTATCAAGCAAAAAAAGCATGGTTAATGGATCAATTTGGACAAGGATTGAAATATATTCAACTAATGGAGAATGACAAGCTGGCCGGTTTTATTGAATATACACCCATTGAACATTCCTCCAGAGTAGTATATGGGGAAAATTACTATGTCATCCATTGTCTATGGGTAAATATAACGGGTAAAGGCTATGCAACTCAGCTAATTGAAAAGGTAATTCAAGATGCAAAAAATCATAAAAAGAATGGCATTATCGTGGTAACAAATCCAACAACCTGTTGGACGCCAAGCAAGGAAGTTTTCTTAAAAAAAGATTTCACTGAACTAGAAGATGCTCCCTATGGATTCGAGTTATTAGTCTACAAAATAAATGAAGCAGCAAATCCATATTTTCCGAATGATTGGGAAGAACGACTGACACTTCATAACAACCAATTAACCATTCTCCGCACAGCGCAATGCCCCTATATCGATATAGCCATCGATAATGTAATAGAAGCAGCTAGTAAATTACAAATAAAGGCAGAAATTCACCATCTCCAAACACGTGAAGAATTATTAAAGCTGTCGCCAACTCCATATGGTGTTTATGGAGTGATTTTTATGAATAAATTAGTCGCTTATCACCGGCTTACAGTTCATTCTGCGATGAAAAGAATGAAGGAATTTATATAAACAGAGAATTACCGAAAGTGGACCTCTTTGCAGGAATCCACTTTTTATTTTTGAAAATATTTAAAAAAAGTAAAACTTTTTAGAACTCTATCCGTCTATACATAGAATTTTTAATAAAGGAGGGGAAATGGTGGAAAATGAGAAAGATAAAATCATCTTAGAATGGTATGAAAAGTTTGGAGAAGCTATTTTTAAATATATTTTCATCATGATTCAAGATTATCAGCAGGCAGAAGATTTAACAAACGATACTTTTTTGAAAGCTTTTATCCACTTGGAAACATTTAAAAGGGATGCAAGTGAAAAAACGTGGCTGTATCGGATTGCTCATAATCTCACCGTCGATATGATTAGAAAAAAGAAGCCGGTAATACTGCTAAAAGAAGCTTTTTTATTTAAAAAAGATGAGAATCCATTACCTGAAGAGATGCTGCAGATCAGAGAACAATCATTAGAAATTTACAAGGCGTTAAGTACCTTGAAATCAACTTATCGAGAAATCATTATTCTAAGAAAATTAAAAGAATTCTCTATTGAAGAAACGGCAGGGATTTTAGGATGGTCAGAGGCTAAAGTGAAGTCGACCTTATTTCGAGCCATGAGAGCTTTGGAGAAAGAATTAAAAAAGGAGGGAGAATTAAATGGAAAAATTATATAAGGAACAACTAGATGCAGAATTGAGGGACTTAGAAGCTGATATATATTGGAATAAAGAACGAAAAGATGCTTTGCATTTAAAGCTGAGGGAGCAGATGAAGAATAATCGGAAAACGAAAAATGCACTTCAACCATTCCCTTTTGTGGCAATTATAGGAGCGGCAGTGATTCTCTTTCTTTTCACTCAAATGGAAATGGAATCACTCCCATTTGAAAAAGGGGCAGCAAAAAATGCAGCTTTCGATATGGAAGCGGATCAAGATGAAGGAGTAGTTTTTACAGTTGAAGAGCAGAATAAAATCGAAAATAAAACAACTGTTTATCTATCAGAGGAAGCGATATTACCATATAACCTAAATACTAATAATTTATCTTCCATTGTAGTTGCCGGTGAACCAAAAATAAGTGCGAGAAAAGAAAAACGTTCCATTCTAGTTAATGTTGATTATCCGTTAAAGAATGGCCAATATTTTTCTATCCATTCAGAAAAAAGGCCTAATAATATGCGAGGAAACGGAATAAACAGTGTGGTGAAAAAAGAATACGAGATCACGATTAATAATCAAGAGGCTGTTTTAGTAGATATGGAGAAAAAGCCAAAATTAATACTAAAAACAGATAGATACCAATATACTATCTCGGGTGTAAAAGATGTAAGAGATTTAATCAAAATTGCCGAAATGATAGAATTTTATTGAAGAACAGAATGTTAAATTTGTGATTGGAAAATTAATTGTTATTGCTAGCGAGGAAAATCCGAATGGTAAAAATAAGGGAGAGTTAATACGTTGAGAAATAGGGGTTCTGTTGTTATTAGCCAAGGGAACAAAGTTTGTTTAATTAAAAGAGTAAGAGATAATTCCGTTTATTTTGTTTTTCCTGGCGGAGGAATTGAAGCAGATGAAACGCCCTGAGCAAGCAGCTAAACGGGAAGCATTCGAGGAGTTAGGGGTAACTGTCGAACTAAAAGAATGCCTTGTAGAATTAGAGAAGCAAGGAACTCCGTATTTTTTTCTAGCTGATATCATTCATGGAACGATTGGATCAGGGCAAGGTGAAGAGTTTACTAATTCTAATCGAGATCGTGGCACTTATTTGCCTATGTGGGTAGACATAGATGATTTAACCGTTATGGATGTAAAACCTAATGTCGTAGCTAAAAAAGTACAAGAATATTTTGCTAGAAAGCATTGATCTTAGAAAAAGTGACCTTTTTATCGAAGGTCACTTTGCTTTTTTGGTTTTGGAAATTTAATCATATTTTGAGGTTTAATGGTATAATTTTGAAGGGGAGCGAACCGAGTTTTGATCTTAAAAAGTTTATGCTAAAAAAGCATCATATCAGGTTGACTGGTATGAATTTGTATTTTGGAAATTGTTTTGGCTGACAAAGTTGACAAATAAAAAATAGGTAGGCAGACGACATGAAAATAGAAATACGAACATCGCAAGAGAAACCAATAAAGGCTTGCGAGGTGATAGAACTATATAAAAATGCAGGATGGTGGAAGGAAAGAACGGAGCAGGATATAGAAAAAATGTTATCCCAAACATTTGCTGTAGGTGCATGGGAAAAGAACAAGCTCATTGGGTTTGCAAGAGCAATATCGGATGGGATTTTTAGAGCGTATATAGAGGATGTTGTTATTTCCAGCTCCTTTAATCGGAAAGGAATTGGCATAAAGCTAATTGCTAAAATGGTAGATGAATTATCTAATATTGATGTTATCAGTTTATTTTGTGAGGAAGATTTAATTTCCTTTTACAACAAGAATGAGTTTAAAAAAAGCAACTCACAGTTTGTCATGCATAAAGTAAAGAAATGAAAATGGATTATACTTCCCTAGTTTTTGATAGGAGTGAGAATTTGAATTTAATAGAAAATATAATTGCAATGAAGGAACAAGAGTTAAAGTACTTCTTAGGAAATGATAAATTGGATGAAATAACATCGGATGAAAAAACAAAACAGAAAGTCATCCTGTCCATGCTTAAACATATTGGCTCCCCTGATAGCGAGTTAAGAGATAACTTGATTTATCAAACATTTTGTCAGTTTATATTGGAATCCAAACTAGATAACGATCTATTAATTGAAATATTAGATATTTGTACAAGTGATCAATTTTTATTTAAAGGAATTGGCGAAAAGAATACAGATTCTGTTTTCACTCGTTCTTTCACCTCTTTATTAATAGCACTTATACTTTATCAAGATAATCGCGATGATTTCTTATCAAGGGCAAAGGTCCTTGAAGTGAAGGATAAGTTGATTAGCTATGTAAATCGTGAAAAAGATGTGAGGGGATATGTTAGAGAAAAAGGATGGGCCCATAGTGTTGCACATGCAGCAGATGCTTTCGATGAACTTGTCAAAAATAAAAAAATGAAGCAAAGTAATTATCCAGAAATAGTGAAGGCGATTTTGGGTAAAATCTATCAGGCGGAGAGTGTCTATATTCATGATGAAGAAGAACGCATGATTATTCCCATTGTACAAATGGCAGATAACGGTTTAGAGAAGGAATTGTTGGAATCTTGGATAAAAAATAGGAGGAAGGAGTTAGAGAAAGATAAGAATGAATTAGAGGAAGAAAATTATTGGTTTTTGGTAGCGAATTGCAAAAATTTCTTAAAAAGTTTATCGTTGACAATAATAGACAAACCTTCCTTATCTTCTCTACAGCCAGTCGTACTCCATGCTATAAAGGAGATTTATTAACGATGGACTGGATACTATTTGATACGCCAGATTATTTACAGGGAGGTAGTGCTAAACAGCAGCAAGCATATTTAGCATTGAAGAAATTAAAAATAAATGAAATTTTACATTCTTATAAGCCAATTCTTAGCGGAACCATTCCAATTGGAGTGGATATAGAGTCTTCCGACTTAGATATTATAATGGAAGTCTACGAATTTGAAATTTTTAGCCAGATTATCATCGATTATTTTGGAAAAATGAATCATTTTCGCCTAAAAAGATTAATGATTAGAGAAGTAGAAGTAATCAAAGTAAATTTCTATTTTGATGGCTTTGAATTTGAATTGTTTGGTCAGCCTATCCCGGTTAAGCAGCAATATGCGTATCTCCATATGATAATTGAACACGCCGTTTTAAGGATAAATCCATCCGTAAAAGAAGAAGTACTTATACGAAAGAAACAAGGCTATAAAACAGAGCCAGCTTTTTGTCAGGTTCTAGGATTAAAAGGTGATCCTTATCAGGCGCTGATAGAATACGGGAAAGCAAAGAGATTCATTTAAGTATCAGCAGAAAAAGGCAGGGACAACAGTGGAAAGAAAAATAATCGGTGAATGGAAGTTTTATCAATCTACGAAAAATATTCAAAATAAAGACAAAATTGTAATCTTATATCATGGTTGGGGTGGAACAGCGAAGGGATACATAGAGTTGGCCGAAGAAGTTGCTCAAGAAGGGTAAGGCGTATTAATTCCTGACATCCTATATCACGATGAAAGATTTCCTTTAGAAGATCACTTTGATTACAACATTACTCAGCAGTACTTTTGGGATACTATTTTCCATACTATTGATGAATTCAATGATTTTTTAGGCGTAGTAGGAATAAAGAAAAACAGTATCATATTAATAGGCAATTCAATGGGGGGATTTATAGCAAATGGTATTTTTGCGAGAGAGCCTGACATAAGTGGCTTAGCAAACATCAATGGCTCGGGTTCCTTCCTCCTTACAGAAAAATTATTTCGTATACGAGATGATAGAGGAGAGATGTCTCAAGAAGAAGAGAAGTTATTAAAGAAATACGATCCAATAAACACAACGAGGAGTCTATCACCAGTTCTTCTTATGCATGGAGATAGTGATACGATAATTCCAATCGAGGGTCAAGAAAATTACTATAAGTATCTTAGCCAGGAGAAGGGAAGAACCAATGTGGAGTGGGGAATTTTTGAAAAAGTGAATCATGCAATTACACCCGAAATGGTAGAGAAACTTATTGCTTGGTTAAAGGAAATTTAAAAAAGGATGAGTGGATAAGATGGACTTAATATTTATACGACATGGAGAGGGAGAACATACACTTAACCTTCCTGCTAGTTTACAAAAAAGAAATCCTTCTCTCACAAAAAAGGGGAGGGATCAAGCTAATAAGCTAAAGGAACGTTTGCCTTTAACCACTCAGGATATTGTGTTTATTAGCCCCTTAGTAAGGACATTGGAAACAGCTATGCTATGGACTGATGGAGTCGATTGTAAAAAAATAGTAACTCCTTATGTTTCTCCAAGGATGTTCCCTCTCTTAACGAATAAACAAACCTTGCCTTGTGATCTAATGATGGAAAAGGAGAAAATACTAGATATTTTTCCTGTCTTTGAACTAGACGACAATCCCCCTGAGTCATTATGGGAGAACGGATTTAATACTGTTATAGATAGTGAATTTACAAGACAGGCGGAAGAATTTTTAGCAAATTGTAGACATTTAAAAAAAGAGAAAATCTATATTGTTTCACATGACGGCACCATTACTTCCTATCGCCAGTTAATATTAGGGAGACCGTTAAGTAGAGATGATTTTCCGAAAGAGACAGGGTGGTTTCAGATATCATGTTGATTAGGATGGGTGTGTATACCGGTAAAAAGAAAATTTGGTAATCATAAAAACTGGAAACGGATAATAGAAAAGCAATATGCTCAAACGTTTATGAAGACGGAAGAGTTTACAGGATATTTGGCGCTCTTTCATTCAATAAAGGTAGTGGAGTCAGTAACAAAAAGGTATGATCAGAAAGCTGTGTGTATCCTTGAAGATGGCTATATGTGGCTTCATCAGTTTCCCTTATATAAACATCATTCTGTCACTACTATGTTTAATGCAAATGGAGATAAGGTTAGTGGGTGAGGCTGAACAAAAAAGCAAATAAAAACCACTAAACTTTGATCTGAACCCAAAAAGTTAGACACGGGATTTAGGCAGCTACTAGGGCATGAGTTCGATATTGCACCGGACTCATGCCTTTTAATTTTGTCTTAATCCGTTTGTGGTTATAGTAGTGAATGTAATTCTCTAATTCTTCTTTAAAATGCTCCATACTCTCAAATTCTTTTAAATAGAGTAATTCAGACTTTAATAAGCCAAAGAAATTCTCCATGACTGCGTTATCTAAACAATTCCCCTTACGTGACATACTTTGAGTAATCTCATGTTTCTTTAAAGCATGTTGGTACTTCTTCATTTGATAATGCCAACCTTGATCCGAATGGAGGATAGGGGTGTCACCCTCTTTCAAATGCTCAAAAGCTTTGTCCAGCATTTTCGAAACAAGTAGATAAACAGGACGCTTTTCTATGTTATAAGCGATGATTTCTCCGTTGAATAAATCTAGAACGGGGGACAAATATAGCTTCTCCCCGTGTAGATGGAATTCTGTTACATCCGTTACCCACTTTTCGTTTGGTTTCGATGCTTTAAAATCACGTTCCAAAATATTTGGGGCTATTTTCCCTACTTGCCCACGGTAGGAACGATATTTTTTCATACGCACAAGACACTTTAATCCCATCTCATTCATAAGACGGCGGACTGTTTTATGATTTATTTTGATGCCTCGGTTATGTAATTCTAATGTGATCCGACGATATCCATATCGTCCCTGATGTTCATCAAAAATCTCCTGAATTAACTCTTTAACTTCCTTATATTTATCTGGGCGATCCATTTGTTTTACCCAATAGTAATACGTACTACGCGCAATACCAGCGACCTTTACTAGATCAATCACTTTAAATTCTTGCCTTAATTCATAAATTATTTGCGCTTTGTCCTGTTCTGTAGTTTTTCCTTTTCTTGAATTAAGGCATGTAACTTTTTTAAGTAAGCATTCTCCATCCGTAAACGTTCATTTTCAGCTCGTAATGCTTCTTCAGACCCTTCTACTGGTTGAGGTTTATTCGTTTCCTTTTTCATTGGTGGGCGCCCCTTTTGTGTTGGTTTCAGGGCGTCAATTCCATGTAATTCAAAACCTTTTTGCCATTTTAGAATGGTACTATGTGTTGCAATGTTAAATATTGCAGCAGTTTCCCTTATAGACGTCCCTGTCTCTCTCATATAATTCAGTACGTCTAGTTTAAACTGTGTTGTATAAGATGTATAGGGTTTTATTAAAGCATCGGCACCATGATATTCATATTGTTTTATCCAATTTAATAAGACTGTATGATGTACCCCTATGGATTTCGCAATAAATTTTACCCCCTCCGTTCCCTGTAGATAACGAATAACTGCTTCTATTTTTTCCTCTATATTAAATTTAGACATATAAAAACTGCACCTCCAACTGTTAGTTTGTGTCTAACAATTGGGGTGCAGTTCAACTTCAAGTGGTTTTCGTAAATTTATATTAATGTCCCATTATAAGCGTGCCTAGTATATGGTAAAAAATAGGGAACAAAAACAATACTACATTGGCAATTATACCTACTAGTGATAAGGTATCTCTATTCCGTTTATACCCTAAAAAGCCGATGACTGCTCCAAATGGATACAAAAAGAGCGGCATAAGAACAGGTAATCCTTGAATTTTCTCCAACGGAATGATGTCTGTAAAAAAATTAAGAATCAATAGTCCAAGGACAATAGGAAAAAGAATCGATAGCACACCTAAAAAGCTGCTTTTATTACTTTGTTTTTCTCTGATTTTCTGATGCACATTCATACTCCTTTCAGATTTGCTTTTCATAAATTCACTTTTTGAAAACATGAGAGGATGAAACTTTATATGTATACTTTACTATACAATTATTGGAAGTGTATGTAATTTTTCGAAAAAAGTTGTATTTTTACATTTAATAAGAGGGAGAATAATTTTGCTAATATCTGATAAACTGTACGGGAATTTTGAGATAGAAAAAGTTTTAATAGAATTAATAGAAAGTAAGCTAATCCAGCGATTAAAAGGAATTCATCAAGGTGGAGCAAGTTATTTAGTAAATGAAAACTGGAATGTAACGCGCTATGAGCATTCAATTGGGGTTATGCTTTTAATCCGAAAGCTTGGAGGTTCGATAGAGGAACAAATTGCTGGTTTATTGCATGATGTGTCTCATACTGCCTTTTCCCATATTATTGACTTTGTCTTAGATAAACAGAATGAGAATTATCATGAGGAAATATTTCTTTCTGTGATAAAGGATTCTGAAATACCGATAATCTTAGAAAAATATCATTATGACTATGAGAAAATAATCGGAGACGATTCTAAATGGACGATTTTGGAGCAGCCTGCACCAGAATTATGTGCCGATGGTGTGGACTATACATTACGGGATATGTATACATATGGAAAAATATCGTTAAAGGAAGTAGAGGGGTTTTTAGAAAATGTTGTAATAGTTGAAGGGAAAATGTGTTTACAACATGTCGATTCGGCAGAATGGTTTGTTGAAACCTATTACAAAGAGGTCATCGATTTTTTCATGCATCCATTAAATATTTATGGATATGACCAGTTAACAAAAGTTTTAAAAGCAGCTTTAGCTCATAGCATCATACAATTTTCCGCTTTTTTAGGGGAGGATAAGGAGTTAATTCATAAAATAAGTACAGCCAAGAATGTGGAGCTCCAAATGCTATGGAATAAGCTCCATCCCAGTGTGAAAGTAATCGAAGATGAAGAGGATTTTGATATCCATTTAAAGAATAAGGTTCGACTTATTGACCCATTAATTTTCTGCCGAAATAAACTAATAAGTGCTTCAAGCCTTTCGCAAAAAATTCAAGGGATGAATCATGCAGCTTTGCAAAAAGCGAAGAAAGGTGCTTATGTAAAAGTGATAGAAGCGTAAGGGTTTGATGATCAGTTTTTTATTATTTTTTCCTCTGACTTACTGCATGATTCTTAAATTAATGGTTAATCCCTGTATAGGTCATTCATAAAAAGTCATATGTGGTTTTTCGGTTTTATAGTAATGGATGCGGTCACTTAATGTTCCGGTATGAAATTCGAATTTATGGCCATCAGGATCAGTAAAATAGATTGATTTTTTATCTTTTTCATCTCTTTCTCTGCCATCGAGAAGGGAAACATTAAGGTGCTCTAATTTTTTTAATGTTTTATCATAGTCAGCTTCCTCTATCGAAAAGGCAATATGTGTATAAGAATGGTGAATCTCGTTTCTTGGAATCTCTTTCTCTTCGTTTAAGGCTAACCATATTCCACTTAAATCAAAATAGGCGGTAGAACGACCTTTTACTAGCAATTTTGCATCAAAAACCTGTTGGTAAAAAAGAATAGATTTTTCTAAATTAGAAACAGAAAATAACAAGTGATTGAGTCCATTTATCATTGTAATCCCTCCTGTTATTATAATTTGTTAAAAGCTTAAATAATTCCTTTTTTAATAGTAATACAATATATTAAAAGGATACTAGTTATTTATGAGTGTTTTTTTAGTAACGATAAAAGAGACATTTCCTTAAGCAGCAAATGTCTCTTTTACTTTCCATTAGATTTTTTTCAGATAAACATAGCTTACTTTATCATATTCCATTTTCTCTTCATAAAAGCGATGGGCATCGATTCGCTGTAAACCAGAGGATAAAGACACGATAGGATAGTCATTAGCGACAGCCCACTCATGAACATAGTTTAATAATACCTTTCCATATCCTTTCGACCGATGCTTGCTGTCTGTAATTAATTCGCATACCCAGATAAATTTGCCGTTATACAAGGTTATCATAGGCATAAACCCACAAAGGGCGACAATTTCATTCTGATTATAAAGTGCAATCAAACGGTAGTCTTCTTTTTGAACAGACTCTGACACTAATGTAAGATAAGTATCCAAATTTAATTGCGTTCTCAATTGTTTCATAACAGGAAAAGCTTTTTCCCATTCTGCTTCAGAAGTTAATTCTTTAATAAGTAATTGGTCATTTAACATATCCATTCCTCCCTTTCTATCTCTAATGTAATGGCAATCTGGTATAATCTAAAGTGCCAGAATTGTTCTTTTTAAAGGTATCAGCTGAAGGGAAGGAGTGGAGACTAATGCTAGAATTAACACCAATTTTACAGAAGGATAGTGGTAAGCCCCTTTATATGCAGTTAGCGGATTTTATTAAACAAGAAATTATGAATAAACATATTTCACCGAATGAAAAATTGCCATCGAAAAGAAAGCTGGCGGAACATTTGCAAATTAGTTTAAACACAGTCCAATCGGCCTATGATCAACTTTGTGCAGAAGGATATGTGGAAAGTATTCCGCGAAAAGGATTATTTGTATTAACTATTGATGAAGAATTTCGAAATCGGTTCGATACAGAAGAGAATAAGGAAAAGCAAAAGGTGGAACAGGCAAAGCCTGTGAAAATAGACTTTAATTCAGGAAATGTCGATAGTAGCTATTTTCCCTATACTACTTGGAGAAAACTTTCTATGCAATCGATATATGAAGACCAAAACTTCTGGTTTTCGAATGGAGATCCACAAGGGGAATTTAATTTAAGAGAGCAGATTGCTAAACACTTATATGCGACAAGAGGCGTAAACTGTCATCCCGACCACATTATTCTTGGTGCAGGTACGCAAATGCTAATTGGGTTAATTGGTTTATTGATCGGAAGGGATAAAACATACGCCCTTGAAAATCCGGGCTATCATCGAATTAGAGTTGTTTTACAAGATATGGGGATTAAAGTTTTACCAATTTCGGTTGAGGAAAATGGCATGAATGTTTCGCAATTGAATGAGAGTAAAGCAAATATTGCTTATGTAACGCCTTCTCATCAGTTTCCATATGGAATGATTATGCCTATTACACGTCGATTAGAATTGCTTAAATGGGCAGAAAAAAACGGCGGTTATATAATAGAAGATGATTATGATGGGGAGTATCGCTACAAAGGAAAGCCGATTCCGGCACTTCAAGGACTAGACAAGAACAATCGGATTATTTATCTAGGAACCTTCTCAAAATCCTTAATCCCATCTCTGCGCATAAGCTTTGCTGTCCTCCCAAAATCTTTATATTCTATATATAGGAAAGATTTTACCGTGTATAAACAGACAGTTTCTCGCATGCACCAAGACACTTTATATCGTTTTATTAAAGAGGGCCATTGGAATAGTCATTTAAATAAAATGAGAACATTATATCGAAAGAAGCGCCAAGTATTACTGCAAACGATTCAACATCATTTAGGTGGATTTGTAAAAGTGATTGGAGAAAATGCTGGCCTTCATATTGTTTTAGAAGTTCATACTGAGTGGACAGAAACACAATTAATAGAAAAGGCATTGACCTGTGGAGTTAAGGTATATCCGCTTTCCATGTATTACTTTGAGAAAAGCTATACAGGTAATCCAAAAGTAATTTTAGGGTATGGGGGATTAACAGACACAGAAATGGAAGAGGGTATTGGTTTACTGAGAAGTGCTTGGGAGATCGGGAGTGATTAATGAAATTAGCTAAACAAAAGCCATTTTTAAGATGACTTTTGTTTAGGAATTTTAGATTATTCTTGCGAGAAAATTATCGATATGTATCATGAGTAGGTGTAAACAAATCCTCGGCAGAATTGCGAACTATGGAAAAATGATCGACATTATAATGGCCATGCAATATTGTATTGTGGTGCTTTATAATGGTCTCGGCAGAAAGGATAGAAGAATCAGTTGTGGAATGGCCATCCCCAACTAGCGTGACATCCATATGATTAACCGTTGCTGTTCGGACCGCTGTATCAATACAATAAGGAGTTTCGCAACCCATAATAACAAGATGGCGCATTTCTTTTTCCTGTAGATACTCTAATAAACCTGTTCCATAGAACGCATTGGTTGCATATTTATCAAAGATTTTAACTTCGCGAGGGACATTTATATCGGAGTGAATATCAAATCCAGGTCCTTTTCCTCCTGCAACATCTTTATCTCTTACAAAAATGATCTCTATCCCTGATTCAATAGCTTTCTTTATTACTAAATTGATTGTTTCTAATAAACCTTGTTTGTTATAGACTCCTTTTGTTTCCGCATTTCCTTCAACCAGCTCTTGTTGTACATCAATAATTAATAATGCTTGATTCAATCGAAAAACCCCTTTAAACAAGAATAGTAGTAGCTTTTTAACTACGATATTATATTCGCGATTGTGGAGAGATTTTCCTTTTGGAGATTAAGGAAGGTTAAATAAACTTTTAGAGGCTTTTTATTCCAAGTATTAATTTGAAGGATTTTCTATTTTTAGTAGCTTTTTTAAATCCTTCTTTTGAGTCGATAATAAGCACTGTTTTTCCAACCCAAATTCTAGTATATAATGATTGAAATTTAATAGGTCTCTTTATTCCTTTTTCCTCAAACTCTGTTCCATCTTGTAATTCTGTTTCTGTTCGTATAAGCCATTTGTTGCCTATACCAAATTCTATGTATTTCAAAGTGATTCCTCGTTTCTACTATTTAGTTAAGGTGTTATTTCGATAAGAATAATATATTGGTGTTAAAATCATCGTTCATAACCAAGATGAACGCCGCTTTTCAAGAGACAGAGCCCAAAAAAAGGTGTTCATAAGCAAGATGAAAACCACTATTCAATAGATAGAGCCCAAAAAATGTGTTCATATTCGAGATGAAAACCACTATTCAATAGATAGAGCCCAAAAAAGGTGTTCATAATCGTGATGAAAACCACTATTCAATAGATAGAGCCCAAAAAAGGTGTTCATATTCGAGATGAAAACCACTATTCAATAGATAGAGTACAAAAAAGGTGTTCATAGGCAAGATGAAAACCATTATTCAAGAGACAGAGCTCAAAACTAGCGTTCATAACCAAGATGAGCCCCACCTTTCAAAAACAGTGAGTAATATCAGCATTCATCCATCATAAAAATGGTTCATAGAAAAATTCCATGAACCATTCGGGGAACAAGCTCCGAAATAAACACCTATCCTAATTAACGGTGTGCTTCATAAACAGATGCTTTGGAAATCTTTTTGATGAATGCTATTTCATCCGCAGATAGAGGGGCACTGTTAACTGCTTTTGCGTTAGCGCGAAGCTGTTCTGCTGAGCTTGCTCCTGCGATGATGCTAGCGACAGCGGGATGAGCTAAATTATATTGCACGGCAGCCTCTGTAAGTGTACGATTATCTAAGAATTTCTGTTCCAGTGTTTGTAATACTTCTGTCAGTTCTTCTCGAGAATAATCTAAATAGCCTTTCTCCGATAGTTTTTCCCGATATTTAGGACTTAAAAGACCTTTTGCAACCGGTCCGCGAGTGACAACACTAATATTGTTTTTGGCAAGTAATGGCAGTGCTTCTTCCTCAGGCCGTCTGTCCAAAATGCTGTATTGCATCATGACAGAAACAATTGAAGAACGTTTCACATATTCGCGAATGACATTGGGACGAATGGAGGAAATACCATAATAATGAATAAATCCTTCTTCTTTTAATTCTTCAAATGCCTCAATCGTTTCCTCTATTGGATCTTCCATCGTGCCTCCGTGCAGCTGATATAAATCAATATAATCTGTGCCAAGGCGCTTTAGGCTTTGTTTTACTTGTTCTTTAATATAGGCTTTACTTGCATCCCAAACCCAGCCTTCTTTTCCTTCTTCCCACTTATTGCCTACCTTTGTAGCAAGAATGACATCTTCGCGATTATTCTTGAAAAACTGACCGAGCAATTGCTCATTTTTTCCTTGATCATATAGATCTGCTGTGTCAAAATAATTAATTCCTTCTTCAAGTGCTGCTTCTAAAATTGGGAAAGCAGTTTTTTCTTCGGTACCGAGACTCATACAGCCTAGACCTAATTTGGAAACAAATAAGTTAGAATTGCCTAATTGAGACTTTTGCAAAATTGAACACCTCTCCATTAAAGATATCTCTTATTGTACGAAAGATGCTGTTTATTCACAAAGAATATGGCTTATTTTTGAGAGCTGTCAGCATTTGCGTTTATCCAATCTTTTACATAAGTAAATTCCGTTTGGTATTTTTTAAGAATATAGCGGATTTCCCAAGCCTTTCCTGATAAAATAATTCCTTTTTCCTGAATATATACTTTCAAAAGCTTCCCCCAATCCTTTCCATTGAACAGAAATGAAGTATAATAATTTATATGTCAGAGCTTTGGCTTAATAGAACAGGAGTGTGTCAAATGAGTACATTGGAAGAAAAAACATTAAAAACAGAGCATATTTATAGCGGGAGAATCATTCAAGTTCAAGTGGATGAGGTCGAATTGCCGAATGGGAAAACGTCCACGCGAGAACTTGTAAAGCATCCAGGCGCGGTTGCTGTAATAGCGATAACGGATGATAATAAACTAGTTATGGTAGAACAATATAGAAAGCCGCTTGAAAAAGTAATTGTGGAGATTCCTGCTGGGAAATTAGAAAAAGGCGAAGAACCAGCTCTTTGTGCTAGAAGAGAGTTAGAAGAAGAGACGGGATATGAATGTGAATCTCTAGAATTGGTAAGCTCATTCTATACTTCCCCAGGATTTGCTGATGAAATTATTCATGTATATGTGGCAAAAGGATTAAAGCAAAAAGAAAATGCAGCAGGACTTGATGAAGATGAGTTTGTGAATGTACTAGAAATTACACTAGATGAGGCATTGGAATTTATCAAAGAAAAGCGTATTTTTGATGCTAAAACGATTTTTGGGGTACAATATTTACAAATTGCAAATTTAAAGGAGTAAAAATGAATTCGTATTACACTGATTTACATATCCATATTGGTAGAACAAAGAGCGGGAAACCGGTAAAAATAACAGCATCAAGAAACTTAACTTTAACGGCAATCATAGAATATGCCAGTAAGCAAAAAGGTCTTGATATGATTGGGATCATTGATTGCCATTCTCCTGAGGTAATATTGGAAATGGAGGAGTTAATAGCACAAGGGAAGATGCTGGAATTAGCCGATGGTGGGGTGAGAATGGAAGAAATCACGATTATTCTTGGCTCAGAGCTCGAAATATATGATTCTTTCTGTAAGGGTCCTATTCATGTGCTATGCTATCTACCGACGTTGGCTAAAATGAGGGAATTTTCTAATTGGATTTCTCACCATATGAAAAATGTAACATTAAGCTCGCAGCGCCTTTATATCAGTGGAAAAGAATTACAGTATAAAGTAAAGGAATTAAATGGACTATTCGTTCCTGCCCATGTCTTCACACCGTTTAAAAGTTTATATGGTAGCGGAGTTAATCGTTCCTTTAAAGAAGTTTTTGACGAGAAAATGATTGATGGGATTGAGCTTGGTTTGAGTTCTGATACCGAGATGGCAGACCAAATCGCAGAATTACATTCTTTTTCATTTATAACCAATTCTGATGCTCATTCTTTAGAAAAAATGGCTCGGGAATATCAGGTCATGGAAATGGAGGACGCTTCTTTTGCTGAATTTGCAAAAGTACTTCATCAAGAAGACGGTAGAAAAATCATTGCCAATTATGGATTAGATCCGAAATTAGGTAAATATCACGAAACAGTTTGCATGAAATGCTATGCTCCATTCTCGGAAACGACAGGGATCTGCACAGAATGCGGAAGTCATAAATGGGTAAAAGGGGTGGCAGCAAGGATTAGCGATTTAAAAGATGCAGCCAGTGCACCTAGTAGACCTCCGTATATTCATCAAATACCGTTAGAATATATACCTGGATTAGGAAAAAAAACGCTGCAAAAATTACTCGATTATTTTTCAACTGAAATGCAAATCATTCATGAAGCCCCCTATGAAAAACTAGTGGAGATTGTGCCAAAGAAAGTGGCAGATTATATTGTTGCAGCAAGGACGGGAATGGTAGACTTGCAAGTTGGCGGGGGCGGCAAATACGGCAAGGTCAGAGTAGATAAGTAATATCAAAATCCCACATAATCATTTGTGGGATTTCTTCATTATGTCAAAGAATAAAGACAAATATCTCTTAATTCTTCTGTATCGGCACTTAGTGTCTCATTTTTCAAAATTCCATCTAATGAGAAGCCGAGTTTTTCTGGGATAGCACGGCTTTTCATGTTGGTGGAATCTACTCGTATCTCAATACGATTAGCCCCAAGAGTACTTTGTGCGAACTTTATTAATGCTTTTGTACTTTCGGTAATATAGCCTTTTCCTGTATGAGCTGAATCACACCAATAGCCAATTTCAAACACGCGGACTTTCCAATCGATTGAATGTAGACCGGTTGATCCAATAAATTCATTTGTTGCTTTTAAATAAATATGTAATCGAATATCTTCTCTTAAAATATATTTGGCATATGATTCTCGTACGCCTGCTTCCACTTCTTCTAGTGTTTGCTCCTGATTGGCAAAACTCATCCAAGGTTTAAAGTCTTCTTTAGACCGCTGAATGCTTTCATATACATCTTTGCCGTCTCCTGGCATACAGGGGCGTATGACTAGCCTTTCTGTTTCGATCGTTTCTGGTAAATCGATTAATACTGGTTTCAAAACACTCACCTCAATTTGTTAATCTATCTATCTCTATAATCAATAATATAATAATCTTATTATTTTTTCATTTCTATTAATAATAGATTTATAGTCATATGCCCTTTTTTTTTGCATAAACATTAACTAACAGACTTGGCGGGAGGAAAGGCAATGAAAAAGAAAAAATATCAGAATATCCTAGTGAATCATATACGCGATCATTCCTCAATTTACTTATTTATCATTGTATTGTTTTTAATGGGGGTTATTTTTGGTGCAATTGTAGTGAATAGTTTGTCTCTCTCCCAAAAGGAAGATCTCTATTATTATTTAACACAGTTTTTTGGACAGGTTTCGAATGGACAAGTAGCGGACAGCAAAGATTTGTTTTTTCAAAGCTTTTCGCATAATAGTAAGTATATTGGTTTTATTTGGCTGTTAGGTATTTCGATCATAGGATTGCCTATTATTTTAATTCTACTATTTATTAAAGGAATGGTAGTTGGTTTCACAGTTGGCTTTTTAGTAAATCAAATGGGATGGCATGGATTTCTACTATCTTTTGTGTCGGTTCTGCCGCAAAATCTAATTGTTATTCCAATTTTTATAATTTCTGCTACACTATCAGTAGCATTCTCTTTTAAAATGATTCGCCAGCAGTTTATGAAGAAAAAGGGAGAACCAATGCTGCCGCTGTTTGCTAGATATACTATTCTTCTAATAATGGCCTTTATAGTAATCGGCATTGCTGCTGCAGTAGAGGCATATATTTCGCCATTATTAATGAAAGCTGTCATTAATATGGTACAATCTATTATTATTACTATCCCTTTTTAATAGAGGGGTGCTGCTTCATTCATTATCGTTGATAGTCATTATAAATTAATAATTATTATTAATTGTTATTTATAATAATTTTTATTAGGATTCTTTTCCTACTTCTGTTATAATGAGATGGACAGTGGCTAGGGAGGGACTTTCGGAATGGAAAGTAGAATAGATAGAATAAAAAAGCTGTTGCATTCTTCGAGCTATAAATTAACTCCCCAAAGGGAAGCAACAGTTCGAGTATTATTAGAAAATGAAGAAGACCATCTCAGTGCAGAAGATGTTTACTTACTCGTTAAAGAGAAATCTCCTGAAATTGGATTGGCAACCGTATATCGCACACTTGAACTACTTACGGAATTGAAAATTGTTGATAAAATAAATTTTGGTGACGGTGTTTCTAGGTATGATTTGAGACAAGAAGGTGCAGCCCACTTTCATCACCATTTAGTATGTATTGAATGTGGAGCAGTGGATGAAATTCAAGAAGATTTACTAGGAGATGTAGAGAAATTAGTAGAGCGTGACTGGAATTTTAAAATTAAAGATCATCGTCTAACATTTCATGGTATTTGTCATCGTTGCACGGAAAAAAACGAGGATGTTTCATCCGCAGAATAAACCTTTTCAGTTGAGAAGGTTTTTTATTTTTGTTATTTACTAATTCAAAGAAGGAATGTTACCTTTATCACATATTCATAGGATATCAAATGAAAACGAAGGGGGAATTTAACGCTTTAAATAATATTTATTTCTATTATAATAAGAATAATAGGTCCATTAGGTATATTAAATGTCCAATCTGGCATAGCTTGTATTATAGAAGTTATGGAGGGATTTTGGATGAGATGGACAAAAGCAATTATAAATACACTAAAAGTATTTCTCCTATTTACAGGATGTACGATTCTTTTTTATTATGCAATCGTTTGGTTTAATCAAGAATATCAACAACTACATCGCTATGATGAGCCATCAGGTTCTGCCATCAAGGTGAATGCAGATAATAGTCTGGAAACAGAAAAATATTCATGGAGGGATCGAATATTCCTGTTTTACTTAAATGGGGAATAGTCCTATGGAAGATCAATTAAAAGATTTTATACATTATTTATTAGTGGAAAAGGGTTTAGCGAGTAATACACTTGTATCATATGAAAGAGACTTAAAAAGCTATATAAAATATATGAAAAATGTAGAACAATGTAATCTCAAAGAAATACAGCGTTCCCACATTATTCGCTTTTTAGGTTTTTTAAAGGACCAAGGAAAGTCCTCTAAAACAATCGCACGACATATAGCATCTATTCGTGCATTTCATCAATTTTTATTCCGGGATCGTGTGCTTGAAGAGGATCCAACTGTACATATTGAAACACCGCAGGCAGAAAGAACATTGCCTAAAGTTCTATCCATGGAGGAAGTAGAAGCACTGCTTGATTTTCCTCATAAAAATGACCATTATGGACTCAGAGATAAAGCGATGCTTGAGCTTCTCTATGCAACAGGAATCCGTGTGAGTGAGTTGATCAATTTAAATATGGATGATGTTCATCTTACAATGGGGTTTATCCGCTGTATCGGAAAAGGGAACAAAGAAAGAATCATCCCTATTGGCGGAGCAGCTACGAGGGCATTGAAGGATTATTTGCATCAAGGGAGACCAACATTTTTAAACCAAAAGAAATCCACGGAGCATTCCTTGTTTCTAAATCACCATGGCAATCGATTAACAAGACAAGGCTTTTGGAAAATTTTAAAGCGTTTAGGGAAGGAAGCCCATATTGAAAAAGAAATAACACCGCACACATTAAGACATTCGTTTGCAACTCATTTATTAGAAAATGGTGCTGATTTAAGAGCGGTGCAGGAAATGCTCGGTCATGCTGATATCTCGACAACTCAAATATACACCCATGTAACAAAAACTAGATTGAAAGATGTATATAGTCAATTTCATCCTCGTGCCTAGTGGGCGGGAGATAGTTTTTTTTAAAAGGGTAAATAGTAAGGAGAAAAAGACACTGTCAGCAAACTTGAACAGTGTTCTTTTTTCTTTTTATATGAAAAAAGGTATAATGAAGAAGAAAATAGAAAACAATTTTTATTTTTCCAAAGTGAAAGATAACAATTTTGAAAAAGATGTCAGACTTCTGACGATTATGCTATAATTTTTATGGTTAATAAAGATACATATAGTAGGACAAAATAGGGTTAAATGAAATGGTAAAAGGAGGAAAAAGATGTCTACATATAAATATAATCGTGTTTTCCTAATTGTAATGGATTCTGTAGGGATTGGCGAGGCACCTGATGCGAAAAAATTTAATGATGAAGGAGCACATACATTAGGGCATATTGCTCAAAGAATGAATGGTCTTCATATGCCGAACATGGCGAAATTAGGTCTTAGTAATATTGAGGAAATTGCTGGTGTTGAGCGGGCTGATACTCCAATTGCTTATTATACAAAAATGCAAGAAGCATCAAACGGAAAAGATACCATGACTGGACACTGGGAGATAATGGGTCTAAACATTGCGACACCATTCCGTGTATTCCCGGAAGGATTCCCAGATGAACTATTAAATGAAATCGAAGAAAAATCTGGACGCAAGATCATTGGAAATAAACCAGCTAGTGGAACAGAAATTCTAGATGAGCTAGGCGAAGAGCATATGAAGACTGGTGCTTTAATCGTCTACACATCAGCAGATTCTGTGCTGCAAATTGCTGCACATGAAGACATTGTTCCTTTAGATGAATTGTATCGTATTTGTGAATTAGCAAGAGAATTGACACTCGATGAGAAATATATGGTTGGTCGTATTATTGCTAGACCATTTATTGGCGAGCCAGGCGACTTTAAACGTACTGCAAATCGTCATGACTATGCTCTAAAGCCATTTGATCGAACTGTAATGAATGAATTGAAAGATAATCAAATTGAGAGTATTGCTATTGGAAAAATCTCTGATATTTATGATGGAGAAGGTGTGACAAAATCATTGAGAACCGTCTCCAATATGGATGGGATGGACAAACTAGTTGACACACTAAAAATGGATTTTACAGGTTTAAGCTTCTTAAATTTAGTAGATTTTGATGCTTTATTTGGACATAGAAGAGACCCAATTGGCTATGGAAAGGCATTAGAAGAGTATGATGCTAGACTGCCAGAAGTATTGGAATTACTGAAGGAAGATGATTTATTAATCATTACCGCTGATCATGGAAATGATCCGATCCATCATGGAACAGATCACACAAGAGAGTATGTACCATTATTAGTATATAGCAAATCATTAAAGGAACCGAAAGAGCTGCCGCTACGTAAAACGTTTGCTGATATTGGAGCAACAGTAGCAGATAATTTCAGCGTAAAGATGCCAAAGCATGGCACAAGCTTCTTAAATGACTTAATATAAGGGGAATAAAAAATGAATTATACGATGATTAAGCAATCAGCTGATTTTTTAAAACAAAAATATGCGAAAACACCTAAAATTGGTTTAATTCTAGGCTCAGGCTTAGGCGTTCTTGCAGGGGAAATCGAAAATCCAGTAAAAATACCTTATGAAGAAATTCCAGAATTTCCGGTATCAACAGTAGAAGGTCACGCTGGACAACTTGTATTCGGTACAATTAAGGGAATCGAAGTGGTAGCAATGCAAGGTCGTTTCCACTTTTATGAAGGGTATACATTTGATAAAGTAACTTTCCCAGTTCGCGTTATGAAGGAATTAGGAGTAGAAAAATTAATTGTAACCAATGCTGCAGGCGGGGTGAATGAAAACTTTGCACCTGGTGATTTAATGCTAATCTCTGATCATATTAATAATATGGGCACCAATCCATTAATCGGACCAAATGACAGTAAGTTAGGGGTGAGATTCCCTGATATGTCAGAAGCATATTGCAGAAATCTGCGTGATACAGCACGCAAGGTCGCAAGCAGTATTGGACTGAGTATTCAGGAGGGTGTCTATGTGGGAAACACAGGTCCATCATATGAAACGCCAGCAGAAGTAAGAATGCTTCGCGTATTAGGCGGCGATGCAGTGGGGATGTCGACTGTTCCGGAAGTAATAGTCGCTCGTCATGCAGGTCTGAAAGTATTAGGGATTTCTTGTATTTCTAATATGGCTGCAGGTATTCTAGATCAACCACTGAATCATGAAGAAGTAATCGAAACAACAGAAAAGGTAAAAGCAAATTTCCTGCAATATGTGAAAGAGCTAATTAAACATATAGGTGCATAATGAAGTTTTCATCCTAAAGAGTTACTGATTTACCGGTAACTCTTTAGACAGATATATTTTTACACCGTTTACATAAATCAAAAAATTAAAAAAAGCAGTAATTTGACTTGAATTTTTGCAATTTTAAAGAAAAAAATTCCATACATATGAAGGAGAATTCAAATTATGGCATTCAGAATGGTCGATTTAATTGAGAAGAAAAGGAACGGTTTAGAATTATCCAAAGAAGAAATCTCTTTTATTATTAAAGGCTATACAGATGGAACGATTCCTGATTATCAAATGAGTGCATTTAGTATGGCTGTATTTTTTCAAGATATGACAGCAGCTGAACGTGCTGAATTAACAATGGCAATGGTTCATTCAGGAGATGTCATTGATTTATCTGCCATTGAAGGAATTAAAGTGGATAAACATTCAACTGGGGGAGTTGGCGATACTACCACATTAGTATTGGGACCATTAGTGGCATCAGTAGGTGTTCCAGTGGCGAAAATGAGTGGAAGAGGACTCGGTCATACTGGTGGAACCATTGATAAATTAGAATCAGTAAAAGGTTTCCATGTGGAAATAGAAAAAGAGGAGTTTATTGACCTAGTAAATAAGAATAAATTAGCGGTTATTGGACAAAGTGGGAACCTCACTCCTGCTGATAAGAAGTTATATGCTTTACGAGATGTAACCGCGACTGTTAACAGTATTCCATTGATTGCCAGCAGTATCATGAGTAAGAAAATTGCAGCAGGTGCAGATGCCATTTGCTTAGATGTGAAAACAGGTGCTGGAGCATTTATGAAAACATTGGATGCATCTAGAGAGCTTGCTGAAGCAATGGTGCAAATAGGGAATAATGTGGGCAGGAAAACAATGGCTGTTATTTCTGATATGAGTCAGCCTTTAGGATATGCAATCGGAAATGCACTAGAAGTAAAAGAGGCAATTGATACATTAAAGGGGCATGGACCAGAAGATTTGACGGAACTATGTTTAACTTTAGGCAGTCATATGGTCTATTTAGCTGGAAAGGCAGAATCAACGGATAGAGCGAGAGAAATGCTGCAAGAGGTAATAGATAATGGCAAAGCGCTCGAAACGTTCAAAATTTTCTTAAGTTCCCAAGGTGGAGATGCTTCTGTTGTGGATCAAACAGATTTATTACCTAAAGCTAAATTTATTACGGAGCTTCCAGCAAAAGAATCAGGCTATGTCGCAGAAATAACAGCTGACAGCATTGGGACTGCTGCTATGTTATTAGGAGCTGGCCGAGCAACAAAAGACTCAGAAATTGATCTGGCGGTAGGCTTAGTTTTACGCAAGAAAATAGGAGATAAAGTGGAGGCTGGCGAATCACTCGTTACGATTTATAGCAATACTGAAGAAGTAGACGATGTAATAAAAAAATTGGATGAAAATATTAAGCTTTCACCAAATGAAGTAAAAGCTCCTACGCTAATTTATGAAATAATTACAGAATAAGAAGAAAAGACTCACGATTGAAGCTAATAGCTGATCATTTGTGAGTCTTTTGCTTTCTTTATTGAAGAGGAATAGCTAAAGTTTTATTGTATTCTTTCACATAATGCAATCCGCCAATATGCAGTTCCAGCGGCCGAGATTTTGTGTCAAATAGCAATGATCGCTCATTATTAATTGTTCCATCCTTGTTAGTTATCAACTGGTGATTGGTTGTTGTTTTTAAAGGAATTCTTTCTTGCTCTTCATTGATAATACTTACTTTATCTAATAAAACAGAATCACTCGAGGAGATACTTATTGATAGCATATCATTTAACTGGATTTTCTTTATAGTTACTTCATCATTCTCTAATGGTATTACTCTATTTTCTTCTTTCCCTGTAAGCGCAATGGATTTATTTATCGATTTATAACCGATAAAGTCTTTCATGAGAATTTCGAGTGAATGGATATCTTCTGGAAGGCCATCATATTCAATCGAAAATGTATTGTTTTTGTTAATGGATGAAGAAGTAGTAAAGCCTTCTTGGGAGAGAGGCTGACCATTTGCGACTAGCTCTACTCCATTAAAACCATGATTGAGCCGGTCATAATTGTCGACATGAAACGTGCCTTCTATAACCGTTTGAGTAGGAGTAGCTGTGATTCTTTTAAAATGAATAGTACCTTTATCTACATTCCATTTTTTATTGATAGATTGCTTCATTTTTGTTTGTAATGCTTCCTTATGATTATAGGGAAAGGAGATATCAGTTGTACCTTCCATTGTTTCATCATCTTTCCAGTAAACATAGTGCAGCTGGAGCTTTTTCGAAAAAGCATTAATGGGATCAAAATTTAATATTCCCGTGATTTTTGTTTTGTCATCATTTTTTTCAAAAACGGAGCTATTCATTTTTGCATTTGTAAAAAAGCCAGTAATGTTCCTTGGTGAAAAAATGTGATCTAGATCATTTGGCAAGCCTTTATTATTTTCTAATGTAATATAAACAACCAATCTATTTTCATCGGACATAAGTCCATTGATTGTTAATACAGTACCATTTTCTAATAGATAGGACTTCTCAATATTTTGCCCAAATCCTTTTTCATTTAAATCTTTTAAGGATTGATTCATAATGGTATCGAATCCTAACAGTTTTTTGCCGTAATAAGCCAATGCACTTGATTGATACGTCATAAAAATTAATAGAATTATTGCAGCAGCAGATAAGGGAAACCATCTCTTTAGGTTAGGGGAGTTTGTTTTTTTATCAAAAAGTGCTTTGCTTAGTCGCTGTTCTAATTCTGGCGGAGCTGTTATTTCTGCGATTTTCTTTTTTTCCTCTAGTAGTTTATCCTCTAAAGATTCCACTTGTCTTCCCCTCCATATATCTTCTTTAATCGTTTTAAGCCATTGTGTATTCTGGATTTTACTGTGCCGGTAGATACTTTCATGATGCTGGCAATCGTCTCATTATCGAAATCGTGAAAGTACTTTAGCTTGATTGCTTCCGCTTGGACTGGGGGTAATTTTGTTAATAATTGTACAATGTCTAGTGTTTCTACTGAATATTTATAGGGATCGGTTGTATGTAAAAGATTGTGCTGCTCTAAGTCATCCATAACTATTTCTCTACGTTCCTTTTTTAATTTCCCCTTACAAATATTCACTAAGATAGTTTTACTCCAGCTATAGAAAGATTCAATTTTTTCGAGCTGAGCAATTTTCTCATATAAGATGATGATCATTTCTTCCATTGCATCCATCGCATCATGAGAATTCCCCATATAGGAATATGCTAGACGATAATAATCGTCTTTTTGCTGCATCACTAATTGAAGCAAGGCTTTTTTATTCCGCTTTTTTGCCTTCTGTACAAGTTGTTCATCATTCATGTCTTCACCTCTCGCTTATAAGAGTATTTTATCGTTTAAAAAGTTCATTTTTTTGTATTTAATATATAAATATTTTCAGGACAACAAAAAGACACCCAATGGCTTGCAATCTGCCATTGGGTGTTTCCCCTTATTGTTTCGTTAAGATTACTGGTCCATTAGCTGTAATGGCTAAGGTATGTTCATATTGCGCAGAAAGGCTGCCATCAACAGTTCGTGCTGTCCATCCATCCAAATCAACCTTGGCATGATACATACCGATATTTAGCATTGGTTCAATGGTAATAACCATCCCCTCTTTAAGAGGTGTCCCAACGTGTGGAGGACCATAGTGAGGGATTTGTGGGAGTTCGTGCATTTCTCTGCCAATCGCATGTCCTACAAAATCTCGCACTACCCCATAACCTTTTGCTTCAGCGAACGTTTGAATGGCATGGGAGATATCTCCTACTTTGTTTCCAATGACCGCTTGTTCTATCCCTATGTATAATGCCTCTTCGGTTGTTTTTAATAAGTTTTTTGCCTCTTCGGAGATATTCCCAACCGCATAAGACCAGGCGGAATCAGCAAGCCATCCATCTAAGTTTACTACCATATCTATCGTAACAATATCTCCATCTTTTAAGGGGCTTTTGGAAGGAAAACCATGACAGATTACATCATTAATAGATGCACAAGTTGCAAAAGGATAACCGTGATAGCCCTTTTGTTCTGGAGTGGCTCCTCTTTGTAAAATAAAGTTTTCCGCAAATGCATCGATTTCTTCCGTAGTAATGCCTGGTTTGATTAACTTTTTAATTTCTTTATGACAATCAGCAAGAATTTCTCCTGCTTTTCTTATTTTTTCAATTTGCTCAGGTGTCTTTAAATGAATCAATTGTTATCCTCCTTTGAACTCTATTCATTATAACCTAGATCAGTAAACTAGCCTAACGATACCTATGAAATGCATGAAACATTCTATCTTCCTTTAGTGCTATTCAAATTATTTCATGAATATTCTTCATTGGCTGTATAAACTTGTTTTTTTTGGAAAAAATGGATGCTATATAGAATGGAGGGTCAATAGATGAAACGCATCATATCATTGTTAATCATTACCTGTTTTATGACATCAATTTTGGCACCGGGCACTTTAGCTGCTGAGAAAAAGCAAGAATTAGTTGAAAATGTAAAATCAGCCATTTTAATTGATCGAGATACAGGAACTATTATGTATGAAAAAAACAGCGAGGAAAAACTTCCTCCTGCCAGTATGACAAAAATAATGACGATGCTTCTGATCATGGAAGCAATTGATCAAGGAAAATTAAAGTTAGATGAGAAAATACGTACAAGTGAGCATGCGGCATCTATGGGAGGCTCACAAATTTTCCTTGAACCTGGGGAAGAGATGACAACCGAGCAAATGTTAAAAGGAATTGCCATTGGATCTGGAAATGATGCAGCTGTAGCAGTTGCGGAAAGATTAGCAGGATCTGAAGAAGAGTTTGTTCAATTAATGAACGAAAAAGCAAAAGAATTAGGCTTAGAAAGCACCAAGTTTCAAAATGTGACAGGACTTCCAGTAACAGATCATTACAGTTCTGCAAAAGATATGGCATTAATGGCAAAGGAATTGCTTAAATATGAAGATATAACGAAATTTACTGGCACATATGAAGATTATTTAAGAGAAGATACTGATAAGAAGTTTTGGCTAGTTAACACAAACCGTCTTGTTAAGTTTTATCCAGGCGTGGACGGATTAAAAACAGGATTTACAGCTGAAGCAAAATATTGTTTAACCGCAACTGCTATGAAAAATGGAATGCGTGTAATTGCAGTTGTTTTCGGTGCGCCAACCTCGAAAGAAAGAAATGCTCAAGTAACAAAAATGCTGGATTATGCATTTAGTCAATATGAAACACATCCTTTGCATAAACGAGAAGAAGCGATTGGTAAAGTAAAAGTAAGCAAAGGATCAGAGAAAGAAGTGACAGCCGTTACGAGCGAACCAATTTCTATCTTAACGAAAAAAGGGGAGCAAATCGATAAATTAGAGAAGGAAATTACGATGAATAAAAAATTAAAAGCTCCAATTGAAAAAGGGCAGGAAATTGGAAAAATATCCTATAAAAAAGACGGGAAAACCCTTGTGACAAGTCCGTTGGTAGCACAAAAAGAAGTGAAATCAGCAAAATGGTGGACATTATTTAAACGCTCTGCAGGAATGTTTACAAAAACAGAATAGTTTTATTTCTTTTGTCGAATTCATTTATATTCCTTCTGTTTTTAGCGAAAGAACACTAGTTTTGTCTGTGGAGAAGGAAATTGCATGAAAACCTAGAATAGTTTCTTTAAACCAAATAAGGAGGCTATTCTAGTGAGTCTTAATATTGAGTTGGAAATAAAAAATAATGTACTTTGTATACGCCTATCTGGGGAATTGGATCATCACTATGCAGAAGAATTACGGACAAAAGCAACAACTGCAATCGAGAGCTATAGTATTCGTCATATCGTGTTAAATCTTGAACATTTAACGTTTATGGATAGTTCTGGCTTAGGAGTTATATTGGGAAGATATAAGCAAATTAAACAGCTTGGAGGAGAAATGGTCATTTGTGCTATCTCCCCAAGCGTTCAGCGTTTATTTGATATGTCTGGCATGTTTAAAATTATGAAGCTGGAAACAAATGAAGAATTTGCCCTACAACGATTGGGGGTAGCTTAAGATGAGAAACGAAATGCACATTCAATTTAGCGCACTCAGCCAGAATGAATCATTTGCACGTGTAACGGTTGCTGCATTTATTACACAGTTAGATCCAACAATGGATGAATTAACGGAAATTAAAACAGTTGTTTCAGAAGCAGTGACTAACTGCATTATCCACGGTTATGAAAATGATCCGAATGGAATTGTTTATATTTCTGTTATATTAGAAGATTCATACATTGATTTAACCATCAGAGATGAAGGGAAAGGAATTTTCGATGTAGAGGAAGCAAGACAGCCATTATTTACGACAAAACCAGAGCTTGAACGATCTGGTATGGGATTTACCATCATGGAAAATTTTATGGATGAAATCGAAATTCAGTCAAGTCCAGATAGCGGAACAGAGATTCGTCTGCGTAAGCATTTAATGAAAAGCAAAATGCTAAGCAATTAAGGAGAATCGTCTATGGATGTGGAGGTAAAGAAAGATAAGAAGGAAACGTATCTAAAAGACCATGAAGTCAAGGACTTAATAAAGCGAAGCCAAGATGGAGATCAATCAGCAAGAGATACTATCGTTCAGAAAAATATGCGTCTTGTTTGGTCAGTCGTGCAAAGATTTTTAAATAGGGGATATGATCCTGATGATTTATTTCAAATAGGATGTATCGGGCTATTAAAATCAGTTGATAAATTTGATTTAAGCTATGATGTAAAATTTTCTACCTATGCAGTACCAATGATTATCGGAGAAATTCAACGATTTATCCGTGATGATGGGACGGTAAAGGTTAGTAGATCGTTAAAAGAATTAAGTAATAAAATTCGAAAGGCGAAGGACGAGTTATCGAAGCAATATGGCAGAACACCAACAGTCGGGGAACTTTCCGAGTTTTTAGAGATACCTCCAGAAGATATCGTTCTCGCACAAGAAGCTGCAAGAGCGCCATCCTCGATTCATGAAACTGTTTATGAAAATGATGGCGATCCCATTACATTACTGGATCAAATAGATGATGGTAATGAAGGAAAATGGTTTGATAAGATTGCTTTACAGGAAGCTATTAGGGAGCTTGATGAACGAGAGCGTCTGATTGTTTATTTACGATATTATAAAGATCAGACTCAATCCGAAGTAGCAACGAGGCTAGGGATTTCTCAAGTTCAAGTTTCTAGGCTGGAGAAAAAAATATTAATACAAATGAAAGAGCAAATGGATCTTTAAAGGAAATAGCCGCAAGTCCGCATCGTGGATTAGCGGCTATTTTGTTTTTATATAAAAAGTGAAAAAATTACCATTTAACAGACTTTCATAATTTTATCATGATAATCGAATACTACAGTCATGGTGAAAACAACGTGTTAGGACGTGAAAAAATGGCAGAGACAATATATATCAGAATGAGACATCGCATTCAAAAAAAGTCAAATGAACGGATATTTCTGAAAGACCTTGCACAAATAATTGCAACAGATGAATTGCTGTCTACACTAAAGGATGTATGTCTATACCATATTACAGAACAAGATAAGAATATAATCATTATTGATAGTACGCTAGTTATTCGTGAAATTAAAAAAATCCATAAAGAAGTTGAAATCCAACTAATTGGACCAGCTCAAACGATCATTGAGGTTGTTTTTAAGAAGAGAAAAGTGACACTTCCGTTATTTATCTTGGTTTGGCTATTACTTTTTATTGGTTCTGGATTAACGATTATGAACTTTCATGAAGATGTAAGCATGCAATCTGTTCATCAGAGAGTTTATAAAATGATTACAGGGAAGGAGATTGAAAAACCATTAATTTTTCAGATTCCTTATTCTGTAGGATTAGGTCTTGGAATGGTCATTTTTTTCAACCATGTGTTTAAGAAACGCCTTAATGAAGAGCCTAGTCCATTAGAAGTGGAAGTATTCAATTATCAGCAGTCCTTAGATCAGTACATGATTATGCATGAAAATAAAGAAAGCATAAAAAAACTAGATGATCATTAATATCTTATTTGTAATCTTTGTCGGTTTAGCGTGGGGAATAACCGTTGGGGCTGGTTACGTTGCCTTTTTAACCGTATTCGGTATTATCCCAAGACTGACACAGCTAACAAAAACATTTAGTAAGATTTATGCATATGAATGGGCTGCTGTTTTAGGAGCTGTTTCTGGGACACTTGCTTTTTTGAGAGAACCTAGTTTTTCCTTACCATCATTTCTGCTTATCATAATGGGCATTGCTGGAGGAATTTATATTGGGATGATAGCAGCAGCATTAACAGAAGTGCTGGATGTATTCCCCCTTTTAGCAAAGCGAATTGGAATTGATGACAAGTTATTGGTATTAATGATGGCTCTTGTATTTGGTAAGATCTTTGGCTCCTTATTTCATTGGGTATATTTTATTCCTTGAGGCTGAATGTAATGGAGACAGAAAGGAAGTATGGGAAATGGAAAATAGGAGAAAGGTAATCCTTATAACAGATGGAGATGAATATGCCAGAAGAGCTGTTGAAATGGTTGCAAAGGAGATTGGGGGAAGATGTATTTCTACCTCCTTCGGTAATCCAAGTAATCATAGCGGAGAGGAAATATTATCTTTTATTAAGCAAGCAAAAAATGATCCAGTCTTAGTCATGTTTGATGATAGCGGCTTTGTGGGAGAAGGAAATGGCGAGAATGCACTAAAGTACATAGCTACTCATCCTGATTTAGAAGTCTTGGGAGTACTTGCAGTAGCAAGCAGAACAAGACGAGAGGAATGGACAAAAATAGATGTTGCCATCGACCAAGATGGTGAATTGACGCCATATGGTGTTGACAAATATGGAATTCCAGAAATGGAGTTAGGAAGAGTTAATGGAGATACTGTGTATATTCTAGATGAATTAAATCTTCCCCTTGTTGTTGGTATTGGGGACATTGGGAAGATGGGGAAAAAGGACTCTTATGAAAAAGGCGCCCCGATTACACGGAAAGCAGTAGAATATATTTTAGAAAGAAGTGGTTTTTATGAGCAGCAAGACAGAAAAGAAGATCAAAATATACGAAGAACTAGATAAAATCGAAAAGTATATGAAGGATCGGGTCGGGCTTGGAACTAGCTTCGATCTGGGTGTTCGAAAATTTAAAGTAATGCGAAAAGAAGTTAATTTATATTATGTAAATGGATTATGCGATAGTGTGTTGATTGCAGAATTATTGGAGCAGCTACTATTTTTAAATGATGCGGATCGTAAATCACAAGCAAGAGATACATTTGATATTATTCAGAATCAATTGGTCCACCAAAGTGTACAAGTTATTGAAAAAATGGATGAATTAGTCGACCAAGTTCTGTCTGGATTAGTAGCAGTTGTTATTGAAGGTTATGATCATGGTCTTATTATTGATGTGCGAAGTTATCCAGGAAGAATGCCAGAAGAACCCGATACGGAAAAGGTAGTCAGAGGTTCACGTGATGGGTTTGTTGAGAATATTATCGTAAACACTGCCATCACAAGAAGAAGAATTAGAGATGAACGATTACGCTTTGAAATTATGAGAGTGGGAGAGCGTTCTAAAACCGATATTGCCGTAGGGTATATTGATGGAGTGGCGGATCCTGATTTAATTGAAATTGTAAAAAAGGAAATGAAAAACTTAAAAACAGATGGACTAACAATGGCTGATAAAACGATTGAAGAGTTTTTATTAAAGCAAGGCTATAATCCTTATCCTCTCGTAAGATATACGGAACGAGCAGATGTAGCTGCAACTCATTTATTAGAAGGCCATGTCATTATCTATGTCGATACATCTCCAAGTGTCATTATAACACCAGCTACTTTTTTTCATCATTTGCAGCATGCAGAGGAATATAGACAATCACCTATGGTTGGAACCTTTGTGAGATGGGTTCGGTTTTTAGGGATTATCGCCTCTATCTTTTTCCTGCCATTTTGGTTTTTAGCTGTGCTGGAGCCATCCCTGCTGCCAGAAAGGCTTGCTTTTATCGGACCAAATGAAACAACAAACATTCCAATTGTTGTACAGATTTTCATTGCAGACCTCGGGCTTGAATTTTTAAGGATTGCGGCCATTCATACACCAACACCATTGTCAACCGCAATGGGATTGATAGCAGCTGTTCTCATTGGGCAAATTGCGATTGATGTAGGACTATTTGTTCCAGAAGTTATTCTGTATGTATCAGTTGCTGCAATTGGTAACTTTGCTACACCTAGTTATGAACTTGGGATCGCTAACAAAATTGTTCGGCTTGTCTTGTTAATCGTTGTAGCTATTTTTCATACTCCTGGCTTTGTTATTGGAATGACCCTGTATCTTCTATTCTTAATTCGAACAACAACATTAAATGTGCCTTATCTATGGCCATTTATTCCTTTTCATCCAATAGCTTTGGCCCAAATTATCATTCGCCGTGCGGTTCCAGGAAATAAAATTAGACCAAGTCATTTGCATCCACAGGATCGATTTAAGAGGTAGTAAAAGTATATTTATGCGGACAGATTACTTCTTATTAATAGAGGGAATAATCTGTCCGCTCCTTTGTTAAATTAGCTGAACAGCTACTTGAGAATTGGCTGAATTTATGGTACATTTGGATAATTAAACAGAGTTATTAATAAAGTGAAACTTTCATTAGCGCTCCTTTCACAAGTTTATCACAGTGAGACTAATGTTAATTATGATGATATTTATATGTTTCACACACAGACAAGTTCTTCGTTAAGTAGACTGTCTGTTTTTAATAGGAGATATAATTTTATAGAAGAATAGAGGGGAATCCATGCACTATTACGGAACTTCAAAAGTGAACGATGCAGGTCATCTTGAAATAGGTGGAGTCGATACACTGGAATTAGTCGAAAAATTTGGAACACCTGTTTATGTATATGATGTTGAATTAATTAGAGAAAGGGCGAAAGGTTTTAAGGAGACTTTTGATCAGCTTGGAGTAAAAGCGCAAGTGGCATATGCAAGCAAAGCTTTTTCTACTATAGCAATGGTTCAACTAGCAAACGAAGAAGGCTTATCATTAGATGTAGTTTCCGGTGGTGAGTTATATACTGCAATTGCTGCAGATTTCCCTGTAGAAAGAATCCATTTTCATGGGAATAATAAAAGTAAAGAAGAACTATTGATGGCAATTGACAAACAGATTGGCTGCATTGTTGTCGATAATTTTTATGAGCTTGAAATGCTTACTCAACTATGTGAAGAAAAAAATAGGAAAATGTCAGTCTTACTAAGAGTGACGCCTGGAATTGAGGCACATACTCATGATTATATTTTAACTGGTCAAGAAGATTCTAAATTTGGGTTTGATTTACAAAATGGACAAGCAGAAAAAGCGTTGTTAGAAGCGATTAAATCGCCGTTCATAGAGGTACTAGGTCTTCATTGTCATATTGGGTCTCAGATTTTTGATACAACAGGTTTTGTTCTCGCTGCCCAAAAAATAATGGCACATTTATCAGAATGGAAAGCCAATCATCATTTTGAATCAAAAGTATTAAATTTAGGTGGTGGATTTGGTATTCGTTATACCGAGGAAGACCAGCCTATTCAGCCAGCTGAGTATGTAGAAGTAATTATCAAGGAAGTAAAAGAACAAGTAAACAACTTAGAAATGCAAATGCCGGAAATTTGGATTGAGCCAGGCAGATCTCTTGTAGGGGATGCAGGAACGACTTTATATAAAATCGGTTCACGAAAGGAAGTACCGAATGTTAGAAAATATTTAGCAATTGATGGAGGAATGAGCGATAATATTCGTCCTGCTTTATATCAGGCCAAATATGAAGCAGTGCTGGCAAATAAACCGCTGCAAGCCCCAGATGAAACGGTTTCCATTGCAGGAAAATGCTGTGAATCAGGAGATATGCTTATTTGGGACCTTCCTTTACCTAAAGCAGGCGATCATGATGTACTTGCTGTATTCTGTACAGGAGCTTACGGATATTCGATGGCAAACAATTATAATCGAATCCCAAGACCACCTGTTGTGTTCGTGGAAAGTGGAGAAGCAAGATTGGTAGTGAAGAGAGAATCATTTGAAGATTTATTACGCTTAGACTTGCCATTAAAAGAAACAGCTTCATTAAAAAAATAAAGCTAAAAAAGGGAGTCGCTAAGACTCCCTTTCAGACTGTAGACAAACTCGATAAAATTGAGTTTGCTTACAGTCTTTTTTAATTTAAAATATTTAATAAGAGATTTTAAGAGGTGATGGATAATGATGACAAGAAACAATAATTCTGAAAGAGATCAGTTAGAAGTAATCGCAATTGACCAATTAGTACCACAAGATCATTTGGTGCGTAAAATTGAATCTGCTATTGATTTCTCCTTCATTTATCCATTGGTTGAAAAACTCTATTCAAGACTAGGCCGTCCGAGTATTGATCCTGTTGTATTGATTAAAATGACATTTATTCAATATGTATTTGGTATACGCTCTATGAGGCAAACCATTAAAGAAATTGAAACAAATGTTGCATATCGCTGGTTCTTGGGATTCGGTTTTTATACAGAAGTTCCTCACTTCTCTACCTTCGGTAAGAATTATGAGCGTCGTTTTAAAGAAACCGATCTATTTGAGCAAATCTTTTATCGTATTCTAAAAGAGATTACAGATAAAGGTTTATTGAGCGCAGATCATGTATTTATTGATTCAACTCATGTTAAAGCTAGTGCTAATAAACGTAAATTTGAAAAGAAAACAGTAAGAAAAGAAACTCGAGCTTATGAAGCGAAACTTCAGGCTGAATTAAATCAAGACCGTATTGATAACGGAAAGAAACCTTTTCCACCTGAAAAGTTTGAAAAGGAAGAGATAAAGGAGATTAAGGAAAGTACTACTGACCCTGAAAGTGGGTACTACGTAAAAGATGAAAGGACAAAACAGTTTGCTTATTCTTTTCATGCTGCTACTGACCGGAATGGTTTTGTGTTAGGCTCCATTGTAACGCCAGGAAACATTCATGATAGTCATATGCTTCAACCATTAGTAGAGAAAATAATGGATAAAGTAAAGAAACCTTTAGCTGTTGCTGCTGACGCGGCATATAAGACTCCTGCAATTTGTAATTTTCTTATAGAGAATGGCATCACTCCTGCTCTTCCTTATACTCGACCAAAAACAAAGGAAGGGTTCATCCGTAAACATGAATACGTTTATGATGAGCACTATAATTGCTATATCTGTCCGCAAGGAGAGATATTATCATACACAACAACCACGAAGGAAGGATATCGGCAGTACAAATCCAATCCCTTGAAGTGTTCAAAGTGTCCTTTACTAGAACAGTGTACTCAGAGTCAAAATCATCAAAAGTTAATCCAACGCCATATCTGGGAAGGCTATTTAGAAGAGGCCGAACACCTTCGTCATAAACAAGAAGTAAAAGAAATATATGCACGTCGAAAAGAATCCATTGAACGGGTCTTTGCAGATGCAAAAGAAAAGCATGGTATGCGATGGACAACCCTACGGGGACTTAAAAAATTGTCCATGCAGGCGATGCTAACTTTTGCTGCAATAAATCTTAAGAAATTAGCCAATTGGACTTGGGTAAGTCCAAAAATGGCATGAAAAATATGAATAATAGGTAATTTACACATATTTTTAAGATAGATTCTAAGAAGAAATTCAAAAATCAAAAAGGCATTTGGGAAAGAAAGCTTTCGCAAATGCCTTTTGTCTTCAATCTGAAAGGGAGTCGCTAAGACTCCCTTTTTTACTTGAGTAAATAATAGTTAAGAGAAGAAAGATTTGATTGCTTCAACAATACTTGTAAAGACTTCTTTAATCTTTGCTAAAAATCCTTTTCCTTCTTCGCTTTCTAAATAGCCCGTTAATTTATCCTTTGCTTCACTCAGCTGATTTCCAACTTGATTCCAGTCAATATTAAGTTCTTTTAATTTATTAAAGAAGGAAATAAGACTTTGAAGCTGTTCATCCGTTAAACTGATATTTAATTCTTTAGCAGAATCTTGAATAATTGTTTGTATTTCTTCAACTGTTTTTGGTTTTTGCTCTGCTATTTGCTCCTTCACTTTAGCCATTAAAGCAGTGGCTTCCTCTTGGCCAATATCTTCCCCTAAATTAGCTGTCTCCACCATCTCTTCATTGGCAGCTTGCTTTACGTCTTCTGGGATAACAGTATCTGTAGAGACTTCGTATGCTTTAATAATTCCTGTTAATGCAGCTGTACCAGAAACTTCAATAGGCGCAGTAATATAAATTTTTGCATCCTTTACCCCGGCAGTAATCAAGGCATTAATATACATTTCGTCCGTAACCCAATTAATATTTTTGGTAGTAACTTGAATTCCAGTACCTTTGTCCCCGATTGTAATGGCCGAAGAAGAGATTGCTCTAGTACCAATTAACGATTTTGAAATGTACTTTCCTAAATATTGATGCTCTTCTTTATTAGAAACAGTAATAATTTCTGCATCTTCAGGTGCTTTCATTTCAGTTAATAAAAGCTGTTTTTGTTCGGCTGTTAAGTTTTCACCAAGTGTAACAATCATGTCCCCAACTGCTACATCAGCATAAGCTGGAATCGGTATTAATAGTAAGAAAGCTAGAACCATCCATATCCATTTATTTTTTTTCATTCGTTTACCTCCTGTTTTCCTTCTGCAGAACTAGGTGAAAAGTAGCGCTATCCATATTTGATAAAATAGCATAAATTTCCGTGATCTAAAATAACTACATCTAATAGACGTAATTCAACTACAATAAGTTTCTTATTTTAGTTTTATTGTCTTCTTTCCCTTTATTATTCACCGTAACTCCTGAAAAAATGAAGTTTTTGTGTAGCTTTTTAACATATATATGCATATTTTATATAGTATTAAATAAATTTAAAGTGGTAAATAATTTGATTTAGATTGGAAAGTAAATGTTTTTTCCTTTTAGAAGCTAGATAGTTATTTTCTCAATATCTTTATGTATAGAATTCAGAGTTGCTTTGTTCGGGCTAACAAGAAAGCAATCAACGGGCAGGAATATTAAGAAGTAAAGCTAGTAAAGGGAACGGTAATAGTAATAAATGTTTAAAATATTTAGTGGCTAGCTATTTAGAAATGAAGACGAGGAGGGACAAGCAGAATTTTAGAAGTCCTCAAAAAATTCTCTTCAAAGATGTATACGGAAGAAAGACTTGGATAAATAGTATTATCTCTATAAGGGTAATTTGGCATGGATAGAATGAATCCTTATGCTTAAAAGATTTTCATTGAAGAATACCGCTAATTTATGTATGATAGAACCAATAACATTTATCATATTTTTGGGGCGGTCCTAAATGATTCTTACAAAAAGGAAGAGGATGGTAAAAATTCGTTTCAGTTTCGTACAGATGAAAAATTTTTAATTTAACATCAGGAGATTGATTGAATCTTATTTTTGATGGGAAAACTGTTAGTGAATATGTTTTAAAAATAATGAGGGATATTAATGATTATTCGATATAAAAAGGCATTTGAAAAGATTGCAATGGGATTGCTTTCTTTTATGCCTGCAGAAAAAGATTTAAAAGTATTACAACAAACAATTAAACAATATGAGTCGGAAGAAAATTGGCAATTATTTTTATGGAAGGAAGAGGAAGATATTATTGGCTTAATAGGCGTTATCTTTGAAGATGAATCTTCCATTACCATCCAGCATATAACTGTTAATCCATCTCATCGCCATCAAGGTGTTGGAAAAGCTATGGTTCAAGCTGTTAAAGGTCTTTATCCGAACCGTACATTAAAATCAAATGAATTAATTGTCAATTTTTTATCTAAGTGTAACGATGGTGTTCAAGTAGATAAATAAAAAAGAGGTGTTTTCTAGGAAGAATCCATTGAATTGGTTCTTTAAGAAAACACCTCTTTTGTGATAAGGACGGCACTATTAAAGGTGCTTATCCTTTTGTTTTCTTTGAAGCAGTGCGTTTTCTCGTTCCTTTATAACCATACTTCTATCTCGGCTTATATGACGATGAATGATTTCAAAAGGAACCGGCTCACTATTTTTCCATTTCAGTCCCTTTATATGTGCTGATTCGATACAGTTCATTTCTAAGTTAGGGTCTGTAAATGGTAAATGATAGGTACAGAAGGCATGTTGCTGTTTAATATGCTTTTCTTGTAGCTTTAATAAAAGAAGTAATTTTGAAGCATCGAGACCTAATTTCTTAATTATTTCCTGCTTCTTTTCTAATAACTGCATGCTTTTTATAAGCGTTTTTTCTGCTCCTTTAAAATTTTTTCGGCGATGATGATAGGCAGATACTGCTAAGAGAATAAATCCTACCCAAATAGAATCTTTATTGCCACTATCGACTTTTTTCCAATATTCCTCTAAAATTTCATGACACTCAAAATAATCTTGATCGCAATGAAAATGTACAAGAAACTCTATATATTCATTTGGATACATTATTATCTCCTTATTCTTTACTGAAATTAAAATGGGGTTAAAGGATCCATTACATGTCTGTTATTATATCGATAAATGATAAAAAATGTAACGATAAGACTTAAAATTAGGGAAATGGTGATTTTTCTGTTGGATAACTATTGTGTTTCGTTTATATTAATACTATCATTATTAAGTTAAAGGGATTCTATTAGGATTTTGGTGAGAATAATGCAATATAATGTGAAAATTGATAGTTTTGAAGGACCATTAGATTTACTTCTTCATTTAATCAATAAATTGGAAATTGATATTTATGATATTAACGTCGCAGAAATTACCGAACAATATTTAGATTATGTTCATGCCATGCAAGTGTTACAATTAGACGTAGCGAGTGAATTTTTGGTGATGGCAGCAACTCTTTTAGCGATTAAGAGTAAAATGCTTTTACCAAAGCATGAAGAAGAGTTATTAGATGACGATTTAATGTATGAGCCGGAAGAAGATTCACGAGAAGAGCTAATTGAGAGGTTAGTAGAATATCGTAAATTTAAAGAGGCTGCAGATGATCTAAAAGAGATGGAATTGGAAAGAGGGCTTATATTTACGAGACCTCCAAGTGATTTATCAGATTTTAACGTAAGTAATGAAGAAAGCATCAAACAAGAGTTAGATGTTTCTTTATATGATATGCTTGCTGCCTTTCAAAAATTGCTAAAACGTAAAAAGTTACAGTCACCGTTAGCAACAAAAATCACGCGGCAAGAAATTCCAATAGAAAGTCGAATGGAAGAAATTGTCGGGTTTTTAAGAACTAGAAGAGAGAGAACATCTTTTGAAGACCTTTTTCCAGTCGCCACAAAATCACATATTGTCGTGACTTTTTTGGCAATTTTAGAACTTTTAAAGCGTCGACAAATATTTGTAGAACAAGAAGGAAACTTTGCAGATATTTTTGTAATGGGAAAGGAAGTTGAATAACAGATTGAAAGTGAATGATTGGAAAGCAATCGTTGAAAGTCTTCTCTTTGCCGCGGGAGATGAAGGATTAACGATCAAGCAATTAATGCATGTTTTAGATATGGAGCAATTAGAAGTAGAACAATTAATAGATGAGCTAATAAAAAATTATCGTAAGGATAAAACAAGAGGAATTTCTATTATTGAAATCGCTGGTACGTATCAATTTGCCACAAAGAAAGAGCATTCGGAGTATCTAAAAAAGTTAGTGGAATCCCCACATGCATCTACCTTATCACAGGCAGCTCTTGAAACATTGGCAATCATTGCATATAAGCAGCCGATTACACGTGCAGAAATTGAGGAAATTAGAGGGGTGAAAACGGAAAGACCTCTTCATACGCTTTCAGCAAAAGCGCTCATTAAAGAAGTGGGTAGAGCAGAGGGAGCGGGAAGAGCCATTCTATATGGAACAACCAAAGAATTCTTGGATCACTTCGGATTAAAGAATATTGGGGAATTACCTCCATTGACAGAAAAGGAAGAAGAGTTTAATCAAGAAGAGGCTGATTTGTTTTTTGAATCGTTTCAGCAAATAGAAGAATAAAAAAGGAGTATCTAGGCAGTGGCTTAGATACTTTTTTATTATTTTAAAAAAGAAGGTTTATCTTTTGCTCGAATAATTGTGTCCAAATTCCACGCATTTAAGAAAAACTACATAGAGTACATCCAACAAGATCAGTAAAGAGGTAATTTAAAGACATGATGCTCATCCTTTTATCATACCTTTTATAAGAACGATAATGGAGGAAATGGAGTTGGCACATAGATGAGTAGTTATAATGAATATGTTAGAAATGTGTTAATTTGGAACCAGGAATTAAAGCAGTTATTAGAATCGGAAGAAGTTCAAAAGGAAGAGAGTATTTGGAAAAGGCTTGATAAATTTTCGCAGTTAATGGAAGGTGTTCAAAGAAAACCAATTGAAACAGAGGAATTAATTAGAATTCAGCATGAAGCAGAAGAGCTTCATGAACAAATGGAAAGCTATTTTGCCCAAAGACAACAGCTTGGAACAATATTTATAAAGGAGCCGACAATTGCAGCCGGAGAGCATCAATTGCCGCAGTTAGCATATGCTTATGATGCCCTAGAACCTTATATTTCAAAGGAGATTATGGAGCTCCATCATCAAAAGCATCATCAATCCTATGTGACAGGACTGAATAAGGCAGAAGAGAAACTAAAAGAGGCAAGAAAAAATAATGATTTTGCCCTTGTGAAACATTGGTCTAGAGAGCTGGCATTTCATGGTTCAGGACATTATCTCCATACAATTTTTTGGAATAATATGAGCCCTAATGGTGGAGGCAAGCCCAAAGGTGCATTAATGGAGGAAATAAGGAGCTATTTTGGTAGTTTTAATGCTTTTAAAAATCACTTTTCAGAAGCAGCAAAAGCGGTGGAAGGTGTTGGTTGGGCGCTTTTAGTATGGTCTCCAAGAGCAAGGCGCCTAGAAGTTCTTCAATCCGAACGACATATGCTGTTAACCCAGTGGGACACCATTCCATTATTAGTACTTGATGTTTGGGAACATGCATACTATTTGCAATACAAAAACAATAGAGGCGATTATGTAGATAATTGGTGGAACATTGTTAATTGGAAAGATGTTGAAAATCGATTTTTAAAAGCAAGTGAATTGAAATGGCGCCCCTATTAAAGGGAAGTCATAACTATAATTTAAAAATAACAGAGATATATGCTATAAAATATGCAGTCCCTTTTAGGACTGCATATTTTATTTGCTAGGAAGCTCTATTTATTAGTCATATGCTTGTCTTTTTTTTCATAAACTTGTACAAACCATTAAAGGAGACGAGGTTGTGTTAAATGAAATTACGTAAACTTATTATTCTTACAATCATTACCTCCATTCTGTTTCTCGCTATTCCCCAAAAAAGCAGTGCACAAATGTATGTAAGTGCACAAAGTGCGATATTAATGGAACAAGATTCTGGACGAGTTATTTTTGAAAAGGACGCACATACAAAAAGAAGGATTGCTAGTATAACAAAAATAATGACCGCGCTCCTTGCGGTGGAGTCTGGAAAATTAGAGGATACAGTGACTGTTAGTAGTAATGCAATTAGAACGGAAGGATCATCTATCTACTTACAGGAAGGGGAAAAAATTAAGCTTGAAGATCTTGTATATGGATTGATGCTTCGCTCAGGAAATGATGCCGCAGTTGCTATTGCTGAAACTGTTGGTGGAAGTCTAGATGGCTTCGTCTATTTAATGAATCAAAAAGCAGAAGAAATCGGCATGAAAAACACTCATTTTGCTAATCCCCATGGACTTGATGATCATGAAGACCATTATTCTACAGCTTACGATATGGCACTGCTTACCCGTTACGCAATGAATAATGATACATATAAAAAAATTGCTGGGACAAAAAGCTATCGTTCGGAAAGTACAAACAATGAGTGGGATCGGGTCTGGAGGAACAAAAACAAACTTTTAACAAGTCTATATGAACATTCAACAGGAGGAAAAACAGGGTATACAAAGAGAGCAAAAAGAACATTGGTCAGTACAGCGGAAAAGGATGGAGTAGAATATATAGCAGTAACGTTAAATGATCCGGATGACTGGGATGATCATATTAATATGTTTGAAACCGCGTTTAAAACATATAAAAAAGTGCAGGTACTTGAGGAAGGGAAAATAAAAACAGTTAAAAATAAATTTTATAAAAATAAAGTATATATAAAGTCTGATTTAGAATACCCAGTGACAGAGAAAGAAGAAGATTTATTTAAGGTTGAGTATAGTTTGACAAAGGTGAAGAAAGAATGGGAAAAAAATCAGGAGGAAGTACCTGAAATAGTAGGAGAAGCAAAAATATATTTAGATAGTAAACTTGTAGATAGTGTTCCTATTCATTTTAAAAACACTAAGGCAAAAGAATCAAAAAGCTTTCTAGATTATTTTAAGAATATGTTTACAGCAATGACTGGGGTTGGCAAGCATGGTTAATTATATTTGGGCAGCGCTAGCTATTATAGGAATTGTTTTTGCAGCAGTTAATGGAACGATGGATGAAGTAAATAAAGCGATTTTTTCTGGAGCAAAAGAAGCGGTAACAATATGTATTGGGCTTATAAGTGTTTTGGTTTTTTGGCTGGGGATGATGAAAATAGCAGAACAGGCTGGGTTACTTCAAAAGCTTACAAATCTATTTAGACCAATAGTAGCAAAGCTTTTTCCCGAGGTTCCAAAAAACCACCCAGCAATGGGGTATATATTATCGAATATGATTGCTAATATATTTGGGTTAGGTAATGCTGCAACACCTCTAGGGATTAAAGCAATGGAAGAATTGAAAAGATTGAATGGGGGCAAGAATTCAGCAAGTAACAGTATGATTACTTTTCTTGCCTTAAATACGTCATGTATTACTTTAATTCCGACAACGGTTATTGCTATCAGAATGAATTACCATTCTGCTTCTCCGACAGATATAGTAGGCCCAACAATTATTGCAACCATTTTCTCCTGTATAGGCGGGATTTTAATTGATCGCTATTTTTACCATAAGAGAATGAGAAAAGGGTGATGAGTGATGGAGATAGTATCTTTAATTTCATTGTGGATGATTCCTTCCCTCATCGGGTTTATTTTACTGTATGGAACATTTAAAAAGGTTCCAACATATGAAAGCTTTGTTGAAGGTGGAAAAGAAGGAATACAAATTGCGTTCTCCATCATTCCCTATTTAGTTGGAATGCTTGTTTCTATCTCCATTTTTCGCGCATCTGGGGCATTAGAATTTTTTATGAGTTTTCTTAAGCCTGTATTAGACTTTATCGGCGTTCCCTCCGAAGTAGCACCATTAGCAATTATAAGACCAATATCAGGAAATGCAGCATTGGGAATGACAAGTGATTTAATCGCAACATATGGTCCAGATTCCTTTATCGGCAGGCTTGCATCTGTCATACAAGGAAGCACCGATACCACTCTTTATGTATTGACCGTTTATTTTGGGGCAGTAGGGATAAAGAAAATGGGGGATGCCTTGAAAGTTGGATTACTAGCGGATCTTATTGGATTTATTGCTGCAATTGTAGTTGTAACTTTAATGTTTGGTAAATAATCATAAAATGTCTTAGGGAAAGTTTGGGTATTGGAACTTTTCCTAAGGCATTTTTTTGTTGTATGGCAGATTCTTTCTCTTTCTATGAGAGTTCTAAAAGATTGTTAAGGTTAATGAGAAAAAATAACAACCAACTATATAAAAATTCTTATTTAATGAGTAGATCCCTAATTTTAAAGATTTCTTTGAAATTTCGTCCATTTATGTCATAATTCATAGGAATGGCAAAAAAAGAACGATCAAGGTTTTGAAATTAGTCTATTTTCATAATAGGATAAAAAATAAACGCTTATAAAATATTTTGTAATATGATCAATCATTTTTTACTGTTGAGAAATTGGATGAGGTGATTTAGATGGAAAGACTACAAAAAGTAATTGCACACGCTGGAATTGCATCAAGAAGAAAAGCAGAGGAATTAATTCTTGACGGAAAAGTAAAAGTTAATGGGAAAACAGTGAAAGAACTAGGTGTGAAAGTAGGTTCTAATGATAAAATTGAGGTAAGTGGAATTCCTGTTGAGAGGGAAGAACCAGTTTATTTTATCCTTTATAAACCAAGAGGGGTAATTTCTAGTGTCAATGATGATAAAGGAAGAAAAGTTGTAACGGATTATTTTTCTGAGATTGAAGCAAGAATTTATCCTATAGGACGATTAGACTATGATACTTCAGGTATCATTCTTTTAACAAATGACGGGGAATTTGCAAACCTTATGATGCATCCAAAAGGAGAAATTGAGAAGGTATATGTTGCAAAAGTCAAAGGCATCCCTGCTCGTGAGAAAGTAAAGCAACTCGAAAGAGGGATTATGCTAGAGGATGGAAAAACAGCCCCTGCCAAGGCGAAAATTCTCTCTGTTGATAAGAAAAAAGGAACAAGTATTGTCGAACTGAAGATTCACGAAGGAAGAAACCGCCAAGTCAGAAGAATGTTTGAAGCGATTGGAACACCTGTAATGAAATTAAAAAGGGAAAGATATTCATTCCTAAATTTAAATGGCTTGCAGCCTGGAGATGCTCGTGAATTAACTGCACATGAAGTGAAATTACTAAGAGCAGAAGCGCAAAAGAAAAAAGGATAAACTGTATATATTTTCGTATTCTCCAGCGTCTATATCCTTGTATTGCATAACAATGTTTACCTACTTAATACGACAGAAATTACACAAAAATGTTCATAAAAGTTTCACATATTGCAATGGATGATAACAATATCTACATGATAATAATGCTATAATAATTGTGGAAGATTAGATAAATCATTTATATAAATTACAATGTTATTGGAGAAATGCAGTATAAATAATAAACGATAAGATAAATAGCTATTACAAATAGACATGGCATTTATTTATACATGCAGCTAACGAAACAATAAAAAAGATAATCGTTTCGTGTATTTTTGTTAGGAGGGTATGAACGATGGAGAAAGAAATAAAAATCCTAGTGGTAGATGACGAAGAAAGAATTAGACGTCTTCTAAAGATGTACTTAGAAAGAGAAGAGTTTATTGTGGAAGAAGCGGAAGACGGAATGAGCGCTCTTTCTAAGGCATTAAACACAGATTATGATGTTATCTTACTCGATCTAATGATGCCTGGTAAAGATGGTATGGAGGTATGCAAGGAGCTAAGAGAAAAGAAGACTACTCCAGTAATTATGCTTACAGCCAAGGGAGAAGAAGTAAATAGAGTTCAAGGATTTGAAGTCGGAACAGACGACTATATCGTAAAGCCATTTAGTCCAAGAGAGGTTGTTCTGCGAGTAAAAGCTTTATTACGCCGCTCTACCAAAACGACTTTTGAGCAAAGCGATAGTTCTTCAAAAGATGTCATCATCTTTCCAGCATTGACTATTGATCATGATGCACACCGCGTATTGGCTAGTGGGAAAGAGGTAAGTTTAACTCCAAAAGAATATGAACTGCTATATTTCTTAGCTAAGTCACCAGATAAAGTATTCGATAGAGAATTACTCTTAAAAGAAGTATGGCATTATGAATTTTTCGGTGATTTAAGAACGGTTGATACACATGTTAAACGATTAAGAGAAAAGTTAAACCGTGTATCAGAAGAAGCAGCAAGCATGATTGTAACAGTTTGGGGAGTAGGATATAAGTTTGAGGTTAACAATGGATGAAGTTTTGGCGGAGTGTAGTATTTAAGCTTTGGATTACTTTTTTATTGTTGGTCTCCGTTGTATTAACGATTCTAACAATTATGCTTCTTGAGTATTTTGAGCAGTATTATACCGAGCAGACGGAAACAGAATTAACAAATACCGCCACAAAAATATCGGAAATAATGAAAGAGCATAATAATCAAATAGGTTTGGAAATTGTAGGAGAACTACTTGATCATTCAACAGGAGCTGTCATCGTTTCCTCTCCAGATCAAGTGTATTATTATCCAGAGAGTGGCTTGCAAGAACTTTCTTATTCTTTCATACAGGGCAATGAAGACTTAAACAAGGTGGTGACAAGCAATAAGACAGCAGTTGTAAGGACAGAATTAAACAATAAAGACAATACACCTGAACAAGTAGCGATTGTCGGATCCCCTCTCCATGTGAATGGAGAGGATGGAGCTGTTTTTATTTATCAGTCCTTACAATCGATGAATGAATCTAAACAATCTACCGCCAAATTTATTGTATTAGCAGCTGTTATTGCGATTATTCTAACAACGATTTTTGCTTTTTTCCTACTAACAAGGATTACTGCTCCGTTAAGGAAGATGAGAGAAGCTGCATTTGAAGTTGCCCAAGGTAATTTTGCAGCTAAGGTTCCCATTATGGCACAGGATGAAATTGGCGAACTTTCCATCGCATTTAATGAAATGGCGAAAAGGTTAAATTTTAATATGAACGCCTTAAGTCAAGAAAAGGAGCAGTTAGATAATATACTAAGTGGAATGGCAGACGGAGTGCTAACCCTTAATCGAAATGGTAGTTTATTGCTTACGAATCCTCCTGCTGAGAAATTTTTGCAGCATTGGTATTATGAAAAAGGCGAATTAAGTGATATGCAAGCACAAATCCCAGAAGAATTACGTAAATTGTTCCAGCTTGCTGTTCATACTGGTAATGAACAAATAGATGAAATCACTTTACAGGGAAGAAACTGGGTAATGATTGTCAGCCCTTTATATGATAAGAAGGATATTAGAGGAGCGATTGTCGTCATTCGCGACATGACAGAGGAACGTAAATTAGACAAGCTACGGATCGATTTTATAGCCAATATTTCTCACGAATTAAGAACACCTATAAGTATGTTACAAGGATACAGTGAAGCGATTGTCGATAATATTGCTGAGTCAGAGGAAGAAAAGAGAGAGATGGCTCGAATTATTTATGATGAATCATTACGCATGGGTCGTTTAGTCAATGAATTTTTAGATTTAGCCAGAATGGAAACAGGTTATCTTGAATTAAGGAAGGAAACAATTGATCTATACCCATATATTAATCGGGTAGCGAGAAAGTTTAATGCCATCGCTAAAGAAAAAGAAATCACCTTTACTGTCTCTATATCGGAGGATATTGGGGAGTACGAACTTGATCCAGATCGTATCGAACAAGTTCTAACCAATATAATGGATAATAGTATGCGCCATACACCAAGTGGTGGAACAGTTTTTTTAAGAGGCAGATCGGATGATTATGGAGTGTATCTAGAAGTAGAGGATACCGGTTCTGGAATTCCAGAGGAAGATTTACCATATGTCTTCGAGCGCTTTTATAAAGCAGATAAAGCTAGAACAAGAGGTAATGCTGGGACAGGCTTGGGATTAGCTATTGTCAAAAATATTATTGATTCCCATGGGGGAGATATATCTGTTTATAGTAAATATGGTCGAGGAACGACATTTTTTATCTTTTTACCTCGAAATAAAGAAGAAAATTAGAGAATGTGCCGATTCTTCTTGATTCACAAGAAACAATTTAACATAATAGAACGTATGGGGTGTCTAAAAAAGTATTTGACCCTGCAAGCTATTTTTCCATTTTGTATGTATGAAATTATTACATACAGATATAACTTGTGAGGTCAAACTTTTCAGGCATCTTTTCTTGTGTTTACGTACTAATGGGATAAAGGAAATTAGAATAATTACATATAAGTAGTGAAACTAAATAAGTTAAACTTACGACTAATATAGTGAACGGGGGAGGGAATGAGATGAACTCCGTTTTTGATGAAATCTATAATAAGTATCATCATGACGTTTTTCAATTTTTATTTTATATGGTAAACCATAAAGAAACGGCCGAAGATTTAATGCAAGAGGTCTATATTCGTGTACTTAAATCTTATCATCGCTTTGAGGGGAAAAGCTCTGAGAAAACCTGGTTATTTAGTATTGCAAGAAATGTCGCAATTGACCACTTTCGCAAACAAAAAAATTGGAAAGACCGTATTATGGATAAATTCGACTGGTCGAAACAGCAAGTAAAAGCAGAAGGATTTCTGCCAGAAGAAATCACCTTGCAAGCAGAAGAAGTAAAAGGTGTTTATCATGCCTTACAATATTGTACAGTAGACCAACGAATGGTTATTGTGTTTCGGTATATTCAAGAATTATCTATTGCGGAAACAGCCAAAGCACTAGGATGGACAGAAAGCAAGGTGAAAACAACCCAGCACCGTGCCTTAAAAGCACTGCGCAACTTTTTAGAAGAGTATGATGGAAAGGAGGATTCTTATGCCGAAACAAAAGTGGAATGATGACAAAATAAAACTGGTGCTTAAACAGATGCCATATATAAAAGATGAGAGAAGTCCAGAATTTATCTTTCGTACAATCCAAATGAAAAAGAAGAGCGAACGGAAATCGCGAAGAATAATGCCCGTACTGGCGACCGTATGTACGCTTATGCTCCTGTTCGTTATTAGTCAAAGCTTCTTTGATAGTAATAGAGAGGACTCTTTTAAGCGTGAAAGCAAGATGGCTGATAATTCTGCTGAAATGAAAAATAAAAGCTATGATATAGCTGAAACCGCTGAAAGTGAAAATTATGACATGACAGATGAACAAGGAGAAAGGCTCACTACTTCACTCATCCCATCGGCTATTTACGAGGATGAGGTAGGAAAGCAAGAATTATTAACGTACCCAATACCAGATAAAAATGTCCAAGTCATTGTTCCTGTCAGCATTTTAGTGGAAAATCCAAATAAGCTGTCTAGATTTGATTTGTATGTGGAAAACGTGAAGAAAGTAATCGGCGTCAACAAACAGTTAAGCAGCTATTTCCCAATTAGTCCAGAGATGTTTGCATATGATTTAAAAGATGATTACATCGAAGTAAATGTGAAACAGGGAATTTCAAATTTTGGTTCTCATTCCGAAGACTTTTTTAATACAATGGTTCAGCAGCAACTACAAACCATTGGCGCCAAGAAAATGGAGTTTTATACAGACGGTAAACTAGGAGCAGTACTAGGAAATCGCGAAGAAACAAGTATTGAGTATAAACCGTTAGAGAATAGAGCATATTTTCTTTTAGAGAATGATGAACAAGATGATCAAGCATTATATGTGCCTTGGGAAAAGCCATATGATACGATTGAAAATGCTTTTGATGCCATGGAAAATAATATAGACACACATGGTTTGTCAGCTTCCATCCCTGATACTATTGATATTGATAAGGTTTCAAAAGACGAGAGCAAGGGAGAATTAGTTGTTCATTTATCTAATGAAAGTAAAATGGAAGAAGATCAAAAAACATTACATGCAATTGAGTCCATTTTATTAACAGCAAAAGATTTTAAATATTCTACAGTAAAGTTTGAGAATACCAATGTTAAAGAAGTAGGTGGATTTGAGCTAACGAAAGAATTAGATGTTCCGGTTGCCGCCAATAAAGTTGATATTGAGCAATAATAAAAGAGAATTTTTTTGTATTAGTGAAGTTATATTAGAGATAATATTACAATAGTTCATTTTACGTGCTTTAGCACTTTATATAGAGAAAAAACATATTAAGATGGGTTGGGACATAAGTATTTCAACAAATATAACTCCGAACAATTATACGTATATCCTAAAAAATTCGTATAATTGTTCTGGGTTTTATTTATTTAAGAAAGAATGCTTTTTTTCATCACCTGCAGACTGAATATACTTCGCTTTCCATTGGGCGAGCGCCGATCCGCTTTGTCATTTCACTCTACAAAATTATAATAGTAAATGATTGAAATTTAAGATAACTGATATATAAATAGAGATGCATAATCTTTATTTAACTTATCAGCTATATCCCACAATAGACCGACAATAACTCCTGAAAAATGGATATTCCATATAAATGAGTCATGTCAGTATCGCTAATAATACTTAAATTAGTATTAACTACCCATCCCGCTACTCCTCCAGCGATCACACTCACAACTGTTAAGCTTCCACTTCTCCTTTGTATATTCTTTTTCACACAGAACTCTCCTTTAAATAGCTTTGTTACTACTAGTATTAATTGACTATTTTTATGCCTAACTCCCTAAAAGACAATTTTTTCCTTTTTGTTAGTATAGTTAAGGACAATTCCTTATCATCTATTTTGTTTTAAAATAAATTTACAAATTAGTTTCCAATAAGAATTACAGAAAGAAGGCATCTTTTTTTGATTAATTATGTATGAATATCCATAGTCATCTATACATAAAAAAGAAAATATCGAAAATCCAATATGCGGTCTGCTAATGGCTTTGTTCTTTTTTACGTTTATCTCCTCCTTAGACTTCATCGTAAAATTCCTTTTTTATGGAAGTTTTTTATTACCTTAGAATAAAATCAGAAAGAATGTAGACAATATATCGTGTCTCTTTTCCAATTAAAATCAGCTATTGGCACATACATAAAAAATAGATATGCATTTTTCTCTATGCATTCTATAGTTCTAACCATTAACATGTACTCATAAGTTGAAAGAGAAGATTGGATAGGGACAGATAGGAAACTTGCCTGCAAGTAATTTTTCTATCTTTGCAGGCGGTTAAAACTTACATAGAATGCAGATAAGTGAATAGGATAGCGCGTTAAGTACTTTTTTAAAGAAACCTTCTCTTCTTGAAGAGTTCTTTATAAACCATTGATACAATACTTTACAACCAAAAGAGAATAGGTAGTATTCAACTGAAAACGGTCATAAATAGGCTGTTGAACACGGACAGAATAGGAGGATACCAAATGGGAGACTATATTAGGAGAATACTTATTGCTGCTATCATGCTTTTGTTCATTAGTTTATTGTTTTTAGGAGGGAAGCATTCTCAAGCACAGTCTTTCTCCTTAGCGGAACGAACAAAAACATGGACATGGCCAAGTGAAGGAATAATCACGGATACCTTTAATACTAGAAATGGTACACATAAAGGAATAGATATTGCAGGCGATTTGGGAGAGGACGTTTATGCAGTTGATGAAGGAATTGTAACCAGATCTTATTATTCCCAATCTTATGGAAATGTTGTTTTTGTTAAACATAAAAATGATCTTGAAACGGTCTATGCTCATTTGAATAAACGATTCGTAAAGGAAAAGCAATTGGTGAAAAAGGGTGAAGTAATTGGTGAAATGGGCAATACAGGACAGTCTTCTGGCGTTCATTTACATTTTGAAATACATAATAAAGAGTGGACTGTTGCAAAAGAAAATGCTATTAATCCAATTTTAGTTTTAGGAGATGTAGAGGTAGGGCAGACTGTGAAAATAGCTGTGGAGGAAGAGAGTGAGGCTGTCATAACAGAGCCATCCGAAAACCTTACCCACACACCACATTCGAACTTAGTTCACGAGGAAGAAAAGAAGTTAGAAGAAGAATACATAAGGAGAAGTATTAAGGAAATGGAAATTAATATAGAAGAGGATAACTCGGAACTATCAACAATACCCTATAAAAAAGCAAGTATTTATTTAAAAAGTAGTAAGTATCTTTTAGGAGAAACAAGCGAGGATTATACATAGAAGCTATATATGGAAAGATACAGAATTTCGCTTTTATGGAGGAAAAACCGCGAAAAGAGTTCACAAGATACTATTTTTTTAAGGAATAAATATAATAGTATTTTGTGAACTCTTTTTGAGTTTAAATGGCATATATTTGTGAATTTATGAACAAAATTTGAAATTATAAGCAAACTTCTTCACAAATATTTATTCCTTAGGGTATAATAACTTATGTAATAAAACAAATTAATATTGGTCTATCTTCGGGGCAGGGTGAAATTCCCGACCGACGGTGATGAGTTTGTACTCAAAGTCCGTGACCCTACTACGGTAGGTTGATTTGGTGAAATTCCAAAACCGACAGTAAAGTCTGGATGGGAGAAGATGGAGGTTCTGCAATCGTTCAAATTATCTGTTAAGAACGTTTATTGAGTTTGCGTACCTTTAATTACTCCCTCAAGTCTCTAGAGCTTGAGGGTTTTTATTTGGCGCATTCCTAAAAAATTGCTGAATCTTTCTTCTTAGGTAGATGGATCCTAATTAGAAGGAGAGAAAAAAATGAAGAAAAAAATGAATGTAAGAAAGTATGTTTTAATTGGGATGATGAGTAGTTTAGCCTATGTGCTAATGATGCTTAAATTTCCAATCCCACCATTTCCAAGTTATTTAAAAGTTGATTTTAGCGATATTCCAGCATTAGTTGCCGCACTTATTTTAGGACCAGGGGCTGGAATATTAGTTGAGTTGATTAAAAATATATTAGATTATTTAATAACCGGAAGTGATACTGGAATTCCTGTTGGTCATTTCGCGAATTTTATCGCTGGAATTTCTTTCATCTTACCGACTTATTTTATGTATAATGCGATTAAATCCAAAAAAGGAATGGCTATCGGCTTAGCCCTTAGTATTATCATAATGACGGGATTATTAAGTTTGTTTAATTACTTTATTATGCTGCCATTCTATAATACATTAATGAAAATACCGACTGATACAACTTTATTAAAACAAACGGTTCTTTCAGCTATTATTCCATTCAATTTGTTAAAAGGAGTAATTATTTCTATCATTTTTGCATTAGTATTCTCAAAAATGGGTGTATGGATTAATAAACAAATCCCTTCTAGGAATGTTTAATCAAAAAACAGTTCAGTGTCTATCTGAATTGTTCAGTTTGTCGACAAAAGGGGATCAGAATGTTTTCATTCTGATCCCCTTTTGTAATTTATGGTCTTTTTTTTGTTATTTTATTGTATTTTGATCTATTCTTTATGCTCTTCTTAAGCTGTTACCGGGCTCACCCAAGTCCAGTTGGCCATTTTCTTTTGCATCTGCGAAAACACGTTCAATCGTTTCTTTTCGCTTGGCATAAATTTTTTTGATAACTTGTTTATGTCGAAGGTGATCTGCTTCTTCCACATACTTTTCCCATGCATGTCTTTGAATGAGTTTTTGGTAACTAAGTGATTTGGTGGAACAAGTTGATCTAAAGCAATCATTTCTACTTTGACCTCTTTGAATAGAAGAATGTTTTGGAAAGCATGATTTCACCTCTAAAAAATATCTATATTTTAAACCAGAGCAGTTAAAATTCTAGACTAACTTGATGAAACCAGGTTGATTGGAGCGGAAGGGGGGAGACTCCTAGGGGAGATGCGAGAAAGTCCGAGACCCTGCAGGAGCGTATGCAGTGACCCCCAAAAATTAAACACATTATTTTAACCTATGGTCTGAGTTCGATATTCTGTTGGACTCAGACCATTTAGTTTTGTTTTAATTCGTTTATGGTTGTAGTAATAAATATATTTTTCTAGTTCTTTTAAAAAATGCTCTTTATTTTTAAATTCCATGGAATAGAAAAACTCTGATTTTAGAATGCCAAAAAAATTCTCCATTACCGCATTGTCGTAACAGTTTCCTTTTCGCGACATACTTTGTGTGATTTTCCGTTCCTTTAAGGATTCACGATAAGACTTCATCTGATAATGCCATCCTTGATCCGAATGTAACAGGAGATTTGTATATTTCTTGGGCAAGCGCTTCATAGCCTTTTGTAACATTTCCGATACTAGCGAATAGGTCGGTCTAGATCCTGTGGTATACGTAATAATCTCTTGGTTAAATAAATCTAAAACAGGAGATAAATAGACCTTTTCGCCAAATAGCTTGAATTCGGTGATATCTGTTACCCATTTTTCATTCGGTTTTCTTGCAGTAAAGTCTCTTTTCAATAGATGGGGAGCAGTTTTTCCTACTACTCCTTTATAAGACTTATATTTTTTCAATCGAATCATACATTTTAAGCCTAGTATTTTCATGATTCTTTGCACTTTTTTGTGATTGATTTTATATCCCCTGTTCTTTAATTCACTCCAAACACGACGATATCCATAACGGCCTTTATTTTCAACAAAGATAGAGGTAATCTCCTTTTTCCAATTTTCATCGGGATCTGGCTGATTCATTAACTTAACTCCATAGTAATACGTACTGCGACGAATATTCGCTATTTTGCATAACTTATTCACCGGATATTCATGCCTTAGTTCATACACGACCTTTATTTTGTCTTGTTTGGTGACTTTTCCTTGTCTTGAACTAAGGCATTCAACTTTTTTAAATACGCATTTTCCATACGTAATCGTTCTAATTCTCCCTTTATTTCTTTGATTTCATCTTTCTCTGCTTGTCCTTTTTTCTCCATGGTAGATTTCTCCTCTTTCCTGGAAACAAAGGCTACTTCCCCTAGACGATTATACTTCTCCTCCCACCGTTGGATAGTATACGGGGAAGGTAAGTTAAAGTAAGTGGCAGTATTCAGATAAGATGCCCCTGTCTCTACACGATATTTTAGTACCTCCAGTTTAAAGGAGGGTTCATACACCGTGCAACTATTTCGGGGCATTAGTGCCTCTACTCCATGCATTTGATATAACTTCCACCACTTTATGACTGATTTTTTATCGATCCCGATACGATTAGCAACTTCAAGAAAGGAAAATTTGCCACTTTCATATAGTACAATAGCTGATATTTTTTCTTCTATAGTCCACCGTTTTCTTTTATCCATACAAAAGCCCCAATTCTTGTGGTGTCCAATAATTGGGGTGCAGTTCAGTATGCGACGAAGCGGCTCGGCGCTCGCCCCATGGAAAGCGAACCCCTGTAGCGGAAATCAACACCTTATTAAAAAAGGTCACAAAAAAGACCATAGGCAAAACCTCAAATTTCAAGGAGTTTGTCTACAGTCTGAAACAGTTTAAATAAAAAGAACAGAAAGGAATCATTATCCCTTTCTGTTCTGTGTATGATAAAGAGCGCTATTCGAATTTAAGAGGATCTCCATCAAAGGATTCGTCGCTCACTTTAATCGAATCTGTCGGACAACCTTCAAAAGCATCTAACATATCATCTAATAATACTTCAGGTACTTCCACTGTTCCTTGATTATCATCTAACATAACGAAAGCAATCCCTTCGTCATCGTAGTCATAAATATCAGGTGCCGCTGCTCCGCAAGCTCCACATGCAATACATGTGTCTTTATCAACAATTGTATATTTTGCCATGAGTAAAAAAACCTCCAGTGTTATTCATACGGAGTATATACATGACTAGCATACTCCTTACTATTATCTTATTGTAAGACTGAATCTTTAACTTTTCAATATAAAAGAAAGATAAAAAGTAGAAAGTAAGGACTACCTTCCTTAAAATAGTCAAAAACTCAAACGCTTTCCATTATATTTAAAGCCCTTTTTATTGAAAAATATGTGAAGGATATGTGATCAAAGTACACTAAAAAATAAAATTCATGGTAAAATATAAGAAATGTTACAAACAAATTTCAACAAAATTTGTCAAACTGAAGGAAGAGGAAAATATGTCCTTTATTAAAATAATCATTTTAAACTGTCTATATAAAATGAATGGAGAAAGAACTATTTACTCTATTCTTCATATATTAAATGGAAAAAAGTCATCACAAACCATCCAAGATATTCATATCTTTCAGCTGACCTCTTTATTTCAGGCATTCCCTTTATTAACAAGAGAGCAACTGGATCAAATAATTTATACCTTATATAAGGAAGAATGGCTAGAAAAAACAGGAGAAAATCATTATTTAGTTAAAAACGATAGAAAGCTAGAATTAGAAGTATTATTGAAGGATAATCCATTTCCAAAAGATTTAAAAGGCTGGAGATATCATTCATTAACTGGGCCATATTGGCAAAGACTTTCATTATTTGTACAAGTTACTTCTCACTTATCGAAAAAAAGTAATCATTATATGCCGATACAAAGAAACCCTGCAGCACAACTATGGTTGAAGAATACCTTACATACTATGTCGTCTATAGATAGAAGTGAAATGAATCGCTATCTCTATCAGGAAATAGTTGACTGTCTGGAAGAGAGTGAATTAGATCCGCTCATTCTTATTATCCGACTTACCGGAAGTGATAGAATAGGTCTAACTTCAGAGCAAGCAGCAATAGAATTGGAACTAGATCCATACTATTATCAGCTATCTTTCCTTGCTATTCTTCATTACATGATAGAGAAAATTCTATCTAATAAGGGGGAGTTTCCACTGTTAAGTCAAATGATTAAAGAAAGTAAGAAACCATTTACCCTGACAGAGTCAACGGCTAAAACATTTAATTTAATCCAAAAGGGGTTAAGTATCGAGCAAATTGTTCGTGTGAGAAATTTAAAACAAAGCACAATTGAAGATCATATTATTGAAATACTATTGAATGTGCCTAACTTTCCTATAGATAATTTAGTGAGCAGCGAGAATATATCAAAAATCAAAGCATGTATGGAAAAATCGCCTTCTAAATCTTTAAAGGTGATAAAGCAGCAGTTAGCAGATGTTTCTTACTTTGAGATACGTGCAGTGATGGCAGGATACGGTGATTTTTCATGAATTTAGAAGCAATCTTAAAAAACTACTATCAGTTAAGTGCCTTTCGAGGTGGGCAAAAAGAAACGATAGAATCCATTCTTAACAAGAGGCACACATTAGCGATGCTGCCAACGGGGACAGGAAAGTCTCTATGTTATCAATTAGCTGGCAGGCTTATGGAGGGAACAGTAATTATTATTTCTCCTCTCTTGTCACTAATGCAGGATCAAGTGGAGCAAATGAAAATGAAAGGGGAAAAAAGAGTCGTTGCTTTAAATTCCTTTTTGAACCCAGCAGAAAAGAATAAAGTATTACGGCAAATTCAGCAATATAAGTATATCTTTATATCCCCAGAAATGATTTCATTGCCACATATCATAGATCAGCTGCAAAAAATGAAAATTAGTCTATTCGTTATAGATGAAGCACATTGTATTTCCCAGTGGGGATACGATTTTCGACCGGATTATCAAAAATTAGGGGAGATTCGACAAAAAATAAATAATCCCTTAACATTAGCTCTAACAGCAACCGCAACAGAAGCGGTTCGTGAGGATATCATAAAGTCTTTACATTTAGAAATGGTTGAAGAAATCATTTATTCTGTCGATCGAGCAAATATTGCTATAAATCTAGAGGAAGTCTCACACGTTCAAGGAAAAATGGATAAGCTTTTAGAATATATTCAAAGGCTTGATGGACAAGGCATTGTGTATTTCTCTAGCAAAAAGCTAGCTGAACAAACAGTAGCGTTTTTGAAAGAAAAATCTTCCAAACGAATAATGGCATACCATGGCGGCATGACGCAAGAAGATCGTATTCTTGTTCAACAGCAATTCCTAGCAGGACAATTAGATGTTATATGTGCAACAAGTGCCTTTGGAATGGGAATAAATAAAGAGGATATTCGCTTTATTATTCACTATCACCTGCCCACACAATTAGAATCCTATCTTCAGGAAATAGGCAGAGCTGGTAGAGATGGCAAACCGAGTGTATCCATCATCTTGTATACTCCAGGAGATGAGTGGATTGCTTATCAGTTGATTGAATCGGAATTGGCGGACGAATTACAAATTAATAAATGGAAAGCACGCTTAAAAAATTTCCCTTCATTTGAAGCATGGCAGAAAAAAGAAGGCTATCAATTAGAAATGCTCTTTACCGAGACCCAATGGCGCGTGTTGGAGTCTTATATTGAACCGAATAATAAAACGGTCTCCGAGCTATTGCATTCTCTAGATTTATATAACAATTTTAGAGAAAATCGGGTAAATGAAAAAAGACGAAAAGTGCAAGATCTAATGGAATGGCTACATTCTATATCTTGCCGGAGAAGGTATATATTAGAGTATTTCGGAGAAAAGTACGAAAGCAAAGAAAATGAAAATTGCTGTGATAGATGCGGAATAGATTTATCTAATTTCTTTCATAAAAAAAGCATGGAGGATGACGAGGTACTAGTGGATTGGAAGAATCAGCTGGCATTTATTTTAAATATAGTAAAGTAGGATATATAAATGAATAAAGCAAAATATACGGCCATAATTAATCAATTGTCAGACCGAGACTTAATAAAAAATGTATATATAACACAGTTTCTTCTCCTTATCATCACTTTCATACTGTATATTTTTGTTTTTCAATCGAACCCTCCATTAACAACAGTATTTAAGTATGAACAGACAGATTTTATCATTGGTTTGATAGCAGGATTAGCAATAACAGGAATAGATATTTTCTTGATGATACGATTTTCTAAACATTACCACGATGATGGTGGTGTGAATAAGCGAGTCTTTGAAAATAGGAATCCTTTTCATATTGCATTCATCGCATTAATGGTAGCATTTTGCGAAGAAATACTATTTAGAGGAGTAATCCAAACGAATTTAGGGCTGCTGCTAAGCTGTCTCCTTTTTGCTATGATGCATTACCGCTATTTATTTAATCCTTTTTTATTTATGAATGTCATTTTGGTAAGTTTCGTTATCGGTGTCTTATTTGAAGTAACAGAAAATCTCTGGGTGACAGTGATTATGCATTTTCTTATTGATTTCTTACTCGCTTGTATTATTCGGTTCAAGTTATTTCAAACGAGTTGAGTACATCAAGGGGAATGTCATGGAATAACCGCTCCTTTGTTAGGGGATTTTGGGGAATTGTAAGGATGGGATGTTTATGAAGAAAGAGGATCCATATAGAGTTCAGGCACAATTACAAAAACAAAGATTAAAGAAAGTGACAAGTGAAGAAGAAGTACCAGTAACAGAGGAAAGACAAGACTCTTCCCTCCCATCAAGAAGTACTGTTCACAAGAATAAGAAGAAAAAATTAAAGATACCAATTATTAGCTTGTTAGCATTTTTATTTATTTTATTACCAGTAGCTGTATTATTAGTATTAAATGGGAAAGATATTTCCAATCTTTTATCAACCGAGAATACTTCAGGAGTATTTGAAAATGTAAATATTCAAAAAGGGTACTCACCTAATAATAAAACAACACCTGACGATAGTGACAATAATCAAGATGAACTCGTAATTGTAAGTAATTCAACAGTGAAAAAAGAAGAAGAAATTCCTGAAGATAATTTGAAAGAAAAAGCTGAAGAAAAGGCTGAAGAAAAAGAAAAGGAAGCAGAGAAACAAAAAGAACAAAAAGAACAAAAAGAACAAAATGAACAAAAGCAACATTCAGAGAAAAAGATAGATAAGGAGCAGAAGCAGAAGCAGAAGCAGAAGCAGAAGCAGAAGCAGAAGCAGAAGCAAAAAGAAAAAGAAGAGAATTCTAGTCAAACAAATCCTAATGAAAAAATTGTGTACCATACAGTAGCAAAGGGTGAAAATTTATATCGAATAGCTTTAAAATATTATCCAAATGGAGATGGTATGGGGAAAATTAAAGCAGCCAATAATATGACAACAGATCAGGTGCAATTAGGGCAAACGCTGAAAATTATCATTGAACCATAATAACTTATTCTAACTTGTCCTTCCTCCACATATAGTTAAGTAAAGATGTTGAAATTGTTGTTTATACATTACAACGCTATTGGTAAATCAGACTTAATGTGCTATATAAAGGAGGAAGTGACTTTGGAACGATCAATCTTCCCTGAAAGGTATGATTTGGATGGTACGACGAAAAAGGTTCTCATAAAAATCATTGAGAAAAAGAAAAAATATGATAAATTAAAAAATCGACATTTGCTTATTATGTGGTTTACTATCTTTGCCTCATTCTGTTATTTTATTTGGTTATATAAACACATAGCTATACCATATTCACATTCATTTGCAGTCATGTTTTCCGTATATGTAAAAGAGAGTGAAAATTTATATCTCTTATTTCTATTGATTGGTGCATTTGGGTATATGAATGTGTTGAGACAAAAAAGAGATAAAGCGGAAAAGGAATACCATGACTTACGCTGTGAATTTATTGACAAAAGCAAAGATTTATTCGGAAATAGTGAGACTTGGAACGTTCGGCATGAAATATATAATACAATCAAAGATTCATATGATATCAATTTATTCCATCAAGCAAAGTGACAATTAGTTAGGTGGAAGATTACATATCCTGTTACTTATTTAAATATCTGCTTTATATCTATAAGTAGTTAGGGTAAAAACAAAGCAGACTAAAATACACGTAGACTCGTATGGGAGCTTGCAAGAAAGTCACCCGCAGAAACGCAGAGATGAGGAGAATAGGTTCTCAGCCCATGCAGAGAGAAGGGTATTCAGTCTGCGAGTGATTATCGGAAAAGCTGAAACAATCATACGTAATATGGTTAGCATTTCTATATTAAGGTTGCGATTTCTCTTTGGATGGAAAACTTGGAACTCTGCACTGTATTTATATAAAACGAATACTAAAATATCTTTCGTTGGGCACGATCTTCTTTGATAATTTCTACTGCTTCTCTAAATCGTTGCGAGTGGACGATTTCTCTTTCTCTTAGAAAACGAAGGCTATCATTTAAATCTGGGTCATCACTCATATTAATAATCCATTGATAAGTAGCTCTTGCCTTTTCTTCCGCTGCTATATCTTCATACAGATCTGCGATTGGATCTCCTTTAGCTTGTATGTATGTTGCCGTCCAAGGATTTCCAGCAGCATCATGGTAGAATAAGGCGTGGTCGTGATTGACATAATGGTCACCAAGTCCAGCAGCTTTTAGCTGATCTGGAGTGGCATCTTTTGTCAATTTATAGATCATAGTCGCGATCATTTCTAAATGAGCAAATTCTTCTGTTCCTATATCTGTTAATAACCCAATAACCCGATCAGGTATGGAATACCGCTGATTTAAGTATCTTAATGCTGCTGCTAGTTCTCCGTCTGCTCCTCCATATTGCTCAATTAAAAATCTAGCAAGCATAGGATTACAAGTACTTACTTTAACGGGATACTGTAATTTTTTCTCGTATATCCACATATCTTTTCATTCTCCTTTATCGCAAAATTATTTAGAAACATATCTTCTTATACTTGCCAAGGCCAAGGAGCAGCATCCCAATCCCATGGGGAACCAGATGGGCTATTTCCAAATTGTAATAAGGGCCCAAAATTATTTTCATATATTTTTTTGAATTTTTCTCTTTCTTTTACATAATGGTTAAATTGATTTATGGCATCTTGATCATAATGATGAGTATCTAAATATAAAGTAAGTTCAACTAATACAAAGTCTACAGCTTGAAGCTGCTCTAATAATTGATAATATTCTGGTGGCAACTGCTTCATTGTCTTTTCACTCCCTTTTCGTTTTTTCATATGGACTGAAATATGGGTCATAGAATGCTTTCCATAATGTTCCTGCTTTTAATGCTTCCATTGGACTAAATTGGGGCAGATTTGGTGGCTGAAAACCTAAAAATAAATTAGGCGGTGTGGAAAAAACTTTTGTTTTTATGGGTGGGCAAGGATCAAATGGACTGATATAAGGCTGATATTCTCTGTAAAATGAAGACATAGATTTCCCTCCTTTTTTTAATTTACTTTACATCTTATGTTGAAAGATTTAGTTACATGCTTGCTTTTAATAAAGTAGCAAATTCGTTTTGGTTTAAGTATGAATAGCTGAAGGGAAGGAAAAAGAGAAGCAGAAATTCTTGAGTAAATTACTTATCATTAGGAGCTATATAGATGGGGAGTGAATAGAGAAAAATTTTCTTAAAAATGGTATTAAGTGTAAGAGGTGTATTAAAATATAAACATCATCCTTTGTAAGATGGGGAAGTTAGGGGGACTTTATGATATATGTACTAGTTGGATTTGTTTTACTTGTTTTGGCAGGGATTGCTTTAATTTTACATATGAGAAAAATTGCAAATGAAAATCATGTTAAATATGAGATGTTTTATTTTCCAAATTTCCCTGCTTCCTTCCGTGAAATCACCCTTTTCTTTATTTCAGATATCCATAGAAGATCAATTGATGATTCCGTTATTAATGAGGCGGTGGATGTAGCTGAGATAGTCATTATAGGCGGAGATCTTTTAGAGAAGGGAGTTAAGTTAGAGAAGACACGCGAAAATTTGCGGAAGTTAAAAAAAATCGGTCCTGTTTATTTTGTCTGGGGAAATAATGACTACGAGATAGACCGAGATGTTTTGGAGACTTTATTACTAGATGAAGATATTATTTTATTGAATAATAAAGCAATAACTTTTCAATCTGCAGATGGGGAAAGCTGGTCCTTGCTCGGTATTGAAGATTATTCATTAGAATATGATGATTTAGAAAAAGCGTTAGAGCAAGTGGGGAATAGTGATTTTAAAATATTAGTCAGTCACAATCCGAAAATAGTGGAAAAGATGGAAGAGAAGGAACAGATTTCCTTAGTGTTAAGTGGTCATACCCATGGTGGCCAAATTCGAATTTTGGGATTTGGTCCATACGAATTAGGAGGAACGAAAGTGGTTGGAAATACTACTATATTTGTCAGTAATGGATATGGCACGACAAGTATTCCATTAAGGCTCGGCGCACATCCAGAAACTCATATTATCAAGATTCAACATAAACAAATGGACAATTAAATTTAAAGCATTATTACGATTTGACCAATATTTCTTTTTTGAATCGGTTGGCTCTTATATATATCATCCTCCACTTTGTAATATTACTCACCGATTCCTGCTTTCATTCATAAACTAAATTAAGAGTTTTTTCAAGGAGCAGGCAGGAGGCGTAGTCATGCGTTTGGAGAGATTGAATAGTAACAGAATTAAAATCCATCTGACCACAGATGATTTGTATGAACGTGGATTGACCAAGGAAGATATATGGAAAGACTCGATAAAGTGGCAGTATTTTTTTCATGAAATGTTAGAAGAAGCAAATGACATATTTGATATGGAGATACACGGATCGGTAGCTGTTGAGATATTTTCCATGAAAGCCCAAGGAATGGTAATGATCTTAACAATAACTGAAACTGAATTGGATACGGAAGAATTATTATCAGAGGGCTTTTTAGAGATGCAAGTTACGGTAGAAGAAACAGTGGATATATTATATGAGTTTACAGATATAGAATATGTAATAGATGCGGTAAAACAGTTAGAGCAAAACAATTTTAAGGGTGGTTCTTTATATAATTTAAATGAAAGGTATTATTTATGCTTTGTCGATATTTCTTCATTTAAAGAAGAACAAATTATTGCTATTCTAAGTGAATTTGGAGAAGCGAGTTTAAAGAGTATATATATAATTGAAGAATATGGGAATGTCATCAAAAAAGATAATGCTATTGAAACATTAGTGCATTTTTTTTAACCAGCTATTTTTAAGATAGAACAATTCCAAATTTTGAAGTTAATCTCAGATAACGGGGATATAGGAACTTCGACGGGGTTTGGAATTATCTATCTTTTTTTGTGTGTTTAAAGGGGATTTTGTACATAAAAATTTCTAAGTTGATGATTGGTAAAACTTGTTGAAAGTGTTAAAATGAAATGGGGAAGATACATAATAGTATTTTACCACTAAATTTTTGTTTAGCCTCAGGGAAAAGCTGTATGGGAAAGTGTAGAAGAAAAGGAAATAATGATAATTAAATGAGGGTGAGGTAGGACAAAGAATCGTTTAATTGAATATACTGATACTAGCAATGAGGAAAAAACAGTTTATCACAGTAAAAAAAGAATATATTATGGAATGAAAGCCTTCTGAAGGAAGGGATTCGTTTAAATCTAAATAAGTAAATAAATGATCTTGCATAATGTAAGTAAAAGTGTATACTATGCTTTGAATTAGCAACTAATTTTGTATTTATGTTTTGCATTCTATTGAAGCTAAATAATTATTCTTATAAAGAAGAACTGCAGTGGATAACTACAAGTAGTTTTTTAGGAGGATTTATTAATGGTAGCCAACAAATCTAATGAGAAGAATCATGTAGAAGAGCAACACGATGTTTTGAAATCAACACAAACAGTAATTCATAAAGCTTTGAATAAACTTGGATATTCAGATGAAGTTTATGAATTATTAAAAGAGCCGATTCGAATGATGACAGTCAAAATACCAGTGCGAATGGATGATGGGACTGTAAAAATCTTCACAGGCTACCGCGCTCAACATAATGATGCCGTGGGACCAACAAAAGGGGGAATTCGTTTTCATCCTAATGTTACGGAAACAGAAGTGAAAGCACTCTCTATTTGGATGAGTTTAAAATGTGGAATCGTTGATCTTCCTTATGGTGGCGGAAAAGGAGGCATTATCTGTGATCCACGTGATATGTCTTTTCGTGAATTGGAAAGATTAAGCCGGGGCTATGTACGAGCAATCAGCCAAATTGTTGGACCAACTAAAGATATTCCAGCTCCAGATGTTTTTACAAATTCACAGATTATGGCATGGATGATGGACGAGTATAGCCGAATTGATGAATTTAACTCCCCTGGATTTATCACAGGCAAACCACTTGTATTAGGTGGTTCACAAGGAAGAGAAACTGCTACGGCTAAAGGTGTTACTATCTGTATACGCGAAGCAGCAAAAAGAAGAGGCATAGAGATAGAAGGAGCACGTGTCGTCGTCCAAGGTTTTGGGAATGCGGGCAGCTTTTTGGCTAAATTTATGCATGATGCTGGAGCGAAGGTCATTGGTATTTCGGATGCGTATGGTGCTTTACATGATCCAGAAGGATTAGATATTGACTACTTACTAGATAGACGAGATAGTTTTGGCACTGTTACAAACTTATTTAATAATACCATCTCAAATAAAGAACTATTGGAGTTGGAGTGCGATATTTTAGTGCCTGCTGCGATAGAAAATCAAATCACAGAACATAATGCAGATAATATTAAAGCAAGTATTGTGGTGGAAGCAGCGAACGGACCAACTACATTAGAAGCTACTCGCATTTTAACAGAAAGAGGAATTTTATTAGTTCCGGATGTTTTAGCTTCAGCTGGAGGAGTAACTGTTTCTTATTTTGAGTGGGTACAAAATAATCAAGGGTATTATTGGACAGAGGAAGAAGTGGAAGAAAGACTGGAAAAAGTAATGAGTAAGTCCTTTAAAAACATCTATGATACTGCCGAAATACGTCGAGTTGATATGAGGTTGGCAGCATATATGGTGGGGGTTAGAAAAATGGCGGAAGCATCTAGATTCCGCGGTTGGATATAAATTTGATTAAATCTATTGCTGATTTTACAAAAATCTCCTATCCTTATAGGTAGGGGATTTTTTATATTGGACCTTTTTAGAGGTACGCCTTTTCTGTTATGAATCATCTATTAGCTAAAATAAATGCATAATAGAAAAGAAAGGATTTTGTTAGAAGAGGCTAACCTTTTTGTAAAATGTTAGGAGTGACTATGTTGAAACGAGAAGAAGCAATTATCATTGGTGCTGGTCCCTGTGGTTTAGCAGCAGGGATCGCCTTAAAGGCAATAAATATAAATCCGTTAATCATTGAAAAAGGGAATGTTGTAAATGCCATACATGGTTATCCAACTCATCAAACCTTTTTCAGTACAAGTGAAAAACTGGAGATTGGGGATGTCGCCTTTTTAACAGAACAATATAAGCCCAATCGGAATCAAGCATTAGTTTATTATCGCGAAGTGGTAAAAAGAAAAGATCTTCGTATCCATGCGTATGAAGAAGTATTAGACGTCAATAGAACAGAGGGACAGGAGTTTCTTGTAAAAACAAAAAAAGAGGAGTATATCGCTCCTTACGTTATTGTTGCTACTGGTTATTACGATAATCCCAATTATATGAACGTTCCAGGCGAAGACATGGATAAAGTAATGCATTATTTTAAAGAGGCACACCCTTATTTCAATCATGATGTAGCGGTAATTGGCGGGAAAAATTCAAGTGTGGATGCTGCGATTGAGCTAGTCAAAGCTGGTGCAAGGGTAACCGTTTTGTATAGAGGGAACGAATATTCCACTAGTATCAAACCGTGGATTTTACCTGAATTCGAGTCTTTAGTCCGCAAAGGAATAATTAAAATGGAATTTCAGGCAAATGTTGTCGAAATAAAAGAGGGATCTCTTCTGTATGAAGTAAATGGAAATCTTCATGAAATAAAAAATGACTTTGTTTTTGCAATGACCGGATATCATCCTGATCATGCATTTTTGAAAAAAATGGGGATAGAAATTGAGAAAGAAACAGGAAGACCTGTATTTGATTCGGAAACCATGGAAACAAATGTGGAAGGAATATTTATTGCTGGGGTAATTGCTGCTGGAAATAATGCGAATGAAATCTTTATTGAAAATGGTAGATTTCATGGTGTGCAGATCGCAAAAGCCATACAAGAAAAAAATAAATGAGACCGTGCAACTCTTATATAAGGGAAAAGGGGAAATAAAATGTTGGCGATTTTTTCAGCCGGAATTGCACCAGGTTTAGCATTATTAAGCTATTTTTATTTAAAAGACCAATACGGTTCCGAGCCAATATCACTTGTCATGCGGTCTTTTATTACAGGGGCACTTCTTGTGTTTCCCATAATGTTTATCCAATATGTTTTTCAAGCAGAGCATGTCATTCCAGAGGGAATTTGGAGTTCCTTGCTTACTACGAGCTTACTGGAAGAATTTTTTAAATGGTTTATTGTTTTTTATACAGCGGTGAAGCATGCCGATTTCGATGAGCCTTATGACGGGATAGTCTATGGGGTTGCCGTGTCCTTAGGATTTGCTACTATGGAAAATATTTTGTATTTAGTGGCAAATGGACTGGAGTATGCAATCGGGAGAGCCTTGCTTCCTGTATCCAGTCATGCCCTTTTTGGGGTTATTATGGGTTATTATTTTGGAAAAGGTAAATTTATTGTGCCTAGAGGGAAATGGCTTGTCTATTCCTTGCTTGTTCCTTTTCTGCTTCACGCTATATACGATTATATTGTATCTCTAGAGAAAAATTGGCTGATCTTCATCACTCCTTTTATGTTTTATTTATGGTGGTTAGGCCTTAGAAAGGTGAAAAGTGCTAGAGAATTAAGCAGCGGACATATTCGAAGAATGACAGGGACATAATAGGAATAAGGTAAAGGGAATATTTACCACAATGAAAGGGGAATGGTTAAAATCCTCTTTGGAATAAGTATTTGAAGTATCTAGTATGTAAAAAAGTAGAGTGAAGTCATTCACTCTACTTTTTTTTTGTATAAAAATCCAATTGCTACAAAAAATACAGTTAATGTTAATAGTAATTAGTTATGGGGGTAATAAGCATGAATAAAAAGTTTTTACTCACAAAAATATCAATCATCCTTTTTGTTATGTCAGGACTACTAGTATTTCCTTATGCTGAACAAAAAGTACATGCTTTTTCCAATCAGGTTATTCAGCATGGAGCGGTAGGAGATGATGTTATTGAATTGCAATCAAGACTTCAATATGTAGGATATTATAATGGGAAGATTGATGGGGTATTTGGTTGGCAAACCTATTGGGCGTTAAGAAATTTTCAATATGAATATGGTTTGCCGATAGATGGATTAGCCGGTACGAAAACGAAGAATAAGTTAGCAAGTGCAACGAAATACAATGAGCAATTTGTCAAGGAACAGATAAATCGCGGGAAAAAGTTCTCCCATTATGGAGGAGTAGATTTAGAAAAGCAAAAAATGCCTTCTTCGAACAAAAACACTGCAAAAAAGCAAAACGAAACAGTACAAAAGAAAACAAATAATAACAGTCAAACAGCTAAACAAAATAATGCATCTAGCAACAACGATACAACTAATAAAAGTAGTAATCAAGGTACTACTAACAACAATAATGCGCCAAAGAATACTGCTAATACAAATGGCGGAGAAAATACAACTGGAAAAAAACCTACTGCAGCAAATGTTCCAAATGGTTTTTCGCAAAATGATATTCAAATAATGGCGAATGCTGTATATGGTGAAGCAAGAGGGGAGCCATATGTAGGACAAGTGGCTGTTGCAGCAGTAATTTTAAACAGAGTTAATAGTGCATCATTTCCCAATACTGTATCAGGGGTAATCTTTGAGCCGCGTGCATTTACAGCAGTTGCTGACGGACAGATATGGTTAACGCCTAATGAACAAGCAAAAGAGGCAGTTTTAGATGCAATAAATGGGTGGGATCCTACAGGACATGCGTTATATTACTTTAATCCAGATACAGCAACAAGTGGATGGATCTGGGGTCGACCACAAATTAAACAAATAGGTAAGCATATATTCTGTAAATAGTGGGGTGAGACAATGTTAAGAGGAATATTAATAGGAGTATTAACACTCGGAGTCGCAGGGGTGGCCTTTTGGGGCTATCAGGAACATAAAGAGAAAAATGCTGTATTATTAAACGCAGAGAATAACTACCAGAGAGCTTTTCATGATTTAACCTATCAAGTAGATTTGCTTCATGATCAAATTGGGACAACTTTAGCAATGAATTCACAACAATCTCTGTCTCCTGCATTGGCAGAAGTATGGCGAATTACTTCGGAAGCCCATTCCGATGTAGGTCAACTACCATTGACATTACTACCATTTAATAAAACAGAAGAGTTTCTAGCGAAAATCGGTGATTTTAGTTATCGGACAGCGGTAAGAGATTTAAATAAAGAACCTTTATCGGAAGAGGAATCAAAAACATTAACAAAGCTGTATAAAGATGCAGCAGACATTCAAGATGAATTACGAAACGTGCAGCACTTAGTACTGGAAAAAAATCTTCGCTGGATGGATGTTGAGATGGCATTAGCTACCGATAAACAATTAGATAATACCATTATTGACGGTTTAAAAACGGTTGAAGATAAAGTAGAAGGTTATCAGGAAACGAGCTTTGGTGTGACAAATGTAAACATGGAAAAGAAAGATGAAAACTTTAAAAATTTAAAAGGGAAGATAATTACAGAAAAAGAAGCAAAGGAAATCGCAAAAGAATTTGCAGATTTTAAAAATCCTGTTGATGTAAAAGTCACAGAAAGTGGCAAAGGATCAAACTACGGTTTTTATAGTGTTTCTCTTAAAGAAAAGGGAACAAATGTAGAAGCTAGTATGGATATCACGAAAAAAGGAGGATATCCAATATGGTCAATTGTCTCACGAGAAGTCAAGAAAGATAAAATAAGTCTAAATGAAGCAAGTAATCAAGCAGTTAAATTTTTAAAAGAACATAAATTTAAAAATCTAGCGTTATTCGAAAGTATGCAGTATGAGAATATTGGTGTGTTTAATTTTGTCACCGAAATAGATGGGGTGAAAATTTACCCAGATAGTGTCAAAATGAAAGTTGCCTTGGATAATGGAAATATCATTGGTTTTGCAGCAGAGGATTATTTAATAGCAAATAAAGAAAGAGAAATAAAAGATCCGGTTATTTCCAAACAAGATGCACGCAAGAAAATTAATAAACAAGTAAAAATAATGGATGATGGATTGGCAATCATCTTAAATGACTTGAATAAAGAAGTATTATGTTATGAATTTATCGGGACATTAGGTGAGGACACTTATCGAATTTATATAAATGCCGATAATGGAGTGGAAGAGAAGGTAGAGAAGTTAAAAAATGCTGAACCTGTATATGAAGAAGTTGTGTAATTAGAAAGTCGCTGCCAACAAACTTTTATAAAAGGATGTTGACAGCTTTTTTAATTATTAGTAAATAAAAGCGGAATGATTGAAGTGATAAGGGAAGGGACGGTATTGCCAAATATAAAACGTTCGTGTAATGATACATAAAAGTAGGTATTTTGATATAATTTACCAAATTGATTATTAGGACTTTAAGTCTAGGAAGGTAATTTTCTAAACGATTTATATATGGAAAAATTAGGTTGTCTAGCATTAAGATATTTATATAATTAAGAAGGAAAGTGTGAGATAAAGTGATTTCAATTGGAGATACGTTAGTAATTGAACCGATTCATGGCGAAACAAAAGTAGAACAGTATAAAAGTCGTATTTTAGGAGTCGAGGAGAAATCAATCAGTATTGAATATCCAATTCACCTTGAAACAAATAAGCTTGTTTTTCTCATGAATGGAGCTCAGTTAAGGATTAACTTTGTAACAAACGAAGGTATCGCTTATTTATTTCATTCAGAAGTTATCGGTAGGAAAAAAGAGAATAATGTTCCACTGTTAATCCTTTCGCTTCCTTCTGATGATCAAATGATTAAGATTCAGCGACGACAATTTGTAAGAATTGAAACAAGTGTTGATATGGCTATCCATCCTTTCAAGAAAGAGAATACTGTCGAACCATTTACAACTGTTTCGTTGGATTTTAGTGCAGGCGGGGCTGCAGTAATAGTTCCTAAACATATAAATCTGCAGCAAAATAGTAAAATTAAAGTTTCGGTAGTCTTACCTTTACAAAATGGTGAGTATAATTATTTACATTTATCTGCGGAAATAAAAAAAATCTTCGAATACAACGAACAGAACTATAAAATGGCTATTGAATTTTTGGACGTCGATCCAGTTGATCGTCAGTCGATGCTGAGATTCAGCTTTGACCGTCAACTTTCGCTAAAAAAGAAAGGTCTTGAAATTTGAATAAAGGCATGCATTTACTCCGATACTATTCCTATAATCTAAATTTTAAATGACTCTAGCTTTTGTGTATAAGAAAAGTAGGAAAAGGAGTTGCATGGAGTGAAAACGGTTGAAAGAATTTTAATAAAGATTATTGGTCTTCAAATTGCCTTTTTTATTATAGGCCAAATGCTTCATACTTGGGACTTTATACCGGAAATAAGAACAATCACTCAATATGAGGGTGTAATGGATTCTAATTTTGTCTCCTTTCTTGAGACCTTTGGAAGATAAGGATGATTTTTCTTAAACTTCCTATCCAAAGAGATAGATAAAAGAAAAGGATTTAATGATAAAAAGTCGAAAGAATATGTTAAAATAAAAGAAAGTGAAGCCATAAAAGCAAAACTTGCTCTCCCTATAATAATAATGTTCTCTTTTATGAATAGGACTAGCTAAGGTTTCCGATTCCTTTTAGAGGAGAAATAGAATAGGAGAATTTTTAATAAGTTAATTGGTATTTTTGAGCCAGTAGTTCAGGAGGATTTATGGAAAAGAAAATTAGCATTGCAATTGATGGACCTGCAGCAGCAGGGAAAAGTACTGTTGCAAAGATTGTTGCGGAACAATTAGGATACATTTATATTGACACAGGTGCTATGTATAGAGCATTAACCTTTAAAGCAATTAATCATCATTTAAATTTAGAAGATGAAAAAAGTTTAATAAATATGTTAAATGAAACAGTTATTGAGCTTTTCCCAGGGGAACATGGACAGCTAATCTTTTTAGATAACCATGATGTCACAAAGGAAATTCGTTCAAGTGAAGTAACTAACTCTGTTTCCATTGTTTCTAAACATAAGCTTGTAAGGGAAGAAATGGTAAGAAGACAACAAATGTTTGCTGTAAACGGTGGGGTGGTAATGGATGGTAGAGATATTGGTACCCATGTTATTCCAACCGCTGAAGTAAAGGTCTTCCTTTTAGCTTCTGTTGATGAAAGAGCAATTAGAAGACATAAAGAGAATGTGTCAAAAGGATACCAATCAGATTTAGAACAATTAAAACAAGAAATTGCTGCAAGAGATAAATTAGACTCAGAACGTGAAATTGCACCATTGAAGAAAGCGGACGATGCAATTGAGTTGGATACTACTTCCTTATCCATAAATGAGGTAGTCGAAAAAATCATGGGGTTAACTAGAGAAAAAATAAGCAATTAATGAAAACGAAAGCAAAAATCACTTAATCTTTCAAACTAGTCTAGTGTTTCTTACTTGACAAAAAAAGAAGTTTGTAAGAACTTTAAAGAGAAGGTTTCTTATAAATCGTAAGGATGATTAATTTATTTTCGGTTGCCTGAACATTTTTCTAGAATGTTCAGGCACTATAGAGTTGAAGGAGGAGTACATATGTCTGAGGAATTAAATGATGTAGTTGTAAATAATTATACTGTCGGAGACGTAGTAAGTGGTCAGATTACGAAAGTGGAAGAGAAACAGGTAATTGTTGCAATCAGCGACAGTAAACTCGATGGGATTATACCAATAAGTGAATTATCTAGCCTGCACATTGAAAAAGCGAGTGACGTAGTATCTGAAGGAGACAAACTTGAATTAGAAGTTATTAAAGTGGAAGAAGATGCTCTCGTTTTGTCAAAAAGAAAAGTGGATGCGGAAAAAGCATGGGATCAGCTTGAAGAGAAGTTTAATTCTGGCGAAGTGTTTGAAGCAGAAGTAAAAGACGTGGTAAAAGGCGGACTTGTGGTTGATCTTGGTGTCAGAGGCTTTGTACCTGCCTCCTTAGTAGAAGCTCATTATGTAGAAGATTTTTCTGATTATAAAGGTAAGACCATTTCTTTTAAAATTGTAGAATTGGAAAAAGACAAGAGTCGCCTTATTTTATCCCATCGTGCAGTTGTTGAGGAAGAGAAAAATAAACAAAAACAAAACCTCCTTGACTCAATTGAAGTTGGCGAAACACTAACAGGTACCGTTCAAAGAATTACAGATTTTGGTGCTTTTGTTGATTTAGGCGGTATTGATGGATTAGTTCATATTTCTCAATTATCTCATGATCATATTTCTAGTCCGACAGATGTAGTTCAAGAAGGACAAGAAGTAAAGGTGAAAGTATTAAGTGTTGATCGTAATAATGATCGTATCTCTTTATCTATTAAAGAAACACAGCCAGGACCGTGGGCAGACATTGCAGAGCGCGCTGAAAAAGGTAGCGTACTAGATGGAACTGTAAAACGTATTGTTTCCTATGGAGCTTTTGTTGAAGTGTTCCCAGGGGTTGAAGGTCTTGTTCATATATCTCAAATTGCCCATAAGCATATTGGAACACCTCACGAAGTATTAAAAGAAGGACAGAAAGTCCAAGTAAAGGTTTTAGATGTGAATGAAGAAGAACAACGTCTTTCTTTAAGTATTAAAGAATTAACAGAAAAAGAAATAGACGAAGAAGAAGTGTATGAACTTCCTGAGGAATCAAAAGGTTTCCAATTAGGTGATATGATTGGAGAGCAATTGAAAAAATTAAAAAATTAATGTTATGGAATCAAGAGGTGGCCATTTTGGCCACCTCTTTTGTATTTTACTTATTATCGTTAAGTAATCTTCCTTCTTCTGGACTTTGTAACCGAGTGGAACCATTATAATGAAGTGCTTGATCACGATCAGATTCTACTCTTTTACTATTTTTTAATTTTTTTTCCTGTCTATCTTTACCCATTTACAATGCCTCCTGCTTTTTTATTTCCATTATAAAATGGATGTTCTCCTTCTTTTCTTTCATAGAAGTTCTTTTTATTATTCTTCCGAAGGCAGAAAACTACTTAATGAAAAAATTTCCTGAAAAAAATTTACAGAATACTCACTATGAGCTCTTCTAACTTTTTCGTTTAAATTACATAGTTCCGAGACATAATGGAAAAATAGAGGAGAGTGAGGATGTGGAAGGATCAATCTTTTTATTTTGTACATGGTGTATCTGGATAATAACAACGTTTTTTATGGACAAAAATAACCCAAGCCGAACGAAATATTCTATTTACATATTAACAGCAATTATTTTAAGTCCTTACCGTTGGGAATGGCAAGGAATAAGTTGCTCTATTTTGCTCCTGATTGTGTTAATAATGTCTTTTTTTTATACAGGTACTTTGCGGTGGAAGAACTGTATTTATACGATTATTTCATCTTTTTTTATGATGTTAGCTTATGTTACATATGAGTTAATGGCCATTATTGATCCTGTTTGGGTATTTATTCCAGGTGTGTGGCTGAAAACAAGTATATTATTTACATTCCTTATCTTGTTACATAAAAATATATTTTGCCAAATACTTGTTTTGCTGATTGGAAGTATTAATGGGGAGATGGTTTTAAGCTTCCTTATAAGAAACTATCAGATGGATTATTCCATTGGATCAATGGCCTTTTTCGACTTTTTAACACTTGGTTTGCTAGGACTGATTTCACTTTATTACTTAAAAATAACACTTGCAAGATGGGAAAATTATGTATTTTTGCTTGAAAAGGAGAGACAAAAAAACTTATGAGCAATTTCGTTTATCCAATTTTATTTGGAGTGATTGTTGGAACATTGTTAAGGATGTTTATGCTGCGCACGGATTATAGACAATACCCGACTTATTTGCATGGAAAAATCATTCATATAGCGTTAGGTTTTATTGCAGCAGGTTTAGGTTCGGTTGCAATACCATCGATTTTAAACAAGGATTTTACGGCAGTAACATTTCTTACTGTTGCAGCGTCTCAATTTCGAGAAGTTAGAAATATGGAGAGAAATACATTAACAGAACTAGATAGTTTTGAAATGGTACCAAGAGGAAAAACATATATTGAAGGAATTGCGATTGCTTTTGAAAGTAGAAATTATTTAGTAATGTTTGCAGGATTAGTCAGCACGTTTGGATATATTGTTTTCAATATATGGACAGGAATACTTGCAGCGATCATTTCGGTAGTCATATCGAAGAAACTAATGTCTGGTGGTCAATTAAAGGATATAGTGGATATAGAATATGTTCAACCGACGTTTAAAGGGGCTGGTTTACATATTGATACTATTTACATTATGAATATTGGGTTACCGGAGCGACAGAAAGAAGTGTTGAAATATGGAATGGGATTTATTCTCACACCTAAGAATTTTAACGCGAGAACCACCATTGCAAATTTAGGGCAAAGACAAGCTATTTTATATGATGTTACAACAGCTCTTGGGGTATACCGTGACTCCGGAACACCTGCGTTAGTACCTCTGGCAAAAAGAGACCTTGAAGATGGGAGAGTAGCTGTTTTTGTGTTACCCCAAATACATAATGAAAAAAAAGCTATTCGCATCATTGGTGCAGTTCCAACTCTAGAAAATGCGATTCGCATGCCAAGTAAGCGTGAAGAAAGGGAGGATGAGTTAGAATGACTATAGAGAAATACATTTTAGCCTCCATAACAACTAATCCAAATAAAGTTGCTCCAGGGAGCGGTGTATTTTATTGCCAAGATACAAAGGAATTAGAAACCGTAGCGACAAATTTAGAAGCGATATTAGATGGGATTGCCCATAAAATCAGCGAGGAAGTTTTTATTATTGTAAGACATTAATTCTCATAAGAGAAGTATCAAAAAGTAAGCTTATACAAAAGAAATATAGTTTTATGTTGCTAGGTTAACATCTGTTTGATAAACTATTTTAGTTAGGGGTCTGCCTCTCAGTTTAAGGGTTAGTCCCTATTTTACTATTTTTGTTAAAGGGTATTACTTGAGCAATCGATTATTGGTTTCGTTTTGAATCAGTTTTTAAGACGTTTTTAAAACGAAGCTATAAAAACGGAAAGTACAAAAAGCTTTAGTGCTTACGTTCATAAAAGAAATAAATAATCTAAGAATGTTCTTTAACATCGTGATTACCTTGAGATGTTTATGCTAAGGAATCATGCTGCATGGATAGAATGATTATGTATATGAAGGGATGATAGCGATGGCGAAACCAGTTATTGCGATAGTTGGACGACCGAATGTTGGGAAATCTACTATCTTTAATCGGATAGTAGGAGAACGTATTTCTATTGTAGAAGATATACCAGGAGTAACGAGAGATCGTATCTATAGCTCGGCAGAATGGTTAAATCATGATTTTAACCTTATTGATACAGGAGGTATTGATATTGGAGATGAACCATTTTTAGACCAAATACGTATGCAGGCAGAAATCGCAATAGAGGAAGCAGATGTTATTATTTTTATAACAAACGGTCGGGAAGGTGTTACTTCCGCAGATGAAGAAGTGGCGAAGATTTTGTATAAAGCGAAAAAGCCTGTTGTGCTAGCTGTTAACAAAGTAGATAATCCAGATATGAGAGAGCAAATTTATGATTTTTATTCATTAGGCTTTGGAGAACCGTTTCCGATCTCTGGTTCACATGGATTAGGACTTGGAGATTTATTGGATGAAGCTGCAAAGCATTTTCCTAAACGTGATACAAAGGATTATGATGATGATGTCATTAAATTTTCGCTTATTGGACGACCAAATGTAGGAAAATCTTCATTAGTGAATGCAATGCTAGGCGAAGAGCGCGTAATCGTAAGTAATGTTGCAGGAACGACTCGTGATGCAATTGATTCCCAAGTAACGGTTAATGGCGAAGAATTCGTGATTATCGATACAGCTGGAATGAGAAAAAAAGGAAAAGTATATGAGTCTACAGAAAAATACAGTGTACTTAGAGCATTGCGAGCAATTGAAAGATCGGATGTTGTTTTAGTAGTTATTGATGGGGAAGAAGGAATTATTGAACAAGATAAAAAAATTGCTGGTTATGCTCACGAAGCAGGAAGAGCAGTTATTATTGTCGTAAATAAATGGGATGCAGTAGAAAAAGATGAAAAAACAATGAAAACCTTTGAACAAAATATAAGGGAGCATTTCTTATTCTTAGATTATGCACCAATTGTATTCTTATCTGCGAAAACGAAAAAACGTATTCATACTTTAATTCCGATGATTAAAGTTGCCAGTGAAAATCATACACGCCGAGTGGAAACAAGTGTGTTAAATGATGTTATAATGGATGCGGTTGCGATGAATCCAACTCCAACAGATAAAGGAAAAAGGTTAAAAATATACTATACTACCCAAGTTGCGGTTGGACCGCCTACTTTTGTTGTTTTTGTAAATGATCCAGAATTGCTTCACTTTTCTTATGAGCGATTTTTAGAAAATCGGATTAGAGATGCCTTTGGTTTTGAAGGAACACCGATTAAAATATTTGCAAGAGAAAGAAAATAAAAGAGGTGTAAAGGATGAAAGATAAAAAATCCGTAGCAATGATTGGTGCTGGAAGCTGGGGGACAGCACTATCATTGGTACTTGGCGACAATGGTCATACTATTCATATTTGGGGAAAAGATGAGAAAAATATTGCAGAGATAAATAATTTACATCAAAACAGTAAATATTTGCCTGGAATTACCTTACCCAATGAAGTAAAAGGCACCACTTCGTTAGAAGAGTGTGTTCATGATGTGGATATCATTGTTTTAGCTGTACCAACAAAAGCGATGCGTGAGGTAATTCCTCAATTACTCCCGTATATTAACGAACCAAAAACGTTCGTACATGTAAGTAAAGGAATTGAACCCGGTACATTACTTAGAATTTCTGAAATAATGGAGGAAGAGATACCTGAAAGCATCCGAAAGAGTATCGTTGTGCTATCTGGACCTAGTCATGCGGAAGAAGTAAGCTTACGTCATCCGACGACTGTTACAGTATCTTCTAAAAATATGAAGGAAGCTGAACTGGTACAAGATTTATTTATCAATCATAATTTTCGAGTGTACACAAATCCGGATCTTATTGGTGTAGAAATTGGCGGGGCATTGAAAAATATTATTGCGGTGTGTGCAGGGATTGCAGATGGATTAGGTTTTGGTGACAATGCAAAGGCCGCATTAATTACAAGAGGCCTTGCTGAGATGGCAAGACTAGGTACAAGAATGGGAGCAAATCCACTTACTTTTGCTGGTTTGACCGGGATTGGAGATTTAATTGTTACTTGTACAAGTGTTCATTCCAGAAACTGGCGAGCAGGTAATATGCTTGGAAAAGGTCATGCACTAGAAGAAGTGCTGGAGCAAATGGGAATGGTTGTAGAAGGAATCCGAACAACGAAAGCAGCCCATCAGCTTTCCGAAAAATATGATGTTACGATGCCTATCACAAATGCATTATTCGAAATTTTATTTAATGGCCAAGATGCAAAAGCAGCAGTCGAAAGTTTAATGGCAAGAGGAAAAACGAATGAAATGGAAGATTTAATAAACATTCTTGCTTCTCAGTACATAGAATAAGGAAAAGATGTGTACTTTGTAAATCCTTTCTTATGAAAGGAGAATGAACGAAATCTTTTTATGGAAATTAGGCGTTTTAATGGTTCGAAAATGTATGTAATAACATAAAATGCTTTGAAGCAACCTAGTGGAATGAACAGGGTTTGGGTTAAATAGTCAATGGAAATCAAAGTGAGAAGTTTCCCCTACTTCTTACTTTGATTTTTTTTGTTTTTCGCGCTTTGCTGCATTTGAACGATATATGTCATTACAACAGATTGGCAAGTTTACTAGACTGGCCGATAATCAGTTTCCCCTTTTCTAGTTTTTTATAGATGATTGCGAACAAAAAGTGTCATATCCCTTCTCTTCTTGTATATATTGAAGAGAAGGTTTTATTTATTCATACACAGAAAAAATGGGATTAATATAGCTTATAAATGAATTCATGCTAGTTTCATAAAAATAAAACGTATGGATGGGCATCATTTTTACGTTCATAAACAAAGGTCTTATTACTTTAAAATAAAAACTAGCAAAAAAAAGGGGGAGAAAATAAAAAATAAGGCATAAAGAGATAGGACAACATCATAAATATATATTGTCTAATAGTATTAAATGGATAATTCTATCCCATGTACTAGGAAAAGTTCAGGAGGGGATCACTTGGAAAAGGTAAATATTTTTAAAGATATTGCCGAAAGAACGGGCGGTGATATTTACTTAGGTGTAGTAGGAGCAGTACGTACCGGAAAATCAACTTTTATAAAAAAATTCATGGAATTGGTTGTTATCCCAAACATGGACAATGAAGGTGATAGAGCTCGGACTAAAGATGAGCTTCCACAAAGTGCAGCAGGAAAAACAATTATGACAACAGAACCAAAGTTCGTTCCAAATCAAGCGGCCTCTATTAAAGTAGATGAAGGATTAGAAGTGAATATCAGGCTTGTAGATTGTGTCGGCTATACTGTGCCGGGAGCACAAGGTTATGAGGATGAAAACGGCCCTAGAATGATCAATACACCATGGTATGAAGAGCCTATTCCATTTCATGAAGCTGCTGAAATAGGAACAAGAAAGGTTATTCAAGAACACAGTACAATTGGAGTCGTTATTACAACGGATGGTACGATTGGTGATATTCCAAGAAGTAACTACCTAGAAGCCGAGAATAGAGTAATTGAAGAGTTAAAAGAGGTTGGTAAACCATTTATTATGATTATAAATAGTGCTCAGCCATATCATCCTAATACGGATGCTCTAAAACAAGAGCTTTCCGAAAAATATGATATTCCAGTTATCGCCATGAGTGTAGAAAGTATGCGCGAAGCAGACGTGTTAAATGTTATGCGTGAAGCGCTATTCGAGTTTCCAGTTTTAGAGGTAAACGTAAACTTACCAAGCTGGGTAATGGTATTAAGAGAAAATCATTGGTTAAGAGATAATTATCAAGAAGCAGTAAAAGAAACGGTTAAAGACATTAAGAGATTAAGAGATGTGGATAGAGTAGTTTCGCAATTTAGTGAATATGAATTCATTGAAAATGCTGGTCTTGCAGGTATAGAAATGGGGCAAGGTATCGCAGAAATTGATTTGTTTGCCCCAGATGAATTATATGATGATATCCTCAAAGAAATTGTAGGAGTGGAGATTAGAGGAAAAGACCACCTACTAGAATTAATGCAAGATTTTGCACATGCTAAAACAGAATATGATCAAATCTCAGATGCTTTAAAAATGGTGAAACAAACTGGGTATGGCATTGCAGCTCCATCATTAGTGGATATGAGTTTAGATGAACCGGAAATCATTCGTCAAGGCTCTAGATTTGGGGTTAGATTAAAAGCCGTTGCGCCATCTATCCATATGATTAAAGTGGATGTAGAAAGTGAATTTGCACCAATCATTGGATCAGAAAAGCAAAGTGAGGAATTAGTAAGATACTTAATGCAAGATTTTGAAGATGATCCGTTATCCATCTGGAATTCAGATATTTTCGGAAGAAGTTTAAGTTCCATCGTCCGGGAAGGAATACAAGCAAAATTGTCCTTAATGCCAGAAAATGCACGTTATAAACTGAAAGAAACATTAGAAAGAATTATTAACGAGGGCTCTGGTGGACTCATAGCAATTATTTTGTAAGGACTCTATTCTAGAGTTCTTTTTTTGATGAATGAATAAAAAGGCTTTTCTTTTATTATAAATATACCCGTTTATTACATTATTGGTACAACGGGAGAATAGTTCCATTTCCGCTCAAATTATGGATGGAATTGGTAAAAATATGGTTTTAATGTTACGCTTTTATTTCAAAATAAGAAAATATTGCTATCAATATATAAAATTTCTTGATATGCAGAAATGATTATGATAATCTTTTAAAGGAATTAGCGTTATAAAAGGTTTCTTAATCTTTATTAAAAGCTTAAGGCTTTTCATACTGGCATTTCTTTTTAGTAGAAACCAATTGGTCTCAATTAAGAAAAAATTCAGTAGGACGTATATAATTCCGTTAATTTGTTTACAAATAAAGATATGAAACTAATTTTTAGCTTTTATTTGAAACACTCGGGAGGAGGTGAAAGGCATGAACAAGACAGAATTAATCAATGCAGTTGCTGAAGCAAGTGAACTATCAAAAAAGGACGCTACTAAAGCAGTTGACGCTGTTTTCGATACAATTTTGAATGCTTTAAAAGATGGTGATAAAGTACAACTTATCGGTTTCGGTAACTTTGAAGTACGTGAGCGTGCGGCTCGTAAAGGTCGTAACCCACAAACTGGTGAAGAAATTGAAATCGCAGCAAGTAAAGTTCCTGCTTTTAAACCAGGTAAAGCACTTAAAGACGCAGTGAAATAATTACATACAATAATAGTATTTCACTAAAACCGCGAAAATTATCGCGGTTTTTTTCTGTTGTTTTTTCATGGTGCAGAGTAACAAAACTGAATTATGTTCAGTTAATTCGGAAAAGATAAAGCAGAACCTTTACTAAGTGCCAATTGTATCCCTTTACTTTTTCTTGTGATATAATAATTAGAATATGTGATAGAAATGGAAAGTGGCTTTTTAAAAAAGTTTACTTTGTTAATTTGTAGTTCTAAGATAGATAGACAATCTTTCGAGAGATGGTTTCACTTGTCTTAATTAAAAGTAGATGCGAGAAACAAAATTATAGAAAACCAGGAATAAATGGGGAACAAGGGTGATGTTATGGTTATGCAGGAATTAATAGAAAGTGTAAAAAAAAGAGTGATTGAGCGAACTTCGAATCATTATTTGCAAAAACATATACCAAATCCAGTTATAGATGAACATAAGATATTACTAATTATATCTGTCCTTTTAGAGGCAAATATAAAAAAGCAAGAAATAATTACATATGCAGCAACTATTACACTTATACAAATTGCCCTTGATACCCATGAGCTTGTTACAAATGAAAAGATGCATAAAGGGAACGAAAGAAATCGACAGTTAACAGTATTAGCAGGGGATTTATATAGTGGGCAATATTATAAAATATTAGCGGAAATCGAAGACTTTAAAATGCTTAAAATCCTAGCAGAAGGAATTAAAGAGGTAAATGAGAATAAAATATTCTTTTATCAACAGAATGATAAAACAATAGAGCAGGTAATAGAAAGTCTGAAAAATATTGAGGGAGCATTAATTAAAAAGCTTGTGGACTTTTATCAATTAGATCGATGGAACTCACTTATAGAGGAATACTTGTTTCTTTATCGAATACGCAAAGAAAAAGAATTATATGACAGCACACAAAGATCAATTGTCGTCGAAACATTTTATAAGTATGAGAATAAAAACCATTTATTATCTATAAGTGATAAAGCTACCGTATTAGATAAATATCTAAAAGAGACAAGTTCACGACTAGAAGAGATGCTAGAAAATCTTCCTGAATTACAAACGGTGTTTAGAGAAAATACCTATCAATTATTAAATGCTTTAAATAAACAACAATTGTACGTAGAGGAAGGGTAATTAAAAATGCAGGAGCAACAGTCTAAAGAAGAAAAGGTACATAATGTATTTGAAAAGATTTATGGTAATTACGATAAAATGAATTCAGTCATTAGCTTTCAGCAGCATAAACTATGGCGAAAAGACACGATGAAGAGAATGAATGTTCCTAAAGGAGCAGCATGTTTAGATGTATGCTGTGGAACAGCTGATTGGACAATTAGCTTAGCAGAGCAAGTTGGACCAAACGGTAAAGTAGTTGGACTTGATTTTAGTGAGAATATGCTGAGTATCGGCAAACAAAAGACAGCGGAATATGATAATATTGAGCTTATTCATGGGAATGCTATGGAATTGCCGTTTCCTGATAATCAGTTTGATTTTGTGACAATTGGCTTTGGATTGCGAAATGTTCCAGATTATTTAACTGTTTTAAAAGAAATGCGAAGAGTTGTAAAACCAGGTGGATTGGTAGTTTGTTTAGAAACGTCCCAGCCGACAATGCCAATCTTTAGACAGGGATACTATTTCTATTTTCGCTACATTATGCCGGTTTTCGGGAAATTATTTGCGAAAAGCTATAAGGAATATTCATGGCTTCAGGAATCGGCACGTGATTTTCCAGGTATGAAAGAACTAGCTGAGATGTTTCAAGAAGCTGGACTAAAAAAAGTGACATATAAGCCTTATTTTGGTGGTGTTGCTGCGGTTCATTTAGGTTATAAATAATTATGCAATCATAGGGGAGAGTCTAAATCAAAATCCAAAGAGCAATATTTGGATTTTGATGGGGGACTACATTTTAATCCTGTATTCTTGACCTTGTATTTAGACTCTTTTTTCATAAATAGGATTAAATTTATACATAAGCATTTTTATGCTGGATAATTATTTCAAAATATCGATACAAGTTGGGTGAGTAGTTAGTGAAATTAAAAATGATGTACTCATTTTTGAATTCGGATATAGATAAGATTGAGAAAGCTTTGGAAGAAACGGTACAGGCGAACTCTTCCATTTTAAGAGAATCATCGTTACATTTATTGCAAGCAGGCGGCAAAAGAATACGTCCGATATTCGTATTGCTTGCTGGACAGTTTGGTAACTATGATATTCAAATTATAAAAAAGGCTGCTATTTCATTAGAATTAATTCATATGGCATCATTAGTTCATGATGATGTTATAGATGACTCCGATTTAAGGAGAGGGCAACCAACGATTAAAGCAAAATGGGATAATAAAGTTGCCATGTATACAGGGGATTATATTTTTGCTAGGTCAATAGAAATTATGAGTGAGATAGATAAGCCTGCTGCTCACAAAGTCCTTGCTAATACGATAGTGGAAGTATGTATCGGTGAAATTCAGCAAATAAAAGATAAATACCGATTTGATCAAAATATAAGGGATTATTTTCGACGAATTAAGCGGAAAACGGCTTTATTAATATCGGCTAGCTCATTAGTAGGGGCCATTGTTTCTGATGTAGAGGAAGAGTATCAACATAAGTTATATCGATTTGGCTATTATGTTGGAATGTCCTATCAAATTATAGATGATGTTCTCGATTTTGTTGGTACGGAAGAAGAATTAGGAAAACCTGCTGGTGGAGATTTACTTCAAGGAAATATTACCTTGCCTGTTTTATTCGCGATGGAACAAGAAAAAGTGCGCGATAAAGTGATAACTGTTCATGAGAGAATGTCCAAGATAGAGTTAATGGAAATTATCTCCATGATCAAAAATACAGATGCTATCGATCGTTCCTTGCAGGTTAGTGATTTGTATTTAAAAAAGGCTTTGCAAACTATTCGTGATTTGCCAAATGGAAAAGCAAAATCTGCACTTAATAATATCGCTAAATATTTAGGGAAGCGCAAATTTTAAAGGAATAAGCAAACCTTTTGAACCTTTTTTTCATGAAAGCGTTTTTTAAATTTCTTTTGCATAAATTGGATTTTTGTGGTAAGTTTTTCATGAATGACCATGTTACTAGTCTAATACATATGGTAGGAGTGAGCTTATGGAAAGAACATTTCTAATGGTAAAGCCAGATGGGGTACAAAGAAATTTAATTGGGAAAATAGTAACCCGTTTTGAAGAGAAAGGTTTTCAACTTGTTGGTGCAAAGCTTATTCATATTACAGAAAATTTAGCGGAACAACATTATGCAGAACACAAAGGCAAGCCGTTTTTTACTCAATTAGTAGATTTTATTACTTCAGGTCCTGTTTTTGCAATGGTTTGGCAAGGAGAGGAAGTCATTGCAAAGGCTAGAATGATGATGGGAAAAACGGATCCTTTGGAAGCTTTGCCTGGTACGGTACGTGGAGATTTTGGGGTAGTAAAACATAAAAATATTATCCATGGATCTGATGGTTTTGAAAGTGCCCAAAGGGAAATTGCGCTATTCTTTAAAGAAGAAGAGTTAGTAGAGTATAAGAAACTATTAGATGGTTGGATTTACTAATATAGCTTACTTAGCTGTCCTATGCAGGGCAGCTATTTTATTTGAACGATCAAACTAAGAAAGTTGGTACCGTGGAGTATGTACACCGATAACCAGTCGCTTCCGCTTTTCAATGTATGGCTCCAGCTCCTATCGTCTAGCAAACTTCGGCCGCTTCCCTACGATAAGTCAACATCGATTCACTAACGTTCATCGTGTTTCCTTTATCTCAGTCAGTGCCCTCCAGTTTGTACACCGATAACCAGTCGCTTCCGCTTTTCTAGTAATTATATGAATAATCGGAATAAAATTTGGCCGTTTTGTGGGAAAATCGTATATACTTAAAAAGTAGTTGATTTTATTATACTTGTGAGGAATTTTAAATGGAGAAGGATTTTCAAGAGTTTATAAAGAATTTTTACAGATTATCTGGAATAGATTTGTCTTTATACAAAGAAGCACAAATGAAAAGAAGGTTGACTTCTCTTTATGAAAAAAGAGGTTTTACTTCTTTTGAAGATTATTTTAAAGCGATACATAAGGATAAACATTTATTGGACGAGCTATTAGATCGAATGACAATTAATGTTTCTGAGTTTTACCGTAATTATAAACGCTGGGAAGTACTGGAGAAAAAAATCTTACCATCTCTTCTACAATCAAAAGCACAATTAAAGGTTTGGAGTGCAGCTTGCTCAACAGGAGAGGAGCCGTACACTTTATCTATGCTTCTTTCTAATGAAATGAAATGGAGAGACTTTCAAATTCTTGCGACCGATATTGATATTAACGCCTTAGACAGGGCCAAGAAGGGGATTTATTTAGAACGAGCATTAAACGAAGTACCAATCGCTCAGAAGGATAAATATTTTGAGAAAGATGGTGCAATGTTCAAAATAAAAGAGGAAGTAAAAAGAAATGTAACATTTAAGAAGCAAAACTTATTATCGGATTCGTTTGGCGGACCATTTGATTTAATTGTATGTAGAAATGTTCTCATCTATTTTACAGAGGATGCAAAAGATTTACTTTACCATAAATTTTCTCAAGCATTAAGACCTGGTGGGATTTTCTTTGTGGGGAGTACGGAGCAAATTTTTACACCTGCTAAATATGGATTTGAGACAGCAGATACTTTTTTTTATCGGAAAATATAAGTTAATGGCAAAACAACATGGCAAAAATTATTGTTGTTTTGCCATTGTTTACATGATTGCTATTTTTCTTATGGATAGGATAATCACGTGGTAATATTTTACGAGGATTTTTAGATTTTCACTATTCATAACAGGATTGGTATGTTATATTGGAACATAATCACTTTAAAGCGTTGAAGGGAGAAAGGATTCATTATGAGATATTTAACATCTGGGGAGTCACATGGTCCCAAATTAATTACAATTATCGAAGGACTTCCGGCTGGAATGCCTTTATTAGCTGAAGATATAAATAAGGAGTTAGCTAGAAGGCAAAAGGGGCATGGCAGAGGAAGAAGAATGCAAATAGAAACCGATACCGTTGAAATTGGCGGCGGTATTAGACATGGCTATACGTTAGGTTCACCGGTTTCATTGATTGTAGAAAATAATGATTGGAAGCATTGGACCAAAGTTATGGGACAGGATCCAATTGATGAAGCGGAAGCAAACGAAATCAAACGAAAAATAAGTCGTCCACGTCCAGGACATGCAGATTTAAATGGCGCCATTAAATATGGTCATCGTGATATGAGAAATGTATTAGAGAGATCTTCTGCCCGTGAAACGACAGTTCGTGTAGCAGCAGGGGCGGTGGCGAAAAAGCTCCTTGACTTACTAGGGATTAACGTTGCCTCACATGTTGTCGAAATTGGTGGTATAAAATCAAATATAACTAATTATGAGTCGATTGAAAAACTTAAGGAAATTACGGAAAATTCTCCTGTTCGCTGTTTAGATGAAGAAGCAGGCTTAAAAATGATGAATGCCATTGATGTAGCGAAAGCAAATGGCGATTCCATTGGCGGTGTAGTAGAAGTAATTGTGGAAGGTATGCCGATTGGTGTGGGAAGTTATGTACACTATGACCGTAAATTAGATGCGAAGCTTGCTGCTGCAATCATGAGTATAAATGCATTTAAGGGAGTAGAAATTGGGATAGGATTTGAAGCTGCTAGAAAGCCAGGAAGTGAAGTCCATGATGAGATCATATGGGATCAAGAAAAAGGTTATTCTCGCAGAACAAACCGTCTAGGCGGCTTAGAAGGTGGAATGACAAATGGTATGCCAATTGTTGTAAGAGGCGTTATGAAGCCAATTCCTACCCTATATAAACCATTAAAGAGTGTAGATATCGATACAAAAGAAGAATTTACAGCAAGCATTGAACGCAGTGATAGTTGTGCAGTTCCAGCGGCATCCGTAGTAGCAGAGCATGCTGTTGCTTGGGAGCTTGCTGCAGCTATTGTCGATCAATTTTATGCTGATCGATTTGAAGGGCTTGCAGCTAATATTGCTGAGCACAATAGACACGCGAGGGAATTCTAATGCAGACTGTTTCCATTCAAACAACGTCGAAACAATATGATGTATGGATCGGAGAACGTGTTATTGATGAGCTTTCAGCATTTCTGCAAAAGGAATTTGTTGATGTAACAAAAGTTTTAATTATTACCGATGAGTCAGTTGAAAAGTTGCACCTGAAAACGGTAGAAAAGAAACTTTCCTCCTTTCCTGTCATTAGCTATATAGTGCCAGCAGGAGAAAAGGCAAAAACTTTCGATGTTTTTTATGCTTGTTTGACCTATATGCTAGAACAGCACCTTGATCGTAAATCGCTAGTATTAGCATTAGGTGGCGGAGCAGTCGGTGATTTAGCAGGCTATGTAGCTGCTTCCTTTATGAGAGGAATTCCTTTTATTCAAATCCCAACCACTATTTTAGCTCATGATAGTGCGGTTGGCGGGAAAGTGGCTATAAACCATCCTTTGGGTAAAAACATGATTGGTGTTTTTAATCAGCCAGAAGCTGTTTTTTATGATACAACGTTTCTATCTACGCTGCCGCTTCAAGAACTTCAATCTGGGTTTGGAGAGGTAATCAAGCATGCGTTAATTAGTGATATAACCTTTTATCAAGAACTACATAGCAAGATAAGTGATTTATCACAAGTAAAAATAGCTTATTGGTCTGAAATTCTTGAGAAAGGTATTCTTGTTAAACAAGCGATTGTTGAAAAAGATGAAAGAGAAACAAGCGTACGCGCCTTTTTGAATTTTGGGCATACATTAGGGCATGCAATTGAGGCAGAGATGGGGTATGGAAAATTTACTCATGGAGAAGCTGTCGTGATTGGAATGATATTTGCGTTAAGATTAAGCAAACGAGAATACGACATAGTATTTTCGATGGAGGAGTATATAAAGTGGCTTAAACAGCTAGGATATACTTGTGATATTCCAAGTGATCTGGAAATAGAACGTTTAATTGATCGAATGAGACAGGATAAGAAATCTATAAATGGAACAATACGTTTTGTCCTTTTGAAAGAAATAGGTTTTCCTGTTCTAGTAGAAGTGACTGAAGAGGTAATTAGAGAAGAATTAGGGTTATTTAAAGGTGGGAAGTAGATGATTAGAGGCGTTAGAGGAGCAATAACGGTTAAAAACAATATCGAAGCAGAAATTCTCTCTGCGACAGAAAGACTTTTTAAAGAGATGATAAACGCAAATAAGATAAAGGCATGTGATGTAGCATCCGTATTTTTGTCGGTTACAGATGATATAAATGCTGCTTTCCCAGCTAAAATTATTCGTATGCAAGAAGATTGGACATATGTTCCAGTCATGTGTATGAAAGAAATAGCTGTTCCTTTTGCATTAGAAAAGTGTATTCGGATTATGATGCATTGGAACACGGAGCTGCCGCAGGATGAAATACAGCATACTTATTTAGAAAAAGCGATTCAATTAAGACCAGATTTAACAAAACAATAAACTTGAGGTGAATATAATGAAATGGAAACAGCAGCTTTTAGGGTTGAAAGCTTACCAACCTGGTAGAACGATAGAAGAAGTGAAAAAACAATTTAATCTCAATCATATTGTTAAGCTTGCATCTAATGAGAATCCATTTGGGAGTTCTCCAAAAGTATTAGAGGCTTTAAAAAAAGTCGATGGCTCTTATGCATTGTATCCCGATGGATATGCAACAAACCTCCGCTATGCATTAGCTGAGTTTTTAAAGGTTAAACCAGAAGAGCTAGTATTAGGAAATGGTTCAGATGAAATTATTTTAATGATATCTAGAGCCTTGTTAAGACCAGGCTTAAATACGGTAATGGCTAGTCATACATTCGGGCAATATAAGCATAATGCAGTCGTTGATGGAGCAGAGGTTCGAGAAGTTCCTCTAACAGAAAAAGCAGAACATGATCTGCCTGCAATGCTTAAAGCTATTGATGATAATACTAGTGTTGTCTGGCTATGCAGTCCAAATAATCCAACCGGTACATATATTCCTGAGAAGGACTTACTTGCTTTTCTAGAAAAAGTTCCAGAGGATGTGCTTGTAGTACTTGATGAAGCGTATTACGAGTATGTAGTGGCGGAAGATTATTATGAAGCTATTTCGCTTACCCGACAGTTTAATAATCTAATCGTTTTACGAACATTTTCAAAGATATATGGTCTTGCAAGTTTCCGTGTAGGATATGGTGTTGCCAATGCTAGCTTATTAAACACATTAGATCCGGTAAGGGAACCATTTAATGTTAATACATTAGGGCAGATTGCAACAGAAGAAGCCCTAAAGGATCAAGAGTTTGTGGAATCTTGTCGTCAGAAAAATAGAGAAGGTCTTGAACAGTTATATCGTTTCTGTGAGGAAAATAATTTATCCTACTTCCCATCACAAACAAATTTTGTGCTAGTTGATTTCAAAATAGATGGGGATGAAGTATTTCAATACTTAATGAGTAAAGGGTATATTGTCCGTTCAGGTGTTCCATTGAATTATCCAACCTCTGTTCGAATTACAATAGGCTCAAAAGAAGAAAACGATGGTTTGATTGAAGCAATGAAACAGTTTCTTGCTGAAAAGAAAGTGGCGCAATAACAATTGGGAATAGAAGGCGGTGATAGAATGAACGGTCGCGTCTTCATAATAGGTTTAGGACTTATAGGTGGATCGTTAGCTTTATGTATAAAAAAAGAACACCCAGAAAGCATCATTACAGGTTTTGATATTTCCGTGGATAATTTGAAATTAGCCAGTATGATGGGGGTTATTGATAATCTTTCAACAACGATTGAAGAAGGTGCAAAAACTGCTGATTTGATTATTCTTTCTACACCAGTTAAAGAAACAGAAAAAATCATCGAAATACTTTCTAAAATAGAATTGAAAGAAAAAGTTATAATCACAGATGTTGGAAGCACTAAGTCTGTTATTACAAAAAAGTCACAAGTACTATTAGATAAAAACGTTACTTTTATTGGGGGACATCCAATGGCTGGCTCCCATAAAAGTGGTGTTTCAGCATCAAAAGTACTTCTTTTTGAAAATGCTTTTTATTTATTAACTCCCCATGAAAAAATTGAGGATCAGCATGTTCAGTGTTTATTAAAATGGTTACAAGGCACAAATGCGAAATTTCTTGTTATTTCTCCTGAAGAGCATGATTTGTTAGCTGGGGCTATCAGTCATATGCCGCATATAGTTGCTGCATCACTTGTACATCAAGCAGATCAGATTAGTGAAAAGCATAAACTAGTAACTAGGTTAGCAGCCGGAGGATTTAGAGACATTACAAGAATCGCTTCTAGCAGCCCTTCTATGTGGCGGGATATATTAATACATAATAAAAACGTGTTAATTGAGTTAATGAATGAATGGAAAAAAGAAATGGACAGAGTCCTTACTCTCATTGAAAATGAACGTGCCGAAGAATTATATGACTATTTTTCCCGAGCGAAAAAGGTAAGAGATGGTTTGCCCCAAGATCAAAAAGGGGCAATCCCAGCTTTTTATGATTTATATGTGGATGTACCGGATTATCCAGGGGTTATATCTGAGATTACAGGTTATTTAGCTCAAGAAAAAATAAGTATAACGAATATTAGAATAATGGAAACCAGAGAAGAGATATTCGGGATTCTGGCAATTAGTTTTCAAACCGAAGAAGATAGAATAAGAGCACAGAAGTGTATCGCTGCCTATTCTAATTATGATACTACGATAGGATAGAAGGATGTGAAGCTATTGGACTTAATCACACTTAATACAAAAAATCGAGGCTTAAAAGGAGAAATTGCAGTCCCTGGTGACAAATCAATTTCTCACCGCTCGATTATGTTTGGATCGATAGCAAATGGGAAAACAACGGTTACAAATTTTCTATTAGGCGATGACTGCTTAAGTACCATCGCTTGTTTCCGGAAGCTAGGTGTACTAATAGAACAAAATGAAAAAGAAGTGGTAATACACGGAAAAGGAATGGAGGCATTACAAGAGCCAAAAGATATTTTGGATGTTGGGAACTCAGGGACAACTATCCGCTTGCTAACAGGAATATTATCCGGTTTACCATTTCATAGTACGCTAATTGGTGATTCATCCATTGGCAAACGGCCAATGACAAGAGTTGTTGCTCCTCTAAGAGAAATGGGGGCAAAAATTGATGGCAGGGAAGACGGAAAATATACTCCTTTATCCGTTCGAGGCGGTAATTTACAGAGTATTACCTATCGATTACCAGTAGCAAGTGCTCAAGTTAAATCAGCCATTTTATTTGCAGGTCTGAATGCAGATGGAGTTACAAAAATAATAGAGCCTGTACCTACTAGAGATCATACCGAAAGAATGATTCAGCGATTTGGAGGCGAAATTAGCAGAAAAGACAAGGAGATTTTTGTAGAAGGTGCTCAAAAGCTTTCTGGAACTGATATTCATGTCCCAGGTGATATTTCGTCTGCAGCCTTCTTCCTTGTAGCTGGCTGCATCGTTCCTAACAGTAAAATTTCATTAAATAATGTCGGTCTTAATCCTACTAGGACTGGTATTTTAGATGTTCTTCATAATATGGGAGCATGCATGGAGATTCATAAAAATGATACCGATGTATTTGAACCTACAGGAACGATTACCGTGTCTACAAGTGATTTAAAGGGAACAACGATTGAGGGCGAGATTATTCCGAAGTTAATTGATGAAATTCCAATTATTGCTTTATTAGCTACCCAGGCTGAAGGGGAAACGGTGATAAAGGATGCTCATGAGCTTAAGGTGAAGGAAACGAATAGAATTGATACAGTAGTAACCGAGTTAAAGAAATTAGGTGCGGATATACAAGCAACGGAGGATGGGATGATTATCCGGGGAGGGAAGAAGCTTATCGGAACGAAAGTGGATTCTCATGGAGATCATCGTATCGGTATGATGCTGGCGATTGCTGCACAGATTTGTGAAGGAGAACTTATCCTTCAAAATGCTAAGGCAATTTCAGTATCTTATCCTTCGTTTTTCGAGCATCTCAATGCATTATCAAATGGATAATAACAGAGGACGTCGATGAACATATTATGTTTATCGGCGATTTTTTTCCTGACGATAAATAAGATTAAAATCATGCAGGAGGAATATTTGCAAACTTTAAATCATAGCTTGTCTTAAAAAGACTAGGTGGCGATTTAGGATGCAGTATATCATCGAAAATATACATTTATTAAAGAGGCAGCGAGTAAAAAAGACCTCCATTCTAATTGAGGATAACAGGGTGGAATTGATGAGAGATACATTTCACTCTTATCAATATATGCGAATGGATGGTTCCCCTTATATGATGACTCCCACCACAGTTATGCTTGATAATCACGTCACGCGAATTCTTTCCTATACTCAACAAAAACAATACATTGAAGAAAATTTAATTAAAAAAGGGTGTACAACCTTGCTGTTTTATTTAGAGGTTAACAGAGAAAGGGAATTGCCGTTACAAGTGAAAAAAATGAAGAATCCTTTGTTAAACTGTGCGATTGATTATGTTGCTGGAGTGAAAATTCCTTTAAAACTGCTATCACCAAGTTTTATACGAGGATGCAAAAGAGAAAAAATCCCTGTTATATTTATCGAGGTAGAAGATATAAAAGCGTTATACCAAGTACCTTGGGGATGGATAAAAGAAGCCCTGTTCCCCTATAACGCTCCATTAGTTCCGATTTTTTTAACGAAAGATCCACAAGAAAAGAAAATAGCACAAAATATGTGGTCAATCTTAATGAGAGATGTTAAAATACCCTCTATTCCCCATGAGATAAATGAAGGAATAGCAATAGATTATCATGATTTAGTGAAAATGGGGATATATCCATTTAAAGGAAATGTGTATCAAGGTGGAGAAGTAACATATAATTTATTTGCTATGGATGATTCAATCATAAATATTGAAGAAAATGATTTGTTTCATTATCATTATGATAGAATACAAATGACCATACACAAAGGCAAATGTATTCGAGCGGGGGATAAAGTGTTTTACCGCCCTGGATTTGGTGAATTACTGGAAGTAAAAGTACCTTCCTTCCTGACAGTATAGAAGGGGATTAGAGAGGATTATTATATGGAAAGAGTTAATGAAATTATTTCTTTATTAGAGGACGGTCAACAAGACAAAGCATTAAAATATTACCAGGATGTATTAAAATCGGGAAATAATGAAGAAAGGTTTGTGCTGGGTGAAGAATTATTTCAGTTAGGCTTTTTGGAGGAAGCTAAAGATTTATTCTTAGTTTTACTGGAAGCTTACCCAGAAGAAGGGGAATTACTTGTTCTTGCTGCGGAAGTAGAAATGGAAATAGGCAATGAAGAAGCCGCGATTTCTTATTTGGAACAATTAAACCCGAATGATCCTTCATTTCCTCAAGCTTTGCTATTGCTTGCTGATCTCTATCAAATGGATGGGTTATATGAGGTTAGCGAACAAAAACTAAAAGAAGCGCAAAAAATTTTACCAGATGAAGTAATTATCGATTTTGCGTTAGGTGAATTATATGCAGAACAAGGAAAAATTACCGAGGCGATTAAGTCCTACCAAAAGGTGTTACCGAAAGAGGAAAATATCGCTGGCGTAAATATAAATGGGAGAATTGCAGATAATCTAAGTGCTGGGGGAGCATTTGAAGATGCTATTCCTTATTATGAAAAAGCGCTTGAGGAAAAAGTCGAGATTAATACGCTCTTTAATCTTGCTTTGACTGCATCGCAAGCAGGATTATATACAATTGCTATAAATCGGTTTGAAGAGGTAAAAGCACTGGATCCTTCTTACCATTCCTTATATCTCTATTTAGCTCGCAGCTATGAGCAGGAAGAAATGCTGAATGAAGCGTATAATACAGTTATCGAGGGAATTAAGCAAGATGAGTTTAATAAAGATTTGTACTTATATGGTGGTAAATTGGCTTTAAAACGTGGTGACGAGCAAAAGGCTGAGGAACATTTTAGAGAAGCGCTTGCAATAGATCCTGAATACACAGAAGCAGTTCTTTTATTAAATAAATTATTTTTAACACAAGATCGATTTGATGATGTCCTAGAGTTAATTGAGATGATGGATAACCAAGAAATAGAAGAACCTCAATTACATTGGGATGCTGCTAAAGCATTTCATGGAATAGAAAAATATTCAGAGGCATTAAACAAATATCAATTAGCATATACTTTCTTTAAAGAACTTCCAGATTTTCTATATGATTATGGATATTTTCTTTTAGAAGAAGGAAAAAGAAAGGATGCTGCCGAAATTTTTAATATGCTTTTACAAACAGATCCAAGTAATGAAGAGTATATTGAAATATTACAACGCCTTACGGATAACGAATAAAGTTATTGGATGAACCAGATTTAATAATAACGTTGTCAAAAGGCTTATCAAGTGCAAAGAGAATTGTCATTTCCTTAGACGCAGGTAAAACAGGTTGGATAGTAAAAATTTGTTGCAAGCAGAGGAGGGAATTACAAAATGAAAACCCCTGTATCTGTCAACGAGAAAAAAGACTTCATTCGTTGGTTTTTGAATCACTATCAATTGAAGAGACGGGAATGTGTATGGATTTTAAATTATTTAATGAGTCATGATCAATTGATGGAAAAAGTCCATTTTGTTGAAAATGCAGAGAAATGTCCAAGAGGTTTAATTATGTCCACGCATTGTGTAGATGAAGTACCTTTTAGATTTTATAAAGAAAATGTGATGACTACAGATGCAGAAAAGTCTTTTCATGATATCCGCCTTAATCGTGATGAAGATATTTATATTCAGCTTAATTTTTATGCATCGAATCAAGTTCATCAATATGCAGCTGTGTTAGTTGAAAATCCATTTATGCCGAAAAAACTGCAAATTACCGAAAAAGATAAAATGATTGCAGAACAATTTTTAGTGAAGAGTATAGAAAAATTCCAAAAAGAAAAACTTCTCCAATTAATTGATGAGGCATTAGACAATGGCGATAAAGAGATGTTTATTACCTTAACAAATCAATTGAAGTTCTTTCAAAATAAATGAAAAAGCAGTTAGTCCCGTAAAGCTGATAATAGACTTTGCGGGATTATTTTAATATCGATAGATTTTCCGATACTTTATAAACTATGGTAAAATAGGACGATAAAGATAGAAAAAGGAGAAAAAGTGTGAGAAGCATTTACATGATATTAAGTAATCGATCTTTTATTGGACTATTACTCGCTATTAACCTCTTCGGAACGGTTTATGGCTATTATTGGTATAGATATCAGTTGGCGGAAACACCGGCGAAATTTTTATTGTTTGTACCTGATAGTCCAACGGCAAGCCTTTTTTTTGTGCTAGTATTGATCGCGTTTTTATGGAGAAAAAACTGGCCGCTAATGGAAGCGCTGGCAGTAGTAACATTATTTAAATATGGTATATGGGCAGTAGTTATGAACTTCCTTGTTTATTTTGAAACAGGAAAAATTGGCATTGATTCATGGATGCTCATTATTTCACATGGGGCAATGGCCATTCAAGGATTATTATATATTCCTTTTTATCGTTTTAAATGGGGGCATATTATTCTCGTAGCGATTTGGACATTGCATAATGATGTGATAGATTATGTGTTTAAAATGATGCCTAAATATAGTGTATTAGATCAATATATGGCAAATATCGGCTACTTTACTTTCTGGCTCAGTGTTTTAAGTCTATCGATTGCCTATTATGCCTATAAAAAGAGCGAGGAATTACAATGGAGGATTCAATAGAATTGCATTTTTTTTAGTCTAACCTTGTCCAACTCATCATACATTTTTAATAGTAGATAGAGGAGGGACAAGAATGAAGGCTAAATTGGTTATGTTGTTAATGATATTGATTTTACTTTTGCCTATTTCTTTTTCTGTATATGCAGACCAAAAAACGCCTGCAAAGGAATTGGATGAACTAGATACGCTTTCAGATGAGGTATTACAGCTTGTACGATCAGAACGTTATGAGGATGCAAAAAAAATTCTTGATTATTTTTCGAACCAGTTTAGCTCAGTTAGTGTAAATGGAAGTCCATTTACAGTAGATGAACGGAGGATTTTAACTGGTACACATGATGAAGCGGTAGAGGCAATCACTAATCAATCAATTAAAAATGACGAACGGATAAATTCGGTAACGAAATTTCGATTGGCGGTTGATGCTGTTTCATCAGGTGAACAACCTTTATGGACACAGATGGAAGAACCTGTTATGTCAACCTATCGAGAGATGAAGGATGCTATCCTTTTAGATGATAAGGAAAAATTTGATGAAAAGTTAGATTCTTTTCTATCGTTATATCAAATTATTTATCCAAGTCTTAAGCTGGATGTTTCCGCCGCACAATTTCAAGAATTAAACTCCCTTGTAGAGTTTATGAATACGTATCGATTACAAGTTTTTAATCAACAAGGCGATTTGGAGGAAGTAACCCAATTAGAAAGTGAATTGCAGGATGTTTTTAATCAACTCTATGAAGATGAGGCAGATCCCTCTTTATGGTGGGTAATTATTTCGACCGGAAGTATTATTATCCTTACTTTATCCTACGTTGGCTGGCGGAAATATCTCGGGGATAAAGCGGAAAAAAGAAAAACAAAAAAGGGATAATATTTGACTTTGGTGTTTTTCCTGCTTACAATAAAAATATACTACAAGAAATAATAGGGGGAAAAACATGATTTTTATATATTTTATTCTAATAATTCTCATCCCTATTTGGGCACAAATGAAGGTGAAGAGTGCATACAAAAAATATTCCAAAGTAGCTTCTTCCTCCCATATGTCCGGTAGAGAGGTAGCGAGAAGAATATTAGATTCTAATGGGCTTTATGATGTATCTGTCGAGGAAACAAGAGGGGTATTGTCTGACCATTATGATCCCCGTTCTAAAGTTGTCCGTTTATCTACTGATAACTATCATGGGCATTCAGTAGCAGCTGCTGCTATTGCAGCACATGAAGTTGGTCATGCTATCCAAGATCAGCAAGAATACTCTTTCTTACGTTTTCGTTCTACATTAGTTCCAGTTGCTAATTTTGGAAGCAATGCATCGTGGATATTTATCTTAATTGGAATGTTTGCAAGACTTCCAGAGATGATGTTATTAGGTATCATCTTAATGGCGGCCGGCGTATTGTTTCAATTTGTTACACTTCCAGTGGAATTTAACGCATCTAACCGTGCGATGGATCAAGTTGTGTCATTAGGGATTATAAGAAACGATGAGGAAAGAGAAACGAAAAAAGTGTTGAATGCAGCAGCATTAACATATGTGGCAGCGGCAGCAGTTGCTGTTCTCGAACTAGTTCGTTTGCTGTTGATTTATACAGGAATGTTAAGAGATGAATAGAAATTAAAAATAAGCTGGGCTTTAATTTATCCAGTCGAAACTAAACCCAACCAATGATACGAAAGCCTTTCGTATCATTGGTTGGGTTTTTTCTCCATCAAAAAAGAAGATTTGTGGTATTACACGGAACTTTTTATGGGAGAGAAATATCTTGATGAATCAAGTTCTTTGAATTTTGAGTTTTTAGAAAATTATAGATTTTAAAAGATGCTAGGTGTATAATAAACAATGCCATTTACATAAAAGAAAACAAAAGAAAGAAGGGTTTTTTTGCAAACTGCTGAATATGTACAAGGGAAAAAGCGGCAGGAGATGACTATTTATCGGATTTTATTTGCGATAAGTCTTGGACATTTTTTGAATGATTGTATGCAATCGGTTGTGCCTGCCTTATTTCCTGTTATCCAAAAGTCAATGGAATTAAATTATACACAAATTGGTTGGATTGCCTTTGCATTAAACATTACATCCTCTATTTTACAACCTGTGTTTGGTGTTTTGGCAGATAAAAGGCCAGCACCATATTTATTGCCGATTGCAATGTTCTCAAGCTTAATCGGAATGCTGGGCCTTTCTCTCGCTCCAAATTTTTACTTGGTCTTATTATCCGTTTTATTTATTGGATTTGGTTCCGCTATCTTCCATCCAGAAGGATCTCGTGTTTCTTATATGGCAGCCGGAGCGAAACGCGGGCTTGCCCAATCAATTTATCAAGTGGGCGGAAATGCAGGTCAGTCATTAGCACCTGTATTTACTGCTTTTATTTTTGTACGAACAGGTCAATTCGGAACCATTTGGTTTACTCTTCTAGCTACAATTGGCATGATTGTATTATTTCAAGTATCAACTTGGTATAAGAGAGAATTGTATATTAGAAATCCACAAAGGAAACAACAAGGAAAGCGGGAATTTGTTGTTAATAAAGAAATTATTCTGGCAATATGTTTATTAATTTTCCTTGTATTTGCACGTTCGTGGTATGGAGCGGGAATGAGTAATTTCCTTCACTTTTATTTAATAGAGAAGTTTGGCTTAAGTATTGAAAATGCGCAAATATTCGTTTTTGTGTTTTTACTTGCTGGTGTAATTGGGACTTTTCTTGGTGGACCATTGGCAGACCGCTTTGGGAAAAGAACGATTCTTCTCTTTTCTTTAATCGGATCTGCACCGTTTGCTATACTGCTCCCACATATGCCGTTTTGGCTAATAGGACCTATATTATTTATCATCGGCTTTATTTTACAGTCTAGTTTCAGTGTGACCGTTGTTTATGCACAAGAGCTGCTTCCAGGTATGATTGGCCTTGTGTCTGGCTTAATTGTAGGGTTAGCATTTGGAATGGGGGCACTTGGTGGAGTAATCTTTGGTGTTATTGGAGACGCATTTAGTTTGCAAGCAATTATGATTATTTGTAGCCTGCTGCCGCTATTAGGAATATTGACATATTTACTGCCGACGGATAAGCGGGTTAGTGAAATTCATTCCTCTTTAAAATAAGGTAATAGCTAGAATATCATTTCTTATAGACGGCGAGAGAAGCTTCGGCTTTGAGATAATTATAATCTAAATAGATCGTACGTTCGTTTTTTTATGCTATAATTGCCCTAAAAGAAAATAGGAGGAGTTGGGATGGCACTAACAAATCTAAATGTAAAAGAACGAATGAATCATTATAAGATAGCTGGTTTAAGCATAGCGGTAATACAAGATGGAAAACTTAGTTGTATCAAACAGTATGGCATGAAGGAATCAGGTGAAACGGATAAAATTAATGAACAGACACGCTTCCATTCTGCTTCTATAAGCAAGTTTGTGACAGCTATGCTGGTTTTAAAGCTAGTAGAGACTGGACTGCTTGATTTAGATGAAGATGTTAATGTTAAACTTAGCTCCTGGCATTTAACAGCAAATAAACAGATAAAAGGCAAAAAAGTAACTTTAAGAGATCTTTTGAGTCACCAATCAGGTATTATTGACCCAGAAGGTAGTTTTAGTGAATGGAAAGAAAACGAGGAGGTTCCTCCTATGATAGACATATTAGAAGGAACTTCCGTATTCAATCGGCAGAAAATACAGATTAGTTGTGAACCAATGAGTGCATTTCATTACTCGGACGCTGGCTTTTGCATTATTCAACAACTGATTGAAGATACTTTGCAGAAATCTTTTCACATAGTATTAAAAGAATTTCTCTTTCAGCCTTTACATATGAATCAGAGCTGTATTGATATAAGAGGTGTCGAAAATATTTCTTCTGGTCATGATAAAAAAGGACAAATTGTCTACGGAAACTACCCCTTTTATCCTTATCCAGCAGCCTGTGGTATTTGGACTACTCCCGCTGATTTAGCGATTTTAGTATTGGAATTAATGAATGCTTTGGAAGGTAGAAGTCAATTAGGATTATCGAGAAAAAATGCTAAGGATATAATCAGTCCGCAAGGGAACAAAAATTGGATCGGACTGAGCGTGTTTTTAGATAGTTCTAATAACGAGGTGGAAATTTCTTCATTAGGATGGGGGATTGGGTTTCAGAGCATGCTTGTAGCTTACCCATTATTAAAAAAAGGCGCGATAATTATGACAAATACTGATTTAGGTGTACATCAAATGAAAGGGATAATAGGAGAGATCTATCATTCTATTTTTGGCAATGATTATTAAGTCAATAGTAAGAACAAAAAAATTGTATTCATCGTTGCGAGTATTTTCTTTCATTAAATGCAAAGTGAATACAATTTTTTAGTTTATTTCTCGAGAGGCTGTTTATATTCATCTAAAGTGAAACCTTCACCCATTACGTCATGGACGACACTAACCGATACAAATGCATGTGGATCTATGCTTGTAATGATGCTTTTTAAACGAACAATTTCTGTTTTTGCGACAACACAATAAAGTACTTCGCGATCTTGTTTAGTAAAAGAACCATGTCCTTTTAATACAGTAACACCACGATCCATTCCACTCATTATCTTATTAGCGATTTTTTCGTTATCGTCAGAAATGATCATTGCTCCTCTAGCTGCATATGCGCCTTCTTGAATAAAGTCGATTACTCTTGCCCCAACAAAAACAGCAACCAATGTATACATTGCTTCTCTGTATGATAGATAGGTGATCAACGAAAGCGTAATGACACAAAAGTCAAAAAAGAACATGGTTTTTCCCATACTCCATCCGAAATACTTAAACCCTAATCTAGCTATAATATCAACTCCGCCAGTTGTCCCTCCATAGCGGAAAATAATACCTAAGCCGACACCAATGAATGTTCCTGCAAATAAAGCAGCTAGAGTCAAATCTTCAGTGAGGGGAATATGTAACTCGATCTTTGGAAGCTGAAAAAACCAGAGGAAAATAGACACTGCTACGGTTCCAATAATCGTGTAAATAAAAACATTTCTTCCTAATAACTTCCATCCAATAAAAAATAAAGGGATATTTAGCAGTAAATTTGTGATGGAAGGATCCCAATTCCATAATGCATATAATAAAAGCGTAATACCAGTAAAACCGCCTTCTGCTAAATTGTTCTGCATATTGAAATGAACAATACCGAAGGAAAATATCGCAGATCCTAAAAGGATGAACAAGATATTTTTAACTTTAATACTTTTAAACATCGACTCGCCTTCTTTCTTAGACAAAATGCATTATTATTAGCGTATCCATTATATCGAATCACATGCAGTTGGGCAATCTAGCAGATAAGCAAGAAAAAAGAATGTTAGGTAAATAAAGACAAGCATTTTTAGGTACTTATATCAATATCGTCAAAAATGTTTGTAAAAATGGTTTAGATTAGCTAACATGGAATTGGATAAGATTACTTATTGACTAGAGGTGCTTATATTGAATCAGGAAAAAACGGTGAAGGACATACAAAGAGAAGTAGATGAATACATAGGACAATTTAAAGAAGGTTATTTCAGTCCGCTGGCTATGCTTGCCCGTCTGACAGAAGAGTTAGGAGAGCTGGCTAGAGAAGTAAACCATTACTATGGAGAGAAACCAAAAAAAGAAACGGAAACAGAGAAAGAAATTACGGATGAAATGGGGGATATGCTGTTCGTGTTAACTTGTTTAGCCAATTCACTTAATATCGATTTAGAAGAAGCGCATAATCGTGTTATGCATAAATTTAATACACGGGATAAAGATCGTTGGACAAGAAAAGATCAATAAAGACAAAATACATACTAAGGAGTTAGGACATTGAATAAAGTAAAAATCGTAATCGCAGGACCTAGAGGCAGAATGGGAAAAGAAGCAGTTTATTTAATGGGAAGAACAGAGAATTTTGAACTTGTTGCAGTTTTAGATCATAAGAATGAGGGGAAAAGCTTAAAAGAGATAGAAGGCTTTGCTTCTTATGATGTACCAGTATATACGGATATAGAAAAATGTCTACAAACAGAAAAGCCGGATGTACTTATTGATTTAACAACGCCTGAGTTCGGGATGCATCATGCTAAAACAGCGTTAAGCTATGGCGTTAGACCAGTAGTAGGAACAACCGGATTTACTAAAGAAAACTTAGCCGAATTAGAAAAATTATGTGAAGAAATGAATCGCGGCTGTATCATTGCGCCAAATTTTGCTTTGGGTGCTGTGTTAATGATGAAATTCTCTAAAATGGCTGCACGCTATTTTGCAGATGTGGAAATTATGGAAATGCATCATGATCAAAAACTAGATGCACCATCTGGAACTGCTGTAAAAACAGCCGAGCTTATTGCGGAAGTAAGAGAAAGCAAAAAACAAGGTCATCCAGACGAAAAAGAGACCATTCCAGGAGCAAGAGGCGCAGATTTTGATGGAATGAGAATACACTCTACACGTCTGCCAGGCTTAATTGCCCATCAACAGGTTATGTTCGGATCAGATGGAGAGTCATTAACCATTAGACATGATTCTTATAATCGGGCTTCCTTTATGTCAGGTGTTAAATTTGCAGTAGAAGAGGTATTAAAGGTAAATGTATTGATATACGGTTTAGAAAATATTATGGAGTAGGAGTGGAATTAGGATGAACATTGCTTTAATTGCTCATGATAAAAAGAAAAATGACATGGTTGCTTTTGTTGTTGCTTATAAAAATATATTTGCAAAGCATACTTTATACGCAACTGGAACAACAGGTGGTAGAATTCAAGAAGCAACAGGGTTAGATGTACATCGTTTTCATTCAGGACCACTCGGCGGTGATCAAGAAATTGGCTCGTATATTGCTAATAATGATATGGATATGGTTTTTTTCTTTAGAGATCCTTTAACAGCACAGCCTCATGAACCTGATGTTACAGCATTAATCCGTTTATGTGATGTTTATTCTGTTCCTCTAGCAACAAATATGGGAACTGGAGAAGTATTAATTCGAGGACTCGAGCAAGGTGACATAGATTGGAGAAAGATAGTTCATGGAAAGACAGAACCAGTGGCAAAAAAATTCACAGAAAAACTCAATGATAACTGATGAAATAGATATACTCGCTTTTGGTGCTCATGCCGATGATGTAGAAATCGGCATGGGTGCAACCATTGCAAAATATGCCGCACAGGGGAGAAAGATTATAATTTGTGATTTAACAGAAAGTAATCTTTCTTCAAATGGCACAGTACAAAGACGTAAACAAGAAGCGGAAAAGGCAGGAGAAGTCTTGGGGATTGCTGAAAGGATTACATTGCAGATTCCTGATCGAGGTTTATATCTAGAAGAAAATGCTATAAAAAAAGTAGTGGAAGTGATTCGTACATACAAACCAAAGTTAGTGTTTTCCCCTTATTGGGAAGATAGACATCCGGATCATGGAAATTGCACCAGAATTGTGAAGGAAGCAGTCTTTTCAGCAGGTATAAAAAACTATCGGGTTGGAAATACATCAGCACATAAAGTACAGAATCAATACTATTATATGATAAATGGTTTTCATAAACCTGATTTTGTTATTGATATTAGCGATTATATGGAGCAAAAGCAAGCTAGTCTAAATTGTTATCAAAGTCAATTTGTTAAAGGTGAAAACAGTGTGGAAACCCCATTAACAAATGGTTATATTGACACAATAGAAGCAAGAGAAAAACTGTTTGGCAAAGAAGTTGGTGTGATTTATGCAGAAGGATTTATAAAATCTAAGCCAATATTATTAAATCAAGATTTATTAGGTGGAGACAAATGAAAAAATTAAAAATCGGCATTACCTGTTATCCAACAGTTGGCGGATCAGGGGTTATTGCAACAGAATTAGGAAAGATGCTGGCTGAGAGAGGACACGAAATTCACTTTATTTCTTCCAGTATTCCTTTTCGTTTAAATAAAATGTATCCGAATATTTATTACCATCAAGTGGAAGTAAATCAATATGCTGTTTTTCAATATCCGCCATACGATTTAGCATTAAGCAGCAAAATGGCAGAAGTCATTAATCGAGAAGAGTTAGACTTGCTGCATGTTCACTATGCAATCCCACACGCTGTTTGTGCTATATTAGCAAAACAGATGAGCAACAGGGACGTCAAAATAGTTACAACGCTTCATGGCACGGATATAACAGTACTAGGATATGATCCATCACTTGCAGCGGGAATACGTTTTGGAATTGAAAAATCAGATCTAGTAACAGCAGTTTCTAATTCATTAATCGCACAAACTCATGAAGTAATTGAGCCAAACAAAGAAATACTCCCTGTTTATAATTTTATTGATGAGCGAATTTATCGTAAAGTCGACGCAAGTCATTTGAAAAAAGAACTGGCAATTTCCGATACAGAAAAAGTTGTTATTCATGTCTCTAATTTTAGAGGAGTGAAAAGAGTTACGGATGTTGTACAAGCATTCAAACAAATCGCAAATCAGATTCCAGCAAAACTATTGCTTGTTGGTGATGGACCGGAAATGTCGAAGGTGACCAAATTAGTGGATGAGCTCCAATTAAGACAAAAGGTATTATTCCTTGGCAAACAAGAGAATTTGGAGGAGCTCTATTCTTTAAGTGATCTCATGCTGCTTCTTTCGGAAAAAGAAAGCTTCGGTTTAGTGGCATTAGAAGCGATGGCGTGCGGGGTTCCCGTCATAGGAACAAATGTCGGCGGTATTCCCGAGGTAATTGTTCCAAATGAGACAGGCTATATTTGTGAACTTGGAGATATAGAAGATATTGCTGAGCATTCGATCAAGCTGTTAACGGATGAAAAAAAGCATGCCCAATTTTCACAGCGTTCGATTTCGAGAGTACGAGATTATTTTAAGGCCGATATCATCGTTGACCAATATATAGAGATTTATAAATCTATTTTAGAAACTGGTGAAATGAATGATAAATCCGTTTAAAGAAGCTCTCCCGATTATTAATAAAATCGAGGAAGCGGGTTATGAAGCATATTTTGTAGGAGGAGCAGTTCGCGACCATTTATTAAATAAGCAAATTCATGATATCGATATCGCTTCTTCCGCAACGCCGGAAGAAATTAAATCGATCTTTCCTCACACTATTGATGTGGGGATTGCCCATGGAACCGTGATGGTAATATGGGATCAACATACATATGAAATAACAACTTTTCGAACAGAATCCACATATCGAGATTACCGCAGACCAGAGCAAGTATATTTTGTACGAGAGCTAAAAGAAGATCTAAAACGCCGTGATTTCACCATTAATGCAATGGCAATGGATAAAAACGGCCATGTCATCGATTATTTCAATGGGAAAGAATCCTTAGAAAAGAAAGAAATTAAAACAGTTGGCAATCCGAACGAACGTTTTCAAGAAGACGCGTTAAGAATAATGAGAGGAATTCGGTTTGTGAGTACTTTAGGCTTCCACCTAGAGACAGAAACGCTGAATGGCATTAGAAATAATCGACAGCTGCTTTCAAAAATAGCGGTAGAGAGAATAACCGCTGAATTTGAAAAACTATTACATGGTCCATGGTGTTTGGAAGCTTTAGAAATTATGGTAGAAACTAAGATGTATCAAATTTTACCGATGCTATCCTCAGAAGAAAAAGGGATTTCTAAATTCGCAAAATTACCGCTGACCAAGCTTGAATTGCTAGAAAAATGGGCTGTTTTACTTTTATGTCTAGGAAGGAAGGAGAAGCACCAGATAGAATTGTTTTTGCGAGCATGGAAGTTATCGGTCAAGCAAATAAAGACTATTCAAAAGCTAATATATTGGATGCTGCAAAGAGAACAGATGACTAATTGGTCTAATCAGGCGCTGTATTTTGCTACATTATCTGTTGCGGTTAGTGTGGAAAAAATGTATCAACTTTTAAAAAATAACGAGGTAAACATAGATATTGTTCATCTAGAAGAAAGGTATGAGAAGCTGCCGATTAAATCAATGGAAGAACTTAAAATTGGCGGAAACGATCTATTAAGCTGGACAGAAAAAAAAACTGGTCCGTGGATAAAAGATGTTCTCTCCTTAGTGGAAAGGAATGTCGTAGAAGAAAAGCTTTCTAATGACAAGCAATTAATAAAGGAGTGGCTGAAACAATGTCATCAGATATAAGAAAAGGATTAATTGAAGCCTTTACTAATAACCCTGATCAATATTTATCTGGTGAATCGCTAGCAGAACTTTTAGGGTGTTCGCGAACAGCCATTTGGAAACATATTGAGTCATTGCGAAAAGATGGCTTTATATTAGAAGCTGTCCGCAAAAAAGGCTATCGAATTATCAGTTCACCAGAAAAAATAGTGCCGGATAAAATTTTTTTTGGCTTAAATACGAAGTACATGGGAAGAAATATTCATTTTGAAGACTCGGTGGATTCTACTCAAACTATTGCCCAGAAACTTGCGCTGGAGGGAGCAGAAGAGGGAACATTAGTGATAGCAGAAGAGCAATTAGGGGGCAGAGGACGGTTAGAAAGAAAATGGCAATCACCTAAATATAAGGGAATATGGATGAGTCTTATTTTAAAACCGAACATACCGATAATGAGAGCGCCGCAGCTGACATTGCTGACAGCTGTTGCAGTCGTCCAAGGAATTCATGAAGTAACTGGGGTGCAAGCAGATATTAAATGGCCAAATGATCTTTTATTGCATGGAAAAAAACTAACAGGCATCTTAACAGAAATGCAAGCAGATAGTGATAGAGTTCATTCGTTGATCATCGGAATAGGAATTAATGTGAATCAGCAGCTTGAGGACTTTGAGAAAGATCTCCAATCAAGTGCCACTTCTATTTATCTAGAAACACAAAAGAGCTGGGATCGGGCAGAACTTATCCAAGGAATCATGCTGCAGCTGGAAAAATTATATCAGCTTTATTTAGAGAAAGGTTTTTATCCAATCAAGCTTCTGTGGGAAAGCTATTCGGTGAGTCTAGGACAAAAAGTGACGGCTAATACGCTGAATGGAAGCATAGCGGGACTTGCAAAGGGTATTACAGAAGATGGTGTTTTGCTACTTGAAGATGAGCAAGGTGTTATGCATTCGATTTACTCTGCGGATATTTTGTTGGAAACGTAATTTGCCCATAGTCAGGATAGAGAAATATTTGTTATAATGCTTTTGTCGGGCAGTATCTTAATGAACTGCACCAGTTTGTTTGAATGTGCATAAACCATAATTTAATCTGCCTAGATCCACAATTGGACAAGGACAGAGGGATGAAAATAGACATATAAAACAATCCTTCTATGCTTTGTAGAAGGTTTTTTTTTCGTTTAAAGCCATTCCCTCTTCCTATTTAAAAGGAGGAAAACTTAGTGAAAGCAACAACTGATTTTATCAAAATGAAGCAGAAGGGTGAAAAAATTACGATGCTCACCGCATATGATTACCCTTCTGCTAAATTAGTTGAACAAGCAGGAACAGATTTAATATTGGTAGGGGATTCCTTGGGAATGGTTGTACTTGGATATAATTCTACCGTTCCAGTAACAATGGATGATATGATTCATCATGGAAAAGCGGTTAAACGCGGTGCTGAAGATACGTTTATCGTCATTGATATGCCGTTTATGAGCTATCATTTATCTCGTCGCGATACTTTATTAAATGCAGCAAGCTTGATCCAAGAAACAGGTGCAAATGCAGTAAAACTGGAAGGCGCAGACGATGTAATTGAACAAATCAACTATTTAACAAATGCTGGTATTCCAGTGATGGCGCACTTAGGTTTAACCCCTCAGTCAGTAGGTGTATTAGGTGGTTATAAAGTACAAGGAAAAAGTTCGGATGAAGCGAAGCGGCTTATGGATAATGCATTAAAATGCCAAGCGGCAGGAGCTTTTGCGATAGTATTGGAGTGTGTGCCGATGCAAGTTGCTAAAGAGGTGAGTAAGAGACTGGATATTCCTACAATCGGTATCGGAGCTGGAAGTGAAACAGATGGGCAAGTTCTTGTTTATCACGATTTGATCACATATGGTGTGGATCGAGTTGCAAAATTTGTAAAACAATATGCAAATGTCAATGAAGCTATTTCTCTTGCAATCGATCAATATATTTCTGAAGTGAAAATGGGGGCTTTTCCAGAAATGAAGCATAGCTTTCAGATGAAAGCGGAAGAAATAAAAAGCTTATATGGAGGAAACACCCAATGAATATCCTCACAAATCCAAAGCAATTACAGGATATAACTACTTCGTTACAAAAGAATCAAGTAACCATTGGCTTTGTGCCGACAATGGGGTATCTACATGAAGGACATCGAGCACTGCTTAAAGCTGCAAGAGAACAAAATGAAATTGTTATTATGAGTGTATTTGTCAATCCACTGCAATTTGGGCCAAATGAAGATTTTGCCTCCTATCCAAAAGATTTTGAACATGATAAACAAGTGGCAATGGAAGAAGGAGTAGATTATTTATTTCATCCATCTGTGGAAGAAATGTATCCAGGGCAAATGTCTGTGACTGTTAAAGTGGAAAAACGCACGAACTGTTTATGTGGTAAGTCAAGACCTGGTCATTTTGATGGAGTAGCAACTGTATTAACGAAGTTATTCCATTTAGTTCAGCCGACGAATGTTTATTTTGGTAAAAAAGATGCACAGCAAGTCGCAGTGGTAGATGGATTAATAGAAGATTTTCATTTTCCTATTAATCTAGTTGCGGTTAATACGGTAAGAGAAGAAGATGGCTTAGCAAAGAGTTCTAGAAATGTTCGCCTTACGCCAACCGAAAGGCAAGAGGCAGGTATTTTATATAAAGCTCTTAGTATAGCTAGAAGTGAATTAATAAAAGGAACTGCAGATAGAGAAATATTAAAAAATTCTATTATTGCTTTCATTGAAAGAGAGTCAAGCGGCAAGGTTGACTACTTTGAGATATTATCCTATCCCCAATTAGAGACATTAAAGGAGCTAAATGGGAAGATTATTATTGCGATTGCAGTCCAATTTAGTAAAGCAAGGCTAATAGACAATATAATTTTTGAATTAGACAATGCATCTAGATAAACATATGACTATAATGGAGGGTTATCCTTATGTTTCGGATAATGATGAACGGAAAAATCCATCGAGCTACTGTAACAGAAGCAAACTTAAATTATGTTGGCAGTATTACAATTGATGAAGATATTTTAGATGCGGTTGGAATGGTAGCGAATGAAAAAGTTCAAATTGTAAATAACAATAATGGTGCAAGATTAGAAACATATATTATCCCTGGTGAAAGAGGAACTGGGACGATTTGTTTAAACGGTGCAGCCGCAAGATTAGTTCAAGTAGGAGATATTGTTATTATCATTTCTTATTGTTATGTTTCAAATGAAGAGCTTACCCAGCATAAGCCTAAAGTAGCGATTATGGATGAAAACAATCGTATTACAACTATTCTTCAGCAAGAACCAGAGAAAACAGTGCTATAATAACAGAAAAAACTTAAAACCAAAATAATTATATAAATATTGCTTAATATGTACGTATATGATTCGGATTTCTATTTGGTTGGAATATTTATGTTCCAACCTTTTTTTTCGTTTATTTTTCTCTAAAGTGTAAAAGTAACGAAAAAAAAAGCACAATAAAAGAATCATTACATAAAGCAGGAACATCTTTCCCTTTTTTCATTTTTATGATACCGTTTGATTGACTGAAAGTTTGAGGTGGACGTAATGAGTAACAAATTTGTAGTAGTTGATTTGGAGACAAACGGTAATTCTCCGAGAAAAGGGGATCGAATCATACAGTTTGCAGCGGTGGTTATAGAGAATGGGAAGATTGTTGAGGAGTACTCTTCCTTACTTAATCCTCTTCAGCCGATAACTCCGTTTATTGAAGAATTAACTGGAATCACAGATGAAATGGTGGAATCAGCACCAATTTTCGAAGAAATAGCAGACAAAATTGTTCATTTATTAGAAGATGCTTATTTTGTTGCACATAATGTTTTATTTGATTTATCTTTTTTAAATGAAGAGCTAGAACAGGCAGGTTGTAGACAATTTTATGGTCCTATCCTTGATACAGTCGAACTAGCAAGGATTTTATACCCTACAGCAGACAGTTATAAATTAACAGACCTTGCCGCACAGGAAGGGATTGTCCATACAAGACCACATCAGGCTGATAGTGATGCTTATGTGACAGCAGAACTATTGCTTTTATTGCTAAAGAAACTGAATGCACTGCCTCAAGTTACGACAAAGCAATTAGAATTTCTAAGTTCATCGCTAAAAAGCGATTTAGATATTTATTTACAAACATTACTTCAAGAGAAACAATCAAAAGTTGAGTATATACCTGAAAGCTGGGAAATATATCGTGGATTAACACTTAAAAGATTACCTAATAATTTGATTAGTAGCCAAAGTAAAGATTATACTGTTTCTTTTGATGTAAATAATGTTGAAAAACGAATGAAAGATACTTTGTCTTTTTATCAAAAAAGAGAAGGACAGCTAGAAATGATGAATGCCGTTCATCAAGCACTAACAAGTAATCAGCATGGGCTTATTGAAGCTGGTACCGGTGTCGGAAAGTCTCTTGGTTATTTAGTGCCAGCAGCTTATTTTTCGATAGAGAATAAAGAGCAAGTTATTATTAGTACATTTACAACTCAGTTACAGGAACAACTGTTTCATAAAGACTTGCCTTTGCTTAAAAGAATTCTTCCGTTTCCTATTACTTATACGCTTTTAAAAGGCAGAAATCACTATATTAGTTTAGATAAATTTGAAATATCTCTAAAGGAGCAAGAGGATAACTATGATATTGTTTTAACAAAAATGCAGATTTTAGTGTGGTTAACCGAAACCGAAACGGGAGATAAAGATGAATTAAATTTAACAAGCGGTGGAATAAATTATTGGGAAAAAATAAAAAATGACGGAAATTTTTCATTACCAATTTCAAAAGAATGGGCCCAGAAGGATTTTTATCGGAGAACCCGGAATGCTGCTCAAAAGGCTAATATGATTATTACGAATCATGCTTTGCTTGTAAAAGATCTAACAGCAGATCAACATTTGCTTCCATCTTATCATTATGCCATTATCGATGAGGGCCATCATTTTGAAAAAACAGCTACTAAGCATTTTGGTTTCCGCTTTTCATATGTAGCCGTACGATTAAGTATTAATGCGATTGGGACGACAGATCAAAAGCAGCTTATGTATCATTTAGAACATTTGCTAGGTGATTTATCTCTAACGGAAAAAGTGGAATTCAATCAATTTATTTCATCGTTACATGTAGAATTAGATGAACTGTTTCATGCTGTTCTACGTTATGTGAAAAAAACAAATCAGTCAAGTAAAGAAGGAAAAGGCAGCTACCGTTTAAAGAAAACCGAAACAGGAGATTGGAATGCAGTCAAAAGCGTTGCAGAGAGAATGGTTTTTCTATGGAAGGATGGAAGAAACGCGCTTGGAGAGAAAGTGCTTCGATTAAAAGAGCAAAATAGAAAATTTAGCTCTTCGCAAATGCTTGTAGTTGAACGAATTGAATCGATATTAAATGACTGGCAAATATATATTAATCATTTGCGAGAGATGTTTTTGCGTGAAGGAGACAATATAGCCTGGTTGGAAGCAGATAAGAAAAGTTTTCCTAATAATGCTGTTTTGTATACACAGCCATCTTCTGTTGCAGAACCTTTACAGAATCGTTTTTTTAATCAGAAACAAAGTATTGTTTTTACCTCCGCAACTATAACTGTAAATAATTCATTTGATTACTATTTGAAAGTTTTAGGGCTAGGAAAAAACCAGTTAGAGGTTCAAATTGATTCACCATTTAAGTATGAGAAACAAGTACAGCTGCTTATTCCAACAGATGTACCCGAAGTGAATACAGTCTCATTAAATGAGTATGTATCGACTATTGGCGAACAAATCATTAATATCGCGCAAGCTACAAAAGGGAGAATGCTTATTCTTTTCACAGCAAATGATATGCTGAAAAAGACATATGATTACATGAAAGAAAGTGGCTGTCTAGAAGAATATGCTATTTTGGCCCAAGGAATTACTAATGGAAGCCGAATGAGATTAACACGTAATTTTCAACGATACGATAAGGCGATATTATTGGGAACAAATAGTTTTTGGGAAGGCATTGATATTCCAGGAGAAGACTTAACCTGCCTAATTATTGTTAGACTTCCCTTTTCTTCACCAGAAGATCCTTTAACAGAAGCGAAAAATGAACGCATTAAGAATGAGGGCGGAAATCCGTTTTTAGAAAATAGTCTTCCAGAGGCAGTTTTGCGATTTAAACAAGGATTCGGAAGATTAATTCGTACAGAAGAAGATAAAGGATTTATAATTGTATTTGATCGGCGCATTGTTTCCACTTCTTATGGGGAAACATTTTTAAAGTCTATTCCTGCTGTACCAATTAAGCAGCAAAATAATGCCAAAATGGTCGAGTTTATTGAAAAGTGGCTGAAGTAGAAGTAGATAACCCTTCTGTTATCTTATTAATGCAGCTTGCATACACATCAACTTTTAAAGGAACAGAATTTCTGTTAAAAAATAGAAAAGGAAGTGGATGCAGGCTGGTCATTTCTAGAAAAAACTACTGATTATTAGTATTATTATTTCTTTCTGTTTATAAATCCTGTTATAATAACCTATGTATAAAATATTGTATTAAAGAAGTGATGAAAATGAAGAAATGGATTTGGATAATTGTCGTTGTTGTTCTTATTGGACTAGCTGTAAGTATTAATACATATGTTCAAGCGATGAAGCCTGTTAAATCTGCAAGGGAAGTAGCGGAAGATATTGCTAAGAAAGAAGTCGATTTGAAAGAAGTCGACAACTTTCAATTATATAATGGCAAGGAAGCCTATTATATTTTAGAAGGTAAAAACGATGATAATAAGGATATTATTGTTTGGATTAATGAAAAAAACCATAAAGTTACCGAGAAATTGAAAAAAGATGGGCTGACCAAACAAGAAGCGCTTAATATATTATTATCGAAGCAGACGCCAGAAAAAGTCAATCATGTGCGTTTAGGAATGTATGATGGCATACCGGTATGGGAGATCTATTCTCATACAAATAAAGACTCCATAAACTATCATTGGATAGACTTTGAAACAGGAGAAATTCTTTTAACAATTGAAAATTATTAACCAATAGGAGTGGTAAATAACAATGAAAATTCAGTTAGCACAAAGAGTGAATGCATTAACTCCATCAACAACTTTGGCCATTACTGCAAAAGCAGCCAGTTTAAAAGCAGATGGTCATGATGTGATCGGTTTAGGAGCTGGAGAGCCTGATTTTAACACTCCTCAAAATATTATTGACGCTGCAGTTAGAAGCATGAATGAAGGACATACAAAATACACTCCAGCATCAGGTTTACAAGCATTAAAAAAGGAAATTGCGGCAAAGTTAAAGCGAGACCAACAGCTGGATTATGAAACAAATCAGATTATCGTCACAAATGGAGCAAAACATGGATTATATACTTTGTTCCAAGTAATTTTGGACAAAGGGGACGAAGTTATTATCCCTACGCCTTATTGGGTTAGTTATCCAGAACAAGTGAAGCTGGCAGAAGGAGAGCCTGTTTTTATTAAAGGTTATGAATCAAATGAATTTAAGATTACCCCTGAACAATTAAAAGAGGCTATTACTTCCAAAACGAAAGCAATCATTATCAATTCACCAAGTAATCCAACTGGAATGATCTATACAGAAGAAGAATTAAAAGCAATTGGGGACATTTGTCTAGAACATAATATTTTAATTATATCGGATGAAATTTATGAAAAGTTAGTTTATGGAGATAACAAGCATGTATCAATTGCTTCTTTATCCCCTGAGCTGAAGAAAGCCACTATTATTATCAATGGGGTTTCAAAATCTCACTCCATGACTGGCTGGAGAATTGGCTATGCAGCGGGTTCTAAAGAAATTATTACAGCGATGACAAATCTAGCGAGTCACAGTACTTCAAACCCGACGACACCATCTCAGTATGCAACGATAGAAGCATATGCAGGCCCGCAAGATTCAGTCGAAGAAATGCGTCAAGCATTTAATAAGCGCTTAGATATTATTCATGAAAAATTAAATAATATTCCTGGGTTTTCATGTCTAAAACCCCAAGGAGCGTTTTATCTTTTCCCTAATGTGCAAAAGGCTGTAGAATTAACTGGATTTAAGTCTGTAGATGAGTTTTCAACAGCTTTATTAGAAGAGGCATTAGTAGCAGTTGTTCCAGGTTCAGGATTTGGAGCAGATAGTTACATCCGACTATCTTATGCAACATCACTTGAAAAACTAGAAGCAGCAGTAACGCGAATGGAGCAATTTGTCGAAAAAAAAATAGTCGTTAACAAGTAAAGTTTTATTAGTAGAGTATGCCCACAAAGATACTATTTCTTTTAGGGCATTCTTTCTTTTTCTGTTATTTATTTTTGAAGAGAAATTGACCGGAGTAGGATTAAATAAAAGAAAAGTCGTTGTATACGCTAATATTATCCTGGAAGGTGATCGATAGTGTTGATTGTCTACAGATGTAAAGGTATAATGTTTTGGTAGAATATTTTTTTATGGTGTAGAATGATTTCTATTAAATCTGCTACTAAGAGTAGAAACAATCGGTCGTTAATCCCATTTATTTTTCTATAGGGTGTACCGAAGTATCTATTTAAGTACATATATTTATTTGTTTTTGGAGGAGTTAATCGTGATTAAAGCAACTATTGCCGAGTTACCAAAATATGTTGATAAAGAGGTTAAAGTAGGCGCGTGGATTGCCAACAAGCGTTCTAGCGGAAAAATTGCCTTTTTACAACTTCGCGACGGATCAGGATTTGTACAAGGAGTTATTGTCAAAAGTGACGTAGCAGAGGAAGTTTTCCAAACAGCTAAATCAATTACTCAAGAATCATCTGTATATGTCACTGGTACTGTTCAAAAGGATGAACGTTCTCCGTTTGGATATGAGTTATTAGTAACAAATATTGAATTGATTCATACTTCAACAGATTACCCGATAACGCCAAAAGAACATGGAACAGAGTTCTTGATGGATAATCGTCATTTATGGTTACGTTCTAAGCGCCAGCATGCAGTAATGAAAGTAAGAAATGAAATAATACGTGCAACATATGAATTTTTTAATGAAAACGGCTTTGTAAAAGTAGATCCACCAATTCTGACAGGAAGTGCTCCTGAGGGTACAACAGAACTATTTGCAACTAAGTATTTTGAGGAAGATGCTTATCTGTCACAAAGTGGACAACTTTATATGGAAGCAGCTGCAATGGCTTTAGGAAAGGTGTTTTCATTTGGCCCTACATTCCGTGCCGAAAAATCTAAAACTCGTCGTCATTTAATCGAGTTTTGGATGATTGAGCCTGAAATGGCATTTGTAGAGTTTGATGAGAATTTAGAAGTTCAAGAACAATACGTATCATATGTTGTTCAATCTGTGTTGAAAAATTGTCAGCTTGAGCTTAACACTTTAGGAAGAGATGTTTCTAAATTAGAGAAAATCACTGCTCCTTTCCCTAGAATAAGCTATGACGATGCAATCACATTCTTACATGAAAAAGGCTTTGATGATATCGAATGGGGAGATGACTTTGGGTCTCCGCATGAAACAGCGATTGCGGAAAGTTTTGATAAGCCTGTGTTTATCACACATTATCCAACTAAAATTAAACCTTTCTATATGCAGCCAGACCCTGAAAGAGAAGATGTTGTCCTTTGCGCAGATTTAATTGCTCCAGAAGGCTATGGTGAAATTATTGGTGGTTCTGAGCGTATCCATGATATGGATCTATTAAATAAACGTGTAGAAGAGCATCAGCTAGATCCAGAAACATACAAATGGTATCTAGAACTAAGAGAATATGGTTCAGTACCTCATTCTGGTTTTGGTCTTGGATTAGAAAGAACAGTTGCTTGGATTACAGGAGTGGAGCATGTTCGTGAAACGATTCCATTCCCAAGATTATTAAATCGTCTATATCCTTAATCAACAAGGGTAGAAAATACGGAAAGTTTAGGAGGAAGACCTCACAGCGAATACACAGTGTGAGGTTTTCATCTTTGATAACATTCCTTGTTTTCTCCCTTCTTCTTTTTGTTAACTATTGCTAGGTTTGGGTGATTTTCATTATTACATGCTTATTGCCAACATGATATACTTAATTAGAGGTGTCCTTATGAATAAAACAATTTTTTTAAAATGGCTGCAAGAAGGGAATGTAAATATTCCTTCCACACTTCTAACACATTACAAACATTTAAAAATAAATGAAAAAGAATTAGTTCTTTTACTGCAAGTACATTATTACTTAGAACGAGGGAAGGATTTTCCGACCCCTGCAGAAATAGCTGCGCAAATGACGATAGATATTAATGAATGTCATGAATTATTGAGTCAACTTATCCGCAAAGGCTTTATCGACATATTAGATGGAAATAGTGATACTGGAATCCGATTTGAGAGATATTCATTAGAGCCTCTTTGGAATAAATTAATTGAGCAATTTCTCCTAAATAATAAAAAAGAAGAAGAAGCTTTAATAGAAAAAGAAGAATCAGATTTATATACTTGTTTTGAAAGAGAATTTGGAAGACCATTGTCTCCTTTTGAAATTGAAACGTTAAATATGTGGGTTGACGACGATCAGCATGAAATAGTAATTATAAAAGCAGCGCTTAGGGAAGCTGTGATTTCAGGTAAATTAAATTTTCGTTATATTGACCGAATCTTGTTTGAATGGAAAAAGAACGGAATTAAGACAATCGAGCAAGCAAAGAGCCATGGGAAAAAGTTTAGACAGCATCAATCTGTTGGTTATAAAGCAGAACAATCAGAAGAATCTTCTAACAACAAGACTGTGCCATTTTATAATTGGTTGGATCAATAATCTTTTGATGGAGAAGAAGGATGTATAGGCAAAAATAAGCAGGAGGCTCCTTTTTTCTTTCCTCCTGAGTACTAATTGTTCTTCCTAATATAGGATAAAAAGTAGCATACTTGTGTAAAAAAGCAACATTGAAAGCTAGGATTGTCACTAGAATAACGTTTAGACTTTCATTAAAACATCTATCAAATAGAAAGATTTCTTAGGTAGATAGATGTTAGTCTTACTATTCTTAGGATGACCCTTTTTTTTATAGAGAGTAAGTATATTCATTTCGGAGGATCACATGTTAAAAAAAGATGAAATTAGATATTGTCTAGATACGATGGGAGAGATGTTTCCAGAAGCGCATTGTGAATTAGTTCATTCTAATCCGTTTGAATTAGTGATTGCCGTATCATTATCTGCCCAGTGTACCGATGCCCTTGTTAATAAGGTAACAAAAAATTTATTTCAAAAATATAAAACACCAGAAGATTATTTGAGTGTTCCCTTAGAAGAATTACAGAATGATATTCGTTCGATCGGCTTATATCGAAATAAAGCCAAAAATATTCAAAAACTATGCCAAATGGTTTTAGACAAATATAATGGGGAAATACCAATGGATCGGGATGAACTGATTAATTTACCTGGTGTCGGAAGAAAAACGGCTAATGTCGTTGTTTCTGTCGCTTATAATATTCCCGCTATTGCTGTTGATACACATGTGGAGAGAGTTAGTAAGCGATTAGGTTTTTGTCGTTGGAAAGACTCCGTTTTAGAAGTAGAGAAAACACTTATGAAAAAAGTTCCCAAAGAGGAATGGTCTGTAACGCATCATCGTATGATCTTTTTTGGAAGATATCACTGTAAAGCTCAAAACCCGCAATGCGAGGCTTGTCCACTACTAGCATTGTGCCGAGAAGGGAAAAAGAGAATGAAGACGAAGGGGATAGTCTAATGGCTAACAATCAATTAGATGCACCACCTGAGCTTATATATGGACCGTTCCCAGCTGTAAAGCAATTTCCTAGTATCGCTCCGGATAGCTTTGAACTAATGCCAGCTTTTTTGCATGAGGCTAATTACTATCATAATAAGGTAGTTTATCAGCCATGGAATAAAGCAAACTTTTCTGAGTGTGTAAAATTGGTTTTTGATAAGTGGAGACAGCTTAAACAGGAAATACAATTATTTGTGAAAGAAAGAGATTCTAATAGGCTTCAACAAGGACTAACGATTGGAGTGGAATACTTTTTAGAATGTTTATATTGGGTTAACGAAAAACCGGTCACATTTAAAAATGGTTTAGTAGATCCTAGTTTAGAAGTAAAACCTTTCAATTTAGAAGATCGACTTCAGTTTATATTAAAAAGATTAAATGGTTATCATTCCTTTAAACAGCTGGATGAGCTATATAAAGAATTAGAAAAACAGTTTGCGATTAAATTAGTAAGATTAAAGAGAAGCAATTAAATAGTAGAAAAAGCTGGAACATAAATGTTCTATCAAAAAAACCCCAACCAATTATACGGAGGTGATAACTTTGTATAATTGGTTGGGTTTTTTATTCATTAATAAAAGAGGTCAGGTTAATTTAACTAATTATTTAACAGGGGGAGGGAAGTCCCCGCTGTTGGAAGTTCGTTTTATTGAGAATCATTTTGATTTTGTTCTCTATTACGGTTCTGGTTCTGGTTCTGGTTAGGTTCATTACTATTAGGATGATTATTTTGTCCAGTATTATTGTTACCAGTATTGTTATTATCATTATTGTTATTGTTATTGTTATTGCCATTGTTGTTCTCGCCATTATTACCATTGTTATTGCCATTGTTGTTATCTTGATCGTTGTGATTTTCATCCCCATTGTCTGAGTCATCATTGTCGCCATTATCTTGATTGTCCTCAGAATCTTCGCCGTTAGGATCGTCTTGCTTATCCTCGTCATCTATTGTCTCATTCGGTTCCTCTGGCGGCTGTTCCTCAATTTTTTCTGGTACAGTAATACTAGCAGACGCAGGATCACTTTCTTGATCACCTTTAATTGCTTTTACGGCGAAGTTATAGGTGCTGCCAGGAGTAGGTTTAGCGATTTTTAAACTTGTGTCAGAAGTGACAGTTAATTGCTCACTAGCTCCACCATCTACACTGACGCTGACATCAAATTTAATGCCATCTTTTTTGCCATAATTCCAAGATAAGTCAATTTCATCACTGTTTTCATTATAACTAGCTTTTACTCCATTTGGTGCATCTGGTTTATTATATTTCTGTGATACCTCATTAAGAATATTTCCTTTTACCGCATATTCGGTCAGTATTTGACTACTTGGTGTATAGGAACTTGCTAACCGCGCCGGATAGGTTCCTTTCTCAATTTTAACGGTTTCCACACTATCTGGTTTCTTGAAATCCGCTGTTTCTACCCCTTCAGAAATATGTCCCATGACAGCTTTGAAAATTTGTTGGGCGACTTTCTGATTAGCACCGGGCGTGAGTGGATTTTTTCGTTCCGTGTATCCGGTCCATACAGCCATGGTGAAATTCGTTGTATAACCAGCGAACCAGGCGTCAGGAACACTTTTAGAATTCGTTATGCCCCATTTAGTTCGTTCTTCTTGTGAATAGTTGGTTGTTCCTGTTTTACCAGCAACAGGCAATCCAGGAATATTTGCAAGTTTTCCTGTTCCATCGCTGCTTGTAAGAACGCCTTTTAGCATATCAGATATAAGGAATGCCGTATAATCCTGCATGACAACTTTTGATTTAGGTTCCATATTTATCTTTGTACCATCTTTTAATTTAAAGGATCGCACAGCATGAGGTGCATTATATACTCCTTCATTACCAAAGGCGCTATAAGCTCCAGCCATTTCTAGTGTGCTAGCTTCAAACGCTCCGATTGCATATGATTCAAATGCTTCCTCAAGCGGGATACCAAGATTCACGGCAAATTCTTTAGCATTTTCAGCACCAACAGCTTGGAATGCTTTAAGAGCAGGGATATTTCTTGACATTTCTAACGCTTTTCGCATAGTCATAGAGCCTTTATAGCTGTTATCCCAGTTGCTTATCGGTGTTCCGTCTGAATAGGTACTGCGTTCATCTACGATTGTTTGATAAGTACCCCATTTTAAATGTTCAATTGCTGGACCATAATCTAGGATTGGCTTAGCTGTTGATCCTGGCTGGCGCTTCATATCTGTTGCATAGTTTGTGCCTAGCTTTACTTCAGGATCACGATCTCCGCCAAGTGCTAAAATACCGCCTGTTTTTGTATCTAACAATGTAATTCCAGCTTGGAAATCTTTGTCAGGGAAAGGAACGATTTCTCCTTCATACATTAATTTTTCCACATATTCCTGAGCTTTCTGATCCATTGTTGTATAAATTTCTAATCCATCTGTAAATACATTAACATCCGGATATTTTTTCTCAATTTCGGCAATAACTTGTTTTATAAATGGATCAAATGGCAAGTCATTTGATTTACGTTTTTCTTTTGCCACTAATGTATCTTCCACAGAAGTCTTTTGAGCTTTTTCCATTTCCGCTTTAGAAATATAGCCATGCTGGTGCATTAAAGATAAGACGATATTACGTCTTTTCTCTGCTCTTTCCGGATTATTAAACGGATTATACGCATTTGGCGCCTGTGGCATTCCTGCTAAGAGGGCAGCCTCAGGTAAGGTTAATTCATCTAAGCTTTTATCAAAATAGACTCTGGCTGCGGTTTTCACGCCGCTCATATTTTCAGACATAAAGATTTTATTCACATACATTTCAAATATTTCTTCTTTTGAGTATTTCCGTTCTAATTCAAGAGCCAGCCATGCTTCTTGTGCTTTTCGGCTTAATGTTTTTTGCGGCTGGTTAAAGAAGAAGTTTTTCACTACTTGTTGTGTAATCGTACTTGCTCCTTCAGAACCAAACCCATCTCGGAAGTTTGCAATAACAGCTCCGCCTAGGCGAATAGGATCAATTCCATGATGCTTAAAAAATCGCGAATCCTCGGTTGCGATAAACGCATCTTTCACTAAATCAGGAATATCTTCATAGTTTACATAGTCTCGGTTTACGGCACCTACTTTGGCTATTTCATCATTGTTTTTGTCATAGATAGTAGAAGAAATAGGATCCTTTAATGTCTCTGGATTTAATTCAGGTGCGTCTTTTACCATAATAGCAAAGGTCACACCACCGGCAATAATGCTGATAATGCCGATTGTTAATAAAATAAGCAGAACGCGCTTAAACAAATTCTTGCCGCTTTTTTTCTTTGCTTTTTTAGGAGCTTTTTTCTTAGAGGCTTCAAGTTGTTTACGGCGCTCCTCTCGCGTTTGATATTTATCTGTCATAATTATTCCTACCTTTCTTTCTAAAAACAAAAGGAATTAGTTAAAATCATAAATAGTATCGATTACTTTTATATAGTCAATTCGAGGTCGGTAACCTAGGCTGATGGAATGACCATTGCTTGCTAATTCTTGTTTTGTAATCGATTTTCTTCCCCCATTTATCATTCTTTCCCAAAATACAAATAGTTTTTCTGCATCTAAATAGAATATTTCATTAGTTTCAGAAAAGGAGATAATGACAAAGCAAATTCCTTGTTGCTCACATACCAACCGCATATGCTTGATTTGGTGTTCATGGAAGTTATTCAGCGGAAAGGAAGTTGTATGCTTCGTTTCTTTCGCTTCAAAGTCAATATATTTACCTCGATAAACACCATTATAGTCTGTAGTGGAAGCTTGTTTAAAATAGGCTTCTTTTATTACAGCAGCACTTCTTTTAGGGTAATCGACTTGGACTATTTGAACAGGCGTCGGCTTTTTATGTATGACTGCCTTTCCAAATTCTAAATAGTATTTATTGGTTTCGTTCAGATCATCCTCTAGTGTCATACCTCGATTACTATAATTTACCTTTTGGGGCGGCTTGGTATGTACGTTTTTTAAAGGAGTGTACCTTTTCCCATTTGGATAATGAATCTTCATTTTTTCACCTCACAAAGATTCTTTCAAAGTATAACTTATTGCAATCAACAAACAATAATACCATAAAGCGTTCATAAGAGGTGAACAATTTGATAGGTAAAAAATCATATTTTTCTTCATTGGAAGAAGAAAAACTTATTAATAGAATAAGACTAATTACCGATAAGTGCAACTTTGACAATATTTCGAGAACGAAAGCATATCTCCACTATTATAACAAACATAAAGAAATACAATGGGCGTTTCTTGCGAGTCAGGTTTCCCGAAATGCAGGCTGGAATATGTGCGACTTGAATGGAACTTGGCTCCCACAAGTAGTTAGTCAAGAAAAAAGACAGCAAATATTCTTAACTTACGAGAAAGCTAATTGGCTGATCTTTCATGATGCATACCCCCAATTATTACTCTATGAATATTCGACGAAAAAAAACTTGCCAATGTTTCATTTATTAAAATTTTTTCAAGTTTCCTCTTTTATGGAAGAAGAATGGAATTTCTATTGGGAGAATAAAAATAAGAAAAGATTAATGAATAGCTTAATTATTAATGAACAAAATGTTATTCAACAGCCTGTCATAGAAAACACAACAATTAAGCATCATGTTTTTCATTATCTTCCATATCTTTTTCAAGATTTTTTCCATTTTAACGCAGTACTTTTTCCAACTTTGCAAGGAACACTTTATGGGGCAAGCGTTTCTAACTTCACATCACTAAGCGAACGGATTAAGCTTGGCAATACTTTAGCAAGTCTTTTATTTAAACCTAATTTATATCAAGAGTTTTATGATTTTGCAAGAAAAATAGAACATACAGGTTCGAGGAGTGATTATGAAAAATACATATACCCAAATTTAACCAATACGACACCTATTTTACGAGCTGCTTATCCAGTAGTGAGGCATCAATATATATTAAGAAATGATTGGTTTAAAAAGAATATCAAGAAAAAGTGGCGCATCCTGAAGGAACAGAAAGAACCTTTTCATATTACTGATTGGTATCTGAAAAAACAGCAGCAATTACATGCGCTTATTCGTCAGAAAAACAAATGGTTAACCTAATATTTGCTTAATCTTGTCGAAATTTAAACCAGTAATAAGAATATGTACTTTCTTTGCCGAATCTCTTCTAGTTTTGTCAACAATGCAGGATAGTTGCTAAAAAAAAAGAAAGAGTATATATCAAAATAGCCTGGAGGGATTTGCATGGAAAATGCTTATACAAAAGAAAAGTTATTGAATCTGTTAGAGGAAATCCAAGAGGAATTAGATACATTGGATGCAATGCTTTTAAATTCCTTTAATCAAAACATGCATCTTGTGAAGGAGCATATTACTTCTTTAAATGACATAGAAAGAGGAATCACTACTATGGAGAAAAAAATGGCAGCCAGTAAATTAACTATTCATACAGATGGTCCGCGACAACAAATGCCTCTTTACTTGAACTTGGCAAAGTAAATCGTTAAAATAAAATCATTAACGATAATAGGTAAAAATGGAGTGGCAAAATTGACGGAAAATCATCAATTGATGGAATATACAACTAAGCTTCTAGAAGCAGTAGAGTATGCATTAGATACGTTTTATAAAGTGAAGGAATCAGGAGTTGATAAGGATTTTTATGAGATTGTCCGACCTTTTGCCAATCAGATTAAAGAGCTTAATGATAAATGGAAGGAAATGGCGACAGAGTGGGTGCAGAAATCTAAGCCTGATTATTTGAATAAGATCCAAATAAATACAGCCGCTGATCATATTGAAATTATTTCTATTCAGGCATTTTTTACGCAAACAAGTAAAAAACGCTTTCTTGATTCAGCGAAATCTGTAAAATATATACTGCAAACATTACTGGATGCGTTAAAAAATGAAACGAAATAAGGATTAGTAAAAGGGAGATGAAATTTCTCTTTTTTTTTTTGCTTTTTTGTTAAATTTAAATTCCTGTTCCTTCTGAGATAACATAGAGGTCAAATTATTGGTACATCAATGCACAGTATAGGCGTTATTATCATATAGTAGATAAGGATATCTTTAACGTGGGAGGATAGAATTTCATGAATAAAGCATCTAATCAACAAAGCTGGAACATGCCACCTTATCAGACCGCTTATACGCATCCTGTGTCATCTGATAACAGACTATATCATCCATATATAAATCAAGGACAGTGGAATGGAGCAGGCATGAATGGACAAAATTTTTACAACATGCCACTAATGCAGCCGAATTATCAAAATAACCAATCGAATTATTACCACCCGCAAAATGCTTATAAAAACAATACACAAGATATATTCCAAAATCCACTTCATTATATGGAGAACAGTGAACTGAATCAATACACACCCAATTATATGAATCAAAGTCAAGGCTTTATGAATCCATATCCAAAGCAGTCCTTTATTCCGAAAAAACAAGGAAATATGAAAAGCATTATGAATTCTTTTAAATCACAAGATGGTTCTTTAGATTTTAATAAAATGATGGATACTGCAGGAATGATGATGAATGCAATGAATCAAGTAACAGGATTGGTAAAAGGAGTCGGGGGAATCTTTAAGGTGTAACATACCTTTAGGAAGCAATAAGCAGAGGCTGTCATGCGACAGCCTCAATTTCTTTTTCTCTACTACCAGCGGTGTGCTTTTGCATTACTTCTTAGAATGATATTATTCTGAGACATTTGCGTATGCCCATTTACTTGGGATTTAGAACGTTTAGGTCTCGTCCAATTGTGATGAAAAAGCGCAGAATGAGAATCTAACTGATCTCTATAACTCATCATATCACCTCAGGAAGTAAGATTAGAAAGAAATAGAAGGGATAGAAAAAGGATCTCTCCTTCTACCGTATGGAAGGAGAGGATATTCTTTTAACACCCACTAATATTATGTGCAGAGAAAGGAAAATTTACTCTTTCTGAATTTATGGATTAGTCTCGATCTTCAATCATAATTTTTTTTCCTTTTTGTTTAGGGACTTTAATCGTAAGCAATCCATTTTGATAAGATGCCGTTACTTTTCTTTCATCAATTGGATGAGGAAATGCAATGCTTCGGCTGTTTCTTTTATACGTTTTACTTGTATGAAATGTTTTAGTCTGCGAATTTTCCTCTGTTAAAATTTCCTGATGATTAATACTGATAGTTAAATAATGATCATAGATGTCTAATTGAATTTGTTCTTTATTAACTCCAGGCAGCTCTGCCTTAATAATCGTAGCACCTTCTGTTTCATTTACACTCAGTGGAAAAGCCATATTAGGAAATGGGTTACTAAAAAATTCATCCATTTGCTGCAGAAAGTTTTTCACTGGCTTTTCCTGAAAAAACTGATTCATAGAACGCATGAACCCATTTAATGGCTGCGGTGTTTTTTCTTTTTTGTTTGGATCCATTGGGAAATTGGATGACATAATAAATTCACTCCTTACACTTAAAATATGAATGAAAGCTTTAAGTATTTCTTTTTTGCTTTAAAAATGGATATACTTTTTTCTACTATCCTATGCCCAATAGCTTGAATTGGTGTTTGGGTGTAAATTTTTTGAAATTCTATATAGTCAGAGGATGTTTCGTTCATCCATATAGAAAAAAAGTGATATATTAAAGGAAAAAGAAAGAAAGGAAGTTTTTAAAGATGAATCATATTGTAGTTGACAATGAACAACTATCCTATATAGAAGAAGGAAACGGAGAAACCGTTGTATTAATTCATGGTTTTTGTGGCAGTGTCGATTATTGGGAGTATATCATTCCACTCCTTTCTGAAAAGTATCATGTAATAGCAGTAGATCTAAGAGGACACGGCAGCTCTACCTATAGCGGTGAACCATTTGAGATAGAAGATTTAGCAAAGGACATAAATAGGCTGTTAAAAAAATTAGAGATAGAAAAAGTATATATGTTTGGTCATTCACTTGGGGGCTATGTAACATTGGCCTTTGCTGAACTTTTTGCAGAGCATTTAAAAGGCTTTGGCTTAGTACATTCCACTGCCTATTCTGATACAGAAGAAGGGAAAGAAGGCCGATTAAATGCTATTCGTAAAATCCAAAATTTTGGAATAAAAGAGTTTGTCAATGGGTTAATTCCTAATTTATTCGCAGATGAGTCACTAATGAATTTACCTGATGAAGTAGAAAAAGCAAAAAAAATTGGCTATCAAACCGATGGAATTGCGGCGATGGAGACACAAGCAGCAATGAGAAAAAGACCAGATAGAAATGGTGTAGTTGAACAGGCGAAGATTCCTGTTTTACTTATAAAGGGAACGAAGGATAAAGTGGTTTCCTTAGATCGCGTTACTTCTGCTTCAAATAGGAATGTCTCAGAAGTGCAATTAGAAACAGGGCATATGAGTATGCAGGAAGCACCAGAGAAGCTGGCAAATGCGATTCATTCCTTTATTTCGTCAAATAGTAAATAATGGCTGCTTTTTTCTTGTTAAAATCTCTTTCAAATCGAACGTCTATTCGATAAAATAGATGTATTAGAGGTGAAACAAAATGAAAGTACGTAAAAATCTTCAAGAAATTATAAAGGATTTAAAAACAAAAGATGAATATAAAGAGAGAATTTCTTTTTGGCATACAATTGAAGCGAAAGAGGCTGTTACCGTTCCGCTTCCAGATGATTTAATTCCTAATTTAAAAGATGCTTTGCAAAAGCGCGGGGTCACCCGGTTATATACACATCAACATTCCTCGTATCAGGCAATTCGAGAAGGGAAAAGCATCGTTGCTGTCACCCCAACAGCATCAGGTAAAACGCTTTGCTACAATCTGCCTGTCATCCAGTCGATTGCCGAGGACAAAAACGCTCGATCATTATATATGTTTCCTACAAAGGCACTTGCACAGGATCAGAAAAGCGAATTGAATGAATTAATTGAAAGTGCAGAACTACAAATAAATAGTTATACATATGATGGAGATACACCTGCTTCTATTCGGCAGAAAGTTCGAAAAGCTGGCCATATTGTTATTACCAATCCAGATATGCTTCATTCTGCCATTTTGCCCCATCATACAAAATGGGTATCTCTATTTGAAAATCTTAAGTACGTCATTATCGATGAGCTCCATATATACAGAGGTGTATTCGGGAGTCATGTAGCCAATGTAATCCGTAGATTAAAGCGGATTTGTGCATTTTATGGCAGCAATCCTATTTTTATATGTACATCTGCTACGATTGCAAATCCAAAAGAATTAGCGGAAAACTTAACAGAACAACGTGTCCAATTAATAAATAACAATGGTGCTCCAAGTGGAAAGAAACATTTTGTTTTTTATAATCCTCCTATTGTGAATATCCCTTTGAATATAAGGAGAAGTGCTACTTTAGAAGTACGCCAATTAGCAGGAGAATTGTTGAAAAATAAAATTCAAACGATTATTTTTGCCAAAAGCCGTGTACGAGTAGAGATATTACTTACGTACTTACAGGAACTTGTCAAATTTCAGCTTGGACCTAAATCCATCCGCGGCTATTTGCCAACAGAAAGAAGAGAAATTGAACAGGGATTACGTCAAGGCAATATTTATGGTGTGGTCAGTACAAATGCGTTAGAGCTAGGAGTGGACATTGGACAACTTCAAGCTTGTGTCATGACTGGATACCCTGGTACAATTGCAAGTTCGTGGCAGCAAGCAGGAAGAGCAGGCCGCAGGCATGATGAATCCCTTGTTATTATGGTCGCTAGCTCAAGTCCTCTAGATCAGTATATGGTGGCAAATCCAGATTATTTCTTTAGCAGAAATCCAGAAACGGCGAGAATAAATCCTGATAATCTTATTATTCTCATTGATCATATGAAATGTGCAGCTTACGAACTTCCTTTTAAAGAAGGGGATACTTTTGGCAATTGTGAGATTACCGAAATACTTGAATTTTTAACAGAAGAGCGCATTCTTTTTCAAAATGGGGATAAATGGTATTGGATGAATGATTCTTTTCCAGCTCATAATATTAGTCTCCGTTCTGCTTCTCAAGAAAATATCGTTATTATTGATATTTCGGATGTAAGTAAAAGCAGAGTAATTGGCGAAAGCGATCGCTTTTCAGCGATGACATTATTGCATGAAGAAGCAATTTATATGCATCAAGGAATACAATATCAAGTAGAAAAGCTTGATTGGGAAGAAAAGAAAGCATATGTCCGCGAGGTGAGTGTTGATTATTATACAGATGCAAATTTAGCGGTATCCTTAAAAGTGTTAGAAGAAGATAATAAAAGCAACTATCTAAAAGCAGAAACCGGATTTGGTGATGTCAGCATTGTTGCAATGAGCACTATTTTTAAAAAAATAAAATTTGAAACCCATGAAAATATTGGCTCTGGCCCGATTACTCTGCCAGAAGAGGAGCTCCATACAAATGCAGCATGGATATCTTTTCAGCCAAGTGATTTGGTATGGGAACAAGAGCAAACAGAACAGGGTCTATTAGGGGCTGCTCATGCATTAAAGCATATTGCCCCATTACTTGTCATGGCAGATCCACAAGATTTGCATGTAGTCCCACAAGTAAAAGCAGAACATAATGAAAAAGCAACAATATTCTTCTATGACCAATATCCTGGCGGGATTGGTTTAAGTAAGAAGATATATGAAGAAATGCCTGCCGTATTAAAAGAAGCAAAAAAAATGGTGAAAAATTGTTCCTGTGAATATGGCTGTCCTTCCTGCATAGGGACAGAGAGCCATGCGCATAACAGTAAAATAGATGTAATGAAAATTCTCTCGCTTTTAGAGAATAGTGAGATTTCCATATAAGGGGATTAAAATGTCTATTAAAAATAAATTGAACAGAATGAAGACACATCTAAAAAAAGAAGAGCAGACCATACTTGTGAAAAATCTCGAAGCAAAAAAGGGGACAATCCCCTTTATGAAGGAGTGGGAACAGGAAAATGTCTTGCCATATTGGTTGGATAGTGAATACTGCTTAATTCGAGAAGTTCGCTATCCTCTCGATTATAAACACGGGAATTATACATTTCGAGATTTTTGTGGGGTGGTTGATGAATGGAATAAGGTAAGCTATGATCATCCCCTTTCTGCAAAAGGACATCAGCCCAAGGATTTATTCTTTTTTGATATAGAAACAACAGGACTTGGAGGCGGTGCAGGCAATACTATTTTTATTCTTGGTTATGCTCAGCTACAACAAGAGGAGATCGTTTTAAAACAGCATGTATTGCCACATCCTGGAGCAGAAGTGCCTTTATTTAATAGTTTCTTAGAGAATGTAGACTATACAACTCTCGTAACCTATAACGGCAAGGCCTTTGATTGGCCGCAAGTGAAAACAAGACATACGTTAATTAAGGAGCATGTACCAAACCTTCCTGAATTTGGTCACTTTGATTTGTACCACGCTTCCCGCCGTATGTGGAAGCATCGTTTAGAAAGAACAAAATTATCTATAGTGGAAGAAGAAATTCTCGGGGTAAAGCGGGAGAATGACATTCCTGGGTTTCTTGCTCCAATGATTTACTTTGATTTTGTAGAAAGAAAGAATCCTGAAGGAATGCTTGGCATCTTAAAGCATAATGAAATAGATATTCTTTCTTTAATTACCTTGTACACCCATCTAAGCAGTCAATTGTTAAGAAAAGATCAAAAAATCAGTGCAAGAGAGACTTTAGAGGTAGGGAAATGGTACGCAATTATCGGGCAAACAAATGTTGCTAAGCAAAACTTAGAGAGTATTAAGGAGCAGAATAAAGAAGAGCTTTTAGAAGCAGCTTTTTTATTAGCTAAGGAGTATAAAAGAGAGAAGAAGTTTGAGGATGCTCTTGGTTTGTGGCAAAAAATTGCGGAAACATATACAGGGAAGACGAATCAGGTCATGGTTATTCAATCATTAATTGAACTAGCAAAATTCGCTGAACATAAAGAGAAAAATCCTCAAAGAGCATTACAATTCACAAAAAAAGCGCAAAATCTACTTTATAAACAAGAAACATTAGGGAAGATGGAACAAGAACTTCAAAAAAGGCACGAACGTCTAGTTAGAAAACTGCATACGATTAAATGAAATCAATAATTCCATTAATCACCTAGTTGTATGTACTCTCGTTCCCTATTAAAATAGGAATGTATTCATTAAGTGAAATAATATTCTCTTTTAAAGAAGATAGGGAAAAGAAGTATTTTTCATAGAATGATAAACAGTCTAAATGAAATACTAATGGAGTGAACGAATTGTATAAAGTAGTTATGTGTTTATTTTTTGTGCTTGTTTGTTTAACCATCATCTTGTTTTCAACACTAAAAGACAGCTTTTACGCTTTTCTTTTATACAATTTTTTGCATCGATAAACAAAGCTTTAAAAAACATGACAAAATAGGTGTTTGTATTAGTACAAGATTATCCCTTTCAACATAAGTTGTTACTGTAAGATAACTAAATTATTTGAGAGGAGATTTTCTTATGCATTGTAAACCTAATCATATTTTACCTGCAGTAGTTCATCCGACAAAATGTTGCGTGAATAACACTTTTACAAATAATATTGTGCCGCATATCCACCCAACTCACACTACTACTGTAAATCATGTGAACTACGAGCACCAACATTTCTTCCCGCACACTCAATCTAGTGAGACAGTAGTAACTAATACTCAAGCTAATATGGGTCCTGCTCCAGCTCCATTCCCAACTGCACCTGCTGTTCCTCAAATGGGAGGAACTCCATTTACAGCAACTGGTCAATTCTTCCCAGGTCAAGCTGGTATGTCTGGAATGCCTGGTGGATTTCCATTCAGAAAACGATAAGGAAAAAACACAAGGTGCTTTTTAAGTTTCTTGTAGTTTGTAGACAAAGAGGACCAGAATGTTTTCATTCTAGTCCTCTTTGTCATTTTGGGTCTCGTATTATTATATTGTGTTATTTGCTATACAACGGAATCATTTTCCTTAAGTTGCACACTAATGAGAACACGAGGCATTGCTGCAAACTCGTTTATGTTTATATAAAAATGTGTGGAAATTTATTGGGTAGATTATTTTCATTCATTTTATCAAATACTTATCATATAATGAATCTGTAATGATAGACTGGCTGCGAAACAGCAATCTTTGACTAAAAAAATATAAATTCTTTATGGGATAATATATTTATGATATATTTTATATAACTACTGTAATTGTGAAGGAGTTCCTTAGATTATTATGAAAATAGCCGTCATTTCTGGCTATAAGCCTTTCGAAATTGGAATATTTAAGCGAGACGAATTAGCAGCCGAATACATAAAGATAGCGATTAGAAAGAACTTGCAAGCACTGCTCGAAGAAGGACTCGAGTGGGTATTAATAAGTGGCCAGCTTGGAACAGAGCTATGGGCTGCAGAAGTAGTATACGATTTGCAGATGGAAGAATATCCAGACTTAAAACTAGGGGTGATTACACCTTTCCTTGAACAGGAACAGAATTGGAAAGAGGCTAATCAAGAATGGTATGAAGAAATAATCTTGCAAGCTGATTTTGTTGATTCTGTTTCGAAGAAGCCCTATGAAAGTCCCCAGCAATTAAAAGATAAGAATATTTTTTTACTAACAAAAAGTGATGTGTTACTGCTTTTTTATGATGAAGAGAACCCTGGCAGTCCTAAGTACTTATATGAGCTAGCACAAAAGTATCAGGAGCAAAACTCATATGAAATTCGCAAAATTCAATTTTCAGATCTCCAAGATATTGTAGAAGAAGCAAGGTTTCAGGACGAGTATTAATAGATTTATTGACAAAATGGCGTTTCTTTGAAAAAATAATTGAGATAAATGGTAATCGACTGAGGTGAGCGATAAATGCTATCAGATAAAATGAAATTAACAGCAAAAGATATTTTAGAAAAAGAATTTAAAACAGGTGTAAGGGGCTATAAACCAGAAGAAGTTGATAAGTTTTTAGATTTAATTATTAAAGATTATGAAACCCTTCACCAAGAAATTGAAGAACTGCAGCAAGAGAATTTACGTTTAAAGAAGCTGGCAGAGGAAGCTAGTCGTAGACAGCCTGCTCCAACGACAGCCGGAACTACAAACTTTGATATTTTAAAAAGGTTATCTAATTTAGAAAAGCATGTATTTGGAAGTAAGTTATATGATTAATGTTTTTAAACTTTCTATGCAGTATTATAGTTGAAAAGCTAATAATTTCCTATAATAACCATTGCATTAGATAGGTAAAACAACTATAATAGCTATTGTATCAATAAAACGCTTTGGTAATCGCTGCAAACCTTGTTTGTAGAGGAAAGTCCATGCTCGCACAAGCTGAGATGCTTGTAGTGTTCGTGCCTAGTCAAAAAATAAGCTAGGGCAGCATCTTTATGCTGACGGCAGGGAAAATACCTAAGTCTTCGGATATGGTATGAATACTTTGAAAGTGCCACAGTGACGTAGCTTTGTCAGAAATGACAAGGGTGGAACGAGGTAAACCCCACGAGCGAGAAACCCAAATTATGGTAGGGGAACTTTCTCTGAGGAAATGAACGGAAGAGAAGGACAGAAATTATTTTCTGTAGATAGATGATTACCGCCTTAGTACGAGATGAAAAGTCGCATGAGTACAAAGGAACAGAACATGGCTTATAGAGCGTGATATTGATTATAATGATAATAACATGACAAAGGGTGACACGTAGATTTGTGTCTGATATGCTGGGAGAATTTTTTTCTAATCAGTATGTCATTCATATAATCTGGTCATCCTTTTTATATGGAATATACATACTAATTTGAAGCTATAGAAAAAGCAATAATGATACATAAGAAAATACAGCTAAAATGATGATAAAGGAGTCGTTATGAGAAATTTTGACTTAATAGCTACTGCAGCAATGGGACTTGAAGCAATAGTTGCAAAAGAGGTAAGAGAGCTAGGCTATGAATGTTCGGTGGATAATGGTAAAGTTTTATTTAAAGGCGACGAAAAGGCAATTGCAAGAAGCAATATGTGGCTTCGTACTGCTGATCGTGTAAAGATTAAAGTTGCTGAATTTAAAGCAACAACCTTTGATGAACTTTTTGAAAAAACAAAAGCGATAAAATGGGAAGAATATCTTCCAGTAAATGCACAATTCCCGGTTTCAGGTAAATCTGTCAAATCAAAGCTTTTCAGTGTGTCAGATTGTCAAGCAATAGTTAAAAAGGCGATTGTTAATCGGATAAGCACTCATTATAAGAAAACAGGTTGGCTAGAGGAAAACGGCGCGTTATTTAAGATTGAAGTTGCTATTTTGAAGGATATTGTTACATTAACGATTGATACTTCAGGACAAGGACTCCATAAAAGGGGGTATCGCGCAGGACAAGGGGAAGCACCTTTGAAAGAGACACTTGCTGCTGCTTTAATTTTATTAACTAATTGGACAGCGGATCGACCTTTTGTAGATCCTTTTTGTGGATCTGGTACCATTCCAATTGAAGCAGCTTTAATCGGGCAAAATATCGCACCAGGCTTTAATCGTGATTTTATCTCGGAAACATGGGATTGGATGCCAAATGAAGTATGGGAAGAGGTACGTCAAGAAGCAGAAGAAAACGCAAATTATGATCAACCACTTGAAATCATTGGAACTGATATCGATCATCGGATGATTCAAATAGCGCAAGAAAATGCTTTTGAAGCAGGACTGGGAGACCTTATTACCTTTAAGCAAATGCAAGTAAAAGATTTTACCACAATGAAAGATAATGGTGTTATTGTAGGCAATCCGCCATATGGAGAGCGGTTAGGAGATAAACCGTCTGTTCAAAAAATGTATCAGGAAATGGGACAAGCATTTGCACCACTTGAAACATGGTCTATTTATATGCTTACAAGTGATGAAGAGTTTGAAACACATTATGGCAGAAAAGCGACGAAAAAACGCAAACTATTTAACGGATTCATTCGAACAGATTATTATCAATACTGGGGCAAGCGAAAAAGAGACTAACACATAAAGTCTGCTTTTTAGAAAGTTACATCTTATAAATAAGTATATTTTTTGAGTAACAGTATATATTTATTCTATACGTAATTTTCTGGAGGGAAGTTTTATGAAAGATAGTAATATAGATTATACAAAAATAATCGGTGCGTTAAATTCTTCGGTAAATCTAATAGAAGAAGAAGGTATTGCTGATCAAGCTGTTTTACAGCAATTATCAGCAGCACAACAAATGGTTCAGCAGGCCATGACTTATTCCTTATCAAGAGATAGAGGATAAGAAAAAGCAGGACGAAGATATTCCAAAATAATTAATAATGAAATGATGTAAGAGAGGGTGCCTGATTCTTTTGGAGGCAACCCTCTTTTCACTTGAATATTGCAGTCAAATTGACTATGATTAAGGTTCGTCATGAAAAAATTAAGTATATTATTCATTGCTTATTAAATAGATAAAGATTAAAGACAAGCAGCATAATTCGTAGGTCGGAGGGGTTTACATGCAAAATAGCATGCCATTTGAAGTATCAAAAACAGAATCATTTTATGAGAAGCTGGGAGAGTGGATTGGCGATGTCTTTTATGACATTCTTCCAGAAGCAGGTTATGAACTACGAGATGAGCAAGTATATATGGCTTATCAATTAGAAAAAGCGTTTAAGGAAAAGAAAACAATTTTTGCAGAGGCTGGAGTAGGAACTGGAAAGACCTTTGTCTATTTATTATATAGCATTTGTTATGCCCGTTATGTAAACAAGCCTGCCATTATTGCTTGTTCAGATGAGACGTTAATTGAACAGCTAGTAAAAAAAGAAGGCGATATTGCAAAGTTAGAGCAGGCGCTTGGATTAAACATTGATGTTCGTTTAGCTAAATCACGAAACCAATATTTATGCTTAACTAAACTGGATCAAAAAATTACATTGGAAGATACGTATAATACAATTTATGACAGCCTTCCAGATTTTGTGCACGGAACAGGATCATTACAATCTTTTTCACCATATGGAGACAGAAAAGATTATCCAGATTTAAATGATAAGGATTGGGAAGGGGTAGCATGGGATTCCATGCAAGATTGTTTTACTTGTGATAAACGCCATCGCTGTGGGCAGACATTACATCGAGATTATTATCGTAATGCTAAAGATTTAATCATCTGTTCCCATGACTTTTATATGGAACATATTTGGACAAAAGAAGCTAGAAAAAGAGAAGGACAGCTTCCTTTATTACCTGATAGTGCTTGTGTTGTTTTTGATGAAGGACATTTATTAGAATATGCTGCCCAAAGTGCATTAACATACAGATTGACAGAGCAAAACTTAGAAAATCTATTAACACGTTTAATGGCAAACGATGTACGTGAGAAAACCCTAAATATTATTGAGGAAACTATTTATCAAAATGAACAGTTTTTTAGAGAACTAACAGATGCATCCTATAAAACAGAAGGTTCAGATAAACAGGAAATCAAAAAAACAGATCGAGTAATCCAAGCAGGTAAAAAATTGGCAGGCTATATTTCTGAGCTAGAAGAAGAGCTTGTCTTTGAAAGTGAAATGTATGTTATCAATGAGTATGACTTAAAAGTGGTAGAAGAGTATTTAGAGCAGATTTCTCATTCGTTAGGTCTATTTTTAAAGGAAATGAATGGAATAACCTGGTTTGAGGAAAATAACGGGGAAAGAACGCTTGTTATTATGCCAAGACTTGTTCAAGATATTATGCAAGAAGAAGTATTTAGTCAACAAAAACCGATTATCTTCTCTTCGGCAACATTATCTGAGAATAAATCCTTTGAATATATGGCCAAAAGTATTGGCGCAGCTGATTATTTATCGTTTTCTGTTGATTCTCCGTTTGATTATGAAGAGAATATGGCTGTATATATTAAGTCATTCAATCAGAATGAAGACACAGAAAAACAAGCATATTGTTATGAAGAGTTAATAAAAGCAGAAGGTCGATCTCTTGTTCTTTTCAATAGTAAAGAAGATTTAGCTAGGTTTAAGGACAATCTGCCAAAGGAATTTTCCTTACCGATATACTTTGAGGGGGAAAGAGAAATTAGTACCCTTGTTTCAAAATTTCAAAATGAGGAAAATTCAATCCTTTGTGCAGTAAATCTATGGGAAGGACTAGATGTACCTGGAAGATCATTAGAAAACGTATTTATCTATTCTTTGCCATTCCCTCCAAATGATCCGGTTTATAAAAGTAAGCGTGAAAATGTAGAAAATCCTTTTCTAGAAGTTGATTTGCCATATATGGTTTTAAGGCTGCGTCAAGGTGTTGGTCGCTTAATCCGTACACATGAAGATAAAGGTACGATTCATATATGTATGGATGCAAATGTAGCAGGCCTAGTAAAGAATGCTGTAATAGAGGCTTTACCAGTAACAGCAATGTAATTGATTCAATAATAAAAAGGCTCATAAGAAATTCTAAGTTGTTATCGAACAATGCATGAATAATCTTATGAGTTTTTTTGTATGTTCATTCTTTTATAGGATGGGCCGATTCTGCAAGGGATAACTACAAATCTTCTTTATTAGGAAGAAAAAGTATACAATTATACAAGGTTTTCAAGGCACATTCATCTAATTGTTCGGTTTTATATTTGGTTGGATTACTTATGTCTCAACTCCAAACAATATGTTAAGATAAAATCATACAGATAAGAAAAGAGGAGAGTATATTGTCTATTAATCAAAAAGAAATGGAAGAACAATTTATAAATTATGTGAAGAAGATAGGGGCTTACAATGAAGCACTTGCTCTAATTTACTGGGACTTACGTACAGGTGCCCCAAAAAAGGGAGTAGACCAACGAACAGAAGTAATCGGTGTCCTATCCTCTGAATTATTTGAATTATCAACTTCTGAAGAGCTAGAATCCTATCTTACTGTCCTTTCTGAGGAAAGTATCCAAGCTCAATTATCACCAATTACAAGAAAGACAGTTGAAGAAATGAAAAAGGAATTTGATCGCAATAAAAAAATTCCTGCAGAGGAACATAAAGAATATGTGATGCTCCAATCAAAAGCGGAAAGTGTATGGGAAGAAGCGAAAGAAAAAGCGGACTTTTCCTTGTTTCAGCCTTATTTAGAAAAATTAGTAGAGATGAATAAACGATTCATTGAATATTGGGGACATAAAGAAAATAAATATGATGTTTTATTAGATATGTATGAGCCTGGTATGACAGTTGCTGTTTTAGATGAAGTATTTTTAGATGTAAAAGATAAAATTATACCGTTAGTTCATAAAATTGCGGCTTCAAAAAATCCCCCGACTACTGATTTTTTATATCAGACATTTCCAGCAAAAAGTCAAGAGGCATTTAGTCTTGATGTATTAAAACAAGTAGGATACGATTTTGACGCTGGACGTTTAGATAAAACGGTGCATCCATTTGCGACTGGAATCAATCCTGGCGATGTTCGAATTACAACTAAATATGATGAATCTGACTTTAGAGTGGCGGTTTTTGGAACAATCCATGAAGCAGGTCATGCACTGTATGAACAAAATATTTCGAAAGAGCTTATCGGAACACCATTATGCACAGGTACCTCAATGGGTATTCATGAATCCCAATCACTATTTTATGAAAATTTTGTGGGAAGAAATCTTGCGTTCTGGAAGCATAATTATGAAGCTTTGAAATCATTTGCTAATGGTCAATTTGATGATGTGAGTGTCGAAGACTTTTATCGAGCTATTAATGAATCCAAGCCGTCATTGATTAGAATTGAAGCAGATGAGCTAACATATCCATTACATATTATGATTCGTTACGAAATTGAGAAAGGCTTATTTGATGGTGATTTCGAAGTGAAGGATTTGCCGGCGATATGGAATGAAAAGTATCAATCTTATTTAGGGGTAGTTCCTGAAAATGATGGAGAAGGAGTACTCCAAGATGTGCATTGGGCAGGGGGAAGCTTTGGATATTTTCCATCCTATGCTCTAGGCTATATGTATGCTGCCCAACTAAAGCAAGTGATGGAAAAAGATATACCTGATTTTGATGCTTTATTAGAGCAGGGTAACTTGCTTCCTGTTAAAGAGTGGCTGAATGAAAAAATTCATCGTTTTGGGAAAATGAAAAAACCGCTCGAAATATTAAAGGATGTAACAGGGGAAGGATTAAACGCCCAATATTTAATTGATTATTTATACAAAAAGTATAGTGATGTTTATCAACTAGATCTGTAATAAATATATTCCTCAATCGTGATAATATAACTTAACTTTTGGGGCATGTATTTTATAAAAGTAGCTCTCAATAAACCAGAATATAAGCAAAACGGTTAAACTTCTCTCGTTTCCGCACATATTCCACAAATGATAAATATACTAATATATGTTTATGAAGAAGTGGGTGTGATTTATATGGTAAATTATTATTGTAGCTACTGCCTGACTATCTATAAAGAAAAGACAATATGTAAATGCTGCGGGCATAAAGCGGAGAATCTAATAAAAATAGAAGTACAAAGCCATACGGATAGTAAGTAAACAGTAAAAAAAGCAGAAGAAAATGTTTATTCTGCTTTTTTTCGTTTGTTCTATGATAATATGCAATAAGAGTGATCATCATATGGAAAATAACAAACTAGTTATGAGACAAAAAAATTCTGCAAGCTAAAAGATTCTTGAAACAATCCTTTAATTCTCTAAAATTAGCACTATGTTTAATTGACCAATATTTTGAAGTGAAATCGGCAGGGTTAGAGCCTTATCAAACCCTGACAGCTTCGTTTGACCTGCTAAAACAGTAGGCGGTGTAATATCCATTTCAATTCCACTTTGAGATACAAATGTAGATAAATTTCCAGCAAGCATATTACCTAATTCCCCAGAGAAAGATTCCAGCATTGGCCCTTCCAAGAACATTCCATACATGGATTCGCCAATCTTACCAAAAACCTGTTCATTTCCGTCGATAATAATTCGACCACGGAAATCACCTGTTAATCCTATTAAAACCCCTAAAGATTGTAAAATAAATGGTGATACAGTTAAACTTGGCTTCTCAATTTGTTGTTCGCAGGGAATAACACCTTTTACAGCTTCTATAGTTGCGTTTAAAATTTCAGTAGTACTTTTTGTTAATGTCACTTACTATTCCCCCATCCGTCTGATAAAAATATCTTATCATAAATTAGACCTATTTTGTTTATATTTTTTTCGGTAAATAGGTTGTTTTTCATGGTACATATTTCCTATTTTTGTTGATATATCAGGTCTTTTGGGAAAAAATACTAAAAATTGAATAACTTTTTTCTTATTGAAAATGATTTTCAATAGTGATATTATTTAATTGAGATAGAGAATTATTCTCAGCTAAAAAGATAGGGGTGTAACGAATGATTGCTTTTCCAATTGGTTTGACACTTATCAGTTATTTATTTGTTATGAAATACGTTTTACATAATACTATAAAAGCTACGAAATAATAGAAATAACTAATATAAAAGGATTGTATACTGTTTTTTCATTTCAGCACTTTTTACCTGCTTGTAGGAGTGCTGAAAAGGAGAAACAGTTTTTTATTTTTATTTAAACAATAATAATCGAAAAATATTTTCTTATCTTAACGTCAAAAGTATCAGAAGTCCTCGAATAATAAGGAAAATGGACCAAGTTTATTTTGTCTTCGCTTTCAATTTTCAGTTTATTTTACTTTATTGTTATGTGGAAAATAGTTAAAATAAAAGAAATACATAGATGAAAAGGAGTATATCATGCTTTCAACGAATATAGACACATTACATAAATGGGCAGCATTTTACCAATATTTTTTGGCATATGATGATCAACAAACTGCGCAAAGATTACAAGAGCTTATTAAAAAAGCGACAAGACAAGAATTTATTGCAACTTTTTGTGGACATTATTCTGCCGGGAAATCAAGCATGATTAATAACCTAGTTGGTACAACAATTTTACCAACAAGTCCTATTCCCACAACAGCCAATATAATCCGAGTAAAAAAGGGTGGCAAGCAGCTGAAAGTTTTATACCATTCTAATCAAGCAGATGTTTACAAAGAAGTGCTTGATATCAAAACAGTTTTACAGGCAGCAGAAAGAGTGGAAAATATAAAAGAATTAGAGGTTCAATTAGATACGGAGCTGCTAATAAAAAATGCTATTTTAATGGATACCCCAGGAATAGATAGTACAGATCAAGCTCATCAATTAGCAACGGAATCTAGTATTCATCTTGCAGATATTATTTTTTATGTAGTTGATTATAATCATGTTCAGTCGGAAATCAACTTTGACTTTACAAAGCAGCTTGTGGAGTCAGGTAAGAAATTTGTGTTAATTGTTAATCAGATGGATAAACATCGAGAAGCAGAAATTTCGTTTGCAGATTTTAAGCAAAGTGTATATGATTCTTTTTTATCTTATGGGATAAAGCCAGAGAAAATATTCTTTACCACCTTAATCGAAACGAATTCTTTCTATCAAGGATTGAAAGAATTAAAGAACTATATTATGAGAAAAATGGAAGAACAAGAATTAATACTGCCTTACTCTCTGGAAGAATCCTTTCAAAAGCTATATAAAGATCATATTTCCTTTATAGAAACAAAGAATGCTGAAATAATCGCTCCCTTCGAGGACCAATTATTAGAATTAACAGAAGACGAGTATCATTCTTTAGAAGCAACCTTAGAGACAACCAAAAAAGCCATCCAAACAATGGATGAGGATGAAAATAAAACAGTGATGTCATTAGAAAATGAGTGGCATTCGATTATTAAGAATGCCTATATCATGCCATATAATCTTCGGGAACTAGCTAAATTATATCTAGAATCAGAACAGAAAAATTTTAAAATTGGCCTATTTGGCAGTAAAAGCAAAACGCAAAGGGAAAGAGAAGATAGACTTTCAACTTTTTACATAGAATTGGAAAAGCTTGTTCAAATTCAATTAATAACACCATTATCTCAGTTTTTTGAGAAACAGGGTAAGGCAGAGTTCTTTTCGCAAATTAAAGGACTTACATCTATTTTAAGTACCCAGACATTAAAAGCGTTAGTAAATAAAGAGGCACAGCTTTCCGAAAATTATGTTCTAGTCTATTGTGAAACAGTTGAAAATGATTTGAAGCAGTCTTTCAGAAAAGAAATCACCCAACTCTTTAATCAATGGAAAGAACAACGACAGCAGCAATTACAGAAAGAAAAAGAAAATCTTTTAAAAGAAGAGAAGAAATGGCAAGAGTTTGTAAACTGTAAGATGAAAAAAGAGGAGATGGAGACCAAATGGCAAGAGTGGAAAGAAGAGCTTGAACATCTTTGTGAAATACAAAACGTGGATGCGAGCATTTTGCGAAGGTTACTTGAAACTAACGAGGAAGAGATAACTTATCGGTCACTATCCTCTCCTAAAACAAAAACCGTACAAAAGAATATAAAACCTGCTGAAGTTCAAAAACAAATCGAAAGTAAGGAAATGGATACAGATTTATTATTAAAACAGCTGCGTTTTTTAAGCAGCAAGCTACAACAAGTAAAGGGATTTGCGCATATAGCGAAAAATTTATTCCATAAAGCTGCCATTATTGAAAATCGAACATATACTATATGCTTATTTGGAGCTTTTAGTGCTGGAAAATCTTCATTTGCCAATGCATTACTTGATTATCCCATTTTGCCTGTGTCACCAAACCCAACAACTGCTACAATAAACAGAATATTACCAATTGATGACGAACATCCACATAAAACAGTTATTGTTAAATGGAAGTCAGAGTCAGAAATGCTTAGAGAAATAAATGACTATTTACAGCTAGTGAAGGAAGAGGCAAGTTCTTTAGAAGCTGCACAAAAGATAATAAACACGCTCGCGGCTAATCCAATGGAGAGATATGCCAATGAATTTCGCTATCTTCAAGCTTTCCTAAAAGGGTATTCTGACCATCGTCATTATTTAGGCAGTGAGATCAACATTGAATTAGAAGAACTTGCAAATTATGTGGCAATAGAAGAGACCTCTTGTTTTGTGGCATCCATTGATGTTTATTTTGATTGTAAGATTACGAGAAAAGGAATAACACTTGTTGATACTCCAGGAGGAGACTCCATTAACAGCAGACATACGGAATTAAGCTTTGAATTTATGAAAAAAGCGGATTGTATTTTTTATGTCAGCTACTATAATCATGCATTTTCCAAAGCAGACCGCGCGTTTTTAATGCAGCTTGGACGATTAAAGGATGCTTTTGAAAAAGATAAAATATTCTTTGTCATTAATGCAATTGATTTAGCAAAGAATGAAGAAGAGCAAGCAGCAGTAGAGGAGTATCTACAAGAACAATTGCAATTATACGGGATACGTTCGCCAAGAATTCTTCCTGTTTCTAGTCTCTATTATAAGCATGATGTTTATGGAAAGTGGATGAAAAAAGCAGAAGAGCAAATGTATGACTTTATCGAACATGAGTGGCTGTCCATGATGCTTCAATCTGCTCAGAAAGATTACGTGGAAACAATAGATTTATTAAAAAAATTGGTAGAATCAACTTTTGCGAAAAAAGAAGTAGCAGAACAAGAGTTATCGAGATTGAAGGAGGAAAAACGGATCATTCTATCTCAAATAGAAAATAAAGATTTCCAGGATACACTGGCAAAATTCAAAATGGAAGTAGAGGAACAATTGTTTTATTTAAAGCAAAGAGTGATGTTTCGTTTTCATGAATTAATGAAGGAAGCTTATCATCCATCAATCTTACGAGGAGACAATAAGAAAAGGGAATTATCGCTTGCGACTACTTCGTTTCTCATTCAATTGAATTTTGAATTTGAACAAGAGTTACGAGCAGTAAACCTAAGACTAGATCAACTCTTTTATAAACAAAGAATAGAAGGTTATGAGGAAGTTCGGCATTTGATTCAGTCTATTAATGAAGAAATTCGTTTACAAGAAGAAATAGAAAGAGAGTTAGAATCTAATATAACTTTCCATGCCCCTTTTAAAGAATTAGATACTATCCTTAATAAAATTGGCATGAAATATTACAAAAATCCGAAGAGTTTTTTTGAAAAGAATGAACGAAAGAATATGGGAGTAGAAATGGAACAATTGGTTGATGAGCATGGTAACATATATATAAAAGAACAAATTAACTCCTTTTTTGCTATTTATAAAGAATTATTTGCACAACATTTTGATATACTTCTTGTTAATCTAAAAGAACAAGTAGCCGAATATTATGATGGAAAAACAGCGTTATTAACTGAACATGAAAATATTGAAAAACTAGAGTGGATTATTAAAGAATCAACACAAACAGAGTTTGCGCAGCAAACGAACTAGAAATGAGAACAGTAGTGGAGGAATAATGATGGAATTTGTAAAAAGTGTTGATTGGTTAAATAAAAACATAGATCAGGATGCGATTAGAGTGATTGATTGTCGCTGTGATTTAAAGAATCCTGATGCAGGTTCAGAATGGTATAAAAAAAGTCATATCCCAAATAGTGTTTATTTTCATCTGGAAAAGGATCTTTCCGATCCAATCAGTAATCATGGGGGACGGCATCCATTGCCAGCCATAGAAGAGTTTGTTCATAAGTTAGAAAATATAGGGGTTGGTAAAGATACAACAGTCATCGCCTATGATAATGGAGAAGGGGCATTTTCCGGAAGACTTTGGTGGTTAATGAACTATATAGGTCATTCGAAAACATATATTTTAGATGGTGGCTATAAGGAATGGCTAAAGAAGGACTATCCGACCTCACAAGAAGTCCCTGCATTTTCAAAGAGTAATTTTTCTCCTCTTATTCAGTCTCATATGATTGCCACTTATGAGGAGGTTTTAGCACTAGTAAAAACAAAAGACCAAGATAAGATATTGATTGACTCTAGAGAGCATAAAAGGTATACAGGAGAAATAGAGCCAATTGATAAAAAAAAGGGACATATCCCAGGAGCAATAAACTTTGTATGGACAGAAGGGATAGAGAACGGCTTCTTTTTAACAGAAAGGGAGCAAAAGAATAGATTCTCTTCTCTAGATGCGAATAAAGAATATATTGTCTATTGTGGTTCTGGCATTACTGCTACTCCTAATTATATTTCCTTAAAAATGGCTGGACTAGATAAGGTCAAGCTTTATCCAGGCAGCTTTAGTGATTGGATTTCTTATGAAGAAAATGAAATTGAAACCTGTTCGCCAATTGACTTGAAAGAGGAAAATTCCCTTTGAAAAATATGGAGAATAAGACTATCTTTTGATGAATACGGGAAATGAACAAAAATAGAGCCAAACATTCAAACTTTTAAGTGATTGTTTGGCTTTATTTCCTTGCGGCGGATCCGAATGCTCTCGCAAGTTTTTTAGAGGCTGTCCTCAATATTTATATTCTATTATTTATCTATAGTGTACTTACCTATGAATGACTAAATTATTTTGTTTATATTGTTTGAAATTCAACCGTCCCCCTTTTTCTAAAGGCGCATTTTTCATTAGGGAATAAGATAATAAAAGAAAAACGATTGATAATCCAAATAAGATGGTAACAAATTTTAAATGATGCTCCAAAAATGTAGTTATTAAAGAGCTCATGTCACCAAAAACTACGGCAATTGTTCCGATTATTAGCAGTATTGTAGATACAGCGAGTAAAAATGCTGTGCCATAATTAAACCAAACTGTCTTTGCTATCATTCCTAAACTAAATAAAAAGAAAATCCAAGAAAAATCTATCCAAAAATAAATAAGCCAGTTCGTGGTATGGATGAATTTTGCGAAATGAAAAAGATAATTGCTGCTTGTTAATAGGGTAGTGAAAAAATAGAATAAATTAAGAATTACTCCACCCAAAACACTATAAATGACTGCGGAAAGATAGAAAGCTAATACAAACTGCTTTCTCGTCCCTCCTAATGAAAGGATATATTGATAACCACTAAAATTAATAAATGGGTATAAAAGAAAAACGACAAATAGGGGACCGAACAAGATAAAGGAACCAGATTCTGCTACACCCATATATCCTAGAACATTATAAAAAACAAACAGAGCAAAAGTAATAAAAACGTTGATATAAAATGTCATGCTCATTTCGCGCATCATTAATCGGAATGGTCCTGTAAAAGTATTCATATTTTTTGTCCCTCTTTTCTTGTTGTATAGTTAACAAGATAATCCTGTAATTTAGCTTTTTCTATAGTAACACCTGCATCTTTTGCTTTGGATATCCAGTTGTCCGAATAGACGTCGTCCATCATCACAGTCATTTGTTTTCCGAGTTTTCTTTTCTCTAAAATGGGATATCCTTCTATTAAAGGCTCGATTGCTGAAGCTAATCCAGATAAATGAATCCCACGACTCTTTAATTCTTCTGTTTCCTCATATCGTACGATTGTCTGCTCGTTAATGACGGCAATTTTTTCACACAATGCTTCCATTTCATCAATATGATGTGTCGATAAAATGATTAAACGTGGATCTTCTTCATACGTATTTAAAAGTGCGTTATAGAACTGTTTTCTCATATGAGCATCCAGTCCATTTGTAGGTTCGTCCATGATCGTTACAGGTGATTTACTAGCTAACCCAAGGATGATTTGTAACATCGTTTGCATTCCTTTAGAAAAATTCTTGATTTTCTTTTTTCGTGGAAGTTCGAAAAGAGAAACCAGCTGTTCGGCTAAATCTGCATCCCAGTTTTTATTAAATAATGGACCGAAATATAAGGCATCTTCGACATTCCAAAGAATAGAGAATGGATGATTTTCTTGTATATAAGTGATATTGTGCATTGTTTCTGTATTATTATATGGGGTAATCCCACTTACATTGATTCTTCCAGCATCAATATTCTCCATACCCGCTAAAAGTTTCATAAACGTTGTTTTACCAGAACCATTTCGACCCCAGAGCCCCATGATTGGTTATGGCATTATAAAAATGTACCTTTCGGACATTAATTTGTGCATGAAAAAACCACTTGCCAACATCATCCAATAAAAGTAAACTCCTCGTTGGACCAACAACGTTTGACAGGAGGATACATAGGAGATGTTACAAGTGGTAGAAATCAATTATATCAGACATGAAGTAAACCAAAAAGGGAAAAGTTATGCCGAGGTGGCTCGTCAAGTACAGCACGATGAACGGACAGTAAAAAAATATGCGGATCAAGAAGAATTCCCCCAAAAACACAAACAAACACGTCCCTCGCCTATCTTGGATCCAGTAAAGCATATTATTGATGGGTGGATTCGTGAGGATTTAAAGCTAAAAAAGAAGTTTCAACGTACTGCACAACGTATGTATAACCAACTAATCGAAGAGCATGATTTTCAAGGTGGGGACCGTACAGTAAGACGTTATGTTTCAGCCCGGAGAAAGGAATTAGCGAAAGAAGCAGAGGGTGCCTCTTTACCGCTGCAAACGATTCCTGGAACAGCACAAGTAGATTTCGGAAAAGCACCATTTAAATATTTAAATGAAATGATCGAACTACCGTTTCTCGTTATGTCATTTCCAGATGCCAATACCTTTTATTTTCAAGTGTTTCCTTCGGAAAATACCGAGTGTCTTCTAGAAGGATTACAACGCATTTTTCAACATATGAAGAGCGTACCGAAAACGATTCGCTTTGATAATCTATCGCCCGCTGTAAAGAAAATTCATGCCCGTGGTGAAAGAGAATTAACAGATATGTTCGAGCGATTCGTGCTGCACTTCGGTTTTGAATATGAATTCTGTAATCCAGCAAAGGGAAACGAAAAAGGACATGTAGAAAATATGGTGAAATATGTCCGGAATAATTTCTTATTGCCGGCTAATACAATTGTAGACTTGGAAGAGTTTAATCAAACTCTATGGGAAAAGGCAGAAAGAAATCGTCAACGGAAGCATTACCTAAAGCAAGAGTCGTTAGAATCCTTACACGAATTAACATGTGCAGCTCATATTTTACTGCCCGAAAAAATATTTAACTGCGCTCGTATTGTCACTGCAAAGGCTGATAAAAGTGGAATTGTACATATAGATAATAAATTGTATTCGACATCGCCACGATTTGCACAGAAGAAAGTGGTCGTCGAAGTGACATTTAATGAAGTACGTATTCTAAGTGAAACTCATGAATGTATTGTCACTCATTCTCGACTTTATGGCAGCAAGGCCAAATCAATGGTTTGGCAACCTTATCTAAAACTACTTTCTCAAAGGCCACGCGCAATTAAATATTCAGGTATTTATGATCATTTACCTGATGAGTGGAACCTGTATTTAAAAGCGTGTACAGAGGAAGAACAGAAGTCTGCTTTCTCTCTCCTATCGGAGTTAATGAAAACTAATAACCTAGATAAAATTACAGAAGCTTTACAGATAGCTCAAAAGACAGGTCATCCAAAAGCAGAGCATATTCAACAAGCTTTTAACGCACTTATCTTTGATGACAACGATTATCAAAATATAACACCAGCCATCACATTACCTGAAATGCCCGAAATCACACGTGGTGCAGATCGTTATAATGACTTCTTTAAAACGGAGGTGTGATCATGAGCGAATCGATTCAAGAATACGCAAAACGGCTAAAATTAAGCTATTTGCGAATGCATTGTGATGATCTGTCCGAAGAACAGATTGCATTCCTAAAACAGCTTTTTGAAAAAGAAATTGAACAACGCGAACAAACTCGGATTAATTTACTCTTGAAACAAGCACATCTACCGCAAGGTGGAAATGAAACGTTTGACTGGCAGCATGTTCAAATACCTAAAAGTATTTCAAAAGAGAGTATCTACGAGGGGCTATTCATTAAGGAAAAGGAAAATTTAATTTTATATGGTGGTGTGGGTGCAGGAAAAACATATTTAAGTAAACTGATTTCTTTAAATGCCATAACTAGATTTGGCCATAAAGTCCGGTTTTACACGGTTGCAGGTCTAGTGAATCAGTTAGTGGATGCCAATCAAAAGGGCCAACTAGCCAGGTTGTTGGGGCAAATTGAGAAATTAGATTTATTAGTACTCGATGAAATGGGTTATATTCCGTTAGGAAAAGAAGGAGCCGAACTGTTATTCCAAGTAATTTCGATGTGTTATGAGCGAAAAAGCATCATTATTACAACGAATCTTCAATTTGGCCAATGGAACCATGTATTTGGCAATCAAATTTTAACAGAAGCGGTTATTGATCGTCTTATTCACCATTCTCATCTGGTGATATTCACTGGTGAAAGTTATCGATATCGCAATTCTAGTATGCGAGATTAAATGAAAATAATGATGTTGGCAGTGGTTACAAAAGTAATGACCGTTTCTTGCATTTTTTGATTGCCAAATCCACCATGATGATTGGTTCTGTTTCCTCTATACTTACATTCCGCAGAGCAGGCGTATTTCCATATGAAAAAGAGACATTTTCGAGTTTAATCATGCTTATAATCCTCCTTAATTATTTTTAATAATTCTTCTTTTTTTAATTCAAGACGCTTTGCTTCCTCAAACATTGGTTTTAAATAATCGTTGTAGAATTCTTCTTTTCGCTTTTCAAGTAACTTTTGCTTAGCATCTTTAGAAACAAACATTCCAACTCCGCGCTGCTTATATACATATCCAGCTTCCACTAATGCAGCAAGCCCTTTTTGTACCGTTGCACGATTCACTTGATAAAATTTAGAAATTTCGGTGGTGGATGGAATTTGGTCACCTTCTAACAACTCACCTTCGACGATTTCATTTGCAATCATATCTGAAATTTGCTGGAAAATAGGTTTTGAGTCATCAAAAACAGCTTTCACGATCTGCCCCTTCCTTATATTGTTGATTGGTTGATTAGTTGTGTAATCAACTATAAAATAATAACGAAATATTGTCAATATACTTAAGCGGATATTTATTCTTTTAAGTAAGTAATAGAAAAAGAAAAAGCTACCAGCCACAATTTTTGGAGATTCTGTTATAATGAACTAATGGATATAAAGGAGAGATGCATTTTGAACAAGGAGAAACAGGCAAACCTAATGTTAGTAGATGGAATGGCGCTATTATTTCGTGCATTTTTTGCTACAGCAGTAACAGGTCAATTTATGGTCAATACAAAAGGAATTCCAACAAATGCGATTCATGGTTTTGTAAAACACTTTTTCACAGCGATTGAACATTTTAATCCCTCTCATGTGGCGGTTTGCTGGGATATGGGGAGTACAACATTTCGCACAGAAATGTATCCTTCGTATAAAGCGAATCGTTCGGAAGCCCCAGTTGAACTCATTCCACAATTTGATTTAGTAAAGGAAGTTGTCGAAAGTTTTAATGTACCGAATATAGGTGTAGCAGGATTTGAAGCAGATGATTGTATAGGAACGATCGCAAAGCAAATGAAAGGGGAAGCAAATGTCATTATTCTTACAGGAGATCAGGATATCCTTCAATTATTAGATGACCATATTTCCGTAGCTCTATTAAAGAAAGGCTATGGTAATTATATGCTTTATACACCTTCTAGTTTTCAAGAAGAAAAAGGAATAACGCCAAAACAAATGATTGATTTAAAAGGCTTAATGGGCGATACAAGCGACAATTACCCAGGAGTAAAAGGCATTGGCGAAAAAACAGCATTGAAGCTGCTGCAAGTTCATGAGAATATCGAAGGAATTCTAGCTAATTTATCCCTTCTTACAAAGGGACAACGAACAAAGATTGAAGCGGATCTTGAAATTCTCCATTTAAGTAGGCAATTAGCAGAAATTAAATGTGACGTACCAGTGAGCTGTTTGTTAGAAGAAAGTTATCTAAATATCAATCCAGAAAGTGCAGTAAAAAAATTCGAAGAGCTAGAGTTTAAAAGATTTCATCATTACGTAGAAAAGAAAGAAGCACTTACTTTATTTTAATAACAGATTAACCCAAAAGATTAGGCGGAATGTTAATGGAATGTTTCGTATAATCTTTTTTTATTCGTTTTGTTTTTTAAAGGGAAACTAGACATTTACATTTTTACAGCATAACTTTTTCTGTTCCTTTGTTCTATGTCTATATAAATTTGTAAGAAGGGGGAAAAGAATAAGAGAAGCTGGATGAGGCTTTAATACAGCCCCATCCTCATAGCGAGGTTACTGGAATATCATTATTTTGTATTTTTCTTTTTCGCTGCATTTTCCAATTTACTTTTTGGAGATGGAGTTATATCGGCGTCTTGACCGTAGCCTTGTGGATTTACTCCTCCAGCTGTTTTTCCTCTGTTTCCATGGTTTTTACTCATTATATTCACCTCATCAACTAGTTGTGGAAATAAAAATTCATTCATAGTATGAACAACCAAGAATAATATCATCCATAAAGAAAGAGACTATTTAAAAGAGGTGATGACGATGAATAAGGGCATTTATGTTGCTTTAATTAGTATTGGGTTGGCACAGTTTCTAAAGATACCTATACAATTTTTAAAAACAAAGAAGTGGGATAAAGGCTTGTTTTTTCAAACAGGCGGTATGCCAAGCTCTCATTCGGCAGGCGTATCTTCTCTTACAACATTTATAGCATTAAAGCGTGGTTTACCAACAATTGATTTTGCTTTGTCTTTAATTTTTGGCTTAATTGTTATGTATGATGCACAAGGGATTAGAAGACAAACAGGTGAATTAACATTAAAAGTAAATGATTTAGGCGAGTTAGTCGATAAAATTAATAAAGACAAAAATATCGCCTTTAAGGAGCAGCAGCCAAAAAAACTGAAAGAAATGCTTGGCCACCAGCCTCAAGAGGTGTTAGGAGGAGCTTTATTAGGGGTACTAGTTGGTTTTCTTGGACATTTATTTACAAAAAAGAAACGTTCATTACTGCGGTGGTAAACGAAAGGCTAGAGAAATAAAGTTCTTATGTTCTCTAGCCTTTTTAATTGTATAACTAGAATAAGAAAAATAGGTGACAAACGTTTGGAAAGAGACGGAAAAATGTTGAAAAAGCTAGAAAATTGTCGTGATATAAAGTAACATATAGGTAAAAGGATAGAGGGGAATGTACGTTAAGTTTGAAAACGGTAGAGGAATTTTTGCTCTTTTTAGAAAGTAAAGGCTTTTCCTTTGGTGAAGATGTGATAGGTTTTATTTATTTTGGTAAAGCATATACAAATGCTACAGATGAACTTGTCATAACTGCAATTGAATGTACTTTAAAAATACAAAAAAAATTTGATGGCAGTTTTTTCGTTTCCTTACTCGAGATGTTTAACGACAACGAATTGAAAACAAAAAAAGAAGTAATCGGCTTTATAAAAAGAAATCACTTATTTCCCCTCTAGAAAAAGAGGGATATTATTTTCCATCCAGAAAAGAGGATATTTCGATCCAGTTATCAGATAACCCGAGCGATTATACGAGAAAGCTATTAGAAAATTCGTATAATCGCATGGGTTTTTGCTCTTTTTAAGGCATTCCAAAAGGTTGTTGCATATCGCATCCTACATCCTAAATAACCTTCGCGTTTGCAGCTGTAATCCTGCACCTGAATAGTCTAAATGCTGTTTCATTAATCATATGCGGTTACTTAACTAACTTTAGGGAAAACATAAATAACCAAATATATAATCGCAGCTCTACTTACTAGTTTTATTAACGATTGTTTTACCAAGCCTTTACTTGGTGCCAACCTCTTTTTTATCCGCTAATTATTGGGTTTTATTATATGATTAAATCACTATTTTCTAAAAAAATCCCGTTTGAAAGAAATGTATATTTTATTGCTTTTGATGGGAAGGCTTAAAACAGAAAGGATGAAAACTTCCTTATTTATTTTTTCTAATGGCAATTCTTGCTAATTCGTCTGCTGTTTTATTCTCATTACTTGGAATCCATTTAATAAAGAATAATTCTAATTGACTGATAAGCTTTAAAGCTTGCTCTAAAAGCGGAGCAAATTTTTTGTTTTTCGCAAATTCCTTTTCCACTGCACGACTTACTAGTTCCGAATCAGTACGAAAACTTACGGTAAGATAATTATTATGGATGCAGATTTCTAATGCTTTAATCAATGCATAGTATTCCGCTTCATGATTACTCATTGAACCAAGAGGAAATGAATATTTATCCGCAGAACCATGGCCTTTTATGAAGACACCGGCACCACTTGGACCAGGATTTCCAGCACTAGCACCATCTATATAAACTTCAATCATTTTGCTACCTCCAAAAAATTTGATATGATTAAGCAATGATTATGTACGATCTGTGACTATTTTACTTTCATACTAATTGTATAAATTGTATATATATCATTAAACTTATATCGACTTATTAGGTGTGAGAAGTTTCCATCAGGATAGGAAATGAAAAATAAATAAGAAATAGGATGTAAAATATTATAAATGAAAAGATTGGTTTCTAAAAGTCCGTTGTTTTTGCAATAGTTTCAGTAGATGACATACTGTGAAGTTCTAATTGATAAGCTATTTTTTACGGAGCTGGGAGAAAGTGAGAGATCATACAGCTGGGGAGAAAACAAAAAGGTTCTTGAGCTCCTTAATCAATCTTTATAAAAACCGTATAGTTAGGTGAATTTTTGATATCTTTTAGCAGAATAGTTTATTTTCCCCTCCATTAACGGACAATAAGAATAGTCCGGCCCTTATTGACGTCATTCTATATGTAGAAAGGTTGTTCCGTAATGAAATACAAATTAGAATATAAATTTCAAATGAAGAAAAAGAAAGATTTTATCTACTTTACATCAGATTGGATTCAATCAAGTATGGCTCTCGAAGCAGGGGATGAGTTGGAAAAACGCAATGATGTAGCAGATATTCTTTTTTATGATGAAAAAGGCACAAGCTGGACATTAAAAGAATTACGAAAGCTAAATGAAGAATTAGAAGAAGAGCCACATGACTTTACGATTTATTTTGATGGAGGTTACCATAAAGAAACGAAAACGGCGGGGATTGGCGCCGTACTTTTCTTTCATCAAGGAAAGAAAAAATTTAGAGTTAGGGCAAATGAATTATTTCATGATATCCTCTCCAATAATGAAGCTGAATATGCTGCTCTTTTCCACGCATTAAATCTTTTAGAAGAATTGGAAGTCAAGGGTGTTACTTGTGAAGTGAAGGGGGATTCTCAAGTAGTATTGAAACAATTAGAAGGCGAGTGGCCATGCTATGAAGAAGATTTAAATAATTGGCTCGATCGGATAGAATCGAAAATCAAAACTTTACATTTAAGTATGGTTTATACTTCAATTGGCAGAAACGACAATAAGGAAGCAGATAAACTGGCAACTCAAGCATTAGAAGGGAAACGTATCTATAGCAAAATGCAATTGCTCTAATCGGCAAGTAAGTAGAAAGGAGTGGTGAAGCTTGCAAAGAAAAGAACTGATGAAAGAAGCAGATGAATTAATGCAAGATTATTGTAAAGATTGTTTTTTATATCGCCAAAACAAAGTAGAGTATGGTAAAAGGAGAGCTCACCGCTTTTGTATTTCGCAATGTACGGTGGGAAATAAGCTAAGGGAATACGGGGAAAAACTATCCAGTTCAAAGTGATGAGGTCACTTTTTCCATAAGCAAAAAATAAAAGGGGATTTTTCAAGAAGAAAACTCCTTGAAAAATCCCCTGAATACTATTATTAATTATAGTTTAACAACATTAGCAGCTTGAGGTCCACGGTTTCCTTCAACGATTTCGAAAGAAACTTCTTGTCCTTCTTCTAATGATTTAAAACCTTCGCCTTGAATAGCAGTGAAATGTACGAATACGTCATCTCCGCCTTCAACTTCGATGAAGCCAAATCCTTTTTCGTTATTGAACCATTTTACTTTACCGTTTTGCATAATAAATTTCCTCCTAAGCCTTTCAAGACACATGAATTGTGCCTATAAAATAAATATTTTCATAGAACAAAATAATAATAGAAAATAATTATTCTGAATTTTGTTAAATGATGTCTATAATATACACGATTACCCATATGTAGTCAAGGTTTCTAAGCGTTTTTTCGGAAAAAACGAATACATAGAAGAATTAAATATGGTGTGATTCAAAATAAATGGATGATAATATGATACTTGGATGAGAAAAAGAGGAGGGATCTGAAAGAGGTCTTTACCCAAACTACAATGTTACATAAATAATGATTTTCCACATATGATGAAATAGCAGTTTTGTTTTTTTTAGGAATTAGAATAAGAGGGTGGCTTAATGTATCGATTTTCAATTGAAAAGGAAAATTGGATTTTGCGATTTACCCCAAATATTGTTCTCGAGGAAGACAGTAAGGAAGCGTTAGTAAAAAGTATTCTTCAATTAGGGAGTGTGCTGCCTAGCTTTTCACATGGGGAGTCGTTTGTCATTTTGGTAAAAAAAATCGGGTTAATCGTATTCATTGTAGAAAAAATCCCATCTCTTATTTTAACTGTATCAAACATAATTGAAAAAGAAAATTGGTATATCCAAACAGACAGCAAAATTAAGAAGTACTTTATGTAAACTAGCTGACAGCTAGTTTTTTTATGTGACGAGAAAAATTATTTTTTTAAAACTGTGCGCGCTTTCATTGTTGTACTTGCGGAGTTCAATTCTGACAGGCTTTTAAAAGGAGTTTGTTAAGCAAAAATTTCCTGTGAAAAAAAGCAAAAATTATTCTTGAAATCATTGAATTATAGGGGGAAATGTGTTTTTATTAACATGATTACTATTATATAACTGAGTTTATTTTTATGAAATAAACCCAAAACAAGTAAAGTAAAAAATAAATAAAAGGGAAGATTTATTAAAATGATTGAAACGATTGTAAAGAGCAGTCAAAGTCCGTATTATGAAATTTCCAGAGAAGACCAGATGATCCTTAGTCCATTTGAAGGAACTGTTAGTGAGATTCTAATGAAGGAAAAAGCTTATTTCTATGAGTGGGAACCTATTTTGACTATTAGAACATTAGCAGGAGAAATAAAAGATGTCAGTGTTCCATTTAGTGGATCTGTGGTGCAACTTTTAGTAAAAGCTGGTGATAAAATTGCAATAAATACGAGGTTAGCTTCTTTACAGGATGATTTATTAGTTACTGGTTGTGATTGATGATGCGAATGCATAGAGCTTTGCGAAATCTGAAAAAATATAAAATTGGTTATCGAACTTTTAAAACAGCAGTTGCGGTAAGTATAGGAATAACTATCGCCCAGTTTTTTCACTTAGATTTCTATGTATCTTCAGCAATTATAACCATACTTTGTGTTCAAAACTCGAAGAAAAAGTCTTTGCATAGTGCATTTTCACGTTTTATCGCATGTATACTTGCCATTCCATTTTCCTATGTTTTCTTTGAGGGTATGGCATATGAACCGTATATCATTGGTTTATTATTGCTATTATTTATCCCAACCACTGTCTTACTTAAGGTAAATGAAGGGGTTGTAACAAGTACTGTTATTATCCTCCATATATATTCCACCAACCATATGACTTGGGACGTTGTTCTTAATGAATGGGGATTAATCGTAATTGGAATAGGAGCAGCATTACTTGTTAATAGCTATATGCCTAGTCTAGATAAGGAAATGAAAGTTCATCAAAAAGATATAGAGTACTATTTTAAAGCATTATTGATGGATATGGTTGTTTACTTGCGGACAAATGAAATCACAGAAGAGTATGCTTCAAAATTAAAGCGTGCATCTGATATTGTACAATGTGCAAAATCAGTCGCCTATCGTGATGTTGAAAATCATTTTACTCGAAAAGAGAATTATTATTATCATTACTTCACAATTCGAGAAAAGCAATTAGAGATCATATCAAGGCTTTTTGATCGGATTTTATCTGTAGAGACATTAGATAATCAACGAGAGCTTGTGGCAGACTTTCTGGAAGAACTTAGTTTATGTGTCCATTCAGGAAATACAGCCGTATTATTTTTGAGTAAACTGCAAAGAGTAGAAGAGCTGATCAAGCATGATAAACTGCCTGATGACTGGGATTCATTTGAAGAACAGGCGCATGTCTTTTTTGTTTTAAAAGAATTAGAACAGTATTTACAAATTAAAAAATCCCTGAAGGTGGCATATTAGTTACTATAGAAAGACGGAGGCCATGTTCTCCGTCTATTTAGTATGGAAGGAACCCCCCTTTTTGTATGGTTAAATCAGTAGCAAAAATATAGTAATCTTATAAGTTAATTGAAAATACCTCAATATCCTCTAGTTGCATTTCTACAGCTTTTCCCCTTTCTATACAATTATCTTTTTTGCGATTATAATATTATTTTGTATAAAATAACAAGGAACGTAAGTTATGAAAAAAGGTGATATAGATGAAATTAATATTGGCAGAAAAACCATCTGTATCGAAAAACATTGCAGATGCTTTAAAAATAAAAAACAGACAAGATGGTTATTTTGAAGGAAATGGCTATATTGTTACATGGGCTTTTGGCCATTTATTGCAGTTAAATGATGCAAAAGATTATGATGAAAAAATGTCTACATGGAAATTAGAAAATTTTCCATTTATCCCTCCAAAATTTCAATACAAAGTAAAGTCTGATCCGAAAGATAGAGACAAACCTGACCGTGGAGCAGAAAAACAACTGAAAATTATTCATAGATTAATAAAAAGACAAGATGTAGATTCCATTATATCTGCATGTGACTATGATCGAGAAGGGCAACTCATTGGAGATAGTATTATTTATAATTTAAAAACGGAAAAAGAAGTTTACCGCCTATTGCTGAATGAATGGACACCTAATGAAGTATTGAATGGATTAAATAATCTTCGCTCTAATAAAGAGTTACGTCCTCTTCAAGATGCTGGTGTCAGCAGACAATGGGCCGATTGGTTAATTGGTATTAATTTAACCTCTGTGGCAACTTTGAAATATCAAAAAGGCAAAGGGAAGGCATTAAATATTGGAAGAGTTTTGTTGCCAACTCTTAAAATCATTTATGATCGTGATAAAGAAATCGAAAATTTCGTTCCAGAAAATTATTATAAACTGCAGGCAACGTTTATGACAGAAAACGGAAGCAGTTATATAGGTACTTATACTGAAAAAAAAGAAGAAAAGTTTAAAGAAGAACTATATTTGAAAGAAATAGAAGAACAGATTAAAGGCAAAACAGCAATTGTAACAGATAAGAAAGTGCAAAAGAAAAAGGAATATCCGCCTTTTTTGTTTAATCTTTCTAATCTTCAAGGCTATATAACTAGCAAATATAAGGGATGGACGGCCGATAAAGTATTAAAAGTTGCGCAAAGTCTTTATGAAAAGAAGTATATCACGTACCCAAGAACAGCAAGTATTGCCCTGGAAGAAAGTCTAATTGCAAAAACACAAAAAGTGGTAAATCTCCTCGCAGCAGATTTACCATTTAAAAATGAAGTGAAATTTGTTCCATCCAAACGGATTTTTGATAATAAAAAAGTGGAAAGCCACAGTGCGATTATTCCTACTTATGTCCTCCCAAAAAAATTAAGCCAAGAGGAAGAACAAGTATATGTAGCGATAAAAAATCGGTTATTAATGCAATTTATGCCTGTTGCTGAGGTAGAAGAGACAAGAATCATCACAAGCATGAATCATGTGGAATTAAAAGGTAGCTTTGTAACAAAAGGAAAAGTTCAATTAGTAGAGGGTTGGAAAAAGATTGAGAATATACAATCGAAAGATGTTATGCTTCCGTTAGTAAACTTGCAAGAAGAGGTTTTTACACAAAAAGCAGCCACTAGCACCCATACTACACAGCCGCCAAAGGAACATACGGAAAAGACACTGCTTCGGCTGATGGAAACTTGCGGAAAAAATTTTGATGCGGATACAGAGGAAGATGTATTATCCATTTTAAGCGGATTTAGCATTGGGACGCCAGCTACTCGCGCTGAAACGATCAAAAAACTAAAAGATATCGGTTATATAGAAGCAAAAAATAAAAGCTTAGTTTGTACGGAGTTAGGAAGAAGAATGGTCGAAATTTTTCCGATTAAAGATTTGTTTAACTTAGATTTCACAGGAAGACTTGAAAAAGCACTTTATGATATTGAAAAAGGACAATTTAGTAAACAACAATTTTTGCAAATAATTAGCAGCTTCACAACAAACGCGGTGGAAACAATAAAGAAGGAAGAAGATATCATTATCCAAGAAGTTACATATGCTAAGGCCAAAACAGAAGTATTGGGAAAATGTCCCCTTTGTGGTCATGCTGTTATAGAAGGAAAAAAGGGGTTTGGCTGCAGTAACTGGAAAAATGGCTGTAAATATGTCATTTGGAAAAATGATAAATTTCTTGCGACCATGAAGAAGAAGCCGACGAAAACGATGGTTAAAGCACTACTCAAGAATGGGAAAGCACCAGTTAAAGGATTAATTAGCAAAAAAGGAAATAAATTTGATGCTATCATGAAATATGAGAAAAATCAGGATAACGAGTATTTTAGTTGGAAAATGGAATTTCCCGAATAGATTTTGCTACAAATTTGCAACAGTGCTAAAATAGAAGGGTATAGCACATTGGAATTTTACATAAGGAAACAGTCTTTTTAGAAGGTTGTGTTAGAAAGAATCTTGTTTCCTTATTTTTTTTATAGTAAAATGCTTAAGAAACACTTTTATACCATCCTAGTTTAACTAGCTTATCCTTAAAACGCTTATTCCCTCTATAAAGAGGCGAATTTTTTGTTTGAACAGGTATTTACATACATATAACGTAGACAAGCATGATGGAATAGAATAGAAAAAAGGAGTAATCCTGGTAAAGGAGGGGTTGAATTGCCGACACCTAGTATGGAAGACTACATTGAGCGCATTTACAACCTAATAGAAGATAAAGGATATGCACGAGTATCAGATATCGCCGAAGGCCTATCTGTCCATCCCTCCTCTGTAACAAAAATGGTTCAGAAATTGGATAAGGATGAATATCTTGTTTATGAAAAATATAGAGGCTTGGTTTTGACCCCAAAAGGAAAGAAAATCGGTAAACGATTAGTGTATAGACATGAGCTTTTAGAGCAATTATTACGAATTATTGGGGTTAAAGAAGAAAATATTTATAATGATGTGGAAGGAATAGAACACCATTTAAGCTGGGACTCTATTGATCGTATTGGGGATTTAGTGCAATTTTTTGAAGAAAATCCACAACATGTAGAAGAGTTAAAAATAATCCAACAAAAAAACGATTCGATCGAATAAAGGGCAATTTTCTCTAGGTGTGTGCTTTAATAAAGCAGAATAAACGCCTACAGAGAATTGCCCTTGATTTTTTAAGAAACTGTTAAAAAATAGGTGGATAATTGTCAAAGTTATCTATTATCGAGTAGGATAAATCTTCTTGTTCTCTTTCATTTTCCACAACATCTACTCCATCAATTACCCCAGTTTCGATATCAAGCAAAGCTTTTCGATAGGAAATTACTCTACCATTAGATGTTTTAAAACTAATAATGTCTCCCATATAATTTCGCTCTACTGCAACAATTTTTTCCATAATTAGCCCCTTTCCTTCGTAATCACATATGATTTTTTTCTTACCAATTAATGTATATAAAATAGTATATACAAACACGTTTAAAATTATCATGAATTGCCGGCTGCAGTGATAGATTATAGAAGAAAATATATTTAACCTTACCCTATATTTTTATTTTCATGCAACTAGCTAAATGATATCCTTAAATTAACAATTTTAGAAGAGGTGAGAAAATGGGGAGATATGACTTAGAGGAATTTTTAGTTAAGACAGAGCAGCAAGATAAAAATGAAGGAGTTTTCGAACTAGAAACTGAAAGAATGCTTGAAATTAATTTAACAAATAAAATTTGGGCGAAAGCAGGAAGTATGGTTTCTTATCGAGGAAACATTCGTTTTACCCGCGAAGGTATTTTGGAACATGGAATAGGTAAAATGTTTAAAAAAGCGTTAACTGGTGAAGGTGCTTCCTTAATGAAAGCAGAAGGAACGGGGAAACTTTACTTAGCTGACCAAGGAAAGAAAATATCCATTCTCCGTTTAAATGGTGATTCTATCTTTGTAAATGGAAATGATTTACTGGCATTTGAGCCGTCTATCAAATGGGATATTAAGTTAATGAAAAGAATTGCCGGGATGCTATCTGGCGGCTTATTTAATATCAACCTGTCAGGAAGTGGCATCGTCGCCATTACGTCACATTACGAACCATTAACGTTAAGAGTTACTCCAAATAACCCGGTATTCACAGATCCTAATGCGACAGTTGCTTGGTCGGGAAGTCTACAACCAGAATTTGTAACAGACATAACTCTTAAATCGTTTTTTGGGAGAGGCAGCGGAGAATCTATTCAAATGAAATTTTCCGGAGAGGGCTTTGTGGTTATTCAGCCATATGAAGAAGTTTATTTTTCGAATAATGGAGGAAATAACAGCTAAATAGTCTATCATTAAAAAACCCAAACGATAATCTTCGTTTGGGTTTGAATCTTATGTGCCAGTCTTTTTTACTTGGTGCATTTTTATTTCCACTCATAAGGTGTTTCTTGATAGACATAATAATTCAGCCAGTTGGAAAATAGTAAATGAGCATGGGATCGCCAGCTATTTAATGGCTTTTTACTCGGATTATTCTCGGGAAAATATCCAAGAGGCAGATGAATGTTTAAACCTTTTTCTTTATCTCGTTTGTATTCTTCAGCAAGTGTGCTAGCATCATACTCTAAGTGACCAGTAACCATGATTTGTTTGCCTTTATTTCCACTAATAATAAAGGCGCCAGCTTCATCAGAGGCAGACAGCAGCTCAAGGTTTGGGTGTGCATTGATTTCTTCACTTGATACATTAGTATATCTTGAATGTGGAGCTAAATAGCTGTCATCAAAACCACGCATTAATTTATCTGACGGATTTAATACATGGTGGGAATAAATTCCATAACACTTTTGATCCAGTTCATACTTATTAATCCCAAAATGGTGAAATAAAGCTGCTTGTGCACCCCAGCAAATATGTAAAGTAGATGTCACATTTGTTTTCGACCATTCCATTATTTGGGTTAACTCATCCCAATAATCTACTTCTTCAAAACTCATTAATTCAACAGGGGCTCCTGTAATAATCATTCCATCGTATTTATTTGTTTTTATTGCTGCAAAATCGCGATAAAATTGTTCTAAATGATAGGAACTTGTATTCTTTGATTCATACGATGCTGTTCTTAAAAAGGAGATATTGACCTGCAAAGGAGTGTTACCAAGCAATCGCAATATTTGTACCTCCGTTTTTTCTTTTTGAGGCATTAAGTTTAATATTAATATGTTTAATGGTCGAATATCCTGGGTTCTTGCACGCCCTTCTTCCATTACAAATATATTTTCATCTTCCAGTATTTCTCGTGCTGGCAAAAGTTGAGGAATTCTAATAGGCATAAAGGTATGTCTCCTCCTAAAGTTATAATCGTCTTTTCAGTAATGTCAGTGGTGCTTACTGCATTTTTTTCATAACAATCGGTTTTAAACGATAAATTAGTTATTACTTTCTCCCATCAATATCATAGCTTATTATAAGTTTGATTTGAATATGTCGCAATCATAATGTTTTGAATTTTTGAAAGATATTATATAATCTTTTGGAAGGAAGAAATGTTAAAAAGGATTAGTGGATACATAATAAGTATGTTTGTAAGATAATGATTTTGTCGAAACGTGTATGTATCACGTCTCATTTAATGTACAATGTTAAAAGGAAGACCGAAATTAGCAGAGGATAATCATGGAGGTATAGACGTAAATGAAATCTGACATCGAAATTGCTCAACAAGCAGTTATGAAACCAATAATACATATTGCTGAGAGGCTTGGTTTATCAGAAGATGATCTTGAATTATATGGAAAATATAAAGCGAAAATCACAGCATCTACCTTAAATAAGTTGAAAAAGAATAAATCAGGTAAACTTATCCTTGTGACGGCTATTAATCCAACTCCTGCTGGCGAAGGCAAATCAACTGTTACAGTTGGATTAGGGGATGCGTTGAATAAATTACAGAGAAAAACCGTCATAGCAATGAGAGAACCATCTTTAGGTCCAACAATGGGCATAAAAGGAGGGGCTGCAGGGGGCGGTAAAGCACAGGTATTACCTATGGAGGATATTAATCTGCATTTTACTGGAGATCTTCATGCCATTACAACAGCAAATAATGCGCTGGCAGCTTTAGTAGATAATCATATACATCAAGGGAATGAATGTCGTATTGATCAGCGCCGTATAGTCTGGAAAAGAGCAGTTGATCTAAACGATCGTGCGCTGCGAAAAGTAGTGATTGGTTTAGGTGGTCCATTACAAGGAGTTCCGAGAGAGGATGGCTTTGACATTACGGTTGCTTCTGAAATTATGGCTGTATTATGTCTGGCTGCAGATATTAAGGATTTAAAAGTTCGATTAGCTCGAATGGTCGTTGCGTATAATGTAGACAGAGAACCTGTAACCGTGGGAGATTTGAAAGTAGAAGGTGCGCTTACATTACTACTAAAAGACGCAATTAAACCAAACTTGGTTCAAACAATCGAGCATTCTCCAGCGATTATTCATGGCGGTCCGTTTGCCAATATTGCCCATGGCTGCAATAGTGTCATAGCAACTGCTGCTGCTGCCAAATTAGGAGATTATGTTGTCACAGAAGCTGGATTTGGTGCGGATTTAGGAGCAGAGAAATTTTTAAATATTAAGGCTAGAAATAAAGAGATAGATCCGGAAATCGTCGTGATAGTTGCGACAATTCGTGCCTTAAAAATGCATGGAGGAGTAGCAAAGAAGGAGCTTGGGGTTGAAAATATAGAAGCGCTGCGAGCAGGTTTCGCTAATTTACAAAAGCATGTGGACAGTATTAAAGAATTCGGTTTACCTTTTGTTGTAGCTATTAATAAATTCGTAACAGATACTGAATTAGAAATTAGCGTGTTAAAAGAGCTTTGTGAACAAGCACAGATTCCCGTTGCTTTAACAGAGGTTTGGGAAAAAGGTGGAAATGGCGGTATAGAGCTTGCTCAAAAGGTTTTAGCGATTCTCGAAAAGAAAGAACAAAGTTTTCAACATTTATATTCGCTTAATACTACGATAGAAGAGAAAGTGCATGCGATTGCAACAAAAATTTATGGTGCGAATAGGGTAGAATATTCTTCTAAAGCAAAGAAACAGATTGCCGACTTTGAAAAATATGGTTGGGGACATCTTCCTATTTGTATGGCGAAGACACAATATTCTTTATCGGATGATCCATCATTAATTGGCAGACCAGAAGGATTTTCGATTACAATTCGTGAATTCAAGCCATCTATTGGGGCAGGCTTCCTTGTAGCACTCACTGGTGAAGTCATGACAATGCCAGGTTTACCGAAAACTCCTGCTGCTTTAAACATGGACGTTGATGAAGACGGTAAAGCAGTTGGATTGTTTTAAAATACGGTTGTATTTAGGAAAAAGGAGAACAAAGGATGTTTGATCCCACTGCGTTTGAAAATATGAGAACAGTAATGGAAGGCTTAATATATGATAAAGATTTAGATGGCGATATTATTGTCTTAGATCGAAATGATGTATTTAATAGTAGTAAGCTATCAAGAAATTATACCATTACTTTTCGATTGAAAAATCAACAAAATGCTAAGCTAATGTTTGAATTATCCGCTGATTTACAAAATTTATCGGCGGAACTATTAGAAAGTGTAAAAAAAGAAAAATGGATTGGTGCTACCGTTTATATTCATCTTTTTTTACGCCATAAGCAAGACAAAACTCTTTATCCACTATTACAGCAATTAGTGGAAGATATATGGGGAAAAGACTTGAAGATTAGGCAAGAAATCAGCTATCAGCCACTTGAGGCGGAGCAAACGATACTGAATCATATTACGATTGATTTTAATCGTTTAATCACAGAAGAACAGATAGATGATATGATTACGATGATGGAATTTATGGAAAAAACTTTAGCTGCCCTTCAATCGATTGATTCATTATTAACTGTATAAGGAGATTGTAAAATGAGCATTTACGATTTTAAAGTAAAAACGATGGATGGAAAAATGCAGGCATTAAGCGATTTTAAAGGGAATATCATATTAATTGTGAATACTGCAAGTAAATGTGGTTTTACTCCTCAATTTAAAGAGCTGCAAGAATTGTATCAAAAGTTTAAAGAGGAGGGGTTTGTTGTTCTAGGTTTTCCAAGTAATCAATTTATGAGTCAAGATCCGGGAACGAATGAAGAAATAAAATCATTCTGTGAAATGAATTACGGTGTGACTTTTCCGATGTTTGCTAAAATTGATGTGAATGGAAAAGAGGCAGATCCTCTTTATCAATATTTAACAAAAGAAGCACCAGGTACATTAGGTGTGAAAGCAATCAAGTGGAATTTTACGAAGTTTCTTATTGATCGAAATGGAAATGTCGTGGACCGCTATGCACCAAGTACAAGTCCTAGTGAGATAAAAGCGGATATTGAAAAGCTCATCCGATAACAGAAAAAAATAGGGATCTTCTGCTTTTAGTGAACGAACACCCTTTCACTAAAGGGCTGAAGATCCTTATTTTTTATGATAAGGAACGATTAACGATAAGAAAAGAGGCGGATAAATCCACTTTTTTTCTCCTTTGTTTCCCGCTCATTAAGATCGGCCAGCTTCTTTTTTCTAGATTTAGCATAGTATTGTTCCTCTTTTTCTTTTAGAACAATTGGATTTTCTAATAAAGTTATTTTTCTTTCTTGACTGGCAATATGTTCTTGTTGAAATTCGATATGCTCTTGCTGCTTTTTTAGTTGCTGTACTAATACTTGATTGAAATTTTTTTGAAGTTCTAATTCTTCTTTGATTGTTTGTAAATCTTGAAGAATTTTTTCCGTAGCTTCAGCGGCAATGGGGATAGAGGGTAAAGGGCTTGTCAGCTCATCTTCAATTTGTCTTAAAGACATTTGTTTTTCATTACGCATTTGTTTAACTTTTACTAAAATGTCTAAGCTTTTTTGATCGAAATATCGGTAGCCATTTTCGCCAATAATAACTGGTATGAGTGTTTTCAATTCTCTTAACCAATTTCGAACAACTCCAGGACCTTCATTAATATATTCTGCAGCTTCCTTCACACTTAATAATTTGCTGTTTTCTTCCTTAATCGTAAGTTCTTTTGATTGTATGCTTAACATTCTACACACCCCTCATTATAAAATAATCGAAACAGACCAATGGCAAGAAGGACGTTTAAAACCCTTGTCTTTATAATTTTCGCGAAAAGAAAAAAAAATCCTTTGACGAGCTTTGTCTAGTTTTGTTGGATATACATAATTATTAGAAAAATTATTATTATGGTATCTTTACAAAAATTCTCAATAATAATACGATAGAATAGGAATATTGGAAAAACATTCCTACAATAAAGAAAGGAGGAGTTAGGATGAATACAAATAAAGAAGTAACAATGCAAACAAAAATGGAAAATAAGAGGAAAGAGGGTTCTTAGTGGAAAAGATAATCAAGGGTTCAGAGGCAATTAAAATAGTAAGCTACCATGATGGTCTTGCTGGTAAAGTGGCCGACATGTGGACAAAAAGTAAAGATTCTTGGGGAGGAACAGGAAAAACAGAAGAACAAGTACGCGATCAACAGCAAAGCTCAGATAATATTGATACATTCTTAGCTGTTATAGGAGAAGAAGTAGTAGGGTACTGTGGTTTTTCTGTTTATAAAGAAGATGCAGGGGCCTTGTATGTTCCTTTATTAAATGTTCGTCCAGATTATCATGGCAAGAAAATTGGTAAGCTGCTTTTACTGCATGCCCTCAATGCAGCGACAGAATTAAAATGGCCAAGACTTGATTTATATACTTGGGCAGGTAATCTTAAGGCAGTTCCATTATATAAACGCTGCGGTTTTTTTTGGGAGGATAATGACCAATATACTCATCTTATGAATTTTATCCCAACTGTCCGAAATGATGAAGTAATGAATCATTATTTAAAGAACATGGATTGGTATGCAGATTTAAAAAGAAATCTTGAAATAAAGCCAGATGGGATGCTTAAAAGAGGTTTTACACATTATGAATATATTTGGCAAAAAGAAACAGAGACTGTTGTTGTAAAATTTGAAAAAACAAGTAGAGGAATCTGCTCTTTGGAAACAAAGGATTTTCAGATTGAATTAACAATGGACAATCATAAATGTATAGAAGAAATAGAGCATAAGGTCTATTTAAAGATGAAAAATAAAACAGCAAACCCGCTTTCCTTAGAAGCATTGGCAGATAATCAGGGCAGAATTCAATGCAGTTTTCAAAGTTCACAAGAGATAAAGGGTAATCAAGAAATAGCGATTTCTTCTCCCTTTACGATTAAAAAAGGAGAAGAACCTGTAGATGGAAAGACCTTTCCAGCATTAAAGGTTACAGTTAGAATTAATGGATTAGAAACAAGCTTACAACTGGGGGTTTTCCCGCAAGCGCCTATTTCTATAGAGGGAAAGGAAATAGAGGCCATTTTAGCGAATGGAATGAAGACTTACTTAGATTTAGAGATTAGTAATAATTTAGAAAAAGATATTAATGGATATTTCACCATTCCCAAAAATGGCCACTTATATTTTGAAGGGGATAAGTATTCATTCGCACTGGCTAAAAAAGCGAAGAAGTGGATTCGAATTCCGGTTCAAGTGAAGAGCTGCGGCAGTTTTAAAGAAAAAATCATAGGAGAAATTGTGGAGAATGAGCAGGGGATTTTAACATTTGAAAAGGAAATTGCGCTTGCCTTAAAAGGGATTGGCGAACAGTTTGTAGTAGAACAAGAAAAGAGTTGGCAGGTTTATAATGGTCCACATCAACTTACCGTAAGCAAAATAGATCTTACGACAGAAATTGCTCATACAGACTTTGCTCTGTTTGCACCGTCTATTGGAAAGCCTTATTCCAATGAGCTGTCTAAACAAAAGCCATATAAAGTTCGTACAGAAAAGACTGGAAACAGTATTAAACTAGAGCTATTCTTTAAGTCTAATGCTTTTCCGTATCTGGATATTATGTTAACAAATCAGCTCTTTGCAGAAGGGTTGATTAAACGTTGGATAACAATTACTAATAATAGTTTGGAAGAAAAAGAAATCAGTGTACAGGAAACATTTTTTGACATATGGCAGAATCTCTATTTCCCTTTAAATGGGGAAGTTGTTTCCTTTAATGAATGGAACCTAGTACAACCTTTTGAATTAAATTCAAAGGATATAACGGGGAATTGGTATTTTACTTCTCCAAACTCTACCCCATTCGGTGTTGCATGGGCTAAAGAGGCCCGCATCAAAATGGATAATTGGAAGGTGCATGTAGAGGCGACAAGCATACTCGGAAAAAATGAATCCGTTGCTTTTTCGCCCATTAGTGTAAATATCGGTGCCTATCGTAATTGGCAGCAATGGGAGTTAGCAGCAGAAGGGTTACAGAGAGAGCACGCAAGTACTGTTACCCCAGGATTTAAGGTTGAATTTAATGAGGCAAATCTCATTATAGATAGAGATAATGACTTAAAAGTACGAATAAAGAATTATAGTAATCAAGCAATACAAGGTGAAATGACCATAACAATGAATGAAAGACAGGGAGATTCACAGAGAATTGATACGGGGGCATCAGAAATCTACCAAATTCAGCCTCAAAGGGATCTTCAATTAGGGCTAAACACAGTGAAAACAACCATTTCTTTGCCGGCAAAAATAATAGATAACGATGATTTATTTTTTGTGCCAAGCAGAAAGAACATGACAACAGAAGTAAAAATAGAAGAAGGAGTTACCGTATACCATGTTTCGAATGGAATAGTATCTTTTAAAGCTTCTCCTGCTTACTATCCAGGCGTCTATTCTTTAGTAGTAAATGGGAAGGAATGGTTGGAGCATGCTTTTCCTAAGCCTATCGCAAAAAGTTGGTGGAATCCGTGGTGTGGAGGTATAAAAAACGGTCCGCCAGATTTAAATGTATTTTCTCTCTTAAAGGAAGAGACAGCTTGTGCATTTACTAGTCTAAAAGATATCCATCATAACGAATGGACTGGTGTGAAGCTGGTAACAACGATAAGGCATCATGAGAAATGGAAGGGGTTAAAGTATGAACAATATTTCCTTACAATGCCAGGGATTCCTTTGCTCATTACATTTATAGAAATAATCGATGATGCAGGCAGACGTATGGCAGAAGAAGAATGGCATACAAACCTATTTATCACTTGCAATGAGGAGGAAAAAGCTGTTCTCCATATTCAGGATAACAAGGTGAGTACGAAACAATATATGGTTGCTTCAGAAGAGCAAGAAGTTAATATAAAGGGTCATTCCTATTTATCGCTAGAGCAAGAAAAGTGTTATTATATTGCAAGTGATAAATCAAAAGGTATAGATTTTTATAGTAATAAAGATGTGATACAGTTGATTTCCTATGCTAAGTGCAGAAGAACAGAGAACCGCTTATTTACAGAACCAACCTATCTTCTGTTTACCGAGGGGGAATTACAGTCTTCTTTAGTTAATAAGGTAAGGCAAATAGCATTTTCAGAAAGGGAATACGTAGATGAAAATAATTGATGCCCATATACACTACTCAAATATTGGATCGTTTAAAGAGACAGCTCGAGATCTTTCCTTTGTAGATTATAGTTATAATGGCTTGAAAGAAGAGATGAGGAAGGCTGATATTGTCCTTGCGATTGGGATGGGGGTTACAGAAACGCCGGAGATGGGCTTTCCTGATTATAAGGCCCAGACTCCAATGGGATTAGATTTGGACTTATTGGTTCCAGACAATGTCGTCTGCTGTGCTGGGATAAATCCATATGATATGGATTTATCGGCACAAGAACGATTAGAGCAGGAGATTCAAAAGCCACATGTTGTGGGAATAAAAATTTATTTAGGCTACTACCCTTTTTATGCCTATGATGAAGTATATGAACCTGTTTATCGACTAGCAGAAAAGTATCAATTACCAGTTGTGTTCCATACTGGAGATACATACTCTGAAAGAGGATACTTAAAATATAGTCATCCTCTAGCAATTGATGAAGTGGCTGTGAAACATCGTAATGTGAATTTTATGATGGCACATTTCGGTGATCCTTGGACATTGACTGGTGCGGAAATTATTTATAAAAATTCGAATGTATATGCCGATTTATCTGGTTTAATCGTTGGAACAAAAAAAGAACTGGAAGAAGCACATGAAGGGATTTTTCTCGATCATTTACGCCATGCATTAGTTTTTGCCCAATCATATGATAAATTGCTTTTTGGGACAGATTGGCCGCTAGCCCCATTTGAACCATATATAGAGTTTATAAAAAAGCTCATTCCAGAAACTTACCATGAAGACGTATTTTATCGAACAGCATTGAAGGTATTTCCAAAAATAAAGCCCTTTTTAAGTAAGAAATAGGAAATGAATAATGAAACGAAAGCCGGTGTAGAATAGTTTTATTTTCTACTCCGGCTTTCATATTTATATTGATTGTTCTTTCATATTCGAAAAACTACTTTTCATGATACAATATGGACATAATAGATTGCTGGATGTGAGAATAAATGAAGCTTATTACGAAAGTAGAAAATATAATAAAGCAAGAGATGGAGAATGATGCTAGTGGTCACGATTGGTATCATGTAGATAGAGTACGTAAAATAGCCTTATTACTTTCAGAAAAAGAAGGAATTGGGTATTCTCATACTATTGAACTATCTGCGTTATTGCATGACATTTCAGATGAAAAATTAAATAAATCAAAAAGCGAAGGGCAACGGAGATTAGCAAATATACTAATGCAGATTCCAATTGCGAATCAAGAGAAGGAACAGATTAAAGCTATCATCGAAACAGTTGGCTTTAAAGGAGGAAATGGGATAACTCCCAATGGCCTGGAGGCAAAAATAGTCCAAGATGCTGATCGATTAGATGCGATTGGAGCACTTGGCATCGCTCGTACTTTTGCTTATGGAGGAAGTATAGGAAGTCCTATCTATGATCCACATATAGCAGTAAGGGAAAAGATGACAGAAGAAGAATATCGAAAAAACAACTCATCTTCTATTCACCATTTCTATGAAAAACTATTGAAAATTAAAGACCATTTACATACAGACAGTGCTAAAAAAATGGCCGTGGAAAGGCATCAATTTATGGAAAGCTTTCTAAAAGAATTTTATAAAGAATGGAATGTACAAAATGAAGAGTATTTCAATTGAAAATGTAACAAAGACATATGGAGAGAAAAAGTTATTTGAAAACATCTCTTTTTCAATAAGTGAAAAAGAACGGGTAGGTTTAATTGGCATCAATGGAACTGGGAAATCATCCTTATTAAAAATTGTTGCAGGAATAGATATTCCAGACGAAGGAGATATCATAGCACCCAAGGATTTTCGTATAGCCTATTCTGCCCAAAGTCCAGAATTAAATCCAGATCTTACCGTATTAAACCAAGTATATGCTGGTGATGCACCGGTTTTAGCATTAGTTAAAGATTATGAAGCAATGATAATGGAAATCAACCATGATCCTGAGAACAATAAGCTTCATGAAAAATTATTTGATTTACAAAAAAGAATGGATGCTTTAAATGGCTGGGAAGTTCATACAAATGCAAAGACGGTATTAATGAAGTTAGGTATTACTAATTTTAATAAGAAGATTGGCGAATTGTCAGGCGGGCAAAAAAAACGGGTTGCTTTAGCACAAGTTCTGATTCAAGAACCAGATTTGCTTATTTTAGATGAACCGACAAATCATCTTGATTTTGAGGCAGTTAAATGGCTGGAAGATTATTTAAGCAGGTACACAGGAGCACTATTATTAGTAACGCATGACCGCTATTTCTTAGATCGTGTCACAAACAGAATGTTTGAATTAGATGGGGGCAATTTGTATAGCTATAAAGGCAATTACGGTGACTTTTTACAGGCCAAAGCTATCAGGGAAGAAAATGAAGCAGCTACTCTTGATAAGCAAAAGAATTTATTTAGAAGAGAATTAGAATGGATTAGAAGAGGGGCAAAAGCGCGTTCTACTAAACAAAAAGCCAGAATTCAGCGTTTTGACGCATTAGATGATAAATTAGCTAATGTTAAAGCTAAAGATAAATTAGATATCTCCTTGAAAGGTAGTCGATTAGGTAAGCAAGTCTTTGAATTGCTGGGGGCAAACAAACGTTTCCATGATAAAATAATCTTAAATAATTATAATTTGCTTGTAAAACCAGGGGATAGAATTGGAATAATTGGTAAAAACGGGACTGGTAAATCAACTTTCTTAAATATTTTAGCAGGCAAGGCACCCCTTGATTCTGGCGAAAGAATCATTGGTCAAACAGTAAAAGTGGCTTACTATACGCAAGAAAATGAAGATATGGATACATCTAAAAGAATGATTGAATTTCTAAAAGAAACGGCTGAAGTTATAGAAGCCTCCGATGGAAAAGTCATTACAGCTGCCCAAATGCTGGAAAGATTCTTATTTCCTCTTCATACCCATGGAACGATTATTGGGAAGCTATCTGGTGGGGAAAGAAGAAGACTTTATTTGTTGAAAATACTAATGGGAGAACCAAATGTACTCTTATTAGATGAGCCGACAAATGATTTAGATACACAAACATTAATGGTTCTGGAAGATTATTTAGAAGATTTTAATGGTGTGGTTATTACCGTATCCCATGATCGCTATTTTCTCGATAAGGTTGCTGAACAACTGTTGATTTTAAAAGGAAATGGTGTTATCGACACCTATTATGGCAATTACAGTGAATATTTAGAGGTGGAGAGAAAAGAAGATCAACAAATAAAAGATAAAACAGAAATACCACTTCCTAAAAAGGAAGTAAAAGAGAAAAAAGTAAGACTAAGCTATAATGAACAAAGGGAATGGGCAACCATTGATGAGAATATCGAAAAAGTCGAAGAAAGATTAGCTAAAATAGAAACAGAATTAGCCGAGACTGGCAGTGACTTCGAAAAAGCAGCTGAGTTAATGAAAGAGCAGGAACAATTAAATAACCAATTAGAACACCTAATTGAACGCTGGAGCTATTTATCTGAAATCGCTGATAATTCGTAGAAAAGCTGTTTATTTTCGATATAGCATTAAGCGTGATAAGATAAATGTTGAAAAAGAGGGGGATGGAATATGAGAATTATTTCTGTAGAGCCAACACCAAGTCCTAATACGATGAAAATTAATTTAGACCAAGAGCTGCCAATGGGAAAAAGTAATAATTATAAGGTTGATAATTCAGCGGAAGCACCTGAATTAATTCAAAATATCCTTTCCATTGAAGGGATTAAAGGGGTTTACCATGTAGCTGATTTTCTAGCGGTTGAAAGAAATGCCCGCTATGATTGGAAAGAATTACTTTCAAAAGTGCGGAATGTCTTTGGGGAGGACGAGGCTACAGAGGAGTCAAAAGAGATAAATGAACATTATGGAGAGATAAATGTTCAAGTTCAAATGTATAAAGGTATTCCCATGCAAATTAAATTATCGGATGGCGCTGAAGAAAGAAGGTTCGGTTTACCTGATTCCTTTATTCAAGCAGTATCAGAAGTTCGTACACCTGAAGATAATGTAGTAATGACTCGTAAATGGAAAGATTTCGGCGTGCGCTACGGTGAATTTGAAGAAATTGGGCATGTAATGGTGGAAGAACTTGTTGCAGCATACCCACAAGAGCGAATTAATGCGATTATTGAGCATGCAAAAAATCCGCAAACTGAAGCAAATGAAAAACCGGTACGAGTGCGAACAAGGCTGTCATTTGCAGATTTAGAGAATCCAGATTGGAAAGTTAGATATCAAAAGCTGGAACAAAGCGAAGATCCTACAGTAGATGATATTCCTGTACTAACGAAAGCATTAGATGATGAAAAACCATCTATCCGCAGACTTGCGACTGTCTATCTTGGAATGATTGAAGATACAGCTGTTCTTCCTTCCTTATATAAAGCATTAAAGGATAAAACGGTAACAGTGCGGCGTACTGCAGGAGATTGCTTATCCGACTTAGGGTTTCCAGAAGCAATGGAAGAAATGATCCATGCATTAGATGATAAAAGCAAGATTGTTCGATGGAGAGCCGCTATGTTCTTGTATGAAGTTGGAGATGAGAGAGCATTGGCTGCACTTAAGGCTCATGAGGATGATCCAGAATTTGAAGTGAGCTTACAAATAAAACTAGCAATTGAGCGAATTGAACTAGGAGAAGAAGCAAAAGGTTCTGTTTGGAAACAAATGACCGAAGCGCGAAAATAAGCTGTAACTATATTTTCCTAATGCTAAAGATTGTACGAAAAACATTTCTAATGTATATTTAGGAATAGAATATACGTATATTATGGAGGGATTACTTATGTCAATGGCATATGATGAGTATATGAAACAAGTGGTAAAACCGATGAGAGCAGAATTAACCCAAGCAGGCTTTGAAGAATTGCTGACAGAAGACGCTGTGGAACAATTTATTGAAACAAACAAAGGTACTTCTTTAGTAGTGGTTAATTCTGTTTGTGGTTGTGCTGCAGGTTTAGCAAGACCAGCAGCAACGCAGGCAGTGCTTGCATCTGAAAAAAAGCCAGATCAACTAGTAACAGTATTTGCTGGCCAAGATAAAGAGGCAACAGCAAAAATGCGCGAATTTTTCGGGGATATTGAGCCTTCTTCTCCGTCCATGGCATTAATCAAAGATAATAAAGTTGTTCATTTTATTCATCGCTACGATATTGAAGGAAATTCAATGGAAGCAATTATGGAAAATCTTGTATCAGCTTTTGAACAATATTGCTAAAAACTTGGTTCATGAGAATAAAGGGTTACCTTTTTTCTCATGGACTTTCTTTTTTAGGTTTTTTGTATAGGGTTTATATTCGTCGATAGATAATTTAAATTTATCTATTTTATAATGATGACCTAATCTTAACATGATTCGTATTGAATATAGTATTACATAGAAGTAGGAGAAAAAATATGATTGTAACAACTGCCGGTAGGACAAATAAGGACATGCAAATTCTCGCAGATAGAATTGCCAAAGACTTCAACTGCAGATATGTCAGGAGAGAAAAAGTATCTATTCAGCACTTAAAAGAGCAATATCAATCAGATATTCTGATAATTGGGAAAAATAGATTTGAGTTCTGTTCGTTAAATGGAGAGGAGCCTTTCTTTTTTCACCCAAATTCAGCAGTCTTTCGAATAAAAAGGCTGATGAATAAGGAAAATGATCCTTTTATTGACGCAACCAATTTAACAAAGGGAAAGAGTTTCTTAGATTGTACTTTAGGACTTGCTTCAGATAGTATTGTTGCAAGTTATGTCGTGGGCAGTAGCGGAAAAGTGGAAGGATTAGAAGCGAATCAAGTGATTGCTTTTCTTGTAAAAGTAGGTTTGAAAGAATGGGAGACGAGTAATGCCGCTGTTGATGAGGCAATGCGAAGGGTTACAGTCAAGCATATTAACGCATTAGAGGCACTTGCTCGAAAAGAAGACAATAGTATAGATTGCGTATATTTTGATCCTATGTTTGAGGAAACTATTTCATCAGCTGGAATCAACCCGTTAAAACAACTAGCACTTTATGAAGAAGTGTCGGTAGAATTAATCAATCAAGCAAAGCGAGTGGCGAAAGAAAGAGTCGTATGGAAAGATCATTTTAGGAGCAGCAGATTTAACCAATTTCAATTTGAACAGGTGAAGCGTAAAACAGCTAAATTCCATTATGGAATCTGGTTAAAAAAAGAATAATAAAAAAATAACCTCTATGATAAGGATAATAGTAGAAGATTAGCTAGTAAATAATATATACTTATTCTATAAATATTTTTTCATATATTAACATCAGGATGCGGAAAGCGAGGTGTAATAAATGCCTAATTGGCTTCGTAAAAGCCTGGTCGTATTTGTTTCTATTTTAACGTTTGGTCTTGTTTCACCATCACCAGCAACCTTTTTAAATAATAATAATAATGATAAGAAACCAATTGATGAGCGAGAAGTACCATTTGCTAGAGAAAGTATCGAAGATGAAGCGATATTTGTTGATAGTACTGAGGGAAATTTCTCAAGAGAAGATTTTATCAGCAATATGATGAAGGAAGCAGAAGCACAAAGCTATTTAAAATTCGGGCCAAAAATTAAACCAGTAATTGAAGATGAATTTCGTTTAGTTGTTCTGCCAAATATGGAAAAAGCAATTAATGAAGTAACGCATATTTTTCCAGAAGAAGAGTTAAGTTATTTAACAGTAACTGAATTTCCTGCTGCAGGTACAAGTGAACGGATATTTCATATTACGAGAGATAACGAGGATATTATCCGATTTCATGTAAGAAGGGATCGTCCCCCACAGGAAGGTTATTATTTTAACTTCCATTACCACACGTATCATGATCAATTCCAAACTCATTATGCACTTGGAGAAATTTACTGGGATAAAAATACTCCGCCAAAGTGGATGAGCTAAAAAGGGGAAATTGAAACTTTTTTATCTATGATTACGTAAAGGAACTATACTGAAAAAACTTGGAGGTAGAAAGATTATGGCAATTAGTTTATCCAAAGGACAAAAAGTAGATTTAACAAAAGGCAATCCTGGTTTATCAAAAGTAATTATTGGTTTAGGCTGGGATTTAAATAAGTATGATGGCGGAACTGATTTTGATTTAGATGCTTCTGTATTCTTACTTGGCGAAAATGGAAAAGTAACAAATGATGCTGACTTTGTATTTTACAATAATCCATCAGGTGGAAATGGTGCGATTGTTCATTCCGGAGATAATCGTACAGGCGCAGGCGAAGGAGACGATGAACAAATTATCGTAGATTTAAAAAGTATTCCAGCTAATATTCAACGTGTTACTTTTACGATTACCATTTATGATGGAGAAGCAAGGAATCAAAATTTCGGACAAGTTTCTAATTCATTTGTACGTATTGTTAACGAAGAATCTAATGAGGAATTGATTCGTTACGATTTAGGAGAGGATTTCTCTATTGAAACAGCGTTAGTTGTTGGGGAACTATATCGTCATAATAATGAATGGAAATTTAGTGCTATTGGCAGTGGGTACCAAGGTGGTTTAGCTGCATTAGCAACAGACTTTGGTCTGCAAATTGGCTAAGACTTTATAAGCATATTTTAGGAGGAACCTTTTTTCATGGGGATATTTGAGACGATTATAGATACATATGCGCAGTTTTTTAACTGGCAAATGTGGGGAGAGGTACTAACAGACCCAGTCAGCTGGGGCTATATTGGAACACTTGTAATATTGGAAGGCTTGTTATCAGCGGATAATGCATTAGTTCTTGCCGTGATGGTTAAGCATTTACCACCAGAACAAAGAAGAAAGGCGTTGTTTTACGGGTTACTAGGTGCATACATATTCCGCTTTATAGCTATCGGTATTGGTGTTTATTTAATCGAATTCTCATGGGTGAAAATACTAGGAGCGGCCTATTTGGCCTATCTCTCTATTAAGTACTTCGTGGATCGTAAAAAAGCTGCGAATCAACCAGAAGACGGAGAAGAAGAGAATAAAGGAATCAACAAAAATGGAATTCTTATTCGCACATTCGGATTATTTTGGGGAACGGTAATTTCTGTTGAATTAATGGATATTGCCTTTTCAGTGGATAGTGTTTTAGCAGCATTTGGTGTCAGTAACCAAGTGTGGGTATTATTACTGGGTGGTATTCTTGGTGTGCTTATGATGCGTGGTGTAGCGGGTGTTTTCCTTAAATTAATTGATAAAATTCCAGAGCTGGAAGCAACTGCTTATATTCTAATCTTGATTATCGCAGTTAAGATGCTATTAGGCGTTTTTGATATTCACATCGAACATATTTATTTCTTCGGATTGTTAGTAATAGCATTTGGAGCAACTTTCGTTATTCACTTTAGAAATAAAAAGAAAGCAGAACAACAAGGCGAGGCTTAATAATTTTTGAGGATATTTCTAGTTTCTGTCAATAGTTAGTACTAGGGATATCCTCTATTTTATTAATTAGAAAACTTCTTTGCTGTAACCCTTCCCGAAAACCTCTATAAACACCTTATGGATGCAGCTAAAGCCATTCATAACGAAATAATACTCAAAAAATGAATTTTATAGTAAAATAGTAATAATTATCCTCTTTTAAACAAAAACTATTTATTTGTGAATTTTCAGAATAGTATATAAATGGAATGAAAATACTGGAATGGAGCAAAGGAAATGAAATTATTCTCTGACTTAAATGAAAAACAATTGGAACGTCTTTTCTTCAAATTACCAGAAGAGGTGTTTAGCACTTCGGAGAAAGAAGTATTATCCTACGCACTTGCTTCGACATTGTATATGCCTGCAACTAGACCTAATATTTATCAGGACTTATTGAGAAAGAAACATCCTGCTTTAACCTCTATGGTTATTTGTCTGGAGGATTCTATTGGCGATCATGAGGTCGATTTAGCAGAAAGAAAATTAGTAGAAGAGTTAACCGATATTGATTATGCTATCCAAAATGGCTCCCTGATAAAGAGTGAATTGCCATTGATTTTTATAAGAATCCGTTCCATTGCGCAGTTTTTAAGTTTAATGGATATACTTGGTGATAAGATCGCTTTATTAACAGGTATTGTAATACCAAAATTTGAAGCAGAAGCAGGAGAAATTATTTTAAAGGAATTACAAAAATATAACAAGCTCGGATACTGTTTATATGCAATGCCGATATTAGAAACGAAAAAAATAATTGAAAAAGAAACGCGAATGAATGAGCTCCTCTCCATAAAAAAAGTGCTTGATGATTATAAGCACTTAATTTTAAATGTTAGAATAGGTGCAACTGATTTTTGTGGATTATATGGGATACGTAGAAGCCCAGAAACAACCATATATGATATTGCCATTATTCGAGATTGTATTTCAGATATTATTAATATATTTACACGGGCAGATAGTGCCTATGTTGTTTCTGGACCAGTCTGGGAGTATTTTACGACGAAAGAAAGATTTCTAATTCCTCAATTAAGAGAGACACCTTTTCGAAAACGTTATGGAAAAGCAGGAATGAGTATGCGAACACAGCTAATTGATAAACATATGGACGGATTAATAAGAGAAGTTATGATGGATATAACGAATGGATTAACAGGGAAAACGATTATTCATCCGACCCATATAAAGCCAGTTCAGGCATTAAACGTTGTTTCCTATGAAGAATATTTGGATGCATTAAATATTATGGATAGCAATAATGGAGAAATTGGTGTTATAAAAAGTAGTTTCTCCAATAAAATGAATGAAATTAAGCCTCATTTATATTGGGCGCAAAAAATTATTTTAAAATCAAAGGTTTACGGGGTGTTCCATGAAGGATTTACATACATTGACTTACTTAAACAAGAAAATTTCATTACCAATCATTGATCATTTACAGATGGACATTTATGTTAAAGAAAATCCATTTCAGCTTCCTATCGAGGACTTTTTTAAAATGGCTGCAAGAATCAATAAAAGACGGGCGTTTTTATTTGTCAGTAGACTACTGGGAAAGCATTTGCCAATAGAACCAAAAAAAGGTCTGCTAACAGGTTTTATGCTTGCAGCGAGATATGAAGAAATTATGACAGGAAAGCACTCACCGCAAAAGGAGAAATTATTGGAGATTTATCATGATTCCTCTTTGCCTTTCCTGGATAAGCCTTTTATCCAAAAAGAAGTTTGCAATCCTATTATTATTGGCTTTGCCGAAACAGCAACTGCACTTGGCCACTCTTTTTTCAAGGCTTTTAAACAAGCATCCTTTTTTCATACCACAAGAGAAAAGATTAACGAGCTGGATCCAATCATTTCATTTGAAGAAGAACATTCACATGCCACTTCCCATCGATGTTACGTAAAAACGGATATTCTTGCTAATAATCGGGAAATAATTCTCGTTGATGATGAACTCACAACTGGAAAAACAGCGATTAATATTATCCGAGATCTCCATAGAAACTATCCAAGAGATAAATATACGGTGGCATCCATTCTCGATTGGCGCTCTAATAAATGGCAATTAGAAATGAAAGCTCTTGAAGAAGAGCTGCAAATAACGGTTCAATCTGTCTCCTTATTGAAAGGTAGTTTTGAATTAGTTGGGGAGCAAATAAATCTTACACCTAAAATGGAGAGTTTGGTAACAAATGAAGGGAATCCATTGATAGAATATATTAGTCTAGAAAATTATGTGAAAGATCGCATTGTGCCATTGACGTCTTCAAATCTTGCGGGTGAGTGCAATAGCTTCCGATATTTAAAGGATACTGGCAGGTTTGGGATTCATACAGAAGAAGGAACAGATGATTGGATAAAAGAGGCTGCAAAGATGCTCAAGAAGAAGAGGAGGGGAACTAGTCTTTGTGTCGGAACAGGAGAATTTATGTATATACCCATGAAGTTAGCTAGCTTCATGGGGGAAGACATATCTTATCAATCGACTACAAGAAGTCCAATTTATCCACATAATGAAGAGCATTATGGAGCTCAAACAGCATATTGTTTTGCAAATCCAGAAGATAAAGAGATTGTAAATTTCTTATATAATGTAAAGCCTAATCAATATGATGACATATTTTTATTCTTTGAGAGAAATGTGAAAGAAGATAGCTTAAAAGAGCTGCTGACGGCATTAAAAGCAGTTCAGGTAAAAAAGATTAATATCGTCTATTTTAGCGGGAGGTAAAGATGCATTTTAACATAAATGAGCAAGTGAAATTCGGATCTTATAATAGTGAAGATGTCATTTTTCTTTTGAAAAATTTAAACGGAATTATACTAGAAGGTTCCACAGAGGAACGAGAAAAAAAGATTCAAAGTGGAGCACATTATAGCGAAACATTACCAATCGAATATAATCCACCAGAACAGTATTTACAGCTTTTTTGGAAGACACTGCATGATTATAAAGATAAGGTAGCACTTAGTACCGCAGTTGTCGCAGAGCAGATTTATCGTAAACATGGAAAACAAACGGTCTTAGTTTCATTAGCAAGAGCTGGTACTCCTATTGGGATATTAATTAAGCGATATTTAAAAGAAAAATATCATGTTTCTTTACCGCACTATAGTATTTCGATCATCAGAGACAGAGGGATAGATGAAAATGCCATTAAGTACATATTAAAAACACATAAAGGATCTGCTATCCAATTTATTGATGGATGGACAGGTAAAGGAGCTATTTCAATTGAATTAACAAAAGCCTGTGAAAGTTTTTTTAATAAATATCAGGTTCACTTAGATGATACATTAGCTGTACTGGCAGATCCAGGATACTGTACTACACTCTATGGTACGAGAGAAGATTTCTTGATACCGAGTGCTTGCTTAAATTCCACTGTGTCTGGACTTGTCAGCCGTACCGTACTAAATGAAAGATATATTCAAATGGATGATTTTCATGGTGCTAAATATTATCAGGAATTAGAGCCATATGATGTATCAAATATTTATTTAGATAATATTACTGAGGCTTTTCAAAATATTAATTCAAAGCAAGTTGAAGAAAGAATGAATGAGAATTGCTTTGATCAATCCGTTGATTTTCGAGGGATGAAAGAAGTTCTAGCCATTAAGGAGGAATTTCATATTGAGAGCACGCATTATGTTAAACCAGGCGTTGGAGAAACTACAAGAGTCCTTTTAAGAAGAGTGCCATGGAAGGTTTTAATGAAAGATCCGGATAGTCCTTATGTGCAGCACATCGTTTTGCTTGCCGAAGAAAGAGGCGTAGAAATAATTCCATATCCCCAAATGAGCTATACATGCTGCGGTTTGATTAAAAAGGTTGTGCAAGAGGGATGAAATTATTTGCATCTGACTTAGATCGAACATTAATTTATTCCAAACGTGCTTTAGAAGAAATGGAAACTCCTTGGAATCAATCGATGATTGGGGTCGAAGAGAAGAATGGGAAGTATGTCTCTTTTATGACAAAGGAGAGCTATGGTTTATTGAAAGAGATTGCTTCCCACTATTTATTTATTCCTGTGACAACAAGAACATATGAGCAATATAAGCGGATCTTTATATTTGAAAGAGATGTACCGGTATCTTACTGTGTAACCAGTAACGGGGCAAGAATACATCATAATGGAGAAATCATGAAAGAGTGGGAAGAAAGGCTAAAGCGGAAGCTTGGTGTGGAATGTATCGAAAAAGAGGAGATATTGGAAATGCTCCGAGAGTATTCTCTCCCTGGAGAATTGAAAATTGCTGATAATCTTTTCTTTTATTATGTGCTAAATACCACTATAGACTCCGATTTAAAAATACAACTAGCAAAAATAGCAGCAGCAAATGGCTGGAATATCTCATTGCAAGGAAGAAAGCTTTACTTTATGCCGAGTCCTGTTTGTAAAGGAGAGGCAATAAAGTATATAAAGGAACGAGAAGGAATCGAGCAAACAATTGGAGCTGGAGATTCCTTATTGGATCTACCTTTTTTAAATATATGCCAAACAGCGTTTATTCCTAGGCATGGCGAGTTAATATGTGGTGAATCAAGTAGATACTCTCATAAAGCCACAGCTCATAAAGGTGCGTCTGCTGGAGAAGAAATCTTAAGAAAAGTTTATAAAGAATTTACTCTTTAACGACTCTAAGGCGACCGAATCACGGTCGCCTTAGAGTCGTTAAAGAGATGGATTTGAATGAAGATAAATATATTTTATAGATCATCAGGTGAATCTTTTATCAATTTGAGCAATAAACAATAAATGGCGACAAAGAATAAATAGCAGCAAACAAATATAATAATCCCAAATAAGATAGATTCGAAAAAGATGGCCATAAAAAAACTAATTATTAGAGAAATAAAGATTAAATCAATAAAAACATACATGTTGGAAGATAGAACATTTTGCACATAATTTAAATCTGTCTCAATTTCATGATATGTGTATTTTCGAAAAAATGATCTCATAGTTAGCACCTACTCGCCTATTGTACTGTATTATATGCACAAACAGAAGGTTAGGTGCTAAAAACACAGGTTGAAGAGTATAAAGAAAAATCTTACGAAAGATTTCAGTGTGACGATAAAATGATTTAGTAAAATTAAATGGGATTTTTATGTGCTGCTTGTGGTGGTTAGGGGGGAACTCCTGTAGGATAAGCGGGATAGCCTGAGACCTTGCAGTCTGAAAGCAGAACGCGGCTAAGCGTGAACCCCTGAAACAAAAAGCAATAACCCTATACATAGGATATACTATAGACAAACTTATAATTCTAAAATTCTGTGGGTTTATATACAGTTTAAAATCTTACGAAAGATTTCTTTTCGGACTACAAAAAATGAAACTTTTTTATTAAAAATTCGTAAATAAATATAAAGTAGAATGTTTAGTGTTTACAAGGAGCTATGCTATGATAAAGATAGAAAGTTATCTTTGGTTTAAAATTAGGAAGTGGAGAAAATGAATAAAGACTTTTATACCATTAATAATATAATACTTCCATTGTCTGAAGAAAACTGGTTTAAACTTTTGCTAAAGCCTATTAAAGAAAGACCATTATATGATACCAGTAATCGTATATTTACTTTCGGGCAGGCAGTCGTTAAACTACTGGGAATATCGCTAGACGAGGATGAATATTATAATCAGCTGTTTAATTGGATACATAAAGATAATACTGGTTTACACTTATTAACAGATGAAACACTCGATAGGACAATCGATAATCAGCATTTCCAATCTATTCAAAAAGTATTTAATCGAATGAATGAGCAGAATTTATCCATTAATCGATTTGTTGCTTTTCTTGACGGAGAGAATGTACTGATAAAATCCTCTGTTCCAGCTATTCATCGGAAATTGCGGGAAAGTTTTATTAAAGTAATTCAGCATTTCGCAGAATTGGAAGAAAACGGCTTGAAAAATAAGGATTTAAGAAGATTAGTAGTGGATATTGTAAAATGGTCGATTAATCATTTACAGCCTGTCTTAGAAGAAACCGAATTAAATGAAAATATGCCTAAGTTTCTTTGGTATGGTGATGCAAGTAAAAGTCAGTCCTATTTTATCTATTATCTCCTTACCATTGGGTGTGATATTGTAATGGTTCATCCTAATGGCACAGATATTTTAGAAAAGTTAAAGCTAGATAAGGAGCTGTTTTTTCAGCATCAATATCCACAACGGAAAGAACCTGAAAGCTTTCCTACAGAAGAAAGAAAAAGAACAGCGACTGTAGCATATCGAGCGTCAAAGGAAATTGAGAGTATACTGCATCATGAGGGATCCAATCTTTATAAACCATGGCAATTTAGAGATTATATCCCCTTTTCGGTTACCCTAAAAACTACATATGATGAAATTTTTCTTTTGGAGAAAGAGCTTGCTATGATTCGACCAAACTTTGAAGTGAAAAATGGAGAAGTGCATATCCCTGCTATTTTTGCTAAAATATTTGGTGTAAGTAAAAATCGCAAAGAATACTGGGATCGTATTCACGGAATAGTCAATCGAGAGGATACGCTATTGATTAAAGATTTTCCGTTTACAAGAGCAATTATTAGCGATTACCGATATCATTATCGCGGAGCGCTGGGAAGAAACGGTTTACTTGATCCGGAAAAGATGATGAGTGCCCATTATTGGAATTATAAACAGCTGCCAACCGGCTTACAAAAAGGGATAGCTGCTGCAATTTCAAGAGTATGCTCAAGACCAGTACTTATAAAACAATCGGATGAATCAGATGAAGATGTAGCAATTTTTCTATTTTCACAATGTTTACTTATACCAGATGAACTTTTAAAAATGCTGCAAAAATTTGATTACTCTCAAGAAGTACCAAGTATTGTATTATTTAAAACAGAAAAAAGCGGCGTATTCACGCGAGAAGATGCAGCAATGTTAATTTTAATGAATGCATTGGGTGTTGATATTATTATTTATAATCCACCTGGACATGTCGATATGGAGAACTTTATACAAGACAATTTATTTGATGCCCATTGGCTCGAGGACGTTGTATTTGATATGGAGTATAAAGAGCCATCCTTTTTGAAAAGGGGACTGTTTGGCGGATTTTTAAAGAGTAGAAAGGGAGATAATGGATGAACATGCAACCATCAAATATAAACAATGCGGATAACCAGGTCGCAGAATTATTAACAGAAGAAAAAGTATCAGAAATTAAATTAGCGCTTAGAAATGAGCCAGAAGTGCAAAAATTGGCCCAGTCTATTGATGAAAAGGATCAAATTCAGATTCTTGAATTCGGGAAAGAGCCGGCAACGCAAATTTCAAAATTCTCCGATAAAATTCTTAACAATATGAGAACTACTAAAGTGGAAGATTCCGGAGAATTATTAAAACAGCTCGGCAGAATAATGGATAAATTTGATAAGAAAGATTTTGAAGATGCGTCAAAAGGTTTCTTTGGCAAACTGTTTAAAAAAAGCGAAAAGATTATGGAAAAACTTTTTGGGAAATATCAGTCTATGGGACAAGAGATTGATAAAGTATATGTTGAAATATCGAAATATCAAAATGAAATGGTTGATTCGACGACGATGCTTGATGAAATGTATGAGCAAAATTATCAATATTATTTGACGCTCGAAAAATATGCAGTTGCAGGGGCAATGAAGTCGGAAGAATTAAAGACACAAGTGCTTCCGCAAATCGAAGCTAAAGCAACTGCTGGAGATCAATTAGCGGGTATGCAGCTCGACTCCCTTAGAAATGCGATAGAGCTCCTTGATCAGCGGGTTTATGACTTAGAAATGGCCAAAATGGTTGCTCTGCAAACAGCACCGCAAATACGTTTGCTTCAAAGAGGAAATACAAAATTAATTGGAAAGATTAATTCGGCATTTGTTACGACGATTCCAATTTTCAAAAATGGACTAATCCAAGCTGTTGCTGCCAAAAGACAAAAATTAGTCGCAGATAGCATGAGTGAACTGGACAGAAGAACAAATGAAATGCTTGTCAAGAATGCGCAAAATATATCCCAGCAAAGCGTCGATATTGCAAGACTTGCAGGAAGTCCCAGCATTAAGATTGAGACGATTGAAGAATCTTGGAATATTATTATAAAAGGAATGCAAGAAACAAAAACAATTGAAGAAGAAAATAAGCGGTTAAGAGAAGAAGGCACAAAGAAATTAGAAGAATTACAAAATAACTTTAAGCAAATGAAACTTCAAGGTTAATGAGAGAGATAATTCCAATCACTTTTTATGAATTATCATGAGAATAATTGATAAGAAAAGTGTTTCGAAACTCTATAAAGTTTAGCTGCATTGATTGAAATGGATATATTTTCTGAGGCGAGAAATTGTCTTAGAAAATATATCATCCATCTTAACATAAATCGGGAAAGATACTAGTTTATTACTAGGAGTTTGATTGCACTTTAGAATCATAAGATAGTAGAGAAATATTAAAAGACGTTATTTTAGAGCTAAATAATCGGTGTGAATTAGTGTTAAAATAAAAAACTTTAAAAAAGTAAAATTATATCATACATAGGAGTTGGGAATATTGGCGATTAATTTGCAAAAAGGTCAGAGAGTTGATTTAACAAAAGGGAATCCAGGATTAAGCAGAATTTTAATTGGACTTGGTTGGGATCCTGTTCAACAAAATAAGGGCGGGGGCTTATTCGGTTCTCTTTTTGGTGGAGGACAGGCAGCAAGTATTGACTGTGATGCATCTGTAATTATGGTAAATGAACAAGGAAAGGTTCAAGCAAATAGTGATGTTATTTATTTTGGCAATTTAAAAAGTCGCGATGGCAGTGTAATCCATTCAGGCGATAATTTAACAGGTGACGGGGATGGAGATGATGAACAAATCCGCGTTGATTTAAGTAAAGTTCCTGCACATATACATAAACTCATATTTGTTGTTAATATTTATGATGCAGTAAAAAGAAGACAAGATTTTGGAATGATTCAAAATGCCTTTATTCGAATTGTTAACCCATTGACGAATCAATCACTTATTCACTACAATTTATCAGATGATTATGCAGGGAAAACTAGTGTAATAGCTGGAGAATTATACAGACATGGACAGGATTGGAAGTTTGCGGCTGTTGGCACAGGTACAAATGCTGGTAGTTTAGGAGAGTTGGTTAAATCGTTTTCATGATAGGGGTAAAGCAATAGTAATTTGAGGATCCATCTATTATTTGACGAGGGAGGAATAGAAATTGAGTATTAATCTTTCTAAAGGACAACGAATTGATTTAACTAAAACAAATCCAGGCTTAACAAGAGCAATTATTGGATTAGGCTGGGATATTAACCAATATGACGGTGGGGCTGGCTTTGATTTAGATGCATCGGCATTTATGGCCGATGACAATGGGAAAGTGATAAATGATGTGGATTTTATCTTCTATAATAATCTTATTCATCCTAGCGGCGGTGTGGAACATACAGGTGATAACCGTACAGGAGAAGGCGATGGGGATGACGAGCAAATCATTATCGATTTCACAAAAATCCCTGCACATGTAAGCAAAATTGGGATTGCAGTAACCATCCATGACGCTGAAGCAAGAAGACAAAATTTTGGACAAGTTTCAAATGCATTTGTTCGCGTTGTAAATGAAGATAATAATATGGAGATTCTCCGATTTGATCTAGGGGAAGATTTTTCAGTTGAAACAGCTGTGATTGTATGCGAACTTTATAAACATGGCGGAGAATGGAAATTTAACGCAATAGGTAGCGGCTTTTCTGGAGGACTTGCTGCACTATGTCGGAATTATGGTTTAGAGGTTTAATGAGGAAAACTATTAAAATTTTGTCTTGATTTTTCTCCTTGCTGACATATGTCCAAAAGAGTGAACATAGAAGTATGCGGTGATTTCTCTATGTTTTATTCTTTTGGATTTTTTTAGGAATTCTTACCCAATATTAACTAGTATTTTGCGTTGACTCCCCATGATATAATTTTAATAGATTAGTATATTCTTATCCGATGAATGAGTAATGGATAAAAAGTGCAGTCGGTTTATTGGGGAGGAAGAGGGATGAGATGGCTCAAAAGATTGGCACCAGTAGGAATGATAGCAGCAACCAGTATTCTTATGGGAAACTCACAGCTTCCAAATAATGAAACATACTTAAAAAATCTGTCTGATTTAACAGTTGTTAAAGCACATCTTTCCACCGATGCAAAAGAAAATTTAGGGAATATTATTATACTGCCTGATGCGAAGTTTGACCAAACAGAAGCAGCTACTATAATTGAAAGATTAAATAAGTTACCTCCTACGCTATTAAATAAGATACAATCTAGTGGAATAAAGGTGAAATTATTTACAGGTAAATTAACAGATAATAAAACGGCACAGAAATTCGCTGGTATTATTCCTAGAGGATACACCTCCCAAAAACCATGGGATGATGTACCTGGTATTGGGGGAGGCAAGGTTGTGCTAGTGAAGATTGGCGCAAGCGAAAAGGGAAAAGGTCATAGTTCAGTTAATTTAGAGTATCATGAATTAGCCCATTCTATTGACTATAAAATTTTAAAATATGGAAGTAAAACAGAAGGATATAAAGCAATATGGAATGAAGAAAAAAGTAGACTATTTCCAACTAGACAATATTTTCTACAATATGCGGAAGAATATTTCGCCGAAACATTTGCTATGTTTTATGTTGGTGGAACGGAAAAGGAAAAACTTTTTGAGTATGCTCCAAAAACATATCATTATATCGCTTCTATTCAATAGCTTGATTAATAAAAAAAGGGTGTTTAAAAAATGAGACAATATTTAGATCTATGTGAACACATTTTAACAAATGGTGTAAAAAAAGAAGATCGTACAGGAACTGGAACCATTAGTACGTTCGGATATCAAATGCGCTTCGATCTTTCCGAAGGTTTTCCTTTAATTACGACAAAAAAGCTTCATTTACGTTCAATTATCCATGAATTACTTTGGTTTTTAAATGGTGATACTAATGTGAAATACTTACAAGATAATAATGTCCGCATTTGGAATGAATGGGCAGATGAAAAAGGGGATTTAGGTCCTGTTTATGGTCATCAGTGGCGTTCGTGGACGACAAGAGAAGGGAATACAATTGACCAAATTTCGGAATTAATTCATGCCATCAAAACAAATCCTGAGTCAAGAAGACTAATAGTGAGTGCTTGGAATGTAGGAGATATTGAGAAAATGGCATTACCACCTTGTCATTGTTTATTTCAATTTTATGTAGCAGAAGGCAAATTATCTTGTCAATTGTATCAGCGATCAGCAGATGTATTTCTAGGAGTGCCTTTTAATATAGCTTCCTACGCCTTACTAACACATATGATTGCACAAGTTTGTGATTTAGAGGTAGGAGAATTCGTGCATTCATTTGGTGACGTTCATATTTATACGAACCATATTGAGCAAGTAAAGCTGCAGCTTACGAGAGATCCTAAGCCGTTGCCACAGTTGAAAATTAACCCAAATGTAAAAGATATCTTCTCATTCGAATTTGATGATTTTGAAATTATCAATTATGAAGCCCATCCTCATATTAAAGGAGCAGTAAGCGTATGATTTCTTTAATTGTTGCCATGGATCGTAACAATGTAATAGGAGTAAATAATCAATTACCTTGGCATTTGCCGAATGATTTAAAGTATTTCAAAAGAATAACAACTGGGCATCCAATCGTAATGGGTAGAAAAACAAGGGATTCAATTGGCAGAAATTTGCCTAATCGTGAAAATGTCATCATAACGAGAAATTCTGCCTATCAGTGTGAAGGCTGCACGATTCTCCATTCTATTCAAGATTTTTATGAGTGGTGCAAAGAGAAACAGACTGAGGAAATTTTTATTATTGGCGGAGCGGAGCTTTTTGCAGAAACAATTAAGAAAACAGATAGATTGTATTTAACACAAATTGATCATGAATTTTCAGGAGATACCTTTTTTCCGGCATTAAATTGGCAGGAATGGAAGCTGGTAAGTGAAAAAAAAGGGGAAGTTGATGACCAAAATATTTACCCGCATACCTTTTTAGTTTATGAGAGAGTGTGAGAAGGGAAAGATATTTGTTTCCGTTCTGCTACAGACACTCTACCACCTATGCGAATTGAGTAAGCTTGATCTCTGTGTGGGCTATATAAAGCGTTTCTACATCCCGCAGAGAGTAGCTCCATTACACTTCATTTTAAAGTTAATAAAAAAGCCAAACAGTTATACGACAAACTTTCGTATATTGTTTGGCTTTATTTCTAGACAAGATACTTATATCCCATCCTCTTATTTACTAATAGTGTATTTTATTCACTTTTATCTATACATAAAGATACACACAAAAATACATTAAAGCACTCCCTGCTAATACGAATAGGTGCCAAATAGCGTGGAAGTAGGGAATCTTTTGCATGACATAGAAGATGCTTCCGATCGTATATAAAAGCCCGCCGCCTACGAGAAGCATAAAACCAGTTGTGCCAATGGCATGATATAACGGGACAATAGCCATTACAATCAGCCAGCCCATAATAACGTACAAGATGGTGGAAGTAACTATATATTTTTTTACATAATAACATTTAAAGACAATACCAATAATGGCCAAAGCCCATACGATTCCAAATAGTGTCCAGCCTAACCCGCCACGGATAGCAACTAAAACAAAAGGAGTATAGGTACCTGCGATTAAAAGATATATAGAAGAATGATCGAGTATCTCGAAAAAGTCCTTCACTTTCTCATGGGTAATGCTATGCAATAGGGTGGAGCATAAATATAGGATAATCATGGTTGCTCCAAAGATAGAGAAACTGACGATTCTCCATGGGTTATCTGTTTCAACAGCATTAATGATCAGCATCACTAATGCAGGTATACTTAAAAGAAAGCCAATCCCGTGGGTAATACTATTTGCAATCTCTTCTTTTAATGAGAAATCTTTAATCGAAAAATTCATAATTTTATTCACTCCTTATCCCCTAATTGTAATGGATTTCTTTCATAAAAACAAACAATTGCCGAATACGCTGCAATCAGATAATTTTACGTGGTCAAAAAAGTTTAAAAAAAATGAAAATTTAAAATTTTGTTAGTGATAAAAGAATAATTCATGATATAATGTACAAATTAAAATGGTTAGAAATGAGGGTGTGGAAATGGAACAAAATGTAATGAAAAAATGGGTGCAATTGGAGGATATTATTATTGCATACCAAGGTATTAAAGACATAGTAGCCCATACTCCCTTACAAAAAAATTATCGGTTATCCGAAAAATATGATTGCAACATTTATTTAAAAAGGGAAGATTTACAGCATGTTCGTTCCTTCAAACTAAGAGGAGCATTTTATTCCATGAAGATGCTGGAAAAAGAGAAAATGAAAAATGGCGTAGTATGTGCAAGTGCAGGGAATCATGCACAAGGAGTGGCCTATTCTTGTCGTTATTTAAATGTGCATGGAAAAATATTTATGCCTGCAACAACTCCAAAGCAAAAGGTCACACAAGTTAAAATGTTTGGCAAAGAAAATGTAGAAATTGTTTTAATAGGGGATACTTTCGATGATTCATATGTAGAAGCAGTAGCGTGTGCAGAAGCGGAAGAAAGAGCATTTATCCATCCATTTAATGATGAAAATGTTATTGCTGGTCAAGGGACAATGGCAATCGAAATGATGAATGATATTGATGTCCCGATTGATTTTGTGTTTGCAAGTATCGGTGGCGGTGGCTTAATGGCAGGGTTAAGTACATACATGAAAAGCGTTTCTCCAGCAACGAAAATGATTGGTGTAGAACCAGCTGGTGCCCCTTCGATGAAGGAAGCCTTAATTAGAAATAAAGTAGTAACATTAAATAAAATTGATAAATTTGTAGATGGGGCAGCAGTCAAGAGTGTTGGACAAAAGAATTTTGAAATTTGCAGAGATTATGTAGATGATATCGTGTTAGTGCCTGAAGGCAAAGTATGTACATCTATTTTGTCTTTATATAATGAGCATGCCATAGTCGCTGAACCAGCTGGAGCTCTTCCAGTTGCTGCGCTAGACTTGTATAAGGAAAAAATAAAAGGCAAAAATGTTGTGGTTGTCATTAGTGGTGGTAATAATGACATTGATCGCATGCAGGATATTAAAGAACGCTCTTTATTATATGAAGGTTTATTATATCACTTTATTGTTAATTTTCCACAAAGAGCAGGTGCACTAAGAGAGTTTTTAGATGATGTTTTGGGACCTGATGACGATATTGTTCGATTTGAATACGTCAAAAAGAATAATAAGGAAAGTGGTCCTGCACTTGTAGGTTTAGAACTGAAAAATAGGGATGATTACAGAGAATTAATTGAACGAATGGATAAAAAAGGATTTCCGTATACGGAAGTGAATAGAGATTCTAACTTATTCCATTTACTGGTCTAATCCATCTAATATGGCCATGCGCGTTGTTATTGAGCGCATGGTTTTTTGAGCATGCATTTACTTTTTAAAGCGTTTTGAGTTCAGTTATTTCGTCAGAGATTGTGATGCGATTCACAGGTTACGAAATGCTTAATTTGTGGTATAGTGGATAATAGATGCTCAAAAAAATACAAAGCAGCATAGGAATATAATAAAAATAAATGTATAATAAAGTAAGCGCTTAATTGAAAAATGAATGATTAATAGGAAGTGTGAAATGAAAAAAATCAAAATTGTAACAGATTCAACGGTAGATTTATCACAAGAAATTTTAGAAAAATATGAAATTGAGGTAGTATCTTTATCTATTTATGTTGATAACAAATCATATTTGGATCGAGTAGATATTTCACCAGCGGAATTTATCGATAAGATGATAGCAGCAGATGAGCTACCTAAAACCTCCCAGCCATCTGTTGGCACTTTTGTGGAAAAATATGATGAACTTGCAGACGAAGGCTTTGATATAATTTCCATTCATATGACTGGTGGAATGAGTGGGACAGTAGAATCAGCTAAAAGTGCCAGCCAATTAACAAAGGCAACCGTCTTTGTTGTAGACTCAGAATTTATTTCTAAAGGTTTATCTTTTCAAGTATTAGAAGCAGCCGAAATGGTAAAAAACGGGCATAACGCAGCCGAAATTTTGCAAAGATTAAATCATGTGAAAAAACATACGAAACTTTTTGTTGTAGTAGATACATTAGAGAATTTAATGAAGGGCGGAAGAATAGGAAAAGGGAAAGCGTTTCTAGGTTCTTTATTAAATATTAAACCCATTGCAACTCTAGAGGACGGTGTATATACACCTGTAGCAAAGGTACGAAGTCGTTCACAAGCAGTGAAATATTTAGCTAATGCCTTTGCGGAAGACAGCATAGGAAAAAAGATCAAAGGGGTAGGCATTACACACGCTGGCAGCCTAGATGTTGCGCTTAAATTGAAAGAAGCAATAGAAAAGGCTACTGGTTTTAATAGAGTTGATATTGACTATACAACTCCTATCATTTCCACCCATACGGGACCAGGGGCAATCGGGTTTAGCTATTATATGGAATAATCATTCTTTTCAGCAAAAGGCAGATTGCTGCTCGACAAAAAGAATGTTGTGGGTTATAGGAATATAAAAACAATAAAAGCCAAACAATCATAGGAACATCCTGTGATTGTTTGGCTTTTTCTGTCTAAATAAGTTATATCTGAAACACTTTGATTTTGTGAGGATAAATGTAGAATCCTCTTATTCATTAGAAGGAAAGAGCAATTCATACCTCCTCTTTTTTTAAAATTAGTGAATTAAAAAAATGGGGTAATTAAAGGGAATTTAAGTGAAAATGTCGAATCAACATATAAATTAAGATAACGAACATAAATAACGATATATAATTCAATTGTAATTGGGAGAAGTAGTTTCAAGTATAGTATGTCTTTTGTAACCAAGGAATATAAGAAATAGGTGGCCAGTATGATAAAAAAATATAATACTATTCCGTTTGCAAATAAATATCAAGTTGTTTCTTTTTTTCTGCCCTTTTTTCTTCTCATGCTTTTTGTAACATTCATATTCTATTACCAGTATAAAGAGTGGAAGACATATTTTGAAAAGGATGGGGAAGAAATTTTAACATTATTAAGTGATAATGTTTCCTTGCATATGGGTGAATCGAAAAGGACTGATTCTAAGCAACTACTTCATAATATAATCAACTCTCCAGATTTTAATAAAAGCATTTTGGAAATAAAGGAACGCATTTATATATCGGTATTAGCAGAAAATGAGAAGCAAAATCATATAGCTGTTATCTCACAGCAAAATCAAAAAATAGGAATTCATTATGTTGATAGACTAGCAGAAAATATAATGCCTGTATATAAGAGAACAATTACTATGCATGAAGTTCAGCACAGTAGCATATACAAACTTAATAAAGACCATTATAAGAGTTCCTTCATTCCTATTTATGATAAAAAAGGCCATTTGGTGGGCGTTATTGGAATGGAAAGGAAACTCAATGACCAGTTCTATTTTCTGAAAAAACTCGCACTTCAAATGATATTTTTCTTTTTAATTAGCTTTATCTTTCTGTTTATTTATATAAGAAACTGGTTAAATAAAATCCTTCACCCTATTAACAAAATGATGGTAGGTTTGAATGAAATAAGTGGTGGGAATTTTGATGTTAAAATGGAGATAAATGAGAACTCAGAATTACAAGGGTTGATGAAAAATTATAATGAAGTTGTTGCTAATCTTGCGTCTCTTTTCTATCGTTTAACCAATACTGCAAAAGAGCTTGGAACAATATCAAAGGATTTTCAACTAACTACAATGGAAGAAGCACTTATGCAAATGGATAATATTGTAGATTACTTGAAAATGAATAAGGAATTACAAAGAGCGGAGAAAATGAATGCAGTTGGTCAGCTTGCTGCATCTGTTGCTCATGAAATAAGAAATCCGATGACTGTCGTCAAAGGTTTTTTGCAAATTTTTTATGCAAAAGAACATATGAGTGAAGAAGAAAGAACATATATTAAATTAATGATTGAGGAAATGAATCGCGCAGAAACAATTATTAATGATTATTTATCTTTAGCAAAGCCTGATGTGGAACAATCACAAAAGGTTGATGGAGCAGCATTGGCAAATAAAGTCATTGACTTAATGCACTCTTATGCAATGATGGGCAAAGGTATTCACTTTAAAAAAAATATTCAAAAAGTATACCTAGAAGCTAATAATAATGAATTAAAGCAAGTACTTATAAATATTTTAAAAAATGCAATTGAAGCAATGAAAAATGGAGGAACGATAACTATTAACCTTTATCCAGTAAAGAAATATGGGGTATTTGAAATAGAGGATACTGGAATAGGAATGACAGAAGAAGAGATAAACCGATTAGGTACTGCATTTTATTCGTTAAAAGAAAAGGGGACTGGGATGGGTTTAATGGTTTGTTATCAGATGGTTGAGCAGATGAAAGGACATATTGAAGTACAAAGCGAAAAAGGAAGGGGCACGTTATTTAGAATTTTCATCCCTCTCTATCTTAATGAGTAAAAAAAGTAATTCTCCTTACATATGGATGAATTTAGAGTTTCCTAAAAGAAAAAGTTTAAATAAGAGAATTTTTTACTTATTTCGCAGTGATTAGGATGCATATTGGGAGCTTATTGGAAAAAAATAAGTGCATAAATTCATTTCGAATTCTCTTCAATATGCTATACTATAAAAAATGAAGGTAGGTGAAAAGATGAAAAAACCATTTACCTTTCTTGTTTTATTATTTTCTCTTTTAATGCTTGTTTCCTGCTCCAATCAGACACTCTATAATACAGAAAAAGATATGGTAGTTTTGAATAAAAAGGATATACCAGTCAGTTTTTTACCAAAAGAATTAGCAATAGTATCTGTTGGAGATTCTCTCACACAAGGTGTTGGTGACAGCACTGGAAAAGGGGGATATATTCCATATCTGCAAACTTTACTTGAAGAAACTAAAGGAGTAAATAAGGCAGATTTTTTGAATTATGGGGTAAGAGGCAACAGGTCCGATCAGTTATTAAAAAGAATTAAAACAGAGGAAGTTAGTGAGTCAATTAAAAAAGCAGATGGTGTAATTATTACTATTGGTGGAAATGATATTATGAAAGTTGTACGAAATAATATTACCAATTTGCAAATGGATTCTTTTAAGGCACAATTAAGCGAATATGAAGATAATCTAAATAATGTTTTGGCTAGTATACGAGAATACAATCCTAAAGCTGTCGTAATAGTAGTTGGGGTCTATAACCCATTTATCAAGATGTTTTCCGATATCAAAGAAATGAATCAAATTGTGGCCGATTGGAATAGTACAAGTGAAAGGGTATTAGCAAAATATGAGCATACATATTTCGTGAGTATCGAGAATATTTTTGAAAATCCAACATCAGATTTACTTTATGAAGATTATTTTCATCCTAATGACAAGGGATATCAGCTTATTGCTGAAGCCATCTATGAAAAGATGTTAACAGCGCCACTAGCTGATATACTGGAGAATTTGCAGACGGAGAATTGAGGAGAAAAGGTTGTTTAAGAACAAGTGGAAACTAGCATTTTTAACATTAGCAGGTGTTCTTGTACTTGGTATCATTTATATAGCGATAATGATATTTAAACCAGTTGAGAAGACACCGATATTAAAGCAGCAAGGAGAAGAAGTTCCATTTGCTGTTACAACAAATCGTGAGGATTTGACGAAGCTAATTAATCATTTTCTAGAAAAAGAAGGACTTAATGGTCCGATTCATTATGAAATAAATATAGCGGATCAAGTAGAGCTATATGGTACGATGCCGATTTTTCAAACAGATATTCAAATGAAATTAACCTTTGAACCAATAGCATTAGAAGATGGGGATTTATTATTAAAACAAAAAGAAATAAGTATTGGTCATCTGCCGTTACCCGTATCTTATGTAATGAATTTCATTGAAAATCAATATAATTTTCCAGATTGGGTTGATATTCAGCCAAATGAAGAAGAAATATATGTTCATTTAACTAAGATGGACTTGAAAAACGGAATGTTAGTAGAGGCGAAAACATTTGATTTAGAGCAAAATATAATTCAATTTAATTTATTGCTGCCAACTGAATAAGTAATGTATGAAAGGCTATTTCTAAAAAGTCTCCTATCCCAAATGTAAATGGATTAATGGTGGGAGATTTTGAGAATAGCCTCTTTATGCTAACAGGAAAAAATTAATAATTCACAAGTTTTTTCATCGGTTCCTTCGACAATAAATCCACTATATGTTTTATCGGCTTCTAATTGGAGAGCAGGAAATTTCTTTAATACTTCCTTTGTTTCTGTATTTCTTGCTTCTAAATAGACAGTCATTGGAAACAATCCTAAATAAGAACTTGCTCCTCTATAAGGAATGGATGGAAATACGATATCTCCTTTTTGAACGGCGATATCAATGGTTGGCAGGTTTTCTGCCAGTTGAATAATTCGTAGTTTTGTTTCGTTTGCTGGTACAATTGGAAATTCAGGAAATGAATGTATTGTGAGGTTTCTTTCATTGCCAGCAAGAGCAAAAGTATGATATGCATTACAATCAATATTCAATATTTGACTGGATAATGGATCTATCTCCTTCCCAGTTTCATATATATCCAGTTGATATTTTCCAGCAGGCAATGTTAATTCATTGCTCATCGTTTTAAAGGATACTTCTCTTAACAGACATATACCATTCATGTAAATATCAACAGCAGGCAAGTTATTAGTGCCTTGTAAAAACCTGACTTTCCCATATTCATTTTGCCTCTGGATGTCCGAGACAATAGCAGACTTACTTTCCTTCTTTAAAGCATGGGTTAAGCTTTGAAGATGCTTATGATAATAATATACATGTAATTCAGGATTCGTATATTTATAGTAATCACTTAATACGTTATACATTCCAGCTTCTTGGATGGAGTGAAAATGATCTCTTGTCATGGAACTTCCCCCTAATATTCATAATTCTCTTACTTTCCATTACGATTTAAAAGTAAATCCAGCTTGACAGATGAAGAAAAGAGTCTTCTGAAAATAGAATATGCTAAAGATTAGGGAGAGTGCCTAATAAAATAGGCTTTACAATTTAAATGAATATTTATATAATAAAATTAATAAGTGAAAGGGGCTGATGTCTTATGAGTAACAATACATTTTTTAAATCGTTTATTCATATAGCATACAGCCCAAACGGTTACGTCAATAAATGAGTATTTGTCATCTATAGATAGAGGATAAGTTCTTATGTGGAGACTTCTAAATGTTTGTAGGGAAACCATGGGCTGTATGCACCATGGTTTTTTAATTTACAAATATTTGGAGGTCTATACATGGAATTAACCCAGATTGGTTTTAACGAAACTATCAAAGAAGCGTTTGAAATGGTTGCAAAGGAAAATCAAATAATTGGCAGAATTTCTTTAGAACACAAAAGAATGTATCGAGTGTGGACGGAATATGGTGAGCTTTTATGTGAAGTATCCGGAAAATTAGCATACACTGCACAGTCAAGAGAAGAATTACCCGCAGTTGGCGATTGGGTGATTGTTTCGCCGAGAATTCTTGAAGAAAAAGGAACCATTATAAACATATTACCTCGAGTAAGCAAATTTTCTAGAAAAGTAGCAGGTAATAGTACCGAAGAACAAATAGTAGCAGCCAATGTTGATACTATTTTCTTAGTTAATTCATTGAATGAAGATTTAAACATAAGAAGAATAGAACGCTATTTAACTTTAACATGGGAAAGTGGAGCAAGACCGGTCATTGTTTTAACGAAAGCGGATTTAGTAGATGATATTAGTGAAAAAGTCACTTTAGTAGAATCAGTAGCTTTTGGTATTCCTATTATAGTAGTAAGTATTGTAAATAACATTGGATTAGAAACGTTGACAACATTTCTTTCTCCTGGAAAGACAGTCGCTTTATTAGGTTCATCTGGTGTCGGGAAATCTACTTTAACAAATTATCTATGCGGATACAATAAACAGGAAGTCCAAGGAATTAGAGAGTCCGATGCAAAGGGAAGACATACTACTACAAATCGAGAGATGGTTTTGTTGCCGAATAGTGCAGTATTAATTGATACTCCAGGAATGAGGGAGCTGCAATTATGGAATAGTGAAGAGGGTATTTCTAATAGTTTTTCTGAAATAGAAGAATTTGCAGCATATTGTAAATTCCGAGATTGTCAGCATGAAAAGGAAATTGGCTGCGCAGTAAAGCTTGCTATTGAAAATGGGAAAATCGAAGAAGAACGATTACTTAGCTATAAAAAGCTGTTAAGAGAACTGGCTTTTCTTGAGAGACGACAAGATAAAAAAGCACAATCAGATCAAAAGAAAATATGGAAAAATAGGAATAAACAATTTAAGAAGATGTAGTTACTTGATTGTTTTTATAAAAAGTCCCTTGGTCTTATGAATCAGGGGATTTACGTTTCTTTTAGAGACTTAATTTTTGCATATTTCTCTTATAAACATTAAGCTAATAGTGTGAAATCATGGAGATAAGGGAATAAAAAAGAGGAGAAAGTTATTTAGGGGGGTATAGATGTGAAGGAAAATGTAAAAGTGGCAACATTTGCAGGAGGATGTTTCTGGTGTATGGTTAAGCCTTTTGATCAGGAGCCAGGGATTATCAAAGTTGTTTCTGGGTATACAGGAGGACATAAAGAGAATCCAACCTATAAAGAAGTTTGTTCTGAAACGACGGGACATTATGAAGCAGTCCAAATTACATATGATCCAGATGTTTTTTCATATGAAAATTTGCTTAGTATTTATTGGCAGCAAATTGATCCAACTGATGCAGGGGGGCAATTCTATGATCGCGGTCAATCCTATCAAACAGCAATCTTTTACCATAGTGAGGAACAAAAGCAAGCAGCTGAAATATCTAAACAACAATTAGAATCAAGTGGTAGATTTAGTAAACCGATTGTAACAAAAATTCTTCCAGCATCTACTTTTTATCCTGCGGAGGATTATCACCAGGATTATTACAGAAAGAATCCTGAACATTATAATCGTTATCATATTGGATCAGGACGTGCAGCATATATTCAAGAGAATTGGAGAGATGAGTAATGGAAAAAGACAAACTAAAAGAAAAATTAACACCCATACAATATGAAGTAACACAAAACAATGGAACAGAACCACCATTTCGTAATGAATATTGGGATGAATTTGGTGATGGGATTTATGTCGATATTGTTTCAGGAAAACCATTATTCAGTTCCCTTGATAAATATGATGCTGGCTGTGGATGGCCAAGTTTTACAAAGCCAATTGATGAAGAAGAATTAACGGAAAAGAAAGACACTAGTCATGGAATGATACGCACAGAAGTGAGAAGTAAGGAGGCTGATTCTCATCTTGGTCACGTATTTAATGATGGTCCGCAACCTACAGGCTTACGATACTGCATGAATTCAGCAGCGATGAAGTTTATACCAAAAGAAGAATTGGAAGAAAAAGGATATGGTAAGTATTTAAGTTTATTTAGATAATAGAAGAAAGGGGGATGCCATGATAGGTATCCCCCTTTCTTCAAGGAAGTATTTTTGCTAATTAGTGATAATAGAAGATATTTGGATCAAATGTTGATCGGTTATATTATATCTTGATTTATGTGCGGAAATTTGAAAAGTAACCTTATGATCCGTATTTTTTAGACCGCTAGTGACATAGAGTGATCTTTCTTTTTTAAATGGCCACCATGTGGAAATAGTAGTTACATAGTTATTGTCTATAAATACATCCATCATTCCACCCTTTTCACTTCTGATTACGTTTACTCCTAAAAAAGAACCACTAAAATGATATTCAATATTTGCGCCAATTTTACCGGATGTATAATAACCATCTTTTTTTCGGAAAGAAGGGTCGATTGAATCAATAGGATAACTGGTTTTCATCTTCAAACTAGATACCTCATTAACAGGTATAGTAGAAGTCAGTACTTTCTTTTTATTGTGAATTGCTTTTTGCAGCGTATTAACGACTTCTTGAGCATATAGATAATATCCATAGTCATTTGGGTGTACAAGATCATTTGTTAATCGTTCAGTTGATAATCTAGATTCTCGAAAAGGAATTCTCATATCAATATTTGTTGCATAAAAGTTTTTAGATATCTGTTTTATAACGTTCACAAAGTCCTCATTATCTAGACTGCTTTCTGTAATTGTTATTAATTCTGCATCAGGATAACGGAGGACAACCTCTTCTAACAAAGACTGATAAAAGAAATAAAATTGCTTATCATCCATATATTTTCGATCATTTTCTCCAAATACAATAAATACTAAATCAATATTTTTAGATAAACTATTTTTCAATTTATATAATCCTTCAAATGCAGTGGCTCCGCTTTGTACTACTAACTGTTTTTTAAATGAGCCTCCATATTTTTCTGTTAAGCTCCTTTCCATAAGGTGAAACCATTTTCGATGATTGTTGCTTGCCCCTGAACTCCTGCCAATACTATCGCCTACAATTAAATAGTTCACTTGTTTTCCATCCGTAATTTTTTTGTAAACATTTCTTTTCGGTTGTTCAGAATGAACTAATGCATATGCCATGCTGGTTATGACAATAAAAATAAGAGAGTAAATAAAATATTTCAATCCTTTTTTCATTTTTCTATTTTCTTACCCTCCTTATTAATTAACGAATATCCTGTTCATTAAATTACCCTACAGAAATACAAGGTAACCAGTAATTTTATTGTATTTTGAATGAGAAGAAATTTAGGCTCTTCGGACAATTACTATTGAATGAATTTAAATTCAACTAAATCACTTGCACCATTATTTTCAATTATGTATAGTATACGTTATATCTATCGATCAAGGAAGGTGAGATCATGACTAAATCTTTTTATCATTTTCTTATGAAGTTTAGACATCCCGAACCAAATGATCAAATTAGCGAATTTGCGAATGAAGCTTATCTTGATCATGATTTTCCCAAAAATAGTTTTGATTATGATGAAATAAGCGATTATCTAGAATTAAATGGTCATTATCTTCCAAGCATGCGTATTTTTGATGAGGCATGGGAGAAATATTTATTTCAAGAAGAAAAGAAGAATTATAGCTATTGAAAACATCCAACCACAATTTGTTTGGATGTTTTTTTATCTTCTTAATGTTGCCTGTTTAAAATGTTAATTATTCCTTAAATAATAAGAAGAAAAAAAGGAAGAGCTGATGCTTGTACTTAAACATTGGAAAGTATTCTTCCTTTTAACCTATACACATATAATGAATAAACCGTTTAAGGAGTGACAATAACACAATTAGGAAGATAGAGAATTTTTATGCGCGAATAGTGGTTTGTTGCATATGATAGTAGTACCAAATAAGTGAAAGTATAGCCGGAAAAGGATGGAAATTACATGGTAATTGAAGATAGGATAATATTCCTTTAATATCCCCCATCTTCATGGATCAAATATTCTATTCAAGAGTGTGGGGGAAAAACGCATAAGTAGCAGTGCCACACAATCTTGTTTAGAGAGGATTTGTTATTATGGCGAATCGAAAAAAACCAAAATTCAAAATTGGTGATACAGTCGTGATCACGATATATGGAACGGTCGGAAAAATCACGGATGTAAAATATTTGGATCATATGCATGTATATGAAGTAAATAAAAGTGAAGGTTTATATTTGGAATCCAGTTTGCAAATGCTTTCTGAGTATGATGGTGAAATTATGGATTCAGAGAAGATTGATATTGAATTTCGCTTCTTTATTGGTGATTTAGTCAAAGTGAAAGGATATGGATCCAATCTTTTTAAAATAATGGGGTTTCGAACAGAAATTTGGAGATATAAAAACGATGCATGGGAAGATGTAATTTATGAGCTTTCTAGAGTAAGTGATGGAGAATGGCTAGAAGCAGGGGAAGATGAATTAACCCTAGTAGCAGATGCAGATAGTGCAGATTCATTTATACAAAAATTAGGACTACTTTATATATTGGATAAAAAACAAAAATCCATTGAGTTAAAAAAGGCGAATAGCTCTTTCCAGCAGACCGAAAAAGAATTATTAGAAAGAAGTAAGGAGAAGAAAGAGCTCATTGACGGATTGCTAGATATCTATAATGATTACAGTATTTTATATTCTTTATTTAAAGATACCGAATATGAGCAGGTTATGAAGTTAACCCTTCGAAAACTCAAGTTGGTCAGCAGCAGATCTGATAAAGATAATGAAACGAAAATCTAGAATAATAGATAGATAAACATCGGTATGCTGCTAATGACTAGAAGGGAAAAAAGCTTTTGTAAAAGGGAATGAAAAATAGTGAGGATTTCACTGTTTTCCTTGTTCAAATCTATTTTTATTTCTTCGACTACGAATTGGATTTTATTCATTATTAAATGCCTCCCTTTTTTATTTAAACTATATGTGGACCGGATGCAAAGCATGTCTATTTTTTCAATTAATTTGCTATATACTAGATAATATTTCTTGAAAAAAAGCCTGTTTTATCAGATAATTTTATTGTGAAAGCATTTTTTTCTTAATGTCACATATATTCTTTAAAAAAGGGGGGCGATAAGCATGAAAGAAATCGACGTAATTATTGATACTGAGGAAATAGCAGAGTTTTTCTTTCGTGAGCTAGTAAAAAGGGGATTCGTTCCTACTGAAGGTGAAATGGAAGAATTGGCTGACATTACATTTGAATATTTATTGGACAAATGCATTATTGACGAAGAACTTGATGAATAAAGATAATAAAAATGGTGAGGAAATCTCACCATTTTTTTATACATAATTTTATAGCACTCTAATAGCTTGAAAGGTCATATTATCGTTTGCGTCCCGTTGCAGAGTATTCTTTTCCATGCGCTTCCTGTTCTGCAATAATAGCCTCTTTTGGTATATGATTATTCTTCTTTGGAGAATTAATCCTATTTCGATGTTTTTTACCCATTATAATCCCCCTCATGACAGAATCCTTTATTTTCCTATAAAATAGGATAAAAATTAGTTTTGCCTCTCTTAGTGTAGGAAAACTAATTTTAGTATAACCTCATCAAAAATTTGTTATGCTAAAATTAAATATGTTTTACAGCATATTAGAATATGATATAGTACAAATAGTGAAGTTTTCATAAGCATGTAATATTTGGATTGAAACAATGAAATGAGTGTCAATTGGAGGAAATAAAAATGAGTGTACATATTGGTGCAAAAGAACAGGAAATTGCAGAAACTGTCTTACTTCCAGGGGATCCATTAAGAGCAAAATATATTGCTGAAAATTTTCTAGAAGATGCAGTGTGCTATAATGAAGTTCGTAATATGTTTGGTTATACAGGGACATATAAAGGAAAAAGAATTAGTGTACAAGGTACAGGGATGGGTGTTCCATCTATTTCTATCTATATTAATGAGTTAATTAGCAGCTATAATGTCCAAAACTTAATTCGTGTTGGAACATGTGGTGCAATCCAAAAGGATGTAAAAGTAAGAGACGTCATTCTTGCAATGAGTGCTTCAACGGATTCTCAAATGAATCGTTTAACCTTTGGAGGAGTAGATTACGCGCCAACAGCGGACTTTGATTTGCTGAAAAAAGCGTATGATAGTGGATTGGATAAAGGACTATCTTTAAAAGTAGGAAATGTCTTTACCGCAGATATGTTTTATAACGATAATTCTGAGCTGGAAAAATGGGCGAAATATCAAATCTTAGCAATAGAAATGGAGACAGCTGCACTTTATACGATAGCTGCTAAATTTAATCGTAAAGCCCTTTCTGTTTTAACTGTAAGTGATCATATCTTAACTGGCGAAGAAACAACAGCACATGAAAGACAAACAACATTTAATGAAATGATTGAAGTGGCTTTAGAAGCAGCAATAAAATAATTAGCAATAGAAAAAGGTATGCTTTTTGCATACCTTTATAAAATCCAGTAGTGTAGAAAATTTAATGATATGTAAGGTGACATAAATGAAGAAATCAGTAGCTATCTCATCTTTAGCATTAGCGATTGCAATGTTAACAGGGTGTGAAAAAGTAGATTTAAAATCAATACAAGACAAAGTTTCTTTTTGGGATAAAACTGAAAAGGAACAAGAAGTGGAAACACCAGTTAACAAAGAGGATCAGGTCAAGGATGAGGAGCAACAACCTTCTGAGACAGTGTCAGAGGAAGAAAAAACACCTTGGACACTTGAATCTATTTTTTTTAATGACATAAAAGAGGTTGATGGAAGAAAGATCATTCAAAATCCAACAAATATTGTTTCTCTTGTTAATAAAGAATTCGGCTTACCAGATGGCTATGCTCCAAAGGATTTAGTGAGACCAAATGTTGAATTTTCCTTTGGTAATCAGGATATTGAAAAAAGTTATATGAGAAAAGAAGCAGCAAAAGCGTTGGAGGACATGTTTAACGGTGCAAAGAAAAGTGGCATTACACTTTATGCAGTTTCTGGTTATCGTTCTTACAACCGTCAAACGGAGGTCTATGATGCGGAGGTTAGCCGGGTTGGAAAAGAGAAGGCGGTACAAGCAGTTGCGTACCCTGGAAATAGTGAACATCAAACAGGACTTGCAATGGATATATCAAGTGAGAGTGCCAACTTCTTATTAACAGAGGAATTCGGAGAGACGAAAGAAGGAAAATGGTTAAAGGAAAATGCTCATTTATATGGCTTTATTCTCCGTTATCCGAAAGGGAAGGAGAAAATCACACAATATGAATTTGAACCGTGGCATTTTCGATATGTAGGTAAAAAATCTGCAAAAGATATTTATGAAAATGACTGGACCTTAGAAGAGTACTTTAAGGTCGTTCGAAAAATATAAGCTAGGGCGCAGAAAAGGAATACCACATCAATCATTCCTTTTCTGTTCCCTATTAATAGAAGAATTTCCTTATATTTGATTAAGTAAAAATAAACGTGGTATTCTATTTGCATACATAGTGTAAAACTCTCTTGGAAACGAAAGTGGTGAAGTATTTGGATAACAGTAACAATAATACAGAAAAAGAAATAGAGCAAGAAAGCGAACAAGGATATATAAAAATTAAGAAGTTTTATTTTGTCATGCTTTTATTTGTAGTAGTCATTGCCGCTGCTGGGATTACAACGATTGCTTTTTCTTTTGGTGATGAGCCTGCTGTTACGGTAAATAATCAGAGGGAAGAATTCAATAAACTGTATACAGCGTATGATACATTAATGGATAACTATTACAAGGATTTAAATTCAGTAGATTTAGTGAATGGTGCTATTGACGGGATGTTTACAGCACTTGATGATCCATATTCTGATTATATGAATGAAGAAGAGGCTGCAAACTTTCAACAAAGTATTTCTTCCTCTTTTGAAGGCATAGGAGCAGAAATTCAGCAATTAAATGATAGCATTGTAGTAGTATCGCCAATAAAAGGATCACCAGCTGAAAAGGCAGGAATTAAACCGAACGATAAAATTCTTACAGTAGATGGTGAGTCATTACAAGGAATGAGTTCTTCAGAAGCTGTTCTTTTAATTCGTGGTGAAAAAGGGACAAATGTAGAATTAGAAATAGAACGGTCTGGTGCAAGTGAACCGTTAAAAATAACGATTACAAGAGATACGATTCCGATTGAGACTGTTTATGGAGAAATGGGTAAAGATAAAATTGCTAAAATCCAAATAACAAGCTTCTCGGAGCATACAGCAACGGAATTAGTCGATATCTTAAATAAATATCAAGAGGATGGTATGAAAGGTATTGTCCTTGATTTACGTCATAATCCAGGCGGTTTATTAGAAGAAGTAAAGAAAATTGCTGGTTTATTTGTCCCAGATGGGGAAATTATTTATCAAATCGAACATAAAAATGGAACTGTAGAAAAAGTTACTTCGCAAAATAGCAGTAATATGGACATTCCACTTGTTGTGTTAATCGATGGTGGAAGTGCAAGTGCCTCAGAAATATTAGCTGGTGCGGTTAATCAATCTGCCAATGTTCCACTTGTTGGCGTTAAGTCGTTTGGTAAAGGAACCGTTCAACAAGCAAAAAGTTTCACAGATGGAAGTAATATTAAATTTACGGTAGATAAGTGGTTGACACCAAATGGTAGCTGGATTCATGAAAAAGGGATTGAACCATCCTATAAAGTAGAACTTCCAAGTTATGCAAGCTTAACAATGATTAATCCAGAAAGTAAATTGAAAAAAGGCAGCAATTCAGAAGAAGTTAAAACGGCGCAAGAAATGCTAAAAGCATTAGGATATGATGTAGACAATACAAATGGCTATTTTGATGATAGTACGGAAAATGCTGCAAAAGAATTTCAAAAGAAAGAAAAATTAAAAGAAGATGGAATTATTACCGGAGAAACAACAACAGAATTAATGAATAAACTCCGGGAAAAACTTCAAAAATCAGATACACAAATGAAAAAAGCGATAGAAGTATTAAAAGATGAAATGAAAAAATAAGATCTTCATGGTAAAGGGTGACAGACAATTGTCATCCTCTTTTTCTTAGGCTGTTTTCAAAAAGTAAGCATGCTCTTTTTTCAAAAATTATTATAAATAAAGGAAGATATAAGATGAAACAGACAGATATATACGTCCTCTCCGGATTTTTAGGTAGTGGAAAAACAACATTATTAAAAGAAATATTAAAAAAAGAGAAAGAGCTTGGCAGAAAAGTGGCTGTCTTAATGAATGAATTAGGCAGGATTTCCATTGACTCTAATGAAATAGATGGTGATATTCCATTAAAAGAGTTACTTGGTGGGTGTGTATGCTGCACGATCCAAGATGAAGTGGAAGCACAAATACAAACATTATTAGTGGAAGAAAAAACAGATGTTATTTATTTTGAAACAACTGGAGCTGCTCATCCTGTTGAAACGATAGATGGGATTCTTTCTCCTCTTTTTGCCAATCGTCTACGATTCAAAGGAATCATAACAGTTATAGATGGAAGACAGTGGCTTGAGCGATCAGCTTTAAACGCACCAATTCAACAACTTATTCTAGAGCAAGCAAGGCATGCAAGTATATTAATTATTAATAAAGAAGACGAGTTAACAGAAGCTGAAAAAGCAAAAATTAGCTTTGAGCTTCAATCGATTAATCCACATGCTTTTAGTTTGCTGACTACTTATTCCAAATTCCCTTTTGAAAAATTACTCCAAATGGAGAGCCATTACTATAAGGATATCGAAAAAACATCCATCCATTCTTTGCATTTAAGTACATTTGTTTATACATTCCAAAAGAGCATTGGAGCAGACCAATTTGAAGATTTCTTAAGAGAGCTGCCTGATACGATCTATCGCATAAAAGGATATGTTCAATTTCACCAAGCAAAACATCCAGACTTATTTCAATATTCATACGGCATGCCTTTATTTATGAGAGAAGACATGAAAATGCCACTGAATATGGTGTTTATTGGAGAAAATGTCGATTGGAAGAAGATAGGGGCAGCGTTGGATCAATTATAAATAGCATGATATTTTAACAATTGAAGATAAATCAGAGTACGGAGAAGAAAATAGGGCAAACTTTCAATAGGAAATCATATTGAAGGTGGTTTATTGTGAACAAGAAAAAATTCCTATTACTTTTTCTTTGTTGTATTCTTATAGCTCCGGCACCTTTAGTGATGGGAGCCGAAGAAAATATTTCTTCCCCGATTAGTTTTGATATTCAATTATTACCATGGAATGCCATTAATGAGATTATTCCAAAATATAGCAAATTTACTATTTTAGATATTGAAACAGGTAAGCAGTTTAAGGTACAACGGAGAGCGGGCAGCCAACATGCAGATGTACAGCCATTAACTGTAAAAGATACAAAGATAATGAAAGGTATTTATGAAGGGAAATGGAGTTGGAGAAGAAGAGCGATTCTCATTATGGTAAATGATCAATGGTTCGCAGCTTCCATGCATGGCATGCCTCATGGAGCAGGTGCCTTAGCAAATAACTTTCCTGGACATTTTTGTGTGCATTTTTTAGGGTGCACAACACATAAAACAGATAAGATGGATTTTTCTCATAAATTAATGATCTATAAAGCAGCAGGTCAATTAAGACAGTACTTAGAACAAATGAATCCCAATGATGTAGTCAAAGCCTTTATCGCAGGGATAAAAGAAAAAGATGCAACCATTTTATCATACATTACAACGAAGCAAGATTGGTCTTCAGAACTAGCTATGATAGAGAATATCAAAATAAATCGTTTAAATGTGGTTAATCCTGAAGTTTATGAGCAGGCGCTGCAAGTTACTCTTACCATTGAATGTAATGTATATATGAAAAATGCCAGAACAAGAAATATAAAAAAAGATCTAGTATTAGTTCGGACTTCACCATTAGAAGGATGGAAGGTAAAAGTGAAGGAACATCCGTTTGAATAGTTCAGGTAAAAGATAGAGAGTGGGACATAAGTAATTCAACCAAATCTAACTCCGAACAATTATACGTACACACTAAAAAATTCGTATAATTGTTTGGTTTTTTTATTTATTTTAAGAAAGAAGGTTTGTGGTAATCACCCGCAGCCTGAATACACTTCGCTTTCCATGGGGCGAGCGCCAAGCCTCCTCTTTCCTGTGTGGTCTTGGACTTTCTCGCAGCTCCCATAGGAGTCTACGTGTATCATGGCTGCTCCATTTAGTTTCTTTTGAAATAAATGCTGGAAAGAAATAATCTTTAAAAACGGTGTGAAATGGAATGTCTGTAACGTAATGGGACGAGTTGGTTTGACCACTAAATTAGAGATTGTTCGTCTTTAACCATTATATATTTTGTTTTGTCCCACCCACATTTTTTACCATTATGCTTAAATCCGTTTATTATCCTTTCATTTCTCCAAACTTAATAAAGGTTTTTTCATCTTCAACCAAACCACAAGCAGCGCATTGAATTCGATAATCTGGACCAGTATATCCCATATGAAAAGGAGATAAATTCTCAGATGAATATTCCTCTATAACATTGCCTGTTTGCGGATCTAGCTTAACGGATTGAGGAACTTGCTGAATAATATTAAAGCGACTGCGATTTGTTTTGCAATTGGGGCAGCAATACGGTTTGTTCATATCAATACTCCATTCTTTATAAGGTATTTTAATCCATATTAGGTTTCCAAATTTACCGTTTTTTATGCATTCTAAGGAATAAGAATAAACACTGAAAGCTTGTAATAAACCCTAAATTTTTGTAAACTGTTTGTCTTTAATGTTATTTAAAGTTAGTCCAAAAAAGTTTGTCAAGGATGTTTTTTGATCTAAAATATAGTTCAGTTACTATAAAATATAAAAAAAGGATTTTATAACCATTCATATTTTGTAGAAACAAAGGGAGATAAATTAGTTGATATAGCTATTAACCTATTATATATCCCTTTTTTACCCATGTGAAATGATTCCAATTTCTTTCTATTGGTTTTAATATCCAGAAATATGACAAAAAAACGTATGGTATGATGTTGTTGTAAGTCGAAACAACAAAATCTACGACTATTTCGATTTGGATAACCAAGGAGGAAATAAACAATGAAAAAGAAGAATTTAATTTTTTCAGTGGCAGCTGCTTCAACATTATTGATGGCAACTCCACTAGCAAATAAAGCGGAGGCTTCAACGATTCAACCACAAGAAGCTAAAACAATCTATCAAGCACACAATCTTTCAGAAGAACAGTTAAATAAAATTTTCCATAATATATCTTCTAATTATCATATAGATATAGATAAAGTTTTGAACGAGTTAATAGGATCTATGGATAACCAACAGGCTTTTTATCCTGTTACTAAACAGAAGGAAACATCAAAAGAAGTACAAAAAGAAACAGTCAAACCAAAAGAAGTACAGAAAGAAACAGTCAAACCAAAAGAAGTACAAAAAGAAACAGCGAAACCAAAAGTAACTAGTAATGTACAGCAGCAACCAAATTCAAAATCTAATACAACACAACAAAATACTACCCCTGAATCTACAAAAAGCAATTCAGCTAATGCAAGTTCTTCCGTGAGCGCATTTGAAAAGCAAGTAGTAGATTTAACGAATAAAGAAAGAGCGAAGAATGGATTGCCAGCACTTACTCTAGATAATGAATTAAGTAAAGTTGCAAAAGCAAAGTCACAAGATATGAGTGCAAATAATTATTTTGATCACACAAGCCCAACATACGGAAGCCCATTTGATATGATGAAACAATTTGGTGTAACGTATAAAGCAGCCGGAGAAAATATTGCCAAAGGTCAAAGAACGCCAGAAGAAGTAGTAAATGCATGGATGAATAGTGAAGGTCATCGTGCGAATATTTTAAGCAATAAATTTACCCATATTGGTGTTGGTTATGTAGAAAATGGTAATTATTGGACGCAACAATTTATTGGTAAATAAAGTATAAATTTCCGCAACTTTAAAAATACAGCTTCAATCTATTGATGATGAGGCTGTATTTTTTTGTGTCCGGATATATTTTTATCTGAAAAATGGAAATTCTAGAATAAACGCTATAATTAATTTTTATCTGAAAAATGGAAATTCTAGAATAAACGCTATAATTAATTTTTATCTGAAAAATGGAAATTCTAGAATAAACGCTATAATTAATCAAAATAGTGGTATTTTTGATTAGAAATTTATATAATGATTTTTCCTGAATATCTACTTTTATATAAAGCAAAATAAAGAATAGGACATCAGGTAATAAATTATTGTATAGGAGAAATTATTTGTGGAAATTAGACAAGGACATATAGATGATTTACCAGTTATTATGGAGATTGTAAAAAAGGCTTTGGTCATTATGCAAGAAGAAGGTAATGATCAATGGTCTCATAAATATCCAAACGAAGCCAGCTTCCTGGCTGATATGGAAAACAATAATCTATTTGTAGCTATTATGGATGATAAAGTCGTTGGTTCTATTACAATAGATCGAATTGGCGGTAAAAATTATGAGAAAATTGATTGGAGTTATGATAATAAGGAATATATGGTTTTACACCGTTTAGTTGTTGATCCTGATATTCGTGGAGGCGGCATTGCAAGTAACTTACTAGCATTTGCTGAAGTGTATGCGATTGAACAAGATATTTTTTACTTAAAAACGGATACATATTCATTAAATGATAAGGCCCAAAACTTATTTGTGAAGAATGGATATAATAAGGTTGGTTCGACATTTTTTGATGGAAAAGACAAACCGTTTTATTGCTATGATAAATTATTTCTATAATTATTATCGGTAAATTTAAAGAGGATAATTAGTCGGAGGGAAGTTACTTTCCCTCCTTTTCTTTATAGGGAAAAGAAAGCTGTAATATTCCATTATCATATTTCTTGTCAATATCTTTTTGATTTACATAATTGGGTATTGTTATATTTTTAATAAAATGTTTGTTTTGCCGTTCTTTTAAAAGATAGGCACAATCAGGAATAATGGTTTGGTAATAACCTTCAATACATAAAAGTTTGTTATTTAAATGTATCGAAAGCTGATTCATATCTATTCCTGGTAACTCTATGTCAATATAATATCGAGAACGGAATAGATAAAAATCGCAAGCAGGAAACGCATTACTATTTTTTATGGATGCAGATGGATGGGAGAACCATGCTTTTTCATTTGATCCAAACATATCTTTCCAGTAGTCTTCCTTATGACTATTCTCTGAAAATTGATAGATTTTTTTTAAGTTATCAAAACTCATAAAAATCTCCTCTTTCTATTAATTCATTTCTGTAACATCAATCTCTGAATAGTGAATATCAATATTCTTTTGAATTCTTATTTCTAAAATATCATCTTTATAAAGTGCGACAGATCCTTTTTTTCGAACAATTGCTGGAAGTGTGATTGTGTGTTTATCTTCAAATAAGGGGATATGCTGTATAATAAGTTGATTGGATGTATAGAAAATCTTAATATGCTCTAACCAGCTGCTATCAAGAATAGGAATTCTGACATAGACATGATGATGTGTTTCAAAAACAACATAATTAAATTTCTCGGCATGGTTAAGATTATCGTTACGATAATTTGCTCCTTTTGAAAAGCTCTGAAACATTTTCTCTGGTTCCATTTTTTGTAGAGATTCAGGCATAAGTTTATCCATCATTTCTTGCACATACTTTTGGATATCTTGCGGATTCATTTGGTCCATTCTACTTTTGGCATCTTTATTAAAAGGGAATAAATTCCACGGGAACATTGGAAATTCATCCTTTCTCACTTACAAATATATGCTTATTTTTTATTGTATTCACATATGCCAAAAGTGTGTATTTGCCTAAAGGGAGATTTAGGGCAGGAATTCATTTTCATCTCATAAAAAAGAACTGTGTTAATTGACACAGTTCGGTGTTAATTTTCATATTGTTTATCACTAAATTTGTGTTTTTGAATTTTAAATAGTCTGCTTGTTAAGAAAATTGCACCGGTTGCAAGGCCGATAATGAGTCCAATCCAATAGCCAAAGGGTCCTAAGTTAGTGTAAGTGGCAAGAAGATATCCGCTAGGCAGACCTATTACCCAATATGATAGAAAACTCATGATAAGGGTAACATTTACATCTTTATACCCTCGTAAAGCTCCTTGAATTGGTGCTTGTATTGCATCAGATAGTTGAAAGAATATCGCATAAATAAGAAAGTGGGCTGTTAAATGGAGAACCTCCCAGTCATTCGTATAAATACCAGCAATGTTAGTTCGAAACGTCAAAAGAATCATTCCGCTAATAAATGCGATGATTACAGCAAGTCCAACACCTAACCAACTATAGGCTTTAGCATCTTTCGTTCGTCTAGCTCCAACTTCATAACCAACAAGAATGGTTAAAGCAGTAGAAATGCTGAGGGGAACCATATACAAAAGAGAAGCGAAATTAATAGCTGATTGGTGGGCAGCAATTGTATTGGTATCATAATTGCTCATTAAAATCGTGACTGCGCTAAAAATACTTGTTTCAAAGAATACAGAAAAACCAATCGGGACGCCAATTGTCAATATTTCTTTCCATTTATTCCATGATACGGCCGGAAATTGGCTAAATAACTGAAAAGCTACAAAAGGATTTTTTTTATGAACGATATAAACCGCAATAAAGAGCATTACCCAATAAGTAATACTAGTTGCATACCCAGTTCCCACTCCGCCTAATTCGGGGAAAATCCAAATGCCATTGATTAGTGCAAAATTTAAGAGAATATTAATCGGTATTGCGATTAGCGTTATAAACATGGTAATTTGCGTCTGGCCAAGAGAATCAATAAAAGAACGCAGTACAAAGTATAGAAAAATAGGAATAATTCCGGTACTCAATGCGATTAAGTAATGATATGCGACTCTATAGACATCCTGTTCTAAGCCAAGATTTGCAAGAATTGAATCTAAACAGAAATAACCAATAATTAATAAGGCGATAGCCATACTAAAAGATAAGTATGCTGCTTGGATAACAGAAAATGATACCCCTTTTTGCTCGTTTTTTCCTATTAATTGGGAGACAATCGGAGGTAAAGCAAGCAATATACCACTAAGTCCTGTATATATTGGCGTCCACAAGGAGCTGCCTACTGCTACTCCAGCTAAGTCAACCGGACTATAATGTCCAGACATCGTTGTATCAAAAAAGCTTAATGCAAAAATACCAACCTGGGTAACCAGTACAGGAAATAAAATAATAATCATTTGAGATAGCTTTTGTTTGATAGAATATGTTTGTTTCATCTGCTTGTCCTCTTTCTTTACAATAACGTTTCGTATTATACCATAAATAGGGTGATTGAAGGAGAGAAAAAAACGAAAGCTTCAAATTTGTTCGTAAAATAGAGGGGGACAACCGCGTTTATTTTTTTGCTTGCAAAGTAAAAGTACTCCCATTATTATGAAGATTCAAAGGATAGGATAGTTTTCTCTAATTATAACAGGATAACAAATACTGATTAATGTGTTTGTTTTTTGTTACCTTTTCCATAAATATATAAGTATATGCTTATATGTAGCATAAATAAGGGGGGAAAATGATGAAGAAAAACCAATCTTTACCTGTATTATCTAAAAAAGAGACAGCAGATGTATTAAAACTGTTAGGAGATAAGACAAGATTATCTATTGTTAGTTTGTTGTCTGAAAAAGCATTTTGTGTATGTGAGTTGGTAGAAATATATAATATGTCGCAGCCAGCTATTAGTCAGCATCTCCGTAAAATGAGAGACTTAGAGATTGTTAAAGAACAAAAGAAAGGTCAATGGGTTTTTTATTCATTAAACAAGACATGTAAATATTATGGACTGATAAATGAAATTTTACAATTTTTATCAAATGGATGTGAGGATATAACAGTATTGGAATAAAAAGGGATTAAAATTATATGTAACTAATGGAGGGAGTCTTAATTTGCTACACACATTTTTGGCAATTATTATTTTTCTATTAACATTAACATTTGTGATTTGGCAGCCCAAAAATCTTTCTATTGGTTGGTCTGCTTGTGGGGGAGCAATATTCGCTTTATTAGTCGGGGTAGTGGATTTTAATGATGTTGCAGATGTGACTGGAATTGTTTGGAATGCAACACTTGCATTTATTGCTATTATCATCATTTCCCTTATTTTAGACGAAATAGGTTTTTTTGAATGGGCAGCACTACATATGGCTCGAATGGCTAATGGAAGCGGGCTAAAAATGTTTTTTTATGTTTCCCTTTTAGGTGCTCTTGTGGCAGCTTTATTCGCAAACGATGGTGCAGCGCTTATTTTAACCCCGATTGTGCTGTCGATGGTTCGAGCATTAAAGGTAGAAGAAAGAATGGTTTTTCCATTTATCATGGCAAGTGGGTTTATTGCAGATACAACCTCTTTGCCTCTAGTCGTCAGTAATTTAGTAAATATTGTTTCTGCAGATTTTTTTGAAATCGGATTTGTTGAATATGCTTCTAGAATGATTATTCCCAATTTATTTTCCTTATTGGCAAGTATGCTTGTTCTATATATCTACTTCCGCAAGAGAATTCCTGAAATGTATGATTTAAACCATCTAAGGTTGCCGGCAGAAGCTATTAAGGATCCGCAAATGTTCCGATTTTCTTGGATAATCTTAGCCTTTCTACTAATTGGATATTTTGGCAGTGAATTTCTTGCGATTCCGGTATCCGCTGTTGTTGGCAGCCTTTCACTTGTTTTTCTTGTTTTTGCCAGACGAAGCAAAGCAGTATCCATTAGCAATGTAATAAAAGGAGCGCCGTGGTCAATCGTTTTCTTTTCTATAGGAATGTATGTAGTCATTTACGGACTTCGTAATGTAGGCTTAACTGGCTTGTTATCAAATCTTATTCAAACTGCTTCCGACCATGGACTGTTTCTTGCGACAATAGGGATGGGATTTCTTGCGGCTGTTATTTCTTCTATTATGAATAATATGCCCACTGTTTTGATTGATGCTTTAGCTATAGCGGATACAAATGCAGCAGGAGTAATAAAAGAAGGCTTAATTTATGCTAATATTATCGGTTCGGATTTAGGACCAAAAATTACGCCGATTGGTTCATTAGCTACTTTATTATGGCTTCATGTATTGTCTCAAAAAGGGGTAAAGATTTCATGGGGAACCTACTTTAAGACAGGGATAATTTTAACCATTCCAACCCTTATGATTACATTAATTGGTTTATACTTATGGCTATCAATCATTTCTTAATAGACATTAGAAAAATCGTTTATGGGGTAACAGTACAGGAAAAGATAAATTATAAAATACACTATTGTTTATAGGAGGATGATCATGAAAATTGTTATTATAGGATCAGTAGCGGCAGGTACTTCAGTAGCAACAAAAGCACGCAGAAATGACGAGCAGGCAGAAATCACACTTTATAATGCAGATTATGACATTTCTTACTCCGGTTGTGGAATTCCTTATTTCTTAGGCGGAGAAGTTGATGAATTAGAAACTTTAACACCGAGAAATCCGGCTTGGTTTAAGAAACGATATAATGTTGATATTCTTGTACGGCATGAGGTTATCGCTATAGATGCAAAGCGGAGAAAGATTCAAGTGAAAAACTTGAATACAAGTGAAGTAATTGAGGATATTTATGATGTATTAGTATTTGCAACAGGAGCATCACCCTACACTCCAGCAATGGAGGGGGCAGATAAAGATCATGTTTTCCACATTCGAACCATTCAACATACAAGTGCTATTGACCGATTTATAAAAAAGAACGAGCCAAAAAGAGCTGCGATTATAGGGGCAGGGTATATTGGTTTAGAGATGGCTGAACAGTTAACAAATAGAGGGTTAGATGTTACATTAGTACAACGCAGTGATCACATATTATCATATATGGATATAGATATTGTTACATATGTAGAAGACCATCTAGAAAAAAAAGGAGTTAACCTTCTATTGAATGAGGAAGTTAGTGAAATAACTACTAATGAAATAAAAACAAAATCAGGAAATATTATAGAAACAGATTTGGTTATTTTAGCAACAGGGGTTCGGCCTAATGTTCAGTTAGCAGAGTCAATCGGTGTAAATATAGGACATTCTGGAGCTATTGCCGTAAATAATAAGATGCAAACTAACTTACCTGATGTATATGCGGTAGGGGATGTTGCTGAGAGCTATTCCCTTATAACCGGGAAACCCCTATATCGGCCATTAGGAAGCACAGCAAATAAAATGGGCAGAATAGCCGGTGATGTGATAACCGGAGGATCATTAGAACATAGAGGAATTTTAGGAACTGCTATTCTTCGTGTTTTTGACTTAGCTGTTGGACAAACTGGTATGAACGAAACGGAAGCATTGGAGGAAGGCTATGATATAGAAGTTCTTCATAATATCAAGCCTGCTAGAGCTGAATATTTGGGTGGCAAACAATTAGTAATCAAGGCAATTGCCGATCGGAAAACAGGCAGAATATTGGGTGTACAAATAGTAGGGGAAGAAGGTGTCGATAAAAGAATAGATGTTTTTGTTACAGCCATTACATTTAATGCAAAAGCGGAAGATTTATTTCATCTTGATCTTGCATATGCGCCGCCATTTAGTACGGCAAAAGATCCTGTCATGTATACTGGGATGGCTTTGCATAATGCAATTGAAAAGAAAAATCAATTAATCACGCCAAAAGATTTAACCGCAAGAATAGAAAAAGAGGAATCCATTCAAGTTATTGATACACGAGCTGCACAACAATTTAATGTGTCATGTGTGGATACCGCTATTAATATTCCTTTGGGCGATTTGCGAGAGAAATGCAAGGAGCTAGATCCAAATCGGCTCACTGTTACTTATTGTAATAGTGGTGTAACCGGAAATGCTGCCCAAAATATCCTGCGTAATTTAGGATTCATGAATATCTATAATCTTTCTGGTGGAAATAAGAATTATCAAAGCTATAAAAAGAAGCAATAAATTACTATAATCTTTCAATCAGAGGCGGGGATGAATATATGGAGGGTTTTTTTCATCCAATTCGCTGACAATATTATAGAAGAATAAAATAAGATCAGTGATAGTTATTCTCCTATCGACTGATCTTATTTTATTATCGGAGCTAAATTACGCCTCTCTGCAATCATTTGTCGTCTCTTCCGTATTTTGACGTAATGTGTATAGAGTAAATAAATCTTTAGGAATTTCAAATAGTTGATAAGGGATCCCAGAAGTATTTAAAATTTGTAACAAATTACTTCTTGTTTCATTTGCAGAAACCACATAGGGAAGCTTTTCAGCTGCTTTTAGTGAGCGGATATTATTGCTTCTAATTCGCATTAATATGCTTTCGATATTCAGCTCAAAAAATGCTTCAGCAAAAAATAAATCTTTTGCTATTTGATTGTATCCCATGCCGTGATAAGGTTTTCCTAACCAAGTTCCGAGGAAACCGATATTTTCGTTTATATCATATAGATTTATGGTTCCAATCGGATTTTGCCATTCATCTAATATCGTTCTAGAAATGAGTTCCCCTCTTTCTTCCGCTTCTATAGTCTGTTTGGTAAGAAAAAGGTATTCTTCATAAGAAGAAGCTTTTTGACGCACGAAAGGGAAGACATCAGGATGCGTCATTAAAGGATATAATGCTTGACATTCTTCAAGATCTCTTTTTTTTAACACAATAATCCCTCCATTTGAGAGCAGAACTTATTCATGCATAAGAAAAAGCCCACCCTCGAAATTTTTAATCCAATTGAAAAAAAATTTCGGGGTGGGAATCGAACCCACTAGAACCAAAGCGGTGGCGCACCATTTGCCTTCCCATCTTTAAATATTATCTCATGATAACAAATTACTTTTCTATATCATACAAAATTTCGGTGAAATTGAAAATAGGAAAATACAAACAAATTGTAAAAAATTAATGAATCATTGTAAAGAAAGATAAACTAATTCACAATAGCAGAAAGGGTTTAACTCTTGCCGATAAAGTATATAAACAGGCAAGAAAGAATGATAAATGTCACGGATGAAAGCTTATTTGAATTAATTGGACAATTATTATGAGAAAATGAAACATTTATATAGAATAATCGTATATAATAACATAGCAATTATTATTTTAGTTGGAGGTTTCTTTCATGGATTTAAATAAAGACAGATCATCAAATGATGATAGAGTTTTTGCGATGTTGATTTATGTGTCTAGTTTTTTTACTACTTTTATCGGACCATTAGTTATCTGGCTCGTGAAGAAAGATTCGCCTTTTGTGGATTATCATGGTAAAGAATATTTTAACTTTTTAATTTCCTATGCCATTTATTCCTTCATAGCATGGATTCTTGTGTTTCTTTTAATCGGATTTATTATTTTACCAATAATCGGAATTATGGCATTTGTATTTACAATCATTGCTGCTATTAAGGCTTATGAAGGCCAGGATTATCATATTCCTTTAACGATTCGTTTTATCAAATAATATAGATCATTAACCTTTTTATAATGGCAGCTTATTCGTTTAAATTAGCGACCAATTTCGGTGACTCGCTTTTTAACGAATAGGCTGGCATTTTATTTTTTCTCACATATACATACCAATGTGCTGAAAAAGCTCAACTTCCCTGCATGAACATATAAACCACCATCTACTTCTTCGGTTTTTATATTACCACATTCAAACCTTAATAATAGGTAACATGATAGTTTAGACTCTTTTAAAATTTTTCTTCTAATTAATCATAGATTTCATTAGAAATTAATAGAATAAAAAGAAAGAGAAAGATAAGTGCACAGTCGCGCTAACCTTTCATTATAAGAATGGATATAAAGGAGTCTTCATGATGAATATTGAAAAATATTATAAATATACAGCCATATCTTCCTTGAACGCTAGTTTAATTAGTTGTATTCCTATCTTTCTTTTTATAGGCATCTTTCTATTTAATCATTCAAATATCATTTTTCTTTACCTTTTAGTCCCATTCGCAATATACAGTGTAATTTGCTTTAGTCAATTTTATTTACATAAACGACGTTTAGAGAAAATGGAGAATTTTTTCTCCGCGGGACAAGCAAGATCAATTTTGAAAACAAATACGGTGGTTTTATCTTTTTTACCTGCGCCATCCTTAAGAATGGTTGTTTTTGATAGAGATGGACAAGAGATAGGAGAAATAAAAGATGAAAAATTCTCGATTATTCGTTGGTATTTGCCGTTCTTATTCGATCGATTTTATACAAAATCGTATGGCTTTTATAATACACAAGGGGATCTCCAATATGTTTTTACATTAAAAAAAGATAGAATAGATATAAAAAATAAGGATAAAAAAATAATCAGCAGAATTCTAGAAATAAAGACAGAAAAACGATTAGTGATCCAATTTCTTTATGGGGAAGACACAATCATAATGAAAAAAACCTTTGGACAAATGGAGTATCAGTTTGAGCAAGAAGATGGTCATAAATTGGCCCAGTTAAGAAAGGGCTGGATGCCAAAAGAGTGGGCCAAACGTTTTCAAGATCCTAATCTGCCGCTATTGTCAATTGATCACCATGCGTCTGATAAAGAAATTATTCACCTCTATGCTATATTGACAAAGTTATTCGCTTATACGAATCATTAATATGGATGGAGTTTTAGAACAGAAAGTTTTTCTTTGATAAGCTGATTTAAGGAAAAATGACTAAATAATAAGAAATAGCAATAAGGAAAATAGGAAAAAATGAGTATTTTCTCCTAAAAAACATTGGCAAAACATTGGCAATCTGCTATTATAATTTCTTGTGGCTACCTTATTGAATGCTAAAAGTCATGTCAGTCTTTGACATGCTTTACTTGCATTTTATAGGGGAAGCGGGTAGGGAGAGGGATACAACTAAATAGGTATATCAGATGAAAGATTATATTTTTTCATTTTTTCGGCTAAAAGAAAGTCAAACATCCATTAAACAAGAGGTGCTTGCAGGGTTTATTGGTTTTTTTACTGTTGTATACATCGTGGTAGTAAACTCCTTAATCTTAGCAGAAGCAGGTATTCCATTGGAAGCAGCAATCATTGCAACCATTTTAACATCCGTTGTTGGCTGTTTTTTAATGGGTTTTTATGGAAATGTGCCAATTTTGCTTGTACCAGGTATGGGTATCAATGCGTTATTTTCTTATACCATTGTAAATTCAATGGCTCTAACCTGGCAAGAAGCGTTGGCAGTAGTGTTTGTTTCTGGAATTCTCTTTATGATTGTTGCTTTTACGAAACTAGCTAGAATTGTCAGTGATTCTATTCCTGTTTCATTAAAAGAATCGATTAGCGTTGGTTTAGGTCTATTTTTAATGCTAATTGGATTGGAAAAAGGCGGTATAGTAGAAAGAGGAACAAATTCAATTATTGCCTTGGGATCTTTTAATGATTTACATGTACTAGCAACAGTACTCACATTTTTAATAAGTATTATTCTATTTTTAAGAAATGTGAAGGGAAACTTTCTGATCACGATTATTGTTGGTACTTTCATTGCTTGGATGTTTGGACTGATTAATGTAAATGCAGGAAGTGGCCAGTCGGTTCACCTTCAAGAATACAAAAGTGTGTTTGGTCATCTGTCTTTTGACAAACTTGCATCGATTCCTTTTTGGATTGCCGTATTTTCTCTTACAATGGTCCTTGTGTTTGAGAATATTGGATTGGTCAACAATCATGTCCAATTTATAAACAAATCTGAGCGATTTCAAAAAGCTTTTCGAGCTACTTCTATTTCTGTCTTTCTATCTAGTTTATTTGGCACAAGTCCAACAGTAGCTACAGTTGAAAGCTCAGCAAGTATGACCGCTGGTGGAAAAACAGGTTTAACAGCTGTAACGACAGGTATTCTGTTTATTTGTTCAGCATTTTTTATTCCTGTCATAAAATTAATTCCAGATAGTGCGATTGCACCAATTTTAATTATTATTGGAGGATTAATGCTACAGAATATCCGAAATCTGGATTTAAAGGATTTAAGTGAAAGTTTTCCTAGCTTCTTTATTATTGCGATGATTCCGTTTACGTACAGTATCGCAGATGGCATGGCTATTGGGTTTATTCTTTACCCAATTTTAAAGATTGCTTTAGGTAAAGCGAAAGAAGTATCACTGCCTTTGTATTTCATATCCTCATTATTTTTGATTAATTTTTTACTTCAATATACACATTAATAGCAAAATCACTTCTGAAATTAGAAAGTCATTTTCTTTTTTCAGAAGTTGTTACTAGCTGTCTAACTATACTCGTTTTTGTGCATAAGCTTTTTGTCTCTATAGCTTTACTCTATTTAATGGTATTTTAAATTGCCCTGTATTTTTAGAATTCCCCGTTTTATTCAAGATATCTTTTAGAAAAATAGAATGTAAAAAAGTTCTTTTTTCTGGATTAGCTATCATTTTGATTATATATAGCCTTGAATCAAAGAATCTTTTCTCCATTCCCTTTAAATACAACCTAGATGACCCCTAAACATTAACGATGACATTTCTGGTAAGAATTTTATTTTCTTACAAGCAAGGTTCGACAACCTTCTACTAATAAATTTATTAAAATGACAATAACTAAGCGCAAAAAGATTGACGGAGGTAAATAAATGGAAGTTTTTGTGGCGAGACAGCCACTATTTAATCGAATGGAAGAAGTTTATGGATATGAACTACTATATAGACATAATAATATTAATTCCTTCCCCAATATAAATGGTGATCAGGCGACAACAAATGTTATTATTAACAGTTTTCTTAATATTGGCATAGATAAATTATCAGACGGTAAACCTTGTTTTATTAATTTTACTGAGAATTTATTAGAACTTAAACTTCCTACATATTTTCAGCCGAGGGATATTGTAATAGAGATTCTAGAAACTGTTGTTCCAAGTCAAAAAATTATAGATATTTGTTTAGAACTCAAACAATTAGGCTACAAATTGGCTTTAGATGATTTTAATTTAGAGAAAAGTAACCCATACTCCTATTCTTTACTGCTATTAGCAGATATGGTTAAAATCGATTTTCAACATACGACTAAAGAAGTGCGAACAGAATTAGAAGCGATTGCTAAAAAGCATCACATTGAATTAATTGCTGAAAAACTTGAGACAAGTACGGAGTATGAACAAGCTAGAAACAGCGGCTATCATTATTTTCAAGGTTATTATTTTTCAAGACCAGTCATCATGTCTTCCCATGATGTGCCAACCTATATGACGGCATATTATAAGATCCTTGAGCTATTACATGATGAAAATCCAGATATAAACCGTATTTCTAAATTGATTGAACAGGATATTTCTTTATCATATAAGTTATTGAAATTAATTAACACACTAGGATATGGAGTAAAGCAAAAAGTAACCAGTATTAAACATGCCATTGTATATATTGGGCTTAGAGAACTTCGAAAATGGATTTATATTCTTACAGTTAGGGAAAAGGACTGGAAGAATGGAATTTCTTTAGAAGTGATTCATAATTGCTTAATACGTTCTAATATGTGCGAAGCGGTAGCAAAACTTATACCGGGAAGAATAGAATATGGAAGTTTTTTTTTGACGGGAATGTTCTCTCTTATGGATACCATTATGAACAAGGATATGGATACCATTCTTTCCGATCTACCATTGGATGAGACAATTGTACAAGCTTTATCAGGACAGAAAAATGTTCAATATGATGTGCTTCAATTGGTCATTGCAGCAGAAACAGCTGACTGGTCGGGAATTGCACTTGGTTGTAAAAAATTGGATATTCAAGAAAAGGAATTGTTTAAAGTATATGCAGAATCTATTTCATGGGCAAAGAAGCTATTAGATGATGATTTATATGGATGAATGGTAATAACCTTAACGACTTGACTAAAAGCTGTTAAGGTTTTCTCTTTTTTTGGGCAAGGAAGAATTGATTGCAGGTTAGACAAAGGAACAGTAAAATAAATAAGAAACAAATATAGCTTGGAGGAACGATGAAATGAATATAAAAATTACAAAATGTCATGGAAGTGGCAATGATTTTTTAATAATAGATGAAATTTCAGACGCCTATCAGTTTACCGAAGATGAAAGAGCAGAAATAGCTAAAACGCTATGTAATAGAGCTTCTTCTTTAGGAGCGGATGGTATTCTTTTTGTAATGCCTAGTCAAGTTGCTGATGCAAGAATGAGAGTTTTTAATGCCGATGGTTCCGAAGCATCGATGTGTGGAAATGGTATTCGTTGTGTCGCTCGATATGTTTGTGAACTCCTTCAGGTAGAGGAAGCGATGATTGAAACAATGAAAGCAAATTTAGAAGTGAAAAATGAAACAGATATTTATCCGGATATCCCAACGTATTTGGTAGAAATATCTCCTGTATCTTTTCAGACGAAGGATCTGCCGCTTGAGGTAGAATCGACTACACTAATAAATGAGAAAATTCCGGGGTTAAATAAAGATTTATTATTTACTGCTTTAGCTGTGCCTAATTCGCATTTAATTACACTTGTAGATAAGGCAGTACTTGATTCGGATATTCAAGAAACGATAAGTAAATATGTGAATGGTCCGAATGAGTATTTTCCAGACGGTGTAAATGTTAGCTTTGTTTCAATATTAGAAAAAGGAAGTATTTATGTGCGTACATACGAACGAGGAGTAGGGTTTACAAATGCTTGTGGGACTGCTATGTCTGCTTCCACTCTTGTTTCCATACTAAATGGGTTTAATGAAAAAAATACCTATGTAGATGTGTATAATAATGGGGGCAAAGTTCGCTGCTATGTACATCATCAAAATGATCAATATCGAATTGATTTAATTGGCAACGCTACTTATGTATATCGTGCAGATGTATCATTTGAATGGGATACAATAGAAAACTATGCCGTAACGAATAAGATATATTTCGAGGAAGAAGCTGTTCAATATAAAAAACTACAACAAGAAGCAAAGCAATATGTCGAAAATCATTTAAAATAAATTTGGAGAGAACAGTAGTTGGTTAGTATGGAAGGATAAGGTTAGGTCTATTCAACATTCTGTTATGTGGAATAGAAACTGACCTTTTTGTTATAGATGATAAAGTGATTAGAAAATGGACAAACTTCATTTCTAGCATTATTAGTAGTTAAACAGCAAGGTTAAGAGCGTCAAAAAAATTAAAAATAGATTAGTTTGTTGACAAAATGATTTTAGAAAAGTTAAAAATGATTTTTATGCGCTGCTTGTAGTCTAAGGGGGAGACTCCTGCGTGATTAGCGAGACAGTCTTATACCCTGCAGACTGAAGGCAGACCGCGGCTCAGCGCGAGCCCGACGGGAAGCAATATCTCATCTCTATTCGAAGAAATTAAAAAATATCCTAAAGACCAACTACTATTTCTAAAATTCTGAGGTTTGTTTGCAGTTTGAGATAGATAAGATCCTTGTATAATTTTGTTCTATTAGCAAATGGTAAGAATAAAAGGAATAAAAGCACATGAAACCAATAAAGCCATTTGAACCACTACTAACAGAAGCAATTCCAAAAGGGGATCAATGGATTGCTCAAGTTAAGTGGGATGGAACAAGAATTCTCTCCTACTATGATGGAGAGGACACAAAATTATTTAATCGAAAGAAAAATGAAAGAACGCAGCAATATCCTGAATTATTAAAGACCGGTTCCTTTGTACAGGCAAAAAATTGTATTCTCGACGGCGAAGTCATTGCTTTACAGGATGGGAAACCATCCTTTTATGAAGTAATGAGACGGGACAGAGTGCGAAAACTTGAGCGATTAAGTGAGCTGCAAGAGGAAATCCCGATTACCTATATGATTTTTGATATCCTGTTCCTCGATGGACAGTGGCTGGTAGACAAACCATTACTGGAAAGACAAAAAATATTGCATGAAAAAGTAGCTGAGACGAAAGATATTCGTCTAGTTGAAAACTTTACAGATATGCGAGGTTTATTTGCTGTTTGTCAACAACATCAGTTAGAAGGAATTGTCTGCAAGGATCTTAGTAGTTCCTATGTTCTGGGCGGAAAGGATGCCAGATGGCTTAAGCGAAAAAAAGAGCAGGATTTAATCGCTATAGTGGGAGGAGTAACATTTAAAAATAAAACGGTCCATTCTCTCCACCTTGGGTTATTTGATGAGTCGGGGAAGCTAGTTTATATTGGAAGTGCTGGTTCGGGTAAATTGACCGCAAATGACTGGGCTGCTGTCTCAAAAGCGATTGAGCCAATCATTATAAATGAGAGTCCTTTTGCTAATCTCAGGAAAGCGAAAGATGGAGTCTGGCTGCGGCCAGCACTTACTGTCAAAATCTCCTTTTTAGAATGGACAGAAGGCAGAACATTAAGGCATCCGGTCATCGAGTCATTTGTCACTATCCCCATTGAAGAATGCAAATTAGTATAACAACATGCATAGCCAGAATTATTCTAGAAATAGGCCCAAACATTAGACAGAAAAATTTCCGTTCCTTTGTTTGGGCGTTTTATTGTCTTTATGTTTGCATACAAGGATATGATTAGAAAGTTTTCGCATTCATCTATTCAGATTTTTTTCTGCCCTTCAGTGTTTTGGACATTTGTTAACACATCTAGTACTTGACGAAAAGGTTGTTTTTCTTTTGCCGCAAAATAACCAGCGAAGGAATGAATCCCTTTTTGTAGTCTTTGTAAAACAACGTCCATTGAAAATTGGCGAGGATGTAAATCTTCCGTTAATTCATCCCATTCAATTGGGCATGCAACATATCCTCCTTTATTACCGCGAATAGAATAGGGAGCGATAATTGTTTTTCCTTCACTATGTTGGATGTAGTCAATGTATAATCTGTTTTTGCGGTTTTTCTTTAATCGTTCTATGGTGAAAAGCTCTGGATTTTCCGCAATCATATAGTTTGCAATAAATTCTGTGAATAAACGTACTTCTTCATAAGTAAATGTTTTTTCTGGAAGTGGTAAATATACCTGAATTCCTTTATTTCCTGATATTTTCACAAAAGATAAAAGATGTAATCGTTCCAAAATCTGTTGTAGAACTTTTGCCGCTTTAATAGCCATATAAAAATGTTCCACAGAAGGCGGATCTAAATCAAAGACAATTTCAGAAGGCATGCTATTAGAATAAATGGTTTCAAATGGTATATGAAATTCAAACGCTAATTGATTTCCAAGCCACATAAGCGTTTCTAGGTTATTGCAAATGATATACTCTATGTCGTCGTTCTTATATGTTTGTACATAAGATGGAGCGTAGTCTGGACATTGTTTTTGATAAAAAGATTCTCCAAATAAACCATGGGGAAATCGAATCGTAGTCAATAAGCGATTTTCTAAAAAAGGAAGTAAATATGGACTGACCTCTTTTAAATATAAAATATAATCGAGTTTCGTAATCGTGGTGTTGGGAAATAGAGGTTTATCAGCATGAGTAATAGGCGTAGACTCTGTTGCGACGAGTTTCTCTAATGTACAGTCTTTCCAATCTATATTATATAAAAATTGGATAAAAACGGGGTTGCTCAGTTTATACTGTTGAAAGGAGGAAAACTGTAATTCTACGCAAATTCCTGGATTTAAATAATATAAATCGTCATCTTCCTTTATAGCATGTTCTTTTATAATCTGTATTAATGCTGTTTTTTCTGCTTTTTTTAAGCCTTTTTGAAAAGAACCTACAGTGATAATATTCTCGTTTCCAACGACACTGACACCAAATGAGTCTGTTTTTTTATAATAATTACTAATAAAAAATGCAGCTGTATGCATTTGTCTATCCTCCTGATTTATCTAACTCTTATTAGTATATCTATTTAAGTACATAGTATGAACAGTGTCTGCTGCCAATAATTAAATAGTATGAAAAAAAAACGGTGACACAATGTATAAATAGATAGAAGAAAAAGTGATGAATATTGCTTTTTTCATAAAAGAAATATTGTGTTCAACTAATAAGATTGGAGATTAATTATGCATACAATGTGGAAAGGAAATATAAGTTTTGGATTAGTAAGCATACCGATTAAGCTGCATTCAGCAATAGAAGATAAAGATATCAAGCTTAGAACACTTCATAAGGCTTGTCATGCCCCAATTAAATATGAAAAGAAATGTTCTGCTTGTGGAAATGAAGTTGCTCCAGAAGAAATCGTAAAGGCATATGAATATGCAAAAGGAAAATATGTTGTGCTTGATGAAGAAGATTTGAAAAACCTGCACAAAGAGAATGAAGATAAAGCAGTGGAGATTATTGATTTTGTGAAGATGGAAGAGATTGATCCTATTTACTTTGAAAAATGTTATTATATGTCTTCCGGTGAGGGTGGTAATAAGGCATATGCTTTATTAAGACAAGCCTTACTTGAGACAGGGAAAGTGGGAATTGCGAAAATTATTATTCGCTCCAAAGAACAGCTGGCAATTATTCGGGTTTATGAAAATACTCTCGTAATGGAAACTATTCATTTTCCTGATGAAGTTCGTAAGGTGGACGATGTACCAAATGTTCCGGAAGTAAATCAAATAGAGAAAAAAGAATTAGAAACAGCGATTTTATTAATTGATCAATTAACCACTGAATTTACGCCAGAGAAATATACAGATGAATACAGAACAGCTCTTCTTGAATTGATTGAAGCAAAGAAAGCTGGCAAAGAGGTAGTGACAGGCACAGATAAACCAAGGGAATCGAATGTCATGGATTTAATGGCTGCACTACAAGCATCTATTGATAATACAAAGCCTAGTAAGAAAACAGAGGAAAAAAAGAAAAAGACCACAAGAAAGAAAGTTGTCAAAGAAGCTTAAAAATAAAGTGCTAGCTACTGCGAAATAGCTAGCACTAAAATATAACAGCGAGGGATTTACATGGAGAGAAGAATAACGTCAAAATATATCGGTGTAATGTTAGCAGTTATCCTGATTTTTAGCGGGCTATTTTATATTATTGCAAGACATGTAAAGAGCTCAGATATTATTTCATTTGATGATACAATCATCCATTTTACTCAATCATTTATTTCAGACGAATTAACAATATGGGTTGAACGAATAACCTTTTTAGGGTCTATTTTGTTTATCGCAGCAGCGATACTAATTATTACAGTACTTTTACTATGGAAGAAAAAGTATGCTTTAGCCATTTTTTTTATTTCTGCTAATGGTTTTGGTGCATTATTAAATACGCTTCTTAAATGGTTCTTCAAAAGAGAGCGTCCGGATATATTGCCTGTTATAATAGAAAAAGGCTATAGTTTTCCAAGTGGACACTCTATGGGTTCTCTTATTTTCTTCAGCTCATGTGCGTACTTATGTATACATTTGCTTAATTCAACTGGAAAGAAAGTGATGGCTTACATAATTGCTTGTATGCTTATTCTTTTAATAGGAACAAGCAGAGTATATTTAGGTGTCCATTATCCAACAGATGTTGTAGGTGGCTACTCAATAGGTATCGCCTATTCTGCTGTTTGCATATTAGCATTTCGCCTATATGAATTTAAAACGAAACGGTAGTGAATGTTGGGAAGCCTTGAATGGTCATGAAGAGATTAAGAATGAAACTTTTTGGGGGAAATGAAATGAATCAACCTATTATTCCAGCATCATCAAATATGAAGGAATTCGAAGCGTTTTTAAAAAGCGATTATGAAATTGGCGTATTTTTAGAGGTACATGTTTCACAGTTAAAACATATAAGCTTGCTTGCAAAAAAAGCAAATAAGAAAATGATTTATCATGTTGATTTAATCCAAGGATTGAAAAGTGATGATTTTGGAACAGAGTTTATCTGTCAAGAATTTAAACCATATGGACTTATATCTACAAAATCATCGGTTATTTTAAAAGCAAAGCAGAAAAACGTGATAGCAATTCAAAGGGTATTTCTCCTTGATAGTCATGCAATAGCGAAAAGCGTTAAACTAGTACAACGAACACATCCAGATTATATCGAAGTGCTTCCAGGAACAATGCCTTGGATGATTAAAGAAATTAAAGAGAGTTTAAATGTACCCATTCTTGCAGGTGGTTTGATTCGCACGGATAAGGATATAAGCAATGCAATTGAAGCAGGGGCTACTAGTATAACTACTTCTAAAAAAGAATTATGGCAAAAAATAAAGTAAATAATTTTTTTATAGTGAAAACAATAAAAATAATTGACAGACCAACAGGAAGCGTTTACAATAACCTTACAAGTTAATTTAATGTGTTGGAGAAAAGGAGATACACGCAGTAGTCACCATAATTTTAGTGGCTTAATCTGTCGTGTTCTCCTTTTTTTGCATGTTATATGACAATCACTCTGTAATGATAAAAATAAATGTTAGTATGATGGTAGTTTAGGGGTAAAGCAGTTTAATATAATTCATTGTCAGAATTTTAACAGAGTGAAACAAGGAAAAGGGGGATTTTGATGTCTGCGTTTATGGGAGAAGTTGTTGGTACCATGATTTTGATTATATTTGGGGGAGGCGTTGTAGCTGGTGCGAATTTAAAGAAAGCGTTCTCTAATGGTGGAGGGTGGATTGTGATTACTCTTGCCTGGGGATTGGCAGTTACAATGGGAGCATTTGCTGTCGGAAGTATTAGTGGTGCCCATTTAAATCCAGCTGTTACCATCGCGCTTGCAATCACTGGTGATTTTGCTTGGAATCAAGTATTGCCGTATATTTTGGCACAAATGATTGGCGCTTTTTTAGGTGCATGTATTGTATATTTACACTATCTCCCGCATTGGGGTGCAACAAAGGATGCGGAAGCAAAATTAGCAGTCTTTTCAACAGGTCCTGCTATTCCACATACCTTTGGAAATATATTAAGCGAATTGATAGGGACGTTTATGTTAGTGCTTGGCTTATTGTTTATTGGAGCAAATAGTTTTGCTGAGGGATTGAACCCGCTTGCTGTAGGCTTGCTTATTGTTGTAATTGGGATGTCATTAGGGGGAACAACTGGCTATGCTATTAATCCTGCACGTGACCTTGGTCCAAGAATTGCCCATTTTGTTTTACCAATTGCCGGCAAAGGATCATCCAATTTCCGATATGCTTGGATACCAGTTGTTGGTCCCATTTTAGGCGGATCACTAGCAGCCGTTTTTTATACGTATATCTTTAAAGGGGTTGTCTTATCAAGCTTTTGGATTGTAATAGCGATTACTGTCATTGTATTATTACTTGCATTTTTTAAGACAAAAGGGGAAAGTAAAAGTATTGGTAAAAAAGTAGCATAATCATTTACTAATGGGAGGTTTTATTCATGGAAAAATTTATATTATCATTAGATCAAGGGACAACAAGCTCAAGGGCGATTATTTTCAACAAAAAAGGGGATATTGTGCATGTGGCCCAAAAGGAATTCACACAAATATTTCCGAAGCCAGGATGGGTTGAACATAATGCAAATGAAATATGGGGTTCTATTTTAGCTGTTATTGCGACAGTTTTATCAGAATCAGATATTAAGCCGGAACAAATAGAAGGTATTGGGATTACCAATCAACGGGAGACGGCTGTTGTATGGGATAAAAATACTGGGGCGCCCGTATACAATGCCATTGTATGGCAATCAAGACAAACAAATGAAATTTGTGAAGAACTAAAAGCACAAGGATATAATCAGCTTTTCCGTGATAAAACAGGACTTTTAATTGATGCTTATTTTGCAGGTACCAAAGTAAAGTGGATTTTAGATCATGTAGATGGAGCTAGACAAAAAGCAGAAAACGAGGATTTATTATTTGGTACAATTGATACATGGCTAATTTGGAAATTATCTGGTGGAAAAGCGCATGTAACAGACTATACAAATGCTTCACGTACGTTAATGTTTAATATCTATGAATTAAAATGGGATGAAGAACTACTTGAAATATTAACAGTTCCAAAATCGATGCTCCCAGAAGTAAAAGGATCTTCTGAAATATATGCTCATACAGTGGAAGGACATTTCTTTGGAAATAGAATTCCAATTGCAGGAGTGGCAGGAGATCAACAGGCTGCTTTATTTGGTCAGGCATGTTTTGAAGCGGGAATGGCGAAAAATACTTATGGTACGGGCTGCTTTATGTTAATGAACACAGGTGAAAAAGCAGTAAAATCAGACCATGGCTTGTTAACAACAATCGCATGGGGGATAGATGGAAAAGTAAATTATGCCCTTGAAGGAAGTATATTTGTGGCAGGATCTGCTATCCAGTGGCTAAGAGATGGCTTAAGAATGATAAAAGATGCGAAAGACAGCGAAGACTATGCAAGCAGAGTAGATTCTACAGATGGAGTTTATATTGTACCAGCGTTTGTTGGATTAGGAACTCCATACTGGGACAGTGATGTGCGAGGGGCAATGTTTGGAGTAACTAGAGGGACAACAAAAGAGCATTTTATTCGGGCAACACTAGAATCACTTGCCTATCAAACAAAAGATGTTCTGGCTGCTATGGAATCTGATTCGAATATTCAAGTTAAAACATTACGAGCTGATGGAGGAGCCGTTCGAAACAATTTCCTTATGCAGTTCCAGGGAGATATATTAAATGTTCCTGTGGAAAGACCAGTTATAAATGAGACAACTGCATTAGGAGCAGCTTATCTTGCTGGTTTAGCTGTTGGTTTCTGGAAAGATCAAAAGGAAATTGCGGAACAATGGAGCCTAGATCGTTCCTACGAACCAAAAATGGAGGAAGAGACAAGAGAAGGATTATATGCTGGATGGAAGAAAGCTGTTAAGGCTACAATGGCTTTTAAATAAAAGGGGAACCTACTGTTTTAAAGTTTAATATAATAGTATAAATACTATGAATATCTAGGTTAATATGATATAATAAACACAAGTTAATATTTTTTGTCTGGAGAAATGGAGAGACCACAAAGCATTATCGTTCTATTGGTAATGTAACTTTGTGGTCTCTTTTTGTTTGTATATAGATCATGTACAAACTAAATTGTTTTGAATGTATTACGAAAGGAAATTATTAAACTAACAAGTTTTTTAAGTATAGGGAGGGTTTTACTTTGCAAAAGAAGCCAAGTAGTAGAGAAAAAATACAACAACAGTTAATGAATAATAAATTTGATGTGTTAGTGATCGGGGGAGGTATTACAGGAGCGGGAATTGCTTTAGATGCCGCAGCTAGAGGAATGGAAGTTGCTCTTGTAGAAATGCAGGATTTTTCAGCAGGAACTTCAAGCAGATCAACAAAGCTCGTCCATGGTGGTCTCCGCTATTTAAAGCAATTTGAAGTGAAGATGGTTGCAGAAGTAGGGAAGGAGAGAGAAGTGGTGTATGAAAATGGACCACATGTAACTACACCAGAATGGATGTTACTTCCGTTACACCAAGGAGGAACGTTTGGAAAATTTTCCACCAATATTGGTCTAAGAGTATATGATTTCTTAGCTGGAGTAAAAAAATCGGAACGAAGAAAAATGCTATCGAAAGAAGAAACACTTGCAAAAGAGCCATTAATTAAGAAAGATGGTCTTAAAGGCGGAGGGTATTATGTGGAGTATCGCACAGATGACAGCCGACTGACTGTAGAAGTAATGAAAAAGGCCGTAGATTGTGGTGCAGCTGCGATTAACTATACGAAAGTAGAGAACTTCCTATATGATAAAAACGGAAAAGTAGAAGGTGTAGAAGTTAGAAATCTTATCACAAATACGGTTTACCCTATTTATGCCAATGTTGTGGTAAATGCAACTGGACCATGGGTTGATACATTAAGAACGATTGATGGAAGCCGAAAAGGTAAAGCGCTTCAGCTGACAAAAGGGGTTCATTTAGTTATTGATCAATCTGTATTTCCTTTAAAACAAGCGATTTATTTTGATACACCAGATAAGAGAATGGTTTTTGCTATTCCACGGGATGGAAAAACATATGTTGGGACAACAGATACTTTTTATAGTGAAGATCCCATTCATCCTTCGATGTCGAAAGAAGATAGAGATTATCTTTTAGAAGCAATTAAGTTTATGTTTCCTTCGATCTCCGTTTCCGCAGAAGATGTGGAGTCAAGCTGGGCGGGAGTTAGACCATTGATTTTGGAAGATGGAAAAGATCCCTCTGAAATTTCTCGCAAGGATGAAATCTGGGAGTCTGACAGTCGGCTTATTACTATTGCTGGAGGGAAATTAACGGGGTATCGTAAAATGGCTGAAACAGTTGTTAATCTTGTTTCCACTAGATTGCAAGAGAAGACGGGGAAGTCATTTAAACAATGTATGACAAAGTCGATGCCAATCTCTGGTGGAGATGTTGGTGGTTCAAAAGGTTTTTCTACGTATATCCAAGATGTTGTATCAAAGGGAATGAATGGAGGACTTTCAAAAGAGGAAGCAGAAAACATTGCAAGGCTATATGGCAGTAATGCGCCTATTCTTTATGAAATTGCAAAGGAGTTAAGCGGGAAATATGAAGAACTTTCCCCAGTCCTACTTGCACGGATTCACTATGCAATGGAATATGAATATGCAATAACTCCGACAGATGTACTACTAAGACGGACAGGAATGCTTTTATTTGATATTGCTAAAGTAAAGGAAGTAAAAGATGCAGTAATTGAATACATGGCAGAATATTACGATTGGAGCACCGAAAGAACTAATACCCTAACAGCCGAACTAGAAAAAGAAATACACAAAGCAACTATTCCGTTTGCAGGGTAATGGAAAGTTAATAGGAAATAAGGCTTTCCCATTTAATGAAATTCTTTAGAACAAATGATAGGTTGGTTAGCTCGAAGCGACCGCACGTAAGTGATTCATGCGGTCGCCTCGAGCAGACAACAGGATAGGAAGCTCATTGATTACAACATGGTAATTAAGTGTATGAAATGGAGGGAAACGAGTGCCTGATAATAGTGAGAATATCGATTAACCCTTCCACAAAATAAGCGTTTTTACAAAAATAGGGAAACTAATAGTTGACTATAAGCAAATTTTGCGATAAGATGTTCCTTGTATGTATTTGAGGTTTAACAGAATTTTGTAGAATTATTGTGTAAAGTAACAGGAAATTTATAAGTATACGGAACAACTATATAATAGCATTCAAAACAATTACACTCCATTTATCTTCAAAAACACATTTAAATCCTTCCTAATGCGGATTAATCCTTCCATTATTTTTTCAAAAATGTATTTTTGTGTTCTGCACAATTCACCCTAAATTCACACTGGCGCGGTCTAGGAACCGTAAGGATGAAAGAGAGGTAGGGCTTTCGTTGTTTTAGGCATTACACCATTTTTAATAGAAGTGTATTTCCTTAAATATATGCATTGCTTAATTGTATTCGATCGATGAATACATGAATGGGACCTTTTAAATCTGAGTTGATCATCAGACTTAAAAGGTCCTTTTATATTTGATAAAGCTAATCTGGTACTTTCCACTATCTTTCAAATAAAATAACGGGAAGATTATTTTATTTGAAAGGGAGCTATGATATGATACAAATGAACTTATCAATACATAGTGACTGACGACATAAATGGAAATAACCATATGGGAGCTGTGTATATGTATAGCCGGTCGTCTGGGCAGAAGGGCAAAAAAGCACTTCTTTTTTATAATTTACCAGGAGGTATATACATGTCGGAAAAATTAATTTTAGACGGAAATGTAGTAGCAAATGCAGTAAAAGATGAATTAAGAGGAAGAATAAGTGCTTTAAAGGAAAAAGGGATTACTCCATGCTTGGCAACAATATTAGTTGGCGATGATCCTTCATCCGCAACGTATGTACGAATGAAAGGGAATGCATGTGCAAAGCTCGGCATAGAATCAAGAAAAATTCATTTAGATAAACAAACAACAACAGAAGAGTTGTTAGCAACGATTCATTCATTAAATAAGGATGAAAAGGTGCATGGGATTCTTTTACAACATCCAGTTCCAAGCCATATAGATGAACGGAAAGCATTTGAAGCAATTGAGATTGAGAAAGACGTGGACGGTGTTACTAGTTTTGGATATGGGCAAACAGCTTTAGGATTTGGTAAATATCCATCCTGTACTCCAGCAGCTATAATGAAAATTATGGAGCATTATAATATAGAAGTTAATGGAAAACATGCGGTAGTAGTAGGGCGTAGTCCAATTTTAGGAAAGCCTGTTTCTGCATTGCTTTTAAATAAAGATGCAACCGTGACAACCTGCCACTCAAGAACGGTTCATTTAGAAAATCATGTCAGACAAGCAGACATTGTGATTGCTGCTGTTGGAAAACCTAATTTTATTCAAGGTGAATGGATTAAACCAGGTGCCGTTATTTTGGATGCCGGCTATAATAAAGGCAATATCGGAGATGTTGATTATGAAGCTTGTTTAGAAAAAGCCTCTGCCATTACCCCGGTTCCAGGAGGAGTTGGACCAGTTACGATTAGTATGCTGTTAAAGCATACGGTTGACTCTGCAGAAGCAGCAATCGGGGAATAACGTTAAAAAATTAAACAGGAAAAATCTATTATTGGTGTAATATTATAAGTTTTGAAAACGTTATTGACAAAAACGTAAAAAAATTATATTATAAGTGTAACGCAATTAAGTTCGGTATATGTTTTATGGATAAGGTGGTCGTAGCTGCAATGTATGTAGGCGATTTCTTCTACATCATTTCAGTTACGGCTTTTTCATGTTGAATGACGTATCGATTCCTAAAAGTTATATTAGGTGCTTAGTGTGTAACACATTTTTGGAGGTTTTACAATGAACACAGGTAAAGTAAAATGGTTTAACGCAGAAAAAGGTTTTGGATTCATCGAGTCTTCTGAAGGTCAAGACGTATTTGTTCACTTCTCTGCAATTCAAACAGAAGGTTTCAAAACTTTAGAAGAAGGCCAAGACGTAACTTTTGAAATCGTTGAAGGTAACCGTGGACCACAAGCTTCTAACGTAACTAAAGCTTAATAAGAAAACAAAAAAAGGTGATGCCTTTCAAAATGCATCACCTTTTTTAATGATGTTTCCCATAAAGCTTTTGTTTTTCATTGAAAGGAAGAATAACAAAAATCAATGGCTTAGATTAGCATTTGGATAAAAAATTCTCCATCAACTTCATTATATTCATCCGTTAAAAAACCACATAATTTCCCACTAAAGTATGGTATGCAGGCTTTTAATTGGTCCTATTTACCTTAATGTTTTGGAAAATGAAAAAAAGTGAAATAAAATGGAGAGTATATATTTATAACAAAATAAAACAATACACTCTAGGTTGGTATTTTCTAAACAAATAATGTCCCTAATAATAGGGCGGTGTTTTAAGGTCTATATAAGAGTAATCATGCGCTAAAATTAGTGGGATCCATTCATTTAAAAATGATAAAGATCCTATCCTACGACATTTCTGGTCCTATATTCTAAGGAATATCAATCAACGGAGTACAATAACAAGGAGGAAAAAGTATTGACAACTTTTTCAGATTTTAAATTAAGCAGCAGTTTAGAAAAAGCATTATCAAATATGGGATTTGAAGAGCCAACACCAATTCAGGCGCAGGCGATTCCGATTGCATTATCAGGTAAGGACATGATTGGACAAGCTCAAACAGGTACTGGTAAAACAACTGCCTTTGGTGTGCCTTTATTAGAAAAAATTGAGGTTGGCAAAGCAGTTCAAGGACTAGTTATTGCTCCAACGAGAGAATTAGCAGTCCAAGTAGCAGAAGAATTAAATCGTATTGGCTCAGTAAAAGGAATCCGTACCCTGCCAATATACGGTGGACAAGACATTAACCGCCAAATTCGCGGACTTAAAAAGAAGCCGGAAATTATTGCGGCTACACCTGGTCGATTAATTGACCATATTGAGCGTAAGACAATTCGTTTACAAGATTTAAAAATGATTGTTCTTGATGAGGCAGATGAAATGCTTAACATGGGCTTCATTGATGATATTGAAAGAATCTTAAGCGAAACTCCAGAGTCTCGTCAAACGTTATTGTTTTCAGCAACAATGCCGAAAAGAATTCAAAGCCTTGCTGAAAGATTTATGGTTGAACCTCAAGTTGTAAGAGTGAAAGCGAAAGAAATGACTGTTACAAACATTGAGCAACATTATATCGAAGTACAAGAACGTCAAAAATTTGATGTATTATGCAGCTTGCTGGATATTCAATCACCTGAACTTGCTATTGTCTTTGGTCGTACGAAGAGACGTGTGGACGAAGTGGTGGAAGGTCTTATTAAACGTGGATACTCTGCAGAAGGAATTCATGGTGATATTCCACAAGGTAAACGTGACCAAGTAATTCGTCGTTTCAAGGAACAAAGCATTGATATTATGGTAGCAACAGATGTAGCAGCTAGAGGACTTGACATCAGCGGTGTGTCTCATGTTTATAACTTTGATATCCCACAAGATCCAGAAAGCTATGTTCACCGAATCGGTAGAACAGGACGTGCTGGTAAAAAAGGTCTTGCTGTAACATTTGTTTCTCCTAGAGAACTTGATCATTTACGTATTATTGAAAATGTGACGAAGAAATCAATGACGAAAAAGCCGATTCCTTCTCTAACAGATGTGTTAGCTGGAAACCAACAAGCAACAATTAGTAAAATTGCCAAAACAATCGAAGAAAATGACTATGCAGAGTATAAGCGAGTTGCAGAAGGTTTATTAGAAGAAACAGATTCTGTAACACTACTTGCAGCAGCATTGAAGCTTCTTACAAAAGAGCCAGATGCTACACCAGTTAAATTAACGGCTGTTGAGCCACTGCGTTCAAAGAAAAAAGATAACCGATCTGGCGGCGGTAATCGTAGACGTCGTTCTGATCGTGGGGGAGAACGAGGCAGCTATGATAGAAAACGCCCAAACTCTTCTGGTGATAGAAGACCTAGAAGTCGTAACAGAAGTAAGTAATCGTTTTAAGTTTACTTTATACCTATGTCTCCCTAATAGTAGGAAGAAAATAATGGAATTTAATGTTTCAGCGTTTTAAAAGAAATAAATTGGGGAAACTAGTTAAATGAAGGATAGGATATATCCTTGTTATTTAAATCTAGGAGGCAATAAAAAAATGGCAACAGGTAAAGTAAAATGGTTTAATTCAGAAAAAGGCTTTGGATTTATCGAAGTAGATGGCGGAGAAGATGTATTTGTACATTATTCAGCAATCCAAACAGAAGGATTCAAAACTTTAGACGAAGGTCAAGAAGTTAATTTTGATATAGAAGAAGGCAGCCGCGGGCCGCAGGCTGTAAATGTAACAAAACTATAAAATGTAAGGAAGAGTCCTACGGGGCTCTTTTTTTGCTAAATGGAAACTGTTTGGATAAAATAAGATAGAATACTTTCATCAAGCGGGAAAAAATTTCCTTGATGTTTGTTTCTTACGGATCATGCAGCTGTGTTCCACATTGAGTTTAAAGTGGAGTTAGTTTTGATCTGTTAAGTGATATAGAGAAAGAAAGAGGTGCAGACCATGAAAGAATTTACAGTGAATTTTCATGTAGAAGATGGAGTAGACCAAATGATTGTGCAAAAACTAAGTGAGGACGATTTTAATCGTGTTACCAGTGGCGGTACACGTCAATTATTTGAATTAGATACAAATATCGGATTCTTTATTTATTTTGACGCTGAAGATGAACACGGTAAAGAATCATACTTAGTTCTGCAATATGAAGAAGAAAAGGAAGAACCAACAGCATGCTTTAGTTTTCAACTAAAAGATTTTTATCAATTTGTTGCCTTGCACCTAAATGATCTCCAATATGAAGAAGGCGAAGAAGAGGAAGAGGACTTTGGCCCTATTCACTATCTGGCTCATTTAATGCACCATATTGTAGAGGATGGAAAATCGGTAGAAGTATAAAGAAAAAAGCTGGAGATTATTTTCTCCAGCTTTATTAGCGTAATTCCATCTGAACGGCATTGGTTTAATATTAATCCTCTAAATAATGCTGCTTGCAAAATGCTTGTATTTGTTCTAATTCTTCATCCTCTAAACCATAATCCAAATATTTATTTTCTAAACTATTATAAAAATGATAATTCAATATACGGGATCCATTTTCGTCTACTGAAAATAAGATTTTTATTTGTAAATGATCTTCATCTGCTAATTCATCTTCCTCATCAAACTCGACAGTAAGAAAAAATTCAAAGCGCTGACCAGCAAGAATGCCGGTAGGATCTTTAATTTCCTCAACAGTATATTCTTTAATGTTCACTCCATAAACCTCCAATAAATTCGCAACAATATTATAGTGGTTTCACTCTGAAAATAATATCATATAAAAGCGGGAATAGCTAATTGTATTCTTGCTAGGACTAAATTGCTCTCTAATCGATTTTAAAAAAATAAAGTAGTTTTTTAAAATAATATTTGCATTGAGGGTAGAAAGTATGGCATAATAAACAGTTTGACATTTTTATCAGGATATGGTATATTTAATAATAGATTTTGTTCATATTTTTTGTTTACACTTGTTTAGGGATTTTTATGTTTTTCTCTGGTTTACAAGTGTTTTTTATTTTTATCCAGTTAAAACTATCGTTTTGTAGTTCATTATTTAGTTCGTAGCAGTAAATGATTTACTTTTATGAACGAATATGGGAATCGAAGTTTTAACAAATAATTAGCTTCCTGGAGGTGCTTCATTTGGCAATGGGATTTGGTAGAAGAAATAATGAAGAAATTGTTAAAGAAGAAGTGGTGGTTTGGGATTGTACATCAGACACATGTAAATGTTGGATTCGTGATAATTTTAAAAGCAGTGAGACACCAAAGTGCCCAATCTGCGGAAGTGACATGGTAAAAACAACTAGAGAGCTTCAAGTAGTAAATAATAATAGTATATATTCAAAATAAAAGAGGAATTTTCCAAAATAGGATGGACCTCACAAGACTTTTCCACTGAAGGTTATATTTAGTGGGATAAATCTTGTATGGTCCAAACCACTGATGGAGATTTTTTTGATATTTGTGTTTATTTTCCAGCTTAAAATAAACGCAAATAAATACATAAATGCAAACATATATCGTTTGAGCTCTTTTGATCATTTTTATCGAACATTCCATAGTGCTAGAGACATTCACCTTTCCTTAGGAGTTTAATGTCTCTAGCACTATTTTTGCGTTTTTAATGCAGCTCCAATAAAATTTTTTGTCCCTAAAACTCGATTAATCATACAGTCAAGCTAAGCATTAATGGAATTAAGGATGTACCCCATAGGACAGTGATCCATGCTGCTAATATCATGGCTAATGTCGAGAAGGTTGCTTCTTGTTCACCAATTTCCATTGCTTTTGATGTTCCAACCCCATGTGCTCCCATTCCAAGCGCTAAGCCTTTTGCAATGGGAGAACGAAGGGACAGCCATTTTATAGCATAAGGACCTATAATTCCTCCAAGAACCCCTGTTATAATGACGAATATTGTTGTTAATGTCGGCAGACCACCGATTTCTTCTGAAACAACAATAGCGATAGGGGTAGTTATGGAACGCGGTAAAATACTCATAATAAAATCATTGTTTAATCGAATCAAAATAGATAATAAATAGGATGAAAAGATAGCAACCAATGTGCCTGTTGTTACACTGACTATAATAATGGAAAAATGCTTTTTCAATAAATGTAAATTTTTATAAATAGGAACAGCAAAAGCGATAGTCGCTGGACCCAATAAATGGGTTAAAGGCTGAGCTGATTCCATATAAGTTGTTGCTGGAATATGAAAAACAGTAATAAATAAGATGAGCAAGATGGGGGTAACTAATAATGGGTGAAATAGCGGCATATTATATTTTTTATAACATGCTTTTGCTATTCGATAAAGTACATAAGTCATAATGGTAAGAATAATAATTTTGATCATTTGCTAAAACGTCTCTTTCTGTTATAAATTTTTTCAGCAGTAAAACCAGTAGCCCCCATAACAAAAAATGTGCTTATTGCAATTAGTAAGACTGTTTCAATTCCTTTTATATTGAAAATTTCGTTATAATTAACAATTCCAACAGCTGATGGAATAAAAAATAATAACAATTCTGCAAGCAGCCAAGCTGCTCCTTTTTCTACCCATTCCACTTTCACTAATTTAAGCTTTAATCCAATAAAAAGAATTATTAATCCAATCATTGAAGCAGGAATTGGTATCGTAACAATCATTTTAATTCCCATCCCGATAAAAAGAAAAACGTGAAGGAATATGATTTGCCCAGCAATTATCACTATATTCTTCAATGAGATCACCTTCTGATATTCATTTGATGGAATGAAATCTTCCATCTGTTTCGTATATGAATATCATACGCTTAACTTGGTTATTCGTAAAATACATAGTAATTATAGTTAATATAACTAATAGTTATAATGATGCTAGCAGAGCTATATAGACCTTATTCATTGTTAAGAACAAAGTCAATGAATCTTCTGCTAGCAACGGATAAATAGCGATCCTTTTTCGTAATGATAACTAGTTCCCAATTGGTAATAGGTTCTAAATCAACAAACCGAACTTGATTATTATTTGCTCGATTGCATATTGATTCGGGGAGAATCGAAATTCCTAGGTTCGCTGCCACAATCTCAACCATAAAGTCCCACTGGGAGCTTTTGAAGATAATATTTGGTTCAAATCCTTCTTGAATGAACTTTTTGCGCATAATTTCATATAAGGCGAATTCTTCACTGTAAAAAATAAATTCTTCTTCTTTTAATTCTTTCATTTGCACCTTCTTTTTATTTGCAAGCCGATGAGATACAGGTACTATTAATTTCATTTCTTCCTTTACAAGTGGGAAGACGTTAAAAGCCTCATCTGCTAAAGGAAGAACAGCGACACCCATTTCAAATTCACCCTCTTCGACACTTTTCACAACTTTTGCCGCCCCATATTCTTTTATATTTATTTGGATATTTGGATATGCTTTATGAAATGCGGCGATTATTTTGGGGAAGAATAAGCTTCCAATGATCGGCGGAAGACCAATATTAATATTTCCTCTTGTTAAATTGGTCATATCATGCAAGGTGGATGACATTTCTTCCACCTGAGCAATAATTTTTTGTCCATATTCATAAACTACTGAGCCTGCATCTGTAAGTTCATGGGTTTTATTGGAACGGTGAATTAAGGTTAAGCCAATCTCCGCTTCTAAGCTTTTGATCGCTTTACTTAGAGCAGGCTGTGAAATATGCAGCTTGTCCGAGGCTTTTGTCATATTTTTTTGTTTCACCACTTCAACGAAGTAATGTAGCTGTCTAATTTCCATTTTCCTTCCTCCTCTTGATTGAAAAGGGCTGTCCCGTTTGTAGAGACAGCCTTGTGACTGGATAGAAATGGGGCATTAGCTTAGTATTCCCGTTTTCCTCCAGTTATTTTGGAATTTTTTTAAGAAGGGATAAATTTCTAATCATTGAACCAACAAACATAGTTCCAGCGCCTCCAAAAAGAAGAATCAAGACTGTTTGCTTACTAATAACATCAAATGGATAAAGAATACTACTTAAGATTGCAAGAAATCCAACCAACGATAAAAACCAACCGAATTTTGTCATAATTAACTTCCTGTCCTTTAAAAAATAGATAACTATTTATTTATTTTACGCAAAGATGGAGGGAAGTACAACTATTGTGTGATTCTTTTTGGGAAAATCCTTTCCATACTAAAAAATAAAAATGGATTAGGAAAATTAGGTTTAAAGAAGGAGTGGAAGCGGGTATACGAAGATTATCATCTAGATAAGGGTGGGAAAAACATGAGTATTTTTCAAGAATTAAAAGAGAAAATCGTCTTTCCTCCTAATTGGAAAGATAACTTAATGGCCCACAAGAAATATGAAAAATTATACAAAAAAAATCCGACAAAGCTTATATACAGTAATATGTACCGTACTAAATCAATGGAAAAAATAGACTAGGGTGGAAGCCATCCTAGTCTTTGTTATGTTGCAAAATATATTTATATTTTATTAGGCCATCGATGTTTCTTTTAAATAATCAGAAAAAACTTTTTGTACAAGATCTTGTTCCTGGATATCATCAGCGCTATGTAAATCCTTAATACAGACAACGTATACTGATTTTACAAATAAGTGAAGTGCTTCATCATCGGTTAATTTCTGGATTTTTTTAATTAACTGATTATCAGTAATGTAATTAACGATACGACCAAGGAATTCCTTCGGATAATCTTTAGGTTGTTTCCCTGTTTCTTCTTGAAAAATTCCCCCTTGTCCTTCAATTTCGACATGACGTATTACTTTTTCTAATTCTTGAATACTAAATATCTCCATTGATTAAACACCTCTTTCCCTCTAGTATTATAACAGGCTATTAAACTGTAGTAAATTAGTGTTTTTTCACTATTTGAAAAAGATTATTATAATAGGATTTTAAAGGTGTTATATAAAAGATATAGAAGCCTTTTGCCGTGAAATTTTTTAAAATTAATCGAATCCCCTGCAAAACAGGGAATCTAATGGTACAATATCTATGATTAATTAATTAAGTCAGCAATTCTTAACTAAACCAAGCTAGACTAGTTGAGGGAATTGGCTAAAGTTGTGAGAAGGAGTAATAATGGATAATAATACAATGTATCATATGGTAAAAAAATTTCATGAAGCATTTGGACATGAAGTAGCTGCAGAACCTACTGCAATCGCAGAAAAAACAGCTGTTAATCGAGCAGTTTGGACTGGAGAAGAGTTAGTAGAATTTTTATATGCAACAGCAGAAGGGGACGAAAGTAAATTTAAAGCATTATATGAGCAGTTTTTAAAGGGACTAAATAAAGCTGCTGATAAAATACTTTCGGAAAAGAAACCCGTTGACGATAAATTAGTAGCACAAATGGATGCTTTAACGGATGTAGAATACTTTAATCAAGGAAGTTTTGTCATTGCTGGTGTTGAACCATTTTCTCTCTTCCAAATTGTTCAAGAAGCAAATATGGGTAAGCTATTTGAAGATGGTAAACCAAGATTTAGAGAAGAAGATGGTAAAATTATTAAGCCGCCAAATTGGGAAAAAGACTTTGCTCCTGAAGGCCGCCTGCAAGCAGAAATAGAGAGACAAAGAAAAAATAAAGGAAAATAGCAGTTGAATATCCACTAAAAAGACGAACACGAATAATTATTAGAAGCCTGCATACGATCTTCTAATGATTATTCGTGTTTTTCATTAATTATAATACGATTCTGAAAGAGTTATTTTAGTTCGCATAAAATAACTCTTTCAGAATCGGTTTTTTAGATGAAGCTGTTTCGGCTTCAAGCAATGTATAATAATGCACCTTTACTTTTTAAATTATTATTCCTTATATAGAGAATACAGATGCCGGGATGAATATCGAAGGATTGCCAGAAGCATACGGGGCAACTTCATATTGCTGGAAAATGAGCACTATCCCGTTATCTGCTAAATAGAAATCCGTTTCGTCTGTCACTTTAAAATCGGTGAATTCTTTTGCATCTGAGTAAAAAATTTCTGGGTGTTTTTTCATATATGCTATCGCATAAGTTGTGACTTTGCCATAATGTTCCTTGGAAGGTAGAAAGTCATCTAATGTTAATAGCTTTCCTGATTTGAGGTCGAAATTATAGGTTGTTATCACTGTATTCCCATGTGCTCCCCCGGTAAATTGATAGTCAGAAAACAAAATGCTTAATTTATTATTTTGGTTATATTTGACTTGATAGTTGGTTATATATTCAAACTGACAGGCAGATGCTGATTCTTTGCAAATTGGATCTTTTTTTAGGTTTTCCATTTCTTTCATCAACTTTATGTATTGATTATACGATGCTTTTATATGTTGTAATAAGATTTTGTTCACGCTATTCTGCGCTTTGTTGTTAGGAGCACTAACAAGGGATGGATATTTTAGTTCTTCAATATTTTTATATTGTTTTGTAATAACAACATTCGGTGAAATGGCGAAAGCATTTAAAGGTTGAATAATAATTACGAGGATAACCATGATTATCAATGGTAAATTTGTTTGTCTTTTCATACATCACTTCATTCCTTCCTAGTCTTAATACTATTTTTCCCTTTTTTGAATGAATAATGTATGAAGATAAAGAAAAAAATGCTAAATGGTGTAGATTATTCTACATCTTTTAGCATTTTTTCAATCGCGTAAAGTTCTTTATTTAAGTCATTAATAATGGTCATTTGCTGTTTATGTATCGAAAGGCTTTCCTTTTCTACTTTTAGTCTTTCTATAGCTCGTGCTTCTTTTCTTTTTAGAAAACGTACGAGAATAAAAATCAGCAAAGCTGGAATAAAAATATAAAGAATTAAAGTTGGCAAGAATAATAAAAGAACGCTCATCGTTTATCTCCTTTAATTTGTCTCATTTAACAATTTTTCGATGTTCACAATTCTTTCTTTCAATTTGTGGAGTGCTTCTATTTGTTCTTTTTGATAAGCTATGTTTTCTTTTTCTAAGTTCAACTTCTCATCTGCTCGAGTTTCCGCTCTTTTCATATATCTTGCTAAATAAAATATGAAACCAAGTACAATTAGAATAGGAATACTTACGATAAAGAGATTGATCATACTAAATATTTGCATTTTGTTCCCCCTAAAATATTTTTTTATTTACTCCTTTCTTTTCTTAATCGTGACACTATCAGCCAGGTTTGCAATTAATTCCTCTGATAAAGGAAGCGAAAAAGGGATTAACACATAATACTTCATTGCTTTTCCATCTTCAGAAATTTCATGATGACCTTTAATTAATTCTGCATTTTCTAATTTTTGAAGATGTAAATATAATAACGGTCTACTGATTCCAAGCTCTCTTGCTAGTTGGCTGACATATTTCTTTTCATTTTTCAAGATAGCGATAATTTTCAAACGGTATGGGTTTGATAATGCTTCAAGAACAAGAAGTAATTTGTCTCCATTTTTTATATGTTTCATATGTAATAATTTTATTACAGGTGTAAAAGAAAATCAAGTAGATGATTATCGAATATTTTGCAAACATTAGCAAGAAAGTAGATAATTAAATTAAGCTACAAATCTTAAATTTTTATATGAACAAAAAATGGAGTTGATTAAATGGGCTTTTTAAATGGGTTGTTGGGAAATGCAAGTGAAACAGATGTGAAAGAACTAGAAAAAGAATTAAGCAGCATAATCGGTTCGAATGAAAGAATCGAGCTTGCTTATAAATTAGTCAGAGATTTAATTGTATTCACAGACTTACGACTAATTTTTGTTGATAAGCAAGGACTGACAGGTAAAAAAGTTGAGTATATGTCTGTACCATATAAAAGTATTTCGCGTTTCAGTATAGAAACGGCAGGTCACTTTGATTTGGATGCTGAATTAAAAATTTGGATCTCTGGGGCAGAATTGCCCGCCATTTCAAAACAGTTTAAAAAAGATAACAGTATTTATGACGTCCAAAAAGCATTGGCAAGTTATGTTGCTAAAGCCTAATCTATAAGATTACAGTCCAGCATGAAGTCTGAATGGAAGCTGGACTGTTTCTAATCAAACAATAGCAGGAATGTAGTGCTATTTGTGGAATATTTATTTAATATGGTGGAAATAGGATTAATTAGGGCAGAAGGAAATGGTCTGGTTAAAAAGAGGGGGAATACAATGAATTCAGAGGCTAAATTCTCAGGGAAGTCTACATTATATGATCACTATCGTCCAGGTTATCCTAAACGTTTTTTTAAGGAGCTTATTTCCGAGTATAGTGGCTCAAATGATCATTTTGTCATCGCAGATATTGGAGCAGGCACAGGAATCTTTACCGAGCTAGCTGCAAATATCGGCACAAATATTATCGCTATAGAGCCAAATGATGATATGAGATCTATTCTTAAAGCAAGAATGGAAGACTTCAAACAAGTAACTTGCCTAGATGCTTCAGCCGAAAACACAGGAATCGCAGATAATAGTGTGGATTTAATTACAGTTGCACAGGCGTTTCATTGGTTTGAAGCGGATGCATTTAAAAAAGAATGCAGACGTATACTAAGGAAAAATGGTCAGGTGATGCTCATTTGGAATAGTCGTGATCATACGAGTCAATTAAATTCAGAAACTGCTAAAATATCCAAAAGATATTGTCCGAATTTCCAAGGTTTTAGTGGCGGTATAAATATTGATCGTTTAGGTCTGCAGCATTTTTTCACAAATGGATATGAACATTATGCGGTATCCAATCCATTAAAAATGAATAAAGAACATTTTATTGGCCGAAATCTTTCTGCATCTTATTCTCCGCAAAAAGGTGATCCTTTTTATGATGAATTTGTAGAAGAACTGGGGTTTCTTTTCGATAAGTACAGTAAAGATGGAAACATTATCGTTCCTAATGATCTGCATGTTTATGTAGGCGCTGTCATATAGGGTGGATGGTAGAAATTATCCTGTTTTTTCAAAACATATTGACATTTAGCATGGATATAATTACAATAAGTCTTAATAAATTTGTAGGCGTTGAAAAGGAAAAGTAAATAAGGGGAGATATTATAGAGAGCTTCTGACGGTGGAAAAGAGGCAAATGAACCTTATTGAAAATGACCTTGGAGCTTCGTACCGAAAACGATCCGTGAGTAGACTACGACGAGATAGGCACTCGTTATAACAGCAGCAGTATCTCTTCTTTTTTTAAAGACGTACTGAATAGAGGCAAATAGTGTAAACTATTTGTGAAGCTAGGTGGTACCACGGGTTAACTCGTCCTAATCTTTTTAGATTAGGGCGTTTTTTTATGCTTTTTTTATTTGGATAAATAATTTCAAATGAACGAAAGAAGCAATTCTATAAAAGGAGGAAGTAAATATGAGTATATTTATAGGAGGAGCATGGCCATATGCGAATGGCTCTTTGCACTTAGGGCACGTGGCAGCATTATTGCCAGGGGACATTTTAGCCCGTTATTATCGGCAAAAGGGAGAAAAAGTTCTTTACGTATCAGGAAGTGATTGTAATGGGACACCTATTTCTATTCGCGCCCAACAAGAGAATACATCCGTTCAAGAAATAGCGGATCGCTATCATGCTGAATTTTCCCAGTGTTTTTCTAAGCTAGGCTTTTCATATGATCTTTTCACAAGAACAGATGCAAAGCATCATCATGCTTCTGTTCAAGAGATTTTTCTAAGCTTATTGCAAAAGGGGTATTTATCCAAAAAAACCGTAGAGCAGGCATACTGCCAAAAGAATAATCAGTTCTTGCCAGACAGATTTGTAGAAGGAATTTGTCCTTATTGCAAGCAAAGAGCCAGAGGGGACCAATGCGATCACTGTTCTTCGATATTAGACCCACTAGAATTAGAAGATAAACGTTGTAAAATTTGTGGGGAGGAGCCAGTCATTAAGAAAACAGAACATTTCTATTTCGCTTTTAGCAATTTTCAGAAAGAGCTAGAAAACTATGTAAAACAAGCAGAAGATAATCAGCTCTGGAATGAAAATGCAGTTTCCTTAACGAAAAGATATTTGCGAGAAGGACTACCAGATAGGGCAGTAACTAGAGATTTACCTAATGGGATTGATGTGCCATTAGAAGGTTTTGAAGGAAAGAAAATTTACGTATGGATCGAAGCGGTAGCAGGCTACTTAACAGCAAGTATGGAGGCCTGTAAAGCAAAAGGTCTCCATGTGGATGATTATTGGAACTCTGAAACAATATCTTACTATGTTCATGGAAAGGATAATATTCCATTTCATACAGTTATTTGGCCGAGTATTTTACTTGGATTGGGAAGAAATTCTCTACCAACCCATATTGTCTCCAGTGAATATTTAACATTAGAAAAAAGGAAATTATCTACTAGTCAAAATTGGGCTGTTTGGGTTCCTTATATTTTGCAGAAATATGATCCTGATTCGCTTCGGTATTTTTTAACGATAAATGCTCCAGAAACCAGAGATACGGACTTTTCGTGGCGAGAATTTATTTATAGTCATAATAGTGAATTATTAGGCGCCTATGGGAACTTTGTGAATCGAACCTTAAAGTTTATTCAAAAAGCATACAACAGCAAGATTCCCAATAGACAAGTCTCCAAAGAAATCATTGCTAGCACAGACGAAGTTTATCGAAGCGCAGGTAATTGGATAGAAAGAGGAAAAAGTAAAAAAGCGTTAGAAGAAATTTTTGCTTATATTCGATCTGCAAATCGCTATTTTGATCAACAAAAACCGTGGGAACAAGTAAAAAATGATAAGGAGGCAGGTGAAATCACATTAGCAAATTGTACATTTATGATTGTCAATCTTGCCCAGCTTCTTGAACCTTTTGTCCCATTTTCCACCCGGAAAATTAGAGCAATGCTTGGGATTACAAATTTAGAGTGGCGATTACAGCCTACACTTCCTGAGGAAATACTATCTGTCACGCCACTTTTTGCGCGCTTAGATTTAGGATTAATAGAAGAAGAGCTAAATCTGCTGATAATGGGACAAAAACATTCATAATTTTTGTCATTTCTCCCCTTTTTTTGACGGTGATTGAAAAGGGGAGAGCTAAAAAATATGCTGTAGAAAATTGCTGTATTTTCAGAGGAGATAGAGGAAAATAGCTTATACTTAACGAATAAATTATCTAATGTACGAATCTTTATAACTTTTTCTTTAGACATAGAATATACTATGCTGAATATAGAGTTTAAAAAAGAAGAATTTGCTTGGCAATATAATTATTGTAACAGAATAAAATAGATTATAATCAAAGAGCGAATGATAAAAGGGGTTGAAGGAGGCAATTAACAATTGGGAGGGAGCGGAAATGAAGTGGAGTGAGTTTGTATCACCTAAAAAGAACAGAGTCTTACCAGTTATTATCGAGGTATATGAAAAGAAATATCCTCCTTATGCAAGTAAGCTTTATCCCATATATTATACAAGCTTTAATGATTTAGGAATTCTGTTTACACCATGCGGGTTATTTAGACGGAAAAAGAAACGGGATTTAAGAACAATACGATATAAAGACATCGTCTCTGTGGAATTTAATGTACACCGTGTTCCTACTGTCTACCTATACCTTTTAGGCTCGTCTTTACATGTCAATATAATTATTCAATTAAAGGACCAATCCATTTTACATTTAGAAAGTGAAGATATCAGTATTTTGCCAGATGTATTTCAGCTATTAAAAAAACATAAGGTAGTTAGGAAAGATCCTCAAAAGCTTCAAAGCATTTTAAAAGAAAAAGATACAATGGAAAAATTTTACTCCTATATGGATAAGCATTTAGAAGCAGATATGCAGTACAGTAAGAAAGAACCTAAAATAAAATAGTGGCCATGGAAGGAAAAGGATCATCTTTTTCTTTTTTCAATCGTTTCTAAAATAGCTAAAGCCTGTTTATTGTATACGGAAACAGAAAAATGCATGGCTGGTACAGACATATGCCGTCTATTGGGATTCTGGCTTTGTTTTCTTATTAATGTCATACAAAAATAGCCTCGTGACTTTTTATTTATAGGTTGTCCGTATAATTAGTGTTTTTATACAAGTAATTTTTCTAATCATTAGCTTGTAAATTGTTATTTGCAGCATTCCTCGTTGAATTATTATTTTTCTGCAGTGAGCATTCAGGAAACGAAATACAGGATGATAAATATAGCAGCAAGAAAATAAACAATAAATGGTGGTAGTTGTTCGTCTGATAAAATAATGCAAAAAAGCTACAGCTTGCTTTCAAAAAATTAGTGGGGAATTTCCAAACCTATTTTTAATCAATCATTTACCATTTATCATATATTAAGCCGCACATCTCACAGATTTTAATATATACCGGAAAAAAAGAAGAGTCTTAGACAAGGAGAGGAATTTTTTAGAGCAGAAATTCCCCTCCTTGTCTAAAGACTCTGTTTCATTAGGCACGTTTAGCTAGTAAGTTTAATGCTTTCTTATTCATGTCATGAATATCTTCAAATGTTTCTGATACTGCTACTGTCATCTTTCTCCTATTCGGATTCATTGATTTTTTTGATTGGTTCTTTGGTTTATTGAATGGTGTAGGAGTGGAAGCAATTGCAGTTTTCTTTTTTTCTGCCATATCAATTCCTCCTTTATAGAAAAATTTTATAAAATCCGGCACAAGCTATTAATCTCCAAAACTATAAATCTTTAGATCGTGAAATTTTGCTCATGCATTTTTTTCTACATATTATTATACTACAAAACAGGTAAAAAGGAGCCTTAAACCATGTACCAATCGAAAATTTGTGCTAAATTAAGAATGTGGGAAGCGTCAATTCCGTCCACTTCCACGAACTGGGAGCTGATACCTATCAACATATTGTAACTTTCCCCATAATATGCAACGATGAAAACATTTTTAACTAAATCCTCATTATTTATATTACTTTCTGGATCTTTTAAGGGGATACTTTTTCCAGCGAGAAGATCTTGAATAACATTTTCTTTCACTTCTCTGTCTAAAAAGCTAATATTATAGCAAATTTCTACACTATTAAAAGCAGATTCTAAGTTTTGCTTTAAATCTTCCGCACTTGCACTAATCGCAAAAGGGAAAATCGCAATATGAAATTGAAATGTGTCTGCGTATAGGTTTAAATAGGTCCGTAATTCATCTTTATATTGGCGCCAATGCTGGGGAAGATTGCGTTCCATAAAATGATCAGCTGTTTTGGAAATAACTTCAGTGAAGTTCTGAACCTTTTTAGCATTGTAGCCTAATACTTCTTCATTTTTGCGAATCGTTTTCCGAATATAATTACTATGTTGAAATTCAGTATTCCAAATTTTAAGAATATCAGGTGTTTGAAAAACCGCAATATCAATGAACACTGCTGCACATGCTAATGATAAAATCATGGTCCAGTCAGCCATTTGCAGCTGCTTTGTCAAAATTCCAAGGCAAACAAGGAGAAAAAATAAAACATAATATGATTTTCGAATTGCTTGGAGATTTTCCACATATTTATCTGTTCGCCACCAAAAATAGATGAGTGAAAGAACAATCAATAAAATCATTGCCGTAATAAAAACAAAATAGATTGCCGCCAATGTTTATCCTCCCTTTAATCGCTTACCAACTATTATAACATGCATTAATAATTGTAATGGAAAATAAAAGAAAAAGAAAAACGTTTTCTACATATAAAATGTATAGATAGTCAGACATTTTTTAAGGAAGAATGATTTATAATCTGGATTCTGTCTATTTTAACCAAATGTTTGGATGAGAATAAAAAATTGAAGGGAAGTGAAAATATTTAAAATAGTTCCCCTAGGATAATCTAAGTCTATCCCTTATAATAAGAAAATTATGGTAAAATAAAGATCAACAGAGAAAAGGGGGAATAAGGATGTTTCCAATATTAGAAACAGAGAGATTGCTATTAAGAGAGATTGAGAAAGAGGATGCTGGGGATTTATTTGCTTATTTTTCTAATAAAGAAGTCATGCAGTATTATGGGCAAGAGGCATTTACAAGTATAGAGCAAGTAGAAGCATTAATAGAGCATTTTTCTAATAACTTTGAAAATCAACGAGGAATTAGATGGGGCATGCAGCTCAAAGGGACTACCCGACTTATTGGTACACTTGGTTTAAACAATTTAGTACTTTCTCATAAACGAGCAGAAATCGGATATGAAATCCATCCTGAATATGGGCGCTCTGGTTATACAGCTGAAGCAGTCCAAAAAGTTGTCTCCTATGCATTAGAAGAGCTTCATTTAAATCGGGTAGGAGCGATGATTTATTTAGAAAACGAAGCATCAAATAAACTTATTCAAAAGCTTGGCTTTCAGCATGAAGGTGTTTTGAGAAAGTACTATGAACAGAATGGAAAGGCGTTTGATATAAATGTATACTCTATTCTGAAAGATGAATAAAAAATGCTGGATGGGATGAACAATTTGGAATCTAGAACAACGATTTATTTTGTCAGGCATGCACACTCCATTTATTCCGAAGATGAAAGAGGCAGACCTTTGTCGGAGAAAGGCAGCTCGGATGCTAAACAAGTAGCTAAACGAATGGAAAAGGAAGCTATCGATATCGTTTTATCGAGCCCATATAAGAGAGCGATTCAGACAATAGAAGGAATTGCAGAATATTTTCAAACAGATATCAAGCTTATCTCCGAATTTAGAGAACGTAAATTGGCAAAAGGATCTATTCCTGATTTTAATACTGCCATCGAAAAAGTTTGGAGAGAGGAAACCTTTTTCTGGGATGGTGGAGAGTCTAATATAACAGCCCAACAAAGAGGAGTCCAAGCTTTATTTCAAATACTAAAGCAATATGAAAATAAAAAAATTGTTATCGGAACACATGGAAATATCATGGTTTTAATCATGAATTATTTTTCAAAGGACTATGATTATTCATTTTGGAAGAATTTAAAGATGCCTGATATTTATAAATTAATATTTAAAGGAAATCAATTAATAACGGTTCAGAGAATATGGGAGGATAATAATGGATAGACATTTATTCTTATTTGGCGGCGGCCCACCATTTACATATAAAATGGCAAGAAAATTTTCCGAACTGATCTCGGTGCGAACAGGAAAAATTTCTTTGCTAATTATCGATAGACCAAACTGGAAGGAATATATGCCCAAGTATACAAAAATATTAGTGGAAAATGGAATAACAGAATTCCAATTTATCCCTTTGCCAACTATTTCAGAGAAAGAGGCCGCTGAACTGCTAAAGAATAGTGCCGGGATTATCATCGGTGGTGGTAATACGGAACATTATGCAAAGTATATTGTCGAGACTACTTTATCAAGGATTCTCAAAGAACAATTTTCAGCAGGAGTACCAATTGCTGGTTTTTCTGCTGGAGCTCTAATTAGTATGGAGCATTGTATCATTTCAGCAAATGACAATGAAGATCGAAATTTTAAGTGGCAAACAGGATTAGGGCTGTTGAAAAATACGGTTATTGCTGTTCATTTTAGTGAATGGATGGATGAAAATCATTTAAGGAAAGCTGTTATTAAGTTTCAGCCCCATGAACATTTTGGAATAGACGAAGGTACAGGAATGTATTTTTATAACAATCGGTTAATGGCTGTAGAAGGAAATAATGTTTTTCAGATTAAAAACAATCGTCTCGAAGAAATGGAAAAGATCAACTTTTTATAGGAATATAAATTTTACGCAATCAAATTTATAACCAATAGAAAAAAAGACCTTTAATATAGTCACTTTGCAATTACCTTTTTTTGCTAGAAAGATATTCATTATAACCTAGTTTAAAAAGCAGAAAATCAAATGATAAATTGCATTTATTATTTCTAGAAAATTTTGTAGTATTCATTTGTAAAGATGATTACAAAAAGGATTTCGAGAGGTGGATAAAAAATGGTTCAAACAACAGATTCTATTTACATAAGATTATTAGAGGAAAAGGATGCAGAGGGACTATGGAAGCTCGAATTAAAAAATCGAGATTTCTTTAAGGAATATTCGATTGCTCGCAAGGAAGAGTTCTATACATTGAATTTTCAACAGCAGCTTATTAACACATGGAAAGAAAATGCAAAGCAAGACATTGATTATCATTTTGGCATTTTTCTACAAGAGTCCAATGAGTTAATTGGAAGTGTTAATTTATATATGGTAAGACGAGAGCCGGCACATAATGCTATTGTTGGTTATGTTCTTGATAAAGACAGTAACGGCAAAGGCTATATGACTCTTGCTGTGAAAAAATTAGTTGATTATGCCTTCCATACACTTAGTCTACATCGATTAGAAGCAGGAGTGATGCCCCATAATATTGGCTCGATTCGCGTACTGGAAAAGGCTGGGTTTCACAAAGAGGGAGTAGCCAAAAGCAATGTGAAAATAAACGGAGAGTGGAAAGACCATCAAATTCTGGCTATCATTAATCCTAATGATTAAGGTTAATAGATTAGGAATCTTTTGCCGACTTCAGCCGTAAAGTAATTTAAAAGGCGAAGGAGGAAGAAATGATGATAGCAGATTTGCAAATATTGCACCAACAACTAAAGAAAAACGAAACGATACAAGGATCTATTAGATGCTCATTGGAAGTGTTTATTTATAAAAAAATAGTGCGTCCAGGAATGCTGGCAGCAACAGAAAAACGATTAATTTTCTGTGCAGACTCCATTCCTGGAAATGAACTAATCGAAAGTTTTGATTATGCAAATATAGAAGCAATTCAGTTAACGCGAAATTTAATGAATCAATATATAACGATAAAGTATAAAAAGGATACAATAAAATTTAAACAGCTTATTAGTGAGGATATAGAGGATTTTATGACGAAAATAAAAACGTATAAATAACTGTTTATTCTGTGCCGATAAAAAGAAAGGATTATGGTAAATGAAATTAATTACAATTGGTAAAGGAAAAAGCATAGAGCAATACAATTCTGTTTCTGCTAGCTATTGTAAAATCATGAAAACAGAAGAAGCTACGAATATTGGGATAATAACGCTTGGTCCAAAAGGAATATTAGGTAATCATCCAGCACCGGTTCCACAGCTGTTCCATGTAGTCGAGGGTGAAGGCTGGGTTAGAGATACCGATAATAGGAAGCTTCTTATAAAGAAAGGGGAGGCAGTCTTTTGGGAGCAAGGAGAATGGCATGAAACAGGATCTGATACTGGTTTGACAGCAGTCATAATTCAAGCTGCAAACTTAAAGAAGCCTGATTAAAGCTATAACTTTCCATTATTTATAGGAAAGACAAAGTGCTTTCTATAATCATCTGAGAATGTGGAGAATAATGGATGAAGGATGAAAGATTAGTAGTAAAGATATTCGTTCTTGGGATAATTGTCATTTCTTGTTTGCCTTTTTACATGGAAGAATTATCGACACACATCCAGTAAATGTATATCTTATTTTTCTCTTAATTGTCGCAGCATACTATTCTTTAAACCGGATTATTTGGAAACATAAAAATTAAGTCCGGATAAATGGAAAAATTACTTTAAGGGTGGAGTAAAGGGATATGGACTATTCTCATATACTACTTTTTTGTTTTGCTATTACACTTCATAATATAGAAGAGGCAATTTGGCTTCCTAAATGGTCTCAGCAATCTTCGAGGTTTCAAAAGCCAGTTACTTCAAGTGAATTCTATATTGCTGTTATTTTTGTAACTATATTAGCTTATGTGTCTGCAACCAGCTTTTTATACTGGCCAGAATCAGTGTTAGCGAAATGGATTTTTGTTGGATTTTTAGGTTCAATGATATTAAATGCTATTTTTCCGCATCTTGTTGCAACTATTTGCTTGAAAAAGTATGCACCTGGACTTCTTACTGGTTTATTACTTAACCTTCCAATCAATTCATTCGTAATCTATCATATGTTTTCCATAAATTTAATTAGATGGAATGAGTTAGTCATTGCCACATTTACAGTAGGGATTATTTTAGTGGCGCTTATTCCTTTTCTGTTCAAAATTGGTGTAAAATAACTCCTTCTTAGGATAGCGCTTTGGATTAAAAAATAGATTAGTTGGAAAATAGAAATCTTGTTACCGAAATGAAAAGGAACAAAAAGAGGGTAGGACATAAGTCTTTCAATCAAATATACCCCGAACAATTATACGTACACACTAATAAATATTCGTATAGTTGTTCGGGGGTTAATTAAATTTAAGAAAGGAGGTTTGTGGTAATCACCCGCTGTCTGAATACACTTCGCTTTCCATCGGGCAAGCGCCAATCCTCCTCCTCACTATATGAGGAGGCTTAGTTTGCTCCCCGACTCATCAAGTGTCTGTAGTGTAATGGAACGAATTGGTTTCACCACTAAATTAGAGATTGTTCTTCTTTATCCATTATATATTTTATTTTGTCCCAGCCACGACCTTTTATTTTTGCTTAATGACTCGTTTATATATGTATTGTCCAATAAAAGCAAGACCTATTACAGCAATTATCACGTATGCTACATTGGAGTACATGTCCATATAATGAACGATGTCTTCCCATGAATCACCAACTGTTGCTCCAATACGAATAAGAACGAAATTCCATGTGAATGTACCTATCGTTGTTAAAAATAGAAAAATACCAAAATTCATTTTTGCCATGCCTGCTGGCAGCGAAATTAAACTTCGAATAAGTGGAATAAAGCGGCAGAAGAAGACTGTCCAATAGCCAAATTTATCAAACCAGCGATCTGCTTTATATAAATCATCTCTTTTTAAACGAAGGATATGGCCCCATTTATCAATAATTTTTTCCAATCTTTTTATATCCAATAAGGAACCGATAAAATAAAGAATAATAGCTCCAAGTACAGAACCAATTGTAGATACGATGACAACGCCTGTAATGGTCATACTAGTCTTTACAGTCATAGCGCCTCCAAAGGTCAAAATAACTTCCGAAGGGATGGGTGGAAAGATATTTTCAAACATAATCAATATCAAAATACCTGTATATCCAAAATTTTCCATCGTTTCTATTATCCAATTTTCCATTCCATGCACTCCTTATATTTTCCATTCAATCATATAAAAATATCTTACCATATGCTTTTAAAACCATCTAATATAATCCTATTTCTACAATTATGATATCATTCACTTTTTTACAAAATGAGATGTTGTTATTTGGTAATTGTGCTAAAATAAGGATTAATTCAATGGATTTATAGGAGATGTATATGTTTGATTATTGGATTCCCAATGCGTTAATTACAAGTATGATGACTATAATTGGTTGGGGCATACTTATCGGTGCAGTATGTTATGTGTATAGAAAACAAACAGAAAAACCTGTTATATGGAAAATGGCCATTATTTTATACATCGGTTTATTTTGCTTTAACTTTTCATTTATGGTTAGTGAAACACCAGTAAAGATAGCTATTTTACCACTTGGTGTATGGATACTTATATTGGTTTTTGGAAAGCGGAAAGAACGTTGGAAGGTGTATCGACCATTTGCTTGGCTTGGATTCTTTGGAAATTATATTTTTCTTATTACAACCTTGCTTAGTATTCTGGTACAGAGTTTGTTGTATCCAACCGATAAAGTAGAGACTTTTTTAGCTGAACTAAATAATCCTGGCATTCTATTAATTCATCCTTCAGGCAAACAAGCAGTTCTTAATAAAGAGCTGTTTATAGAAAGTCTGTCTTCTTGGGAGATTGGGAAAATGGATACACAGCAATGGTATTATGAATCATTTCCAGAAATTAAGGAGGAAGAATGGGAAGAGGAAGAACAGATGCCAGATCAGACAATGGAACGCTTTCCCTATATTCTTTTAGGAGCGACTCCAAAGTGGGGGATTGGCTATGAATCTACCATTTATATGGAAAGAGATGGAAAGGGGATGCTTATTTCAACAGAAAAGGGTCAGTACTATTTTCGCTCCTCTGAATCTGTATTAAAAGGGGGAACAGATTAGATGAAATTTAAAAGAGTATGGTATTTACTAGTTGTAGTCATGATTGCTATATGCTTTTTTATTTTTCTTTTCTTAAAGGAAGCCGAAAGCTCTCCATCCGATCTTCCTAATGAAACTAGTATAAGAAAAATGATTGAAGATACTGGTGAAATGAACATAAATAGAGTTTTTGACCAAAGAGCCTTAGATGAAAAGCATATTTTCATTCCACATCTTTCTAGTGATAATCAATATGGCTATAGTTTATTAGAATGGATAGATAATAAATGGAAAGTAACCTATGTATCAACCACTGGAGAACCGCTTATATGGAGGATAAAGGCGGGAAATCAGTCAGAATCCTATTTTCTATGGAATCTTGATTCTAAAAAAAAGATAGAAACTCTTACTTTCTATTTAATAAGAGACCGACATTTTACAAGTGGCTGGAGCGGTGAATGGTATGAACCAGCAATTCAAATCGAGGAAGACGTATCAATCAGTGGAAAACCATATGGTATATACAAAGTGCCAGATAAATGGGGAGCCATATGGAATGCAGCACAAATAAAGATAGAGAATCAGGAGGAAGATTTTATTTCTTACAATGGTGAAGGACTATATTATGGGGTTAAAGGATATGATAAGAAAAATAATTATGTAGTACCACTTAATAGCTATGAAAATGGTGGGATTACCAGTTCAGGTGCCGCAACAGAAGATATAGTAATTATGGATGAATGGGAAGGTGAACAATGGTAAAAAGCTCTCCATAAAAAGGAGAGCAGAATATCTAATATTTATTTCTCGAATTTTGGTTTCATTTTTACAATAAACAGGATGGATAGTACAGCAATTATCCCTAGAAAAACTTCCATTACAAGTAGGTTGGTGATAGTACCCGCCTGATATAATGCTGGGAAGAAATTGATAGCTGCGTGTATAAGAATCGCATAAATAACATATATAAATTTTTGCTGTCTAATTGCATAAAGGACTAATATGGATAATGCAAGGTGCAGTGCAAGGGCAAAGACTCTTTCTAAACCACCAGATGCAAAAAGCATTACATTAGCTTGTTCAAATTGCTCTTTAATGTTGTTAATGGCTTCAGGTGTCGCAGCAGGGCCCAATATTGTTTCCAAGTTCCCAGTTTTGATCATAGATGAGATGAGCAGAGAATTTAGTGCTGACATGCCGCCTATAAATATAGCTTCTATTCCTCCATGTCCTAATCCATATGATAGTCCATCATTAAATTGATGATTGTTCTTCAACCATACTTTAAAAGCAAAATAGCGGCCAATTTCTTCAAATATACCTGCAGCTAGGCCGCCGTATAAGGCAAAAAGATAAGGATTGCTGCTCCATTTCAACTCCGTTCCAGTAGGGCTAAGCACGATGAAATGAACGATTTTTTCAAGAATTTGCGAAAATACAATGAAGATAACAATACCAACAAGTAAGGATCTCCAAGACATCATTTTTTTTCTTTGTAAATACACCATTAATATAATAGGAACTATTACTGCCAGAAATAATTGCAGAGATATCCCAATATAAATAGAATTCATTCGTTTTATTCCTCCCATTCCAGTTTCATCTGTTATATTAAGTGTATAACAGATTGGAGCTATACGTCAATGATTATACAAGCTTTATAAGTAAAAAAACTGAAAAAAGGAAGTGACCAAATGATTGAATTAACAGGAAAATATAATAGAGCTAAAGTATTTACGGATCAATTAGAAGAAGTGGCTGAAGCACAGATTAAGGAATTATGTGATCAGGAATTTGCTAAGAACAGTAAGATTAGAATTATGCCGGACACGCATGCGGGAGTGGGCTGTACGATAGGTACGACTATGACTATTCAAGATAAAATTGTCCCTAATTTAGTAGGGGTAGATATCGGTTGTGGTATGGCGGTAGCAAAATTAAAGATAGACAGAGCAAGTTTGAATTTTGATGAACTAGATGAAACGGTTCGTAAGTTTATTCCAAGCGGATTCTCGATCAGAGATAAAGCTCATTCATATAGGGAACAAATTGATTTAGATGAGGTGAAAGCTCCTATAAATAAAAAAAGAGCAGAACATAGTATTGGAACCTTAGGTGGAGGCAATCACTTTATCGAGTTAAATGAAGCAGCTGATGGAAGTGTATATATCGTTATACATAGTGGAAGCCGTAACTTAGGTGCACAAGTAGCAGAATATTACCAAACACTTGCTTACGATAATTTAGTTAATATCGACGGGATCAAAAAAGAAATGATTGCTAAATTAAAGGAAGAGGGGAGGCATGCTGAAATTCAAGCAAGCTTAAAAAATATGGAACTACCAAAAATAAACAAAGAACTTGCTTATTTAGAGTCCCAAGGATTTAAAGACTATATGCATGATATGAAGATTGCGCAACAATATGCTTATTTAAATCGACTTGCCATGATTGATGTTATTGTTACAAAGATGAATTGGGCAGTTTTAGATCAATTTACTACTATTCACAATTATATTGATATGGAAAATATGATATTAAGAAAAGGAGCTATTTCTGCTAGAAAAGGAGAAAGAGTAATTATTCCTTTGAATATGAGAGATGGCAGCATTATTGCCTTTGGAAAAGGAAACGATGACTGGAACCAATCCGCCCCACATGGAGCAGGAAGATTAATGTCAAGGACCAAAGCGAGAAAGACCATTAGCTTAAAAGATTTTGAGTCAGCCATGAAAGAAGTTTGGAGTACTTCCGTGAAGAATAGTACGTTAGATGAAAGTCCATTTGCTTATAAACCAATGGAAGAGATAATTAAACATACAGCAGAGACTATTGATATTGCAGAAATTATTAAGCCTTTGTATAACTTTAAGGCAAATTAAGAAGGAAATAGAAAGGCAGAAAAATATAAATAAAGGAGAGGGAAAGGATTCTTCTTCCGCCTCTCTCCAAATTTGCACATTTAGAAGAATTTCAAAAGCGAGCGAAATAAAAATCGGAAAAATCCATAAAAAATCTCAAAAAAGTCTATTAAAATGTCTAACAGGCTCCCAAAAAAGGAGTCCTTTTTCGCTTTTTTTCCTTTTGTTTTCTCCAAGCTATAACCTCCCACTTTCATTAACAAATGGCACCATAGTATGAATACCTATTACTCCATTAACCATTTGCGTAATAGGTAAATTAACAGTAATACTTGCTAATTTTGAAATGATATTAAAGCTATTAAAATTTGATAGAAAGATATACATATTAGTGTTAGATCTTTAAAGTTGTTTAATTTCCGTAGATTATATATGTTTGTGCTCAAAGGAGCTTCTTTAAAAGTAATCATAGATACCATGTGATAGCGGGGCGAAATTATTTTCTTTTGAATATGACAAGCATGATGATAAAAGTGGCTTGTGGGTTCAAGAATCACTCAGGGATATCTTTGACCCACGCAGGAAAGCTCTAATTCGTTTCTGTACTGCTGCTGGGAGAACCAGTTGGATATGTTCACCTTTTTCATTGCAGGTAAAAATTCCTTTGAAAACTTCGGGCATGGCATCGTACTGTTTTTCTAACTGTTCATTAAATTTTTTGAAACAGTCATAATTATATTTTTCCAGCAGGTAGGGCATCAAAAAAGCTGACCGCAAGATTTCATATTCCTGATAATTATATGGAGTACTTTCGGGGATCTTTTTTAAGATTTCCAACATCCTATTCATTAAAATTGCCACCTCTTCTTCGCTTGCAAAGGCAGCATATCCTCGAATGGCAGTAAGTCGCATATCTAAATATCGCTCTTTTTTATAAGCTCTTAAAAAAAAGTCCTTTCCGTCATCTGGCAAGTCAAATACTAATTGCTTTAATAGTGCATTGCGTTTGGCAATATCCTTTGTATTATAATATGTTTCCATTTTTTTGCTTCTTTCGCCCATATATCCCACCTGCTTTGTTTTGTTGACTTCTTATTTTTTTAGTGTCTCCTCGTGATTTTTACGTTTTGTATATTCTTTTCGATATTAAGGTTATTAGTTCCTCCATTCTAATTGTACTAAATGCCACGTTAGTTAAAGGAGGACTTGCAAACAACTATATACAATTCTAAATGACTTTATTATAACTTAACAACGTTTTTATCAATCGCTAAAAATGTGCACAGTCCCATTTAATCATCTTCTTTTTGTTAAACTATAAACCTTTGTTGCAATGATATGCGGTGTAATCCGTTCTTTTAATGTAGGAAATACAGATCCAACATATTCTTCGGGATTTCGAATATAGGCCTTTTCGTACATATAAATGGTAAATGAGCAGGATACACGGACAAAAATATCTCCATCCATATCATATGGTTCTGAAATCGTCAGAACTTCAAAAGAATCATCGTATTTATTAGTTTTTGCGTTAATCCTTTTTGTTACATTCTCTCTATATTTCGTTGTTCGCGTTGGTTTGTAATGAAAATCAACGACGCCAATTGCTTGAATCATATTTTCCTCCCAAATAATTCATTCGAACAAATATTATACCATTTATTTATAAGAAATTTGGTGGGAATGTTATTTAAAAATTCACAAAACGTGGTAGGATGTAAAGACTAGGGTTGTTAATTGATTTTTCATTATTTTACATACGAATACTATTTTAGGGGGAATTATGAAGGCTCGCATTGTTGGAATATTGATTTTTAATGAAGTAGAAGTATTGGATGCTGCTGGTCCATTTGAAGTGTTTTCTTTAGCTGGTGGAGAGAATAAATTATTTCATGTCTATACTATTTCAGAAAAAGGAGGAACTATTTTAGCAAGAAATGGTCTTAGAATAGAAGCGGATTTTTCTTTTGAAAACCATCCTGATTTGGATATTCTCATTGTTCCAGGCGGCTATGGAGCAGAAGAAATCGAAATTTATAATCCTGTTGTCATTAAGTGGATTAAAATGCAATCAAGGAAAGTAGAATATATGACTTCTGTCTGTACAGGAGCATTTTTATTAGCGAAGGCTGAGTTGTTGGATAATTTAAAGGCTACCACGCACTGGATGGATATAGATCGCTTGGAGCAAGAATTTCCAAAGGTTCAGATAGTTAGGAAAGTGAAATTTGTAGATGAAGGAAAGATACTAACTTCTGGCGGGATATCTGCCGGAATCAATATGTCCTTTCATATAGTGGAGAAGTTATATGGCAAGGAAGTAGGAAGGGAAACAGCAAAGCGGATGGAATATGATAGATAAATAGACTTGTAGGAGGAAAATTGAAATGAAGAAAATTTCTGTTTTACATTATGATGCATTTACTAATAAGCCGGATAAGGGAAATCCTGCTGGAATTGTGTTAGAGGGAGAGAAATATACCGAAATAGAAATGCAGAAAATTGCTAAAGAGGTGGGCTTTAATGAAACGGCGTTTGTTTCACCATCAGAATGTGCTGATCTAAAAATTCGTTATTTTACCCCCGGACATGAAGTGAATCTTTGTGGTCATGCTACTATCGCTACTGTTTTTGCTCTTAAAACGATGGGGCTGCTCTCTGAAAAAGAAGTTTATTCTATCGAAACAAAGGCGGGTGTGCTTCCGATTAAAATTGATTATCGTGATCAGTCTTCTCCTGCCATTACGATGAAGCAAGTTACACCACAATTTAAACAATTCAAAGGTTCACGATTAGCATTAGCAGAAGCAATCGGTCTTAAAGAATCTGATTTAGATACAAATATTCCGATTCTTTATGGCAATACGGGGCTGTGGACACTCCTTGTTCCTATTAAAGAACTAGGTGTATTTTCCAAAATGGCTGTGAAAAATGACTTGTTTCCAGCTATTTTAGCGGAAATTCCTCATGCGTCCATTCATCCATTTTGCCTGGAAACCTACGATGTAAATGCAATTATGCATGGAAGGCATTTTTCCTCTCCTTACTCTGGTACAAGAGAAGATCCAGTTACAGGAACATCGTCGGGAGTGATGGGGGCATATTATATTACATATGTGGATGAGGAATGGAAAAATAAAACTATTGTCATTGAACAAGGTCAGGAGATAGGTCGTGATGGGAGAGTATCTGTTATTGTTTCTGAGAGGAATGGTCAATTGGATGTGGAGATTAGTGGAACTGCAGTGTTTGTCAAGGAATTAAAAATAACTATTGATTGATGATACTAGTGATTAGAATTGGGGGATAATTAATGGAAAGATTAGAGCCAGTGGAAGCAGCCCGCCTTTTTATAGATACATATTATTCACATTGTAATGCTGCTGTTTTAGCAGGAAGTGTAGTAAGGGGACAAGCAACAGCTACTTCCGACCTTGATATTGTCATTTTTGATGAAAAAATCGTCTCTTCTTATAGAGAGTCCATGATGGAATTTGGTTGGCCAATCGAAGTATTTGTACATAATTTCTCTTCCTATAAAGATTTCTTCTTAATGGACTATAATATAGCAAAACCTTCCATGCAGCGAATGATCACAGAAGGAATCGTGTTAAGAGACGACGGAGCTTTACAAGCAATCAAACAAGAAGCAAAACAAATGCTGGCAGAGGGACCGAAAGAATGGTCAGAGGAAACAATTCGTACGAAGCGTTACTTTATAACAGATGTACTAGATGATTTGATCGGAGCAGACAATAAACAAGAGGAAATTTTCATTGCGAGCACATTAAGCTTTCTTCTCCACGAATTTGTTTTAAGAGTAAATAAGCAATGGGTTGGTACATCGAAATGGATGGTCAGGAGTTTACGGCACTATGATTCTCTATTAGCGGATGAGTTTATTGAAGCATTTGATTGCTTTTATCGAACCAGAGAAAAAGAAAAAATTATAGAGCTTACGGAAAAAGTATTAAAGCCGTATGGCGGCAAGCTGTTTGCGGGATTTTCGCTTGGTAAGGAATAATAAAAACCTAATTGTAGGAGTAAAAAGTATTTAGTACCTTCGCTAGTCTCATGATTTAATGTATGATTTATTCTGTGCCCTATTACGTAGGGTCGAGAAGCCAAGAAATGTATGACTTATTGACCCCTATTCTCCATTATTTTTTCTAATCATAAGTGATTAGTTTTACGATATGGTTTTATTAGGTTAGTTCATTATAAGATTAATAGGACGAAGATATAGGGAGGAATAGCGAAGATGAATATAATTGGTGTGCATCATGTGCAAATAACCATTCCTAAAGGAATGGAAGAAAAGGCTAAGGATTTTTATTGTGACGAGCTGGGGTTAAAAGAAATAGCGAAGCCTGCATCTTTGCAAGGAAGAGGTGGTTTTTGGCTATCACTAGGAAATATGGATGTCCATGTTGGAACAGAAGATGGATTTGATCGTTATTCTACTAAGTCTCACCTTGCTTACCAAGTAGATAGTATGTCGGATTGGAAAAATAAACTTAGTGATTTAGGAGTTGAAATCACCAATTCTATTCCTATTGAAGGCTATGAGCGCTTTGAGTTCCGTGACCCATTTGGAAACCGCGTGGAGATAATTGAAAGAAAGATATTGGAATAATTATATAGGCTAAACTAGTTAGTATAATCGAAAAGGAGTAAGCGGATGAAAGAAGGATTTTTAGAGGTTACAGGGGGAAAAGTATGGTATATCATACATAATGAGACAGCAGAAGGTACTCCACTGCTTGTTTTACATGGAGGACCAGGTTCTAGCTCTTACTCTTTACAAGGGTTAAAAGAATTGGCAACCGATCGACCAGTCATATTATATGATCAGTTAGGCTGTGGAAAGTCAGATCGACCAGATGATGATTCCCTATGGACATTAGCCAGGTTTGTAGAAGAAGTCGCTCAAGTTCGTACAGGTTTAGGGTTGAAAAAAGTCCATATTCTTGGCCATTCATGGGGCACTACTCTTGCAGCTGCTTCTTATTTTAATAATCCAGAAGGAATTAGCAGCATTATTTTCTCCAGTCCGTGTTTAAGTGCACCATTGTGGGAAAAAGATCAAAAGAAAAATTTAGCTTTATTACCACTAGAGGTGCAAGAAACGATCAGAAGCTGTGAAGAAAAGGGAAATACAGATACACCTGCCTTTCAACAAGCGATTGAAGTGTTTAATGATCATTTTGTATGTAGATTAAAGCCTTATCCAGAACATTTAAAACAAGGTAAGCACTTTAGAAATCCACATGTGTATCAAATAATGTGGGGACCTTCCGAATTTACTGTACAAGGGAACTTAAAAACATTTGATTGTACAGAACAGCTATCAAAAATTTCTATACCAACATTGTATACTTGTGGGCGCTATGATGAAGCAACACCTGCATCAACAGAATATTATAGTAGCAGAACTCCACATGCAGCTTTTCATGTATTTGAAGAAAGTGCCCATATGGCCTATATAGAAGAACCTGAACAGTATAGAAAGGTAATGAATGAATTTTTATCGCTATTAGACAAGTGATAAAGTGGCGCGAGGAAGCTGAAAGGTCGAACAGATCTTTTGGCTTTTGTTGTACCATAAGAAAAAATTCGCTAAATATCTACTTTCTCTTTCTGTTTTTAGGTGATTATTGGTATACTACAGAATAGAGGTTCTACCTCTAAAAAGATGTAATAACGATTTTAAAAGTAAAATGAGGGACAATGCGTGGAAAAAAAATCATCAAGAAAGCTTGCAAGGTATTCACTGCTTATTATGGGATTGGGGTTTATCCTGACATTTCCTTTTCAAGATAATAGTTGGATACATCTAATTCATGGCGGTTTTGAGGCTGGACTTGTCGGAGGACTAGCAGACTGGTTTGCCGTTACAGCACTATTTAGACATCCTTTAGGTTTGCCAATCCCACATACTGCTTTACTACCTAAAAATAGGGATAGGATGGTAAATGGGTTAGTGAATGTTTTGAAAAAAGATTGGTTATCAAAGGAAAGTATCCAGGATAAAGTGAAGAATATTCCTTTTACCGAAAAAATCACTGCTGCCATCAACACAAGAATAGAATCAGAACCAGTAAAGAAAGCAATGATAAAGGCTACACAGCAAGCAATTAGAAATATAGACGTCGAAAAAATAACTCCATTTGTGCGTAAGCAAATGTCAGCGGCTCTATCAGATGTGCAAATAAGTAATATTCTAAATCTGCTTACAAATCAATTAATTTCAGAAGAAGTTGACAAGAAGGCTTTGGATCATATTCTAGTAAAAACGGAAGCTTGGCTGCGAAAAGAAGAAACAGCTCGAAAACTTGGCTCTGTTTCGATGAATGTGTTAAATAATGTCGAGGCAAGCGGCATGCTGCAATTTGCGTTAAAAACATTGCAGAATATTTTAACAGAGGAAAAGTTAGGGCAAATTGTCCAAAATCTCTGCTTGAGTGGAATGCGTAGTCTTCAAAAAGATGGGGAGCAAAACCGTGAAGCACTGGTTTTGTACATTCGAAAGGAAATTGAAAGCCTTCCAGAAAACGAGAAAGTATTAGCAGGAATCAATACATGGAAGGATAAAGTACTTGATTCACTTGAGTCCAATCATACAATCTTAACAAGTCTGAAGCAAGCACAAGAGAAGGCAATCGAACTTCTTGAAAATAAGGAGTTTATGGAAACAAAAGCTCTTCCATTTATTCTGCAGTTAGTGGAAAAAATCGAAGAAAATAGCGAAAAGATTGATCCTTGGATTATTCACCAAATTTCTCATTTTATCGAGAAAAACCATGATCAAATTGGCAATTTAGTAAAAGAAAATCTGGATAAGCTGGATAACGAAACACTTGTCGATATGATTGAGAATAATGTTGGTAAAGATTTGCAATGGATTCGGGTAAACGGAGCCGTATGCGGATTTATTATCGGTCTGTTCTTAAGTGGAATTCAGTTAGTGGCGATTATTTTATAACAAGATAATAATTGAAAAAACGGCAAACGAAACAAATGCATAGTTTTGTTTGCCGTTTTAATTTTTTTAATGACGATATAGTCGACATGTAATTATTAAGCGCGAATATTCCAATTTAATAGGCGGTACGCTTTTTGGAACTTGTTTTTGATAAGCTTTTTGATGAGAAAAGTAAACTAAGACTCAACAAACCAGCGATTCCAACTATACTATAGATAATTCGAGAGAATCCTGCATGCTGTCCTCCAAAAATCGCCGCGACAAGGTCGAACTGAAATAGGCCGATAAGTCCCCAATTAATAGCACCGATTACGATAAGTATTAAGGCAATTTTCTGTAATACACTCATCTTTTAACCTCCTTTTGTGTTATGAAACTCACTAATAGCTTTATACCCTTTTAACCAAATTAAAATCTAAGAAATATTACCAGTTTCAAAAAAAAAGAACTATAATAAAAAAGGACTTAACTTTACAAAATATTTATCATAATGTTTGGAGTGAAAAAATGAAAGGGATACAAACACCGATTTGCAGTACTGGAATTGCTGTTGTGTTATTAAAAAAAATAAATGGTTTAGATAAAGTTTTATTATTGAAACGAGCAACTCCAGTATTTAAAGATATGTGGTGTTACATAGGGGGAAGCCTAGAACAAGGGGAACAAGCTTGGGAAGCAGCTCTAAGAGAGGTAAAGGAAGAAACAGGTATTACCAAGCTAGCCCTTTATAGTTCGAATACATTTGACCAAATATATTCGCCTGTAGAAAACTACCTATATATTGCCCCAGTATTTGTTGGCATCGTAGAGGAAAATCAAGAAGTACGTTTAAATAATGAGCATAGTGAGTATAAATGGTTGTCTTTTGAAGAAGCAAAGGAATTCGTAACACTGCCAGGAAATGACGAAGTTCTTACCTTTATCGAAAAGCACTTTATTAAGAAAAAACCTACGGAATGGTTACGTATTAGAGTGGAAAATGTGGGAGATTAAAATGATAACATATATTTACATGGTAAGACACGGTGAATCGTCAAAAGCCCAAGGAACAGAAAGAACAAGAGGGTTAACAGAAAAAGGAAAAGAGGATTCTGAACGTATAAGCAAAATGCTACAAAAGGAAGAAATTGATCTTTTTGTTTCCAGTCCTTATCAACGTGCTATCTTAACCATTAATGATTTAGCTGCAGCCTTGGGCAAAGAGGTGTTCATTATGGAAGACTTAAAAGAAAAAGTGTTTAGTCTAGATGCCGTTCCATTAACTAATAATGAATTGTATCCATATCTTAGTAAGTCGTTTTCGAATCCAGATTATGCCTTAGCTGGAGCTGAGTCTAATAGAGTATGTCAAAAACGGGCAATAAAGGTTTTAAAACAGTTACTAACTACATATGTAGGAAAAAAGATCGTAATTGGAACCCCTGGGGTAGTAATGACGTTAATGATGAGCTACTACGATAGGCGGTTTGATTTAGATTTTTTACTTCATACGACAAAGCCAGATATTTACCGGATGAAATTTATGAAAAATGAATTAGTAGAAGTGGAAAGATTATGGGAGTGATTTCAAGGGGAGGATTTTCTTATGAATGAGCAAAGTGCGACTAATAAAGCAGCATGGGAATACCGTGCCTATGAATTTTGGATAAAGCGAGATGGCCACCCAAAGGAAAAAGCGAAAGAAATAAGGAAAAACCCTCGAGCATGTTTAAAAAACCCTCGAGCATTTTTAGAGAATGTCGAGAACAAAAAGATAGCAAATCTATGTGGGTCAAATGGTAGGAAAGCAGTGCCATTAGCACTGTTAGGAGCTGAGGTGACAGTCTTTGATCTATCAAAGGAAAATGAACGATACGCGAAAGAGCTAGCGTATTATGCTAATACGTCCATAAATTATATGGTAGGAGATGTTTATGACATCAATTTACAATCATACGGAGAAACGTTTGACATTCTCTATTTAGAAGGTGGAGTACTCCATTATTTTTATGATTTAGATAAACTTCTGTCCCTTTTATTTTCCCTTTTAAAAAAGGGTGGCACAATGATTCTAAGCGATTATCATCCTTTGCTGAAATGCTTGAATGAGGATTTCTCGGCGAAGCATGCTTATTTTGATACGGAAATACATACAGGCGATATCGCATATAAACATTTTTTCCCTGAAGAAGAGCAAGTTGGTTTTCCCGATGTTTCTCTCCGCTTTTATACACTTAGCGAAATTCTTAATGCAGTTATTACGGCTAGGTTTACAATCGATCGATTTGAGGAACACCGTGGTTGGAAAAAGGAGAATATCCCTTGGGAATTTACACTTATTACAAGGAAATGATGATAAAGACACAATTAGTTGAAGAAGAATGAAATCAATTTCTTGAAAAGTTCTGAAATGAGAAAAAAGGATAATGAAATTTCACATGCTTATTTGATGAAATGGGAGGGTTAGGATGAATCGCAAAATGAGGAAATCCCAAAATAATAAAGCGATTTATGGCGTTTGTGGGGGGATAGGTGAATTTCTTGGTATTACGCCATTAGGTATTCGCTTAATCTTTATAATTACTATACCAATATCCATTCTTATTTATATTATTTTAGTAAATAGTATGTCTGATTCACCGAGAAGCTTATAAATAATTACTAGGAGTTTTGGAAATGATTAATGCGTTAAAGTCAGATTGTCAAAATTGCTTTGGATTATGTTGTGTAGCATTGCCATATGGAGAATCAGCAGATTTTCCCTTTGATAAAGAGAGTGGAATGCCATGCAGAAATTTATGTTCAGACAATGCTTGTTCCATCCATGATAAATTGAGAAAAACAGGATTCCGCGGTTGTGTATCATATGAATGCTTCGGTGCGGGGCAGCATGTATCTCAAACTATTTACAAGGGGGAGGACTGGCGGAGGGGCAAGCATGCAGAAGAAATGTTCCTTATCTTTCCGCTTGTTCAACAACTACATGAAATGCTCTGGTATCTAAATCAAGCACTTACGTTAAAGGAAACTTCTTCTTTTCATGACAAACTTCAACGTATTTATGATGAAACCGTTGAACTAACCGAGAGAACACCGAAAGAGATTTTAACAATTGATCTTAATTCTCATCGAAGGAAAGTTAACGAGCTCTTAATTGCTTCAAGCATAAAGTATAGAGAGAGTTGGATGAATAAAGGGAGAAAGAGATTAAAAAATAAATCGGACTTTATAGGGGCTAATTTAAAAGGATTAGATTTACAAGGGGAAAATTTTCGAGGGAAGCTCATGATTGCTGCTAATCTAAGGAATAGTGATTTGCGGGGAGCTGATTTTATTGGTGCAGATCTACGAGACGCTGACTTAAGGGCAGCAAACCTGGAAGCTGCGCTCTTCCTTACACAATCGCAAATTAATTCCGCTATTGGCGATGTTCATACTAAAATACCAAACTATTTTGAAAGACCCAAACACTGGATAGAGAGAGAGATTTTGTGAATATTTATGGAGCTTTTTTATGGAATGCGCTCTTTCTTAACTGAAGTCATAAACCGGCTTCAGTTTTTTTATTTAAAAGGAAAGGACAAATTTAGAAATGCATACATATTCATATAGCTACTAGTTGTTGGATCATTCTTAGAAAGAGGCGATAACGCATGGTGAGACTAAATACTTTATATCAGCATAAAGTAAAGGGCTGGCAATCAAAACAAGTTATTTATCAAATTCCTCCCTCCATTGGAGAAACAATTGTCATTGAAAAAGCTTATTACAAAATTGTGAATATCATCCATTACAGTGAGGAGGGCTCTGTAGAGGTAATAGCGGACACTGAATAATAACTTACGGGAAAAAGGTGTAAGATAGGTAGAAATATTTGTTGTTTTGTGATGAATATATACCCATTGTTTCCATTATCCCAATTAAAGATGTCTAATTATCTCCATTTAAGCTATAATAGTAATAGACACACTCGAAAAGGAGAATGTATGAAAACAAAGGCTAAGATTAAAGGTGTAAAGTATAGCACAGATTACAAATTTCCAAGGTATAAAGTGAAGTTAGAAACGCCTGAGGGGAAAGTATTAATCATTGCCTTCGATCATACTTTAGCTTCCAAAACAAAAGGGTATGTTCCATTAAATGTTAATTATGATGGAGAAGACATGGGGAATAAATTGTCATGGTATTCTAAAAAAATTGAAAATATGACCATTAATGACTTTCTAAGAATATTGGCTGGTAAGATTGATAAGTTTTATAAAGTTAGTTAAGGTGACTCTCTGTTTGAGAGTTTTTTTTATTATCATAAAGATAACGCTTACAAAAAAGAAGTCGCTTCATATTATATATTAGATAATCGAATAGGATAGGAGCATGTTATATGATATTCGAGGCGTTTCCATTGTTAGTGAAGTTTTTATTTTACCTAATATTTATTTTATCGATGAATCCTTCTTAACAGGAGTAATTTGCTATGTTTAAAGAAAAATCTTGTTATTGAATACAAAATATTCAGATGCAAAATGATTGGCTGAATTCTTAACTGAATTTAGCTTTTTTATTTATCAAGTAATTATGATGGAGAGGAATAAAGAGTAATTATCATTACGGAAGAAAACTTATTACCCTTAAAAAGTGAATCCTACGGTATAACTATATCGTCTAACTAGCGAATCTATAAGGGGGGGGGAAGAAGTGATTTCTAAAAAACATAACAAATTTTTTAGTATGAGAATAAAAGATGTAATTTTCAGTTTAAATGCGTGATTAGACAAAGAGATGTTATTGTTGCTAAGGAATTATAATTTTCAATGTAAGATTTATCTTGCATTTTATAAATATATAATGTAAGATAAATCTAACATATTGTTAAATATATATTTCATTGTGTAGGTGAGTATATGGCAAGTAAAATGAAACTAGCAAGAATAGAAAAAGGTTTAACACAAGAACAGCTTGCAAAACGAGTGAATGCTACTAGGCAGACTATCGGTTTGATTGAAAAAGGAGAATACAATCCTAGTTTGAATTTATGTATTGCTATTGCTAAAGAATTAAATACAACATTAGATGATTTATTTTGGGAGGTCGAGTTGTCATGAGATCTTGGATATCTTTTTTATTACCTAATGATGAATATAAGGAAAAAAGGATTTTGTACTTTTTTTCAGAAGGAGCAATAATCCTTTTGCTTATCCTTGCAGGAATGCTTATACTGAATAACTATGTTAATTTAGATGCTAAAACATCTCTATTACTACCTATTGCTATATTTCTCCTTTATGTGTTAGGGCGGTATATACTATCTGGCATTGAGTATGCAGATATTGCAACAGAAGATTCTTATAAGAAAGAATTAAGAAGTATTGTGATGAAAACAAGTAGTTTTGTCATTTTATTTTTCTTGTTTTATGCTATTTTTTCAAGTTTTCCAGCCAACATAAATGAATGGATGGAAACAATTGTGTTAATAGTGTTCGCAGGTTTGCTATGGTTTTTCGTTAACTACATTTCTTTAAAACGTTCTTATAACAAAAATAAGGATTTGCTATAAACAATTTATATGTTCATTTGTTAAATAATAAAATAAACTAAGATTATGAAGATAATAGAATCCAAGCATTCCTTGTTTGCTTTTTCGGTGCAAGAACATATTGTGTTTAAGTATGTTCTTGCACCGCTTTTATTAGATTTTCTCTATCACAACGCTTCAAACCATTTTCCAAATTTACGAATACAGGACTCTTCTTTCTTTTCTTCATATATATGGAAATCATCTTCCGTAAATTCAGCAAGTGTTTTATTAAAATGTTTGGGAATGAAAATATACCAGAGATCAGACCATTTTTTATCATTATCTAAACCTCTTATTTCTTCAGCTATCGTTCCTTGTGATTTGCTCTCAAAGTAGGTTATTTGTTCACCATCATAATAGGCCAAACAAGATCTAAATTCGCAAGCACGGTTATTTTCCTCTTTTAGTAATTTCAATATACCAGTAATACCGATAGTATCTAACATATGGTTTACATATGCTCTAGGAAAACCGTTTAATTCTTCGATGAAAAAACCAGAATCTAAAGCAACGCATGGTCTCTTAACGATTTCATATGCTTGCAAGACTTTTTGTTTAGCAATCTCTTTAATATCGTCAGTACGTGGCTCGCTTAACTCTTCCTGTATAGGAGTCACTTTTATATTTTTTAATTCCTTTTCAGCAGATGCAATTTTTCCTTTGTTGGTTGTTACAAATATAATTTCCTTCATCAAAGTGTCTCCTTGTGTTTGTATATTACTTATTGAATTTTACTGTTCTTTTAATATAACAAAATTTATAGAAGAAAAAAGAGAATTTTAGCTAATCGGTAAAGAACTTTTAGAGCAAGATTAAAATAGAATAACTTTTCATATAATGATCATAAGGGAGGGAGAAGAAGAATCCGATTGTCTTAATGATAATAATAGGATTGGTTGTTCTTACAGATTGTTTTTGGCTTGATAGAAATAAAAGCAGATGGGGATGGATGAAAAACTGGTCTAGCTTTGGCAAGGGGCTATTCTTTTCAGTGTTTATTATCATTTCTATGTTAATTTATGTTGGATTAAGTGTAGTATATTTTTAAGGATAATAGCTAAGACAATAAGTATAAAGAACTTATAACTATAGCAAAAGTGTTGAATCTTAACCTTCTTTGTAGCTAGAATAACAAATGAATATACGATATGATAGACTCAGAATCAAAATAACATTAAGTGGCAATAGAATGTATGTTGGAGGATAAATATGGAAGTATTTGCAGATTTTTTAGCAGGGATTGATAATCCAGAGCATCGGTCTCGAACAGAAGAGGTTTTACAGTGGGTAATGAAGAAATTCCCCAATTTAGTTCCGAAAATGGCTTGGAATCAGCCGATGTTTACAGATCATGAAACATTCATAATTGGCTTTAGTATTGCAAAGCAGCATTTGGCAGTTGCACCTGAACGAGCGGGAATCATCCAATTTTCAGAAGCAATTGTGCAAGCTGGCTATGATCATACGAAGCAGCTCGTACGAATAAAGTGGGACAATCCCGTTGATTTTTCTTTATTAGAAAAAATGATTGACTTTAATATTACTGATAAAGCAAATTGTAAGACATTTTGGAGAAAAGAGTAATAATAGAAGGGTGTACTCGTATGACAAATAGAAAATTAAATCCTCAGGTGGAAGAATATTTAAGCAAAGATAGCAAATGGCAGGAAGAATATGTGAAGCTAAGACAGCTTGCTCTTGAGTGCGAAGAACTGACCGAAGAATTTAAATGGATGCATCCATGCTACACTTATAAAAATAAAAACATTGTGCTTATTCATGGATTTAAAGAGTATTGTGCCCTGTTATTTCATAAAGGTGCTCTCTTAAAGGATCCTCAAGGAATTCTAGTCCAACAAACAGAAAATGTCCAGGCAGCACGGCAAATCCGCTTTAAGAATTTACAAGAAATAGTGAAAATGGAATCTGTCATAAAAGAATATATTCTTGAAGCAATTGAAGTGGAAAAATCCGGTTTGGAAGTGACGATAAAAGAGCATAAAGAATTCAGTATTCCTGAAGAACTTGAAATGAAATTTGAAGAAATACCAGCATTAAAAACAGCTTTTGAAGGATTGACACCAGGACGCCAAAGAGCATACATTCTTCATTTTTCCCAGCCAAAGCAAGCAAAAACAAAAGTAACAAGGATTGAAAAAGCAATGGAGAGAATCCTAAATGGCAAGGGATTAAATGACTGTATTTGTGGCCTTTCCCAAAAAATGCCTAATTGTGATGGATCACATAAATTTGCCGGCAAAAAATAGTCGCATAGGGACAGTATTAATGTTTCTGAAAGGAAGCTGAGAACTGTCTTTTTTGTTTTATTTGAAAAAGAAGGAATTTTCTGTCTAAACATAGAATTATTCATAAAAATATGTTTAGAGAGGTGTAAGAATGGATCAAATTAGTTGTATTTCCTACATATTGCATCAGTCTCGCGAAGAAAACATCCGAAAAATAGCAATTGATTTGTTAATTGGAGACATTTCGTTAAAAGAAGCAGAAAGAATTTCTCCTGAAGTAAAGAAAGAACTGAAGAAGGCAGAAGCATTGTATAAAAACCAGCGGATTGATTTAAAGGCCGTTTCCGTATTTGTACAAGACTTTATGTTTGTAACAGGATAGTTTATTGATAAATAATTTTATTGTTAAAGTATTTCTTTTTATAAGAGGTACTTTTTATTTTACTCTTTTTTATTATAAACAATAAAAAATAAATAATTAATAATAAAAATTTATTGTAAATCGATAAATCGTATGATAAATTCAAATAGAAATAAAATAGTGAGGTGTTTTTGATGAAACAAGTATCAACGCTCTTTTTAAAGATTGCTGTTATTCTTATTGGCGTACCTATTCTGGCCTTATGTATCTTTTTAGTACCAGAAATCGGAAATTTTGCTGCTGAGTTGTATCCTAATGATGCTTATTTAAAATATTTGATAATGCTTGATTTTTATGCAGCAGCATTTCCCTTCTACTTCGCATTATATCAAGCATTTAAACTGTTAAACTATATTGATAAGAATGAAGCATTTTCGGAGTTGTCCGTTAATGCACTAAAGAAAATAAAAAACTGTGCCATTTCTATAAGCGCGATTTTTGTGGTGGGATTGCCGTTATTTTACCTCTTAGCAGAAAGGGATGATGCGCCAGGAATTATTTTAATTGGACTTGTTCTGATTTTTGCTTCGATGGTCATTGCCGTTTTTGCTGCAGTACTTCAAAAGCTATTAAAAGAGGCAATTGATATAAAATCAGAAAACGACTTAATCGTCTGAGGTGATATAAATGGCAATTATAATAAATATTGATGTAATGTTAGCAAAAAGAAAAATGAGTGTAACAGAATTATCGGAAAAGGTTGGAATAACAATGGCTAATCTTTCTATTTTGAAAAATGGAAAGGCAAAAGCAATCCGTATTTCAACATTAGAGGCAATATGCAAAGCATTGGATTGCCAGCCAGGCGATATACTGGAATATAGAAACGAAGAGGAAATCTAGTGATAAGAGCATTAAAGCAGCTTATTTGTTTCGGATGGCAACAAGCTTTAGCTTGTGTTTTTCCTTTAGCTATTTTTGCGTCACTGGCAATGACAAAAATGATAGAACTTCCCTTGTTACCAAGATACGATTGGCTGCTTCTTATCTGTCTTTTTATGCAGTGGGTGATGGTCCGTACTGGTTTGGAAACGATTGATGAGTTAAAGGTTATAACCGTTTTCCATTTGATTGGACTTGCCCTTGAGCTTTTCAAGGTTCATATGGGTTCATGGTCTTATCCAGAAGCGGGCATTACAAAAATTTTTGGCGTCCCTCTCTTTAGTGGCTTTATGTACGCAAGTGTTGCGAGTTTTTTATGTCAGGCATGGCGGAGGTTAAAGGTAGAGCTAGTAAATTGGCCATCTTTTTTAGTTGTTGTGCCACTTGCTGCTGCTATATATTTGAACTTTTTCACCCATCATTTTTGGATAGATATTCGTTGGTATTTATCTGGATTGGTCCTAATCGTGTTTTGGAAATCATGGGTATTATACAAGGTAAATGGTATTAGATATCGAATGCCGCTAGCACTCTCTTTTGTACTGATTGGATTTTTTATTTGGATAGCGGAAAACATTGCAACTTATTTTAGTGCATGGGAATATCCCAATCAAAAAGATGCTTGGAGCCTTGTTCATGTTGGGAAAGTGAGTTCATGGCTATTATTGGTGATAGTTAGCTTTCTTATTGTGGCAACTTTGAAGCTGGTTAAGGGGAAAAAAACCAGCTTAAATAATAATGAGAAATAAAAAGCGTAAACAGATAGCTCCTTGATGGGAATGAAGTCTTGGAGCTATTATTAATTGATTTTAGTTTTCCTCATTAGCTTCATTCGAGTACACTTCTTTTCCTACTCGGATCCATTTCATCATATTTTGTTTATCTGGATAAGTTTCCTCTAAGTAATTGTATTTTTCCAAAAAGGCTTGTCCCTTTTTCGTTAATCTAGCTGGTTTTATGGAGAAAAAGGGATCGATTCTTAGTACTCTTTCAATAAATCCTTCATTTTCTAAAAAAAGGATGAAATTTTCAAATTGCCGCTGTTGCATATCATAATCTTTTGCTGTCGGTAAAGCAATGCCCTTATGTATCTCTCTTAGAACGCTGTAGGCAGCCCTCATTTAGAAATCATTTCGAGTAATCGCATAGATAAAACTGCAAATACTCCCAATAAAACCAATCCATAAATGAACGGAGATTTCCGTATCAAGTGTTCCAGAAAATATAATAGAAATGGCAACACCGTATATAAATCCTATCATTATGGCAAACAATCGGTTATATCCTTCTATTTTAAAACAAAGCTCCATTATGATGGCCTGGATTAAAATAATGAAAAATCCACTAATAGACTGAAAAATAAGAGCTTCAAAAAGTTCATCTATCTTATTTTCTATTAAAAATAAGATAGCATAAAGAAATAGATAACAAAAAAAGCTCGCGAAAAAACCTTTCATCACATTTATCATAAAAAAATCCTCTAATTTATTTTTGAACTATTCTATATTTTACCAAAGAACAGAGCTAATATGTTTTAAAAGCAATAAAATAATAAATCCATCTCATCCTTATAAGGGTCAAGGATTGCAGGGATTTCAAAAAATATACTAAGGAGGATAGAATCTGATTTAGAAAATTTAGTAGGAAAAAGCAAAATTAGCCTTTGATTGAGTCAGTCTTTCCGGCTTCAAAATTATTAGTAGACAGCATTTGAATGAAGGGGTATTTAGGAAAATAAAGGAATATAAGTAGGTCTTTGGTATTTAGCTATTTTTAACCTTATCATTTCCAATTCCCTCATTTATAATATATGTATGTAAAATATTTACATGGCAGGGAGGGAGCCATTTGAATGATAGAAAACAGTTAAAGGCGTTGGCAATGAAAAAAATAGCTCAGCTCATGGATTCTTTATCCGATGAATCAAAGGGGAAATATCGTGCCGCAATCCATGCGTTTGCTGACTTATATTTGGAGGACGAGCTCGTCTTTCGGGAACTCTATTTTGCTTATAAGCAAGGGCTCCGTTCCTATGATATAAAGAGCACTAACCAGGAGGCCATTTATTATAGAAAAGAGGATAAGGAGCATGTGATTCAGTTTAGACAGTCCCATTATCGTTTACAGGACAATCTTTTCTTCCCCTTCGTTACTTCCTGCATGGAAATAATGAGAGAAGTGCTGCCATTAGGGTCAGTTGTGGAACTGAATCCACTTTACTTTCTGCCAGAACAGAAACTTCTTCAGCAGCCAAAATTGTCATCACCAAGCGTTATACCGTTCCAACAGGTTATCAAACGTTTTTTCCGTACGGCGGTGTGGTTTATCCTGTAGGAGAAATGAAGAAAGATGCCATCCTTTATTTCACAGAGCCTTTGATTACAAATGTCATACATATGGGTTTTAAAGATGAGATGGAAGAAGCATTTGAACTGCTTATGAAAGAAGAGCTAGTTATAGAAAAAAAGATGACATCGATTGAGTTTTCCGCACAGGACATGCAATCGTTACAAGTGGAAATGGAAAGAGCTGGTGAAAGATAATGGCAAACTATACGTCAAGCTTTTCCTCTAGCTTAGTATCAAATATGATCTCTTTTTTGGAAGATGCCAAAGAGGGCATACAGAAAAATTTTGAGCAAATGGACTTAGAAAATGCCTCTGTGGAAGAAGAGATGCGGGAAAAAATAGAAGAAATGATTATAGAACTGAATCGACTGATTGTCGCTATTGAATCCGTTCCTTTTAGATGAGAAAATAGGAGAGAGGAGTTTACCATTGGGAACCGCACAGATAAAGATGGATATCCGTGAGTTACAGGCTACTTTACAAACCCTGCAATCCAGTATCGATGAGTTGAGTAGTTACACAGACACCTTTCGTACGGGCACAAGAAATCAGCTGAAAAACTTTCATTCTGATTTCATTGATAAAGTAGATGCTATTCTGGATCATATGAATAATGATGTAAATAAAGAGTTAGTAAAAAATATGCATGCTGTTTATACAGCCGGTAAAAGCATATTGGAAGAAATGACAAAGGCAGACGAAGAAATCAGCAAGGACATTCGGAGCGGCCAGTCATGAAACGGGACTTAAAAATTAACTATGGGATTCTGGATCAGATTATTGAACAGCTTCATACATATAAGCGGGCCCTTCATCAGATGCAGACTTCTCTCCATACGATAGCTGGCTATACAGAGAGGAACGCGGGAAAGAGTCTGGAAGCCTGGGAAGATCTTATGCAGGAATCCAGGAAAAATATCCAAAGCTATCAGACGCAAATAGAGGATTTATTAACGTTGTTTGAAAACTATGTGGCTGATACCACTGCCTATATTACCCCTATTTCCAGAAACAGCATGATGAGAGTCGATCGGAACGATATTTGGGGAAATCTCACCCAGATTGAATGGGGAGTAACCTATAGACTTAGTCGCGCCATTCAGGAAACATATCGGTCCCCCAGCCTTCTATTTAGTCTGTTTGACGATACAGATCCGGAAGAAAAAGAGCGAAGCAGATATAATAAACAACAGCTGGAAAGCATTCGAAATGATATGGAATCTGTTCAATCCAAGCTAAAAAATAAAATGGAAGAGCTGTGGGATCTCTATGAGTCAAAAGTAAAAAAGTATGAAAACACAGATGATGAATATGCAAACAAGGCCTCTCGGGTCAAGGATCGCTATACAACCTTCTCTGAAAAGGTAAGCGATGTGATTTCTGTAACAGCAGAGGGAGCTTGGGATTTTGTAAAAGGTCTCGCAGTAGCGATTTATGAGATAGCCAAAGGCCTTATTACGCTTGTGATCGATGCTGGAATCGTGGCCGCATCAGGAATAATTCCAGATTCTATAGAGCCGGATTTTCTAAAAAAAGCTTCTACGAAAAGGATAGAGAGTGCTACAGAAACACTCGATGCGATTATACACGATCCCGTAATCGTCCTTGAATCGATGGCGCAGTCTATAACAGACACCGCCGAAAAAGAAGGGATTATGTATGTATCGGGAAGTGCAGCCACTTCCTTCCTCCCATATGTCGGCCAAGCAAAATACCTTAAGTTGTTAAAAGGAGAAAAAAGTAAAAATAAAGCCAACGGAATCCGTTCAGCCATTTCACAAAAAACAACAAAATCGCTCCAACGAATCGATGGAAGCAAGAAAGAGAACAGCCTATGGCCTAATGGCATAAAAAATAGTGGAAAGCAATATGTCCAAGAAGTCACCCACTTCTTTAGACAAACCTTAATGCCCCATCCGTCCTTCCAACTAAGTACAGCGAATCAGGCTCCTATCAACGTGTGGAGCAGAGCCACGATAGAAAATCGGATGGATTCAATCGTTCCGGCCTCTTTGAGGAAAGTGGAAGGGACGGGGACTGCTAAGGGTACGGGTAAAGACACTCCAGCTGCTTTCAGACAAACTGAATTTGCTAGTTCTTATGAAGAAAGGCTTAATCAGACACCTTCACTAATTAATCAAAAGGTTGGATTTGAAGGAACAAGAGGGGAATCTAAATGTACACTTAAACCACCACCGGATCCACAGTTGAAAAAAATATTAAATGAAGCTGGTGTTGATGGAATACAATATAAAAATGCTGTTCCTGATTTTTCGCCAGTTGCAAAAGCCGAATTTGATATTGATTACATGTTAGGTGGAAATGGAAACAGAGGAACAAATGCTAGAAGAGCTAATTTCGCTCAAGCAGATCAAAAATTAGCAGATCAGCTTAATAGTTCCCCAAATCTTGCTCGAAATTTCGGGATGAAAGCTGGTGGAATAAAAGCTAGAGATATAGAAAGATACCGAGAAAGAAATAAATTAACATGGCATGAATTAAACGATGTCAAAACTATACAACTTGTGCCATCAAAGATAAACAAGACATTCGGACATCTTGGTGGTGTAGGTGAGATAAATGCAGGCGCGTTTGAACCTGGGGGATTTGCTAAAAAATAATAGTAGAAAGGTGATTCTAATATGAAAATAAATGATACAGTTTTTGGTGAACTTGAATATGAATATGGTTGGTCTAGGTACACTACTATAGAATTTTGTGGAAAAGAAGCAGAGGTAGCACTTATGATAAAAGGTGAAGAGGATGGTAAGTTTGATGAAGAACAATATATTGCTTATAACTCACTGATGCAAAAATGGGAACAAATACAATACAGTATATTGCAACCAATTTTAAACTATTATAAACAAACGCGACATGAATTGGGTTATGATATTGACCACAATGAGAATTACCCGGAAATTGAAACAACTGATCAAATACTTGAAATGATTAACCTAGTTGGTATTGTTGTTCCGTATGGGGATATTTATGATGAACGTGATATTGGAATAACATTTGATTGTACATGGGATATAGAAAATGGGTTGGGACTCCGTTTATTGAATGAACAGGTGAATGAAGTAGGGTACCAAGATGTAGCAATCTAAATATACTATTTGTTATACCATAACAATCTTTAACCATATTTTAATGGGAAATTAGTACAATAATTAGTCGAGATGAAAATTAAAATGTATTTAAGTAAAATTACAGGGGAAATGGCGAAAACTAATAATTTTAAACATGCTCGATAGCTTAAAATTAGGATTAGTAATAGATTACTCTATATAGCTAACTATAAGCACTTGATTGCCTTATTAGGCAACAGGTGTTTTTGTTTTTTTGTTAGAATTTTAACTTTAGACGACATTGGATTATTCTTTACTGAAATTCATAGCTCATGAAGGTAGTACCATCATGGAGTATTGATTTAATATTTGGATTTTGTAAGATGTACGATAAACAGGCGAGATGACATTTTAAGTGGTAGGAATACTTATGATACTGCAAAGCACTTAAACTAAAGAGAATGACAATGCTCGTAATGCTAAAGATGGTATCGATACGGATACATAAAGATAGTGAATAATAAAAAGTGAAGATTTTTGAGTGAGACAATAAGAATATGATTTGTTTGAGAATCGAAAGCTCATGATGGTTGTACCGCGATGGAGTATCGTTTTAATACTTGGATAGTAAGAAAAGTACGATAAATAGGCGAGATGACATTTTATATGGTAGGGGTAGTTATGACATGGATTGGCTAACAAACTAACGACAATGACAAAGCTCGTGGCGATAACCAATGGGTAACGTAAAGAGGTGCTGTTTTATTGTATAAGAAAATTAACTTATGGTTGTATTTTTACTAGAGACGGTAGGATAATACTCGCTATTCGTTAAAAAACGTTACAAAAATTAAAATTTATGTAACGGGAGGGGGAAAAGTTGAACGTTGTTGGGTATATACGAGACTCCACTCAAAGGCAGGCAAGAGATGGGGATAGCTTGAAATATCCAGAAGATGAAATTAAAACATATTGTGAAGAACAAGGTTTTAACTTGGTACATATTTTTAGAGAGGAAGGAATAAGTGGCGCAAAACTGAATGAAGAAGCATTTGAAATAGACAGGGTGGGCTTACAGGAGATGTTGGCTCACCTTTCGTCTGTCCAAATTAATTATGTGGTGGTGCTGAACACAAGCTGATTATGGCGGTCAGACATTGTAAAGGTGATGATACAACGAGAGCTAAAGAAATATGGATGTGATATTAAAAGCATTGAACATCATTTTACAGTATCCATAAAAAAGATCCAAACGACTTTTTGGTAAACAGCTTAATGGAATTGTTAGATCAATACCAACGATTTGAAATTGCCCTTAAATTAACGAAAGGAAGAAACAAGAAGGCAAAGGAAGGTATTCCCCCTATTTCCAGAAACAGCATGATGAGAGTCGATCGGAACGATATTTGGGGGAATCTCACCCCAATTATATGGGGAGTAAGCTATAGACTTAGCCGCGTCATTCGGGAAACGTATCGGTCCCCCAGCCTTCTATTTAGTCTGTTTGACGATACAGATATGGAAGAAAAAGAGCGAAGCAGATATAATAAACAACAGCTGGAAAGCATTCGAAATGTAGTTATAAAACGATCCCGTAATCGTCCTTGAATCGATGGAGCAGTCTATAACCCGCCGAAAAAGAAGGGATCATGTATGTATCGGGAAGTGCAGCCACTTCCTTCCTCCCATATGTCGGCCAAGCCAAATACCTTAAGCTGTTAAGAGGAGAAAAAAGTAAAAATAAAGCCAACGGAATCCGTTCAGCCGTCTCACGAAAAACAACAGAATCGCTCCACCGGATCGATGGAAGCAAGAAAGAGAACAGCCTATGGCCTAATGGCATAAAAAATAGTGGCAAACAATATGTCCAAGAAGTCACCCACTTCTTTAGACAAAACTTTATGCCCAATCCGTCCTTCCAACTAAGTACAGCGAATCAGGCTCCTGTCAATGTGTGGAAGCAGAGCCACAATAGAAAATCGGATGGATTCAATCGTTCCGGCTTCTTTGAGTAGAAATGCTATTTTAAATATGTACAATAATGCTTGGATAAATATGTACAAATTTGCTTTCATTTTACATACTAGTCTTGAGGTGACTAGTCATGTATATATCATTAAATGTCGATGTTAATTTTGAGATTAATAGTCTTTCAGACTTACCAAAATTCAAACAAATAATGGAGCATATGAAAATGAAAATTAATAAGAGTAAATTGGCTGAAGAACTTGGAGTAGATCGACGAACAGTTGAGAAATATCTAAATGGTTTTGTCCCCAAGAGGACAAGAAAAAAGTCCTCAAAAATTGATGAATATTATGAAGTGATCGCTGCTCTTTTATCTGAGGATTCTAAACAGGTGTTTTATTATCGGCGGGTGCTTTGGCAGTACTTAAAGGATAATCACGGTTTAGACTGTGGTGCTTCGACCTTTCGAGCCTATATCGCTCGAATACCTGAATTTAATGCTTACTTTGTGGAGGACAAACGTATTGCTTCTCCGAAGGGGACGGTTCGCTATGAAACTCCGCCAGGTAAACAAGCTCAATTAGATTGGAAGGAAAATATTCAATATGAAACAAAAGATGGCGAGCAGGTCGAGATCAATGTAGCTGCGCTTATTCTATCTACTTCAAGATTGCGAGTATTCCACTTGAGTATTTCCAAGTCACAAAGTACGCTGTTTTCCTTTCTAACAGAAGCTTTTGAAACGTTTGGCGGTGTTCCTGAGGAACTCCTTACGGATAATATGAAAACAGTGATGGATGAAGCAAGAACGGAACATTATCCGGGTAAAGTGAATGCAAAGTTTGAGCAATTCGCAAAAGACTTTGGCTTTAAAGTGAAAGCCTGTATCGCTGGCAGACCAAGGACAAAGGGAAAAGTCGAAACGACAATGAAATTGTTAGACGAAATTCATGCCTATCAAGGACAATTCTCTTTAGAGGAACTGCATCAATTTATACAAGAGTTAGCCAACAGAGTGAATCACCAGATTCACCAAGGGACAGGAAGAATACCAATGATTGAATATAAAAAAGAAAGGAACCACTTACTCCAGCTACCAACTGATAAAGTAAGAGATTCCTATCGCATTAAGCACACACAAGTAAAAGTCAATGCATCCAACATGATCTCCTACAAATCAAACCAGTATTCCGTACCACCAGAATATCAAGGAAAGAAAGTAGGTTTACAAGTGTATGATAACAACTTATGGATTTATTATAACATGAAACTTATTGCACAGCATCCAATCAGCAAAGCGAAGCTAAATTATCAGGAAGCACATTATAAAGCAGGTTTGGCTGTTTCAGCCCCTTACTATAACTATCCGGAAATCGATGATTTGGCAAAGAAAAATCTAGCAACGATTGGAGAAGTGTATAAATAATGAATCTATCCACTAATTATCAACAATTATTAAGAAACCTAGAGTATCTAAAGCTGAAGCAAATGACTCTACATTTAAATGAAGTAATTGATTTCGGAGTCCAGAACCAGCTGTCATTTATTGATACGTTAATCAAGTTAACCAACTATGAAATTGATGTGCGAGAACAAAATATGACGCAGTCGATGGTAAAGGTGGCTGCATTTCCACATATGAAAGAAATAAAAGATTTTGATTTCACTTTCCAAACCTCAGTCAATCAGCAACAGATTCAAGATTTTCTAACCTTTCGCTTTATTGAAGAGAACGAGAATATTGTTTTCTTAGGACCAAGTGGTGTTGGCAAAACACACTTGGCCACCGCCATAGGGATTGCGGCAGCAAAGAAAAGAACAAGTACCTATTTCATTAAATGCCATGATTTAATTCAGAATTTAAGACGAGCACGATTGGAGAACCGCTTAGAAACTCGTCTAAAACATTATACAAAATATAAACTATTAATCATTGATGAGATTGGTTATTTGCCAATTGATCAAGAAGATGCGAAATTATTTTTCCAACTGATTGACATGCGATATGAAAAGCGCAGTACGATCTTAACAACGAACGTAAACTTTAAGGCATGGGATGAAGTATTTCAGGAGCCTAAGCTGGCAAATGCCATCTTAGATCGCATCTTACACCATGCGAAGGTTGTGACAATGGTGGGAAATTCCTATCGTTTAAAGGATCATTTAGTGCAAGAAAACGAGTGATTTTGTACATCCTTAAACGAGCGAAAATGTACATATTTGTGTTGACATTTATACTTTGAGGAAAGTGGAAGGGAAGGAGACTGTTAAGGGTATAGATAAAACTAGACCATCTTGGAGACAGTCTGAAATTGATGTAGGAAAAGAATATCCAGGATATCGTGACCAAGTATCATATAAGGAAGGTAATGAAGTAAGTCATGGCACTAAAAATAGTTCAAGACCAGATTTCTATATCGATGGTCATAGCATAGAAGTTAAGAATTATAAAGTGACTACATCTTCTGGTAGAAGTAACTTAATAAGAAATGTGTCAAAGCAAATAAATAAGCGGATAAGTGATTTACCTGAACAAACAAAACAATCTGTTATTATTGATGTTAGGGGTCAAAATGTCTCAAGGGATGTTTTAAGAGACATTAAACAAAAAATAAATGAAAGAACAAATGATGTAGCAGAAATAATTTTTAAAATGGATTAGAGGTGAAAGTTAGATGGCGGTAGGAATATTAGTAGATTGTTTTTATTACGAATTAGGTCATAGCGATTTTGTACATTCATTTTTTTCAACAATCTCCTATCATTTAGAAAAAGAAGGATGGGGTACAAAATATCCTTTAATGATGAATGAGTTGTATAATGACAAACTAAACTGGAATGATGTTTCTGTTGTAAAAGCTAATTTAATTGAAATTGAACAGGAATTATCAAAATTCTCGCCGGAACAAGTTATATGGGATATTGATGACTTATCACAAAAACCACCGTGGGGGGATAAAATAAGTCCAAAAGTAACTAGTCTAGCGAATTATTTTGCAACAACTGATGCGAAAACATTTTTTGAAGTACTACGTACAGCAATTGATGTAGCAGAAGAAGATAAATGTGATTTAAAAATTCACAAACTATAATTTTTCTTAACCATGGGACACTATCCCATGGTTTTTTACGATACGGAGTGACGAATAAAACAATTTTTATTCAGATAATAGACTTAAACCTTGTAAGCACTATACGATGTTTTAACCAATTCTTTAGTACGTACAATATCTTTAAAACGATGCCCTATCTACTCTTTATTTTATTAAGAAAATAACCATAATATCATCAGTTACCACCATTTCTAATCTTCAAAGCCATACCTTCGCTTTCTGCCTGTCTTTTAAATTTTTTCGAAACTTTTACGTACATAGAACGATTACTAGTACAAGAGGACTACTCCACCTCGATTAACTCCTGAATGTCGATGTCTAACACTTTGCAAACCGTTTCTAATGTTGATAGATACACTCTGTCCACATTGTTTGAACAAAGATGGCTGATTGTATTTGGTCGCAGACCTGTCATTCGTGCCAATTCACGCTGTGAAAGGTCACGTTCTTTAAGGATTTCTTTAAGTTTGATGGATATTGTCATGGTAATTTCCTTCCTCTTTTCATGTTACTTTTACGATACACAATAAATTTGTATCGGTAAAGGGGTTGATTGTATCGCTAAAGCCGCATACAATGAATTTATATTAAATATAGCGGCTAAGCGTTACGTTAATCCAGATTAGCGTAACGGAGGGGGAAGATATCATGAATGTTATCGGATATATTCGAGTATCTATACAAGGACAAGCAAGGGATGGTTACAGCCTTGCTTACCAGGAAGATGAAATCAAGGCATATTGTCAGTCTCAAGGATACACGCTTTTACGCTTGTTTAAGGACGAGGGTATCAGTGGTGCTAAAGTAGATGAAGAAGTGTTAGAAGTGGATAGAATAGGCTTTCAGGAGATGTTGGAGTATCTCTCCCACAATGAGGTGGATTATGTTGTAACACTTAATACAAGCCGTTTATGGCGGTCAGACATTGTGAAAGTGTTAGTTCATCGAGAATTGAAAAAGTATGGAGTGGACATTCGGAGTATTGAACAACCGCAATACATTATCCATAAGAAAGACCCTAGCGACTTTTTAATCAATGGTTTAATGGAGTTATTAGACCAATATCAGCGATTAGAAATCGCATTAAAACTAGGGAGAGGGCGAAATAAGAAAGCCCAACAGAGCGGCTATGCAGGAGGAAATGTCGCTTTAGGCTACAAAGTGAAAAAAGGTCAGAAAAGTCTTGTCATAGATGACAGACAGGCACAGACCGTACAAAGAGTGTTTGACTTAAAGGAACAGTATCCTTCATGGTCTTTAACTCAACTAGCGGATCAACTGAATGAAGAAAGACATCGAACAAAACAAGGAAAATTGTTTACGAAAGTCCAGATCAAACTGATTTTAGAAAAGCCTTTTATAGTGGCATATACGGCTATGGTGAAATAACGGCAAATGGCAAACATCAAGCCATATTATAACGGTTAACAGATAGAGAATGGATAGGCTTTCGTACCCTTGCGAGTCTCTAAGAGACTAACGCTTGACCTAAGGTTGCCGACATTCTCTGTCTCGCTTAATCCGTTCAATCGAATATAGGGGTGAGGTTTTCTGATGAAACGAGATAAGTATATTTATATAGGACTAGATTTACACAAGTTCCAACATACAGCCGTGATAGTGGATTGTTGGTTTGAAAAGCTAGGAGAAATGACCTTTCAAAATAAACCATCCATTTTTCCAAGTTTACTAGAATATGTGAATAGGTATCTTACAGAAGGCTTGACCCCTGTATTTGGATTAGAAGATGTGGGCGGCTATGGCATGGATGTAGCGTTATATCTGATAGAACAAGGATATCTCGTGAAATTTGTTAATTCCTCTCTATCCAACTCCGAACGTAACAGCTATGCGATGACCCAAAAGAATGATAGTTGGGACGCTCAATGTGTAGCAATTGTTTTAATCCGACAGCTACCTCATTTACCTGACGCTTCACCATCTGACATTCATTGGGTAATCGGTCAACTTGTAGGCAGAAGAAACGCTATAATAAAAGCACAAACAGCATTAAAAAATCAACTCCACATTCAATTAAACTATCATTACCCAAGCTATAAGGATTTCTTTTCAGAAGTAGATGGAAAAACAGCTTTAGCCTTTTGGGAAAGCTATCCTTCTCCATCTCATTTGGAGGGGAAAACGGTAGATGAATTACGGACATTTCTATTAGAAGCGAGTAGCAATGCATGTTCAACTAGAAAAGCAGAGCAGATACTATCACTTGTTCAATCTGATGGAGAAGTAAAGGGAGACTATCAGACATCAAGAGATTTTATCATCCAAAGCATGGTCAGAGATATTCGCTTTAAAAAACAGGAAATCAAGAAGGTGGATAAAGAGTTAAAGGTAACTATTCAGACATTAGGTATGAAACTTGAAACCATGCCAGGAATTGATGTAGTTACTTCATCCGCTTTAATTGCAGAAATTAGTGACATTCATCGGTTCGCTAACTCTGACAAACTCGCAAGATATGCAGGAATTGCCCCTATCAAAATGGGTTCGGGTGGTAAGGAAACGATGAAGAAAACCAAGCAAGGTAACCGAAAGTTATATGACATCTTCTACAATCTAGCTGTGCAACAAGTACAAGTCTGTAAAGGAAGTAAAATACCTCGTAACCCTGTGTTTTATGCTTACTATAACCAAAAGCTGAATGAAGGAAAATCTAAGTCACAAGCCCTGCTTTGCATTATGAGAAAATTAGTCAGAATAATCTATGGTATGATGAAAAATAAAACGGCTTATATCATGCCTGAAATGCCTGAAACGAAAGTAAGTTAATCAATTTGGGTGGTGGTTGAATAAACTGCCATCCTTTCATAAAGTAAATTTTTAGATATTCCTAAGGGTACGGGTAATACTAGTAAGATAGTCAATGAGGCTAATTTAAATAATATAGATAAATTTATAAATGGGACTAAGAAATTTGATGATGTTATTGATGATTATGTAAAGTTGTACATTAAAAAAATTATATCAAATAAAACGTGATCATGGAATAAGTCACTTCACGGTGGAGCTAATTTAACGGCTCGTCAAAAAAGAATGATTAAGGAAAAAGCAGTTGCAGATGGTTTGGTTCCTGATGTGAAGATTATTAAAGCTGATGGAATGAGATACGGATTTGTTGATTTTAAGAGTGCTGGGCATGTTTTAGAGACAAAGGAACTTCAAGAAAGGCTATGGTTATTGTCAGACGAAGAGCAATTTAAATGGCTCGATAATGCAATAGGTGGACGACTGGAAGGTATGACATGGCATGGCATCAAACTGAAGTACCGGGTAAAATGGAGTTGGTTCCATTTGGAATACACAATATTACGATTCACAATGGTGGAAGGTCGGCTGGAATGTAGGCCGATGTTCCTAGATAGTAAACTAAAGAAAGAGGTAAAAACATGAAAATAATACAGGATACTATTGTAAAGCCATTACCTTCAGAAGAGTTAATAAAAAAACATGAAAATTTTTGGAGATTAAAACTACCAGGTTCATTTTTGGATTTTATTAAAGTGTATAATGGTGCAGAAGTTGAAGGAGCTACATTTGTATGTGATAATCGTAGTTATGCGATAGAAAGGTTTTTATGTATGCTGGATGACATTGAAAATAATCCTAAAGGAATCTATGATATTGATGTTGTATTTTCACAGATAAAGGAAAGATTAACTGATAATTGAAGATTTATTAGGTGCGGAGGTATTACCAATAGCTAGTATATTTGCAGGGGATTTTGTATGCTTGGATTTTAGAGAAAATAAAGAGAATCCATCGGTGTGTGTATGGTCTCATGAAGAGTCGGGAGAGTTTGAACCAGTGTTTTATAAAATAGTAGATAACTTTACTGAGTTTTTAGAGGTACTACAATAAAACTTGGTATAATGACTTTGTAAGTAATATAACAAGATTTAATATGTGGTATTTAAGTTAAAAACATATAAGAAAAAGAATGAATAAGCTGTTAAAAAGTAAGTACTCCATGCAATGATAGAATAGAAAAATAAGTACAAGTATAGGCGAGATGATATTTTATATGGCTGGGAAAGTTATGATATGGAATGGATTACAAACTAACGAGATTGACAAAGCTAGTGGCGATAAACAAGTGGTAACGCTAAAGGGCGTTCTTTTACTGTCTTTGGAATAATTTATAGGAAGGATGGAGTTTGGTACGAAATGGAGACTGAATGGGCCAATGCATTGAAAGAGGTACCACCCAAGAAAGTCTCTGTTAGTATTGAACCGATCTATTCTAATAATTCAATGCGACCAGATTCCTTTATGGTCGAATATGAAATTGAAGGCCAATTTCCAGTGATCCACGAGATTGCAAATAAATCAGGAGGTTGATATTGATGAGTTTTGAAACAGAATTAAACGAGTTATATAAAGAAATTGCACAACAGGTTAATGATATGATTCCAACTGAATGGGATAATTTCTATTTTAATGGTGAAGTTAAGGAAGGAGAAGGAGGAGTTTTCTTCTTTTTTACGCCAAAAGGTGAGGAACAACACATTTTTTCACATTATATTCCAAAATTATATAGTGTAGATAAGAGGGCTTATAATAAAGAACTACATAAATTATTTCAACTTACTGTTGAACTCCAAAAAGTTTTTACTGATAATGACCAAGAACCTTGGTTTTCAGTGACATTAATATTAAATGATACAGGTAAATTAAACGTACATTTTGATTATACAAATTGGCATGAAAGTGAATTTGGTCCAACAGATAGAATTAAGTATTTTGAATATAAATATATAAGTCAAAACAAAGAACAGCTAGATTTTGATTTATTAGAGAGAATGAAGGAATTTGAAGAAAAGTAAACTATAAAGCACTTGGTTGCCTTTTAGGCGACAGGTGCTTTTGTTTTTGGTGAAGTAAGAACAACATGAATGAGACCAGTTTGAAATTCAAAGCTCATGAAGGTAGTACCATAATGGAGTATTGATTTAATATTTGGATTTTGCGAGAAGCACGATAACCAGACGAGATGACATTTTACATTCCAAGAGGACTTATGATACTGCAAAACACACAAACTAATGGTAATGACAAAACTCGTAATGATAAAGGGGTAACGATACAGATACATAAATCTAGTGAATAAAAAGAAAGTGAGAATTTTTGAGTGAGACAAAAAGAAAATGATTTACATGAAAATCGAAAGCTCATGATGGTTGTACCATCAAGGAGTATCGTTTTAATACTTGGATAGTAAGAAAAGTACGATAATTAGGCGAGATGACATTTTATATGGTAGGGGTAGTTATTACAGGGAATGGCTAAAAAACTAACGAGAATGACAAAGCTCTTGGCGATAAAAGGTAGGTTACGTAAGAAGGTTACTAGTTTAGCATCAGGCAGACAAAAATTGGGTTGTATTTTTACTAGAGAGGGTCGTATAATACTCGCTATTCGTTAAAAAGCGTTACACAAATTATAATTTATGTAACGGGAGGGTGAAAAGTTGAACATTGTTGGGTATATACGAGTCTCAACTCAAGGTAAGGCAAGAGATGGATATAGCTTGAGATATCAAGAAGATGAAAATTAAGCGTTTTGTAAAGAACAAGGCCTGAACTTGATTATATTTTTAGAGAGGAAGGAATTAGCGGCGCCAAATTGAATGACGAAGCATTTGAAATAGACAGGGTGGGCTTACAGGAAGAAAGAGAGCGAAGCAGATATAATAACAGCAGCTGGAAAGCATTCGAAATGTAGTTATAAAACGATCCTACAATCGTCCTTGAATTGATGGCGCAGTCTATAACAGACACCGCCGAAAAAGAAGGAATCATGTATGTCGGGAAGTGCAGCCACTTCCTTCCTCCCATATGTCGGCCAAGCGAAATACCTTAAGCTGTTAAAAGGAGAAAAAAGTAAAAATAGACAATTGAAAGACCAAGAAAAAGGTATGAATGAACTAACAGTTGATGAGTATTTAAAAAATCGTGAGAAGTATATTGAACAAGGGCGTGCAATTGAAGGTAACGCTGCACAACAAGCGACTCGAGAAAAAGCTTTAAATAAAAAAATAGAAGAATTATTTGAAAGTGGTATGTCTTGGGAAGAAGCTGAGATAAAAGCAAATAGTTGGTTGAAAACGCAAGCAGCACTTCACAATCCAGACCAAATAGCTGGAGGTAATCCGCTAAATATTGGTGGTATGGGAGATAAAAGAATAAACTCATCAATTGGATCACAGTGGAAATATAGAATCGATATTGTGGATGAACAAATAGGGGAACTAGCTAAATTAATGACACCTGAGCAGCGAAAGAGTACCTATTTAAATGTTAAGCTTACACATTAGAGGAGGTTTGTAATTTGAGCTTATTCAAAGATTTTAAGAAAGTAAGTGAAGTAAAGGAGTGTACAATTAATAAATATAAAAATATACTTCCAGAAGCTTTGATTGAAGCATGGAAAACATATGGGTATGGTACATTTATGAATGGGTATTTAAAAATAATTAACCCGGATGAATTTAGCTCTTTAGTAAATGACTCTTATTTAAGAAGCAAAGGAACAATACCTATTTTCAGTACATCCATGGGTGATGTTATACTTTTTGAAAAGGATGAAAACCAAGAGTCCTATCTTGTAATGATTAACTATCGAAAAGGTAAAACAAAAGTGGTAGCTTCAAAATATTCCTTGTTTCTTAGATTTTTAGAGGAAGAGACGTTTAGACAGAAGGCATTAGATTGGCTTCCTTATCCAGAAGCAATAGAAAAATATAAAGAACCAGAGTATGATGAATGCTTTGGCTATACACCTTTACTAGGTTTAGGTGGAGCAGAAAAAGTAGAGAATCTAAAAAAAGTCAAACTGAAGGAACATATTCTTATTATTACTGAATTTATGGGACCAGTTCAGTAATATTCGGGAGTATGTTATAGAATTTACCATAAGCACTTGATTGCCTTATTAGGAATCAGGTGTTTTTGTTTTTTTATAAATTTTAACTATGGACGATATTGGATATTGCTTTACTGAAATTCATAGATCATGAAGATAGTATCATCATGGAGTATTGATTTTATATTTGGATTTTGTGAGAAGTATGATAAACAGGCGAGATGACATTTTAAGTGGCAGGAAGACTTAATGATACTGCAAAACCCACAAACTAACGACAATGACAAAGCTCGTGGCGATAAACAATTGGAAACGTGAAGGGGAGTCCATAAGCTGCGTTGGTTTAATAAATTGTGGGTTGAGTTTTTATTAGAGAAGAACCTATAAATACTCGCTAGTCGCTAAAAAGCGTTACCTAAATTTAAATTTTCGTAACGAGAGGGTGAGAAGTTGAACGTTGTTGGGTATATACGAGTCTCGACACAAGGGCAAGCAAAAGATGGATACAGCTTGAAATATCAAGAAGATGAAATTAAAGGGTATTGTAAAGAACAAGGCTGGAACTTGATCTATATTTTTAGAGAGGAAGGAATTAGCGGCGCCAAATTGAATGACGAAGCATTTGAAATAGACAGGGTGGGCTTACAGGAGATGTTGGCTCACCTTTCGTTTGTCCAAGTTGATTATGTGGTAGTACTGAACACAAGCCGATTATGGAGGTCGGATATAGTGAAGGTACTCATACAACGAGAGCTGAAGAAATATGACTGTGACATTAAAAGCATTGAACAACCTATGTACAGTATCCATAAGAAAGACCCCAATGACTTTTTGGTAAATGGCTTAATGGAGTTATTAGACCAATATCAACGGCTTGAGATAGCGCTAAAGCTAACAAAAGGAAGAAACAAGAAAGCGAAGGAAGGTGGATATGCAGGAGGAAGGGCGACATTTGGCTATACCAAACAAAAGGGGGAAAAGGAACTAAAAAAAATACGCAATGGGCATGCAGAAGTAGTGAAACGGTTATTTGAATTGAAAAACTTACACAGAAAATGGTCACTGTCTAGGTTGACAGAAGCTTTGAATGAAGAAGGGTATCAAACAACCCAGGGGAAAGCATTTACGAAAGAACAAGTGAAGCGAATATTAGACTGAGAAAGTTTTTTATAAAGGGATATATATACGGACAAATACAAGCAAATGGTAAACATGAAGCAATAATTTAAATGGTTACTTAAGAGACTCATTTTCTTATATATTCCTATGTAAAGGTGAAAATGGATAGGCTTTCGTACCAATGCGCACGATAGGTGAACGCTCGAACTAAGGTTGCCGGCATTTTTATTCAATCATTGACAACTGAATAGGAGGATGAACCATGCATGAAAAACAGAAACACATTTATGTGGGTGTAGACTTACATAAACAGCACCATGTGGCAGTGATTATTAATTGCTCCCATTCTTTTATTAAGTACTAATTTAGATATTCCTAAGGGTACGGGTGATGTTACTCCTAAAAAGAAATCTGTACCAGATTTACTTAAAGAGCGTTGGGAAGCAGGTAATAATTTTAATAAGGAAAATCGTCCTCGTTTCCCTTATAATGATGAGGTAGAGTTGGAAGCAAAAGAAGTAGGGGTAAAAAGTAAGTAGTTGACTCGAATGCACCCAACAAGGAAATAGTATCGAGAAAATTTACTCAACTTAGTGAAGTGCAAGAAAAAAACAGCTAAGAGTTACTTAAATGAAATCACAAAAAACATTCTTCGGGTTCTAAAATAACAAATGGGACTTTTAATTCTAACGCTTTCAAAGAAGGGCGACTTAAAGTGAATTAATATTAGAAATACCTGTACAAAATAAACCAATTCAGCAAACAATTCTTGATGAGACAACAAAAAGCAGGATTATTATTAGGGATATTAAGGGGAAGGTGTATAATTGACTATGAAAATTTATTATTGTGACGAATGGTCGGACATCAAAAAAAAGCCTTGGAACATACTTGATGTCCGTACTGCATATACATACCATCAAAAACAAGAACCATATACGGCGGTATTATTAGAGGATGAGAAACCTAAGTATATTGTAAATGTTACAAATGAATGGGTTTCGTTGGGGTTTTATGATGACCTGATTCGTAAATATTTAAATTATGATTTTGAAGTTATGAGTGATGGTAAGATTTTTTTAAGAACAGCCATGTATTGGGAATATGATGATGAAACTGACATGGAAGTAAGCACCTTGATCTTGGGCTTCCGAGAAGATGGCTTTATAGCAATGGAAAAGAGAGATTTAAAGACCGGTTCAGTCGAGGAGCGCGAAACTAGCGATATCCTTGAAAGAAACTGGGATGTATTTCCTGAATTTGGTCATTACAATTATTTGTGTAAAGAGGAAAGATAACGTGTTTAGAGTACTCTAATGCCTAAATTAGTTATACGAAAGGGGTTTACGTGTACATAAAGCAAGTGAATTAAAATACAATTAAGATATTTGAGTTGGACAAAAAGAGCAATGATATGTTTGAAAAATAGAGACTTCATGAAGGTACTGCACATCATGGAGTTTTATTTTATATAGGATTGATAAAAAAGTACGAAAATTGGATGATTTGACATTTTACATGGTGTGGGGGACTTATGATACTGCAAAACCCGCAAACTAAAGACAATGACAAAGCTCGTGGCGATAAACAATAGGGTAACGTGAAAGTGTGTTCTGTTATTAATTTAGCTTAGCTTATTAATTATAAGTTGTATTATTACTAGAGATGGTCGTATAGTACTCGCTATTCGTTTAAAAAGCATTACGAAAATTAACATTTATGTAATGAGAGGTTAAAATACGTTAAGATAAAATCGAAGTAACATCAGAAATGGGTGAAAGCATAAAAATAACTAGTAGGCTTAATTTAATGATTAAAAATGGAGATTAATGATTAGTGGGAGGTTAATTATGGAAAATGCTAACTTTAGTAGTTTAACAGAAGATGGTAAAGTAATATTTTTCCTTGGACTCTCAGAAAAAGTTTTGTCGGTATTTTCTCGCAAGGAAGATCAAATGTTAGCCCAAGAAGTTATATATAAATGTTGGGAATGGCTAAAAGGGAAAGAAAATATAGGGGTTATTCTTTATGAATTATTAGATAATGAGGAAAATGGTATAACAATAATTCAAGAAATGTCAGATAATGAAACAGACGTCATAGCTTGGAATTGTGTTATTGATGCAGTTGCTTATATTAGTAGAAAAGCATTTGAAAGAGAAGGTGTCAAATATTATCCAGAACCAATAGCTTTAGTTGATGATACATTAGTAGACCATTTTATGGATTGTTTTGGAAAATGTGTAGAGAATGCAGATAGTTATATTCAAAGAATAAATTTTTTATTGGATAATTATAAGAATGGGAATATTGCGAATGATTGGCGGACAGAAATTTTAAAGGAATTACAACTATACAATTAACTATGACTCTATTATTATATGAACTTTCTTGAAAAGTGCTACAGAAACGGTCGATGCGATTATACACGATCCAGTAATCGTTCTTGAATCGATGGAATCAAGTAAGAGAACATCCTATGGCGTAACGACATAAAAAATAGTGGAAAATAATATGTCAAGAAGTCACCAAAGAATACTTATTTGAATGTAAAGTTGACAAATTAAATTAAGGGAGCATTTTAATTGGATACCTTTGAGAATTTTTTATAACATCATACTGTTGATCAAAGGATTATCTTAAAATATAAAGATAAACTTCCGGGAGAACTGATAGAAGTATGGTATAAATATGGTTTTGGAACATTATTAAACGGTTTTTTAAAATTAATTAATCCAGATGAGTATTTGGATATTTTAGAAAGATGTTATAGAAGGTACGAACAAGCAATTCCAATTTTTACGACCTCGATGGGTGATATTATAGTGTGGGAAAAAAATAAATATGTTAACTTGTTGAACTTTAGGAAAGGACTCGTGCACATTGTTTCATCTGGCTTTAATTTCTTTTTTGATGATTTAAAGGATAATGACTTCATAAATGATGAATTACGGTGGGAACCATACCCTAAAGCTTATAGTAAGTATGGTAGACCTGATTATGACGAATGTTTTGGATACACTCCTTTACTAGGTCTAGGTGGATCTGAAAAAGTAGAAAATCTAAAAAAGGTAAAAATAAGAGAACACATTCTTATTATTACAGAATTTATGGGACCGATTAAATAGAACCAATCTCAAGATAAGCACTTGATCACATTTAAGGTATCAAGTGCTTGTTTGTATGTAATATGCTTAGTTAAGCGAATGAATAATACTGCTTGAAATAGAGACCCCATGATGGCAATACCATTATGGAGTACGGTTGTAATACTAACTAAAGATACGGGCTCCCTTTTGTAACAGTACACATCAGTAGACTAACAGTTGTTAGCAATTTTATAAAATAGGAGGAACATTATTAATTAGATTAAGAACAACGGATCTCAAACTGAAGTTTCTACTTTTAACGAGTCATTATTGGCGAGGTCTGATGCGAAGCTGGAAGAATTTATGGTATATTTAATCCGTGCAAGGAAGATCAATAATTTCATGCCAAAAGGGTACAAAAAGCAAAAGATAAGATATCCACACTATGCATACATCATAGCCTGATCTTAATATATACTAGAGGTGCTTAATTATGGAAAATGATAGTAAATATACAAAGGATTTTGTCTTGAAAAACGGTGTAAACTTTGATGATTTATGGTTTACTTCATATAGTGACGAGATTCTTGATAACCCTGAAGATGAAGGTGGAAAGCCATTTACCGGATTAGCATTCGAACTGTACGAAAATGGGAATCTAATTTATTTTTGTTTCTATAAAGATGGATTAGCTCATGGTTTAAATCGCGAATTTTATGAAAGTGGAAAAATAAAATGTGAAGAGTACTTTAAATATGGACTAGTTAATGGAAAAAGTATTTGTTGGCATGAAAATGGAAATGTTAAATCGACAAGTGAAGTCGAGTTATCAATTGAATTGAACTATAAAGAATGGGACGCCGATGGAAAACTTATAATGGAAAAGGAATTACAACAAGATAAAGAAAATGCGTAATATGCTATTTTATTAACAAGAAGAGAAATAAATCGTAACTTAGGTAGGTAAGAAATCATTGAATAATAGATTTGTTTCAATTTAGAATATAAACATTATGCAAAAATAGAATGAAAAAGTGGTGTTTTCGTTGTTATTAAAACCGGAGTATGCCCAAAATATAATAGTCGGGGTAAAAACTTCTTCTCCATTCTCATGGTATCTAACAGAAAGAGATGTTTGGATACTAGATATAGTAAAATATAAAAAATTATATGAAAGAAATGGATTTAGTTTTGATATGGACTTTGCTCTTTCTCTAAGAAATAACATTTCAGTTGTAAATGAAAAGAATTATCGTCTCTATTTACAAGAATATACTGATTATATCGTACCGTCTTCAGAATTAAAAAAGTTAGTTGATCATCAAGATTATGGAAGTACTATTCTAGAATTGAGGCCATCATTATTTATAGACTTTAATCAAAAAAAGCTTCTCTCCCTTTATCCTGAGCTATTACCTTTTGAAAATTATGTTCCTAATAATTGGACAGGGATTCGTGATGATTTTACTAGTTATATTCCTGAAGAGGATAGATACTGGATTTTTGATAATATTAATTACATAGACAAACTTTTTAATGAGAAAGAGAGTAAAGGAAAAATAAACCTCAGAAGATGATAGGTAATAGATAAAATTTATCACTTCTGGACATTGATAGTGATAGGGAGGACAAATAAATACTTACTAACAATTTTCAAGATACTTTTAAAAAACACAGAAGATTCTATTCTAAAGTATTAATTAGATATAGTTATAAAGAAGGGTTGTAAACAAAAGCTAGGCATTGAATTTGCAGATGAAATACAAAAGAAGAGTTAGCTAAATGATTGTACTAACACAATTAATATTCCTAAATGCGCATCAAGCTGGTATACATGAAAAGCCCAAAAGCAAATACCCTATGTATAGGAGGTAAAAAATAATGAGCTATGAATTTATTAAGACAAACCAAGAAAATAGTTTTTATCCAGTGGCTGAAAACAAAATAAAAGAGGCTGAGAAGGCACTTAATTTAAAATTCCCTAATGAGTTAGTTCATTTTTATAGAGAGGTGGGCTACGGTTTTATTAAAGGTTCAGAATTTAATATTAATCGAATTATGGGTCCTTATTCTGTAAGAGATTTTCGATTAAGAGTTAATGATTTTGAGTTTTATCCCGACATAGAAATCTATGAAGAATTTGAGAATAATAAACTAATATTTTTTGAAGGCAGTGAATCGGCATTAATGTCCATCGAATTGAATGATAATAATAGAAATCCAGTTTATTATTATGACGTTCAAATTGCCACTTCTCTTGAAGAATTTTTAAGAAAGATGGAAGAAAATGATAATTATTACTTGGAGTTACTACCTGATTAAAGAACGGTAATAAAACATATCTTGAATGGTTTTTACGCCTTCTTTAATTTATAATAAATTAACTGGTATTTTAGGCATTACAGTGGAAAAATTCAGCAAACAAAATTTGGTCACAGAATAAGTCATTTATTGGTGGAGAGTATTTAACTATCCACAAGCGAAAATTGATAAAGTAAAAAGCAATTGCAGATGGAATGGAATTTGGTTTTGTAGTTTTCAAGGGTGCTGGACTTGTGGTAGAAACTAAAGATGTACCAGAAATTCTCTGGTTAAAGTAATGTCAAGGCACAATTTGAATGGCTAAGATACCGTAATTGGAAGAAGACCAGAAGATATGATTTGGCACCAGATAAAATGAACCTAGTACCTTTTGGAATACACAGAATAATTATTCATAATGATGGCAGATTCAATGGAATGTAGGCAGATGCCCGAGATAATTAAGATAGTTGGTATACTCATGTTACTGCTTTTTATTGGGGGCATAAAGTGTTTTCTGCACGTGCTAAAGAAAAATATAGGTTTATTTAAAGGAATAGTAGAAATGGATGAAACCTATTTCTGGGAAAGTCAAAAAGGTCAAAAGAATATTAAAAATCACAAATCTAGAAAACGTGGTGGTTCTTCTACTGGTGGTATCCATAATGAGGAAAAGGAATGGGGGTACTGGGGGAGATGATGAAATTACAAGAAGGCTGGATACCTTTATAAAAGATTCAAGAAGGTGAGAGAATGGTGATGACACCAGAAGAATTTATTAATAAATGGGATTGTATTAAGAATGGTCCACTGAACAAATTTAAAGAAGTAGATTTAATGAATACATATTTTTCGGATGAAGTTAAGAGGTTTTTGTCTATAGGAGGTCTACCGGAGACTCCACCGCCGTATTTGGAATTTACTTCGTCCCAATTTAAACCTATTACCGATGTATTTGATATGCCAGAACAGTTTCAAAAATATTGGGTTTTAGGGTCAACTGGTTCGGGGAATCCAATCTGTATAACGGAGAAGGATGAAAACATAGTGTCACTTACTAATGGGGATAATTATAAAGTGATATTTGTTAATTCATCTCTGAATCAGTTTGCAGAGTGTATATTAGCTTATGTATCCATGATTGATAAAGCAATAGAGATTAACGGAGAGGATGCCTATATTGATAACGATATACCTAAAGTAGTAATGGAGTGGCTAAAAGGGGAACTAGAGAAAATTGATAGTAAGTGTATGGAAGCAGGATTCTTTTGGTCTACTGAGTTTGAAAATCTATTTGAATAACCTCTCGCGTATAGGAAAATCCTTAAAATGTAATAGCTTTAAATTAGACAGAAGTCTTCAAACCCACACCAAACTTATATAAAAAGAGTCAATTAGTGTAATGCCAAGGAGATAAAACTGTTAGGTAAGCAATTTAATTCTTTGATAATTTTAGAAAAAGAGATTTAGAAGACTGTGGAAAATCATAGACTTACAAAGGAGTCTAACAACCGTAATATTTCAAGGATGTTAGAGGGAAATATTTCTATTGCTCCTATAGTAGAACATGATGGTAAACATAAATCATATATACTTACATAAAAGCCTATAGATAAGGGTAAAGAAGTGTTCAAACTTGATAATTTAATGATTACTTCATCAAAAATACACTAAAATATTTAAAAAACTGCTTATCAATTTGGAAAGAAAGGGCAGTAATTTAGGAATGGTAGAAAAATGAGTAAAAAGTTATCTAAAGATGAGTTAGTTGAACTAGTAAAAAAAATATGTAATCCTAAGCAGTCTGATGAAAAGGTAAGTGAATATATAGAAATTTTGGAAGAAAATGTTCCTCATCCTGCTCCGAGTGACTTAATTTTTTGGAATGATGAGGATTTATCTCCAGAGGAAGTAGTAGAGATTGCCTTAGCATATAAAGAAGAGAACTAATCGGTAAAGGGGTTGATTGCATCGCAAAGCCCCATACAATGATTTGATTAATATAGAGGCTAGCGTTACGGTAATCCTAAAGCATAACATGTTATGAAGTTATCAGAAATATTCGAGTATCTACACAAGGTCAAGCAAGGGGTGGATATAGCATTGCATATGAAACGATTAGAAGACGAAACAAGGCAATCAAAAGCGATAGGATGTCGGCCATTATTTTTAAATATTCCTAAAGTTATAGATAAGGCAAATAGACTTATTCCATGTCCTTCTGGAAACCCTATCTCACACGATCCTAGGAAAAAATTTACTAGAGTTAATGGGGTTACCCGGCTCTATAAGTTGGCTAGGTTATCAAGCAAGATATAAAATTCCTACTCCATAAAATAAACTTCCAGTTATTAAAAATGAAAATGAATGACTTTACAAATGGTGTATTTTTACCTATACCTTTTGACGATGTTAGTAGTCTATCTAGACATAGTTGCTTTCAAAGCAATTTATAACAATATTGTAAGAAAAATAGAAGAATTAAGGGAAAGGTGGTTATCTAAATGAAATTGGGTGAAAACACTCAATTAGTAGAAGAAGTAATGGATTTTATTCGTCATAATAAGATGTTTAATATGATTAACTTTCATGTAAATAATTTAGAGGTAATAAATAATTTCAAGGAAGCACAAAACCTTGCCTGGTCTCAGGACTCAAGTGAAGTTGATACTGTATGGGAAAATGTTAAATCACAGGAAGCAGGAAGTATTGTTCAAAAGGTATATGATTTGGATTTAGTAACTGAACAAGATGATTTATATGATTTTTTTAATGATTATAACAATTACTCGAACGACTTTCTTCCTTTTGATTATATTGATATTAATGAGGAAGTTGAGGGTGACCTCATGATGTGTGCATTAAATCGATTAGTTAATGGGAAAACAGACAATTTTTATGAAAAAATCTTTGAGATTTATAAGCAAGGAGGGTGGCCATGTGGGTGGAAGGGGACATACCCGATTGGTGAAATTATTGTGTATGTGCCTTAAAATAAAAAAATTACAAATCTTGATTGGCAAAGTGCCTTTTCAAGGTTTTTTTTAATTTATAATAAATTAAACTGATATTTAGTGAAACGAAAAGAAAATTTTGTTTGAGAACGGAGAGCTTAGAATCCTATTAGCATCAAGGCATTATATTTTAAGTGGTTTGTGAAAATAAGACGATAATTAGGTGAGATAACATGGTACATGCAGGTGGATGGGGTAACCGTTGACTTTGAGAAAGGTGGTATAAAAGTAATGAACTATGGTGTATTTAATAATTTAGTTGAAGAGGTAATTCGGTTCTCGAAAAATTTCCAGAGCGAACTTACTAATAATATTACCAATAAAATTGTTATTATTAATGATATAAAAAAAGCAGAATATTTAGCTTATGATGAGATTTTTGGTGAGGAAGAGTATAATTGGAAAGATATCAGAGAATTGGAAATGAGTGAAGTTTGGGAGACTTATTACGCAATGTCAGAAAAGGAAAAGCCTAAAGGATTGGAAGAATTATTAGAAGTTATTGCTGGTAATGTGAGCAAAAACTCATTTAAATATAGTATATTTTATAACGATGTTGTAGCTGATCTTACTAATTGTGCCATTAATCGAGCGATAAACGGAAAGAATAAATCTTTTTTTGAAGATTTGTTTGAGATATATCAACTTGGTGCCTTTCCTTGCGGTTGGAATGGTGCTTATCCAGAAGGAAAAATTATTGCTTATAAATTGGATTAAAAATAAAAAAATAGAAAGAAAAATGCACGTTAACTTAGAAAATCAGGAGATTTACATGAGTAGAACTTAGTTTAAAGGGTTCCTCAATTTAAGTGTGGATATATTTAATACTGAAGAGATTAAAGATATAAGAACAACTATATCAGATGTCAATCCCGATTATGTAGGGGGAAGCCCCGTTAGAGCACATGATAAATGTTAGCAGTAATAGATTAGAGGGTGGAGTTATGTCTCTGCCTCATACTTTAAGACTAAAATAGGAGGCTACTATAATGGAAAAACAGGGGTGGGTTTCAGTTTGGTTAGGGAATATAAACGATGAGGACTCAATAGGAGAGTATGTAGATTACTTATGATGAGGATGGCGAGTCTGTCCCATCCCAATTCTTTATCGATTTTAAGATTGATGTGGATGAAACAGATGAGGATACGATAGAAAAAGAAGTGTATAAGAATAGTAGTAGTGATATTGCAACATTATTAGATGGGTGTTCGTATGAAGAAATTGTCATCCCAAAAATCCAGAAAAGTATAAATCTAAAGAAATCATATAATGCTGTGATTTTAATATATAATTTTCAATTTCAAAATGAAATTAGCTCAACAGGTGCTTTTGATTTTATTACAGCTACAAATTATGAGTAAGATAAATTTTAAAGATATGGAAAATTGATTTTGTTAATGGTCAACTCAGAAATTACTTATCTCTTTTTAGTAGCCCTATGTTTTACCTTACTACATTAGAAGTTAAAAGAAGGAAGTGCAAAATGGTATGTTGAAAGATATACCGACTTATATCATGCCAATGGTTCCTATAGAAATTGCGGTTTTTCTATCCCAATTGCTTACTGTTTTGATCAAGAGGGAAATGATTTATTGCTTTCTAAAGATGATATTCGCACTAGAATTTTTGATACAGAGACTAATAGTATAAAGATAGCAGAGTAATTAAGATAAAGATAGAAGAAGAAGGGGAATTTAACATAAATTTTAACTTCCCTTCCGTAACTAAATGTCACTCCTAATAAAAAAGTATATAATAAACACTTGCAAATCGTAATCATTTCGTTTTATTATAGAATAGTTATTACTTCATCAGAAATAACTAAAGTGTAAAGTTTAAATCGGAATGATGACGATTTGTTTTTTAGGAGTGAGAGTATTGAATAATAAGAAAATCCCTGTTACTGTTTTAAGCGGTTATCTCGGGTCGGGCAAAACTACTTTGCTAAATCATATTCTATCCAATAGGGAAAGCCTAAAGGTGGCTGTGATTGTCAATGATATGAGTGAGGTAAATATTGACGCTTCATTGGTGAAACAGGGCGGTTTTTCAAGAACGGATGAAAAATTGGTGGAAATGCAAAATGGTTGCATCTGCTGTACACTTAGGGAGGATTTAATAATTGAAGTGGAAAAGCTTGTGCAATTAGGTGATATTGATTATATCGTAATTGAATCAAGCGGAATTAGCGAACCGATTCCGGTTGCGCAAACATTTACATATGTAGATGAGAGTGTAGGGATTGATTTATCGCGATTTTGTCAGTTAGATACGATGGTTACAGTCTTAGATGCTCATCGTTTTTGGCATGATTATGCATCTGGTGAAAGTCTTTTAGACCGAAAGCAAGCAGTGGGTGAAATGGCTGAAAGAGATATAGCAGATTTGTTAATTGATCAAATTGAATTTGCGAATGTCATTTTGTTAAATAAAACGGATTTAGTTTCGGAAAGCAAACTACAGGAACTGAAAGCAGTTATCCAAAAATTTAACCCGGAAGCCAAAATTATAGAAAGTGAATATTCCAGAATTCCTTTAAATCAAGTTTTAAATACTCAGTTATTTGATTTTGACGCTGCTAGTCAAGGTGCAGGCTGGATAAAAGAATTAAATGAAGAGCATATTCCAGAGACAGAGGAATATGGAATTTCTTCCTGTGTGTATCGTAGCAATAAACCTTTTCACCCTGTGAGATTAATGCAGTGGTTGCAAGACTGGCCAGTTGAAGTAGTTCGGGCGAAAGGATTTATTTGGCTGGCTACGAGAAATGATATTGCCGGATTACTTTCCCAAGCTGGACCGTCCTTAACCATACAAGAAGCGGGCATGTGGGTAGCAGCTTATTCGGAAAGCGAGCAGAAAGAAGTTTTAGAGGAAGATGCAGATTTACAAAAACGTTGGGATCCTCTTTACGGAGATCGCATGACAGAGTTAGTGTTTATTGGGATTGGCATGAATCAACAGCAAATGGAAGAAGAGCTAGATGCTTGTTTATTGACTGATATGGAAATGAAAAAGGATTGGACTAAATTTATTGATCCACTGCCTGCGTTTTTTTGAGTAAAAAAATTCAATTTTATTAGGAGGAAGAAAAAATGAGAGTGAAAATTACTTTAGCATGTACAGAAACAGGAGATAGAAATTATATTACAACAAAAAACAAACGAAATAATCCAGACCGTATCGAGTTGATGAAGTATTGTCCGCGTTTAAAAAAGCGCACTTTGCACAGAGAAACAAAATAATTTTTTTATAGTTATTAAATCGTAATCATTTCGTTTTATGTAATTCAAATGTATTGGAGGAAGCAGAAATGGCAAAAAAGTCGAAAGTAGTAAAAGAAAAGAAACGCCAAGCCATGGTTGAAAAATATGAAGCGCTTCGAATGGAATTAAAAGAAAAGGGAGACTTGGAAGCACTTAGAAAGCTACCAAGAGATTCCTCACCGACTCGTTTGAAAAATAGATGTGAAGTGACTGGTAGACCAAGAGGGTACTTAAGAAAATTTAAAATGTCCCGCATTGCTTTTAGAGAATATGCCCATAAAGGACAAATTCCAGGAGTGAAAAAATCAAGCTGGTAATGAATAGAAAGAAAAGTCGTCAGCTTATTGGTTTGACGACTTTTATCTACACAAAAAATGGAGGAATAAGAAATGAATTCCGTTAATCCTGTATTAGTGCAAATTTTTTATCGAAGCGCGATTGCAAATATGCCAGAAAAAAAACGGGAAATTTATCAATACATAACGACTAGAGAAGAAGAGTTAGAGAAGATAGCTGTGAGCGAGAAACAGTTTATGGAGCTAATGGTTAACCATTCTCCATTTAAAGAGGCGTCTAGTTATTTTTCCCTCAGTTTGTCAGCAATTAAAGAGATTATGGATGAGGCCCAAGCAGAAATCGATTTAATGATTATGACCAGAATTAATCAAATGAGATGGATTAATTACTCCAAGACTGATAGAAAAGCACGAAAAAATAAAAAATGGACATTTGTATTTGTTTCCTAATTTTGCCATAATGGCACTCTTATTTAAATAGGATACATTGGAAAAATATACATAGATCTACCATGCTTATCTGTTTTTTCACATTAACCTGGTATGCGTTTCATCCTTTACACTTTAAGCAAATAAGATAAGCGGGGCAGAAATTTATTTTGCTTCTATTTTATAGCTTAGCTTATGTTTGCTTAAAGTCGTATGGACAATCAATGGATGTAACATAAATTTCATCTTTTGCAGGCTATTTCATTGGGGTATACAGAAAAGACCAGAAACTGTATTCTTAATATATAAGGTAAAAAAGATATTGGGTTTTGAAAAGGTGAAAAGTATGACAAACATTAAAGATCTAGCAAAGATGGCTGGTGTTTCTGTAACAACTGTTTCCCGTGTCCTTAATAATCATCCATATGTAAGCAAGGAAAAGAGAAATGCTGTACTAGCGGCAATTAAAGAAAGTAATTATGAACAAAATATTAATGCAGTTCATTTAAGTAAAGGAAAAACACAAATGATTGGTGTTGTCCTTCCTTTTTCTGACCATCCTTATTTTGCGTTGCTGTTAAAAGGGATAGCAAAACAAGCGCTGGAGAATAATTATAAACTCGTATTGTTTCAGACGGATTATATGGAAAGCAGGGAATTAGAGGCATTACAAATGTTGAAGCAAAAGCAAATTGACTCCCTCATCATTTGTTCGCGAACTTGCGAATGGTCTGTAATTCAAGAATATCTTTCCTATGGAACAATTGTTTTGTGTGAAGACACAAAGGGGAAGGAAGTTTCTTCTACATTTGTTAACCAGTATAAAATTTTCAAAGAAGCATTAGCATTTTTATATAAAAAGGGGCATCAAAGAATCGGCTACTGTATTGGAAGAAAAACTGGTCCAAGCAGCCAATTACGTGCAAATGCCTATAAAGAGTTTCTTTCGGAACATCAACTTCCTTATTGTGAAGAATATATTATCGATCACTGTAATTACTTTGAAGATGCCAAAATAGTGATGGATCATTTACTGCAAATGGATAATCGTCCGACTGCATTAATTGTGACAAGTGATCAAGTTGCAGCAGGAATTGTTATCTATTGTCAAAAACAAGGAATCAAAATTCCAGAAGAGCTTGCGATAATAGGTTATCATAACGAATCTATTGCAAAACTGATGGAAATATCTACAATGGAAATTCCGCTTTTAGAGATGGGAAAGAACTTATTTCAACAAGCTATTAGCAAAGAAATAACGAAAGAGGAAATGTTTTTTCGTTTTATTGAAAGAACTACTGTATAAACAAGTTGTTCTTAAAACATCTCAAACAAGCATTTTGGGATGTCAGACTGTAGACAAACTCCTTGAAATTTGAGGTTTTGCCTATGGTCTTTTTTGTGACCTCTTCTAATAGGGTATTGATTTCTTCTACAGGGGTTCGCTTTTCATGGGGCGAGTTCTGGTTTTAAAATATAGGTAGATAATTTTTAGAGGTGAAGTCATGCTTTCCAAACATTCTTCTATTCAAAGAAATCTTGCTTTAGATCACCTTCGACATAAACAAGTTATCAGAAAAATTTATGCAAAAAGAAACGATTGAATGTGTTTTCGCAGATGGAAAAGAAAAGCATGGTATGCGATGGACAACTTTAAGGGGGCTTAAAAAATTGTCTATGCAGGCGATGCTTATTTTTGCATCCATGAACGCCAACTGGACTTGGGTGAGTCTGGTAACAGCTTAAGAAGAGCATAAAGAATAAATCAAAATACAATAAAATAACGAAAAAGACCCTAAATTACAAAAGGGTTCAGAATGAAAACATTCTGATTCCCTTTTGTCGACAAACTGTCACCCCAAGCAAGCATTTGGGATGTTTTTATATTTTGTATCTTGCCTCTTTACAATTTTGCTCTAATTAGGAGTAAACAGGAACAAGTTTTATTTTTTGACTAGGTTTTAGTAAGGATAGAAGCGGTATATCTGTATCAACCACCTTTCCGATAACGTTGACTCGCTCATCTGCTGGAAGATCACACAGGGTGATTTGTATTTCTCCGCGATAGCGTCCATAAAGGTCATTATCTCTTGTGATTGTGCCGGCTGGACGTGCTTCTGTGTTCTCCGGGTAGATATTTTCTAGACTTCTCGTATCTAGGAAGCGGAGAACATCTCGGGAAAGATCAGGACGAAGCTGGAACTCGCCTTCTTGGTAACCTTGGATGCGGATGGAGACATAATGATGCTGGTCAAAATCGATTAATTTATGAAGTAGTGCTTCACTGACTCCATAATCACCAATGTAAACATCCTCAACCCCTGCTAGAAATAACTCTAATGCAGCATGATATGGCTCTAAGTGCCGATGATTTTCCAATGTCGGCAGACCGTCAAATAGGGGGCCGCGTTTTTCTTTATCACCTGGAATATATGCACTAATAGGTATTCCAAAACGCTGGAAGATTTCATTTTGTGATTGAAAAAAGGAAATGGATAATCCTGTTTCTTGTCTTGGGTAGAAATTATGCCATGCTATCAATTGATTGGCGTTCAGACCAGCTTTTATAAGTGTAGACAAGTCCTCCTCTTGGAAAGTACTAGCATTAAGAGCCAGTTTAAAAGCTTTGGAAAGGGAAAAAATCATTTCATTATCAAAACCATCATCTAATCGAAGGCCAATAACCCCTAGCTTTTTTAACTCCATTAAACTGTTTAATCCTAAATGACTAGGCGTTTTTAAGGAAACATCGGCAAAAACCTCTATTCCTGCTTCAGCAGCCAGAGTCATAAGCGCTTTGGCTCTAGTCGCTAATTCCCCAGACTCTTCCGGAATATGGAGAGAGGTGAATGCCCGCTTTACTCCTAATTTTCCAGCGCGGATAATTCGTTCTTCCGCAAAAGGATCCTTTAAATAAAAGGATATGCCAATCATTCAAACTCACCAGCCATTTCATCTTTGAAGCCAAATAAATACGTAAAAACAAATCCAGCGGCATAAGCAATTAATACCCCTGCTAAATATAGAAACACTTGACCAGTAACAACTAGGAATGCAAGTGGTATACCAGATACGCCGACAGCTACAGTAGCAACTCCGAATGCAGCCTGAAATGCTCCGCCGACTCCAGCTCCCAAACATGCCGTTAAGAAGGGACGCCCTAACGGAAGGGTAACACCGAATATCAATGGCTCTCCAATCCCAAGAATCCCTGCAGGAAGACCACCAGCAATAGCTCTTTTTAATCGTTTTTTCTTTGTTTTAAAGTAAATCGCAAACGCCGCACCTACTTGGGCAGCACCACCCATTGCAAGAATTGGCAGAAGAGGATCATCACCAATTGTATTAATTAACTCTAGATGAATTGGTGTTAACCCTTGATGTAACCCAGTGACAACAAGGGGAAGGAAGGTTGCTCCAAGAACAAATCCTGCAACTACGCCCCCAATATCCAGTAAGGAGGTTAATCCTTTTGTAATAATATCGGAAATAAGACCACCAAGCGGCATAAATATAAGATAAGTCAAAATACCAGTAAGCAATAAAGCGACAGTCGGTGTAATAAAAAGATCTAGTGAGGTTGGCACATATTTACGAACTTGTTTTTCAATTAATGCGATAAAGATAGCTGCGAATAGCACGCCAATTAATCCGCCTCGACCAGGCAGTAAATCTGTGCCAAATAAATGAATGCCAGCAACAGCGGGGTTTATTATCAAAATACCGGCAATAGCTCCAAGCGCTGGCGAACCGCCAAACTCTTTTGCTGCATTTGAGCCGACTAATATGCCGAGGTATCCGAATAATCCACTGCCAATCACAGATAAAATGATGGCAAGTTGTGATTCTTCTGCCAGCACACCGGCCTGGACAATGGCTTTTGTAATTCCTGTTATCAATCCCGAAGCTACAAGAGCAGGAATTAAAGGAATGAAGATACTAGCAATTTTGCGCAAAAATAATTTGAAAGGTGTTGCATTCTTTTTGTTAATCTCAGCTTTTTTGTTTGCTGCCTTTTCTTTTAAATTAATCCCGCCAGCATCATCGATTAATCTACTAAAGGCTTCTGTAACTTTATTTACTTTTCCAGGGCCAAGAATAATTTGCAGTGTTTCTTCTACTACAACTCCTAATACTCCATCCACTTTTTTTAATTCTTCTTTATTGATTAAGGAAGAATCTTTCGGTGTGACACGAAGTCTTGTCATACAATGTGTGTAGCTAACAATATTTTCAGGACCACCTAATTGTTTGAGAATCTTTTCTGCTAAAATTTTGTTGTTTTCACCAGCCATCTTAAATTCCCTTCTCTCCACTATTATTTATTTTTGCAATCCCATCAAATGTGTCCAGGCACCATGTTGTTTCTAGATAGGGAAGACACATTTAAGCGAATGCTACTTTCCTTCTTTAATAAATTGAATAGCTTCTCTTGTTTTATCAATAGAGGTAATAGTGTCCTCATATTGAGCTGTTGCCATTGAAAGAAACAAAATATCCATGATATATAGCTGAGCTAGACGTGACGATGTGGCTGCACTTCGAAAGGGAGCTTCCGCTGAATAGGAAGTAAACAGCTTAATATCTGATAATGAAGCAACAGAGGATTGACCGTATTTTGTTAGACTGATTGTTTTTACACCATGTTTTTTGGCAAGTGACATGACTTTAATTACTTCAGGAGTTTCGCCTGAATGGGAGATTCCAAAAACAATATCATCCTTGCCAGCATTTCCGATTAATGTAGCGACAAGATGTATATCAGTAAAGGCAGTAGCGTTTTTATGAATTCGCAGAAGCTTTTGCTGAGCATCTTTAGCGATAATATTGGAAGCGCCAATCCCAAAAAAATGAACATTTTTTGCAGCAGATATAGTGTGGACAGCGCGCTCCAATTCTTCATAATTAATTATTTCTTCAGAATCACGGATACTCTGAATGCTGTTACTAGTTGTTTTTTGAACAATAGAGTAGAAGGATTCATCAGGTTCAATATCGCGATATCCTTGTTCAAGGGGCTTCACTAAATCGCCAGCAATTCTAACTTTTAAATCTTGAAAGCCATTTAAGCCTAAGGATTTACAGAGTCGAATAACTGCGGCTCCGCTTGTACCTGCATGTGCGCCAATTTCATGAACGGTACTGTTTAAGAGCATATTTGGATTTTCTAGTATAAACGCAGCAATCTTTCGCTCGGAAGCGGGGAGCTGCTCCAACATGCTTTGAATAATTTTTAAACCACCTGCTACCACATTCTAAACCACCTTTTCAGATTACTTTTGAATTGCTTTTTTTACATAACCATTAGCATTTGCTAAAAGCTGCTCTGCTTCTTGCTTGCTTGAATTTGTTTTTAACATGACGATTGCTGTTTTGACTTGTAAGTTTGCCTCTTCCAATGTTTCTAATGCTTGTTCATAGGAGACATCTGCAATTTTGCAAATAATAGCGATTGCTCGTTCCTTAAGCTTTTCATTGCTTACATGAACATCTACCATTAAGTTTTCGTATGCTTTTCCTAGCAATATCATGGAGGAACTGGAGATCATATTTAAAATCATTTTGTGTGCAGTGCCTGATTTTAACCGGGTTGAACCGGTAAGCACCTCAGGACCGACAATCACTTCGATTGCTTGCTCTGCTTCTTTACTGATGGCTGCATTTTTATTACAGGATAAGGCAATTGTTTTTGCTCCAACTGCTCTTGCATACTGCAATGCTCCGATAACATAAGGAGTCCTTCCACTGGCGGCAATACCAATCACCGTATCATTTTTTGAAAGACTTATAGCTTTTAAATCTTTGATACCAAGATCTGGCTGATCTTCTGCTCCTTCGACCGCTTTAAAAAAGGCTGTTTCTCCACCAGCGATCAGTCCTTGCACCATTTCGGGATCTGTACCAAATGTTGGTGGACATTCTACAGCATCGAGAACGCCTAATCTTCCACTCGTTCCTGCGCCCACATAAATAAGGCGACCGCCTTTTTGGAAGGATTCAAAAACGTATTGGACGGCTACCTCTATATCAGATAAGACTTCCTTGACTGCAAGAGCCACTAGTTGATCTTGTTCATTCATTAACCGCAATATTTCCATTGGTTCAGCCGTATCGATTTGCATTGTTTGCTCATTTCGAGATTCTGTTGTTAATAGCTCAAGCTTTTCTTCCATTGTAAATACTCCTTCTCCAAGTTTGTTTAGATTTGAAAGCGATTTCCTTGAGATGATTATAAAAAAACTAAAATGAAATTTCAATAATTAATAACAAATAATAAAATGAAATTTTATTTCAACGTGCTTACATAAAAGAAAAGACAATTGACTGAAACTTACTATTATCCTTATACGTATGGTAAGAGGAGGGGGGAAAAACATGATTTTCCGTTCGAAAGTAGATCTCTTCTTTATTATCATGTTGTTAGTCGTTATTTTTAGTATGGGGCTTGTTACGTTAGGTCCATTGTTTATAGAGAAGGAACGAACCATATTGCCTAGTATTATTATGAGCACCATTTTTATCTTATGTACTTCTTTTTTTGCATGGATTACATTTGGGAATAAGTATGTGTTTACCGATGAGTATTTACTAGTAAAAGGGGGACCTTTTCACAGTAAAATCCGCTATGAAAATATTACTAAAGTTGCTAAGACGAATGATATATTTACTGGTTTTCGACTTAACATGCGAACAAGCAATCGAAATATTTTACATGACAGCGAGCCTTGGCAGTGTAAAAATATCGCCGCAGAACGCTGAATTATTTTTAATAGAATTAGAAAATAGAATTTCAAAAAAGAGGCAAAAGCAATAATTAACGATAAATTATTTTTAGCGATGGTGGTGAGTATGTGAGGAAGAAGATAATATTAGTAGGCACTTTTCATTTCGCGGAAAATGCTGATATGATAAAAAGGAAAAACGAAGAGATCGAAGCATTAGTTCAATTATTAGCAGAATGGAGACCTTCCAAAATCGCCTTAGAATGGGATAAAAAAGATGAGCAGCTTCTTATTGAAAAATTTCATCTAGAAAGTAATCAATATTCTACAGATGAGATTGAACAAATTGGTTTTAGATTAGCGAATAAATTACACCATGATAAGGTATATGGGGTAAATTGGGAAGGGGAATTAGGGCAAGAAGATGTTCAAAACCTTTTTAATGAAATAAAGGAAAATCATCTAGAACTATCTGAAAAAATGGAAGATTTAAACAAAGATAGTCCCGTATTGTCTGCAACAAGTTCATTAATAGCGGCATTTAGCCGATTGAATGAGAACACATATATCCATAGACTTGAGGATCTTTATTTATCTTTTGTCTTAGTTGAAAATAAACAGGGTGTTAAAATTGGTATTCCATTTCTAGAAAAATGGATGAAAAGAGAATTGTATATATTTAATAATGTGCTAGAGATTACAAAGGATAATGATCAAGATTGTATTATGCTTCTTATTGGCAGTGACCATTTGTGGCTGTTAAGAAAGTTTTTTGAAGGAATTGGCTGGGAAGTAATAAATCCTTTTTCCTGTACAAACAAAATATAAGGAGTAGGAGGAATATTTATGTATTTAATTGAAGGCTTCCATTAACGTTCAAGGTTATGGCCATTTCCACGAGCTCCTCCCTTTTCAATAGGCATAAGAAGAATGGAAAAAGGGAGGATGAAAATCGATGGCAGTAAACTACTTGAACATTAATAGTAAAGAATTATATGTGGAGACGCATGGGAAAATCACAGGAAAAGCTATTCTATATTTGCATGGCGGCCCAGGTGAAGGGTGTTTTGACTTTTCCATGAATCAAACACATCGTCTAAACAATTTTTTTCGTTTAGTTGTTATAGATCAGAGAGGAGTATGTCGCTCTGAAGAAATTTTTAAGAAGGAGTCTTTTGGAATAAACCATTTAATAGAAGATTGTGAAGAACTACGTGTCCAACTAGGTATTTCTAAATGGTCGATTATAGGGCATTTTTTCGGTGGATATTTAGCCGTCCTATATGCAAATCGCTATCCATATGCTATCGAAAAGATAATTTTTGAGTGTCCTACATTTGATTTCGAATTAACAGCAAAATCCTTATTAAAAAGAACGGCTAGTTTATTTGCAAGATATAACATGATTCCTTTACAGAAGAAAGTCAATCGTTTAATTGCTAAAGCTGTTTCACCAAAAGAATTGGTAGAAGGCTATTTGCAGCTAAGCTCTTATTTGAAAGAAAAACGAATGGAAATATATAGTTTGCATTCTATTAATCTAGAAACAAGTATTTATACAGACGAACAATGGGATCGTTTTTATGATAAGTCTGAAATCCATTTTGCAAGATTAAGGAATGAAGGCAAGATCTTCGAATCGGTTTTACCACTATTAAAGAAGATACAAGTACCAAGTCTTTTAAATAGTAGGTGAATATGATCCAGTAACCTGTGAAAAGCAAATAGATTTTTTTGATAAGAATGTTCGACAAGGAGAAATTCAAATAATAGAGCAGTGTGGGCATACGCCTAATAATGAAAGTCCAGAATGGTTTAGTAAAATGGTAACGGAATTTTTATTAAGGAAAAATCATTGAAGCAAACATCATGAAACTAAATGGTATAAAGGTCTATGTTTTAATTTGTTAGCACATTTTTATTGCTGAAGCGCTATCGAAAGACTTCATAAGGTAATTTGCTGTAAAAGGAGAAGACAATCATGTATGTAAAAACAAGTGATGGCTTACAAGTATATTATGAAATGAGTGGAAACGGAGATCCATGCCTTTATCTGCATGGAGGTCCAGGATATTGGAGCAAACCTTTCCAGCTATTTGCCCATGGGCTTTTAGAAAAAGATTTGCAAATGATATATTTAGATCAGCGGGGATGCGGCCGATCTGAACATTGCCTATCTCAGGATTATTCATTAAATAGATTAATCATGGATTTAGAAGAATTAAGAATTTCGCTAGGAATTAATAAATGGTATATTATGGGGCATTCCTTTGGCGGCATTCTTGCAGTTAACTATGCTGCTCGATTTCCGGAACATACCATTGGGCTAATATTAGTCAATGTAACACTGAATATGTATGAATCGTTTGAGTATCAAATAAATAGAGGACTTGAAATTTTACAAGAACAACGAAATATCTTCCCGTCTGACCCACAGGAGGATTATATAGAATTATTCTATTCGATTCTTTTTAAATTAATCGAGAACGGAAGTTACAATCATTTTCAATATACCGATATAGACAAGAAAAAAGAAGTAGATAGGATAGATAAGGAATTAAGAACTGACCCCTATTTCCAAAAGAAGGTTTTCTCCTTAAAAGAATATTTTCACGATTTTACAGAACTTATGAAAGAAATAAAAAAACCGACTTTAATTATAGCTGGTACATCTGATCACGCTGTTGGACCAAACCATCATTTAACTTTTCCATGTAAAGATGCGGTCGTTCACTATATTAATGGCGGGCATCATCCATACATAGAGAATCAAGATGCGTTTAAAGAGACAGTATTAAGCTTTGTAAATGATAATAAGACTGTTTAGAATTAACTTAAGTCCGGTGATAACATAGTATACATCATTTTCGTCAGGAGGGAAATGAAATGCTGGCCTCTCTACAGGCAATTCAAGAAGTGAGACAAGGAAATAAAGAGGTATTGCGACAACAGAAATGGCTGCAATATCTTTATATAACAAAAGAAAAGAATGTGAACTTAGAACAAGTTCCTTCGTTAGAAGGGTTAGAAAGCAATCCGGTTTTATCCTATGTGGAAAAGACTCTATTAATCTTAGATAATTGTACAAGTTTAAATGATGCTGAAAAACAAATAATTGAACAGGTTTTAATATGGAGCGATGTAGCAAAATGCGGCTCTCCTTCTCAGCGCAAATATTGGAGAGAACGGGGATTTCAATTAGGCATTCATAATATTGGTTCTGCGCAAATATATGCAGAAGAAATAAGAAAGACAACAAATGGCGAACGTAACTTGGTTTTAGAAGAGCTTATTTTTACACTTATTTATACACATGGATTAATTGGTCAATTTATAAGAGGAGAAGTTCGCTATTGTCAATTAGAACCATTAATTTTATCTATGAATAAAAACTTCGTAGTAGATAAAAAGGATAGGTATCGTTTATTATATGTCTTGAATCAATGTATCATCGAAGCTGTTTCACCGCAAATATGGAAGGAAGTTCAAGAGGAAGTTAAAGAAGTTATTAGCTCTATTTTGGAAGGGAAAAGGGAGCAAGAGTTACCATTAGAGGAAAGAATTAAGAGGCTGAGAAAAGCCGCTATCCAAAACGGAGAAAATTTTGATGAAGAGTATAGTCGTTTTTTAAAAGAATCGAAAAGAATTGAATTGCTTCAATTATTTTTTCATAAAACGGATATGTGGTATGTGGAGTCTGCTCTGCATGATTTCTCCTTGGAAGAATTTTTGAAAATCTTCCTATTAATCTATCAAAAAGTCGATCCATTAACGATAAAGCAAATCAGCTTTGAACCGTTTATGAAAGACATCTATTATGACTATAAAGGTAAAAAGACAATTAACTTATACAAAAAGAGAATCATTGAGGCATTTTTGAAAGAACAAACGATTGATGATTTAATTGCCGGCACAGAGTGCGCAAATGAACATGTCGAATTAGTGATTATTCCGCTTGACTCTTTAAATGAAAATATTAGCGTAACATTTGTTTATTCAAAGGCTGGGGAGAAATTAATTGAATTTTGTCAGGAAGCAGAAAAATCACCCCTTTATGAACGGGCAATCATTCTTTTATATGATTTTTTTGGTTTTCGAAAGGATGGCTTTGATCGAATGCAGAATGAACAAAACTATCTTGCTGATATGAATAATGCTGAAGACCATAAAAAGATGATTGCTGACTATGCAATAGGAAATAAGCTGCTGGATATAGGGGCAGGCGGTGGAATTATGTTAGATATTCTATCGGATTGCCACCCCGATGCAACTGTTATCGGCATTGATATTTCTACCAATGTTATCGAGGCATTAGAAAAAAGGAAGATAAGAGAAAAGAAAACATGGCTTGTTAAACAGGCAGATGCTCTGCAATTAAAAGAAACTTTTGCGGTGAATAGTATGGATACCATTATATTTTCTTCGATTCTTCATGAGATGTATTCTTATATTCCGTATAAAGGGATGAAATTTAATCCAGAGGTTATTTTGGATAGCTTGACAAGTGCATTTGAAGTCCTTAAACCAGGTGGCAGAATCATTATTAGAGATGGTATCATGACCGAGCCGAAAGAAGAATGGAGACAAATTGAATTTAAGCTGCCAAATGGCTTGGATTTTTTTAAACGCTATGTAAATGATTTTAAAGGCAGACAGATCGAGTTTGAGCAAATTAACGAGAGCACTGTTCAATTGCCGATAAATGATGCGATGGAATTTCTATATACTTATACATGGGGAGAAGAGGCCTATCCGCATGAAGTACAAGAGCAGTTCGGGTACTTTACCCCTGCTGAATATAAAGATGTTATTAAAAGGGTGATTGGCAATAAGGGGGAAGTGCTATTGTTTGACCATTATTTACAAGATGGCTATGCAGAGCATCTATTACCGAAAGTAAAATTGATGGATTCCTCTCAAAACGTGGTTAAACTTCCTGACAGCACCTGTTTTATTGTGATTGAAAAACATCTTAGATAGAGCTTTAAATAGTTTTCAAGCAAGGCAAAAAAATGGAGAGAATAGATTTCCGCCTACTTTCACATAATGAAAAAGGATCTATTTTAAAAAAGGAACCCTATGGGGAACTTAACATTTCTTTATATAGAAAGTAGGTGGAATGATGGATATTAACAGAGCAAAACAAATACTTTCCTCATCAGCAGAAATAGAAGTAAAGTATAACGGTGCTTCAGTTTGGCTGGAAGATATTAAAGAAAAAGATGCAACCGCAATCGTTCATCTGGTAGGCGGAAGTCAAGAACAAACAGAAGTTGACATTGCAAGCCTAGAAGAAGCTTAAAATCTCTCGCAAGACAATCACGAGGATAGAGGTTCCAGTTGGTAGACAAAAGGGGATCAGAATGTTTTCATTCTGATCCCCTTTTTAACACTTGTAGTAGAAAACAACATCTCTATTAGAAGGGATTACAAAAAAGAGTATAGGCAAAACTCCTAATTCAAGGAGTTTGTCCTCATTCTGCAACCACTCGTAATAGTGGTTCTTTTTTATGAAAAACAGCCAATTATCCCTATTAAAAATCTGTATTGTTTTCAAAAAAAGTCATTATTTAATTATAGATAAAATATGCACAATTCTGTAAAGAAAAATATGGTAAAATAGTATTCAAATGGTTTTAAGAGAAAAAGAGGTGAGTATATGCAAATAAGTCTAAAGGTATATGGCGAGCATGCTAGGATGGTCTCCCATCTTATTGCTAAAAATCCCCATAATCTATATGAAAGAAAAGAAAAGGGCGGGTTAGTGCGCATTGTTTTTACCAAAAATGAGGAGCGTGAAGTCCATATATTATTTTTCGTTACAGTAGATAATATGGAACTAACGAAAAATCAAACTAATTTTTCGTCTATTACGCATTATATTAATGATAGAGAAAGTGCTGTCAGCAGTATTTTCTGCTCGGTTTTACGAAAAGCAGTTGGAACTGCATTGAATGGAAAGCCAAAAGATGAATTCAAAGAGTGGGTGAACTATTCTTTTCCATTAGAAATTACATTTGGACCGTTATCCACCAAGTTAACCAATTATGAATTAGCAGGACTCACTGAACCATTAGGATACGAGCTTACGATCGAAAATGGAAAGGTACTTTTACCAGCGTCATTCGCGAAAAAAAGTTCAGCAAAATTTATTACGCTGAAGGCAAATCAGACGATTCAAGACTGTTTCCGCCATTTGTTTGTGCTGATCCCGGTAATGGACCAATATAAACATTATTATATTGATGAAAAAGAAGTGGATAAGCTGAAGCGATATGGAGAAGGATGGCTTTCCTTCCATCCGAAAAGAAATGAGATTATAAAGGAATCGCTTATTTTTTCAGATTTAATAGAAAAATCAAGGTTAATAGAATCAAAGCCTTCAAAGGAAAAACAAGCACCTTTGACAAAAAAGAAAAGCTTAAATCAGTGGCGCTATGAGAAAATTATAGAAACTGTAAAAGGGCTTCCGCATAATAGCCGAATTGTGGATATGGGGGCTGGAGAAGGAAAGTTAACGGCCCAATTAGGCTTTATAAGGGGAATAGAAGAACTTGTCGCACTAGAACCTTCTGAACGAGAACAGTTAAAAGCTAAAAAAAGAATCGAGGCATTAGTGGGTAAGCCTGACTTTCTTCTTCCAACTTTTAAATGGGGCTCTTTATTTTATTATGATAGTGAATTGGAAAAGAAAGATATCTTTATTCTCTGTGAAGTCATCGAGCACATTGACGAAAATCGATTATGGAAGATATTTGACACCATTTTTACAAAATACAAGCCTTATCATGTAATTGTGACAACACCAAATCAAGATTACAATGCTGTATATGATATGAATGAGGCAAAAAGGCACAGCGACCATCGCTTTGAATGGACGCAGCAACAGTTTAAAGAATGGACCAAGTATTGGGAAAGTCATGCTAATTATAAGGCGCAAATCGATGGGATAGGCGAATATGTAGAAGGTTACGGCTATCCTACACAGATGGTAATATTTTCGCAGAAAAGAGGTGGATAAATGAAAACGATTCTAATACCCCATAACAGTATTGTTTTACTAATAGGACCATCAAATAGTGGCAAATCTACAACATTGGAAAATTGGATAAACAAAGGCTTTCTGCAACCGGAAGAAGTAATTAGTTCCGATCATTTTCGGAAATTAGTCAGTAATATTGACTTTTTAGACTGGACAAATCAGCCTAAAGAAGTAGCTGCCAATTTGATGGAAGAATATAGCCAAATCTCAAGAGCTGCCTTTGAAATGATGGAAAAAATGATTAGTGCAAGAGCGACATTGAATAAGCGAAGCTATATCGATGCAACCCATTTAAAAGAGGCAGAACGGGAAAAATATCGAATTCTTGGAAAAAAATATCATGTTCCTGTAGTAGCGATTGTTTTTGATCTCTCTTTACCTATTCTCCTTGAAAGAGACGAAAAGCGCACCTATCCGAGAGGTAAAGGGAAGGTGAGAAGGCAATTTGAAGTAATGCGTCAGGAAATCCGCAAAATCCACAGGGAAACCTATCATGCAATATATTATATTAGAGATCGGGACGAGTCAGTGAATATCGAAACAGAAGAAGCTTCGTACTATTTAAATGCTGATAATGGCTTAGATATTATCGGAGATATTCATGGATGTATGGATGAATGTTACGAATTGCTAGAACGTTTAGGATATATAAAACATGATGATGGATTATATCGCCATCCAGAAGGTCGGAAATTTGTTTCGGTAGGGGATATTATGAGCCGCGGCCCAAAATCAGCAGAAGCACTTTTCTTTTTCTCTGCCCACCTTAACCATAATCTTGCGTATATGATTGATAGTAACCATGGTTGGAAAATAGCAAGATGGCTTGATGGGAAAAAAGTGACACTAAGTCATGGGGATGAATGGATTAAAGAAGCGTTTACTTCCTTTTCCATTACATATACAGAGGAGCAGATAGAAAAAATAAGAGAAGATTGGAAAACTATGCTTCTTCATTCACCTTCCCATTATGTCCTGACAAGAAATGGTGTGAAAACAGCAGTTGTTGCCCATGCAGGGATAAAAGATCATTATATTGGCAAACAATCAAATACGATTTCTGATTTTACGAGATATGGAGAAACATTAGGTATGGACACAGACGGGAAGCCGATCCGTGGAGACTGGTACCGAAATCATCTATCGAAAGAATTAATTATTTGGGGACATGATCCGAAACCAGAGCCGCTCTTTGTGAATAATACAATTAATATTGATCAAGGGGTTGTTTTTGGCGGAAAGTTAACGGCCTTTCGTTATCCAGAAAGGGAATTTATATCGGTTAAGGCTCAAAAGGATTATGCTCAAATAGAAGATAATCCATTGAAAAAATGGCAGGAAACAAGGCTTGCCCTGCCGAATATTCAGCGATTTATTAATGGTTATAGTGTTTGGACAGATACGTTTGGAGAAATTAGCTGTCCGCAAAATAATGTGAAAGCAGCGATGGACAAAGTGTCTCATTTTACAATTCCCATGGAAGAGTTAATCTATATACCGCCAACGATGAGTCCTCCGCCGCAAACTTCCACAATCGAAGGATATCTGGAACATCCGATCGATGCCTATCATTACTACAAAGATAATGGGATAGATCAAATGGTTGTCGAGAAAAAGCATATGGGCAGCAGAGGGATACTTTTGTTATTTAAAAATCCAGAAGCAGCAGAAAAGTATGTTGGGAAAAGAAGCATAGGCACAATTTATACAAGAACAGGGAGAGCCTTTTTTTCTAAAGAGCTCGAAGAAAAAATTCTGACAAAGCTCCATTATGATCTAGCAGCTGTAAATTATTTTGATAAGAATCAGACAGATTGGGTATTGCTTGATGCTGAAATTCTTCCATGGAATTTAAAGGCAAAGGATTTAATTATTCAGCAATACGCACACGTGGCTGAAATGAGCGTGATGGATAGAGACAAGATTTACGAGCAGCTTCTTTGTGCGCAGCAAAATGGCATGGCTGTTCATGGCTGGGTAGAAGAATTTGCACAAAAGCGACAAAATGCGCAAAGTTTTAGTGAAGTGTACAATCAATATTGTTGGGAAATTCAACAATTAGAGGATATAAAAATCGCTCCATTTCATATCCTTGCACATAGCAACGAAAGTTATTTTCATCAAACACATCAGTGGCATATGGAGCAGAACGAATATTTCAGCACAATTAGCAGTCTTTTTATGAAAACAGATTATCTGATTGTAAATGATGAAGAATCATTAAAGAAAGCTGTCAGCTGGTGGGAAGAAATTACGACAGATGGTCATGAAGGGGTTATCTTTAAACCTTATCATTTTCTTGCGAGAAATCCAAAGGGAAAATTACTTCAACCAGCCATTAAAGTAAGAGGACAGAAATATCTTCAAATTATATATGGCATGGATTATTTAGAAAAGGATCAATTAAGACGATTAAAAGACCGCAAAACAGGTAAGAAGCAGCGTAATGCATTAAAGGAATTGGCTTTAGGAATAGAAGGTATCAATCGTTTTATTCAGTTCGAGTCATTGGAAAGAATTCATGAATGTGTCCTTGCAACATTGGCTTTGGAAGAAGATCCGATTGATGCAAGATTATAAGATGAAAAGCAAATTCAGAGGATATTTCTCGATGAATTTGCTTTTTATCCCAGCTTGATATTTATAAGGGAATGCACTGGTTAATTTTTCATTATCTTTTCCATGCATCGAGTATAAGAGAAGGAAATAAAAGCTTTTCCCCGTTATTTCTTGGATCATATTTTTTGGACCTGAAAATCACGCCATCTTTTCCGTGCTATGTTCATTTTCATGAAAAATACCTTCTTCATCACAATACTCCAATAAATGTACTTCGAATCCTGCTAATTCAAACATTTTTGACAATGTTTGATAATTATGAACAATCTTATGAGTGAAGGCAGGATGGTGTTTAGGCCCGGGCCCTCCGATTTGCACTATTCGTTGATACGATTCATCCGGAAAGAAGTCATCTGGTACAGCACAGCGAATATAACTTCCTGGGTTCAAATATTGATAGCAAAGTGAGGCTGCTTGAACGCCTTCCTTAAAGGTGAGATGCTCCCATACATGTTCCGCTAAAATAGCGTCTATGGAACATTTTACAAACTGTAGCCAAGTTGAATCGTCCATAATAAGTTAAGCTCATCTTCCTGAGTATGAATCCAGCCAGGATTATTCCTGTATTCCCCAGCACCAATACCAATCTTTATCGTTTCATCCTTCATATGAATTCCTCCAATATTTTAAGAGTTTCCATTAACGTACAATTAAACATAAAGATTACATTTATGACAGGATAAAATGTTAACGAGTAACAAATAAAAAACAGGTCAAATGACATAGGAATCATCGCCTATCTATTGTAAAATAAGAGGGCAGAAAGAATTACCTTTTTTTTCTTTTAAGAATGTATGCGTATACAAAGAGAGGGGCGATTACGTTGAAAAAAATTCTTATTCATAAAAGAAAAGGAGTTCCGTTAAAAAAGAAGCTTATTATTTCCTTTTTAGCAATGCTATTAATTCCGAGTATCTTAATTGGTGCATTTTCTTTTTTATATGCAAACAAGCAGATGGAAAAAGATTTTATAAGCAATGCGAGTACTAATTTAAACATGCTGGATAAGAGTATAACCAATTTAATGTCTGAAAAAATTTATGATGTGTCAGCATTAACAGAAACAATGACGAAAGAACTATTGGAAAAAGATCCGGAAAGTCTGCAGAAAACCATTGAGCAGTATAGCCAAGTCCATCCTGAAGTTTCTAGTATCTATATTGGAACAAATGATGGAAAGCTTTTTCAGAAGTCTATGGAGGAAAATAATGATCATATGGATCCAAGGTTGAGAGATTGGTATAAAGCGGCTGTTAATAAACCAGGAGAAGCAGTTATCATGGATCCTTATCTTTCCCCAGTTTCTAAAAAGATGGTTATTACCATTGGAAAAACGATTGCAGATAATGCAGGCGTTATGGCAGTAACCATGAATTTAGATTACTTAGCAGAACTCGCAGGTGAAATAACATTTGGAAAAGAAGGCTATGTCATCTTACTTGATCAAAAGAAACGGTTTATTGTTCATCCCGATGAAAAACAAGGGGGTGTGTTGAAAGCCTCCTATTATGAAACACTTTATGACCGACAAGCTGGCACATTGGATTATTCAGCAGACAAGATTAGTCGGAAAATGGTTTTTCAGACAAATAAGTTAACTGGATGGAAGTTAGCAGGAACGATGGAAAAATCAGAAATTGTCAATCATACAAAAGGTCTTTTGTATGCGATAACAGGGATATTAGCCGTCTCTATTATTATTGGAGGGATCATGATGATGGTGATTGTTTCCTCTATTATCAAACCAATTAAAAAATTGAAAGAACAAGCCATTACAGTGAGTAAAGGTAATTTAACAACGGCCATTAACATGGCCGCTAAAGATGAAATTGGCGATGTGGCAGCAGCATTTCATACGATGCAGAATAATTTACGAGAGCTTATTAGCAATATCGAGCAAAGTTCCGAGAATGTAGCGGCAAGTGCTGGTCAGTTAACAGCAAGTGCGAATGAGGTGACTATTGCATCAGAGCATGTAACCAATACTATTCAGCAAGTCGCTGGTGGTGCCGAAATTCAGACTAAAGGTTTGGATAATAATGTCGATAGTCTTAAGTCTGTTTTAAAAGGAACAAATCAAATCGTTGTTTTTAGCAAAGAGGTTTCAGATCTTTCGACAGGCACGATAGAAAAAGCATATGCAGGAGGGAACTCCATAAAAGCAACACTGGAACAAATGCATGTAATCAATGGGACAGTTGCTGAATCAAATAAAATGATTAAAGAACTCGTAGAACAATCTAAGCATATCGAAAAAATAACAGAAAGCATTACTACTATCTCCGAACAAACGAATCTTCTGGCACTAAACGCAGCGATAGAAGCAGCAAGGGCGGGGGAGAAAGGCAAAGGGTTTGCTGTTGTAGCGAATGAAGTACGTAAACTTGCGGAGCAGTCTGGACAATTTGCGAGTAATATTTCGCAATTAATTACAGATGTACAAAAAACAACTGAGAATACAGTTCAAAGAATGGCAGAGGTGTCACGAGCTGTTCAAGCAGGATTAGAAGTAACGGATGAATCTCATACAAGATTTCAAGAAATTGTACATAGTATGAAGGAAATGACACCACATATTCAAAAAGTTACGGAAACTTCAAATGATATGGCAAGCACACTAAAAGAGGTAAGCATCACAGCAGGAGAATTAGCAAAGATTGCCTCTGATAATTCGACTTCTTCTGAAGAGGTTGTATCCTTAACGGAAGAACAGCTGGCTGCTATCGAAGAAATTTCAGGTTCTGCAAAGAATTTATTGAATATGGCGGAACAACTCAAACGAAATCTTCATCTATTTACCTATTAATCGTCATATGAAAAGTACCTCTTGCATAAAGTAGCGTTAGGCTTTATATGCGGGAGGTATTTTCATGAAAAAAATCAAAGTTTATTTAATAAATGGGTTCCTTGGGAGCGGAAAAACGACAACTCTATTAAACTGTATGGAGTATTTTAAAGGGAAAAATAAAAAGTATGCCATTATATTGAATGAACTTGGGGAAACAAATATCGAAAAACATCTTTTTAAAGAGGAGTCACTCTATGAATTGTTAAATGGATGTGTCTGTTGTTCAATCAAAGAAGATTTGAGATCAACACTTGATGAATTAACTGTAACATTGCATAAAGAGAACATTGAAATTGTGTTGCTAGAAGGGACTGGGGTAGCAAATCCTTCCGAAATAATGGAGACATTCAAGGAACAGCAATATAAAGATACTTTTGAGATCGTTGAAAGTATTTGTTTAATTGACAGCTTGCATTTTACGGAATACACAAGTATTTTTTCAAGCAGCAAAGAAGTGAGGCAGCTGCAGAAAGAGCAAATTGAGAATGGAACAGTATTAGTCCTTAATAAAATCGATCAGCTTTCAAGCAAGCTTGCTGTTGAAAAGGTGGAAAAGCGAATTAGAAAGATAAATCCTGATGCTCCATTATTACATAGTAACTATGGCCATGGAGTAACAGCATATTTGGAAAAACAGGAAGGTACTAAAATAAAAGACCAATCTATTTCGCGTCATCATCACCATCATCATATTAAAGCAATGAAAATAGTTCAAACAACCCCTATGACGAAAAGCGAATTACGAGATTTCTTAAAAAATAATCAAGATAATTTACTGCGAGCTAAAGGAACAATCAAAAATAGTGATGATCATTCTTGGTATCATTTTCAATATGCTTCTGGTTTGCTAGAATGGCAAAAAGTAAAGGAATATCTTCCTAATCGAAAAGGAGAGATCATTTTAATAGGTGAAAAATTACCTGAAAAAGTAATTCTATAATACTTTCTTTGTGTATCTTATCGAATCTATCATAAGATACACTATTTTTGCATAGATAGGATAGGACAAGCATAGATATAAACTATATAAGGATAAATGATGGAAGAAAAGGAGTATGCTATGTCTATCCCAACTCGTATGAAGGATATTTTTATCTTTTGCTTATTTATCGCTTTAATGTATCTATTTTTTTTCGGGGATCTTTATGTGGCAAAGCAATGGAGCTTCGCATTGCCAGATCAAATAAAAACTATTTTTGTGTTATTTCTTGGGATTTTGCTTGAGGCACTTCCGTTTTTATTATTAGGTGCCATCGCCTCCTCTATAATTAATATTTATATTTCAGAAGAGTATATTGCTAGAATTATGCCGAAAAACCCAATAGCGGCCATTGGTGCTGCTTTAATTGCTGCAGTGATTACACCAGTCTGTGAATGTGCCATTATTCCAGTTGTTCGCAGATTAATTCAAAAAGGAATTCCTGTCCATATTGGTGTTGTCTTGTTAATGGGAGCGCCAATTCTTAATTTTATCGTTTTTGGCAGTACATACTATGCCTTCCAAGATAATTTATCGATTGCATACGGACGTTTTATCATTTGCATATTGGCAGCCATTATAGTGAGTCTCATTATTTATTTCTTTTTTTCGAAACAAAAGGTATTAAAAACACAAAGGGAAGATTTAATGGCAGCCGTTCCTATTAATGAAAACAAAGGAGATTCTAAATGGAAAGGAATTTTGCATCATACTTGTCATGAATTCTTTACGATCGGGAAATATTTCATTATTGGAGCAGTATTTGCAAGTGTTGCTCAGGTATATTTAAAGGATAGTTCTATCATGCAGGCGGGGGAATCACCAATTGAAGGTACAGCAGTAATGATGGGGCTAGCGTATGTGCTGTCACTTTGCTCAGAGGCAGATGCTTTCGTAGCAGCTTCCTTTGCCAAGATGTTTACCCCTGAAGCGATTATTGGTTTTTTAGTTTTTGGACCAATCCTTGATTTTAAAAATACATTTGTCATGATGGCTTCTTTTCGCATGAAATTTGTATTCGTATTTATTATGATAGTTACAATAGTTGTCTTCTTACTTTCGCTAGCTTCACGATTCATTTTGTTTTCATGACACATATAAGGAGGAAAAATGGTGAAAATCAAATGGAGTCCAACCTGGCAGTTAGCAAACGAACTGCAAGGAATTGTACTGATTGGCTTCAGTCTCCTTATTTTTAAGTTATTGGTGACAGGAGATGTAGGACAGCTTGTTGCCCCCAAAATGGTGCCATTACTAGGTATAACGATGATATTGATGTTTTTTCTTGGATTTTTCCGGTTGTTAAATAGTAATTTAAAGGGGGCCGATTGTGATTGTGATGTATGTGATGAGAATGCCTCTTTCCTGAAGCTTACTTTTTCCTATCTTCTATTTATTAGCCCCTTGATGTTGTTTTTTACCTTACAGGACATGTCGATTGATAAAAGTATACTTCCAAATATTCAATTTGAGCAAGGACAAACTTTTTCTGCTAGTCAAGGTCAGCTCAAGACCTTAGGGGAAGAAGATATGATTACAATCGAAGATGACAATTATTTGCAGACAATGGACATGATTCATACAAATTTAAACGATATGGCAGGAAAAAAAGTGATGATTACTGGTTTTATTCATCGAGAAAAAGCCTTCACCGATAATCAAGCAGTTATTGCAAGATATGTTATGACCCATTGTATTGCAGATTTAGGATTGTTTGGTTATATGATGGAGGGAGATGTTGGTGAATTACAAAGTAATCAATGGTATGTGATAACAGGAACCTTGGAAAAGAAAGAATATGAAGGTCAAATAATGCCTATTATTAAGCTGGAAAAGGCCGAAGAAACGATAGCACCAGCGGAAGATTACTTATATGCATTAGACTATTAGGCTGCCATTCTTGCATTATTCCTATTTTTTCGTTAAAATTTAAGAGAATTCAATTAAATATAAAGCGGGGGCTTGTGGAAACAGGCTGAGAGTATGGCTAGTCTGCCATTGACCGAATGAACCTGTTGGATAATGCCAGCGTAGGGAGGTGTAATGGAATCAAAACACTTTGCTTAGGCGTAGTGTTTTTATTTTTGCCATAATTGCTGAAAAATCGCACGGCGCTTCCTTCGTATCCGTGTTAGGAATTCAGTTAGTTATGGCTTTTTGTATGTATGTAATGTATTTCGCTTTTATAACTAGAGCACTTAATTGTAAGGATAACTGAATTTGAGAAGACTGGACATCAGAAAATACTATCCACAATGGTGATGAAAGGGAATTTCCATGTGAGGGAGGATTCACTTTACCTATCAAAGGATAAAAGTCTTAAGAGTAATAAGGAACTTTAGAAAGGAATTGATTTTAAGAGATGAATGAAAATGTTGACATGGTAATTCCGGCGATATTAACAAAACTTCGAAAACATGTGCCATTGGTTCACAATATTACTAATGTTGTTGTTACTAACTTTACGGCAAATGGGTTACTAGCATTAGGAGCGTCACCAGTAATGGCATATGCAAAGGAAGAAGTTGCGGAAATGGCAGCAGCAGCGGATGCTCTTGTCTTAAATATTGGAACACTAACAGCTGAAAAAGTAGAGAGTATGATTATAGCTGGGAAGGCTGCAAATCAGGCTAATACACCCGTAATTCTAGATCCTGTTGGTGCAGGAGCAACTAGTTATCGTACGGAATCTGTACACCGCATTATGAAGGAAGTAAAAATAAGCTTGCTTCGCGGAAATGCAGCAGAAGTAGCGAATGTAGCTGGAATTAAAGCAAAAATGAGAGGTGTAGACTCTGTCAGTGAACATAATAGCCAAGGAATCGCAATGGAAGCTGCAAAGCTATTACAAGTACCAGTTGTTATAACAGGTGAACAAGATATAGTTGCTGTTGACGGGAAACTTTCTATTATCCATAATGGTCATTCCTTGTTAACTAAGGTTACAGGTACAGGTTGTTTACTTTCCTCCATTTTAGGTGCATTTATTGCAGTAGAAGAGGATGTCTTTCTAGCTTCTATAGCGGGTTTAGTAACATATGGAGTTGCATCAGAACTTGCTTTTGAAAAGACGAGCGAAGAAAGTCCAGGAAGTTTTCAAATCGAATTATTAAATCAGTTAGCGAAAATAAAGGAAGAAAATATAAAGGAATCGATGAGAGTGGAGATTAAGAGGGGGTAATTATATGGCTACAGCGAAAGCATTAACAATAGCGGGATCAGATAGTGGCGGAGGAGCTGGAATTCAAGCAGATCTAAAAACCTTCCAAGAACTTAAAGTATATGGAATGAGTACCATCACCGCTATTACCGCACAAAATACCCGCGGAGTAGATGGGGTATACCCAATGACCCTTGAGGCGATTGAAAAACAACTAGAATCTATCGCAGTGGATTTACGACCAGATGCATTAAAAACAGGTATGCTTTTTAATAGTGAAATAATTGAATTGGTAGCGGATAAGATAAAAGAGTACCGTTGGAAAAATTTAGTGATTGATCCTGTGATGATTGCTAAGGGTGGTGCTAATTTACTGCAGCAGGAAGCAACAGAAGCTATGAAAAAAAAGCTCCTCCCGCTTGCAACTGTTTTAACACCGAATATACCAGAGGCAGAGGTATTAACTGGGAGAGATATTCGAAATATAGAGGAAAGAAAAGAAGCTGCCAAAAGATTAAATGCGATGGGTGTTACTTATGTCGTTATAAAAGGTGGCCATGGGGATGAGAAGGAAGCGATTGATTTATTATTTGATGGCAGTGATTTTTCAAGCTTGGTGGCAGAAAGGATTCCAACAAAAAATACGCATGGAACAGGCTGTACTTTTTCGGCAGCGATTACAGCAGCCCTTGCCAATGGCTTTTCGATTAATGATGCTTTTCAATTAGGTAAGGAATTTATTCATCAAGCTATAAAAAATGATCTTCATATAGGCAGCGGGCATGGTCCAACCAACCATTGGGCTTACCAAGAAAGCAAAAGATAATACGGGGGATATATGACAACTTATACAAAAGAGCAAATAAAACAATTGCTAAAAATTTATTTTATCATGGGAAGCAACAACAGTACATCTGATCCAGAATTTATTTTGGAAGAAGCATTAAAAGGCGGGATTTCCGTTTTTCAATTTCGCGAAAAAGGCGACGGAGCATTAATGGGAGAAGACAAAATTCAACTGGCAATGAGAATGCAAGAACTTTGCAAGCAGTATCATGTTCCATTCATTGTGAATGATGATATTGAATTAGCCTTGTCTGTTAATGCGGATGGAGTACATATTGGACAAGACGATGAAAATGCCATAAAAGTAAGAAAAATGCTAGGTAATAAACTATTGGGGGTATCTGCTCATTCCATCGAGGAGATTCAAGCAGCACTAGATGCAGGAGCAGATTATATTGGCATAGGTCCTATTTATCCTACAAGTACGAAAAAGGATGCTAAAGCAGTACAAGGCACCTCTCTTGTTGAAATAGTAAGACAAAAGAACTTTTCTATACCAATTGTTGGGATAGGGGGGATCACAGTTGAAAATGCACGTCCTGTTATACAAGCAGGAGCAGATGGAGTCGCCGTTATTTCAGAAATAAGTATGGCGGAGAATCCTTATAAACAAACGATAGAATTAAGAAAAGCAGTTTTTGACCAAGCATAAGCTATATACTTTTAAAAAATAAAATGGAAAGAGTTTAGGTTTTTTTGCGGAAAATAGACATTTACCCAACCCATACATATCTGCCTGCATACAATGATTTTGTAGAGGAGCTAGAATAAGAAAACATAAAGGCTCCTTATTCGTTAACCGAAAAAAGAAATGGTTAATTATACTACAAAAGAGAAAGGGAGATGTATATATGTACGGTTATGGTGGATATGGATGCGGATATGGTCCTGGAGCTGTTGGCGGCGTTGGCTTCGGTGGCGGATTTGCATTAATAGTAGTATTGTTTATCTTATTAATTATCGTCGGTGCGACATTTATTTGCTAATAGAAGATAAAAAGCTGACCTTGTGTCAGCTTTTTTTACATATATAAGGATTTTTGTTTCGTTCAGTAATAGGTACTTTTTAGATTATATATGGTAACGATTTCAAAAAAACACCGAAAATAAATACAGTTATCGTAATAAAACAAATAAAACAACAGGTATAAGGAAATAAATATAATATTTTAAGTTTTAAGAAAATTAAATTTAAAATTCTTATTGACAGAAAATTTAATATGGGTAAAATAAAGTTATTAGAGTGTTAGATTATATGACACTTGATGGTAAATTAACGTACATAAAGGGGGAAGGTAACTTAATGGAAAATTTAGAGTTTTTAATGAACAGCTTGTGGACAATGATTGCTGCAATTTTAGTTATTTTTATGCTTGGTGGATTTATCTTATTAGAAGCAGGTTCCACAAGAATGAAAAATGCAGGCCATATTGCTGGTAAAACAATTTTTACATTTGGGATAGCTTCATTAGTTTTCTGGGCTGTTGGTTATGGATTTATTTTTGGAGACAATGCTAATTTCTTTGTCGGAATGAGTGAGTTTTTCTACAATGGGGGTAGCGTTGGCCAAATAGATGGAGATGGATTACAAACTACTGTTTTCTTCGTCTTCCAACTAGCGTTTGCAGGCATCTCCTTAACAATTGCACTTGGTGGGTTTGCGGAGCGTGCGAAATTATCTGTGTACCTCATTTTCTCTGTATTATTTGGTATTTTGGTTTATCCTGTCATTGCCCATTGGATTTGGGGAAGCGGCTGGTTAGCAGAACATGGAAAGCAAGACTTTGCGGGCTCAACTGTTGTTCACTTAACTGGTGCAGCAGCGGCGCTAGCAGCTACAATGCTTTTAAAGCCGCGTATTGGAAAATACAATGCTGATGGTTCGGCTAACCCGATATTTGGTCATAACCAAGTTTATACAGCGTTAAGCGTACTAATTCTTTGGGTCGGTTGGTTCGGATTTAATGCAGGTAGTACAGTTTCTGTAGCGGACGGTTTCTTTGGATATGTTGCATTAAATACAAACTTAGCAGCAGCAGCTGGTGCTGTAGCAGCACTACTAATTTCCTGGATTGTTTTAGGGAAGTCAGATATTACAACCATGCTAAATGGTGCCTTAGCAGGTCTCGTTGCCATCACAGCATCTTGTGCATTCGTTGAGCCTTGGGCAGCAGTAGTAATTGGTTTAATTGCTGGAGTACTGGTATTTTATAGTGTACGCTTCTTCGAGAATAGAAAAATCGATGATCCAATTTTTGCACTATCTGTTCATGGTACTGCGGGAATTTGGGGAACACTATCTAATGGATTATTTGCAACAGCAGAGTTAGCGGAATATACGGGAGTAGGGAAAGCTGGTCTATTTTATGGCGGCGGCTTCGGGCAATTAGGCGTGCAGGCGCTTGGCGTTCTAACTTGTGGATTATTCGCTTTTGCAATAAGCTATATCATTCTATTTGTTATCAAGAAGGTTAGCGGACTACGAGTAACAGAAGAAGAAGAAATCATGGGCTTAGATATTAGTGAACATGGTTCATATGGTTACCCAGAAGCATTCTTGTCAAAAGACGAAACAAAAAGCTTATAAAATCAGACGTTTATCGTCGCGATTAAGAAAATAGACTATAAACTTAATGAGGATAGAAGTCTCGCTGAAAAGTGAGACTTTTATCTGTTTTCATTAATCAATTGCAAATAAGAACATGTTATGATAGACATACAGATTCATATAAATATCGCTTATCGAAGAAGGAAGTGCATGGATGTGCTTTAAAAGTCATAGGTTAAATGAATGGAAAAGAGAAAAGGAACTTTTTTTACAAACAACCACCTATCAAAACACTCAGTTAAATAATTTTTACGATGAACTATTTATGGAGTTATTTCAATTTGTCCTTTGTGAATATAAAAAAAATTACGGTGAACCTCCATGTTCATTTGTCTGGTTTGTTACAGGAAGTGCTGGCAGAAAAGAACAAGGCATCTTTAGCGATCAAGATCATGGCATTATCTATGAAAGCAATGACGAAAACAGCAATCAATATTTTATCCAATTTGGAGAATGCCTAAGTGATGCGTTAAATGAAATAGGTTATCCATATTGTGAAGGGAAAGTCATGAGTAGTAATCCTATCTGGTGCAAATCCGTAGAAGAATGGAAACACCAATTACAGCAATGGATGGAAAAAGAAAACTGGGAATCAATTAGATTTTTGCAAATCTTTTATGATAGTAGACAACTGTTTGGAGAGGAAAATTATGTTCAAGAGTTGAGAAGTTATATTCATCAGTACTGCGTTCTTCATCCAATGCTACTAAAAAGATTTATGAATAATGTAATGCGTATAAAAAAGGGGGTCGGAATATTCGGCCAATTTTTTGTGGAAAGAACGGGAAGGCATAAAGGTTCCATTCATTTGAAGCATACGATGTATTTACCGTATGTTAATTCGATTAGGCTTCTAGCTATTAAGGAAAAAATCCAGGAAACATCGACGTTAGAACGTATTAAGACATTAAGAACGATGGAGACATATGACAACTGGTTAAGACTATATGAAAGCTCTTTTAGGAGAATATTAGATTATCGCATCGAATTATTTAAAGAGGCAAAAACATATGAAGATGTTCATTATTTGAATATAAAACAGTTAACAAAAGAACAAAGACAAGAAATAAAAGGATTAATGCGCCATGGTATCAAATTATATCATCAAGTACAAAGGATAATTGAAAAAGGGTGTTAAAATGGGAGTCGAATCGTTTCTACAATATATGAGAGATTTATATGGAAAAGTCAATTCGAGTGTATTGCACGCTACCTCGAGTGGGAGTAATTCTCAGCAAATTGCTTTTATGAGACAGCTTCAAAAAGATTTAAAGGTTGAAGCTGCCTCCAGGTTGCCATTAAATAATTTAAAAGCAGTTGTTTTTGATATTGAAACAACGGGATTTTTACCTGATAAAGGCGATCAAATTATTTCAATTGGTGCTATAAAGGTAGAAGGCTGCGATATCTTAGATGAGCAATTTTATACATTAGTTAACGCTGGAATAGATATACCAGAAGAAATAAGCTGTTTAACTGGAATTAAAACCGAAGATTTACATGATGCCCCGCCCCTATCCGATGTACTGGTGCAATTTTTTGGATTTGTTAAGGATAATACACTGATTGCTCATCACTCTTCCCATGAGAAAAGCTTTATGCAGTCTGCATGCTGGAGAAGTTTTAAAACACCATTTAAACATCGAATCGTTGATACTTCTTTTTTGTTTAAAATTGTTGAACCACAACAAAGAATATTGACATTAGAGGAATGGTGTGAATTTAGTGATATTCCTGTCATAAATCGTCATCATGCCTTAGGGGATGCTAAATTAACCGCTGTTCTATGGTGTCAGTATTTACAAAGGGCTGAACAATTGGGCTGTCGCACTTTACAGGATATATATGAAAGATTGGCATGGCGGTAAAATAGAGGACAAAGTTTTAATAATTAACTGGTGGTGAAAGTAAATGGATGTATTTGAGACAAAAAGACTGTTGCTAAGAGGGTGGAAGGAAGCGGATTATAAAGATTTATATGAATATGCGCAAAAGGAAGAGGTAGGTCCGTTTGCTGGCTGGCCACCCCATAAAAGTGAACAAGAAAGTAAAGAAGTAATCCGCTATTTTTTACAGAATGAAAATTCATATGCGATTGTGTGGAAAGAAGAGAATAAGGTGATTGGAAGTATTGGTTTTCATGAACGAACGCCTGATACTAAACTCTCTCATTTAGCACAGCGTGAAGTAGGATTTGCTCTTAATCCCCGGTATTGGGGAAGAGGGATCGTGCCAGAAGCAGTCAATTATCTGTTAGAATATGGATTTGAACACTTGTGTTTGGATTTAATATGGTGTGGACATTTTGATTTTAATACGAAGTCAAGACGAGTAAATGAAAAATGTGGATTTCATTATAAATTCCAGAAAACCAACCGCTATAAACTTTTTGATAACCAATTAATTACAAGCGTTTATTATTGTATGACAAAAGAGGAGTATTTTAAAAAGTTACAAGAACCTTCAGCAAGTGTATCCCATACAAATCAAGTAAGTAGCACTTAAGTGACCGCTTCCCGATAGGAGTAAGTGAATAATGAATAGGCTGACTCAAACTTTGGGCAGCTTTTTTTGTGTGTGAATTTTGGTAATTATAAAGCATTTCTATCAAAACGTTTAATTAATAGGGGGATATTAAAGCCGGAGAGCGGAAAATGATCCAAAAAAAAGTCGCTTCATAGAAGCGAAAAGAGACATTGGATTAAAGATTGAATTGATAACTATATATAGTGTAATTTTATAAAAAAATAACTATATATTGATTTGATAGTATCATACAATTCATTTTTACGCAATTATTTTCTATTAAATTAATCTAGGAAACAATAAGTAATACAATATAAAACAAGAGGATAAATCCTATGCCGAATAGTATGAAGTATTTAGTCCACATCGGAGAAAGCTTTTTTCGCTCTCGATCTTTAGTAAATCCAATAAAAGATAGACTGTTTTTGTATATCACAAAATAAATTAGGGCAAATCCTATATATTGTAAGATAAACAATCCTGTTAAAGCCTGTGTTTCCTTTAAAAAGTCCACATTAGGAAAGGAGTAACCAGTAATAAGTTTTATAATCGTATCGTTAACTGTTCCGAAAATGGCAAATAAAAGTACCGCAGAAAATAGTATTTTAACAAAGTCTAAATAATAATAAGAAATTTTCTTCATATATTCCTTCCTTTTCTTTTGTAAATATTTTCTCACCAGAACACAGAATACCATAAACAACGAGAAAATGATAAAGGAAATTCTGTCGGTGTTGAACATTTAGTGCCGCAATTTTCGTAAAATCGGTAAATTAAAAGAGATAATTTAGGGAAAAATAATGATAGTTTTAAAAGGAAGAACAATAAAAATATTCATATAATACTAAAAGCGTTCACAAAACGTCAAAAATATGATAATATTTGATTGTTTTTGAAAGAAAATGCTTGAAATGTGAAATCGTTTACAGTATGATGTTCTTAAATTAAGTTGTTTTTTTAGGCTGTTTTCGTATAGATTGTGGCTTTCTTGACCATACTGTTAAAGGGTTGATATAATAGGGTTTAAGGAGGCGTTCAAGTATGTGGGAAGATGTTTATGAAGAGTTCAGCGAATTAACCAAATCAGAGCAGATGGCGTTATTCAATGCTATGAAACAAGACTTGTTTCCTGACGAACCAGATAAAATTACCAAACTACTCAAAAGCATTCGTGAGGCTCGATTTGCTTCTGGTTTGGGTTGTGTTCATTGCGGAAGCACATCGGTAAAACGTAACGGTAAGTATCGTTCCAGACAACGCTATCTATGTAATGATTGTGGAAAGTCCTTCAACGATATGACAAACACACCGTTTTCAGGCTCTCGCTACCCAGAAAAATGGGTGAAATACATTGAACTAATGGTGGAAGGCTATACTTTGCCAAAAATCGCTGAACGCTTGAAAATTCATATATCAACCGCATTCTATTGGAGACATAAAATCTTGAACGCATTAGGTAGTCTTGGCTTTAATCAATTGCAAGGTATCATTGAGAGTGACGAAACCTTCTTTCGTGAGTCTATGAAAGGTAGCGAAATTACCCACAGAAAACCCAAGAAGCGTGGAGAAAAAGACGAGAAAAGAGGTATTTCTAACCTTAAAATCGCCGTTGTCGTTGCACAAGACCGCAATGGTAGTGTAATTGCTCGAAAGGCTGGAACAGGTCGTGTTAAAGCCGAAGAAATTGATACTGTGATAGGTGAGTATATTCACCCGTCTGCTTTGTTATGTACAGATACCGCAACAAATTATAAAAAGTTTGCCAAGATAAAGGGATTACAGCACGAAACGGTCAATGAGCGACAAAAACAGCGTGTGAAGAAGGGCATATACCATATTCAGCACGTTAATAACTTCCATAGTCGCTTAAAGACTTGGATGGAGCGTTTTCAAGGAGTTGCAACAAAATATCTTGATAACTACCTCTATTGGTTTCGATGGCTTGAACTTGGTAAGAACATAGCATTTGAAAATCGGGTTGAGCAAATGCTTATTTCAGCGTGTCAAAAATCGAACTATACTACTGTCAATTCTTTAAGGGCAATTTAGTAAGGAATAAAAAAGAGGATAGCGAATGCTACCCATCTTGTTTAAATTGCTTTTCTATTTCTCTTTGTATATCTGTATATACGCTCACAACCAATTAACACTAAAACAGCCATTACGACACCATTAAATATCATCTTGAAGGTGTAGAGTGCTTCTAAGTTGTTTACCACCACCGCAGACATTATCAGAGCAAGAACAACGAAGTTTATCGCCTTATTATTCATATGTGTTTCACCTCCTGTAAGTTAATTGCAAATATCGCTACCATTACCCATTAAAGATTATTGCTACTGCTGACACTATCAAAACAAGAGAAACGAGGTATAAAATTTTCTTACCCATATATGTTTCACCTCTTATCAGTTAATCTATCTTCTATTTCTAATTTATCATATTCAATTCTTTATACAATTACTATTTTATTCCTTCTATAATCTAATTATATCACAATATTTATTTTTGTCTTAATAAGCAACAAAGTTTACGAAAACAGCCTTTTTTTATGAGGGTAAAAATCTTATTTATCGTAATCTGTTTAGTTAATGTTAATCACCTCAAAGAAAATGACATAATCCCAAGATATACCCTAAAAGGGAGCGTGATAATCTTGTTAACACCTGAAAGGCATGAACTTATTTTACAATTACTAAAACAACATAGTGTTGTGAAAATTCAAGATTTGATAGATGTTTTGAATACTTCAGAATCCACCATCAGACGCGATTTAACTCAATTAGAGCAAGAAGGGTTCTTGAAACGAGTGCATGGTGGTGCAGCTAGGCTTCAAGGGAAAATAACGGAGCAGAGTATGAGTGAAAAAGCGTTCAAAAACCTCCAAGAGAAAAAAATGATTGCGGCATACGCAGCAAAGCTAGTAGAAGATGGAGATAGTATATATTTGGATGCTGGTTCAACCATTAAAGAAATGATTCCATTCTTAAAGAATCGAGACATTGTGGTGGTAACGAACGGTCTTACGCATATGACAAGCTTACTAGAAGCTCGTATTCAAACCTATATTACAGGTGGTTATGTAAAAGAAAAAACAAACGCGTTAGTCGGTCGTGGCGCATTATTAAGTCTTGATAACTATCGATTTGATAAGTGCTTTATGGGTGTCAATGGTATTCATCCTGAATATGGGTATACTACTGCTGATCAAGAAGAAGCAATGGTGAAAAGCAAAGCAATATCATTGTCAAGAGAAGCTTTTTTTGTCGCAGATGATAGTAAATTCTCCGAAGTTTACTTTGCAAAGATAGCTGATTTGCACAATGCTTCTATTATTACTAATTATCTGGATGAAGAAGTAAACGATTTATATTCAAGGAAAACTAGCATAAAGGTTGTGAAAGAATGATTTATACCCTAACGTTAAATCCTTCTGTCGATTATATTATCGAAGTGAAAGAAGTGCATTTAGGAGAACTAAATCGGTTAGAAAAAACAAGTAAATTTGCGGGTGGAAAAGGAATAAATGTTTCTAGAGTGTTAAAAAAAATGGGCGTGCCAAGTAAAGCGTTAGGATTTGTCGGCGGATTTACTGGAAGTTTTATTGAAACACAACTATTGTCAGAAATGATTGAAACAGATTTTGTGAAAGTAGAAGAAGATACACGTATCAATGTGAAGTTAAAGACTGATACAGAAACAGAATTAAACGCAAATGGACCCACTATTTCTGAAGAAAAGTTTCAGGAGTTAAAAGAGAAGATTGCTTCTTTAACGTCAGAAGACCTACTAGTATTAGCTGGAAGTGTTCCATCTACTCTTCCTAAAACGACTTATGAAGAGCTAGTCAAGATCTGTCATGCGAACAATGTTTCTTTCGTCGTAGATGCAGAAGGTGAATTATTAAAAGCAGTCTTGCCTTATCAACCGTTTTTAATCAAGCCTAATCATCATGAACTTGGTGAATTGTTTGGGGTAACTATTTCGACTCCAGAAGAAGCGATTCCGTATGGAAAAAAACTATTGGAAATGGGAGCGCAAAATGTGATCGTCTCATTAGCAGGTGATGGTGCAGTCTTGATTACTCAACACGAAGAAATCATTAGTACGGTTCCAAAAGGGCAAGTGAAAAGCTCAGTTGGCGCTGGAGATAGCATGGTAGCAGGCTTCTTATCTAAATATAAAGAAACACAGGATATAAAAGAATCCTTCCGCTACAGTATTGCCTCAGGAAGTGCGACAGCTTTTTCAATTGGATTATGTACAAAGGAAAAAGTAGAAGAACTTCTTCCGCAAGTCCAAGTCCAATCATAATGGTCACACACCATTTTATTAGAAAGATATTAAGTGGATAAAAATAAAATTAAAGGGGAGCGTTATAAAATGAAAATTACAGAATTATTAACGCAAGAGACTATCCTTTTGAATATAGAAGGAAATGGAAAGCTTGATGCCATTAATCAGTTAGTGGATATTCTTCATTCAGCAGGAAAATTAACAGATAGAGAAACGTACAAGCAAGCGATTTTAAAAAGAGAAGAGCAAAGTACAACGGGAATTGGTGAAGGAATAGCAATTCCCCATGCAAAAACGAGTGCTGTAAAAACTGCTGCCATTGCGTTTGGGCGATCAAGCAGTGGTGTTGACTATGAATCATTAGATGGACAGCCGGCAAATTTATTTTTTATGATCGCTGCACCAGATGGGGCTAACAATACTCATCTTGAAGCACTATCAAGATTATCTACATTATTGCTTAAAGAAGAAGTGCGCTCGAAATTATTAAATGCGGCTTCTAAACAAGATGTAATATCAATAATTGACAGTTATGATGTAGAGGAAGAAACAGCTGACGAAAATATTGCTGATAAAAAGAATTTTATTGTGGCAGTAACTGCTTGTCCAACGGGGATTGCTCATACCTATATGGCAGCAGATTCATTAAAGGCGAAAGCAGCTGAAATGGGTGTTGATATTAAGGTTGAAACAAATGGTTCCGGTGGAGCAAAAAATGTTCTGACAGCAGAGGAAATTGAAAAAGCAACGGCTGTAATTGTTGCTGCTGATACGAAAGTGCAAATGGAACGCTTCAATGGAAAACATGTGCTTGAAACCCCTGTTGCAGATGGTATTCGTAAGCCTGAAGAATTAATCAATCGTGCTATTAAACAGCAGGCACCAGTATATAATGGTGGATCAGGTTCTAATTCCAGCGAAGAAAACGCAGGGAAAAAAGGAATCGGTGGTCAAATTTACAGACACTTAATGAACGGTGTTTCGAACATGCTGCCATTTGTTGTTGGTGGCGGAATATTAATTGCTATTTCCTTTATGTTTGGTTATAACTCAGCTGATCCGAATGATCCGAGTTATAATGCTTTTGCTGCGGTTATTAAATATATTGGCGGCGATAATGCCTTTGCATTATTAGTGCCTGTTCTTGCTGGATTTATCGCAATGAGTATTGCTGATCGTCCTGGTTTTGCTCCTGGTATGGTTGCAGGATTTATGGCTGCTCAAGGTGGTGCTGGTTTTCTTGGTGGTTTAATCGGCGGTTTCTTAGCTGGTTATTTAGTTGTCGGTCTAAAGAAAGTGTTAGAAGTACTTCCTAGATCATTAGAAGGTATTAAAACGATTCTGCTTTATCCATTATTAGGAATTTTCTTTACTGGCATTATTATGAATTATGTGATTATGGAACCTGTTACAGCTATTAACACTGGAATGACCAATTGGCTGTCAAATATTGGTACTGGTAATGCGGTCTTCTTAGGAATTATCTTAGGGGCGATGATGGCATTTGATATGGGTGGACCAATCAATAAATCAGCATATGTTTTTGGAACAGGGCTTATTGCCAATGGTGTATTTGAGCCAATGGCTGCTATTATGGCCGGTGGAATGGTTCCGCCATTAGCAATTGCTTTAGCAACTGTTTTATTTAAAAAGAAATTTACAAAGCAAGAAAAGGATGCAGGTTTAACAAACTTTATTATGGGTCTTTCCTTTATTACAGAAGGTGCTATTCCTTTTGCAGCAGGTGATCCATTACGTGTTATTCCATCTGTTGCAATTGGTGCCGCAGTTACGGGTGGACTATCAATGTTCTTCCATATCGGTTTAAGAGCACCACACGGCGGTGTGTTCGTAGTTGGATTGGTTGATGGAAATCCATGGCTATACCTATTGTCTATCGTAATAGGTGCGATCATATCAGCCTTATTATTAGGACTATTAAAGAAGCCTGTTCAACAAAAATAAATATTGAAAAAGCTGTAAATTGACTTATAATCGTTAATTTACAGCTTTTTTTAGTATGGTCAAAGAACCGATGGAGAAATTTTCTATTGGTTTATTTTATTTTCTTCTTGACCATCGACATATTTTAAACGAAAGAAGGCAGCAATCGCAGCGATTAATGTAACTGCACTTAGTAAATAAAATTGTAAATGGTCGATATGCTTCATTAAAATCGCCATAATAGGCGGTCCTGCTGCGACTCCAATAAACCGCATACTACTATATATACTTGTAATGGTTCCTCTTTCTTTTTTTTCAATTCCCTCTGTAATAAGGGCATCTAGAGGTGGTAAACTAGCACCAATGCCTATGCCAGCCAATGTTAGAAAGAGAATGATAAACCACATATTGTCAGAGAAGTTAAGTGCAATCGTACCAATAATGATTGCAAGCAATCCAATAAAAGTAATCCAGCGCATTAAGTTTTTGTCCTTTTTAATTTTTTTCCCGGTAATGTAGGAAGTAAGACATAAAGCTCCTAGCGGTATAGCAAGATAGAGCCCTTTTTTAACATTTTTTATATGATATTTCTTTTCTAATATATCTGATAGGTAAAACATTTCGGCAAATAATACAAACATAACGATTACACCAATAAAGAAAATGGCATAGAGCCATTTTTTATCTTTATGCATAGTTTCTTTTGTATGCTGTATAAATTCCTTAAATGGTACAGGTTTTTCATTACTTTTTGGAGATTTCACAAAGATTAAAATTAGAATGATGGAAACCAAACAGAAGACAGGAATAGACATAAATGGGATGAACCAAATAAATCCTGCCAAAAAAGCTCCAAGGATGGGACTAAGTACTTTCCCAAAAGTGTTTGCTGTTTCAATAACGCCTAAAGTACTACTAACTTGTTCTTCATCTTTAAACAAATCACCTACTAGAGGCAATACAATTGGGAAGGCACCAGCTGCTCCAACGCCTTGGAGGGCGCGTCCGATAAGGATAATCCAGTAACTGTTATCCATCAGCCATGCGGCAAAACCAGAAATTACTCCGCCAATACCAGCAATAATTAGGCTGGGAATAATCACCCTTTTACGGCCGATACGATCGGAAAGATAGCCTGCCACGGGAATTAGTATGATCGCTAAAACAGAATAGACTGTAATAATCATACTTACCTGAAAAGAAGATATATCTAGCTTTTTTTCAATAGCTGGCAATACTGGAATCAGCATACTGTTTCCAAGGGTCATTACTAATGGGATGGAAGAAAGTGAGAATATCGCCATTTTCGAAACCTTGACATTTTGCTTCTTCGCTGTCTTTTGTGCTTTGTTTGTAAGGTTTACTATGTTTTTATCATCATTTACATGATCCATTTTCATTCTCCCTGCTTTCAAATAGTTAACTATAGTTAATATGTACAGCCACGGCAAAAAATAAAGCATTTTCTATCATCCAAAAACTGGATTTAATCATTTTGTTTATTAGCACTTATCGTATAGTTATATGGTATGATGTAATAAAAATAGTGGTGGTGTTTATAAGTGGGAAAAATTATCACACTTAGTATTGGGAAGGAAAAAACATTTATATGGAAAAATAAAAGCGTTTCTTCCGCGATTGGCAAAGAAAAAGTGAGTGAAGTCATTCTAACGTTTGATGGTTTTGTAGGCGATGGTGTTGCTAATCCAGCATTTCATGGTGGCAAGGAAAGGGCTGTCTGTTATTATCCTTTTGAACATTATAAAAAATGGGAAGAAGAATTTAAAACAAAAATAAATCCTCCTGCGTTTGGGGAAAATATATGCGGAACGGAATTTACAGAAAAAAGTACATATATCGGGGACATCTTTTCGTTAGGATCTGCAGTTGTTCAGGTAACACAAGGAAGAGTACCATGTTCAACCATTTCAAAATATAATCAGATTGATCCATTTTTAAGTAGAATTGTGGAAACTTGTTATACTGGCTATTTTTTAAAGGTGCTAGAAGAAGGAGTAGTCAGCGAAGATTCTACGATGGAGCTTATAGAACGTCCGCAGAACAAGATATCAGTTTGGGACGCAACAAAAGTAATGGTTCTTGATCGTAAAAATAAAGAAGCAATCCAATCAATCCTGCAAATTGACGAGTTAGCAGAAGATTGGAAGAATCGCTATAAAAAGGCACTTCAAAAAACTACATGAATTTTTGAAGAAAATGGTTGACTTTTATGTGAGAGTTCACTATTATGTAATTAACATATCGAACGGCAATGATGAAGAGTAGTATCTTTATTGAAAACATCAGAGAGCTGGTGGTTGGTGTGAACCAGTGTGGACGATAAAGAGAATGGACTTCTGAGCTTCTAAACCGAACCAACTTTTGTAGTAGGCTTTAGCGAATGTCTCATCGTTACAAGAGACAGAAATTTGTCTTATAAGACTGATTTCTTAAAGTGAGCTTGATTTAATTAAGCTAATGAAGGTGGCACCACGGGTTTCTCGTCCTTTTTATAGGAGAGAGACCCTTTTTTATTTTCAAAAAAATATGGAAAAAACAATGATGAAGAGTAGTAAGTATAAGAAAGATGTTAAAGAGAGTCGGTGGCTGGTGTGAACCGATACATTGATTATACCGAATGGACTTCTGAGTGTAGGCTTGAACAAGAAGTATGGCCTGACGGTATCCTCCGTTACCGGGATAGAGTATAATATTGTACTCGATAAGAGAGAGTGAAGCTTCACTCTAACCTGAGGTGGTACCGCGGTTTATGAATCGTCCTCTATTTGCAAATGATCATGCAGATAGGGGACTTTTTTTATAGAATTTTAAAGCTGAGCATTTTTCAAAAGCATCTGACTAGGAGGATTTATGATGGAAAAAAGCATTTTGTTAATCGATGAAATCCAAGGAGATACACTGACACCCATTAGTATTTATCAAAGGTTATCTGGAAAAAAGAAATTCTTGCTCGAAAGCTCATTAAAACACGAAGATTCGGGAAGGTTTTCTATCATTGGCTGCGATCCAACCTTTGAAGTTATTGGGAAAGGATTGGAAACAACTATTCTGGAAGGGGAAAAGCGAGAAATAAGAAAAGGAAGAGCACTTGACTTAATCAGCGAATTTTTGCCTGAAAAAAAAGCGCCACTTCCCTTTCAACTGCCAGTTAATGCAGGTGCTTTTGGATATGTTGGGTATGACAATATCAGACTTTATGAAAACATTGGCCCAGAAGCAAAGGATGAAATCGGAATCCCAGATGTGCATCTTATGTTTTTTGAAGATTTAGTAATTTTTGATCATTTAGAACTTAAAGTTTATTTAATTGCTAGCCCATTAAAAGACACTACAACGGAAAAAGAGTTAAAGTTCCGCCTGCAGATAAGAAAGTTAGAGATTACAGCACCATTTAAAGAAGAATCACCTGAGGTAAAGTTAACTCCCTTTCAAGCGAGTATATCGAAAGAACAATTTATGGAGAAAGTGAAGAAAGCAAAGCATTATATTTTAGAAGGAGACATCTTTCAAGTAGTTCCTTCGCAGAGAATGACAGCTAAGATAGAAGGATCGCCCTTTTCTTATTATCGTAAACTGCGTATCAAAAATCAGTCCCCATATATGTATTTCTTTGATTTTGCAGATTATGCAGTGCTTGGAAGTTCGCCTGAGAGCTTGATTAAAACCATAAATGGCAACGTCATTACCAATCCTATTGCAGGTACAAGACCTAGAGGTAAGACGAAGGAAGAGGATGCTCAGTTAGAACAAGATTTACTGCTAGATGAAAAAGAATTAGCGGAACATAAAATGCTTGTTGATTTAGCAAGGAATGATGTTGGCAAAGTGAGTAATTTTGGCAGTGTTTCTGTTGATAAGTATATAAAAGTAGAAAAGTTTAAGCATGTTATGCACCTTGTATCAGAAGTTAGTGGAGATTTAAAGAAGGATTACTCATGTGTAGATGCCCTAATTGCTTGCTTGCCTGCAGGGACAGTGTCAGGTGCACCTAAAATTAGAGCAATGCAAATTATAAATGAATTAGAAGGAACAAAGCGAGGTATTTATTCCGGTGCTGTTGGCTATTTTTCCCAAAATGGGAATATGGACTTTGCTTTAGCTATCCGTACGATGGTTATTAAAGACAAAAAGGCATACATTCAAGCTGGTGCTGGAATTGTTCACGACTCCATCCCAGAAAAGGAATATGAAGAAACAATCCATAAATTAAAATTATTTTTGGAGGGACAACATGATTTTATTAGTCGATAATTATGATTCTTTTACGTATAACTTATTTCAATATTTAGGGGAGTTGGGAGAAGAGATAAAGGTTGTTCGAAATGATGAAATAACTATAGAGGAAATTCGGACATTAAATCCTCATGGCATTGTTTTGTCTCCTGGACCAGGCAGGCCAGAAAATGCAGGCATATTAATTGAACTTATCCAATCCCTTTATCGGGAATTTCCCATATTAGGGATTTGCTTAGGGCATCAGGCAATTGGTTATGCCTTCGGTTCAGAGATAGTGAAGGCAGTAAATGTCATGCATGGAAAAACATCGACATTACAAGTTACTGGTCACCCCTTTTTCCATGCTTTGGAGGAACCGATTGAGGTGATGCGTTATCACTCTCTTGTTATAAAAAAGGATACATTAACGAATGACTTTGAGGTTTTGGCTAGTTCAACTGATGACCATGAAATTATGGCGATCAAACATAAAGATTATCCCCTGTATGGCTATCAATTTCATCCAGAATCGGTCGGGACTGAGAGCGGGAAGCAATTATTGCAAAATTTTATCAATGAAACTCGAAAGGAAGTGCAGAGATGAAACACTATGTGGAGAAAATCATGGCGAATAAGTCATTAACTGAAACAGAAATGGAAGGAGCTGCGGATCTTCTTTTTTCTGATGACATTACCGATACAGAAATTGCTGCTTTTATGACCAGTTTAAAAATGAAGGGAGAAACAGTGGAAGAAATCGTGGGTATTGTAAAAGCCGTTCGTAAACAAACCTTGTCTTTTGCTGAACCAGTCAGTGGGTGTATCGATAATTGTGGTACAGGTGGAGACAAATCACAAAGCTTTAATATTAGCAGCACTTCGGCATTTGTGTTAGCTGGAGCTGGAATTCCTGTCGCTAAACACGGAAATCGCAGTATATCTAGTAAGACAGGAAGTGCGGATGTATTAGAAGAGCTTGGCATTAAGTTAAATGTTACTCCAGAACAAAATATGCAGCAATTAGAAGAAGTAGGAATCACTTTCTTATTCGCACAACATGTGCAGCCGAAAATGGGCAGAATAATGAAGGTTCGACGAGAATTAAAACTTCCAACTATATTTAATCTGATTGGTCCATTAACTAATCCAATTTCTTTAGAAAGCCAGGTGTTAGGAATATACAGAAGCGATTTATTACTTACTTTTGCGGAAAGCTTACGGAAACTTGGTAGAAAACGAGCGGTAGTATTAAATGGAGCAGGTGGAATGGATGAAGCTTCCCTACAAGGTAGTAATCAACTTGTCATTTTACAAGATGGAAGAATAGAGAAAACCATTCTTACTCCAGATGATGTTAATCTTCCCTATTATACAAATGATCAAATACGTGGAGGCGATGCAAAGGAAAATGCAGCACTTTTATTAAAAGTGTTAAAAGGAGAAAAAGGTGCTTATCGAGATACGATCCTGTTAAACGCAGGCATTGGCATTTATACAGCAGGAAGAGCGGAAAGTATTGGAGAGGGAGTGCATTTAGCAAAGGAAAGCATTGATTCTGGAGCAGCACTTTATAAATTAAACCAATTAGTAGAGGTTAGTAAAGAATTGGAAGGGGCAGGGATTTAAGTGACAACCATATTAGATAAAATTATTACCAAAAAAAGAGAAACAATTGCTGATCTTTATGAGAGAAAGGAAGTACTGCATACGAAGAAGCATTCTTTTAAAAAAAGATCCTTTATAGAGAAATTGAAGGATGCGGAAAACTTAGCAATTATAGCTGAGTTTAAACGGGCGTCCCCATCAAAAGGGGATATAAATATCGATAAAGATCCTAAGGAACAGACGAAAATGTATGAAATATATGGTGCAGATGCCATTTCTGTTTTAACGGATACACCATTTTTCAAAGGAACATATGAGGATTTGGCGGAAGTAAGAGAAACAGTAAATCTGCCGATTCTCTGCAAGGATTTTATCGTCGATAAAATCCAAATTGATTTTGCGAAATATTATGGAGCGGACATTATCCTATTAATTGCTGCAGCTTTAAAAGATAAAGAACTTCATGAGTTATATACGTATGCAACAGATATTGGACTTGAAGTGTTATTAGAGGTTCATAATGAAGAAGAGTTAGAAAGAGCTTTAAAGACGAAGGCCGAATTAATTGGGGTCAACAATCGGAATTTAAAAACATTTGAAGTAACATTAGATACTACCGAGAAGCTGGCAGGAAAAATCAAAGAAAGTGGCAGGTATATGATTAGTGAAAGCGGCATCTCCACATATGCAGATATCCAAAAAGTTAGTGCAAGCGGAGCAAATGCTATTTTAGTTGGGGAAAGTTTTATGAAAGCAGCGGATCTTGAAACGAAAATGAAAGAAATGAAAGTGTCTATAAGGGCGGAGATAGAATGAATGTAAAAATTTGCGGAATTACGACAATAGAAGCAGCAGCATGTGCTGTTAGCTATGGTGCAAGTGCAATTGGTTTTGTATTTGCAAATAGTAAAAGAAAAATAAGTGAAAAACAGGCTAAGGATATTATCGCTACTCTTCCTAAAGACTTAATGAAGGTAGGCGTTTTTGTCAATGAGTCCAAAGAGAATATAATGAAAATTGTGAATGTTACAGGAATCAATATAATTCAACTTCATGGTGATGAAACGGCAGAATTCGCAGCAAGTTTTTCCTTGCCAATCATTAAAGCATTTAGTATTTCCACGCCAGAGGATTTAAAACAAGTGGCAGCTTATCCTTGTGACTATGCACTACTTGATAGCCCGAGAGGAAAGTATCACGGCGGAAATGGAATAGCGTTTGATTGGAATTTGATAAAGGGTTATGACTTTGGCAATAAGAAAGTTATTCTTGCCGGCGGGCTAAACGAAAATAATCTTACGGAAGCAATAGAAACCACCCATCCATTCATGGTCGATGTAAGCAGCGGCGTGGAGACAGATGGCGAGAAAGATTTAGAAAAAATAAGAGTATTTTTAGAATTAGCAAAAACTGTTCAAATTTAAGAAAAGAGGGAGCTTATTATGACAGAAACTTATGTTTATCCAGATCAAAGCGGCCATTTTGGAATGTATGGAGGAAGATATGTTCCGGAAACACTGATGCTGGCAGTAACAGAACTTGAAGCGGAATATAAAAAGGCACAAGAAGATCCCGCTTTTCATGAAGAATTAAATAATCTCTTAAAGGACTATGTAGGCAGAGAAACACCGCTATATTATGCAGAAAATCTTACAAAATATGCTGGCGGTGCAAAAATCTATTTGAAAAGAGAGGATCTAAATCATACTGGTGCTCATAAAATCAACAACTCTCTTGGGCAGGCGCTCCTTGCAAAAAGAATGGGCAAAAAGAAGGTTGTCGCAGAAACAGGAGCTGGCCAGCATGGAGTAGCAACAGCGACAGCATGTGCTCTATTAAACTTAGAATGTACGATTTTCATGGGAGAAGAGGACATTCGAAGACAGAAATTAAATGTCTTTCGAATGGAGTTGTTAGGCGCAAAGGTTGTTGGTGTTACATCTGGAAGTGCTACCTTAAAGGACGCATGTAATGAAGCTTTACGTTATTGGGTAACAAATGTGATAGATACTCATTATATTCTTGGATCTGTTATGGGACCACATCCATTTCCGATGATGGTACGTGACTTTCAAAGTGTTATTGGTAAAGAAGCGAAAAAACAATACATCGAAAAAATCGGCAGGCTACCTGAGGCGATTGTGGCATGTATCGGCGGCGGTAGTAATGCAATGGGAATCTTTTACCCATTTATTGAGGAGGAAAATGTTGCTTTATATGGAGTAGAGGCTTCAGGACATGGTCTTGATACAGATAAACATGCTGCGTCATTGTCGAAAGGAAAACCAGGTGTTTTGCATGGTTCTTATATGTACTTATTGCAAAACGAAGACGGTCAAATCCAAGAAGCACACTCTATTTCAGCTGGCTTAGATTATCCTGGGATTGGTCCTGAACATAGCTTCCTACATGATATCGGTCGTGCTATCTATGAATCTGTTACAGATGACGAAGCCTTCGAAGCACTTCAATTACTTTGTAAGGTTGAAGGGATTATCCCTGCTTTAGAAAGTGCACATGCCATCAGCTATGCAGTAAAACTGGCAGCGAAGATGAATAAAGAGGAAGGAATTATTGTTTGTTTATCTGGTAGAGGAGATAAGGATGTAAATACAGTTATGGAAAGAATGGGGGAGTAAGAGGATGATAACAATTGAAGCAGCCTTTAAAGCGGTACTTGATAAAGGGGATAAAGCGTTTGTTCCATATATCATGGCTGGAGATGGAGGACTGGAAACATTAAAGGAGAAAGTACTTTTCCTAGAAGAAGCAGGTGCAACAGCTATTGAACTTGGTATTCCATTTTCTGATCCAGTTGCGGATGGACCTATTATTCAAGCAGCAGGGATTCGTTCTCTTCAAGCGGGCACTACGCTTAAAGGTGTTTTAGAAACTATACAGTCATTTAGAGGGTTAACGAATATTCCGCTTGTTATCATGACTTATTTAAACCCTATTTTAGCCTATGGAGTAGAGAAATTTTTTCAGGATTGTGAAGAAGCAGCGATTAATGGATTAATCGTTCCTGATCTGCCTGTTGAAGAAGAAGTATTATTAGAAGAAGCAGCAGCAAAATATCGTGTGGAAATAATTCGATTAGTAACCTTAACAAGTCCCTTAGATCGTATCGAAAAAATTGCCAAAAAAGGAAATGGCTTTTTATATGCTGTAACTGTTACCGGAATAACGGGATCTCGCTCAAGCTTCCATGATCATTTAGGAGCCCATTTATTAAAGGTTAAGGAAGTTAGTCCTATCCCGGTTCTGGCTGGATTTGGAATTTCTTCTCCTGAACATGTTATGAGCATGATAGAATATTGTGATGGTGTCATTGTAGGAAGTAAAATTGTACAACTATTTTCAGAAAATAAATTAGAAGAAATAAAAGCGTTAATAGCTGCTAGTAAAAAAGGGAATACATTACCTGCTTTTTAAGGTTGGGACATATGTGTTTTATTTAGTGATAATAGTGAACAATATGAAAAAAAATTGCAAAATTCTTTATTTGTTTAGGATATAAAAGAAGGTTTTAGTGAGGGCTGCTGTTTATTTACCAGCAGCTTGAATACACTTCGTTTTCCGTTGGGCTAGCTGTTACCGTATCCAACAGGGAGTCTTGGTGTATTCAGGCTGCTCTATTTTTTTCCATTAAATAAATATTTTTTGGGATTTTTAATACTCTTTTGAGAAAAATTAGAAGAAAGTATTCTATATAAAACTCATAATTAGCTTTTAGCTTAACAAAGGGATTATATATTTTAATAGAATGGCTATTTCGCCTTGTTACAATTCTTTTTGAATAGTTGCTAAAAATATATAAGGTTCATTTCCGTATTTTTAAAAGTGCTCTTTACTTTTTGCATCTATCAATTTCGACAATCTTGTTTGCGAATATAAAATCTGGAATTCAACTACATATTATTCCCCAAATTTATATTTTGATATAATCGTTTATTTTCTTTGGTCAGTGCCTTGATCAGCGGGGAAACTGCATGTTGTTTAAAAGAAAATTCCGGAATAATATAGGAAAAATATCTGGTGATTGGTCTATTTTTTATCCGTAATATTTTTAGACTCCCCATGAAAATTTCTTTTTGAATAGCATATTTAGAGAGAATAGAAATGCCTAAATCAGCTTCGATTGATTCTTTAATAATCTGTATGCTCCCAAATGACCGAATCACCGGCGGGGAGAATGCCTGATCATGAAAAAACTGATTAATAATCTGCCTCGTTCCGGAATCCTCTTCTCTTAAAATCCAAGTTTCCTCATATAAATCGCTTAATTCCACAAATGTTTCATTTGCAAATCGATGATTTTTACTGACGATGATTACTAATTCATCTTCTTTAAAAGGTGTAATGGAGAGGTGAGGGTGTGTTTTTAAAGGACTATCAATGATGCCTAAATCAATTTCTCCACGTAATAGTTGATCAACAATACGGTTGGAATTTCTAATACTTATCATTGGTTTCTCTTGATTTTTGTTGATTCTTACATTTTTAGCCATTATTTTTGGCAGTAAATACTCTCCAAATGTAAAGCTTGAACCGATGGTGAGAGGACGGCTCTTTTTTTCGGAAAGGTGTTCTATTAAATCATTTACTTCTTTGTACTCCGATAAAATTTTCTTAGCATGAAAATAAAAGAGTTCGCCTGCTTTAGTGAGTTTTACATACTTATTCGTTCTGTCTAGGAAGGTAACATTATATTTTTTTTCCAAGGCTTTAATAGAAAGTGTTACTGCTGATTGCGTAATATGTAGGCTTTCTGCGGCTCTCGTAAAATTCAGTTTTTCAGCAACGGTTACAAAGGTTAAGAGATGATAATCCAAAAAAACACGCTCCTTTATAGAACATAGAATACATGATACATTAAGATACCATTTTTCAAGATTAGCTAATATTTAAAGGCAGTTCTTCTTTCTATCTATTATACTAAAAACTACTAAAGAAAAAAGAGTAATTAATGGAATAATCTAAAAATAAAGAATATTAACTAAATTAATTTTTTCCTTTTTTTAAAATAAAAATATGCAATCAGTCGTTACTCCTATTTTCCTATTCTTCTTTAATTATTTCGAAATGATAAATATTTTTCTTGTAGAAAAAGTAAATTGCTAATATAATCAATAATGATTCTCATTACGCTCGAATCTGGTAAAAGATTACATTGTTTACTATGGAAAAATCGAAGTAAAGGAAGAATAGTATCTTGCAACAATAAAAAAAGGGGAGAAAAACTAGTTATTTGGTAAAACGGTAATTAAAACGATAGGAGTGAAGGAGAAAGATTATGATAACACGCTTTTTTACATATTATAAGCCACATAAAAAATTATTTACGCTCGACTTCTCCAGTGCAATAGTGGTTGCTTTATTAGAGCTGGCATTTCCACTTGCCGTTTCTTGGTATATTGATGAACTTCTTCCAGAAGGAAATTGGAGTAGTATTTTATCTGTAGGTGTGGGTTTGCTGCTATTATATGGTATAAGTACCTTTCTTCAATACATTGTTAACTTTTGGGGACATAAATTAGGGATTAATATTGAAACAGATATGAGAGGTCAATTATTTACTCATGTGCAAAGACAATCCTTTTCTTTTTTTGATAATACGAAAACGGGACATATTATGAGTCGGATTACCAATGATTTATTTGATATTGGAGAACTGGCCCATCATGGACCAGAGGATTTATTTATTGCCATTATGACATTTGTCGGAGCATTTTGGATTATGCTTACGATTAATATTAAACTAGCACTTATCGTTATTTTTATTGTACCAATTCTTGTTTGGTTAATTACATACTGTAACCGAAGCATGAACAAAGCTTGGGGACAAATGTATGGAGATATTGCAGATGTCAATGCAAGAGTGGAAGATAGTGTATCTGGTGTGCGTGTTGTACAATCATTTACAAATGAAGAATTTGAGATTTCACGATTTACAGTGAATAACCGAAGATTCCGTAAAGCCAAAATCGGTGCATATAAAGTAATGTCGATTACTTCTTCTTCGGTTTATATGTTAATGCGATTTTTCACATTAGTCGTGCTAGTATTTGGTGCATGGTTAACTTTTAATAATCAGATGAAAATTGGCGAATTAGTATCTTTTATCCTTTTTGTAAATATACTGCAAAAACCGATTGATAAGATTAGTGCGATTTTGGAACTCTATCCGAAAGGAATGGCAGGATTTAAACGGTTCTTGGAGTTGTTAGATACTGAACCAAAAATCCAAGATCGGGAAGATGCAATTGAAGTAGAATCATTAAAAGGAAATATCCATTTAAATGATGTATCCTTTAGTTATGATAAAAATCCTGTCTTGAAAAATATCAATCTTTCCATTGCTGCTGGTGAAACAATTGCTTTTGTGGGTCCATCCGGAGCCGGAAAGACAACTATTTGTTCATTAATACCACGTTTTTATGATGTAAATAGTGGTAGTATTAAAATTGATGGTATCGATATTCGTGATATGACAATGAGTTCATTAAGATCACAAATTGGAATCGTACAGCAAGATGTCTTTTTATTTACAGGTACGCTGAAAGAAAATATAGCGTATGGAAATTTACATGCTACAGATGAAGAAATTTACGAGGCAGTAAGAAGAGCGCATTTGGAAGAGTTAGTGCTTAAATTACCAGATGGCTATGAAACCCAAATTGGGGAAAGAGGATTAAAGCTTTCTGGTGGTCAAAAACAAAGGATTGCCATCGCTCGGATGTTCTTAAAGAACCCGCCAATTTTAATATTGGATGAAGCAACTTCTGCCCTTGATACAGAAACAGAATTAATTATTCAAAATTCTTTAAATGAACTAGCTAAAAATCGAACTACATTAATTATTGCTCATCGGCTTGCAACTATTCGTAATGCTGATCGCATTGTAGTAGTTACTGAAAATGGGATAGAAGAAGAAGGAAAGCATGATGAATTATTAGAGCGTAATGGTATTTTTGCTAACCTTCATCGCGTTCAATATCAACGATAATCGTATGGTCTGTACATTTAAAGGTACAGACCTTTTTTTATGATTTAGTCACAACAAGAAGCATCCACAATTAAATAACACAAAAAACATAGTTTAGAAGGAAATGAAAAAATTATTGTTATTAATATCCAATATGCGATATATTGGATATAAGTTTTTTGATTAACAAAAATAAGGGAGGGTAACAATTGAGGCCAATCATTTTAGGGATATTTGCAGCTTTATTTTTTGCGTTTACTTTTGTAATAAATCAGTCTATGGAAATAGGAGGAGGAAGCTGGATTTGGAGTGCTTCTCTGCGTTATTTTTTTATGGTCCCGTTATTGCTCCTAATAGTTGGATGGAGAAGGAATTTAACAGCAGTATGGAAAGAATTAAGAAGGAATCCAGTTACTTGGATCCTTTGGAGTACAGTAGGATTTGGCTTGTTTTATGGAGGTATTTGTTTGGCAGGGGCATATGGACCTGGTTGGCTGGTAGCAGGAACATGGCAGCTGACTATTATATCTGGAACATTGCTTGCTCCCTTTTTTTATGAGCAAAAAATGGATAAAAACGGCAGTATTCAAAATATGAGAAGGAAAATTCCTTTTAAGAGCTTAACCTTTTCTATGTTAATTGTCTTAGGTATTATCATTATGCAGCTTGAATTTGCCGTATCCATTTCCTTGAAGAATGCATTATTTTGCCTTATTCCAATTCTTATTGCATCCTTTGCCTACCCACTAGGTAACCGGAAGATGATGGAGGTGTGTGATGGGAGATTAGATGTATTTCAAAGGGTATTAGGTATGACTGCAGCTAGTATTCCTTTTTGGGTTCTATTATCAGGTGTTGGCGCGTACACAGTAGGATTACCGAGTAAGCAGCAAGTGTTTCAGTCGGCCATAGTCGCCATATTTTCCGGGATAATTGCTACCATCTTATTTTTTGCCGCAACAGATTTAGTAAAAGACAATTTGATTAAATTAGGAGCGGTAGAGGCAACACAATCATTAGAAGTTTTATTTGCCTTAATAGGAGAAGTTCTATTTCTTTCTGCCCCCTTACCTAGTCATTTAAGTTTTTTTGGTATCTGTTTAGTTATGTTCGGAATGGTTTTACATAGTGTATATTCAAGTAAAAAAATACACATAAATAGAAGCATGGAAGCATCTTCATAAATGTTATGATCGTATGTTGAAGGAAAGGTAAAAATTTTGTTAAAATCCTAATGATTTTATGAAGTTTTGTTAGACTTATCGGAATTTTTTACTTTTTTATCCCCATTCGTTATACTATGTTAATGAGTAGGAAAGGTAAATTTAGAAGTTGATTATGTTAGTCAGAAGAAATGATTTGAATTTTGTTATTACGTTGATTGGCAAAAAATTTTAAGGATTATTGCAAACAGTTTATTTCGCATAGAATGAACAAGTTCTGTTTCAAAAATCTAAGTTATGGTAAAAAAAGATAAATATACAGCTTAAGAATGCGGAAATTCTGACAGTCGTGTTTTTTGGCTATCACTTCTAAAAATAATCATTAGGAGGAACAGCAAAATGACAAAGAGGTTAGAAGACAAAGAGATTAAATTAATCGCACTAGATATGGACGGTACTTTATTAGACGAAAAAGGAGAAATTCCAGAAGAAAATAAAAAAGCGATTAAAGAGGCTCATGAACAAGGACTGCATGTTGTATTAAGTACTGGTCGAACTATTGCAACATGTAGAGATCATGCAAAAAGTTTGTTATTAAACTCTTATCTAATAACAGTAAATGGTAGTGAAATATGGGATATGAATGGTAATTTAATCGAAAGAAATCTTGTTGATGCAAGCAATATCCAATGGATGTGGGAACTAGCACAACAGCATAAAGCGAAAATGTGGGCTGCTAGTTGTGAGAAAGTCTGGGTAGATGAAATGCCGGAAGACATCAATAAATCAGAATGGCTCAAATTTGGCTATCATATAGAAGATGATAAAGTTCGTGAACAAGTATTAACTAGCTTAAACGAGAAAAAATGCTTTGAAATCAGCAATTCTTCTCCAGTAAATATTGAGGTCAATGCGCTTGGTATAAATAAAGCAAAAGGACTTAAAAAAGTGTGTGAGCTTCTAGATATTACAATGGATCAAGTATTAGCGGCTGGAGACAGTTTAAATGATATTAGCATGATTAAAGAAGCAGGAATAGGCGTTGCCATGGGAAATGCACAAGATATAGTGAAACAGACAGCAGATGTTGTTACCTTGACGAATAATGATAATGGTGTCGCTTATGCTATCAGAAAATGGGCCTTAAAAAAAGAAATGGCTGGGATAAAAAAATAATCTCTTACTGATAAATAGAACAAAAAATTTTTGGCTATTCTTATAAATTTCAAAAAACGATTGAAACAATAGTGAAAACTGCTTATAATTAGAAAAAAGAAAATCGAACGAAGCGAAAGGATTAGTATGTGAGAACCTTTCATAAAAGAGAGTGAAGTTTATAAGCTGAAAGACTTCATAATGAAAGAACACAGAACCTGCCTTTCAAGTCCTGCTGCAGTAGGCGCATTTCTTGCGTTATCAGACAAAGTGGAATCAATTTGTATATTGGTTCAATTAAGGTGGTACCACGGAAAGCTCATTTTCGTCCTTTTATGAGGATGAAAATGAGCTTTTTTAATTGGGTGAATTCGGATTAACTTAGTACGGAGGAAATCAAATGGAGAAGAAAAGAATTGTTGTAAAAATCGGGAGCAGCTCTCTTACAGATACAAAAGGTGCAATCGATCAATCAAAGCTAAGTGACCATATCGCAAGCATTGCAAAATTAAGAGAATATGGTCATGAAGTACTTTTAGTATCTTCAGGAGCAGTGGCTGCGGGCTTTGGAAAACTCGGCTATCCTTCAAGACCGGTTACATTGAAAGGGAAACAGGCAGCAGCAGCAGTTGGTCAAAGCTTGCTAATTCAAAGCTATAATGAACAATTAAGTAAGTTTGGGATTGTTCCCGCTCAAGTATTACTAACAAGAAATGATTTTTCCAAACGTGATCGCTACCGAAATGCTTATTCTACATTAACGGAATTATTAGAAAGAAATATCTTACCAATTATAAATGAGAATGACACCGTATCTGTAGAAGAATTAACGTTTGGAGACAATGATATGTTGTCTGCCCTTGTTAGTGGACTTGTCCATGCCGATCAGTTAATGATTCTCACAGATATTAATGGCTTATATGACAAAAATCCAAAAGAAGATCCTTCAGCAAAACGGATTGATTATTTGCCTGAAATAACGGTGGAATGGAAGAATGCTGCTAAAGGATCTGGTTCAAAGATTGGAACTGGTGGCATGAAATCAAAGTTGATTGCTGCAGAAACAGCTAATTCCTTAGGAGTAAAGGTTTTTATTGGAAAAGACGAGGGAGAGAAGAAGCTCATCGATATTATAGAGGGGAAAGGAGACGGAACCTATATTGGTTCAGATGCTTTATCATCTATTAACAATAATCGACAATGGATATCCCTCCATTCTACCGTTGAAGGCAGTCTCTATGTGGATGAAGGGGCAGAAATGGCCTTGCTAAATAAAGGTGGGAGCTTGCTGCCAGCTGGTATTTATAAAGTCGAAGGGCTCTTTGAAAAAGGAAATGTTGTCGAAGTCTATGGTGAAAAAGGAGTTATCGGAAAAGGGGAAGTACTCTATTCTTCAGAAGAGCTAAAAGCTATTATTACACAAAGAGCAGAAGAAAAAACAATGATAAAACATCCAAAAATCGAAGTTATTCATCGTGATAAATGGGTGAAATTATAAAAAGGAGAGATGGAAAATGGGCGAAGTATATCAAAAAGGTAAATTAGCAAAGAATGCAAGTTATCAATTATTAAATAAGACAACAGAACAGAAAAATGCAGCTTTATCCCTTATTAGCAAGCAATTAATAGAGGACCAAGATTTAATTATAAAAGCTAATAAAATAGATCTTGAAAACGGGAAAGAAAATGATCTATCTCTTTCTGTTTTAGATCGAATTATGCTGGATGAAAAACGGATTAATAATATGGCCTTAGCACTAAAAGAGTTAATTAAACTAAATGATCCAGTCGGTGTTGTGGTAGAAAAAATTGAAAAAGAAAATGGCTTAAAAATTATTAAGAAAACTGTGCCAATTGGCGTAATGGGAATGATTTATGAGGCGAGACCAAATGTAACGATTGATGCAGCAAGTCTTGCTCTGAAAACAGGGAATAGTATTGTCTTAAGAGGAAGTTCATCTGCTAAGCAATCAAATCTGGCTCTTGTTGATACAATCCATCGTGCACTGGAGAAATCCGCAATTCCAAAAGAAGCCGTCCAGCTAATTGAAGATACAAGCAGAGAAACAGCGAAAGAACTATTTCATTTAAAAGAATTTTTAGATGTACTAATCCCTCGTGGCGGCAAAGGGTTAATTGATACGGTAGTAAAAGAAGCAACCGTTCCAGTTATTGAAACAGGTGCAGGCAATTGCCATTTATTTATTGATGAAACCGCAGAGTTGAAAATGGCACTTACGATTAGTTTGAACGGTAAAATACAGCGTCCATCTGTATGCAATGCCTTAGAGACTATTTTAATCGAAACCAAATGGTTTGCTCAATATGGATTAGCTCTTTTAGAAGCACTACATCAAAATGGTGTGGAGATTTATGGAGATGACACTGTCTGCACTACTTTTTCTTTTGCAAAAAAAGCGACAGAAGAAGATTGGTATACGGAATACTCTGCTTTGAAAGTAAGTATAAAAATAGTAGATGGAGTTACAGAAGCAATTAACCATATTAATACTTATGGTACTAAGCATTCAGAAGCGATTATTACTGAAAATATTGAAAATGCAGAAACTTTTTTATCTGGAGTAGATGCTGCAGCAGTCTATCATAATGCGAGTACAAGATTTACAGATGGATTTGAATTTGGGTATGGGGCGGAGATTGGAATCAGTACGCAAAAACTGCATGCTAGAGGTCCAATGGGATTAAATGCCTTAACATCCTTTAAATATTTTATTTATGGAGAAGGTCAAGTTAGAAATTAATTGCTGGCAGTTACACCAGGGTATGTCATAGTTCACGAAGATTGGATGATGTTATTGGAATATTTAAGTATTTTATTACCTATTTTTTTTATTTTTTCCGTTGGTTTCATTGGACAAAAGATGCTTCATATTGATATAAAATCTGTTTCGGCTGTATCTGTCTATTTGATGACGCCATTGTTGTCTTTTAGTGTTTTTTATGAAACAACTTTTACAATGGACTATTTGTATATGACACTGTACGCATTAACGTTAGTATTAAGTATTATCGCGATTGTTTACATTATTGGATTTATTAGAGGTTATTCGGTAAGAAAGACATGCGGAATGATACTATCCTCGGCATTTATGAACAACGGTAATTATGGCACTCCGCTCGTTTTATTTGTTTTCGGAGAGCCAGGCTTGCACTATGCAGTTATCTTAATGGTTATTCAGCAATTAATTATGGTTACGATTGGTGTTTATTATGCAGCAAAAGGCTCTGTTGATGATGGAAATGGGAAAGATACTTTAAAAAAAGTATTAAAAGTACCAGTTATGTATGGGGCAATTCTAGGAGCAGTCTTGCATTCTCTTCATCTACCGATTGGAGCAACGATGCTTGAGGCAATTAAGCTAGTTGGTAATGCGGCCATTCCAACCGTCATGCTTGTTTTAGGAATACAACTTGCTAATGTCCGAATAAAAAATATTTCATATCGCCCTCTATCTATTTCATTGTTACTTAAACTTATAGTTTCGCCAGTTATTGCATGGCTGCTGACGCTTATTTTGCCAGTAGATGAAATATTAAAGCAAATAATGATTCTGCTTGCCGGAATGCCAGCAGCAGCAAACACAACCCTTTATGCTGTCCAATATGGAACAGAACCTGATTTTGTATCAAGTGCAACCTTTTTTAGCACATTAGCTAGTTTAATAACATTGCCTGTTATTTTATCTCTAATATAATCATTCTTGTAAAATTGGCAGGGGATATTTTCCTGTTAAAGATCAGAGGTGGGTTATAAGTACTCCATTCTAAATTAGACCCGAAAATTATGCGAGTATCCTAAATAATGGATACTCGCATAATTATTCGGGTTTTTTTATTCAGTATTTAGGGAATAGCGTTTTGAAAAAAGAAATCGAAGGAAGCGAACCAATTCTTTCGCTAAACAATAATCAGTGGCTAAATTAAGATTCCTAGTCTTTAAAGGCATAGACGGAGGAAAAAATTAGATTGGAGAGTCCTATTTTATATTGCATTATAGCGATAGGAACGATACAATACTTACAAAGTACATTTTAATTCTAGGTAGGTGAAAATATGTTCAATAGAGAGCTAGTAAAAGGAAGTACATCTTTAATACTTCTACAGCTGTTAGCAGAAAAAGAAATGTATGGATATGAACTTGTCAAAGAAATGGAAAAAAGAAGTGATTATTCTTTGCAAGTAAAAGAAGGGACTTTATATCCTGCTCTGCATAAATTAGAAAAACAGGAATATGTAGAATCTTTCTGGAAAGAATCAGAAAAAGGACCAGCAAGGAAATATTACCGAATTACCGATTCTGGTCAGCAAATATTGGAGCAAAAAACAACAGAATGGAAAAACTTTGTGCAAACGATTGATAAAGTGATTGGGAGAAAAGGAATATGATTTCTTCAAAAGAATCCTACATGAAACAGCTGCGGGATTTACTCCAAGATCATGAGCAATCAGAAGAAATATGCATGGAGTATGAGCTACATCTAGTAGACATGTTGGAAGATATTGCTTTCGAAAAACAATGTTCAGAAGAAGAAGCGTTAATTTTGGCAATCCAAAGATTAGGAACACCACTAGAGATTGCCGCCATGTATCAAGAAGAGTTAAACATGACTGCGAAAAAAACGCAATGGAATTTCTTTTTTGCTAATTTGTTTTTCTTTGTCGGCGGAATTAGTTTGACGGTCATTTATCATCGCTTATCCAATCCAACAATCAGTAAATTATGGTCACTCTTAACCAGTATTCCTTTTTTTCTTATTGTTCTTTACTTATTCTTTTGGCTTTTACTTGGATATGAAGTGGGCAAGGAATTTGGTCTTGGCGGAAAAAAACTTTTACTGAAGACATTTTGTATTTCTTTAGTTCCTAATCTATTACTTATGAGTTCCATTGTCTTTAAGATTATTCCGTTAACACTCTTTGATCCATTATTAACACCGGAATTTGTACTTATCTGTATTTCTTTTACGATAATGTTATATCCAATATGTTATCTCGCCTTTCGCTATGGAACAACAAGATCGGTATAAGTTGTTCTATTGTACACTACCTAGTATTACTGTGTAACGAAGTTCTATTTATTTTTTTGTTCAACTATATAGATTATCTATGTAAAGGAGGAAATAGCATGAACAAGAAAAATATTATTTATTTTATAGGCTGTTTTTTACTAGCAATTATTGCAGAAATAACGTTATTTACAGAGACAATTGGAATTTCGCTTAGTATTTTTGTTGTCGTTTTTTATGTTTATTATTTTTATTTAACGAGGAAACAAACGCATACACATCGTTTAATTGGTATATATTTATTTGTGTGCATATGGCTATTAACATTGTCTTTTGTTTTCATTGCTAATCCGTATTTTTATGCCTTAAATTTTATTGTTGTTTTTAGTTTAATCGGCTTTCATACAACGTTACTAACGAGTCCTTCTTTTCTTAGTTGGAGCAATAAAGATGTTTTCTTTTATTTAAAAAAGAAAGTATCTTCCTTTTTTAAATTAGGAAAATATTTAACCTTTCTTGTGCGGAAATCGGTAAAGAGACGTGCTGATGAAAGGAATTATGTCGCTATAAAAAGAATAGTATTAGGAATGGTTATTGTAACACCGATTTTAATGTTATTAATTTTCCTGCTTAGTTCCTCAGATCAGCATTTTAATAATATGATGGTAACCATAATCACCCGGCTTTTTTCATTTCATATAGATGGAATAAGTACATTGCTACGAATAGGTTTAATATTTATTTTTCTATTACTATTCATGAAGACAATTAGTAAAAGGTCGATTATTATTCCAAGCGAAAGAAAAGGAAAACAAGGAAGATGGGAGCAAGCAACTTTATTAACTATTTTACTTTTCATTAATGGGCTATATATATTTTATACCATCGTACAATTTCAATATTTTTTCAATGATGTATTAGTGAAAGGTTTTACATATGCTACCTATGCGAGAAGAGGATTCTTTGAACTTATTATCGTGACAGTGATTAACATATCAATTATTTTGTTAGTAAATAGCTTTGCTAAACAACGCACTCTTTTCTTAAAAATAATTTTATCCTTTTTAATTGCTTTTAGCTTTATCATTCTTTTGTCTGCTCATTTACGATTGTCTTTATATGAACAGGCGTATGGTTATACGTATTTACGATTATTTTCTCATTCTTTTATTTTACTATTGGCGGTGTTTTTCTCATTCACATTGATAAAAATTTGGATGGAGAAAATTCAACTTATGCGTTTTTTCTTATTGCTCTCCTTGTTATATTACTGTGGCCTGAATGTTATGGACATCGATCGTATAATCGTTAGCAAAAATTTGCAGCGGATTGAGGAAACAAATTTAATTGATTTTACCTATATAGATTCTCTATCTTATTCAGCTATTCCGGTTCTTGTAGATTATTACGAAAAAAATCCTGATATGAAGAGGGTAAAAGAATTATTGCTTGCAAAAAAGGAACGCCTTCAGCATACAGATCAAAAATGGCAGAGCTATAATATCGTGGAAGACCGTGCAAGAAAGTTGCTTAATACAATGGAGTTGGCTAAGAAAGTGCCTGAAAATCAAAAGGAGAAAAAATATCGATTAGAAGAATAATTTTTTTGACCCCGTATCTTTTTCGCTATCTGAAACGTTCTATATATAAACAGTCAAAGGAGGGATTTATCAATGAGGATGGAAATGCAAAATATAAAAATTCTGTATCAAAAACTCGATTCCTATTGTCGGTATCTTTCTTTAGATAAATGGGAACGAGAAGATTTAATTCAAGAAGCCCTTTTAAAAGCGATGGAAAATTATAAAGATAAAGATATTACGCCTGCTTTACTCAAAAAAATTGCTGATAATCAATTGATTGATAAAATAAGAAAAAAACAAGATATTATTGGTATCCAAGTAAAGGAACCAAAAGCAGAAGAAAAAAATTTAACCTCTCTGATGCTGGCAGAATTCCTAGCTGAAAAATTGACCTTTAAACAAGGGATAGTTTATCTGCTCGTAGAGGGGTTTCAATTTCGCTTAAAAGAAGTTGGAGAATTATTAAATATAACTGAAACTGCTGTGAAATCAGTATTGTTCCGAGCCAGGAATCAAGTGAAAAAAGAAACGATAATCGTTAAAAATCAGCATGATGAAGATAAGGAAAACATGCAAAGGCTGTACTATGAGGTACTAAAGAGAGAAGATCCCGCTATTTTAATTAATTCAATCTATAAAAACATCCTTTTAGCTAAAGAAGAAAAAAAATATTTGTCTCAACAGCCAATGCTTATGGCCGCATAATAATCGAATACAGGAGGTTTATAACAATGAGTACTATTCCTTATGTTATTGAACAATCAGCAAATGGAGAAAGGTCCTACGACATATATTCAAGACTTTTGAAGGATAGAATTATTATGCTTGGAGATGAAATCAATGACCAAGTTGCTAACAATATCGTGGCTCAGCTGCTATTTCTTGCAGCAGAAGATCCAGAGAAAGATATTTCTATATATATCAATAGTCCTGGCGGTTCCACCTCTGCTGGTTTTGCTATTTATGATACGATGCACTATATTAAGCCGGATGTTCGGACTATTTGTACAGGAATGGCTGGATCCTTTGGTGCGTTATTACTTCTTGCCGGTACGAAAGGCAAAAGATATGCCTTACCGAATAGCGAAATTATGATTCATCAACCATTAGGTGGAACGAGAGGGCAGGCAACTGAAATTGAAATATCTGCGAAACGAATATTAAAACTTAAAGAACATATTAATCGTATTATGGCCGAGAAAACGGGTCAATCTTTTGAGAAAATAGCAAATGATACAGAAAGGGATTATTTTATGAGTGCTGAAGAAGCAAAAGAATATGGCATTGTCGATGAGATAATTTGCGTGAAATAAAAAGAGGCTGAGCAAAAGTATTCTAACCAAATATAAAACCGAACGAATATACGACTATCCTATTAGCATCGCCGTATATTCGTTCGGTTTTTGACTTATTAAAGAAGTCTTGCAGGAGACGCGTGCAGACTTTTGTTTCGCTTTTTACGGAATAATTATGACGAAGCCTGCTATTTTATTGTGCTCTCCGGGCAGGATCTAGGATATTCTCGCAGTTCACTTAAGATAGTACCTAGTCCAGTCTAATCCCATTTAGTTAAATAATTATTTCTTTTTCTACTAATATTATACCATTACTAACACTACTATTTATAGACTAGTTTTTTAATAAATTCCCACTATACTAATATTGTTGTACAAAAATCAAAATAATTAAGGAGTGCATTGGATGGATACTAAAATAAATGCTTTAGACAATGGACCGTTTTTTCATGGTACGAAAGCAGAACTGAAAATTGGCGATTTATTAGAACCTAATCACTTATCAAATTACCAAGATAAAAAATCGAACCATATATATTTTACTGCAACATTAAATGCTGCTAAATGGGGTGCTGAGTTAGCGAGGTCTACTTCAAAAGAACGAATATACATTGTAGAACCATTAGGTGATTTTGAAAATGACCCGAACGTAACGGACAAGAGATTTCCAGGAAACCCAACCCGCTCGTATCGTTCTAAATCCCCCGTGAAAATTATAGCTGAGTTAGGCGCATGGGAAAGACATTCTGATGAAGAAATAAATCATATGCTTGAATCTTTAAAAAAGTTAAGTGAAGAAGGAAAAAATGTAATATACGATTAATCCAAATTACGATAGGAAAATTAGCGTCTAGCTTCATTTCATGTATAATAGAAAGGGCATATGAAAATATTAGGTCGGAAAGTTAAAGGTGGCAAAATGGAAATCGTAACAGTACAAATTGAAACACCATTTGAGAAAAATTTACTAAATGGAAATCCCTTAATTTATAAAGAAGCTATAAATGCTAATACTTCTCTTGAGGAAGGGCAAATAATTGACGTTATAACAAAGAAAAACAAATTTATTGGCAGAGGATATTATGCTATTCAAAATAAAGGAATTGGCTGGATTTTAACAAGAGAAAGGAACATTCCCATTGATGGTGCTTTTTTTGAAAAGCGGCTAAAAAAAGCGATTGATAAAAGAGCAGCCTATTTTAAGGATCATGAAACGACTGCTTTTCGAATTTTTAATGGGGAAGGCGATGGTATTGGAGGATTTTCTGTTGATCTCTACCAAAATTATCTGTTAATCCAATGGTACAGTATTGGCATTTATAAATATAAAAGCTGGATTATTGAATCGTTGCAGCGATTATTAGAAATAGACGGAATCTATGAGAAAAAAAGATTCGACGATAATGGAACATATATGGAAGACGATGATTTTGTGGTTGGGAAAAAAGCTGATTTCCCCATTACTATTTTAGAAAATGGGATTAAATACGCAGTAAACTTGAATGAAGGGGCTATGACAGGAATCTTTTTAGATCAAAAAGATGTTCGCAAAACAATTCGAGATCAATATGCAAAAGGGAGAAATGTTCTAAATACTTTTTCTTATACAGGGGCTTTTTCGGTCGCGGCAGCTGTCGGTGGTAGTTTATCGACTACTAGTGTTGATTTGGCAAATCGAAGCAAGCAGAAAACAACAGATAATTTTCTGTTAAATGATATTGACTTATCAAATCAAAAAATTATCGTAGAAGATGTTTTTCACTATTTTAAATACGCAGTAAAGAAACAACTTAGCTTTGATATGGTCATTCTAGATCCTCCTAGCTTCGCACGTTCAAAAAAGCATACTTTTCGCGCAGCAAAAGACTATACTAATTTACTTAAAGAAGCAATTGCCATAACCAAAAATGGCGGAATTATTGTCGCTTCCACCAATTGTGCAACCTTTGATATGAAGAAGTTTAAGGGATTTATTGATGCTGCCTTTCATCATCAGAAAGAAACATATCAAATAGTCGAACAATTTGGTTTACCTGCCGATTTTGCGAATATTAATGAGGTAACAGAAAGTAATTATTTAAAAGTTGTTTTTATAAAAAAACTAAAATAATATCTTAAAATATTATTTTTCAAAGAAGGATTTTGCTTCTAATAGCAAAGTTCTTTTTTTATGAAAAAGAAGGGTTTACGTGGTTTAAAAACACTTGTAATCTTATAAAGAAAGATTCCTTTTTCTTGGCTATGCTTTGAATAAAATATTTTTGTTTAAAAGGAGAAACGGAAAATGACAATTAAAGCAATTATTTTTGATTTGGATGATACACTACTATGGGATAAAAAAAGTGTACAAGAAGCTTTTTTTAAAACATGTAAATTGGCAGAAGAGAAATATACTATTTCGGCTGTACGCTTAGAAGAAGCTGTGCGGAAGGAAGCCAGAGCTTTATATGAAGGTTATGATACATATGAATTTACGAAAATGATTGGGATTAATCCCTTTGAAGGACTTTGGGGAGAGTTTCTTGAAGAACATGCTTCTTTTCCAAAAATGAGAGAGCTCATCCGGTTTTACCGGAAAGATGCATGGACCAAAGGATTACTAGCACTTGGAATTGATGATCCTGAATTTGGCGAAGAATTAGCGGAAGCTTTTCCAGAAAATAGAAAGAAATCTCCTTTCGTATATGAAGAAACATTTTCTGTCCTTAATCAATTAAAGGGGAAATACTCATTGTTATTATTAACGAATGGATCACCTCATTTGCAAAATACAAAGCTATCTATTACACCTGAAATTTCTCCTTATTTTGATCATATTGTAATTTCTGGCGATTTTGGCAGAGGAAAGCCTGATCCTTCTATATTTGAGCATGCTGTTTCTTTAATAGGTGTAGACAAATCAGAATGCATAATGGTGGGAGATAATTTAATGACAGATATTTTAGGAGCTAATCGGGCGGGAATTAAGTCCGTTTGGATTAATCGCGAAAAGGCTGAAAAGCAAGATGTACTGCCCACATATGAAATACATCAGCTTGAAGAATTATTCGCTATATTAGATTAAGCAAGAAGAAAAGTCTGGTCATCATAGGAGACATTTTGCCACTTATGACGACTAGACTTTTTCATTTTTTGTTCTTTATTGTGATTGTTCGTTAGGTAATATATGTCTAAAGGGAACAGGTGAAGCCAAGATGACTGAAGTATTAATAGTGCCATAGGGAATTAAGCGATCGACCAAATTTCTCATTCCGTCTATTCCAGAAACAGCTGCTTTAATAATATAACTGACAGTACCGGTTACACGGTGGCATTCAATAATGTCTGCTTCTGTTTTAATAAATTCCTCAAATGCATGTGGTTCTTCTTTTAGTTCACTGATTTGAATGTATAAAAGCGTTTCTCTCCCCAACTTTGCAGGTGAAATTCGGGCGCTGAATTCTAAAATTATACCCTTTTCTTGCAATCTTAATAATCTTTCCGAAACACTCGGGCGACTCAAAGCTAACTTTTTGGATAAATCACTAACCGTAATTCTGGCATCTTCTTGTAAAATTTTTAGTAGTTGTATGTCAACCTTATCCATTTTAATGAATACTCCTTTTTGCAAAATGAATGTAATGATGCATATATTTATGCGAAATAGAGGAAGTACAAGGTAATTACATTCATATTGGTATGTAAAAACACTTCGATATATTCTATCATTATATATGTAAGAATTCCACCCTAAAATCACAAATTTTTAGGATTTCACCGATAAATCCTCTTTTATCTTCTACTTATCATGATTACTATAGGAGTGTGTTGCATTGAGAAAAATAATAGTAATGATGTTTGGTTGTTTAATTACATCATTTGGTCTGTATTTATTAAAAGGGTCAGCAATTGTTACTGGAGGAACAGCTGGACTCGCATTAAGTATCTCTTATTTATTACCTATTTCATTTTCAATCTTATTTACTTTAATAAATATCCCGTTTTATATTTTGTCTTACTTTAAAATGGGGAAGAAATTTACGATTTCAACCATTTTAGCTGTATCGTTAGTTACATTATTTTCCTATTTGTTATCCATCATTCTACCGCCATTCGCTCTATATCCTCTACTAGGATCTATCATTGGGGGCTTTATTATTGGAATAGGAACTATTATTTTGTTTATGAATGGTTCGTCTTTAGGGGGAGCCCAAATTCTGTCTATTACACTTCAAAAACAATTTAATTGGAATATGGGAAAAACAAATTTTATTTTTGATACAATTGTTATTTTAATTGGCTTGTACAGTGTAGGACTAATTAGAGGCTTATACAGTATTGTATCAGTATTTATAATTTCCTTTATGATGAGTACCTTCAAGGAAAAAATAGCTAATAGAAATACGAGTAAAACTAATATCGAAAAAGTTACATCTGTGGTTGAAACACAATCTGTTTAACCATAGGAACCCCTATACTCCACTCCATAATATTGAGGGGTGGAGTATAGGGGTTTTGTTTTAAATCCTAAAGGTGGAGTTAGTGGAATATAACTTACTTTTTAATAAAAAGGATATTCTTTACCCTCAATATTATTATAAGGAAAAATAATTGACAGTGATAATCATTTTCATTTAAAATGAAAACAAATAACGAAAAGATTAGGAAGGTGTAAGATATAATGAAAAATGATTTCATTGTTTTAGCTCCATTTCAATATATGATCGAATGTACCTGTCCTAGACCTGAACATACTTTCATTCTTGATTTACATAAAGGAGATATAATTACCGTTACTGAAGAAAAAAAATACGTTGATTCGCTTGGCTGGCTTTTACTTGTTATGGTAAATGACTATAGTTTCTTCATGTTCATAGATGAAATAGAAGAATTTATTGCGAATAAAAAGATCACTTCCTTAATGGATATGGAATTAAGAATGAATTATTTAGAATATAAAGTAAATGAATCGTTAGATGGCTTAAATAAAGAGCAGTTTGAGCTTTTTGCCAAGGAGCTTAATACTTTAAAATCCCTTCAAAATGAGCTTGCTCTGACTTGATTATATTGAATTTTAAGAGTAATCCATTTAGATATATTGGATTGCTTTTTTGTTTTTATAAACAGAAGGGAGACAATCTAGGGAATCTTTATAAAAGAGCAAAGGAGCTCTGCATAATAGAAACAGAAGAAAATGAATTAATTTGCTCATACAGTCTTGATTATTTGCAAACGTCCTTCCGGAAGATTACAATGGGATAGTATTATGAAGAAGGCAAATGTTTGCTTAGGAGGATTATTAGATGAAAGTCAAAATAAACAGACACGCTGTTAAAGTGCTTAATCAAATGTTAGAAAAAGCTGAAGAAGGAGAAATGATTCGGGTATACATAACAGAGAATCATGGAAACCATGCACATTACGATTTAAAATTGGACAAGAAGACGGAACATGATGAAGTGGTGCAGTCTGACAAAGATATTCCCATTTTATTAGATACGAGAGATGCAGATTTCTTGGATGGTGTATGGATTCAATATTTCCATGTTCCACAGCCAGGATTCACTATTTATAATCCATCAAAAGAACAACATCATCATTAAAAAACAGGAAGTGGAAACACTTCCTGTTTTTTTAATATTTGCTTTTGTCCTCATTCTAAATGAGACATTTCCATACTGACTGTTATATGTTATAATTAACTCCTAAATGAAACCTGTTCTGTATTTAATCCGTCACTTTTAAGCGTAACAGAGCATTTGAGTTTACATATTTAGTTTTTTAGGTTATATACATTAATGACATAAATGATGAGAATCACGAAAAAATAATATTTAGGTCTCATGTATTCCCATAAGTCCAAAAAAATTTACAAAAAAATCCAATAGATGCTTATTGTTGTATGATTAATATAAAAAATAGATGATTCCTTAAAGATCTATCTTATCTATCTATTAATTATCGATTTTTGTTAATGAATTTTTAAAAGAATAATGATAGGATTAATGGTAATAAAGTATTTATGTTAAAAAATTTAGATTAAGGGATGGTAATCTAATGACAACAACGATAAAAGGAAATGAGAGCAGTTTACCTTTACGAAAAGATGTCAAACACCTTGGAAATATTCTTGGTGAGGTACTTATCCACCATGGTGGCCAAGAATTATTAGACAAGGTAGAAATAATTCGTAAATTAGCAAAAGAACTGCGGGAAACAAATAATGAACATACATATAACCAATTAAAGTTCGAAATGGAAAGACTAGATAAGCCAGTTCGCAGACAAGTTATTCGAGCGTTTTCGAAATATTTTCATTTGGTGAATGTTGCTGAGTTAAATCATCGTATTCGTCGTAGAAGAGAATACCAACTAAGTCAAGAAAAAGGTGTACAGCCATATTCCATTGATCGTGCAATCATGGCATTTAAACAAAAGAATTTATCTGAAGAGACCATTCAAGAAGTGTTAAATACTCTTTCGTTAGAACTTATTATTACAGCGCATCCAACAGAATCAACAAAACGTACGATTTTAGAATCGCAAAAGAGAATTGCTAATATCTTAAAACAACTTGATAACCCAATGTTGACGAAGAAAGAGAGACAGCATTTAAATGATAATCTATTTGAAGAGATAACGATCATGTGGCAGACAGATGAATTACGGCAGGAACGTCCTACCGTAATGGATGAAGTTAGAAATGGTCTTTATTATTTTGAGCAAACATTATTTGATGTATTGCCAGAAATCCATCAAGAGGTTCAGGATGCTCTGGATGAAAACTATCCTAATTTCGAATGGAAAGTACCTAATTTCTTATGGTTTGGTTCTTGGATTGGTGGAGACAGAGATGGTAACCCAAATGTAACACCTGACGTTACATGGCAAACACTGCATAAGCAAAATGAATTAGTCATCCAAAAATACATTCATGCAGTAGATGAATTGATGAAGAGATTCAGTCATTCTACTAATCGTGTTAAGGTTAGTTCAAAGCTTATTCAGACGATTATGGAGGAAGAACAGCTATATCTTACACCAGAAAAGAAATGGCCAGTTGAAAAAGAAGTTTATCGCCGGAAATTTTCAATTATTTTAGAAAGATTAAAAGAATATGGCAAATCTGAAAAAGGTTATGTGAAGGCAGGAGAGTTACTTGATGATTTATATTTAATTCAAGAAAGCTTTGCCTTGCACCAACCGAAAGCTCATCAGCAAAAAGATTTACAAAAACTAATTCGACAAGTGCAATTGTTTGGTTTTCATTTAGCCACATTGGATATTCGTAATCATAGTGGTGAGCATGAGGCAGCTATAGACGAGATTCTGCGTAAAGTCGGCATAACAGATGATTATAAAAATTTACCAGAAAATGAAAAATTAGGAATTCTTGAATCTGTTTTGAATGATCCTCGTCCTATTCTGTTATTAAACGAAGATTATTCAAATGAAACACAGGAAATGATTAGCACCTTTAACATGATTAGAGAAGCACATAAGAAGTTTGGAGAACGAGCAATTAATGTTTATTTAATCAGTATGACACAGTCGCCAAGTGATATTCTTGAAGTACTTGTATTAGCAAAAGAAGCTGGAATTTATCGACTGCATGCGGATGGAACAGTAGAAAGTCACTTAAATGTAGCACCATTATTAGAGACAATTGATGATTTAATCGCCGGTCCTGAAATCATTGAAACATTATTCCGTATGCCGGTTTATCGTGAACATTTAAGACAACATAATGATCAGCAGGAAATCATGCTAGGATATTCTGATGGTAGTAAAGACGGTGGCACATTAACAGCAAACTGGAAATTATTTAAAGCTCAGCGTGAAATTCACGAAATGGCTAGTAACTATCAAATCGGCTTGAAATTTTTCCATGGTCGTGGCGGTTCACTTGGTCGCGGCGGTGGTCCGTTGAATAAGAGTATCCTATCTCAACCAGGTGAAACATTAGGGGATGGCGTGAAAATCACGGAACAAGGGGAAGTATTATCCTCGCGCTATTTATTAGAAGATATTGCTTTTAGAAGCTTAGAGCAAGCAACTTCTACGTTGCTTATGGCAATTGCTCATATTTCTAAGGATATTAGCGAACATAAAGAGGAGAGAAATCTTTGGGAAGATTGCATGGAAGAAATATCTGCTATTGCGCTTGCAAAATATCAATCATTGGTTTTTAATGATCCTGATTTTATGACTTATTTTAAAGAAGCAACGCCTTTAAATGAAATCGGAAATTTAAAAATTGGTTCACGGCCAATGAGCAGAAAAAATACGACAACTTTTGAAAATCTTCGTGCCATCCCATGGGTTTTTGCATGGACTCAAAGTAGACAGCTGCTTCCTGCTTGGTATGCTGCTGGTACTGGATTAACTGAGTTTGCTCAGCAAAAATCAGGTAATATTGAAATTTTAAAACAAATGTACGCAAAATGGCCATTCTTCCACTCGACGATTGATAATTTACAAATGGCATTAATGAAGGCAGATTTAACAACAGCAAGAGAATATTCTTCCCTTGTGGAAAATGAAGCCATTGGTAATCGTATTTATCAAAATATTAAAGAAGAGTATGATAAGACAAGAGCTATTTTATTAGAAATCACTGGTATAGAAGAATTACTTGATCACACACCTTCTATTCAAGAGTCTGTTTATAGAAGAAATCCATATGTAGATCCATTGAATTTCTTCCAAGTTGATTTAATTAAACAGCTTCGTGACCAAGAAGTTCCTGATAAGGAATTACTGAACCAAGTTCTTTTAACCATTAATGGCATCGCTGCTGGTTTACGTAATACAGGTTGAGTTAGGATAGCCTAAAAAAAGATGAGTCTAATTTTCAGACTGTAGACAAACTCCTTGAATTTTGAGGTTTTGCCTATGGTCTTTTTTTGTGATCTCTTCTAATAGGGTGTTGATTTCCGCTACTGGGGTTCGCTTTCTTTGGGACGAGCGCCGGGCCGCTTCGTATCATACGCTCCTGCAGTGTCTCGGACTTTCTCGCATCTCCCAAAGGAGTCACACACCTTCCGCTCCAATCAACAACCTGGTTTCATCAAGTTAGTCTAGAATTTTAACTGCTCTGGTTTTAAAATATAGGTAGATATTTTTTAGAGGTGAAATCATACTTTCCAAACATTCTTCTATTCAAAGAGATCAATTAGAAATGATTGCTTTGATTAACTTGTTCCACCAAATCACTTAGTTCACAAGATGGAGACTACGCTTGACGGCCAACTGGACTTGGGTGAGTCCGTAACAATTTAAGAAGAGTATAAAGAATAGATTAAAATACAATAAAATAACGAAAAAAGACCATATAAGACAAAAGGGGATCAGAATGAAAACATTCTGATCCTCTTTTGTCTTAGTTTATAAATATACATTCTTTTAAATAAGAGTTGATTTCCGTTGCAGGGGTTCGCTTTCCGTGGGGGTCGCGCTGAGCCGCTTGCAGGGTCTCAGACTGTCTCGCATCTCCCAAAGGAGTCTCACCTCTTCCACTCCAATCAATGCATAATAATTCCATTTGCATTTTCTAAATTCCTTTTGTCAACAAGCTGAGAGGAGAAATCAATATTTCTCCTCGTTTTATTTCCAAAAATTATTTATATGATGCTAAAAAGTCTTCTACCTGCTCAGGTGTTTTGGCATTGGCGCTGTGTAAGTGACCAATTTTTTCGCCGTCTTTAAAAACTAACAGGCTGGGAATCCCCATGACATCATATTTTTCAGCTATTTCAGGAAGTTCATCTTTATTTAAACTATACCATTTTTTGTCATTGTTTGCTTCCATGATTTCCCCAATGAATATATCCATTCTTGTACAATCAGGGCACCAAGTGGTAAAAAACTTCACAATATTTGTATCTCCATTGTTAATAATTTCTTCAAATGTTTCTACTGTTTTAATTTCATTCATATCTTTAAGCTCCTCATTTAAAAATTCCTAATAACTATGAAAAGTTACTACAATTTTTATTATACACATGAAAGGTATTTCTTTCCTCCAAAATGCATTCTTTTCTTTAAGCATTTTATTTGCATTATAACGTTAGAAAGATAAGAATATACAAGGTAGGAGATGAAGGATGCAAACAATAGGATATTGCCATTATAATTTATATTTATGCAGTTATTTTTTGCCCCCTTTTTTCGTTATAATAAATGAAATGTTGTCATATGATAAAGAGGGTTCATTTTGCGGTTTCAAGTAAGAGGAGGTAACAAATGAGTTCGACAAAAATAAACATTTCACCAGTGGAAAATACGTACATACGCTTAATTTTAGCAATAGAGAATATGGATAAAGAGAAATTAGTAGATTTAGGTGATTCTTATTTACTAAAAGTCAATAAGAAAAATAAAAGCGGTAACGAACTTCACTTTTCCATGCTTTTTAACAAAAAGCTTATAAACAAAGTAGCAAGAAGTACGAATCCAACTGTAAATATTACAAAAAACAAAAATCTTATCTCTCTTGAAATCACTATTATGCTTGATTTAACAGAGCCAATAAAAGAAGAGAATTTTTTCTGGATAAAAAAAGAATTTGCCAGCACTCCAGCATTTGAAATCTCCTACAAGATGAATGAAGAATATTTTGATAAGAAAATATTACAACATCTGAACAAAGAAGCTACTGAGGAAAGTACAGAAGTGTAACAAAAAAGGATCAGTTTCCGTTTTAGGAGACTGATCCTTTTTGTTAAAGGAATGATTACTTATTCTTCGATTAATCCAAGCCATTTTAAGCCATTGTAAATTCCTGAATCGGTAACAGATGTGGTTGTATGCTTAGCATAGGAAAACAACAACTCATGTGCATTCCCCATAGCGAATCCTTCTCCAACTACTTCGAGCATTTCTTTGTCATTTAGACCATCTCCAAAAGCAATAGAAGCTTCTTTCTCGATTCCTAATCTTTTTAAAATAAGGGAGACAGCAAACCCTTTATTTACTTTATCACTAATAACATCATAGGAATGTCTAAATCCATCGATATTAACTTGTGATAAGTGGATATCAGGAAAATCTTCGTATAGTGAAATATCTTCCTCTCTTAAATTGATAATAGTAATTCCTAGAATATTCGCTTTTTCATCTAGAGTAAAAGCTCTATTTTGCTTTAAATGGAATTTTTCACTAAATTGTTTTGTCATTTTCTCTTCAGGGTGGGAAAGTAAATTATGAGTATTTGTATATAAAATTAGTTCATTTCCCTTTTCATTGGCAATATCTAAGTATTTCGTGACCAAGTCAGGACTCATCGGTTGTCTAAAAACATCTTTTCCATTATGTATTGCATATGCGCCATTATAACCGATAAACGATTCTATGGCGAGTGTCTCTCCAATATGTGATATTTCATGTAGTGGTCTTCCAGTTGCTAAAAAGACCTCTAATCCTTTTTCTTTCATTAATTGCACTGCTTTTTTTGTGGAATCTTGGATCGTATCTTCTGGTGTTAAGATAGTTCCATCAATATCTAGGAACAAAACTTTATAAGTGATTGACATTTTTACCTCCATTAAATTTACATTTCTTCAATACCATACTACCATATAAAAAGGACAAATGAAAAAGAGTAACCAAAAAGGGAAATTATTTGGCTACTCTTTCAGTCAATTTTACATGTTATCCATTATTTAATATTTTCCTAAGTTTGTTATTGCCAAATTTTCCACCAGGATTTCCTTTTTTCTTGAGCAGCAGCGGCATGACGAAATGTTTGGACAAGCTCTTGGAAACTTCTTTCTCTTTGTTTAATTTCTTTATTCAGTTGTTCTCTTTCTAGCTGTAACGTTTCCATAAAATATTGATCATTTTCATTTAATTGTTCCACCGTTTTGTTTAGTTCTTCATTTGATTTCGAGAGATGCTCGATCATTGATTTAATTTCTTTTGTGGATGAAACATTAGATGTCCATTGTTTCGAGTAGGTTTTTCTTTCAGCTTTTGAAATTTGGGAAAGTTTTTTGAACTTCGTTTGAATTTCTTCATATTTAGTTGTGGTCGCTTCTGCGTTTTTATGTAAAAGTTCGGAAAATTCATCTAAATGTTCGGATGTTTGTGTCTGCGTTTCCTTAACTGAATTAGTAATATGGGAAATTGTTTCTTCACGGCCAGCTTTTATTTCCTTTGAAATTGTTTCTAATACTTCCGTTTTAATCCCATTTCTAATTTCATCTTTGACTTCTTCAAGAAAATCTTGTTTATAATTTTCCAAGGAAGAAAGTAATAGGCGAAAGTTTTGTTCTGTAATTTGTGATTCCGTCGTCTCAGCAGGTTCTAAAGCATCCTTTTTAGGAAGCAATTCGACGGCTGTGTTTTTGCTTTTTTCTTTTATTTCCGCAATCTCTGCTTTCTTACGTCTGTTAATGAGCATTGTTAATGTTTCTTTTACTTCAGCTGTTTTTCGTTTCTCTTTATATAAATTTTTCACCTCATGAAGGAGGGTTATTTCTTTTTCGGTATAAATACGCGCCCCTGTTTTTGTTCTAGGTATCACGATAATTCCTTGAAATTCCTTTTCCCATTGTTTTAACATAGTTGGGGTTGTCGTCAGTTTTTTTGATGCTTCACCTATCGTATATGCTTTCATTTCTCTCTCTCCTTTTGAATAATCAAGGTAATTTGACCATCTTTACTATATGTATTTAGAGAAGGGGGAATTAATTTCCTGCAACAAGACAAAAGCTATCAAAACTTCTGATTAGTTGACAAATTTCCCACATTTTCTATTTTAGGAAACGATATTGTTAATTCCTTTTGTTAATTTCTGTGTAGGTATGTTCATTATTGTATAAACTAAGGCAAGCGAAAAGGTGTGCTCGGAGAAAAGGGGAGACTTAGAGATGAAAAAGAAATTCTTTGTTATTATTTGTATTACTTTTATCCTTTTTATACATGCCAACCCTATACTTACAAAAGCTACTGAAGAAAATCACAAGGAATCTATCTTTCCACTTCGAATTTTAGAGACAACGGATATTCATTCTTATCTTTTAGATTATAATTACGAAGAGAAAAAGAAAACGATTGAATATGGATACAATCGTGTTGCAAGTTTAATATTGCAGGCAAAAAAAGAACAAAGAAATACAATGCTGTTTGATGTGGGCGATGTGATAAAAGGGAGTCCGCTAGCTGAATATGTAGCAAATTCGCCGATGTTTTATTCTAGTGATATTCATCCAGCCTATAAGAGTATGAATTTAATGGGATATGACGCAGCAACGGTTGGGAATCATGAGTTCAATTTCGGATTGGATTTTTTGTTAAATACGCTAATAGGGGCTGATTTCCCCTATACGAATGCTAATATTTATGTTGATGATCATAATGGATATGAACAAGATGATATTCATTTTTTTCAACCTTATCTACTATTAGATAAAAAGTTAGTAAATGATCAAGGAAAAACGGAAAATATTAAGATGGGTGTCATAGGATTAATTACTCCAATAACCCAGGTATGGGACAAGGAGCATTTGGAAGATAAACTTATCATAAAAAATATGCGAAAAACAGCGGAAGAAATTGTCCCTCAAATGAAAAAAGCAGGCGCAGATTTAATCATTGCTTTAGTACATGCCGGTTTATATTCTGATCAATATTGGCCAAAACAAGGGAATAATGTCAGAGATATTAGCAAAGTCAAAGGAATAGATGTTATTCTTTATGGTCACTCGCATGGTATCTTTCCAGTTAAAGGAGAAAAAGGGCCAAAAGGTGTTAACCATGAAAAAGGATTGATTAATGGAAAACCGACAGTCCAAGCAGGAAACTGGGGAAATCACCTTGGGATCATTGATTTAACGCTTCAGAAGAAAAAAGGAAAATGGGCAATAGTGGATTCAAAATCAACTGCAAAACCAATTATTAGGATTATAAAAAACAAGAAAATACCGATTGTTTCCCCAATGCCGCAAATGGAATATATTCTTTCACGATATCATCAAGATACATTAGAGTATGTAAACAGTAAGCAACTATTAAATCATTTTGATTAATATATTCACGGATGTTTCAATGTACAGGCAATAAAGTTGAAGGGAAGAATGGAACAGTTTTATAGTGTAGAGAGAAGGGGTTGGATATATGGGAAAAACATTACAGGAAATAAAATATTCCGTTCTTGATTTAGCACCGATTAGAGAAGGTAGCAATGCTGCTGAAAGTTTTAAAAATAGTTTAGAACTTATTCAACAATCTGAAAAGTGGGGGTATAACCGCTATTGGGTAGCTGAACATCATAATATGCCTGGGATTGCTAGTAGTGCTACTTCCGTATTAATTGGCTACTTAGCTGGGGGTACAAGCAAGATTAGAGTGGGGGCAGGCGGGATTATGTTACCGAATCATTCGCCTTTAGTTATTGCTGAGCAATTTGGCACATTAGAATCTATGTACCCCAATCGTATTGATTTAGGTCTTGGAAGGGCTCCTGGCAGTGATCAACTGACAGCAAGAGCATTAAGACGTTACCATCAAAGTGATGGAAGTGATTTTCCAGAATTGCTAGAGGAATTAAGAACGTATTTTAAACCATACGAAGAGACAAATTTACCAGTAAGGGCTATACCAGGGGAAGGGGAAACAATACCAATTTGGCTGTTAGGCTCCAGTGACTTTAGTGCTAGATTGGCTGCTCAACTTGGCCTGCCATTTGCATTTGCTAGCCATTTTTCACCAGACTATACGATTCCTGCACTTAATACTTATTTTCATTCATTCCGTCCATCAGAAACTTTAAAGAAGCCGTATGTGATGGTTGGAGTGAATATTATTGCAGCAGATACGGATGAAAGAGCGGCATATCTTGCTACGTCTTCACAACAGCAGTTTTTAAGTCTTATTCGGAACAAGCCGGCACAACTACAGCCCCCGGTTTCCAATATGGAGGAAATGTGGAGTACTTATGAGAAAGCTATTGTTCACAAGCAATTGAAAGCATCTATTATCGGCTCCAAAGATACAGTTACTCAGAAACTACAATCATTTTTAGCGGAAACCCAAGCGGACGAAATAATAATCAACACACAAGTGTATTCTCAATCTGAACGTCTTCGTTCATATGAAATTGTAAAAAATATTTTAAAATAAAAGGCTGAAGCAAGTACAAAATGATATTATTTCATTTTGTACTTGTTTTTGTGTATGATAAAGCTATAGATATTTTTGTCAGTTGTAAATACTTGGAGGGAACTGTTGTGAAAACAACCATGAATTTGGTTAATCAAGAAAAGATCAAACAGATTTTAAAACAAATGGTCGATGATGCTTATGCTAATATAAAAGGGGAAGAGGTTTTACTTTGTATGGAATGTTGTGACGTAGATTTATATGTTGCGGCAGAGTCTTGTGAACCATTTATGGAGGCAGTGAAAGAAAATTTTGAACTAGATGATTTAGGTGAAATTATGGATAGAGAAGCATATCACATATTAATGAGAGAACTCGATGAATACTATGTGGATTTACATGTAAAGTCTGGTTATTATGATTATTTTCCAGCAGGTACTTATAAAGTCGATGGGAGAGAAGAGGAGTCAGAAACCAGTGTTCTAGCACCTAAGGGAGTATTTTATGCGCCGTTTGAAGACGCGGTAATTAAATAGATTCATTATAAATGGAAGGCCAGGGATTTTTTTAGAATTCCTGGCCTTTATGATGGAAGTATTGGTGATTTTTAATTCACTACTTATTCAAGAATGAATCTTATAAGCCTAGATTTATTAATTTGTATGCTTTTCAGCCACCTTTTTATGTTTATCCAATTCAGAAATAAAATGGGGCCATTTTAAAATACCATCATCTTTATCAAATTCGATAATCACATCAGATACGCCTTTTTCTGATAAAATTTGCTTTTCAATTCGTTGTCTTATTTTATCGACTTGCTCAACGGTTAATTTACTATCGATTTCGATACTTAGTTCTACGTGGAAATCTTCCCCTTCTTTGTAAACTGCTAGATCTTGGATATCACGTACATCAGGATCTTTAATCGCAATATTGCCAATTGTATCTTGCATTTCTAAATCTGCTTCCCCTATAGCACCTGCAGCGTTATCTAAAAAAACTCTCCCAACAACAATAAACATAAAAATGCCGATGATAATGGATACAATGCCTTCTGCTTGTTTAAAGTTTGTATATTCACTTACTATTACTGCCGCAATTGCTAATATTCCTCCTGCTGTTGCTACGGAATCTTCTAAAAATACTAACTTTGTTGCAGGCTTGGCAGATTTTAAATAGGCAATGCTGGCAGAAAACAATTGTAAACCTCTTGTTTTTAAACCCGCTGTTGCTACAATTTCTTTCATTGCTTTAATTAAAACGGTAAATTCTAAGCCTACAGATATGGAGAGGATAATGATAATGAGTAAAAAGCCTGTTGATTCTTGTGGCTTAAGAACATGATCAAGTCCTTCGCGAATTGTTTCATAAGCCATAATTCCAACGATTAAAACAGCAAATAATAAAACAATATTGACAAGTCTGCCAAATCCTCCTGGAAAGCGTTTTGTTGGAGCTTTTTTACTTAATGCAGATCCAATAAACACAAAAAATTGATTGGCTGCATCACCAAGGGAGTGCATGGTTTCTGCAAACATCGCCACATTACCGGTGAGAAAGTAAGCAACTCCTTTTAATAAGGAGATAACGGTATTTACTAAAGCAGCAAGCAGAGCCGAACGGTTTCCATTCTTTAATAATATTAAGAATTCCTTCATTCTATCTTATACCCTTCTTCCTTAGTAAAGGTCGTGTACAAATAAAAAGAGAACTTCCCGTTTCTAACCAGCCAAAATCTAAGTGGTTATATTGTAAGGGAAGCCTCTATTAACTTCTATTTGATACTGTTGAAAAACCTTGTTCACTCATTTTTTTCGTAAGTCTATGGTGTTATCAGACACTTGTTGAATATGTATGACTAAGAAGTAGTTAATCTGGTATTATTAAGCAGATGCGCTTTTTTCAACCGCACTGTTCCAATCAGGAAAATAATGGAGCGCATGGCGCATTAAATCCGGGTGGCTTTGTTTTATCTTCTTTTTATTCATATTCATGCCATTTGAGCGTAATTGTTGAATAGCCAACATTACTTCATCGGCAGTCATGCTAATATCCATGGACCTACCTCCTTTTAAATTTATTCATATTATTTACCAGATCAACAGGATTTATTCGATTTTTCCGTAAATATTTCTTGGGAAAGCGCAAAAAGTGCGCTATAAAGACAAAAGTTGACTTTTCTCCTTGGATAATGTCGAACCCGTTAAGGAAGGGTAACACTTCATTGTACGAATGACTATTCTTTCGCTATAATTGGGAGGGGAATGAGAAAATAGAAGGACGTGATTTTAAAAGTGGATAGCAAAAGGCTGTTTATGATTCTTCCTATCGTTGTACTAATGTTTAGTTTTTTAGGGATTAATAAAGTTTCTGCACATGCTTATATTACAAATTCAAACCCTAGTGAGAATGAAATATTAAAGACAGCGCCAGAGAAGGTATACATAGAGTTTAATGAAAAGATTCAAACTGGCTTTAAAATCTTAAATGTTTTAAATTCATCGGGTGAAAGAGTAGACAAGAAAAATGTAGTCATTAATCCTGATACAGAAAAATCAATGGAAGTTGATCTAAAGTCAGATTTACCGAATGATATATATACGGTAGAATGGAGGGTTGTATCTGCTGATGGCCATTCCGTTTCTGGGATGATTCCTTTCAGCATTGGAGAATTACCTGATGGTGCAGCTTTTCCAACTCAACAGGACAATGGTAATCTAGTGAGCTTTATAAGTACGATGATCAATAAAGGCTTTCTTTATATAGGTTTTTCTATCTATATGGGATTATTGTTATTCTATACAATTTGGTATAGAAATGAAAAATTATCTGCAAAGCTAGTAAAAAGAACGAAAAAAATATCCATTATTGCTGTCTTATTCCTTGCCATTAGTATTATTAGCTCATTAGTTATTCAAACACAAAGCTATGCTGGTGTGAGTCTATTAGCTAGTATAAAGCCAAGTAATTTAATGGAAACATTGACAAGTACGAAGGAAGGAATTATTTGGATTGTACAAATGATCCTTTTGGCTATTTTATTCCTTGCACAACGATTTATTTGGACAAAAGAAGCTTATTTAGAAAGAAAGCATTGGATAATTCCCGGATTAGCATTTATAGGCATCATGCTTTCAAAAGCATTTCTTGGTCATCCTTCCAGTTCGCCTTATGAGACAGTAGCTATCGTGCTTGATTTCTTTCACTTAATAGCAGCATCTATTTGGCTTGGCGGAATGATTGTCATTATTCTCTTTTTACGAGAAGGAATATTTGCTAAAGAAGGGGAAGGACATGATTTATATTGGGCAACTATGGAGAGGTATTCATTATGGGCCCTTATTACTGTTGCGGTTTTAGCCATTTCTGGCGCAATAAATGCCTCCTTATTAATTCCTGATTTTCAGTCATTAGTAAGTACGGCATATGGAAAGGTTTTGCTTATTAAAATTGGTTTACTTGTTTTAATGTTAATTTTTGGTGCATATCACCTTGTCAGCAGACTTCTATTAAGAAAGAAAGACTTTTATAAAAAATCAATAAAAATGGAAATTACACTTGGCATATTAATATTGCTTGTAACTACGGCGTTTACTCAAATACAGACACCAACCTTGCCTATCGACCTGCCGTTCTATGAAGAAGCAGAACTTGGTTATAATGAAAATATCAGTTTATCGATCACACCTAAGAAAACAGGTGTACAAAATCAGTATGAAGTATTTGTATTTGATAATAACCGCAAGCCAATCGATCCTGTGGAACAAATTACAATTAGTTTAAGACAAGGAGAGAAAGAAATGTCTTTTCCATTAACGAAGGAAAAGGAAGGACATTATTTTGCAGAAAATCTTCAGTTAAATCAGCCGGGTAAATGGGATGTAGAAATACATGTATTAACCGATAAATTGGAATCACTGGATTATTCTTACTCCATCGACATAAGATAAAGTTTCATGAAGAGGGAAATGGGAATAGGAAAAATATTTCTTGGGAAAGCGCATAATCAGACAGGATTTTTAGGAAAAAAAGTCGTATTATAGCGAATAATATAAAAAGCAATCGGATTTGGTAACAAACAAGTCCTCCATTATTGAGGACTTTCAGACTATAGGCAATTACCTTAAGTAATTATGAGGTTTGTCTATAGTCTTTTTTCTCAGCTGTTCCTTATTATGTGGCAGTTTTCTTATCGCGATGAATTTTCATGCCAATGCACGCGAAGGGAACTTTTTTTGATGACGGAATAATATAAACGATGTCCTAAAATACCAGCGATAAAAGTTAGGATGATGTCTTTTATTAAAGGTAGAGCCATCCAACTCCACATTAGCTGGTAAGTAAATCCTTCTGGTGCAGCATACCAAACTTTATAAGCCAAATACATCCAACTAGTCCCAATTATGTAATTAATAAATAATCCAATGAAGCCGCTAAAAATATAGAATGGAATGGTTTGTTTTTTTTCGATGAAGAAACCGACAAAAAATGCTGTCATAATAAATGCTAAAATAAAGCCAAATGATGGTCTGGTGATTACCATAAGGCCGCCCGATATCCCTGCAAAGATGGGTATTCCGATAAGACCAACAAGCATATAAACAAACATTGCCACGCTTCCCAATCTTTTACCAAGAATCAGCCCCGCAAGAATAGAGAAGAAAGTCTGAAGAGTTACGGGAACACCTCCAATGATAAGAAAACTTGTAACATTTGCTCCCACCGCCATAAAAGCAACAAATAACGCAATCATTGTTATATCTATTGGCTTCCACTGTTTCAAAATGGCCACTCCCTTTTGTTTAATTTCTGTAATTAACTATACTTCTCTAATTGATTTGTGTCAACCTATAATATAATTTAGTTAACATATAAAAATACATATATTTTGTTTCTCTGTTCATACTAGAAATAACAAGAAAGGAGATGTTTGCATGAAAAAATTAAAATATCCATTCATAAGCATCTTTTTGGTAAGCTTATTCCTAATGCAGCTTAGCAGTCCCTTACATGGTGGTGCGGAAGAGCTGCCTTCCTATGTAAAATGGGGGAGAATTGCCATAACAAAAACACAAGAAAAATATCCTAATAGTGAAGTTACTGATTATCTGCATGTAGGCAAGGAAGATAAGAAAGGAACTTCTGTGGAAAAGTTTAAGCTAATTGTAAACAAAGATCAAAAGGAAATTGGTGTATTTGTTCATTTAACTTTTGATACGCGCACAGAACGACTATTATCGGTAGATATGAAGGAAACAAAGCCTTAATTTTCGAAAAACTCTCTAAAATAATTGGTTTTAGAGAGTTTTTTTGTTTTAATAGAAGAAAGAGAGTAAAGGGGGAGAAAAGATGATAGGCAATATACAAAAGATCATGCGCTATCCAATAAAATCATTTACTGGAGAAAGCTTGGAAAAGGCACGGATTATGTCGTATGGAATATATGGCGATCGAAGTCATGCTTTTATCGATAGAGCGAATAATAAGCATTTAACCATTACGCAATACCCTAAAATGGTTACATATAAAGCGGGCTTTTCAGGAGAAGAGTCAATAGAAAAATATCCTAATTTAACTATAACTGCCAATGATGGCTCTAAATATATTTGGGGCGAAACGGCATTATTAGAAAGATTAGAACAAGAAACGAATCGGACATTAGATTCAATCGCCTATGCTCCAACCTTTGTTCCCTTTCCAGCAATTGAAGAAGATAATCTGTTATTAATTTCCACAAAAGCTCTATCAGAATTATCTACATCATTTGGTGAATCGATTGATGAGAGAAGATTCAGAGGAAATATTGTCTATGATCTCCAAGAAAGTGACCTAAACGAACAAGATTTACTAGGGAAACAAATTAAAATCGGTTCAGATGTAATTCTGGAGATTAATAAGTTTTGTGAAAGATGTATGATCATAACAGTAGATCCAGAAACAGGCACCCGACAGCCGAAGCTATTAAAACAGATTGTTAAAGAGCGAAATAACCATTTTGGTTTATATGCAAGTGTGATTAAGACTGGAATTATTCATATTGGTGATAAGATAGCTATTTTATAAAGATGGTGCGAACATAATACTTAATTTTGTATAGTTGAACATTCTGTTATTACAGTGCAAATATAAAAACTATTTGTTTTCATCATGCTTCCAATTAATCCATCGTGAGCAAGCCTTTCTGTTACCTCAGGAACAGAGTATTCCTCCCGCCGTTTCCTTCTGTTTTAAGGTTCTATTGATAATTGGATTAACAAGTTAGTAGAAATGGTATTAATATTCAATTCAATTTTTCTAATAAAACAGGGAAAATTTTGAAACTTAATTCCTAACCATACGTAATGAATTTATGAATATATAGACAAGAGTATTTGTAAAGGATGGGATTTACATTGGTTAGGAAACAAAAAGCTTCATCATTTCTGGAAAAATATTGGGTATCTTCTATTGGTGTATTTGTATTGTCACAAATATTCTTTTTTTCATCAGAAGCAACAGGATGGATACTTAAATACAGAGATATGGATGGAACAATATTCGGGAAGCTTCTTGACAGTTTTATTATCACTGAATGGTTTAATTTCTATAAAACGCCACAGTATAATCTACTCACTGTCTTTTTTGGCGTCTTTTTTCTTGTGCCTGGAATAATTAGTGCGATAGTAAAGGTTTTTACTCGCAGTAAATAATAAATACCATTGCTGATTAAGCTGTAATAATAGATATGTATGCAAGTGGGATAACCAACAGCAATACCTGATGTCCATATTTAACTATGCTGCTAGATCAAAGGCTTGCTTATAGAGAAGCAGTAGGATAGTGGAAGATGGAATTGAATAGAAGAATCTATTCAGGCAGTCAAGTTATAGTTATTAATCCAGAATAGGTATCCAAATTTTATAACGGGAAGTTAGAAGATGAAAATTAAAACAAGAAAAAGTAACAGTTTTTTAAAAGAAGTATTATTTGAGATAGTTGGGGAAGTAGTCTGGAACATTTTACTATTTATACCAAGGATGGCATTTCGCCTAATTAGTAGCATTTGGTAAAAAATGGTTAATTAGTGAATTGCCTGTTTTTTCAATTAGTTACAAATTAAAAAGGCTATAGGAGCTTGTCATCCAGACAACATTGCTTCCATTTCAGTTTTGTAGAAGACTGGCGAAAAACTAACAAATAAAGCAGCAGAAGAATAAAAAAGCACCCTATAGGTAGACATTAAAAAGTCTACCTAAGGGTGTTTTTTTATACATAGTGATATTTTCATTTAATCAAACGTTTGATTAAATGAAATAGTATCTTGCCGTTCCAATAAAGTTATGATATAGTTACCTAGGTAATTAATTTTAGATCGGAGAAAGCAATGAACACGACTCATGATTTATTCCATTCTATCCAGCAGCTCGCACGACAATTAACCAAACAATTAAATACAGCACTTGAGCCATTTGATATTTATAGCTCTGAATGGGCAATTTTGTATGTATTAAAAAAAAATGGTCCCCTTACTCAAAAGGAAATCGCCGATTATCTATCCATAGAACCCCCTCCAGTAACACGTACCATAAAGAAGCTCGTGGAGAAAAAATATGTTCTGCAAATAAAGGGAGAAGACAAGAGGACAAATAGAGTATTTCTAACAGATTTTGCTATACAGCAGTATGCGAAATGGGAAGCAGCTGTTCTGCTGGCAAATCAGGGGTTACTTAAACAATTGCCAATCGAATCTCAAAAGACTTTACAACATATAATTTTTGAATGGATTCATTCATTAGCAATCAAGGAGGAAAAGAAGTGAATAAAGAACCATTATGGACAAAGGGATTTATCCAAATATGGGTAAGTAACTTTTTTTTATTTATGACGTTTTATTTTTTACTAGTTTCATTACCAATCTATGCGATTCGGGAATTAAATGGAAAGCAGTCTACAGCAGGTTTAGTTGTTACGGTATTCATTATAACAGCTATTCTTATCCGGCCTGTAGCTGGTAACTTGATGCAGAAGTTTGGCAAAAAAGCCATATTTGTTACATCATTACTTATTTTCTTAGTGGCAGCGGTTTTTTATTTATTTACTGATTCTATCACTAGTTTGCTCATCGTTCGCGCATTACACGGCATTGGATTTGGTATGGCTACAACCGCTACCGGGACAATTGTTGCAGACATTTTACCAAGCTCCAGAAGAGGAGAAGGTATGGGGTATTATTCAATGAGTATGAATTTAGCGATGGTAGTCGGTCCATTTATCGGACTCCAGGCAATTAACTCATGGGGAACTTCTACCTTGTTTATATTGGCGCTAATATTTGCATTCTTTGCGATATTAACAGGTGGATTTATGAAATTGGACTCAGATATGGAAACAGAGAGAGTAGAACAAGAAGCGAAAGTGAAAGAGAAAAAAGGAATTCAATTTGATCGAATTATAGAGAGTACGGCAGTAAAAATTAGTATCGTAGCAGCCATATTCGGTCTTGTTTATTCATCGATTCTTTCTTTTGTTTCGGTTTATGCTGAAAACAAAGGATTTATAAGTGTTTCAGGATATTTCTTTGTGGTTTACGCTATCTTTATGCTAATAGCAAGACCTTTTGCTGGTAAATGGTTTGACCGCTATGGTGCAAATAAAATTGTTTATCCATGTATCGTACTATTTTCCATCGGGATGCTTGTCTTGGGGACTGCACAATCTGAATGGATGTTCTTATTATCTGCTGCATTAATTGGCTTAGGATATGGATCAATGTTCCCGTGTCTACAAACCATTGCGATTCAGAAAGCAGCACCACATCGAAGAGGTCTCGCAACAGCTACTTTTTTATCCATATTTGATATAGGAATAGGGTTTGGCTCCTATATTGTTGGAATTATTGGTGATGCTATTGGATTAAATTCTTTCTATTCATTAAGCAGCATTTATATCTTAATCGGCATTGCTGTTTATTACTATTTGCATGGTAAAACGATTAGAAATGAAAAGACAGTAACGAAGAAAGAACAATTAAATAGAGGTGCTTAAAAAAAGACTCTCCTTTAGAAATGAAATTTTTCTAAAAGGAGAGTCTTTGTTATTATTTTGCCTTTGTGACCACTTTTATAACAGATTTGCTGACATTACCAGATGTATCTTTTGCCGTAATAGTTAAAGAGGTTTTTTCTTTTTGCTTTTTAATTTTGATAGAAAAAGCTCCTTTTTTATTTGTTTTTCCTTCTGCTAATACTTTGTTGTTTCTTTTAATGATAATGGTTGCATTTTTTTCAGCAGTTCCTGTTACTTTTGTTGTTTTCGTCGTGATCGTATTTACTTTTGGCTTAGCAGGAGCTATTTTATCTGCTACTGTAATAGTCTTCGCTTTACTTATATTTTTCGCCTTATCTGTAGCTGTAACACTGATTTTAGTATTTTCTTTTTGCTTTTTAATTTTAATCGTATACTTTCCTTTTTTATCAGCAACTGCAGAACCGAGCTTCTTTTTGCCTGCTTTGGCAGTAACAGTAGAATTAGCTTCCGCGTTACCAGTGATTTTATCTGATTTATTACTGATTGTTCCAGTTATCGTTGGGATAGGAGGTGGTGTGTTATCCACAACTTTCACGGTTGCTGGTTTACTTGTATTTTTTGCACCATCTGCAGCTGTAACAGATACAATTGTATTAGCTTTCTGTTTTTTGATTTTAATAGCGAATTTCCCATTTTTATCGACCGTTCCTTTACCGATCAATTTCCCCTTAACCTTTGCATTAATATTAGCAAAAGGTTCACTTGTTCCTTTCAGCAAACTATCATTATCGCCAACCTTTTGAACGGTTGGTGCATTTGGAGCTTTCGTGTCTCTTTGAACAGTTGTTCTGAGGGATGTATTTGCCGTTCCATTTTTGCTTGAAAGCTGGACATACATAAGCTTATCCGCTTTTTGTAAAGGTATTTCTACTGTAAACTTGCCATTTTTGTCTGCTGACGAAGAATAGGTTTTACTGCCAAGTTTTACACTTACTTTGCTTCCTTGTTCAGCTGTCCCGGTAAGTAATCGAGTACTATTATAAACAGGATTAATTTTTGCTTTTAATTTTAGAGCACTAAAAGCAGAAAATGCGTTTAATCGCCCCCAGCCAGATACTTTATCAAAACCGATGGGATTACTACTAGCGGGTAAATCATCTGGATATTCTTCCGAAAATTCATTTTCAGGATTGTCATTTTCCTTAAAAACAATAGATGTTGTTGTTTCAATTAAATATTTTTCTACCTCTTTAGGCTTTAGCTTCCCATTTAAAGAAAGCAATAATCCAGCCACAGCAGATACATGTGGCGTAGCCATCGAAGTACCACTGTATAATAAAAGATTTCCATTGGGAACAAGACTTGGAATGTTGGAACCTGGTGCAACAAGCTTAAGCTCTTTCCCATAACTTGAATAATCAGCAACGATATCTAAATCGTTCGAAGCTCCAACGGCCGTTACATATTTGGAAGAGCCCGGATAATCAAGTCCTTCATAACCATTATTTCCACTTGCTGCAATAATAGTGACATTTTTGCTGTTGGCATATTGAAGCATGGACTCTATTACTCTACTATAACCACCACCCAAACTCATGTTGATGACTTTTGCGCCATGATCTACCGCATATTTAATTCCTTTTGCAATTTGTTCCGTATCACCAGAGCCAGATGCATCTAATATTTTGACTGGCATAATTTTTGCGTTTGAATGGATGCCAGACATAGAATAGCCATTATTTATACCTGCTGCGATAATGCCGCTTACATGTGTACCATGATTATTGTCATCATATACATTGTCTGATTCGTTGATAAAATTATAACCCGCTGTGATTTTATTTTTTAAATCGGCTAAGGAAGCATCCACACCAGTATCTAAGACAGCAATTTTCATTTGTTTAACATCAGTAGATTGTTGAAGTTGATAAAGCTTTTCAAATTGAATATCAGCACCATTTTTCCCATTTGTTTGTGCTGTGTTTTTTAATGACCATTGGTAAGGTGCAGATACATCACTTGGCAAGGATAGTAAGGTATACTGTTGTACAGGCTCTATATACTCTACTTCATTTGCGTTTTGAATCTTGTTAATAAGGGTATTAGCACTCTTCGTTGTGTATTTTCCTTCATTCAATTCAAGGGTAAACATACCGTCAGCAATTTTTTCGCTTCCTTCTAACCCTTTAATAGATTGAGCAGAAGTTTTACCCAAACTGTTTTTCAAAGAAGAAACTGTTTTACCAGATTTCATTTTTACAATATATTTATTATTTATCTCTTTGTTCGTTATACTTGAGCTGGAAGCTCCTAATAAAGTAAAAATGTCATCAAGCGTTTTTCCTTCTATATTAGATAACTCTACTTTGTTAGCGAGGGATGAAATCTTGGTTTGTAAAGCGGTAGGAGAAGCTTCTAAGGTGATTTCATATAAATTATTTATTGCTTTTGCTTCGTTTTTTCCAATTTTATAGGTGCTGCTTGTACCATTATCTAGCAGGTTAGTGAAAATCGGTTTTAGCGCTTTTAAATTTGTTAATACATCTTGTCTTAGCTGCTTATTAAATATCATTTTCGCCGATAAAAATGGCGATACTTGATAGTATAAAGAAGATAGTTTTTTCCCATTTGCCGTTGAAGACAAAATGGTATCTCTAATAGTACGTAATTGTGTAAGGATTGTTTGGCTGTCCTTTGACTCCTTGGTACTTAATTCAACTGGACATGCTTCTTCTGCTTCAACAGTAGGAGCTTGCTTTGTATCCGTTACTTTTAAGGAAAATTGACTATTCGGTTCAGGTACTTCATCTTCTCCTATGTATTCCTCATCATCTACGTTGGAATAATACTCAACCTTAATATAGTACGGACCTTCCCAAGCAATCGGGAAGTAAATGACGCCCTTATTATCCATAAAGCTAACGGCGTTATATTGATCGAAGGTGTTGTCTGACATAGCATTATCTTTACTTGAATATACGCTAATATTCATTTCTTCCGTTGAATTTAATTCAACCTCTAGGTGAGTTGCTTTAGACACGACAGATTTTGGATCAATCTTAAACCATTTAACATGTTCGTCTGGCTGAAAGCTCGAGGATAGCTCTTTTCCGATCGAAAGAGTAGCAGCTGAAATTTCTCCTTCTGATGCTAGGATCTCTTTTGATGGCATTGCGCTTAATACTAATGTCACCGTTAATAACAAAGCAAAAATTGTTTTCCATTTACACTTTTTCATAATTTCCCCCCTATAAGTGGTATATTACAAATCTATTAAATCACCTTTCTTCCAATTTGTCCTCATATTTTTTGTATTTTTAGAAAAAATTGTATGTTATTCTTTTTCATTTAATAAAATCGGCAGCAGATCGATATTTTCGTTTTATGAAAATCAAACCCAATTTATATGGGAGTATGATAGAATAGTCTAGTAAATATTGTAAAGAAGGAGTTCCAAATCATATGAACGAGCCATTATTTTTTAAACCAGTATTTAAAGAAAGAATTTGGGGCGGTACTGCACTGCGTAGCTTTGGATATGATATTCCGAGTGAAATAACAGGGGAGTGCTGGGCGTTTTCTGCACATCCACATGGTCAAAGTATAGTAAAGAACGGATCATTAGCGGGTAAAAACTTAGAAGAGTTATGGGAGAATCATCATGAGCTTTTTGGTAATATAGAAGGTGACCGTTTTCCGTTATTAACAAAAATATTAGATGCTAATCAAGATTTATCTGTACAAGTGCATCCAAATGATGACTATGCAAAAGTTCATGAAAATGGAGAACTTGGTAAAACGGAATGTTGGTATATTATTGACTGTCAAGAAGGAGCAGAAATCATTTTTGGGCATCACGCGAACACAAAAGATGAATTAACAACGATGATAGCTGAAAATAAATGGGATGAATTATTAAACAAGGTACCAGTGAAAAAAGGTGATTTCTTCTTTGTACCTAGCGGAACAATTCACGCTATCGGTGAAGGAATTATCATCCTTGAAACACAACAAAATTCTGACACAACATACCGTGTATATGATTATGATCGTACAGATAGCGACGGCAATAAGCGAGAGCTGCATATTGAACAGTCAATTAACGTTACAACTGTTCCACATCAATTAGCGGCAACTACTCCAGTTGTTGAACAACAAGGAAACATGGAGATTACTAAATTTGTTACATGTGATTATTTTACAGTAGAAAAATGGGTGTTGGACGGACAGTCTACTAGAAAACAAGACCAAGATTTTTTACTATGTAGCGTAATTGAAGGCTATGGATCTCTGCAAAAGGATGGCAAAGAATTCACTTTCCAAAAAGGGGATCATTTCTTACTGCCATATAAATTTGGTGAATTTGAATTGACTGGGAAAGCAGAACTGATTGTTTCCTATATCTAAAGCGAATTTCCAAAAATAAAAAAGAGTGTCATTTGGGTACTGATCTCCAAAAGTTAGAATAACAATACTAACTTTTATCGGTAACTACCTTTGCACTCTTTTTTATTTATTTTCGGATAATATGGAGTAATGGTGCTGTATTGTCCTTTTATATCAGCCGTTCCTAACCGAATGATCGAAAATATTACCCATAGAAGAGTCTCTGCTAGTTTAGCTCTAATGCTTATAAGAAGCTGTTAAGATTTCTACATATCTATTCGAATAGGTTTTCTTTTTTCATATTTGTAATATGCTGTAAAACCTGCTTTCTTTGCTAGATTAAGAGCTTGCATGAAATCTGCGCCAACATCGTCTTTTCTATGGGAATCAGAACCAATTGTAAGTATTTCGCCACCTAACTTTTTATATAATGCCAACACTTCTATAGAAGGTAATGATTCATTTAAGCTTGTTCGCCAGCCAGAAGTGTTAATTTCTAAACCGATGTTTCTTTTAATTGCTGTTGTTAAGATAGTAGTGATAATCTCCTGATAGTCAGGGAAGTGATAGATACCTCGTGTTGGATGGGCATATCGCTTCATTAAATCAAAATGAGCGAGGACATCAATATCTGCGTATGTAACTAATTCAAGAACCTCTTTAAAATAAGTAAGATAAATATCCTCATCAGGGTGAGCATTCATATATTTACGAAGTGTTAGCCCGTGTAAATTGTGAACAGAACCAAGAATATAATCAAAAGGAATTGGTGCTAACACTGTTTTATATTGTTCACGTAATAAATGGGGTTCACATAGTTCAATTCCTAATTTAATTATTAATTGATCCTGATAACTAATTCTACATTTGTTGATGTCTTCTAAATATGTTGGCCAATTCATATGACCGTAAGTCGGGGCATTCGGATTGACAGAAAAGTGTTCGGTAAAACAAATTTCATTTATCCCTTTTCTTATAGCATTTTCACAAATATCCATCATTATTGCTTTAGAATCAAATGAATGATTGGAATGGTGATGATAATCAATATAATACATAAGAATCTCCTTTAATTTGTCAGTCGATAATGAAACCCAGCCTGTTTATTTTATCATATTTTAATAACAAACTTGAAGTTGGAAAGAGGTTCTATTATTATATGATAAAAAAGATTTCAGATAATTCCTGTTTTAAACTTACTAAACAGGTAGGAATAATGTATAATAGATGTATGAAGGTTTAGGGGGAGGAAATGATGACCGAGGTAAGATCAATCAACTGGAAAGACGATACCATTGTTTTGTCTGTTGATTATCCAAAGAAAATACGGAATGAATATAAAGTAGTGATAATGTGCCATGGGTTAATTGGCAGTAGAATTGGCGTTGATCGCTTGTTTGTTAAGGCAAGTAATGTACTGACAGAATTGGGTTATTTAGTGATTCGTTTTGATTATAGGGGATGTGGCGAATCTAGTGGTGAGTATGGCAGCACAAAATTGTCTGATTTAATCGATCAGACAGAAGCCATTATTCAATTTGCTTATGAAAAATTCTCGATAATGGAACTTATTTTACTTGGCCATAGTTTGGGTGGAGCTGTCGCTGTATTGACAGCTATCAAAGATGCACGAGTCAGACGGTTAATTCAGTGGGCTGCTGTCGGGGATCCAGCGGTTGATATTAAACGAATATTTGGAGAAGAGAGATTGTCTGAATTAGCAGAAAGAGAAGTCGTTGATTTTTACGGCTATTCTTTTTATCAAACTTATTTCGATTCTTTAATAGATTATAATCCATTAAAGAGTTGTCATAAGTTTTCAGGAGATGTTCTTCTTGTGCACGGTACTGCTGATGAGGATATTCCTTATCACTATTTGAATAAATATAAAAATGAATATTTAACTAGAAATACAGGAACTGTTGAATCCGTATTTATTGAAGAGGGAATACATACTTTCTCATCTGGCAGCCAATTTATGAAGCTGATTAATGGAACGGTTGACTGGTTAGAAAGGAAATAATTAAAAACGCAAATGGATGAAGTAGATATCCGTTTGCGTTTTTTTAAGTGAAAATAATTATTTTGCTTATTTTAATGGAAATTTATAAGTGAAAATAATTATTTTGCTTATTTTAATGGAAATTTATAAGTGAATAACTTAAAATGTAAATAGATGAAATGAATTTGAGGGGATAATATGGCACAAGAGCAAAGATTAATGGACATTATTCAGTATTTAAATGTGCATGAAAAAATAACAGTGGAAGAAATTTGTTCCCTCTTTCATGTTTCCAGAGATACAGCTAGAAGAGATTTAGTAAAACTAGAAGAGGAACAAGTAATTATTCGAACAAGGGGTGGTGCGCTTTTACCAAAAATTCATCGCAAAGTAGATAATTATCATAATCGATTGAAAGCTGTATCAGAAGAAAAGAAAGCAATTGGAAAATTAGCTGCATCCTTTGTTCGAGAAAATGATCATATTATTTTAGACGCCTCCACCACTGTGCAGGCAATCGGAAGTTTTATTAATCAAGAATGTACAGTGATAACAAATTCTATCAATTTGGCGGATATTTTATCAGATAAGCAATTGCCGAAAATTCACTTATTAGGTGGAGTGATGCAAAAAGAACATCGCTATTTATACGGGAATTCTGTTATTCAACGATTAGATAAATATTATGTAGATAAAGTGTTTATTGGTATTGTCGGTATATCTGAAAAAGGACTAACAATTGTCGACGAAGAAGACGGTGATGTTAAAAAGAAGATGATGCAGCAAGCAAAGCAGGTTATTGTAGTTGGTGATAATAGCAAGATAGGCATTACTGACTTTTACCAATTCGCGAATCTTTCCGATATTGATCTCTTTATCACAGATAAAGAACCGGAAGAATGGTTTATTCAGTTATTAAAGGAAAATGGTGTGGAGTTATTAGTGGCAGACAGGAAGGATGGAGAAGGATGATTACATGTATTGTAACCGATTTAGATGGCACTCTTTTAAATCATGAAAGTAAGATTAGTCCAGAAAATGCAGCCAGTTTGAAAAGTGCACAAGAAAAAGGAATAGAAGTAATTGTAGCAACAGGTCGAAACTATCCAGATGTTATGGAGATTTTCAAAGAAACTGGATTAAAAACTTGGGTTATTGGCGCAAATGGTGCGACCATTCATGATCCAGAAGGAAACCTATTTGATCATCTTCCGATGGATAAGCCAAAAGCAATGAGTCTATTACAATGGTTAGATGAGAGAGATTACTATTATGAAGTTTTTAGCAGCGATTATCTTTACTCGCCACAGCGTGGTAGACAATTAATTGCAATTGAACTTGATCGTTTATATACGGCAAATCCTCAAATTAGCAGAGAAGAGCTTGAAAAGCATGCGACTATTCAATTTTCGCAAACTGGATTTTCTTATATTGATAGCTATAAAGAAATAGAAAATCCTGCAATTGATGTCTATAATATTTTGGCATTTTCCTTTGATAAAGAGAAGCTAGACGCTGGATGGAAAACATTCGAAGATGATTCCGCCATCACTCTTGTTTCATCTGGAACCTATAATTTTGAATTTGAGCATAAGGATGCCTCCAAAGGAAACGCATTGACAAAACTAGCGAATCACTTAGGAATTCACTTAAAAGATGTGTTAGCAATGGGTGACAGTATGAATGATCTATCGATGTTAATCAAGGTGGGATATCCTGTAGCGATGGGAAATGCAAGGCAGGATGTAAAAGATGCTTCAATAGAGGTCGCTGAAACGAATGACCAGGATGGAGTCGCAAATACGATTAAGCGGATAGTATTGTCCTCGATTACTTTATAATAGGAAAGCCGCATGGATATAAGTCTTAGAATTAAATAAAACCTAAACAATTATACGGAGAAGTCATTTATAATCTCTTATGATTGTTTAGGTTTTTTAATTTGGATAAAGAAAGCTTATGTCATTATTCACAGCTTGATTACACGGCCCTTTCCAAGGGAATAGCGCAAAAATTGCTTTCTGCCATTTGTCTGCAAGGTCTTAGGCGTTTTGCTGTGTCCTATGCATATCAGCAAGAAGGGTTTAAGAAACTTGTTTGAAAATTAGTTCGATACATTGAATTTTTATAGCGAATCTATTTTAATTTATCCATATTTTTTAATTACTGCTTTAATTACAATAGATTCTTCAACTGGGAGACGCCTATTTTGTAATGGTTTGATACTATTTTTTTTAACGAGAATGAGATATAATAAGTAGGTAGTAAAAAAATAGTATCTAGTACTAATAGCAGATGATATTATTTTTGATAGCGGTTTTTATCAGCGGAATATTTGGCCATTTTAAAAATCTTACATATAGTAATGCTACACATAAATATTAGTAATTTTTACATAAAGGAGAAAGAAAAAATGTATGCATTTACGAGCAGATTTGCAAATGTTGTCTTAAAAATTTTTGGAAGAACAAAGGTAATCAATAAAGATAAATTACCGCAAGATACTGGTTATGTGGTTGCATGTTCTCATATTGGCTGGGTGGATGTGGTTGCGCTTGGTACTTCTTTATTACCAAATGAAATTCACTTTATGGCAAAGAAAGAGTTATTTAATAAACCAAAAGCAGCTAAATTTTTGCATAGTATTAATGCTTTTCCAGTGGATCGAGAAAATCCAGGCCCAAGCAGTATAAAAACGCCAGTAAAACTATTAAAGGACAAGAAGATAGTAGGAATTTTTCCTAGTGGAACAAGAACTTCTGAGGATGTGCCATTAAAAAAGGGAGCTGCTACCATTGCAAACTTGGCGAGAGTGCCTATCGTTCCAGCAGCTTATAGTGGTCCAACAGATTTAAAGGGTCTTTTAAGGGGCAGGAAAATACATGTTATATTCGGTGATCCAATTTCCTTGAAAAAGGAAGATGGTACAAAAAAAGATCCAGCTGATATTACAAGGGAATTAAGCGATGTAATGGCACAATTACAAAATGAATTAGATAAAAGAGGCGGTAAGCAATGATGAATCTACAGAAAGTGAAGGATATACTAAGTCGGTATCCTCTGCCTTTAGTAGATGAAATATTAGAGTTAAAAGAAGGCAAAATGGCAGTTGGAGTAAAGCAAATTAACAAGGAAGATACATTTGCAACGGGACAAAATCCAAATAATCCGATTATGCCAGGTGTCCTTATAATTGAAGCGATTGCTCAAGTTACTGCAGTAGCTATTCATAGTGAAGAAAAACATAGGAATAAATTTGCCTTATTAGCAGGCATAAATCATTCCAAAATTCGTAAGCCTGTATTTCCTGGGGATGAGCTTTGTATGGAAGTAATGGTTGAAAAGGTGAAAAATAGCTTTGCTAAAGCAAGAGGTAAAGCAACAGTAGCTGGTGAATTGATTTGTGAAGCAGAGTTTCTTTTTTCCTTTCAATAAGCAATGCCAATACTTGGTCACTTTCTAGAAATGGACAATCTTTCTAGAAGGTGATTTTTAATTTTTATGGAAGACTAGATAGCTAATTATAGCAGTTTTCAACAGTTTCTATCAAAATTTTACGCATCCAAAATAATGAAGAAATTTATAAATCCTCCTTAAAATAATTACAATTCCCTATCAAATATTTCATAGATTACAAGACTATTTTCTAGTAAATAGACATATATCTATAAAGAGAAAGGGGATGTACCTATATGCAAACCTCCAAAACACGTACATTAATCCAATATTTGAACACAACAATATTAGGAATCATCCTAATGTTTATCCTTATTGCGGGAATCACGACCTCTATTTTTTCCTTTAAATTAACTTCTGATAATGTTGCCAATATCTTAAAATCTGTAAATACAACGGAAATTTATACAGAAATATTTCATAGTGAAAATCATCTTTTTCCAAAATCAGATGGAAAGGGACTTTCAATCGGAAATATTCTTTTTCAAATTGCCACTAATATTCGTTTAGATGACACGCGCACACTTTTAGGAAGAGAACTACCTGCTTTGACTTTTTTTCATACTGAAATAGTTGTCGCAGAAGAAGGGACAAGTCTTGCTAATCTTCCGTTTGAGTCAACACCATCCGAAGAGCTTATGAAAAATCCTAAAGAAGTAGATGAAGAAAAAGTGGAGAAGGAAGAAAAGCCTTCAGATAACAAAGCACCAGTTACTACTCCAAAAAATAAAACAGTGTTGGTCTACAATACTCATAATCTAGAAGCCTATCTACCACTTTTAAAGAATGCAAATGAAAATGAAGCAGTCAGCTCAGATGAACGGGCTAATGTAGTTGGATTAAGTAATAAATTAAGTAGTCTATTGCAAGATGAAGGGATTGGCGTGCAATTAGATAAAACAAATATTAACCAAAAGCTTCTTGATAGAGGCTGGAATTTCTTCTCATCTTATGCCGTTTCTAAAGAAGTGGTGGAGACAGCAGTTAGCGAAAATAAACATATAAACTATTTAATTGATATACACCGAGATTCAGCAAGGAAAAAAACTACTAGTGCTACGATTAATGGCAAAAACTATGCCAAATTACTATTTATTATAGGCAATGCGAATAAAGGATATGAAAAAAATCAAGAATTTGCCAAAAAGCTTCATGCTGAACTGCAAAAAAAATACCCTGGGATATCAAGAGGCGTATTCCTTAAGGGAAAAGAAGAAGGAAACGGAGTATACAATCAGAACTTTTCTGACCGTGCTATCCTACTTGAAGTAGGTGGGATAGACAATACGCAAGGAGAATTGAACCGCAGCATTGCAGCATTTGCTGACGTATTCTCAAAGGTGTATTGGGAAGAAAATGATGCGACACAGCAATAACGAAGAAAAAGCTGGACCACCTTTTATATTGGAGGTCCAGCTTTTTTCTATTTAACTATTGATTTTATTTTGCAAATATTGTTTATACCTTCTAAGTGCAGCTTCACTTGTTAAATGAAATTGGTGCATTACCTTCTCATCGCTCACTCCTAATGCTAGTTCTTTTAATATAGCAGCATTGCGAAAATTGACTGCAGAAATTTTACGTAAACCTGCTCTTCTTACTTCATCTTTAATCATTTCTTGAATAGCGCGGACAGACAGAGCTTTTGGTTTTTGTCGATCATAATCATATTGAAAAGAATAAGAAATATTGTTAAAGGCGACAAACACAGGATCATTAGAATAATATTTTGGTCGAAGGACTTCCGGAATGGAAAAGTAGTATGCTCGTAATTTTGTCAGAATATCACTTGGAATGGCGAGAAGGAACGGATCATCCTCTCTATGCAGAGTTAGTTCTCCTTGTGCTAAGTTTACATCTTTCATTTCAATACCATGTATATCGAGAGGTGTCAGGCCAAAAGTTTTTAATAAAGCCACAATTGTCCAATTTCTTGTCAGCAGATAGTTTCGAGCCGATTTTTTGGTTCCTTCAAAATCCTTTGTCAGCAGATTTTGCAATAATTTATTATATTCTTCACTTGTAATAAAATCTTTTGTAGTCAGGGAACGCAATGGGGCAGCTTCAGCTAGTTTATGAATTTCATGGGCACAAACACATTGATGGTACATCATTAGTCTGCTAAGGACAGATGCCAGACGGCGTATTGTTGCCTGTGACAGTTGCTTTTCCTTTAAATAATGAAAGTAAGCGCGAATGTCATCAGCTCCTAATGCCTTTATTGTTTCAAATTTAGTATTTTCCTTGTATGTAGAAAGCCAGCTGAAAAATTTCTTTAAATCAGATTCGTACTGTTTTAATGTAAGTTTGCTTCGTCCAGATTGATTTAAGTTCTCCATATAGTCAAGTGCATAATCAGGCAAGGTAATCATCATATATGTTCCATCCTTCTTATGAATTTTTTTCAAACTATCCGAAATGCAATAACCTCTCTTCTTATTTTGACATAGGTTAAAGAAGGAGAGAGAAAGGGGATATTTAAATTGATTAGAATTAAAGTTGGTGAGTCTGTCTACCAATATCATACTAAATTAGAACATTATTTTTCAAAAATTAAGCATAATATCATTGGCAATAATGTAACCTTTTCTACACCTTATGGAACGCAGCAGCTGCTATATGCGGATTGGACGGCAAGCGGCAGATTATATAAGACTATTGAAGAGAAGATTATCAATAAATTAGGTCCTTATGTTGCTAATACACATACGGAGTCAAATATTACAGGTACTTATATGACTAAGGCATATAAGGAAGCAAAGCGAATTATCAAAAAGCATGTTCATGCAGACGAAAATGACATTATTTTATTCGATGGATTTGGTATGACAGGGGTTGTTAATAAATTACAAAGAATAATAGGTTTAAAGAATAGCTGTGCATGTGCGAAAAAGGAGAAAATTGCTGTAGTATTTGTCACTCATATGGAACATCATTCTAATTATTTATCATGGCTGGAGACAAATGCAGATGTCATAATGATTAAGCCAAATGACAATGGGGATGTCAGCATGGAACATTTAGAATCTTTGCTAGAGCGATATAAGGACATCCCATTAAAAATAGGGGCATTTACAGCATGCTCTAATGTTACTGGAAGGAAAACAAATTACCACGAGCTGGCAAAAATAATGCATAAGTATAAAGGCTATTGCTTTGTTGACTTTGCGGCATCAGCTCCTTATGTGGAAATGAATATGCATCCTGATAATAAAGAGGAACGATTAGATGCTATTTATTTTTCACCTCATAAATTTCTAGGTGGACCGGGAACAAGCGGAGTGCTAGTGATGTCAAAGAAGCTTATTTATTCCAGTATACCGGATCAGCCAGGAGGGGGAACCGTTGATTTTACGAATGAGTGGGGAGATATCCTCTACAAAAAAGAGGATGAAGAACGGGAAGATGGGGGAACACCAGGATTTTTACAAGCGATTAAAATAGCGTTATGTATACAACTAAAAGAAGAAATGGGAATAGAAAGAATAGCGGCTAGAGAGAAGGAGTTAATTCAATTAGCTATGTCAGAACTGAAGAAAATCAATAGAGTTCGCATACTAGAAGGAGAAAATGAAGATAGGTTAGGCATTATCTCGTTTATTTGTGAAGATATTCATTATGATTTAGTCGTACAATTATTGAATGATCGCTTTGGTATACAAGTAAGGGGCGGCTGTTCGTGTGCTGGTCCATACGGACATTATTTACTACCAATTACAAAGGAATATTCCAAAGCAATAAGCAAAGAAATACAAGAAGGAGATTTTTCCCATAAACCAGGGTGGGTGCGAATATCCTTACATCCTACAATGAGCAACGCAGAAGTATATTATATAGTGGAAGCTATTAGAAAGATTCTAAAATACCACGATGAATGGGTAAGGGACTATGTAACAAAGCCTTTCTCTTGTGAATATCAATCATTAAGAAGAGATAAATTACAGGTGAAGGATTTGTTTACGATATAAGCGGCAGCAACGAGCGGCATACATTTACTTCACTCCCTTAATAAGGGAGTTTTTAGTAAGGGGATAAATAGTTTGAAAATTTCACAAAAAGAGTTTGACTACCAATATTTTCTTTTATATAATATGATTGATTAATCAATCATTTAATAAGTGGGGAATTCAAATGGCTAAACCAAGATCTGAACAAAAAAAAGAAGATATTTATCAAGCTGCTTTAAAGTTGTTTTCACATAACGGTTTTAGTAAAACAACCATTAAGGATATTGCTGCAGAAGCAGGTGTTAGTTTTGGAACAGTATTTACTTATTATGAAAATAAAGAAACTTTGTTTACAGAATGTGTAAATAGACCTCTCCAATTATTTAAGGAGATAATAAATGAAACCAAAAATGAACTTACTGATTTAACTGAAGAAAAACTTAAATATATCATTCGAAAACATCTGAATTTATTCATGGAGTCCGAAAAAGAACTTCGTATTGTCCAATATGTGATTGGGCAGCCAGATAGATTCGCTGAAATTCATGCATTAGATGAATTTGTCGAACTATTTTTAGTTTATATTCAAGAAATTGTTCATATAGGAATGGAAAAAGGCTTCTTGCCAAAAAGTAACTCCAAAGAGGTCGGGTATGGATATCTGGCTTTCCTAATGGGAGCTCGGTTAACCTATTCAGATCATGCGCATGCTATGTTTACAAGCACATTTACAAATCAAGCTTACCGTTTATTTGGTATGGAAGGGGAATATGCCGATGATAACATTTAGCCAATTACATATTTCCCTTCGTATCCGCATGTATTTGCAGTTTATTACTTCTTTAACATCAAGTGCAATCATCCCTTATATATCTGTTTATTTTAGCTCACTAATCGGAACAACGGTAACAGGAGTAATTGTCATCATAGTCATTCTCTCTGGTATAGTAGGCGCATTAATCGGCGGCTACTTGGCAGACAGAATCGGGAGAAGAAAAATGATGATAATAGCAGAAGCGGGCATAGGAATAACCTATCTTTTTATTGCAGTCTTTAATTCACCATGGATTAATCTACCATATATAAGCGCTGGTTTATTTATGATCAATTTATTTTTTAATGGCATGTTTTTCCCTGCATCTACAGCAATGATTCATGATTTAGTATTGGCAGAGCAACGGAAATTTGTTTTTACAGCGATGTATTGGCTAGCAAATTTAGCAACCGCACTTGGTACTATCACAGGAGCATTTTTCTTTATTGACTATCATTTCTATTTCTTCCTATTAGTTGGTATTGTGTCACTTGGATCAAGCTTAGTTACCTATGTATTTATTAAAGAATCTCTTATGAAAAATAAATTTTTAAGGAGCGACAATAAATCTAAATTTACTATTTGGTCTAATTATCTTCATGTCTGGAAAGACCGGACTTTTATGATTTACTTACTTTCCTGCTTCCTTATCTTCTCTCTTGAGAGCCACTTAACAAATTATATTGCCATTCATTTAAGAGATACAATGCAAGATACTAACCTTTTTGGAATCCTTCCTGTAAATGGTATCAATATGGTGGGAATTCTTCATGCGGAAAATACTATACTGGTAGTTTTTTGTGTAGGTATTGTTACATGGATGATGAAAAAAATATCGGACAATAAGCAATATTTTATAGGAATGTGTTTATTTGTGGTTAGTTTTTGTATCCTAACCTATATCTCGTCACCATTATGGCTTATTATGATGATGCTGTTTATTTCAATAGGCGAATTGATGTATGTTCCGATTAATCAAAGCATCCTTGCAGATTTAGTGAATGAAAATTACCGTAGCTCTTATTTAGCTCTGAATGGATTGATTGGTCAAGGACAGATGATAGTAGCTGGCTTAGCAATTACGATAAGCACCCAAATTTCTGCCTTAACGATGTCTTTAGGATTATTCTCATTTGGGATATTAGGTTTGTTATTAATGATTTATGTTGTTAAAAAGGAAACAAATTCTAAAAAACAAATAAACATAACCCAAACAGTTTAAAAATCTCATTATTGATGCTATAAACATTAACGTCTGAATTTTATTTATTTAAGGAAAACGTCTATTTATAAGGAGAATCTATGTTATAATAAATGTAATTTGATAAAAAGCAAACCACAAGGGGAGCGTAATGCTGAGAGTGATCAATCGATCTGACCCTTCGAACCTGTTAGTTAATTCTAACGTAGGAATGTGGGAAGAGTTTATATAGTATTGCTATATTATTCATTTCGCGCGTTAGTTCTCCTTTTGGTCTGCAGAAAAAGGAGATTTTTTTATGAAAAATATGAAATTAGTTGTCATGATAGAAGTGGCAATCATGGCGGCAATTGCACTTATCCTTGATTTATTGCCATCTATCCCAATATTTAATACTTCGATTTCTTTTGCCATGGTACCTATTTTTATCGTTGCATTTCGCTGGGGCTTTAAAGCTAGTGCAAGTGCAGGATTTTTATGGGGGCTACTGCAAATAGTTTTTGATTTACAAGCTTTAACATTCTGGCAAGTAATTTTAGAATATTTAGTTGCATTTGCTTGTATTGGTTTTGCTGGACTATTTGCTTCCTCAATTCAAAATGCTTTAAAAACGGAACAAAAAGGATTAGCGACTGGCTTAATTATTTTGGCAGTGGTTGTTGGTGGGTTTACTCGCTATATTTGGCATTTTATTGCAGGTGTAACTGTATGGGCAAAATTTGCACCAGAAGGTATGTCACCATTTATCAATTCCTTGATTGTAAACGGTGGTTCCTACTTAGGAGCAACTATTTTATGTTCGATTATTCTTGTTCTTTTAGTAGTTTCTGCTCCGCGTATTGTACTTGATCGACCTGTAAATGGTGTTTCTAAAAATTAAAGAGTACAAAAAGAAGACGTTCCTTTAGGAGCGTCTCAGACTGTCGACAAACTCCTAATTCGGTAATTAGGAGTTTGTCTTAGTTTATAAATATACATTCTTTTAAATAAGAGTTGATTTCCGTTGCAGGGGTTCGCTTTCCGTGGGGCTCGCGCTGAGCCGCTTCGGCCTAAATGCAGTGACCCCCAAAAATTAAACACATTATTTTAACCTATGGTCTGAGTTCGATATTCTGTTGGACTCAGACCATTTAGTTTTGTTTTAATTCGTTTATGGTTGTAGTAATAAATATATTTTTCTAGTTCTTTTAAAAAATGCTCTTTATTTTTAAATTCCATGGAATAGAAAAACTCTGATTTTAGAATGCCAAAAAAATTCTCCATTACCGCATTGTCGTAACAGTTTCCTTTTCGCGACATACTTTGTGTGATTTTCCGTTCCTTTAAGGATTCACGATAAGACTTCATCTGATAATGCCATCCTTGATCCGAATGTAACAGGAGATTTGTATATTTCTTGGGCAAGCGCTTCATAGCCTTTTGTAACATTTCCGATACTAGCGAATAGGTCGGTCTAGATCCTGTGGTATACGTAATAATCTCTTGGTTAAATAAATCTAAAACAGGAGATAAATAGACCTTTTCGCCAAATAGCTTGAATTCGGTGATATCTGTTACCCATTTTTCATTCGGTTTTCTTGCAGTAAAGTCTCTTTTCAATAGATGGGGAGCAGTTTTTCCTACTACTCCTTTATAAGACTTATATTTTTTCAATCGAATCATACATTTTAAGCCTAGTATTTTCATGATTCTTTGCACTTTTTTGTGATTGATTTTATATCCCCTGTTCTTTAATTCACTCCAAACACGACGATATCCATAACGACCTTTATTTTCAACAAAGATAGAGGTAATCTCCTTTTTCCAATTTTCATCGGGATCTGGCTGATTCATTAACTTAACTCCATAGTAATACGTACTGCGACGAATATTCGCTATTTTGCATAACTTATTCACCGGATATTCATGCCTTAGTTCATACACGACCTTTATTTTGTCTTGTTTGGTGACTTTTCCTTGTCTTGAACTAAGGCATTCAACTTTTTTAAATACGCATTTTCCATACGTAATCGTTCTAATTCTCCCTTTATTTCTTTGATTTCATCTTTCTCTGCTTGTCCTTTTTTCTCCATGGTAGATTTCTCCTCTTTCCTGGAAACAAAGGCTACTTCCCCTAGACGATTATACTTCTCCTCCCACCGTTGGATAGTATACGGGGAAGGTAAGTTAAAGTAAGTGGCAGTATTCAGATAAGATGCCCCTGTCTCTACACGATATTTTAGTACCTCCAGTTTAAAGGAGGATTCATACACCGTGCAACTATTTCGGGGCATTAGTGCCTCTACTCCATGCATTTGATATAACTTCCACCACTTTATGACTGATTTTTTATCGATCCCGATACGATTAGCAACTTCAAGAAAGGAAAATTTGCCACTTTCATATAGTACAATAGCTGATATTTTTTCTTCTATAGTCCACCGTTTTCTTTTATCCATACAAAAGCCCCAATTCTTGTGGTGTCCAATAATTGGGGTGCAGTTCATAAAGGCCTGCAGGGTCTCAGACTGTCTCGCAGATCCCACAGGAGCATTCCTGTGGGATTAGTTTCTGTGGTATTGCACAAAAAAAGATCCTCCTTTATGATGCTTATATTGAGACCAATCAACACAGCGTCAGAAGGAGAATCTATTATGAATAATACCCGTAATCACCGTTTAAATCAAGTGTCTACTTCCACTTTAATCATTGGAATTGACATTGCTAAAAATACACACTATGCATGTGCGGTGGACGATCGAGGGGTTGAGTTAAGTACCTCTTTTTCTATCCACCAGTCTCATCATGGTTTTCATCAATTTTATCTCAAGCTTCAAAATCTAAAGGCAATTCATCAAAAGGATGATTTATTGATTGGATTCGAGCCTACTGGGCACTATTGGATGAATTTAGCTGCTTTTCTTACCCAAAATGATATTCGTTTTGTCATGGTCAATCCTCTACATGTGAATCGTTCCAAGGAGTTGGATGATAACTTACAAACGAAGAATGATAAGAAGGATGCGAGAGTCATTGCTAAACTAATAACCAATGGATACTTTAGTGATCCTCGTCAAATAGAAGGAATAGAAGCAGAGCTTAGAGAAGGTTCCTCTATTCGGTGGAATCTGAAAAAGGACATTTCGAAAGTGAAGAATCGTATCATTCGCTGGACGGATCGTTACTTTCCTGAATTTAAAGTAGCATTTAAAGATTTAGGGCTGAATGCATGTGCCATATTAAAACATACCCCTTTACCAGTAGACTTAATGGAAAAAGAAATCGAGGAGTTAGTCCTTTTATACTTGGAAAAGGAAAAACTAAAGTATCCAGCAAGACCTAAAATAGCACAACTAAAGAGAGTGGCGGTACAATCTATTGGATTAACAGAAGGCTCCAATATGGCTCGTATAGAAATTTACTCTTTAATTACTCAATACGAACTTCTGACAAAGCAATTAGAACAGGTAAATGAAAGTTTAAAGACACTAGCAGAGCAACAAGCGGAATATCATTATTTATTATCAATCCCTGGCATTGGGGAAACTACCGTTATAGATTTACTAGCAGAAGTGGGTTCTCTCAAGCATTATAAACATCCACGCCAACTTATTAAATTAGCGGGATTAACCTTACGAGAGAACTCTTCTGGAAAGATGATTGGACAAAAGCGAATCTCCAAAAGAGGGAGAAGAAAGCTGCGAGCCCTTCTCTATCGTGCTGTCTTGCCTTTGATTAGAAATAATGAAACCTTTTATGATTTATATCAGTATTATATCTCTAGAAAAGAAAACCCTTTGAAGAAGAAAGAAGCATTAGTCGTTCTATGTAATAAAATGTTAAAGATTTTTCATGGACTTTGTCAGCAAGAAGTACTGTTTGATAAGGAGCGAATGAGACAAGATCTCTCTATCCTCCAACCCAAATAAAAATCTATAAGACGGTTATATTCAAAAAGATGACAGGAAAGCTGGCTTTTAGAGAGACTTACGACTTAGAGTCCATACAGGAGCATGATGCCAGCCTCTGCCTTATGATGAGACCAAACGAAGGAATGTAAGCGCGCGACGCTAAGAGACATGGGAGGGTACGTCCTCATAAGAAGAGTAGAGATACCGGATGCATCTAATAGTGTATATTTGTCAATAAATCCCTATTGGCTCTAGCGTCGCGTCCACTTACTTACCAAATATTATAATTAATGGAATAGTTAGTTAAAATATGATTCAAAGAGTTTTCCTAAAAAAATATTGGACTAAAAAAATAACGCTGTAAACGTTGGTATATCAACTTTCCTCGAGGGAGTCTCACCCCTTTCACTCCAATCAATGCATAATAATTCCATTTGCATTTCCTAAATTCCTTTTGTCAACAAGCTGTGACGTTCCTTTAGGAGCGTCTTTTCTTATCATATGGTACAATATTCCAAAAAGGAAAATCAGATTTTTAATAATGAAAGATTGCAATACGCCAATGACCACTATAATATTTAAAAATTAGAAAAGTAGGTGTGTGAAAGTGATTAATTTAAAAAATGGGTTAGCTATTCAAATTCGTCCATATAAAGAAGATGATTTCCAATCGATTCATGAATTAAACAAACTCGAACACTGGACTAACTTAGTAGAGAATAAAGAAGATACTAAGTCTGCCTGGAATCATTCGAATGCTGCCTATGTCGCTACTCTTAATGATCAATTAATAGGCTATATTAGAGGTATTACCGATCGTTCGATTACTTTGTTTATTTGCGAATTACTCGTTGATCCGAACTATAGAGGGATTGGTCTTGGGGAAGCACTCTTATACTATGTACATAGTAAATACCCCTTAACCAGAGTGGAAATGCTTGCTAGCAGTACTTCTAATACTTATTATGAAAGCAAAGGCTTCCGGTCATTTTATGGATATAGGAAAACCTTCCTTGAGTACAATAAATAAGGTATTGATAAGCATATTAGAAGGTACTTCCAGAAGTGAGGTGAGAATTGGTAATGAATAATAAGAGAAATTTTATATTCATCCTTTTATTCTTATTTTTTCCATTAATATTTTTGCTTAGTTCTTTCGGTTGGAGATATATCATGCTGCAGAAAGAACTAATCGTAGTTGCAACAGACTGTTTTGCTATTTTAGGTTTTACTATGTGATTATCAGTGTTTTCTTTTCTTTTTCTGTTAAAAAGATAAATTTAAAAGATTTAGAATAGAAAAAGACATAGGAGTAGAGAATCGAAAAAAGAATGGATGTATACCGTATTCCTGAACTAGTAATAACTTTATAGAACTTAAGTAAGGGAGCCATCCTTCCGTTTGGATGGTTCTATTTTTTGTCGAATTCTGTGTTAATATGAAACTATTATCATTCGAAAATCGTCTAGATTTTGATAGAATCCGTTTGCAGGGACTACTTCAAGGAGGTAAAAATGACAGAAATAAATTATTCATTTCAAAAAAAGCCAACAAAGAGAAAATTAATTGGCGGTATTATCATAGCGGCATTAATAGTCGCTATATCTTTCATTATGCTAATGTTTTACCCATTTGGCAATAAGGATAAGGTGGATTATTTCAAAGGGGAAAATCCTGTATTATTAAATGGAGAACAAGTCGGCAATGCCATTATAGACAAGGGGACGGTTTATTTGCCGCTAAATATTTGGCAAGAAAAAATAGATGAAAGTATCACTTATGATGAGAATAGTAATTCCGTTATTGTAACGACTAAAGATAAAGTGATCCAATTTCCGTCCGATTCTGTTTCCTATTATGTAAATAATAAGAACACTAAACTTTCCTTTCATCCATTAAGAGATGAGAATGGAACAGTTTACTTGGCCTTAGATCCATTAGCAAGCTTTTATCCAATCCAATACACTTTAGTAGAGACTGACCATGTGGTGCTTTTAGAGGAAAATGGACAAAAAAGAGCAAGTGGAATATTTACTACGAAAAAAGTTAGAAAGGATTTCACCAGATTGCGTTCAGAGGCTGCATTACGATCTCCTTACACAGGGGAATTAGCACCTGGTGAGCATGTAACAATTGAAAAAGATGTAGATGATTTTTATTTTGTAAGAAAAGCGAATGGAATTGCTGGGTTTGTAAAAAAGCAATATGTAGATAAAGGGAAATCAGAGGTTGTTGAAGTTGAATTAGAACAGAAAGAACCTAAATTGAAGAAGGTCAATGGACCAATCCAATTAACATGGGAAGCTGTTTATTCAAGAAATCCAGATACTTCAATGATTTCAAAAATGCACGGTGTAAATGTTGTATCCCCAACTTGGTTTAAACTGAAGGGGAATGATGGTAATGTTAGTAATTTAGGCTCAAAAGCTTATGTTAATTGGGCGCATAAACAAGACTATCAAGTGTGGGGATTGTTTTCTAATGATTTTGATCCTGATAAAACACACGAAGTATTCAAAGACTATCAGAAAAGGCAAACGGTGATTAGACAACTCTTAGTCTATAGTGAAATGTACGATTTAGATGGAATTAACATTGATATTGAAAATGTTCGGGAAGAAGATGGCAAATATATCACCCAATTTGTGAGAGAAGCTACACCTTATTTACATGATGCGGGTCTGACTGTGTCAATGGATATAACGTTTATAGCTGGCGGAAATTATTCAGCATTCTTACAGCGAGACCATTTAGCTGAGATTGTCGATTATCTTGTTGTAATGGCATATGATGAGCATTGGGCAACAAGCCCGAATCCTGGAAGTGTGGCAAGTTTTCCATGGGTTGAAGCAAATTTAGAAACATTACTTGACATTGTTCCAAATGATAAGCTTGTCCTCGGAGTACCATTATATGCGCGACTATGGGAAGAAAAAGAAAATGGAGAATTATCCTCTAAATCACTTTCGATGGAAAGTGTGGAGGAGTGGTTAAAAGAACATAAAGTTACTCCTACCTATGATGAAGCGAGCGGTCAAAATTATGGGGAATATTATGATAAAAAAACGAAATCAACCTTTAAAATTTGGCTGGAAGATGAATTATCTTTAACGAAGAGAGCAGAATTAGTCGAAAAGTATAACTTAGCTGGACTTGCGAGTTGGTCGCGTACCTTTGCTAATGAAGCAGCATGGTCTGCTTTATCTTTAGAGAAAAAAGAACAATAAGTAATGCTTAAAAACCACTTTCCCATACAAAGGAAAGTGGTTTTTGATAGCATTTTATATCTTAAATAAATTAACTATTGTTTGTAACTCTTCAGCTAATTTTGCAAGAGATAAGGAAGAAGAGGAAATTTCCTCCATAGAAGCAAGCTGTTGTTGGGTTGCTGCAGATATATTTTGTGTCCTATTTGCGGATTCAATCGCAACATCACTTACTTCGTAAATTGTATGGTTAATAATGTCTGTACCTTCTGTGAATTTCACTAAGGCTTTCGATATTTCTTCGATTTGACCAACTACATTCTTTACAGCTATTTCAATTTTTTGAAAAGAGTTTCCGGCAATCTGCACAATATCTAATCCAGATTGAACTTCGTTGGAAGCTTTTTTCATTGTTTCAATGGTTTGCTCAGTATCCTTTTGGATCATGTGGATTAGCTTCGCAATATTTTCGGTAGAGGCCGTTGATTCTTCTGCAAGTTTTCTTACTTCGTCGGCAACAACCGCAAATCCTTTTCCGTGCTCACCAGCTCTAGCAGCTTCGATAGCTGCATTTAAAGCTAACAGGTTTGTTTGGGCTGAGATTCCGGTAATAACATCCGTGATTTGGCCAATTTCGGTTGAACGTTCATTTAAAATGCTTATTGCATCTGAAAGACTATTAACGTTTAAGTATATCGAATTCATTTGCTTATTTACTTGTTGAATAGCTTCGTTGCCTTCTGTCGACACTTCAGATGCATGCTTAACGTTTTCAGACATTTTTTCCGTATGTGCAGCAATTGAATTTGTATGTTCCGAGATTGTTGTGATGACTTGATTGCTTTCTTTTACCTTCATTACTTGTGTTTCAGAGCCAGTTGCTAATTCTTGAATAGTCAGGCTTATATGCTCACTTGCACTGCTATTTTGTTCTGCACTTGCACTAAGTTCTTCCGATGCAGACGCTACATGCTGTGAGGATTCCTGAACAGTGCTAAATACATTTCGGAGTTTCTCCGTCATTCGGTTGAAAGAGGTAGTTAGTTCACCTATTTCATCTTTTGATTGATAGGTTCCTTTTACTGTAAAGTCTCCTTGTTCTGCTTTAAATAACAAATCTTTTATTTGTTTTACTGGTCTTACAATCATACGACTGATAATAAGACTAATAAATAATAAGAGAATGAGAGCAACAATACTAATGATAAAGACAAAAATAGTAATTTTTTGTACACTATCTAAGTTTTCTTTATAAGTAGCTTCTGCAGAAGAAGCTTTTAAGTTTTGAAGCGCTGTAAGAGTGTCATTTACTTTGATTCTATATTCCTCAACATCAGTTGTAAAAATACGGTAGGCTTCTTCATTTTTATTTTGTAAGGCAAGTGAGATAACATCTTTTCTTGCATCATTTAACTTTTGCATTTCTTCGTTATATACGGTAACAAGCTCTTTTTCCTCGCTTGTTAAGTTTTCTTTTAAAAATTCAGACAACAGCTGATCCGTTTCTTGAGATGTAGCTGTTAACTGATCATTTAATTGTTTGTTTTTGGCTGAATCAGTAGTAAGTAAGAGCTCTAAAGTGTAGCCATTACTAGCTCTTGTGTTAATTCTCATCTGCATAAGATTGGATATCGGTATTAAACTTTTCTCATACATTTCTTGTGAATCTTTTGCCATATCTTTAATGTAGTGCAATCCCGTGTATCCAATAGTTCCCAGAGAAAGGGCACTTACTAAAATAATGATAAAAAGTTTCTTGGTAATATTTAGATTTTTTAGTAGTTTCAAGCAGATTTCTCCTTTAAGTTAAAATAATATTTACACTACTATATCGGCAGGGATAAGCAGTATATAAGTAACTTTTGAAAATATTTTTTTCGCTGGATGTTTCTACTTTTTTTTCTAAAAAAACAAAGGAAAAAGGCTAGTAATAAATACCAATTTTGTTTTAAAAAGAAGCGATAATGAATTAAAAAATGGAAGCACATTGTTTTTAGAGTAACTATTTTGGAAGGGATAGAGGGAATTATAATGAATAATATTGCTTCAGTGTTCAATATAAAATAATGGAAAAGCGTGCTTTCTGGGAACCGATATAAGTCTTGCGAGCATTTATTAGAATGATAAGTGGGGAATTTAAGGTATTATTTGAAAATGATCCCTGCAGATGTTTAGATATTGCTAAAAACTTTATGTAGGAATAAATCTTTGTAAATAATGCAATTTTCTTTTGAAGTGTGGCAAAATTTGCTATTGTTATAGTGTATTCTATTATGCTTTCCATCGTTTTTTCTTCCCTCTTTGGGGAAATATACTAGAAATGAATTGGAAAAGGAGCGATTTTAATGACAATTGAAAATCCAAGTCGAGAAGAAATTGGAAAAATTTTAAAAAAAGCGAAAAAAATTGCGGTAGTTGGCTTAAGCGATAATCCTTCCAGAACATCCTATATGGTTTCAGAGGCAATGCAAAAGGCAGGATATGAAATTATCCCCGTAAATCCAACGGTGGACGAAGTGCTAGGTGTAAAAGCAGTTAAGCAATTAACAGATATCGAGGGACATGTTGATATTGTTAATGTATTTAGAAGATCGGAATTCTTACCAGAGGTTGCAGCTGACTTTGAAAAAATAGATGCAGATGTATTTTGGGCTCAATTGGGGCTTGTACATGAAGAAACATTTCATGATCTAACAGAAAAAGGCTATACGGTAATCATGGATCGCTGCATTAAAGTAGAACATGCGATGACAAAATAGGAAACGACAAAGCAGAATGGTTGTCACTAATCATTCTGCTTTGTCGTTTGTAATAGAATAGCATTTATCCTATAAAGACTGTTTGTTTGAGTGGTTAAAACGTTATCAATTTTAAAAAAAAGAAGACAGTATTTATAATCTTATTCGTTTTTCCATAGAATCTGTGTTAACATAATATAGATAAAAAGAGGAAATCCTCTTTAAAAAAATCTTTTGCTTTTGCCATTATTGGTATAATATTGGTTTTGTCGGGAAAAAATCGAAAGATAAAATGGAAAATGAACGTGAAAAATGAGAATATGTGCTACAATACGAAATAAGAACAAATGTTCTTAATCAGACAGGTATCAACAACTGTTTATTAAAATTCGATAATTTGAAAAAAGAAGGTTAGTAGAAAAAGCCTTCTTTTAAACTCGTCTAATAAAAAGCAGGGCTGTTTTAGAATTATTGTTAACGATAGAAATTACAGTTTTATATAAGAAAGTGACAAAAATTCTTAACTGCCTAATAAACAATTTTCCGATAAATGTTTTGAATCTTAGAGGATAATTCGTTTTTTAGACGAATACATAAACAATTGTTCGACATGATACATAGAAAGATACTATGTCGGATTTGTAGAAGTGAAAGGGGTATGTCAGTGGCAAAAAATCAGCAAGCATTCGAATATAATGATGATGCCATTCAGGTGTTAGAAGGTTTAGAAGCTGTCAGAAAACGTCCAGGTATGTATATCGGGAGTACAGATTCTAGAGGTTTGCATCATCTTGTATATGAAATTGTAGATAACGCAGTCGATGAAGCACTGGCTGGATATGGAGATGCAATTATTGTAAAAATTCATCGCGACAATTCCATTAGTGTCAAAGATAGAGGACGTGGAATGCCGACTGGAATGCATAAGATTGGAAAGCCAACTCCTGAAGTTATCTTTACCATTCTTCATGCTGGAGGAAAATTTGGACAAGGCGGTTACAAAACAAGTGGCGGCTTACATGGTGTAGGTGCTTCTGTTGTGAACGCATTATCAGAATGGGTTGTTGTAAAGATCAAGCGCGATGGCTTTATTTATGAACAACGTTTTGAAAACGGCGGAAAACCTGTCACCACACTAGAAAAAGTCGGGAAAACAAATCAAACTGGAACAACGATTCACTTTAAGCCAGATCCAGCGATATTTTCAACAACCACTTATAATTATGAAACGCTTTGTGAACGATTAAGAGAATCTGCCTTTTTATTAAAAGGGCTAAGAATTGAAATTATCGATGAAAGAAATAATGAGCACGGTGTTTTCCATTATGAAAATGGAATAGAAGCATTTGTTGAATATTTAAATGAAGAGAAAGATACCTTGCATCCAGTCGTAAGTCTTGAAGGCGAAAGTAACGGGATTGAAGTGGAATATGCTTTTCAATTCAACGATGGCTATTCAGAGAATGTTTTGTCCTTTGTTAATAATGTCCGCACAAAGGATGGCGGGACACATGAAGCTGGGGCCAAAACAGCCATGACTCGTATGTTTAACGAATATGCGCGTAAAGTTAATCTTCTGAAAGAAAAGGATAAAAACTTGGATGGTTCCGATATCCGTGAAGGTTTATCTGCTATCGTTTCTGTACGTGTACCGGAAGATTTATTACAATTTGAAGGGCAGACAAAAGGAAAATTAGGGACAAGTGAGGCAAGATCAGCTGTGGATGCTGTTGTTTCTGAACACTTAGCTTATTTCTTTGAGGAAAATCCTGAAGTCAGCTCCCTTTTAATTAAAAAATCGATTAAAGCGGCACAAGCTAGAGAAGCTGCTCGAAAAGCAAGAGAAGAAGCAAGAAGCGGGAAAAAACGTAAACGTGGAGAGGCTGTTCTTTCTGGTAAGCTAACTCCTGCCCAATCGAAAAACCCACAAAGAAATGAATTATATTTAGTGGAAGGAGATTCTGCTGGTGGTTCCGCAAAACAAGGGCGAGATCGCCGCTTTCAAGCTGTTCTTCCATTGCGGGGAAAAGTAATTAATACAGAAAAAGCAAAGCTTGCAGATATCTTTAAAAACGAAGAGATCAACACAATTATTCATGCGATTGGAGCTGGAGTGGGAGCCGACTTTAAAGTAGAGGATTCAAACTATGATAAAGTCATCATCATGACAGATGCTGATACAGACGGTGCACATATTCAAGTACTTCTATTAACATTTTTCTATCGCTATATGAAACCTCTAGTGGAAGCAGGTAAGGTATATATCGCTTTACCTCCATTGTATAAGGTTAGTAAAGGTTCTGGAAAAAAAGAAGTCATTGAATACTCATGGAGTGATGATGACTTGCAAGATACCATTAAAAAAGTGGGGAAAGGCTATATTTTGCAAAGGTATAAAGGTCTTGGCGAGATGAATGCCGATCAACTTTGGGAAACAACGATGAATCCTGAAACAAGAACATTAATACGAGTTAAGATAGATGATCTGGCCCGTGCAGAGCGTCGTGTCACAACATTAATGGGTGATAAGGTCGAGCCACGTAGAAAATGGATTGAATCGAATGTTGCATTTGGATTAGAAGAAGAAGGCAATATTCTCGAAAATGAAAATATTATGGTCACTGAGGAGGAGAGTCCATCATGAGTTCATTAGAGCAATACCGTGATTTACCTTTAGAGGATGTTCTCGGTGATCGTTTTGGACGGTATAGTAAATACATTATTCAAGAACGGGCGTTACCGGATGCGAGAGATGGATTAAAGCCTGTTCAGCGTCGTATTCTTTATGCGATGCATGAAGAAGGAAATACACATGATAAACATTTCCGTAAATCAGCAAAAACAGTCGGGAATGTTATTGGTAATTACCATCCCCACGGCGATTCTTCTGTATATGATGCGATGGTAAGAATGAGTCAAGAATGGAAGGTACGTAATGTCCTAATTGAAATGCACGGAAATAACGGTAGTATTGACGGGGATCCGCCGGCAGCTATGCGTTATACAGAGGCTAGATTATCGGCTATTTCTGCAGAGTTACTCCGTGATATTGAAAAAAGAACAGTTGATTTCATTCCAAACTTTGATGATACATCCAATGAACCAACGGTATTACCAGCGAAATTTCCGAATTTGTTAGTGAATGGTTCTACAGGTATCTCGGCAGGATATGCAACAGATATACCACCACATCATTTGGGAGAAGTTATCGATGGTGTGATTGAGCGCATGGATTCACCAAATTGTACAGTGGAAGACGTTATGAAACATATAAAAGGTCCAGATTTTCCGACTGGTGGTATTATCCAAGGAGTAGAAGGCATTAAAAAGGCATATGAGACTGGTAAAGGGAAAATCATTGTTCGCGGGAAAACAGAAATTGAAACATTAAGAGGCGGCAAGCAGCAAATTGTCATTACCGAGGTTCCTTATGAGCTAAATAAAAGCAATCTTGTGAAAAAGATTGATGAATTGCGTTTGGATCGTAAAGTTGAAGGAATTGCAGAAGTAAGAGATGAAACGGATCGTACAGGATTGCGAATTGTAATTGAGTTAAAAAAAGAAGTAGATGCAAACGGAATTCTAAATTTCTTATTTAAAAATACCGATCTACAGATTACCTACAGCTTTAATATGGTTGCCATTCATAATAAACGTCCAAAGTTAATGGGAATTATCGCTTTACTTGATGCTTATATCGAGCATCAAAAAGAAACGATTAAACGACGTACTGAATTCGACTTGCAAAAAGCTAAAGATCGAGAGCATATTGTGGATGGATTAATTAAAGCATTATCTATTCTTGATGAGGTTATAGCAACGATCCGCGCATCAAAAGATAAACGAGATGCGAAAAATAACTTAATGGCTGCTTTTCAATTTACTGAGCCTCAAGCAGAAGCAATTGTGTCTTTACAGTTATACCGCTTAACCAATACAGATATAACGGCATTAGAAGCAGAGGCGGCAGAGTTGGCTAAAAAAATTGAAGAGTGGACGGCAATCCTAGCAAGTGAAAAGAAATTGCTTTCGGTTATTAAAAAAGAACTAAAAGACGTAAAAAAACGCTTTGTTAGTGAAAGACGTACATTAATACAAGATGAAATTGAAGAAATTAAAATCAATCTTGAAGTCTTAATAGCGAGTGAAGATGTAATTGTCACTGTAACGAAAGATGGATATATTAAGCGCACAAGCCAGCGTTCTTATGCAGCGAGCAATGGCCAAGATTTTGGCATGAAAGATACAGATAGAATACTTGCTAAGATAGATGTAAACACAACTGAAGTCTTGTTATTGTTTACAGACAAAGGCAATTATCTCTATTTACCGGTACACGAATTGCCAGATATACGCTGGAAGGATCTCGGTCAGCATATTTCCAATATTATACCAATTGACCGAGATGAATCGATTATTAAGGCGATGCCTATAAAAGATTTTGAACAAACTCAATATCTGCTTTTCTTTACGAAAAATGGTATGGCAAAGAAAACAGAGTTGATTAACTATAAAGCACAGCGTTACTCTAAACCATTAGTTGCTATTAACCTAAAAGGAGACGACGAAGTAGTAGATGTTTTCCTAACAAACGGTAAACAAGAAGTTTTAATAGCAACTCATATCGGCTATGCCTTACGATTCCATGAAGAAGAAATCAATATCGTTGGCGCAAGAGCAGCTGGTGTAAAAGGTATTAATCTTAAAGACAATGATTATGTTGTTGCTGGTAAAGTTATAACAAATCCTCAGCAGGAAAGCGTCGTTATTATTACGCAACGCGGTTCCATAAAAAAAATGAAACTCACTGAATTTGAGTTTTCTGGAAGAGCAAAACGAGGCTTGATTATGCTTCGAGAATTAAAAGCAAATCCACACCGAATTGTTGGGATGACAATAGCTGGGGCACAAGATACCATTTATATTCAAACCGAAAAAGGCGATATTGAATCGGTGAAAACAGCAGATCTTCGTTTTAATGATCGCTATTCAAATGGATCCTTTATTATCGATGAAACAGAAGCAGGTAAAATTGTTGAATTATGGGAAGAAAAAGTTAGCGATGAGCAAGTATAAATAATATTAGAATAAGAGGTTTCTGATTCGCAAGGTTAACCTGCGAATCGGGAACTTCTTTTTATAAATGAATAAGTTTTGGATATAGGAAAAAGCGATGAAAACCTCTATTGAAGAGAACGTAGGGGGAAAAAGTGTTCATCGAATGAAAGAAAACCACTTTTGCGAAGAATGCCGGTGAAAATAGCGTTCATCAAACAAATGAATACTACTTTTTATAATACCACTGAAAATAGCAGCCTTTATCCGAGCAACCCCCGCTTTTTTAATACGAAAATCAAGAACGATAGAGCTCATTTACCTTCTAATAATGCCGCTTTACTTTATGCAAAAACCTTCTATTAAATTTTCTTTTCCTTTCTTACATGATTTTACCAAAAAAGGACACTCTAAAAGTAATAAGACATAGGGAGGTTTTAGCATGAGAAGGGAAATGCTTGTTGCTTTATGTGCTTTCTTTTTGATGACTTTAACTGCTATTACTGGTGTATATGCAATGGAAAAAGAAGATAAAACAAACAAATTAATTTTGGAAGAAAAAATTGATATAACTAATGATGAGCAGGAAGAAATTGTGCAATTAAAAGGAGATGCATCCGATCAGCCTGAAAATAGTAATTTCTTTAAGGAATTTTCCCTGAAGGTAACGAAAGGAAAAGATAAGGGCGCCACTCTAACAGTGGAAGGCGGATTTGATCCTACATTACATATAATCGATATAAATGATGATCATCAGAAAGAAATATTACTTACTGTTTCTGCGAATGAAAGAGGGACAGAAAAAAACTTTTATTTCTTTCAACTGCAAGGCAATCATTTAATAGAATTGGAAAAACCAGAGTTGGCATCGGTTGAAAGTCAGTTTAAAGATGCCTATAAAGCTGAAATAAAAATAAACAAAGAAAAAACATATATTTTCGATTTGTATGATCGGAGAAACCATTATGAGAAACTAGGTCTTTACCATAAAGGAAGATTAAATGAACCAACTGAATTAATTTTATCCCCTTTCTCTGAATTAAAAGTAACACGATTTAACAATCAAACGGCGATGAAAGGGAAACAAAGAATTAGTGGACTGGCGACAGTTGATACGATTGGTTACTTAGAAACTTGGTGGATATGGAAAAAGGAAGAATGGGTATTAGAAAAAGTAAAAGTGAAGGAAATTAGTTATAAAGGAACGAATCACCAATAAACAAGAGATTCTTCATTTTAAGGAGAAATAAGTAGTATAATGAAAGTACTTATTTCTTTATGAAGGGATCGAAATTATGTCATTACTTTTCTTATGTTTAAGCGCTGTACTTGGAGGATGGGTGTTTCAAGTATGCCAGCTTCCCCTATCTTGGCTGCTTGGCCCCATGTTCAGTACGATCCTTTATGTGCGGCTTGCCAAAATCTCTCCGAAATTACCTTTCTCATTTCGAGATATCGGACTCCTTGTTATTGGCTACCTCATTGGAAGACAATTTACCAGCCAGACACTTATTGAAATGGGGACCCATCTCCCCTCTATGCTTTTCATGACGGTTGTTATGCTTGCCTTTAGTATACTTCTCGCCTTTATAACCTCAAGATTAACGCATAGTAATTTAAAATCAACTGTTGCCGGCAGTATCCCAGGGGGACTATCTCAAATGGTGGCGATTAGTTCAGAAATAAAAGGAATTGATCTCACTGTCGTTACAGTTATTCAAATAAGTAGAATTTTATCTGTCATGATTCTCGTTCCACTCCTCGTATATAGTCCGATTTTGTATGGCAATCAAGGAGTGGCAGCGGTAACATCCACTAATGGAAGCCCGGGCTATCATTGGATCATTTTCTTGATCTTATTCTTTTGCTATTTAATTGCAAGCATAGTAAAAAAGTGGAAGTTTCCAGCGCCGTTTATGATTGGTCCGATGCTTCTTGTTGCAACTATATCGATTGCTGGGATGGATGTACCTGCAATTCCGACAACTCTTGCATGTGTGGCGCAAACATTGATAGGTATTGATCTAGGTTTACAAATTAAATTTGGTAATATCGAAAACAAAGCAAAGTTTTTAAGCGTGGTAACAGTAACTTCTGCCTTACTAGTCCTTTTTTCTTTAGTACTTGGCTATATTTTAGTAAGTGTAGATCAGGATATCTCATTATTGACTGCTTTTATTGGGTTAGCTCCAGGAGGAATGGCAGAAATGGCCGTACTTGGCCAATCTGTTCATGCTAACTTGCCGATTATCACAACGTATCAGCTATTTCGATTGTTGTTTATCTTATTCTGTGTCCCAATGATTATGAAATGGGGATTTCAGCGTGTAGAAAAAAGATTAGCAGAGCGAAAAGGTTAATTTCAGCAGAAGTAATTTGTGCAATAATCTAATTGCTACTTGTAATTTTTTATTTCCCCTAATCAATGAAAAGAAAAAGACGAATCATTATAATTAGTATAAAATAGGATAGAAGCAAGTGGTTTGAATATTCTTATAGGAAGGAGGGAGAAAAAATACCTGTTTTAATATGCTTTGGAGATAGTATTACCGCAGGGAGAGAAACTAGAAACGAACCTGTTTTGACAGCCATGCTGGCAGATACAATCGATCATTATGAAATAATCAATGCAGGAATAAATGGGAATAACACGGTTGATGCATTAAATAGAATTGAAGCAGATGTTATCCAGAAGCAGCCTGATTTAGTAACAATTTTATTTGGTGCAAATGATGCAGCCTTTCATAAGATGATTGACTTACCACCTATCGAAAAAATAGGAGGAGAATCGTCCAATTAATTGATCCAGACAAAGCTATTCTGATTACGCCAGCTCCCGTCGATGAAACGTTGCAGTTTGCGAGGGCAAATGAGGTTTTAGCAAGGTATGCAAATGCAGTTAAGGAAGTTGCCAATGAAACAGGAGCATACTTTATTGATTTTTATACTGAAATGCTCTCTTTAGAAGATTATCAGAAGAAACTAAAAGGTATACATAATGATGGTCTTCATTTTGGGGAAGAAGGTTATGCTATTTTAGTAGATTTGCTTGTAAAAAAATTACATGAAATTTAGTAGGTGGAGATATGGCATATACAGGTTCATCTTTATACGATAAGGAACAATTTTTTGAAAGTTATCGGGCTAGAAGAAATCGAGAAACAAGCCCCAACAATAGTATAGAAAGCCCTATTTTGTATGAGCTATTAGGGGAAGTAGACGGTAAATCTGTCCTTGATTTAGGTTGTGGAGATGCTCGTTTTGGTATAGAACTGTTAGAAAAAGGTGCAGCATGCTATACAGGAATAGAAGGTTCAAAGAGAATGTTTGATGAAGCTTACCATCTTTTAAATGGCACAACTGCTTCTGTTTACCATTCTACACTAGAGGATTGGAAATTTACCAATAGCAAAGTGGATATCGTTGTCTCACGCTTATTATTTCACTATATTAAAGACTTACAGCCAATTTTTCAGGGTGTATATGATCAGTTAAATGATAATGGTAAGTTTATCTTTAGTGTGCAGCATCCTCTATGTCTTTCTACATTTGAAAGTTCCGTTTCCTCGAAAAAAAGAACGAATTGGATTGTCGATGATTACTTTTCCATGGGAGAAAGAATTGAGCGATGGATAGACGAGGAAGTAGTAAAATATCATCGCACGATAGAGGAGTATTTTCGACTGTTAAAAGAAGCAGGCTTTAAAATAACCGACTTACGGGAAGGAATGCCAAAACGAGAAAATTTTCTGCAAAAAGAAGAATATGAAAGGCGAATGAGGATTCCGCTTTTCTTGATAGTATCCTGTGAAAAATAAAGCAAAGGAAGGGAGTTTCAAATGAAGAAGGAATTGAGACTGTATTTTATCAGACATGGAGAGACTCAATATAATATCGAAAAGAGAATGCAAGGGTTTTGTGATTCTCCTTTAACAGAAAATGGGATTTTACAAGCAAGATCGGTTGGTGCTGGTTTATCAGATATACCTTTTGAGGCTGCTTATGCCAGTGATAGTCAGAGAGTGTTAGATACGGCAAAATTTGCTATTGGTAATAGAAATATTCAATTAACAAAAGATGCAAGATTAAAAGAAATGAATTTCGGAATGTTAGAAGCAATGCTGCAGACAGACATTATCGCACAGCATGGAGATATAGTGGAAAGACTCTTCTCCTTTACAGATATGGAAAGCAAAGTCCAAGATGGAGAATCCTTTACTGAATTATTAGCGCGGACAAGAGCGGCTGTTGACGATATTATTGCTAAGCATAAAGATACAGGCGGCAATATTTTGGTTTTCTCTCATGGTGTTACGATTGGATTTTTCATTAAATCTCTGCTAAATATGGCTGATTACCCACACCATGATAATTGCTGCGTTTCTGTAATTCACGTAAAAGATAGTCAAATAATGGTCGAAAAAGTAGCAGATCCCTCTTTCCGTGATAATGGAAAGATGTCTTTATCTTTAAATATTGAATAGATGCTTCCCCGACACTCATGAAAATCTTGTATAAAGGAGGTGGGGAAATAGTGAAAGCTACTCCTAATAAGATACATATCATTGGTTCTGTAGCTAGTGGAAAAACAACATTAGCAAAAGATTTATCAATGAAATTACAAATTCCCTATTATGAATTAGATAATGTTGTTTGGAAACGATCAGATAGTGGAGATATTAGAAGATCGGAAGAAGAGAGGAAAGCACATTTACTGTCCATCACCCAAACAGATAGATGGATTGTAGAAGGTGTTCATAGTGAGGAATGGGTAAGTGGCAGCTTTCAACAAGCAGACGTCATTGTTTTTTTGGACACCAATTATTCTAAGCGCACCTATCGTATCGTAAAACGATACGTTAAACAGAAGCTTGGTCAAGAAATGGCCCATTATCAGCCAAACTTAACAATTTTCTTTAAAATGTTTAAATGGAATAAGCATTTGGAGCAAGTAGGTAAACCTTTTTTCTTTCATACATACAAACAGTATCAGAACAAAATTTTTGTGATAAAAAATGAAAATGAATTGTCAGACCTATTTAGAAAATAACGATTGACATTTTTTGAAGTTTTTCCTAAAATAACAGAAAGTTTAAATTAGTTAAATAAGATAAACACGATGATTAGGTGTATTAAGAAGTAAGTATGCTAGAGAGAGCTGTCGTTTGGTGAAAGATAGCGCATATCACTTCCCAACTCGCCTAGGAGTGGTTAGGTAGAAAGGTATATCTAGACGGTTGGCTCTCGTCATTAAGCTTAAGAAGGTTCGTTTTTCTAACGAATGAAGAAGAGTGGTACCACGATAAATCCTATCGTCTCTTTTAAGAGACAATAGGATTTTTTTATACTATTTTAGGGGGAAAGGGAAATGGAAACCAATTGTTTCATATGCGATAAACATAAAGGGATTATTAAAACAGCAGGAATACCAATCTATGAAAATGAATATGTTTATGTTGGTCATATTGACAGAAAAGGCAAGGGCAGTTACCTAGGACATCTTATGATCGATTTAAAAAGACATACTGAGATGACAAATGATGAAGCAAAGGCGTTTGGACTTATTATTTCAAGAGTCAGCAAGGCATTAAAGGAAACAGAAAACGCGGAACATATTTACGCTCTCGTCTCAGGAAATTCGGTTCCTCATCTTCACCTTCATCTAATTGCAAGATATCCCAATACTCCTGAAAGATATTGGGGACCAACGGAGTTATATGATTGGCCAGAGGCTCCGATTGCAAACGAAGAGGAAATGAGCTCTTTATGTAAAAGAATAAAAAATTACTTAGCAAATGAAGTTTTTGAGGAAGCGTAATGGAATATAAATGGGTAGGTTCTGATAAGAATTATGTAGATGAAATTAATATCCTCCATCTAAGAAATAATTTAGTACTTGGACGCTTTGGAGGAAACTCCTCTGCAGGTCAATATAAAAATGAAGACGGCTGTTTCATTTGGATAGAACGCGAATGGGAGCTTGTCATCCTCTTGGATGCACATGATTCAGCACAAAGTGCAGAATTAGTAATAAAAAGTATAGCGACAAAGAAAGAGGAGATCAAAACAATTCTACAATTACCGTTAAAGAGAGTATTCCAAGAAATTACTTCCTTTTTCTTAAACCATTTCGCAAGCAAGGAGTTTCTGGAGCAAAGCATGATGATTCAAGGAGAAACTGCGTGCTTAATCGTTGTACGAAAAGAAAACTATTTATGGTGGTTATCAATTGGCGACTGTATACTTGCACTCAATCATCCAGAACTTTCAAGATTAGGAGAATACCAGCAAAGTCACCGTAGCTTTTATGAATGGATTGGGCTAAACAGTAGTTTTCATCAAGAAGTACCTTCCTATAATCAGGGTGTGAAAGAATTAAGAAAGGGAAAAACACATATCTTTCTCACTACTGACGGACTGATTGAATGTCCCAACACGGATTATCATAGGATGGAATCCATTTTTCAAGCTTTTGATTCGTTTTCCAATCAAGAGAGCGTCTATTATTTATTAAAGGAAATAAAAAAGAAAAATGTTCGTGACAGTACAACGATAATATCTTGGATTGTTCATAATAACAAAGAAGCTACGATGCCAAGTGATTTTGTAAAAGGAGTGAGATAAAGTTCAAGGCACTATAAGAATACATCTTATTTTTAATCAAATAAGATGTATTTTATTTTAAATATGTTATACTTATTATAGAGTATTAATTTAATAGTATAACATATTTAAAAAGGAGCGAAGTCTATGACAATATCAGTTGCAATTAATGGCTTTGGGAGAATTGGAAGAATGGTGCTTAGAAATGCTATTAATGATCAAAGTATACATATTACTGCTATTAATGCCAGTTATCCTTCTGAAACGATAGCACATTTAATAAAGTATGACACAATTCACGGGAAGTTTCCAGGTAAGGTTGTGGCTAAAGAACATTCGATTCTTATAAATGACCAAGAGATTCTATTAGTGAATAACCGTAATCCAGAAAAACTTCCGTGGCGTGAATTGGGAATCGATATCGTAGTAGAAGCTACTGGGAAATTTAACACGAGAGACAAAGCAGCAATGCATTTAAAAGCTGGTGCGCATAAAGTAGTGCTTACCGCTCCTGGTGTAAATGCTGATGTAACCATCGTCATGGGTGTGAATGATAGTATATTAAATATTGATAAACATCATGTTATTTCGAATGCATCATGTACGACCAATTGCTTAGGACCGGTTGCTAAGGTTATAGACGAACATTTTACGATAAAGAATGGATTAATGACAACGATTCACTCCTATACCAATGATCAAAACAATATAGATAATCCCCATCATGATTTACGGCGGGCAAGGTCATGTGGGCAAAATATTATTCCCACTTCGACTGGAGCAGCTAAGGCCTTAAAACAGATCCTTCCACATTTAGAAGGAAAACTTCATGGAATGGCGTTAAGAGTGCCAACACAAAATGTTTCTTTAGTCGATTTAGTCGTCGATTTAGAAAAAAATGTGACGAGTGAAGCTGTTAATCAAGCTTTTGAAGAGGCTTCAAACGGAAAACTGAAAGGGATTCTAAGCATTACAGAGGAACCTTTAGTATCTGTTGATTTTAATACAACAACCGAGTCTGCAACTATTGATGCTTTATCTACAATGGTCATCGGGCAAAATAAAGTGAAAATACTAGCTTGGTATGATAATGAATGGGGCTATTCTAATCGAGTGGTTGATTTGGTAAAGCTTGTTGGAAGCAAACTGCGTGTGAAAATGGATAGTCATGCTGTGTAAAAGATAGTTAATCGATGGCATAGATGCAGGAAGGTAATTATTATCTGACTGCATCTATTTTTTTGTTTCCTTCTTCATGATGCTTCTCTACCAGTAGTGCGATTTTTTTAATCTCCAAAAATTTTTTCTAATTTAGAAACTTTCTTACAGATTTGTCCGTATGAAAGAAGAATGAGATGGGGAGGGTGTGTAAATGTCTCTTTTAGAGGTAGAGATTCAATCAGCTGGATACGAGCAAAAGAAAGAAATTATTAGAGAAATTAATTTTACTATTGAAAAAGGAGAATTAGTTGGTTTAATTGGGCCAAATGGTGCTGGCAAAAGTACGACAATCAAAAGTTTATTAGGTTTAATCGAACATTTAGAAGGAACGGTTTCCTACATAGATGGGATAACTTATTCCTATTTACCAGAACGACCGATTTTCTATGATGAATTAACATTATGGGAACACCTAGATTTTGTTGCAGCAGTAGAGGGGCTAGAAGAAAAAGAATATAAGCAAAAGGCTAATGAGTTACTAAATATGTACAAGTTAGCGGAACACGCGCATGAAAACCCAACTAAATATTCAAAGGGAATGCAGCAGAAAGCGATGCTTATACTTGCGATGATTACAAATCCATCCTTATATATTATTGATGAACCGTTTATGGGACTTGACCCCAATGCCATGAAGCTTTTTCTCGGATCGATGGAAATAGAGCAAAACCGTGGTGCTGGCATATTAATGTCTACTCATGTATTAGATACAGCAGAAAAGATTTGTGATCGATTTCTTATGATCCATAATGGTCAGCTAGTGGCAAAAGGAACATTAGAGGAGATAAGGGAGCAATGTCAGTTACCTGATGGCTCTTTGTATGATTGTTTTCATTTGTTAGCAGAGGATCATGGTAATGAATAGTAGAAAGTTGTTTTTTTCACGTTTAATTAGCAATTGGCACTATCAATGGAAAGTACTTCGATCGATTGCTGATTGGACGGTAATTGTATATATCTTAGTCCCTCTAGGTGTTTTCTGTGGTGTTATCTATCGTTCTTGGTGGCTGGAGATACCTGTCTGGATACATAAGATCCCTTTTATTGTTCCTTTTTTCTGCCTTTACTTTCTGGCATGGATTGGCAATATTCGAACCCTTATTGTGGAAGCTGATAAAGTATTTTTAGTCAAACAGCTTCATTTGATTGGAAGGTTAAAAGCGCTGAGCTATTTCTATTCTCTGTTCTTTCAAACAATGGTGCTGGCAGCAGGCTTCTTATGCCTTCTACCATTTTTACTCCATTATTATTTGTTAAATTGGTCAGAAATCCTTGTCTTATTTGTCTATTTCACTGCTTTACAATCTTGCTTCATGTTATGGAAGTACCATATCCGAAAAATAGGTTCTATATGGGCAAAAAGCTTGCTGGTGGTTTTCTTGTTTCTTGTATTGAATTGGTTTAGTCAATGGATTTATCATATAGTGGATATGGGAATGACTATTCCAGTATATGCACTATCACTAATTATTCTCTTGTTGTCGATCTTCTTTAGTTTGACAGCTTTACGAAAGATCGCGTCCATTGATCTCCATATTGAATTAGAGCAAGAGCGTAAAACTAGCATGGTTCAGGCTATCTATTTAGCGGCTCCTGAAATAGAAAAACCGGTCATTATGAGAAGAAAGAAACCGCGTATTTTCAAAAACTCTAAACGGATCTTTCAAAAACGCACACCAATTAATGGCTTTATCGAATTATTTATTAAGATTGTTATACGTAATTCCAGTTATTTATATGGGTATTTGATGTTAATTAATAGTACTACAGGCGCCATGATTATAGTACCGCCGCTATGGTTAAAGATTCTTATTTTTGCAGGGTTTTCTATTATCATGCATGGGTGGCTTACTACCCTATGGAATAAAGTGTGCCACTACCATCCGTTGATGAAAAAATATATGGAAAGTGATGCTTATTATTCAGCAAGGAAAAAAGCTGTAAGCGGTATGCTAAGCCTTGCGTTAGTGCTGGTACTTTTTTTAACTTGTGTATTTGGGTTTGTTATTGGAAGGTAAGTCTATGCAATTTTAAGGTGTTTCAGTTTATTAAAAAAAGGAGGTCATTAGATGGAACCGAAATGGTTACAATGGGCGAAACAACTTCAAGCAATCGCCCAAGCCGGATTAACCTATTCAAAGGATACTTATGATTTGGAAAGATTTGAAGATATCAGGAAGATCAGTTTAGAAATTATGTCGGAATATACCAAGGTGGATACAACATGTATTCGTGATCTTTTTGCAAATGAAACAGGGTATGCTACACCGAAAGTAGATATTAGGGCAGTAGTTTTTCAAGATAATAAAATACTAATGGTGAAAGAGAAGACAGATAACTCCTGGGCCTTGCCAGGAGGCTGGGGCGATATTGGCTTAACTCCAGCTGAAGTTGCAGTAAAAGAAGTACAAGAAGAATCAGGATTTGAGGTGAAAGCTGTAAAATTAATTGCGGTTATGGATAAGAAATGCCACCCGCATCCTCCATCTCCATACCATGTATATAAAATGTTCATTCAGTGCGAGATTGTAGGAGGAGAGGCGCAGGAAGGAGTAGAAACTAGCTCTGTCGGTTTCTTTGCAAAAGATGATCTTCCGCCTTTATCCATTCCAAGAAATACTGAATCACAAATATTACTAGCCTTTAAACATATGGCTAATCCGTTGGAGCCTGTTTATTTTGATTGATTCTTTCTATTCTTTAGAATCAATTAGTTGAATTGTTATTTTTTTATCATTAAAATGGAATAGAAATGAAATAACTTTTGAGGGTGGATACTTATGAAGGAAAATGAAATACATACATTTCGTCAAGCAGACCACGAGATTGATCCTATTTTTTTAAATCGTTGGTCACCCCGTTCTTTTTTAGATAAAGAAGTTTCTGAAGAAGTCTTAATGCGCCTATTTGAGGCGGCTCGCTGGGCGCCTTCTGCAAATAATTTGCAGCCATGGCGTTTTATTGTTGCTCGAACAGCAGAGGAACGATCATTATTCCATTCTTTTATTTTTGAAAGAAATTTAGAGTGGTGTAAAAATGCACCGATATTAGCAGTGCTTATTTCGGATAAACAAAATGGGATGAATGCCTTTGACAGCGGAACTGCATGGGGATTCTTATCCTTGCAGGCTATAAAAGAAGGTTTAAAAACACATGCTATTGGTGGATTTGATAAAGCAAAAGCTCGTGAAGTATTAAACATCCCAGAAGAATTTGATATTCAAGTAACTATTGCCATTGGTTATCAAGGGGAAAAAGAAGCGTTGCCGGAAGATTTTCAAGCAAGAGAAATTCCGTCTAGCCGCCGTCCGTTAGAGGAATCGATTTTGCAAGGTAAATATAAATAAGGAAAACAGACGCTTTGTATCATACAGGCGTCTGTTTTTTTCTAAAGTAAATGAATGTTGTATTCTCTTAATAAATCTTTAAGGGCTGGCCGTTCATTCCCATCTCGACCAATTACATGGGTTGCGGTTATCAAGGAATTTAGCACTGCTTCCTCTGTAGCTTCTCCAACAGCTCTAAATGCAACATCGATATCCTCTTCATGAATGGCTGAGATGGGGACGCTGGAATAAGGATTTTCGTGTGGTATTTTTGTTGCTGTAGAAAAACCAATGACTACTTCACCACTTCCAGTTGTGATAATCGAACCTGTTCGTGATAATCCTGTTACTGCGCGCTTAATTATTCGATTTAATTGTCTTTCCGAAACGGGAAGATCAGTAGCTACGATGATGATAACAGAGCCCTTGTCCTTATCTTTATTTGTCTGTGTAAGCTGTTTTTTGAGCTGTTGTCCAATTGGATTCCCCGCTATCACTAGATCACTCAGAGTACCAAAGTTGGTCAGTGCCAGTACTCCTATTGTATAGCTACCATGCTCCATATGTATTATGCGGGAAGAGGTTCCAATTCCACCTTTTAAAGAATAGCATAGCATGCCGCGGCCAGCACCAACTGATCCTTCATCAAATTCCGCAGAAGCATTAGCGATTGCCCCGAAAACATGGTCTTTCGTAATCTTTCTTGCTCTCACATCATTAAGAAACATATCGTTACACTCACACACAATGGGATTAACAGTACCTGTTGTTCTACCAATATCCTCGTTATGTTCTAGCATATATTCAATTAATGCATCAGCTGTCACACCGATACTTAATGTATTGGTTAAAAGAATAGGTGTTTCAATCGTTCCTAATTCTGTTATTTGCATTAAACCCATTGTTTTGCCAAACCCATTAATTACATGGCTTGCAGCGATTACCTTTTCTTTAAATATATTGCCTTGGTGGGGGATTATTGCGGTAACACCAGTCTGAGTGTCTTTATTATTTAATGTAGCATTGCCAACTGTGACACCTTCTACATCTGAAATGGCGTTTCTTTTACCTGTTTCTAATTTTCCAATTATTATTCCATAATCTCGCAGCCTCTTTTGTCCATTCACTTTAAATAACCGCCTCTCCTTTTTATCCTTTTATTTTTTCAAAAATCAGTCAGTTAATCAAGTTTAAGATAATTTATCTCTCTATGATGAAATTCTTAAGTATAATAATAATAAGTAACTAGCTAGCTAGAATATAGCTTTAACGAAGGAGAGATGAAATGCAAACCGACCAATGGAAAATAGGGATATTTCTATTTAATGATGTGGAGGTATTAGATTTTGCTGGCCCGTTTGAAGTGTTTTCTGTTACAACAAGAGAGGATGGGTCTAAACCGTTTATAGTGCAGACTATTTCGGAAACGGGACAAATGATTCGAGCGAGAAATGGATTAAAGGTATATCCGGATTATAGTTTCCAAACGATGCCCAAGTTCGATCTTTTAATCATCCCAGGGGGACTAGGTGCAAGAGAACGAGAAGTACATAATAAAACGGTGATTAATTGGATTAAGGAACAAATGGGAGAGGTTCAATGGATGGCTTCTGTTTGTACGGGAGCGTTATTGCTTGCTGAAGCAGGGCTGCTTGATGGATTGAACGCGACAACACATTGGGCGAGCCTTACTAGGCTTGAGGAGGAATACCCACAAGTCAACGTGGTAAAGAAGGTGAAGTTTGTCGATGAAGGGCGCATTATTACATCAGGTGGAATCTCGGCAGGCATTAATATGTCCTTTCATCTTGTCAAACGTTTAGCAGGTGTGAAAATAGCGAAAGAAACAGCAAAAAGAATGGAATATGATGTGGAGCTTTCATAAAAACTGCTGTGCTTACACTGTAGTTTTTTATGAAACGAAAAATAAAGAAATTAGGAAAAGATTAATAATGGAACATATGTTCCGATACGGTAAAAAAGGCATAATACGGAATAAAACGGAAGAAAAATGAAAAAATATTTGACAAAAGTTAATGAAACGGAATAAGATGAATTTAGATTTTGATGGGAAAGGGAACAGTATGCTAGCGGAGGAAAGAAGAAAATTAATTTTAGAGATAATTTCAAGAGATGGGAAAGTTATTGCTAAAGATTTAGCAAGTAAATTTGAGATGTCTCTTGATTCCATTAGAAGAGACTTAACAATTATGGAAGAACAAGGAGTGCTGCAAAAAACATATGGTGGCGCCATTCTTTCTGAAGCAATACCTAAAGTAAGAACAATGCCGCAGCCATCAGCTATTCGATATGGAACGGCTGCCCCGCATGAAAATGCTATCTCCAAATTAGCAGCCTCTTATATTAAAGAAAATGATACTGTTTTTATTGGAGGAGCAGGTATACATTATGGAATGGTAAAATATTTGCCAACTGATTTCCCTTATACAATCGTTACAAATTCATTGAAAATTGCCGATCTTGTTAGAATGAAAGAAAATATAGCTTCTTATTTAATCGGAGGGAAATTAAGAGGATCTTCATCAAGTAGTATAATTGATTGTATTGCAATGGAAATGATGCGCAAATTTTCCTTGGATATTTGTTTTTTAACTGGAGGAGGAATTAATGCTAAAGGTATAAGTACCTCTACTCCTGAAGCAGCTGCATTTGCTCAGACAGTTGCCAGCGTTGCACAAAAAGTGGTCTGTTTAGCACCGCATGAAAAAATTGGTCATGAAATGTTTATGCAATCCGTACCAATCGAAGGAATTGATATCCTTCTCACAGATGTTGGTGCACCACAAAAAACGATTGATGAAATGAAAAAGAAACAACTAAAAATAAAATTTGCTGATTTACGTTGATTAGATAGATTGGAATAGGAGATTAAAATGAGATGGATGAATATAGAAGGACCTTCTAAACTGGAAGGATCCTTATCAGTACCTGGTTCGAAAAATAGTTCTTTGGCAATTCTAGCTGCTGCATGCTTAGCTAGTGAGCCTGTAACATTAAAGAACATCCCAAACATTGCTGATTTTAAAGTACTTCGTCAAATCGGAGAAGAAATAGGATGTATCATGGAGCGAGATAGCCGCGGGGATGTTTATATTGACCCTACTAAAATAGATAACCCGATAATTGAACCTGAAAAGTCAAGGAAGTTTAGAACAGCTTATTATTTTATTGGAGCATTACTTGCTAAATTCGGAAAAGTATCTCTTGGTTATCCAGGCGGGGATGATTTTGTAAGCAGACCCATTGATCAGCATATTAAGGCATTCGAGAAAATGGGGGCAACTTTTACATTTTATGAAGATTATTATGTGGTGGAGGCTCAAAAATTAAAAGGAGCAACTATCTATTTTGATACGATTACATCTGGTGCGACTATTAATAGCATGATAGCAGCAGTATTAGCTGAGGGAGAAACGATTTTATTAAATGCTGCCAGAGATCCTGAAGTAACAGATACTGCATTGTTTTTAAATAAAATGGGTGCGAGAATTATAGGTGCTGGTACGGATACAATCAAAATTAAAGGTGTTAAAAACTTGAATGGATGCAGCTATACCGTAATTCCCGACAGGCTAATTGCTGGAGCTTTTCTTATTTCATCAGGGATTACAGGTGGAACGATCACTGTAAACGATATTATCCCAGAACATCTTACATCTTGTCTCACGAAACTGGAAGAAATCGGTGTCGGTTTGGAAATAAAAGAAAATAATATTACGTCATTTCTAGATGGTAGATTAAAAGCGTCGAGGGTAAGAACTGCTATGTTTCCAGGATTTCCAACGGATTTGCAGCAGCCATTAACCGTTTTGTTAACACAAGCACAAGGGAAAAGTATACTTCGAGAAACAGTTTATCCGAACCGATTTAATCATGTATACCAATTAAACAAAATGGGTGCAGCTATTGAAGTATCAAATGGGATTGCCCATATTAAAGGAAAGTCTGCTTTACACGGGGCATTAGTTCATGCTTCAGATGTCCGTGCAGGTATTTGTCTAATGTTAGCTGGAGTAGTTGCAGAAGGGACGACAACAATTACGGGAATTGAACATATTGAAAGAGGATATGATGAGGCAGTAGCGGCTTTTAACAGCCTTGGGGCGAAAGTCTCTTTACATCATTCAGATGAAATTACAAATGATCTATTAATGATGCAAGAATTTGAAAAAATAATGAGATAATAGATTTCTTCCTATTTTGATAGATAAATAGGAAGAATTAACTGACCAAAAAACCAAAGGGGTCTTTGTATAGACATCTTTGGTTTTTTATGAATGATTTAGCCTGTATATTTCAATCTGCAGCATCAAGGCACTTAATTCTTTTTAAAATATGAAAACAGTAGAAACTTTTCTATGGGATATTCGTATAGATAGGGGGAAATAAGAAATTTAGAAATTTTATTTCACCATATTTATCACTTAATTCTTTCTATTACAAAAAAAGTTATAATTAGAAAGATAGTCTATTAAAGGAGGATATATATTGAAAATTTCAGCAATTAAGCGTGAAGCAAGAGAATATTTGAAAGGAGAATGGGGGAAGGCAGTTGGACTCACATTCCTATATTTTATTTTAAGTGCAGGTGTTAATCTGTCGATTGAAATATACGCGAGCGGCGGATTTATGAATTGGATTTATCAAGATTATGCACCCCCGCAGGCGACGATACTAAATACTATTATTAGCCTTCTATTAATTCCTTTATCTATATCGATTGTATGGTTTTATCTTGACATTGTAAGAGAAAAAACCACAGAGATTTCTCAAGTTTTCACCATATATACAGACGTAAAAACAATGCTTAAACTAATTGGAACGTCTATTATGATTGGTATTTTTACTTTTTTATGGTCCTTATTATTATTAATTCCTGGTATTATTAAAGCACTAGCATATTCACAAACTTTTATGCTTTTAAAAGATCATCCAGAGTATTCAGTTTTCGAAGCAATTACGGAAAGCAGACGAAGAATGAAAGGCTATAAAGGAAAGTACTTTTTATTAAATTTAAGCTTTATAGGATGGGGCATTTTATGTTTATTCACATTAGGAATCGGTTTTCTATGGTTGGCACCATATATATATACATCTAATGCCACATTTTATCAGAATTTGATTGCTGACAATGAGAAAGAAACCATTTAATTTTTTTATAGACCAGAAAACACCATTCAACCTTGTGTTTTCTGGTTTTTTGATGGAAGCTGAATTTAATTTTTGAAGTTTTCTTCAATGAAAAATTATATTGAGCATATAAAAAACTAATAATAATTTTAAAATTATTAAGCAATTAAATTCAAGTGTCCATAAAGATACGATACAGTTAGTTAACAATAGATTGTGATAGATAATGATAAGGAATTTTTTTATTTTGTCTCACTATCTAGAGTATACTTTGTAATGAGATATGATTTGCTGAATTTTTAATTGCTGTGTATAATATATATTATGTAAACTAGAATAAAAAGTCATTATAACCTCCAATTCTATTCTTTAGTTTTATAAAAAATTGCTGAAATTTTTAATCCACTATTTCTTTTCAACTATTACCAATTATGCTAATACAACTAAATTATTTTAACGATCATTTGCAGCATCAATGCACTTATAATAACCACCAAAAGAGTTTTTGCTGCTTTTTGAGAAACTTTAGGCAATACGAGTAATCCAATCTGTGATCCAATAATAGAACCAACTGCCATACAAATGGCATAATACCAATTAATAAAACCGTTCTGATAATAAATAATAAATCCTCCTGTACAGCTGCCAAGAATAATAACTCTTGTCATTTGCACAGCTTTTATATAGGTGAAATTACTTTTTAAATAAAATAAAATACTAAATGTGGCGGATCCTGGTCCAAATCCCCCATCATATGCTGCAATAAGGAAAGGGATGTATAATCTTTTCTTTGTTGTTTTTTGTTGTTTTTGCTTTTTATCTTGTTGTATAGTAGCAGTCCATTGTTTATTTTTTATTGTTACTATTAAGGCAAAACAAAGTAATGCAAACGCAATGATATTCATCGTTTCTTCCTGTATATTTGTAGTTACTAGTGCTCCCCCTATTCCACCTAAAACAGCGATTAGGATAGTAATTAATAGAAAGTGGACACTTAGCTGTTTGTTTCTTATTAAATAGAAAACACTAGAAAGTGCCGCAATTCCTGAGGAAAACTTATTAGTAGCAATACTTGTTTGAATGGGAATACCTGTTAACATCATACCAGGAACGGTAATTAAGCCACCCCCTCCTGCTAATGTTCCAATAAAGGAAGCTCCTAGACCAATTAACATTAATGTGAATAGTTGATAATTCCCCTCTCTTCTTCCTAAAAATGCTGTTGCTAGTCCGATTGATACTAGCATGATTAGAATAATACAGAAAAAGATTTTTTGTCGTGTTATTTGTTTCTGTTGTAGTTTGCTTTCTTCTTTGATCATCGGTAAGTTCATGATTATAGGCTCCTTTTTACCATTTCTAATAAAAAGGTTATATAATTATAATAGATAAGTCTAATATATATTTCTTAAGGATGTATAAATATTATTTATAGGAGTGAAGATTAGTGAACCTTCATGCTCTTCGTATATTTATCACTGTTGCCTCTGCAAAAAGTGTTACAGATGCAGCAAGAGTTCTTTCTATTAGTCAGCCTGCTGTAACTATGCAAATCCGAAATTTAGAAAAAGAAACAGGATTGACATTAATTGAGTCTGCGGGAAGAGGAATTAAATTAACAAAGGAAGGAGAATTTTTATATAAGCAAGGGGAACGTTTATTTGATTTAGAAAGAGATATTGAGGGGAAAATAAACCAACTGAAAGCTGGAATACTAGATAATATCAAAATAGCATCCACATATTTACCGGCTAATTTTTTATTACCTTCTCTATTAGCAAAATTGAAAATAGATAATCCTTTACTCCTTATAGAGTTATATAGTGGTAACTCAAACGAAGCGATTGAGAAATTACTCCGCTATAAAGTAGATTTAGCTCTTGTTGTAAAAGAACGGTGGGAGCAACCAGAATTGCATCTCACACACATAATGGATGTTGATTTTTGGTTCATCGTTCCGCGAAAGCATAAATTTGCTGGCAAAGAAGTTTCGTTTTCGCAGTTGGTTCAAGAGCCATTTTTAGTAAGAGAAAACGGAAGCTCAACAAGAGACATGTTATATTCTTTGTGTAAAATTCATGGTGTGAACCACCCTCCTGTTGGATTGCAATTTCACGGCTTAAACGAATCTATTCATTCAGTTATTGCTGGTTATGGAGTCATGTTAGCTCCTTCACTTGCAGTTAAGGAACATGTGCTTCGTAAGGAAGTAGGTGTGGTTAAGGTGAAAGGTGTTGAAATTAAACGGCCAATATACCTTTGTAGACGCAATGAAAACGTAGAGCTTTCCCCTCTCGTCAATCAATTACTGCATGCACTAAACAATATGGATTAAACGAACTAATATTGGCGTTTTTAGATGTTTGATGAGGTTAAGTATTTTAGCTTTCGCTTGAATACGTTTGCTTTCCAAGGAACGAGTGGTGAGATTCCTCTTATTAATCTCATCATTGGAATCTCACCAGCCCCGCTAATTCCTTAGGAATCTAGATAGAAATATCATTAATAGAAAATTAGTGGTTATTTGATATTTTAATCCTTATTTATCCCCCCTCTCTATTCATGTCTTCTTAGTTTGCGGTTCTACTTTCTCAAAGTGATAAATCAATGTTTTGTAATCTTCCTTCACGCGTGGAATGGTCACTCCTGCATAGTTAAGCTCACTGCCTGAATATAGTCTTCCGGTTGCTAAATCCTTATAGATTGCAAGATTTTCCAGATAATAAACAGGGAGATAGTTAACTGGCACAGCAGGCCGTGCTATCCCGTTAAAATAAATAATCATCGCTTCTTTTTCATTTTTAAACATCCAAGCACTTTCGAAATATTCTCCTGGCGCTTTCAATCGATAAAATTTTCCGAACTGAAAAAGCTTTCTCTGTTGTTTATAAAAAGATATTTGGTTTTCTATTTCTCGTAGTTCCTCTTCCACTGCTTCTGTTAAATCTAACTCGTATCCAAGATTGCCACTCATTGCAACCCTTCCCCTTGTTTCTAGTGAAGTGATCCTTCCCACCTGATGGTTAGGCACGGTAGAAACATGTGCTCCCATCATAATCGGAGGATAAAGCAAACTATATCCATATTGAATTTTTGTCCTGCATAACGCATCTGTATTATCGCTTGTCCAAGTCTGGGCCATATAATGCATCATTCCAGGGTCAAATCTGCCCCCTCCGCTTGAGCAATTTTCAAATAGTACATTCGGAAATTGCTTTACTAATGTATCGAGGATTCGATATAAACCTAGTATATATCGATGACTAATCTCCCCCTGCTGATCTTTAGGAAAAGCGGTACTGCCAATATCGGTTAAATGTCGGTTCATATCCCATTTAATATAATCGATTTTGCCTGTTATTAAATATTTCGATAATACATTTATTAAAAACTCTTGTACTTCTGGATTAGATAAATCTAGGACTAACTGTCTTCTTCCTTCTATGGGCTTATATCCATGGGTATGGATAACCCAATCAGGGTGCGCTTTAAATAGCTCACTATTTGGGGAAATCATTTCTGGTTCGAACCATAAACCGAACTTCATTCCTTTATTTTTCACCGTCTCGGCTAAACCAGCTATCCCGTTTGGCAGTTTATCTTTATTCTCCATCCAATCACCAAGGGAGGAGGTATCGTCATTTCGTTTTCCAAACCAGCCATCATCTAATACAAACATTTCTATGCCTATTTGTGCTGCAGCCTCCGCTAATTTCTCACTTTTTTCTTCTGAGATATCAAAATAATTAGCTTCCCACGTATTTAATACAATTGGCCGCTCTTGATTTCGAAATGACTTAGGGCAAAGATACTGTTGATAAAGTGTATGGAAAGTATGACTCATCTCATTTAACCCATGATTAGAATAAACCATCACAGCTTCTGGGGTATCAAAGCTGCCCCCAGGTGAAAGCTTCCATGAAAAACCTTCCGTATTTATGCCAAGTTGTACACGTGCTGAACCATATTGTTCTACTTCGACTTGTGCTTGGAAATTCCCGCTATAAATGAGATGAAATGCACGTACTTCTCCGCTGAATTCATCTGTATTTGGATTTAAAAGTGCTAAAAACGGTTGATGCTGTGGACTGCTTACACCACGAGTACTTTCTATTTTTTGAATTCCATTTTGCAATTTCCTTCTACTTATGTTTGCTTCATTTGTATGAGATCCGTAAAGAGTTAATAAATCAAAAGTAGCTGCCGCGATATCTACTTGAAGACTTCCGGCATTATCAAGGAATACATCTTGTTGCCCGTGATTAAGAAAAGCCACATGTCTTGTTATAACCGGCAGTTGTTCATAAAGATGATAGTAAAGCTTCATTTCCAGCTGCTGAATATCATCATATAAAGTAATAATTAATGTCGTAACAGTAGTATCCTCTCCTTCTAATGTAGGTAAACCTTTCAGTGGCTGTTTCCCGGATAGGATATCAAATTTCTTAAAAATAAAATCAGTGCGTGTTTGATTGGTATGCGAACGTATTGTATAATTCGCGATTCGATGATCACCGCTTTGTTGTGTACTTGTTTCCAGAGGTAGTGCGTTTAAGCTAAACACTCTCTCTTCAGGAAACGGATTAGTGGCAAAGCCGCGATCTATCATTTGAAGCTGAGTGCTTCCATTAAAACTTTCTAGTCTTCTTCCCCAATATCGATGGCAGACATATTTATCTTTTTCTATGGAGAGGACATAACTTATTTGCTTGTTTTGTAAATGAAGTGTCTTGACATCCTTTTCAAGAAATATAGGCAATGAAGTACCTCCTTGCATATGTTTTTCTATCTATACTAGTCTATTTCACTCATTAAATATTAAGGGACGAACATTATTTGCTTTCTGATTGTATTAAGGTTAAAGCTTTATCTCCTACCTTAATATCTGAATCCTTAATACTATTAATCTCTAAATATTCAAAAGAATTTGTGACAATCATCATCACGGTAGAATCAAACCCTGCTTCTTTGATTTTCGCCATATCAAATTCTCCTAGCAAGTCTCCTTTTTTCAACTTTTGACCTTGCTTTATATAGGTTTTAAACCCATCCCCTGCCATTTTTACTGTATCTATCCCGATATGCAGAAGAATTTCTGCACCTTTCTCTGATTGAATTCCATATGCATGGTTAGAATTACTAGTAACTGTCACAACTCCATCGATTGGAGCATAAATTTTTCCAAAACGCGGAATAATGGCAATTCCTTTTCCCATTGTACCAGAAGCGAAAACAGGATCATTTACACTCGTTAAATCAACCGCTTTCCCCTCAACTGGTGCCGTAATCTCTTCACTAAATGCTCTTTTTCTATTAATCGTAGTATCTGTTTCAGATGTTTCAGTACCTTGAGAATTAGAAGATGGAACATTCAATTTTTTTCGTCCATAAAGCATTGTAGCTGCAAAAGCGAGCACAAAACTAATAACAACTCCAATCATAAACATGGGAATTGCTTTTGGGCTGATAGCGATAAAGCCAATTATTCCTGCAGGACCTAAAGATACATTACGCACTCCAGTGAATCCCATAAATGCTGCTCCTATACCTGCTGCAACAAGGCCGATAAAAAACGGGAATTTAAGTTTTAAATTAACCCCAAATAATGCTGGCTCTGTTATTCCTAACATTGCTGAGAAAGAAGCTGAGGACGCTAATCCCTTTTGCTTTTGTTTTTTTGATAAGAAGAAGATCGCTAAACATGCTGCTCCTTGTGCTACGTTAGCAGCTGATGCGATTGGAAATAGAAAGCTTCCTCCTGTTTTTGCAATATCCGCTAGCAATTGTGTCTCTATTGCTGGGAAGGATTGATGCAATCCTGTTAATACAACTGCAGAATATCCCAATCCAAATAAACCATAACCAACTCCACCAAGTGTATTAATTAACCAGAGTAATCCATCTGTTAATTGATTGGAAACACCTCGTAATAATGGCCCAACAAATGCAAATGTGACAAAACCAGTAATAATTACGGAAAACAATGGTGTGAATGTAAAATCAACTGCATTGTTTAAATGCTTATGGAAGAACTTTTCAAGTGTTGCCAAAATCCAAGCTACTCCAATCACGGGTAATACTTGGCCTTGATAGCCGGCTTGAGCGATATGTAAGCCGAATACATCCCAATGTGGCATCTGCCCTGTAGCAACAGCTTCTGCTACCCCATAGCCATTTACCAGTTCAGGCATAACAAGCATCATCCCTGCTGCTGCTCCTAGATAAGGATTTCCGCCAAAACGTTTTGTTGCAGAAAAACCAATTAAAATTGGTAAGAAGGCAAATGGTGCAGAGGCCATTAAGTTGACGATTTCTGCAAAACCTTTAATACCGGGGACCATTTCAACAATAGATTTTGGCCCGAATAAACCTTCTCCTGTTAAGACATTATTTAAGGCCATTAGCAGCCCGCCTGCAACTAAAGCTGGAATTAGCGGAACGAAGATATCGGATAAGAGCTTTACTAATTTCATGACAGGATTCGTTTCCTTTTGTGCCGTTACTTCTTTTAAATCAGCTTTTGTTGCTTCACCAATGCCTGTGATGGTGATTAATTCTTTATACACTTCATTTACGTCACCAGGACCAACGATAATTTGGAATTGACCATTCGCTTCAAATGTTCCTTTTAAATCTGGATCATCATCTAAAGCTGTTTGGTCAATCTTTTTTGTTTCTTTTACAACAAGTCTTAATCTAGTTGCACAGTGTGTAGCAGCAATTAAGTTATCTTCACCCAACGCTTTGGCTACACGTTCAGCTACTTCTCTGTGTTTCATGTGAATTCCCCTTTCTATTAAATCGCTTTCAAAACCTTTTGCACGATTAATTTAACATCGTTTTTATTTTATGTCAAACGTTTATCATAAAAATTAATTTGATTTAAATAATTATAATAAATGTAGTTAAATTAAACAGGAAAACGTTTGACATATTTTTGAGAACGTTTTAAAATGCCCTTAAGTACACTTATGAACTACAATGAAGGAGTTTTAATTACATGACAGATATTGTTAACAATTGGACACGAGATCTTAGATATAAACCCTATTCAGAATGGGACATTGACTATAAGAACGCTTTAAGTAAATCAGTGGAAAACTCCAAGTGGCGTACTGGGTATCATATTGAGCCCAAAACCGGTTTGTTAAATGATCCAAATGGCTTCTCATTCTTTAATGGGAAATGGCAGCTCTTTTTTCAGTACTATCCTTTCGGAGCTGTACATGGTTTAAAAAGCTGGTATCACTTAGAAAGCAAGGATTTAATACACTGGGAAGAAAATGGGATTGCCCTACAATCTGACAGTAATTATGATTCACATGGGGTTTATTCAGGTTCAGCTTATCCCATTGATGAAGACAAGCTCTTCCTTTTTTACACTGGAAATGTTAGGGACAAAGATTGGAATCGATACAGCTTCCAAAATGGGGCTTTTATGTATAAAGACGGAACCATTCATAAATTTCCTAAACCATTGATTAACCAGCCAAATGAAACAACAGATCATTTTAGAGATCCGCAAATTTTTTGTTATCAAGATCAATTGTATATGATTATTGGTGCTCAAAAACAATCAGATAAAAAAGGGGCTATCTTTCTCTACAAAGCATTAGAAAATGATATTAAAAATTGGACATTGGTTAGTGAATTAGCATTTTCTAATCAAGAACTTGGCTTTATGATTGAATGTCCGAATCTTATTTTTATTGAGGAGGTACCTGTTCTCTTATTCTGTCCACAAGGAATATCTAAAAGAATTCAATCATATGAAAATATTTATCCGAATATGTATACCGTTGGAGAAGCGTTTGACCCGGTTAAGGCGGCAATCACTAAGACAACAAATTTGCAAAATCTAGATGAAGGCTTCGATGTCTATGCAACACAAGCATTTAATGCTCCTGATGGCAGGGCCCTTGCGATTAGTTGGATTGGATTACCGGAAATTAATTATCCGACAGATAAAGAAGGTTATCAAGGTTTATTAAGTTTAGTGAAGGAACTTACATTACAGGATGGGAAGCTAAAACAATATCCAGTTAAAGAAACAATTAAATTGCGTGAAATAGAGAATTCATTTTATGAGTCATTTGACGCGAAGACCAATCGATTTGAACTTGAAGTAAGCGTACCCGCAAATGAAATTGTGAAAATATTGCTCTTTTCAAATGTAGATAAAACCCGTTATTTAGCCTTTACACTCGATTCGGTAAATGGTAAAGTTTCTGTAGACAGAGAATATGCTGGCCAACGTTTTGCGCAAGAATATGGTTTCCAGCGAGAAGCATATGTTTCGAAGAATACAGAAATTAAAGTAAATATATTTGCTGATACCTCCGTTTTTGAGTGCTTTGTAAATGAAGGAGAACGAGTTATTACAGGGCGTGTTTTTCCAGATGAATCACAAACATTTATTTACCTGCATTCTAAACGTAATCTCAGCGGTACAATATGGAGACTAAATAATCAGAAGAGGTAAATTAAAATGGTTGCAAAATTAACCGATGTAGCCAAATTAGCTGGGGTGAGTCCTACGACGGTCAGCCGTGTTATTAATAAAAAAGGCTATCTATCAGAAAAAACAATTGCTAAGGTTCATGAAGCAATGAGAGAGCTTCATTACCAACCAAATAATCTTGCTCGCAGTTTGCAGGGGAAGTCCACAAAGCTAGTTGGATTAATTTTTCCTGCTTTGAATAATGTCTTCTATGCAGAATTGATTGATCATTTAGAACGAGAACTTTTCCGTGCAGGGTATAAAACAATCCAATGTAATAGCGAACATAATTCGGATAAAGAACGGGAGTACATTCAAATGCTCCAAGCAAATCAAGTAGAAGGAATCATTGCAGGTGCACATAATTTAAACCATGATGATTACACGAATATCAAGGCCCCTATTATAAGCTTTGACCGTTTCCTTGCACCTAATATTCCCATTGTAAGCAGTGATAACTATCAGGGCGGTGTTTTAGCGACACGCTCCTTGCTCAACCATGGTATCCAAAAAATAATCATGTTAACTGGAAGCAATGATGTTAAATCACCAACCTATTTACGGACAAAGGGCTATATAGATGAAATGAACAATGCTGGTTTACAACCAAGAATATTTTCCATAAACGGAAGTTTTACTCCCTTGAGAAAATCGGTGGAGATAGCTAAAATTCTTAAAACAGAGCAGCCAGAGGGAATCTTTTGTTCAGATGATATGAAAGCACTTTTAGTTATAAATGAAGCGGAAAAACTTGGTTTAACATCACCACAAGATTTTAAACTAGTCGGATATGATGGAACTTCCTTTATAGAGGATTATTTCCCTAAACTAACTACGGTGAAGCAGCCTCTCGGAGAATTGGCTAAGCTTTGTGTAGAGCTTCTTATTCAAAAAATAGACGGAGTAAATGATCAGGAAGACCGTTATGAAATCCCCGTAAAACTAATTAGCGGGCAAACAAGTTGATTTTCGCCTTGTTTGCCCGTTTGTTTTCTCATGTTTATGAATGTCTTGCTAAAACAAGTATTTATTTCTTAATTAAAAGCCCTCATTAATTAAGTCAGCTATTACTCCTGAAGCAGCTTTGCTTCCCTGGCTTGCAGCGTTTATCAACTGTGGTGGTGTTAATAGAGTATTATCTCCACTTGCGTATACTCCTTCTATATTTGTCCGCCCAAGAGCATCGGTTTCCACTCCACCCATCTTATTTAATATACATCCAAGTGATTCAGCAAAGGGAACGGCTTGTTGAAGTTCGGCTGTGACAAAACCACCTTCTCTATCGATCTCTTCCCCATTTTTAAAGATAATCTTTTGCAATTGTCCGTTATCGCCTTGCAGTCTGTCTATCTCATGTGCGATTACTTTAATATTTTTGTTATTTAGCGTGTCAAGTTGCTCATTCGTAAGTATCTTCTTGCCGTTTGTACAAACGATAATGTTTCTACTCCAATTAAAAAGCAATTTGGTTAAATGAAAAGTATGATCATTTTCTGCCAATACTGCTAAAGCTCGATCTTTAAGTTCCCAACCATCACAAAAAGGACAACTAAATATGCTTTTTCCATAAAAATGATGCAAGCCAGCAATATCGGGCAGAATATCAATCAGTCCAGTAGATAATATAATTTTCTTTGCCTGATAAGATTCATTTTGATCGGTAAAAATGGTGAAGTGTTTATTTACCTTTTTAATGTCTGTTACTCGCTGGCTTTTAAAGGATACATCGGGATATTTTTTTAATTCTTCTTTCCCAATTTGTTTAAATTGGGAAGGCTTAATACCGTCTCTTGTTATGAAGCCATGTGATTCTTGGGTAACGGAATTTCGAGGTTTATCGTCGTCGAATACGATCGTCTTCATTCGTGCTCTTCCAAGAACAAGTGAGGCATTTAAACCGGCGGGTCCTCCACCTATAACAATACAATCTAACAATGCTTATTCCTCCTTTTAATAACATATATTAAAGACTCTTAATATCCGTAATTAGACTAAAAATAAAGATGAGTTATCACCTTTATTTTTTACTTAGCATTATGTTCAATTTGATTAGCAATATCGCGTATATATTTTTGGCTTAAATGTTCACGCATCTTTGTTTCAGCCTCTAACATGACATTTTCAATTAAGCACTCGCCATTTTTTCTATTATCATGCTCTAATGAACAGCTAAACAAAGATGTGTTTCCCTCAATAGCCGTAATTACATCTAAAAAGGAAATTTCCTCGGCACGTTTTATAATACGATAACCACCATTAACACCTGGTGTTGATTCAATTAAGCCAGCTTTAACAAGTTTAGTTAAGATTTTCGATAGATATGTTGGAGATAAATCTTGGATTTTAGCTAATTGATCTACCCCTACAGCTTTCCCTTGTGATGCAAGTGTCAAATATACCATAGTGTGTAATGCATAATTCGTTGCTCTTGAATACTTCATAATACTACCTCTTTACGGATATATTAAAGATCTTTAATGTCTATAATTGATTATATAGAAAGAGAGAGAAGAAAACAAGTTTTAAAGGGAATTTCCTTTTATTAAGGAGAACTCCCTTCCTATTTACTGGTATGCCTCTATCCCTAGTAATTCATCGAGACCGACTATTTCAAAGTCTCTTTCCTGAATAGTTTCAATTATTTTTGGTAATGCCTTTGCAGTTTCTGTTTTTTCTGAATCTGAATGCATTAAAATAATATCGCCGTTTCGCAAATGATTGGTGACATTTCTAATAATATTCTCTGCCTCCATTTGTGACCAATCAAGTGTATCGATGGACCAAATGATAATAGAATATCCTTTTAGTTCGGCGTTTTTCATTAGCGTTTCATTTGTTTCTCCATATGGTGGGCGAATCATTGCAGGTTCTTTTCCAATAATTGATTGAAGAGCATTGCCTGCCCGTGTTATTTCCTCTAATTGTTGGTTCTTATCTAAACCAGATAAGTCAACATGATGATAGCTATGGCTCAAAACTAAATTCCCGTTTTTATAAGCATTTCTTACAACTTGCGGATGTTTTTCTGCTTCACTGCCGATAAAGAAAAAATTCCCTTTCACTTTATATTGCTGTAATATTTCAATGATTTTTGGGGTAATGATATCATCAGGACCATCATCAAAGGTTAAAGAAACTTTCTTTTCATTCCGCCCATTGATGTATACATTCGCATTATTATCTTGGAATTTCACAATCTCCCTCCTCCAGTTTTGCATCGTTTCCCATTGTTTATTGGTAAGTTGATTAGATTCGCCTTGGATAGTTAAGGCATATTTCTCTTGTATCCCTCTAACTTTGTGATAGATAGATAAATGGTCTATTCTGTTGGTTTTATTTAAAATTATAAACTTAAGCTGAACATCTTCACTAAGGTTATAGACAATTATTTGTTCACCGTTCCCTACTCTAATTTCTGCTGGTTCCCCTATTTTCTTTTTTAAATCCGATAGAGATAATCTATTTAATCGCTTTTTATTGGAACGAATATCATAAATATCGCCTTTTGCAGTATATCCAAATACGGTATCCTTATCCTTATAGATGGCATAGTACCCTTCTCCTACTTGATCTGTTTGATCCGGCTCCCCCCATTGGCTAATTACTTGTTCGATGGTACTTGTAAAGATATTAAAGGAACTTGTATCCGTCATGCCTCTATTTGCTGCTTCTACTAGAACAGTTATATAGTCAGCAGTTTGCTGCCTATTCTTTTGTTCTGGATTTATATGACTCTGCTTAAGATTTTCTGATTCTTTTTGTAACGGAGCACTACAGGCTACGATGAAAACACATTGTGATAGTGCGACAAAAAAAAGCAAAAGCTTTCTCTTCAGCTTCGTTCACTTCCTTTCTGCTTTCCTACTATTTAATGTAAAGGTTCGTGTATTCGTTTGCAATAATTAATAATTAATAGTAGTGATTCTCCCTTATTCTCATCTGATTTTAATAAATCTTCTTTATAATGATGACTTTCTGATTTTTACCAAAAAAGTAGGTGTTTAAAAAATGAATATGGAAACCTTATTACAGTTAAATACGATCTTTATCAGTATTATCATTGAGGCATTGCCCTTTATTCTAATTGGGGTTCTTATTTCGGGTATTATCGAAATTTTTGTCTCAGAAGAACTTATTGCAAAAATGATGCCGAAAAATCCAATCCTGGCCATTTTATTTGCTTCTTTAGTTGGAAGCATTATTCCTGCATGCGAATGTGGAATTATTCCTATTACAAGGCGGTTAATTTTAAAAGGTGTACCGGTTCCTGCCAGTATCGCCTTTATGCTTACCGGACCAATTATTAACCCAGTAGTTATGTTCTCGACGTATATTGCTTTCGGGAATAGCTGGAGAATGGTAATTCTTCGTTCTGTATTGGCGCTTGTTTGTTCTATTCTTATTGGACTTGCTCTGCATAAATCAGTAAAGCAATCGCCGCTGAAAAGTCATGTGATTGAACACGTGCACATTCACTCTTTTAAAGACCGAATCGAAGCTATGTTCAAGCATTCGATCGATGAATTTTTCTCTGTTGGAAAATACTTAGTTATTGGCTCGTTTATTGCTGCAGCAGTACAAACTTTAGTTAAGACTTCTACCCTTGTTTCAATAGGAAACGGTCAGGCTTCCTCTCATCTTGTTATGATGGGACTTGCGTACATATTAAGTCTTTGTTCCCAAGCAGATGCATTTGTTGCAGCGAGCTTTAGAAACAGCTTTTCTGAAGGATCTATTCTTGCTTTCCTTGTGTTTGGTCCTATGTTGGATATCAAAAATACATTGATGATGCTAAGCACATTTAAAGCTAAGTTTGTCATTCTATTAACTGGTCTAATTACAGTTTGCGTGTTTCTCGTAACAATTTTTCTATAAAGAGGTGAAAAAAACATGTTTCGAATATTCGTGTTAATAGGCTTTACTTATTTATTTCTACATTTACATGCAACTGGCGATATATCTAAATATATTAATATGAAATATGCTTATATTTCAGAGTCTGCTATCTATATATTTGTACTCTTTACAATTATATGTGTCTATAACTATGTAAAAAAGGATAAACATACACATGATGCATCGTGTAATCATTGTGGACATGATCATTCCCATGAAGAAAATAGCTGGTGGAAACGTGGATTTACGATTATAACATTGCTTATTCCTATTCTTACTGGTTTAATACTTCCAGTGGCTACCCTTGATTCGAATATTGTGGAGAAAAAGGGACTCTATTTCCCTGCATATGATGAAGGAGATGAATATAGTCAGCATCAATTCCTGCAGCCAAATACGAGTAGCTATTATGGCAAAGAAGGCTATGCAGAAGTGATGGATAAAGGCTTAGATAAAATAAAGAATCTCCCTGAAATTAAATTAGGGGAAGATAATTTTTTAAATGATTTGGAAACAATCTATAATTATCCAGGTCAATTTATGGATAGAAAAATTACGTTGACAGGATTTACTTACAAGGAAGAGGATTTAACCAATAATCAGCTGTTCCTGCTGCGCTTTGGGATTATCCATTGTATTGCTGATGCTGGTGTTTTTGGAATGCTTCTTGATATTCCGGATGAATTGAAAAGAGAGAATGATCAATGGCTCCAAGTAACAGGTAAGCTTGAAACAGTGTACTATCAACCATTTAAGAAAACCATTCCGATTCTTAAAGTTACAGATTGGAAGTCCATTAATCAGCCAGATGACCCTTATGTATATAGACAGTATTAAAAAAAGGAGAGAATGTTTGCTTATATGCAGCACTTCTCTCCTATTTTTTATATATATTTTTCCATGCGAATATCATCCCACATTCTATCTTGATAATAAGTGAAGAATTTATTTTTGCCAATTTCTTGATATCCAAGCTTTTTATATAATTTATGTGCGTTTTTATTAAATTCAAATACGCCTAACTCAATCCTGTTAAACCCTTGTTTTTTGATCTGCTCTTCTAGATAGATTAATGATGTTGATCCGACACCTTTTCCTCTTGCAACTTCTTCGCCAATTGTAATAGCGATCCAAGCGGTCCCTTGTTCTTTCCTATATAGATGAATGGGATCAATCGTATAATTCATTTCTCCAACAAGAATATCATCTAAATAAATAGCATACATGTGGTAATTGGTTAATCGTTTTGTTATTTCCTCTTTTGTAACAAGTACGTAGTTTTCTAAATCCTCTTTATTTCTGCAAGGATGAATGAACGGGATAAGTCTTGGGTCATTTTCCCACTTATTTAAACAAGAAATTAATTGATCAGTTGGATTATCTATTTTTTTAAAGGAAATGTTCATATTTGGTTCCCTCACCTTTGTTTATTCTTTTCTTATTATAAGCGAAGATTAAGCAAGTTTGTTTAAAAATATTTAAAATGAATGGAAGGTTTGTCTTTTTAATGACTAGCATGTTTATCGTTCTAAATTATTTCTTTTATCCATATTAATTTTAATATCCGAAAAAACTTCCTTTAAAGGAGTGTTATTGAATGATTACTGTCCATTATTTTGAAAATAGTACCAATGTATTGACCCAATTACGGCAAGACATACCGAATATTGATCTACCTGTAAAAATAAAAGGACGAAAAGGCAAAGTCCTATCCGTGAATCAATTAAAAGAAGAGGTATATCAAGTAAATGTGGAATTTGAAAAGGTGGTAAAAAAAGCCGTACTTGCAGTAGATAATAAAAAAAGAAAGCGTTAGATATTGTATAGGAGATATCATTTGTATGATGTCTTCTTTTTTATAATTTCGGTAACATTTTTTATAAAATACATAATTCGCAAGGGATAGACAAACGCTATTTAATAAATAGTTTTAAAGGGGAGTAGAAAATGCTAAGTAATAAAGTTAGTCGCGTAGCTTTAATTGGCGCTGGATTTGTTGGATCTAGCTATGCCTTTGCTTTAATGAATCAAGGAATTGTAGATGAATTATTATTAATTGATCTAAATAAGGACAAAGCATTTGGCGATGTGATGGATTTGAATCATGGCAAGGTATTTGCCCCTAATCCAATTAGTATTAAATATGGGGAATATAAAGATTGTGCTGAAATGGATTTAGTTGTCATATGTGCAGGAGCCAATCAAAAACCAGGAGAAACCCGTCTTGATTTAGTGGAAAAGAATTTAAAAATCTTTAAATCCATTGTCGAACAAGTAATGGCAAGTGGATTTCATGGAATATTTTTAGTTGCTACAAACCCAGTAGATATTCTAACCTATGCTACTTGGCGCTATAGTGGTTTGCCGAAAAATCAAGTCATTGGCTCTGGTACGATACTGGATACCGCAAGATTTCGCTATTTACTAGGAGATTATTTTAAAGTTGCTCCTACTAGCGTTCATGCCTATATTATTGGAGAACATGGGGACAGTGAACTTCCTGTCTACAGTGCGGCAGATGTTGCTGGTATTCCAGTTTATAAGTTAATGAAAAGAGCTGCTCATTATAAAATGGAAGATTTAGATAATATTTTTGTGAATGTTCGGGATGCGGCTTACAAGATCATTGAAGGAAAAGGTGCAACCTATTATGGGATTGCGATGGGACTTGTACGGATAACAAAAGCAATTTTAAGTAATGAAAATAGTGTATTAACGGTTTCTGCCTATTTGGATGGCCAATATGGGGAAAAGGATGTCTATATTGGTGTTCCCGCCGTTATAAATAGAGAGGGAATACGAGAAGTTATCGAGTTGGAATTAGCTTTAGATGAACAAGAAAAATTTCAGCAAAGTGCTGCTATTTTAAAAGATATTCTTAAGCCTCACTTTACCTAACACTCTAAGCCTTCTGTTTGCTGAAATGAAGAGATATTTCAATCCAAAAATAGCCCACACCCAAATTCTCTAATTTACATACTTTATAAAGTAAGTAAATTAGGAAAGGTGTGACAGAATGGATTGGAAGAAATACCTTCTTATAGCAGCTGCTACTTTCTTGATTCTTTTTTCTGGAATTGTTACTGTTTTGCTTTTTCAAACAAATAAAGTGGAAGCAGATAAAGAGCAAGGCAATTCACTCAATTCCGAGAGTAATGCCACAACAGAAAGCGCTCCAGGCAATATTAATATTTCAGTAACAAATAACATCCAGAATATAGTTGGTGGCGAATCTAAAGCAACAATTGAAAATAAGGTGAAAAATGACTTAGAAGATAAGGATGCTGCTATTGACAATAGCATTGATAATAAAACAGAAAAAGAAGCATCTGTCACTATTAATAATACTATTGAAAACTTGTTAAAAGGTCAGATAAATGGTACGACAAATAATAATATTACGAATAATATTCTCTCTAGTAACAAAGCAGAGCTAGCGAATAATATATTGAATGATTTAGATTTAAATGTGGATGTTAATGTCTCCAATGAAGTTAATACCAATGGAAAGAAAGAATCATCCAATAATGAAAATGGGGATACAAACAATAACGAGAATAATAAAGAAGATAATGGTAAGAAAGAAAACGACGGGAACGAATCAAACGGAAATAAGGACAACAAGGAAGAAACATCCTATTTATGGGGAATTGATTCTGCTAGTGAAACAACAGAGGATTTTCTTGCTTGTGTAAGAGATAACTTTGGAGATCCTAAAGTGATTGCGCGCTATCTAGGAACAAATGAAGGTGTTTCTCATGGCTTAACGGCAGATCAAGTCGATTTAATTCATTCCAATGAAGCGGATATCTTACTCATATATAATGGGTTTACAGACGCAACAGGATATGATAATGGTGTAAGTGAAGCAAAGAAGGCAATTGAGTTGGCTAAGGAGCTTGAAGCTCCAGATGGTGTCGCCATTTTTGCGGACATAGAACCCAATTATCCTGTGGATGCCGCCTTTATAGAAGGATGGTATGCCGAAGTTAGTAAATCTACCTATGAGCCTGCTATTTATGGTATTTTTGATAAAGATGAAGCGTTAACTGCTTCCTTTAATCAAGCTGTAAAAAACAAAGCGGAAATAAAAGATAATACATTTCTATGGTCTGCCTCTCCTAATATTGGGATAACTACAGAAGAAGATGCCCCCGAATTTAAAGTGGATGCACCGGAAGAGTCGCTTGCATATGGATGGCAATATGGTATTAATGATGAAACATGTAATATAGATACTAATCTATTTGACAGCAACCTGACAGATGTATTGTGGAAACATTAAAAAATGGACATCTTACTAACGAATAATTCGGAAAGTAAGATGTTCGTTTTTTAAATCTAGAAATTTGGAAATCCCATAATAATTTTTCGAAGTCGCGTTATAGGAAGTTATAAGTGTCTGCCTCTCCATCCGCCATTGATTTCAAGTCGAAATCGCATGAAATCAGAGATAAGTCTGGCAGTCTTCCCTTCTTGATTTCGTTCTCTAGATTTTGATTGGACACAATGAAGTAATTTTTCGTCACAATAGCGACAAGAACCATATGTCTCTACACATTGATCATGCCTTTGGCAACAGGAGTCAACATAATTGATAGGTGCACCAGGACCACTGCAGCCGGGACCGCAATATCGATAACCGCCAGGCAGACATAGTTTAATCGTTTTCCTTCTTTTCTTTTGCATTCTCTGATTCTCCCTTCTATATAGATTATGAAGCTTGTAAAAAATAGCTTGGGAAATCAATCTAAAAAAAGAAAACTTCCATATGAAAAATTGTTTCATAAACAATAAAAGCTTGTCCAAAGGAATACTTCGGACAAGCTTTTATAAGTTAGCTTCGTTTTTTGAAGATAGTGGAAATAATTTCGTCGGTTGACATATCGCTTTTAATTTTAAACGATCCCAGCCTTAAGTATTCTGCTACGCCTTTTTTATCTACTTTTTGCGAGAATTGCAAGGCGGTTTCTTTAATGATTTTTTCATCATGTAAAATGCTTCCTACATCATAACTAGTCATACCACTTGAAACTGTAACAGTAACTGTTTTAACTTCCTCTTTTTTCTTATCTTCTTCTTTTTTGTCATCTTTCTTTTCTTCAGAAGTATTAGATTCAGATGCTTGTTTCTTTACATCATCTTCTTTTTTCTTTGCTTCTTCAGAAGTTTGTACAACATAACCACTGCTTGTTAAGATATCTTTCATTTCTTCAACAGTTGGCGTATTTGCTGCATCACTTGCTACTTTATCTACTTTTTGGACATTATTGTTTGTTTCAGCATTCGCTGTATCATCCTTCGTAGAAAAATAGACAATGCCGCTAACAGAAGTTGCTAAAAGAACTCCCGCTGCGAAACTTGTAATTATTGATGGCTTCATTGTAAAACACTTCTCCTTTCCTCTTTTCCAGTTAAGTAAGGAGCTAACATTTCTTCTACTTCAGCTTGAGTAAGCTTTTTTTGAGCTGCAATTGTTTCAACTGAATACTTACGTCTATGCAAGTCAAGCACTTCTCGTAAAACCATTCGGTCTTTAGAAGCTAGCTGAACGCCTGTTTGTTTTTCTAATATTTCTATGTCCAACTCAAGATGGCGTATTTGTTTTTGCAACTGTGCTATTTCTTCCATCACAGAAAGGTGAATTACATCTATTTCACGTTGCTCTGATTTTGACGTTTGTTTTGCTTTAATTACGGAAGTAATGAGCAAAATGGCTGCTGCAATAAACAATATGGCTAGTGTCCATTCCATTTTAAAGATCCTCCCTCTTTCAGAATCTAGTTTCCTAAGTATCTATTATACATTCTTTTTCATTATTTTTCGATGATATTCTACAAAATCCTTCAATAGTTAGATGAGTTGGGATAATTTTGCAACTTTTATTATATGAAAATAGTTGCAAACAGCCGTGTTGTCAATTGATTTTTCCAAGAATAATCGAAATTAATTAAGGATAGTTTTAATGTTGAGTCCTTATACCTATGAAGAAAAAGATTCAAAGACATTGCCTTTGAATTCAATTTTTTATTGTTTAGTAATTTGATAGCCGTTTTTTCCTGATTTTTTCATTTGATACATAATTTTATCAGCGTTTTGCATTAATGTTTCGATATCCCTCCCATGATATGGATAGATACTGATACCGATACTGCAAGAAATAGAATAAAGTTTATTGTCCATTCGAAGAGGATGATTAAAAATAGCAAGTAATCTCTTAGCGTAATTTTCTAATTCATGTTCTGTATTCATATCCTTAATGATAAGAATAAATTCATCTCCACCCAAACGACATAAAAAATCAGTTTCTCTTATTGAACCTTTCATTCTCGCTGCAAGGAGTTTTAATGCTCGATCACCGTATTTGTGCCCTAATGAATCATTTATTTGTTTAAAGTCATCAATGTCTATAAATAGTAAAGCAAATGAATGGCTTTCATTCTGGAATTCTATTAATTCAGACATGGTTTTATGAGTAACCTAATATCTCCTCAACAATTGAATTGGAATACGTAAATTGCCAATGTTCGTTTAATTGCCATATCCAGTCACTTACATGTTCAACAAGTATACGAAAAAAATCAAGAGATGGCGTATCATTTACATTCATGGTTATGTCCCCTACCAAAAATAATTATAGGCAAATAGGTATTTTCTGTATTTTCTTTTTTAAAATTATTATATCATTGTCAGTCTATTATTAAAAGATTTCCTCTTTTTCAAGAGAAGTATGGACTATTTCATTTTGTTTTTTGCCAAATATACAATTCTATTATAAATAGAAAAAAGTTTTCTAAAAATGTGGTACATGCTCTCCTTATTGAATACGTTAATTATAGACGTTTATATTAGGAGGATCTTTATGGATAGTATTTTATATTATATTGCCTTGGGTTTGTCTTTAGCAGCGCCGATAGGACCAGTGAATGCTGCTGTTATAAACAGAGGGCTTAGATATGGATTTCATCATGCGTGGGTTCTGTCGTTAGGTTCTCTCCTAGGTGATGTATTTTTTATCATTCTCGTATACTTTGGCGTAGCAAAATTGGCTAATATCCCAATTGTTCAAACTTTTCTTTGGTTGTTCGGTGCATTTGTCCTCATATATACAGGGATAGAAGGTATCATGACTAAAACTAGCACTATATCAAGGAGTGGTAAAGACAATAATTCTATGTTTCGGTCATTTGTTACTGGATTACTGATGAGTATTATGAATCCGCTATCGATTATCTTCTGGCTAGGAATATATGGATCTATTTTAGCCTCTACTATACATAATTTTAGTACAAGTACGGTACTTCTATACACGGGATGCATGTTATTTGGCGTAGCGATTTGGGATATTACCGTATCTGTACTGGCTAGTTTTTTCCGAAATGTCGTATCTGAACAGCTAATCACTATTGTTAGTAGAATTTCTGGACTTATTCTTATTCTATTTGGAGGATATTTTGGGATTCGGGGAATTCAGTTCTTTTTATAATTGCAGCTGTTTCTTTTATTCTCCAGCAGAATCAATTCCTTTACTATATAGAGAAAAGTTGTCTAAATAATAGACTATTTGAAATGAAAAGTGACTATTAGAAATGTCTCCTAACATTATATAAGGCAATTTTAGGATCATTTCTAATAGTGCACTACTTAAAGAGCTTTCGATTGAACCAAACCTTCTAATTGCTCTTGGATATTTTCTGTAACCATTCCTCCATGAAAGCAAACTATTTGTTTAATCGGATAAGCTAAAAGCTTTTTTAGGGATTGAATCGCAAGCTCCATATTTGGTGTGTTTACTGGATCTGGATGCTGTAATCGGCCATCTTCAGCAAGTAAGGCATCTCCAGCAACTAAAGTACCGGATCTTTTATGAAACAGGCTGATATGTCCTGGCGTATGTCCAGGTGTATGAATAATCTCTATACCTCCATCTATGTCTAATAGTTGGTTATCATGTAGAGAAGCAGTAACTTTTGCCTTTGGTGGATGGAGATAAATAAATTTAAATGGATCAGGAAGTGATTCCCATTCTTTTTCGCTAAAATTATCAGGATTTGCTTTTAATAAAGGTATATCCCCTTCAATAAAAGGTATATCTCCTTCATGTGCGTAAATTGTTAAATACTGCGTACAAGCGGTTAATATCTCTGGTAAGCTACCTATATGATCAATGTCTTGGTGTGTTAACAAAATTCCCGTTAAGTCCTCCAAGGATTTATTTGCTTTAGCCATCACTACATTTATATCTTCCATAAACCCAGGCATTCCTGTATCGATTAATAAGGTTTGTTTTTCATCCCATATAAGGGTTGGGTGAATGACAAAGGAATTTTTTTCAATCGTCAAGATCTCTATTCCTTTTAATTCTGCCATAATATTGTTCCCCATCTCTGATAGTTTTTTTATAAGTATAGCGTTTTCGTTTTAATTAGTAAAATATAAATTTGTAAGTATGGGGATGATGTTTAGATTTGAAATAGGCGAAGAAGTAAATAGGTTAAAAATCGAAGCGGCTCGGCGCTCGCTCCATGGTAAAAGAAGTGTTTTCAGTTTGCAGACGATTCCTCCAAACTCCTTTCTTAAAATAAAGAAAACTCAAACGATTACCGAAAATCCTCTTAGTATTCTCCGTATAATCGTTCGAGTTTATCTTGGTTGGAAAACTTAGTCCCAGCCGCTTTTTTTTCTTATTTCATTAATTTACAAATATTATTCGTAAATTCGACAGGATCTTCAATAGACAGACCTTCAATCAATAGGGCTTGATTATATAAAAGGTTTGTATAAAGAGCCACTTTATCTTTGTCCTTTTCATAAGCCTCTTTTAATGATTGGAAAATTTCATGATTTTTATTAATTTCTAACACTTTGTCTGCTTTGATATTTTGATTGTCCGGCATCATACTTAACACTTTTTCCATTTCAATCGAAACTTCCCCTTCTGCAGTTAAGCATACAGGATGTGATTTTAAGCGGGTAGACACTTTTACGTTTTTGACTTTGCCAGAGAGAATCTCCTTCATGTAATCAAACAACGCTTTGTTCTCTTCCGTTACTTCTTTTTCCTCTTTTTCTTCCTCTTGATCAAGTCCTAAATCTCCACTTGATACAGATTTAAATTCCTTCTCTTTATATGCTGCAATCATTTTTATCGCAAATTCATCAATATCATCTGTTAAATAAAGAATTTCAAAGCCTTTATCTGCTACTAATTCTGTTTGTGGAAGTTTTTCGATACGATCAATCGAGTCACCAGCTGCATAATAAATGAATTTTTGATCTTCTGGCATTCTTTCTACATATTCATCTAATGATACTAGTTTTTTCTCTTTAGATGAATAGAATAAGAGAAGATCCTGTAACATTTCTTTATTCATCCCGAAATCATTGTAGACTCCGAATTTGATTTGTCTTCCAAAGGAGTTATAGAAGGATTCATACTTTTCTCTTTCATCCTTTAAAAGGCTGAGGAGCTGGCTCTTAATTTTCTTTGTTAAGTTCTTTTCAATCCGTTTTAATTGACGATCATGCTGCAGCATTTCTCTTGAAATGTTAAGGGATAAATCTTCAGAATCAACCATCCCTTTGACAAAACTAAAGTAATCTGGCAGCAAGTCCGCGCATTTCTCCATAATTAAGACACCATTTGAATAGAGCTCTAGGCCTTTTTCATACTCTTTAGAATAATAATCAAACGGTGTTTTTTCAGGAATGTAAAGTATTGCATTATAACGAATTGCTCCGTCTACACTAACATGAATATGCTTCAATGGCTTATCATAGCCATAACGTTTTTCTTCATAGAAATTTTGATAGTCTTCTTCTGTTAACTCATTTTTATTCTTTTTCCAAATGGGAACCATACTGTTAATGACTTGTTCTTCGCTAACTTCTTCATACTCATTTTCTGTGCCTTCTTTTAGCTTACTTGTCGTTACATCCATTTTAATTGGGTAACGGATAAAGTCAGAGTATTTTTTAATAATCGATTTTAAACGATATTCTTCTAAAAATTCATCATACTGCTCTTCTTCTGCATTTTCTTTAATTGTAAGGATAATATCGGTACCGATTGTTGATTTCTCCGTTTCTTCAATGGTATAACCATCAGCACCTTTTGACATCCATTTATAAGCTGTATCACTATTCAGTGATTTAGTAATAACGGTTACTTCATCTGCGACCATAAACGCTGCATAGAAACCTACACCGAATTGCCCAATAATATCATGGCCATCCTTCGCTTCATTTTCCATTTTGAAAGCAAGGGAACCACTTTTAGCAATTGTACCTAAATTTGCTTCTAATTCTTCCTTTGTCATTCCAATACCAGTATCAGAAATGGTTAACGTACGGTTTTCTTTATTAGCAGTAATTTTAATAAAATAATTATCTTTTTCAAAATTAATAGAGTCATCTGTTAAAGCTTTATAATAAATTTTATCAATTGCATCACTAGCATTTGAAATTAACTCACGTAAGAATACTTCCCGCTGCGAATAGATGGAGTTGATCATCATTTCTAATAAACGTTTGGATTCCGCTTTAAATTCTTTCGTTTCGATCAATTTTCCTGCACCCTTTCTTCTTTATCTTATGTAATAATATTAGCACTTAAATGTGATGAGTGCTAATCTATTAATTAAATATCATATTTCATAAGGGATGTCAATTAATGTTATTATAGAGGAAAAGAATGATTGATGTGGTTGGCACATAAGAACTTTATGGAATATAATTGCCACTAAGGATTGTGAAATTGGTGGTTAACAGGCCTAAAAATACCAAAAAGGAGACACAATTTTAAATGTGTCTCCCATCAACTTAATAAGAACTTTTAGTAGCTACCTTTTTATCTACCATTCCACTTATTAATAAGGGTCAGCTTCATGGCTTTTCTTCACTGCATCTTTTGTTGCTTCATTGGCATCTATTGTTCCTTGCCCATATTTTGATTGACCTGCTTCACGCCCTGGAACATTATCCTTTGCCGTTTCTTTCATCTCTTTCATTTTCGTTTCGATGCCCTCTTTCACACGGCGGCCATAATCTTCATCTGCTTGTGTAAAGTGTTCAATCATCGCATCTTGAATTTTTTTATCACAGATTGCCAGTGCTTCCGATAGGTTTTTTATTAATTCTTCGCGCTCCCAATCTTCAAAGCTTCTGTATGTGTGACCAGCTTGTCCATAGTTATTAGGTCGGTCTATTGGTGCACTCATCGCCGCAGCATTATAGGTCGGCTGATGAGGTACCCGCTCTTCTTTCCCTGCCTCTTTAAAACCACCAAGCATAGATGGTTCATAGTTGATATGTGGGTTTTCCCCAGATTCTTTCGGATCACGTACATCCATTTGGCCGCGATGTTGATTTGTGCGCACAGGTGCTTTTGGTGCGTTTACTGGTACTTTCAGATAATTTGCACCAACACGATAGCGTTGAGTATCAGAGTAAGAGAAGGTGCGCCCTTGTAACATCTTATCGTCAGAAAAATCCATTCCATCTACAAGTACACCAGTACCGAAAGCAGCTTGCTCAATTTCGGTATGGAAATCGACCGGATTACGATCGAGGACCATACGCCCAACTGGCAACCATGGGAATTTATCTTCTGGCCAAAGCTTCGTATCATCGAGAGGATCAAAATCTAGTTCTGGATGATAATCATCCTCCATTATTTGCACGTAAAGCTCCCATTCTGGATAATCACCACGCTCGATTGCTTCATATAAGTCTTGTGTCGCATGGCCAACGTTCTTGGCTTGAATAGATTCTGCTTCCTCTTGCGTCAAATTGCGAATGCCTTGTTTTGGTTCCCAATGGTATTTTACTAATACTGCTTCACCTTGTTCATTTACCCATTTATAAGTGTTTACCCCAGAACCCTGCATATGACGATATGTAGCTGGAATACCCCATGGTGAGAAGAGGAAGGTTATCATATGTGTAGCCTCAGGAGTGCGGGAAACAAAATCAAACATACGTTGTGGGTTTGGTACGTTTGAAACTGGATCTGCTTTAAAGGCATGTATCATATCTGGAAACTTCATGGCATCACGAATAAAGAATATCTTAAGGTTATTTCCAACCAAATCCCAGTTTCCATCTTCAGTATACATTTTTACAGCAAATCCACGTGGATCGCGTGCTGTTTCAGGTGAATCCTTCGCCCCAGCAACAGTAGAAAAACGAACCATCAATGGTGTCTTCTTCCCTGCTCCGGAAAATACTTTTGCACGAGTATACTTTTCTACCGGCTCATTTCCTACTTTTCCGTAAGTTTCAAAATAACCAAATGCTCCAGAGCCTCGTGCATGTACGACACGCTCTGGCACTTCTTCACGATCAAAATGGGAGATCTTTTCAATAAAGTGGTAATTCTCAAGTGTAGCAGGGCCGCGATTCCCAATAGTACGGATGTTTTGGTTATCTAATACAGGATGTCCTTGTCTTGTTGTTAAGGTTTCTCGATCCTGATCTTGCCCCTTTTCATTATTCATATCTTTTTTCTCTGCCAAAAAAATAACCTCCTAGTATTTAGTCATTATTAGTTGTATCCAATATATGCTAATTCATGCTATTGGAAGTAAATGATGGGTATAACTATTTAAATAAATATTGGGGTTACTGTATTATTTTTTTACTATCCTTCCCAAAAAACTTACATGATACGAACAAAAGCATGAAATATTAAGTGTATTACATGCTTTTGTCTATTTACTTTTACCCATTAATTTCTTGGTTAACCTATTTATATACATGCAAATTCTGGTATAGGAATGAAAACATATTTTTAAAGATATCAAATGGAAGAAATTTTTTTAAACTATGTAACTTGTTGTAAGTAACAAGGAAAGGAAATTAGATCAATATTGATAAGAGTTCTTCGGTTTGCTGGTTTTAATCGAGCGGATGACTTTATCTATTGGGTCAGACTTTTTCTAGAAAAAAGTGATTGTACTTCTTCTTTACATGCCTCCACCTTATGTACGTAAATAGTGTTACCAGAATAAGGTTGGATATGCACAAGAAAAAATAAAAAACCACATCCAAAATGCGGTTTTTAAAGATGGAGAGACATGCCAGGAGCGTCTTGTTCTCTTTCTATGAATCCTAATTTTTTATAAAAGGGATGTTTTCCTTTAGCCGAAAATAATTGAATGGATTGAATACCTGATTGTTGGCATTTAGATACAAGCTTTTCGATTATTTGCTTCCCCAATCCTTTGCCCTGCTCATTAGGATCAACCATTACATCACAAATTAATGCTTGATATACTCCATCTGATATCATACGACCAAAGGCGATAAGTTTTTTATCATTATCATTATAAATAGAAACAGAATACCAGCTGTTTTTTGCTGCTTCATACAACTGCTCCCTGGTATAGTTTCCTTTTTTGTTATTTAATAAACCGCTGTCCTCATGTAATTGAGCAAACTTTGTGAATGATGGCAGCTCTTCTGTTATAAAATATTTCATGGTTCTTTTCCCCTTTAATCGCCGAATCTTCATAATTATATTTATACATTATTATGAATTAATATTCAATTGTTTTTTATAAAAAAAGCATATCTTTTTCTGATATGCTTTAAGAGGTTATTAAGTATTTTTTTTTGCTTTTTTTCCTTGCCAAATTACCAAGATAAAATACCCAAACATGAAAACAAAGAAAATAATGGACGATGTTAAAGTCTTCATCTCTTCTGACATAGGCAAAGGTTTTACTAGAAGGTTTGGAAGATAGAGAATAACAGGGAAAAAGACAACCCATGATTTACTCCACCAAGCAAACCAACATAAATAAACAAAAGGAACAATTAAGAAAAGGAGTTGTTTAGTTACCGTATCAATCATGTATACTGGACCATAATTATTCCCGTAGAACATTAACACAAAAAACATTCCTATAATCAATAATTGTAAGGGAAATATTAAGGCAAATGCTTTTTTATTTGAGCTATTTCTTGATGAAATGTAACGAAATATGACAACGTACATCCCAAGCATGAAAACACTTATAAATAGAGAACCTAATCCAACTAATAAAGATAATTGATTTTCCCCTAAGATAATTTTCCCGATTAAGGTATAGGCAATTAAGCTAATAAATACATGTGGTAATAGTTTCCCCCATTCGATTAAATCCGTCTGCATTTCATTTGCTAAACTTTCCATATATGCTTTCGGGGAATTTCCTGTTATTTTCGATATATTCTTTCCATTTGCTTCTGCTTCTTGTAAATGATCGGTCAATTCTTCGACAATCTCTTTTATTTCCTTTTCTTTTTTTCCCGTTGTTAATAAATATAGATGTAAATTTTCCACAAAAGTTTCTGCTTCTTTCGATAATTTCACTTACTTCTCCTCCCTTATATCTTTTAATAACCAATGTACACTTGTTGCCAGTTCTGTCCACGTGTCAGCAAATTCATCTAAGACTTTAGCTCCTTTATCCGAAAGGGAATAATATTTGCGCTTTGGACCAGATGGAGATGCTTTTGTTTCTACTGTAACAAGCTCTTCCTTTTTCATACGTAAAAGTACAGGATAAATACTTCCTTCACTAATCATGGTAAATCCATAAGCTTCTAATTTTTCAATCATTTCATAGCCATAAATCTCTCCTTTTGAAATAATCGCAAGTAAACATCCTTCCAAAACTCCCTTTAACATCTGACTTTTTGACATGGACATATATCCTTTCTATTCAGGCTATATTGTTTAACAAGATAGCGGCTATATTGTATAGCAAGATTCTATCTTTAAACATATCTTACCATATAGTATTTTGCATTGCAAGATAGTTTTAAAAATTAGGCTCATCTTTTTCCAATTAGCTTTCATAGTGGACTTCCACTCGTTCATACAGTAAGGAGAAGGAGGTGGAGTAGTGAAAAAAGTTATTAAAATCTTGTTTTTACCCTTTCTGTTTTTAATTACTGCTTGTTCAGCCGATCCAGTTCGAGAGGATTTACTTGAATATGTAAATGAGGATATGAAAACAGCATTTGAATTAGAGGTAAAGGCTGTTTCTGCATACGATTCAGTTTCAGGTATTAATTATATGGATGATTGGACTATGTATGATACAATCCAAACGACCGTTATTCCCAATTATAATGAATTTATTAAAGAGTTGAATTCAGTACAAGTGGAAACAGAGGAATTAAGAGAAATTCATGAAATATATATCGAAGGCGCTGACACACAATACAATGCATTTGTGAAAATACTTACAGCGCTAGAAACACAGGATATCACACTTGTAGAAGAGGCAAATGCTATGCTGGAGGAAGCTCGTAAACTAATTCGACAATATATGAATGAACTAGATAAACTTGCGAAAGAGCATGAAGTGGAATGGGATGATAGTACAGTGAGTGAATCACTTTAATCCTTTACAAAAAGAAACTGAGCGGTAAAAACAAGGTTTTTGCCGCTCGGATATGTGTATTATTCTGGTTTAGACCCTTTATTCAATTGGTTATAGAAAAGAATTCCGCTTAATAGTAAAAGTACTCCGAAGCTAAATGTTTTAATATCTGCAGTTCCCGCAATAATTACCCATATAGAATAAATGGTTGCAATGATTCCAATAGCAAAGTCTACTCTTCTCGATTTCATGGAAGTATACGTTTCTCCTGAAATAACTAATTTTAATTGGAAGATTGACGAAATTAAATAAGGAACAAGATAGCTTAATGTGGCAATATAAATGATAAAGTCAAATGCCTGCGAAATACTTCTTGATACGGTGGAGAAAATAAACAATTGACCTAAAATATTGGTCACGACTAAAGAAAAGGTTGGAATACCTTTTTTATTTTCCTTTAAGAAAGCAGGAATAAAAATTCCTTGTTTAGCAGCAGCATAAGGTACTTCTGCACTTAACATAATCCATCCGATTGTAGAGCCAAATAAGCTGATTAATCCGATAGCTGCTAGTATTTTACCGGCAATTGGTCCTAGAACAGCTTCGATTGCATCGATTAAAGGCTTTTGCGAAGCGATTAATTCATTTTGAGAAAGGATTCCCATAACAAGTGTACTAATTCCAATATAGATTGCTAATGCAATTAATAGTCCAATAATGGTTGCTTTTTTAACATCTGACTGTTTTTTTGCACGTGAGGCAAAAACGACGGCAGACTCTACCCCGATAAATGCCCATAATGTTGTGATAGCTGCACTGTTGATTTGTCCGAATAGATCAACCGAATGACCTGCTGCATTAACTTTCGGTTCAGCAAAAGGAAGGATATTGCTTGTTTCAAATGCAAATAAAGCAATAATAATAAATAGCATAAAACCGATTACTTTTGCAGATGTAGCAAGTATATTTAATTTCCCGGCATTTTCTAGCCCGTTTAAAATGATCCAATGGGTTCCCCATAATAAAATGGTACAAACAAGGAAGGTTAACGCATTTCCCACGTAAAGGGTAAAAGAGCCAACATGGAATAATGCTGCTTCACTTGTTAGAATAGGGAAAAAAGTGGATAAATAGCCAGCAAAAGTAGTAATAATGGCAACATTACCAGCTAAATTTCCAATCCAATATCCCCATGTTGACATAAAACCAGATAAAGTAGATTTTTTGGATCCTCGTTTAAATAACTCTTTCGCATAAATTTGTGGTCCACCTGTTAATTTTGGTTTGCGTATGGCTAAATTTCCAAATACTAAGGCTGTGACTAACACACCAAATCCGGTTAATAACCATGCAAGAATAACGCCAGCTGGACTTGCAACTTCCGCTAATGAGCGTGGCAGCATAAATATTCCTGAGCCAACCATATTTCCAATGACTAAGGATATTAAGATCCCCAGTCCTAATTTTCCTTTTGTGTTCATATTTGTCTCCTTTATGATGTATTTTGCTCATGCTAGGACATAGGAGATTTACTTGAAGCCTTATATCTGTATACAATAAATTGTATTTTTATTATTTCCAAGGCATAAAAAAAACACACCTTTAAATGGTGTGAAATTCGAAAACACCATCAGATAACAGGATAGTTCATCATAGTAAGATCCTATGACAGTTCTGCACCTATTCGTATGCAGACCCAGCTACTATTATCAGAGAATAATAGTGCTTCGGCGATATTTCCTTTCAAAAGCAATCAATAAGCTCTCTGGCTTTCCCTCTTTTTACTAATAAAAATCGCGACCTCTACCTCATCTCGAGCTGATAAGGATTTTATTATGAAATTACATGTACTAGGTTACGAGATATGACCATCAATGTCAATGGATATATAAATAGAAGGAAATGTCGCTAAATTCGCAATTATGGTTCTTTCATCGTTTATCGTTTTAAGAGCTCTCTAAAAAACATTGTCAATTTTAAATTTTTCTAAACAAACAAGCTCTGCTTGAAAACAGAGCTTGTTTGTTTAGAAATGTGGAGTTTACGATGAAATCTATAATTAAAATTAATCTATTACATCGTTCAAGTGTTTAATGAATCGTGAAAGTATCTTCATATGTCTCTCCCTCTTTCTGCCATTTTACAGTCATTTTATAAATATGCCCTCTTTCCGGACTATTCCCTAAATAAAATTCTGTAGCAAAAGGATGCAGAGTAGTGACTGACCCATCTATATCTGTTCCTTCCACAAAGGAATCAGTTTGTGCTAATATCTCATCGTTATCCGTAAATGTTAATTCTTTTACTTCCACTTTTTGTTTATCTAATTGTTTTAATTTACCCTGCCAGCCTGTTGGCTCACTTGGGTCTATATTTTTCTTATAAGTATACTTCCACATGCCATTGTCTGACTTACCAGAAATGGAAAGAGTCGAAGCATATACATAAACACTGGAAAAAATAACAATAAGGAAGACTGAGCAGGTGATTAGAAACTTCTTCTTTTTCAAAAAATACTCTCCTTTTCATTTAATAAGTAATACAAGAACACTCCAATCAGAATTTCACGGAGCGGTGCTTTTCCCTAGTTCGAACTTTTAATTTACAATATTTGTATGCGTAAGCATATAAATACATTGTATCACCAATTTTTTCATAACTGAACATATAATAAGGAATATGTTAAAAACTCCAATTGCACTTTTTCAGCTTCTTCCCCGTAACAAATAATTCATACTTATTCTTATCTTAGTAAACAGTTGTAGTAAAAAGGAATATAAAAGACCACAGGCAAAGACCTTGAATTTAAAGGTGTTTGTCTATGGTCGGATGCTCTATTTTGAAACAGTGCTTGCTTCTTTCTATTTATAAAGTTGTAATAATTGGTTTATCTTTTGTAATTATTACAGTGTGCTCGTACTGGGCAACATAGCTTTTTTCTTTGGTAGAGAATGTCCAGCCGTCATTTTCTTCATATACTTCCTCCGAACCGGTAGATATAAAAGGTTCAAAGGCAATAACCATTCCATCACGAAGCAATTCTGTGTCCCAAGAATCAAAATAATTTAGAATATGATCTGGTTTCTCGTGAAGAGATGTTCCAATACCGTGTCCTGTCAGGTTTTTAATTACCGTAAATCCGTTCTTTTTTGCTGTGTTGTATACGAATTTTCCAATTCGATTCTTCTTCGCACCTGGTTTGAAGCATTTAAGTCCTTCTTCAAAAGCTTCTTGCGCTACTTCACAGAGTTTAATAAGCTTAGGATCGCCATTTCCTACTACAATGGATTTTCCAGTATCAGCAAAATAGCCATTTTTGCTTGCGGAAACGTCAATATTAACTAAATCACCTTCTTGAATGACACGATCTCCTGGGATTCCATGTGCAACCTCATCATTTACAGATATACAAGTATACCCTGGAAAATCATACATATCTTGGGGAGCAGAAACCGCACCATGTTCGGCAAATAACTTTCCAGCTAGATTATCTAATTCTTTTGTAGTCACTCCTGGTACTGTATTTTTAATTAATTCCTCTCTGATAATGCTTACGATTTTCCCGATTTCTTTTAAACCGTTAATGTCTTGTTCACTTTTTACTATCATGTATATTCTCCTTGTTTATATCAGTTCTCGAATCTTTTTCGCGTATACTATTATATGCTAAATAAAGTACTAAGTAAAAGAAATTCCATTATTAACGCTAAATAAAAAAGAAGAACAGCGAGATGGTTTATTCTTTTTTTTACGGTCTCGATTATCTATATTTAGTTATTTATTGGATGTATTTACTAATATAGTGAAGTGATTCATTCGTTATAAATAAGTTTTCATTTTTCTAATTAAAATTACATATCATCGCTTTCTTTTACATAGCATGTACAAGAAAGGATGTGGGAGAGACGAATGTTCAGTGTCACCATCTTACTTAGCTATATCTTGCTAGGATTTACATTAGCTGCTCCGATTGGTCCAGTAAATTCCGCGAGAATTGACAAAGGAATAAAAAATGGTTTTTGGCATGCTTGGATAGTTGGTTTTGGATCCATGCTTGCAGATGGTGTTTTTATGATAATGGTGTACATAGGAATGGTTCATTTTCTTGAAATAGATATCATTCAAATATTTCTCTGGCTATTTGGGGGCTTTGTTTTGATTTATACGGGGATGGAAAGTATTGTAGGTGCCCAACATCTTAAATTGGATTCCCTTCGAGGAAAAGATTCTTTGTTTAAATGTTTTTTAACAGGATTTATCATGTCTATAACTAGTCCGTTATCTATTTTATTTTGGCTAGGTATATATGGCTCGATATTAGCAAAAACGGCCCAAGAAAATGGGACTAGTTCTTTATTGATCTACAGCAGTATGATTTTTCTTGGTCTTACTTTATGGGACTTGATTGTAGCTGCTTTAACTAATAGCTTTAGACGTTTTCTTACAATTGGAACTTTAAGAGGCATTTCCATTATTTCTGGTGCTTCCTTAGTTATATTTGGCGTGTACTTTGGTTATCAAGGAATGATGAAATTATTCTTTTCCTCATAAAAGATGGGGCATGCTGCGTAAAACAACATGCCCTATCTTTTTAATCAGCTAATCCCCATACGGAAACACTCTTCGCATCAACAGGAAATTCACCGTATCCATCTTCATCTATTGTCACGTGATCTTTTCTTGTGTTCGTAAAGTCAATCCATTCTTCTCCCCTTCGTGATTCACCAACAAACATTTTCTTGAATCCATCATCCTTATTGGATATGACAACAGCACAACCGGATTTTTCTATTTCAGCTTCTCCATGGCGAACCCAGCCAATTATATTTGGATTATCAAAATAGTCATCCTGTTTGCCGTAAGCTTTTTTCTTGCGAACATATAATAAGGGATCAATGGCTGCCTTTTTTCCTTCTATTGGCGCATCCCCGCCAATTCCAAAATAATCTCCGTAAAATATAGTTGGATAGCCGTCTTTTCGAAGTAAAATAAGGCTATAGGCAATTTGTTTGAACCAATCTTCTACCCATGATTCTAAAGATTCATTTGGCTGTGTATCATGATTATCAACAAATGTTACACAATTAAGAGGATTTTCTTTTACTAACGTTCCCTCGAAAATCGTTGATAAATCAAAGTTACTTCCTTCCATAGAAGCAGTGTGCAATTTATAGTGTAGCGGGACATCAAATAAATCGATTTTGTAATCCATTTGCTCTAAAAATTCCTGACATTCTTGCAGATCAGCTTTCCAAAATTCACCTACGAAATAAAAATCGTCTTTTTCTTTCAGCAAGGAAGTGGCGAATTTTTTTATAAAATCGTGGTTTATATGTTTTATGGCATCTAATCGATAGCCATCACAATTTAGTGTTTGGTAAAGCCATTTTCCCCATGAAATCATTTCATTTTGGACAAGCTCATTATTATAGTCAATGTTTGCAAACATTAAATAGTCATAATTTCCAAATTCATCATCGACGTTTGAATTCCACATTTTATTATCGCCTACAATGCGGAATACCCCTTCTTTTTTTGTTTTATTATCATAATCGGTTCCGTTAAAATGCTGGAAGTTCCACTTAAAGGATGAATAAGTATCTCCTCTTCCTGGAAAAGTGAATTTTGTCCATGCTTCGATATCATGTGGTTCTGATATCTCTTCTTCTCTATTTTCCGGATTCACTTCAATTGCTTTAAATGTTTCTTTCTCATCAGCTGCTGCTTTATGATTCATTACCACATCCACATAGACTTGGATTCCGACATTATGACATGCCTCAATAGCTTCCAGTAATTCTTTTTTCGTTCCATATTTTGTACGAATACTGCCCTTTTGATCAAATTCTCCTAAATCATATACATCGTAAACGCCATATCCATTGTCTTCATTGGAGGCAGCTTTCGTCACAGGTGGAATCCAAATGGAATCAATACCAGCTTCCTTTAATTCTCCTGCTTTTTCTTTTAATCGGTTCCAATGTTGACCATCTGCGTCTAAATGCCATTCGAAAAATTGCATCAATGTCTGATTTTCCATCTATCATTTCTCCTACTCCATAAAATTTGTAGCTTTTCTCACAATGAAAATTATTGAGAAGCTTTCATATGAAGTAATACTACCCAAAAATATTATTTTTCAAGCATAGTTGAAAAAGAGTATAAAAAGAATATTATAAAAAAAGTAAATATTTTCTATTCTTTATTTTTACTAAAATTTAATTACTATAGAATTATTAAATATAAAAAAAGTACTTCCAATATAAAGACTCATATAGTGAATATGCGGAATTATTTTTGATTTGAGTTGTTATTATTTTAGTCTTATTTTCAACGTTTCATCTTTTTTTGTCATTAGCATTTTACCTAGACCCTGGGTTCTCTATGATGGATGTATTACTAATTCAACAAATTTAAAACAATTGTATAGTTATTTTCATGCTGATTATTCTTTATCTACTTATATTCAAGACCAATTCTCAAAAAAAAGGCGATAACAGTAGAGAAATTGTCTATGCTTTCTTATCTTATTATGAATAAGTTGAAATTAAGAAAAGGAAAGGAGTGAATAGAATGTCAAGAAGAGATTATGACAGCGCTGGTAACCAAAGTTACTTTAAGGGTTCTTCTAAAAATAGAAGAAATAATGGCAGAACAGAGGTGAATGTTGATAACGATTTTGACTTAGATAATGATGTACGTGCGGATGCAGATTCAGATGCTGAAGCAGAAGTTAGAAATAAGAATACCAATACTGCTCGTGTTACAAACTCTGGGAACTCACGTGTAGATATCCGTTTGAATAGCAGAAGCAACGCACGTGTTAGAGCAGATCAAGAAACTGATCAAGATAATGATCAAGACCAAAACACAGATATCGATTTTGATTAAGTAATAGTGAAGTGGGGTACATAAGTACCCCACTATTTAAAGGATGATAATATGGTTAAAAAAAACAACAATTCTATTCGAAATGAAGAAAGATTAAGGTCCTGGGGTTTTTCTAAAACTTTTAATAGAATTAACAATGATAATGAATCGTTTAACACTATAAAAAGTAGTGGAAATTCAGATGTTGATTTGGCAGTTGAAGTAAATATTGATACGACAGCAATAGGCTTTGCTATTTTATGCTCCCTTCTTGCTACTGGGCAAATGACAGATATAGAATTTCAAAAGGCTGTAAAAACACTAGAAAAATTAACGAAAGAAAAAATGGGAAATTTTTATGGTAATAGTGTAAACGATGTGGCTAATGCAAAACTATATAATTTAAAAAGATTATAGAGCGGTGAGTTTACTTGGCTGCTCTATCCTACATAACCTATGAAATAGTTATGTCACTTTAAGTTTTGGCCTTACAGAAATGGACTGCATTTTCCTTATTGTTGATTGTTGAACTAAGAAGAGACATCGCTCTTTCGCTGGGATTATTATTGCTATTCACCTATACTTGGAGTCACGCCATGAAAGAACAAAGGAAGATTAACAATTATATGTTATCAAGGTACAAATTTATGGAATTACGAATGAATAGTAAGCGTTTAATAATTGAGTTGGACTGCCATTTTTTGGGCACAATCAACATTTTGAGGTGCTTTGACAGGTTTTAACTTTGAAAGGGTTTTTTCTCTAAATTATATGTCTACAACTTGTCTTATGTTTCTGAATATACTTATAAGTGAGAATAAGAAGTAGAGGTGATTTAAGTGAATAAAAGAGAGTTTGAAAATGTGTCAACTTGTCAAAGACTTGCGGATATTATCGGTGGTGAGGTTATTCAATCGACTCCAGTTTGTGTAATTATGCGGCTCAGAAGTGATATTCGAGCCACCATTTTAGGACGTCGCACTCTTTCCCCGCTAGCACTTCCATATATGTTGTCCTTTGAAAAAAATGGTCTTAATCTAGGTGAAACTGTGTTACTTCAAAAAGAAGTTAATCCAATGCTCGATGCATTACGGAAAAGAGGATTAATTGTAACAGCCTTTCATAACCATTGGCTGTTTGAAGAACCACGATTGATGTATATGCACTGGGAAAATGCAGGGATGAGTCCAGTTGAGTTTGCAAAAAACAGTTTTTCAGCTGCAAAGGAAGCTGGACTTTTCAAATAAGTAGCCATTTGTGATATTTTAGTAAATGCCACGGTTTTGTATATATTTTCCTCTTTCCATAAAAATATGCTTTTCGTATCATCATGGAAATACAGATAGTTTTCAAGTATAGCAAAGATTTGATCCTTAGATACAGGTTTATCTACATCTCTCCAATATTTTCGCAGCATGCCCACTTGCTTCATTTTTATCGGTATTTCCGTGTTGGTATATTCGTCTAACTGTTTAATTTGGCGAAAGCATTGTCCATTATCCTAGCTGATTTTTGGAATGAAAGTTCGAAAATCCCCATAGAAAGATAGTAGGAATAAAAATAGAAAAAAAGCTTGCATATAAACTCCTTTTAATCGTTATACTATGATAACTAGCTTTGGTATTTTTCTCCTTTTGATTAATAGTTCCTTTGCGAATGGGAATAGGACTATTTATTATAAATGAACCTTTTTTTTCCTTATCGAAAGGAGGATAAATGGCATAAAAATGCCTTAATTTAAAAAAAACCTCACATTCAAATCTTGATTGTTTGAACGTGAGGAATTAGAATTTATTTATTTTTTAAAAACTCTGCTTTGATTTTTGCTAACAATTCTTTATTCGTAAGAATTTCTAAACCTGTAAGGGCCATTGACTTTGCACCTAAAATCATGGCTTCTCTACCTTGATCAGACATAGCAGCTTCTCTAAATTCATGAGTATGACAAGCGTATGCCTCATTACAGATTTTTACATAGGGATGAATAGATGGTACCACCTGGCTTACATTGCCCATATCAAGTGATCCTGAACCATCCCGCTGCTCCTGTATTTCAGATGGTTCTACGCCTAAATCAACAAGTTGTTTTGTAAATAAATCAGATAAAGTTTGGTTGGTAATCATATCATCATAGGAGAATTCATAGAAACTAGATTTAACTGTAGCACCTGTTTGCAGGGCAGCTCCCTCTGCACATTGTTTCACTTTTTCTACTAATTTATTTACTTCTTCTCTTTTTCCTGCTCGGACATAAAACTGTGCAACAGCATAGTCAGGGACGATATTTGCCGCTTTTCCACCTTCTGTGATTACACCATGAATACGAGCATCAGACTTTATATGCTGTCTTAGAGCATTGATACTATTAAAGGTCTGTAATACAGCATCTAGTGCATTGATGCCTAAATGTGGGCTTGCTGCTGCATGAGCAGCTTTGCCAAAGAATTCAAATTGGATAGCGTCCATTGCAAGAGAATCGCAGCTCTTCATATAGCTATCTAATGGATGCACCATCATCGCTACATCTAGCTCTTCAAAAATTCCTGCCTCTGCCATTGTTACTTTGCCGCCTTTCGTTTCCTCAGCAGGCGTGCCGTAAACAATCACTTTTCCTCCTGTTTCGCTTAAAACTTTACTAAGACCAATTCCGGCAGCAATTCCCATAGTACCGATCAAATTATGTCCACATGCATGTCCAAGTTCAGGAAGTGCATCATATTCTGCCATAAAGCCGATAACTGGACCAGCTTTGCCGCTGTCAAAGGTTGCTTTAAAGGCAGTAGGTAAATCACAGATTCCTATTTCTACGTTAAAATCATGCTGTTTTAAGGTGTCAGTTAAAATTTCACATGCTTTAAATTCTTCATGGCCTAACTCAGGATTTTCTCCAATATAAATACTAATATCTTTAAATTTTGCTTCGTTTTCATTAATTGTATCTAGGATGATTTGTTTCATCATTTTCGCACCTTTCTATCTTTCTACAATAATAGTTTACCAATTTAAAAAAAAAAAGCTAGAAAAACATGTTTAAAAATAATATATAAAGTATAATTATGCAATGGAATCTACCATGTTTTTCCTAAATATGATGTTTGATAACTTAATGAAAAAACTGGCTTCGCTTTTATTTAAAAGACGTCGCCAGTTTTGTAATAAATCACTTTATATTTTTCCCATAAAAAATTTCATTCATTTCCTGTGTGAGTTTTGCTGTTATCAATATCCGATCTTCTTCAGATAATTCTTCTTCTTTGCAGCCAAATAAATAATTATTTAAATGGAATTGTTTTAACTTGCATTTTGTATGAAATATATTTTCTTGATAGATATTGGCATCAATCATATCAAATTGTGATTTTGTCTCTTCGGGAATATAGTTTTGAATGGAATTGATATCATGATCGATAAATAGTTTATGACCATGTATATCTCGGGTAAATCCTCTTACACGATAGTCCATTATCATAATGTCTGTGTCAAAAGAGTGGATTAAATAGTTTAAAGCTTTTAATGGCGAAATTTCCCCGCACGTTGAAACATCAATATCAGCACGAAAGGTACTGATTCCTTCATCTGGATGATATTCAGGATATGTATGTACCGTTATATGACTTTTGTCGAGATGCATAACCACTGAGCCTGGAAGTGGTCCAGGAGATTCCTCAAATACTTCTTTTGAAGCTTCAGCAACTGGGCCCTCAGATACGAGCAGTGTTACGCTTGCTCCTTGTGGTTCATAGTCTTGCTTTGCAATATTTAGAACGTGTGCGCCAATAATATCGGAAACATTTTTCAAGATTTTCGTCAGACGCTCAGCGTTGTACTGCTCATCGATATATTGAAGATAAGCCTCTCGTTCCCTTTTTGTTCGAGTATAACAGATATCATACATATTGAAGCTCAATGACTTTGTTAAATTGTTAAAACCATGTAATTCTATACGCTGTTGAGGTGTTAAACTCATGTTTATCCCCCTTTTAAACAATTGGTACAATTATGTTACCCGAACAGATTGGGGAATAACCAAAAAATCACTAATCCTTCCTATTTCCATAGAAGAATTAGTGATAAGTTTTATTATTAAAACATGCTTAAATCATATTTTTTTGCAAGGATTTCTAATAGTTTTAATCCTGCAACACTATTGCCTTTGTCGTCAAGCGCAGGACCAGAAATACCAATTCCAAAACGGGAAGGAACGGCCCCTAATATTCCACCGGAGACACCACTTTTTGCAGGGATTCCGACTCGAACAGCAAATTCTCCAGAAGCATTATACATTCCGCATGTAACCATAAATGTTTTGCAAATGCGAGCTACATGTGCTGGCATTAACTGTTTGTTTGTGACAGGTTCTTTTCCATCTAAAGCAAATACGATTCCGATTCGCGCTAAATCTAAACAATTTACTTCGATAGAGCATTGCTTTGTATATAAATCTAATAATTCCTCCACATCTTCATTAATGATGCCATGTTGTTTCATAAAGAAACAAAGTGCTCTATTCAAATGAGATGTTTCAAACTCTGATTCAGCTACCTCCGCTGAATAACCAATATCACTATTTCCTGATAAGAGCTTAACAAATTCAATAATCTTCTGGAAGCGTTCATCCACGGAGTTCCCCTTTATCATATGGGTAACTGCAAGGGCACCTGCATTTATCATAGGATTTAACGGCTTCGACGGGTTACTCATTTCTAGTTTTACAATAGAATTAAAAGGATCGCCAGTAGGCTCATAGCCAACTTTACTAAAAACGTACTCTTCTCCTGATTCAATTAGTGCTAATGCTAAAGTAATGACTTTTGAGATACTTTGTAAAGTAATTTTCTCATGAATGCAGCCTGCTGAATAACAAGTACCATCATGGTGGTAAATAGCTACAGATAAATCATCAGGATTTGCTTTGCTGAGAGCTGGGATATAATCAGCAACTTTCCCATTATGTGTATATTGTTTTGCTTCTAACAATATACTTTCTAATTCCTCATTAGATTGACAAGGCATTTTTTCACCAACTTTACGAAAAATTTTTACATCCCTTTTTATAAAATATAAAAAAGAATTTCTTAATAAGATTAGTATATCCTTAGAAACAAAAAATGAAAAAGGTTTCTGATTTATAGATAGAATTTTTCTAATTCAGATGAAGTCAATGGTTTGCTAAAGTAGTATCCTTGTACGATATCACATTGGTGGTTTATGAGAAAATCGATTTGATTTTTTGTTTCTACTCCCTCTGCAATGACAAGGAAATTCATATTATGACCCATATCGATAATGACTTTAGCTAAAGATCCTTTGTGAATAGGATGACTGATATCATCAATAAACGTTTTATCAATTTTAATGGTATCAATAGGCAGTGATTTCAAATAACTTAACGAAGAATAACCTTTGCCGAAATCATCTATCGATATTTGAAAGCCAAGCTTTTTAATATTAGCTAATTCTATTTGGGCTAATTCAATATTTTGCATAATGCTTTCCGTTATCTCTAACTCGATTTTCTTTGGATCTATTTCTAATCTTACTATTTCTTTTTGTAGAAAAGAAATGAAATCAATGTATTGAAATTGTCGAGCAGAAATATTGATAGCAAGTTTTAAATCTTTTTTTCCTTCTCTTTCCCATTTCTTTTTCTGCGCAAATGCCTCCGTTATGACCCATTCTCCAATCGTTAATATTAAATTGGATTCTTCAGCAATTGGTATAAATTCATCTGGAGACAAATAGCCGTATACCGGGTGTTTCCAACGTAGGAGAGCTTCAACACCAAATATGCTGCCTGTATGGATATTTATTTGTGGCTGATAGTATAATTCTAATTCTTTATTTAGAATAGCTTTGCGTAGTGCCATCTCCAATTCCATCTTTCTTGTGCCTTTTTCTGCAATGGAAGCGGAGTAAAATTGAAAATTGTTTTTCCCGTGATCTTTGGCAACATACATGGCTGTATCAGCATTTTTTATTAATGATTCTTGATCTTTTCCATCTGATGGAAACATGCTGATGCCAATACTTGGTGTAACGAAGAATTCATCTTGTTTCACTACAATAGGGTAAGAAAATTGGTTTATTATTTTTTGGGCAGTCTCAGCTGTTTCTAATTTTGTTTTGTTTTCTAATATGATTAAAAATTCATCTCCCCCGAGACGGGCAACAAAATCATTTTTGTCGATAGCTGATTGAAGGATAGTAGATACTTCTTGGAAAATGATATCTCCTGTTCCATGTCCTTTCGTATCATTTATCCGTTTAAATTGATCTAAGTCTAAAAATAATATGGACATTGCTTCCACTTCTTGGTTATAGAGTCGATCATTTAAATGATGCATACAACTGTTTCGATTCGGTAATTTTGTCAGCGTATCTATAAATGCTAATTCCTTAATTTTTAATTCCGCCTGTTTCCGGGATGTGATATCTCTTCCAACAATCAAAACAGCTTCTTGTCCTCCAAAAAGAATTGGCATGCAATTGATTTCTAAGAATACGTTTTCCGCTAAATCTTTCGTTAATTCAACTTCCATCTCGACTACATTTTGATTTAATTTTTTGCTTTTTTTATATTGTCGAACGATATTTTGATAAGTGGCTTCAGAAAGTAAATCTTTTACTGCAAGCCCCTGTATGGAATTATAGTCTTTTCCTAACATTTTGATGCCAGCCTTATTTATATAATGAAACTTGTAATCAACTGTTACTGCAACAATGTCTGGTGATATATCGACCAATTTACTAAATTTATCTTCGTTTTCTTTGCTATCTGTTATATCAATTAACACGCTTGTAAACTCAGTCATCTCCCTAGTCGATTTGTCAAACACAGCGATGCCTCTATCCTTTATCCAGCGAATCTTCCCATCTGGTTTAATAATACGATAAGTGCTGACAACGACATCTTGATGGGTTAGAAGCTCCGCTCGTTCCACTAACACGTCTTGATCAGCTGGATGGATAACGTCTTTCCACAAATTATGATTTTTATAAAATGCCTCTGATGAATAACCATAAATAGCTTCAATCCCTGCAGTGACCATTAATTTATTTGTTTTTAAATCATGAAACCAAATCGCAATATCCAAAGTGTCAAAAATAGATTGTAATTTTTTATTGCTTTGAGCAAATTCGCCGAGTATGTAGGTGAACTTTTTTATTAATTGATAAAAAACATATAATAAGCCACTAGTAATAATTAATTGCAGCAGAATAAACAGCTCTTTATTTATTGATGCAGCAAAGATGTTTAAAATCACAGATAAAAATACAAAAAAACAAATGGCCACCATCCATTTTGTTTCACTGTGTTTATAATCCATAGAAGAACTCCATACTTTAATTGATCATATTAATGTCAATAAAATTATTATTAAAACAAATATGTATGGAACAAAAATACTTCTCCCTTAATATCCATAATTCCATAAAGTTAAACTCTTGACAATAAAATTTTAAATATATGTTTACTTAGAATACACTTATTATGATTCGTTTATTATTTTTATTTTTGAAATCTATTTATGGGAGGAAGATAGTGAGGATATATGCAAGTGGAAATGGACATGGGAGTAAAACCAAATCAAAATCTTTTAATATTCACTTCCATTTTTAAATATAAGTCAGATGGAAATTCAATTTTCACACGAATAAAAAACCCAAACAATCATACGAAATAACTCAGCAAGATTCGTAGATTATTTGGGTATAGCTTTGACAGGAAAACTTAGTTTAAACCATTCTATCTTAATTTAGATTCGTTGATTCCACATGAAAGCGGGGCGTATTCCAGGTGTCAAACCATTTTTTTGTTGCAGCTATAATAATGATAACCCCTAATATTAGCATGATAATTGATAGTACGGCATTAAGCACATTATAACCTGACGCTTCTGGGTTTAAATAAACGTTTTTAACCATCCACACCCCAGCATAATTTACTGTTACAAATAAATATGCCATCGGTATGAGGCAAGTCAGCATATATCTACGTTTATCAGCCATTTTTAAAATAACGGTTGCTCCAACAATCAGCCCGATCGTTGCCATGAGCTGATTTGAGACACCAAATAGTGCCCATACCGAGCTAATATCTCCTGAGAATAAGAGATATCCCCACATTAAACATGCTAATGCACTTGCGAAAATAGAACCAGGCAGCCAATCCACTTTTTTTAATGGTTTGTAGAACTCACCAAGAAAATCTTGAATTAAATAGCGTGCAGTTCTCGTCCCTGCATCAATGGCTGTTAATATAAAGACAGCTTCAAACATAATCACAAATTGGAAGAAATAAGATGCTAGATGGGAGAACCAAGAAATTTCTGTGAAAATATATGACATTCCAACAGCTAAGGTAACTGCTCCTCCCGTTCTTCCTTCTAAATCAATGCCGATTTCACGACTTAGTTCTGGTAAGTTTGTAACACTCATACCAAGTGTTCGAAATACTTCTGGGCTGGAATTTATTGCGAAATAATCTCCTGGATGAAGAGCAGTTGCAGCAATAAGGGCCATAATCCCTACTAAACATTCGACAAGCATCGCACCAAAACCAACGACTTTAATATCACTCCACTTATCAAGCATCTTTGGTGTTGTGCCAGAGCCGACAAAGGCATGAAATCCGGAAATAGCACCACATGCAATCGTAATGGAAATAAACGGCCATACTGGTCCTGCGATAACTGGTCCCCCTCCATTTACAAATTCCGTAAATGCAGGAAATTCAATAGCGGGGTTAATAATAAATACACCAATAATAAGGGCGATAAATACACCGATTTTCATAAAGCTACTTAAATAATCTCGCGGTGCCAATAACAGCCATACAGGTAGTGCAGCTGCAAAGAATGCATAAATAGGAAGAATAATAGCTAATGTTTTTGTATCAAGTGTTAACCAATTTCCCAGTACGGTATCTTGGATCATTGGTCCCACAAACACACCTATCATTAACAGAATAAATCCAATGGTTGTGCATAGTTTGAGATTACCTGTTTTCTTATAAAATATGCCTACTCCCATCGCAATCGGGATCGTGATCCCTACCGAAAATGTTCCCCATGGATTTCTCTCTAAAGCATGTAGAACTACCATCGATAAACCAGCCATGGTAATGGTAATAATAAATAACATAGCAAGTCCTGTACAAAAACCTGCAACAGGGCCGAGTTCTTCCTTTGCTACTTCAGATAATGATTTGCCCTTTTTTCTCATACTCGCAAATAATACCACTGCATCATGGACAGCTCCTCCGATAACAGCCCCAATTAATAGCCAAATCAATCCAGGCAAATACCCGAACTGTGCAGCTAGAATAGGTCCTACAAGAGGACCGGCTGCCGCTATTGCTGCGAAATGATGTCCAAAGGTAACCCATTTATTGGTTGGTACATAGTCCTTACCGTCATTTAGTTCATGTGCTGGGGTTTTTTCTTTATCGTTAAGCTTTAATACTTTTACTGCCATAAAAGTTCCGTATAAACGATAAGCAATCATTAAAATACAAGCAGATGCTATAACGATTGTAACCGCATTCATTTTTATCTACCTCCTTTAATGATTTTATTATAAAAAATGTAAAGGATAAAAAAACGTTTTCATGGTAAAATGCAAAGAAAATTAGCTGAAATGCAAAAATGACTGGATAAAATACAATATCCAGTCTGTATGATTATAAATGAAATTTACTTAAAATCCGAATAATTGTTTCACCTCTTTTGTATAGTTTCTACTTAAAGGCACTTTCTCGCCATTATTCATGCACAGTAAATACGTAGAGTTAAACCATGGTTCTATTTCACATATTTTTTCTTTATTAACTAAATAAGATCGATGTACTTTCATAATAGGACTATTTACTAACTTTTGCTCTAATTGTGTTAATGTAAAAGTAATGACCAATTCCTCTTCTTCTGTAATAAGTAATGTTTTACCATTTTGCGCACTTATATAGATGATTTTATCTAAATCAATAATCTTTATTTTGTCATTGGCTGTGACAGCTAACTTATTACTTTGAAGGGGCGATTTGTTTACGCTTTTTCCTATTGTTTCTTCTGTAGTTTGACTCCGCTTATTTTGCAGCTTTAAAATAGTTTGATTAATTCGTTCTTCTTCAAACGGTTTTAATATATAATCGACAGCATTTACGTCAAACGCTTGAAGTGCATATTCATCATATGCAGTTGCAAAGACAATTTCCGGACGATTTGCGGTGTGCTTTAACTGTTCCGCTAAATTCATTCCATTATCTTCTCCAAGTTGAATATCTAAGAAAATAACGTCTATTTTTTGATTATCAATTATGTACAGAGCTGTCTCCAAATCATCACACTCGGCCACTATCTCTATTTTGCTGCTTCTTTTCAAGAGATACTTTAATTCATCTCTTGCTAATGGTTCGTCTTCGACAATTAATGCTTTAATCATCTACTTCCCTCCATATACTTGGTTCCTTAGAAGGCAATGTAATCATCACCTTCGTTCCTCTATTCGTTTCACTTTCAATGGTGAATTTCCCTTTCTCCGCATATAACTTTTTCACTCGTTCCTGAATATTCCAAAGCGCCGTACCAGTTCCTGTACTGGAGGAAATATTTTTTTGGCCAATCATGTATAGAGTATCTTCACTCATTCCTTTCCCATCATCTTCTGTAATTAACACCATCCTATCTTTTTCTTTATATGCACATATTGTAATAGTCCCAACTGTACCTTTGGAAAAGCCATGACGAATCGAGTTTTCTACTAGGGGCTGTAATGTAAACGGCGGAATAAGGACCTTTTTTAGTTCGGGCTCTACAGACTCTTTTAAAATAAACTTATTAGGAAATCTCGCTTCTTCTAATGCTAAAAAGGCATGGACATGCTCTAATTCTTGACTTAAAGGAATCAGCATATTTTTAGATCCTTGTATGTTGCTGCGGAAATAAGTACATAATCGTTGGATCATCTGCCGCGCTTTTTCTCCATCTGTGCGAATTAGCGCAGAAATAGTGTTCATGCTGTTAAACAGAAAATGAGGATGAACTTGTGCTTGTAATGCTTTAATTTCAGCATCCTTCCATAACTTTTGTTGTAATTCTGCTTCTGCTAATTCAAGCTGTAAGGAAAATAACTTGCTTAACCCTTCTGCCAAAGTATATTCTACTAATTGAATGTTTTTGGGATTGGCAAAATATAATTTAAGGGTACCGACAGTTTTATTGTTTGCTTTCAATGGTAACAAAATGGCAGCGTGCAGCGGGCATGTTTGATTGCTGCATTGAATCTCGTCTTTCTTTTTCGCAATAAGAATATTCCCTTCCCTTAACACTTTTTCTGTTAATTTGGTAGAAGTTTTCTCTAATGGAATATGATGATCCCCGCCTAGCCCCTCATGTGCCAAAACAATGGATCTATTAGTTATGGATACTGCATCAGCGTTGGTAGCTTTTAACATAATTTTAGCAACCTGCTTGCTAGATTCAGGATTCAGTCCTTGACGTAAATAAGCAAGCGTAGATTGAGCAATATTTAAAGCAATATTGGTTTGTGCTGCTTTCGTTTTTTCTTCTTCTAACAGAATGTTTTGAATGATGTAGATAAAAATCAGCATTCCAAACCCATTAATGACAATCATTGGAAAAGCAATAATTTTGACGAGTTCGAATGCAAGCTCAAAAGGTGTTGCAATCAAAAGGATAAATACCATTTGAATAATTTCCATGGCGATGCCGATAATCACTGCTTTGCTTGCAGAATCCTGTTTAATGGAGTATTTCCTTCCAAGCAGCCCAGTCAATAATCCAGCAGCAATGGTAGATAATCCACAAGCAATTGCAGTGAATCCTCCTAATGTTAAGCGATGAAGGCCAGCTATTAATCCTACTCCAAGGCCAACTAATGGGCCGCCAATCATTCCGCCAATGGCTACCCCCATAATTCTTGTGTTAGCAATAGCGCTTGAAACATCTAATTCATGCTGCCATGTATGGGTGCTAATACTTCCTTTTAATATTTCGACTCCAGTATAATTACTAATTATTCCGAAGACGCCAAAGATAAGTATTAACGAGAGTTTATCGTGCCATTGTGATTCATGATGAATAATCGATCGGAAAATCTTTATTCTTGATAATAAGAAGGCAAAAATAACTAAAATACCGACTCGTTCAATCATTAGTGGAAGTAATTGGAGCAATTTATTCCCCCCTTCCTATTTTACTCAACATCATTATAGTAAATTCCTAGATTTATAGAAAGCCTTTTCAAGTATGTTGTTACGCTCTCTCTACATTTTCGTTTTGATCCCTTCCTGTGATATGATTATTTAATAGCAGTGAAAGGTTGGATGAAATTATGGCAGCAAAAAAATATTATGTTGTATGGAATGGTAGAAAAACAGGGATTTTCTCAACTTGGGCGGAATGTGAAAAGCAAATAAAAGGTTTTAAAGGTGCTTCTTTTAAATCTTTTCCAACTTTGGAGGAAGCAGAAAAAGCCTTTAAACAAGGTGGGAATATATCAAAATCAGCATCCAAAAGTACTTCCACTCAAAAACAATCTATTCAAACATTGGCGCCGATTGAGGAAAATAGCATTTCTGTTGATGCAGCATGTAGTGGTAATCCTGGAATGATGGAATATCGAGGCGTTGATACGAAAACAGGAGAAGTAATTTTCCATTATGGTCCAGTATTCGGTACGAATAATATTGGCGAATTTTTAGGAATTGTACATGCATTAAGTCTTTTGCAAAAACAAGGCAAGAACACCACCATATACAGTGATAGTATGACGGCGTTAGCTTGGGTACGTAATAAAAAGGCAAATACAACATTAGTAAGAGATAAGCGTACAGAAGAATTGTGGCAATTAATTGAACGTGCCGAAAAATGGCTGAAGGAAAATAACTATTCAAATAAAATTCTAAAATGGGATACGAATAAGTATGGTGAAATCAAAGCAGACTTCGGTCGTAAGTAAGGCTGTTGTTAATAGATATAATAGATGATGGGAAAAACTTGGTGGTTTTCCAAGTTCTTTTTCTATTCTTCGTTAAATTAAAGTTTAAATAATATTATTTATGGTGAGATATTCTATTTAATTTACTAATTATTCACATTGGTCTGATAGTATTATAGAATAGATAGAGAAAGTAGCTAGTTTATAAAGTTACTTCCCGTTTGACGGGGATAAATGTTAATTTACATAGGAGTGAATTTTTTTGACAAAGAAGGTATATTTTAATCATGATGCCGGAATTGATGATCTAGTTTCTCTGTTTCTTCTATTACAAATGGATGAAGTAGACTTAATTGGTGTATCAGTTATTCCAGCAGATGGCTATTTAAAACCAGGTATCAGTGCAAGTAGAAAGATTATAGATCGATTCGGTCACGGACCAGTAGAAGTTGCCAGGTCTAATTCTCGCGGAGTTAATCCATTTCCGAAAGAATGGAGAATGCACACGTTTTATGTAGATGCCTTGCCGATTTTAAATGAAAGCGGTGAAGTAATTACCCCTGAAAGTGAACTTCCAGCACATGAACATTTAATTAAAACAGTAAGGGAAAATCCAGATAAAACAACACTCTTATTTACTGGACCGCTGACAGATTTAGCAAGAGCAATTGAAATTGCTCCAGATATTCAAGAAAAAATTGAAAAATTAGTCTGGATGGGCGGAACATTCTTAGAGGTTGGTAATGTACAGGAACCTGAACATGACGGGACTGCTGAATGGAATGCTTTTTGGGATCCTTGGGCAGTAGCAGCTGTTTGGGCTAGTGATTTACAGATCGAAATGGTGGCGTTAGAAAGTACAAATCAAGTTCCACTAACCATTTCTGTCCGCAATCATTGGGCTTCATTAAGAAAATTTACTGGAGTTGATTTTGTTGGTCAATGCTATGCTGCATGTCCCCCTCTTGTTCATGTAGAAACGAACTCTACCTATTATCTTTGGGATGTACTAACAACAGCAACAATTGGAAAAAAAGAGCTAGTTAAAATGAAAGAAGTTAAATCAATTGCTATAACAGAAGCGCCGTCCCAAGGGAGAACTTTAATAAGTGACACTGGCCGTCCTGTTTCTGTTGTATATGATGTAAAGAGAGATGACTTTTTCGCGTACATTACAGACTTAGCAAAATTGGCGAAAAATAATTTATAAAAAAATATCAGTTCCTATTTTTTTAAATAGGAACTGATATTTCAAAGCAGTCTTCTCAAAATTCAACCAACGTTTCCATTATCTTATCCTCGATCTCTTTTCCCTTATCTTCATCCGTTAGATGGTTTAATAAAATGGAAAAAATATATTTATTACCTGATTTGCTTTCCATGTAGCCAGATAATGAACTTACAGAGGTAAGAGTCCCCGTTTTAGCGAGTATTTTTCCTTTAGTATTCTCAGAATTCAATCGATGGCGCAGTGTTCCGCCAATCATTTTTTCTTCGTGACCTGATACAGGTAATGATTGACAAAATGTGGAGAACCATGGTTGTGCTTGTACTTCATATAAAAACAAACTTAAGTCGGTTGCTGAAATAAAATCTATTGGTGATATACCTGATCCATCACGGATAAGCATCTTAGTTGGCTCAAGATGAAAAGCCGCTAATTCTTCTTCTAGAGCCTCGATCCCTTTTGCAAAGCTTCCTTCCCCTTTTTTGACTACTCCCAATTCCTTGATTAATGTCTCAGCAATTGTATTATTACTTAATTTCATTAAAGGAAGTAGTAATTCACGGAGAGGAATAGAAGAATGAGTAGTAAGGATAGAAGCGATTTGTGGTGTTCTTCCTTTTTTGACCACCCCTTTCCATTGTATTCCTTCTTTCTTTAATGCCTGTTGAAACACATCTAATGTATAGCTTGTAGGATCATCAACAGATACCCACTCTTTTTTTAAGGGAGTGTCAATTGGCAGGTTTCCTGTTATTGTTACTACTTTACTGTTATGTTCTCTGTTAACTTTTAAACTTGCAGCAGATTCTTTATCTGCTGTAATAGCATTATTGACAATTTTAATTTCGCTTGTTCTTGGCAAAGTATTGATTATTACTGGTTCATTTTTTTTCTTACCAGGTTTTATTTCAAGCAATACAGTCCCTGCGTCATATTCTTTATCTGGTGATAATGTTAAAGCGGAAATTTGGGCCCCATAATAGGCACCTTCATCACTCCATGCCAAATCACTTGAAAAAGGGATGTTGTCATACCAGGAGTCATCGCCTATTATGTCTCCATCTATATAACTAATCCCTTTTCTTTTAATTTCTTTAGAGAGTTTTTCTAAATCAGAAGCTAAAAGGCTTGTATCCCCATTCCCTTTTATGTATAAGTTTCCTTTTAAATGACCATCTTCTACTCTTCCATCTCCATAAATTTCCGTAATAAATTGATAGTCTTCTCCTAAAATGTTCAATGCTGCTGCTGAAGTTAGTAACTTCATATTAGAAGCAGGCGTTAGTCGCAAATCAGCCATATGTTCAAAAATAATTTTTCCTGTTTCTTGTTCGCGAATACTGATTCCTGCTAAACTTCCTTTTAGTTCTGGTTCTATATTTAACAGTGATTCAAGTGCCGTGGATAATGTTGCTTTTTTATGGTCTTCTGCTGCGAATACTTGCGGTGAAAATGTGTTAGGTGTGCTTCCAGACAAGAATATAGAGAATAACATTACTACTACTATTCCCTTTTTCCATAAAGTCATCTTCTCACTCCTTATATTTCTCCTTGATAAAAGTGCATTGAGTTGCTAAATGTATATTATCTCCAGGAATTGCAGAATTATCCGCATAATTAATTAAAACTGACAACCTGGACAATAAAAACACTTTTTAGAAGATACCTTTATAAATACTATTTTGTGCTGACACCTTGGACATATTTCACCTTCTCTATCATATACTTTGCAAAGCTCATCATATCCTCCGGTTTTTTTATCTCCTGCATAAAGGGGATGCTCCATATAGCCACCCATATTAGTAGCCGCTCTTAATATTTGCAGTATAGAATTATAGAGCTTTTTTTGCTCCATTTCTTTTAAATCATCTAATTTTCGAGTTGGTAAGATTTGCGCATCAAAACAGATTTCATCGGAGTAACAATTGCCAATACCTGAGATAAAATGTTGATCGACTAATTTAAGCTTTATTGTCCCCTTCCTAGAGTTAATCATGTTTTGAAAGCTGTTTTCAGTAAAAAGAGGTTCAAAAGGATCTGGACCTAAGTCGTTCAGCCTTTCTTTACATTCTTCAAGAGTTAGTAAATGTAGATAACCTAATCGGAGTCCAATAAAATATAAGTGTTTTTCTCCAAATGTTAGTTGGATTTGAATGGTTCTATTTGGTTTTTCTTTTTCGGTTCCAAAAAACATCCATCCACCTAACATTAAATGCAATAGCAGAACCTTTTGATTGGATAAGTAAAAGAGTAGATGTTTCGCACGCCTTTCCACGCGAAGAATAGTAGTATTCACTAATTGATTCTCAAAGGATTGTTTCGTAATATTAATGGACTTTTCTCGGTTAACGGTTATCGAGGTAATGGGATGAGTGGTAATCAGTTTATTCAATAAGATTTTATAGTTCTCCATTTCTGGCAATTCCGGCATTTGTTCATTCTCTCCTTTTTATTTCCTCCCTTATTTTTGCCAAGATCATAAAAACTATTTATGTCACTTTGTGATTAATATGTAAAGTTTGTAAATCCTTTTACAGTGGAGAAATTTTCCTTATATTCATGTGAATATAGTTCACTGGTAAAATTAGTCTTTAAAAAATTTTGCTAACTTATTAACTATTGTTACTAATAATTATCTTAGCCACTATAAGCATCATAAAGATATATTTTTCTTCTTGTGCCCACTTACATAAAGAGTTAATTAAACAAACCCAATAGCTTAATTAATTGTTTTCAATTTACTAGCTAGTTTACCTAGATAATTTAAGAGTCTATCGTAATCTCTTCATGGAGAAAATCTCCTAAATAATTGGTTAACAGAATGGATTACTTTATATGTTTTTAATGTCTGCAATAATTATCCTTGAATTTGTGAACGGTTTTATATTTAGGGTATGCCTCCGATAAAATTATCTATCACTATATAAAATATAATAATTTTTAGGTTTTTCTATGAAAGAAATGCACCCACTAGCTTAACAAGCAATAAAACATCTTCTCTGGTAAATAAAAGCAATCCATCTATGATGGACTGCTTACTTACTATTTTTTTATCAAGTCAAGATGCTCTTCTAAACGATCCCATGTTTCCTTAATTCCGTACTCCATTCCCATATCCAAGACAGATTTTAGTTCTTCAAGGGAAGCGTATTCTGCACGATTGGTGAGCTTTGTTTTCCCTTTCATTTCTTCAAATAATAAAGTGCTTCGAGTTGCAGGCATCCCCTCAACTTCATTGCCTTCTGCATCTGAAAAATAATCAATATAAACTATCTTTTTATCCTGAAGAATTTCTTGATATACTCCCTTTCCCCATGATTCGAAGCCAAAAAAGTCACCTTGATTCTCGTCGATACACTTCATACAATAATGCCAAACTCCATTTACTCGAAACTCAATATTACATACTGCTAAAATCCAACCACGAGGTCCCCACCACTTCTTGAGATGTTCCTCTTCTGAAAAAGCTTTAAATACAAGAGTTGCAGGTGCATTAAATTCATGTTCTAATACAAGTACATTTCCTTCTACCCTCGAGTTCATTTGAGCTGACATAAAAATCCTCCTGAAATTTTTAAGATTTTGATAGCCTCGTTGTGTTTCTCTAGCTAGTCAAGGTGCTTTCCACACTTAAATATAGATTCTAGAAAACATGTCAGTTTCCTTCTTCCTATAAACTGTCCGATAGTTACATAAAGTTTTTTTAATAAACTGGGTTTCACCTTTTAGCTATCTTTCTTAATTATGGTTTAATAAAGAAAACGTCTACTCCCTTAGTATTAAGGTTTTAGACGCTTAATATTGAAATTATTGACTCTAGGAATCATTAAATGATAAGACCTCCCTCCATTTTATAATTATGTAGAAAGGCTATTATCTTCTGTTATATATTTAATAGTATTTTTTCTAAATAAATCAACTAATACCCCCGCTTTTTCCTTCCTGCTCCTAATAATATATTTAGTTGCACATTATGCTTTACTTATGTAAATTTCATTTATGATAATACTTCTACTATCGTTTCTTTACCGAAATCACTATCCAGTAATAGTTGAATTAGTTTTTCAGCAGTCTCTAGAGGTGTTTGTAACTTTTCTTCCTTATATAATTGATTAAACAGTTCCACATATGGGAACTTCTCCTTTCTTGTTGACCGTATTTCAGTCTGTAATCTTGTATCAATTACACCTGGATAAACTGATGCAACTTTTACTGGAAATAATTCTTCTTTTTGTTCTAAATAAATACTTTTTGTAAACGAATCTAGCCCAGCTTTTGCTGTACTATAAGGACTTTGGGAAGGAAGCAAATATTTTGCAGAACCAGAAGAAATGTTTAAAACTCTTTTGTCTATTTTCCAACTTTTTGTAAACTTAATAAAATTAGATGTTAACAATATGGGAGCAATTAAGTTTACATTAATATTTTTTATAACATCTTCACTAATGGTTTCTTCAATCGGTCCAATCGGGGAAAGAATACCTGCATTATTGATTAAATAAATAGAGTCAATATTATCTGCATTAATACTACTAAATATCCTTTGAAAAAGAGAATCAATATCCGATAGATTATTAAGATCAAAAGTAAAGTTAATTACATTAACTAGTTTTAATCCTGAGTGGTAATTTAAATTTTCACTCATTCCTCTTGAAATACATATAACCTGATTATTCTCGTCATTTAACAATAACTTTGTCAATGATTCTCCAATACCTCTAGAAGTTCCCGTTATAATAAAATACCTCATTTAGTTGCCTCTCTTTCTAATATTTAATTACCTACATTTACATTTCTTCTACTAAATAACTGTTTCTTTACAAACTTCCTTGTAAACAATATCAAAGCCCATCATTATTCTCCTCGCTATATTTTCAATGACTAATGCTAGGATTTAACCATAACTATCAACACTAGAAAGTTTAATTACTCCTTCATCCCTCCCACTAATTAATTTATTTTTTTGTGAATGTGTAATATGATTTATATCAAGGAGGTTTTCTTGTGCAGCTAAAGTTAGTCAACATTTACTTCGATAAAAATGAGTCATATATTAAAGGGTTTGTTTTTAATGTACCAAACGAAAGAAATCTTGGTTTTAACAAAGTATATTTAGCGCAAAGTAGATTGTATTCCCATATCATCCGTAAGCACCCTGAGATTACAGAAGAAAAAATTACGAAGTTAATTGAAGATCCAGATTATATTTTATCGATTAAAGAAAAAGATAGAAGTAAGAAATACTACCATTTTAGAAGAAAATTTGATGATGTTGAATATACTGCAGTTGTTCTAAAAGGTTATCTGGGTCAAATTTCTAAGACGAAAGCTTATTTACTCTCAGCATACATACTCAAACAAGAAAAAAAAGATGCTTTACTAATGAATGATTATACGGTTGCCTACGATAAAGAGAATCTATTTAAATACCAGTTTGGGAAAGATAGGCATTTTGATGACCCAAATATGTTTAATTTTGACTTTGCAAAAGACTGATGCTAACATACTTCTATTTTTTAGGTATTATTATAAAAATTGTAGCTTTACTCAAGTTGAGTTGCAAGGACAAAAGTAAAATAAACACTTTTTTTATCTGTATTCAATTCTAACGTTATCGATTGATACATAAAAAGAGCCTTACAAATATTTCTAAGTGTTTCCCTTAAAAGACAGTGCTAAATCAGCACTGTCTTTATATTTCGACTTTAACAATGGCCGCTCACTTTTTATTGATGAAAGGCTATTTTCTAAGTGCATTATATCTAGGAAGTGAATCAGCTAAGGAAACTGCTAACACTTAAAAGCAAATAATTATCCACAACTTATCGGGACCAATTGTTTTATACCACCGAGAGATAATTGGAGACTATGAAGAAGAGAGAGGAATATTATCTTTAGAATTGAAACTTATCTAACCCATTAATCGTAGATATATTACTAATAGAAAAGGAAGAGGATTGCCTTGAAAATGACACTCTGGATTATAGTAGGTATTATCGTTTTTCTAAGTTTCATGACCGGAATTGGAATTTATATGTTTAAGAAAGAAATCACCAAGAAGGAACCTGAATATATTTTTCAATTTATTAAAGAGAATGCAAAAAGTGAAAGAGTTTCACTTTCAATCAATTATAATAAACAAAAGTGGGTAGAAGTTAATCAAAATAAACAGTTACCTTTAGCAAGCACTGTTAAAATTATTATCGCCATGGAATATGCACGACAAGCAGCACAGGGGAAAATTGATCCGCTACAAGAAGTAAGTTTAGAGGAACTAAACACCTTTTATATTCCTAAAACCGATGGAGGAGCACATGATGCTTGGATTGCTAACCTAAACGATGGTAAAGAGACAAATAAAGTTCATTTAAGTGAAGTAGCTAAGGGAATGATTGCTTATAGCTCAAATGCAAATACCGAATACTTAATTAATGTGCTAGGGCTTCAAAACATCAATACTTTCCTAGAAAACTTAGGTATTTCAAATCATGAACCTTTGTATCCGATAGTAAGTGCATTGTTTATCCCTACCCAGCTAATGAGTGAGCAAAAATTATCTAAACAAGAAACGCTAGAAGCAATGAAAAGTATGGATATTTCTGAATATCGTAAAAGAGCGATGGATATACACAATAAATGGCTAAACCACCCACCAACTGCTGAAGAAAAAAAACAAATAGTGAAGAATTTAGACATGGATGTTCAAAGAATATGGTCCAATCGTTTACCACGATCAACTTCAGAGGATTATGTATATATTATGGAAAAACTAAATAACAAAACATATTTTGATGAAGATACATATAAATATCTTGATCCAGTAATGGAACAGTTAATGGAAAATCCAAACAATCGAGAATGGCTTGTTCATGCCGGGCAAAAGGGCGGATCTACAGCGTTTATTATTACAACGGCAATGTATGCTACAGATAAAGACGGTAACCAGACAGAATTGGCCTTTTTTGCAAATGATTTGACTTCATTAGAACAAACAAAACTATCTCGAAATTTGAATGGCTTTAAACTGAAATTTTTAAAAGACGCTGAATTTCGCACACTAATACAAAAAGAATTATCTATACTAGAAAGTCGAATTCCTTAATGTTGATAGGAGTTCGACTTTCTAGATGGTAACTTACTACGTATGATATCCTCATTTAGTTGCAGACCCTATTATGTTCTATTCCCCCTGCCGTTATCCAGATAGGCGCGTTTTGTTGTTTTCTTTAACATATTCTTCAAGAATTTTAGAATCTTCCAAAGTTAAATTTCTCTCAGATCCAATTTGTTTAAGAGAATCCTTAACCTGAATATATATTTCTAAAAACATTTTGAGAATAATACATAAGATGCATCGATGTTATTGCAGGCACTCTCTTTATCGGATAAAACAAAAACCCATCGCTTAGCAGAAAGGTTAATTCTCCTATGCTATGGGGATGGATAACTCTTATACTTCGTTGACTCAGGGTTGTTTCTCAATCCGATAGCCAAGTGCTTCAATTGCATACTCAATACCTTGTTCTAATGTTGCAAAGGTATGGATATCTTTTAAATCTACACCTGATTGGATAATTTGCACACTTAAATCTGGATTAATTCCTACGAGGACGCATTCCCCGCCAATTAATTCAATTGCCTTAACCAATTCTTGCAGTCGGAAAATAATAAACTGATCGAATTCGCTTATTCCCGTTAAATCAAGAAGTAAATAACTTGCTCGACGTTCGGAAAATTCCTGCAAACCTTTTTGCAGTAAATCTTCAAAACGCTCTTCATTAAATTTCCCAATTAGGGGAATGGCTAGGATGCCCTTCATAACAGGCATGACTGGTGTAGATAAATGCCTGATCAAAGTGGATAGCTCTTTCGTCCGATTCTCAACCATTGTTTCTAATTCTGTAATGTATTTTGTTTCTTTCCCTCTTGCTAGTTCATGGACACTTTGATGGGGAGTATGGTCAGAAACGAATATGTTTAATTCATCATATTCATCTCCCCTCGTTTGACTTTTAGTTAACTCATACCACATCTTCTCTTTAAATAGTCCGCTAAAAACACCTGCCCAATGACTCGGTAATAAAACAGCAGATTGGTTTGGATTTAAAGATTGGAAGATTCGGTGCTCCCATGAATTTTTCAAACGTACCGTTACCGTTTGCTTGTCTTTGTTAAACGCTGTTATCGTTACATTTCCCCAGCCCGCACTGGAATATATTTCACTATATTTCTTGATAATTTCTTCAATGGAAAAGCGATTTTGATAATAATCATTTACTAATAGCCCCATCCGGAAACCAGTTGTCTCAAAAACTGCGTTAGATGCATCAGGACCAGAAATTTCCATGATAGTACTTAAAAATATTTCAAATGCATTATCCCAAAATAAAAGAGCCGGTGCGCCATCAAAATGGAAAACACCGTTTTCGCTATTCCATGAAAATTCACTGGATTCGATCTGAATTTTTTGATTTGATTCTTTTGTCAAACCTCTCCCTCGCTTTCATACATTCGTAAATGTTTCTAATTCTATCTGGTATTAAAACAAAAAAGTACTATGCGGATAATTTTTCGTTTAAAGAAAATAAAAATAAATAAGCTAATTTTAACGCATCGCCGATTTGCATTTCTTTATGGAAGCCATTGATTTTTTCTAACGGGAAATTGACATCCCAAACTCCATCGTTACCATTGAACATTAAATGGAAAGACATATCATCTCCTATTAGTTGATTCTCCATAAATGCTCGAATTTCTTTTTCTGTTTTTTTAGGACTCTTTAATCCACATAAAACTTCATAGGTACCAAAAACAGAATCGACTTCTAAGGACATTGAATCGACAGAGACAATGTCAAATGCTTTTGTCTCTACATAGAGATAAATGTCTATATTTCTCTCTAAATAGTCTATAGTATCCTCAAGAATCCTCTCTTGAGCGTTTTCCTGCACAACTTCGTCTGTTTCTTTATTGGCAAGCTCCATATATAAATCAGAAAAGCGCTCAGCCGTCTGTTCCATCACCATATGATCGTCCGCAAGGCCTACTTTTCTAACATAATTCATTTCCTCTTCGAAAAGAACTACTTTTCCTTCGTTTTGTGATTTGCACTCTTCTATATACTTATTCATTTCGTTTTTTAACAATGGAATGAACTCCTTTCTCTATTCAATTGTTTCTTTTTTATATTTTTGTCTGGTGGAAAAACCACCTTTGGAAGGAAGAATTAGGGTAATACGTTTAAAATTCTCCCTTTAGATCCTTAAAAGAACCTTCAAGCAAATCGCTTGCCTTCTTTATCTATTTCCATTTCGCTTTTTAGGTTTCGCCCATTTTTTTGTTGGAGATTGGGTTGAATTTCCCCTATGTTTATTATTTGTTGAAAGTGGCTTACGCTTATTGTCACTCCCCTTTTTTTCTGATGGAGACGAACGAAAATCTTCTCCCTTATTTTTTGTATGGCTTTGTTTTTTGTAAGGTTTTTTAGCTGGTTGTGATTCTTCCCTTTTTTTAGTTGAATCTTTCTTTTTCGGTTGCTGTATTTTTTCAATTTTTATATCTAATTGATTCTCTATTGAATCTAACAATGGTCTATCATCAGATGAATAAAAGGTAACCGCATATCCTTCTGTACAAGCTCTTCCTGTTCTGCCGATTCGGTGGACATAAGACTCCGCATCTTGAGGAATATCATAATTATATACATGTGTAATTCCATCAATATCTAAGCCTCTTGCTGCTACATCTGTCGCAATTAACAATTGGAATTTTCCATCGCGAAATGCTTTCATTACTTGCTCTCTTTTTGTCTGCGATAAATCTCCGTGTAATTGGCCACAGCTAAATTTATTTGCAAGTAATACTTCGTATAATTTAGTTACACGACGTTTCGTACGGCAGAAAATGACTGCCATATACGGATTCGCTTCCTTCACTAAGGTCATTAATGTACCTTGCTTGGCACGATCAGTTGTATGTATACTTACTTGCTTAACGGTTTTTGCAGGTCCTTGTTTTGCTTCAACAGTAAAATAGTCGGCATTTTTCGTATATTTCTTCGCAAGCTTTTCGACTTCCTTTGAAATAGTCGCAGAAAATAGCATTGTTTGTCTTGATTCAGGGATACGTCGTATAATATAGCTAATCTCCTCTAAAAAGCCAATATGAAGCATTTGATCTGCTTCATCTAATACAAAATAGGAGATTTTGCTTAAGTCGATTGTTCCTCGTTTTATATGGTCAATTAATCTACCTGGTGTCGCTACGACTATGGAAACGTCTTTTTGTAAGACTTTCAATTGTTTTTCGACATCTTGTCCCCCATATACAGCAAGAACATTTATTGCTTCTTGTTTCATTTTCATGATTTCATTTGTTATTTGAATAGCAAGTTCTCTAGTTGGTGTTAAGATTAGAGTTTGAATATGATTTGCATCGATACTCATTTTTTCTAAAATCGGCAATATAAAAGCAAAAGTCTTTCCTGTACCTGTTTGTGCTTGTGCGATTACATCACTACCTTTAAGGAGCGGTGTAATAACCTTTGCTTGAATAGGGGTTGGCTGTTTTATTCCTTGTTTATGGAGTTTTTCTATGATTGTTGAAGACAATCCAATGTCTGTAAATGATTGCATGGATTTTACCTACTTTCCGTTCAAATATACGAATTCCATTTTCTTATTTTGGCTTTTTCTATCAAAATTATCAAGTGAAATCATCTTCTGCATAATGAAAAAGACTACAAGTAGAGAGGAAGATGCAAACTCTACCTATAGCCTGATACATGTATATTAATAGCGATTTAATTCTTTTATAATTTCTTCTAAAGCATTTTTGCTTTTGTTCTTTTCCATCTTTTCTGTCATACGTTGCTTGTTTACTTGCATTTGTTTTAAGGTATGAAGAAAATGCTCTTTTGTTAATGATTCCTCTTCTATCATATAGGAGTAACCATTTTCCGTAAAGACCTTCCCATTTAATATTTGATCTCCTCTGCTTTGCTGTTTGGTTAATGGAATAATAAGCATAGGAATTTTTAAGGCAAGAAATTCAAAAATAGAATTAGATCCGCCTCTCGTAATAACGAATTCTGTAACTGCTAGGATATCAGCTAATTCATTATAGACATACTCAAATTGTTTGTATCCATTTATCCCTGCATGCTCTTCTGAAAGATTTCCTTTCCCACATAGATGCACAATTTGATAGGATTGTAATAATGTATCTAAATTATCTCGAACGATTTCATTTATTTTCTTTGCCCCTAAGCTGCCCCCCATAATCGTAAGAATCGGCTTTTGACTAGTAAAACCAAGGAATAGTTTCCCTTTAGAGGCAGATCCAGTTAATATTTCTTTTCGAATTGGAGAACCGATTGCTTTGCTTTTTTCTTTTGGCAGATAATGTAAGGTTTCATCAAAAGATGTAAAAATTTTCGAAGCAAAACGGACAGATAACTTATTAGCTAAACCGGGTGTTAGATCACTCTCATGAAGAATGACAGGGATTTTCAATTGACGGGCTGCGATGACAACAGGTACAGATACAAATCCACCTTTTGAGAAAACAACATTTGGTCTGATTTTCTTTAAAATTTTTCTTGCGTCATAACAGCCTTTCATTACTTTGAATATATCTTTTATATTTTCTTTTGATAAATATCTTCTTAATTTGCCACTCGAAATAGAATAATATGGGATGTCAATCTTTTCGATTAAGTCCTTTTCAATACCCGCTTTACTGCCAATATACGAAATATCCCAGTCCTGTTTATTTAATTCATTTATGATAGCGATATTAGGGGTAACGTGGCCGGCAGATCCCCCGCCTGTAAACACAATTTTCTTCAAAGTAGATTCGACTCCTATTCTTCGTATCGATTTTCACAGCGAAAAAGCCAGAAGTTAGTATAGAGATCCCGGCTTTAACTAGTCTAATATATGATGGTTACACTAATTTCAGAATCTTTTCAATGGCGTATGCAAACCCATCCTCATTATTACTTTTAGTGACGTCACTTGCTCTTTTTTTGATTTCTTCAGGAGCATTTTCCATGGCAAAAGATCTTGTTGATACTTCAAATTGTGTAATATCATTACCTCCATCACCAAAGGAGTAAATCTCATTAAAAGTAAGATTCCGAAGTTTTTCATACCGTCTTATCGCTTTCCCTTTTTGTGCTTCACTTGATGTGATTTCACAGTTGTTAGGAAAAGAAGAGGAAAACGAAATAGTCTCATATTTTCTAAGCACTTCTTTAACGTGATCGATTTTGTCTAGTTGTGTTTCATCGACAACGGCGATTAACTTATAAATTTTTACATCCTTTAAATGCAGGATCGCTTCATAATCTTGTTGATCAAAGAGTGCTTGAATCTCATCCCAAGATTTGCCGCGAAGCATTGGCAATGTTCCTGGAAATCCACCTTGATTCGTATAAACTAGAACTCCTACTTCCAAGTTTTGTAATGCTTTAAGCAAAGTTTGATATAAATCAATGGAAATTTGTGTTTCATATAATAGCTTTCCTGTTTGGTCATACATCATGCTGCCATTTAAACAAAAAATGGGAAGTTCTAATTCTTTTACGCCGTCTACTTTAATAACATCTGCGTATTGACGTCCTGTATTTAAAATTACTTCTATATGTTCATCCTTTAATTTCTGGATAATCGTGCGATTTGCTTCAGATATTTGATGATGGTCATCTAGTAAGGTACCATCTAAATCTATTGATACGCATTTCATTATTCGTTTTTCCCCCTAGTAATTCCAACAATTGTTTTCTTTCAATATTGTAGCATATTTGCATACTTCTTTGTCTTTTCCGTTTATCGTTTCGGTTAGCTATTACTTTTCTTTTCTACGTGTTTCTAATGGTTCTAGGATTGCCTCAATATCTAACCGCTTAGACTCTAAAAATGGTGGAAGGGCAAGAGGTTCACCTAAATGTTCTAGATCTTCGTCTGTCGCAAATCCAGGACCATCTGTGGCAATTTCAAACAAGATTCCATTCGGATCTCTAAAATACAGTGATTTAAAATAAAAACGATCTACATATCCTGAGTTTTGAAAGCGAGCATTATTCACCTTTTCAATCCAATAATAAAGTTCTTCCTCATTATCCGCTCGTAAAGCTACATGATGAACGCCACCTCTGCCAAGACGCTGCACTTTCAAATCATTTCGCTCCTCTAGATGAATCTCCGCCCCAGAGCCACCCTCACCTGTTTCGAATACCAGAATAGGTGGTTGATTCTCCATAGTGGATGGATACGAAGTTTTTAAGCGGAATCCAAGTAAATCAGTTAAAACGCTAATAGTTGCTTCTGGACGTCTTACCGTTAATTGTACTGGTCCAAGACCTGTAATCGCAAACTCTGCTGGTATAGAACTCTTTGCCCAAGGTATACCAGCCTTCACCCCATTATCGTTTTCATCAGATACTAAAAAGAACCGTTGTGTTTCAAAATCTCTAAATTCTAATGTTAATCTGCCTGCTCTCTCTAGGATTTCTCCGTGTTTAACATTGTATTCTTCGAACCGTTTTAGCCAAAATTCTAATGCTCTATCACATGGAACACGTAAAGAAGTAGCAGAAATACTGCTTACTCCTTCTCTATTAAGAGCCATATGGGGAATTTCAAAAAATGTTAGTTCTGTTCCTGGTCTGCCTTGCTCATCCCCATAAAATAAATGATAAACAGAGGGGTTATCTTGATTGACTGTTTTCTTTATCAGCCGTAGACCTAAAATATTTGTATAAAAAGAGTGATTTTCTTTTGCTTTTGCCGTCATCGCAGAAACGTGATGAATTCCTTTTAAATTCATTTGCGGTTTGCTCCTTCTAAATTATGTATAATGAAAAGGATTTAATTTTATTTTAACTGGATTGATATCTGCATACCAAAAAAGGGCATCTGTACCATATTTGTTTCCTGACATGATAGCATAATAAAGATGCCCTGTTCATTAAATTATATTTCTATATCTAGTTGTACAGGACAATGATCGCTTCCCATTATATCACAATGAATAGTTACATCTTGGATTCGCTCCTTTAATAGGTTAGAAACGATAAAATAGTCAATACGCCAGCCAATATTTCTTTCTCTTACTTTCGCCATATAACTCCACCATGTGTAGACATCTGTTCGCTCTGGGTATAGATATCGAAAGCTATCAACAAACCCTAATTCAAGTAAGCTTGTCATTTCGTTTCTTTCTTCTGTTGTGAATCCCGAATTTCCAATATTCGGCTTCGGATTTTTCAAATCTATCTCTTGGTGAGCCACATTTAAATCCCCACAATAAATAACAGGTTTAATAGCTTCTAATGATAATATATAGTTCTTTAGTTGTTTTTCCCATTCAACACGATAAGATAATCTGCTTAAATCTCGCTTTGAATTAGGGGTATATACATTCAGTAGGAAGAAGTCTTTAAATTCCAAGGTAATGGCTCTTCCTTCTACTTCCTCAAAGTCTTCCCCAATGCCATATTGAACAGAAAGGGGCTTTTTCTTTGTAAAAACGGCTGTTCCTGAATAGCCCTTTCTTTCTGCATAATTCCAAAACTGATGATAGCCTTCTAATTCAAGTTTAATTTGTCCTTCTTGTAACTTTGTCTCTTGAAGACAAAAGATATCTGCATCTATTTGCTGGAAAAAATCAAGAAAGCCTTTTTTAACACAAGCTCTTATTCCATTAACATTCCAAGTTACTAATTTCATGTAATTTACTCCTAACTATATCAATCTTCTAATTATTAAGGGTATCATGAAATAGCTATTCATTAAAGGATTATATCTTGGCAGAAAATGACGCTGTAGACCATCTCAAAATGTTAGAGAAAAATAAAAAGACAAATCGATTTTTCCTAATCATCTATAAATAGGAATGGAAAAATAATGATTTGTCTATTTTTAGTTTACATAACTTTATTATGATAAATTAAATTTCTTTTACTAAATTCTCTGTACTATACTGATAAAGAAGTTCCCTAATTCCCTGCCTTATTTCAGCCCCATACATTGGCATACCATGTCCTGTATATAAAGTCTGCGGGTCTAGCGCTAATAGCTTTTCTATTGATTGGAAGCTAGTATTTATATCTGGTGTAAAGTATGCTGGTGGGCCATGAATCTTTTTTTTCTGAGTTAAAACGGCAAATAATGACTCTTGTTTTACTGTAATCAGTGCATCCCCTGCTAGAAGCAGCCGATCTTTTTCTCTAAATAAGGAAATATGTCCTTCCGTGTGTCCTGGCGTATGAATCCATTTCCAGTCATCTAAATATGGTAAGGAACTAGTACTTGAAATAGGCCTGATACTGGAATGAAGATCAATGCCATCTCGCGGGTAAAATGGTGAAAGAAAGGACATCATCCCTTTTTCCCTTAATGGTGTAGGTGGAGGATATTTCTTCTTGCTTTCTAAATAGGGAATTTCTTTTTCATGTATATATACAGGAACATTCCATTTCTTAACGAGTGTTTGTAATGCGCCGATATGATCAAAATGAGCATGAGTTAGAATGATTGCTAATGGTTTCTTTCCCTTGAAAAGTTGATTTGTATTTTTCAAAATAAATGGCGCAGAATAAGGAACGCCTGTATCGATAAGTACCCACTCATCCTTCCTAGCTCCTAATCCAGCTATATATGCTATATTTGCAATTGCTGTACGATAGCCAAAAACATTTTCTGCAATTTTCATTTTTGTGCCTCCACTTTTTCTTTTAGTATGACCAATTCAATAAAAGAAACACCTTATTGAGATTATTTTTCCCTTTACTAGAAGTGCAAATATTGTACTTGAAAGAAAATATTTGATATTTAAAAGGAAAAGGTGTACGATACAGTTAATTAAATAGTTATGATTACACATTATGTGTGATCGCCTTCGGGGTCGGGTGAAATTCCCAACCGGCGGTGATGAGTGGACGTAAAACTCTAAGCCCGTGACCCGTTTTATAAGAGTTAAATTTATAAAACGGTGGATTTGGTGAGAAACCAAAGCCGACAGTAAAGTCTGGATGGGAGAAGGCAAATAACAATAAACAAAATGGTATGATTGATAGAATCAAAAGAATGAATGACTCACCTTTCTTTTTCTGTTTTTCTATAGATATATTTTGTTGTATTTGAGGTGCTGTAATAAGGGTATTCACAGCTGAAGTAATTTCTGCTAAATATACTGAAGCTTAGATGGATCTTTTTTCGAAAAGAATGGTGAATTGTCCATTGACAGCGTTATTTACAAACAACAATCTATAAAAAACAGCTATTCTATCGTCCACCACGTTTATTTAAGTATGTATTTGACCCCGTATATGTTTATTATACGGGGTTTTATTTTGTATTTTTTATGGATTTTAAGCGTATTTTTTTGTCACCATAAAAATGATTGACCCCTTGCTATTTAAGAGCTATAAATACAATCTGCAGAAAGGAGGAATTTCCATTGTTTACTGGATTAGTCGAAGAATTAGGCGTTGTAAAGCATAGTAAAAAGACGGGGCACACTATTTCTATAACGATTCAAGCAGAACAGATTCTCGAGGATATGAAAATTGGTGACAGCATTGCCGTAAATGGGGTTTGTCTAACAGTTACTGCCTTCCGTGATTGTTTGTTTACAGTCGATGTTATGCCAAACACGTTTAACGATACGACTTTAAGGCTTCTAAATAGTGGCACAATTGTTAATTTAGAACGAGCAATGGCTGCAAATGGAAGGTTTGGCGGGCACTTTGTGTCTGGGCATGTTGATTGTACGGGCATGATTATATCAACAAAAAAAATAGAAAATAGTACATTAGTTGAAATTCAGATACCAGAGGATCAAATATACCTCGTAATGGATAAAGGATCTATTACCATTGATGGAACGAGTTTAACGATTTTCCAAACGACTCCAACCTCTATTTTTGTATCACTCATCCCGCATACTTCCAAGGTAAGCGTGATTGGGAATAAACGAAAAGGTGAACTAGTGAATATCGAATTTGATCTTTTAGCTAAGTATTTTTATTCCTTTATGAATAGAGACAAAGATCCAGGTATAAAAAAAGACTCAACATTAACTGTTTCATTTTTAAGGGAAAATGGTTTTTAATCATAAATTTATTAACGAAAGGAAGAAAACGATGTTTGATTCCATAGAAGATGCATTAAACGATTTAAAAAATGGCAAAGTGGTGATTGTTTGCGATGACGAAGATCGTGAAAATGAAGGAGATTTTATCGGCTTGGCAGATCATGTTACACCAGAAATGATCAATTTCATGGCAAAAGAGGGTCGCGGTCTAATCTGTGTCCCAATTCAACAAGCTTTAGCAGAAAAACTATACCTCCCTCCTATGGTTACTAATAGTACTGATCCGAGAAGCACTGCATTTACGATTAGTATCGACCATAAAGAGACAACAACAGGAATTAGTGCATATGAACGAGCTTTTACTATAAGCAAAATGGTCGATTCAGACGCTAAAGCTGATGACTTTACAAGACCTGGTCACATCTTTCCTCTCATTGCAAAGGATGGCGGTGTGCTAAATCGCAATGGACATACGGAAGCTGCTGTTGACTTAGCGATACTAGCAGGCGCTAATCCAGCTGGAGTGATTGTGGAAGTATTAAAGGAAGACGGAACAATGGCAAGAGTGAATGATTTAAAACAAATCGCTGAAGAATTTGCTTTGAAAATGATTACGATTCAAGATTTAATTCAATACCGACAAAATTTATTACAAAAGGTGGAATAAAGAATGAAACAAGTATTTGAAGGAAATTTAATTGGAACTGATTTAAAAATCGGGATTGTTGTATCCCGTTTTAATGAATTTATTACAACAAGACTCTTATCTGGAGCAGAAGATGCATTAAATCGACATGGCGTAAACGAGGATAATATTTCTGTTATGTGGGTGCCTGGTGTATATGAAATTCCCTTAGCAGCCAAAAAAATGGCCGCGTCTGGTAATTATGATGCTATTATTACATTAGGTACTGTTATTCGGGGGGCAACACCTCATTTTGACTACGTAAGCAATGAAGTAGCAAAAGGAGTAGCAAACGTTTCGTTAAGTACAGAAATACCTGTTATCTTTGGAGTTCTAACAACAGAAAACATCGAGCAAGCAATTGAACGAGCAGGTACAAAAGCTGGAAATAAAGGCTGGGAAGCTGCCGTTAATGCAATTGAAATGGGAAATTTATATAATCAATTAACTCAAGCTTAAAAAATACCAAAAAACCTATAAACGAGGCTCTCTCGTTTATAGGTTTCTTTAGCAATACTATATCGGTAAATAAGTAAGCAGGATCCCCCCTAATGTACCCGTCATAACAACAATCCATGGCGGCAGTTTCCAATAAACTAACATCGAAAATAAAATGGCTGCAAAAGCAAAATCACTCGCATCTGAGATACTGCTTGTCCAAATTGGCTGGTAAAAAGCTGAGATTAGAATACCAACAACCGCAGCATTTACCCCCATTAAGGCCCCTTGAATTTTTGGATTTTTTCTGATGAAATTCCAGAATGGCAGTGTTCCTACAATTAATAAAAAGGCTGGCAAGAAGATAGCGAATGTCGCGAGTAGTCCCCCTGCCCACCCATTTAAGACGGTTCCGATATAGGCAGCAAATGTAAACAATGGACCAGGAACTGCCTGGGTTGCACCATATCCAGCAAGGAATGCTTCTTCACTCAACCATCCACCTGGGACAAATTCACGCTCTAAAAGTGGCAATACTACATGTCCTCCTCCAAACACTAAAGAGCCAGATCGATAAAAACTATCAAACATAGCAATCCATTGGTATGAAAATATCTCGCGAATTATCGGTAAAAGAAACAGAAGGGAAAAAAATAAGATCAAAGAAACACTTGCTACTTGTCTTGAAATCGGAAAAGAAATATCACTATGATTTTGTTGTCTTCCTTGCTGCTTATAAAGAAAATAACTAATGATAGCTGATAAAATAATTACTCCTACCTGAGAAAAAACACTTTGCCATAAAAGAGTAATTACTAGTGCAAAAAGTGCAATCGTCTTTCTTTTTAGATCTGGAGTTAAGTTCTTTGCCATACCTAGTATCGCATGGGCCACAATGGCAGCAGCAACTATTTTTAGCCCATGTATCCAACCTGCATTCCCTATGTCTAATCCTTTTAGTATACTAGCAAAGATCATCAGAGCGGAAATGTAAATCCTAAAAAAGAAATAATCCCACCGAGGAGTCCTCCCCGTAAAATTCCTATACCTATCCCCACCTGACTGCTTGCCGGACCAGGCATGAATTGACAAAGGGCTACTAAATCAGCATAGCTTTTCTCATCCATCCATTTCCTTCGACTTACATACTCATCGTAAAAATAGCCTAAATGTGCAATGGGTCCACCAAACGATGTCAATCCTAGCTTTGTAGAAATAAGGAAGATTTCTAAAAAATTTGTCCTATGCTTCGATTGTTGTCCTTTTTTCAATGATAAACCTCCCAATTAATTAGTAACCTTTATCATAAAGGACGAAGCTTATTTAACCAAGGATGGAAAAGAAAAATTTACATAAAATTTAGAAAAGCATTAAATGATTAAAAGAATGCTCCTTTATCACTTAACGCTTTAGTTAACATAATAAAATTATTGTAATTCCTCAATGGCTTTACTAACTGCAATTGTCAATTCTTCTGCGATTTCTTCTAGCTTTGGCTCCATAAGATTATTTGTTATAGTAGGAAATGTACCTGTTGAATTAATTTCTAAATAGCCTGTCATTTTCGTATAATTGGCATCCTTTACCTCTACCATAAAATAGCCATTTCCTGTAAAATGATCATTAATTCCTTCTAAGTCAAAGGTAACCTTTGTAGGTTCTTTCCACTCTAATATCGTTACTTTCATTTCTACTTTTTTCTTAAAAAGCCCCATATCAATTTTAAATTCCCAAGTTGATACTGTATCGTTGATGATTTCATGGTTCACATATCCTGGTACTAATGGTGCCCAGTTGTTCATGGAGCGAACAAAATCCCAAACTTTTTTTGCATTTGCATGGACGATAATTGAATGCTTTTTACTTGGCATCAAAAACACTTCCCTTATCTTTCATTGACAGACTTATTCTTGCTTTTATCGTCTTCCTTTTCCGTTCTAGCAAATATAAGAGGTTGTTTTTTACTATAACATCATGGATATATATATGCTGTCAATTGACCGATTATGAATCAGAATGCCAATCAGTTTACATAATAAAATTATGATAAACTCAAATGTATTCTGAAATTTCTAAGTCCATTGCTTTTTCTTTTTGCGAATCAGATACATGCGTATATTTCTGCGTTGTATTTAAATTAGTATGACCGAGCAGCTCTTGTACTGTTCGGATATCTCGTCCATCTCTAACTAAATGTGTCGCAAAACTATGTCGTAATTTATGACTAGAAATCCCTTTTTCTTTCCATTTTAATTCAGGATATTCTTTTCCCATTTGATCAATGATCCGCTCCGTTATTTCTTGAATACGTCTTCTGGAAATTCGCTTCCCTCTCCTTGTATAAATGTCAACACAAATATGTACATTTTCGCTCGTTTAAGGATGTACAAAATCACTCGTTTTCTTGCACTAAATGATCCTTTAAACGATAGGAATTTCCCACCATTGTCACAACCTTCGCATGGTGTAAGATGCGATCTAAGATGGCATTTGCCAGCTTAGGCTCCTGAAATACTTCATCCCATGCCTTAAAGTTTACGTTCGTTGTTAAGATCGTACTGCGCTTTTCATATCGCATGTCAATCAGTTGGAAAAATAATTTCGCATCTTCTTGATCAATTGGCAAATAACCAATCTCATCAATGATTAATAGTTTATATTTTGTATAATGTTTTAGACGAGTTTCTAAGCGGTTCTCCAATCGTGCTCGTCTTAAATTCTGAATTAAATCATGGCATTTAATGAAATAGGTACTTGTTCTTTTCTTTGCTGCCGCAATCCCTATGGCGGTGGCCAAGTGTGTTTTGCCAACACCACTTGGTCCTAAGAAAACAATATTCTCGTTCTCTTCAATAAAGCGAAAGGTTAGAAAATCTTGAATCTGTTGCTGATTGACTGAGGTTTGGAAAGTGAAATCAAAATCTTTTATTTCTTTCATATGTGGAAATGCAGCCACCTTTACCATCGACTGCGTCATATTTTGTTCTCGCACATCAATTTCATAGTTGGTTAACTTGATTAACGTATCAATAAATGACAGCTGGTTCTGGACTCCGAAATCAATTACTTCATTTAAATGTAGAGTCATTTGCTTCAGCTTTAGATACTCTAGGTTTCTTAATAATTGTTGATAATTAGTGGATAGATTCATTATTTATACACTTCTCCAATCGTTGCTAGATTTTTCTTTGCCAAATCATCGATTTCCGGATAGTTATAGTAAGGGGCTGAAACAGCCAAACCTGCTTTATAATGTGCTTCCTGATAATTTAGCTTCGCTTTGCTGATTGGATGCTGTGCAATAAGTTTCATGTTATAATAAATCCATAAGTTGTTATCATACACTTGTAAACCTACTTTCTTTCCTTGATATTCTGGTGGTACGGAATACTGGTTTGATTTGTAGGAGATCATGTTGGATGCATTGACTTTTACTTGTGTGTGCTTAATGCGATAGGAATCTCTTACTTTATCAGTTGGTAGCTGGAGTAAGTGGTTCCTTTCTTTTTTATATTCAATCATTGGTATTCTTCCTGTCCCTTGGTGAATCTGGTGATTCACTCTGTTGGCTAACTCTTGTATAAATTGATGCAGTTCCTCTAAAGAGAATTGTCCTTGATAGGCATGAATTTCGTCTAACAATTTCATTGTCGTTTCGACTTTTCCCTTTGTCCTTGGTCTGCCAGCGATACAGGCTTTCACTTTAAAGCCAAAGTCTTTTGCGAATTGCTCAAACTTTGCATTCACTTTACCCGGATAATGTTCCGTTCTTGCTTCATCCATCACTGTTTTCATATTATCCGTAAGGAGTTCCTCAGGAACACCGCCAAACGTTTCAAAAGCTTCTGTTAGAAAGGAAAACAGCGTACTTTGTGACTTGGAAATACTCAAGTGGAATACTCGCAATCTTGAAGTAGATAGAATAAGCGCAGCTACATTGATCTCGACCTGCTCGCCATCTTTTGTTTCATATTGAATATTTTCCTTCCAATCTAATTGAGCTTGTTTACCTGGCGGAGTTTCATAGCGAACCGTCCCCTTCGGAGAAGCAATACGTTTGTCCTCCACAAAGTAAGCATTAAATTCAGGTATTCGAGCGATATAGGCTCGAAAGGTCGAAGCACCACAGTCTAAACCGTGATTATCCTTTAAGTACTGCCAAAGCACCCGCCGATAATAAAACACCTGTTTAGAATCCTCAGATAAAAGAGCAGCGATCACTTCATAATATTCATCAATTTTTGAGGACTTTTTTCTTGTCCTCTTGGGGACAAAACCATTTAGATATTTCTCAACTGTTCGTCGATCTACTCCAAGTTCTTCAGCCAATTTACTCTTATTAATTTTCATTTTCATATGCTCCATTATTTGTTTGAATTTTGGTAAGTCTGAAAGACTATTAATCTCAAAATTAACATCGACATTTAATGATATATACATGACTAGTCACCTCAAGACTAGTATGTAAAATGAAAGCAAATTTGTACATATTTATCCAAGCATTATTGTACATATTTAAAATAGCATTTCTACCTTGAAATAAAGAGTGCATCTTCCTGTCCTTTCATGGGGAAAATCCTGTTTTCTTCTATATATAATTGTAATTCTTCCATTAACTTTTTCGGTAACGGAATATAGCGTGTTTTATTTCCCTTTCCCAGTACGTGAATTCCCCTGTTTTGATTAATGGACGACAGATTAAGAGAGTGTATTTCCATTACCCGTAATCCTGCAAACGCCATGAGTCCAAGGATGACTTTGTTCCGTCTTTGATGCTGCTTTTGGGATACCTTGCCAATCATCTCAAAAAATGATTTTAATTCGTCTTTTTCCAAGTAACTGGGTAGTTTTCCTTTTTGTTCTTTCGCGCTCTCCAAATCAAGGGCGGGATTTTTTTGGACAAGCTCATAATCTACTAAACATTTATAAAAAGAACGAATGGCAGTTAATCTTCTATTTCTCGAACTAGCAGAATTTGCGCGCTTAGTTTTTAGTTCGTTCATAAAAAGGGTAATCTGCAATTTTTTTACTGAAGTTAAGTCCATATATGCTTCTTTTTTCCATGTAATAAATTCAAGGAATAAATAGATGTCCCGTAAATAATTTTCGATCGTAAATATACTGTAATCCTTATTATCCATTTCTGTTCGAAAAAGCGTTAACTCTTCTTCATACCAAGAAAGTAATGTCTCTTTTGCGATCATATGTATTGCCACCTAATCTATATAGTAATAATTCTAGTATACAATATTTCTTAAAAAACCGCACATAAGAGATATTATGCGCGGTAATGTTGAGAACTTAGTTAGAAGACATTTAAAACATGAATTACAGGTATTTGTTTAGATGCAAAATGCTAAATAAAAAAAGAACAGTACCTCTAAGTGTACTTGTTCTTCCTTTTCATTATAATTAAAATTCTCGCTTACTATAAAAGCTCAGAGAAATAAAATATGATATCACAAGAAGAATGATAAGTGGAATTAGCAGGATTAATCCCAGTTCTGCTTTTGATAATGTTGATAAACGAATCATCGTTTCTTGGATAAATTGATTATCTAGTTTTGCAAAATACTTCATTATACCAGTTGTTCCAAATACTATTACGAAAAGAAGAATAAAGTTAGCCATTTTGGCTTTTAAATAGCCAAATTTAAAAATCATAGGCAAAGAAATGGAAAAACATATAGTTACCATTATTGCTCCCCCTATGAGAATGATATAACTAAAAGGAACATCCAATGGAATGTGAAATGGTTTCACAAGAACATGGATGAGATAAAAGCCAATTGCTGCAAAAGCTGCATAAACATAGATGGACACATATTTTGATAATACAATGGTAGATAGTTTGATTGGAAGACTAATAAGAACTTTATCGCTGTTATTTTTATCTTCTAATGCACTAGCTCCTAGAAGGAGTTGATAAGTAATTGCTAGTATTCCAACCATTAATCCAACTTCTCCAAGACTGGAAAGAGAAACAGAAAAGAAACAGATTAATAATAGTGATAATGCTATTGATCTTTTTTGGATAAGAATGTCTTTTTTAATTAGATGATACATGACCACCACTCCTTCTTGTGTAAAACACCATAATATCTTCTAAAGTTGGCTTTTCATAGAAATAAGAATTTCCAAATTGCTTTCTTACTTCTTCTTTGTTTTTACATAATGCTTCAAAACCAAAATCATTACTCTTTAAACTGATTAAATTTTTATTATGGATAATCTGTGTGCTATCTTTTCCTTTAACCATGGTATATTCTTCTAAAAGCTCATCCTTCGTTTTACTTAAAATGATTTGTCCATTATTAATTAATGTAATATAATCGGCAATTTTATCTAAGTCTGATGTTATGTGAGTTGAAAAAAAGATTGCCTTGTTTTCGTCTTGTATTAATGTTTGCAGTACATCTAACAATTCAGTCCGAACTAGTGGATCTAAACCGGAAGTTGGTTCATCCATAATTAAGAGTTCAGCTTGATGAGAAAGGGCGATGGCTAATGAGAATTTCATTTTCATCCCTTTTGACAGTTCGTTGATTTTTTTATCCATAGGTAGCGAAAAATCTTTTACATATTTATTGAATGTACTTTCTTCCCATTGAGAATAAAATGGGCGGATGATATTCTTCATTTCTTTTATTGTTAACTCTTCATAAAAGTGATTGTCATCATAAACAAAGCCAATTCTCTCTTTAATTTTCATACTATGTTTTTCATTGTCTAAACCAAAGACTTTTATCATGCCGCTATCTTTTTTGATTAAATTCATGATTAGTTTGATTGTTGTGCTTTTTCCAGCTCCATTTGGACCAATAAACCCCATTATAAATCCTTTTTTTAAGGTAATATTAATCGTATCTAAAGAAAAACCTTGTCGGCTCTTGGATACATTGATAAGTTCTAATGTGTTTTCCACTGTGCTCATCCTTTATAAATAATTTTTAATATTTCTTGTAATTCTTCTAATGTTAACCCAATTAGTTTAGCTGTGCTGCTGGCTTCTGTTAAATGTTCTTCGATTGTTTTCAACTTGTTTTCACGAAGTATTTCTTTGTTTATTGCTGCAACATATGACCCTTTTCCAGCGACTGTAACAATAAAACCGTCTTTTTCAAGTTCATCATAGGCTCTTTTGGTTGTAATAACGCTAATTTTCAGTTCTTTTGCAAGACTTCTAATAGAAGGAAGAGATTGTGTTTCTTTTAGTTCACCTGCTACTATTTGCTCTTTTATTTGCTTTACTATTTGCAAATAAATAGGTTCCTCAGAGGAATTGGAGATAAAAATATTCATTAGAAACACCTTTCAACTGTTATATCTGTATATAGTCAGTATATACAGATATAACAGTAGTGTCAACCCTCATAATTAGACAAGTTTTTAATCTATCATAATAATATTATGTAAACAAATTATTTCTTCTATTTTTAGCATTTAGTATCTAAGATAATATACAAAACATGCAGGAACTACATGGGGAAAAAGTAAATTCACGCGTGAATCAATTTAAACAATTAGACCAACGTCGCGAGTCTCTTATTGAAGAGGTAATTATACTTTGCAAAACTGGAGAGTCTTTTTCAGTTAAACAAATAAATGAAGTTACAGAGCGAATAAACGAATTAGCAAGACATGGTGTCATTCAATTAGAGAAAATGTTACATAAGCAATGGTATGTGAATTTGTAAATCGTGCTAAATAAAAAAACAGTTCTGGACGTGAGCTCATATCCAAGACTGTTTTTTTATTAATTAATAATTTTCCATAACAGGATAAAATCGAAAAACAGCTTTCCCGACAACAGCATCCTCTGATATACAACCAAGCTGTCTACTATCCATACTATTTTGTCTATTATCCCCTAATACAAATAGATGCCCTTTAGGTACTATAACTTTAAGATTTTCCGTCAATCTCTGATTAGGAAGTAAATGCTTCTTTTTCTCTTGAAGATATGGTTCGTCATATTTTTCGCCATTAATATAAAGTGTATCATCATAAATTTCAATCGTATCATCAGGTAAGCCGATTACTCTTTTTATATAATCTTCTTTTTCTATTGGTGAATGAAAGACGATGGTATCAAAATGCTTGATTTGGCCAACTTTAGAGACAATCACTCTATCTTGATTTTCATATGTTGGCTGCATGGATTGTCCTATTACCTTAACAGGGGCAAAAATAAAGTTACGGCAAATAAACACAAATATTAATGCGCTAATAAGTGCAATAATCCACGACTTTAGCTCTCTTTGAAAAGCTGATTTCTTATTAATATTGCTTCCCTCTTTTCTCTTTAAAAATTAGTTGGTTCTATTTAGGTCACCATTTTATACATTAAAATATCATCTATATATTCATTTTCTGACAGTTTGATTTCTTTTATTTTGCGACCTTCTTCTATAAATCCCATACAAGTATATAAAGAAATAGCCCTAGTATTTGTTGAGAAAACACCTAAGCTAACTTTTTCAATCAGCGGATTTTCTTTTGCCCATGCTAGTAGTGCTTTTATAAATAATTTTCCTATTCCTTTACTTCTATGCTTTTTACTTATCCTCATCCCAAATGACCCTGTGTGATTAAGTCTTTGTCTATTTTTTGTTTGAAAGACAATAAAGCCAATTACTTTATTGGTTTCTTCCGCAATTAGGATAGTTTCTCTCTCATTATGCAAAATTTTAGCGACCCATGCCTGCTGCTCTTCCAGTGTTTGATTAAACTCTTCGATAGTAGTTATCAGATAATCTTCTACGGCAATCACAGATTGCTGAATAGCAAAAATTGCTTCTGCACCTTCCAGTTTCGCATGGCGGATAAGATATTGATCTGCTGATTTCAATTTCTTTAGCCACTCCTTAATAAATATGAATGTGATGATATTAATAGATTAAACTCCCACTGAAGGAATTTAATTCCATTATAGCATAGCCACGATAAAATTACTCTGACCTGCTTTTCTTTTTTCTATATATAATCCAAGCTATTACAATAACTACAACTGGAATTAAAATTGGTGATAATCCAACAATCATCACGATGACAGTTGAAAGGAAGGAATTTAACCCGTTAATCGTGCTCACGAATTGACTTTTTGCTTTTTCCCATGTATTTAAAGACTCTTTATCTTGAATAGAACCCACTTTTACTAACTCTTCTTCCAGTTGAATCGTGACAGTCGAATAGTCTACGTTATTTTTTAAGTATTTCATTCTCCCTAATATTTGTTCTTTTTCTGCCTGCACAGTTGCAAGATCATTTGATATTTTAAGAAGGTCTTCCGTTTTTTCTGCTTGTTCCATTAAAGCTAATAGCCTTTTTTCCACTGCTTCCTTAGCTTTTAGCCGGGATTCCAAATCAACATATTCTTCAGTCACATCGTTACCAGTGATACTCTTCTCTGTAACTTTAATACTTTTCTTTTCGATATCGTTTAAGTAGGTTTGGAAATGTTTTTGAGGAATTTTTACGATAATAGTCCCATTTATATAATCTGTGCCACTATCATAAATGGACGATTCCAATACATACCCGCCTAGCTCGGCTGCTTTTGACTGGATATGCTTCTCTACGTTGTGATAGTCTTTCACCTTTAAGGATAGATTCCCATTATAAATAACTATTCGGTCATTATTACTAATTGCTTGACCGCTATTTTCTTTTACCGTTTTACTATCTGTTGCGGGTAGTTCTCCTATTTCATTCTGGGCATCGATGACATTGGAATCAGCCTTTTCATAATCTCTGCTATCCGCTGCTTTATCTTCGGAATTTTGTGAGCAGCCAGTTAATAATAATAGAAATAATAACGACCAATTTAATATAATTAGAAATTTTTTCATTTTTTTCCTCCTGCGTTTTGTTAATGATTAGACGGATAAGAAGAAATTAAGTTTCAGTTTAATTCCAATTTTTTATTATAAAACTCATTATTATGTTCATCTAAAAAAAGACCATTTTTTACACCAATTCAGTATTCTTTGTATACGATAATACAAATTTAGTTACAGGGATAAATCCATTTGATTATCATACAATGTTATAAAAGTGGTGGAAATAACGTTTATACGGAGGGATTCTTTGTGGAGTTAGACAGGCATATGGAAATGACTTTTCAAAACTTACAAGAGAAAAATATGACCTTTGATATCGTTTTTCAGCGTATCCTTGCTTTTATGTCTAGAAGTCCTTCGGGAAATTATCAATTAATGATTGGTACAGATTCACAAGTGCATACCAAACATACGAAGTTTATTACTGGAATAGTCATTATGAATAAAGGAAAAGGTGCTTGGGCCTGTATTAGAAAAGTGATCATACCAAGGAAGATTTTAAGACTGCATGAGAAAATCTCCTATGAGACAACACTAACAGAAGAGGTAGTTAGTCTGTTCACAGAGGATAGGAAAAACCAATTAATTGATGTTGTCCTCCCTTTTGTTTATCAAGGAGCAACTTTCTCGATAGAGGGACATATAGATATTGGAGCAGACAGAAGAAATAAAACAAGAGAATTTGTCAATGAAATGGTAACAAGAATGGAGTCAATAGGTATCGAACCAAAAATTAAGCCTGATTCATTTGTTGCTTCATCCTATGCTAATAAGTATACGAAATAATTAAATAAAAAAAACCTGTCCACAAACGGAACAGGTAAAATACATTTATTTTTCTTTTGAAGAAGCAACTTCTTCAGAAACCTTTTTATTTTTGTTAATAAAATGAATGATAAATGTGATAATAAACGCAGCAATTAGAATCCCAAAAAATACATAGTGATCTAATTCATATCCAAAAATGCTAGCAAACATCTTTACCGCGATTATCCCAATTAATACAAAGGCGGTATTCTCTAATTCTGGAACTTTTTCAATGAGAACTAAGAATAATTTGGCAACAGTTCTCATCATTAAAATACCGAGCATTCCACCAATCAGTAGAATCCAGATTTCATTTGAAACAGCCAAAGATGCTAATATGCTGTCAACCGAAAAGGCTAAATCCATTAATTCTACGGAGATAACAGTTGCCCAGAATACTCCGAACAATCTTATTGTCCAACTGTCTTTCTTCATCGCTGAGGCATCTTCATCTTCCTCACCAAGCCAGAAATGCTTAATTACAATCCATGCTAAGTATGCTGCTCCAACTACTTTTATCCAGGTAAAATGGATTAAGTAAACACCAATTCCAATAAAGAAGAAACGGAAAAAATAGGCTCCGAATAAACCATATGTCAATGCTTTTTTTTGTTTATCTGGCGGTAAATGTTTTACCATTACTGCTAATACGAGCGCATTATCTGCTGATAATAAGCCTTCTAAAATGACTAACGATCCGATTAATCCCCATGATACTGGATCTGTTAATACTTCTGCCCACATCTTCCAATCAAAAAATGAAGCATAGGTTGATAATATCTGATGTAAAACGTCCACTTAATGAGCCTCCATTATTATATGTAATCATATGGAAGCTATTATACTCCTATCATTTTCAGATAGCAACTGTAATAAAGCAAAGAAGAAAAAATACCTTCTATTATTCTTCATAAATCATTTTTACTGTCATACCACCGTCTACCATAAGATTCGTTCCTGTAATAAAATCATTTTGCGGATTTGTGAGGAAAAGGCATGCTCTTGCAATATCCTCAGGTTTACCTACTCTTTTTGATAGATGCTGTTCATGATCGCTTTCTCGCAGATTTTCATAATCTTTCGTTTCGATCCAGCCTGGTGATATGCTGTTAACTGTTATATGTGCATCAGCTAAACTATTTGCCAAAGCATGAGTAATAGCCATAATTCCACCTTTGCTAGCACTATAGCTTTCTGTATTAGGTTCCGACATATAGGCTCTGCTAGATGACATGTTAATAATCGACCCTTTTGCGCCTTGAGTTCGCATGATTTTTGCGACTTCTCTTGAACAAAGAAACACGCTGCGGAGATTCGTATTTATCACATCATCCCATTCTTCTATCGTTAAATCGTAAAATGATTTAAAAATGCCTTTACCGGCGTTATTAATTAAGATATCAATCTTTCCAAATTTCGCTTGTGTTGTCTCAACCATTTGAATGATATCTGCTTCGTTTCGAACATCGGTTTTTATAAAAATTGCTCTCTCTTTTTGCTCTATAGAATCAAGTACATGTTTTCCTTGCTCTTCATCTATATCAGCTAGGATAACATAGGCATCTTCTTGCAAATAAGCTTTTGCAATTGCTTTGCCAATACCATTACTAGCGCCAGTTACAATGACAACTTTATCTTTGTACATTCTAATCACCAACCATTCATATAAAAAAGCAAGCCAATTTCTCAGCCTGCCTTGTTGTATTTATTCTTCAGTGATTTCCACTTTTTCCATAACATCGCCATTTTTCATTGCTTTTACAGCAGCAATACCGGACGTAACTTGTCCAAATACTGTATGAACACCATCTAAATGCGGTTGTGGCTCATGTACGATAAAGAATTGGCTTCCGCCTGTATCACGGCCAGCGTGTGCCATAGAAAGAGCTCCTTCCACATGTTTGTGAGGGTTTCCTTCTGTTTCACATTTGATTGTGTATCCAGGTCCTCCTGTTCCATTTCCATTTGGGTCGCCGCCTTGGCTGACGAAACCAGGAATTACACGGTGGAATGTTAAACCGTTATAGAAACCTTTTTTAATTAGTTCCACAAAGTTAGCTACTGTTCCAGGAGCTTCGTTTGGATATAATTCGAATTCAATTTTTTCACCATTTTGCATTAATATGTATCCTTTAGTTGCCATGATCAACATCTCCTTATTTCAAAATCAGCTTTTATCATATCATCTTTTCGGAAAGAAAGAAAATATTACGTTCCTTTTATCCATTATTCTTTTATTTTCTTTGGTTCTTCATAATCGATACCTTTTGTATCTACAGTAACTTGTTTCATTTTTATCTCTTCTACTGGTTTATCATTCTTATCTCTTTTTGAAGAGACTATTTTATCGACGACATCCATGCCTTCTATCACTTTCCCGAACGGGGCGTATTCTCCATCCAAATGAGGGGCGTCTGCAACCATAATGAAAAATTGTGACCCAGCAGAATCAGGCAGTTGAGATCTTGCCATGCTAATTACGCCTCTTTCGTGCTTTAAGTCATTTTCAAACCCATTCTCTGAAAATTCTCCTTTAATCGAATAGCCTGGCCCGCCTGTTCCATTCCCATTGGGATCGCCGCCTTGGATCATAAAATCAGGAATAATCCGATGAAAAATTAATCCATCATAAAAACCTTTATTCACTAATGATACGAAATTATTGACTGTATTAGGGGCTTTATCAGGATAAAGTTCTAATGTAATGGTCGAATTATCTTCCATCGTAATCGTTACAATAGGATAGTCGTCTGGTGAAATCACTTTTGCTTGTGTTGTATTTTCTTCTTTTGATGGCTCACTTTTCGTTGTGCCACAGCCTGACAGTAGTAAAAGAAGGACTAAACTCAAGAAAAATACTATACCACCTCTTTGTTTTCTACTCAAATAACATCATCTCCTCTGTATGGATTCTTTCCTATTTTAACGAAAACGTTTTTATTTGTACAATGAATAACTGATAATAGCTAAAGAAAGAGCATTATCCCAAATCTTCGGATAATGCTTTTTGTTCATGATATATATTTTAATAGATAACTAGCTAAATAAGGAGAATGTATACGCACTGCTAGTGACGGTGGAGTACTGCCATTCACTAATTCGGACGGCAAACCAAACCAAATAACTTTTTCATCAATAATAATGAAAGGAAACGGTATACCAGGAGCTGAACCTATACTCCCTCTATTAAGAAGCTGTTTCCATTGTTGTTTTAATATCTCGTTCTGTTTTGGAAAAGAGGCTATTATTGTATGGTTGGATCGTTTGATATCTTTTTCTAGTAATTCTACTCTTTGTGCGTGCGTCCAAAATAGCTTGGGATTCTTCTTTTGAATCCACTCGCCAATTTGTTGGTTGGTTACCACTTTATTAAACCTTTCTTGATGGTTGACAAGCTGTCGAATCGTTTTCTTCCTATCTATTTTTGTTTTTATATAATTTCTGTTTGCTATATGAATAAATTTCCCTTTTGCCCTGCTGATCGCCACATTTATTAACCGTTCGCTTTCTTTGCCGGTTAAAAGGATTCCAGGCTTCAAAAATGCCTCTCCTTCTACACTATCAAAGATGATTATATCTCTTTCGCTTCCTTGAAAACGATGGACTGTAGCGATAATAAGCCGTTTTTCTATGATGGCTTCTGGGAAAAATTCTGATGCCATTGCTTCCATTATTTCCGCCTGTGCTCGATATGGAGTAACGTAGCCGATACTCGTTGTTCCTTTTTCATTTAAAGCTTCATTTATAACTTGCAGAGCTAATAATAGATGGATATAATTCATACGTGATTTCGAAGCTCTCTCAAATGTGGCATATGCGCCAAATTGACTCGAATCTAATAAAATATTGGCCTCTCCTTGGAAAGGTAGTTTTTCTGCGATTGCTTTTCTGTTTCTTTCCACCTTCTTATGATCGCCTACCAGAGAATGATATATATATTTATTGGTAAATTGAGAGATGCTTGGATGCATCCTTCTTTGTTCGTTTAATAACAAAAGCTGAGGATGAAGCGATGAACTATGAACCGTTTCGGCAACGCCTGTCGCGTGGAATACGTCTTCTTTTAACCATTTATCTACTAAAGCATGACGGCTAGTTGCGATAGGAGGTAACTGTTTAAAATCTCCACAAATAATGATTCTTTTTGCTAGTGATGCAGAAAAAGCGACTTGTGGAATATATGCCATGCTCGCTTCATCTACTATTACTAAATCGTATTCATCTTCATAAATGGCTGGATCTGTGGCAGCTTTTACTATTGTCGTGCCAACAATTTTTGCTTTTTGTACAAATTGCAGTTCCCTTTTTCTGATTTTTTCCATCACATTTGCTAATTTCTCTTCCATCTCTAATAACTGAGCAGAATCTCTTGTTGTAAACGAATAAGAAAGGTCTTGTTTAAGTTTTAGTTTTTCTTCAAAAAAATACTGTTTTTGCTTGGCAAGATCCATATCCTTTTTATCTAATAAGGAACTTGTTGTAATTTTTTCTTGTTCAAGTGATGCATTATTGCTATTTCCCCCATAGCGAAGGATATCCCCTATTTTAAATCGGTCCTTTTCTTTAATCGTTGTCGTTATTTCCGTGAGTAGAACATCTACAGCCTGGTTACTTTGTGCTAAGAGTAAAATCCTCTTACCTTTCCAATAACGTTGTAGAGCAACTCTAGCTAATGTGTATGTTTTTCCTGTTCCAGGCGGCCCCCACACAAAGGAGACGGGGTTATATTTGCATCTTAAAGAGAGCTCATGAACATGATTTTTCAGTTGCTCACTTGGGTGCTTTGTTTCTTCACTAGGTTGCATTAATTTAACGATTCTACTAAGCTTACGTTTATTTTTTTTAATAGTATCAAAACGGATTTGCAGCTGTTCTAATAGCTCCCAAGGATCATGGGATAAATATGCTTCTGAGACATCCTCACCAATCGCCTTTTCCAAAATAATAAGAAGGCTCTTGCCATCTGCCGATAATACTCTCCCCCTTACAGCCTGACTCCCCCAGTGAATCATTACATTTGATCCAATTGGAACCTTTAGATTGCTGATGCTTTCAAAATAATACGTAAAGTCATTTTCTGTGTTTAGGCGAATTCCATTATATAAAGCAACTTTCGATTGCCCGTATTTTTTTAAATGATTGATCTCGATTTGTAGTGCTTGCTGCCATTGTTTAATGGTAGTGATAATGTTTGTCATTTTCTCCTTTAATTCCTTTTCTAAAAAAGTCGATTTTTCTATTATAGCATTTAAAAGAAAAGAAGAATAGAAACAGGGAAATCCAGTTCTATCCTTCTAGTTCTTTGCTATTCTTCGTTTGCTGTTCTATATATTCATCAATTTTTGCATCTAATCGTTCTAAACTCTTTATTGCCCTTTCCTTCGTTATCGTACGATAGTGATGATGTCCCCCAGGCTCCTCGTCCTTTTCATCAGCTAGTTTAACAATTTTTTGTAAGGGGGTTAAAATCACGGAACCACCAGGAATGAAACTATCTGTATGGAAAAGAACGGCTAAAGCTATTTCTTTTGCTTTAATTGGATTTTCTCCTAAGCGGATTAATAATTTATGTGCTCTTTCCGCCCCTTTTATTGGATGAATGTCATTTTGCCTATATAATTTATAATCCCATTTTCCATCTTTATACCACGTATAGTGTCCCATGTCATGTAAAAATCCGGCTTTAGCTGCATTATCGACATCGACATTTGATTCTTTTGCCATTTCAAAAGCATGATAAGCAACTGCCAGAGCATGAGCTAAACCTGAACGTTTAATATATTTTTGTGCAATATGATGATTATATATATCGAGAAGTTTAACGTCTCTCATCTCCGACACTTCCTTTCTTTATAAACAATCACACTCTATATTGAGAGAGCATTTGATAAACTTTATTTGCTTTATCCTACCCTTATTAAGCCGTTTAAAAAAGTATTTTTCCTATTATATTATATTTTTTGTAAAATGATAATAAAAAACACTTGAAATAGCTAAATGGCTTAGATTATAAGTCGGTTATGAATAATTTTATTGAAATTTTTGTTTTGAATTTTTATAATATTTTGAATGCGTAAAATTTGCTTCTTTTGTAAAAGAGATTTTATAGGTTAGATATTAGCGTATATAGAAAAAAAGATGTGATATCTCGCTAATCACATCTTTTTTCTCGTTTATGCATTTACAGTAGGTAAAATGGAGGCGCCCATTAAGTATTCGTCAACTTTTCTAGCAACTTCTCTGCCTTCGTTAATTGCCCATACGATCAAGCTTTGCCCTCTGCGTGCATCACCAGCCGCAAATACACCTTCCAAATTCGTTGTAAAATCGCCATATACCGCCGCAACTTTACGACTTGTAGTTTCCAGTCCGAAATGTTTTAGTACTGGTTGTTCAGGACCTTCAAAGCCGATCGCAATAAATACTAACTGTGCTGGCCAAACTTTTTCCGTACCAGGAATTTCTTTGAAAATAAACGTTCCATCTGCTTGCTTTATTTTTTCCATGGAAACAGTATGAAGCTCTTTTAGCTTTCCGTCGCTATCTTTTACCATTCTTTTTGTTTGAATTCCATATTGTCTTGGATCTTCACCAAACTTTTGTTCAGCTTCTTCGTAAGCATATTCTAATGTGAATACATTAGGCGCTGCCGGCCACATATTTTCACTTGAACGCATTATCCCAAGCTTTGGATGCTTCCCAAATTGAACTACACTTTTACAGTTCTGACGTAATGCAGTTGCTACACAATCTGCTCCTGTATCGCCGCCGCCGATAACGATGACATCTTTTCCTGCTGCATCGATGAAGTTTTTATCTTGAAAATTGGAATCTAGTAGACTTTTGGTAACACCTGTTAGATAGTCCATTGCAAAATGAACACCCTCTGCATCTCTGCCTTCCATAACTAAATCTCTTTGTTTCTGGGCACCAGTACATAGAATAACAGCATCATACTGTTCTCTTAATTCTGAAGCTGTTATATCTTTCCCTACTTCGGTATTGGTAATAAAATCAATCCCTTCTTGTGTAAGTAGTTTCACTCTTCTTTCCACATCTTTTTTGTCAATTTTCATATTGGGTATCCCATACATTAATAATCCGCCTGGTCTATCTGCACGTTCATACACAGTTACAGAATGGCCTGCTTGATTTAACTGATCTGCACTAGCTAGCCCTGCTGGTCCTGAACCAATAATGGCTACTTTTTTTCCTGTTCTCTTCGCAGGTATCCGCGGTTGGATCCAACCCTGTTCAAATCCCTTATCAATAATAGTGCGTTCAATATTTTTAATCGCAACAGCCGGATCTGAAATCGCTACAGTACAGGAACCTTCGCAAGGAGCTGGACAAGCACTTCCAGTGAATTCTGGGAAATTATTTGTTTTCAATAAACGATCTAATGCCTCTTTCCATCTTCCTCTATAAACTAAATCGTTCCATTCAGGGATTAAGTTATGGATTGGACAGCCGGATGTACTTCCCGCAATTTCCATCCCGATATGACAGAATGGTGTTGCACAGTCCATACATCTCGCCCCTTGTCTTTGTAGTACTTCATCAGAGAAAGGAGCAGAATACTTTTTGAAATCTTTTAGACGGGAAAGCGGATTTCTTTCTTCCGCTTCCTCCCGATTATATTCGATAAATCCAGTTGCTTTTCCCATTCTGTTCTCTCCTTTCTACTGCACTAATACGGTAATTTTATTTGCTTGTTTTTTTTTGTCTTGATTGGAATTATTCGCAAAAGCTTCCATTGCGGCATCTTCTTCTGATAAGCCATTTTCAAGTCCCTTTTGAATATTGGCAATCATTCGCTTATAATCTTTCGGTATAACTTTGACAAACCGTTGAACGAATTTATCCCAATTAACAAGTACCTGTTGACCTGCTAAACTACCTGTTAATTCAATATGCTTTTCAATAAGTTCTTTTATTCTCTCTATTTCTGCTCGTTCTTCTAATTGTTCAAAGATTATCATTTCCTTATTACACATTGCTTTAAATTGCTCTGCATCTTTCGGTAAAACATAGGCAACTCCACCTGACATACCTGCAGCAAAGTTCTTCCCTACTTCCCCTAAAATAACGACTTCTCCTCCAGTCATGTATTCTAAGCCATGATCACCAATACCTTCAACTACAACACTTGCACCACTGTTACGAACTGCAAACCTTTCTCCCGCTTTTCCGTTAATAAACGCTTCGCCGCTTGTCGCACCGTAAAATGCTACGTTTCCGATGATAACATTCTCATTCGCAACAATTGAATTGTCTGCGGGTATCTTTGCCACAATTCTACCTCCAGAGAGTCCCTTGCCAATATAATCATTTGCATCACCTGTTAAATACAGGCTCATGCCTTTGGGAATAAAAGCACCGAAGCTTTGACCTGCTGAACCTGTGAAATGTAAATTGATTGTATTGTCAGGAAGTCCTTCTTCGCCATATAGTTTCGATATTTCGCTACCAACAATTGTACCAGTTACACGATTAGTATTTTGGATACTATAATGCAAATGCAGCGCTTCTTTATTAATAATTGCTTTTTGAACTGCTGGAAGTATTTTTTGAATATCTAAACTTTCATCAATTTTATGATTTTGTGGTGTTTCAAACGTTCTTGGTCCATCGACTTGATATAATAGTTTCGATAAGTTTAAATCTTTTGCTTTCCAATGCGATTGCGCCTGTTCACTTACTTTTAGCACATCTGTTCTTCCAACCATTTCTTCTACTGTGCGGAATCCTAATTGTGCCATTAGTTCACGTACTTCCTCTGCAACAAAACGCATGAAATTGACAATATGATCTGGATCTCCAGCAAATTTATAGCGCAATTCTGGATTTTGGGTGGCGATACCCACTGGACATGTATCCAAATGACAAGCTCGCATCATCACACATCCCATTACAATAAGAGGAGCTGTAGCAAAGCCAAATTCCTCGGCTCCCATAAGAGCTGCAAGTACAACATCTTTTCCTGTCATCAGCTTACCATCTGTTTCTAAAACGACACGATTTCGTAAACCATTTAGCATCAGGGTCTGATGTGCCTCTGCTAAGCCTAATTCCCATGGCAGACCTGTGTGTTTAATACTTGTTTTTGGAGAAGCACCTGTACCTCCATCATATCCACTTACAACTATTACATCAGCAGCCCCCTTTGCAACACCAGCAGCGATGGTACCAATTCCGCCTTTTGAAACTAATTTTACTGAAATTCGTGCATCTCTATTGGCGTTTTTCAGGTCGTGAATGAGTTGTGCTAAATCCTCAATAGAATAAATATCATGATGCGGCGGTGGGGAAATTAATCCAACGCCTGGTGTAGAACCGCGAACTTCGGCAACCCATGGATATACTTTATTCCCTGGCAATTGACCTCCTTCACCCGGCTTTGCTCCTTGAGCCATTTTAATTTGTAATTCTTTCGCGTTTATTAAATAATGGCTCTTAACTCCAAAACGTCCAGAAGCTATCTGCTTAATATTACTTCTTCTGTTATCGCCATTTTCATCTATCATATATCGAGAAGGATCTTCTCCGCCTTCACCACTATTACTGCTGGCACCTAATCTGTTCATGGCAATCGCTAATGTTTCATGTGCTTCTTTACTTAAAGAACCGAAGGACATTGCACCTGTCTTAAATCGTTTTACGATAGATTCTACTGATTCCACTTCCTTAATATCGATAGGCTGTCGTGCTGAATCAAATGCAAATAAATTTCGTAAAAAACTCATGCTTTCTTCATTTGCAGCCTCAGAAAACTGTTTAAATAAGGAATAATCGCCTTTACGGCATGCCCATTGTAAGGTGTGGATTGTTTTCGGATTAAAAGCATGATGTTCTCCGCCTTTTCTCCATTGAAACTCACTTCCAGAATCTAATGTGTCGTCCATCCCATCTTGATAACCTAATTCATGTCTTTTCGTTGCTTCTTCAGCAATAATATCTAAACCAATACCGCCAAGCTGTGAAACAGTTCCAGTAAAATAACGGTCGATAACTTCTTCGCCGATACCGACAGCTTCAAAAATTTGTGCGCCTCGGTAGCTTTGGACAGTAGAAATACCCATTTTAGACATTACTTTTACAACACCTTCTGTAATGACTGTATTATATCTTGCTACTGCTTCTTCATAGGAAAGGGTCAGCACCCCATCTTTGATTGCTTGATTGTAGGTTGCGTATACTAAATAGGGATTAATTGCATCAGCTCCAAAACCTATTAAACTTGCAAAATGATGAACTTCCCTTACTTCACCAGACTCTACGATAATACTTGCTTTCGTCCGCAGACCTTTCTTAATTAAATCCTGATGTAAAGCACTGACAGCTAATAAAACGGGAATCGCTTTTTCTTCTCGTTTCATTGCACGGTCAGAAAGAATAAGTAAGGACACACCTTGTGAAATTGCTTCTTCTGCCTTTTGCACGAGCTGATTTAAACTGCTTTCTAAATCATCTGTAAACAAACTATCTAGTGTTCGTGCTGTAAATTCAGTAAATGTATGAGATCGTAATTGTTCTACATCACTATTTGATAATATTGGTGTTTTCAATTGAATTCTATGACAATTACTTGCATCAGGATGTAACAAATCACCTTCAGCACCTAACCAAGTTAAAGTTGATGTAACCAAATGTTCCCGAATAGCATCAATTGGAGGGTTAGTTACTTGTGCAAATAGTTGTTTAAAATAATTAAATAAAGATTGCGGCTTATTAGACAAGACAGCAAGCGGCGTATCATTTCCCATCGATCCAATCGGGTCTTTGCCCTCCAACACAACTGGAAGCAGATTTTTTTGGACATCTTCATACGTATAGCCAAATGCTTTCTGCCTTGCAAGTAAATCGGGAAAGTCTTCTGCTTTTTCTTCTGCATTCTCCTCTAGTCGAATAACTTCATCTAACCACTCATCATAAGGATGTGCCGAAGCAATAGTATTTTTTAATTCTTCGTCTGAAACAATACGGCCTTCTTCAAGATCAATTAATAGCATTTTCCCAGGACTTAAACGCTCTTTATAGAGAATATTCTCCTCTTCGACTGGAACAACTCCCACTTCTGAAGAAAAAACAATATAATTATCTTTCGTTACATAATATCTTGCTGGACGCAAACCATTACGATCCAATATAGCACCAATTTGTTTACCGTCCGTAAAGGTGATTGCCATTGGGCCATCCCATGGCTCCATTAAGCTACTATGATATTCATAAAAATCTCTTTTCGCCTTTGAAATATGGGGATTCTCAGTCCAAGGCTCTGGGATCATCATCATAGCTGCATGAGCAGGTGTGCGTCCAGATAAGATAAAGAATTCAAGTGCATTATCGAATACAGAAGAATCACTACCATTTGCATCTAATATCGGCAGTACCTTTTGCAAATCCTCTCCAAAAACTTCTGATACAAATTGCTGCTCTCTTGCTTTCATCCAGTTGAAATTTCCTCGTAATGTATTAATTTCTCCGTTATGAATTAAGTAACGGTTTGGATGTGCTCTTTCCCAGCTAGGAAAAGTATTTGTGCTAAAGCGGGAATGAACAATAGCAAATGCGGATACAAATGCCGGATCCTGCACATCTAAATAAAAGCTTTCGACTTGGTCTGATGTGAGAAGTCCTTTATAAACAATGGTGCTAGATGACAAACTTGCGAAATAAAATTCTTTTTCTTCTGCTCTTCCCCAATTTTCAGCAAGTTTACGGATAATATATAATTTTCGCTCAAAAGCTAATTTATCTTTGTTTTCTATGCTTGATTGAATGAATACTTGACGGACAATCGGACAACTTTCTTGTGCGACTTTTCCGATTTTTCTGAAATCTGTTGGTACAGTTCTCCAGCCAATAAGTTCTTGACCCATTTCTTTAATATATTCGTTAATTTTTGCTTCGATTATTTCTCTGTGAGGATCATCTTTGGAAAAAAAGATCATTCCTACCGCGTATTTACCGCTTTCGGGAAGATTGAATTCCTTAAGTTCTTTTCGAAAAAAGGTATCAGGTATTTGAACCATTAATCCAGCTCCGTCTCCTGTTAAAGGATCGCTTCCTTGTCCGCCGCGATGATCCAATTTACAAAGCATACTTAAACCTTTTTTCACAATGTCATGCGTCGCTTCCCCTTTTATATGAGCGTACAGTCCGATTCCACATGCATCATGTTCAAATTCCGGTCTATATAAGCCCTGTGCCTTTTCCATTTGGTTGTACGTCATTTCAACCACCCCTGTCAGATTTTCTAACAAATTTTTTTATTCAGATAATTTAATTATACTATACAAATTCATATGTACAATATATCATTTAGATAGAACTAATCTAAAAAAGAGATTATTATAAAGAAGGTCGGTAAAAATGGAACTTAGACAACTAAAATACTTTATTGAAGTAGCAGAAAGAGAGCATGTCTCAGAGGCTGCTGAACATCTTCATGTTGCCCAATCTGCTGTTAGTCGTCAAATTGCAAATTTAGAGGATGAATTAGGTGTTCAATTATTTGAACGAGAAGGAAGGAATGTCAAACTAACTCCGATTGGAAAGATTTTTTTAACTCACTCCCAATCAATCTTGAAATCAGTCGATCGAGCTGTAGAGCAAGTTAATGCCTATTTGGATCCTGAAAGAGGGTCGATTAAAATCGGCTTTCCAACTAGTCTTGCAAGCCACTTATTGCCGACTGTTATATCAGCATTTAAAGAAAAGCATCCAAATGTGAGGTTTCAATTACGGCAAGGATCTTATTACTTTTTAACCGAAGGCGTAAAAAATAGAGATATAGATTTAGCATTCTTAGGACCTGTACCAACAGATGACTTCTTATTAACAGGCAATATTTTATTTACAGAGAGAATCTTCGCATTATTACCAAGTAATCATATTTTGAGTGAAAGAAAATCACTTCGATTACGAGATCTGCGAAATGACGAATTTGTTTTATTTCCAGAAGGATATATATTACAAAAAATTGCGATTGATGCATGTAAACAAGAAGGTTTTTTACCTAATATAAATGCTGAGGGTGAAGACTTAGATGCAATCAAAGGGTTAGTTTCCGCAGGAATGGGTGTAACTCTTCTTCCAGAGAGTACATTTTATGATACTGTTCCTAAATTTACAGTGAAGGTTCCTATTGAGGATCCAATTATTAGCCGGACAGTTGGTATCATCGTACCAAGTAATCGGGAATTGCCACCCTCTGTACAAACATTTCGCCGATTTATCATCGACTTTTTCACGATTCTAGAAAAATATCAGTAACTAAGAAGCAATAAGGGCCACACCTTTGCAAAAGGTAATGGCTTCTTATTGTTTTGTGAAAACTTTATTTTTTTAATACTTCCTTCACTAAGGAATGAAAAATCGTTAATGCATGATTAATTGGTTCAGGACTGGTCAAATCGACACCGGTTTTCTTCAGAAGTTCAAGAGGATAATCAGAACTTCCACTTTTTAAAAAGTCTAAGTAGTTCTCTGCATCTTCTTTCTTTCCTTCTAAAAGTTTATCGGCAATATTAATTGCAGAAGCAAAGCCAGTCGCATATTTATATACATAAAATGGACGGTAGAAATGCGGAATTCTTGCCCATCCATATTTCACTTGTTCGTCTATTACTAAAGAACTGCCATTGTATGCTTTAAATAGTTCTTCATAGGTTTGATTGAAAAAGTCCAAAGACAGTGGCAATCCTTTTTCCGCTTGTTCATGAACCGCTTTTTCAAACTCACTAAACATAACTTGTGTAAAGAAGGTTCCTTTAAAACTATCAATAAAATGATGTAATAAATGCTCGCGTTTTGTTTCATCATCTTCTATTTTTAACAAATGGCGAATTAATAAGACCTCATTAACAGTAGATGCTACTTCTGCAACAAAAATACTATATCCTGCACTTATTTGCGGCTGATGCTTACTACTAAAATAAGAGTGCATGCCATGTCCGCATTCATGAGCTAAGGTGAATAAACTATCTAAATCATCTCTATGGTTCAGTAAAATATACGGATGAACGCTATATAAGCCTAAATTATAAGCACCTGAACGTTTACCAGGCGTTTCACGTACATCAATGTATCGTTTTTCTTTAAAGGTTTTTAGCACACTTAAATATTCTTCCCCAAGAGGCTTCAGCGCCTCCAGCATAATCTGAAAAGCATCATCATAGCTGATCTCTTCTTTAGCTGCCTCTCCAACTAATGGAACGCTTAAATCATAAGCATGAAGCTCATTAAGCCGCAGTCGTTTCTTACGAAAATTCATATAATCATCCATATAAGGTAAATTTTTTCTCGTCGTACTAATTAAATTATGGTAAACCTCAACAGGTACTTGGTCACCAAATAAGCTTTTTTCTAAGGCAGAAGGATAATTTCGAAGTTTTGCTGTTTTTACATTGTTTTTAACGGCGGCGCTAAAGGTCGCTGCTATTGTGTTTTTAAGACCGATATATGGCTTATAATACGCCAAATAAGCTTCTTTTCTAACATCTCGGTCCTCATCTTCTATTCTTTTTGCGTACATTCCTCTTGTTAATTCAATCTTTTCTCCATTATCTGTTGTTACTTCCCCGAAGGTTATATCTGCATTATTTATCATACCGAACACATTACTAGGAACAGATAGCGATTCTCCCAGTTCAGATAGTACCTCTTCTTTCTCCTTGCTTAATACATGTTTTTTATAGCGGAAAGATTCCAAGAGATCTTTTTCAAAATATGCTAAGCCATCTTCTTCTTGTATGTAAGTTTTCAATTCCTTTTCATCTAAGGATAATAAATATGGCATAAAAAAGGCAGTGGCACTACTATATTTTTGGCCGACTATACGAGCTTTTTCAATAAGACTTTGAGCATGTGTATTCCGCGTGTCTAAGTCTAAAAGAAGCATGGCGTATGCGTAGACTTTTCTATATATATAACTAACTTCCTCTGATAATGTTAGATACGCTAATAATGTTGTTCCATTCGTAATTTTTCCATTGAATTCTGAAAGAGCCGCTATTTTTTCTTTTACCGCATCTAAATCCTTTTCCCACTCAGCCTCTGTTTTGTATATATCAAGTAAATTCCATTTTTCACAATCAGCAACTTCTTCTCTTGTTTTATATGTTTGCATAAACTTCCTCCCATTCTTTCTGTTTCTATTTTACCCTTTTTTATAAAAGTCTTATCATTTCTTTTAAAATAGAAGAGATTTTATGTATATGCAATAATGATACATAGCAGAAGGCTTTTATGTAAAGCAGAAAAGACTAATACGACCCTTTGATCAATCTCTAATTTAGCTTTGCGCTAATTAATAAGCACCATTGGCTTTTTTTTACAGTTTCAACAGCAATGCTAATTTCAGCACACAAAGATTCCGTATGCTAAAATTAGACAATAAAACTACTATTCTTTAAAAAAGCTTGTCAGTATCATCTATATGTGTTATATTTATCAAGCGATGAGCTATATTGAATAAGTCAATAAACGTTATTGCGCTATGTGGAGCGTAGTTTATTGCCTCAATACGTAGGACACATTTTATGTGTCCCTTACACTGCTGATAAACCTATGTTTATCAGCAGTTTTTATATGGTTAAACGATAAGTTGATAGAACGAAAATAGCTATCCTTTTTCAGGAAAAGACCTCGCTGCATCTCTTCTCAGAAATATAGCGAGGTTTTCTCCTCTAGGATAGCGGTTATGATTATATTGTTTATTTTATAGTAGTTATTTTGCAGTTAATTGATTTAATTCTTCTGTTAAACGATAAAATAATTCTTTGTCACCAGCAATTAATGTTTCATCGATTTGTCTTTTTAGTGTAGCTTTTCGAAAGTCATAAAGGGCCTTTTCCAATACCATTTCTGCAAATAAAGAATCCACAACATTTCCTACAGACTGTTTTGGTGCATTTAATAAATATTTTTCCATTTGAATCAACCCCTTGTTCTTTTTTATAGTATAGCAGTAATATTCTGATAATTCAAATACTTTTTCAAGGTAATTTAACCCATTTAAGATGTTTTTGTTTAACCCCTAACTATTAACTTTATTTAGTTACTTCCCACTAAAGAAATTTATAAACATAAAAAGGAACAATTCAAGGTTTTGTTTCGCTATCTTATCATCAATTTGATATTGGCTATTTCTCTATTTTCATGTATTCTGTAAAGAGGTTATGAAAGGGGAAATACAGATGAGCTATAAAATGATCGTATTAGATATGGATGATACTTTATTAACAGATGACCATATTATTTCAGAAGCAACCAAAACTGCTTTAATGCTTGCACAAGAAAAAGGTATAAAAGTAGTTCTCGCTTCTGGAAGACCAACATATGCAATGCTGGACGCGGTAAAAGAATTAAGACTTGCGGAATATGGCAGTTTTATTCTTTCATTCAACGGAGCAAAAATAACTAACTGTCAAACAAACGAAGAATTATTCAGCAGTACACTTTCTCCCGAAACAGTTCATCAGCTATTTGATTTGAGCCAGAGAGAAAACATTTGGATTCATACTTATATGAATAACGAAATTATTACGCAAGAAAATAATCCTTTTACTGAAATCGAAGGAAAACTTACAGGCTTGCCGATAAAAACAGTTGCGGACTTCAAGCAGACCGTTTCGACTCCTGTTGTAAAAGTCTTAATGGTGAAAGAAGAAACTTATCTTAAAGAGGTAGAAGCAAGGCTGCAAAAAGAATTAGCTAATGATTTAAGTGTCATGCGCTCTAAGCCATACTTCCTTGAATTTACTGAATTAGGTGTTACTAAAGGGACAAGCTTAGCGATACTTATTGAAAAACTTGGTATCTCTAGAGAAGAAGTGATTGCAATAGGTGATAGTTATAACGATGTTGCCATGATTGAATTTGCTGGCCTTGGAGTTGCTATGGGAAATGCGCCAGATGATGTGAAGCAGCTTGCAGATTACGTAACTGATACAAATAACAACGATGGTATAGCAAAGGTGATTGATACGTTTATTTTAGAGCCCTTGATTACGAAATCTGTTTAATAATTTATTTTATTCGCATTATAATAATAAAGATAAAGCTTCGATTATAAATCGAAGCTTTATCTCTTTTAAGTTTTCCGTTATTCTTCCTTTAAAAATTTACTGGTTCATTCTTCTTCATCAGGCTCATTAAACACCTTGATTGTTTTAAAAGCTAAATTCACTTTAAAATGAAGATTCCAATTACTACGAAGGATTTCAATCTCATGGTCTTGAACAGAAACACATAAGACAACGTCCCCATCCCAATCCATTAAAACATATTCATTTTGATTAGAGAAAAGTTTATAATCTTTATGTGCTATTAAATTCCATCCAAAATTTAGCGTGTGGCTTTTATTCACCATTAAGATACTCCTTTATTTTCCTCGCAAAAGGAATTATTTCACTTCGACAGCCCATCCAAATGGATCTTCTTGTCTTCCATTTTGAATATCTGTAATTGTATTATATAATTTGGATGCTAACTCCCCTGTTTCTCCATTATTTAAAACGATTTTTTCCTCGTTCCAGAAGAACTCACCAATAGGAGAGATAACAGCAGCTGTTCCTGTACCAAATGCTTCTTCTAATTGCCCATTTTTATGTGCTTCAAAGATTTCAGCAATAGTTATTTTTCTTTCTGTTACAGGAATATTCCAATATTGCAGCAACTCCATAACACTGCTTCTGGTTACCCCTTCTAGTATGCTTCCATTTAATTCAGGGGTATATACCTGACCATTAATTTTAAAGAAAACATTCATAGCTCCAACTTCTTCAATATATTTCTTTTCTACGCCATCTAACCAAAGAACTTGGGAATATCCTCTTTCATTTGCAATTTGTTGTGCTTTTAAGCTTGCTGCATAGTTTCCAGCTGTTTTAGCAGATCCTGTACCACCTGCAACTGCACGAACATATTCATTTTCCACAAAGATTTTAACCGGTTTAACTCCCTCTTTATAATACGAACCAACAGGAGATAAAATGATCATAAATTTATAGCTAATTGATGCAGCAACTCCTAAGAAGGGCTGTGTGGAAATGATAAATGGTCTTATGTATAAAGAAGTACCTTCCCCTTTTGGAATCCACTCTCTATCAATATTAATTAATTGTGTTAAAGCATTTAGGGCAAACTCTTCATCTATTTCTGGAATACAAAGTCTGTCATTTGATTTATTTAAACGCTCCATATTTTTCTTCGGTCTGAATAAAAGCACTTTACCTTCTTCTGTTAAGTATGCCTTCATGCCTTCGAAAACTGCTTGGCCATAGTGGAAAACAACAGAAGCAGGATCTAAAGTAATTGGTTGATAGGGCAAAATTTGAGCATCATGCCATCCTTTGTCTACTGTATAATCCATCATAAACATATGATCTGTAAATACTTTACCAAATACTAATGTAGAAGGATCTGGTTTCGGCTTTTTTTCTTTTGCTAAAGTCACAGTGATTGTTTGATCTGTCACGTTTCCATTCTCCTCATCTTAAATATTATTTCTATTTATTATAACGCAAACTTACTATAGTGAAAGTAATTTTGATAAAAAGATGTGAAATTTTTTCCTAATAATTATTTACAGCACAAAAAAACAACCAATATCTACAAAATTATTTGTAAATTTGATTGCAATGTTTAATTCCAATGTTTTGTGTCTTCTAAAAGTTCATCAATTTCTATGTCGATTAAATTCCATGTAGATATTTCCTGCTCTAAATCGGCTGTGTTTGTTAAAATCTCATCAATGTCGGTTCTAATTAAATGCATAGTGCCTCCTTTAAAACCGTCTTAAATCTGTCTAGAGTGCTTATAAGTAAAATTTTCCAAATAGAAACGGCTATATTCATTATAACAGTTTATAGCGTTAACATATAATAAAGATGCTTTACAAATTGATTACACAGTCTAGACAAACCAATTAGGACGTAATGGCATGGTATAATAATTAAATAGGATAAAAAGTGAAAAACAATCTATCTCAATATACCCAGATAAAATAGTTTTAAACCTAATTTTTTTGGTTATAATTAGAAGACTATTGGAGGTTACTATCAATGATTAGACTATTAAAATGGGTTATTACCATTCTCCTTATATATGGAGCATATAATTTTTATTTTAAAGACAATGGACATAATGCTGAAGAAAGCAAACCTTCTAGTTCCATGGAAAATCGCATAAATCAAGATTCAATCACTTCCTTTTTCCAATCCTTTACTGATGAGTTTGAAAACATAAAATCCTTTTTTAAAGATGCAGAGGATATATTACCTGACTGGAATATTGAAGGAAATACTGAAGATACAGAAGAAATTGATAAACCAGAATTAGTTACACCGCAAGACCATCCTTTTTCGATTCATAATATATCTCTCGGCGATGATAAAAAGTCGGTTGAAAAGTCACTGGGATCACCAAAACGGGAAACAATCAATGAATACGGCATCTCTTGGTATGCCTATCATCAAAATTATCACAATTTTGTTATGGTAGGCTATGATGAACATAATCAAGTAGAAGCCTTATATACCAATCAAGATTTAATTGCTTCAACAAATGGGATTAAAAAAGGAACAAAGAAAGAAGTTGTCTTAAAAACATTAGGAAAACCGTTAACAGAGATAAGAAAAGGACTTGTTTTTTATAAAATGGCAGAGGACAGAGATTACGAAGTATTCAGACTTGATGACTCATATGTAACAGTATTCTTTGATAAACATGAAAATAACAGCGTTACTGCTCTACAAATTGTCAGCTCTTCTTTGGAAGAAAATCGCAAGGATTTTTATGTGGAAGGAAACGAGAACTTAAAAGAAGGCTTTGAATATCAATTATTTGATTTAACCAATGCCAGTCGTGTCAATAACCATTTAAAACCGCTGACTTGGGATGAGGCAGTTCGTGATACAGCTCGAAAACATAGTTTGGATATGGCAGAAAATAATTATTTCAGCCACACTAATCTGGAGGGTGAATCTCCATTTGATCGCATGCTGAACGATGGCATCCGTTACACTATAGCCGGGGAGAATTTGGCTTATGGCCAAAACAGCAGTATATTTGCTCACGAAGGCTTAATGAATTCAATCGGCCATCGGGAAAATATCCTGCAAAAAGATTTCGCCTCACTCGGCGTTGGGGTTGCCTTTAACAATAAATCCCAACCATATTATACCGAAAACTTCGTGACAGAATAAAAAACGAGGCTGGAAAATTGATTCCAGCCTCGTTTTTATGATTAGTAAACTTTATAATTACACAATTAAATTACCAATCATCCAAATTAAGAAAAAACTAATAACTATCGATAAATTAGCAGCAGTTCCAACAAAACGTTGGTTATATTTAAACTCCACACTATACGGTAAAACGCTTGATGCCATTGGCAAGATTAAGCAGATTAAAATGGTATAACGAAACATATCTTCTGCTGGCCATAAAAAATATGCTAGCACGCCTAAAAAAAGACCTGTCCCGTACCGTATTCCGAGTACCCTTCCAATCCCTTTCCAGTGATTCTTTTCAAAAGAAAAGTTCAAATAAATACCGAGAAGCAATAAAGAGAGTGGCATATTCGCCTTCGATATTGTAGATGTCACATCAATTATCTGATGGGGTATCTCGAAACCTACAATACTAATGAAGAAAATAAATACATAGGTCATCAGCGGGATAGACCGTCCCAGCTTCCCTACCACTTGCTTCGCTGAAAGTACGGACCCTTCTTGTGAATAATAGCTACCAATTAAATAACTAATTCCGAAAGTAACAATGGCATTTCCGATATCGAACATACCAAAATATTTTATCCCTTCAGCCCCCCATATACCTTGCACCAAAGGATATGCAAAGATACCAATGTTAAATCCAGGAATCAGCATGCCTAACATGCCTTTTTGCTTATTCGCTTCATTTCGGAAAAGAAATAGTCCAATTATGGAAATAAGAACACCATAGAATAAACCAAGAAATACCAATATTAACAAAGATTTTTCAATTATAACATTATGTAAGGTGGTGATGATTAAACAAGGTAAAGTAATATTGAAAATGATCCTTGCAAGACCTTCGCCATCTTTTTCTTTAATAATATTTCTTTGTTTAAAGAAATATCCAATGCCAATAATAATCACGGAATACAAAAACTGCGTATTAAAATTTTCCATTCTCTAAATTCCCCTACCTAAGCTACAAATTTCCAATGAACCTACTATACTACTTATCCGTATACTTGGAAAGACTAAGATATAGAAAAAAGACTTATTACGTTTGAGAAGATTTAAGATGTAACAAACGTGATAAGTCCTATTTAAATACTATTAGAAGCTATTACTTTCTGTCGCCGATCTATTCATTTCTTCTAATCTACGAATATCTATACGAATAAGCAAGGAAACTGCCAGAGATATAATAAACATACAAGAGAAAACAAGCAATGTTCCTTGATAGCTTCCTGTTGTATCGCGAATCCATGATACAATGCTAGGTCCAGCAACACCTGCAGCAGACCAAGCTGTAAGAATATAACCATGAATTGCCCCTAACTGTTTTGTACCGAATATATCTCCAATATAAGCTGGGATTGACGCGAATCCACCGCCATAGCAAGACATAATAATAAATACAATAATGGAAAAGGCAATATAATGATGTAAATGTGGTAATGCAAAGAATGCTACTACTTGGATAGCAAAAAATAAAGTATATACATTGGGTCTGCCAATATAGTCAGAAATTGCAGCCCAGGCAATTCTTCAAATTCCATTAAATACACCCATAATCCCAACTAGTGTTGCTGCACCTGCAACTGACATGCCGGCCAATTCCTGCCCCATGGGCGAAGCAACAGCAAGAATAGCAATCCCACAAGTAATGTTAATAAATAACATAATCCACAACGCCCAAAATCGTTTCGTTTTTACGGCTTCATTTGCTGTTAATTGTGATAAATCTTTCTTCCCTTTTCCATTTCCAGCTTCAACTGATTGCTGAAAACCTTTTGGCATAAATCCTTTTGGCGGTGCTTCTAAATATTGTGCTGAAACAAATATGATAACAAAATAAACAGCTGCAAGAATATAAAATGTATTAGCTATACCAGCTGTATTAATTAAATAATTCATAACTGGACTGCTGATCATCGCAGCAAAACCGAATCCCATAATCGCTAATCCAGTTGCCAAGCCTCTGCGATCCGGGAACCACTTAACCAATGTTGAAACAGGAGTAATATAACCGACTCCTAATCCAATCCCCCCAAATATTCCATAGGTAATGTAAAGAAGCGGTAAAGATTCGATGCTTATTGCAAAACCAGCACCAGCCATCCCCAAACCGAACATACAAGCGGACAACATACCAGAAGTTCGCGGTCCGTATTTTTCAACAAAATGCCCTAAAAAGGCAGCAGATAATCCTAAAAATAAAATAGCAATACTAAAAGTCCAGGAAATGCTCGTTAATGTCCAATTAAACTGTGACTCAAGCGGCTTTGTAAACACACTCCATGCGTATACAGATCCGATTGAAATATGAATACCGACTGCAGATAAAGCAATAAGCCAACGATTTTTTGTTTTCATTGTAAGACCCCTATTGTGTTTATTTATAAATTATCACTAATTGCATTTTCTAATTAGCTAGAATAGGTGATGGAAAGTGGCGCAACAGCTTTTCTTACCCCTTCTAACGCTAATTCAACCGTTTCATTTGTATGCAATATTACTGCCATTCTTCGCCCCTCTGTCGTCTTTGGTTTTCCAAAAATGCGTATTTGAGTATTTTCAAATGATAACGTTTCTTCTATCCCCTGAATTAAGTAGTCGTTACTTTTTTCAGTTGCTTTTAATGTTTTACTAGCACCTGGGCTATGCAGCTTCACTCCTGTAACTGGATATCCTAGAATGGCTCTAACATGTAAAGCAAATTCAGATAAGTCTTGAGTAATCATTGTTACCATTCCAGTATCATGAGGGCGAGGTGAGACTTCACTAAAATAAACTCCATTTTCTTTTAAAAATAACTCCACACCAAAAATTCCATAACCACCCAGACTATCTGTAATTTTCTTAGCAATCATTTCTGCCTCATTTAATTGCTCAGCAGACATGAAATGCGGCTGCCATGATTCTATATAATCTCCGTCTTTTTGGGTATGTCCAATTGGGGGACAAAAGATTGTGCCATTAACTGAACGAACGGTTAAAAGTGTAATCTCTGATTCAAATGCAATAAACTCTTCTACTATGACTCTTGTTTTCTTCCCTCTTCCTCCATCAACAGCTTCTTTCCAGCAAGATTCTATTCCATCTATGCTTCGGCAAATACTTTGACCTTTCCCAGAAGAGCTCATGACTGGCTTTATTACACACGGAAAGCCTATATTCTGTACAGCATCTTTCAATTCCGAAATGTTATTGGCAAAGGCATATTTTGCTGTCGGTATGTTCAACGTTTCACTTGCTAATCTTCTAATACCTTCGCGATCCATCGTTAAATAGGTGGCCTTAGCAGTTGGAACTACCGAATACCCCTCTTCTTCCAGCTCCACTAGCGCACTAGTAGCAATCGCCTCAATTTCAGGAACAATAAGATCCGGTTTTTCTTTTTCAATTATTGCTTTTAATTGATTACCGTCAATCATATCTATTGTATATGAGCGGTGGGCAGCATGACTAGCTGGTGCATGATCATAACGATCGACTGCGATTGTTTCTAGTCCCAGCCGCTGCGCTTCGATAATCACCTCTTTACCCAATTCTCCTGAACCTAATAACATAATCTTTCTTGCTTGTGAAGTATTTGGTGCTCCTAACACGATTGCCAATCCCCCTAAACAATTAATTATTCCTTTATTCTGCATAATATCGTAAAAAGCTCTTCTATTCAAGTCTTTTTTTCTCTATTTCCGAACGTTTATTAAGTTAGATTATTAATAATTCGTATTTTGTTGTGGTTACGGAAAAATTAATTGTCGATAAGGGAAGGTGCATTTAAGGAAGATGAACGCTGCTTTTTGTGAAAGAGATGATATAAGTGGTTTTCATTCTCCAGATGAACGTCACTTTTTATGGAAAAGATGGCATAAGTGGTTTTCATTCAACAAATGAACACCACTTTTTATGGAAAAGATGGCATAAGTGGTTTTCATTCAACAAATGAACGCCACTTTTTGCGAAAAAGATGGCATAAGTGGTTTTCATTCACAAATGAACGCCACTTTTTATGGAGAAGATGGCATAAGTGGTTTTCATCGGCCAAATAAATACTTTCTATACAAAAGGAAACAAAACAATCCATGATTAGAGGTTTTTCCTCCTCAATCATGGTTAATTACAGACACTGAATTCTCCTGTATTCTCATAAATAAATTGTGAAAGTCTTGCTATCTATTAAGAGTTGAATAAACTATTTCTCCTTTGCAAATAGTTGCTTTCACTTTCCCCCTAAACGTTTTGCCTATATAAGGGCTTATTTTATGCTTATAATACAGATCTTCCTTTTGGAGTGTATAGGTTTCATTTAAATCAACAATAGCTATATCTGCATCACTTCCATTTGTGATACTTCCTTTTTGTGGATAGAGACCGAAACGTTTAGCTGGGTTTGTACTTGTTATTTTTGCGATAATCGGAAGAGAAATTCCTCGTTTCCAATAGCCTTCTTCTAATAAAACAGACAGTGTCGTTTGACAGCCGGCAATCCCACCCCATGCTTCTAATAAATTGCCATTTTTCATGGATGGAAGCGATGGTGAATGATCTGATCCAATCATATCAATTTCCTCTCGTTTGATTGCTTCCCACAAGTCATCTACTTCGTTATCAGAGCGTAGCGGTGGAGCGCATTTTGCGACGGCTCCTAATTCTTCTAAGTCATCGATTGTTAATGATAAATAATGAGGACATGTTTCAACGCTTATGTCCAGCCCCCGCCGCTTTGCGGCAATTATTGGTTCCAATACTTTAGAACTTGTGATGTGAACGATGTGCACCTTACATCTAGTGGCTTCGGCATATGCAATGATCCGCTGAACAGCCTCCACTTCCGAAAAGATAGGTCTTGCATTGGAAAAAGCAAGGCTTATATTAGTCTGTTGATGGATGATTTCCTTGCTTAAAAACTCTGTAATCGTATCACTTTCTGCATGAACGGCTAAGATACTATGTAAAGCTGCGATTTTTTTCATCGCTTGATATAAAGTGCGGTCATCAGCGCTTTGAAAATCTTCTATCCCGCTATTCGACATAAATGCTTTAAAACCAATGACACCACATTTTACTAATTTTTCAATCTCATTATAATTACCAGGAACAATTCCTCCCCATAAACGGTAATCAATAACTGATTTTTTCTTAGCTAGCCTTTCTTTTTGCTGGAAACCATATTCTGTTATTGTAGGTGGATGACTATTAAGAGGCATATCAAAAAATAACGTTCCTCCACCAGCAGCTAAGCTTTTGCTGCCTGATTCAAGCCCTTCCCAGTCACTTCTTCCCGGCTCGTTAAAATGGACATGTGAATCGATAACCCCTGGAAATAGATATAGACCATCCGCATTGTAAGTTTTTGTAGCATTATTTCCATTAATGCCTGAACCAACTATCGCTATTTTTCCATTCTTCACTCCAACATCTGCTTTATAGACTGTTTCCTCATTTACAAGGAATCCATTTTGAATGATTAAATCTAAATCCTCCAAGTCATCAGCTCCCCCGATAGGTTTGATATCCCCAGCCAGATAATAATAAAGGGATATGATAATGCAGTTGGGTTTCATCTGTATAAAAACGAATAGGAATCGTCGTAAAAAATCGGTGTTGTTCTTTTGAATGACCATAATACTCTTGTATATAAAATACTAATTCAAATTCTCCTGTCTCTATTTTTTCTAATAGGATAGTGTCGACTCTGCCGTCTTGATTGGTTATTCCGCTTGCTAAAAAAATTCTTTCTGAATCTTGCAATCTCCAAAGCTCAACTTTGATCCCTTTCCCTGGTTTCCCATTGGATAAATCTAATACATGAGTTGTTATGCCCGTTTTCATAGTCTATGCACCTTGTCCTTCTGTTTCTAATTCGACTATTTCCTCTAATCGGTATTTCGATATGGCAAATATCTCGATTAATGCAGTTTGAAATTCCTCTTCCTTTGTGTGGTTGATGCGTTCTTTCATGGACTGATAAATGGAATCCTTTGTATGCCCTTTAACAGCTAAGATAAACGGAAAGCCGAATTTTTCAGAATAGGCTTTATTTAAGGCTGCAAATTGCATGAATTCTTGCTGCGATAATTGATTCAAGCCAGCACCCTTTTGTTCCTTACTCGAAGAGGAAGTCATTTGTAACTTCGCGCCTAAATCTGGATGTGCTCGGATTAAATCAAGCTGGTCTTCAATTGGTGCTTCTGTTACTGCCTGTACCATTAGTTGATAGAGGGTATTTAAGCTTGGAAAAGGGTGATATTTCCATGTTTTATTGGCAATCCACGGACTATGCTCAAATACCCAGCCGATCTTTTCAATAAATTCCTGTCGATTCATTTGATTAATTTCTGCTATCGTATACATTTATTGATCCCTTCCCTTTTATTAGTTAACAACGCAACAGCTCTTAAAATTCCTTCATATCCTGTACAGCGACAAAGGTTTCCAGATAATGCAGCCAGTACTTCCTCTCTAGAGGGCTGTTCGTTTTCATCTAGTAAACTTTTTAATGCCATTACCATTCCAGGAGTACAGTAACCACACTGTAGTGCGCCTGCCTCTAAAAATGCTTCTTGAATAGGATGAAGGTTTTTCTCTGCTAAGCTTTCGATCGTTAAGATTTCAGCATTTTCCAATTGATATGCCATTACTAAACAGGAATTCACCAGCTTTCCGTTCATAATGACTGAGCAGGCACCACACCTGCCAGCCTCACAAGCTATTTTCGTCCCAGTAAGAGATAAAACATCCCGAAGGATATCAACAAGGCGAAATGTTGGAGGAAGACTTAGCGTTAAAGATTCTCCATTTACCTTAAAAGTGGTTTTTTCCATAATTTTTTTTGTATCCATATGCCCCCTCCTATTCTCGTAAACCTTGTCGTTCCAGTGCTTGTAATAGTATATCCGCTTTCACTGGGAGTTGATTAAGCCATATTCCTGCAGCGTCATGAATGGCGGAAATGATAGCTGGAGCAACAGCAACTGTGCCAATTTCGCCAACCCCTCTTGGCCCATAGTCATCTCCAGGGACTAATTCTTCTATTGCAGTAACAGTTGTCTCTATCGGGATGTCTAATATCGTTGGGATAAGATACGTATCAAAATTTTCATTCATATAGCGGCCATTTTCCATAACTGCATCCTCCATAATCGTAAATCCTAACCCCATATTAGCTCCCCCTTCAATTTGCCCTAAATATCCCATTGGGTTCACTACAGGTCCAGCTGAAATAACATGATCCATCCTAGTTACTGCTACGCTTCCAGATAACAAATCTATTTCGACCTCGGCTGCTACACCAGCAAAAGTATATAAAAAATGACCACCATCAATAGAGTTTGGGGTAGTAGGAAAGTGGTAGCTTACTGAAACAGTTGGCAGCTCTTCACATGATTCTGCTAACTGTTTATATGGAAGAATAAGCGCTGGTTCCTCGTTCTCTTCTGCGTTTTTCCAAATGCCATTTTTACCAAGAAATAAGCTTTCTTTCGGACATTTAGTTTGTTTTTCTGCCAATGTAAGTAGTTTTTCGCTAAATGGACCTTTTAATTTATTGATACCAAGCCACACCATATTTGTTGCTCGTGAGGCAGTAGAAGAGCCAGAGTGGGGAACTTTAGCCGTATCGCCAATAGTAATTTCGATATCACTAGGTTCGCAAAGAAAGGTATCTGCCATAATCATATCAATGGTTGGAATTAATCCTTGCCCACATTCTTCAAATCCAAAAGATACCTCTATTTTCCCAGCACTGTTTAAAGCCAGTCGGGCACCAGAAGCATCTGCTCTTCCATATCCCAATCCCCCTCCATGCATGGTAATACTATATCCCCTTCCTTTTATTTTCTTATCTCCATTCATAGGATTTGTGACCAAGTCCTTTTGAAGAATTGCTGACTTGGTAATTTCAGTAAGGACAGCATAAGCGCCATTTGTTGGAACAATAGGCTGGTCCACCGGGCCAAAATCTTCTGTCTTACGTAAATTAGTGAAGCGTAATTTGGTTGAATCTATTCTGGCTTTTTCTGCTAATCTTTCAATTTGCGTTTCTAATGCAAAGGTGATTTGATTGCCGCCAAATCCTCTGAATTCACCGGCAACACCGTTATTTGTATAAACAGAGTAGCCTTTAACATCTATATTTTCGATTATATATGGTCCAGCACTATGCTCTACAGCAAAGTCAAGTACTGCAGGTCCTAAAGTAGCATATGCACCAGTATCTGCAGTAATTTTTACTTGGTGGGCGATTATTTTTCCAGATACGTCAGCACCTGTCTTCATATAGATTTTCATTGGATGTCTTTTTAAACCGGCCTTAATCGATATTCTTCTTGATTGATGTATTTTCACTGGCCGCTGTGTTTTTAATGCCAGCAAGCTGATATATGGTTGAACATTTAATTCGTCCTTCCCTCCAAAGGAGCCTCCAATCGGGCTAGAAATAATCCGGATTTTTTCCAGTGGGAGTGCTAAAATTCGAGAAAGCTGCAGCTGATCTTTAAAACCATGCTGGGTTGGTGCATAAATGGTAATGCCTCCTGCTTCATCTGGTACAGCTACACCCCCTTCCGTTTCCATATAAGCATGCATTTGTCTTGGTGTCTGATACGTTCCTTCTATGATCCATTCGCACTTATTAAAGGCTTCTTCTATATTACTTTCTCCCTTCTTAAAAGCAGCCTGATGAAGGAGATTTCCTTCTTTATGCAGCCTGATTGCAGTGTCTTTTAAGGCTTCATCTGGATCTGTGATTATCTGCAATGGCTGATATTTTACTTTAATTAAAGAAATGGCTTGTTGTGCAATTTCCTTTGTTCTAGCCGCAACAGCGGCAATTGCGTCGCCTACATATCTGACTTTCTCTTCACAAAAGACCGGCTGATCCTGTATAACAATCCCAAAGCCATTTAAGCCTGGTACATCCTTATAAGTGATAACAGCAAAAACCCCAGCAAGCTCTTCTGCTTCTTTAGTATCGATTGATTCAATTTCTGCATGAGGATATTCACTTCTAAGAACGGTTCCATAAAGCATATTAGGAAACGTTAAGTCAGTTAAATACTTAAGTTTTCCAGTCACCTTAGGCACACCGTCTCTTCTTATTTTCCAACGACTACCAGCGCTTTCGTTATCAAGGATCATCTAAACAACTCCCTTCTTTTTCTATTAAAGTAATTCTTTCATATTAGCAATTATTACGTTTGCTGCGACTTTTTTGCGATACGCTTCTGTTATAAAAGGATCTGTATAAGATAGGAAGTCTTCCTGAATGACTTTAGAGATTCGGGACCAATCAATAGGACTCTGCGAGCGGGTAATCTCCCTTTCAGTGCTTGTAAGACGAGTCGGAATGTGACTGCCTCCGCCAATCGCAATTTTTATGGTCTTTATATTTTTTTCTTCAAACTCTAGATACCCTGCAATCGATATAATTGCAGCTGTAAAACTGGCCCGTCTACTAATCTTTCTAAAAAAAGAATATGTTTCTAGCTTCCGTGCTGCTATTGGTATGAGTACTTTTGTTAACAATTCGGATGATGGCCGCTTTTTTGATGCCAGCCAATCCTTTAATGTGATTAAGTAGGTCTCCTTGCCATTAAAAAAAGTTAATAGTGCATCCAAAACTAATAAAGCAGGAATGCTATCACCAATTTTGCTGCATATATTTCCGCCAATTGTTCCTCTGTTACGAATTGCAGGAGCCGCTATTTTCTCACAGGCCTCTACTATAAGCGGAGCCTTTTCTTGCATTAATACGCTGGTTAAACATTCAGAAATAGACATGCCTGCACCAATCTGCAAAAAGAATTGGCCATCTAGTTCTACTTCTGAGATTCCTTTTAACTCCATTAATTTTTCTGTACTAATAAGGTGGTTTGGTTTGTCCTGACCTGCTTCCCAATTTACTTGAAGGATTGTTCCACCAGAGATAAAGGCATAATTTGATTCATTCCATTTATTAATAGCAGATAAGGTGGTAGGTATTTCCACAGTAGTCGGATAATTGAGAGTTGAAACATGCATGTTATTCCCTCCTTTTCAGCACTTTTTCATAATCATTTTTTGTATCAATATCAATAAAACATTCTTCTTCAGAAAATTCAATCTTTTCCCCATGCATAATGCCATCTTGCAATAATTTTCTAGCTCCTATATCTCCTTCTAAGTAGTTTATATCTGATATCGCGCTCGGATGGAATAAAATCGGCGGTTTGTAAACCCCTTTATGCATGCTTGCTACATATTTATATGGAGGAAGTAATGGAGTAGTCACGATTTTATCAATCATTTCATGGGTAATAAAAGGCTGATCTGCTAAACATACAAGAATCTTTTCTGCCTGTTGCTCGATAGCTGCTTTAAAACCTTTTTTTAAAGAATATGATTGCCCTAGAGACGCTTCGTCACAAGTAATTACTTTCCCTTTTTTTCCATTCAAAAAGAGTTTATTAGCAGGTGTTATCCAGTTTAAGTGATCGCCTGGTTGAACGATAACAAAAACATAATCAACAAATGGCGAGGTAAGCAACACAGATAATCCATGATTACCAACTGTTTCATTCCGAAGAGGAAGGGACAGTTTATGTTCTCCCATCCTCTTGCTATTCCCCGCAGCTAAATATAAGGCTGTAATCATCCTATTTTACCTACAAGAGAATTCTTTTCATTTTTAATTTTAATTAATTGTGCTGTTATACTAATGGCGATTTCTTCTGGGCTTTCTGAATGAATAGATATTCCGACTGGATAGTGGATCCAATCTGGCTTTATTTTTTCTGCCAATAATTTTTCCGACCTCTTTTTGGAGCCTAATAACCCAAAGAATTTTACCCTTCGTTCCAAAAGTAAATGTACAAATTCTTGATCTTTACTAAAGCTGTGTGTCATCAATAGTACATAATCATCTTCTGAGGGTTTTATTGCAGCCAGCACCTGAGTCGGAGAACCTATTTGATATTCTTTTGCGTCTGGGAAATTATCTGCTGAACAAATAGCTTCTCGCCAATCAGATAAGATGACATAAAACCCGGCTTTGCTAGCAAAAGAGACAACTGGTTTGACATCTGGTCCTGCTCCATAGATAATTAATCTTGGTTGAGGAGAGAGAGCTTGGGTAAATATATACTTATTGTCAGTATCCAAAAAAGAAGTAGATGCAACATTTGTTTCTGTTTTTGTTTGTGGGCTGACCGTATTAACAAGGAAATTATCTAATTTATGAAAACTCTTAATAAGTTTGACACTTTCTCCTTTTTGCATATGTGATTTTAATTGCTGAAAAACTTTGCTTGTTGCCGGCGTGACCGGCTCAACCATAATATAAATTTTCCCATCACATCCAATGCCTTGCCCCCATGTCAAATCATCTTCTGAACGCAGATCGTATTCCATTAAAAAAGCTTTAGCTTTTTGCTGCATTTCGATTCTTGCGAGTAAATCCTGCTCTACACATCCGCCTGTTAATAATCCCTTTTCTTTTCCGGCATCCGTGATGAACATCATAGTTCCTTCTTTCCGGTAGGCTGTTCCTTCCACCTTCACAATTGTCGCTAAATAACTGTTTTTTTCTGTTGCAATAACCGCATCAATAACAGCATAATGATCGGAAGACACGCTAACTCCCCCATTCCAATCAAATTTTTAGTCGAATCGAAAATCATTGTTACTTTTTATAACATTAGATGTTATTACATCATATTAATTCCTTCCTTTTTATATGTCATTGGACTAATTAAATAATAATCTAAGTGGTAATTAGATAGATTGAACAAATTATCTAAAAATTAAAAAAATGATTATTATAATTCAAAATATTTGTATTCGTTTTTTACTAGCATAATATATTTACATTTTCTTGATTATCAACTATAATTCTCATATCTTGGATTAAAAAATTCTTCTTTTCGTCTTTCTTATTTATTCTTTTATTTAATTAAATGAGGTGGACTATGAATAAAGAAATTATTAAATTTATTAGGAAAAATTATGAAATGACACAGAGAGATTTTGCCCGTGTTTTAAATTGCAGCTTTGCATTAATTGCTTTAGTGGAAGTCGGAAAGCGAAGAGTTAGTAAAGATTTAGAAAATAAGATTAGACAAACGTTTAACATTGACGATCAAGATATCGCCTCCATTACATCCATAATATCAGAAATAAGTAAAGGAATTCCTCCGTTTATGTAGTTTCTAGAAGAAAATAGCAAGAACATACAGATCCCTTGTGTTATGCTTTATGTAGATACTTTCTATTTTCTTCTATTTAAAATTATCCTCTGCACCCTTTTTTCTCTTTCCCAATAGAATAAAGAAGGAGAAAGGAGGGGGAAAATGCCTACAAATGAACACCACAGCAACTCTTCAAAAGTTTATCTTCCCAATCTTTCTGCTGAAAGTTTAAATAATCAATCCCATTTCCAACACAATTATTTACAGGAATATCTATATAAACAGCACAAACAAAATGAGCAATTAATGACATTATGGTATAAATTTCAGGAAGATTTGATTGAGAAACAGAAGAAGCATCTTCAGCATTTTAACGAAATCGATTCAAAATTAGAACTTAATGATTCAGCTACAAAGGAGCTTTTAACTAAATTTACTGATTTAGATAATGAAACATCCACAATAGAAGCACAACTTGACACTCTTATCTTGCTAGCAGAAGAGCAAAAAGAATTAACAAGGGAAGAATCTCTGCGGCAAACAGCTCTATTTGACCAGTTAACCTTTCAAGAGAAAGATATTTCGATGATTTCTAATAAAATGGAAGAATTTAATCAGCTTGCTGCAGACGTGAAAACAAAAATCACGGAAACTGAAACCAACTATCAACATATTGCAGAAAAGTTGGATTTACACGAAATATTTCAGCAAACCTTTTTAGAAAGCATGAAAGAAACAACTGGGAGCGTCAATAAAATCAGTCGGCAGCTCGACCATCTTAAAGAAGTTATCTTTGAAAGAGCACATTATTTAGCGGAAAAAATAGAAAACAATATAAAAAGCATCTCGCAGCCAATTCAGCGATTCTTCGTTTCTTCTAAAAAAGATGAGACGATAAAAAAATAAAATGGTAATTTTTTTATACACAAATAAAAAACCTAAACAATTATACGAAGTTGCTGGTAAAAACATTCGTATAATCGTCTAGGTTTATTTTTTTTCTGGAATACTTTCAAGCGTTTAACTTAATCAAGGATTTTTACAGAAACTTGTTTTCTTCCCCACTCTAATGCTTTCGCTTGAGATGGAACAAATACATCAATTTTCTTCCCTTTAATCGCTCCGCCTGTGTCTCCGGCAATTGCAGTACCATATCCTTCCACATAGACCTTAGAGCCTAGAGGAATTACGTTAGGATCAACTGAAATAACCTTTTTATCTGGATTATCCTTTAAATTAATTCCGGTTGCAGTAACACCAGAGCATCCTTCACAATTTGCTGTATATGCTGTCGCGGTTACTGTGATTTCTTTTGCTGCTGAATTTGTACTTTCAGCCTTTACTGTATTATCTGCTTTAACTGCTTTGTTAAGTGGCTTTGATTCTGGTGCGTTTTGTTCAGAACCATCTTTGGAAACAATCAATACGTCATCCTTATGTATTGTATCACTATTCAGCTTATTCCATTCCTTTAGCTGATCTACAGTTGTATTATATTTTTGAGATATCTTCCATAGATTATCTCCCGCTTTTACTGTGTATTTCTTTACATCTTCAATAGTAAGTGTATCACCCGCCTTAATGATATCACTATCTAAATCATTCCATCTTTTTATATCATCAACACTTACCTTTTTTTCTTGTGAAATAGACCAAAGAGTATCTCCTTTTTCTACTTTCATTTCTTCTGCACCTACAAACGGAGCAGCTGTAGTTAGTATTGATGCACAAGTTAGAATAGAAAAGATTTTTTTCATTTTTATACCTCCTAGAATAGCTCCAGTTGAGCTAACAGGTATAATCTTAACATGAAAAACGCCAAAAAAAAGAACAGGCAGTTGTTAATTCGATTACGTATATGACAATCCAATAACAAACACAATACGAATCGTCAGAATAATCTATAAACTAATACCTGTTTTCTTTTCAAACATAGTTTTTAATGAACGGAAGGCAAGGTTATGTGGAAGCTTGTACCTTTATTTATTTCACTGTCTACATATACTTTCCCATTTAAATTCTCAATTATTTTGAAACTGACCATTAATCCAAGTCCATTGCCTTCTTTTTTTGTTGTAAAAAATGGTTCACCTATTTTTTTTAATTGCTCTTTTGACATACCGATTCCGCTGTCTTTGATTATAATCGAAATATCTTCCTTTCCTTTTTTTACGCTTATATCAATAGAGCCCCCGTCAGGCATAGCTTCGACCGCGTTTTTTATAAAATTCAAGAAAACCTGTTTTAATTTATTCTCGTCACATTCTACAAAAGGATTCGGCTCTTCGTAAAATCGATTCAATTGAATTTTATTTTTTCGCAGCTGATAATCTAAAATAGAAAGAACATTATCGATAATAGGTAGTAGCGGTTTTTTCTCTAACACAGAAACAGTCGGCTTAGAAAGAAGCATGAATTCCTCTACAATAGAGTTTACTCTTTCAATCTCATCTAAAATAATCTCAAAGTATTCCTGTCGATCTTTCTCGGTTTCATCCATACTCAAAAATTCCGCATATCCTTTTATAGAAGTTAATGGGTTACGGATCTCATGAGCAACACCAGCTGCTAATTGACCAATCGCTGCTAATTTATCTTGTCGATGAAGAACTTCTTCTGTGCGTTTCTTTTCCGTAATATCATTTCTTATAGCTAAATACTGATAAGGCTTATTATTTTTATCTAAAAAAGGGACAATAGTTGTATCGACCCAATAATAAGAGCCATCTTTCCTTTTATTTCGGATTTCCCCCTTCCAGATTTCCCCTTTTTCAATTGTTTGCCAAACATTTCGGAAAAAATCTTTTGAGTGATAGCCAGAATTTACAATACGATGCGTTTTCCCGATTAATTCCTGCCTACTATATCCGGATATCTCACAAAATTTAGAATTAACATTTGTAATAATCCCTCTTTTATCTGTAAAAGCAATAATACTTGATTGTTCTAATGCATAGGTAATGTCACTTACTTCACGTACAGACTCTTCCAGTTGATGCTGAACCATTTTTTGCTCTGTAATGTCCCGTCTGATTGCAACATACTGATAAGGTGCCCCCTCCTTATTTAAAAAAGGGACTATTACGGTATCAACCCAATATAGCGTACCATCCTTTGCTTTATTGAGTATCTCCCCTTTCCATATCTCCCCTCTTTTAATCGTGTTCCATAATTTTCGAAAAAACTCAGGCGAATGATGACCCGAATTCAAAATACGATGATTTTGTCCTAACAGTTCTTCACGACTATACTTCGAGACTTCCACGAATTTATCGTTTACATATGTAATCATTCCATTATCATCAGTAAAAGCCACGATTGCAGACTCATCAAGTGCAAGCTGCATATCTCTTACATTGATTGCTCCTACATCCATTCGTTCTCGAATTAAGGTACTAGTTCCAATTAATCCGCCTAACACTAATACAGAGACAAATAACGCAATGTAAATAATGAAGCTGCTTTGATAGGAATCTCTCACAACGGACACTTCTGGTGCGCTTACATCACTTAAGAGAATAAAATGACTAATCATACATACTCCCGTCATTAATAAACTACATACAGGCCGTACCCATTTTTTTAAAGTGGCAGAAATTGTAACAGGATAAAATGATAACCATATTGAAATAAAAAATACTATAAATAACAATAAAAAACTGATAAATAATTGCGGAATTTGATAATATACTGTACTGCCGATTGAATAAAAACCAATGATGGATATTGATAATAAAGAAAGACTAAAAAAGAAAGCAGATACATAGATTCTTCTTTTCTTTTTTTCCTTATCTAATAGCGCATAAAATGCCATACCACTAAAACATATGCCAACTACCATTGATAAGATAGTGATAGGGATATTATAATTAGCAGTTGCATACACATTTTTAATCATCATATCAATAAAACTTAAAATCCAAAAACCAAAGCCTATCGTAAATGTGCTTGCTAAGAACAAAAATCTACTATTTTTCTCTCCATTTTTCACTAATTGAAATAAATCAAACGAAGAATAGCATGCCATATATACGATTAGGATACTAATAAAAATTAATATGGAGTTATACAAACAAAAAATCCTCCTAATCTATTTTTTGCATTCTATTTGATTGTAAATCAAATAAAACAGATAAGAAAGCATTTTTGTATAAATCATACACTAAACGGCCACATAATCATTCGTTCTTTGGAGAGATTGAATAGCGGGATATGGAGGGACATGAATATTCTCTGAAGAAAGTCGAAGAGTTTTCCAAATAAGGAGATGGGATAGGAAATCTCCACGACTAAGCCCAACAATATTAAGTAAATTTATAAAGCTGTCGTGATTTACGAGTTAATTACTGATTTGAGGAAGCTCTCTCATTTCTGCAGTTGTCTGATCTCCACATAGAGGACAAAGTAGATCATCTGTAGCATAATCCTTTCTCATCCACCCGTTACACGAATTACATGCATATACTTCCATACTCATTAACACTTCTTCTGGTTTTTCTTCCGCGCCTTTTCGATTAAAAAACATATGAACAAGCCCCCTTTTTAAATTATTATGGCCAGCACCGCCAGTAATTATGTGTGTAAACCAAAACATTTAAAGAAATTAAACACCTATTACTTTTTCCAAGCCATAATGGGAATTAGCGCATTGACCATTAATAATCTATAATGCTAAAGAAACTGAGCAAATATTTTTTTCAAATCTGTAACTAAGTGTAATTGTTATGGTATTATGATGAAAAATGAACGCGAAGGAGCAAAAAATGTCTACAAAATTGTTTTATTCAACTCCATATGAAACAAAATGGACAACCGCAATAAAGAAAGTTATCGAAACGAATGATCAAATTTATGTACTTTTAAAAGAAACAGCTTTTTATCCAGAAGGCGGAGGGCAGCCAGCAGATACTGGATTCATTGATGGGATTCGTGTCCTAGATGTACAGATGAAAGATAATCAAATTTATCATCTTATGGAAAGAAAACCAGAAAATAAACTGGTATCATGTGAATTAGATTGGGATAGACGGTATGATCATATGCAGCAGCACACTGCTCAGCACATGTTATCAGCTGTTTTGGAAGAATTATTTCAAATTACTACAGTTAGCTTTCATTTAGGAAAAGAGTACACAACAATTGATATAGATACAGCTGATCTAACAAAAGAACAAATAACTCAACTAGAAAACTCCTGTAATTCCTATATCACGAAAAACTTAGAAATCAAAACACATATTATCACTCATGAACAAGTGAGCAAATTTCCTTTAAGAAAGCTGCCGAAAGTAACTGGCGATATAAGAATCGTAGAAATCGATGATTGGGATTTTTCTGCATGTGCTGGAACACATGTAGGCAGAACCGGAGAACTAGGCGTCTTTAAAATATTTAAAACTGAAAAACATCGTGGTCAAACTAGGGTTTTCTTTTTAAGTGGGTGGAGAGCCATTCGTGACTATCAAACAGCACAATCTATATTAGATAACTTAGGAACGTTTTTTAAAACAAACAAACTGCAGCTTGAAGATCGTGTAAATAAACTGGAATTAGAGAAAAAGGGATTAACTAAAGAATTAGAAACACTAAAGAGAGAAAATATAGCGTTTTTAGCAGAACAAATGCTTTCGACACAAATGGAAAAAGTAATCTTCCTTTCATTTGCAGACAAAACAATCAAAGATTTATCTATTCTTGCCAAATACCTCTTGCAAAGATCTAGCTGCATTATTCTCCTTAGTTCGGAAATAGATAAAAAAATACTATTACAGCATAATGGTGATTATCCTTTTCATTGCGGCAAGTTTCTTAAGGAAACAATCCAAAGATATGAAGGGAAAGGCGGGGGAAATGAACTTCAGGCACAAGGGACGTTCCCTACCGTTCCACAATTAAATGCCTGCATAAAGGAAATAAGAGAAAGATTAGTAGAGAGTATGTAAAAAACAAAAACCGTCCCTAAGATAATGGCTCTGCCAATAAATCGAGGACGGTTTTTGTTAATTCCGTATTTGTTGGTTTCTTTTTTCTAGCATGATCACCACTTTAATCATAAAATAACTAATCTCGTCTGGAAGTTCTTCTTTAATGGGCTTTAATTTATCCTTGCCCACTTTTTGAATTGCTTCCACTATTTTCATTTTGTCTTCTGGCATTAGAAATTTTGTCCAATCAATCTCTATTTCTTCTTCTCCACAGCGAAGCAGATGGTTTTCTACCGTTTGAACATTTAATTGTCTTTCTTTTGCGATTTCCTTAATGGATAATCCGCTTTCCCATAACTCCAATGTATGGAGATGAGAGTTCTCTACATATTTTTTCGCTTTTTTGTCTATTTCCGTATTTATTTCGGAAGAATGAATTTCTTTCCTGCCAGCTGAATATGCCTCTTCTTTTTGAAATGCTAAAATATGTTCAATGATTACATCTCCATATTTTTGCAGCTTATGGTCTCCTATTCCTTTTATCTCTCGGAAATCTTCATGCGATGTAGGCATAACCATCGAGATATTTCGCAGTGTTTGGTCGGAAAATACCACAAATGGAGGAACATTTTCTTCCTCTGCCAATTGTTTGCGAATCCCCCTCAAATAATCAAATAGTGCGTTATTTTCACTAACTTTTATTGTCTCTATTTGTTCTTTCCGGACCACTCTAATTTTTCCTAAAAGAACTTCTTTTCCTTTGTTGGAAACCTTTAATATTGGCATCGTTCCTGTACTAACATCTATATATTGTTCAGAAATAAGAAACTCAATAAAATCACTGATTTCTTTAGCTGATTGCTCTTTCATAAGGCCATATGTTTTGATTTTATTTAATTGAAACTCCATTAATTTTTTGTTTTTTGAACCTGTTAATACTTGGGCAACCATTGTTTTCCCGAATCTTTCCCCCATTCTTATCATGCACGACAGTACTTTTTGTGCTTCCACGGTAACATCGATTACCGTCCTTTCATCTGTACAGTTCGAACATTGTCCACATTTCTCCGTATGTTCTTCACCAAAATAATGCAAAATATATTCTTGAAGACAATCTTCAGTATGACAAAAATTTATCATGGATTGTAATTTATCGAGATCTTGCTTCTGTTTATCTGGATCGTTTATTGTCTGATCAATGAGAAAACGCTGAATCCGAATATCTTGTGCTGAATATAACAATATGCACTTACTCTGTAGACCATCACGTCCTGCTCTTCCCGCTTCTTGGTAATAACCCTCCATGTTTTTCGGAAGCTGATAATGAATGACATACCTAATATTACTTTTATCAATCCCCATACCAAATGCATTTGTGGCAATCATAATGGAAACATCATCTTTTATAAATGCTTGCTGTTCAGTCTCTCTTTGCCCATCGTTCATACCGCCATGATATTTCGCAACTGAATAGCCTTTTTTTGCTAATCTTTCATGCAGTTTTTCCACCTCTTGTCTAGTCGCTGCATAAATAATCCCAGATTCCTCTTTATTTTTCTTTAAAAAGGATTCAAGAAACTTCCCTTTATCTTGCCCTTTAATAATGGAAAAAGATAAATTATCACGAGCAAATCCTGTCTTAATTGTATTTTCCCTTGGAATATTTAATAAAAGACAAATATCTTCATGCACTTTAGGTGTAGCCGTTGCTGTTAACGCAGCGACAAGAGGTCTTTCCGCTAATTTATTAATGAGAAAGCCAATCTTTGCATAGCTTGGACGAAAATCGTGACCCCATTGTGAAATACAATGAGCTTCATCTACTGCAATAAAAGAAATAGAAACTTCTTTTAATAATTCCGTAAAATAATCTGCTTCAAGACGTTCTGGTGCAATATAAAGTAATTTATAATGACCGTTTTTTATTTCACAGATCCTTTCCTGTACTTCCTCATTATGTAACGTACTATTAATGTAAGTCGCTGGAATTCCAACTTCTGTTAGTGCATCTACTTGATCTTTCATTAAAGAAATTAATGGGGATATAACTATCGTCAGTCCTGGAAAAATCATCGCGGGCACCTGATAGCAAATTGATTTTCCGCCGCCAGTCGGCATAATTCCTGCAACATTTTCCCCATTTAATAATAGACGAATAATATCTTCTTGTCCTTTTCTAAAATGGTCATATCCAAAGTACTCTTTTAAAATACTACGTGCTTTATCCATCATTACCTAAATCTCCCCACTTTTATCCGAACATATTCTTAAAATATTGTAACACTAATCGGATGAATTTTGAACGTAGCATTGTCATTACAAGTGCCTGTCCAATTAGATGCGTAATAACACTTTATTAGTACAGCAATAAGTAACTTGCTAATTCTCATATAGAGGTATTAGCAAGTTATCAATTATGCTAAGCTACACTCTGCTAACAACATGAACCGAAAGCAGAGGATCAGCCTTTAATTAAATTTATAGCCAAGCTGCTCCTACGATGATTAATAAAATGAAAAGTACTACGATTAAGACAAACCCACTGCCAAATCCAAATCCTCCGCAAGGAGCTACTGGTGCAGCAACCGGGGCCGCATAACCGCATCCACAATTATCGTATCCAAATCCTCCGTAACCCATTTTATAAAACACTCCTTTTTTTCTATCTTTATTCCTATCAGAAGCCGACGTAACAAGAACCTACAATTATTAATAAAATGAATAGCACTACTAGTAGAGCAAAACCTCCACCAAAACCAGCTGTATGGCCACCACTCATTTATTCCACCTCCCTCATACACATAAGCATCATATGAGTCTAGAGTTTGTCCTGTTTGGGCGTTTGAAGAAAAAGCTGAAAATTTATTAAAGTATGTAGACAGATTCCTTTCAGAAAGAAATCTGCCTTTAATAATTGTTTAAAAGAAAGGAATAAAGGCCAATGCTGCGATTAACCCTAAAGATACTCCTATTGCGGCTGCACCAAATCCCCAGCCCCAACCCCAGCCCCAGCCGGGTCTATTACCACGTCTATAACCATATCCGAATCCACCATGGTTTCTCCGATTTCCCCCTATTGGTCGAATATACACTTTATTAGGAGTGACTCTTTCAATGATTCCAGTATGAACCTCACCACTATGGGTACGGATTCTTACACATCTTCCAACACCTTTTGAACACTGATTATAAAAATTCTTAGCAGACATTTATCACACCTCCAACCATTCATCCCTATTATCCTATGTACAAGTCTAAAAAAAGAATGGACAACTATCATAAGAGAAGAGCGGATATTTTTGACTGATTATTTCATTAAGATTAAATCAGAAAAAAATCCTTCCTTTACGATTTACCTGAGCTGGAACAAATCGAGAAATTGCATATTCCAAAATAGAAATACCAATAATTTAAAATAACTTCTAAATGTGTAGATTTTAAAATAATTGGGTAGGAATAAGAAAAAAGGAGATTTCATATGTTAGTTGCAGCAATGTGGGGGGCAGTAGCAAGTCTTTCCTTACTCGCGGGATCTATCGCCGCTTTATTTTTATCGATACCTAAAAGGATTATTGCTTATTTTATGGCTTTGGGTACTGGTATATTAATAGGGGCCTCTTCTTTCGAGCTTTTAATCAAATCCGTACATACAAGTGGAATCGCAGCAACTGCTATTACTTTTTTAACTGGAGCGGGTTTATTTACCTTAATTGAAATATTTCTCTATAAAAAGGGCGGGTCCAATCGAAAACGATCACATAAAAATCCAGAAGGACATTCGGGACTAGCTATTTATATTGGCACTCTGATGGATGCAATACCAGAATCAATGATTATAGGATTAAGTCTATTAATAACACAGAAGGTGGACATGCTCTTCTTAATTGCCATTTTCATCAGTAATTTTCCTGAGTCCCTATCTTCAACGGTGGGTCTAAAAAAAGACAACTATTCAAACAAGAAAATTTTATTTTTATGGAGCAGTGTCATCCTTATTTCCGCGATAAGCAGCTCAGTGGGATATTTATTTTTAGAAAATGCATCAGCAGTAATGCTTTCTGGGATTCAGTCATTTGGTGCTGGTGGATTAATTGCAATGGTTTGCTCCACTATGCTTCCCGAAGCTTTTGAGCAAGGAGGACCAACAGTTGGTTTTGTTACATGTATGGGATTAATCTTCTCTCTAAGCATGAGTCATCTAGGATAGAAACTGAAACTGTCGAAATAAGATTTCGACAGTTTTCTGGTCACTAAAAATGGTTGTTACTTTGCTAATGACTTAGGTGTAGTAACACGTAAAGAGGATTCATTCGTTTTTCTTTTTTTCTTAGGAAAAATATAGAGGTTTAATGCGCCAACAAAGAATGCTCCGCCAACGATATTACCGATTGTAACAGGTATTAAGTTATGTAAAGCATTAGCCAATGTGATTGTCTCTGGATGTGGTACGATGAGTGCAATGGAGAAAAGCGCCATATTAGCAACACTATGCTCATAACCAGAAATCATAAAGGCGAAGACAATTAATAATGTTGCAATTATTTTTCCGACATCCCCCTTCACATTCATAGGTATCCAAATTGCCAAACAAACCAACCAGTTACAAAGGATGCCTCGAACAAACAATTCAACTGTTGTTGCACTCATTTTTGAATTAGCAACATCCATAAGCCAAGTTGTTTTAGGAACTAAGCTAAACAAGCCTGAGTAATAGATTAGCAAAGCAAAAAATAATGCTCCAACTAAGTTGCCAAAATACGTACTAACCCAATTATAAATAGTATCTTTCCAACTAGTTGCTCCTGACAAAGTACTCATTGCAAAAGCCATTGTATTTCCTGTAAATAATTCCCCGCCGCCATACGAAATAAGGACTAGCGCCAACCCGAAAAATAAACTAGTCATCATGTACGTAGCAGGAGAATGAATATCGAAAAATGGTTGTGCTAAACGATAACACAGCATTAAAGCAAAACCAATATATATTCCTGCTAAAATGGCTTTTACAAAATAGCGAAAGAAAGAATCGTCGAGTGTTTCTTTCTTCTTCAATGCATAATTAATTGCCTTATCAACTGGGTGAATTTCCATTGCAATACCTTCCTTTCTGTATAACATTATTATACAAAAGGAAAAGTTAATTACTTTGTGAAAAAATGAACAATTTTTAACAATTAGGTAAATGAGAAAATATCGTCTCCTCATTTACAAAAATAAATTTATAATATGTACTATTCAAATAGAAATAAGCTTATAAACTCACTGTGTCGTAGTCGATAATTTACTATTCTGTTGAATTGCTACTGAAAACTGCGATCTTGGCTTTGTAAAGCTAATTTTTATACCAGATTTTTTCATTTTATTAACTAAATCAACTAGCTGTTTTTTAGCCATCCTATACGACTCCTTTATTTCTTAATAATTTTAGTGTACTAGAAATTTATGAAAAAAATATGAACAAATCATAAATAATTTTAGACGATCGATTATTAATTTAGAAACATATTAAAACACTTTCATCTCTACTTCTTAATAAATTCTCTTTATTAGTAGAAAACCCTTTAATTTATGATATTTTTTTACCCTTTGTTTCTATTATCGTAAACATTTTTTCATTTTTCTATCGGGCATTTTTCATATTTTTGATTCTTTTAAGCATAAATGTATTCATTAAAACTAGCTTATCTTTCTATAGATAATTATTTATTTTGGAATAGGGAAACTTTCATCAAAAAAAGTCTTCCAAAGAAAGATTTATTTAAAATAATTCGCGCTCTGATAGTAAAAATGATATAATTTTAAGGATATTGGAGTTTGGAGGATTTTTAAATGATAACAGTAACGAATGTAGGTCTTCGATATGGTGATCGCAAATTATTTGAAGATGTTAATATTAAATTTACACCAGGTAATTGCTACGGTCTAATCGGAGCAAACGGTGCAGGAAAATCTACTTTCCTAAAAATACTATCCGGAGAAATAGAAGCTCAATCAGGCAATGTTTCTTTAGGACCTGGAGAAAGACTTGCTGTTTTAAAGCAGAATCACTTTGAATATGAGGAACATGAAGTATTAAAAGTGGTAATAATGGGTCATGCAAGATTATATGAAGTAATGCAAGAGAAAGATGCTATTTACATGAAAGAAAATTTCACAGATGAAGATGGCATGAAAGCCGCAGAGCTTGAAGGAGAATTCGCCGAATTAAACGGATGGGAAGCAGAATCTGAAGCAGCGATTCTTTTAAAAGGATTAGGCATTGGTGAGGAGCTTCATTATAAAACAATGGCGGAATTAAACGGTTCCGATAAAGTGAAAGTGTTATTAGCGCAAGCACTTTTCGGTGAACCTGATGTTCTTTTACTAGATGAGCCTACTAACCATCTGGATATTAACGCAATTAAGTGGCTGGAGGAATTTTTAATTAACTTTGACAATACTGTCATCGTTGTGTCCCATGACAGACATTTCTTAAACAAGGTTTGTACACATATCGCAGACTTAGACTATAGCAGAATCCAAATCTATGTGGGTAACTATGATTTTTGGTATGAATCCAGTCAATTAGCTTCTAGAATGGCAAATGATGCAAACAAAAAGAAAGAAGAAAAAATAAAGGAGCTTCAAAACTTTATTGCTCGCTTTAGCGCAAATGCTTCTAAGTCGAAACAGGCTACTTCCCGAAAGAAATTACTTGATAAAATTTCGTTAGATGACATTAAACCTTCATCACGAAAATATCCATATGTTGCATTTACTCCTGAACGTGAAATTGGTAATGACTTATTAAGAGTCGAAAACCTAACAAAAACCATTGATGGAGTTAAAATTCTTGATAATGTAAGCTTTATTATGAATAAAGATGATAAAATTGCCCTTGTTGGTCCAAATGAAATTGCTAAGACTACCCTATTTCGTATTTTAGCGGGCGAAATGGAGCCAGATAGCGGCACTTACAAATGGGGAGTTACTACTTCTCAAAGTTATTTCCCAGCCGAAAACTCGGAGTATTTTAAAAACGATGACGAAACTCTAGTAGACTGGCTTCGTCAATATTCTCCAAATGATCAAACAGAAAGCTTCTTAAGAGGATTTTTAGGTCGCATGTTATTTTCTGGAGAAGAAGTATTGAAAAAACCTAGCGTTTTATCAGGTGGAGAAAAAGTTCGTTGTATGTTATCTAAAATGATGCTGAGTGGCGCAAATGTTCTACTTTTAGATGAACCTACTAACCATTTAGATTTAGAATCCATCACAGCTTTAAATAATGGATTAATCAACTTTAAAGGTTCATTAATTTTCACTTCTCATGACCATCAGTTTGTATCAACAATTGCTAATCGTATTCTTGAGATTACACCGCAAGGACTTGTTGATAAGCAAATGAATTACGATGAATATTTAGAAGATGAAGCATTACAAAAAAATATTGCAAATATGTACAAATAAAAAAACCGGGATTCCCCGGTTTTTTTAACGTTTAATTGCCTTTTTTCTCATCACATAGATCAAATAAATGGCGAACGGAATAATGAAGACTATTCCTGGAAAAGAAGATTTTTTCTCATCTCTTCCAGCTTCATTCGGAATATTTTTTTTAAATGTTTCCTCTGCGGGCTTAGTTTTTGCTAATTGTACTGATTGAACAATATCGCCGTTATCATTTTCTATCATGAAAATACCGGTTGAGCTAACCTCTTCCTTCCCTTTTGTGCGTGGAACTGTTATGTTAACTTCCTCTGATGTTTCATAAGTGTTCCCATTAGCAAAAAATGATTTTCCTGCTGGAAGTATCTTATGCGTATATTGGTTAAAGCCATAATCCATTAGTGCTTCCGTATCATTATATACATCCTGCTTATATGTTCCTTTTAAAACGATAGCAATTAAACCTAACTCCCCATTCTCTGCGGTAGTAGCCAAAGTTTGTTTCGATTCGTCTACATAGCCAGTTTTTCCGCCAGTCACTTTGTCATATGGCCGACTCCCGTTTACCATTTGATGATGGCTTACTAATGTAGTATCCCAAGACAAACCATCCCACTTTAATTCATCTGTACCAAATATTTCTCTAAATGTTTCATTTTTCATGGCGTACTGGGTGATTAATGCTAAATCGTTTGCAGTTGTGTAATGATCTTTATCAAATAAACCATTTGGATTTTTGAAATGGGTGGAATGAACATTTACTTTTTCCTTTAAATACTTATTTATACTTGTTTCAAAATCACTAACCGTACCATCTAGATATTCAGCGATAGCTATTGCGGCATCATTTCCAGAGTTAATTAACATTCCATCAAGTAAATGTCTCAGTGTTACTTGCTCACCTTTTTCTAAATAAACTTTTGTCCCTTCCGTTGAATACGCATTCTCACTTACCGTCACAATATCATCTAATTTTCCATTTTCAATCGCATAAATAGCAGTCGCTATTTTTGTTAAACTGGCCGGATACATTTTTTTATACCCATTCTTTTCATATAATACTGCTCCAGTATCACTATCTAATAAGAAAGCTGCCTCACTTATTAATTCAGGTTCCCTATTATCTTCAGCATTACTTATAGCAGGAAAGCAAAATAATAGTAATACGAAACAAAATACAATGCTCGTTTCTTTCATTTTCCCTCACCTATTATTTTCTATGTTTTAAATACCATGACTATTGTACCAAATAATTGAGAATAATAAAGGTCAATCGGGATTTTGTCACAAAAATGAAACGCTTTTGTATTTTTTTTATCATTATACAAGTATACCTTTATTGCTAAACATATAGATTATTCACTTGATAAGCCCTTTAGATAGGCTGCCGCATTTTTCTTTATATTTTTTACAATTTCTAATAAGAATAGAAAAGCTGCCAATAAAAATGGTAAAAGATAATATCCAACCCTATATAAAAAAAGGACTATTAACATTTGTTCTGATTCAATCCCTAAAGATTCTATTCCCCATAAGAATACTAATTCAAAAGAACCCATCCCTCCAGGTATCATACTGATTATTCCAGTACACGCAGCAACTAAGAAAAGCAAGAAAAAATCCCCAATAGATACTGGCAATGCTATTATTTTGGCAATAAAATATAAATATGCAAATAAAAATATCCATTCTAATAGAGAAACAATGATTAAACCAACTATCTGATTTTTGTTAAAAACAAAGTTATGCTGTTTTGCTTTCTGATAACTTACTAGCAGCACTGGAAAGATTAATCCCACTACTATAATAGCTGCAAATATCCAAATATGATCTTCCATTAAATTCAGTCTTTTACTATAAAGAATAGCAATCCAAGACAATAAGCTAATCCCAGATAAATAAAATATTGTTACAATAGCAATCCCTTTAAACAGTTTTTTTCGGTCTGTTTCATATCGTTTATAAAAGAAATTTCGTAAGGCAATACCTATTAAACCACCAAAACCAATTAAATTTGAAAAAGAATTACTAATAAACGAGTATTTACTTACTTTTACAATAGGAACAGGCTTCTTTAAATGTCTTACAAGAAAAAAATCATAAAAAAACATGGGAAGAATCGCAACGAATCCCCCTATTGCAATGTAAAACAAACTATGAAAGGGTATAGTCTGTAAATATTCATATAATTGGTTTATATCTGCTGATACAATCATGTTTTTAATTTCTCTTAAAACGATGATAAATATAACAATCGGCAGTAATATCTTCACTATATTAATTAAGATTTCTTTTTTTCTGATTGACATATTTACCACCTCATACATTTCTTTTGCTTATGTTAATTCTAGTAATAGAGACCTAAAATTAATCTTACCTTATATATGGAAGAAAAGAAACGGAACTTTCTTCAAAAAATTTTTATTTAAATAGCTTTTTTACTATCCAATAGTATGGTCAAAATGAATATCAATATTCTATTGCATGGAAAACTTCTCCACTTCCTTTCTCTATGCTCCATGATGAAAACTCCCCCTATTGTATAACAGTATAATAAAAACAACATAAATATATATAACAGATGTAAAGTTTTTTCTTAGCCTTTTTCTTCTATCTCTTTAAAGTAACTTCTAGGAACCATTGATATTATTGAAGTTCACATATAAGACACAGAATATTCGCGAGATGTACACATTTATTGTGATTGTTCTCACATATTATCTGTTATAGTTAAAACAGAAAGAAAAAAGCTTTCTGTTATATATTTTTATTAAATCATGAGGTGATTATAATGGAAAAAGTTGAAACAACTACTTATTGGGAAGGCTTTAAAAATGGATCATGGCAGAAAGAAGTAAATGTTCGTGATTTCATCCTGAAAAACTTTAAACCATATTATGGAGATTCTGCTTTCTTAGCAGGTCCTACATTAGAAACAACACAATTATGGGAACAAGTAATGGAATTAAGTAAATTAGAAAGAGAACGAGGCGGCGTTTACGATTTAGATACTGACATCGTGTCTACCATTACTTCTCACGGTCCTGGGTACTTAGATAAATCAAAAGAAAAAATTGTCGGAGTACAAACAGATGAGCCTTTCAAACGTTCTTTCCAACCTAACGGTGGTATTAGAATGGCTGTTCAAGCTTGTGAATCATACGGCTATAAAGCGGATGAAGAATTAGTAAAATTCTTTACTGAACATCGTAAAACCCATAACGCAGGAGTTTTTGATGCATATACAGACGAAATGAGATTAGCTAGAAAAGCTGCCATCATTACAGGTCTTCCTGATGCTTATGGTCGCGGAAGAATTATTGGTGACTATCGTCGCGTTGCACTTTATGGTGTTGATTTCTTAATTAATGAAAAACAAAAAGATAAAAAAGCAACTAGTTCTGTTATGACAGAAGAAACAATTCGTTTAAGAGAAGAGCTTTCTGAACAAATTCGTGCTCTACATGAATTAAAAGAATTAGGTGCAAGCTATGGATTTGATTTATCAAGACCAGCAGCAAATGCCCAAGAAGCATTCCAATGGGTTTATCTTGCCTACCTTGCAGCAATAAAAGAACAAAATGGAGCTGCAATGAGCTTAGGCCGTGTATCTACCTTCTTAGATATTTATGTAGAAAGAGACTTAGAAAATGGTACATTAACAGAAAAAGAAGTACAAGAAATTGTGGATCACTTTATCATGAAGCTACGCCTTGTAAAATTTGCTCGTACACCTGACTATAATGAATTATTCAGCGGTGACCCTACTTGGGTAACAGAATCAATTGGTGGTATGGCTAATGACGGAAGACCTTTAGTAACAAAGAACTCATTCCGTTTCCTTCATACTTTAGATAACTTAGGACCTGCACCAGAGCCAAATTTAACTGTGCTATGGTCTACACAGTTACCAGATAATTTTAAGAAATTCTGTGCGCAAATGTCGATTCAAACAAGTGCAATCCAATATGAAAATGATGATATTATGAAACCTCAATGGGGCGATGATTACGGAATTGCATGTTGTGTTTCAGCAATGGAAATTGGTAAGCAGATGCAGTTCTTTGGAGCTCGTGCTAACCTTGCAAAATGTTTATTATACGCAATTAATGGTGGTAAAGATGAGAAGTTAAAAATTCAGGTTGGACCTAAATTTGAACCAATCACTTCTGAATACCTAGACTATAAAGAAGTTACCGAAAAATTTGATAATATGATGGAATGGTTAGCGGGCCTTTATATCAACACATTAAACGTTATCCATTATATGCATGACAAATATAGCTACGAAAGAATTGAAATGGCTCTTCATGATACAGAGATTCTTCGTACAATGGCTACAGGTATTGCCGGATTAAGCGTAGTTACTGACTCATTAAGTGCAATTAAACATGGAAAAGTTAAAGTTATTAGAGACGAAAACGGTCTTGCTGTAGATTTTGAAACGGAAGGAGATTTCCCGAAATATGGTAACAACGACGATGCGGTTGATAGTATTGCAGTTGAGATAGTTGAAAGCTTTATGAAAAAATTACGTAAGCATCAAACATATCGTAATTCTATGCATACTATGTCTATCTTAACCATCACTTCTAATGTTGTATATGGTAAGAAAACAGGTAATACTCCAGACGGACGTCGTGCAGGAGAACCTTTTGCTCCAGGAGCCAACCCTATGCATGGTCGTGACACAAAAGGAACTTTAGCATCCCTATCTTCTGTTGCTAAGTTACCTTACGATTATTCATTAGATGGTATTTCCAATACATTCTCTATTGTTCCAAAAGCTTTAGGCAAGGAAGATGATATTCGGGCAAATAACTTAGTATCTATTTTAGATGGGTATGCAACAAAAGCTGGGCACCACTTAAATGTTAACGTATTTAATAGAGAAACATTGTTAGATGCAATGGAACATCCAGAATTATATCCACAATTAACCATTCGTGTATCTGGATATGCAGTTAACTTTATCAAATTAACTCGTGAACAACAACAAGACGTTATTAGTCGTACCTTCCATGAGTCAATGTAATTCTTAAAGACTGGGCTGAGGGATTTTCTTGTTCCCTCTCCCCTTCTTCTTACAGTGCTACTATACTGGATTGCGGGTTTATTATAAGGAGGAAATAATCATGAACGGCAATATACATTCAATAGAAACATTTGGAACAGTAGATGGCCCAGGTATTCGCTATGTAGTATTTACACAAGGCTGCTTACTCCGCTGCCAATTTTGTCATAATGCTGACACTTGGGAAATTGGTACTGGAAAGCAAATGTCTGTTATGGACATTATCAATGATTTAAAAACATACCTTCCTTTTATCGAACCATCCGGTGGAGGTATTACTGTAAGTGGCGGGGAACCATTATTACAAATACCATTTTTAATAGAACTATTTAAAGAGTGTAAGAAACTTGGTATTCATACCACAATTGACTCTTCTGGTGGTTGTTATTCAAAAGCCCCTTCTTTCCAAACACAATTAGATGAGTTGATGCAATATACTGATTTAGTTTTGCTTGATTTAAAACATATTGACCGTAAAAAGCATATTAAATTGACTGGCATGGGAAATGATCATATTTTAGATTTTGCTGCCTATTTATCTAATAAGAAAGTCCCTATATGGGTTAGACATGTATTAGTACCCACAATTAATGATACAGAAGAAGATTTAACGAGATTAAGTGATTTCATTGCTACACTTGAAAATGTAGAAAAAATTGATATACTCCCTTATCATAAATTAGGTGTATATAAATGGGAGAATCTTGGATTAGAATATCCTTTAAAAGGCATCGAACCACCTACACAAGAATCAGTTGATTTTGCGGCTGCTATTTTAAATAGAACAATGTAAAAGTTTTAAAAACAAAGATAAGAGGCATAAATTTACTATGTGATATCTATGCCTCTTACTAGCTATTATCCTATTTAAGCATCACGATTAGCATATGGCGGATATGGTGGTTTAGGTGGTTTGTGTGGACAACATGACTTCTTCTTGCAGCCTACAGATAATTCTGATTCAAAGGATATAGGGATATTTAATAGTGTAACTTCTACGTCTAAACCTAGAATTTTAAGCATTTTATCTCCCTCCTATATTTTTTTCGTACAAAATTTTGTTAAACAACATTTACATATTTTGTACTTACATTATAGAGTATGTTCATTCCTGGTACATGTTTGTGCTGTGTCATTAATTTAAGAGAGAATATTGCCAATAAAAAGAGACCGAATAAACGATTATCGGTCTCTTCTTCTTTTCTACTATTCTTTCCACCATTCATCAAACATTGATGCAGGTACTTGTCTCTTATGCTCTGTCAATAAATAACGAGCTTCAATCTTTTCTGCAACAGCTTGTGTAACTTCTTTTCCTTCTAAATAATCATCTAATTCATCATAAGTGATACCAAGTTCGGTTTCATCAGCTTGTCCTGGTTTATTATCTAATAAATCGGCAGTTGGCACCTTCAGATATAGAGCCTCTTCTGCATTCAGCTCTTTTAATAATTGCTTTCCTTGTCTTTTTGATAATCCTGTTAACGGTAGAACATCTGCACCGCCATCTCCATACTTTGTAAAGAATCCTGTAACAGCTTCTGCAGCATGATCAGTACCTATCACTAGTAAATTTTCTTGTCCGCCAATTGCATATTGCGCAATCATCCGCATTCTAGCTTTTACATTCCCTTTATGGTAATCAGCTAATGGAGTTTCACTCATGTTATCATAAACAGTCTTCACGTCATCTACAGGAGTTTTAATATTAAATACATATTCCTTATCCGCTTTTATAAATTCCATTGCACGTTTTGCATCTACTTCATCTGCTTGAACTCCATATGGCAATCTTACCGCTACAAAAGTTGCGTTATAGCCTTCCGCTCGTAATTCTTCTACTGCTAATTGTGCCAGTCTTCCTGCTAATGATGAATCTTGTCCACCACTAATCCCTAAAACAAATCCTTTTGCTTTCGCTTTCTTAGCGTAATCCTTTAAAAATTGGACTCTTTTTTCAATTTCTTGTTTTGGATTAATTTCAGGTTGTACGTTTAAATCCTTCATAATTTTTTCTTGTAGCTGACGCATGCTTTTTCCTCCTCATTTGCGTTTTTGAATTGTTACTTTTACCTTTTCTATATGACTCATTTTATTTTCCCAGCATAAAGGGCTTAAATCTACAGGATATTCCTCAGGATTTAAGGAACGCTTATATTCATCCCAAAGTATTTCTAAACTTTGCTCTGAATACTTTTGAATGCTGACGATATCTGGGGTTGCATATATTAACTTACCATCCTTAAAAATATCTTGATGGATATCTACTGCATTAAAATTAGTCACGAATTTGCTGATATACGTGTGGGTTGGATGAAACATTTTTAAGCGTTCTTCGTTTTCAGGATGTTCGGATTCTAAACAGATATAATCCCCTTCAGATTTGCCATTTATATCATTTATAATTCGATATACCCTTTTTAATCCAGGAGTAGTCACTTTTTCTGGATTTCCGCTAATTTTAATCGTATCTTGCATATTGCCTTCTTTATCTTCAATAGAAACGAGCTTATATACGCCGCCAAGTGCTGGCTGATCATATGCTGTAATTAATTTGGTTCCAATTCCCCAAATATCTATTTTTGCGCCTTGTGCTTTTAAGTTAATAATCGTGTATTCATCTAGATCATTGCTTGCAACAATTTTAGTATCATAGAAGCCGGCTTCATCTAGCATTTTTCTTGCTTCTTTTGATAAATAAGCTAAATCACCGCTATCCAGTCGAATCCCTCGGAAATTTATGCTATCGCCTAATTCCTTTGCAACGCGAATAGCATTAGGAACTCCAGAACGCAAAGTATCATATGTGTCTACTAAAAATACGCAATCCTTATGTCTTCGTGCGTATTTATGAAAAGCTATATACTCATCATGATAGGCTTGAATCATGGAATGGGCATGCGTTCCAGAAATCGGAATACCGAATAATTTACCTGCTCTGACATTTGAGGTGGAATTAAAGCCACCGATAAAAGCAGCTCTTGTCCCCCATAATGCTGCATCAAGTTCATGTGCACGTCTGCTTCCAAACTCCATTACGATTCCATCACCAATTACATTTTTAATTCTAGAAGCTTTTGTTGCAATTAATGTTTGGTAATTCACAATATTTAAGATAGCTGTTTCAACAATTTGTGCTTGGGCAAGTGGTGCTTCAATTCTCATTAAAGGTTCATTTGCAAAAACCACTTCTCCTTCTGCTGCTGACCTTAGACTTCCAGTAAAACGGAGATCTTTCAAATAAGCTAGGAAATCTTCCTTAAACCCTTCTTGTCTTAAGTATTCAATATCCCCTTCAGAAAATTGCAGATTCTCTAGGTATTGAATCACTCGTTCTAAACCAGCGAAAACAGCGTAGCCATTATTAAAAGGCAATTTTCTAAAATATACTTCAAAAACAGCATTCTTTTCAGCAATGCCATCCTCCCAGTATGTTTCAGCCATATTAATTTGATATAAGTCCGTATGTAACATTAAACTGTCATCTTTAAAATTAAAACTCATTATAGTCCTCCTGCAACCCCTAAACGACTAAAGGATAGTAGCCCCTAGTACATTTTTAAAATGTTCCAATGCCCACTGATGGCCGATTTCATTAAATGAAGCAACGGCATTTTCATATATATGAATATTATAACCAAGATTATAAGCATCTACAGCAGTATGCAGCACACATATATCTGTACAAACGCCAACTAGATAAATATCTTTAATGGATCTCTCTTGCAATTTTATATGTAAATCAGTGCCTGCAAAAGCACTGTATCTAGTTTTATCCATCCAATACACATTGGTTAAATCTTTGTGATCTTCATAAGTTTTTTGAAGTGTTCCATATAAATCTCTTCCTCTTGTGCCAGCAATATTATGAGGTGGAAAAAGCTTTGACTCTGGATGATATGGATCATTTAATGTATGCAAATCAATTGCAAACACGGTTAAATCATCATTATCGATAAAATTCTTCGTAATGTTGACTATTTCATTCTCAATGGCAATGCCTGGTTCACCACATGGTAAATTGCCCTCCACGAAGTCAAAAGTGTAATCAATATTAATTAGAGCTTTCATTAAATCCCCCCTTAATTTCTACAGAACTTATTAAAAACATCCTATAAGAAAACACCTTGATTTATATTTAAACTATCCTTTATTATACCATTCATTTTATTTTTTCCTATTGTAAATACTTAATTCTTCCTGATTTTATTCAAATTGTTTCTCTAGAAGGGAACTATGTTTTATCATTCAACATTTAAAAATGTCATAAAATATCCTTATTATCTGTAATATTGACCTTTATCCCTAGTTGTTAATTGCTTTTCCACACTAGTTTAGATATAATTTTATTTGTTCACTAATAATGAGGTGTATAAATGATTGATTTATTATTAGACTTAACGTTTTTTCCCAGTTATCAAACGGTTTACTATACATTTTTAGTAGGTCTAGTACTGAAATATTTATGGGATTGGAACATTAAGACAACGGTTCAGCAAGAATTCTTTGCAACGGATGAAAAGTTGTCATTAGATGTTTCTATCACAACAATAAATATGAATGTTCAAAAATATAATACTCCTATTTTGCACTGGATTGTTAAAAATATCCGTAAAAGAATAGAGAGTTCCCATGATGATCCTGAGAAACCAATTACCTCCTTTGTTACTAGTATCTAATTAACAATTTGGAGGAATTACAATGAAAATATTATCAAAAAATACATTACTAATCATGCTATTAGGTTTATCAACTATTCTACTGAGTGCTTGTTCCTCATCAGCAAGTGGAAATAATGATGGGTTTTTCCATAAAATATTTGTTGAGCCTTTTACGGCAATTATTCACGGAACAGCAGATGTATTTGCTGGAAGCTACGGCCTTGCGATTATTCTGATCACTTTAGTAATTCGACTTGTCTTAATGCCTTTAATGCTGAAGCAATATAAAAAACAACAATTAATGAAATCAAAAATGGATACAATTAAACCTGAAATGGAAGCAATTCAGAAAAAGATTAAGGCCACTAAAGATCAAAAAGAACAGCAAAAACTGCAAATGGAAATGATGGATCTTTACAAAAAAAATAATATTAACCCACTTAATATTGGATGTTTACCAATGCTGATTCAAATGCCGATTTTAATGGGATTCTATTATGCAATACGTGGTTCTCAAGAAATAGCTAGCCACTCCTTTTTATGGTTTAATTTAGGACAGTCAGATTTAATTCTAACCGCGTTAGCAGGTATTGTTTATTATTTACAATTTAGAGTATCGCAAAGTACCATGACACAAGAACAACAAAAACAAATGCGTATAATGGGATTGATTTCTCCTATTATGATTGTAATAGTGTCTTTAAATGCTCCAGCAGCTCTACCACTATATTGGACAGTCGGTGGAACTTTCCTTATCTTCCAATCTTTAATCGGCAGAAAGCTATATCCGCCCCAACCTAATAATAAAAAGATAGCGGCAGATAAATAAGAATAAAGGACAAATTTTACGTAAAGAGCACTTGGCTACATGTAAAATTTGTCCTTTTTTAAATAGACATTTTGTTTAGAAATAGAGACCAAATTTCCATCCTGCAAAGCAAAATAAAATCCCGCCTAAAAAGGTCCCCAAAATATAAAAGAAAAAACCTCCTTTTTTCTTTTCTCGACATAATGTTACTGCCTCAACAGCAAAAGTAGAGAATGTTGTAAATGCTCCTAAAAAACCAATTGCTAAAATAAAATAGGCATTGACATTCACACCCATTCCTACAATTAATCCTAGTAGAAACGATCCGATTATATTGACAATCATGGTCGGAATAGGGATAGACGATGCCATTATTTTTTTTAGTTCATTTATAAAAAAATAACGAGAAATAGCGCCAATAAAACCGCCAACTCCAATTAACAAAAGATTACTAACCATTTGATTTACTCCATTTTCTTTCTCCAATTTTCATTCCTAAATACGCAAAACTAATTCCAAATACGGCACTACCAACAACATAACTAATAGCGGGCACAGGACTACCTGCAATTAGCAATTGAACAGTATCCAGACTGAGTGTTGATAAAGTAGTAAAAGAACCAATCATGCCTGTTCCAATGGCTGCAGTATATTCTGATTTTAACTTTTGTTTTTTTATAATGGCGCTGGTAAACCAGCCTAATATAAAGGAACCAGCAATATTAATTCCCAATGTTTGCAGGGGAAAATCATAGTCAAAAGGAATTTGACCTACAATAAATCGCAAAATGCTCCCTATCACCCCGCCAATACCAACAAATATATAACTCATAATTATTCATTCCTTTATTTAATAAAATCAATTCAGGATTATGATACAAAAAAGATGTCTAATGAAAAGAATAGGTATGATTTTCAAAGGAATTCTTTCTATCATTTCATTCCTATAAACCTCATAGCTTTTCTATCATAAAAGACATCTTATCTTTCTTATATTGTTTGAAAATAATCTTTGTAAAAACCGCCAACTTTACCAGAGTTATCTACAACAAAGTAAAATTCCTCTGTCTCATTCTTTACTTCATACTCTTTTCCTACTGTTAACACTCTATTAACAATGTATTTGTTTGCATCTGTATGTATACATTTTACTTTTTTAACAGATGGTTTCTTTTCCCAGTTTTCATGTATCATTTTATTGCTCCTTTCATCTAGTACTATCCTAGTATAAAGGGAAACCGATACATAGTGCAACAGGTTCTGTTATGAAACTAAATTCTGTTGTTCCTTTTCCATCCACTTAATCCTATTTCTTTCAAATGTAAACCATTTTCCTGTGTCTACTTGTAAAAAAGTCATGTAGCATATGCCATTAATCCAATCCATGCGTTTGAAATCCATTGCATAATAGAATGTATGATTATATTTGATGACATAAATGTTTTTATGTTCTTGAATATACATATTATGACCTTCCTTCTATGATGTAGTTAGTATTCTATACCACAGGAAAACTACCTCTTAAACCAAAATAATTATTATATTAATGTAACATTTTATTTAATTTCTATCTTGATATACTTTCCTTCTTCCTCCTGTGATTTCCTTTTTGAGCCTTATCGATTTATGGAAAATACAGGTAAATACTTCCGAGTTTTTTCTTCTTGATGAACAGTAACGATCTTTCGTTTACATAAATTATTATTACCACTTGGGTAATAGTCTTCAAATTCTTCTAAAATCAGTAAATCTATACGTGGTACACGTATAATTCTCAATACACTTGTTTTTGATCATCAATATTGAAAATCGATAATTGATGTTTCCATCAAATAATTTTTTATGTACCCGAGCATCATCTGTCAGATATTGATAGATTCCTACCATGTAATGATATATTATTCTTTTAGCAAAGACCCGTAGATAAAGGATTTGTACTGTGCTTTGCATCCAGAAAAATTCCTTTGAAATTGGTTCAAATCAACACTTATTGTACGATTTCAAATACTATTCTATTATAAAAAGATACAGGGAGTTCCCGATAATAGAAACTCCCTGTATCTATATTTAGCGAAGTAATTAAGCCTCAAACAATAGCGACTCAGGATCTTCTAATAGATCTTTTATTCTTGCTAGGAATGTAACTGCTTCTTTTCCATCAATGATGCGGTGATCATAAGACAGAGCCAAATACATCATTGGTCTATTTTCCATTCTCTCAGCATCGATTGCCACAGGACGCAGCTGGATTTTATGCATTCCAAGTATACCGACCTGTGGTCCGTTAAGAATTGGAGTAGATAACAAAGATCCAAAAACACCGCCGTTTGTAATAGTAAATGTCCCACCCTGTAAATCGCTTAATGATAGTTTATTACTTCTTGCTTTACTTGCAAAGTCTAAAATTTCACTTTCTATTTCAGCGAAGTTTTTCCGGTCAGCGTCTCTTAAGACTGGTACAACAAGCCCTTCATCTGTTGATACAGCAATACCGATATCATAGTATTTTTTTAAGACAATTTGGTCACCTTGGATTTCTGCATTTAATAATGGCGCTTTCTTTAGAGCTGCTACGACAGCTTTAGTAAAGAAAGACATAAAGCCAAGCTTCACATCATTCTCTTTTTGAAATGCATCTTTTCTACGATTTCTTAAGGCCATAATATTAGTCATATCAACTTCATTAAAAGTAGTTAGCATTGCCGTATTTTGTTTAACCTCTAATAATCGATTAGCGATTGTTTGTCTTCTTCTTGTCATTCTCACTCTTTCCACTCGATTATCTGATTCTACAGCAGGTGCTGCCTTTTCAACTTTCGGTGTTTGTACTGATTGTGCTGAAACTGATGCAGCCGCCTTTTGATCATGTGCTGCAACATCTTGCGCTCTTACTCTTCCTAATGGATCATTCGTTTGGACTGCTGTTAAATCGATTCCTCTCTCTCTTGCCAGCTTGCGAGCAGCTGGTGAAGCAATAGGATGTTGTTTATTAACTTGTTCTTCTTTTTGTTCCTTTGGCTCCTCTGTAGTTTGAGCTTCTGTTTCAATCTTTTCAGCTTTTTTTTCTTCTACTGCCTGTTGTTCTTCAGGAGCTCCTTCTGCGCTGACTATAGCAATTGTTTCTCCGACTTGAACCGTATCTCCTTCATTTGCTTTTAATTCTTTAATGATTCCACTTTCCTCAGAAATAATTTCCACATTTACTTTATCTGTTTCCAATTCAACAATATAGTCGCCCTTTTCCACATATTCCCCTGTTTTCTTTAACCATTGGGCTACAGTTCCTTCGGTAATTGATTCAGCTAATTCTGGTACCTTAATCTCTGCCATTTTAATTTTCCCCCTCAATTCATTCCATAGTCAATGCTTCATTTACGATTCTTGCTTGATCTTTTCGATGAACAATTGGATCCCCTTCAGCAGGACTAGATCTTCTTCTTCTACCGACATATTGTAAGGAAATAGAATCGGAAATTAGTTTTCTAATTCTTGGCTCCATAAAGCTCCATGCTCCCATATTCTTTGGCTCCTCTTGAACCCATACTACCTCTTTTAAATTTGGGTAGCGTTGAATAATTTCAGTTAGCCTCTCTTCTGGGAAAGGGTAAATTTCTTCAACTCTTGCAAGGTGGATTGCTTCTGCATTTTCAAGCTTTTTATGTGCTTGATATAAGTCAATGGAAATTTTACCGGTAGAAAGAACTAATCGCGTAACAGCATTGTCATTTTGTCCTGTGTTATCTACTTCTAAAACAGAATGAAACGCACCTTCACTAAATTCTAGTCCGTTAGAAGCAACATCAGCATTACGCAGCAAGCTCTTTGGTGTCATAATAACTAAAGGTCGTACTTCTTCTTTATTTAGAATTGCTGCCTGTCTTCTTAAAATATGAAAGTATTGTGCAGATGATGATAAATTTGCAACCGTCCAGTTATTTTCAGCTGCTAAGATTAAGAATCGCTCCAATCTTGCACTGGAATGTTCTGGTCCCTGACCTTCATATCCATGTGGTAAAAGCATTACTAAACCAGATTTCTGTCCCCATTTAGCTCTGCCAGCTGCAATGAATTGATCAAACATTACTTGTGCTGCATTAGCAAAATCACCAAATTGCGCTTCCCATAATACAAGTGTTTCAGGAGCATGAACATTGTAACCGTACTCAAATCCTAGTACAGAACCTTCCGATAACGGACTGTTATGAACAGCAAATGACGCTTTCGCTTTAGATAAGGTATGCAAAGGTGAATACTGCTTCCCTGTTACATAGTCATGTAAAATAATATTACGATGAGCAAATGTACCACGTTCAGAATCCTGCCCTGAAAGTCTGATTGGTGTACCGTCTTCTAAAATCGTTGCAAAAGCCAATGTTTCCGCTAAAGACCAATCAATTTTCCCTTCCCCTTCTAGAGCATCATTTCTCCGCTTTAAAACTTTTCCTAATTTATCAAAAACTTGAAATTGAGAAGGATAGGAAAGTAACTCACTATTTATTTGTTTTAATTGCTCAATTGGAACAGATGTTTTAACTTTCGGCAATTGACGCTCCACCGAATTAGGTGGGTTGGTAATATCCGGATCTTCATTTTTCTTTGGTACTCTATCATGTGCTTCTTTAAGTTTTCTTGTAACCTCTTCTTTCAACGCTTGAATATCTTCTTCATTTATCACATTTTCGGCAACTAGCTTTTCACCGTACAGCTTTGTAATGGTTGGATGTTCGTGAATTAACTTGTACATTAATGGATTTGTCGTCATTGGTTCATCCATTTCATTGTGACCATATCTTCTATAACCAATTAAATCGATTAAAAAGTCCTTCTTAAACTTCTCTCTATATTCGATAGCTAGTTTTGCAGCTTTTATACAAGCTTCTGGGTCATCTGCATTCACGTGAATAATAGGAATCTCAAATCCCTTTGCAAGATCACTAGCATATCTAGTAGATCTCGAATCACTAGATTCTGTTGTAAATCCAATTGTGTTATTAGCGATAATATGAATTGTTCCACCTGTTCGATAACCCTTTAACCCTGTTAAATTTAAAGTCTCAGAAACAATTCCTTGCCCAGGAAAAGCTGCATCTCCGTGGATTAAAATAGCTAGTGATTTATTAGAATCTTCCGCTGGAAAGCCAGGTTTTGTTCTATCATCCTGTGAAGCTCTTGTAAATCCTTCTACTACTGCACCTACAAACTCCAGATGACTTGGATTGTTTGCAAGAGTGAGCCGGACATTTGAAACATTATTTGATTTAATTTGTCGATCCAAGCCTAAATGGTATTTTACATCCCCAGTCCAGCCAAAGCTAATACCGATTGATCCTTCTGATGGTACTAACTGTTTATTAGGAGCATGCTGAAATTCTGCAAATATCATTTCATAAGGCTTCTCTAATACATGGGCTAACACATTTAATCGACCTCTATGCGCCATTCCTATATTAATATTTTGAGCACCATTTAATACTGATTCAGATATAATCTTATCTATCATTGGTACCATTGTATCGAGACCTTCAATCGAAAATCTCTTTTGACCGACATATGTTCTATGTAAAAAATTTTCGAATTCTTCAACTTCTATTACTCTTTTTAAAAGCTTTCTTTTTAACTCTTTATGACAGGCGGGTTTTAAGCTTCCTGACTCTACTTTAGACTGTAGCCAGTTTTTTTCTTTAATATCATTAACATGATAGTATTCAAATGCAATGGTCTTTGTATAAATCTCTTTTAAATATTGAACCGCTTCATAGCCATTTATTATATGATTAGGAGCATCTGGACAAATTAAACGAGCTGGAATTTTTTCTAAATCTTCTTTCGTTAAATCAAAACGAGCTAAATCAAATAACTCATACTCTCTCTTATGATCCTTTAAAGGATAAATATCAGCCGCTAAATGTCCATATGCTCTTATCTTATTCACTAATGTTACTGCTGCAATAATTTTTTCAACTTGAACTTCGGACTGTAGAGATAAATGATTCGTGCTAGTTTTTGTTTGATTATCAATTGGGGGACCCCATTGATCAAAATGCCTTTTCATTTCTTCATCAACTGAATTTGGATCTTGAACGTATTTCTCATAAAGCTCCATTACGAGCCCTAAGTTCGGCCCATAAAATCTTGGTTGGTATGAGACTGTACCATCAGATGGCTTCTCCATGAAAATTTCCCTCCACCACTTTTATTATCATTTTTTATCTTCCCTTTGTTATTGCGCTTTACACTTTCTAGTGAAAAAACATTTTTTAAAACGTTTACATTTCTATTCTATCATGGTTTAATAACAGCTTCAAAAGTTTTACACATTTTTATGGTAAAAAAATTAAAAATATTTTTTATCGGCCCTATCTTCAGAAAAAAAAGCAATCTTAGTATTAATCATATGCAGCATAAAGTTTTACATGACAAAGCAAAAAAGAGTGAAACATAGTTAACCCGAAAAAAAAGCCAGACAAACATGGTTTCCTCTGTTTGTCTGGCTTTATTAGTTGCTCATAATAGGAATAATTCGAAAGAAATTACAGGATGCTAATATTCTGCTCCCTGCCCTTCTTCCTCTTTTTCTTTGATGATAACTATATTTTAAAGCGAACAATTACTTTTGTTCCTTGACCAACCTTACTTTTAATTTCAATTGTCCCATTATATAAACTAACAATTTGCTTTGCAATGGCTAATCCAAGTCCTGTTCCACCCTGTTCTCGACTCCTAGCTTTATCCACTCGATAAAACCGGTCAAATACTTTTTCAAGATCTTCTTTAGGTATTCCAATTCCATGATCGATAATTTCAAGGATAAAATGGTTGTCTTTTTCATACGTATGCAGAAAAATATTTTTTTCATGTACAGAATATTTGACCGCATTATCAAGTAATATAGTCGTTATTTGCTGCAAATGTTGCTCAGATACCTCATAAAGATGGAGAGAGTCAAGTTTTATCTCGAATGTAAAATCATCATGGAGCATCACAAAATCACGAATAGTATGCTCAAAAATCCACTTTACCCTCTCAGGAGTTAATTCTGCATCCATTCTATTTTGCTCTAATTTGGATAAGTCTAATAAACTGATAATTAGTTTTTTTAGGCGAGCAACTTCTTCAGTTGATGTTTGCAGTGACTCTTCTAATATATCTTCATTATTCTTCCCCCATCTATTTAGCATGGAAAGATGACCCTCTAAGACAGAAACCGGGGTCCTCAATTCATGGGAAGCGTCTTCAATAAATTGTTTTTGCTGCTGAAAGGATTGTTCAATCACATCCATCATCTCATTGAAAATAAGAGATAAATCAGCGATTTCGTCCTTTTGAGGATAGACTGGCATCCTTTCCTTGAATCCACTGTTTTTTATTTTTTTCATTGTTTTTGTCATCGAATTAACTGGTCGCAATAATAAATAGGAAATAAAATAACCAATAAGGGCGCTGATAATGAGTGCAGCAATTGCAAACATTGTCATTGCAAACCATAAGTGTTCTCGTACTTTATCTAAGGATTCCAGAGAACGAATAATTTCTACTCTGCCATTAAATGCTTTTGTCTTAATTTCCTTACTATAAACTAGTGAATTCTGATCTCCAATTGAAATATAATGAAACTGTTCATCATTATATATTTGATTGGGCTCAATAATCGGGAAATCTCCATTCATATCTGCAAGGATGGCTTGTCCATTTTCATCTAAAATACGAATTAGTTGGTTATTATTATTAAGTTTTTCTAATAAAGTGACATTTGCGGCGATTTCTTCGTCTGTAGGATTCTTTTCTTGCAAACTCAATTGTTTAACAACTTGGTTCATCGCTTGTTTTACATCTGTTTCTTCCTGATTTAATAACCAAGAAGAAACAGTATGAAATTCAAAAAAGGAAAAAATAGAATAAGTTAAAAAAATACTAAAGGATAACCCAAGTGTTAATTTCCATTTCCAAGGTAAAAGAGATATTTTTTTTATCCATTTCATCTCATCACATATCCTATTCCTCTGACCGTTTCGATATATACTTCTTGTCCAGATGGATCAAGCTTATTCCTTAAATACCTAACATATACATCGATTACGTTTGTTTCTACTTCTGATTCATAACCCCAGATTTTTTCTAATAATATATCTCTTGATAAGACAATATTAATATTGGTCATGAACATATAAAGCAAATCATACTCTCGTTTGGTTAAGGACAGAATCTCATCTCCTTTTTTGGCGATATGTGATTCCACCTCCAGAGTAATATCTTTATAAGTCAACTTTGTCATAATTTGATTGGAAGTATTTGTTTGTGGCTCTACTCGGCGAAATAATGCACGTAATCTAGCAAGCAGTTCTTCAATCGCAAATGGCTTAACCAAATAATCGTCTGCGCCACTATCTAATCCAGAAACTCGATCTAAAACGCTATCCCGTGCAGTTATCATTAATATTGGGGTGTTTTTTGTTTGACGGAGTCTTCTGCATACCTCAATGCCATTTAATTCAGGCAGCATTAAATCTAATAAGATAATATCCCACTCTTCCTCTAATGCTTTATGAAGACCGCTCCTACCATCTGAGCAGACTTCTGTTTTATACCCTTCATATGTTAATTCCAACTCGATAAATCTCGATAAATTTTTTTCGTCTTCTATAATCAAAATTTTTTTCATTATACCACGCTCTCTATTTAACATAGGCAATGTTACAAGCGGCATGTTGAAATTTGATTTATTATGAAAGGAAATTTCAACAAAACTGCTTTAACTTGCCTAAATATATGATTATTTTATCATGTTAGAAGCTTGATATACAAAAATTACCCCGTAATCTTTAATTTTGCTTCGAAAACATTGAATCCATAATAGCATGCGCCATTTCTACAAATTGAAATCCGAATAATGATGCTGCTGTTAAAGAACTAAATACAATCATTGCAATACGAAGAAATTGCATGTTTCATCTCTCCTTTGAATTAAACTTTCGCTTAAAAGTATCGAGGTCATTCCTCTATTACCATTAATAACTATATTGAAAGCACATTTCTAGTTAATTTAATAAATTAAAAACTTTTCTAATGTGCTAATGTGAATAAAACTTATGGTATACCTCTTTTTGTAAAAAAGCATGAAAGAAACATTAAAATTTGATGAGAAGAAAAAATAAAGAATATAATTGATGGAATTAGCCATTATAAAATTAGAAACCTTTCTAATTATTGTAAGTCCTGATAACAGATATGATTCATTCATACGAAAGGAAGCGTTCATGTAGATAGCCATTTCCATGAACAATGGTTAAGTAAGAAGTTTTTGTAAGTTTAGGAGGTAGATCGATGAATATTGGGCGTGCGATTGAAATTATGAATGCTGCAGATATTGTGGATGTTAGTTATCAAGGAGAAAAGATTATTATCCAGAATGTAAATGAAAAAACAAAGAAAGCAACTATCTATACAAAAACAAATCCAGAACACGAGTTAGATGTAGATGTATACCAGCTTATTGAAGAAATATGATGATATATTACAATAGAAAGAATATAGTTTCTTTTCAGAAATAACAAAATAATTCTTGCCAATAAGCGAAATATATAGTAAATTAATAGTCAATTACATACGTAATTCTTATCAAGAGAGGTAGAGGGAATGGCCCGACGAAACCTCAGCAACCTTCAGTATCCTATATACTGAAAAGGTGCTAATTCCATCAAGCAAATGCTTGAAAGATAAGAAGAATGACCATTAGTATCCAAAGTCTTCTTCTTATAACGAAGAAGGCTTTTTTCATGTCATTTTTCTTTATCTTTTCTTGGTTTGTTTTAATTACATAAAAAATCCACAATATGAGAATAGGAGAGTTAAAGAATGTATAGTTTAGAAACGAAGTTAGCGCAAATTGGTAATAGAAGTGAAACAACTACTGGGTCAGTTAATCCGCCTGTTTATTTTTCAACAGCTTATCGTCATACAGGAATTGGAGAATCAACTGGCTATGATTATACACGAACAGGAAATCCTACTCGTCAAATTTTAGAAAATGCAATTGCTGAATTAGAAGAAGGAGACCGCGGCTTTGCATGTAGTTCCGGAATGGCAGCAATTCAAACAATTCTTTCCCTTTTCCAAAGCGGAGATGAATGGATTATTTCTAAAGATTTATATGGCGGTACATACCGTCTATTAGAACAAGGGTATAAAAAATGGGGTCTTCGATGTACGTACGTTAATACCTCAGATACTGATGCTGTGCGTGCGGCGATTTCCCCAAAAACAAAAGCAATCTTCCTTGAAACTCCTACGAATCCTTTAATGGAACAGACGGATATTTCTGTGATTGCTTCCATCGCAAAAGAACACAATATTCTGCTTATTGTTGACAATACTTTTTATACTCCTATTATCCAACAGCCGATTCGTTTAGGTGCTGATATCGTTATCCACAGTGCAACAAAATATCTAGGTGGACATAATGACGTTCTTGCTGGTCTTATTGTTGCAAAAGGAGAAGAGCTTTGTAATGAGCTTGCCTTACACCATAATTCAGCTGGAGCTGTTTTAAGTCCCTTTGATTCGTGGCTATTGATGAGAGGAATGAAGACACTGGCGTTAAGAATGGAAAAACACGAAGAGAACGCGAAAATACTCTCTACTTTTCTGCAAGAACATGACGCTGTTGTAGATGTCCTCTATCCTGGTCGTGGCGGAATGATCTCGTTTAGAATCCAAAGCGAATCTTGGGTTAATCCATTTTTGCAAAACTTAACGTTAATCTCATTTGCCGAAAGTCTCGGAGGGGTGGAAAGTTTTATTACATATCCTGCCACTCAAACTCATGCAGATATTCCACTAGAAGTCAGATTAGAAACTGGAGTCGATAATCGACTATTACGTTTTTCAGTTGGTATTGAAAACGCAAATGATTTAATCAAAGATCTAGATAAAGCCTTTTCTATTGCAAAGGGAATTGCACAGGAGGTAACAATATGAGTACATCATATACATTTGAAACAAAATTACTTCATAATAAACATAAATTCGATCCAGTAACAGGAGCTGTCAGCGTGCCAATTCAGCACGCTTCCACCTTTCACCAAAAAGATATTGATGAATTCGGAAAATACGACTATAGCCGAAGCTTAAATCCAACAAGAGAAGCATTAGAAGAAGTTGTGGCAGAATTAGAAGAAGGAACACACGGCTTTGCCTTCTCTTCAGGAATGGCTGCTATTTCAACAGCATTTCTATTATTATCGCAAGGAGATCATGTCGTTATTTCGGAAGATGTTTATGGTGGAACATATCGTATGGTGACGACCGTATTAAATCGATTTGGAATCGATCATACCTTTGTAGATATGACCAATCTAGAAGAAGTTGCAGCAGCTGTATTGCCAAACACAAAAGTGTTTTATGTAGAAACTCCTTCCAATCCTTTATTAAAAGTAACCGATATTGAAGCAATTAGCTTACTTGCCAAAAAATACAATGCACTTACTTTCGTGGATAATACCTTTTTAACACCAGCCTTACAAAAACCATTAACACTAGGTGCAGATGTTGTGCTTCATAGCGCTACTAAGTTCTTATCTGGCCATAGCGATGTAATTGCTGGAGTAGCAGTAGTTAAAGATGCAGAGCTGGCAAAGCAAATTGGTTATTTACAAAATTCGTTTGGCGCAGTTCTCGGCGTACAGGATTGCTGGCTGCTCCTTAGAGGAATAAAGACATTACATGTTCGGATGAAGCATTCAAGTGAAGGTGCAAGAATGATCGCTGAGCATTTGCAAAACCACCCATTAATAAAAAAAGTGCATTATCCAGGTTTTGAAGATCATCCACAATATGCAATCCAAAGAAAACAAGCGCTAAATCCAGGAGCAGTTTTCTCCTTTGAGTTATATTCAGAAGAGGCAATGCGTACTTTTGTAGAGAATGTCAAACTTCCTGTATTCGCCGTTAGTCTTGGTGCGGTTGAATCGATTCTTTCTTATCCAGCAAAAATGTCTCATGCTGCAATGGATCCTTTAGCTAGATCTGAACGTGGAATTACAGATTCCCTTCTACGCTTATCTGTTGGATTAGAGAATCCATTAGATTTAATCAATGATTTTGATACAGCTCTAAAAAAGACCGCAGAGTTACATTATATTTAACTGGAGGATTACAATGAATTTTCTTGATAGACTAAAAAATGAAATTTTAATTGGTGATGGTGCTATGGGCACCCTCCTCTATTCTTATGGAAAAGATACTTGCTTTGAATCTTTAAATCTTTCTCACCATGAACAGATTGAACAGGTACATCAAGCATATATCCATGCCGGCGCAGATATAATTCAAACTAATACATATGCTGCCAACTATTTAAAATTACAAAGATATGGTTTAGAAGATAACGTAAAGGAAATAAATAGCGCAGCCGTGAAAATTGCCAAAAAAGCTGTGGCAAATAAAAATGTAAATATATTAGGAACGATTGGTGGAAATAGAGGCGTGAAGCCCCAAGCTATTAGTTTAGAAGAACTGAAGCGCAGTTTTCGTGAACAGCTTTACTGTTTGTTATTAGAAGATGTCGACGGGATTCTTTTGGAAACATTTTATGATTTGGAAGAACTCGATACAGTACTGCAAATTACTAAAAAAGAAACAGATATTCCAGTCATTGCCCAGCTTTCCATACACGAAATAGGGATTTTACAAAACCAAATATCCCTTGCTTCTGCTTTCGATAGATTAGAAAATTTAGGTGCTGATGTTATTGGCTTGAATTGCAGATTAGGACCACACCATATGATTGCTTCACTTGAACAAATACCATTACCTAAAAATGCCTACTTATCTGCCTATCCCAATGCTAGTTTGCCGAGTTATGTTGACGGAAAATTCGAATATAAAGATAATGCAGAATATTTCCAAAAATCAGCCGGAGAATTTAGAAAGCAAGGCGTTCGTCTTTTAGGCGGCTGCTGTGGAACAACACCTGAACATATCAGAAATTTCGCAAAGGTGTTGAAGGAAGCCTCCCCTATCACAGAAAAAACAGTTGCAACTAATAAAACTGCTGTGGATGCTATATTTCATCATTCCTCTCCCCCTAGGGATTACACCCCTTTGGAGGAGATTGTAAAAACAAGAGCTTCTGTTATTGTAGAATTAGATCCTCCAAGAAAACTAGATACGACTCGATTCTTTGAAGGTGCTAAAAAACTAAAAGAAGAAGGAATTGATGCTTTAACACTTGCGGATAACAGTTTAGCATCTGCCCGTATTTCCAATACAGCAATTGGTACATTAGTAAAGCAAAACATTGGGCTTCGTCCCCTTGTTCATATTGCTTGCCGGGATCGCAATATAATTGGTTTACAGTCTCATTTAATGGGATTACATACATTAGGTATTCATGATGTCCTAGCCATTACAGGAGATCCAGCTCGTGTTGGGGATTTTCCAGGTGCTTCTTCTGTTTATGATATGACTTCCTTTGACTTAATTTCGATGATTAAGCAATTAAATGAAGGTCTCTCCTTCTCTGGAAAAAATCTCGGACAAAAAACGACATTTTCGGTTTCAGCTGCATTTAATCCAAATGTTCGTCAAGTGGAAAAAGCAGTAAAGCGGTTAGAGAAAAAAGTAGCATGCGGTGCTGATTACATTATAACCCAGCCGATTTATTCCGAACAAAAAATAATTGAACTTTATGAAGCAACAAAACACATTGATATTCCTATCTATATCGGTTTAATGCCCTTAACAAGCAGTAACAATGCGGAGTTTTTACACAACGAGGTTCCTGGCATAAAAATAGATGACTCCATACGGCGCACCATGGCACAATTTAAAGACAATCCAGAACAAGCAGCACAGGAAGGTCTCAAAATCACCAAATCTTTAATCGACACTGCAGCTAATTATTTTAACGGTATTTACTTAATAACACCCTTTTTACGTTATGAGCTTTCTGTGGAATTAGCTCGCTATACGAAATTACGAACTGCGGCACTTAGGAGGACAACTGATGCAACAAACTTCATTAGCTGAACAACTTAAACGAAAAATTATCATTATGGATGGTGCAATGGGAACAATGCTTCAGCGAGAGAACTTAACGGCAGCCGATTTTGGTGGAGAAGAATTAGAAGGATGCAATGAAAATCTTAATCTAACAAGACCAGATATTATTACGAAAATTCATGAATCTTACCTCCATGCCGGAGCAGATATTATTGAAACCAATACATTTGGTGCAACTAAAATTGTCCTGGATGAATATCATCTAGGGCATATTGCTTACCAATTAAATGTTAAAGCAGCGAAACTTGCTAGAGAAGCAGCAAACAAATATTCTACAGCTGATTGGCCAAGATTTATTGCAGGTGCAATGGGCCCAACAACGAAAACATTAAGTGTTACTGGCGGCACTACATTTGAAGAACTCATTTCTTCATACGAAGAGCAAGCATTAGGATTAATCGACGGAGGTGTTGATCTCCTCCTTCTGGAAACAAGTCAGGATATGCTGAATGTTAAAGCTGGATTTTTAGGCATTAAACAAGCATTTGCAAAAACAGGAAAAGAACTACCACTAATGATTTCTGGAACGATTGAACCAATGGGGACTACTCTTGCCGGACAGTCGATCGAAGCATTTTACATTTCTATAGAACATATGCGTCCTATTGCCATTGGCCTAAATTGTGCAACAGGTCCTGAGTTTATGCAGGATCATATTCGCTCACTTTCAAGTCTGTCTAAGTTTGCTGTTAGCTGTTATCCAAATGCTGGCTTGCCTGATGAAGAAGGAAACTACCACGAAACAGCCTCCTCTCTTGCCAATAAACTTGGTGGATTCGCAGAAGAGGGCTGGCTTAATATTGTTGGGGGCTGCTGTGGTACTACACCTGAGCATATTCGAGCAATCGCCGAAAAAATGAAAGACATCTCCCCGCGAAATGTTGCAGAAACTAATTTTCACATGGTTTCTGGAATTGAGCCCTTTATTTATGATGATCCTACATTAAGACCAATTATGGTTGGGGAACGAACGAATGTTATTGGTTCGAGGAAATTTAAAAGGCTGATAAAAGAAGGGAAATATGAAGAAGCAGCAGAAATTGCTAGAGCTCAAGTCAAAGGCGGAGCCCATGTTATTGATATTTGCTTAGCAGATCCTGATAGAGATGAATTACAAGACATGGAGCTTTTTATGGAAGAAGTTGTAAAAAAAGTCAAGGTTCCCCTTGTAATTGATTCTACTGATGAACAAGTAATTGAAAAGGCACTCTCCTACTCACAAGGAAAAGCAATCATCAATAGTATTAACCTGGAGGATGGCGAAGAAAGATTTCAAGCTATCGCTCCTCTCATCCATAAGTATGGAGCAGCTGTTGTTGTCGGAACTATTGATGAAGATGGCATGGGAGTTACTGTAGAGAAGAAACTACAAATAGCCAAGCGATCCTATGATCTGTTAACAAAAAAATATAACATTAATGGTCAAGATATAATATTTGATCCCCTTGTCTTTCCTGTAGGAACGGGAGATGAACAGTACATCGGCTCAGCATTAGCGACGGTAGAAGGAATTAAACAAATAAAGCAAGCATGCCCAGACGTCCAAACTATTCTTGGAATAAGCAATGTTTCCTTTGGTCTCCCTCCTGTCGGTCGAGAAATATTAAATAGTGTCTTTCTTTATCACTGTACACAAGCTGGCCTTGACTACGCAATCGTTAATACAGAAAAATTGGAAAGATTTGCGTCCATAAGTAAAGAAGAAATTGAATTGGCTGAAAAACTTTTATTTGAAACAACAGATGAAACGCTGGCTATTTTCACAGACTTCTATCGAGATAAGAAAAAAGTAAAGATCAATTCACTTGAAAATTTAACGTTAGATGAACGGTTAGCTTACTATGTTGTGGAAGGAACAAAAGAAGGATTAATAGCTGATTTAGCTATTGCACTTACTACATATAGTGCCCCACTAGACATTATAAATGGTCCTCTTATGGATGGAATGAAGGAAGTTGGCCGCTTATTTAATGATAATCAGCTAATTGTCGCAGAAGTGCTGCAAAGTGCAGAAGTGATGAAAACGGCCGTTTCTTTTTTAGAAGGATATATGGACAAAAATGTTTCCGCATCTACTAAAGGCAAAGTTATTTTAGCAACTGTTAAAGGAGATGTTCATGATATCGGCAAAAATCTCGTTGATATCATTCTCTCTAATAACGGCTATGAAGTCATCGATCTCGGCATCAAAGTTCCCCCAGCAGATTTAGTTGCTGCTATTAAAAAGGAACAACCAAATATTGTTGGCTTGTCTGGTTTACTTGTAAAATCGGCACAACAGATGGTACTGACAGCTGCAGATATGAAACAAGCTGGCATAGAAGTTCCTATCTTAGTAGGGGGAGCAGCATTATCAAGAAAATTTACCGACACAAAAATTTCGCGTGAATATGATGGATTAGTATTATATGCAAAAGATGCAATGAATGGCCTATCTCTTGCAAATCAGCTGACTAATAAAGACGAATTCGATTTGCTTAAACAGGAACACGAAAAGAAAAAACAATTACTTTCAGCTAGTCCAGTAAAAGAATACACAAAACCTGTTATCACAGGAATTAAAAGAAAAACTGTTAACCTAGATGCTCCCGTCTTTGTGCCGCAAGATACCAAAAGACATTTATTAACGAATTATACGACCGGTCATATTAAACCATATATTAATAAACAAATGCTCCTAGGTCACCATTTAGGAGTTAAAGGAAAAATTGATGTTTTACTAGAAAATAAAGATGATAAAGCCGTCCAATTAAATAATATGATTGAACAATTGTTAATAGAAGCTGAACAAAATAATTGGATTCTGCCAAAAGCGGTTTATCGCTTTTTCCCTGCTCAATCAGATGGCAACAAGATCTATATCTATGATCCAAAAGACAATACGAAAAAAATCGAAACCTTTGATTTTCCAAGACAAGAAAGAGAACCATTTTTATGCCTAGCGGACTATCTAAAACCAGTCGATAGTGGAGTGATGGACTATGTTGCATTTTTTGCTGTGACAGCTGGTACTGGTATACGGGAAGCAGCAGAACAGCTTAAACGAAATGGAAGATTTCTTGAATCCCATGCCCTTCAATCCCTTGCGCTAGAAACAGCTGAGGGGTTAGCAGAATTAATTCATCGACAGATTAGAGATAGATGGGGATTTCCTGACCCGGCAACTTTTACAATGAAGGATCGCTTTACAGCAAAATATCAAGGACAAAGATTTTCATTTGGATATCCAGCTTGCCCGGAATTGGAAGATCAGAAAAAATTGTTCAGCTTATTATCACCAGAAGATATTGGAATTACCTTGTCCGAAGAATGTATGATGGAGCCTGAGGCATCTGTTTCAGCAATGGTATTTGCCCATCCGGATGCACGTTACTTTAACGTCTTATCTAGCAATTCCTTATAATATTATTGTCTAGTGAAGTATTTGCTAGCTACAAAAAAATCCAATCCTGCTGTCAGCAAAGCTGGATTGGATTTTTACTTCGTCTATCTCTTTCACACTGTAAAATACATATAATAATTATCCATTTTTACCCTTTCACATCTATATATATTCTTAATATTATGATAAACTTACAATTAACTATTTTCAGAAAGCAGAAAGAAGGTCATACAATGATTCGAGAACTTACAGAACAAGATCATGCTGAGGTGATGAAATTTTTACTTCAAGACCCTTCGATGAATCTTTTTATTATTGGCGATATTGAAGCGTTTGGGTATCATTCAGAATTTCAAAGACTTTGGGGAGAATTCCATAGCGGAGAGATAAAAGCAGTGCTTCTCAAATATTATAAAAGCTATATATTTTACTCTGTCGATAAAGATCATTTTGACGTCCAAGCTTTTGCGGCTCTAATGGAAACCAATTCAAATCCAGTAACACTATCAGGAAGAGCGGATTTAGTAGAAAAATTTGAAAACCATCCTTCTTTAAAATTAGGAAGGAAAAGAGTAACTTATTTTGCTCAATGCGGCAAAAAACGAAAAATTGAAAAAACGAAAATGATCAAACAGGCTAGTCTTAATGATATTGATCGCATTGTCGCATTGCGCAATTCTATTGATGAATTTATTACAACAGATGATTCAAGAGATATGCTCAAGAAAGCGATCGAGACTAAAACCGGGCGGACATATTTTCTTGAAAACGATAAAGGAGAAATTATATCAACTGTCTCCACTACAGCAGAAAATTCCCATTCAGCAATGATTGTCGGCGTCTGTACACATAAAGACTACAGAAATAAAGGATTGGCAAGCAAGCTAATGACGGCCCTAGTTAATGATGTATTAGATGAAAAACAGTTTGTCTGCTTATTTTACGATAATCCTGATGCTGGTAAAATTTATAAAAAAATTGGCTTTGAAGATATTGGATTATGGACTATGTATCGCTAAACACTCCCTATATTTTGCACCTAATGGCTCGTATAAAACAATCTAGAAAACAAACCATTTCTAAATATTAAACAAAATAAAGCCAACAATTATACAGAGATGCATATAATTGTTGGCTTTTTTATTCCTATTATAAATGAATGTTTGCGGCTATCCTCTTCAGATAACCGCATTTTTCAAAGGACAATAAACTGCGTTTATTTATCAATCATCCTTCCAAATCGATTTAACTTATTTAAGCAATAATTCTAAATCGGTAAAAAGAGAAATCATTTTCTGCAGCTGTCTCCATTCCTTCGATTGCATATTCACTAAATCAACCGTATAAGTCGTGGTCACAGTAACCAATCGAGCAGTACATTTAACCGTTTCAATTCCTAGCAGCTCTTCTTCCCAATCCCACATTTTTAAGCGATATAATTCCATCCTTAAAGCATCAAACTCTTCCGGCTCAATTTTATTAAAAACCGGTGGGATCACAATCGGAAACTGACTCCATTCTTGAATTAAGTAGTTGCGAAGATCGAAATCAATATGAATACTGAAAGAATGTTCTTGATTTACTTTATATTCAACAATTAATTTTGTAATTTCTTTTGCTGGATGAATCGATACTATATCATCATAAACCTCAAACAAGTCTTTTTTTCGAGAAAGTACAGACTTTATGGAGGACATAGAAATAGGTGTATCTTCCTCTCCTAAATAACTATTTAATTCATTAAAAATAGCGGAAAGGGTTGTCGGGCCTTTTTGTTGCAAAACTTCAATTATTTTTTCGTACAATGTGCTCATCTGTATTTCCTCCACTATTTAAATCTACCTATTAATGACTGCTTGTCCCATTATCTTATCGCAAATTACAAAAATTTTCCATAGCCAGTGTATATGAAAACTAATTCCACTATTTTCTTGCAAAAAAGACAAGTTACGATAATTGTTCTTGTTGACTGCCGGTTAATCGGTTCATCTCCTCAAAAATAAAATAACTCATTTTCTTGTAGCCTTCAGCATTTAAATGAATTCCATCATCACTAATGAAATCAGCAATATTCCCAGCCTTTTTAAGAGCTGAGCGAACATCTATACTTGGAAGATTTAATTGCTCGATTAATTTGTTTAAATGAAAATTATATAAACCATGCCAATGCTCTATCCCGCCACAGCAGCTAATCCAATGACTAATTGCTGTACCATATCTATCTGCAATTGATTTATAATATCTGACTGGATCCAGTGGTGGCAAAGTTAACAATATTGGCGTGATATTAGATTGCTTCATTTTTGTGACCATTTGAGCAATGTTTTCGATATATTGATTAATCGGAACAATCGGCTCATGATTACTATCAGGATCCTCGGCTACTTCTTGCCATTGAAAATTGCAATCATTCCCGCCTACGTTTAATAAAACATAATTCGGCTCCTCAGAAAGCACATCCTTTTCCAATCGCTTTAGTAATAAATCAGAATTATCATTAAATACACCCTTATTTAAGACAATTGTATCTTCTGAATTATTTAAGGCAAATAATTTTCCAAGTAAAGCGGGATAATTGTCTTTAATTATTCTTATCCTACCTTTTACAAATGAGACACCTCTTGTTAAGCTATCTCCAAAACAGATAATTTTCATTTAACATCCCTACTTTTTTCATTCTAATACTATAACTTATTATAACAGAAAAAAGGTTGTGCGAGAAAACTTCTGGTTTTTCCAAAAATAGGGTATGAATTGTATTTTTGTCCTAAAATAAGCAAATAAAAGGCTGTCTCCAATAATTATTGGAGACAGCCTAAAATCACAGTTGTATTAAGATTTTTGTCTATTTAAAACGATATCTTCTTCCTTCTTTTCTTCAGGAGCTGCTTGATTAGATGTTCGTAAAGGAATTTCTTTTAAGAAGAAAACTAATAAAAACGCAACAACTAGGACGATGGTTCCAGTTAAGAATACCGTTGATAATGTATCTCCTAATGCATCTCTGATTCCTTGAATCATTTGCGCAAATATTGGTTGTACATCTGCAGGTAAATTTGCTTCTGTCTGTTCGAGTAATGGTTTATTCATCAATGCTTGTGGATTGGCGAAACCAACCATTTGCTCTGTTACTTTCGGATCTAACGTTGCTAAATCTTTTACTACTGGCGAGTTTTGCATCGTATCTTGCAAGTTTGTCTTAAGATTATTTGCCATAACTGTACCCATGACCGCAATACCAATTGTACCACCTAGATTACGGAATAATTGAGTGGAAGCAGTTACTACCCCCAATTCTTTATGGGAAACGGCATTTTGAGTAGCAATTGAAAATACCGGCATACCAATACCTAGTCCCAAACCAAATACAATTATACTTAAAATCGCCATTGGTACACTATTCATAAAAATCATAATGGCCATACCAGCGATCATTGTTGGAACCCCGATTAAGGCAAAACGTTTGTATTTCCCTGTTTTTGAAATTAACTGACCTATAATGGTACTTGAGATAACCATAACAATAGACATTGGCATTGTTACATAACCAGCATAAGTAGGAGATATCCCTAATACACCTTGAACGAAGAAAGATAGATAAATCATGGCACCCATCATTCCAAAGTTCATAATAAAACCAATTATATTAGAAACAGTAACAATATTATTTTTGAATAGATGTAATGGTAAAATTGGATTTTTTGCTTTCTTTTCCACCAATACAAACACAATAGCAAAAACAATACTTGCTGCAATCAATCCGAGAATTTGTACGGATCCCCATGCATACTCTGTTCCTGCCCATGAAAAGGCCAATAATAATGGAACAATTGCGACAGTCATAAATAAGGATCCAATGTAATCAATACTTTGTTTTCCGTTTCCTTCTACTTTAGGGAATAGTGCCATAATCATACCAAATGCAATAATTCCAATTGGTAGGAAAATCCAGAATAACCAGTGCCAATCTAAATGATCAACTAAGTATCCTCCTAATAGAGGGCCAAGTACACTGGAGAAACCAAATACAGCCGTTAATAATCCCATCCATTTTCCACGTTCACGAGGCGGGAATAAGTCACCAACTGCTGTAAAAGCGGAAGATTGAATAATACCAGCACCTATCCCTTGGATACCGCGGTATGCAATAAATTGAAATACGTCATTGGAAGTACCTGTTAAGAAAGCACCAACCATAAATAATAATATCCCAATTAATAAGAACGGCTTACGTCCATACATATCGGATAGCTTTCCAACAAGCACTGTGGCAATTGTGGATGTGAGCATATAAATATTAATGGTCCATGTATAATAGTCCATCCCATCAAGGATCGAAATGATTTTCGGCATTGCAGTACTAACGATTGTTTGGTTAATCGCTGCAAAAAACATCGCTGCCATGATTGCAATCATAATCGACAGCTTTTTCTTTTGTGTTAAATGTTCCATTGCATTCTCTCTTTTCTTTATAAAATATTAGAAATTCTCGTTTAATAATTTAAAGATACGTTTTAAATGTTGAATATCTTCCTCTGTTAGCTTGTGAAAGTGTTCCTTCATTTTATTCTGCTGCTCTTTTTTCATATTATTAACGATAGTTCTTCCTTTATCGGTAATGGTAATATTGACTACCCTTCGATCTGTCTTTGATCGATCTTTTGTAATATAGTCATCCGCCAATAGCTGATCAGTTATAGTTGTTACAGCAGCGTTAGTAATGTGTACGCTTTTGGCGAGATCTGAAACATTAAGGGATCCTACCTTATCTAAATGAAAAAGCAGTTTATATTGAGTAATATTTAAATCACTACTATTTTTATTAAAGTCACTAGTTATATTTTTAATAAAATTGCCAAACATCGCAGCGACTTCAAAAAGCTCTTCGCCATTATGCACCTATCCCCCATCCTTTCTTAAATTACTTTACAAATAAATGTTTAACTTCTTAATTATTAACCATTTAATAATATATAACTTAATTAATTACATGTCAAATATTATTTTTTGTTTTACGTTTTTTTACCCCGTTTTAATGCTAAAAGATTTTTTCCCCCTTTATGCTGCTTCTTTCTAAATAAGAAGCTTTTTAAATAAAAGAAATTACAATCTATATGGTAATCGGAAAATAATGTGGAAAGAGGGTTAAAATATACACTTTTCCATAGCATTAGCCAAGATGGAAAAGTCAGCACCATAGATTTCTTTATAGATCCATTCGTAAACAGTTTTTAACCCTCCTGGAAGTGATTCGTTATATTTTTCCGAAAGCAGCTACAACGTTTTTGATTTCTTTTTAACTTTACGTTAACCTAAGTAAATACACTCTTTCTCTAAAGGCTTCAAAAGTGTAATCTCAAACAACGTCTAAATAAAATGATTCAGGGACTTTATAAAGCATTTTGTAATTAGCAACTGTACGGATATTTTTGGCAATGAGGAGAGGATAGAAAAGTAGTCTCTACTAAGAATCTATAATCAGGTTTACTCTCCTTCCAATCAAGAATCTTAAAGTATAGTAGATTGAGCATATTGGTCATTATTTCTTTTCCTTTAACGTATTGGTTATTTTTCAAATAGAATCATTTATGAATTGCTTAAACAAGAAAAGTGGCTGGGAGGCTTGGCACACGCCCCATGGAAAGCGAAGTGTATTCACGCTGCGGATGATTACCACAAACCTTCTTTCTAAAATTAATAAAACCACGAACAATTATACGAATATTTTTTAGTGTGTACGTATAATTGTTCGTGGAATATTTGATTGAAATACTTATGTCCCACCCTTCATAGATAAAAACGATATCAGGAAAACAGTTCACAATTGTTTAGTATTTCCTCTGCACTAAGTAAGGTTGCTTCTCTTATCCCCACATTATTAGCTTTCATGAAGGACTGTACTGCTTGGTATCCAACTGCATATCCCGCAAACGGTGATAGCCCAACAGGTTGATATCCCTGTTCTATTGCAATGGTGTCACCAAACATATAACTGCTAACCTCAGCAAAGCATTTAACATTTACTGCATCTTTTATTATGCCGATTGAGTATTCTAAATCTTCTTTATGAAAAGAAGTAACCCAAGGACCTAAATTGCTTTCTCCGTATAACTCTTTTGCAAATGACTCTGCTAAACCTTCTATAATTAGGTAATCTCCAACTGTAACATTACCATGATCCCAATCAAAATAAGAAAAACGGAGATTATGATGAAATTCATGTGCAATGACAGCAGGGATTTTAGGTATATTATAGGAGTTAGGGAAAATTGCCACTTGAATAAACCCTGGAATTCCCCCAAAGCCACAATAACCTTTTTGTAATTCTAGCTTTTTAGGATCAGCAATATGCATTCCAAATTTCAATTCATCATTATTTATTTTTAAGTTCTTCTCTTGTATAAAATCAGTACAGTGATTCAAGGTATCATATGCCGTTTGAAGTGCATGAATCTTCTTTAGATTCTCTAACGCTATCTTTCCGATTTCGGTTTTCGTAACATCAAGATATCCAAGCATTTTTGCAGCCATTATTACGTCATATCCATTAGATTGATTAGCTTTTAAAGGAACATTAATCGTATTCCACATTTTTTCAAAAGGTTTCATCATGGAATACCGAAAGTAGTTTTCTTTTTCATCCTCCATAGAGAACAACTTTTCATATTGCTCGGTTGTATTTTCGATTACTATTTTCATTGTTACCACCTTTTTTATTATCTGAATAGACTCTTATCGCTTCAGTCGTAAATTTTGCTAATCCATTACCATATTGATTAATGTTTTGATAAATCGTTTTAATATGGATTGGACCTATCCATAAAGGGAGCAGGATAGTATTTGGCAAGTTTTTCATTAAAAATGCCATACCATTCATTAATTTTACTTATACTTTTTTAGATTCGGGAGATAGATCACAAAGGCTGCAAGTTTATGGAAAATTATATCCCGCTTTTCAGCTACTCCTTTTACTCTCCTATCCATCTTTTTGTACCTCCTCCAACTGCTACTGTAAAGAATTACGCAACGTAAGTGTCAATAGTTAGAGGATATTTTGTTATGAGATTTTTATAGGAATGGGGAAATTGATTAACTTAAGACAAATTTTGAATGAGGAGTTTTTAATATGGAATTCTAGACTATTATCCGATTATTGGTAGGTGTTTTCTTATTAGCAGGGAATTTCTCCACCATAAGCCGTATATAAAAAATGTCTCACTCGATCTTAAGAGGAGTAATCTATTCACTCCTCAAAGATCAAATAAGACATTCGCTATTTTTATATGTTTTGAAAGGGATTTTTCCATTCCATTAATACTGCATAATTTAAAGAATCTTCATCGTCCAAGTAGTTAGACAATATCGTTACTGGCGTTCTTCCGCATCGCAGTAAAAACGTTAGAACAGGGTCTTGCAATTTGCCTGCCATCACATAGTCTAAATATTTTGCGGGAGATAGTTTGTCGGCCACTTTTCTGTAACCTGGCATTCTTCCACCGCCCAGTAATCGATCTATGCCTAAGTGTATAACTAAATAATAGGCACTTTGTATTAGCACTTTACCTAAACCGAGCTTACGATATTTTGGCCGGATACTAATATCGACTACATATAATGCATTTCCATTCTCATCATGTGTGGTAATATAGCCATTATCGGTTATTTTCCCCCAAGTGTGCTGGGAATGTTCAGGATCATAAATTGTACGGAGACTTGTTAATGATCCAGCAAGTTCTCCCTCCACTTCCACACAGATTGCCCCTTGTGGGAAATAAGCAAGATGACTTGCTAATTGTTCATCGTTCCACCAGAGATCTTCTGGAAACGGGGCAGGAAAACATTCTGCTTGAATAGCAATTAGTTCGTTAAAATCTCTTTCTTGATAATTTCGGACCGTACATCGAATCGGTTTTTCCTCATCATAAAGAAAAAACTCACTAAAGATCATGCAGTAATCATCCTTCCACAGTCGAATTCCAGTCTGGATAAAGATCTGTTCTTCTATCTCTCCATGTTGTGACAGAACCTTTTTCTCTTACTTCATATAATAAGGAAAGATCTAAATCTGCTGTTACAATCATATCATTATTTAATTCCCCTTCAACGAGAATTCCTTGTGGGGGGAATGGGATATCATTAGGAGTAATGACTGCTGCCTGCCCAAAGTTGGCTCGCATAAAGTCCACATTCGTTAAGCTTCCAACTGTTCCTGTTACAACTACATATACTTGATTTTCAATGGCCCTTGCATGACAAGTATAGCGAACGCGATGAAAACCATGACGATCATCTGTACAAGATGGACAAAAAATCACATCTGCTCCTGCTGCTTTTGCCATACGGACAATTTCTGGAAATTCAATATCATAACAAGTTAGAATGGCAATTTTTCCTTTATCTGTATCAAAAATACGGAAGGAGTCCCCTTTTTCCATATTCCATTCATATTCTTCTGTAGGTGTGATATGAAGTTTTGCTTGTTCTTCTATTCTTCCATCTGGATAAAACAAATGAGCTACATTAAATAATTTATCTTCTCTGCGAATAACATGAGTTCCACCGATAATATGCATTCCCGTTTCCACAGCAAATGATCTGAATAATTCCTGATATTGCTCCGTAAATCCAGGGAGCTCATTGATTGTTAAGGCGTTATTTTCATCTCCCATAGATAACAGCTGTGTTGTAAAAAATTCAGGAAATAAAACAAATTCTGCACCAAATTCAAGCGCTGTTCGAACATAATGCTCACATTGTTTAGCAAATTCTTCAAATGACTTAATGTTTTCTAATTTGTATTGTACGGCAGAAACTCTTATTTTCATCTTCCATCTCCCTTTATATGTTTATTTTATATCTTATATAGATAAAACACTTTTTACATAAATGTGTTTAATGTTCATAAAAATGATTATTCAAGATTTGATTATGCGTTATTCTTCTATATTTTTCAATCGTTTTGCACTATTTTTTTATTGGAATTTACTATTTATATTTATGTTCTTAAAAATATAGATGTTCATATTATTTTATGATAGTCCATTGTTTTGATTTTCGGAAAAAAAGGAATTGAAATAGAAGTTATAAACCTGCTGAAGGAGGGATTTTTATTGAGTATTTTCATTTATGCTTTTCTTGGTTTAATTTTGATAGAGGAATTGGCAGTGATTGGATTAAAAAGATACATAAATGGTTCATTTAAAATAGAAAATCATTTTCTACGCCATTATCGGACAAATAAAATAAAAGTTGATAGGGAAAAAGTTAGCTAAACATCTGTTTATGGCGGCTGGACATTAGTATTCCAGCCGTCATTTATAACCAGTTAATTATCCGTCGTTTTCAATTAAAATTCTGTATAATTGTTCGGGATTTTTATTCTTTCCACAAAGAAATTGGCGGTAATTATTCGCACACTGAACAACCTTAAAAAATAGCGACATGCAGAGAAGGACGCTCGACTTTTGCGATAGATAGGTTTTTTCCCAGATTTCTTTGAAATATTATTTAATATTCATTTATCGACTTTCGTGCCAGCTGCTCAATCGTCATATCATCCATTGGTGGGTTATGTAAGCCTGCGCGTACATCTCGGTAGTAGCGCTGAAGCGGACTTTTTGCAGAAAGGCTGCGTGCGCCGACGATACGCATTGCTATATCTACCACTTCAATGGCAGTATTCGTGACCACTAATTTAACAGCACTTAATTCTGGCAGCATATGGGATTGCTGCTCTTTATCTGCTTCATCCCATTTTTTACTTACGGAATATAGAAAGTGTTTAGCCGTTTGCATTTTTAACTCTATTTCCCCTATTTTGGATCTTACGCTCGGAATATCGCTGATTGTTCCTTTAATACTATTTGGAGAATAGTTTTTCGCAAAAGCAACAGCTTCTTTTTGTGCAGCACCAGCGATTCCTAAATAACATGCCGGAATATGCAGAAGCCAGGGATTAATTTTTTTTCGACTATCTAATTTTTCGACAAAATAACGAGCTGGAATTTCCACATTTTCAAAATAAACATCGTTGCTTCCTGTTCCTCTTAAAGCAATGCTATCCCATGTGTTTTCTATACGAATGCCTCTACACTCTTTAGGAATTAAGAAATTCCCTACATCGTCTGTATCATTTATGGATGCCGTTACAAGAAAATAATCTAAAACAGGAGACATCGTTGTAAAGGATTTATGTCCATTTATAACCCAACTCTGGCCCTTTTTTTCTGCGGTAGTTTGTGGTTTTCCACCTCTAGTGGGACTGCCAGTTTGCGGTTCTGTCGCAGCTCCATTAATTAAGGAACCAGATAAAAGGTTCTCATATACCTCTGTTAATGTATCTTTATTCCAATTTGCTTCTTGGATATTTCTTACGATTCCCATATGCCAACCGATGGATAAAGCAGTAGATCCATCGCCTTGGGCAATCACTTCTTGTAATCTTACCAATTCATATAATGAGATTTCTTGTCCGCCAAACTCCTTTGGTATGGTTAAACTTGTGTAACCTGATTCCTGTAATTCTTTTACATTATCAAAGGGAAATGATGCAGTTTCATCTATTTCCTTTGCTCTTTCTGAAAATCTCCTGCTCATTTCCATAAGTTTATTTATTTTTTGTGCTAAATCTTTTTCCAAACTGAAAAATCCAGTCACTATAGCGCCATCTCCCTTTAACAAGATCATCTATATGGTAATCATAGCACTATTTCTATATACTGATAAGTAAAATGCAAATCCCTTTAAATAGGAATGAATTATTTTCTGTTTATTAAATTTTGACGATTCTCCATTGCTGGCGGCTCTTCTGTGTATCCTTTTTTTGCCATTAACTCTGCACCTTGTACTCCATAATCATAAATCTTTGCAATAAGTGGAATAAAGGTTGCTGACAAGTCTTTGCGTAAGCTGAAGGTCGTACCAATAGCATTGCTGCCAAGTCCAAAACTACAAAATAAACTTATACAATATAGCATTAATTTATCGGAAAATGGGGCAGTCGTGGAAAGTGTTGGACTACCAACCCACCCTAAGGGAACTTGTATATCATCATCCGTTAATTTCTTGGAAAGTTTCGCAATGATTTTTTTGGATAGTTCTTTTCCTTCCGCAAAAAATTTTTTTAACTCAGGATCTTTTGTTACTTGAGCAAAACCAGTTATTAATTGTTGACCAATACTATTGCTTTCAATCGATTGATAGAGAAAAGAAACCTCTACCGTATTTAAAACCCTTTTATCTCCTAATATCTTTGTGCCTTTCAAATACTCCGTACTAACAACCACTTCTACTTGCTCAGGCATTGCGACTTGAGGTGGGCGGCTTAATGCTCCTTTTTCTATTAGCAGTTCTGTACATTCTTCATAACAATGCTGGGTTGTAACTGATAATTCTTGGTATAAACGAATTATATCCTTTCGATAGGATCTTGCTAAATGTAAAGCATGTAGTCCCATGCCTATTTCTGCGAGCATTCTTACGATTTGCAAGGCAAAGGTTGGTTGAAATAAAGGTGGAGCTTGTTTATTTACATCTTGGTCAGAAAATCCATGTGGAATAACTGCACCTTCCGCTATCAATATCGCTTCTATTTTCTTTATTTCTTTTGCTAACTTGGTTAAATGTCTTTCATAGAAGTTTTTCTCTTTCTTCTCTTCATTAACAGCATGGAAATACTCAACGACTCGAAGAAACATTGTTTTTTCTTGATATGTCATCCATAATGTTGCAAGCTCTGATGAAGTTAAAATTTCTTTTTTATTCATTATCTTTCCCTCCATTTCCGTAATATTATTATTTGAAAAGGGTCAGAAATTATTAATTAAATTAATAAGTCGTAAAACCTAGTATCCTTTGCAAACGATAAATAATATAGCGAAACATGGGGAAGTTTTTTTGCTTATCTACCCCTTTTGTAAAAAGAGCCTGTTCATTTCCCCATAATTTTTGGAAATAGGTCTTTGTTTCTCTCATAATTTTTTCTTTATGGTTGGCTATGATTTTTATATCTGTTTCCAAATTAAAATCATAAAGATTTCTTTGCGTAAGATTGGCTGAACCGCTTATAATGATACTTTCTCTATCTTTCAATCTTTCTATATATAAGAGTTTCGGATGAAATTGCTCTTTTCCTGTGTTATACCATTTAATGTGAATGTTCTTTGCGGCTTTTGCTTTTCTTAGGTCAGCAACAACTGGGATATTGGGTAAGCCAATTTTTTTATTGCCAAATGCATTTTGATTTGGGTCTAATATTATATATATCCTTACATCTCTTTTAGCAGCTGCCTTTATTTCCTTGATTACTTTTTGATCTGCTAAATAGAGCATGCCTATCCAAATCGTTTCGCTTTTTTTGGTATTTTTAATTTCCTGTAGTATATGCTTACCAATTTTCCCTTCAGTTAATAATTGAATTTTCACATTAGCACTTTTCGATTCAGCTTGTTCTTTTATTCTCGGCAAATCAATCGGTTCACTTAATCTTGCTGCACTCTCCTCACTTTTTAGCAATTCGTTAAGGATATTCCCATGCACTTTAAAGGCAGCATTAGAGTGATAACCGCTTGCATTATGAATATTACCACTCGAGATAATCGCTGTTGTTTCGGTAATTATGACTTTCCGATGATTTGCTTTTATGTTAAGTAATTCTAAATAGGATATAGCTGTTACTTTTGGAGCGCTTTTTGCAAGCAAATTAGGTAGATGACCATCTCCTCTTGTTTTTAGCCACTGTCCAAACATACGCCAAAAGCCAGAATAAAGTGGATTAGAATCTCGCAAGTCATTCAGCTCTGTTTCTATCACTTTCACTCCGTTTTCTTTTAATTGCTTAAATTCTTCTGACGGATAAGAATCGTACACAGTATTAATTTTATCCGTTATAAAAATAATATTTATCATTGGTTTTTCTTGCTTTTTCTTAATTAACACTTCTGTAAACTTTTCTACTAACTTTGGATATTGCTGGTCTTCATTTGTATCTTTATTAAATAAAAACATATCAATTATGATAAATTCATTTGCTTTCTCTACTTCCTTTATCATGGAATTAATTATTTCATGCTGAACCATTCTTTTCTTTTGGTTATTTTTGTAGGTTAAATCTGTTAATAGTTCAACATCCTTCACCTGATGAATAACGCCTTCCATTGACAATCCCCTTGGCAGTGGTTTTTTCAAATGGTGATAAATGGTACTACTATAAAAAATGATAAAAATAATGAATAGAAAAAAGAATAATTGTTTCATCTTTTCCCCCCTCTTCTCAACAAAATCCAACTTATTTCCCTTTAGTTTTTACCATTAGTGGCAAAGATATATAGATAATTTTTTTTGAAAAAATGATGAGTTTTCGCAATTACATGGTACAATATAAAGGCAAATAGTATACGTGAAGGAGAATACGAAATTGATTATTGGACTTTTAATTATACTCGCTTATTTAATTGGATCTATTCCTTCTGGACTAATAATAGGCAAATCCTTTTACAATATAGATATACGAGAACATGGCAGTGGCAACTTAGGTGGTACAAATACATTTCGAGTTCTTGGAAAAAAAGCAGGCTTTGCTGTTACAATCTCCGATATACTGAAAGGAACAATTGCAACAGTTCTCCCACTGTTGGTCGCACTTATTTGGGATGTGGAAATAGATATTAATCCGCTTATAATCGGAGTATTTGCCGTTATTGGCCATATGTATCCCATTTTTGCAGGTTTCAAGGGAGGAAAAGCAGTTGCTACTTCAGCAGGAATTCTTCTTGGACACGAACCTATCTTATTCTTGATTATTGTTGCGGTCTTTTTTATTTCGCTCTATTTATCAAAATATGTGTCGCTGTCCTCAATGATTGCTGGTTTGGCGGGATTAATATATTCCTTTATTCTATGGGAAGATAAATTACTCATTATCATCCTGGCGATTCTTACAATTTTTGTTGTCTATAGACATCGAGCGAATATTAAACGAATTATTAATAAAACAGAGCCAAAAGTAAACTGGTTATAAGAAAAAAAGACCGATTATGGTCTTTTTTTCTTGGTCGAATATTTATTTGACATAAAATGATTTATTTCGTCATACCTTTTACTATAATTGTTAAAGGAGCGAATACAAAATGACCTTACCCGCTACATCTTTTCATGTATCTGAGGCAACTTATAAATGTTTTATCAATAAATGGAAGCATGTGGAGGAAAAGCTGCAAGAACAATCAGCAACCATGGAAGCACTAACAGATAGTTTGCAATCACTCTCTCTTTCCACCACTTACAGTGAAAATATTGCCAAAATGGTTACAAGTATTACACATGAAGTGCGTAATCCATTAACTTCTGTAAGTGGCTTCCTTCAATTAATCAAACAAACAAATAATGTCGAACTTATTCATCAGTACACCGATATCGCTCTTGGAGAATTAACACGTGCAAATGAGTTAATCACAGACTTTTTAACGCTTTCCAAACAACAAGCAGACGATATCACTCCATTATCTATAAACGAATTACTCCTAAATTTAATACCTATTTTTAAAAGTGAGGCTCATTTAAAAGACATAAATCTAATAACAAAATTTTCCACTGACGTACTTTTATGCAAGGGCCATAAACAACATTTAACACAGGTGTTAGTTAATATAGTAAAAAATGCTTTCGAAGCAACAGAAGCAAATCTTTCATCTATTCCAAAAGAAGTAACAATAGCCACAAGAAAACAAAGAAATCAATTAGTTATTGAGATTAAAGACAATGGATGCGGAATACCGGAAGCACAATTAAAAAACTTATTTATACCACTGCAAACAACTAAAAAAAACGGAACAGGGATGGGTCTATATGTGTGTAAACAACTAGTTGAGAAGTATGATGGAAAGATGAATATCATTAGTTCACGAGAGAAAGGTACAACTATGAGTATCTTTTTTCCGTTGTATAATTCTTAAAGTATGTACGACACAAAAAAGTTACTGAATGCCTATTTTATGTAAAAATCTCCTATTTTCCTTACAAACTAGTATTTTTTTGGTATGCTATTAAATGTAAAGAAATAAATAAAATTTAGAATTGTAAAGAGGCTAGCTATGCAGAAAAAAACACATCTATTATTCGTTTTCCTCCTTCTTCTTTTTGGTATAATCGGCATAATACTTACATATACAATAGACCATTCATCTTCTGCCTATAAAGAAGTGCGTCCTAATTCAGGAAGCGACAAAGGAAATTTAGCAAAAGAAGAATCCAGCGAAATTACATTAGCTGCAATCGGCGACATTTTAATCCATGATCGTGTCTACAATGATGCACGAGAAGGAAATCGGTTTAATTTTGATAAAATGCTAGATAATATAACAAGCGAATTAAAGAAACCTGATTTGCTAATAGCAAATCAAGAAACAATTGTTGCCGGAGAATCGATTGGTTTATCCGGATATCCTGCTTTCAATAGTCCACATGAAATTGCTGATAGTTTAAAAAAAGCAGGCATCGATATTGTCACAACGGCTAATAATCATGCCCTAGATCGTGGAGTTGATGCACAAAAGCTCTCCCTTGATTATTTAAATCAAATTGGTCTCCCTCATGTTGGAACTTACTTGTCTCAGGATGATCAAGATAAAGTCGTTGTCTTGAAGAAAAAGGGCATCAAAGTTGCTTATCTAGCCTATACTTATGGCTTAAATGGAATCCCTATTCCCGAAGGAAAAGAATATATTGTAAATATATTGGATAAAAAAAGAATGAGCAGTGAAATCCAAAAAGCAAAAAAAGAAGCAGATGTTGTCGTGATGATGATTCATTGGGGAAATGAATACCAACGGTTCCCATCTAATGAGCAAAAAGAATTGGCACAATTTCTAGTAGATGAAGGTGTGCATATTATATTCGGCAGTCATCCACATGTTTTGCAGCCAATCGAGTGGGTAAAAGGTAAAAATGGACATAAAGGATTAGTAGTCTATTCATTAGGAAACTTTTTATCTGGTCAGGACGAAGAGTATCGGGATATTGGTGGAATGGTAACTGTTACAGTCAAGAAAAAGCAATTAGGAAAGCAGACATCTATTACAATGGACGCACCTTCTTTCTATCCCACTTTTGTTTCTAGTAAGGATGAAAAAGATTATAAGATGTATCCATTACAAGATTCAGAGCATGCAATTAATAAATATAGTCCTTCTATTTATAAAGAAATCATGGAGCATATGCAAAAAGAGGGACAAGCAGAGTAAAGTAAAATTTACAGCTCTTTAGGAATGTTTTTGAAATTATCTTAAATTCAAATATTCGATAATTCTCGTCCATTCCTTTATAATGAACTTATAATTAGGAATAGAATTAAAATGCTTCAAGTAGTCGAAGCAAAATTCATAAGAGGTGTTAATATGAAAATTGTAATTAGTGACAAAGCAGCTGAGTGGTATAAAGATGAAATGATGTTAAAAGACGGTGACTATGTACGCTTCTTTGCACGTTATGGTGGATGCAGTACTGTTCAGCAAGGATTTTCATTAGGAATTTCTAATGAGCAGCCAGTTAACATTGGGGTAGAAACAGAAAAAGACGGTATCCATTACTATATCGAAGAAAAAGATTTATGGTATTTTGATGATCATGATCTATTTGCAGATTTCAATGAAGTTGCAAATGAACCAGAATATCGTCATGCTCAATAAGCTCAATTGTTGTTTAGGGGCAAAATTTAAAAAAACAGTGAGATACATCAAGTGTCTCACTGTTTTTTTTAACAACATATTTTTTCCACCCTTATCTTAATCAAGTGTAAAAAAACTATTTCTCTATTGTAAAGGATGGTCAATTCCTTCTTCTTTTAAAATCTTCTTTTGTGTGTCGCCTAATAGGTCAAAATGAGAATAGCCGTCATGCCGATAATGTATCCATTCCTCTTTTAAGCCATATTTCTTTCCCCAGTTTTTTAATTTCTCCAGATCCGCACAGCCAACTTTCGTAACAGTCTTACAGCCTGGAAAACGATCATCCAGCCAATAATGAGTTAAAAAAGCAATTTCTCCATTATCGATTTTTCTTTTCCATTCTATCAGTTCCTTTTTCTTCAAACCAAAGGCCATAATCGCAACCCCCTTTTGCTATTCTTACTTGTCAGATGGTTGCTTTTTAATTTCTTCATATTTATTAAACCATTCTGGAAACATCTTTTTAAACGATTTAGGTCTAAATGTTTCTTTTGAGACTATAATATGCGTAGTAGTACCCTCTACACAAACTTCATCGTCCTGATTAATAATCTGATATCCGTATACAGTTTTTATGCCATCATTTGTTTCTACCCAGGTTTTCACCTTTGCCTGATCTCCATAGCGTAATGGCTTTTTATATTGAGCATACACATCATATACAGGGGCGAAATACCCCTTATTCTCCATTTCTAAATAACTATACCCAAGATCTTCAATTAAACCTGTTCTTCCTCGTTCAAAAAATTTAAGATAATTCGCATGATAAATAACACCCATCATATCGGTATCAGCATAATATAATTCAATATTCCTAGAACTCACATATACCACGGTTTCTAGCACTTCCTTTACTCAACTTTTTATAAAATAATCACCATTTTTATCACTCTGTGATAACGTTAAATTTCGCAGCTGCATCAGATATGCCAATTGATGTATTATATGACCATAGGTTCTTAAAAAGATTTTTATTGTCCAGCAATTATATATAAGCTGTTTTATTAAATAACTCTTTCACCTAGTCTCATAAATTCATCAACTAAATTACTTATAATAGCGACTTACACTTTCTCTTTTTTATTTATTCAACAAATTCTTTTAATACAGTCATAATATTACTCATTTTATGTATGTAAATGGTATCAACTAGAATTTAATTTTTCATTAGAAAGCATTTTAAGTAGTCCGATTCCTTGGTTTTTACTGCTTCAAAACAAAGAAAGGAGTACCACCGAATATTATCCATAATACTACATCTTTTAAATAAATCCAATCCAATAAAAGGTCAGGGCTATTATCACCCTAACCTTTATAAAGGAAATTGTCATATCTAATTCATTCACACAGATTGTAGTTTGAAGGAAGATATAACATAGCCTTAATTATACAATCGGGGAATTTGCTCATCTAATTCAGGAAGATGGATATAGAAGGAAGACGAGCAATAGCCCAATTTTAACTTATAAATATTGTGACACAATTACATCCTGGTCAAAAGGAGTAATACCTTGATTTATTGAAAATACAATATCTGCCTCTTCTATATTATCACATTTTTCCCCTCTTGCCTTAATATTCAATTCTATTAATTCATAAAGATTAGGTTTAATTAAAGTAGTCATTGCTTTACCCATTAATACCATACCTATTTTATTACCTTCCACATTATTGTAATAATCAGGATTGTTTCTAAGTGCTATATCTGTCCATATCACTTTGTTTTCATGAAGATCGATTATCATAGGTATACTAACTCTAGTATCAGAAGTTACGTCCATTCTATTCTCGACTGTTTTAGGTTCGTAAATTTCTCCAGAATTAGGATTTTCCCTATCCATCCATCCCATAAAACATTCGGGTAATTCACTAAAAGTTTGACCAGTAAAGGATTGAATTGAAAGTACTGTATATCTTCCTCCAAATTTTCTAACAGAATCAATTTCTAAATCGATAAATTCACTTGCTCCATGAGGAGCTGAAGTAATATCCCCACTATGAAAAGCTTTATACTTTGATGATCTCAGATTTGTATAGGACACATGCTCTAAATAATTCCAATTATCATCATACATTACTGCAGACAAATCTATATCTGCTCTATCCAAATTATTTTCTTTCCAATAAATAAAGGAGCGAATAGTACTGGTTGAATCGCTTATATCTAATTTTGAACCTCTTACTACTGATTTAAGTGATTTACTTGCTGACCGTTGCGAAAAAGGCACAAGATAATTTTTTAATGATTCATCTAGATAAACCTTACCAAGATAGTCCCTTTTCTTATACTCATTTACTAAACTATTTTCGCAGATTTGTACTATGCTATTGCATATATTCTCCTCAATCTCAGGAAGGTTATTATCTATGACAAATAATTTAGCAACATTACCCTTAGGGAAAAATGTTCTTTTCTCTTTTTGATTATTTCTATTTTTAAAGTGCTCTCTAACTTGCAATAGCACTGTAGTTTCAACACTATCCGCCACATTTTTAAATTCATTTAGTATTACATTTGGGTTAGTATGCAACCTTATTAAATGATCTAATTTACGTGCGAATTCCCCTGGTCTTTTCACTAATAAAGATAATGCTTGATCCATTCTATTATTTTCTAACGCATCAGTTAACACACCATTAAATGTTTGAATTGGTTGATTATTTCTCAGCTTAGTAAAAGCCTCTTTTACTTTTTCATATCTTTTGAATTCTGTAGGATGTAATCTTTCACCTAATCTAATCCATCTATTCTTATATCGTTTCATATCCTCTTCAATATTAGAACAATTTTCTAATAAGGACATTAATAAACGTCTTTCCTTACGTTTGAAACTTTTAAACTTTGTATTAGTTGCTAAACTAATATCTCCTTCTGACATAGCAACTGCAATTCTTAATACATCAGTAGCTGTCTTTACATAATCAAATAATACAGAAGTATTTATGTTATTATGCAGTAACAATTTAGATAACAAAGCTACATTTTCTTTTGAAGGTATTTCTTTAGGTAAGATATTGTTAACTTTGTCAGGATATTCATTGAAAAACCATCTTAAATCCTCTTTATCAGTTTCAGAAATAGAAGTTTTAGAAGATAATAGATTTATAAAAATACTTTCAAATTCTTCCTCGGTACCTATCTCTATTACTTTCTTGGTTGTTATATCATATAATGGTAATCTCTCTTCTTTTTTATAATTAGGAAGTAATGATCCAAATGACCAGTAATGAAAAATAGCATTAATGAATAACTCGGAGTTATCTGCATCCATTACTTGGTGAGGAAAGTTAGGATACATTGGATTGTATTGTTTGTTAGCTCCTACTAACTCTTTTAAATTTTTAATTAAAGCAATGTAGAAACTGTTTAATTGACTTGTGGAATATGTATATAGGATTTCAATAATATTTTTCGATAATGTAAATCCCAAATTATCAATGTTTAATAATATTGTCGCAATGTAGTTTTTCTGTGGAGTTTTTTCATTACCTATATTCAATAGTAATTTGTTTTTTCTTCTTAGGTAAATATCATTTATAACCATTTAATCACTCCAATTGTAAAGTAACTCTAACACTTCCATCCACACACCATACTTATTTTAATTTTACATTTCATCTTCACTTTTCACCCTGTTTCTATCTGACTTTCTCCATAATATTCTTGCAGGCTCTTTAGATTTGTATATATTTTACTTTTTGTTGTCTAAATTTTTAATACTAAGACGTACCAAGAGCAAATATATACCTTCAAACGCATCAAGATCGATTTAAAATCTGTTTCTTTTAAGTCTGTGGCTAAGGAGTTCTACGAGTAAGTATTTCATTTGCCCAATAATGAAAGTGTACCTAATATAAGTTATTTATTTTTTCTCTTTCAGCCTCAGTTTTTTCTTATACATATAGGCCACAAATTCTTCCTCACGATTTCCATTTCTTAATATTACGTTTATTTTTCTCCATTCACTCTCAGAAAACAAAGAAATGCCACCCCTCTAAGCTCTCCCCACACCTACAACTATGTCCCTTCTAGCGACTAACATTGAATAGATAAACAAATCGACGCATATTTTTTACTACTTGTTGTCACCGTGATTATCATGGATTGTCCTTAATCACAGCAATTTGTTAATTATTTGAATAATTCAGGATAAGTTAGGAAAAAACAGTAAGGTAAAAACCACATAAGAAACGCCTGTAAATCCCTATATACCAAGGTTTATGCTTTAATTGTTTGACACATATCCTTTTATATCATTGGTTAACGAGACCCCGATCATATCGATATCAGCATAATACAATTCTATATCCCTTCTGGAGATAAAGTAATTAATTGTCCATCCATATTCGTCCCCAGCCTATTCATCGATTTTCTTTTTCTCTTTTAGCACACTTTCGATATCCTCAGCAGTTATTGTAGAAACATCTGCATCTATTCCTTGTTCCAATTGTTCAGATAATCGTAAAGCCTGTAATTGAACTGCTTCATCGATTAAATTAGTTGCAAATCGTCCATTTCCGTCTGTAGAAACAGTCGGCAGCATATTTTGCAGTAATTGGATTGCATCAGTTGATAATAAATAATCGTATTTTCCCGCATATAACTGCATGATTTCAACTAATTCTGCTGCAGAATAATCTTCAAAATGGATAAACTTTTTAAACCTTGACGTTAATCCTGGATTGCTTTGTAATAGAGTATTTGTTTCATTCGGATATCCTGCGAGAATAACAACTAAATTCTCATTGTGCTTTGTCATTTCCATGACTAATGTATCAACGACCTCTTTACCAAAATCCTGACCGCCATTTCCTACTAAGGAATATGCTTCATCGATAAATAGCACCCCGCCAAGCGCTTCTCTTATTTTTTTTCTTGTCTTGATAGCTGATTGACCAACATAGCCGGCAACAAAGTCAGCTCTACTTGTAACAACTAAGTGACCTCTTTTTAATATTCCGCAATCCTTAAGAAACTGGGCGTATAATTTAGCAACAGTAGTTTTACCGGTACCTGGATTTCCCGTGAAGACAGCGTGCAATTGAATAGGCAGATTCTTTTTGGCTTTAGCCTGTCTTAATTGCTGCACTTTAACAAGCGCAATAATTTTTTTTATTTCCTCTTTTACTTTTGATAAACCAATCAATTCATTAAGCTCTTTTGCAGGATCAATTTGTTTGTCCTCTTCTTCACAAACAAAATCAGCTTCTTGCAATAGTGTATATTTAAATATTTCTTGTTCGTTTGCTTTTCGAGAGCCTTTGCTGAATATTGCATCCAGTACAATATTACGAACAGCTCGAGCATTTCCAAAGCTCTCATCAACTTGTTCTCTCTCAAGCCTTTTTAGCAATGCCTTTTTTCCGTCCTCTGTCATGACATAGTCATTCGCAGAAGCAATTCTTTCTCCAATCACCAATAATTCCGATGGTGTATAATCAGGCAAATGAATCATATTAGAAGCAGGAAACCGACTTCTTAAACCATGATTCCCGTCCAAAAATTGGCGCATTTCTTCAGGATATCCCGCTAAAATGACAGCAAATTTACCACCAAATTCTGAACCTGTCATTAAAGATACAAGAGTATCTATTGCTGTTTGGCCATAATCATTTCCAGACTGACCCTCTCTTTTTAGACTATAAGCTTCATCGATAAATAAGATACCGCCAACCGCTTGTTTTACAACAGAACGGACATTTTCCTCTGTTTGGCCCATAAAGCCGCCGATTAATTGAGAACGGTCAGTTTCCACTACTTCAGCACTTGGCAGTACGCCTAATTCATGATAAATTTTTGCCATCAACCTTGCCAAAGTAGTTTTCCCAGTACCTGGATTTCCAGTAAAGATCATATTCAAGCTTAATTCATCTTGAATATTATAGCCTAGCTTTTTCCGAGATTTTTGATAATGTAAAAATTGATAAAAATCATGAACTCTTTTTTTTACAGCATCTAACCCAATCATTTGCTGCAGTTCTTCTAAAGAGGAAAGAGTCTTGTTGTCTTCCTCATCCTCTTCTACAAATAGGCTTGTCCATTCATCTTTTAATTCAGTCAGTTCTTCAATTAATTTTTTTACACTCTCATAATAAATCGATGTGTGAAAAACACCACTAATAGACTCTTCATACTCTTCAGCTGATTTTAATAACTGAGAAGTTTTCTCCATTACCTTTTGTAATAACTCTTCAATTGCTTCATATTTAGCAACAGCTTCCACATTTTCATATAGGGAGGCATTTTTTTTCTGATTTTGCAGATGGGCAGCTTCCTCATCCATCTGTTCTAAAAACGAGCGGCAATTATTAATATATTGCTCAGCGATTTTTCGTTTGGCGGTCCGATTATCCGTTTCGCGAATATTAGGAAAGACCAGTGAATCCAGTAAGCCGCTGAAATTTTTCCAATCGAATTGGGAAAGGTATTTTTGAGCTGTTTTATTCTCTTCATCCAGCTCAATCGCTTTATTTAGCCAGGCAACCGCGATCGTATCTTCTTGATTGATGTGCATTCTTGATAAGGCAGCAATCGTTAATAACTGAGAGATTTCTTTTCCATTCTCAGCCTCAGTTAATTTTTGTATTTCATTTAAAATTTTCTTTTCATCCTGTACAAATCCATGTTCTTCAAATTCCTTTTCTATCAGGAAAATTTCTGGATATTTTCTATTTGTAATTATTTTCTCGTTATTCAATACATTCACATCTCTTAATAAATTTAATTCCTTATTAATACTAACATATTCCTTCTTTTTCGTTAATGATTATGTACTTTTCATACTGTGTTAATCTAATAACCATTAATATATGCAGGATGCAATATACTATCCCTGAAAATGTGTAACTCAATTATAGAAAACAAAAAAGCAATAGCCTCAATTAAAAAAGAAGCCATTGCTTTTTATTCTTCTTCCTTTATTCCATTGGAAGGATTTATTCGCCCTTTGTTTGTATTACTTGAGCATGTTGTCCTGATTTATCCTGCATTTGCTTTCCTTTGTTCCCGCCGAAGCTTCTAGATTTAGTTCCAATATGACTCGGTACAAAGTGTTTGCTGTCTTTTTTAGGATTACTCATCATATCATCTCCTTCTACCATAGTTTGTTCAAAAGAACAAGTAGAATTGATGGTAATTTCTACATTAACGAGCTTTTTTCAAATGCTTTCTTTCTAACCGTTCCTCAATTTTTTCAATCGCTTCTCTATCCTTTAGTAATTGCATTTTATTTTCTAATACAAGTTCCTGAAATGAACGTTTACGAGGTTTTCTCATCTTTATTCTCCTTTAATAAGTATTTTGTATTTCCATATTTCCCAAAAAATTAGATAATTATTACAATAAAAAGAAATAATCTTTAAATCTATTTGAAAAGTTTATTTTTTCAGAAAATAAACAAGGCGTGCACTCCTTTGTTACATTTGTAATTATAGTATATGTTATACCCGTTGTAAAGCGCTTACAATGTTAATTTTTTGTGAACTTTACTCTGTTAGTCTTTTGTCATTTCCATCATTTGTTGAAGTGTTAACATAGTGAAGCCCTTTTTAATAATAATTCCATCTTCATTAAGAAAAAACGTTGTGGGAATACTTAGAATGTCATATTGATTTGAAACCATATCGTTATTATCTATTAAGATCGGGAATGTTAAATTTCTTTCCTTCACAAACTGTCTAACTCCCTTTTCATTTCCACCATCCACATTCACCGCTAGAACAATCCAGTGATCTTGCTTTTTTTTAGAAAAAGTTTCTATATCAAGCATTTCTTTTTTACAAGGTGGACACCAAGTTGCCCAAAAATTTATCATGACGGATTTTCCTCTATAATCAGATAAGCGCACTGTCTTTCCATTTAAATCTTTCAGTTTAAAATCTGGTGCTTCCTCCCCAATATTTAAACCAGTGTTTGCTTCTACATTAGTGGACATAATAAAGAAAAAGCTAGAAAACACCATGAATATAAAAATAGTTGTTTTTCGTGACACTATTCCCTCCTCCTCTTATTTGATAAAGTATTTTTTCTAAATTCTATTGTAAACTTACTTATAGATTAACCAATTTATTTATATTTATTAGTTTGAGTGCGTAAAATTAGTTGAATTTATAACAGAAATATGATTTGCACTCTAGTTATAGTGGCAGTTTTTTTCCCTTAGTAGCTGAGACACAAGAAACCCAACCAAATATAAACCCGAACAATCATATGTAGACCAATAAAAAAGACAGATCCATTCACCATGCGAACAGACCTGCCTCTTATCCTCTATTTCAATTGTTTGCTTTCCAAATCAGTACCATGTGTTAAAAAGATTATTTAAACAAGTAATTATAGCGCTTCAAAAGTCTCTGTTAAAACTGGTACGATTTGTTTTTTACGAGATACGACACCTTTTAATAATGCGCTATTATTTTCTAATGATACATTAAATGCCTTCTCTACTGTTTCTGCTTTATTGCCTAAAGCAACACCAACAGAATCGTTATTTAAAATATCCGTTACGACAAGCAAGAATAAATCTAATCCTTTTTTGTCGATGATTGCTTGAATAGACGTTTCTAATTCAGCTTGTTTGGAAATGACATCATTTGTATCAACTGCATTCACTTGTGCAATTTCTACTTTATATGTACCCATTGTAAATTCTTTTGCATCGATGCTTAGTAATTGTTCAACTGTTTTATCACTTAAATCAGCACCAGCTTTCAGCATGTCTAATCCGTACTGTTCTGCATTTACACCAGCAATTTCTGCTAATTCCTTGGCAGCTTGTACATCTTGGTCTGTGCAAGTTGGTGATTTAAATAATAAGGAATCAGAAATAATAGCTGAAAGCATTAATCCAGCAACTTCTTTCTTGATTTCTACATTATTTTCTTTATACATTTTATTTAATATAGTTGCCGTACAGCCCACTGGTTCCGCTCGGTAATATAAAGGATCACTTGTCTCGAAATTAGCGATACGATGGTGATCAATTACCTCTAAAATCGTTACATCTTTAATGTCTTCCACACTTTGCTGGAATTCATTATGATCTACCAAGATAACTGAATTAGCTTCTGAAGCTGCCTTTTCAATAAAACGAGGAGCTTCTGTTTTAAAATAATCTAACGCAAACTTTGTTTCTCCACTAACGTCACCAAGACGAACAGCTTCTGCTTCTACTCCAAGTGCCTTTTTTAATTCTGCATACGCAATCGCAGAACAAATAGTATCCGTATCCGGATTTTTATGACCAAATATCAATACTTTTTCCATTTAGCAAATCTCCTTATTACAATAATCTGATGACGTATCCATTCTGTTTCATACATCCTTCTTTATTTTATCATAACTTACCGGAATTTAAAGAAAAGAACATAAAAAAGAATAGGCAAATCCCCTATAGACATTATGAATACTACCCTAAATGCTTGAATAAAAAGAAAAACTGCAAATCAACAACCCGAAAAGGTGGTTATTTGCAGTTTATGGAATCGTCTATTTAACTTGTAAATTAGAATTTATATTGATAGTTTTCAATTTCCCAAGTATGGATTGTTGTACGGTAGCTATCCCACTCTTCTTTCTTAGCAGCAACATACTCAGTGAATACATGCTCTCCAAGTGTTTTAAGACCAATTTCTCCTGCTTCGAGTTCAGCAATTGCAGCTTCTAATCCACCAGGTAAACTATCAATTCCAAGTTCTTCACGACGCTCATCTGTCATATGGAAGATATCTTCGTTAATTGGTGCTGGTGCTCTTAAACCTCTTTCCACTCCGTCTAAACCTGCTGCAGCAATAACAGCAAATGTTAAATATGGATTAGATGATGGGTCTGGACAACGAAGCTCCACACGAGTAGCCATTCCGCGTTTTGCAGGAATACGAATTAAAGCAGAACGATTAGAGGCAGACCATGCTAAGTAGCAAGGTGCTTCATATCCTGGTACTAAACGCTTATAAGAGTTTACTAGTGGATTGGTAACAGCTACGAAACTCTTAACATTTTCTAAAACACCTGCAATAAATGAATAAGCTGTTTCAGATAATTCTAAATCATCGTTCGCATCATAGAAGCAATTTTCTCCATCTTTAAAGAATGACATATTAACATGCATTCCTGAACCATTAATTCCGAATACTGGTTTTGGCATAAACGTTGCGTGTAAACCATATTGAGAAGCGATTGTTTTCACAACCCATTTATATGTTGTCGCCAAGTCAGCTGCAGTTAATGCATCTGCATATTTGAAGTTAATCTCATGTTGACCTTCTGCTACTTCATGGTGAAGTGCTTCGATAGTGAAGCCCATTGCTCTTAATGTTTTGAAAATTTCAACACGGACTTTTTCTCCTAAATCCTTTGGTGATGGTTCAAAATAGCCGCCTCTATCCCCTAATTCTGTAGTTGGATATCCATTTTCGTCGGTTGCAAATAGGAAGAATTCTAACTCTGGGCCGACAGAAATACTATATCCATTTTCAGCAGCACGCTCCACTGTTTTCTTCAGAACATTACGAGTATCACCTTCAAATAAAGATCCATCAGGATTTGTTACAGAACAAAGGAACCGCGCTTCTGAATATCCTTCTGTTTCAGTCCAAGGCAAAACTGCGAATGTGTTTAAGTCTGGTAATAAATAAGAATCTGATTTGTTAATAGGAGAAAATCCTTTAATGGATGAACCGTCAATCATGATTTTTCCTTCTACAGCATCATCTAATTGTTGAGCAGTAATTGTAATATTTTTTAAAATTCCTTCAATATCCACAAATTGTAGATGTAATAATTCTACATTTTTTTCTTTTACAATACTTTCAATTTTCTCTAATGTAATTTCACTCATGTTAACTTACCTCACAATTCATGTTCTATTATCTAACTTGATTTCATTATAAGAAAAAAAATCTGTTAAAACAATGTTTTTTTTAAATTTTTTAAAAATTTTATTAGGTAGCGTTTACATTTATTTCTTTGTGAATTTTCCTTTTTTCACATATATCATGTTAGATAGTTGCTGTAATTTTTGTCGAATGATGGTCTAATGTAAGATTATTGACCGAAACAGATATTTGCCAATATGGATAGCGATAAGAGAAACTTATTATAAAAATAACAAAATTCCGAATATTCGTTATTTAACTATGTTTTTATCAATCTATCTCTTGTTTTCTCTTATTTTTAGGCATTTTTAATATTTCCCATCACGAAATAAATAGCTTATATTCATAAATAAAGCTTTTAATTAATTTTTGGACGGTGATATGCATGCAATTATTAAAACCTTTTTCCTATAGTAGAAGATTTCCTAACATCGAGGTAATTGGTTCCGCCTTTGCGGGTAATCAGGATAATCTGATCCCCTTATCATTTGGATTTCCGGCACCTGAATCACTTCCGGTTGATAAAATGACCGCTGCTACAGAAGCTGCCATGCAAACACAAGGAAGATATGCATTAGCTTATAGTGGTGGAGCAGGAGTGAATGATGTAATTAACTGGATTAAAGAAAGATCAAAGTTACGCGAGATAAAAGCCAAGGAGAATGAAATACTTGTAACTGCAGGCAGTTCACAGGCAATAGATTTAGTCACAAGAACCTTAACCGACCCTGGTGATGAAATATGGGTAGAAGCACCTACATTCTTCGGCGCACTGAAAACATTTCAGTTGGCAGAAACGAAATTAACTTCTTTCCCTATTGATGAAAATGGCTTAAGAGTCGATTTAGTGGAACAGGAATTAAGCGAAAGAGTTAAAAATAATTTACCACTCCCTAAATTAATGTATGTTATACCGAATTTTCAAAATCCCGGAGGAGTTAATCTATCAGTAGACAGAAGAAAACGCCTTGCCGAATTAGCATACGAGTATAATTTCTTTATTATCGAAGATGATGCCTATGTTGAGCTTTCTTTTGATGGAACATTTTCTCCAGCTATTTATTCGTACGGGCCAGAAAGAGTCGTTTACTTAAGTACTTTTTCCAAAATAATCGCCCCTGGTTTACGACTCGGCTGGGCTATTGGCTTAACGGAAATCATCGAAAAGATGCGGATTTTAAAAATCGATGGGTTAACAAGCGTTTATGTTCAAGAGGTAACAAAAAATTTACTTGATCAAATCGATATGGATGAACATATTAGCTATTTAAATTCCCTTTATTTATCGCGTAAAAATGCTATGGTTTCAGCGATAAAACAATATTTTGGTAATGATGTTACCTTTCATGAAGCAAATGGCGGATTTTTCCTTTGGATTACCTTCCCTTGCCATATTGATACAAGTGAATTTATTGATGCTGCAGCATCAGCCGGAGTTTCCTATATCGCTGGTAAGCATTTCTTCTTAAAAGATGAAGGATATAATCATATGCGATTAAGCTTTACATTCTGTCAGGAGGACATCATTGAAGAAGCCATTAAACGACTCGCAAACATTTATTATGAGTATGTAAATAGCAAACAAATAATTGAGGGAGTAAATTAATGATTAAAAGGAAATTAATTCCGAAAATTTATATCCGGAGAACTATTCCACAAAAGTATTTAGATAAAATAAAATCCACTGGAGGAGAATATATAGTAGATCCATGGCAATATGGGGAGCCCGAACCGCCAATAAGCCAAGATATTAGTGGTTGCAATATTGTCTTGACTTTGGGATTAACAGATTCATTAGCCATCACTAAACAAGCGCCCTATCTTAAATGGGTGCAGTCTTTAAGTGTTGGCTTAGATGCACTTTTAACAGAGGAAATCAAAAAGAATGATATCGTCATTACGAATACAAAGGGATGTACTTCTGTTCCTATAGCAGAGCATACAATTGCAATGATGACTGGTTTAGCGAGGGGAATTTCTTATATGATTCGGAATCAGTTAAATCGAAGGTGGACATCTACCCCTATAACTGATCTTTCAGGGGCAACCGTTGCGATTATTGGTTATGGGGAGATTGGCAAGCAAATCGCAAAACGTGCTAAAGCACTTGATATGTTTGTGATCGGCTGCAAAAAAAGACCGTCCATACGTGCAACTGACGATCCTGCCGATAAAATTGTTGGGCTTGATCAGCTAGAATCAGTGATGGCAGAAGCTGATTTTTTAATTCTAGCTTTACCTTCAACGCCAGAAACGTACCATCTTATTAATAAAGAAAAATTAGAAAGCATGAAAAAAACTAGTTTTTTAATTAATATCGGAAGAGGAAATACAATTGTGGAAGAAGAGCTCATTAATCACTTAAAAGAAAAGAAAATTGCAGGTGCAGCTCTTGATGTCTTCGAAACAGAACCTTTACCACCGCAACATCCTATTTGGCAACTGGAGAATCTGATTATATCACCACATAATGCATATTTTTCTCCCAATACTCTTGAGCGCTATATGGATTTATTCTTGGAAAATATCGAGCGCTTCAAAGAAGGCAAAGAACTTTTGAACGTCGTCGATAAACAATTAGGTTATTAAAAAATAAGGAAATACAATTACTGCCGATAAACATTTGTTTACCGGCAGATTTAACCAAATATCTTATATTATACTGTTTCAAAGCCCTCTTTTTTCCAAGCGGTAGTTCCACCCTCAATGAAGACTACATCTGTGAAGCCCATTTGCTTTAATAGGTAGGCACCAAGTGACGCTTGTCCTCCAAGACCACATGTAACAATAACTGGACGGTTGCGATCCGCTAATTCTGGATCTCTCAATTCTTCTGGTAATTCCAAATCTGCGCGAATTGGCAGCATTCCTAAAGAGATGTTAACGGAACTAGGAATTAAACCACAAGCACCGGCATCTGTAGCATCTTGAACATCAATTATGTAAGTATTAGGATTTTCTTCGATTTTCTTTTTCGCCTCAACGGAAGAAATACCTTGAACATTTTTTCTAGCCTCTTCTACCATTTTTCCAAAAGTTAATGCCATATCTTCATCACTCCTTTATTATCTAACATATACATAGTAACAAAGTTTATTCTAAATTACTAATGAATCGTTTTCCATACCTTTAGGAGAAAAATCGAGACATTATAATGGTAGAATAATATTCTCCGTTAGTTAATCGTTTATCTTTTTTTAAGACTCCTTCTATTTCAAAGCCAAATCGTTTATATAGTTTAATCGCTTTTTCATTTAATTCTATAACCGATAATGTCATTTTTGTAATATCATTTTCCGCTCCCCAATTTATGGAAGCTTCTAATAAATGGCTACCTATTTGATATCCCCAATATTCCTTTAAGACAGCAATACCGAATTCCACTTTATGCTTAAGACGCCGCAAGTTAGAACCCTCACAGCGAGAAAAGCCAATAATTTGCCCATCTTCTCTCTCTGCAATTAAAAACAAATGATTTGGCTCTTCGCTATCTGAGCGGATTAAGTGTATAAATTCTTTTTCAGTAAGTACTCCCTCTCCAGGTTCGCGATCTAGAAAAGTTGTTTCTCCATCTATCTGTAACCTAACACTAGCAAGCTGTTCTGCATCACTTTCCTCCGCACTTCTTATTATATAAGGAAGCTTATTCACATCATAGCGTACAGGAATTATTTTCATAAAATAGCTTTCTCCTTAAGTTATAGTTTTTGATTAAGTAAAATGGACTATTAGAGAGAATGACAAAAACTCTCTCTATAAAGAGACTTTTTTTCTAACTTGTGAGCAAAGAAATTTACCCAAAGATTAGAAAAATAATGTCAACTTTAAATAGAGAGAGTTTTTCTCTTAATCTATTAGTTTTTTAATTTATCACGTAATACCATTGGTAAAATACCACCATGGCGATAATAATCAATCTCTACTTCTGAATCGAAACGTACTAATGCTTCAAATGTGATTTTCTTACCATCTTCCGTAGTAGCTGTAACTTCTAGGAAATCACGTGGTTTAACTGTTTCATCTACATAAACATTGAATGTTTCTTTTCCAGTTAATCCTAAGCTTTCCGCATTCTCGCCTTCTTTAAACTGTAATGGAAGTACTCCCATTAACACTAAGTTAGAACGATGAATTCTTTCGAAGCTTTCTGCGATAACCGTCTTAATGCCTAACAGATTTGTTCCTTTTGCAGCCCAGTCACGAGATGATCCCATTCCGTAATCTTTTCCTGCAATAACCATTAAGCCAGTTCCTTCGTCTTTATACTTCATACATGCATCATAAATGGAGGTAACTTCCCCAGTTGGCCAGTGCGTAGTGAAACCACCCTCTGTACCTGGAGCAATTTGGTTACGAATACGGATATTCGCAAATGTCCCTCTCATCATTACTTCGTGGTTACCACGACGAGAGCCATATGAGTTGAAATCACGTGGCTGTACACCATTATCTTTTAGGTACTTACCTGCAGGAGTATTTACACCAATGGCACCAGCTGGAGAAATATGGTCAGTCGTTACAGAATCACCGAATTTCCCTACAACTCTTAAGCCTTTTAATGGTAATACTTGCTCTGGATCAGGTTTTAAGCCCTCGAAGAATGGCGGGTTTTGAATATAAGTAGAAGTATCATCAAAGCTATATAAAGAATCGCTGCTTGTTTGAATTTCATTCCAGCGTTCGTTATCATCAAATACTCTTTCATATTCTTTATTAAATAGTTCAGGTGTAACTGTACGATGAACTACTTCATTTACTTCTTCTGTAGATGGCCAAATATCCTTGAAGAATACATCATTACCATCCTTATCTTTTCCAATTGGTTCTTTTTGCAAGTCAATATCAACAGTACCAGCAAGAGCATATGCAACAACTAATGGCGGTGAAGCTAAATAGTTTGCTTTTACTAGTGGGTGGATACGTCCTTCAAAGTTACGATTACCAGATAGCACACTTGTTACAAGTAAATCAGAATCCGCAATAGCCTTCTCGATTTCCTCGCGAAGCGGACCAGAGTTACCAATACATGTAGTACATCCATATCCTACAAGGTTGAAACCAATTTGTTCTAAATAAGGAAGAAGACCAGAATCTCTTAAATAGCCAGTAACTACCTTTGAACCTGGTGCTAGAGAGGTTTTCACAAACTTCGGTACTTCCATTCCTTTTTCGACTGCTTTTTTCGCAACTAAGCCTGCACCAACTAATACATATGGATTCGATGTATTTGTACAGCTTGTAATTGCGGCGATAGCAACAGAACCTGTTTTCATTGTAGTAGAATCCCCATTTGCAAAGTTCACTACTACTTCTTTATCAAATTCGTCTGCTTTTAAGCCAAACCCTTGGTTTCCTTCTGGAGCTGTTACAGACGCATTGAATACCTCTTTCAATTTAGAAAGTGGAATTAAATCTTGAGGACGCTTTGGACCAGAAAGATTTGGCTCAATTTCTGCTAAGTCAATTTCTACAACATCCGTATAAACCGGTTCTAAGTTTGGATCAAAGAATAAACCGTTTTCCTTACAGTAAGCTTCAACCACATTAATTTGCTCTTCAGAACGCCCAGTTAGTCTCATATAAGCTAAAGATTCATTATCAACTGGGAAGAAACCGCATGTTGCTCCATATTCTGGTGCCATATTCGCAATAGTTGCCCGATCAGCAAGTGGTAGTTGCGGCACACCAGGTCCGTAGAATTCAACAAACTTTCCAACTACTCCTTTTGCACGAAGTACTTGCGTTACCTTTAAGGCTAAGTCTGTTGCAGTAGAGCCATTTGGCATTTCGCCAATAAGTTTTACCCCTACAACTTCTGGAACTGGAAAATAAGAAGGTTGTCCTAACATACCTGCTTCCGCTTCGATACCACCAACACCCCAGCCAAGAACACCGATACCATTAATCATCGTTGTATGAGAATCAGTACCTACTAATGTATCAGGGAATGTTTCATACTCGCCTTCAGCTGTTTCATTTACATGTACTACATTTGCTAAATATTCTAAATTCACTTGGTGAACAATACCGGTTGCAGGCGGAACAGCACGATAGTTATCAAATGCCTTTTGCGCCCAGCTTAAAAATTGATATCTTTCTGCATTTCTTTCAAATTCTAATTCCATATTTGCTTTTAATGCATCCGGAGTTCCATATTTATCAACCTGAACACTATGGTCGATAACTAAATCAACTGGTTTCTCTGGATTAATCTTACTAGGATCTCCCCCTAGGTCAGCCATTGCTTTACGTAAAGATGCAAGGTCAACCACCGCTGGAACTCCTGTGAAATCCTGGAGGATTACCCTCGAAGGTTTGAATGGAACATCAATTTCCTTTACCTCATCTGTTCCCCATTTTGCGAGGTTTTCTACATGCTCTTGTTTAATAACAAAATCATCCATTTGTCGCAAAACTGATTCTAGTAATACCTTGATAGAGTACGGTAATTTCGATACTTTACCGATCCCAGCTTTTTCTAATGCTGCTAATTGATAGTAGTGATAACGCTTCCCACCCACTTCAAACGTTTGGCGGGCATTATAAAAATCTTTTGCCATATGTATTACCCCCTCATTGTAATCATATACCAAAAATAGAAAAATAGTCGAACAATTTGATCTCTATTATCTATTTACCATTTATAATTTTAATACAAGGATTGTCATAAGTAAATAATAAGAAAGTTATCAAATACGATAAGTTTATCTTATGGTATTTTTTTCATAGCAAAAAAGTAGACCATCGAAAAAGCTGCAAACTTTCTGATGGTCTACCTTTTTAAATTTCATTTACTTCATCCACAATGCTTTTTAAGTCTCTTTGAAAGCTTTCTAATTGCTGTCTTTGATGCTCAGATGCTACTTCTAGAGCATTCTCTATTTGTTGATAGGTTTCATTAATTTCTTGTTTTAGATGCTTTAGCTGATGTCCATAGTTTGCAGAATCTTTTACGATATCTTGATAAAGATTTTGTGTTTCAAGTAAATTCCGTTGAGCATCTTGAAAAGCTTCTTGTTTATTACTATGATAAGGCATATTCTTATCCTCCTGCTAGTTATATTCGTGGTGCTTACCAATAAGTTGTGCAGTGAATCGTGAAAATATGCGGTATAAATGTGTGTATAAAAAACCATTCTATAAAGGATAGTGATGCATTACCTCTTCATGATAATAGAAAGGAGAGAAAAAAAGTGAACAAAAATGACAGCAAAGATATGCACAGAAATGCTCCTAAAGGAAATCAATCTGGCCAGCCAGAGCCACTTAGCGGGAGCAAAAAGGTGAAGAACCGTAACCATTCTAGACAAAAACATAATAATCATCACGATATGTAAGAAAAGTACACTAATTCACTCTACAACATTCTAGTTAACAAAGTAGGTTATTTTAAAAGGTTTTTCAAGTATTTACCCTAATTGATGTATATGTGTGGTCAAATGTGTGGTCAATATGCGGCCACTCATTTGGCCTTTTTAATTAAATAGCCTAACCAACATCAGTCAATAAGGATACGATTAGCGTTTCTTTCTCCACCTAGATTGTATATTCTTTGTTTCTGTCAATGGATTAAGTAATCCATTTTCTTCAAAGATAAAAGTATATTTCTATCCTTTGCTTCTTCATTATTGTTTTGTTCAATTTCCTCTTCCATTCTTGGTAAAAAGCTAATATGCTGGCTTATAACCATTTCAATTTATTCGTCATAAATCGAACTAATGTGAACCTCAAATTTATATACATACGTATAGTTTAATTTTTGTTACAAATAATAGGCATAAATCAATAGGAGGATATCATTATTATGAGAAGTTTTATTTTATTATTAATAATTCTCACATCGTTAAATTCTCTAGCAGCCGCAAATCCACATCCCAATACAGAAGTTATCCCGGAAAATTCTAAACCTACACTAATAGAATCTGCCTTTTTAAGATTTCTTGGTCCAACTATTGTTCAAATCATGGAAAATCATGGTGACCTACAGATGTTTACAAACGAAAGAATAGAATCCATTACTCAAGTTGACGAGACTGATAATTATGATGTGACATTACATGTAATTGGCTTTGAAGGAGCCCATGGTCCTCCTTATAAGTTTATTCGAATGGTAATTCGTATTCCCGGAAGTAAAAATGGATTTTATGAAGTTATTTCCTATAATCATCATTTTATAAATCACAGCTAATTTCAAGAGATTGAGAGCATTTTTATCCCCTCTTAATGAGTAAAAGTACTTAATTATAGTATTCTTAAAAAATCCGAAAAAGAGGTTAACTGGGCGGTAAACTTATTCACTCAGTTAACCTTTTCTATTGGTAGCAAAAAATAATTCCTGAAATGATAGCACTACTACTCTTTTTATTCTGCTGCTACTTTTCTCTTTTCATAAAAATGTCAGACAAATTCCCTCAATCCTTAAGTCAGCATCTAAATAAGAAAATCCTTAAAACGACTCTAAAAAAGAGACCGAATCCTTGAGGAAACGATCACTCTATATTTGAGAGTACTATTTAGCTAACCCAACACTAGTTTCCGTTGTAAAATTCGGCAGCCAGTCACCATGCGCTTCTATTAACTCGTCACATAAGCAGATGATATCGTCCATCGATAACTCAGAAGCTGTATGTGGATCAAGCATTGCTGCCTGGTAAATATATTCCTTTTTCAATGTCATTGCCGCTTCAATGGTCAGCAATTGCGTGTTAATATTTGTCCGGTTTAGTGCTGCAAGCTGTTCAGGGAGATCTCCTACATAGGTGGGAGTAATCCCGCTTCGATCCGCAATACAAGGAACTTCTACACACGCTTTTTCCGGCAGATTGCTGATCAATCTTCCTGTATTAAGAACATTACCACCAAATTTAAAGGGGACATCTGTTTCAATTGCTTCTATAATACGTGATCCATATTCCCGGGAACGAACATGTTCCAAGGCTTTATTGTTAACTAGATCCTCTCTCATTGCAACCCAATCATTAATTTGCTTTTCACAACGACGAGGATATTCATCTAATGGAATATTGAAACGGTCAATTAACTCAGGATAACGCGATTTAATAAAGTACGGATGATATTCAGCATTGTGTTCTGATGACTCTGTTACATAATAACCAAACTTATCCATCAACTCAAACCGAACCATATCACCATGCTTAGTTTTTTGCAATTCACGAGCTCTCCGCTTAATTTCTGGATATAAATCAATTCCATCCTTGCTTACTTCAAGAAGCCAGGCCATATGATTTATACCCGCAATCTTTTCTTTCACTCCTGTTCGGTCCATCCCCAATGCTTCAAATAATTCTTTTGTACAAATTTGCACACTGTGACACAGTCCAATTGTTTTAATTGGTGTGAAACGATTCATAACCCCAGTTAACACAGCCATTGGGTTTGTGTAATTTAAAAATAACGCATCAGGACAAACTTCTTCCATGTCTTTTGCAAAATCGAGCATAACGGGAATAGTTCTTAAATTCCTGAATATTCCCCCGATGCCGACTGTATCCGCAATCGTTTGTCGTAAGCCATATTTTTTGGGAATTTCAAAGTCAATTACCGTACTTGGCTTATAGCCGCCTACCTGAATCGCATTGATTACATATTTAGCTCCTTTCAAAGACTCCTTTCGATCCGTATAGGCTTTTACTATAATGTTTTTTCCTAGACTTTCCTTCAAATTAGTAAGCATTTGTTCCGAATCCCGCAAACGCTGTTTATCAATATCATATAATGCAAATTCATACCCATCTAAAGCATCAACGAACATACAATCTCCAAGAACATTTTTAGCAAACACGGTACTTCCTGCACCTAGAAATGTAATTTTAGTCATAGTAATCCTCTCCTCCCAGCTTTCTTTGATTTATCCTTTTACTGATATTCCTTTCGTATTCCTATCCCTGTACCTCGGTCCATTCATCAATGACGTTATCAAATAAATTTTTTTCCTTCCTAAATTGTTGAAAGATGGTAAAGTGTTTATCTTTAGGAATATAAGCTTCTGCTTTTTTTGCTCCTCCTTTCTTTACAACTTATAAAGCAGATCCCTGTGTAAGTAACATTTGACTAATTCTCTATGTTCAAACTTTCTCCATGTTGAATCTTACAGTTCTTCCTTTAGCGAATTGTTTATGTAAAAAAGTTTTCTATCTGACTAATAATATCTCAGCTGGTATATAGGCATATTAACATTAATTGTAAGGGGTTTCAATAATTATTCTCACTTTTCAAAAAGTTACTTTACTAATCAGCTTTTATCCTAAATTACAAGTAAATACCCTCCCTAATTACTTTGTTTTATTTTTACAACTATTACCAAAAAACAAAAAAGGAACTGTTCACACAAACGAGTTCCTTTTTTATCTTAAAGTATCGGTAAGTTTAAAGCAGTATGAATGTTTTGCAAATTAAGGTTCACTTGTTCCTTTGGATCCCATGCATGGTACCACCCTTTTTCAGTCATGTATTGGGATAGTTGTTCATGTAAGTCAAGTGCTTCATTTAGATGGCGGACAAGGATTTCTTTTATCTCTGGATGTCCCGTTTCTGTGATGGCCATGGAATAATTTCTAATTCCGCTTTTGGCAGAAATCAATAGATCTGTTGCAATCATTTGATCAGTTAAAGCATCCATGCCTGTAAAATATTCTATAATGGAATTCATCCGTTCTCTCCCCCCATTCTCGGCATTTCTTGCGCTTTCGATAAAATAGTTGAAAATTCCTGTAGCTGCCTTGTTGATATATCCACATCTTGCAGCATTAATTCTTTTAATTGTGGATCGGAAACAAGTGCGCGCATCGTTTTAGCTTTTGTTATGCAAATCGTTTTAAACGTAGCCAGTTCTTGAACTTCTAATACTTCATGTAATACATAATCCATTACATAATCCTGCCTTTCTTATGGTTTTAAGACAACTTTTATACAATTATCCATTTTCGCATCAAAAATTTCATACCCTCTTTTTGCTTCACTCAATGGTAATACATGACTTACGACATCACTCGGATCAATTTTTCCGGTAGAAACTAATTCAAACATATATGGCATGTAATGAATAACAGGAGCTTGTCCAGAACGAATATTGACATTGCGCTGCATGATATCTCCTAAAGGAAAAGCATTATATCTGCCGCCATAAACGCCAGTAATTTGGATGGTACCACATTTACGAACCGCTTGGGCAGCCATCACAAGAGCGCTCATTGTGCCGCCTTGCAGCTTCATGCCGCTCGCTAGGAATTCCATATCGCTCATTTTTCCATCCATGCCAACAGCATCAATCACCACATCGGCACCGCCTTTTGTGAGTTCTTTTAAGTAAGCTCCCACATTTTCAACCTGTTCAAAATTAACAATTTCTACCTTATTTGTACGTTTGGCATGCTGCAGACGATAATCAACATAATCGACAGCAATGACGCGTTTTGCCCCTTTCAGCCATGCGAATTTTTGTGCAAATAATCCAATTGGTCCACACCCAAATACTATGACTGTATCTCCAGCTTTTACACCCGCATTATCTACACTCCAAAATCCAGTTGTCATTGCATCGGCAATAACCGTCAATTTTTCATCAGGTTCTTCACAAGTTTCTGGAATCTTAAAGTGAGTGAAATTTGCAAAAGGAACTCTTAAATACTCTGCTTGCCCGCCTGGATAACCTCCCGCATTCCCTGAATAACCAAAATAGGCACCAACATCTCCATTATCGTTGGAATTGTCACATTGACTTTCTAAATTACTTTTGCAGTACTGGCATTCTCCACAGGCAATATTGAAAGGAATAATAACCCGGTCACCTTTTTTGACTTTCGTCACTTCTGGTCCAACCTCTTCAACTATCCCCATCGGTTCATGGCCAATCACATAATTTTCTTGTAAGTTTGGCATCATTCCATGGATTAAATGTAAATCAGATCCGCATATCGCAGTACTTGTCACTTTAATAATCATATCATCAGGTTTTAAAATCTTTGGATCTTCTACTTCTTTTACTTCCACATTTTTAATCCCTTGGTAAGTTACTGCTTTCATTCTATCTAACCTCCATATTTAATGCTGATCAGGCGTCCGATCAAACATTCCTTTTCGATTCGTTTCACCAGTAAACAAATGCATATTTCCAATCATAATAGTATTCTTTGCCGAAAGTTGATCTAACTTATATTGTTCACTCATATCATGAGGATGGAACCATTTTTTTTCTATCATTAAATCTGTTATTTCTTGGTGCATCTGGATTGCCTGATTAAGTTGTTTTCGTAACAGTACTCTTAAGTCTGGTGAAGCTGTTTCAGTTAAAGCTGTTGCTATATTTCTCACCCCTTCTTTTGCGCGAATAAGAAAATCAACCGCAAATGTCATATCAGCAAGCTCTGGCATATTTAACGCATTAATGGGATCTAAGTAGTCATTATTCAATGGATAACACCTTCCTCTCCACCTATAATTGGCGTTGGACGCATTTGAGGGATTACTGTTTCGAATGGCACATTCTTATATACTTCTTGTAGTTCCCTAAGCGCCTGAATAGACTGATCTACATCTTTCTGCATTAAATTCTTTAGCTCTTCATCAAAAACAAGACCTTGCATTAACTTTGATTTTGCTACACAGAGTGTTTTAAAATTTATCACTTCATGTAAATCTAATGATTCATGCGGAGCTAAGCTGTTCCTTTCCATGACCAATTACCTCCTGTCCTAATTTAATTACTTCGCTATTTTCCCCAACTTCTTTTCTTAATTTACTAGCAATTTTTAACGATTTATTTTTTGGAAAAAAACATCTTTATTTACATAAAATTTGAATTATGTACATATTTCCTTTAATGTTATCGTTTCTTTTGCTCATACTAATAAAGCAAACGACTTCTTGAAAGGATTAGGTTATTATGCTAAATAAACAACAAATGTCCCATTTTCAAAAAGTATTAAATGAACAAAAACGTGATTTGGAAATTAGATTTGAACATAATGATAACTTAGATTTGAAAGATGGACATTACCATGAGTCTCTTGGAGAGCTATCCAGTTATGATAATCATCCAGGAGATGAAGGAACGGAGCTTTATGAACGCGAAAAGGATATTGCCCTTGCTGAACATTACCATCATGAATATATGGGGGTGTTAAATGCTTTAAAGGCAATTGATGAAGGAACATACGGAAAATGTGCGGAATGCTCTCAAGATATCCCGATAGAAAGATTGGAAGTTATTCCTACAACGCTTTATTGTAAGGAGCATTCTCCTGATCAGAAAATCTCTGAGAAACGGCCAGTGGAAGAAGAAATATTAATGCCTCCTTTCGGAAAATTCGATATGGATAATAAAGATGAATCTGTCGTATATGATGCCGAGGATTCATGGCAGGAAGTATCTAGCTGGGGAACATCGGAAACACCGTCTGATTTTGCTCATCCTGTTTATGACCATTATAATGACGTCTACACAGAAAGTGATGAGAATATTGGCTATGTGGAAGATTACGAGAACTTTGTCGGTGTGGATATAGATGGAAGAAATATAACGGTTTACCCTAATGAACAGCATAAACGCTATGAACAAAGTTTGGATGAAGAAGGAATTATGACTACGTTTGGTGACTTGCCTGCTTACGAGTATGAGCCTTATGTGGAAAATGATGAGTAAAAAATGGGTTGTCTTAAGAAGGTGTAATGCCTTTAGACAACCTTTTTATATTTTCGTCACGCTTTCCTCCTTATAAGAATATATTAAATATACTAAGGAGGATTTTTATGAATGATGATAACTGGTTAAGTTTAATGGATGAATGGCTGAAAAACCATTTTCTTGATCCGTTGACTTCCGTATTAGATGAAACTGAGTTTCGAATTGATGTGTACGAAACGGAGAAAGAATTTATCGTGGAAGCATTATTAGCGAATTGTCACGATAACAGCATCCATCTTTCTGTAACTAAAAATTTGCTTACTATTAAGGCAATAATGCAAGATTCTAATCTCCTCAAAGAAAAACAAAGATTAATTGAATTTCCGGTTTCAATTGATCAAAATCCAGTTTATGCTGTATGCACAAATGAAATTCTGGAAATTTTTATTCAGAAGAAAAAACAGCAAGACAAGAAACTAACATCTACGATTGACATTCAGTTTTTATAAGTTGAATTCTCTTTCATATGTCTTTTTTAAAACATAATATTGGATTCCTTTCGTATGCTTTAAAGCACTTTTGGCATGCTTTTTCGCTACATCCTTTTCCTCTTTTTTTATAGCGATTTCCGCTAATAGTGCTTCTTTCATCCATTTCTTATTTACCCTTGTTATCCATTGCTGGGCATCATGAAATTGTTGCTCTTCTATATTGATTAAGGCTAAATAATAGGACTTCATTTCCGAATGTTTTATTTTCTCAGCTTCTTCTCTAAGTCCAAGCGTTTTTCCAAAATAAAGAGAAAATAATATCGTGAATATTGGATAATGAGCTTGATATTTTTTTCGTTTCATTAGTTTCCGGTAGCTTACAATTACCCTTTTATCCTCTTTCACACTTAAAGCATGAACAAAGCTATAATAGGGATGCTTGTTATTCTTACTAAAAAGTTTTTCCAATCTCTCAATATTTCTAGTTGCATGAATACGATACCATGTTGTTATTAACATCGTTACAAATACAAGTACATAACAAATAAAGATGTTTAGAAATAGAGGAGATGTAAAATTGTCGAGTACAAAGAAAGTAATAATAGCTACAGCTACTCCGATTATAAATGTTCCAAAAGATACCAAAAATATTCCTCCTCTACATAAACCATGCGTCTGCTAGGTTTATGATTCCTTCTTCTATTTCCTTTTCTTTTAATCCTCCAAACCCTAATAACAGAGGGTAACTCGCCCTTTCCTCGGCAAAATATGGTTTTGTGGAATAAACGTTAATCCCTATTTTTTCTGCTTCTGATAGCAGGATAGCTTCATTTTTCAAAGCTATACGAATAAGCAAATGTAAACCTGCTTTTTCACCAATTATTTCCACCTTATTTCCCATATACCGCTTGATACATTGAATCAAAAAGATATATTTTCTTTCATATACTTTTCTCATACGCTTAATATGCCGTTCAAATTCTCCCTTTTGGATAAATTTCCCTAAAGCTTGCTGTAATAGCGGAGAGCACGGTTGAGTCTCGTTATACCTTTTCTTTTTCCATTTTTCTAGTAAAACATTAGGTAATACCATATAGCTTATTCTTAATGATGGTAAGAATGATTTAGAAAAAGTCCCCATATATATTACTCGATCATGCTGGTCAATTGCTTTCATACTTGGAATTGGCGAACCTTGAAAACGAAATTCGCTGTCATAATCATCTTCTACTATATACCCGTTCTCCCTTTCTGCCCACTCTAATAGCTCAATCCGCTTTGAAATAGGCATAATTTTCCCGGTTGGAAACTGATGGGAAGGGGTAATATAGACCAAATTACAAGAACTATTTAATAAAGAAGATAAGTCATGTCCATCTGTTTCTGATACTGGAATAGAAGATATAGAAAGCCCTTTTTCCTGGAATACATTGCGCACATCATTATAACCTGGCTCCTCCATCCCTATATGTAATGGGCAATCATTTAAAAGTGATAATACAACTTGGATTAGCTGCTCCGTGCCCGCTGTAATAACAAGCTGATCTGCTGTCGTCTGAATTCCACGTGACCTGTATAAGTATCCAGCCACTTCTTCTCTTAATTCTAATTCTCCCTGCTTATCTCCATAATTCATCCACCCATTTTGCTTGTCCTCCATTATTTCTTTCAGGGTCTTTTTCCAAGCATTTGTTGGAAAATTAGTCTGATCAATATCCCCATAATGAAAATCAACGGAATACTGTCCTGTTTGCTTTAAACTATTTTTATGGTTCCATTGCTTTTGTTCATTTTTATATTCATAACTAGGTAAGGAAACAACCGTATACCCACTTTTCTCTTTACTTTCCACATACCCTTCCAGCCATAATTGCTGGTATGCATCAATAACAGTATTTTTACTTATGTACAAATAACTTGCTAAATATCGAATGGATGGCAATTTTGTGCCCGCTTCTATCTTCCCTGTTAAAATTTCCGCTTTAAAATAATTATATAATTGCATATATACTGGCTCTGTAATTTCTTTATGCAAATGAATAGCCATATTCATACCCAAATTCTCCTTTTTCTCTCTGTTTTGTACCCTTAAAATTTCTGTAAACTGTGCCTATGTAATATACTCATTTCATTTTAAAATGAAGGAACCAGAAATGGAAGGGAATGATTTTGTAGTGCGACAATTATTTTTGGTGGAGGTAGGAGCAAAATGAACATAATCCAAGCAACAAAGAAAGACATCGGAGAAGTAGCTCGCTTATTTAATGAATATCGCATGTTTTATAAACGAGAAGATGATATCGTGAGTGCAGCAAGTTATATAAAGGAACGAATCGAAAACAACGAATCTGTAATCTTCGTTGTTCAAGACGGTGATGATTACATAGGTTTTACTCAACTTTATCCTAGCTATTCCTCTTTATCGATGAAAAGAACGTGGATATTAAATGATTTATATGTTGAAAAAAGAGCAAGAAAAAAAGGAATTGGAGAAATGTTATTACAACAAGTAAAAGAATACGCAAAGAATAGCGGAGCCAAGAGTCTAAGTCTTAGTACAGCTATAGATAATTTATCTGCGCAAAGATTATATGAGAAGAATGGCTATAAAAAAGATACGAAATTTTTTCATTACGAGTTAAATTTGAATAGTTAATCGTTCTTCCGTTTACTTTAGTCTAATAATTATTTTATGCAGAAGCTGTCTAACCAGGTTTCTGCATTTCTATTAGTTGTAGTTTGGCTGATTCCTCCCCTCTTTGGCTGATATTTTTCTGCTTTGGCTGATTTCCTACCCACTTTGGCTGATATTTTTTTACTTTGGCTGATTCCCTACCCACTTTGGCTGATATTTTTTTACTTTGGCTGATTCCCTACCCACTTTGGCTGATATTTTCCGGTTTTGTCCAGAATCCTCCCCCTTTTGTCCAATAATCTTGCACCACTAAAAAAAATCGTCCTAATTTCCAAAATCTCTTTTAATATTCACGTATTTTTTTCATAAATTAACAAACAATACCAATATAATGATGGTGGAGGTTTGTCTAATGAAAAAAGTACTTTTTACTTTTTTTCTTTTTTGTGGTTTATCTCTTCTAGCATCGCCTGTTGCCGCATCTCCAAGTGAAAAGGAGGTTGAGAGCTTAGCCGATAATTTGGGATGGACAACGGAAGACTTAGAAGAATATTTATCATTTAAAGGATTAAAAATAAGTGATTTTGATAATATACGTGTTTTAAAAAAACAACTTGGAACCCCAATCACGCCGTCTAATCTCAATAAATTACTTGTACAAAATTCGATGACACAGGAAGAATTAGATATTTTATTGGCGGGATTTCATGAAAGTATAGAAGATTTCTGGTTTTTAGAAGACTTAGAAGTAGCGATTGATTTTTATAAAAACCATGAAGATAAGATGCTGCAATTAGAAAAATTTCTCGAGAATATTGGCTTTGATGATAAGGAAAAACAACAATTTTATGGGCATCTAAATAAATTGGACCCTGCTTTTTTAGCTGCAAAAGTGGAGGATTGGAAACAGCAATTATCAACTTTTCTAGCTATGGACCAAGAAAGTGAAATAAGCGCAGAAAGAAACCAGGCATTAACGGATTTTTGGAAAGATTTTTTTACAGCAACCTCTTTAAAGCCAGTCATTATTAGCATAGACGATAACGGAAAAAGAAACGAACTTTCCTTGAATGATCTAAATCATAAACAGATGGATGCGACGGTGGCGATTGAATTATACGATCATGAGCAATTTTTAATTGGGGATGCAGTTGTGACATCTGATTTGGTTGCTTCTGTAGATGTTATCGACAAAGTGGTTGAATTGACGGAAGTGACAGAAGGTTTAGCCAATTTATATGCTGCTCAACTTCCTAATACAGCATCCTCTCTTCCTATTATCCTTTGCATCGGCTATATGCTAGTATTACTAGGGTTGTTGATAACATTTAGGAAAGCTCCCTATGAAAATTAGAAAAAAAATGGGGATTCTCTCTATCTTGATAGGATTGGGAATGATTCTCTATACTTTGTCTTGTTATTTAAAAGTGGAAACTATTACAAAACAACCGTTCCTTGCTAAAGATAGTCATGTAGTTTTCTCTCCAACTCAATTTTTAAAAGAAGGAGAAAAAATGGGAGTCATCCTCATGCCGAAATTAGAGAAAACGATTCCCATTTATGAAGGGGTAAGTGCTGAGGTTTTAACTAAGGGAGCAGGTCATTATCCAAAGAGTGCCTTACCCGGTGAAAACAACAATGTTGTATTGTCAGGACATCGCGACACCTTTTTCCGTTTCCTGAGAGATTTAAAAAAGAATGATTCCCTTATAATCCAAACAATGGAAAAAGAATATGAATATAAAATTACGAAATTCTCCATTGTCTCACCTAATGACCGAACCATTCTTACTCCTAAATCAAGAGCTGTCCTTACACTAACTACCTGTTATCCCTTCTCCTTTATAGGACATGCACCAAAAAGATATGTAGTAACTGCTGCGTTAATACATTCAGAAGAATTAGGAAAAAATAATCGATCAGAATAATTCTCAAACTGGTTAGAGCGATTTTTACATATGAATGTACCACAAGCTTATTATATCCCAAACAAATCACACGAAGGTTAAAGTGAACCTTCGTGTGATCATGCGGAAATTCTAGGCTATTTCCAAGTCTTTAAAAACACCCTTATTCTATTTTTCCATAAAAGGATTTTTGTAAATATTTTTGGTTGTTTTCCTTGCTTTTGCATTTCATACATACTTGCAATGGTAATTAGAATTGTTCCAGCAATTAATAAATATACCCACCAAGGAAAATTACCCCAATATGGTCTAGTTTGCAATAATACATTTAATATTAATACACCAATGCCAACAAAGAAATAAGATTTATAGCGGAAATAAAATCCTGATAAAATGGATATTACTGCAAGCACACCCAAAATGATGGCATCATAGATAGTATGAGAAAGATAGCCATCCATCGCTAAAAGCAAGGCCGAAATGGTTACGACACCCCATTCAATCTTCCTTAATAGACCCGACGCATGCTTGACGATTTTCTTTGCGGCAACCATAACGACAAGTACTGGTAACACCTTTAGCTCTGTCTCGATATATTTCTGGATAGAAATAATTGATAGCATAGAATAATATGGCAACATGAGTGTAACCAAGCCGATAAGTTGAGGTACCCATTGAATTTCTTTCCCCACCCTATTTTTCTGGATAAAAACTAGCAATGCGAGTAACACTCCCGGAATAACAATATCCCACTTTAAATTTGTTTCTATTGCGTATAAAGAGAAAATGGTAAGAAAACTTGCTAGGAAATAAAAATCAATCCACTTTTCTCCTTCTTCCTGCCACTTTGTAATGACTGGATATACAATAGTGCTAATAAGCATAAATATAACACCCCAAACCAGCGTAAAAAGATACCGGTCGATTGGCAGAAAGTCATGCATGAATACTTCATTATTCATAAATAGGAAAACTATTCCAATAAACGAGACAAGATATAGTTTTTCTAGATGGATAACAAGTAGCAGGAGTACAATATATAGAAGGATGACGATGTAAGTAATAATGGTAAAAGGTGAGGCAAACATCCAATATATTATCCCAACTGAACTAAATGGTAAGAAAAAGAAAACAAGTTCTTTCTTTTCTTTTTTCAGAAAATATATCCCGAACAACGCCATCGACATTACCATAAATGCGAGACTATAAGCGTTCCCTCCTGCAAAGCCAAAAGGAAGAGCGGCCGCTAAAAAGAAATAACTAGATAGATAGCTCCCATATCGAAATACCATTTTCACATATTTATTAGCAACTAAATAGACACTTATACTATAAGCAATAAATAAATAGATAAACGGAAGAAAGGAAACATTTTCTATCATTAACCGATCAATGATAATACTTCCGAGAATATAAATATGGGAAATCGTGAGAAATGGAAGCTTGAAAGATGTGTTTTTTAATCCTAAACCCATCATAAACATACCCATCCAGCCATACTTCATAAGTAGTTCAAAAGAAAGCGTATCTGTGTTCCAAATAGAACCTACAAGACTGAAATAGCTAATCAAACTAACGATCCCAATTAACCAGGCAATAAGGATATTTTTTATTTTTCGATACAAATCATAAAAAATAATAATTGATGCTAAATATACACCAGTAGTCACCCATTTATTTAGTGTGAAATATTCCAAAATTAATAGCAACCCAAATCCGTACATGATTTGCCCAATGAAATAGCCGTTTCTTCCCATATTCTTATCCGCTTTTTCATATAAATTACCTGTTAAGATGGTAAAGACACTTCCTAATGCAATCGACAATGGATGGCCTTGCTCTTGGATAAAACGGAAGGATTCTGCTGTTGTAAAATAAACACCAAAAACAGTAAACGGAATTATATAGGAAAGAAGTTGCTGCTGCGTTTTATTTTTTATGAAACGACTGCCGCTATATAGACTTAGGGCAATTCCTGCTATCATAAAAGGTATATACCATTTCCCTAAAAAGATTGCTGTTGATAAAAAGGCTATTAGTACCATCCAGGCAATATTATAAATGGCAGATGGCTTTCTAATATCCTGTAATGGATGCCATTTATTAAAAATACCTAACAAAAATAAAAGCCCTATATTAATCCCGTAGCTAACAAGGAAAAAACTGTCGGGATCTTTTATTAATGGAACTAACAGAGCAGCATTCCATAACGCCAGGTTGATAAAGAGAACTGGCAAATAACGAATAATTACATATGTCAGCCTTTTTGCTAAAAGGATGAATTCTACAGCCAGTAAGAGATACGCAAACACTAAATACAAACTTCCAGCGAGAAACAGTTCCCAATAAAAAAGAATGGTTACGAAAAATGTAGCTAAAGCAATGACAAAGCTTGTAAACTCCCAAACTTTCCCCCACTCTATCTTTCCTTTTAAGATAAAAACAAAAGAAAGAAGGAAAATACTAAAGCAAGCAAAGGCTATTGGCAATAAGTCTTCTAAAATTGGATAGGTAAAAATTCGATAAAGCCCAAAGGCTATAGCGATAGTTATGTAAAAATGATCATGCTTTCGTTTCGTTAATGCTACGGTCATCATAAATAGACTGCTGATTATCAAATAGTAAAAGCCATTTATCACACTGCTCTCAAACAAAAAAGTCATAAATAAAGCAGTTAAGATTAATTGAACTTGAACAATGGGTGTGAGTTCCTTCTGAAAATATTGAATCCATTTCATGTGCTGATACTTTAATAAAACATAGATGGTTATAAATTGATAGATGATCATAAAGAAGAAGAATCCATCTAGTGCTAATGGTAAAAAAGCAAGCAGAAAGGCAATCGTTCCAGTGATGGTCCCAATCGTTAGTATTTTATAAAGACGGGACTTTAAATAAACCGCTAGAGCTGCATATATAGGGAATAATACGAAACCAGCTATTACTCCTAATAAGAAACGTCCCTCGCCATACATAGAAAGATAGTCCCCTGCTAGCTGAAAAAAGCTTATTGACAAAAATCCTATTGGAAGAAAAAGACTCCCCAGGAGAAAGAAAGCAAAGGCTGTATGGTCGATCTTTATTATTTTTTTCGATAACATGGCAAAACCAAAAAATAAGATCGAAACAAAGAAAATAGATACTGCCTTCAACCAACCGGGCATAGAGTCCCAATTACTAGTTGCAACCACTAATCCACCTATTAATAATAGAAAAACTCCTAAATAAAGTAACACCCCTATATTTCGTTCGCGCAGCTGTTCTGGAGTATGTTGTTTCTTTTGTATGGAAGGCTGCTTTTTCTTTTCTTTTTTCTCCATTACTTTTACTTTTACTTTTTCTTCTTTTTCTCCATTTTCTTTTATCGTCTCGTCCTCTAAATACTTTTGGAAACCAGACTTAATATCGGTATAACTCGTTTCTGTTATATATTCCTTCGAATACAATGATTCTACCATCCGATTAAAAAAAATAATCATATTTTTTTGCATTGTATGCATCCTTTCTATAAACACATGCGTTTCATACCTTTTAAACTAATAGTGTAATTTTACAACGAAGTTATTTATTTTTCAATATATTTTATTTTCAAAAAAAGAGGATATTCTTCTTATATAGCGAATTTATTTTCCATATCGAAATAATTGGAGGAATGGATAGAATGGATGTTATTCAACAATATTTAAAAGAAAAAAGAAAAGACCACTTAGAGGAATTATTTTCCTTTTTATCATTAGAAAGTATTAGTGCCCTTCCAGAACATAAAAAAGATATAGATAGAACCGCAGAATGGTTAGTGAACGCTTTAACAAAAGCTGGATTAGAGAATGCTGCCATTCATCAAACAAGCGGCAATCCTGTCGTTTATGCAGATTGGCTGCATGAGGAAGGGAAGCCGACCGTATTGGTGTATGGACATTATGATGTTCAGCCAGTTGATCCCCTTGAATTATGGGAATCTCCTCCTTTCGCACCTGAAATTCGCAACGAAAAGCTTTATGCTAGAGGAGCCAGTGATGATAAAGGCCAAGTTTTTATGCATATTAAAGCAATCGAAGCAATTCTTAAAACGACAGGTTCTTTACCAGTAAATATTAAATTCTGCATCGAGGGAGAAGAGGAAATTGGCAGTCCAGCTTTGCCGTCTTTTGTAGAAGCAAATAAGAAGTTATTAAGTGCCGATGTCATCGTTATTTCAGATACAGGGATGATGGAAGAAGGAAAACCAACGATTTGCTATGGTTTAAGAGGATTATGCGGGATGGAAATCCATGTGAAAGGCCCAAAAAGCGATCTGCATTCTGGGTTATTTGGAGGAGCAATTCACAATCCTATTACTGCTTTAAGCCACCTCTTAGCAAGTTTTCATGACGATAATGGAGTCATTTCTGTGGAAGGCTTTTATGATCGGGTAATTTCTTTAACAAGGGAGGAAAAAGATGCTTTTGCAGCATTGGAAATCACAGATGAATCAATTATCGAACAAACCGGCTCTCCTTCCCTATTTGGAGAAACAGAGTTCACTACTTTAGAAAGACTTTGGGTACGCCCAACCCTTGAGATAAATGGAATTAAAGGTGGATTTCAAGGAACTGGCGTCAAAACAGTTATCCCTTCTGAAGCGAGTGCAAAAATAACATGTAGACTAGTTCCAGCGCAAGATCCAGATGAAATCGTTGCTTTATTAAAGAAACATATTGAAAAGCATAAGCCAAAAGGAGTGGATGTAACAGTTCAATTATTTGACAAAGGCAATCCCTATGTTACTCCCTTTGATCACAAAGCTATTCAGGCCGCTGGAAGAGCGTATGAAAAAGTATATAAAGTACCTACTTCCTATACACGAGGCGGAGGATCTATTCCTATCGTAGCAGCTTTTGATCAAATTTTACATTTACCAGTTGTCTTAATGGGATTCGGCTTACCAGATGAAAACTTCCATGCTCCAAATGAACATTTTCATCTCAAAAACTATGACAAAGGATTAGAAACAATCTGTCATTACTGGTTCGATCTGGCAGAGGTGTGGTGAAAATAGCGAACTAACACTAAATATCAAAACAGCTCCCATCCCCTTGCTTTTTTAAAGGATAATCCTCCACTAGCATGGATAATGGGAGCTGCTTTATTTAAACTACCAATTTAGCTAATTAATTTCCAACCCTTCGTAGGTTGTATGGTCTATTTTCTCAAAATACTCATTTTGTTTTCCGTTTTCGATATACATAGTCAGTTCATGCATTGCTCTTGTACAAGCTGTGTAAAATAATTCTTTCTCTAATTCGCCTTCATAACTAGAAGCATTATAAAGGATAACTCCATCAAACTCAATTCCTTTTGCTAAATAGGCCGGTATGACAGATACACCTTTTTCATAAGAAGTTGTTCCTTTTTGAATAAAACGAACATCCACTTTTGCTTTAAGTCGTTTATATACTTCCTTACTTTCTTCAATTGTTTTGCAAATGATCGCAATTGTTTTATGGCCTTTTTCCTTCCACTCTTCCATTCGCTTTTGGATGTCCTTTATTTTCTTATCCCCATTTGCCACATTTACGACTGTAGGTTTTTCACCATGGCGATTAAATGGTTCAATTAAATCTCCATTTACAGTCAAGCCTCTTGTAAACTCTATTATTTCCTTTGTTGAACGATAACTTTTCATTAACTCTATTCGTTCTACTTCTCCGCTCTCTTCATTCCTAACAATCTCATTGTGATGATGCGCATAAATAGCTTGGTTAATATCCCCTAAAAGAGTCATTTTACTATATGGAAATAGTTCCTTCAAATAGTTAATTTGGAAATCAGAATAGTCTTGTGCTTCATCAATAAATACTTGGCGAATACCAGACGTAGATTTTTTCCCTTCTAGTTTATCTTTTAGGTAGGCAAAAGGAGTTCCATCTTCATACGCCAGAAAGCTTCGATTGAGATTAGCAATCGTTTGTGTTCCTATCGTTTGCCACTCTTTCTCTGTTAACTCTTTAGGACAAGGTAAATGAAAAATGTTTTTGTAGATTGATGCAATATCAATAAATCGCATTTTTTTTATGGAAGCATAAATTGATTTAAAATATCGATTTACAATAAACTTACGTAAAAACTTTTCCTCTTCCTCGAAATAAGCAAACTCTTGCTCTTTCCCATTTTTCATTTCAGATGCATGGTATGCTTCTAAATATTCCTCTTTATCTAGCAGCTGAATTTCTTCCTCCACCCAAGGCTGCTTTCTTTCTACTTTAGCATGTTTTTTCATTTCTTTTTGTGCCCATTCAATTAATAATTGCATTCGATTGGGAATCGTGATAGTGCTATCCATTTCGTAAAATTTCCTCGTCAGTTCTTCACTAGAGATAAATACTTTTTTCCGAAACATAATATCCTTAAATACAATCCCATCATTCTGAAGATGTTGAAGATATTCATCGATTAGCTCTTTAAATGCAACACTACTTTTATATTGAATACTTATTAATCTTTGCGCTTTTTTTGCCTTGTCTGTTTCTGTTAACAAATACTCTAATTGAGAAAAGGAGTCTTCCACTTGATAAGATTTGCCAATCCTTGATTGCAAATACTCATAAAAGGTGGACTGACGCATATTCTCTTCTCCCAGCTCTGGCAGTACAGTGGAAACATAACTATTAAATAATGGGTTGGGCGAAAATAGCATAATATTATCCGATTTTAATGTATCTCGGTGTTTATATAATAAATAGGCAACTCGTTGCAAAGCAACGGAAGTTTTCCCACTTCCAGCAACTCCTTGGACAAGCAAGTATTTACTTTTATCATTTCGAATAATTTGATTTTGTTCCTTTTGGATAGTAGCAACAATTGATTTCATCATGGAGCTGGCATTATTACCAAGCACCTCTAGTAATAACTCATCTCCAATAGTAACACCAGTATCAAATAAGCTAATTAGCTTTCCATCACGGATAATAAATTGTCTTTTTAATAATAATTCCCCATCAACTTTACCACCTGGTGTTTGATAAGACGCTGGTCCTGGTGAATAATCATAATAAACACTAGAAATTGGCGCCCTCCAATCATATATGTAAAACTCTTCATTCTTTTTATCCATGAACGAACGTATGCCAATATATACCGGTTCAGTTTCCTCCCCCTCTTCCTTAAAATCTATCCTACCAAAGTAAGGAGAATCCTTTAATTTATGAAGAACCTTTTGCTGTTTATGGATCTGTCCATATGTTCGCTCACGCTCACCAAGTAGCTCTGCTTGCTGCTTAATACTTGTAAATGTTTCAATGACATCATCTGGTTCATCTAAGTTTACAGTAACATCTTCCCAGAAACTAGAACGCAGCTGGCTTACATCACCGCCAATATGGTTAATATCAGTTTCTAATACTGTTAGCTTCTCTTCAATTTGTTGACGAACAAAATCTATTCGCTTTTGTTCCTGGTCTTTTTCTAGTTCTTCTTTATTGTTCATAGTGTCTCCACCCCTAATCAATTATCTTGACAAGCAGAATCATTTTGTGATATCATTAATATAGAAATAATATAATCTTTTCTAAAAATGAATTCACTAACAGATTCATTTATTTTAACATATCTATCAACAAATTACCATTATTATAAGAATAGACATCCCATATCCTTTACGGATATGGGATTTATTATGTGTTTAGTTATATTTTTGCCATGTTCTTTTTGATTGAAACCTAATCCCTTCTCTCATTTTTAAACAGTGAGAGAAAATGACCTCCTGCATGGTCACAAAATCTAGATAGGCCATAATCCGAATGATGATAAATAGCCTCTCCAGCATAAAGAAAATATTTCTTCCTCTAATGCCAGATAACAAGATATAGCTAAAATAATATAAAATGTCGCTATTTTATTAACAATAAAAAAGTCCCTTCCCACATACTGGAAAGAGACTTTTTAAATGCTTATTCTTCCGGTGATTCTTCTGAATCAGTCTTACTAGTATTACTTTTTATATAATTATAATCCTCACGGTTTATTGGGGTAAATCCATCTGGTTTATGGAATCGCAATAAATCCTTCATCACAATGCTATCAGATGCTTGTAGTTCAGCAGCAGCTGCTTCCGCTTGTTCTTTTCCTTTTTCTGCATCCACTAACTCGCCGTTAGCATCATAATAGTTATCACCTATTTTTGTTAGTGTAGGAGAAACAAAGTCACCGTTTCTAAATGGAACTGTTTCACGATGCTGCTCAGAAAGTAAATCAGAACCAACTTGTAAATAGTCCTTTGTATCAATACCAAGAAGATGCATTAACGTTGGCATTACATCTACTTCGCCGCCGTATTTGCTTACGACATTCCCTTCAACACCTGGTACATGAATAAATAATGGTACACGTTGTAACTGCGTGTTCATAAATGGTGTGATTTCCTCTTCACCAAGTACTTGGGCCATTGCTTTATTATGATTTTCAGAAATTCCATAATGGTCACCATACATAACAATTACTGAATTATCATATAATCCTGATTCTTTAAGTTCTTTAAAGAATAAACGGATTGATTCATCTAAATAATGAGCAGATTGGAAGTAATGGTTAACAGCATTGTCACCAAAGTCACCTGCTGGGAAGTCCGTATCTCCCTCATCCATTTCAAATGGATGGTGATTAGATAGCGTAATGAACTTTGTATAGAATGGTTGCTTTAACCCTTCAAGCAGAGGCATACTCTGTTCAAAGAACGGTATATCCTTCATACCATAGTTTTTTGTATTTTCTTCTGACATATCATAATACTCTGCGTCAAAGAATTTATCATATCCAATCGTTTTATACATTTCATTACGATTCCAGAATGTTTTATAATTCCCATGAAATGCAGCGGATGTATAACCTTCCCCTTTTAGAATAGCTGGTGCTGATTGTAATGTATTTTGCGCTTTGTTTACAAAAACAGCTCCTTGGGACATTCCGTATAGAGAATTTTCCATCATAAATTCCGCATCAGATGTTTTTCCTTGTCCTGTTTGGTGGAAGAAATTATCAAAATAAAATGTATTGTCATCTTTAATGAGTGAATTTAAAAATGGTGTTACTTCTTCTCCATTTAATTTGTAATTAATAATAAAGCTTTGTAGGGACTCTAATGAAACGTAAATAACGTTTTTGCCCTTTGCAACTCCGAAGTATTTGTCATTTGGTTCTGCATAATTAGCACTAATAAAGTTTTGTACTTCCGTAATGTCGCTGCTGTCTGCCAATGCTCTTTGACTTTCCGAACGAGCATTTTGGACGATATCATATATAGTGAAGTTATATGCACCTAAATATTTCACTAAATAGTTTCTATCAAATGAACGACTTAATAATTGCGGGCGGTCTGCCTCCGCTAAACCTAAATTAATAACAAATGTCAAAATAGCTAGTGCAAAAACTGATTTTGCTGCTTTTCTATTTTTTTGTATCGTAGGTTTATATGCTTTTGTTGCAAGTAATACGATTAAAATAATAACATCAAGGAAATAAAGTATATCATAAGGTTTAAGTAACGATAAAATACTGTCACTTAATTGACCACCATTTACTTTCACCTGCATTACTACTGGAACTGTTATAAAGTCAGTAAAGAAGCGATAATAGACTATGTTTGCATATAATAAAGCTGACATTAATGCCGTATTTATCGTAATATAAATAGGCTGTGCTTTCCCTTTAACAAATAAAGCAAGTCCAATAAAGAGCAACGCAGAGCTCAATGGATTAATAAATAGTAGAAATTCCTGCATAGGCCCTTGGACACCAATGCTAAACTCTACCTTATAACCAATATACGTTTTCAACCAAAATAAAATTATGGCGATTAAAAAGAAAGAAGAATGTTTTGTTAAAAATTTGCGAAATAATTCTACTGTACCTTTCAATCCCGTTCACCTCAATTCAAATAATTAACAATTTTTAATATAATATTTATTTTCCCTTAATAAGTGCTACCTTATCTACATATGATACTGCTCTTCCTTTTGTTCATCTCTTTATGAAGTAGCAGATGATGAAATGACGTAATCCATTATAACACATCATTTTTATAATGGTCATTTCTTTTTCTTCCTATTAATGTAAATTTTCATTAATTGGATTTCAAATCAACCCCATCTTACATTAAATGAATGAATATTGCCAGCGATATCTATATTTATACGAAAAAAAGAAAGAAAAGCACATGTTTTGTGTTTTTTCGACAAGAATGTATATTAACATTTCTTTTACAAAAAGAAAATGGTAAATACTCACAACTCTTTCTTACTACCCTAAGATTAAGTCAGTTAAACAGCGGATAAGCATATTTAATCTTTCTATTATTAATAGTATAATGATTAGGATATTAAAAGGAGGAATTCTACTTGGTACAAATTAATCAAAAAGAGTATTTCGATTTATTAGAGCAAATATTGAATGTTACAAGTCCTTCAGGTAACACAGAAACCATTATTCAATTAATGGAAAAATACTTACATAGCGCAAATATTTCAACTTATCGAAATAATAAAGGGGGATTAATTGCAACTATTCCAGGCAAAATCTCAGAAAAGCAGCGGATGCTGACTGCCCATGTTGATACACTTGGTGCTATGGTAAAAGAAATTAAAGCAAATGGTCGACTTCGCTTAGATTTAATTGGCGGATTTACGTATAACAGCATTGAAGGAGAAAATTGTGTAATTGAAACTTCTTCTGGCAAGACATATACAGGCACTATTCTCCTTCATCAAGCATCTGTTCATGTATATAAGGAAGCAAGAACTGCTGAGCGTAATCAAGCCAATATGGAAGTTAGAATTGATGAAATCGTAAAAAACCAAGAAGATGTAAAAAAACTAGGCATTTCTGTTGGCGATTTTGTTTCTTTTTATCCACGTGTGGAGATTACCCCATCTGGATTCATTAAATCAAGGCATTTAGATGATAAAGCTAGTGTGGCAATTCTGTTATTACTAATGAAAAAAATGACAGAGAATAATATCGAACTTCCGTATACAACTAATTTCCTTCTTTCCAATAATGAGGAAATTGGCTATGGAGGCAATTCCAATATTCCAACCGAAACAATCGAATATATGGCTGTTGATATGGGAGCAATGGGAGACGGACAATCTACAGACGAATATACTGTCTCCATCTGTGTGAAAGATGGTAGCGGACCATATCATTATGCCTTACGAAAACATCTTGTTCAATTAGCTGAAAAACACGAGGTTCCCTATCAACTAGATATTTATCCATATTATGGATCAGATGCATCTGCAGCAATACGATCTGGTCATGATATTAAACATGCATTAATCGGACCAGGTATCGATTCCTCTCATGCATACGAACGTACTCACTTTTCGTCTATTAAGGCAACAGGTCAATTGATTTATCATTATCTGTTAAGTGATTTAGTCTAATTTTCTATCCAACTATCAATGGGCTGTAAGACGTTCACGTTATGAGATTGTAAGGCGTCCAGATAGATAGCAGTAGTGCAACTATCCATACATAGTGGTTTCTTAATAGAAAAAAGAGGATGACATCTTTTATTATGAGTCACCCTCTTTTTTGTTATTCAGGCCTTTTCCCTTTTTGCAATTCCTCTATTGTTAAACCAAAATCCATTTGTAAATGGGGATAATCTTTAAAGTTTGCCCAATCGCCACCCCATTGAAAACCTAAAGATTTTGCTATTTCTACCACTTCTGACCAATCACTTTTGCCATTACCGTTTCCATCATATTTCATATCCCAAATAACAACTCCATTAATATCCATAAGGGCAAAATCAATAGCTAGTCCATAATTATGATATGACTGTCCCCCTTTTGCATTTGTGACAATAGAACCTTCGCTCGTTCTACCTTGCTCATATAAGCGATCCTGTTCCTCTACACTTCTGAAGTCCTCTGTGATAACTACCCGAATTCCAATATTACCAGCTTTTTTAACAAGAATATCCTTCTTCTCATTTACAACCGGGTTTAATTCAACAGGCATTGGAACATCCCTATAATCAGGCTGGTTTAATTTCCAATATAATAGAAGAATAGAGAAAAAAATCAATATAATAAATAAGCTTCTTCCATGCTTCTTTCTTTTTTTTCTCAAAATACCGCTCCCAGCTTCAAAAGTTATTATTAGGTTTTACACCAAAATGTATTTCTTTATCGTAAATATTCAAATCGGGTAGTACTTCCCGTTTGCCCAGCGATTACCTCGAGCCTAATTTCCATTCGATCTTTCAATTCTGGAACATGGGAAATCACCCCAACTAATCGACCTGAATTTTGAATGTCCATCAATGTTTCAATTGCTTGATCCAAGGATTCTGGGTCTAATGTACCGAAACCTTCGTCAATAAACATTGTTTCAAGGGAAATACCGCCAGCAAAGTTTTGCACAACATCACACAATCCTAATGCTAGGGCTAGTGAAGCTTTAAAACTTTCTCCGCCTGACAGTGTTTTTACATGTCTTTCTTGACCAGTATATTGGTCAAATACGAGTAACTCTAAACCACTTTGGACATTTCCTTTTGATCGGTCACTCTTGCGGACAAGCTGATATCGACCGCTCGTCATTTTATTTAACCTGCTATTTGCTTGAAGCAATATTTCATCCAGGAAAGAAGCTAGTACATAGCGTTCAAAAGTAATTCGCTGAGCATTTTGTCCTCGGGAAATATCATATAAGTGGCCGACAAGTTTATACTGATTTTCTAGATCCTTTACTTGTCGATTTATTTCAATCACCTGATTATATATTTCTTTATTTTCTTTCTGCTTTATTAACATATTTGTATGTTCTTCCTGCAATTTATCTGCTTCTTCAATAATTGTCTTAAGTTTGTTTTGAAGATCTTCCGTGTTCGGAATGGTAATATCTTTAAGCGTCTCTTCTAAATCCCTTAATCGATCGGAAACAGACCGACATTCTTCTCGGTAAGCTTGGACTGATGCTTTTAACTTTTCCACTTCCTTTTCCAACAATTTACTATCTGAATAAGAGCGATAGGTTGGAAATCCTTGCTTTGTCATGCTTTCTAAAAAAATCTCTCTTTCTGTCTGCAAGCTATCAGTTAGCTGTTTGATTTGTTTTTGTACGCTTTCAAACCGAACGGATTCTTTTTGCCAATTTTCTTTCGTCATCTGTACTTTTTCTTGCGCTAACTTAAATTGAGCTTCTAACTTCTCTAACTGAAGCGAACTTTCCTTCCATACTGTTTTATACTGTGATAGAACACGCAGTTCAGCTGGAATGACATCTTTCATATTTTTCCATGTCGTATTATGTTCCGTATATTGGATAGTAGTATCTCGCATCGCTACTGCAATTTTTTCAAGCTCAGATTGCAATTCCTGATACTCGCGCTCAGCACTAACAAGAGATTGTTCCATCTTATCTCTTTCTGTCAATTGTTCCTCAAGTCTCTTCTGTTCGGTCTCAATTCTGTGAAGTTCGCTTTTAATCGTATTTACTGCTATCGTACTCTCTTCATTAGTAAAAGCTGGGTAAACATCTTTCACTTTCATTAGCTTATTTTGGGCATCTTTCGCTAATAATTTCCATTGCGTATTTGCTTCAAGCCAAGCCGCTTCTGCTTTTGCTTTTTCCTTTTCTATTGCTTCAAAATCCTTTTTCGCATTCTTACGGTCTTCCTCCGTCGCATTATCATCGTGATTCCTATTTATTGCCGGATCAGGATGATGAACACTTCCACATACCGGACAAGCCTCATCTTGCTTTAAGCTGCTCGCTAAAATAGATGATTGATTAATAAGCCATTTTTTTTCTAGCTCTTCTACTAATCCTTTTGCATCTTCTACTCTTCTTAATGTATTATCTAGCAATTTTTTCTTTGCTTCTGCATCTGCCTTTTGTCTCATCCCGCGATTAAGTACTTCTAAATAATCATTCATTTTCTCTAAAATAGATTGTAAATTCCGAAGCTTGTCTTTGTTTTCTAGCAGCATTTCCTTTATCCCGTCTAACTGCTTTAAACGTTCTTTCATATTTTGTATCCTTACTTCTTTCTCTTTTCGTTGAGTTTGAAGTAATTTTTCCTTGTCACCTATACTATCTAAATCTTTTTTTATCGTTCTTAGTTTTCCTTCTACTTCCGCGAAACGAAAGACATCCTTCTCCACATTTTTTAAATCGACAAGATAGTCAGCTAACTGTTTACGTTCTACTTCTTTGTCAACCTCTTGTTTAAGTTGTTTTTCTGCCTCCGTTAATTGAATATTAAGCTTTTCCAAGTTGAATTGAATTGTTTTCTCTTCCAAATTTCTGTCATCGATTTGTTTTTTTAAATGGTGGCAAATTTCTTCCTGCTGGGCAAGAAGTGCTGCTTTTTGCGCCTTATTAATTTTATTTTCTTTTTCTGTATATTCCTTCTGTTGACTATTTAGTTCATTTATACGAGCAGAAAGCTCTTCTTTAAGCTTTATTTGTTTTAATATAGATTCCGCTTCATATAAATGTTGCTTCAAACTATCTCGTTCTTTGTTTTTTCGGTCCAATTTTTTCTGTATTTTTTCTATCTCCGCTCCCATTAATACAATTTCCTGTTCTAACAGGGGAAGAATCGCCACATCATTTTCTCGATCTGATTCCAATTGAGTGATGAGATCCTGATGATAAACTGCCGTTATTTTCGATAAAGCATTAGTACGTAACAGGACTTTTTGTTCCACTTCTTTTTTTAGTGCTTGTGCTTGTTCCCTTAATTTCTCTTCAATCCGCTTATACATTTCCGTATGGAATAATCTCTGTAATATATTTTCTTTTTCTTTGCTATCGGAAGTAAGTAATCTACGAAATTCTCCTTGCGGGATCATGAGAATTTGCCGAAACTGATTGCTGTCAATTTGCATAATCTCCCTAACTTTTTCATCGACATCACGGATAGAGGAGGCAACAAGTTGTTCATTTCCCTCTGCATCAAACGTATATAATTCTGCCTTAGCACCGATAGTTGTATATCCATCTCCTCTTTCCTTTTTCTTCTCTTGCTGAGGTGATCTTGTAATTAAATATCGCTTTTCTTTTAACTTAAATTCAAAACTGACTTCTGTTAACAAGGAGTCTTCAGCAAACTGGCTTCTTAATTCTGGACCATTGCGGTCTTCTCCACTTGCTTTCCCGTATATCGCATAACTAATTCCGTCAAAAATCGTTGTTTTCCCAGATCCAGTTTTTCCAGAAATAACAAACATAGTACGATTTCCTAAAACAGTAAAATCAATGACTTCTTTTCGTGCATATGGTCCAAATGCTTGCATCGTTAGCTTTAACGGTCTCATTTAGCACCCTCCTCTCTTAGAACCTGATTAATAACCGAAGTCATCCATTCCTGTTTTTCTTGCGTAAAATCAGCTGTTGTCATTTCTTCATAAAAAGAAGCAAATAACTCTAGTTCGTTTTTTTGAACTTCTTTTTGAACTTGTAAAATACTCTTTTCTTTCCGGTCTTTGTTTTCTATTTTTCTTTCTAAATGAAGGACATTCGGATAGACTTGTCGTAATTTTTGTATCGGATCAAGAATTGCCCCTTCATCAAGTAATGTAATTTTTAGATAATCATCTACTTTTTGCTGCTGATAATAGGAAACGTCTAGCAATTCTTCTAAGTGGCCTTCTAATTCTCGCATATCTCTTTTCGGCATAAGCGTTTGATAATTTTGTGTGAAATTCCCTTTTTCATCTATTTCAATAATAGATACTGACTTCTTTTGATTTGCCTCGGAAAAAGAGTATTTCATTAGTGATCCTGAGTACTTTACAGTTGGATGATGAATAGCATCTGGACTATGTAAATGACCCAATGCTGTATAAGAGAAGGGCGCAAATAATTCCGCACCGACACATCCAGATCCGCCTACAGATAATATTCTCTCAGAATCTGTTGTTTTTCCGCCAAGTACAAAACTATGCCCTATGAATACATTTGGCTCATTTACATTTAAATTACTTTCAATCTTGCCGATGATTGCTTTCATAGCATCATGATGATTAAGGATAGTATCGTCCGCTAATAATTTTCTTACCACTACTGGCTCACAGTATGGCACTAAATAAAAATTCACTCCCGAAAATGAAATCGGAATAAAGCTATTTTCTATTTTACCGTTTAAATAAAAACGATTCTTCTGATACCAAGAGCTACCAAAAGATAATCTTTCTGCACTATCATGATTACCGGAAATAGCAAGAATCGGAGTATTTAACTCGACATTAATAAAATATAATACTTCATCCAATAGATTCACTGCATCAGTCGGAGGAATCGAGCGATCATATAAATCACCAGCAATAATAACTGCATCTGGTTTTTCTTTCTCCACTAGTTCCATAAATTGTGCTAGCATAAATCTTTGGTCCTCTGTCATGTATAAACCATGCACTAATTTTCCTAAATGCCAATCGGCTGTATGAATAAATTTCATCACATTCACCTCTATGTTTGAAAAAACTACTTACACTTTTTTTGTATATTCATTATAAATAAAAGAATATATTCTTTTATTATAACAAACTATGAAAAGATGAGGATGTGGGAGAAGGAGTAAATCAATTATTTCTATAAAAGGAGTCATTATTCGTTTGACAGATTATCAAAAGAAAAAGGCCAAACCAATTTTTTGGTCTGACCTTTTATATATGAAGAATAGCTATCCTTATATTTTAGTAACGTTAGCTGCTTGAGGTCCACGAGCACCTTCAACAACTTCAAATGATACGTCTTGGCCTTCTTCTAGAGATTTAAAGCCTTCTACTTGAATCGCTGAGTAGTGTACAAATACGTCATTGCCATCTTCAGCTTCAATGAATCCAAACCCTTTTTCTGCATTAAACCATTTTACTTTACCGTTTTTCATGTAAAAAAATCCTCCTAAAAAAGCTTGCTAGCTTCATCTTTAAATTACCATTTTCACGCATAAGCATTTGGCTATTAATCTCTCATTTTAAGTTGTTGATTGAATAAATAACATACTAAATACGTCAATAACGGTTAATGTAAATTTAACATTTTTAACTATTATTGTCAATAGAAAACCCTTTCATTTTTCGGATAATTATAATTTCGGGTCATTTTTTAAGCGATTTACTACTTTTTGATTAATTCTGGTAAACTCTGAATAGATTTTATCATTATATCTAGCTTTGTTTCGATACGATTCAGCAGATAAAAGCTGATAACTATCGGAAACCCTACTTGGCTTATAAATGATATAACCTCATCCACTCTGAACGCCTCCCAATAAAGTTACCTATTACGTTTTAGGTGTATCAATTATTCCCAGCGTAATAGGTAAACTGTTAACTTGCTATTTATACGTTAAATTTCATAATCTGTAATCTTTCTTTCCACTAGTCGAATTCCTTTTACCGCCGTTAAATCACCGTTATTTGAAGTAAAAACTTTGGATGCAATAATACTTTGCATGACAGATAATATTTCTTCAGACTTAACTGGTTCAATCGGACTTTCAAGGGATAATTTTGAACTTTTACCATTATTCGTTTCAAATGTTATCTCTAGTGTTTTTGCCATTATGATTTCTCCTTTCTATTTTTTTCTCTAATGTGTAAATCACTAAGCTTCTACTTCTACAATTTCTGAAATATCATTTCGTTCAACTGAATATAAAGAATAGGTCACTAATGATGTCAGTCCTTGTGCAGCTGCGTAAATTTGTTCTGGAGTAGCTGTTTCATTTAAATTTCTAAACGTCTTTATTACAAGATTCGGATCCCCATTTTCTTTCATCCCATTTAGAAAAGCCAACTTTAAACTTGCTTCATTCCAAAGTGCCTGTGCCATTGCCTCTCACCTCCTTTCAACTATTACATAGAGAGAAAAAGACAAAAAGGACAGTTGTTTTTTTACAAGCATGCTAATAGTACTTTCTGAAATGAGAATGGTTATGTAAACAATCAGATTTTCTCATCAGTGCATATGATAATCATGTAAAATAAAGGAGGGAAGATACTTTGGAATGGTTACAGGGTTTTCTACTAGAACATTATTATATATTAGTACCTGTCCTATGGATTATTGGCTATGCGCTTAAACAAACCCCCATTATCTCTGATTGGTTGATCATTTGGATTCTTCTTCTAACCTCCATTTCCTTAGCTGCTTTTGCTTATGGAATGACATTTGAAGCTATAACAAATGGAATTATCGCAACAGGCGTATCTGTATTTGGACACCAGCTTGTAAAACAGACGATTTTTAAGGATAAATCCAAATAGTAATGATGACAAATTAAAGTAGGACTGCTCGATGAAGGATCTATCACGATAAGAGTCGATTTCCTTTTGGCTACTGCAAAAGAATAATCGACTCTATCATTTAAATTTTTGAATCGTTGAATCCACTTATTGTGTTATAAAAAATTAATATAAATTTACATATTATTATTGGAGTGGTCTAGTTGAAGAAAGTTTATATTATAAGACATTGTGAGGCTGAAGGCCAGCTTTCAGAAGCACACCTTACGGATAAAGGATTTAAACAAGCAATAGAAATATCTAATTTTTTTGCTGAAATTAATATCGACCGTATTATTTCGAGTCCTTATAAGCGTGCTATTCAATCGATACAGCCACTTGCAACGCGATTAAATCTGGAGATAGAGATTAATAGAAAATTAACAGAACGTGTATTAAGCACTGAAAGTCTTTCTGACTGGTTAGATAAATTAAAAGCAACTTTTGAAGATATTGAGTTAACATTTGAAGGTGGAGAGTCCAGTCAGGAAGCAATGAAACGAATAGTAAATATTGTAGAAGACGTTTTTAACAGTGAATCTGAAAATACACTTATTGTTACACATGGGAATCTAATGTCATTACTTTTAAATTTTTATAATAAAAATTTCGGGTTTGAGGATTGGCAAAATCTTAGTAATCCTGACATATACCTTTTAAAAAATGTCGGTAATAAAGTAATTTATGAACGTTTATGGAAATAAAAAATAGCATAAGTTCAGGTAGATTATGAATCTTATCATCTGCTTTTGATTAGCCCAAAACCGCGACAAATGTAAGAAACTTGCTGCTGTCTATTAATTCAATCACCTTTATTATTTCTAATCTTTGTATATGTATTGACCTCTTTCTCCATCTCTTTTAGCTAAAAAACTAGCTGGATATGTAATCATCCAGCTAGTTTTTGTGTATATGTTAATTAGTTGTACTTAAATTCTTTGTTAATTTTTTATAGTTAATAAACATGGCAATTCTCCATGGAACAATCATACAAAAAGCAAGCATCCAAAACATGCCTCCTAATGGGCCAACATCGATGGAACTACTTAGAATAAACTTGGCCACAATTCTAATTGCTAAAAGTCCAAATAATATATAGATAAATGCTTTTGAATTAATTAAATATATATCATTATCTTTTATTTCAAATTTTGTTGTTTTAATTAATAAAAAAGAAAATAAGATTCCAGCAATGGCTGCTTCTAAAATTTCTTGTCCACTAATACGAAAGTATGGAAAAATAAACATTAAAGCTCCAGTACTCATAAAAAAAGGCGGCAATATAATTTTCTTTGGTGAAACTGGCTTTTTAGCCGCTTTCATTCTCATAACCATAAAAAAGACGCCCATAAACACTGCGATACATGTTGAAATTATGACAGAAGTCATAGAAAAACCCCTTTACTAACCTTTTATCAATGCTTTAGAATACTTTTAATCTTACCATTAAGATAAGTACGCTGTCTATTTATATAAATAGACACAAAGAAAAACGGATACGATTATATCATATCCTCTAAAAGCATTTACTATATTTGTTATTTTAAAACTCGATTTATTGCATCTAATACTCGGGTATCATCAAAAGGCTTCACGATAAAATCCTTCGCACCAGCTTCAATTGCTTCTACCACCATTTTTTGCTGGCCCATTGCTGAACACATAATAATTTTTGCCTGGGGAAATTCTTTCTTAATTTCTTTAACTGCGTCTAATCCGTTCATCTCTGGCATTGTAATATCCATTGTGACCAAATCTGGATCCAATTCACGGTATAATCTTATTGCTTCCTTCCCGTTTTCCCCTTCTCCAACAACTTCATGATTCGCTCTAGTTAAAATGTTTGAGAGTGTTAATCTCATAAACTTTGCATCATCCACAATCAATATTCGAGCCATCTTACTTCCTCCTCAACAACCGAAAACACCATATCTAATAGGTAAATAAATTAATAATACCTATCCAATATAGCGAATCTTTATCATAATTTCAATGTATTTCGGCATTATTCTTTACAAATCATGGGATAAAATTATGTAATTCATCCTATTATAAATATCATACTATTGTGCTTATAGAGTATTATAGCGTGGAAAAATGATTAAAAACCTTGAAAATCACCAAAAATTGGTGAGATAACACGTGTTAACCATTTCATTCCGTCTACAAACAATAATATTCCCATCACAATCATAAAAAATCCGCCAATTTTCGTCCACTGCACACTATACTTTTTAAGCATATTCCAATGAGAAATAAAAACGGATAAAAAAATAAATGGGAGTGCAAATCCGATAATATATGCACCTAAATAAAGTAAGCTTGTTTCTGGATGCAGGCTTGCTAAAGATAGAACTGCTGCTAGAATCGGTCCGTTGCAGGGAGTCCACCCTGCCGCAAAACTTAATCCAATCAAAATAGATCCTAGATAACCAGTTGGTCTTGTCTTAAAAGAAAACCGATATTCTTTCATTAACCATTTAGGCTTTATTAATCCAATGATAGTAAGACCAAAGAATATGATGATAAGTGAACCAATTTTTCTTATCTCTTCTTGATATACTTTAAAATATTCTCCGATCAAGGAGGAACCAAAACCAAGGGCGATAAAAATAATCGAAAACCCTAAAAGAAATAGAATTGTATGTAGAAAACTAGCATTATTAAGTATTTTCCCCTCTTTTAACTCCCCGCTAGACATTCCGGTAATATAGGATAAATAGGCAGGATATAATGGTAAACAGCATGGAGAAATAAAACTCAAAAAACCTGCGCCTAATGCAATAAAAAAATTTATATCTACCACTATTTATCTCTCCTCTCTCCAATTCCTATAACTATATGCTTGTACAGTCTATTTATGTATCTTTGCGATATTTTTGCATTTACTTCCAAAAATAGATATAATTAAGTAAATTAATTTCCACTATTAACATTTATTAAATAACAGAATTTAGACGGAAAGGAAAATTAACCATGCTAAAAAAGCAATTGCTTACTCAAATTGAATTAAAGCGTACAGAGCTTATTGAGATTGCTATGAAACATGGTTTTTCATCTTCCTCAGCCATTATATGCAGTCAAGAATTAGATGTATTACTAAATAAATATAATGAAATAAATCTCAAAAATGAGTTTCCTGCTTTCCGAGAATCAAAAAAACAATGGAATATGTAAAAGAGAAAGAAACAAAAAAACCGAAGTTCACTGCTAAATTAGCGAACTTCGGTTTAATTTTGTACTGCTAAAGCGAAACCAAATATCTATGTTAGTTCCACTTTATCTTCTACTGTCTCTTCAATAGAATCGGCAGCTCCATTTTGTAGTAGATACATTTTATAATACAATCCTTTTTGTTGCAGAAGTTGTTGATGGTTACCCTTTTCCACAATGTTCCCTTTGTGAAGCACTAAGATTAAATCTGCATCTTGAATGGTAGAAAGGCGATGAGCGATGGCGATGGTTGTTCTGCCTTTACGCATTTTCGATAATGCAAGTTGAATAGCTTCTTCCGTTTCTGTATCAATATTGGCTGTTGCTTCATCCAATATTAGTACTTTCGGATTTGTCAAAATGGTTCTCGCAAATGCAATAAGCTGGCGCTGTCCACTTGAAAAAGCAGAACCTCTTTCTACCACTTTATGATTATATTGATCTTCTAGCTTTTCAATGAATTGATTAGCTTGCACAAACTTAGCTGCTTCGATAACTTCTTTCTCCGTTACTTCCTTATTATATAAACGAATATTATCTGTTACTGTTCCATAAAATAGGAATGGATCTTGAAGTACTAACCCCATTTTTTCCCTAAGTTCTCTTTTACTGAAAGACTTTAATGATTTGCCGTCAATCAGAATTTCCCCTTTTCCAAAATCGTAAAACCGCATAAGTAGATTGACAATAGAACTCTTTCCACTTCCTGTATGTCCTACTAATGCAACAGTTTCCCCTTCTTTAGCCGTAAATGAAATGTTTTTCAACACATCTTGTTTCCCATCATAAGAAAAGGTGACATCCTTAAATTCTATCACACCATTTTCAATTTTATTTTTGCTATCAGAAACGAGAGTTGGCTCCATATCTTCTTCATCTAATACGGTAAATACGCGAAAGGCAGATACAATTGCTTGTTGATAAAGTGATAGGCGCATCATCATATTATTGACTGGCTCAAAAAAACGATCTAAATAACTTACAAAGGCATATAATACCCCAATTTCAATCGGATTGTTAAAAGAAGATATTCCAAAATAGCTTAAAACAAGAATAAGCCCAAGTACGTAAACAAGGTCAATGGCAGGTCTGAGGAGTAACCCTTCTAACTTGATATTACGCATTCCTGCTTGATAGTGCTTAGTATTAATATCATCGAACTCATTTTTCAATCTTCTTTCTTGTCTAAATACTTGGATTATATTCATTCCTTGTAAAGATTCACTAAGTTTTGCATTTAATTGGCTTAATCGTTCTCTTATATCTTGGTAGAAGCTTGAGCTATATTTCCGATACGTATAAATAATAAATCCTAAGATTAGCAGTAAAATTAAACAGATTGCCCCAAGCTTAACATTCAAAACAAACATAGCAATAATAATACCGAAAATCATAAATCCGCTTTGAATAAAAGTCGCAAGGACACTGACAAACATATCTTTAATTGCTTCTGTATCATTTGTTACTCTGGAGACGATACTTCCAGCGGGTATTTTGTCAAAATAGCGGAGTCCAAGTGTATGAATCTTCGAAAATATATCAACGCGAAGCTGTTGAATAATATATAAAGCAATTTCTTGAAACTTATATAATTGAAAATACATAATGACTACATTCATTATTTGGATAAAAATATAGGTAATTCCCAAAACAGTTAATGGCTGAACCGCTAAATTTCTTGGTGTTAAGTAATCATCTATAAAGACTTTAATTAAGTAGGGGCCTGCTAATTCGCCCAATGTCGATAAAATTAAGAGACCGAATGCAATCATAACCGCTTTTTTATGTGGTTTTATATAACCTAGTAATCGAAATAATACTTTTCTTTGCTGTTCACTTGTGAGTTTAATTGTTTTATCCATTTGTATCCCCCATGCTTACCATTACTTCTAAAGCCTGACGATGGTACATTTCTTTATACCAGCCGCTTTCCTTTACAAGCTGTTGATGGTTCCCGCTTTGAATAATTTCCCCTTCATCTAATACGATAATAAGGTCGGCATGTTCAATAGCGCTTAGTCGATGGGAAGTGATAATCGTTGTTTTGCCTTCCCTATTTTCCTTTAGGGCTGTCAAAATATTTTCTTCCGTTTTTGCATCCACTGCTGATAAAGAATCATCCAAAATAAGTATTTCCGGATTCATCAGGAGTGCTCTCGCAATCGAAATACGTTGTTTCTGCCCCCCAGATAAAGATACTCCTCTTTCACCAACTACCGTATTATAACCGTCTGTGAATCCAAGAATATCATCATGAATATTTGCTAATACAGCAGCCTGATGGATTTCTTCCTCTGAAATATTGGGATTAGTAAAGGCAATATTCTCGCGGATACTGGCAGAAAATAGAAAGTGTTCCTGTGGTACATATCCAATGGACACTCGCAATGCATCCAAATCTATTTCTTTTATTTCTGTTCCATTAATCATAATTCTTCCGTCATAATGATCATATTCTCGAAATAACAATTTTAAAAGCGTCGTTTTTCCAGCTCCTGTTTTGCCGACAATCCCTAATGTCTGCCCTCTTTTTAAACAAAAGTGAATATTTTTCAGAACATCGATTTTATGGTTATAAGAGAAAGATTTTAAATCATACACAATATCCCCAGCTGGCGCCGTTGTGATAGCTGTAGGCTTATTGATAATATCGACCTTGGTTTCCAATAATGCCGTAACTCGGTCATATGAAGCTCTCCCTCTCTCCATAATATTAAAAAGCCATCCAAACGCAAGCATTGGCCATATTAACAGACCAAGATAAGTAGTAAAAGAAACGAGCTGTCCTAAACTAAGTTCTCCAGTAATAACATACCGGGATCCAAATACAATTGCCAAAAAGAAAGAAATACTGACAATAATAGATATTGTAGGATCGTATAGGGCATCGACCCTAGCTACTTTAATATTTTTATCAACTACCTCAAGTGAGGACCTGCGAAAGTCTTCGACATCTTCTTTGTCTTGCCCAAAGGTTTTTAGGACTTTTATTCCAGAAATGCTTTCTTGCGTTTTATCATTTAACGATGAAAAAGCAGCCTGGGCTTGATGAAAGTACTTATGTATTAAAGAACCATAATAGCTTGTTAATACAGCCATTAACGGCATTGGCAATAAACATATAAGGGTAAGCTTCCAGCTGATCGTTGTAGCCATTGCAATAATAACAAAGCCACCTGTTGCCAATGAATCTACTAAAGTGAGCACCCCTTGCCCTGCTGTCTGTTGAATCGCCTGTATATCATTTGTTGCATGTGCCATTAAATCTCCAGTACGATTTCGCTGATAGAAAGACTGAGACATTTTTGTAAAATGACTATACAGCTGATTTCTCAATAATCTTCCTAGCTTTACAGCGGACCCGAATATCATTACCCGCCAATAATAACGAAGTACATACATTGCTAATGCCGAAACAATTAAAACGCCTATCCACTGTAAGAAATTGCTCCAATTTAATGTTCTGCCTTGAATATGATCAACGACTATCCCAACTATTTTCGGAGGTATCAACTGAAGGATTGCAACTAAAATCAACAGAAAGACCCCACCAACATAGGATTTCTTCTCCTGTATAAAATACCATTTTAAATTTAAAAAAACTTTCAAACCATACACACCCTCTTATCTATTGGCAACTAAATATGTAAAAATACCCTTCACTAGTTTAGCAAAATATTTAGGAACTGGAAAGAAATTTTATTATATTTTCAAAATATTTAATGGAGTGAAAATATTAGTTCATCTTCCCAGCATTTATTGGTATTGCTGACATAACACCTCTTATTTTGCTTGAATGGCTTTCTTCTAAATTATTCGCCTCCTTCCCCCCTTTGCGAATATACGTTCGTATACATCTTAAGTTTAATATCGTCATAAGTTATCTGTCAACTATAACAGAACTTTCGTTCGAATATTTCGAAACTGATCTACTGAATTTTTTATTTCCCTGACGGAAATTTCAGAATTTATGATATAATTTAAAGGATATTGTTTTAGATTGATTTTTCAAATTGTATAAAAGGGGGCGTTCATTATGATGAATAGAAAATTGATGATAGTTAACAAAATCCAAGGGGAAACGCCTAATTAATAATAGGATGGATTCCCCATTTTGAGAGGGGAAAAGAATTGAATCCTGTAGATGTAAAGCTTGTTAGCTTAAATGAAAATAATTGGTATAGATGTTGTGAATTGAAAGTTTCCGAGGAACAAGAAAAATATATCGAACCAAATGCTATTTCCATCGCCCAGTCCAAGTTTGAACCTACTTTACAACCATATGCCATCTATTTTGCGGAGAAAATAGTAGGTTTCTTAATGTTTAACACTGTAAAAGAGGAACTAGATGGTCATTGGATATACAGAATAATGGTTGACAGAGAATATCAAGGAAAAGGCATTGGCCAAGCAGCTACTCTATTAATGATAGATGAAATGAAGAAACTAGTCACTGTAGAAAAAATTGCCGTTGGCTACCATCCTGAAAATAAATCTGCACATCACTTATATTCCCGTTTAGGTTTTCAAGATTTAGGGAACAGATTCGGCAAAGAAATGGCTGTTATCAAAAATATTGTGATTAAATGAAGGCATAGCTGATATATATGTAATCCCACAGAATTAAAGCCGAACAATTACAATTTTTTTGTGATTGTTCGGCATATTTAATCACTTAAAAAGCGCAATTTCCAGCTGCAATAGAGCAAGGCTGTCTTCATTAGGTATCTTTCACATGATTGATGAATCTACTGAACTTTTTGTCATATTTTGCGGTTTCCGGGGAAATGATAAGTTGATTCCATCATGTCTTGTCGTCCTCTGCCTTGAAATTTTGTCTTCTTTTTATTGAATTTTTATCAAAATACAAATAAACCACTTTCTTCATATTTAATCAGAAAAAAGTGGTTTAGAAATTTTGAAGAGAATTACCATTTATTTATAAATAATGACAGAATCCTCTCTTCTCAAAACAGAAAAATAGGCTTGCTTTAAAGCTTGTCCTATTATTTCCCTTGTTGTTTGTTCATTGCTGCCATCATTTGGTTGATCTTCTTTTGCGAAGGTTTCATAAAAAATCAATTATAATCTATAAAAATGTTGATATACCAAGGTTTTATTATCTATTCAATTCTACTAATCTATTATGAAAAATATACCACGATTAATATAGCTTGCCCATAGAGACCTTAAAAAACTGACTAACTTTTATTTATTTTTCTTTTTAACAAGAAATAGACGGTATTGTAATTTTGATAACATCTTCAGAATTTTATTCTCGTGTCCTTAAAAAGCATTCCCTATATCTTTTAACATATTCAATATTAACGGACTGATTTGAATCAATACATAACCTAATCCAACATTCATTATCAAACTCCATCCCTTCTCACTCTTTCCAAGCATAAAAAAGAAACATCCACCTACAATAATTACTGAAGCAACTGAAATAGATAGCGCAACTAGGACATCAACTAACGGATCTAAAGCATGTGCTAGTGCTTCCATTGTAGTATGACCAGCAAACTCAGTAGCTGCATTAACTGGAACAGATGCAGGTCTAGCAGCAAAGGCAGATTTAGCTAATAATAAAAGGATTGAGATGGAAGTGCCTACTCGCCTAACTACCTTCCTAAATCACTATTTTCACTACTTTTTTTGGATGCGTAGTATTTATCTTTTTTTGTAATTTCTACTCATAAAGTCGCTAAAAGCGATAGTCTCCATTATAATCTTTCCCTTTAAGTAACCTCGATTCAAAATTGAATCCGGCTGATTTCTAATAGTTACTTTTATAATTATAAGTTGACATCTTTTTTTGTTAAGTGTCCATATTAACATTTAAAACATACTTTATCCTTAGTTTTTTTTTTACATTATTTTCAAAATAAAAAGCCCTTAATGGGCTAAAAGGTTAAAATCCCTGTTTAATTGCAATCTTCCTATTTTATAAATTAACATATAAATTAATAGTCTTCTTCCTCAGCGTCATTAGAGTACATTTCTCTATCAGCTTGTATCCACTTAATAATATCTTTCTTGTTTTTCGGGTAAGACTTCTCTAGCTCCTTGTATTCCTCTAGAATATCATGTCCCTTTTTGGTTAATCTCGCTGGCTTCAAAGAGAAAAACGTATCCATTCTAAGTACTCTTTCAACATATCCTCCTTTTTCCAAATCAAATATAAAATTTTCAAATTCTCTCTGCTTAAAACCATAGTCTTCTGCAGTCGGTAAAGATGCACCTTTATCAATTTCTCTTAATACACTATAAATAACTCTCATAGAATATCCCTCCTATATTTAAAATACCCCTCACAATTTAAGAAAATATCTACTAGTATTTTACAATATATGTTAATATAATTACAAAAGTTTCTTAGTAAATATTACCAATTTCGGAGGACGTAATGAAGAATAAAAGTATAAAATTCCTTTTAGTAACCATATCTATAGTTTTTTAATGTTTCTCTTTATTACCATCAAGTATTTCCGCAAACGAAAATCAAATCCGGAATAATACGGTTCCAGTTAGCAATCAATTAAAAATTACTTTTGGAACTATTGACAAAGAAACATCCTCTTTAATCTTAGGAGAACAAATTACTCCACTCTCATTGAATGGCTATTTAGATGATTTGATATTATCAAGTGATGATATTAACGCATCTTATGAATTAGTTTCTCTTGAGCCAAGTGAATTACAAGAAATAAAAAATCTCAATCCTAAATTTAAACCAACCAATGGTTTACTATTAAACTATACTGATTTGGAAGGCAATATCCAACAAGTAAAATACTATCTATCTACTTAGTTAATAGAAGCTCCAATTAATTCTGATGTCAGTTTGTTCGCAGTAGATACAATTTTTGATATTGCTAGTTTTCTTTATCTTTAAAAGAATACAAGAAGAACAAAACTTTTTGGAATGGTTTTTGGGTAGTTGCTGATGGAGCCGCTGTTGTATTCCCAGGTATACCTGCTGTAAGTGGCGTTAAGAGAATGATAGAAGGTAGCACTACTGTACTTAAACCTGCGCTATCTAAAGGTATAAGAAAATATAGCACTCTACAAAATATTTCTGCTCCTAAAAATTATAAAGGAAAAGGATGGGAAAGACATCATATTTTTGAAAAGAGATTTGCTAGTAAATTAGGTACAAGTAGTGGTAAAATGTTAGCTATTTTCATACCAAAATACAATTATCACTACCAAATCACTCAAAGAATGAGTAAGAAGATTCCTTGGTATACCGCTCCACGAAAGACTAAAAAGCAAATTATACAAGCACATATTGACGATTACGGTGAATTATGGGCAGAAAGTGGTTTTGCTGATGAATATTGGGAATTCTTATATAAATTTTCTAAGTATAAACAATATGATTAATTAATATTTTCAAGCTGACTTTAGAGTGAATAAAATTCTAAAGTCAGCCATTTCAATATAAGATAAAAGTCTATTGACGATTAATAAAAGACAATGAAATTCAATTGTCTTAAATAGTGTATTAAAATCATCATGCATCATTAGGTTGAGCATCTAATTTGTTATTCATAGAGATAAGTAAATTAACTAATGTACTTGCAGTGATATATATACTCATTCAAAACATCTACCAAAAACAAAATAAAACCACCTCTCTGCTGAAGTTTTCATACAGATTAGTGGTTTCGAATAGATAATAAGAAAAATCAACCACTTCCATTCAAATTGATAGATGAAAAATTCACTCTACAACCTTGGAATCAGAAAAAAGTGGTTTAGAAATTTTGATGAGAATTACCATTTATTTATAAATAATGACAGAATCCTCTCTTCTCAAAACAGAAAAATAGGCTTGCTTTAAAGCTTGTCCTATTATTTCCCTTGTTGTTTGTTCATTGCTGCCATCATTTGGTTGATTTTCTTTTGAGAAGGTTTCATTCCCATTTGCATCATCATCATTTTTAACATTTGTTCATTAATTGGTGGGTTTTTCTTTAAGTAGTTCATCATGTATTTACGCGCAATAAAAAATCCGATAACGATACCGGCGATTAGTGCTACGACAATACTTAACCAAGCGTACCAAGGCATATCTTTTTTCCTCCTTCATGTTGTCTATACTTTAGTGTACTAGACCAGATAATATTATACAATATCTGTTACAGAATTTCTCCATTTTAGACAAAATTTCTTTCCTTAATTGGTTTTAACCAGCCAAATCGGCCATTTTCCACATCAATTGCTAAGAAAGAAGGTTCGTATTTCCGAATAATTTCAAAGAAAATGGATTCCGCATCATAGTAACCCTTTGCTTCTATAAATAAAGAATTATCTTTTATCGTTAATGTTGCACTGCTTAAATTTCCGTTTTCAATATAAAAAGTACCATCTTTATATTGGAAGCTCTTGTTTCTCTGTAAAGCGGAGTATAGTTGATTTTCGATCATCCATCTAGAAATAGGAAGCGTAATAAAATCCACTTGTTTTTGCAGTATCTCCTTTAATGGTCCATCGTTTGTTTTAGTATGATCCGAAAATAAATTGTAAAACAAACGTTCTCTACCATTATAGTGAATAGCGATTTTTTCTTTAATTAAATACAATTGATATCTTCTCATACTGAATCTTCACCAACCTGTCCACTTCTTTTCCTTCTATTATAAAGAAGGATATCTCCAAGATGTGTCTCAAGGTGTTAAAAAAACAGACTTATTTTGTCGAACGAAGAAAATAGGATGGAATGGAAAATGCAATCCCCCCATTGGTTGGTGAAGAATCCTTTTCCAGCCATCCTTGACGAGTTAACTTTCTAGTAATGATTTTAACCGTTTGACCACATTGGACACTGTAAATCCATATTCCTCTAGTACTTTATTTCCTGGCGCAGATGCTCCAAATGTTTCGATTGAAAGAACATCTCCTTCCTCTCCAACATATTTATGCCAGCCGAGAGAACTTCCCATTTCGATTGCTAATCTTTTCTTTACGTTTTTTGGAATAACGGCCTCTTTATATTCTTTAGATTGCTGTTCAAAGCGGTCCCATGCTGGTAAACTGACAACAGAAATATTGATTCCGTCTTTTTCTAATTCTTTTTGTGCTTCAACTGCTAAGCCAACTTCTGAACCTGCTGCTATTAATAATGCATCAGGGGTTTCCGTTTTAGAAGGAGAAATAATATATCCACCTTTCGATACACCTTCGTATGCATTATCTTTTGTCCCTTTAATAGTCGGTAAATTTTGTCTAGTTAAGACTAAAGCAGTTGGCTTATTTGTAGACTCAAGTGCAATTTTCCAAGCAGCAGCTGTTTCGTTTCCATCCGCTGGACGAATGACAGAAAGATTAGGCATTGCTCTTAAAGAAGCTAATTGCTCAACAGGTTCATGAGTTGGTCCATCTTCACCTACCGCAATACTATCATGTGTGAAAACATACGTTACTGGTAGTCCCATCAAAGCAGCGAGACGGATCGCAGGTCTTAAATAATCAGAGAATACAAAGAAAGTACCACCAAATATTTTTAATCCCCCATGAAGGGCAATTCCATTCAAAGCTGCGCCCATCGCAAATTCTCTAACGCCAAACCATATGTTTCTTCCTTCAGGCGTTTCAGGAGTAAAATCCTTTCCTCCCTTAATCATTGTATTATTACTTCCAGCTAAATCGGCAGATCCTCCAAGTAAAAATGGCAGCTCTTTTGAAATGCTATTGATTACTTCTCCGGAAGAGGCACGACTTGCTAGACTGCTGCCTTCCTCATATACAGGTATTTGACGATCCCAATCTTGTGGTAAAGTATCTGCTAGAGCAGTTTTTAATTGTTCAGCTAGTTCCGGAAATTCCTTTTCATAATTTGCAAAAAGTTCTTTCCATTCCTGTTCTTTTTTCTCACCATTCATTAAGACTTTTTCTTTAAAATGATTATAAACTTCCTCTGGTACATAAAAGTCTTCATCAAACGTCCAATTATAGGCTTCCTTCGTTAATTTTAACTCCTCAGCACCAAGTGGAGCTCCATGAACTAATGATTTTCCAGCTTTATTTGGTGCACCAAAACCAATAATCGTTTTCACTTCAATTAATGTAGGTTTTGATTGATCTTTCTTTGCTTCTTCTATTGCTTTTGCAATTTGGTCAGTATCATTACCATCATCGACACGAATATATTGCCATCCATACGCTTTAAATCGCTGTTCTACACTTTCGGAAAACGATTTGTCCAAATCACCATCTAAAGAAATATCGTTGGAATCATATAGCACAACTAATTTCCCTAACTGTAAATGTCCAGCTAGAGAAGCCGCTTCTGCAGATACTCCTTCCATTAAGTCCCCATCACCACAAATACTGTATGTAAAGTGATCGACAATTGGATAATTATTTTTATTATATACACCTGCCAAATGTTTTTCTGCAAGTGCCATACCAACGGCCATCGCAATTCCTTGTCCTAAGGGTCCAGTTGTAGCATCCACTCCTGCGGTATGTCCATACTCTGGATGTCCTGGTGTTTTGCTTCCCCACTGTCTAAACCCCTTTAAATCATCAAGGGATAAATCATAGCCTGATAAATGTAATAAGCTATATAGTAAAGCAGAGCCATGTCCTGCAGATAAAACAAAGCGGTCTCGATTAAACCACTCTGGATTTTTAGGGTTATGATTCATAAAAGATGTCCATAAAGTATAAGCCATCGGTGCTGCACCCATCGGCATTCCTGGATGGCCTGATTTAGCTTTTTCGATTGTGTCAATAGAAAGTGTTCTAATTGAAGCAATAGATAAATGATCTAATTTTGTATTCAATGTTCAACATCCTCTCATTTTCTTGATTTTAGTAGCCAATATGATTCTTTTTCTATATATGTACACTAGAAAGAAGCACCACTATATAATTTCGACATTTATTTTGTATTTTACCCATAAATTCCTTTAGAAAACATAAAAAAACCTTAACATATAAATGTTAAGGCTAGAGTTAAAGGGAAAAATTAGTGTAATTTCTTTTTATTTTGAATATCTTTAATCTTTTGAGGTGTTACATCCGTTCCATTTGGATCAAGAATTTTTACATTTTCAATTGTATTTACCATAGTTGAACGAAAATTTTTTAAATAATCTGCGCGTAATTTTGTTTGTTCTTTTGCTTCTTCAAGCGTTAAGCCTGTTTCCTTTTTCTTTTTTGCAAGTTCATTTATACGATCAAGTTTATTTTTAGGATACATATTATACTCCTTTTATTAAATTTTTCATGATTGTGTGATAAGATAACTTGTCTTACCATAGTCAATAACGCACTAACTGTGTGTTTTAATTTAAGCTGTAATAAAATAAAAAAGCCCAGTTTACTTGTAACTGGCTTGATGAAATCCATTATAACATAAATAAAAGCAGTTTCCTATTGAAAAGACTGACATGAAGATTTCTGCATTACTTTTCTTTTCTTTGCTCTATATAGTCTTGATATCTCCTATGAATAGTAGCTTTAGAAAAGCTATAGCCTAATCCTTTTAATGTAGAAGTTATTTCTGCAAAAGTTAACCCATTTTGCTTTAATTTCACCACTTCTTCAATAGGAACATCTATCTTCTGCCTTCCTGAATGATCTCCTAAGTTTTTTAAGTTTCTATCTGGGCGATATCCATTTTCTACAGCTCTTTTCATTCCTCTTTTTATTTTTAAATTATGTATCTTTCGCTGATATTCTTCTACAATACTTACAATTTTTAATACCATTTCATCTGCTTCAGAAAGTGTAAGTTCTCCAGAAGAGGAAACACTATAAACTTTAATATTTTCCTTTAATATACAATGTAAAATCGCTATTCTAGCATTTCCCCTGCCTAATCTTGTCTCATCTTGTATAAGAATAGACGAAATATCCTTTTCCTTTATCCGCGATAAAAGGTCCAATAATCCTTCTCTATCTAAATCGTATCCACTTGCTCTTTCGGAGATTATTTCTTTCACTTCAAAGCCCATTTTACTTGCCAATTGTAATAATTCCTCTTCCTGTCGCTCAAGAGAAGTAGTCTGTTCTTCTTTATCTGTACTTACTCGACAATAGATAATCGCATTCTTTTCCTTATTCATTACTATTATTAGTCCTTTTCTATTATTCTGATGCCAACATTAGTTGATGATCCTCTTCACGTACTGGGATGAGTATTTCTTTTCCTGCCGAAATACTATTTGCAGAGATATTGTTTTGTTGTTCTACCCATTTAATAAATTGTTTTTTTGACATATTATAAGAGCCTGCATATTCATTAGATATTTCCCAGAGAGTTTCCCCATTTTTCACAGTAACGGATACATATTTGCTAGAATCTGCTTCACCCGTATTAATTACAATTATAATACACGCTATAAAACCACAAATTAAAAGAATAATAGTATATGAATATTTTTCCCACAATTTAGACATCTATAATTCCACCTTTTTTTAGAATGTATGTTCGTTTATGAATCTAGTTTAATACGAACAAACGTTTCCTGTCAACAATAAAATAGAACTTATGTTTGTATCCTATTCTTAAACATGCTATAATTATGACAAGAATAAAATAACGAGGTGCATATAATGCAGAAGCTTTCAAAGAGGCAATTAGACATACTAGAATACATAAAAGAAGAAGTAAAGCTAAAAGGATATCCCCCTTCTGTACGTGAGATTGCAGAAGCTGTTGGTCTTGCATCGAGCTCTACGGTTCATGGCCACTTGGCAAGATTAGAAAGTAAAGGATTAATTCGTCGAGATCCAACGAAACCTAGAGCGATTGAGATTTTGGATCTTGAAGAAAGCAATATACCAAAATATAATATTATTAATGTGCCTGTGGTCGGAAAAGTAACAGCGGGTATGCCTATTACAGCAATTGAAAATGTAGAAGAATATTTTCCACTGCCTGAAAGATTAGCACCTAGTGACGAACAAATATTCATGCTCGAAGTTATGGGAGAAAGTATGATTGAGGCTGGAATCTTAGATGGTGATTATGTAATTGTAAGGCAGCAGCATTCAGCTAATAACGGAGATATAGTAGTGGCAATGACAGAGGAAGATGAAGCTACTGTTAAAAGATTCTTTAAAGAACGCGATTTTATTCGCCTTCAGCCAGAGAATAGCACAATGGAACCGATTATCCTGCGAAATGTAAGCATTCTTGGAAAAGTAATTGGTGTATATCGTCATATTCAATAATATTTAAAAGTAGAATGGAAGACTGGAAATAGAGAAGGTTTATCACTATGTGGTAAGCCTTCTTTAACTATGTAATTCCCTTAAAAGCTACTAAATCCTTCTCATATTAAAATTCTAAAACATGTTATTGTGATTATATTGCGCGATTATCCTTTTAGCTAATAAATAAAAGAAATTTGCATCTATTATCCCTACTTTATGTTCAAATAATTTATTTTTGTTCTATCACTCCCAATCTTTACATACATCCACCCACTCCACTGCATTTCCGTAGATATAAAGTTCTTCATTGGTTAATTCAATAGCTGAATTGCTGCTGCCGCAAGCTGGAAAGACCGTACTAAATCGCTTCAATGATTCATCCAAATAGACAGGTAAATCTTCCGTTAAACCAAAAGGACAAACACCGCCTACAGCATGACCAGTTTTTTCTAAAACTTCTTCTGGTGAGAGCATCCTTGGTTTTTCCGAAAAAGCTTGTTTAAATTTTTTATTATCAATTTTGGCATCACCTGCTGCAACAATTAATATCGCATTATTGTCCTTACGAAATGACAATGTTTTTGCAATTCTTTGTGGTTCTACCCCTAATGTTTCAGCAGCCTCTAAAACAGTTGCACTAGATGTTGTAAATAGTCGTATATCTTTCTCTCTATTCCATTTACTTAAATATGCTTGTACATTTTTTAACGACAATGATTGCCACCCCTTAAAATTTTCTTAATATTATAAATATATCACTTAACTGTTCTCAGCTCAAATACTGTCACCCTTATAAAATAAAAAAGAGTCCTCTAACTAACAAAGGACACTTTATATATTGTGTGGCCACAATATAATATAAATGGATTAGAAAGTAATTAGTTTTTTTAATTCCTTAAACCCAATAATATAGCTTGCTGCAATTAGCGCATTAATAAAGAGGATATAAAATAACCCAATAATATAGACTTTGTATTTTTTCCACTTTTTTTTCACGTCTTACCCCACCTTTATAGCTATTAATATCCTCTTTATTGGTAAATTTATGTATACAAAAATAATACTAATAAAAATTTTTCCTATACTCATACTAATTTTATAAAATTCTACTTTAAATCAAGGATAAAAAGTGGTGACATACATGTTTAGTTTTATCTTACACTATCCCAGCAATATTGAAATCGAACAAGAAAAAGAAAAATTAACCCACCTTTCCATCGATCATTGGTTGCAGCATGACTTTTTATCGCCGAACTGGTGGATTCTATTTCTCGCAACCATTATTCCTTATTTTATTTGGTGGAAACTCGTGGATAAAAATCGTTTTTTTGAAATTTTTTCTTATGGAATGGTGTGTGCCACTTTTTGCATGCTCCTTGATGTTATTGGTACTGAGTTTATGCTATGGAGCTATCCAGACAAAATTATCCCCATTATCACCCCTCTAATTCCTGCTAATTTGGTCATCATTCCGATATCAGCTATGATTGTCTATCAATATTTTAGTAATTGGAAACACTTTATGTTAGCAACTTTAGGTTGGTCGATTCTATTTTCTTATATTATTGAACCATTATTTATACTGCGAAAAATGTTTGAATTAGGAGAACATTGGTCCCATACAAGATCCTTTATTGGTTTTATCATACTTGGATTTATCTTGAAAAGTATTTTTGAAAAAATAAAGAAGACACTTCCTAATTAGCCTTTTCTTTTTCATCACATATAATTTTCATTTTTTCGCAAACTAACAAAAGTAATAACCCAAAAAGGAGTGAACAATGATGAAAGATCCTAATGGAAAAGATACAAACCTGCAAGATCGATTAGGTCTAGATGAAGATGAACAAGAAATGAATGGTTTATATGGTATGGCGGAAACAAAAGAAGAAGACGTGCGTCATAACTCGAATACTCAATTAAAACAATAAGTAAAAATGCCCCTGCAGCATACATATTAGGACTACAGGGGTATTTAAACTTATGTTTTCTTTCTTTCTATCGCTTTTAACATTGCAGTTTCAATTTCTTCATAACTTGTACAGCGACATATATTCGATTCTAGCCATTCTTTTATTTTTTCTTTATTAGGATTTTTTTCATTTAGTAGCAGTGCATGGCCGTTCATAATAAAACCTGATGTACAATACCCGCATTGGAAAGCAAATTCCTCGATAAATGTTTGCTGAAGAGGACTATTCTCTAACCCTTCGATTGTTACTACTTCCTTTCCGACTGCTTCCATTGCAAGCATTAAACACGATTTCATCGCCATTTGATCGACCATAATAGTACAAGCTCCACAATCTCCATTGAAACAGCCAGGCTTAGATCCAGTTAAAAATAGATCTTCCCTTAATACAGCTAGCAAAGTTTTATTTGGAGGAATGACTACTAAATGATTTTGCCTGTTGACACGCAGCTTCATCGTCTGCAAATTAGGTTCTTTCTCTCCCATCAATCTACCTCCAGTCGTGCTATTACTTTTTCTAAAAGATCTGTAAGAACAAATATACGGTACTCCTCTGATCCTTCCACATCATTTAAAATGGGAGCAGGCAGATGATTTACGATTTGATCGATACGTTCTTGCCGACTAAGCATTCGATTATTCATTATGTTTTCTAATGTAATGGAACGGAACGGATATGGGCATAAGCCACTAAAGGCCATTCGAATTTCACCATCTATTTCTAAAGCAGCAATTGTAATTAACGGATAACCGGTTTCCCATTGCTGTCTCACTTTAATGGCAATATACTCACGAGATATGTACCTTTTTTCAATAAATGCCTGCACAAATAATTCTCCATTTTTAAGCTGTAATTGCTCATGAAAAACATCATGAATATATTCTGTTCTCAATCCATTTTTGCCAGCAAGCACTAGAATGCTGTCTGTCAAAAGGAACGGTAAAACAGCCTCTCGATAAAAAATAGCACCGCAAATATTCCCCCCGACTGTTATCTTATTTCTCGCTGTATGATCGGCAATTTCTTTGCAGATATCTGTTAATAATGGAAAATGATTTTGATCCTCTATTTCAGTTAGAGTGAGACAGGAACCATAAACAAGATAGTCTTCTTTCAGCTGATGAACAAGGCAAGCTGGAATATCTTTAATATCAATGGCTACATCAATACTTAACTGTTGAATTCTTTGTAATGTAAGGATTTCTGTACCACCAGCGTAATAAGCAGGTTGTCGATTTTCCATCTTGGTTTTGGCAAATTGCGCTAATGCTTGATCGATAGTTGAAGTCTTCCAAAATTCAAAACCCATGTGCTCCCTCCTTTGTCTGTCGCCAGATGGATTCTGGAGTCAAAGGCAACCGGGTCAATTCATGATTAACTGCTTTGGAAAGCGCATTTGCTATTGCTGCAGGAATACCAATCAAACCATGTTCTCCTGCCCCTCTTGCTCCAAAGGGCCCTTCTAAATGAGGAGTTTTAATGATTGCTACCTCATAATTGGGATGTTCGCCAAACCTTAGTGGTCGATAGGTTCGTAATTGCAGATTAAGAAGCCTCCCATTCTTATCAAAATAAAAGGCCTCCCTTCCTGCCCATGCAATCCCCATACTCATGGCCCCTTTTATTTGTCCCAGCGCTCCTTTGTAGTTCAATACTTCGCCTATATCCATAACGGTTATCGCTTTATGAATTTTGTAGCGAAATGTTTTTGTGTCTATCTCTATTACGACTCCTTGTGCTGCGACCGCCCATTCAGGACCAGGATTCCCTGCACCAGTTTCAGGATCTAAATTCGTTAATCCAGTAAGTGAATAGCTTCCATTTGCAATAATTTGCCCACCTATAGAATTGCCATCTGGATAGGTGTATCCATATACTATATCTTTAAACGGCACTAATTTTTGGGGATTATCTCGTAGATATACTGTTTCATTAGCAATCTCTATGTCATCTTCTGAAGCCCTTAATACAATTGCGCCCATTTTTTTCAGTTGGCGAATAGCATCATCTGCTGCAGCCATTACTGCTCTGCCGGCCATTAACGTACCTCTGCTTGCTACTGTCTTCCAATGTTCTGGTTCTGTTTGTGTATCTACGGTCATTCTTACATGAATTCTCTCCACCTTCATCTTCATCTTCTCTGCTAAAATTTGTGCCAAGACCGTTTTTGTTCCCGTACCTATTTCCACTAATCCGGACATAAGATTGATGCTCCCATCGGAATTAAAGGTAAGAATAACACCTGAACTGACGCTAGGACCAATAGTTGAATTTTTCCAGGTGCATGCGATTCCTTTTGCACGTACTTTATTAGGGGAAATTTCTTCTAATTGTCCTTTTTCCCAATCCATTAATTCATGTAATCGATCAATGCATTTTTCAATATTTCCAACTTTACTGCTTGTTAATAACACTTGTGTTGGTGTGGTATCACCAGGGCGGATTGCATTTATTCTGCGAAACCGAAGAGGATCCATCCTCACTTTTTTTGCCAGCATATCCATTGCTCTTTCAAAAGCAAAATGTACCTCTCCATGACTGAAGCCTCTATAAGGAGCAGGATAAGGATGATTGGTATATACACATAAAGCATCACACCAAACATTCTCTATGTTATAAGGTCCTGTACAATCAACTGCCCCAGCTGTACTAAGGTGTGGTGATTTATCAGCATACGCTCCCCCATCAAATACATATTTCAGTTTTGCAGCGGTTAGTTTTCCGTCCTCTGTACAAGCGAGTTGTATGGTTGCTTCTAGACCGATATGTACTGGTGAAACTGCAAAATCTTCTTCTCTTGTATTAAATAGACGTACTTTTCGCCCGCCGACTGCTCTTGATGCAATAAAAGCAAATATTTCAAGCTGTACAGATGCTTTGCCACCATAGCCACCACCAACAAAGGGAGTTTCTACAACGACCTTTCCTGTTTCCACCTTGAAATCCCTGCTGATAATCTTTTTCACCATATAAGGGGCTTGAGAGCTGGTTACAATTCGGACAATCCCGCTTTCCAAAATTTCACAGAGAGCGGCCCTTGTCTCCATTGCGGCATGATCTGATAAAGGAATGGAAAAATGAGATTCTATTTTGACTTCCCCTTCCTGCAGACCAGCCTGAATATCCCCTTTTCTGATTTTAGTATGATTGATAATATTCGTTCCTTCTACCGGGTATATTCCTTCGTCTTTTGTATAATCAAGCAAATTTTCATGAACAAGTGGCGCGTTTTCTTCTAAACCCTGTAACGGAGAATTTACCACTGGAAGAGGGTCGTATTCAATGTGGATAAGCTGTGCTGCTTTTTTGGCAATTGAAATATTTTCCGCTACAACTAGCGCAATGACTTCCCCGTAATAACGTACTTTATTGAATGCAAGGGCAGGTCGATCAATTACTTCCTCCCCAATTAAAGGAAGATTATCTCCGAGAATAATTGCTCGTACGCCATCTAGCCTTTGTGCTTTCTCTATTTCAATGGAGCGAATATTTGCATGAGCATACGAGCTTTTCACCATTTCCACATGTAAAGCATCACTCGCTAGGTAATCAGCGGTATACCTTGCTCTCCCTGTTACTTTTTCGAGGGATTCTTTTCGAAAAACACTTTTTCCAATATACGTCACAGTGCCCCTCCTCTTCTTTTCCCCGATATTATTCTAGAATAGATTTTATGAGATCATTCAAACATAAAAAGACACGGTCAATTATATACATATCTCTATATGTATATGATTTTATTTTCAAAATATAGATGGTGTAAGCAAAAAACAGGAAATTTTTATGAAGGTTGAGGAAAATCCGTTAACCATCCCTCTTGTCTACTGAAGAAAATAAACAAATAGAGAACAGTCTATAAATTTAGTAATGGTTAATGAGGAGATAGCTACTATATAATAGTTAAGTGGTTCAAACAATATAATTGAGTACTTTTTTATTCTGTAAGAAAATTTCATCATAAATGAAAGAATAAACAAAGTAACCGGAATACACATAAAAAAATTGCCCAACAAGACGTAAGAGCCTGCAAGCATAAAGCAATCGTGGCTGACACGATCCTTCTGTATTCCGGCTGCGAATCACACCGCCATTATCTTTGCAAAATCTATTTAAGCAGATAAATGAAATTAAATTCGTCCTTTTCGGAAAACTATTCAGATTCAAAGAATCCCTTGTTTACAGAGTGTAAGCTTTCCTACTATCTTCTTAATCCCACCCCATCTTTTTACATAAATTGATAATGTGAGCAAGATGGTGACGACCATGCCAGGCGTACGTTCCCACTAATAATTCAATCGACTGCTTTCCATTTTCAGGATGAAAAAATTCTTTTTTCCTGTCTTCTGTAGAAAGAATGGCTCGCAGTAAATATGTCCATCTTTCATGAAGGGAAGAAAGTAATTGGAGCGAGATAGAAATAGGTAGTGCAGAATCGGAGAGCTCTGCCCATTGTGCTTCTTCATACGGTTTAATCGTTGGCTCTTTTTCTGTTAAAGTTAACTTTGTTCTGATATATGCATTCATATGGCTATCTGCTACATGGTGTACCACTTGACGAATTGTCCAGCCACCATCTCGATATGGAGTATCTAACTGCTCCTCCTTTAAAGACTCAACTGCATTTGCAAGTTTATCAGGATACTCCTCCAATTCTGAAAGCCATTGTTGTAAGACTTCTTCGGTAATTTCATCTTGCCATTCAAATAAGCCAATTGGATATTTTTCATCCATATTTTATTCCTCCTCATCGACGTTTTAATTTTGGAATAGCTTATTTCTCCAAAAATAGTAAGATAGAATCTATCTTTGGCTCATATCCAATTTCCATGTAAATCTTATTGGACGTAGGATTTGTTATATCCGTATAGAGACTCGTAGAGGAAAACCCAGAGGATAATAATCGTTGTGTAAGCTCTGCAACACAATTTGATGCATACCCTCTTTTTCGGAATTCCTTTGGTGTATAAACAAAATTTATCGTTATATTATTTTTCGTCGGTCTGCTTGCATTAGCCATGCTGACTACCTGATTATCTACTTCCCAGAAAGCAAGCCGGTTGCTTTCAATTAGTTCTTCTGCCCGTTTAGCAGCTTGGTCGATTTCCAGCGGCTGATTGACCGAAGCTGCGAAATCGTAAACCCATTGCTGGATGATGGCCTGATCACTTTTATCCGCCCATCTAAAAATACCAGTTTGATCTGCCTTTTTCTTTAATTCCTTCAATTGATAAATACGTTGATCCATCCCAAGGACAACTTTTAAGCTGCGCAAAGAGGCAATATGCATCGCTATTTCTTCTACAATTGCTTTATCTCCAATTAACCCTGGAATTTCGGTGATGCTTTCATGAATCAACTTGCTGATAAGTGGTAAATCATTAGGCGAGATCCTTTCAAACACAGCGACTATGATTTGTTTTGGATGTGTCTGCAATAACATAAGAATAGGTTGTTCATTATCATATAAGCCGGCCATTACAGTTGGCTTCATATCCTGATTAGCATTCATTAAAATTCCAAGAGGCAACCCATTTACTGCTTCATCTTTTTCTAAATGAGGAATCATCACTTTCTTGAAATCTTCTAAATCATAAAACTTCTGTACTAGATACATAGCTGTTCTACTCCTATCATGAATATTTTAAGGGATAAAAAATTACGACTGACTTACTTCAATGAACGTTTTAATGGCTGGCGGGGTGTATGTAGTGAATTGATCAAGTAATTGTTTTGGATTAGCATCCACTATCGCTATGGAACGGTATTGCTCTTGCAAAAATTCCGCATCCGCCATATGATTAATTAATCCCACAAGAGGATCATAATAATGATTAATATTCAAAATCCCTAAAGGTTTTTTATGTAATCCAAGCTGAGCCCAAGTAAATATCTCAAAAAATTCTTCCATTGTTCCTGCCCCGCCAGGAAGAGTAATAAAGCCATCTGCAAGCTCTGTCATTTTCGCTTTTCGTTCATGCATGGACTTAACAATAATCAACTCACTTAAAGCTGGATGTGCTATCTCTTTTTCTTGCAAAAAGTCTGGAAGCACACCAATTACTTTTCCTCCTGCTTCCACCACACTGTCTGCAATGGCTCCCATTAAACCTACGCATGATCCACCATATACAAGTTCTAATTTTCTTCTTGCTAATTCCTTCCCTAACGCAATTGCTTCTTCCATATATATTGGAGAAGCACCTGTACTTGAACCACAGAACACAGCAATTCTTTTCATCTTGATCCCTCCATTTTGAGAATCGTGCAATTTTCTATTCACTACCTTAGTTCAACTAATTGATAAGAATGTTGAAAATGGAAAATTTTTCTCCTTCCTATTATTCTAACTGGATTATCGGCTTAAAAGAAGTCTTATTTTTACTAATTTCCTAATATATTTTTATGATTTTACTTAGATTCATAGCACAGAATAAACAGAAACCTAGTTTTTCAAAAAAAAAAATGAAAAAATAAGTTTATTTGCTTTCAAAATTGGGTAAGTGGAAAAGAAACCATATATAAGTATACCTAATATCAAGGAGGTTTATAATGGCAGAAGGGAAGGTTTTGTATAAAGGCAGAGTGTTCAAAGTTTTATTTTGCTATGATACAGGTTATTGGGAAATTAGGGATATTTATAATGTTTTTAAAGTTGAACTTGTACATAATTCACAGCTTACAAAGTTAGAAGATGTCTGCACACAATAGTTTAATTTTTTTTGATGAAATTAGTACAGTTTTATATTTAGATATAATAGTAAGCGCTATCTAGTTATCTCCCCCTAGATAAATCCCTTTTTAGGGTTATTGATCATTTTACATATTTAACGTTTTTTAATGAACTTGTCCACACCATAGTCGGTTACTTTCATATCATATAGTAAATCTATAGATGGAGGTGACTGATATGTCTGAATATGGAGGCGGATCTGGAAGAAACTTTGCTTTAATCGTCGTATTATTTATTTTATTAATTATCATCGGTGCATCTTATGTAGGCGGTTATTAATAAAGATTGCGAAAGGGCTCAAGAATTGGTATATGTGTGCATGGATATGGCCTTTTTCTTCAATTAAGCAATATATGACTAACACAGCCTTCCATAACCACATAATGTTAGCCTCTTCTTGAGGCTTTTTTGCTTTTATGGAGAATATCTATTCTATTATTTATCAGCTGCAAGTTCTTTAATGAAAATGCCTTTTGTTTTTCCTATGTGATTCTTGTCCATTCACTCTTATACATGCTTACATAATATATATTGTAACTAGTAGAAGGAGGTGGCATAAATGTCAGAATATTACGGCGGTGGCAGCGGTTACGGAAGTAACTTCGCTTTAATAGTTGTCTTGTTCATCTTGTTAATTATCGTTGGAGCTTCCTTTTTAGGAAGTTATTAATCCGTAAAAAGAAAGCACGCTTTGTGCTTTCTTTTTCTATGTTCTTCTTTTTGAAATACAAACCCTCTATATACAAAAAGAGCACCTATTTTCAACAGGTGCCCTTTTCTCCTTACCATTAGAAGAATCTTCTTCTTGGTCTGCAATTATTTGAGTTATTGATATCAGATCCACAATCAAAATCTTGTACTACTGTTTCGTTTACTTGTCTTTCTGTTACAGGGAAAAAGTTTTCATTACGGACTACCGTTCTATTTACATTGATGATTTCTGTTGGATGAATATTACGGATTCTGCGTTTATTTGTTGTTGTACGTACAACCGTTTTAGTTGGATGGATGATATCTTCTACTGGGGAAACACGATTAGAACATTTATTGCAATGTTTGTTATGAGCTGAACCACCAACATTATTATTATGACGACCCATTCTCTATCACTCCTTTCAATTATTGAATTTCACTTACAATATATACTATGGAAGGAAACAATGCTTGTTCGAGCTTTTATACTATTCTTTGTCAAAATATGCAGAACTACTAAGAATAAAGTCTATTACTAGAAACGCGGATAATATGTATAGTAAATATGAATATTTTTAATAAAGCCAAACACATAGAAATCGGAGCATTTTATAATATTAGCAAACAAAGCTTATGATCCACTAATTAGAGCAAAAGCTTATAGTTTCACAATCTAATATAATAGATACCCATTTTTATAGACAGAACGATACAAAGCTGAAATATCTTTACTGGCTCCTACATCCATGCCCAAAATTCATTTTTATCTAGTTCATAAAATAAAAAGCAATCTCCTCAAGAGAAAGCTTCTAAGCATACAATGGATATGTCTTTTTAACAAAGGAGGCTGCTAAGATGGAATCCAACTTGAAAATGCGTGGCTGCTTCTTTTTTAGACAATAGGCCTTTATGTATGTGTCTGTGACTCCATACACCAGAATCGTACGCTGGGAGACAGCATTATCCTTTTTCACATAGATAATCTCAATTGGTCTTTTTTCTTTCCGCGCTTTTTCTAATTGCTTTACCATCGTTAACTCCTCCTTCTTTCTTATTATACAAGAACATTTGTTCTTAATCAAGTTATTTACGAACGAATGTTCTTATTAATAAACTTTTTACTCTTCCAGCGAACATTGTATTATCTTTACTGTTAGAAACTCATTTTAATGAAGACAACCAACTTTCCACATAACAAAGAATAAGATAAAGCAAAATCATGTTGTATGTTTTTTATATTTTTCAAAATGAAGGCGCTTAATATTTATTAATAAACTCCCAAAGAATTTACCCTTCTTTCTTAAGAAGTTAATTTACATCGAACGCTTATTCCATAAAATATAGCTTATTTTCCAATATAATGTAAGACTGTCGGAATACTAAATGAGAACAAAATAATTAAGCAAAAAAGTGTGCTGATTAACAAATAGCTATTTGCAAACTTCCCAGACAAAGTAACCCCTTTCAGTTTTGAAAATAGGACAACTATTAAAAAGATTAAGATAGGTAAAAATGAAAATATTACTGCTGCTAATAATGCAGCAGCTAATTGAAAAAACACTAATCCACTCATATATGTAAAAAGCACCTCCTCTTTTTCCATGATTACACTCGTACTATATGATAGATAATACGATTTATTACTTGTTTTCATGAGAACAAGGTTTTCTAACAAAGAAAAGAATAGCCGTTTCTCTTTCCTGTGATACCGTTTACAAAACTAATTATATAATTTCTAATTTCCTCTTATTTACTTATTATCTATCTAATTTATTATACCATTGTACTAAACAAATTTTTGAAACTTACTCCCTTTTATAATGGAATAATAAACGCCTATTTCTAATATTTAGAGGTTTGTCTAGAGCCGGAAATAATTATTATGATTTTATTGTCATGAGACTACCTCTAGTTAAAATAGCTTTAATTAGGAGGTGTTTCCATTGATTAAATTATTTAGAAAACGATGGATGCTCTTTGATCAAGTAGTGAAACCTTATAAACCTTATGTTACGGTTGATTATGGTGTCATATCTGTATCTCCAAATGACATTATCGGACTTTCTACACCCGTTAACCAAGTAAAGAACAGCGATAAAATTAAAGATCTTCGAAATTCACTGGAACAAAAGGGCTGGCATGATGAATGTCCTGCCGATTTACATTTATATAGGCTTCCGAATGGGAAATATACTGTTGCTTCAGACGGGAATCACCGTACCTATTTAGCCAATCAACTGGAAATACCAAAAATAAAAGCACTGGTTTCACTCCTTATTCCAGAAGGCTATATCCCAGAAAATATCAAAGCAAAAATCGAGGAATATGAACAGAAGGAAAAGGCATACCGTATAGAAGCGGAAAAGCTTAGTAAATCATTGCAAAGTCTTGGAGAAAAACAGAAAAAAGCAAAAGAAGAATTCGCTTATAAAAACTTCTGCAAACTAATAGATGATATGTATAGTAAACGACAATATACGCTCCTTGCATTTGCCCGTTTTTTAAATTTAGTACCAAATGAAGCAGCGGACTAATCCGCTGCTCTTGTGATTACTTCCCTTTGTACTCTTCTTGGTAGACAAAGAGACTATACACAGACCATATTAATAGTCTCCTTAAACTATTATGCTTTTACAGCATCATGATGATGATGGTGATGTTTTTCTTTGTGGTGTTTACCAATAGTGATACTATATTCTGCATTAAAAGGAATATTTAAAATAGTAACAGTTAAATCAACACCGAAAATTGTAAATGGCATAAATTTCACCCCTTTATTAAAAAAATACCTCCAAGCAATCAATTATTTTAATTGCTTGTCCTTTCCCTATATAATATGAAAAGGTGAGACAAATGATTGTGCTATTAATAATTTTTCTATAAAGTAAACCATAAAAAAGACAACTTTATAAAGAAATCAGCAGAACCGCCTTTACTTAAATGTAGTTTCTTGATTTCCCTTATAATTAGTTTATATTGCTCTAATTCGGATGAATATACGAAAATTACCAATTAAAGGAGATTGCAAGGATGGAACCGTTAAGAAAATGAAGTAAGGATAACTTATTTACTGCATACTATTCTGCTGTAAAACTTAAATTATCAAATGAATTTGTAAAAATATTAAAAAATGAAATCACAAAAAAAGACCTCACTAAACTTTAAAAAGATGAATGGTACTTACTTTAATAAGAAGTATCATTTTTTATTATCTTCCTTTCTCTCCAATCTTAATTTGTAAAGATTTGTGTATTTAATAAAATGAAGCAAATATCGGATAAAATAACAGAATAATGTGATAATAATAAAAAGGAGGGATATAACGGCAAATAAGGGGCTCTCCCTTGAGACTGGCACAATGATTCCAACCATACAAAAGAGAAAGTGCGTTGAAATCATCCGCTGGCTGAATACACAACGCTACCATGAAAATACTTTGGAACCGTAGACCTCTTCCGCTTTTGTCCAAGCTCTTTTTTCTCTTTCATTAGCAGTATTACCATTCATCAAATGATAACTTATTCAGCTGTTAATCCTATCAGCCTCCACCCTCATTAACGTCTTATCCTTTTCCAAATACCAATGTACTTCTTTCAATAAATATAGTTTTTATACTTTTATTTCTTTCTCATAACAGTCTTGTTATAATAAAAAAAGATTCATATGAAGGGACTGAATTATGCACAGATATCAATATATAACCCCAAACTAAACTTTATAAAATGGAGGGAAAAATATTGATTACAGAATTACACACTACAAGACTATTATTAAGAAAAATGAGAGCCTCAGATTCAACTAGTTTATTTCCGATTTGGTCGGATCCTGAAGTGACAAAATTTATGAATATCGACAGTTTCACAGAGGAAAGTCAAGCTAAAGAAATGATTTTTTTCTTAGATGAGCTATCAAAGGAAGATAAAGCAATTCGCTACGCCATCATTGAGCTGGAATCAAACCAAATTATCGGCTCTTGCGGCTTTAATTTTATTGATTTTGAGAATGAGAAAGCGGAAATAGGATACGAATTAAGCAAACTCTATTGGGGACAAGGATATGCCAAAGAAGCAATTTCATGTTTAATTCAATCTGCTTTTACTGATTTACACCTAAATAGAATAGAAGCTAAAATTGAACCTGATAATATTAATTCAATCAAACTTATAGAAAAATTATCTTTCACTTACGAAGGAACTTTAAGAAAAGCGGAAAAGGCTAAGAATCGTTTTATTGATCTTAGGTTGTATTCACTTTTAGCTACAGATTAATCAAATTCCTTCAAAAGCAGAGTGATATATCATGCTCAGCTTTTGAAGGATCATTTATGTTTCTTCTGCTTTCAAACTTCTTTTAGCCAATAAGCAATGGCCCCTAAAAAGAGGCTTACTTTATTTTCTTCCCATATTATTACTGTAACAACCGTTATATATCCCTTGAACTTTTATTTTTTGAAGAAAATTTCCTAGTAAGCCGTTGTTCCACATCCTCATAATAGGCTAAAAATTGATTAGTCAACTTTAATTTTGGTAAAGTCACATATACTAAAACGGATGACATTGCCGCAATGATTGCCCCTACCAAAACATCCATTGGATAATGAACACCTACCCATATACGCGATACCCCGACAATAAAAGCAAGCATAACCCATATCAACCAAAGCCCTCTTTTAAATAAATAAAAGGATAGACAAATGGAAAAAAATAAAATTGTATGATCGCTTGGAAAAGAATTATCCACAGCCTTTTCAATCAATTTATTTACATGTAATAACTCTTCAAAAGGTTGATAATTTGAATGTAGTATTCCAGCTATTTTCCCTCCAATTTCTGCAAATATGAAACTAACCATGGCGCAAAATACCATCATCCTATTTTTCTTCTTGCTATTGAACCAAAGCATCAAAGTTACAATAGCTAAGCAATAAACCATATACTCGGCAATGAATATCATCGGTATATTCAAAAAAGTGTATTGCTTTCCTAAATCATTAATGTACCTAAATAAATGAATATTAACCTCTGAAAAAATCATATCTACCATAATCCTCTCTTTTGATATACTATGACTTTAATTTAAGGTAATATATAAATTTTCTCCTTCAAATTAGATAACATTGTGCTTTATAAACGAACAGTACTGTAATTTAAGTGTGACAATTATGTTTGATTTATACTGAATTATTCAAAAGAGAGTAAACAAAGGACATTATTTTCCAGCTGCAGATTGATCTTTTTCCTCCTTTGAATGAAACACAGCAAGTATTACATATAATAAAAAAGACTTGATTATAAAAATACCAAGTCATAAAGGATCGAATATAAGCATATAGACACCAAGGTGATCTGTCTCATGAGAAGACAACAGAAAAGCTACATATTTTTATTGATGACTGAAATTGTCCTCAATCCACATGGAGGAACTGCAAAAATCTAGAAAGTGGTATAAAATCCTCTTTGGAGTTTCTTTGCATGTAAAAAGCATCCCCTGGATGCTTTTTATACTTTAAATCCTATTTACTATTTCTGAATATTTTTTAAATAATTCTTCAATTTCTTCTGGCCTTACATCATCTCCAAAAAAATCTGCCTGTTTCACATGTAAGGCTATTAACTCCATAATCATATCGTACTTATTTCTTCCAGTAGTTTTTAACTCCATCTTTGCACCTCCCTCCCTTTCATTATTAAAGAAAAGAAATTAATGGACAATCTATATATTTCGTCATTTTTCGACATAAATCTTCTTACCTATTTTTTAAGGTTGATTCCAAAAGGTGCTCGCAATTAATGGGGAAGCTGCAGTATGTTACGATTAAAAAGATAGTGGGGAATTGATACGATTTCTTGTATAAAACAATTATATATGCATTTCACATTTTTATTTTTCTTTGCTACCTCATTCGGTTATCTTATGTAATACTGGGAAAGTAGCTGTCTTTGTATACTCTAATCTTTTTTTATGTTAGGGTAAAGCTATCATTAAAACTAAATTTCATATATCAATTATTTAATTAAGGACATGAATTTATTTTTTTTTGAAATAAAAAACAAAGGATGATTTGTTGAATAAAATAATAACGTTCCGCCAAAAGGTAATATACAATGGTAGAATTCACTTTTGCTTTTCAGATTTTGATGAAAATGGGCTCATAGAAATAATTGATCCTAAAACGAAATCTATTTTCTTAACACAACTTGAATGTCTTATATATAGGGTAAAATAAGCTATCCATTTAACTTGATAGTTTTTTCATGCTCTTACACTTCCTTTTCCTTGCTAACATTTTTCAAATGTACTGTTTCCCTTGCCTTTTTTCTAATATTAATGTTTTTGCTGAAAGTGAATCTTGGCTTGTAGTATTTGCTGCTACTTCCTTTACAAATCAGCATCATCATTCAAATTATTAGATATAGGAAAAATAAAGAAGTATTATATGGATAAGAGGATACTGAATTTCCTAACTGAATCTATTTCACTTCTTCTTTTTCCACAAAGAAGGATGTGTTCCTAAACAAATTCTAGCTTTCTCCGACCTTACTAATAATACTTATAAATGGAGAGTAAGACAAGTTAAGGTAGTAAACTAACAAACAAAAGCCCTAACGAAAGGTTGCTTGCTTATCTAATTCTTTATTTTCTAATAAATTAATACATTGATGCTTATTAATCTCATAAATAGCCTCTTTTTGTTCTGCTTCTGTCTGACAAAACCCATTTTCATTTTAGACAAACATTTTCTGGAACAAATTAACATAAGATATCTAAAAGTAAAAGGAGGTAAACTATGTCTTCTGAAGTTATTACAGGGCTTGACGGTCCAATATATCACGGCACTACATTTTTTCAAGCTGGTCCTTGGAATCAACCTTTGCATTGTCAGAATAATATGTGTCATGTTCACTATTCCCACGGAGTTATCAATTTGAAATATCCCCCTTATCATTCAACTACTTATCCTTATCCACAATTTCTAGGATCTTACGTTCCAGGTGTACCAGGTTTTACTTCGCCTTTTCACGCTCATTCTAGAAATAATTCTTATTCATTCATTGAGAAGGCAATTGATGGTGAGTATTCTGCTATCTCTTGTTACCAGCATCTGATTAACCTAGCACCATCAAAAGAAATCAAGGAAAGAATTACGGAAATTAGAAATGATGAAATGCGACACTTCAGAACTTTTTCGAATTTATATACACAATTGACGGGGAAGAACCATCAACCTAAAATGATTGAAAATTGCCCAAATCAGTTTAACGCTGGAATAGACTTTGCATTTAAAGATGAACAAGAGACCGTTGATTTTTACTTAGAGACTGCCTCCAAAACTGATAATCTAAAAATTAAAGAAGCATTTATCAGAGCAGCCCATGATGAACAAAATCATGCAGTTTGGTTTCTTTATTTTTTAAATAAACGCGTAAGCTAGGATAATCACCTAGCTTTTTTATTGGATTGGCAAACTATCCTTTTAATTTTCCGTCTTAATAAAATTTCGTCTATTCCATCTAAAAAAGCCTTGGTATAAAAATACCAAGGCTTTTATCATTAATACATTTCCATATACTGGTCGCGCTCCCATGGGTGCACTTGGACACGGAACATATACTATCTCATAATAGTGGGCAAAAGTTCATATAAATACAGAAGTTTTACGCTTTCCTTTTTATCTCATAATAGATAATATAAAAGATGTTAAAAGTGAAGTAGATAGAGTAATCGTGGAAAATAACCATTATCGTTATCCGTGGGGATTAAATAAAATGACCCCGGTACAATACCGGGACCATCTAATTGCTGCTTAGCACTTTTTTAAACTGTCTATAAAATGGGGACAGTTCAATTAGGAACGCTTTTATATTTTTATTTTAGTTTCATATTAGCCAAAACAAAATAATTGTCATACCAAACTGCCTTACTATCTGTTTTAATTTCAAGCTTTTTAACACCTTTAACGGATATAGACATATTAATTGGTAAGTCACCCGCATTAAAGTTATACTCTTTGATTAATTTACCATCACCATAAAATGCAATATGGCCAGGAATTTGACCACCATCTTGTAAACCTAGCATACCAGAGATAGATGAGTACTTCCCTTGAAGGTTAAAGTCATATACGTTGCTCTCGTTATCGTTTGCAACATAGAATGCATAACCTTTGGAATATTTATTCCCTCCTGTTTTTAAAGCCCAATCTTCATTGGTATATGAGCTACCAGTTTGATGATATGGTTCCTCAAAAACATCAGACATATAAACTCCATTTGTACCTTCACCTAAGTACCAAGTTTTCACTTTACTATTATAAGAAGTACCAACATTATACATTGAACCTAATAGTTGAACAGGAGCGTAAGGTACACCATTGTAGTTAACTAAGACAGGAACCGATTTACTTGATATTGTTGTATTACCGCTTTTGGTATTACCAAGATAACTTAACTTAGCGTCAAGAGGTTGAATTACTTTAGCCTTTAGGCTTTTAATTTCTTTATCACGAGATGCTACCTTATCTTTTTGGCTTTTTATTTCTTTATCTTTACTTGATATAGTTGATTTTAACCTTTTTATTTCTTTATCCTTAGAAGCTACATTACCCTTTTGTTTTTTTATTTCTTTATCCCTGCTGGAAACTTTTGATTTTAAATCCTTTATTTCTTTGTCTTTTGAAGAGACTTGTTTTTTCAACTTGCTATTTTCCGCTTTTAAATCTTTAACTTGCTTTTCTAATGATGACTTTGAAGCTGCATCTACAGTGCTACTAAATGTAACAAATGTACCCAATGTGAGTACAAATGCCATTAGAAACATTAATACTTTTCTGTTTTTCACTAATTCTCCCCCTTTATGTATATATACCTATGACTAAAGTATTATATTATATCCATTCTATAAAATCAACCATATTTTTCTATAAAAATACATATCCTAGCAAGCTAAAAAAACCCCCTAATGAGGAACGCTTCTCTTTGAATATTTTCTTAATGATATAAATTTAATATGTATAAATGCAAACAATTTAAACTTAATAGAAAATAATTGTTTATATTTTTTAAATTTTATTGAAACATTTTTTCATCTTTTCGTATTTATCACTATCTTACATAAAAGGATGGTTAAGAATACTTATGTCATATTTACAATTTAGTGAGGTTTTTATAAAAAATATTCGAGAGCAATTGAATGCAGACTTCTTTGTCTCAAAGGACTTCGTGATAGAAACTAATTATTTTTCACCTAAAGCAAAACATCTTTACATAATTTATAAGTATCAGAAAAATTATGAATTTACGCTACGCTATTTTTTGGGTAATGATTCATTTTCCATCACAATGCAGCCTGGTGATATTATCTTGAAAGCATATTGAGAAGAGCCGAATTACCTCAAATAGCGATTCATGCCCTTAGAGATACTCATGCATTTTTATTATTAGAAGCTGGGGCAACTATATAATATGTACAAAAAAGACTTGGTCATAAAAACTACCAAGTCACTGTAGATACCTATTCACATATAACTAAAAATATTGAAGAAAATTCTTTATCCAAGTTTGAAAATCATATGAATAATGTACTCGGAAAAATTTAATTTCATGGGCGTTTTATGGATGTTCGTTATTCTGACCAATAACTAACCATTTCCACCCATGAAATAATTTAGCTTAAACCTTTAAGATAAATGACTTTTACTAATTAATACATTTCCATATACTGGTCGCGCTCCCATGGGTGCACTTGGACACGGAACATATCCCATTCAATCTCTTTTGCTTCTACAAAATGATCAAAGATATGCTCTCCTAGAGCGTCAATCATTGTTTCATTTTGCTTTAGCTCATCTAATGCTTGCGCTAATGTTGATGGTAAATCAACAATGCCTTCCGCAATTCTTTCTTCTTTGCTCATAATGTAGATATTTCGATCTACTGGAGCAGGAGGAGTCATTTGGTTTTCGATTCCGTCTAAACCTGCTTTTAATAAAGCTGCCATTGCTAAGTATGGGTTAGCAGCTGGATCTACACTACGTACTTCTACACGAGTGCTTAAGCCACGTGAAGCTGGAATACGCATTAGTGGAGAACGGTTTCTAGCAGACCATGCAACATAGCAAGGTGCTTCGTAACCAGGCACTAGACGCTTATATGAGTTTACAGTCGGGTTAGTAATGGCGGTAAAGCTAGTAGCATGTTTACCAATACCAGCGATAAATTGCAATGCTGTTTCGCTTAATTCTAATTCACCTTTTGGATCATAGAAAACATTTTCGCCATTTTTGAATAGAGAAAGGTTGCAGTGCATACCTGAACCATTCACACCAAATAATGGTTTTGGCATAAATGTCGCATGAAGACCATGCTTACGAGCAATGGTTTTAACAACTAATTTAAATGTTTGAATTTGATCACAAGCTGTAATTGCATCCGCGTATTTAAAGTCAATTTCATGCTGTCCTGGTGCTACTTCATGGTGAGATGCTTCAATTTCAAAGCCCATCTCTTCCAATTCTAACACGATATCACGACGACAGTTTTCGCCTAAGTCTGTTGGTGCTAAATCGAAGTAACCACCATTATCATTAAGTTCTAAAGAAGGTGCGCCTTTTTCATCCAATTTGAATAAGAAAAATTCCGGCTCAGGCCCAAGATTGAAATCAGTGAATCCCAGCTCTTCCATCTCTTTCAAGACTCTTCTAAGATTATTACGAGGATCTCCTTCAAATGGTGTTCCATCTGGATTATAAATATCACAAATCAAACGTGCCACTTTTCCTTTTTCTGCAGTCCATGGGAATACAACCCAAGTGTTTAGATCAGGATACAGGTACATATCGGATTCTTCTATACGTACAAAACCTTCGATAGAAGAACCATCAAACATCATTTTATTATCCAAAGCCTTATCTAACTGACTAATTGGAATTTCCACGTTTTTGATTGTTCCTAGGATATCCGTGAACTGTAAACGGATAAATTTCACATTACTTTCACTTGCAAACCTTTTGATATCTTCTTTAGTGTAATTTTTAGCCACGACTATTCCTCCACTCCCTACTTTTCTTCTTATCTATTTTTGAAAATAACGAGACATGTCTCCTTGTCTCATAGAGGGACGATGAGTATCATTAAAGCGACCTGCATTTAATAATTCTTTGCGCAATAATTTACGCAAATCCTCATCCGATAATTCTCTGCGTGCTTTTTCTGCTTCTTTCTTTACTTCATCTGTCAGCACTTGTTTTTCTTGAACAGAGAATATTTGTTTAATTCCAGCAAGGTTTACTCCTTGATCAATTAGATCTTTAATCTCCAATAACTTATCAATATCCGATAATGAAAAAAGTCTTCTATTGCCATCCGATCTTGCTGGAGCCACTAATTCGTGTTCTTCATAGTAACGAATTTGTCGAGCGGATAGCTCTGTTAATTGCATGACAATACTTATTGGAAAAAGAGGCATCGATCGACGAATTTGACTACCAGACATGGCATTCGGCTCCTTTAAAATGATTTAATCCCCTTCATTATATGATTGGGGAAAAAAGATGTCAACTAATGTTACAATTTCTTCCCAACCGATGTAACGGATTGTTATACTCAAATAGTAATCAGTTTTTGTTCTAATAATCGATTAATGGCAATACATATAGCAATTTTAACATGCGAGTATGTTAATCCCCCTTGAACGTAAGCAACATATGGAGGCCGGATAGGTCCATCTGCCGTTAATTCAATACTTGCACCTTGAATAAAAGTCCCAGCTGCCATGATGACATCATCTTCATATCCTGGCATGTAATTAGGATATGCCGTTACGTGGGAGTTTATCGGCGAAGCATATTGAATCGCTTGGCAAAAAGCAATCATTTTGTCTTTATCATCAAATTGAACAGATTGAATAAGGTCTGTTCTTTTGGCATTCCAGCTGGGCGAAGAATTCATCCCCAATTTCTCCAGCATAGCTGCTGTGAAAATTGCTCCTTTTAAGCTTTGCCCAACAACATGTGGGGCAAGAAAGAAACCTTGATACATTTCTTGTAAACTGTAAAGAGAAGCTCCTGCCTCTGCACCAATACCTGGAGATGTCATGCGATAAGAACAAGCTTTAACGAATTCCTCTTTTCCGACAATGTAACCACCTGTTTTAGCAATTCCCCCACCAGGGTTTTTGATTAAAGAACCTGCCATTAAATCAGCGCCGACATGGCACGGCTCCATATCTTCCACAAATTCCCCGTAGCAATTATCAACAAATACAACCACATCACTTTTTATTTCTTTAACAAAAGCAATCATCTTTTCAATTTCTTCAATGGCAAAGGAAGGTCTCGTTGCATAGCCCTTTGAACGCTGTATACCAATCATTTTCGTATTTGCATGAATAGACGCAGCGATTTTTTCATAATCTGGCTGTCCATCTGGAAGTAAATCAACACTGTTGTAGTCGATATTAAACTCACGCAGTGACCCTGTCCCTTCCCCTCTTAACCCAACAATTTCTTCTAATGTGTCATACGGTTTCCCTGTAATATATAGAAGCTCATCGCCTGGTCGAAGGATTCCAAATAGCGCTGTACTGATAGCATGTGTTCCTGAAATAATTTGCGGTCTCACTAAACCAGCTTCCCCGCCAAATACTTCTGCATAAATACTTTCCAATGTATCACGGCCAATATCATCATATCCATACCCAGTGGACGGAATAAAATGTGATTCACTTACCTTGTGATTTTGAAAGCTTGCTAAGACACGAAATTGATTGGAATCAATTCTTTTATCGATTGATTGATGTACTTCCTTTATTTGTTGTTCCACTTCCATTACTAATGATTCTAGCTGTGTTCCATATGTTAACTGCATATACATTTATTTCTCCCATTCCTCTTTTTCTATCGACTTTTTATAGTTTAAAATAGCATGTTCTTTAAACGCATACCCTTTACACAAATAGTTTTGCGTTTCTTCATCAAAAATTAAGCTGCGCAGGACTGTTTCATTTTTTAGCTGCGACAATAATTTCCCATTATTACTTTCAACCGTTGTTTCATAATATTCCATGTTTTCCATCATCATTTGTTCAATTGTCTGCTTCAGCTGTTCCCGATCTTCTTTATTAAAAGCACTGATTAAAATACTTTCTGTTTTGGATGTAGGGACAAATTTTGGATGCACTAAATCTTTTTTATTATAGACCGTTAAATGCGGAATTGCGGGTATTTCCAAATCTTCAAGTAATTTATGTACGGTTTCCTCATGCTGATAATATTCCTCATTAGAGCTATCCACAACGTGAAGCAATAAATCTGCTTCTCGTACCTCTTCTAAAGTAGAACGGAAAGCAGCAACTAATGTTGTTGGCAAATCTTGAATAAATCCTACTGTATCCGTAATCAGTGCTGAAAATCCGCTTGGCAGTATAATTTTGCGTGTCATTGGATCTAAAGTTGCAAACAAAATATCTTCTTCAAATGAATCTGCTTCCGAAAGGCGATTAAATAGTGTCGATTTCCCGGCATTTGTATATCCAACTAAAGCAATTTGGAATGCTCGGTTTTTCTTTCTTCTCTCCCGATAGCGATCGCGATGCTCGACAATCACACTTAATTGCGTTTTAATATCGTCAATTCTTCGTCTAATGTGCCTTCTATCTGACTCAAGCTTTGTTTCACCTGGACCTCTTGTCCCAATCCCCGCTCCTAGTCTTGATAATTGCAGACCTTGTCCGCCCAAACGCGGTAATAAGTATTGTAATTGAGCAAGCTCTACTTGAAGCTTTCCTTCTTTCGATCTTGCTCGGGATGCGAAAATATCTAAAATAAGTTGTGTGCGATCAATAATTCTAGCGTCCAAATTTTTAGATACATTGCGCACCTGACTTGGCGATAACTCATCATTAAAAATGATTAAGTCTGCTTCTAACTCCTCTGCAAGCATTTCTAGCTCTTCTACTTTTCCTTTGCCAATATATGTAGAAGGATGAATTCGTTCTCGCATTTGCGTCAGCGTTGCGACAACTACTCCGTTTGCTGTTTTCGTTAAATTCGCAAGTTCTTCCATCGAATATGCAAATCTGGCAGCGTCATTTTGTGTCTCGCAGCCGACCAGGATTACTTTTTCTTTTTCTATTTTAGTTTCTTTCAAGTATGTAAACCTTCTTTCCATGTCGAACTTTATCTATTATAGCAAACAAACTGCGTTTCTTCTATTTGCTCCTTATAAGGTTACCCAAAAGATGTCTTAGTAAAAATGCCTTTTTGAAAAAACACAGAAAAAAGGCTATTCTACGAGAATTTCTACTTTGTAGAATAACCGGCTATCCTTATTTTTCATGGGAGCTTAACATTAAATCATTACTTCTTAGTGTCATAAGTTCGTATTTATCATAATTGCTTTCTAATAGCAGCCTCATCGCTTGCGCTCTTATCGATTTTTCGATGATATTACGAATATAGCGGCCATTCGAAAAGCTTTTTGGATGCTGGACGTTTCGTACATATGAAAGATGTTCTTTTAGTTTTTTTTCTGCCTCATGACTTAAGGCATATTCCCTTTCTTTTAACATTCGATCAGCAATTTCCATTAATTGATCTGTCGTATAATCGGGAAAGTCAATGACTAGCGGGAACCTGGAGTGAAGGCCAGGATTTAACGAGAGAAAAAAATCCATCTCTCTAGAATAGCCTGCTAATATTAATATAAAGTCATGCTGTTTATCCTCCATATGCTTGACTAATGTATCAATTGCTTCTTTTCCGAAATCCTTCTCTCCACCTCGACCTAAAGAATAGGCTTCATCAATAAATAAAATACCGCCCATCGCTTTTTTTACGAGATCCCTTGTTTTTTGTGCTGTATGTCCGATATATTCACCAACTAAATCAGCACGCTCGGCTTCAATTAAATGCCCTTTTGATAAGACATTCATTTTTTGAAAAAGCTTGCCAATCAATCTCGCAACCGTTGTTTTTCCAGTCCCTGGATTACCTTTAAACATCATATGCAATGCTTGTTTGCCTGTTTTCAGGCCACTTTCTTCTCTTTTTTTATTTACATAAATCCATGCGTATATCTCTTTTATCATTTTTTTCATTTCATCCATGCCAACAAGGCTTCCTAATTCCGCTTCAATTTCCCTAAGTGCTTCATGTTCACTCGGAACATTTCTGGGGATTGACTCAGCTTCTGGCTTTTCCTTTGGAAGAACCTTCTTTTTCTGTGAATTGATTACTACGCTGATCTGTCCATTATTCTTCATCCGGATTGGATGCTCCAAAAGCCACACCTCCTCTTAAAACAAAACGCTCAAACACTTGCCCATCAAAAGCATTATTTATGACTATTTATAAGCATTTACATCGATTCATACTGTTTGCTACTATTCCCCATTGTTAATGTATATTCAGAACCTTTGCTATTCATTAAACTATTTTAGATTATTTTTTAAGTCCTTTCGAGGAGACTTCTGGTGAGTCCATATATGGAGAAGGTTATTATGCTAAAATAAAGAAATATTTCAAATATTATGTTAAATGATAAAGGAGATTAAATGGCTAGCATATTTTTAACTTCAAACGGTTTTTTTACCGATACAATTAAAGCTGAATTCTTATCCGTACAAAATCAGAGCAGTTATTTTAGGACCTTGTATCAAGAGGTGCATCATTTCTCACCAGAATTATATAGAATGAAATGGAGTAACTTCAGGGCTTGGGGGTTAACTGATAGAGCTATCTTTCCTCATTATGTTCGAGAAGATATTTATAGAGACAATAGTGGTAAGAGCATGGAGGATCGTTTGAAGGAATTTGAAAGAGATACAAACAGCACTATTACTAGGTTAAAAGACAACCAATATATTCTTTTTCATATATAAGCAAAATCTCCATCAGCGGGCGCTTCCTTCCTTTCCACTGATGGTGACTTTTACAATGGATTCAGCCTATCTTTAATCTTCCATAACCTCGATTAATTCACGGTATATATCCACAAAATAATTCTCTAATAAATCTTCTAGTTTACCAGAAAGCTGATTATATTCCTCATCAGCCTTTGTATTTAACGAATAGAATGCTTCTTCAGGTATTTCTCCATTTTCTAATGCTTGAAAAAGATTCCATAATTTCTCTCCATACTTTTCTTCGATTAACGCATAAGCATCAGCGTTTATGTCTTTCAATATTCTTATCAGTTCTGCAAAGTATTGGTGTCCACCGACCTCTTCTATATACCAAGAAAACCAATGGAATAATCCTTCATGTCCTCCGCTTTCCATTTCCGAATAATAATTGTAAACCATATATACCTTATTGGCCGTTTCATTTTCTGCTGGAAAATTATATTCTGCCATTATAGACACCATTACATTCCAAATATCATGATTATTCATTAATTCAGTTTTTTTTATTTTCTGTAACAATGATATCTCTCCCTTTAGTCATATATTATAGATACATCAATAAAAAACAGACTAAACCTATATTTGATCTAGTCTGTTTCTCATTAAGCTATTCCATATTCATTTCCTTGTAAATGCCTATGTATTCCTTTCTTTGACTTGAATGAAACAATAGGAATTTGAATTGTCCTATAATATCTTTTTTACTGAACTTGTGTGCCTTCTAAATCAATCTGTACATTTTTTTGTGGGGCAAACGTAGAAATCGCATGCTTATAAACTAACTGCTGCTTACCTTCTGATTCAAATAATACAGTGAAATTATCGAAACCTTTTATAAATCCACGTATTTGGAATCCGTTTAATAAGAATACCGTTACGTTTGTGCCATCCTTACGTAATTGATTTAAAAATTGATCTTGAATATTAACTGATTGCTTCATGAAAATCCTCCTCTTTTCTCTCTACTATTATGTATTCGATTTAATCTCTAGCATTCCTTCTAAATAAGACGAAATTTCCTGTATTTTTTTTGTAATGTCATTTGTTTTGACGGTATCTGTCATATCATACCATTGTACATTCATTTTATTGCGAAACCAAGTTAATTGCCTTTTGGCATATCTTCTTGAATTTTGTTTTAACTCTTCAATCGATTCATTTAAGCTTAGAAGTCCATCGTAATACTTATAGATTTCCTTATAGCCGATTGCCTGAATGGACTGACAGTCTCTTATGCCCTGATGATAAAAATGCTCCACTTCCTCTAACAATCCATTATCAAGCATTTGATCGACTCTTTTGTTAATTCGCTCATAAAGAATTTCTCTATCCATTGTCAGACCAATTAATGCAGCATCATAGAGCGCCTCTTGCTTCTGCTCTTTTTGGATTTCAGACATTTTTCTGCCAGTAACATGAAAGACCTCGAGTGCTCTAATTACACGTCGTACATTATGGTGGTGGATAGCAGCTGCAGCCTCAGGATCTATTTCCTTCAATCTGTCATGAATCCTTAAGCTTCCTTCTCTCTGTGCCATTTCTTCCAGTTTCATCCGAAAAGCTGGATCTGAAGCTGTTTCCTGAAACTGATAATCATATAAAACCGCTTGAATATACAACCCAGTTCCGCCAACAATAAACGGCAACTTTCCTCTTGCTGTAATCTCTGTTATTTTTTTGCGCACAAGCTCCTGAAATTGGGCGACGGAAAAACTCTCGTCTGGTTCTACAATATCAATTAAATGGTGCGGAACCCCCTGCATTTCTTCGGGAGAAATTTTTGCTGTCGCAATATCCATCCCCTTATATATTTGCATGGAATCTCCGCTAATGATTTCTCCGTCGTATTTTTTCGCCAGTTTAACGCTAAGATTGGTCTTTCCTACAGCAGTAGGTCCAATTAGCACCACAACTTTTTCCTTAATTATCAAATGATTCAACTGCCTTTTGCCAACATTTAGCCATATCATATATAAGCTATTATTATTATTTTATCACATTCCTCCGTGCAGTTTAACCTGTAAGCATTATTACCAATCCTTTATGAAATATACAGAATTTTATCAATCAATCTTTATTTTTTTCTTCTCTTCTAAATAAACAGTTATATTATATGGATTGTTATGTATCATTTGGTTTATTTCTTCGCTATGAAAAAATTGATTGATGGAACGTATAATCTCTTGAGCAGCATCTTTCTTAATTCTTTATCCTCCACTACAAAAAATGTATATATTTCAATAGCTATTTTCTTTCTCTGAGGAATCGATACTACATCTTTCTATATGAAAATTTACTCCTCATAAGAATCCTTCCTCCAAACAAGGAGTTATATTTAACCATCTTTTATTACGTTCGACTCTTTCTTTATGATAATTGGAAACTGTCAAAGGAACTCTATAATTATACTTTTTTAAGATTGACTATACTCTCTTTATATCAGTCTGTTCTGTTACAAGTTCAATGGTGTTGGGAAAAGATATAATCAGATTCTGTTAATTCCCATTTTCAGAAAAATTCTCTGGAAAAAGTTTTATCCTTTTATTTGGCTTCTGTAAATACTTAATAAGCTTCTTCCTCCTCCCCAATTGAACGATGTAGGATATCTTGTTTTTTCATTCTTACATGCTTCGTCCAATACACCAACATAAACTTCCAATTCTACAAAATTAATTGCTTAAAGTTTCTCAATTTATTCAATAAGATCCCCTCCCTAACTATTTTGTGTCAAGCATCTAATTCTACTTCTTTTCTATTATCTCCATAGATTTTTATAATATAGGGAGCATGGTTAAAGAGTTTCTGAATGTCTTCATGTTGGAAAAAGATTTGTATAGATCTTTTTAACTCTTTGGCAGTTTCGATGTTTTTCGCTCGATCTTCATCTGTTGTGAAGGCTAATTCTGTAAATATATCGAATTTCAATTGCTCATCTTCATATGTTGGATACACATCATATACTTTATATTTTTCCTCCTTAAATATATAGGCTTCCAAAAGAGCTGGAGCAATATCCCACATTGCTTTTTCGATTTTTACAACGTCTGCACTAACCTTTCCAATTGAGAAATTCCATTCACTATCAAATTTTTTCATAATATTTTTGATTTCTTCCTTTATCATTGCTTCTTCTTCTTTTGGAATAGATTCAGATAAAAGGATTTCCGTTGATTCGCCAGATGAATAGGTTTGTTTATAATAATAGGTATTTGATGCAAGTAATTCGAATATTTCTTGTTCCATTTCCATCTGTTTATTCTCTGCCTTTTGTTCATCTGTTTGTTCTAGTTCTACTTCATTCAATTGGTTCATCTCTTCATACTTTATTTCGTAATCTAGGTCCCTATCCTTTAAATAAGATTCGATGAACATTGTTACCTCTTCTTTCTTTTCTAAACTCTCTGCTGTGCTAAATTGGACATATAAAATATTAGTTTCCCTTTCTGGATTGGTATAAATATCGGTATAGCCTTTTTGTTGAATCTCCCTTCCTAGCTGTAACACTCCTCCCTCCTTATAAATTTTATAAATATCCGGTCCGAGACTGACTCTCGTCTTTCCTAACGTTTTTTGATTAATGGATCCATTAGCAAGTAAAATAAATATCATAAGGATTAGCAATAGTGTCTTTCGCTTACCATTAATGCTTGATTCTATGTATTGGTTTTTCTCTTCAAAACGGAAAGAATCCAGTAAGTTTTTATTCACGAGTTTTATATCTTCTTTTATAACTGCTTCCACTTGTTCAATCGGTATTAACTTGCCATTATTTGTCCATACAAGTATGGCATCATAAATAATTACTTTCACTTTTCTCTCAGAGATATGTAGATTTCGCGCTATTTTTTTATAAGAAAAACCGTAGTAATACTTTAGTAAAAAAGCAACTCGGGCATTTACCTCAAGCAAACCTAATCGATTTAAGAGAGTACTAAAATCTAAGAATTTCTCATAAAATTGATTAGTGCGATTGTATTTAATATATTCCTTGATTATTGGTTTTGCCCATAAACGCTCAAAATGGTGAAAGGACCACTTACCCTTCACTTGATCTACCGCTCTATTTAACAATTGTTCTGCTAGTGCTCTATTTCCAGTTAATAAAAATGCTAGAAGATACCATTCATTTATATAGGCTTGTATATATTTCTTCCATTGTCTATGGCGTCTATTCAGGGTATGTTCCACCTTTCGTCATTCTCCATATATTACCTATATTTTAAAGGAAGATAGAATGCTTGTCATTAACAACTGTTTGAAAATTCAACTTACTTGGATTTGTTATTGAGATATGTAAAGGCATCTAAACTTAAGCACCAAAAAACTGCCTTTATTTTACAAAGCAGTTTTTTGCGTAAAACTTAGGATAATTCCAACATTCTATCCAATGCTATTTTTGCGTTAGACGCTATAGGCTCTTCGACAATAATTCGATTCCTTTCAAAATTGTCTTCAATTGATTCTAAGCACCATACGAAATGAGGCAAATCAATCCGATTCATTGTTAAACAAGCACACATATATGGATTAAGGGAAATAATTTCTTTATCCGGGTGCTCTTTCATAATCCGATTAACTAAGTTCATTTCCGTACCAATAGCAAAAGCACTTCCAGGTTCTGCATTTTCGATTACATCAATAATATAATTGGTTGAACCAGCTAAGTCAGCTGCCGCGACAACTTCTCTGCTGCACTCTGGATGGACAATAATTTTCATGTAAGGATATTGTTTTCTAACTTGCTTGACATTGTTTACGGTAAAATTTTCATGCACAGAACAATGACCTTTCCAGAGTATTACTTTAATATCTTCTATCACGCCTTCATAAACAAGTTCATTTTTGGCCGGATCCCAAATGGCCATCTGTTCTAAAGGAACCCCTAAATTATAGGCAGTATTTCTTCCAAGATGCTGATCTGGTAAAAATAGTAATTTTTCCTTTTTTGTAAAGGCCCAGGATACCATTTTTTCAGCATTAGAAGAGGTTACGGTTGCTCCCCCATTTTCTCCGACAAAGGCTTTAATGGCTGCTGTTGAATTTACATAGGTTAGTGGTATGATCGTGTCTCCGAATAATTCCTGCAGCTTGGTCCATGCTCGATTAGTCTGATAAATATCGGCCATATCCGCCATCGAGCAGCCCGCCCGCATATCTGGCAAGTAGACTTTCTGCTTCACTGTAGTAAGGATATCAGCTGTTTCTGCCATGAAATGAACCCCACAAAAGACAATAAACTCTGCTTCAGTATTTTCAGCCGCAACTTGCGCTAGCTTTAAGCTATCCCCTGTAGCATCGGAAAATTGAATGACTTCATCCTTTTGATAATGATGACCTGGAATAAATAGTTTTTTGCCTAATCGATTCTTTACACAAACAGCTCTCTCTTCTAATTCCGCGTTTGTCATGGCTAAGTATTTCTTTGGTATTGTATTCGATGCTTGCAGCCCCTCTAAAAGATTCATTTTCCTCTCCCCTTTTTATCTTTAATCAAAGCTTACTTTCACACTAATATCTAACGCTTTCACCGAATGGGTTAAAAATCCTAATGAAATATAATCCACTCCACACTCTCGATAGGAAGCAAGATTTTCTAACGTAATTCCTCCAGATGCTTCTGTTGTGACAGTTTCTGGTACATGAGTAATCCACTCCACGATTTCTTCAGGCTTTCGATTGTCAAACATAATCACATCAGCGCCAGCAGCTAAAGCTTCAAACATTTGTTCCTTTGTTTCCGTTTCAACTTCTACCTTCACCATATGGCCAATTGACTGTTTAACCGCTTTTACAGCATTAGCGATCGAACCGGCAAAGGCAATATGATTATCTTTAATCAACACCGCATCATACAATCCAAAGCGATGATTATGTCCTCCGCCAACTGTTACTGCATATTTTTCTAACATTCTTAATCCTGGGGTCGTTTTTCTTGTATCACTTATTTTTGTATAGCCACTATTTAATGTTTCTACTGCTTCACGTGTTTTTGTGGCGATACCACTCATTCTTTGGACAAGATTTAAAGTAACTCGCTCTCCTTTTAATAAATCACGAATCTTTCCTTTTACTGTCGCCAATTTTTGACCTGCTTCCATTCGGTCGCCATCATGGATAAGCATTCTGACTTCTGTGGCAGGATTTAAAACCTGGAATCCTGCCTGAATAATCTCTTCCCCGCAAAAAACTCCATTATCTTTCGCTAAAAATACGATTTCTCCTTGCTGCTCTTGTGGAAAAATCGCATCTGTTGTCACATCACGTTCACCGATATCTTCTATAAAAAATGCTTCCAGTAGTTTCTGCAATTTTAATTGGTTCATTTTGATTCTCCTTTGTTTGTTCTCGATTCATACAGACCTTTTTCTTCATCCATTCATTCTTTTCCATAGGATAATCAGAACGAAAGTGGCCCCCTCTGCTTTCTTTTCTTTCCAACGCAGATTTTGTAATTAGAAAAGCAGTTAAAAGCATAAAGTACTTTTCTATCTCCTCGACTGACTTATTTTCTAAAGAGATCTGTTCCAGATTGGTTATTCCGAAACCTTCAAGCCATTCAAGATGCATCTGTAAGTGGATTCCATTACGGACAATGCCTGCATACTCCATCATTCGATTCTGAATCTCTCCTCTTTCTGGCAAAATCGGAAAGAAATTTGCCTTCTTTTCTTCGGTTTTGCATTGAAACATTTTCGCTTTTATTTTTGTTTTTTTTTGAAGGAGTGTCGCAAGGCTTTTCCCCATATATAAACCCTCTAAGAGAGAATTGCTGGCTAAACGGTTCGCTCCATGAAAACCTGTACAAGCTGCCTCACCAATTGCATAAAGATTATTGATATTTGTTCTTCCATGCAGGTCTGTATCAATTCCTCCCATTAAAAAATGACTCCCTGGCGCAACCGGAAGCAACCCTTTCTGCAAATCAATGCCCGCTTCTCGACACATATTTGCAATCGTAGGAAATCTTTCTTGGAAATTTGCAATCATTGAAATATCTAAATAAACTGGTTCCCCACTTGATAAATACTGATAAATTGTTTGGGAGACGATATGCCGTGGCGCTAAGTCTTTATATGGATGGACATGTTCCATCACGTACTCACCAGAAGCTGTAACTAATCTTGCTCCATCTCCTCTGACAGCTTCTGAAATCAGTCCAATCGTTTTTCCGTTGACATAAAGCAGGGTAGGATGAAATTGTATAAACTCCATATCGCTAATATTTGCCCCAGCTAAATAAGCAAGCGCAATTCCATCTCCCATAATGGTGGAAGCACTACTCGCATAGGTGTAAAGATTTCCACAGCCTCCTGTTGCAATAACAGTATGAGCGCTATAAAATTCTGTTCGCGTGCCATCTGCTAAAATCCCTTTTGCGCCAAAGCATTGTTTAGTATTAGTATTTACCATTAATTCATAGACAAAAACATTTTCAATGATTTTAATATTATTAGTCTTCGTTTTCACTAAATACTGCATCAGTTGTTTTCCCGTAGTATCGCCGCCACTGTGAACTATTCTGTTTTCCGAATGAGCACCCTCCATTCCTAATGCAAGATTTCCTGCCATATCCTCATCAAATGCGCATCCACCCTGCCGTAAATCATTTATTAAGAAGGGTGCTGCATTTGTAATTTCCGCTACTACTTCAGGATTATTGTGAAAGCGTCCAGCTTCTAAAGTATCAAGTGCGTGCTTTCTATAATCATCTGAATCTCCCATGCTTGCAGCAATTCCACCTTGAGCTAAATAAGAATTGCTGATTTCGATATTAGATTTTGTGAGAATAATCACATTGAAGTCAGTTGAAAGCTTTTTAGCTAGCTGCAAGCTAGCGATTCCACTACCGATAATCAATACATCTATGGCCATTTTTCACCATCCTATTTTACAAGTGTCTTGACACCTATATTTACATAGATTTAAAATTATGGCAAGGGTTTTTTGGAAAGACTTTTAGCTTTGAATCTGAATCCTGTAAACTACTGATCTTTTTGGAGGAATTTTTGATGAAATATTTTGACTATGCAGCAACTACTTCTTTAGATCCCGATGCTGCTTCTACTTATGTCGAGGTTGCTTGTAAATACTTTGGGAATTCGAATAGTCTTCATGATATGGGAGATACAGCTAGTAGAATCGTAGAGAATTGCCGTGATGAATGGGGAAGATTAATAAACGTAGATAAAAATGGCATATACTTCACAAGCGGCGGTACAGAAAGTAATTTTCTTATTTTGCACAGCTTACTAATGGGAACAAAAAAGGAAGGAAAACACCTAATTACATCAACAGCAGAGCATGCTTCTATACATAGTGCGATGCATGTCTTAGCTGACAAAGGCTATGAAATTACATATTTGCCATTATCAAAAACTGGCTTAATCGATACTCGGTTACTAGAAGAAACAATTCGTCCTGATACCGTGCTTGTTTCTATCCAACATGTAAATTCTGAGATTGGTGCAATCCAGCCTATAAAAGAAATCAGCACGATTTGTAAAAGATACCACATCCTTTTTCATAGTGATATGGTGCAAAGTTTTGGAAAAATAGAGGTTAAAGAAGTAACCCCTTATGTCGATGCATTATCCCTCTCAAGCCATAAATTTTATGGACCAAAAGGCGTCGGTATTGCCTATATTAATCCGAATGTTCCTTGGATTCCAATAGTATTAAATGGCAGCCACGAAAATGGCTTTCGCTCTGGCACAGTTAACACAGCTGGGATTGCAAGTATGACTGTCGCTGCCCAAAAGGCATGTTCTACAATTTCGAAAAACGAAACGAAGCTTTCTAAGTTCCGAAAATTATTTACGAAGATGATTCCGAAAGAATCCGTTACTATTTTTGAATGCACGGATCAATATCCAGGAATTATCGGATTACGAGCTAAAGGGATAGAAGGTCAATGGCTAATGCTTGAATGCAATCGTCGTGGATTTGCCATTTCAACTGGGAGTGCGTGCCAGGTCGGAAAACAAGCCCCTTCCAAAACAATGGAGGCATTTGGATTAGCAGTTCAAGAGGCAAAAGAGTTTGTTCGGATATCGATGGGCAAAGACACCAAGGAAGATGATGTAAGGGATTTGGCCAATACGATTAAACAACTTGCAATAAAGAGTTCACTTCCTAAGTAACCTTTTAATGGAAAGCCATACCCCCTGATATGTTAGGCTTTCCATTGCTTAACGAAATTATTTCTTCAGAATTAAGAAAGAATCTTTGTCATGATATAGTCAGATTGTTCTTCATTCCCCATATAAAAAGAGTGAGCACCAGTCTGAACAAAACCAAACTTTTGATAGAATCTAATGGCTTTTTTATTTTTTTCCCATACACCAAGCCAGATTTTTTTTTTGGATTCCTTCTTAGCAATATCAATAGCTTTATTCATTAGAACTTGTCCAAGACCATGTTTTTGAAATTTCCCTTTTATATAGATTCTTTCTATTTCTAGTGAGTCTTCTCCCATTTGTTCAGATTGTGCGTCCATCCTATTTATCTTTAAATATCCAGCTAGTTCTTTATTTAAATAGACAAAATAGAATTGTGAAGAGAGATTGGACAATTCCTTTTTCAGTTGCTCTAAGTTAAAAGCTTTTTCCAAATAATCTTTCATATTTTCTGGTGAATTTTGATTCCTGAAAGTCTCATCAAAAGTTTCCAAGCTAATATCTTGCAGTTTATGTATATCAGCGATTGTACATTTTTCAATATAAGTCTCCATAGAATACCTGCTCTCCTTCCGTCTTAATAATTGCGCTTATTGCCTTTTTTTACATATTCCCAGTCTTTTTCTATATTTTTTCTTACTCTTAGAAGGAGGGTGAACAAGATATCCACCTCCTCTTTAGACAATCCAGCTAATGCTATTTCATTTGAATAATCATTTTCGCTTTTGATATATGGATACACTTTTTCTCCTTTTTCTGTTGGAAATAGTCTTTTTATTTTCTTGTTATGTGGATCATCTTCTTTTGTAATGAATCCATTAATCTCCAATTTTTTAATTGCTCTTGCAGCCGTTGTTCGATCTACTTTAATCATTTCAGCTAACTTCTCTTGAATGATACCGGGATTTTCAAAAATTCTTACAAGGTATAAATATTGCCCCCTTGTAAGATTATATTCTTTAAATTCGATATTACTAATTGAATCTAGCGCTCTTCCAATCATTCCAATCTCTCGAAGAATTTCTTTCACCTTTCCAACCCTCAATCCTTTTTGTTGTATTTACAATAAAAATAATTAAGTTTATTTTAATCCTTTTTTGCTGTATTTGCAATAAAATAATTAAGAATTAATTACTTTTTATGCACTTTATATAAAGATGCTTATGCAAAAAATCAGTTGGCTCTATAGAGTCAACTGATTTTTAGACTTTAGACAAATTTTTGTATTTTAGAAATAGAATGATAAATTAGCATAGTTATCATTCTCCTTGAATGGTGGAATATTGCTTGCAGCGGGCCTAGTCCATAAATTAAACACTCTCAAGGAATACATGCAATATCAATTCTGCTTTCAAATATATTTTTGTTGAAAACTTTCCTTTATTCATTAATAGTTAAAAAGTAGATTCTGGATGATTAGGTTTCTCCTCAAATACATTATTATTAAGATATTTATGAAAAAACCACTCTCCTATTCCTATTACTACAGCTGATAGAATTGCTGCAACACTCAGGTTATTATCATCTGCAAACATGGATTTACCCATTAAATAAATGATAAGAACCGTCAATATTGCATCTGAAACTGTCGCTATTATGTTACGCTTTACAAATGCTGCATCATCGCCGATTTTTCTAAAGATGAACAAATCACCAATAATGTAAGCAGCAATCGTCAGAACAATGCTGATCCAAAGCGTATTGCCAAATTCCCCATCAAAGATTCCAGTAAGAATAATCCCTAATACTAAGAGGATCATTATTAGCTTAATAACAACCGCCTTCAAATGATTCATCTACATCCCTCCGTGATTTTTATACCTAATAAATACCACGGAAATTTTATGTTAATCCTCTAAGAAAAGAATTTATTATGGTAAATTCTAGAACAGTCTATTAACTTTATCCTATTTATCGCTTCTTTAACATTTTTTTTTCTTACATAAAAATGGCGCAACTATGAAATATTAATATAATATCAAAAAAATAAAATTGTATTTGATATATGCACTTGTTGGAGGAGTTTTTATGAAGAAAATCAGTCATGATGTAGAACTAACCACACCTGAAATAGCGAACCTTTGGACTCAATACATAAATGATTCTTTATCCATATGTATTCTTACCCATTCAATTGAAAAGGCAAAAGACAAAGACATTAAAGAAGTACTTAACTTTTCCCTTAGTCTTGCTGAATCCCATATTACTAAAATTACTGATTTCTTTACTCAAGAGAACTTTCCCATTCCCAAAGGTTTTTCAGTGGAGGAAGATGTTAATTTAAATGCTCCTTCTATCTTTACTGACGCTTTTATTATAGCGTATTTACATGTTATGACCTTACTAGGATTAACTGGATATGCAGGTGCCGTTTCTACATCATCAAGAGATGACCAGTTAGATTACTTTATTCAATGCAACAAGGAAACGATGGAGTTACATAAACGAATCGTTTCCATCATGTTAAATAAAGGATTCTATAGTAAAACCGCTAGAATTAATACACCAGAGCAAGTCAAATTTGTCGATGACCAGAGTTATTTAGCTGGATGGTTTGGGAAAAAACGACCATTAAATACGATTGAAATAAGTGGTATGAGTTTTAACATGAAAAAAGACATAGTAAAAACCGTTTTAGAATTAGGATTTGCTCAAGTTTGCCAAATAAAAGAAATTCAAAAATATTTTGAAAGAGGTAAAAAAATTTGTTTGAACCACTTCACTACTTTTAATACTATCCTTACAAAGGAAGACTTATCTTCTCCGAAAACATGGGTGTCGGAAGTAACAAATTCCACCGTTCCCCCTTTTTCTGATAAATTAATGTTATACCATATTGTTACATTGGTTTCTTCTGCAGTTGGCTATTATGGTGCTGGCTTATCTGTTTCTCAAAGGAGAGATATCGCCGCAGAATATACGAAATTCATGGCTGAAGTGGGTTTATACGCCGAAGATGGATGTGAATTATTAATAAAGTATGGATGGCTAGAGCAACCTCCGTTAGCTGATAACAGACAGACTTTAGCAAATAATAAAGAATAATTCTTACTGCTAGATTTACTAGTTAGGAAAAAAATATATGGAGCATAGTCTCACAGGCTTTGCTCTATTTCTAAGATCCATTTGAAGATTGCTCTTTATTTCATTTCTTCTTTAATACTTTGAGTCAAGCATTTACTAATATTATCTATTTACATAGATATATCTTTCATCAATGTTTACTTACTCCTTTTCAAATCTTGTTTTTCTATTAATTGTAAAAATTTATTCTTCGTTTCTGGATGATAAGTAATAATTTCACCATTATATATAACTGTAAATACGCCGAAGGGTGTTGGAAACTGATGTTGTACCATTTCATTATCGTTCATTTCAAGTACTGTTACATTTAAGCCGTGCTCATCTGCTGCAGCTTGTAAATTATCAACAGCATCCTGCGTGAACGGACATTGGTTTGATTTGAACACCGTAATCCCATTATCATATTCGTTTGCTAGTTGCGGCCAATCAATAAAGCTAGGTTTCCGATCATTTTGAAAAGCATAAGCCATTAATTCAAAATCCCCTTTTTTATCCACTTGATTGAAGCCTTTTTTTTCAAAGATAGTTTTGTCTGGTAACCAGCTTTTCTTACTAGTGACTATTGTAATACCATCTAAATGTAATTCTCTCGCATCCGTTATACATTCCTCTAAGAGCTTGCTACCATAGCCCTTTCCTTTGCTCTTGCCAACGATCCAGAAGCAATGAATCACCATATATTTCTTGGCATTTATCGCTCGCCAAGTAAATTCACCGGGAATATATTCAATAAACCCTCTTTGTCGACCGTCTTCTAGAAGGATTTTTACTTTTAACCCATCTTTAAACCGTTCCTTCAGCCATGCTAGTTTATTTTGATACCCTTTTGATTTTGGTTTGCTTCTCATACAAAAAAATCCGTATTCATCCACGTTTTCAGCATTTACATTCAAGATTTCAAACATCGTCTCTCCTCCGTATCTTTTAAATGGAATGTTCATCAACTATAGACATTCTCCTACAGATTGCTTAATGCTTCTTATAATCCATTTTTCTTCCCTAATACTTTCCCCATAATCATAAAAGGAGCCTCAGTCTTATTCAGTATGAATGCATTCTTAATAACAGTCCATCCTAAGCCAGTGTATAAACTTTGTGCCGCTGTATTCGTTACTTGTGTCGTTAATACAGCTGTTTTATTGTCTACACCAAGCAACAAATCTCTTATTAATTTACTTCCAAATCCTCTTTTTCGATGCAAGGGATGAATAACTAATTCAACTACTTCAAAGCAATCTTTCAACCAAAAATCGTATTCTTCCTGACTTAGCTCATTAGAAAGCAGTGTATGATAGTATTGTTCTGGTAAAGATATATATCCATATACAAACCCTATTAGTCTCCCTTCTGCTGAAATTATCCTATTCCCCCTAAATCCTTTATACTTAATGTGTCTTACTAAAGGTCCCTTAATAGATTTATTCCATACACTTTTATACAGCTCTTCCATTTGTTCTATTATGATGTCATCTTTCTCTATTGATAACACCCGAACCACTTTGTCGCACCTCCCTCCTTGCTATAGTTTCATTTTCAGCCCATCATGTGTTGCTTGAAAGCCTAATCGTTCATAAAAACGCAAGGCATCTGGTCTTTGTTTGTCAGTCGTAAGCTGAATTAAATGACAGCCTCTTTCTTTGGCACGCTCGATTGCCCAGTTAATTAGTTGAGTACCTACCCCTTTTCCTCTTACAGAAGAGGCAGTTCTTACCCCTTCAATAGTCGCTCGCCATCCTCCTTGATGGGTAATATATGGAGTAAATGTAATTTGTTGAACCCCAACTACTTCATTTCCAAAACATGCTACCACTAATTCATTATTGGGATCTTCTGTAATAGCTTGAAACGCTTGCAGATAACTGGCAGGTAGTGGCTGTTCATAACGCTCTCGCTTACTGCCTAAAACATCATCAGCAAGCATAGCTACAATCTGATCTAAATCTTGTAATACTGCTAACCTAAACTCTAATGACTCCGTCACTTTATTTCCCCCTTTAGTAAAAAACTATTTCGATAGTTCTCAATTGTTTATCCAGTCGTTTGAAAAGCTAATAGACCTAACGACTATAATATAAAGGACAGTAATTTACTTTTCAGCTCCTATTTTAGATTAAAGCCACTCTGCAAACCAAGCCACATAGTATGCTGCTGGTAAAAAGATTATTTGTGCTACTATGGTACCGATAAATTTAGAACTAACCATTGTTAATGAGTAACTTTTCAAATAGATGTAGTCCGTTTGTTTTTTCATGACGCGATCGGCTAACACAGACGCCTTTGGATCAATAAATAAGGTCAGAATGATGGTGGCAATCCCGTTTATTACCCCTGAGGACATTAAAGCTGCCTGAGAAACTTTTGCAGGAACTAACATGGAAGCATATATGGAGGATATGACACCCGTCGTAAATATAGCTGAAATAATGACATTTAATACAAATAAACGCTTTGGAACTGTGTTTAAGGTAATTCCTCTAAAATAGGAAATTCTCGGTAATTTGAGACATTTTACAAGCTTTTTCCAATTGTTTTTCTTGAATAATTTAGAAAAAAGAGCTAGCATGGACCCTCTTTCATTTGCTAATTGAACAATGGCTCGTGAAAAAATATTAATAAATGTTGGAAACAACAGGATTCCAAATAATACTCCCAATGATGTTACTCCTATCAAAATTCGATATTGCGCCGCAATAAAAGTTAATTTGTCTGCCCCTTTGGGAACTTCTGCTATCAATTTTGCTGTTAATGGCTGTTGAAACATAGTGGAAAATCGCGAAACAATAACCATTGTGCTAAATAACGATATAGCAGTAGCAATTAACCTTACTCTCGTACCAGATATTCTTGTTGAATAGGCCAATGTTTCTACCATTGTAATCACTAATAGTAAAATAGAAATAATGATGACCTTTGATGTTATTAATTCCATAAAAACTCCTTTAATTTTTATTCTAGCTACATTATAACTCTTTTTCTGAAATTAACTAGAAATATTTACTAAAGTTGATTTTACATTAAGTAGATGTTGTTATTGCAATAAAAGGACACCAATAGAAGTGTCCTTTTCTTTATATGTATTTATTTTAAAGGCTATTTTGCTGTAACTTTACGATATACAATATAATTCGCAGTGTTCAAAATAATTGTTACAGAAAGTAGAACTGCAGTCGCAACCACTACCCCACCTGTTGTGTCCATCATTGCACTCCAATCCTCCATTTTTACAAGATAATAGCTATAGATAATCTGAAAAGAGATAGAAATCGTACAAGCACTCATGCTAAGAAAACAAATCATTAGCCCATTTCTCTGAACTTTCTCTTTATTTCCCATTAAGTTTGTAGCCGGCAATATCCAAGCAATTAAACCAAGCACCAGGCTCCCAATATTCAGTAAACCCATTATATTTTAGTGCCTCCTTATTATATACTTTTCACATTTAAAAGCCCTAGAAGTATATTCCCTTATTCTAGTGTAGAGATAACTCTTTATCCTAAAACTAAATTACTTCCTTATTTGATATCATTTTTTAACCATTTAAACCATCTTCCATGTCCGTCTGTTTCTGCAATGGTATTTTCACTCTTCTTACCGGCCATATAATAATCTAAGTGTAAGTATCTATCTTGAATATTATTATAAAGATGAAATACTTCTCTGTGCTTCCCGATTTCTTCCACGCTTTGTAACAGAAGCTCCTTCCCTTCTCTTGGTATTTGATTCGCTACATGGGTATGAAAGATGCAAATGGCACTGCCCTCTGGAATAGTTTCGGCATAATATGGCAGCATGCTTACTCCATCACCGCTCGCTACGTTCAAAGCACCTTCTCTTCTGTAATCTGCCGCTTTTTCAAATAAGAATAATCTCTCTCTATGTTCTGGCCATATCAATGCTTTTAGCCATAATCCTTCGTCTTTGTCATGTAAATCTATCGTATGTAAATCAAAACCAATCCTTGCCGTAACAGGAGGAGAAGTTTTCAATAAGAATGGCATATTTTCTCCTATTACAGTCGCAGTAATTGGCAGTTCTGACTCTGAATTTCCATACCATTCTTTACCGTATGAATAGGCATACTTATCCCACTGAAGCTGAAATCCTGCACTAGTGCCTATTTCGATTAACGCTAGCGGTTTCTTTGCTAGATTAAATATCATACAAAAAGCAGGATAAAGGTAAGAACATCTTCTCACCTCATTCGTTTGGACTAACTTCGTTTGGAGAATCCATATAATCTCCTTTTGATATTTGAGGCAGAAATCTTTAAAAATAGGAAACGAAGCCTTAGCTGTTTTGGGATTCTCTGTGATAATAGGGTAATAATCTTTTAGCGAGTGATTGGTCCCCTTTAACAGTAGGTAGTGAACTGCACCAAATAATAGATTTGGGACAGGCTGCCCCTCTCTAGCACATTCAGCAATATTAAGAAGCGTTTTATCCATTGCAATTTGTTTTGACAAAAGTTCGTAAATGAAGCTTGATCCCTTACATTCCTTTTCTGCAAAGGTTAAAAATGTTTGAGTCAGCATTTCATTAGTTTGCATTCTCCTAATCATCCCCTCATATGAATTGTACTCTCCCCTGTATAATGCTGTATGTGCTTAAATGCTTAAAAATTTTCTCTACTTATTATATGTAGTTTGGCTGATTTCCACCTTGCTTTGGCTGATAATTTCGGCGTTTGGCTGATTTCCCTCTTACTTTGGCTGATAATTTCCTAGTTTGGCTGATTTCCCTCTTACTTTGGCTGATAATTTCCTAGTTTGGCTGATTTCCCTCTTATTTTGGCTGATAAATTCGTTATTCAGCTGTTTCCCTTCATATTTTGACTGATATTATATACTTCTCTATTTAATTGAGAGCCTATTAATTTATTCAACATAACTCCCCATTATAATTTCAACTCCAAATATCTAGAATTCTCATATTAAATAGAAATAAAGCATAGTAGACTGCTTATCGCCACCAATTAAAAAGATTTATTGATATTCAACTTCTTTATTACTCGTATTGCTCGTTCCCCAAAGAGATGAATAATTAAATTAGACTTAACACTTAGACAAAAATAAATACTTATTCCCACAACCATACAAACAATCACTATAATACATGCGTCTAACTTAGCTTGAGTTGATAAAAATAAAGTTAATAGCATATAGGTAATTAGTGTTCCAATAAACATAACGAGTGTAAAGAATCCGATTTGCAGCACTCTTCTGATTACTAACCTTAAAGAATAGCCAGCAAACTTTTTTACCGCATAAAAATTAATAATAATTGCCACTAAATATCCTATACTTGTTGCTATTACTGCCCCACTTGTTGCAAAAATTTTGATAAGTGGTATGTTCAGACATAATTTCACAATCAAACCTACCAACAAACTTATAATAGTATATTTTTGCTTATTTATTCCTTGAAGGACCGCTGCTGTAATAGAGAAAAGGGAAAAGAGAATAGCTACCGGAGCATATATTCTTAATATGTCCGTACCAAGTTCTTTATGATGATAAAATAAGGTATAGACCGGTTCGGCAAGCAGCGAAAGACCTACAACAGCAGGTAATGTAAAGAATAGAACAATTTGAATTGTTTGATTCACTTGTTGAACTAAACTTACATGATCTTTTTCGGTATATGCTTTCGTAATGGCAGGCACTAACGTTAATGAAAAAGCAGTTGCTAAAGAGACTGGAATAATGACAAGTTTATGAGTATTTAAAGTCAAAACACCAAATGCAGTTACTACTTGATCTTTTAAGCCAATAGATTCCATTGCACCTTTGAAAGTAAGTTCATCAATAAACTGGAATAATGGATTTGCAAGACCTACAAAAATAAAAGGGATTGCATATACGATAATCTCTTTATATGTTTCCTTAAGCGAAACTTCAATGACTCCTTTATCTTCTAAAAGAAGCTTATCAAGATGGGGTTTTCTTTTATACCAATACCATAATAAGACTACTAAACTTCCAACTGCCCCTATAAATGCCGCAAAGGTTGCTACACTGACAGCAGTAACTAAACTTCCTTTTAAGAGATTTAATATAATATAGGCACCAGAAAGCATAAAAATAACTTGCACAATCTGCTCAACTACTTGAGAAACTGCCGAAGGTCCCATTGATTGATGCCCTTGAAAAAAACCTCTAATCAAACTCATTAAAGGAACAATCAGTAATCCAAAGCTAACCGCACGAATAACAGTTGTCCCATCTTGAACACTTACATCGGCGTTATCTGGAATGCTAGCTGCTGCTAAAATGGGCGCAAAGAAATATAAAATAACAAATGCGACAATTCCAGTACAACTCATCATAATAAGCCCAGATTTAAATAATTTTCTCCCTACTGCATACTCCTCTAGAGAATTATATTTAGAAACAAACTTTGCCACTGCTAATGGCAAGCCAGCAGTGGCTATACTTATAAAAATAGAATAAGGGATATAAGCCATTGAGTATAAAGCATTTCCTTTTTCCCCTACTATATGATAAAAAGGAATAACATAGAGCATGCCAAGAACTTTTGAGATAATTGTTCCTAGCGTTAAAAGAAATGTTCCTCTTAGAAGTTTTGATGTTTCCATTAAATCCATCCTTTAATTATCTTTTCAAATAAATAAACCATTAAAATTAAATTTAAGTGGCATTAACCCCACTATAATTCTTATTTTTCTGAAATTCCATTTGCCAACAACAAAAAATATGTCCAAATGGTTATTGGAATCATCAAAATAATATTAGATAGAATACTAAAAATTTTTATGCTTTTATTATTAGATTGTATACCTATAATAAGTGAAACAAGTAGACCTAAGTCAATTAATAAATATAAGGATATTGGTATCCACAGAGTTAAATTAGACCCCCTTACAAAAAGAAAAACTGCAATTGAGGCTAAGAATAAGAATAATGTTAAAATAAGGGATATAAATTCTTTCTTATTTTTTTGTGACAAGTTTTCCCCTCCTTTATTAATAGATTATAAAGTACTTATTGAAAAAAGACCAATATATGGTAATAAAATATGATGCAAATTAAATAAGATATAGAGCGTTTAAAAAGTGATGGAATTAATCGCCCTTAGAAGAATTCCTCTTGGTGCTGCAATAACTATGAAGTAAAAAATGTCTAGAAGATTGAGCTTAATAAATGCTTCGTTTTTTTTATCCTATCATATTACCTGCAGGATATAATTTTTCGATTGTCTTACGAAAACTGTTTATTACTTCTCTCCCAGATGCTAAAATATGGTAACAACTATGTAGTGCTTTCAACAAATATCCGGCATGATGCTGAGTTTATAAAATTAGCAGATTAATAAGTACATCTTCTATATCCTCATACATAACAAGAGATTAACTTATTGCATTTGAAGGGAGTATATATGAATAAATGGGCTAGAAAACTATTAAATACCTCTAGGGGAAAATTCGAAATTTTTATTAAAGGGCAAGGTGAACCTCTTTGTATAACCCATCACTATACAGAATTTAATGAGACAGGAGATTATTTTGCAGAATCCTTTGTCGATACGCATGAAGTATTTCTTGTTAATCTCAGAGAAGCAGGTAGCTCCGATAAGGCTACTCAACCGTATGAACTAGGGTTACTAGAGTCTATCTTCGACTTAGAAGCAATACGGGAAGCATTAGGATTTAAAAAATGGAACTTGGCAGGACATTCCACTGGGGTATTCTAGGAGTTATTTATGGGATATATTGCTCTAACAGTTTGAGAAAACTTGTTTTAGTAGGAGCTGCTGCAAGAGAATCCTGATTGTATATACAATGATAAACATCCATCCTTTAAGAAAATGCAAGATTTGATGGAAAAGATAAAACAATCTGATTTATCAATTACAGAAAAGATGAGAATTACGAAAGAACGAACAAAGTTATCCTTATATACTCCTGAAAACTATGGAGAGTATTTTTCCCTTCCTATTCAAAAGAAAATATCCTCGATTAGACTGAACTATTTTAGCCGGGAAGTGCAACTTTTTGATGTTACTAGGAAGCTTAAGCTGATTTCAACTCCAACATTAATCATTTGTGGAAAATTCGATGTTCAGTGCCCTCTTTCCTATTCGCTTGAAATGAATAAGTGCATTCCTCATTCGAAATTATTGATATTTAATCAAAGCAATCATTATCCGTTTCTAGAAGAAGCTTCACGATTTAAGGATGAAATAGATGCATTTATGGGGGGAATTTCATGCAATTAAAGAAGATAGATATTGATATGATCGCTCGCTCGTTGCTTACTTCTCTGATCTCCGCTATTTGCGTTAGTACGATTTACCTTATTAGTTCTTCTTATTTTAGTTTGTTGGGAATACTAATATTTAGTTTTATTTTCTTTTGCTTTTATTTGGTTATCGCGTCGCCGCTGCAAATTTTCCTAAATCAAAGACCAAAGAAATTTAGTATTCTCTACCTAGCGATCTATAATATTTTTTCTGGGGTTGTCATATGGATTGTTGCCATGTTTTTTGATATGAAAGATCCTTTCCATTCTTCCATCTTTTATTTTCTATTTATTTTGTGTGCATCTCTTTTTTGGATAGTTGATTCTCTGTTACTTCAGAAAAAAGCGGAATAAATATTGAAATCTGGTGTAAGAAATAAGGAGGAAACCGATGAAAAACTCATTACAAATAATAGCAGAAGCTTCTTATTCATTAAATTTTTTGGTTTATGTTCAAAATATCTTTCTCAACCAAAATAAAAATAAGGATAATTGGAAATTCCCCTATCTCCTAACAACTTGTGAGTTTCGAAAGGATTTTTTATTACAGTATCGCGGCTTATGGACTAAGATAACGAAAAGTATTTCTGAGAATAGAGATATTGACCAGGATATTTTCTATAATGAAAAACACTTATTTTATCATGAATTGTGTGATGTTACTGTCGATAATCTAACTGCTTTTAATCAAATATATGATTCCTTTTTCACTTGGTGGACAAGTCTAGCAGGTGGATTTTCCATTGAAAGGGCTATGGGCGAAACAATAGAGCATATCTATCATGATGTTTCAACTAAACTATTAGAAGAAAAAATCATCCCCAAAAAACCATTACATATTAACTTTATTTATGATAATTCTATAATAGAAGATTTAACCGCTTTTTCCTATTTCGCTGTATTATCAATAAATGATTGTATACTTCATTATAAAGAGGCCGTTGCTCGAATTAAGATTTGTGTAGATTAATTAGCTTCTATAATGGATTCAAAGTTATTTTTCATTTATAGAAGCCTTAACTTAATAACAAACTACCTACTTCTTCCCAGTCCTTCACTCTCGTTATTCGTTCGTGCTTACACATTTGATTGTATGGCTTATCAAGTAGCAATACATCTATTCCACTATTTGCAATAGAAAATGCATGGGCAGGGTTGTCTTCAATAAATAGAGTGACATTATGAATTAAAGCACATTCAGGCTTACCATTTATATATTCTGAAGCGCATACTATATCATCTATGGGCAACTTATTTTTAACAACCCAAAGTTCCGCTGAATTCATCCAAGCTTTTGACCTGCCCGTCATGATTGATAGTTTTGAAGTTTTGCTTAGTTCACTGTACATCAATTAAAAATGGATATGGTTTAGCTGAATGCAGTTCCTTTTGATTGTTTGTAAAAAAATCTACAAATGCTTCAAAGGAATATCCATATAAATCCGAAACTCCGTACTCTACCATTTCTTCGTAATCCAAATTTTTGTTATGTATTTTATTTAAAAGTTTTACAATCGATTTTCTCATATCAACAAGTGTATCATCAAAATCTATTCCAATATGGTTCATATAGCCCCTCGCTTTTTATGTCTTTCTCTTAAAATATTTTTTAGAACACCTAGTATATATTGCTTTATTTTTAGCACTAAACCCCCAAAAAACGCGGAACTTTTACTCTTTCTCTATATAGTTCTTGGACCATTTTCTGTTTTTTTAATTTCTCTTCCTTGTCTCGCTTCATCCCTTTTATAACTTATACGCTTCTCGACTTAAAATATCATTCCATTTAGCGTGGTTCTATTCTTTCATTAACTTTTCTATAATGAAAGGCAATTCTCCTAAATCATCTACAATTAAATCTGCTTCGGCATTTCTCCAATGCAAATCCTTCTTCCAAATCCCTTTCATCCCTACTTTTTTCGCAGCAAGCACATCATTTTCTGGATGGTCTCCTACAAATATAGCTTCGTTTGCCTGCACATTCAGTATGTTTAAAGCTTTATTAAATATCCTAGGATCCGGCTTTTTTATCCCTTCCCATTCGGAAACCAAAATGACATCAAAATATTTTTCTATCTGCAAAGCAAATTATCCATTTGAAATTGTCCAAAGCCATTGGTTATCATTCCTAAAAGAAGATTCTGGCTCTTTAATCCCTCCAACATCTTCTTAAGATTGGGAAAAGGCATGCAGTGATTTTTAAATTGGCTAAGATAATCTTGTAAGAGCTCTTCCCATGTTATCTCCTTAACCTCAAATTCAGCTGCTAATTGTTGATATACCTTATCCTTCCAAACATAGCCGCGTTGATCCAATTCAATAAATCTCTTTATATATGTATCTTTGGGAATATGGCCAAGCTCTATATTTAATCTATCATATTGACAATCCACAAACATTTCTATTGATGCATCTCTATTTAATAAGGTACCATCTAAATCAAATATAATCGCTTTAATCATGGTTAATTGTCGATCCCCCTCCCTAATGTTAAAATTTTTTCTCTGTACTAAATTCATTTTTTTAAACGATTCTCCTTTTCAATTACATTATTTGTTAAAATAAAGAAAGTGAAGAGATTGGAGGAAGACAACATGCTTAAAAGAAAAGTAGTATCAGCTATTCTGACTTTATTTTTATCCACTTTTGTATTCACTGTTTTTCTTCCACTAGACTCATTTTTTACTCAACCGGTTATTCAAGATGTTGATTTAAAAGAAGATCTTATAAGCTATACTCTTTTTTTCAGCTTAGGTTTACTTCTATATGGACTTCCGATCTCTATCTTAATAGAGAAAATAACAAGCAAACTTCCTCAAGGCAGGCTTGCATTTAGCTTTATATTATATGTTTTCTTTGGTTTTCTACCTTTCTTTTTTCTTTGGATTTTCACTATTTACTCCTTAAGTATATCTATTATGTTCTTGCTTATGGATGAATTAATAAGACGATTTAGAGAAGAAAAAAATCGTATCATAAACAATGTTTATTAGTTATCGATAAATCCTTTAAAAGGAGGAGCAAACACTTGAAGAAAAAAGCGCTTATTTTCTTTACAACCGTGACTTGGTTAATGATACTATGCCCTTTTGCTCTATTAGGATATATCAACTATCAAAAATATCAAGAAGAGGAAATACTTGAAATTGATACTTCCATGACAAAAGCAAGCTATCACTTTACCACGTTTGTGACTTTTAGAGATGAACCGAACCAAAAATATGAATATATACGTATTGATAAGGAAATTAGACAAGCTTCCCCCAATCCTAATGAAGAGGAGGAACATTTATATAAACACCTTGATTTTAACAAATATAATTAGTTAAAATTCAAATTTTCCCATCTCTTACACTGTTTTGCTGGAGAATGTTTTGTATTAGAGTAAAAGGGATTAGTTCGATATGTAACTTCCATTATTGATAATGTTCGTTGTATTTTCCTTCTTCATAAATTTCTCTTGCGCCAAGAGCTGTCCATTCTTGGGGTGTTAAATCTGGATGTAAATCTAAATAGGATCTCATCATTTGATAACCCACATTGTAACCATAATTATAAGGCAATCCATTCCCGCCCGATATTATTTCTGCTGCCCTGTAGGGATCTTCTTGGAATAAATCTGGTTCAATTTGATTCCAATCATCCTTATTAAAATTGTAATTAATAGTAGTTAGAGAAATATCTGGATATACAAGCTTTTCAAATATTACTGCTTTCCCTTCAAGAATTAAGTTATCCAATACGGTATGAGAGTGAGAATTATTAAAGTACATTTCCGTCCACACACTATGATGATATTCGTGAGCAATTCCTGCTTTAAGAGTTTCCTCATTAAAAAGTTCATTGTATAATACACTGATTTTTCCTGCTCCCTCTGTAAACATTAAAGTTGTACTCTTAGTTGCCTCTGTAGGATAAATACATATATTCGTTTTTTGATTTGATGGTATATAATTAGAAGATTTTATTAAACTTTCCTCAATGGCTGAATTTATAGCCTTCACATCCATTGTTTGAATGATATTATTAACTTCTTCTCTATTTTCTGGTGCTTTAACAGTCTCTGTGAAATACTCTGCATCCTGATAACATGCCTCATAAATAGGATTAATTACTTCCTCTTCAAACACCTGACTTTCTGACATATTTACATCCTCTTTTATTCTTTTTTCGAAGTTCTCATATAGTTTATATACGTGAATTATATGGTACGATTGACCAGTTTCAGGATGTTGAAATGAGTATGTAAGTCCTTCTTTTACCTTTTTTTCTTGTTCTACTATCTCATTTTGTTGACATGACGATAATAAGAAAATAGTAAACATCAAATAATATTTAATTCCCCGCAAAGTTACACCTTGCCTCCCATAGATTTTTCATAATTTATACGTTCTAAGCACGTAAAAGTTCCCGAACATTCTAATAATTCTTCATAGAAAAGGAGAAGAAAATAGAAAGGACTACCGAGAAGAGAAATAGAAGATAATTTTTTAAACCCTCCTCTACTTATTTTGATAGAATATACTACTAAGCAGTTAGATACTTATATAGGAGTAAAACTATTTGTCCAAAGAAAAAACGAATTCAAGACCAGTTGGCTTTCTTTTGAGAGGCTCATTGTATTCCTTGAATATTAATTTAATGTTTGACATATTATCAGGTAAGGGTGGCGTTACAACGAATTCAAATGATATGTGCCCACCGGAAGCTCCACCATGATCGTTTCGACAGTCGTAATCAATATGAGTGCCATCGATGGAAAGTTCTATAAATATAAAATGGTGCATATCTCCAGGCTTCTCTTCGGAGACATCCTTATCAATATTCAAGTGAACTACACTGGCATTTTTATATTGACGAATGAATGGTACTGAATAGAAAACATTATTATCTTCATACGATTTTAAAACTGGTTTATTTTTCAGAAATCCTTTAGGTACTTCTATTGGTTTATACATATCCTCTCTTGGTAAGTGGCTAAAAACATCATTTAAAAAATCCCCATTCAAATTATATTTTTTAGACCAAATAGCAATATGCTGCGAAGTTGGATCTCCAGGATCACTTGATATTATTTTTCTTTGACTTATTAATTCACATATTTTTTCATCAATTGACTCCACACGTTTATCATAATAGTTACCATACGATTCAAGTGTCATTTTGTACTCTCCTATACTCACGTTTTTATTTCCAATATAACACATTATAGGAAATATTTTAAATTGAATAACAAATCACTTATAGTGTCAATTTTATTAGTCTTTCATTTTTTTTTATTTTTTTGTTAGCAAAAAGCAACCGAATTATATAACCCAAAGATGGGAGAATAGAATAAGAATAATTTGTCCTAGAAATTATAAGAGAGAACTATAGAATCACCTAAAATTCTGCAGCAATTCTATTAAGTTCAGCAGGATTCTTTATAATAAGTCAATGGCCACAATTTACAATCTCCATTAATCTAGCATGTGGAATAAAACCTAGAAGCAGCTGCTTTATTTTAATTGGTGTTAATAATTATCTAAATAATTTCAAATACCCTTTTAAAAGGGTTCTTATAATAGGAGACACAGTTATTGATTGTTTTACAACGTGATTCTTATTCTGTAAATAGTTTTTAATTTGTTTTCTTCTATTAGGAACCATATTTAATGGTAAATGATGTATATTTACCCATGCAACTTTTTCTGTTTCTGGTCCTTCTTCTATTAGATTTCCTCCTTTCACTTCCCCCAAGAATAAATACTGCATATCATTGAATTGCGGTTGGAAATATTCCCCGATTTTCCGTTTAATTTGAATAATGTATCCAGTTTCTTCTTCTGTTTCTCGAATGGCACAGTCTTCTAATGTTTCGTCCTTTTCCCATCTACCTCCAGGTAAATCCCAAATTGGAACATCCTTCCGTTTCGTCAATAAGACTTGTCCCTTGTCATTTATTACTATCGTAAAGCAACCTGATGTTTTTGCCATTTTCCTATCCTCTCAACCTTTTTCTTTTAAATAATTTTAACAGATTTTTCTAAAAATACGAACTACGAGTCTATATAAATAGGAAAAGGATAATAATAGTTTCCCAAGAAGTTTTAGGCTTCAAATTATTTAGATAGCTTTCTTTTTGAGCCTAGTTATTTATTTCATAAAAACAAAAGCCATTAATCATTGTGTTTCAACAATGATTAATGGCTTCCTGGTAGAATACTTAGTGATGTACTAAAAATGTATAATATAAGCGAGTATTATTTCTGTGCAATAGGAAAAGTAACGGTAACTTCTGTTCCTTTTCCTTCCTCACTCTTAAAACGAATGGTTCCATCATACTTTTCGATAATATTATAGCAAATCATTAAACCAAGCCCAGTTCCTTTCGCTTTTAAGGAATAGAAAGGCGTTCCTATCTGCTCTAATTGTTCTTCGTTCATCCCTGTACCGTTATCGATAATTACAATTTTTAATTCGTCTAATTCTCCTATTAATTTTACATGGATGGTATCACCAGGCTGGGAGGCTTCAATCGCATTTTTCAATAAATTTACGAATAGTTGTTTAAATTCCATGATATTACATTGAATCTTATAGTCTGTTTCACTTTCTAATTCAATATGTATCGTATCATTCATTGCATATGAATTCAGTAAGTCCATCACTGTATGAAGAGCTAGTTTAACGGAAATAATCTCTGTCTTCGTTTCGCTTGGTTTAGCTAATGATAAAAAATCTGAAATAACTGTCTCAGCTGCTTCTAGCTCATCTAACATCAGCTTATATTGTTTTTTTATATGTTCAGGTATTTCCTTATCCTTTTCATGAAGCTGGATAAATCCTTTTACTACCGTAATAGGATTGCGAATTTCATGTGCAACAGCTGCCGCAAGCTGTCCAGTTGTCCGCAGCTTTTCAGCTTGCTTAACTTGAACATAATATAGCTCTTGATCCTTCATTCTTTTTTGAAAAAGCAGGAAAAGAAATAGCAGCAAAAGCTGTGTCCCCAAGAAATTAGTGATAACTCCTATAAAATCCAAATAGCTATAACTATGTATGCCAGGGGTATTATTCATCATCAAATAAATAATTACGCATAACATAATAGTAATGTTCCCTAACAATGTAATATAAAATAATCTAATATGTAAAAATAAGACAGGAATAACTGGGATAAAACAAATCAGCAATATCAAAGCAAATCTGTCAGGAAACCGTAAATACATAAAGAAAAAGTAAGCAGACATCAAAAAAATAATCGTTGCTCTAAAATTTAATGTATCTTTTTTGGGAAAAATGACTAGTAGAATAGAAATACTTACAACGAATAAACATTGCAAGATTAAAGACAACGAAATAATTCGATCATCCTCTATGTAAACTATCACTGTCCCTGCGCTCATTAATATGATGAATAAGCCAATAATCATACGATAAAGCTTTATACTAGGTAAAAATTCATTGTCTATCATTAAAACAGTCCTCACATTATATTAAATTGCAGGTTATTTAAATGCTTCTGAAAAATGGTACATCATAATCATAACTGATGTTTTTATAGTACACAATTTGTAATCTTTATTCACTAAGACGTTCAATTTCTTGTCATACGAAGGGTAAGCTTTTTATACTCACTACTATGTAAAATTCTATTTTACCTTATTGTTCCAACTTTTTGTAGTCTAATCTGACTATTCCTTTTTGTTAATTCTATATTATTGCCGTGATTATCATTTATTTAAAAATCCCTATGGTTCATTTATTAGCATTATTCGATCATTGTTTCCATTTAAAAGAATTCAAAAGACCACCTAAGAAATCAAATTAGATGGTCTACTTAAATACATATGGAAAAATGTGTACATTTATAGTTAATTACTTTCTGCTTTTAAATTACTCGACAATATCGCAAGGAAGTGTAACTCTCTCCTTCTACATTGCCGTATGTATCTTGTTCTTTCTTAAAAATAAATCCTTTCGCTTCATAGAATGGGATTCCTTTTTGATTACCTTTCGCTACTGACACCCATTGCTCACTTGCTGCGAACTCTTCCTTCTGCTGTTTTGTGAGAACATCTAATAATTTTGTACCAATGCCTTCATTCCGTCTATCCGGACTGATGTAAAAAACAAACACTTCGCCAGCGGTATCATTTATCATGCCACCACCGATGGCACCAACTACTTCATCATTATCAATGGCAACAAAATAGCCTCCCCATTCTCTACTTGTTTCCGTAACTTCCCTGTGAATTCTTTCCCGATTATAAAACGTTGAAATAATTCTAGTAATATATTCTTTTGAACAGAGATCTTCATATGTTGCCCAGTAGCCATCCCTGCAAACCTTCGCAATTCCTTCTACATCTTTCGGTTCCGCTTTTCTAACTTCAATCACAATCTCATCCCCTGTTATTTATATTATGTAACACCCATTAACACAAAGGTCGGGAAATTGTATTTTCTATCCATCTGGATCTGCCTCAACAACTTCACATTCACGATTAATAGGTCCTTGGACAATTCTACAGTCTGCTTTCTTAATGGCAGACACAGAAAGTTCTATAGTATCAACCTGTAACTAAATGATTTTCCTCTATTACTTTATATTTTCATATTTCTTTCCATATTAGGATTATAAACTTGCAGCCATTTTTCCGTGATACTTATCATCCATTCTCCCAATTCATTTAAAAAATTTATAATAACTTCTGAATTACTTATTGGATTAACAGCATACTCCAGTGCTTGTTTCATTTCGGATTCTTTGCTTGGAAAATGTTCAGAAAATAGTTTATATGCCGGGTACAGATCCCTTGTGTATTTGTTTTCTTCCACTAGAACCAGTGCTAGTCCTGCCCTAACAATGATTTTCATTATCCATCTGCAGCAATCCAATACATCTTCAACATCTTCGTTCCCAGTAAGTTCTTCTTTTGCTTGTTGAATTTGACTTCTTAAATTCACAAGATGTTCATTGGCAAGTGTTTTGTCTGCTTTATAGTTAGGTAAAAAAACACTTATATCTTTTCCGTAAACACAAATGCTATGAGTTTTTATCATAAACGGGATTATTGAAAAGTTAGTAGTCTCTAAAATATTTTCAATAAAATAGAAACTAAGTTCAACGCCATCAACTGCTTTAAAGTTTTCATTTAAAGCTTGTTCTGCCTTATCCACCCAATTTAAGTCAATGGCATCAATATTTTTATTGGTAATAGCTATCGTATCCAAATCTGATACATTATCTATTCCTAATCCGCGAGGAATAGAACCCCTAATATACACACTATGTAAATGTTCTCCTAAATAAGATTGATATGTTTCTATTACCGCATCTATAATATATTTAAATTCAGGTTTTATGGCATTTATACTCGAATCATTTATGATATGGCCTCTTGAATCTGTCCGACAAAAATGCCCAATATTTTTAATTTCTATCAATAATCTCTCCTTTAAAAGAATTTCATGATTCTTCCAATTAAATTATGATACTATTATATTAACAGATTTTTCTAAACTCGGACTAGGAGTATTGCTTATGAAAATTATCATATTAGGGTCAACTGGATTTTTAGGATCTTCCTTATTTGCACTTGCCTCATCCATCTCTGATTTTTCTGTTTACGGAACTTCCCGTTTTCCAAATGCCCATTCACATATTTTACAACTGGATATAAATAACAAACCTCAAGTAACACAACTAATGAACCATATTAATCCTGATGTTGTTATTTGGTCTTTGATGGATGGAGAAAATGAAATGTAGCTTATTGAGAATGGCCTCAACAATATATTAACTGCCATTCCCCCAAAAACAAAATTAATATATTTGTCAACAGATGCTGTTTTTGTCGACGGCAAAGGTAACTATTCTGAAACAGATCTACCAGGATTCCTACTCAGCGAAGCACCGTTATCTACATATATAAATGCTAAACACATCGGGGAAAATTTACTCCTTACAAATCATACAAACCATATAATTATTCGTACAGGTCCTATTTATGGCAAAGATACTAATCAAAATATTGAAGCTAGAACAAAACGTCTCATTCATGAAATTAAAAAGTATGGATATGCGAATACCCCTGCCAATACGTTCAAAACGTTTGTTCATATTGATGATTTATCAAAAGCAATAATCGAAATCATCAATATGAATTTAACAGGCGTTTTACACGTTGGTCCAATACAGAAAGAAAGCTATTATTCTTTTTATGTCAAAAGATTATCGCAACTTGGATTTGCAACTACCAATCTTCTGCCCTTTTCCATTAACAAGTACGAAAAAGCTTTTCATGCTTTTGATACTTCTTTAAATACCCAAAAAGCCGCTAGCTTACTGAAAACATACTTTCGCAATGTTGAGGAGCAAAGCGGTATAGAATAGAAAGGAAGACAAATTAAAAAATAATCTTTTTAAAAATTATTAGATAAACTGTTATTTATTTTTTATAGAATAAAGTCCAACAATTTCTAGAAAATAATGGAGGTTTTATAAAATGAAATTTTTCTTAAAGTTACATGTTATTAGTATGCTATATGCTCTTATATTTTTTGTTCCGATCGAACTAATGTTAAATGTTTATAGGATTAACAGACTGACAAATTGGGAATTTGGAACGATAAATATGTTAACTGGTACAGCCATTATTGTTGAATTTGTGGTCGGTACAATACTAATCATTCTTTTAACGAAAAAGTGGTTGGATGGGCGAAAGGCAAGTTTTTGGACTATCCTTCTTTGGCTGCCATATCTTGTACTTTTGGTTTATCTATTTGCTGTTTTATTTCCAATGACTCATGGTGAAGATGAGCCTAACCCAGTTACTGGTCTTTTAGCAATAGGAGGATTGATGATTTATCCTTTTTATATATTAATACTTAATTTTTCACTTTATAAAAGGTGAAAACAACAATTAGACTCTTTAGTTCAAAACGCACCATTGTATTTCAACAAAGCCTATAAATGAAAAAATAGCAATTATTCATTTAAGTCAATGGATGTTTAAATAAGCGATTTCCTTGCTAATAGCATATTATCTCCAACTTTTTTGCAGCTTCCGAATGTAAACAATTTGTCCAATGTGGTAGGCGTTATGAGTAGACAAATTTCCTAGAACTTGCCACCACTTTGCCTTCTCCGGGAAACCAATTACATCATTATCTACCTTTTCTTGCGTCAGTAGGTCTTGCCATTGAAGCAGAACAGCTAAGAGGGACTTTTTTAAGTCAGCAAACGTTTTATTTTCTGAAATAATAAAGCTTTCATTATTATCATTTATGGAAGCAACAGCATTTACATGAGATTCTTTGTATCTCTTTTGCCAAGTTTCATTCCAGTAAAGAAGATGTTGGACAATTTCTACAATACTATTACTTTCATCATTAGGTTTCCAAAAAGCTTCTTCCTCTGTGAAATTTACAACTGATTCAGAAAACGGTACATACCAGCTAGGATCGTTCGCATTTGCTAACAATTGATCTTCCAAAACGTCTTTAGCAAGAGACATAACCAATCACACTCCTTCTTATTATAAATATTCTATTTCGACGACCTTCTGAAAACTCCTGTATTATTACATTATTATATATTTTTTTCCTCCTTAACTGCAGAAGACAAATAGCTATTACTAATCCACTAATTTAGAGAGTTTGACCATTATCTATAGTAAATACTTGCCCGGTTATAGATTTTTGAGTTAGTTGAAAAACTATCGCTTCAGCTATATCATCTGGTGTGGAAATCCTTTGAAGTGGTAATTCACCTGTAAGTTGATACATCTTCTCTTCATTACCAGCCCACCACCTTGTTTCAACAGCTCCAGGAGAAATGCTATTAACTCTTATTGAAGGTGCCAATGCGATAGCCAATGACTTTGTCATCGTATGTATAGCAGATTTTGTTGCTGCATATGGGATAGACGAACCTATCCCAGTCATTCCTGCTACACTCCCCATATTTACAATTGCTCCAAAATGTTGTTTTTTCATATAAGGAACAACCGCTTTTATGCAATAGAACATGCCCTTCACATTAACATTGAAAAGAGAATCCCATATATCATCTGTTACTGCATCTAAGTCATCCATAGCTATTTGGGCTGTGATACTCGCATTATTTACTAATCCATCTATAGATCCAAAAGTTTGAACAGTTTGGGATACTAATTCCTTTACTTCCTTTTCGTTTGCTACATTTGCTTTATAAGCAATAGCTATCCCGCCATTTTGTTTTATTTCATTAACAACTTTATGAGCTTCCTTTTCAGATTGATTGTAATTTATCACTACTTTTGCACCTTCAGCAGCTAGTTTTATAGCTGCAGCTCTTCCTACTCCAGTTCCAGCCCCAGTAATGATTACTACTTTATTCATTAATTCCATTTCCGTATCATCCTTACTTATTTTTATTTGTACTATTACATTATGCTTTAATTAAAATGAGGAGTATAATACAGAATAATGAATTAGGTATCATTTTAAATGATAACAGAGAGAAGGGCGAAACTATTGGAAAGTCATGAATTAAAGATTTTCAAACACGTTGCTGAATTGCAATCAGTATCTAAAGCAGCCGAAAAATTAGGATATGTACAACCAAACGTTAGTCAACGAATAAAAAATTTAGAAAATGAACTAGGCGTGCGATTATTTATGCGAAATAATCGGGGAGTAACATTGACTGAAGAAGGGAAAAAACTATTAGATTATACAAATGAAATACTACAATTAATAGACGAAGCTAAGACAGCTATTAATCCTAATAAGTGGAGAGAACCATTAAAAATAGGAGCTTCTCAAACAATTTCTGCCGTTAAGATTCCTTCCTTACTTTCTGCATTTTTAAAAGAATCTAATAATCTAGATGTGAAAGTAAGAACAAGTAATAATTTGATGTTAGAAGAAATGCTTTTCTATGGTGAAGTGGATGGTATATTTGTAAATAGCAGTAAAAATACATCTGATTGCGAGATTGTTTATAGTTACTTAGAGAAAATTATACTAATTTCCCCTATACCTAACCCAATTCTTATTAATTCAAATCAGACGTTGATAGTTAATAGTGATAAAAATTGCATATATAGAAAACACTTATTAGAGTGGTCCAAAGAAAGCAATTTTCATAGTTCTAACATCATTGAGTTTGATTCTCTTGAATCTATTATTCAAGCAGTTCATGATGGATTGGGTATCAGCATAATACCTGCAGACATTGCAAAAACTCGAAAAGGTACCGAGGAAATCATATTCACAGAATTACCTAAAAAGATAAAAATAGACTTTTTAATCAAAAAGAAAAAGCATCACTCACCAGGTTTAAAAAAATTCATTCGCTTTTTGCGAGAAAATAATGAACTAAAATAAAATAGATTATTTTAGGTGGTTTATTGATTTATCGAACTAATTCTTAGATGCTGCTACTTTTAACTTCTAAAGTGTATATTCTGGCCGGATAATATATTACAACTCCAGTTTGTATCCTCGCTCAGATTATAAAACTGCTAGAAACAGGTAAATCTAGCAGAAATACAATTTATTCCGGTAACTTAGATGTTATAATTAGTTTCTCATCTTTATTTTTCGTCTCTATTTTCATTAAATAAACTCCATTATTAGCCGTCATATCAAAAATATCATTATCTTCAATTTCCCCAATTTTTTTTATATTCCCATTATCAATTTGATATTTTTGGAAATGGTTACTAACACCAGTACCAACAAAAACATGATTGCTACCATCCACTCGTAGTCCATTAACTTCCATATACTTACTTGAGAATTCGTTTGCCTTTTTCGTTTGTGTATCGAAAAGAACCAATTTATTGTCTGCAAAAGACTCAGTAAAGAAAGCTAAGTAAACAATTTGGTGATCATTTAATAATTCTCCCCAGCCAATCTTCTTATGAGGACTTTGGAATTCTTCTAACTTGTGCGTTGAAATATTATATAAATAACAGTAGCTTTTTCCTTCCCTTATATCTGTGAAAAGGATTTTTCCATCTTGAATGGATAAAAATGCATTATCAAGAGTATGTGTTTTTAGATTAAAAACAGTTTTATTACGATGTGTCTTTAAATCTCTTATCATAACATAAGATTGATTTTTATTTTGATCAAAATATATCCATGCTAGATAATTATCAGCTAACACAGGAAATTCATTTTTGATCGACTTATCGTTTTCCTTTGTGATCGGCTCAATTTCCCTTGTTTTTGTATTCATGATATATATGTTTTTCTGATCCCCAAAATCATCACTGTCTACCCATGTAACCCATTTATCATTAGCTTTTAGCCCTTGAATAGAAGAACTATCGAATTTTGTTGTGAATAGTGTTTCAACTTTATTAGTTTTTCTGTTGTATTGGATGATTTTATTAGCCATTCCTGAAGGGCTGTTATCAGCTGCACTCATATAAACATTGTCTTTGTAAGCAGCATAGGATGATATTTCTTTATAGGGTAAATTCACATTCACATCAAAATCTTTATCATAAATCTGAGTCTTTTCCGATGATTTAGAATTTGTTGCTGATGACTTTTTTGTTTGAAGTAAATGATTACCATAAAATACGATAAATATAAGTACTAGTATAGTTATTAATATAAATGTATTTTTTCTCGTCATTACGCCCCTCCTTCTTCAATATACAAATTTTTGATTAAAATATAATATGAAAGGTTGTAAGATTCTCACAACCTTTAATGTAGTATTACCAAACCATAACGGGGTTAGAACCCTTTGTCTCTTTGTCAGCTTCATATACTGCTCGAGCTACCCCTTTTTTTGAAACTGTTGTCTTTAATTTTGACCAATATGTTCCCCCTTTTGTAAATTCAGTGTGATGATTTGGATCAACTAAACGAAATTCATCTGCATTTTTATCATACCCGCTTACTGTAACATAGTGCCTATATTTTGTCCCTCTATATTGTTCTATAAAATCAGTTCTCGTTAATAGAATTGGTGCAGTTTTCTTATTCCGTAATGTTGTCTTTACCCGAGTTTCTAATTTTACTGCCGGCTTTGAATATTTAGCGATATTCCCAACAATATAGGGGTTTCCACTAAATTTATACACATATTTATATTTATTAAGACCATCAGCTAAAAAAGTAGATTTTGTACCACCACCGTTGGGGAGAGTACCTATTGTGTTTCCGAAATGCTTTTGACTCGGAAGTTTATCAGAACTACCACTTTTCAATTTATGAAAACTTAGAGATTGTCTACCAGCAGCTACTCCGCAAAAGTTACTATACTGCTGCTTATTATATTTAACAGAAATCGTGTAATGCTCATTGGTTTTAGCAGCTACCTTCGACATAGCTTGTTTCTTTTGAAAGGCCTGTTCTTCTCTTTCAGTTTGTTTATCTCTTTTCTCTTCCAGAGAGTTATAATACTCTTCATTTTGAATATAATTTGGATCATTTAATGCGGCACCCGTACTAATATCATCATTCGCTTTGGTTTCAGTTTCAGCAAATACAGAAATTGGTATTATCAAAGCAGTACTTATAATTGTTACTAAAACTAATTTTATTAATTTTTTATTCATATTATCTTCTCCTCATAAATTTCATTGTTAAATATATCCTAATAATACCATAATATAGAATTCAGAGAAGAGTTTTTTCCTTTCTATAGAAATAGCAAGTATTTTGTACCCTACAGAAATTTATTGAAGGAAATTTTATAATACTCGTATATTTGCTGAACCACACAAAAAACTTCGAATCTTTTAATCTCGAAGTTTTTAACTAACTATATTTCTCTAAACATTATTTTACTTTCCGTTTACTCTGATTCTTTCATCATATAAATAATTTCTTCAATTGAAAGTGTATACAGTGGTATGTCAACACAAAACTAGACAACTTTTTTTAGGTGTTTCTGTTTATATTCAATAGGGCTTAAATAACCTAACGTTCCATGAATTCAATGTAATTAAACCAATTCACATAGTCGTATAATTCCCTTGATAATTCTTCTAAACTAGTAAAATGCCTTTCCTTAATAAACTCTGTTTTGATAATTTTAAATGTTTCTTCTGCCACTGCATTATCATAAGGACAGCCTTTCATGCTTAATGATTGCTTTATATCGAAAGTCTCTAAAGCTTCATCTATTAGCTTATTTTTAAATTCATTTCCTTGATCCGTGTGGAAATATCGAATCTTTCTTAAATCCTTCTTAATGGAAGAAAAGGCGCGATATACGAGTGCTGCATCTTTGTTTGGACCGGTACTTTGTCCAATGATTTCTCGATTAAAGAGATCAACAAATACACATACGTATTGCTACTTTTTATCGACCCTTACGTATGTCAATCACTAACGACCACTGTCATTTCTTCTTCTTGATGAAAAGCACGATTTTATTCATTTTGTTGCTGGGATTCATTGCACTTCTTTGAATGTGGTTTGAATTGAGCCACAGTATAAGAGGAACAAGCCCTTGTTCCCGCATAATGCGACCGATTCGGCGTCTAGAAACGATAAATCCTTGTTTTTTTCATTCCACTTTTATCTTACGTGTGCCGTAGTTCTGCCGGCTTAAGCAAAAGATTTCGATGATTTTTGAGGTTATATCATCCTCTGACGCTCTTTCTTTGGCTTCATAATAATAGGTGTTTCTTGAAAGCTGTAGGACTTTACACATTGCTGATATCGAGTATTTGTGTTGGTTATTCTTAATTACATTTACTTTCGTCCTAGTATCAGCCCTGCCTGCTTTAAAATGGCATTCTCCATTTCAAGTTGCTTGTTTCTTTTCCGAAGTTCCTGAAGTTCCTTTTGTTCGGGTGTTATATTATCCTTTTCTTGAAAGGAACCGGTAGTTTGATGCTGATTAATCCACTTATCTAAGGAAGATGGGGTTAACTCATATTCCCGAATGATATCCTTTCTTGGTTTTCCGTTCAGATATAGTTACACCATTTGTTATTTGAATTCTGCAGTAAATGTTCTACGTGCTCTTTTGGTCATGGTAGATTCTCCCCTTATTGTCTTATTGGTATTCTACTTGACCTTAAAATATCTGTCCAACTAAGTGTATCCTATCCATCCATTATTCATTTATAATAAAGTTTTTTATTAGCTAAGCTGTCCCTTTTGTGACATAGAGCAGTCCTCTCCTTATTTGAGGAAGGGACGCAAAACTTAGTTGAATATATAAATTACTTCCAAGTTTCATCTAATTTATCTGAATAGAAATTTATAGCTCTTTTATAACTTAGTAATTCAGTGTCATTTGTCGTATTAATTAAACACTTTAGTATCAGCTCCATCGCTTTACTATGTTCTTTTAAATTGTATAAGGTCATGGAATAAAATACTTGAATTGCATGATTATCTGGGAATAATTCCATTCCTTTTAGGAATACGTCTTTTGAATTTTCATATTCTCCTAAAGCTCTATATGTACTCCCTAATCCCAATATAGCACCTTCCATATCCTTAGAAGGTAATCCTATTTTTATAGCATTTTCGTAATATGGCACCGCCTTTTCTTCTTCTCCCAATATATCAAAGCTCCAGGCATATTGATAATTATATATAGCATCCTCTGGGAAATCCCTTACCAATTCACTAAGCACTTCGTTAGATTCTTTAAAATTACCATTCTTCCGTAGATTTAAAGCTTTATTAAGTTTGATATTCATCACATACATCTCCAATTCTTTTCCTCTACGTCTTTTATCCTAACGCAGTTCTATTAGTAATTCTATTTGAATCATTAAATTCCTTCCTTCGCTACACCATTTGTTCTATGAAGAAAAATAAACTGAAATGGAGTATTCAACAAGAAAAATCATTCTAAGGAGTACTTGAAATGGCCTTTATTGAAAGAGAAAAATGGATATTGCTTGATGGTAATTCTAGTATTAAAAGTACTAGGTCTCAAAAAGGTCCACTTCCCACCTATAGGAAGGATTAATGAGAAGAAATATTGATTTAATTTATGTGGGTTAGGAGAATGTACTACGGATGTGTTTAGACATGGAAAAGGAAAAAATATCATTACATTCGTTTATGATATAGAAAATCTACTAAAATTGGGAAAATAGAAATTTTTCCTGATGGAATGTTATTTATATTTAACTAAACAAAATTTCAAGTTAAATACAACAGATAATTTTAGCTTGCATAGAAACTTTTGCACTAATAATCATATAGTTTAAGAGCAGATTTTATTTGTTTAAAATGATGTAGATCGTGTTCCATTAATCCTTTTAAGTACTCATAAAGTGTTAGTTTAGATTGATTAATCTGTAATTCCATTAACCAATTATCATCAGATATGTTGCTTAACTGATTAATTAACTCGTATCGAATATGTATGCATTTTTTAAAGGTACTCTCTATATCTTCGGTTCTAGCAATTAATGCAGATTGAGAGTTTAAATCATCAGCTTTAGAACCTTTTGGCAAATCTTTAGCTGATAATAAATATGGAATTCTGTATTGTAAAACAAATTCATCCCAAGCATAAAAGTGGCCTATGATTTCTATGACAGACCATTTTCCTTCTCCAATTGGTTTTCTAAGCAGATTTTCATTAAAATTTTCTAATTTTTGTATAAATCCTATAAATTTCTGTTGATGCTCTAAAATTTCTAATTTCTGTTTTAGCAATTGTACCACCCAATATATTTATTCGCATTTATTTGCGAGAACCTCGAATAAATATTTCAAAGTCCCAAAATCTTCTTTTGGTAACATTTCATAAAAGAATGCTATTTAAAAATAAGGCTCGATTATTGAATAACCGATAAAAATCCTTCATGAACTTGCCCCTTTAGATGAATATCAACCTTGTTTAATAAATCAATGTTTCTTTAAAAAGTTTAGCATTTCATTGAAAGCTTGTTGGGATGATTTCTCATTAAATTTTATAGAGTATGGGTCGCTAAATCCGTGATGTCCAAAATATTTATGTACTTCTATATTCTTTTTATCTAAATTTAAAATTAACTCATCCACACTAAATGATTGCTCCACTTGAGGAAAGAATAAAATTATAGGACATAGTGGTACTATTTTCGTGAAATTCCTTATTCTCGAACCATAGTATCCCACAACCCCATCAAGACAATCTTCCTCGCTGCACAACCAAGCAATCGTTGCCCCTACACTAAATCCAATAATATATATTTTTTGATATTTATTTTTAACACCTGCTAATAAATTCTTTATTTTATCTGCAGCATCGGAGAATCCTACAGTCTCCATAAAATTGTGATAGGCAATTATCTCCTCAGAATAATCAAATGATTGTTCTCGTTCTAATAAGTTTGGGCAGATTACATCAAAATCCTGTTTTGATAATATATCACAAAAATTCTTTATATGTTGATTAATGCCATAGATTTCATGTATGACAATAATTAAATTATCTGATTTTCTCAGTATTTGAAGCATTTTTATTTCTCCTCAAAGGTAATCTTCAATTATATAACCAATAGAGATTAAATCATTTCTTATTCAACTATCCTCCCTCAATAAACAAACACTTATCTCTTAATACGCAGCTATTCTCACTATTACTATATAACTTGTTTAGCCTGATAAATTGGGGTTATTAAGGTTCTCGGAAACCATACAGAGCAACAAATGTTACAAATAGACTAGTTAATATCATTGAAATACTAAAAAGAAATAATAAAATTCTATACTTATTCCTTTCTGCGAAAATAGCAAACAAGAAACCTATAATATTGTATAGATTTAGTAAAACAATAAAGGGATATCCCTTAGTTCCAAAAGATAAAGCGGTAAGAAGCTTTTCATCATTTTGTAACAACGAAATAAACAGAAGAAATCCTAATAATGTGGAAATTACAGACAAAATCGAAAAGAATTTTCTCATTTTCCTCCTCCAAATATTTCTCTTAATGACTAAAAGTAAATTTTTTACATAGGTTATATTTAGTATAACATACTGCCATTATTTCCAAAGACACTATGTTTGCTTCTATTTAATCTAACTCTGCGGTAAGTTCTTCTGCCAGTGCTTTTTAATGAAAAAATGATTGAAAGTCTGAGTTTTCTCTTATGTTATAAATATAATTAGAATATATGCCAGTAAGATATTCAAACTCAACAGTTAACTATCTCTATCCCTCACATAAGTCACGTCAAGTGGTCTTTCTTAAATTTGTTCAAAAGTTTTGATGTGTTTTTCTAATTAACATTCATTGGTTCCATTTTTGATTTAAATTTATCTAAGTGCTCTGTCATCTATTGATAAAACATCATTCTTCTTGCAGATATAAACAATTGCAAGGAGTGAATTAGCCAAATTGTGAATTTATCAGCCAAAACTAGGAGCTTATCAGCCAAACTTCATTTTTTTCAGCCAAAGTTAAGTGGGAATCAGCCAAACTTCGATTTTATCAGCCAAAACTAGGGGCTTATCAACCAAACTTCATTTTTTTCAGCCAAAGTTAAGTGGGAATCAGCCAAACTTTAATTTTATCAGCAAAAATTAGGAGCTTTTCAGCCAAAGTTGCCTAGGAATCAGCCAAACTTTGATTTTATCAGCCAAAGCTAGGGGCTTATCAGCCAAACTTTAATTTTATCAGCTAAAGTTAAGTGGGAATCAGCCAAACTACATATATCCTGAACTTATTTCTTCCACACCTCGTTATTACTATATAAATATCCTCACCTTTAGTTTCTACATAGTTTAAGAGAATGATCTATGTTACTATTTATTGGTAAACACCATTAAATGGAGATGAGGTAAGTATGATTACTGTTAGAGATATGAATAGATTAGATATAGATTCCATCCGGGAAATTGCTGCTGTCACTTGGAAAAATACATATAGTGAAATCATTCCAGAAGAAATACAAGCGAAAGTTTTAAATGATGCTTATTCAGATGGTGAAATGGATAAACGACTTAACTCTTCTTTAATGCTTGTTGCAGAAAGTAAGGATGAAATTACAGGATATGCATTTTTTTCAGGAGATTTATACAAGAAGGATATATACTTAGAGTCCCTCTATATCCATCCAAATTTCCAAGGGCAAGGAATCGGCAGACAATTATTGAACATAGGAGTTAATAAATTCTCTGATCCTTGGACTCTCTCGTTAACGGTTTATAAAGGAAATCCTAATATATCATTTTATGAAAAAGAAGGATTTAAGATTACCAAGGAAAATAATGGGGATTTCTACGGGCATCCAATGATTTTCACTGTAATGACAAAAGATTTAAAAAATCATTGTTCTTAATAAGAGTAGAGGAAGGTCTATTAACTTGTTCTTTTGTTTTTGCTTTAGATGGTACAAAAAAGTTAAAATCAATGCTAAAACTACCAAAATAGTTATGAAAAATACGCTTACCTGAGCATAAAAGGGCTAATTTATAATAACTTTCTAAAAATTATGCAACATTTAAATTTATTGGTAATAACCCTCGTTTTTGTTTGAATATATTGTAAAATACATTACTGCGATAAGTGACTGGTGATTTTAAATGACTACAAATGGATGGTTGTCCCTGCTTATGGTAGGTATTTGTATTATATTATCCTTATTTCTCAGCACCAAAAATGCAGGGTTTTTCTTCTTGGTTTCCCCTATTTTATCTCTAACGGGCATTGTCTTGGTTATTTTTTCAAAAAAATGGAGCAATATTATCCTTGGAGTGCTTCTAAATGGGGCAGCAGGTGTTTTTTTTACATTAGTAGCATTTGCAGTAGGATTTGGTGAGGCTTAAAACCTCCATTCCATTTTTTACTCCAATAGATAGCTTTCAATTAAAGCATCTTTTGGACTTACACTTTTGATAAAGGATATTTCCTGTTCCGTAACATTGGGAACAAAAATCTCTGTTCCCCAATGACTGGAATGTAATACCATCGTTTTACCATTCATTAAATTTACCGTAAACCATTTTAACGCTCCAGCTTTATTTGAAATATATTGAGTGAAAGCAGCTGTGTTCTTCCCGTGGAAGATCGTTAATTTATCCTCTTGAATTATGTCCGTATCAAGATAAAATTGGGATTTAATTTCTTCTATTGTGGTTGTTTCTTCATTCCAACAATGAATTTCAATACTATCTGCTTTTTGTAAAAAGTACTTCATTATTTGGCGCCAATAACTATTTGGTTCTAAGGAACTATTTTGTTCTGTATTTAATGGGAAATGCATGATAATGTTTTTTTGCAATAATTTCCCCTCCTTTCTTATTTAACTGGAAACACCCTTCCAAAAAACATCCCATAAAGCTTCTAGCTTATCATCTACTCTTTTTTCCGAATTAAAATAAACTATTTCTACCATAATTGCCATGATGATTCCTGTAAATGCTAGGTTAAATGTGTTAGTATCTTTTACATAAATTTGGCTATGTTCGATCCATTTGCTGCTTTTTTGAGCAATTAGTTCTTCTTGAAATTGCTCTGCTTCCAAAACCTCTTTTTGGATGACATCATATAAATGTAAGGGTGGGAAAAATCCCATTCTTAGCCAAAACTTCAACATTTCATTTTCTTGGAACAATTCTTTTGTGTATAGTAAATATTCGTAAAGAAAAGTTTCAGGATTATGACTGTTTTTTTTTTCAAAAAAATACGCTTTGCGTGTTATCTCTTCTGCTTTTGCTTCCCTTAATACTTCAAGAAATAATTCATCTTTCCCTTTAAAATGAGAATAAATAGAGGCTTTCTTTATCCCAGCTTCCTCTGCAATTTCTGAAAGAGAAGCTCCTTCAAACCCATTTTGCAAAAAGAACTTAATTGCCGCTTTTTTTATTTCTTCTTTTTTCATCGGACTCTCTCCTTTACGAGATTAGTTTTAAACCAACAGCTGCAACAAGTATCATAGAAATAAATAAAATTCTTTTGCCATCCTTTGGTTCTCCATATACAAACATCCCTAATAGAGCAGAACCAACTGTACCAATTCCAGTCCATACGCCATATGCCGTTCCCATTGATATAGTTTTCATCGCATAGGATAACAACGCAAAGCTACACATAAATCCAATGACTAAATAAAGAAGTGCATCCCATTTTTTCATCGTTAACCGTTTAATATTAATAACGCCAATTATCTCACAACAACCTGCTGCAATTAAAGCTAACCATGCCATTTATTATTCAAGCCTCCTCTTGATTTGCTGCTTCATCTGTTACCATTTTCAAGCCAATTACCCCAATTAATAATACAAGCATCAAAATTATTTTTGCTATATTAATCGGTTCATTAAATAAAACTATTTCTGCAATCACTGTCCCTGCAGTTCCCAATCCTGTAAATACAGCGTAAACTGTTCCAATTGGCAAATATCTTGTCGTATATATCATTAGATAAAAACTAATGACAATTGCTATTATGGTTCCACTCCATTCCCAAAAACTTGATGCATGTTTTAAGCCAGAAACCCACGCAACCTCCACGATTCCAGCACTAAAAACCATCATCCAATATTTATTCAAATTAATTTCCTCCCTTATACATTACTACCAACCGTTCGGTAGTTAATTTTGTCACACAATAGTCTCTACGTCAAGACAAAACCTGAGAAAGTTTTCTCCAGTAAGGATTCAGTTGTAATTTGCTAAACTGTCAAATTGATTAACATAAAAGGAAGATGGGTGTTAGATTATATTTCTTTCATAGTTTCATGTGGGAAGATCTATTTGTTAATCCAAACAAAAAAGAGAAATTATGTGTGCTAATTTCTCTTTCGGGGTTTTTCACTTAGTATTATGCATTATCTTATCCAATTCACTTACTAATAATTTTTTTCAATGCAGATAGTTCTTCATCATTTACTTTCAAATTCTCAGCATACATTTGCTCTCTAGGTGTCCACACCATACTGGGTGAGTTGGATTAGGTTTTTGTTCGCTGCTTGGGAAAATGTGCCAGTGCATGTGAGGATCGCCATTTCCTAAAAGCTCATAATTATATACTGCTTCTGATACTCTACTCATTTCGGCAAGAAACTTATCTTTAAAATCACTATTCAACTCATACTTATGTTCTTTACAAAGGAACAATATATCGGCCTAATCACCAATAACTATATAACCTGTTTCCAGTTCTTTGACGAAATACTTATTGGTTCCTTTTTTAATCATTTCTATCCGGTTACCTATTAAACAACTTCCACTAAAGTACCTCCGTTTAATTACAAAAAAAATCATAATTGTTGATAGTAAACTTGATTTCTTTATCTCTATGTGGATAATTGCTTTCTCTTCCAGTAAATATAATTATATTTAGCTACTTCGTTTTTTAATGGTATATAACAAGGTTCCTATCAACATTCCCAAAGATACTCCTGCTCCGTAGCTGCCTATTGCTATAAATACATGCCCTGCAATCATAGCAAATGTACCTAATAAGGAACCAGCTAATAATCCAAAAATCATTCCATATATTAAATAGTTTTCCAATTTGGGATGTTTATTCCCTTTGTTAGTAGGCATATTTGTCCCCTTTGTCAAAGGCATTTTCTTCTTGAATGTTCACCTTTTTCGAGCTCTATTTTTACTATCTTTTAGTCATTTTGGTGGTTGGCTATTTTTTGTATTTATTAGAAAATATGAGCTTCCGCCCGTAATAATGCCACCTCCAACAGTGAACGCTGTACCAATCATCACCCAATTTGCGGATAGAAAAGCAGATACGTAAATTCCAGTCATAAATAGGAATATGCCAATGATTATCAAGATCGTAACTTTATTCATTTCATCCCCCCTATTAGTTAACTTAGTTTCTTTGTTTGAAATCCATTTAAACATGATTTTTACTATATTTATACATACGTTTATGGGGCCATTTAGTTTCGCTAAGTTATATAAGTATAAATATTTATTAATTAGGAATGCTGCCTTCCTTCAAATTCCTATTTAATGCATCATAATCCTTCTTTTTAAAAGAAACAGCTATGCTAGCTACTCTCCTCGAGTTTGGAAAGAGCATTAATTGTTGATGAAACTTTATTCCCAATGGTCCTATTATTTGGTATATCAAGTTCAATATGAAAAAACAGTCGGAATCTACGCCATCTTTTAAATGGTTTTTAATATTTATCACAACAAAGTTGTCTATGATTTCAAATCTCGGTTTTCGGGGAGAAATATTATTTAGTTTGCAGAGCTTCTTTATTGCTAATTTAAAAATGTCTGTTTGTTTTTCATTTTCTATCATTAAAGATTCTCCTTAACGTTTACTATATATAGTAAACAATGAAAGATTTTAATACAGATAACTTTCTTGCAGCTTTACACTGTAATATCGCATGGCTTTAGGAACCCCTTCTAGTTCAAATATCCCTTTTAATACTAATCGGATTAATCGATATTCGAAGTAAATATCTCCGATTCTTTGATTGAGATTTCCAATAATCTCTCCTATTAGCCGCGCAGATTTTATAAAATCTGCGCTATTCTGTTCTTTATGTAATAATTTAGCTGTTTTTATTATATAATTATCGTAATAGTCTTCTGCAACACTATTAATTTTCTTATCCGCCCAGATTCTTAAATTTTTATTCTGTTGGGATATTTGCTTCCACTCATTTATGTACTTAAATCGTGTCCTCATTGTAAGTGGCTGTTTCCGGTTATTTTTTTGATAAATGGCTTGTAACTCCTCAGATGAAAACAAGCCAGTATGTATTGCATAGTCCTTTGCATCCGATTTGAAAGCTATCTCTTCATAAGATTCCAGAGGATTAATTAAGAAAATATCATTCGTTTTATTTTGTAATAAAGAAATAACAAAGCGTTGTGCCGTTTGTTCATCAGCATTTTCACCTGCCCAAATGAAGATATGGGCATGTTCTTTAATATTCTTTACTTCTAAAATTGTTTTATAGAATCTTCTCTTATAGCTTAATAAGTACTTCTCATCATAATTAATATGGTTTATTAACCATTTGTGCCTAAGTGCGAGCCCCATTTCCTCCTCTATCTTCCATAAAGGTCCAAAGGAAAAATCATCTGAAAAACAGATAACTTTTTCCTCATCCTGCACTCCCATTTCTTTAAGTGCCATTCTTAAACTGCCAGCAGCAGACTCACCAAAAGCAATATGTACAACCTTATAATCCCTTTTATTTTCAATCTTTGGTTGAATTGTTTTAGCCTGTAAATAATTTTGATAAGTTCTTCTTAAACTTTTCGCAAGTTCCTCATCTGGCTGTTCTTCCACACTTATTTGGAGCAGAATAAGAAATAACAATGACCTTACTTCTTCTTCACTTGTATTCTCAACGTATTCTTTTAATTTATGAATCATAATTTTTCCCCTTTTGACTAGTTAAAATAGTTTTGTATTTTCAGTTACTTCTCTTCCCTTTTTCATCAACAGATAAGATATTAATATTAGCCTCTCCAAAATCCCTAAAAGGATATCTCTATTGGAGAAACTACTGTTTTTTACAATATCATAAAGCCTGTCCACTCTATCATTAGTCATTTGCACTGCGCCCCACTTATCGGACGCGTATACTTTTTAATTTCTACTAGTAATATACTTTATTATTATCTTTCTATACCAATAATAACATAATATTCCAACTATTGAATTATTTATAAACAAAAAATATGGTATAAATGTCAACACAAATATGTACATTTTCGCTCGTTTAAGGATGTACAAAATCACTCGTTTTCTTGCACTAAATGATCCTTTAAACGATAGGAATTTCCCACCATTGTCACAACCTTCGCATGGTGTAAGATGCGATCTAAGATGGCATTTGCCAGCTTAGGCTCCTGAAATACTTCATCCCATGCCTTAAAGTTTACGTTCGTTGTTAAGATCGTACTGCGCTTTTCATATCGCATGTCAATCAGTTGGAAAAATAATTTCGCATCTTCTTGATCAATTGGCAAATAACCAATCTCATCAATGATTAATAGTTTATATTTTGTATAATGTTTTAGACGAGTTTCTAAGCGGTTCTCCAATCGTGCTCGTCTTAAATTCTGAATTAAATCATGGCATTTAATGAAATAGGTACTTGTTCTTTTCTTTGCTGCCGCAATCCCTATGGCGGTGGCCAAGTGTGTTTTGCCAACACCACTTGGTCCTAAGAAAACAATATTCTCGTTCTCTTCAATAAAGCGAAAGGTTAGAAAATCTTGAATCTGTTGCTGATTGACTGAGGTTTGGAAAGTGAAATCAAAATCTTTTATTTCTTTCATATGTGGAAATGCAGCCACCTTTACCATCGACTGCGTCATATTTTGTTCTCGCACATCAATTTCATAGTTGGTTAACTTGATTAACGTATCAATAAATGACAGCTGGTTCTGGACTCCGAAATCAATTACTTCATTTAAATGTAGAGTCATTTGCTTCAGCTTTAGATACTCTAGGTTTCTTAATAATTGTTGATAATTAGTGGATAGATTCATTATTTATACACTTCTCCAATCGTTGCTAGATTTTTCTTTGCCAAATCATCGATTTCCGGATAGTTATAGTAAGGGGCTGAAACAGCCAAACCTGCTTTATAATGTGCTTCCTGATAATTTAGCTTCGCTTTGCTGATTGGATGCTGTGCAATAAGTTTCATGTTATAATAAATCCATAAGTTGTTATCATACACTTGTAAACCTACTTTCTTTCCTTGATATTCTGGTGGTACGGAATACTGGTTTGATTTGTAGGAGATCATGTTGGATGCATTGACTTTTACTTGTGTGTGCTTAATGCGATAGGAATCTCTTACTTTATCAGTTGGTAGCTGGAGTAAGTGGTTCCTTTCTTTTTTATATTCAATCATTGGTATTCTTCCTGTCCCTTGGTGAATCTGGTGATTCACTCTGTTGGCTAACTCTTGTATAAATTGATGCAGTTCCTCTAAAGAGAATTGTCCTTGATAGGCATGAATTTCGTCTAACAATTTCATTGTCGTTTCGACTTTTCCCTTTGTCCTTGGTCTGCCAGCGATACAGGCTTTCACTTTAAAGCCAAAGTCTTTTGCGAATTGCTCAAACTTTGCATTCACTTTACCCGGATAATGTTCCGTTCTTGCTTCATCCATCACTGTTTTCATATTATCCGTAAGGAGTTCCTCAGGAACACCGCCAAACGTTTCAAAAGCTTCTGTTAGAAAGGAAAACAGCGTACTTTGTGACTTGGAAATACTCAAGTGGAATACTCGCAATCTTGAAGTAGATAGAATAAGCGCAGCTACATTGATCTCGACCTGCTCGCCATCTTTTGTTTCATATTGAATATTTTCCTTCCAATCTAATTGAGCTTGTTTACCTGGCGGAGTTTCATAGCGAACCGTCCCCTTCGGAGAAGCAATACGTTTGTCCTCCACAAAGTAAGCATTAAATTCAGGTATTCGAGCGATATAGGCTCGAAAGGTCGAAGCACCACAGTCTAAACCGTGATTATCCTTTAAGTACTGCCAAAGCACCCGCCGATAATAAAACACCTGTTTAGAATCCTCAGATAAAAGAGCAGCGATCACTTCATAATATTCATCAATTTTTGAGGACTTTTTTCTTGTCCTCTTGGGGACAAAACCATTTAGATATTTCTCAACTGTTCGTCGATCTACTCCAAGTTCTTCAGCCAATTTACTCTTATTAATTTTCATTTTCATATGCTCCATTATTTGTTTGAATTTTGGTAAGTCTGAAAGACTATTAATCTCAAAATTAACATCGACATTTAATGATATATACATGACTAGTCACCTCAAGACTAGTATGTAAAATGAAAGCAAATTTGTACATATTTATCCAAGCATTATTGTACATATTTAAAATAGCATTTCTAAATATGGCAAGTTAGAGCTTAATCAAACATCTATTATATTCACTAAGGAAATGAGGAAAAGGGATTATACTTGCTTTATGCAGATTATTAAAATCAATGGAGAATTATTAAAAATACAGTATTAGGATCTATTTATTTACTTTAGCTGCAAGCCTAGGGGGGCATGTACGTTACAGTAAAAGTAAAGGTACGGTCATTCCCCCACTTAACCTTATATGGACTTGGCTTTAAATTTCTATTGTTTCATTACATGATTATTCCTATTTGTCACAAATAAAAATGTAAAAACAATTTGACATTTACAGAACAAATGATAAAATAAAAATGTAAAATACTTTTTACTTTTTTAAAAAAAGGAGATTGAATGATGAATTGGATAGTTGCTTTATCACTTATTATTTTTGCAATCTGTACTCTATTAATTGTGACGAATCTGGTGTCATTACCAAAATTAGGAGACGAAAGAGCAATTTACATTAAAATGAGAGCACAATCATACACTTTTGTAGTTGTAATCGGTATTTTATTGTTAGAGATTATTGAGTCTATCTATGTAACAACTTGGACGAACAGCCATTATGAGGGGATGAAACCATTTAGTTTACTTGTTACAATTTCAGTTATATATTTAATTTCATTACTATTATCTAAGAGGAAATATGGTGGATAAATGAAAAATCGTATTAGAGAATTAAGAAAATCGTCAAAATTATCTCAAGAAGAATTAGCAAAACTATGTAATGTGACAAGACAAACGATAAATGCAATTGAAAATGATAAATATGATCCTACTTTACAATTAGCATTTAGCTTAGCCTCTGCATTGGCTACCACGGTAGACGAACTTTTTATATACGACACTGTTAGCAAATAATGAGGCAGTTATAAAGAATAAAAACCCAAATTGGGTTTTTATTCTTTATATGAAAGAAGATAAATAGAAGTTATGCGCAGTCTGATTAAGTGTCTTTATTTTCTTTTATAAAAAATTGATAATAACCTTTTACGCAAAGAGATTTTCTACATTATTATATAATTTAAATACCATCACTCGTTCACCTGTACGTGAGCTTAAGTCTGTATGAAAGCTTTTTACTTCCTCTCCAGTAATGGTTAATATACATTTTTTTAGTTCTTCAACACCTGATTCCACTAATTCGGAGCGTGTTTTCTTAATGGTTAATAGTCCTTCTTTTGTTTCACACACCGTATATTCCGCTGGTGTTAGAATGCCCTGCAAATTCACTATGATCATATCGCGTAATATATCAGTTTTAACAGATAAGGATCCCCGACCAAGAAAATCCTTTTCCCATTGTGTTATTGCTTTACTTATTTCTGCTTCACAAGCACCTTTTGTTAATTTCATTTTATTATGCATCCCCTATTAAACAGATAAAAACTTATTTTTCTATTTTTGTCTTTCAAGATGATTCAACACTCGTATATCCTATATCATTAAGCTAAATACAAATCGGTTTAAACCTCTTTCATATAAAAGAATATATACTAATCTGATTTGCAGCACCATCAGCATTAGCATATTTTAACCTTTTTAAGCAGTTTTATTTGTATTTATTTCCACAACAGAAGACTTTCCATCTTGATGATTAATCAGTAGACCTCTCACTTTTACTGTTGGCGGCACTAATGGATGATGACAAATCATCTTAACACAATTTTTGATATTGTCACCAGTATTTTGTTTTCCATTTAGCCATTCATTAATCGTTTCACCAGTAAATTCAGGCATGCTATTTTGAAAAAGATAATCCAATGTCTGGATTCTTGACTTAAATTGTCCTTCTAGAGAAATAAAACGATTGACCTCATTGCTTGTTCCGACAACAAAAATTTCTTCTACATTTTCCTGAAAGACAGCAATAATAATTGACCTCATTATATCTCCAAAAGGATTGGAGATAACAGGACCAAAGCATTTTATAGTCAGCATGTTTTCTGGCTGTATATTGGTTTCCTCTTTTATAATAGATTCCAATCCATCTCCAACATCCATCAAAAATAACACTTTTTTTGTTTTATCTAAAATCATCTCGTACCCTCCTTTGTTATGGAAACCGTTCTCTACCAAGTCTCCCAATGGCCTTCTGGGCTAATACTTGCTAAACGGACCCAGCCATTTTGAACTTTTTCTTGAAATGCAGCATTATTTTGCAATAATCGCTCTACATAATTTTTTGGTGCCTGAATTATAATCAGTAAGCGAAGCGGTGAATGATATGCAGCTTGATCTGATTGCATAACAGACTGCCACGGTAAGCCCGTTAACAAGTCACTCGCATTCCCCTGCATAACACCAAGACCTGCTGTTACGGTTTGTGTTGCCTTATTGCCACTTCCATAATAATGAGGAGCTACCGTTGATGCGTAATATTCTAGATTTATCCATTGTGTGACCGTTCCTGGACCTGAAATAATATTATCTAAGATTTCTCCGCTTTCATCCTTCTGCCATTTATAATTATGAAGAAAGACTCTGCCTTCCAAGTCACAGCCATTTGTTAAATCACGTTGACCAATTATAAAAGCTGCATTACCAGCTAAGCCCCATTCAGGACGAATCACACTCCAATCCTCTGCTAGTTGATGGGCCTCAGACTGAGAATTTTTGCGTTGGGATGGGAAATGCGGTATTTTAGCTAAACGCTCTGTATTTGCCTGTTTGCTTACTCTTGGCAAAATGGCTTTAATCCGATGAAAAGCTTCTTGTGCTGATTTAGAAAGTTCTGGAATGTAAATCCAGTCTAATTCATCAACGGTTGTATTATGCTCAGCAGCTGCGAAAACCGTTTCTTTAGGAATGTCTATTCCTTCTAAAGACAATGCTTTTCTTACTTCAGGCAGGTTACATAAAGTTGCTAAGACTCTCGCGTTGAATCCACCTGAAGCCCCGCCACAGGCACCACAATCAAGAGAAGATGCATAAGGGTTATTTGTACTGTGGCTTCCATGTCCACATATTACAACTAATGGGCTGAAATTCTCTGTTATCCCCATCATTTTTAATGCTTGTCGGGCATAATTAACTTTCTCTTCCTCGGTAAACCCAATTGGAATCCCGTTCTCTGTTTGATGAACATGATTAAGAACCAGTTTTGTATTTGGTTTACGCACCCAATTTTTGCGTAGATTATGAATGAAGCGATCGGCACTTTTTGGGACAAAACTGCGTGCTGCCATTTGGAGACTTAGCCAAGGACCACTTAATTCTGGTAATAGTAAGTTTGCAAGTAAATTCTGTTTCATCGATTTGAAAGTATCGCTAAAGGAATGAACGGTCTGCTGACGGTGTTGAAAGGCTTTAAGTTCATTCTCATCTGTACTCTCCATGATTTTATGCAATGGCTTTTGCATAATTGGCAAGGATGGGTGACTGTGTTCGCTTCCTAATTTATTCGTGGCTATCGGTACTCCAAAGAAACCAGCCATTCCTATTGTTTCAAATGGTCCCTCTTTTTCAAGCTGACGACGAAATGGCTCGGAGCGAACATCTATACAGAATACAAATTGTGCTAATGTTGTTGCTTTATCGTTTGTACTAAATTGTTTCGCACTAATTTTTTGACTTAATTGTTCAGCATGTGTTTGCTCCCAAGCTTCCAGCCAGAGTTTTCTGCAAAGCTTCTCATCAAATTTTGCTGCAAATAACAAGTATTCTTGTTGTTGTGCACTAGACAACTGAGACCATTCCTCTAATGAAAGACTGCCCCAATGAATCAACGCTGCTAAAAGACCATCTATGGACTGATTATTTTCGTAGCTTTTCGGAATAAAAGGAAGCTGTGGATTGATAAGCACCCATTCTAAGGAAATTCTTACTGCTAAATATTCGGTTAGCAGGCTATTTTCCTCACTCGATTGTTTAGAACGCCAGAGCATCATTCCTGCCCATCCAGGCAAAGATAGTAAATGTGCTTCAAGATATTTCTGTTTTTCTGGTTCAGGAATAGAAAGAGCATTTAAGCCTTTATTCAAGGCTATTTCTGCCTCTTTTGGCCACTTTTTTAAACTTTCACGTTGTTTTTTTGTAAGGGCAGGATCATAACTAATCAGCCGGCGCCAAGAACGATAAAAACCTTCCTCTCGATGGGGCATTGTCCAGGCAGCCTGCGACTCATCAAGATATAATTTACACCACTTAATAACATGGTAATCGAGTATATTGATTAAACTTTCCTTATCTTTACTTTCTAGATGAGAACTGATTGGCTGCACAGAAGAATAATGGAATGAATCTGAATGTTGCTCCCTATATTCTTCTGCTTTTTTCTTTAATTCATGAGATGAGAGCAGGCTGGATGGAATGGGTTCCAAATTTAATGCCGCATGGCAAAAACGCTCTGCCACATCTTGTGGGATATTAAAGGAATTGGATGCAAGCCATTGCTTTAGCTTCTGCTTAACAAATGCTTCCTTAATTTCTCCCTTTTTTTTCGCTGAAAGGATCATAGAGGCACTAGGATAAATATCAACATCACGAGTCTGTTTTAACCAATCTGCCACTTGATCAAAAGTTTTTTTTTCAAGACCCATCCACGGATGACGGGCTGCAAACGTAGAAATTGGCCACAGCGGTGCAATTACTTTGCTGGCAGCTTCAACATAACTCTTAATATCACCTTCTACAAAATCATCTGGCATATTTTTTTTATTTGAACTAGCTTTTGTTAATACAGATGGAATACTCAACGCTCATTACCTCCTTTATGGTAATTGTTGTTTTAGATAGCTCGGATGACTTTCTACTGCTTTTGGCTTTGCTTCTCCTAATCGCACTAACCAAAGATATAGGACAGTACAAAAGATGGACGAACGATTTCTAGAAGCGATCGCCCCTATCGCAGCGCCAACTAATAAAAGACAACCAACGATAATGACAACAGCTAATGGCGGCTGAGAACCTTTGAAAACAGCAGTCTGTAATATGTCATAGAAAAAATGATGGATAAAAGAATAAATAGCAGCGGTTCCCCCTACAAAAATTAAACCAACAATCCGGCCGATGCGCCCTTCTCCAAAAGCAACAAGCTGTCGCCAAGAAATAGAAACAGACCAAACTAAAATTAACGAACTAATTATTTGATAGCCTTCTCTTGGTGCTTGGAGCCAAAAAACTAGCCCTACAGTAATGCTTAAAATCCACCCTGCTATCGTCCATAAAAAAGCAGGCTGTTTTTTTCTGTAATTAGACTCTTCCTTACGTCGCACTGCTGAACCCGACTGTAAAAATAGTGTCGCTTTGAATAAACCATGTAAAATAAGATGGATAATGGCAGCAACATATGCGCCTAAGGCACACTGAATGAGCATGAAGCCCATTTGCCCAATCGTCGAACCAACTAACTGACGTTTATAGTCAACTTGTACTAAACTAATTCCAGTACCAACCAAGACAGATATCCCGGCAAATAATAGTAATAGAAGAGTTGGAGCTAAATCACCATTAAATAATGGGGAAAAACGAGTAAGCATGATTCCGCCTGCATTGACAATTCCTGCATGCATTATCGCTGAAACAGGTGTTGGTGCCACAACAGACTCTACTAACCATCTTTGGAATGGCCATTGAGCTGCTGGAATGATAACCGCTAGGACAATCAATAAATTAATTCCAGTTCTTTCCCATGCTGAAATTCCAACTGAATTTTCAATCGATAGAGCGGTTGATAATTGCCAAGAACCAGTACTGTGAGACAGCCAGATTGCTGCCAATAACAAGGACACCCAACCGATTAAAAAATGATAACCAGATACTTTAGAAGCCTCAGCAGCCACTTTCCAGCCATTATTTAATCTTATAAGCAAGGTTAATCCTGCAAGCGTTGCTCCCCAGAATAGAACCAGCAGTCGAAGATCTCCACTTAGCCAAGCAATGGAAGCGGCAGTTGTGGTAAAAGTGAAAAGGGTAAAATATTTGCGATAAGATCGATCTCCCATTAAATAGCGGATTGAAAAACGTTGAACAATTAAACCGATGGCAAGGACAAAAAAAGTCATCAGCCAAGCCAAGGAATCCATATGAAAAGGACCTGCATTTTCTATTCCATTCGGATTCATAAGTGCGATTAATGCGATCAAAGGCGGAAAAGACACTATCCAGATATGAACCCTTACATAGCTTAATAGCACTTTTGGATGCAAAAATAATAGTCCACTCAGCATCGAAACAATAATCATCATAAAAAACACTAACAGTAATGATGGCATACTATGCAAAAGAAACATTTTAAAAACTCCTTTAACTAACTTACTTCAAAAAACCTTTAATTTTGCCAATAAAAAAGCCGACAATCTTTTAAATTCACCATGATCTGCAATCATGAGAAAGTAAAAAATTGTCGGCTTCCCTTCAACTAATTACATCGAATTGTTTGAAGAGCTACCTCTATATGGTTTTATATTTTCATTTAATTTATAAAAGACATTCATACAATAATTTAGGTTACTTATTTATCAAATCACTTTTGCTTATTTTATTAAGTTACTTTTTCATTCAGTCAATATCATTATTAAAAGAATGCTAAAGTCTTAATTTTTAAGCGAAAATTAACTTATAACTAAGTACGAAACTAACTATAAGATATGCTAAATTTTTATATTTGTCAATAAGAAAGCCTAATCTCCAAAGAAAAATCAAATTAGTTTATAGCAGATGGGAAAAAATTTTTCCAATCATGTTAAAAAAGAATTCTCATTCAAATGGCCATTTATTATCTTCTACCAGCTAAATAATACTTAACACTTTCATTCATTAGTAATTTGATACATAATTAGTATAGTCTATAATTTCCCGAAAGGATCGGTATCATGCTCCGAATCGAACTTATTTGTCACGAAATCAAACGTTTAATGGATGATTATTATAAATGTGAAAATACCCAACTTAAAAAGCAAATACATAGTGATATTAAACTTTTAAGCAACGTTCTCTATCTTAGCGACCTGCCAGATGAGTATCATGAAGCAGTGCAGGAAAAGAGAGAAACCATTTAGCCTATGCCTACATATTTTGAAATTCACTTTATACTGCTGGAAATAAACAAAGAAGCATCTTGATTCATAAAAATATGATTACCTTGATAAAATGTTTTCCTTTTCATTGAATGAAAACCAACTTCCGACAATATTTCATTTAATTCTTCTTCTGTAAAACCGTTATGTACTTTAGGATGGTTTATTTTATCATTTTTATCAAAGTCGATGATAATTAATTTGCCATCCTGATTTAATATTTGGAATAACGCTTGTAATATCTTCTTTGTATTTGGGATATGAAGAAGAACTAAAGACATTTAAATAACATCTGCCTTAAAATTCGGGGTGTCTTGCGTAAAATCAGAATATAGTATATCTGCATTCGTAATTCCTCTATTAGCTATTTTTGCTTGGGCAGCCTCCAGCATCTGTTCGGATGAATCCACTAACAAAATCGAAGCTACCAAATCCGTTAACTCTAGACTAACGAGACCAGTGCCGCTCCCATAGTCCATTAAAGATTGAGGTGTACTGTTTGCTAATTCTCTTCTTACTTCCTTCACAATCACATTAGCTAGGTTTCTTCGATCTTCTGTATCATATCTTTTGGCCAGCTGTTCAAAAACATTCGCTTCCATTTTCCACTCTCCTAATTTGAGATTAGCTATTATATCAACTATCTAATATCTAATGTCTATTATTTAATTTAACTCGTACGATAAGAATGCTCAATCTTCTTTACTTCTACTCGTTAAAGAGATTGACGATGAAGAAATTTTATCCTTAAAAATTGGCACATTTACCATAAGCAGCAGGCGAATATAGAGGAATTACAAACTATATAACCTTGAGAATTTTCCAAAGTTTGTAAGCATAGTGACTTATTTATTTGATGGTTTAGCATATTTATTTGTTTTAACATGTATTATAATGATGATTGCTTTTTAATAAAAGAAATAGGGATAAATTCACCCTATTTCTATGTTTCCTATTATTTATTTTCTTGGCAGTTTTTGTCCTATAAATCTTTCTGATCCACATTCAGCTCAATTAAATTACCATCTGGATCAGCACAGAATATTTGAGCAAATCCGCTTATTCCATAAGGTTTTTCTAAGAATTCCACATTATGTTTCTTTAACCAACTACGGGTATCATAATAATTTTCAACTCGGAGAGCAAAATGCCCTTCCCGACTGTTTAGCGATTTATCTTTGCGAATCGTCTGCGATGTTGGATAAACAATTAAATGAAGTTGCTGATCCTGTATTTTGTACCATGCACCAGGAAAATCAAAATTTGGACGGGGAAGTTCTTCTAGACACAATATTTCCCCATAAAAATGTTTGGCTTTTACTAAATCGGTTACGGTAAGACTTACATGATGAAGGGATTTGTATTTAATCAAGCAGTTCACTTCCTTTTTGTTATTTATAAAACGAAATGATGGTTCATTCTTATCTAATGCTTTGTTCGATAATTGATTTCATTCATAATTATATATCAACTAAAAAAGGACTGCGACACGATTCCTCTAAATAAGTATATACCGGAAAGAATAAAAGTTAGAATAGAAATTACTAAATTATTTAACTACATAATTCTATGCTCCTATTCATTAAACCCATTTTAAAAATCCACTGTAAACATCACGTTGTTATTCATCAGATATTATCAGCTTCTTTGTATTCACATTATATATTTTATAGCCAATCTCCCACTTCTTGTCTTTCGTTACAGTCAAAGTACAGTAATACGGCACATTCTTGCCATATGCATCAAGGTCTGGAATATTGTCAAAGCTATACACTTCGCCTGTATCTTGCATTTCGAATCTAGCTTCGGCATAACGGCGTGTGCCATCTATTTCAATAGTACATTCCCCAATTACTTCAACGTATTCTTTTAACAATATGTATTTTAAACTTGGAAAAGTTATCAATAAAAGAAAGACACCAACTGATAAAACCACTAACGTCTTCCCCATTATTATTAAAGAATAATTTCTATCCTTGTACATTTGTACGATATAAATAACTGAAATCAATAGAAAGATGATTCCTAACGATAGCATCAAGAAATACATAATCATTCACTAACCCCTCACTTTATATCCTTATACGAAAATAAAGAGGTATAGTTTCATCCATTTATTTTTCCACTAAACAAAAAAGATCAGACCTCATTATGAGTATCTGATACTTTTGTTCAGCCTTATTTCGCTTTTTGCTTTACTTCCAAATGGAAAGAATAAATTTCACTTGGTCCAATTAAACGAAAGCCTTTCCCCTGTACATAGTCAAACTTTAAGTCTTCATTAATATGCTTAATCGTTAATGGATCTAAATAAATCGTTAAACCATTATCCTCAAATGCCTTATCCTCTTCTTGTGGAAAATCAACTGCTAAGTCAAAATTGTAAACATAGCTGCAGCCGCCACTAAAAATGGTACTTAATCGATAAACTGCACCCTCAGGAACTTCATAGCTGCGGAATTTCTCAACAGCTGCATCGGTGATTGTGACCTTCATCATGCCATCTCCTGCCTTTTGTTACTTTCCTATATATACTATTCCTATATAAGAATGGAAATAAACTTACTTTCAGCTTAACGGATGACAAGGTTTCTTGCAAAAATTCTGCTTTCCGCAGCTAGAAATGAATGGAGAACAATCGTATTAAAAATACTTCTTTATCCTTTTTACAATCCGTAAATGATACATGGGCAGACACTATTCTGCACAGGTTAAATGGATACTTGCGAATTATCATTATCTACACCAATCGTACAGATCAGCCAATTGTCATTACATATGAAGAGATAGGCCATCTACTGCCAAAGCAGCTTCTCCTAATACTTCTGATAAAGTTGGATGGGCATGAACGGTATGGGCAATTTCCCAAGGCGTTGCTTCGAGCATTTGAGCTAATGCAGCCTCGCCAATTAAATCAGTAGCATGTGGACCAATAATCGTTATCCCAAGAATATCATCTGTATTCTTATCGGCAATTATCTTTGTGAACCCTTCTTTTTCTCCATGAACAAGTGCTTTTCCAATTGCTTGGAACGGAAAATATCCAACTTTGACTTCATATCCTCTTGCTTTAGCTGCTGCTTCGGATATCCCTACACTTGCAATTTCAGGTGCGGTATAAATACATCGAGGTATTTGTTCATATGAAATCAAATATGTTTCTTCCCCAACAATTGTATCTACTGCAAGAATACCCTCATGCATGGCAACATGGGCTAATTGAAGTGTTGGGATACAATCTCCAATCGCAAATATTTTATGATCATGTGTACGACAATTTTTATCTACAACGATTGCGCCTTTTTCCAGTTTAACTGCAGTATTTTCTAAACCAATTCCCTCCACTACAGGACTTCTTCCAACGGAGACAAGCAGTTTTTCTGCAGAAAAGATATCTTTTTTTCCATTTACTTCGGCACTGATTTGCACCCCTTTTTCTGTTAATCGACAGCTTTTTGCATCAACTAAAGTATTGGTTACAATCTGTACTTTTTTCTTCGTATAAATTTTTTGTAATTCTTGTGAAATGTCCTCATCTTCTGTCGGGACAATTCGCGGGCTATATTCTAAAACGGTAACTTTTACACCGAAATCATTTAGTAAAGAGGCCCATTCCATGCCAATGACCCCTCCACCAACGATGATGATACTCTTCGGTAATTCTTTTAGTGACAGCGCCCCGTCTGATGAAAGAATTTGCTTCTCATCAAAGGGTAAGCCTGGCAGGGATCTTGGCTTTGAACCTGTTGCGATAATAGTATTTTTTGCTTCAATACTTGTTTCTTTTCCTGCTCGATCAGTGATCTTCAAAATAGAATTAGAGTGGAAAAAACCGGTCCCTTCATAGACATCAATTTTTCCTTTTTGCATCAATCCTTTTATCCCAGCTTCTAATTGGCGCACAATCATTTCTTTTCTTTTTTGTGCTTTTGGAAAATTCACCGCTATATTTCCACTTACGTCTACCCCGAAGCTTCCAGCATTTTTAAATGTAGAAAATACTTCTGCTGTACGCAATAATGCTTTACTTGGAATACATCCACGGTGAAGACAAGTTCCACCAAGCTTATCCTTTTCTATTACTGCAACTGTCTTTCCTTTTTGGGAGGCACGTATTGCTGCTACATATCCTCCCGTACCCCCACCTAGGATAACGACATCATATTTCTTCATTCTTGATTCCCTTCCTTCTACGGAGAGCTCACAGAAAAATGATGAGCTAATGCCAACGATAAGTATTCATGTTTCGTACCTAAAGCTACCATATTGAATTGGACTTTTAAGATAGCAGCACGATTACAGAGAAAAGTCGTACTGCCCCGCTTCTTAAATTTCTCAAACATTCAATAAATGGTGCTATCTAACATGGAATAGAGCTGCATTCATTTTTCATTTGCACGCCTATCTACTTTTTACACTCTTTTTATCTATAACACTAGTAAATATGGATGCTCTAGATAATAAACAACACGATTCAAGAAATCTCCTGCTGGTGCTCCATCAAGCACTTGGTGATCAAAGGTTAAGCTTAAAGGCAATTTTTTCACTGTTTTTACGGTTTCATTTTCTAGTGTTAATTCCTCAATAAATGTTCCTACACCAAGAATACCTGTTTCAGGGGTATTTAGGACTGGGGTAAAATATTCAATTCCCTGTTGGCCTAAATTAGAAATAGTAAAAGTTGATCCCGTTAGTTCATATCCTGGTAATTGTCCATTTCTTGCTTTTTCCGTTACAGACGATATAGCTTTTGCTAATTCCCCGAGCGGAAGCCGCTCTGCATTTTTAACTACTGGAACGACTAAACCGGCATCTAAAGATGTTGCAATTCCTAAATGCACCTCATCAAATAAATATAATTGACCATCAATTAAATGAGTATTCATAAATGACTTATCACGCAAGCTTAATGTAACAGCTCTGGCAATAAGCACCGTTAAAGTTAATCGGACATCTAGTTCGCTTTCCGTTACTTGTTTCTTAATATCCTTTTGAAAATCTAGCAGGGCATTAATTTCTGCTTTTCGATGTAATGTTAATTGAGCAGTTGTAGACAAGCTTTGCTGCATTCGTTTTGCAATTGTTTGACGCATAACAGATAACTTTTCGCTTTTTACGCCTGTTGTTTGTACATCTGGTTGTACAATAGTTTTAGTTTCTTGTTCCACTTTTGGTTTTGTTGGTACTTTTTCTTCTCCACGCTTGTCAGCAAATGCTTGAATATCTCTTCGCGTGATTCGATTATTTGGTCCTGTTCCTTTAACATTTTGTGTATCCACTCGCAGTTGTTGGGCAAGTTTTCTTGCAGCAGGAGATATCCGAATTCGCTTATTTGTATCTTTCCCTTTTACTTCCGCCTCTTGTCGCGCCGGCGCATTCTCCTCTAATGCTGCATCTTTTCCTTCCCTAACATCTTGACTACTTTCACTTTCCGCTTCCTTTTCATTACCTATTATTCCAATTGGCTTTCCAACTTCTACTTCATTATCGACTTCTTCAATGATTGTAAGAAGTACTCCATCTGTTGGCGCCTCTACTTCACTTGTTAGTTTTTCTGAACTAATAACAGCCACACCTTCTCCTTCCGAGACGGATTCTCCAGGCTGTTTTAGCCACTCCACGATGGTTCCTTCTTTCATGGTCATTCCTAATTTCGGCATCACAATAGCAGTTGACATATTTTCACCTCCACTTATCGAGCTAAAGTTAATTCATTAATTAATTCGTATGCCGTATTAATAACTTTTTCTGCGTTTGGTATATATAATTGCTCTAAATTAGTTGCAAATGGAACTGGAGTATGTGGGGCCGTTATTGTTTTAATTGGAGCATCTAAATAATCAAACCCTTTATTAGCGACAAGTGCTGCGATATCGGCTGCTACACTACAGCGTGGATTTGCTTCATCTACAATAATTAGCCTTCCTGTTTTTTCGACAGACTCCAAAATTGGTTCTTCTTCAAGTGGAGATAATGAACGAGGATCGATTACTTCCACTTCCACTCCTTTACTCGCTAATCTATCAGCTGCTTCCATCGCAACATGGACCATTTTTCCGATTGCCACAATGGTAAGATCAGTTCCCACTCTCTTCACTTCTGCTTTACCAAGCGGAATGGTATAGTATCCCTCCGGAACTTCCCCTTTCATGCTATACAGGGTTTTATCTTCAAAAAATACAACTAAATCATCGTCTTCAATTGCAGAAAGTAATAAACCTTTTGCATCATACGGATTAGATGGCACAACTACCTTCAAACCTGGGATAGCGGTAAACATACCATATAAAGTCTGGGAATGCTGTGCGGCCGCACTCGCTCCTGCGCCATGGTTTGTACGTATGGTTAAAGGCACTCTTGCTTTTCCGCCAAACATATAACGCATTTTCGCTCCCTGATTAAGCACTTCATCTAAACAGCTTCCAATAAAGTCATTAAACATTAATTCTGAGATTGGACGTAATCCAGTAACTGCTGCTGCTACAGCTGCTCCCATATATCCCGCTTCTGCGATCGGCATATCGATAACTCGTTTACGACCATATTTATTTGCTAATCCCTTGGTTACACCAAAAACTCCGCCCCATGCTTCTTCGTCTTGTAAGTGGTCAACGGTCGCACCACCTGCAACATCTTCTCCCATTAAGATAATTTTATTATCTCTCTCCATGGCAATATCCATTGCTTCATTGATAGCTTGTGAAAATGTAATCTTTCTTCCCATTCTTCCTTCACCTCATTCTTTTATTATTTGTAGTTGACATACACATCTTCTAGTAACATGGATGGGTCAGGCTGTTTACTATTTTTTGCAAATTCTACTGCATTGTCCACTGCCTTTTCCACTTCGTTCTCAATTTGTTCCACTTCTATTTCCGTTAACAAGTCATTGGCAAAAGCATATGCTTTAAAGATTTCAATACAATCTTCATCTACTGGCCACTTCTCACGATCTGTTTCTGATTTATATTTTTGTGCATCTCCTTCAAAGTGACCATAATTTCGATACGTAACCGCTTCAATAAGAGTTGGACCTTCTCCATTTCTGGCTCGTTCCACTGCATCTTTAGCAGCATTATAAACAGCTACTAAGTCTTTTCCATCTACTCTCACTCCTGGAATACTATAGCCTGGTGCACGATCAATAATTTGTTTACAGGAAGTAGAATAATGATATGGAGTGGCTTCCCCGAAACCGTTATTTTCTACTACAAAAACAACAGGCAGCTTTAAGATTGAAGCGATGTTAATTGCTTCATGAAATGTTCCATGATTATTGGAACCATCTCCAGAAAAGCAGACAGTTACGTTGTCTGTTCCCTCTACATAAGCTGTTAAAGCCGCACCAGCTGCAAGCGGAAATCCTCCACCGACAATGCCATTAGCCCCTAACATGCCAACGTCAAGGTCAGCAATATGCATAGAACCTCCTTTGCCTTTGCATATCCCTGTTTCTTTTCCAAAAATCTCTGCCATCATACTATTTAAGTCACAGCCTTTAGCCAGACAATGACCATGACCTCTATGTGTACTCGTTATATAATCTTTATTCGTTAAATGTGCACATACACCTACAGCAATCGCTTCTTCTCCTGCATATAAGTGAACAAAACCTGGGATTGCCCCGGTTGAAAAAATCTTATGAACTTGATCTTCAAACTTCCTAATTTCATTCATTTTCGTATAGGCCCAATAAGCAGTTTCTTTCTTCATTTTCTTTCCTCCATTCTATATTCCAGTATTAACACACTTCGATGATACAACATATTTTCTATTTTTGAAAGCGCTTAAAACGTTGATAAATCAACATTTCTAACCTTTGTTATCGATTGAAACGAGACAGATTTTCTCATTATTTCTCACTTTTCTCACCATCATTTTATTAAAAAATACGCATACTTTCTTAAGCAATAATTTCTTTGAAGAAAACTATTTATTATTAAACGAAAAAAAGATTGGAGAATGTGCAAGACCACCATTTCGGTTGTCTTATTTATTCTCCAATCATATAAATTTGTCTCATTTTTGTCTCACTATCTTCCAAACTGAGAATGTGAACATTTATAAAAAATTTTTTATTTGATATTTTTTTATTTTTCTATAAAGAGTCGCACGAGACATATTTAGTTCTTTTGTTGCTTCTGACACATTTCCATGGTGTTTTTTTAATGCGTTTGTAATTGCCTGAATTTCAAATTTAGTCTTCGGATCCTTTCTATGGTATGATTTTTGCATATGTTTTTCCGCAATCATTACTTGCTCATACAACTGTTCTTCAGTTGGCGCAACCTCTTTATATAAAATTCTGCATCGATCTAAAGTATTATATAATTCTCGCACATTTCCATACCATTGTCCCTTTGAAAATAGTAATTTCCAATTTATTCTCCACTCTGGATGCCAATTGTTCTTGTCACAATAGTAATCAATCAGAGCAATTATATCTTCGTTTCGTTCACGCAAAGGACTAAGATAAATGGGATAGGCATAAATATAATAGAATAAATCTTGATCTATTATCCCTTGCTCTACTAGATCACGGATATCTTTCGTGGAAGATGTGATAAAACGATAGGATTTGTGATGTTGTCTTTCCTTTTCCTGTAAGATGGTTAAAAGCATTTGCTGGGAGGGAATCGAAAGTTCTCCAATCTCTTCTAAAAAAATCGTTGCTTCTTCGACCACTTGATGCCTTTTCTTAGTCAAACGCTGCAGATCTGTAGAAAGAAACCTTTGAAGAATATCCTTAGTAAGCATCGAACAGTGTAATTTATAAAAAGGGGCCGTTGACTTTGGGCTATTTTCATGAATACAACTAGCAAGAAACTTTTTGCCAACACCAGTTTCTCCTACTAAATGTACCGTAGTATCCGTGGGGGCGACATTTTTAATAGATTCCAGCACTTGTTTGTAACTTTTGCTTAAACCTCTACTTCCATTCCAAACAAAGCTTGTTTCCGCACGGAGAGGTATTCGATATCCAATGAGTCGATGGTGGTGCATAATCGGAATATGTACGGCAGATACTGCACCAGTCTCTTGCGCGAATCGACTTAATGATGTGCCAATCCAATTTTGATATTTTTGCTGAAGATTTTTTGGAAGGGCACAAATGTATTTATCAATGGTACAAACAATGTATTGTCCACTGCTTTGGAAAGTTGTTCGCAGCAAAAACTCCATATCCTCGTGCATCTTTTTTTTCCAATCTAGTGAAATGGAATCAGCAATAAGCTTAACACATGCTAACACATATGGCTGGTTAATAGATTGATAGAGACTAGATACATTCAAAACTCCTATCATTTCTTTATGCTGGTTAAAAATTGGCGCGGCAGAACAATTCCATTGTTGAGATGCTTTCGAAAAATGTTCATACCCTCTAACCATCATGGGTTTTTTATATCTTGCCGCGAGACCAATTGCATTAGTTCCCACTTCTATTTCTCCCCATTTTGCTCCTTCTTTAAATCGGATCGTTTCTGCTGCAATGCTAATAGAATTTTCCCCTTCTTTATATAATATGTACCCATCTTTATCTGTTAAAATAATGACAAAACGCCAGCCTCGTAAAAATTTTTGTAAACGCTTAACATTTTGCTTAGCTAAAGTAATTAATAATTCATTTTCTGCCAATCTTTCTTCGAATTCCTCTGGGGTCAAGATACAATCAGTTATGCCATCATGTGGGTTTAAGCCTTTTTGCCGGCAAAGATGCCAAGATTCTTCAATCTCTGGAGTTAAATTTGCTGGTTCTAAAGATCCTTCTTGAATAAATCGTGTCCACACTTCCTTTGTATCTACTTTACCAGTCATTAGTATCCCCCTTATTCTCGTTATTACATCGAATCTTTATTTGTATTATAACAGGAGTACTTTTTTAGTAAAAGGTTTCCGTTCTTACTCTTTGTAACTTATTTACATTAAAAAAAGGATTTGTTACCAAAAAATATTCTTATTTTAAGAATGATCTCTGGGCCAATTGTTATTAAAACGTAATTTCCTTTCAAGCTTCTAATCCACAAGTTTTGGAACCTTGCAGAACATCAGCTTGTATGTATAGAGCAATCTATATTAAAAAAAAGAGAGAAAGTTCCCATCAATGGAGACTTTCGTTTCCCCCACTGATGGATAACTTCTCTTTCACTTACTGTCTTCTCCAGTTTTTCATTCTGTACCTACATCTTTTGTTGGATATTAAAGATATTTATATTAAAATACTTTTCGCTGGTAAATCACTGTCGCAACTCCCCATGAGGCTAAATAGACAACAAGAATAAAAATGGTCGCTCCTGTATATAAAGTTGGAAGGGATAAATTGATAATAAAATCTGTTATACTGGTTAAATGTTCCGCTAGAAAGGTAACGACTCTAGGCCCTATGGCTGATAAAACAAGAAAACTGATAATAACAACTGTTGTAATATAGCCAGGCTTAAGCATATAGAACAATGGAAAGGTGAAAGCAGCAAACAGCAAGAAAAAACCACTTCCAACGGCAATATCTGTAAGTGTAAATGGTTTATTAAAAAGAAACAAGGCTGCACTTGTCAGTAGAATAGACGCTAACATATACACAACTGCTCCAATATAGCGTGATGCAATGATTTCCTTTCGTGTATAAGGTAAGGAATTTAATAATATATTTGTCTCTGCTTTTTCATCATATGCATATGCATTAAACGGGATAAAAATACTAGCGACGAGAAAAATGAAAACAGAGTCTATATTCATCACAATAAAAAATACGATAAAAGGGATAAATACTAAGAGTTGCCTTTTCTGAAGGATTGCATCACGTCTTATTAAATTAAACATATTGCATTCCTCCTTTTGTGTAGTACATAATATCTTCTAATGTCGCATGTTCGATCACAACACTATCACCAAATACCTGATCCACTTCTTTTCGATTATCTGTTAATGCCACAAACCCCGTCGGACCACGATTTAGATGAACAAAGCTTTTTTCTGTGTCTCTATCCAGTAAATCTAGTCCTCCCTTAACAACTGCATAGTTCTCTGCGATATCTAGTATTGATTGATTAAAAATCAATTCTCCTCTTTGTATGAAGGCAATATAATCGGCAATACGGTCTAAATCAGTTGTAATATGAGTGGAGAAAAACAAAGTTCGATTACCATCGACCATTAACTCTTGTAACAGATTCAACAGTTCTCTCCTAAAGATAGGATCCAAGCCTGCTGTAGGTTCGTCCATAATGATTAATTCGGCATGATGGGATAAAGCTATTGCTAAAGATGCTTTCATCTGCATTCCTTTTGAAAAAGTCTTAATAGCCTTTTTTTGTGGTAACTCAAATTTTTCTACATAATGATAAAATAATTTATCATCCCATTGTTTGTATGCAGGTCCCACAATGCGTTTTATATCGATTAAGTTCAGCCCTTCAAAAAATACATTACCATCATATACAAAGCCAATCCGTTCCTTTATTGCCTTTTCATGTGTTTGATAATCTAACCCAAAGAGTTTCACTTGGCCAGCATCTGGTTTTAATAAATTCATCATCATCTTAATTGTAGTTGATTTCCCAGCTCCATTTTCGCCAATAAAACCCGTTATAATGCCTTTTTTCACTTCTAAATTTATATTATTAACAGAAAAACCCTTGAATTTCTTCGTGGCATTCCTTAACTCCACCACATTTTCCATCCTTCTCACTCCTCATACAAAATATTGAATAACTGCAGTAAATCCTCATATGGCAAGCCGATTTCTTTACTATTGGCGATAACAGCACTTAGCTGTTCTTCAATAACCTTTAATTTCTTCTCTCTGATTACATCTAAATTCTGCTCAGCCACAAACGACCCTTTACCAACAATCGAGTAAATAAAACCAGCTTTCTCCAATTCTTCATATGCTCGTTTTGTTGTAATCACACTTATCTGCAAGTCTTTAGCTAAGTTGCGTATGGAAGGCAGCGCTGTTCCTTCCTTTAGTTCCCCTGCTAAGATAGACGACTTAATTTGATTGGTAATTTGTTCATAAATCGGCTCCTTTGAACTGTTTGAAATAATTATTTGCATGCTTATCCCTCTTCTTTTATCTTTCACACTTAATATAATGTATATATACTATATATACATTATATACAAAGTTACTATATAGTGCAACCACCATTTACATTATTTATGTTATAAGATTATTTACTAAGGATTAGCGAATTTTTAAACATCTATATTTAGGCTATTCCAAAAATGAATTTTCTTGTTATCTAAGTGAATAAAGGAAAAAAAGAGCTTATGCGATAATTAGATTATCAACATAAGCTCTTTGTAAGAAATTGTTCGCTTTTGGTTGCCGAACCTTCCCGTTCAATTTTTAGTTTTCGGCAAATATTTTGTGAAATAAGCTGCCAATAATAACAAAACACCATTAATGAGCCAAACAGCCAGTCCCCCATACTTAAACCAAATAGCTAATAAGCAGTTTATACTTATAAGAAAAAAGCAAATTGGTGTTAACACACTTTTAAATCCAGTTACACCTGCTTTTTTTCTTTGTTTAATCACGCTAATTACTGAAATAACAAGTATGATTACAGCTACTATTGATAAAACTATCTCCATCATACTCTCACTCCTGTCTTCCCATTGTTATCTATATATACGATTCAGAATGGAATTAGTTTCACTCAACAGGAGAAGAAAACTCTGTTAATACTAAGTGGATTCCCAGCAAATAAATAATATTTTAGACAAGACACATACTACAAACGGAGGTGAAATACATGAAAACTAAGGATAATTTTCTAGAAGGTGCCAAAATTACGGATGATGCTCATACATATGGGCCGCCAAATGGTGGAAGTGAAAAACATCATTCCCCTCAATCTGTTCCAAATAGAGAAGCAGCTAAAACCGGCAAAAAACAGAAATAGGATAAGGAAGTTTCAATTTTTAACAGAGAAATTATATCCAAATGACAGACCAAATAACACAGCTTGGTCTGTCTTTTTGCTGTTAAAGGGAGAGTTATTCCTTTTCCTACTGTTTATTCCTTTTAAAAAAAGGCTATATATTAGTAACTAATAAATAACTTTTCATTGGCTTTACTGTTAATATAAGAATTAGTTGAGGAGGTGCAGTATGACTAATCACATAAAATTTCAGTGGCGTGTGACAAAATACAATCCAGCGTTTCGGGATGAAAATGGCTACTTTACTTTAACGGAGGAATGGACTTCCCCTACCCAGATTGGAGAGATCATTAACGGTAAAAAATTCACTTTAGATGAATATCTTCAAGTCGAGAATGCTTATGTTGAGGCTGTTATGAAATTCTTGGAAGAAAGCGGGATTCATTCATTAAGAATTTTAAACCTAACAAAACAGGAAGTCTCAGAAAGAGATTTAACCGCTTCCTTATATGAAGCTGCATTCGATCAGTTAGTGCTACAAGAAGACATGCTTATAGAGAGGAATGAAATACGCCTTATTTGCAAAATGGTATTGCGAAATTTCCTAGAATGTCAGTTATATGCTAAAGATAAATTCTTTGTGCATTTTGGATGGGATTACTATATGTACATAGGTTCTTACGTTAATTGCCCATCTGCTATCGATTATGCGACAAGGAACGGACTTTATGTGGAAGCATTTCAATCACCATACTATTTTTCCGAGGAAGAAACGATCAGGCAAGTACAATGGTATGAAATCAACGATCCCTCCATGATAATTGTAGGAGAAGAACAACTTCCAGCTATTCCACTTGCTGAGTATCGAAGCATTTTTAATTTATCAAGCGAACATCCCATTGTTGGAACTTTTGATATCAACGAAGGCCAATTGGATTTTTTCCAAAAACATTTGCAACACACCATGAACATAAACAAATATGCCTATAGTCTTTGGGCTGGCTATTAAGCCATAAGAAAGAGGAATTCGACGTTTTCCTCTTTTTAATGCCCGTTTCTTATCTTATAATTCACTCACAGTTATTCTATTCTAAATCCATCGCCATTTTCAACTTGGAAAAACATCATCAAAAGTACATCTATATTAGCTTCCCTATTCATAACTTTCGTTGTTAAATACTTATTTTATAATTCCCTTTATCCCTTTTTTCCATTATAATTCTACTTACAAATATATACATAAGGAGAGTGGGAGAATGGGAAGCTATCAAAGTGAAACCGATAATTGGAATGCAAGTTTATATGATAATAAACATTCCTTTGTTTCAAAATTCGGAAATAATTTAGTCGAGCTATTAGCTCCAAAGCAAGGAGAGAAAATTCTTGACCTTGGCTGTGGGACAGGAGATTTATCAAATACCATCCACAAATACGGTGTAGAAATATTAGGTATTGATAAATCAGAAAATATGATAAACCAAGCTCTAAATAAATACCCTAGTCTAACTTTTATGGTTCGTGATGCTACAAGTTTGGATTATCTAAATGAGTTTGATGCTGTATTCTCTAATGCCACTCTCCATTGGGTACACCCTCCAATCCAAGCATTAAAAGGTATTTACCAATGTTTAAAACAAGGTGGAAGATTTGTTGCTGAATTTGGCGGAAAAGGCAATGTAGAAACAATAACAAATGAAGTGATACAGCAAATAAAGCAAGCAGGATTCCCGTTCAGCGCAGAGCATTTCCCTTGGTTTTACCCAAGTGTCGGGGAGTATTCAAATTTAATGGAAAAAGTCGGATTCCGGGTTACCTTTGCACAACACTTTGATCGACCAACTCCCTTAATTGGGGAAAATGGCTTAAGAAATTGGATTGACATGTTTGGAAGCCAACTGTTTCATAATATTCCAACAGAAGCTAAGAACGAAATCATTGCAAAGGTTGAAAGAAATGTAAAGGATACTTTATATATTGATGGAAAATGGATGGCTGACTATAAAAGGATTCGAGTAATTGGCGTGAAAGAATAATAGAGTCTAGCGAGGAAACAGAAGGTTTTCCTCGCTCTCTTTGAATAGCTGGCTGGCAAAACTCTATTATGTGTAGAAATATTATTTTCACAACTATGCTTTTATATAAATAGCGTATTTTTTAGGATTGGTAAACCAAAATTTATTAGCTAAATATGCGGATGCACGATTATCAACATCACAATCCCATCGCGGATGAATATTGATAGAAAGACAATAATCTATAAATCGTTGCGAAACAAGACTTGCAACCCCTTTTCCTCTGTACGCTGGGTCTGTTATTATATCTATTTCTGCATAGTTATTAGATTTAAAAATAGAAACTGCTTCCCCAATTATCCGATTTTTATCTTTCATACAAAAACCAATTCCGTTTTGAAGAAAATTCTCTTTAGAATCCCAATACTCCTCATAATATTTTTCTTTGAATTCTAAACTATTTTCAATTAAGCAAGAATTAATTCGATAGACATCATACGGACTAGCTATTGTTGTTCTATTAATATATGTTGGTAAATCAAAGGAATAAGCAATTCGTTCGATTCTTCTTACTCGCTTATTTAGAAACTTCTCTATTGCCTGCTCCCATACGATTTCATTGGAAAATAACGTAAATCTATTACCCTTTAAAACTGTTTTCTCAAAAATATCAATTAAATGCTCCATAAATAGCTCGTTCGAAGGACTACCTGTCACAAAAAACAAGCCTGAAGCTGCTTGAAAAAGCAATGAATTATAATTCGTACAATCACTGTATACAGTACCCTCTATCATGAAATCTAATATACTATGGGCAAATGTTGAAGCTTCCCTAATCTCTTTTTTTATTATAGAATACTGATCTATTGGTACCTTAATCATATTACAACACCTTTTGCAAAATAATTATCTCTATGTCATCATAATGATGAATTCTTTAATCAATACTTGAAATCTATATCTTCCTTCCTATCATTTCTTTCATTTAAGAAAGAGGTTTTGCTAAATCCATCATATTATGAAACCCTAGCTGTTCATAAACAGATCGGCCAGATGAACTGGACCATAATCTTGCTCGTTTAGCCCCTTTTTGTTTTAGCCATAAACATATTTCCTCAACTAATTGAGAAGCTAACCCATTCTTACGATGGTTTTTCACCGTATATACAGCTATGATCCACCCAAAAAGACTTTGTTCTTCCGCAAGTGGAAAAGCATACTCTGTTCTAATTAACCCTCCAGCACAAGCAACAATTTTTTCATCACTATCTAAAGCAACTCGAAACATTAAATTTCCTAATTCAAATTCTTTCCGAAATAGATTTTTCACTTCTTCCAGCCGTTGAAGACTTGGTTTTGGAATTCTGTCGATTTCTCCCATTTCACAAGCCATTTTATACCAGCATTCTGCCACAATATTCAGTTCGTTGTAAGTTGCCCATCTAGTTTCATACATTTTTAAGTCTCCTAATTAGCAATTTATTAAAAAATTAATGATTATATAACGGTAATGACGAAAAACACCCAATCCCATTCCATTTGTCTTTGCTTAAAATTGCTTAGTATTAAAGCAAGCTTCACAAATTAATTTTCCTTCATTTTGGATAAAAGCCTTTATTTCGGTCATCCCTTTGCGCTCTGGATAGCGCATTTTGACAAAAACTACTTCATTTCTTTCAATATGTTTACCGCAATTAGAACATTGGGGTTTTACTTTAAACATAGTTCCCCTCCAAAACTACATATTTAATAACTATAGCTTAAAGTTCCTGACTTCTTTAAATTAAAGTTTTTTCTATGTATCAATTTTATAACTTTGTCTAGTACTTTGAATTAATTATGCCGAATATGACTTGATTTGAAACTGTCTACAGATGATAAACATCCGTGTTTTTGAAAGCAGTTCTATTTCATGTGAAAACATCTTATCTTCCGTTATTAAAATTTCGTCATAACCCCAATTATCAATCCCACTTCTTCCATTATCCACTATTTCTTTTGTATTAACGACAATATTTCGTGTAATATCATAATCAAAGTAAAATCTTTTCACTTTATCCCAAACCAATTCATATACAGTACCATCCCAGTGCTCTATAACCACTCTAATTGATGTTGGATCATCCATTGTTTCATCTATATCTCCTTCACAATGATTGATTAACTCCATTTTTTTAAACCTTCCATCATGGAATGAATTTGTCACAAGGAATTCGCCCGTATATGGATCAAAGACATGCTGGATAGATTTTAAATATTCACAATACCCGTCATTATCCCAATTATCATCTCGTAAAAATTTCATAAAAAACATCTCTCCTCTTTAATTTCCTCTTATTACACTCATTAACTTTTTAAGAAACAATTTTGGTCCTGCGAAAAATATTTTTTAAGAAAACTAACTTATACATTTTTTTACTTTTTATACAACCATGGAATCTCAGGTGGATTTCCTGCTTCTCCTAATAGATATACAAATACAAAATAAACACAGATTAGTAAACTGAAAAGGAAAACAAAGAGTGAAAGACCATTAACCTCTTTCTTTATTAGCCCCACTAATGCACAAATTAGACTTATAACTCCTAAAAGCAACTCAAATAATGCTACAGGATAAACGGAGTATTGATTCATTACATAAACTCGAATTGGATTAAAGATAGTTATTGTGAAAACAAAAATTAATTGAAAAATTAATCCTATGACAGAATACTTCAATTCTTTCCTTTCTCTCCTTCCTCTGAATTCTATTTATTAAATCAATTAAACTTTACAATAGTACAAAGATTATCTATGTATATAGTAAAACTATGTATAATAGTAAGCTATTTCAAATTATTTGTAAATAGCTTACCAAGCATCTTACTTCTTTCTAACCCCCTACTTTTTCACAGCTTGTTCCGGACATGAATCCATTAACTCCTACCATGCATGGATTTATATTAAATGTCTTTTTCCATCAATACATTTGTAGTCTCAAATCCTAATTTTTCATATAATCCTCTAGCTACTTTATTATGGCCAAAAACATGGAGACCTATTTTCTTCAATCCTAGTTTCTGACCAACATTCTCTATACTCTTTAAAACTTCCTTAGCATATCCATTTCCTTGGTATTTTTCTAGTATATAAATGTCATAAATAAACCCTAGTTCTTCAGACTTTTGCGCAAGCCATATTACACCAACTGCCTCGTCACCCTTTTAAATGGTATATAAGAAATTCTGCTCTGTCTTCTCCCCTTGTGGCAAAAGTCTTGTATATTCCTCCTCTGCTTTCTTAAGCGCCTCTTCTTCTTTCCAATTTCCTGCGATAACCTTTTCTTCCGCATACGTTTTTATCGCACTAGACAGATATCTTTGATATTCATCTGCATTCAATAAAGTTAAATTAATCACTGTTAATACTCCCCCTTTTCGCACAAGTTTCTTTTCTTACGACTGATTCCAGCTTTCATTATTATTTTTTCTTAACTAATATAGAAAAGTGCGGTCTCCCATTATATGTGTGGGAGAGCCTTATTGAAAGAAGGCAGCATAAATGATTACCCCCACAATTATGATAAGGATGAGTATTCCAGTACCTTTCCACCCTAACCCGCCCACTAAATCAGCAAGATTGCTGCCGTGCACACTGCTAGATGGATGTTTCAATTCTTCTTGTCGCATTTTTTCCCTTCTTATTTCAGGAGCATCTTTTTCTTTTTTCATTTCAAGCCCTCCTATAAAATTAACAAATAAATAATAAGAATATGCCATTAATAGATGGTAATGTATTTTTTGCAAACAATACATTTTCCCTTTATGAAACCCTCTTTATTTTTTCCTTAATACGTTTGCCGTCCACGAAGGTTACTAAAACATTCTTCTATCAAATTTTTACGACTTACTTTCATCTAAATATTCATGAATAATCTCCATTACTTCTATTCTTCCATTTATCAAAAGCTCTGGAAGTTCATTTTTTACATTCCCCTTCCAATACTCCCGCGCTTGTTCCATTTTTTTATGGAAAGGAACAGCCTCTAAATTAGGCAGAAGCTCTCCGTCTCCTTCAAAATAATTTCCAGACACATGAAGTTTCACAATTTGTAATACTTTGCGCTTATAGGAATCAAAAAGTGCTTTCCATTTTAAGACATCCTCATAGCTTTTCGCAGCATACAGACAGGATAATCTAGACGGATGATTGGGGAAATCCTGGAGTCTCACCATTTCTGCTATTACTTCTCTAATTGCTCTCATGGTGTGCCCTGCATACTGAACAACCACATCGGCGTTCTCTTTATTTAAGTGCAAACCTTCATCTGTATAATGATTATCTAAAATCCCCATATAATCTTCGCCCTGTGCATTAAGGTGTTCCTTTTCCAAAAAAAAGCGATATAATGTGTTCATCTTTTTTTCTTCAAAGTGAATAACCTGTCCACGAGACATTCTTTGATTAGTAACTAGATGATAAGCAGTAAACTCTTTCATTCTTTCCTCTCCTGTATATATAAAATGGAACGATTTACTATAAATATTGAATTGAAATCTATATATTTATTGAAATGTTCATCTTGTAAATTCAATCGTTCTAGCAATTCTTTTTGCAACGAGTCTCCTAATAATTGCTCGACAAGATATAATCCCATATTGATTCCAGAAGACACTCCACCACATGAAATAATGTTGACATCATGGACAACTTTTTCCTGAGATATCACATGGTGTATCTGGATACTTATCCTGGAGCAATTTTAATGCTAGGTGATGAGTTGTCACCTTCTTTCCAGCTAATAAGCCAGCTTCTCCTAATAAATAGGCACCGGTACCAACAGAACATATATACTCTATACTTTTCTGACTCTTAATCCATTCAATAATCTTTTTATTCTTGCTAATTGATTGTATTGCTCTTAATGGGCCACCAGGAATAAGCAATATATCAAATGTTGGACTATCATTTATACTATAATCCGGTGTCACTTTTGTCCCAATATGTGTTTTTATTGTCTTCCCTGATTCCGAAATCATATATACTTCATAAGGTCTCGTTGGCATTAGCTTTCTTTTTATAAAGAGTTAACCCTTTTTCTGCTTTACTTTCAGTTGTTAACGAGAAAACCTCCGCAGGACCGGCAAAATCTAAAGATCAACATAGTCATATAATCAAATTCCAATCTTGCGTTTACACATTTTACTATCTCCTTAATTAAAAAATATCATGTTAGGGCATATAATTAAGAACAGTTCTCCTCCTGATTTCTTTTTGAAAAAATCCCTCTATTTAGAAGTGGTCTTTTTATCACAAAAATACGTCGCTAAAACAAAAGTACAATAGCTACAAAAACGCTTCTACTAAACAGATTATTTTTCCTTTTTCCTTTTCAACAATTCTAAAATTTCCTTGTTTTGTTCCGTTAATTTTCTTAGCTTTACTTCTATAGATAAACACGTAATGGCTAATATTATCAGCCCCATCGCTATAATAAACTCCATAAATACACCACTACTCTCTTTTTATTATCTAAATGGATATTTTTACTTAACATCAAGATTCTAAAAAAAGTTATCTAAACTGATGACATAACGTCTCTTCTTAATACGCTTCCAATTCTTTATTTCTTTCAATGAAGAAACGTTTATCTCCATACAAATTACTTACTGGTAGTTCTCTATGTAATTTCCCTCTTCATATATTTCTTTACTAGTAAGTCCAGTCCATTCTTCTGGTGTTATGTCAGGATGCTTATTTAAATATGTTCTTACCATATTATAGCCCTCACTATAACCATAGTTGTATGGTAATCCGTTTCCACCAATCAATATTTCCTGCGCTCTCTTTAAATCGTACGTTTGCAAATCTGGTTCAATTTTATTCCAAAAATCTAGTTTAAAGTTGTAATATAAATTATCTACGTCAATATCTGGGTAGACTAATTTCTGAAACATAACTGCTTTTCCTTCCAAAATTAATCGATCTAAAACTGTTTCTTCCTCTTCTTTTTTATAATATTTCTCAAACCATACACTGTGATTATATTCATGAGCAATCGTTGTCTTGATAAACTCTTCGGTATAAAACTTATTATTATAGTAAAAACTTATCTTTCCAGCGCCCCAAGTATCCATACTTTGGGTAATGTGATCTTCTTCTATAGGTAAAATACATATATTCGTCTTCTTTTCTGATGGGATGTAATCTGATGATTTAAGGAGTGCCTCTTGAATTGCCTTATTAAGCTGCTTCTCATCCATTGTTTTAATAATATTATTAACTTCCTCCATATTTTCTGGTGCTTTTACAGTAAGGTCAAAATTACCTACAAAAAATTCTGCATTTTTATAGCACGCATCTACAATTGGTTCTATCACCTCCTCATCAAACAGCAAAAAGTTCGGCGTAGCTGAATCTTCTTTCATTCTCTTCTCATATTTTTTATAAAGTTTATAAGCATGCACAATCTCATATTCTTGGTCTGTTTCAGGATGTTTAAAAGTAAAATAAATATTATCTGATTCACTCTCTTCTTTTATCGTCTCTTTCAGTTCACAAGAGATTAATAGAAGGAAAGAAAACAGAATAACAACAGCTCCAAGTTTTTGCATATATTCCCCTCCCCTTTTGATTAATTACGAATGTAACATCTCAAAGGTTTCAGAAAATTTAAAATCCAATACATATCAGCAATCTATAATCTCTAATAGGAGCGTACAGGAGAAATCAAATGCATATATGAATTGTTTCCAACTGGTTCCATCAATATTGGTCTCATTGTACCTCCGAAACTGATTTTTATTTCTTCTTCCTTAATTGCTTTTAATGCATCCATAAGAAAGCTTCCATCTAGAGAAATGCTTAAATCTGTTTCTCCAGCAAGCTTATTGATCGGTTGCGTTTCTTCTATTTTTCCTATTTCTGAAGAATTAGAGGTGATTTTTAATTTCAAACCATCTTTTATTTCCATATGGACATTGTTATTCTTCCACTCACTTGCAAAAAGACAAGCTCGATCTACTCCTTTTAACAGCTGTTTTGTATTAACAGTAATCATAGTCCTTGCATTTTTGGCGAATAATCCAGTAACATTTGGATAATTCCCTTCGATTAATCGAGAATAAAGAGTAGTTGAATTCGTTTTAAATACAATATAGCGATCTGTAGCAAATATTTTAATCATTCCCGTTGTTTTCTGCATTAACTTAGTAAGCTCATGGAGGCTTGTACTTGGGACGATGAATGCACCACTTACACCAGATTCAATCGGAAGCTCTCTCCATGCTAGTCGATGAGAATTAGTAGCTACACATGTAAGTTTTGTTTCTTCGAATAACATATTAACGCCAGTCAAAACGGCTCTCGCTTCACTTTTTGATACAGCAAAAGCTGTCTGGTTGATCATCTCGATTAAATCGGTGCTTTGCATTCTAATATGTGTTGTTTCTTCCATACTTGGAAGCGTTGGATATTCTTCTGCATGAAAACCATTAAGTGTTGTCATGATTTCATCCGCTTTAAGCGTAGCTATTTGCTTTTCGTTTACTATTAGATGAATTTTCCCTGGCAATTTCCGCACTAGTTCACTTAAATATTTTGCTGATAGTACAACACTGCCTACCTCCTTTATCTTTAGAACTTGTACTCCATCTATTTCCATCGGAATTACTTGTTCAATAATGATATCAGCGTTACTTCCTATAACAATTAATGATTCTTTAGTAGCCATTATTTTGATACCTGAAAGAATAGGAAATGGAGTTTTCTGGGATACTGCTTTACTCACATCCGCTATTGCTCTATTAAAGTACTCGCTTTCAACAAGAAATTCCATTATATGCAACACTCCAAATTAAAATTGATATGTATTCAATTCGACATTTTTTGCCAATTCCCTTGTCATTATTGTTTAATAAATTAATTTTTAAAAAAATGCATAAAAAAACTACTAAAGTGGCAGCAGCAAATGGCTTAGCCCTTTAATAGCTTTTTATAAATTTGTAAAAATATATTTTATTTTTTAGTTAAAACATCTAGTTGAAGTGGATAGGTGCTATATGCAACCATTTTATTTTTGTACTTTTTCACAATATCTACATGGTCTTGATAACTATTCAAAAATAAGTTTATGTTCTTATTCCCTTTTTTGGTATGAATAACAAGAGAATACTCCGCATTTTTAGCATTAAGATATGCTTCTTCACTTCCTGGATATAAACTATACTTTTCTCTAACAATCGCTTCGTTGAATATCTTAATAATTGCTTCTTTATTCTCTCCATCTATTTTCATTTCATTGTAGATTATTTCTGTTTCCATGTTATTAAGTTTTAAATGCAATTTATATTTATCCAGCAGCCAATCCACTACTCCTGTTGGCAAGCACGTCATTAAAATTTTTATTATACAAAAGAACACTAAGGCTATAATAGTAATCCAGGTCATTTCCATTCACTCCATTACTTATTCAATTAATATTTCTACGTTATTTATAGTACTAAATTTTCTCTCTAAATAGACCATCCAATTCTCATATAAGTTGACCATCCACTTTTTATCTCATGCGATAAAAATAAGATGCACGCTTTATCCTTGCATCCTTCCCTCATTATTCTTTACTGGATTTAAGCGCTGCAGCAAATCTCCTTATCCCCTCATCAATATTACTTTCTGTTTCTTTCGCATACGTAAAACGAACATAGTTAGCGTTTGAACCCATTGTAGATCCAGGCGCATAAATAACACCATTTTTTAACGACTCTTCTAATAAGCGATTTTCATTGACTTCGTTTTTTATTTTACACCACAGATGAATCCCACCATTTGGTGTTAGAAATTCCATTTCTCCTTTTAAGTAGGTATTCAAGCTTTCGATGATTTGATTTCTTCTGCTTTCAAGTTGTTTAACTAAATTATCTAAATGGACTGCAAAGGAGGGTGATTCTAAGAAGTCGTTTGCTACCCATTGAGAATAACTAGAATGGCCAAAATCAATCTGCTGCTTAGCGTCGGATAACCTTTCTATCACCGGCTTAGGTCCTATAATCCAGCCAATTCGCAGACCAGAGGCGACAATTTTGGAGAGAGAGCTTATATATAATACATTGCCATTTTGATCCATCGATTTTAGCGGAAGCAATGGCTTTCCGCTAAAAGAAGTTAAGCTATATGGATCATCCTCTACAACGGGAATACCATATTGAGAAGAAATTTCTAAAATCTCTCTTCTTCTTTTTTGACCGAGAGATACGCCAGATGGATTTTGGAAAGCTGGGTTTAGAAATATCATCTTAATTCGGTGTTTTCTGTATAATAAGATTAAATCGTCAGGTTTTATGCCATTTTCATCTGCAGTCAAATAATAAGGTTTAACTCCGGCTGATTCAAATAGCGGAAGACTATAATGATAAGATGGATCTTCCATTGCTACCGCATCGCCAGGTTTCAGCAAGCATTGAATAACCAAATGTAAAGCCTGCTGGGCTCCAGATGTAATCAATATAGAAGAAGGCGTTGTTTGTAAACCACGATATTTCTCCATATGATTTGCAATGGTCTTTCTTAGCACTTCACTTCCTTGTGGATGATCGTATCCCAATGATCCTATGTAAGCTCGGTCAGAAGTAATTTTCCGCAATGAACTTAAGGGGAAAAGATCTTCCGAAAGTTCCCCGCTTGCTAAATTAATCAGGTCATGTTCCGTCATTTCTTTTCGTATCCGCTGCATGACAGGTAGATTAGGAAGAAAAGATCCCGCTTCTATATAACGATTCCAGCTAGGTACACGTTTTTTGGTTATTCCCCATATATCTTTACTTATCATTGTTCCGCTGCCGCGTTTTCTTTCAATTAATCCATTCGACTCTAACTCATCATATGCAGCAACTACCGTACTTCTATTTAATTCTAGCAGTTTTGCTAGCTTTCTTTCCGATGGCAGCGGTTTATCTAAGGGAAAGGATCCATCTGCGATACCATTTTCTATATACTCCGCCAGCTGCTTATATATTGCTTTTTTTACTTGTCGATTAGGTTTCCACTCCATTGTTTCCACACTTCTTTACTATATTTTGTCTCCATAAAGACAGCTGTCTCATTTTTATGTTGTTTCATTATAGCTTAATTTCTCATCTTTAAACAACATTGAACCTTTTAGAAACGGCATACCCTTTTTATCTTATCATTCATTGAATTCACTAAATCCAACTGTTTTTACTAATAAAATCGAGAATATCTCATAGGCTCTGGATAGCATCGGATAATTTGATCTAGTTCCACTAATATTTATGATAGCAACCTTTTTGTAAATTTGATATTTTTCAGGAAGGAATTTACTATGTTACAATGAAAATATAGAGACAACATTAACAAGGAGGACTCTCGTATGAAAAAAATGATATATGCCCGAAATGCAACAGCGATGAAATAAAAAAAGGGGTAATGGCAGCTACTGTTGGTCAAGTTCATATGTATCCCGAAAAAACCTTGGAAAGAAACCTTCTCCAATATCGGCAGAATATTGTTGTCACTGCGGTTACATTGCAGCCTTATATGTGGACAATCCTGAAAATTTAGGATAAGCGTATATATGAGCCCTTTTGAAACAGGCATACATCCATTTTCTAATACCGGTAATAATAATTCATAGTTTTTATTCTCCCTATTTGCAAGGGAAAAAAGAAACCTAATAAAATCACGATTGGGCATAGTATGGTGCTTAATATCCCCATAGAGAATAACCGTAAATTGCTGCACAGTAAACATAAAAAAAGCACGGCCTCGAAAAAAATATATTATAGTCTTTCAGATAGGTTAATTACGACCAGAAAACAAATTCTTTCCGTTGTAAAAGTACTAATAACATATATAAACCTAATGGTAATAAGAAATAATAGTATTGTATTGTGCTGCTATACCGTTTTACTATTTTAATGTATGAATTTGTATGTATGATTACATTAATTATGTGAAGTATGAACACATACAGCGGCACATCAAGCACCGTTAACAGGACGCTATTCCACGCATTTCTTTTTTCCTGTAATTATTTCAACGTGAGCAATTAAGCCAACTGATACAAGTACTAAATATACACTAGATATAAATCGTAATGGATTTTGCATAATCATTCCTTTTTTCTATTTCGTAATGTACTATTTATTTTGTGGAATATAAATAATACTGTGGTTAATCACTCCCTACCTATTTCGCTAAATTCTCATAAGCTTGTAGTGGAATAATTTACTATAGAGTAAAAAGAAAAAGTCCATTCCTTGAAGTTAATCTCTTCCTTAGGAATGAACTCTTTAGCTAGTTCTTATTTTTTTCTTATAAAAGTTATTACAATCGCAGCTAGTGATAAAACAATAGCGATAATCGATAAAATCGTATTTATATTAGTACCTTCATTTGCATGCTCGGCATCTTTGTCTTCCTGTTGATCATCTGCTGTATCATCCGTTTTTGTGCTATGTCCATGACTGTCAACCGTTTCATTGGATTGAGCAATACTAGTGATAGAATGAGGCAGTTCTGCATCACTGTCTCCAGTCCATTCCACAATGCTGCCATCTGTATAGTACTGGAATGCATCCCATGCAATATCGCCAGGCTCTTTGGGATTTTGTGCTCTAAAGGTAAAGTCGCGATATTGACCAGCCTTAATCGCAGTCTCTTCTGATTCTGCCTCCCAAGTTACAGTTGCCACTTTATCATTATCATCGGTAGTTGTAGTCGTTTTCCAGCCATCGACAGGTTCATACATTTTAAACTCCACATTATCTGGAATTTTAATCGTCACTTTTGTTGTATCCACATCTTTTTCAACTGGAATTCTTACAGTATACGTTTCCCAAGCCTCTGTAGTAGACTGGGATGGATTCACGGTAACATGGGCGCTGACTGGTAATGCTATAAAGAAGACAGCCGCTAATGCTACTAATCCAGATAAAAATTTCTTTTTATGTATCATTTCAAATCTCCTTTCCTTATTTCTGCAGTTTTGCAAAAAGAGAGGTTAACACTACTTTGAATGTGTTAACCTCTTTCATCATATCAAATAGAGATACTTCGTTCAAAGAAAAAACAGCTTGGATTATGTCTATTCTGTGAACATTTTATGACAAATGTACTTTTAAATGACCTATTCCCCATTTTAGCCAAAATAATTCATCTTTAATCAAGGGGTTTATCTTTCTATTACATTGCCTCTGGTGCGGCAATTCCTAGTAATCTTAAGCCTTCTTTCAAAACAAGTGTTACAGCATATACGAGAGAAAGTCTCGCTTCTTTTCCGCTATTTTCCTCTAAAATTTGAACATGCGCATAATACTTATTAAATGTTTTTGCTAAATCAATAACGTACTTTGCCACTTCAGAAGGATCATATTGCACAATCGCCTTTTCCACAATTGTCGGAAAGTCCATTAAAAGCTTTACAATTGGAAAACTTAGCTGATCCCATTGTAATTGGTCTATATTAGCTGGTGGGTAGAAATTACCTTTCCGCAGTAAGGAACAGGCTCTTGCATGTGTGTATTGGATATATGGTCCTGTTTCTCCTTCAAACTTCAACATATCTTCTAGAGAAAACTCAATATCTGTTAGGCGATAATGCTTTAAGTCATGAAAGATAATTGCTCCTGTTCCTACTTGTTTTGCCACTTCTTCTTTATTTTCAAGAGAAGGGTTTTTTTCTTCGATATTTTTCTCCGCTAATTGAATAGCTGCTTGAAGCACTTCTTCTAATAAAACAACTTTCCCTTTTCTCGTTGACATCTTCTTGCCGTCTTTCAGCATCATACCAAATGGAATATGAGCCATCCCTTCTGCCCAATCATAGCCCATTTTCTCTAACACTTGAAATAGCTGCTTAAAATGGAGAGTTTGTTCATTTCCTACTACGTATAAACTTTTCACAAAATGATAGTTTTCTTGACGATAGATCGCTGCAGCTAAATCCCGTGTGGCATAAAGTGTCGCACCGTCTCTCTTTTTGATTAAACACGGTGGGAAGTCTTCAAGCTCTACTACTTGTGCCCCTTCTGATTCTACTAAAAGCTGCTTCTCCTTTAATAACTCGACAACCCTTCCCATCTTGTCGTTAAAAAAAGCTTCGCCATCATTTGAATCAAATGTAATTCCTAATAGTTGATAGATTTTATTAAACTCTTCTAACGATTCTTTTCGAAACCATTTCCAAAGATTAATGGCTTCTTCATTTCCCTGTTCTAGATAGTTAAACCATTTTCTCCCTTCTTCATTTAGCGAGGGGTCTTCATCTGCTTTTTCATGAAACTTCACGTACAGCTTTAATAATTCTTTAATAGGATTCTTCTGCACTTCCTCTTCGTTTCCCCATCGTTTATAGGCGACGATTAATTTACCAAACTGGGTCCCCCAATCACCAAGATGATTAATACGAATCGGTGTGTAGCCATTTTTCTCGGCAATAAGGCCAAGAGCATTGCCGATAACAGTGGAACGCAAATGCCCCATGGAAAACGGCTTTGCAATATTAGGTGAAGACAAATCAATTGTCATGACTCCTTTATTCGTAGGTAAATCCCCATAATGCTCCTTTTGTTCGAGAACCTCCTTGATTACTTTAGAGGCAATTAATTGCTGATTTAAAAAAATATTAATATAAGCTCCTACCACTTCGACATGATCAATCAGCGGAGATTCTATCTTTTGAGAAAACTCTTCCGCAATTAACGTAGGTGCTTTCCGCAATTTTTTGGCAAGTGTAAAACAAGGAAAAGCGAGATCTCCTAAATGATCATATTTCGGTTTTTCCAATAACTGTTCAATCGTTTCTGGTGATAATTCTACATCTAATTGTGTTGCTAATACGTTTGCTAGTTCTGATTTGATGTTCATCTATATTCTCCTTTTCTATATTAGATATTTTAATAAAATAAAAAAACTCCCGCCCCTTCATACGAAGAGGCGAGAGCTTATAATTCCCGCGGTACCACTCTAATTGTTATTTTCATAACCACTTAAATCAGTTAACGGCCTGTTACCGATCATGCTATACCTTTTCAGCATGATATCTCCAAAGTGCGTTTCACTGCTTGCTCCACATTAGGCTTCCACCATCCCTAATTCGCTATTGCTTTACAACCAGCTACTCTCTTTTTCTACGATTTCCTATATTTTTTTCTTATTATACACACACTTTTCGGAAGAATCCAATACTTTTTTATTTTTATAAAAGAAAGACAAGCGCCAATCATTTCCGTTTACATATAGTAATGGAGGAGGTGAAACATTTATGAATACTCAAAATCGAGCTTTTGACAGACATATTGGGGCCGTTGGTCCTATTGGTGCAGTTGGTCCTGTTGGAGCCGGTGGTTTTGCAGGCGTGGGGCATGGCGCAGTGGGAATCGGGGCTATCCCCCTTGGTGCAGTTACACCATCAGCTAGCTTTGCTGGAGGCAACCCTCTATTTTATACGCCTTTTCATCATAGCCCTGCTATTCAACACCATTGGAATTATGGTCAGCATTTCCCAGCATACTCACAACCATATGGCTATAATCCCGCTTATTCTACTTACGGATATTATCCCTATTATTGATTTCAGAAAAAAGGCAGCAACTAGATTCCATCCATTTAGAGAAATTCTAGTTGCTGCTTTTTTATGCTGTTGATATTATTCCGCTATGCTTATTTGTTTATTTTTTCGCCAGATTGCGAAGGTTACTGCTAATCCATCATGGGAAAGAATCTTATAGAGACGCTCCAACCGAGAAAAGAGCTATGTTAGGACAAGCTCCTACTAATGCCAGTGCATTAGCAAATACAGATACTGGCGGCAAGCATCAGCAAATAATAGTTTTACAACAGATAACGAGTAGTGCATGGAGGCAAAGGGAAATGCACCGATCGGGAACAATGGAGGTGCATCTAGTTTTGTCGGCTAAACTACTGTGCTTTTGAACGCTACTTTTCCCTTGGTTCCTTTGAATAATGGTGTTCATCCCCTTTATGAACACCTTTTTTCCCCGGTTTCTTTAAATAATGGTGTTCATTCCCTTTATGAACGTATTTTTTCCCCGGTTTCTTTGAATAATGGTGTTCATTCCCTTTATGAACGCATTTTTCCCCTTGCTTCCTCAAAATTATAGGGTTCATCCCCTTTATGAACACCACTTTCCCCTCGGTTCCTCTATAAAATGGTTTTCAATCTATTAAAATACTGAATCTCCTTGCTATACTCCAAGTCTAGCATCCCTCTCTCTTAACTGACATATCCCCCCCTATAACAATCATCCTTAAATATCAAAAAAACGATGGAATTTGACACTATGCCCGCATAGTCATTCCATCGCTTTTTGTTATTTAACTGGAATCCATATTTCAGAGTAGCAATTTTCGCTTGACGGATCATCATCTGTATAGCGTTCAAAGGAAATAAATCCTGCTTGTTGATAACCACTGGACGGCATCCATTCCGAATATATTTGCTTCCAAACCTTCTGCATACTTTGCGGCATTGGTCCATGCACCTCAAAAACTGCCCACTTGGATGCTGAAATAACGAGCTGATCATATTTTTCAGATTTATCCTCTGTTGCAACCGCTATCCAGTAATCCATATCCTTACCCGCTGCTTCTGACTCCTCTACACAAACGCCAAGAACACCTGGAATTTCTCCCCTAGTCAGCATCAGAAGCTCGTTCACTGTTCCATTCTTATTAACTTCATCCCAGAGTTTTGGAATCTCACGGAGATTTTCATCTTCCTTAAAAGTATAAGATTTTTTCATCCCGACAATCGTAAATGCCTCTTTCTCCACTACTTTTACTTTCATTGGTTCTGCCCCTTTCAGCTGTACTTGAATGACTAGTGGATTGTATATTTTTAGACTACCAATTCCTCGTCTCGTTTCACTTGGTGTAACTCCATGCTGTCTGCGATATGCTTTCGTAAATGCTTCTGGTGTATCATATCCATATCTTAATGCAATATCGATTATCTTTTCTCTTGAATGAAGCAAGCTTTGACCAGCCATTGATAGTCTGCGTCGCCTAATATACTCTCCCACTGGTATTTCCGTAAGGATTGTAAATGTTCGTTGAAAGTGAAATATTGAAACATTTGCGACACGCGCAATCGCTTCTATTTCAAGCTTTTCTTCCAAATTATTTTCGATATATATTAATGCCTTTTGTAACCCTTCCAACCATGTCACATTCATCACATCCTTAAAAATAGCATACATGGATTACTGTTGGTTTTCCTGTTCATTTATGCTTGCTTTTGACAGAAATATCCTTGGTTTTCTTCTCATCAATATATCGGATTAAAGAAAGGATAGACCGCCCTAAGTAAATACAAAAAAAGGCACCAAAAATAATAAGTGCTGCTAAGTAATTGGCAAATAGCTTCTTACTGGCAATAAATAGTATTAAAAACACTAGTGTGATCAACAAATTGAATATTGGATGATTTTTCATTCATTTCCCTTCCTTTTTTATAGATAAAATATGTATCATCACGATAAAATAGGCTGTCTATCCCTAGCTCTAGGTTTAGACAACCTTATTCGACCCTAATAGAAAACGTATAATTGGGATTTCCTTGATCCCATTTAGCATAAATCATATAAACATATGTTCCTTTTTTGGCTGGCACTGTCATTTTATTTTTATCTACTTTAATAAATTCCTCTTCTCCATCTTCAAACACTTCTGCAACCTGTAAAGATCCAGCTAATGGCTTTTTATTAAAATCGATGGTAATCGTTGAATTCGGTTCCACTTTCACAGAACCATTTTGTAACCCCATATCCCATGGAGATGCATAGACATAATCAACACAAGATCCTTTTAATGAACCTTGCCAGCAATTAGAACCAATTGTTGTCGGAATTCTATTATTCTTCCATAATACCTCAGGTTTTGGTGGCTTGGAAAAATAAATCGTATCCATTAGAACCCAAATACAGGCAAAAATAAAAGCAATTATTGTTACCACCATAAACATGTGAACCTTTTTGTCCCCTTTCATTCCTCTTTTATATATTGGACGATTGATATTGCAGAAAAGTTTCGATTTTTCTTTATAAATAGAAAATTCCAGCGATATTATTCTTATTCTCCCCCACAGCTTCCTCCACTATCAAACGAGGATCCACAGTCATTTCCTCCATCAAAGAAAGACGCTTGTGAGCTATCTCCTGGATTTCCCTGAAAAGGCGGATAATGATGGTCATTTATATTGTTTGTCTTTTCTTTGCGGGAAAAAATTTGAGCCAAGACGATTGCCACAAATACCAACATAATAATTCCAAACATACTTTATTCCTCCCTCACTTGCTGTTCTATTTTATATACGTAGGCTGATTGGAAATAGTTTCATATTTTTTCAATTAAAAAAGCCGAAAAGTAGCAAACTACCTTTCGGATAGATTAATTTATGCTCTTTTCCTTATTTCCTTTACTCTTTCCATAACGGAAGGCTTCTTTTTACTGAAATAATAGAAAATCCCTGTTATCAGTAGAATAATTACAATTAATGCTAATGGATTAATATCTGTAGAGAATACACCATAAGGAATTAACGCAAGGATAAAAAAGTAAAAGAAATTACCTATTGCTGTACCGATAGTAAAAGGACGTATCGATATTTTGCTTATACCAGCAATGATATTTAAAATACTTGTCGGAAAAAACGGAAAAACCCTTCCATAGAACACATAGCGCATCCCTTTTTGTTCGATTTTATCTAACATTTCTTGGTGATTTTGCACCTTTTTGATCACAAAATCTTGGAACCAAAAACGAATGGCTAAGAAGATAATGATTGCAGAAATGATGCTAGAAAACCAGCTCCATAGAAAGCCATAAATGAAGCCAAATGAGTAAAAATTGAGGATAATTACTAAAATTAAAGGAATAACGGTAAAGCTATTTTGAATAATCATAAGGAATAAACTGACAATAAGTGCATAAGAAATATTCTCTTTAAATGAAGATGTGACTGAATTTAACTCCCCTTCACGAATCGCCTGAAAAATATCAGTGTATCGGAAAAAGATAATAAAGAGGCTGATTGTCACAAAAAACGTAAATGGCTTCCAAAAATGTTTTATATAAATCACCTTTTTCATAAATTATATGTCATATTCTAAAGAGTGGTACACTTAGAGTATCATTTTCTACAGATTTCTTCCTTTTGTTTTTTTATATTATCTGTTTTTCTACCCGTTTCTACTATTTTTCAATCAGGGGGGGATTATTTCTTACCTAAAAAAAATAAGTAAGTACATAAAAAGCAGTTAAGTTTTACATAAACATAACTACTTTTTTTACTATACTTTATTTCCATTCTATCAAACTATTTTTTCCTACATGTCCTCTTCTACCCTATCTAACCATTCATTCATAAGCGCAGTAAATAACTTTGCCTGTTCAATCTGCAAGTTATGCCCGGCTCGATCTAAAATTGCAAATGTTGCTCGGGGATAATTCCCTAAAATTGCAAACGCATCTTGATATCCGACTACCGAATCTTGTTTTCCTAGTAAGAAGACAGTTGGTTTTTGAAATAGGACATCATCGACTGGAAAGGAAAATCCGTAGTTCTTTTGAATTTTATTCAAAAATGCTGTATTCGCTATATTGCATCCTGATAAAATTTCATCCTTATATCGTATCCAATTGTATTCATCTAAAACTACTTGATTGGTTTTGAAATCGTTACGTTCTTCTTCTACTAAGATTGATAAAAATTCATTATCTGCATAAACAATCGTGTGTTCTGGAAGTGTTCTCTTTTCTTTATCTGGTAAAATCATCGGGCAAATGAATGCTGCGCCTAATATTTGCTCTTTATAAAGCTTGATGATTCCTCTAGTTAAGTAGCCGCCATAGGATTCTCCTATAATCAGAAAAGGTTGATTAGCAATCTTTGTCTCTATAAAGCTTGCTACTGCTTTTAACATTTCATCGGAATTACTTATTAAGTCATAATCCATGGTTTTCCCCATGCCAGGTAAATCCAAATATATCCGTCTCCATCCATCTTTCTCTCTAAAAACAGGCTCCATACACCCACTCATGAGTCTATGATCTAGCGTAAATCCATGTAGCATGATAATGGGAATTCCAGTTCCTATATCTTCGTAATATATGTTTGCATTTTTCACTTTGCAGTATGGCATCTTTCTTCCTCCCTATTAATAAAATGTATGTATCTATGGAAGTTCCTTACTCAAATAATGATATATTCAGGTTTTTCCCATAACAGTAGACAAGCAGTGTGTGTAATTGAGCTCTATGATGATAGATATGTGCGACTATTTCTAACAACCACTCGTACCTTGTATAGGTCGCTCCCCAATAAGCTGTAGTCCTTTCTTGTAACTCTATTTCTGTAAGATTCATATAAATATCTTTTAAAGTTTTATAATTTTCTGCAATAGCACTCTTGACATCCTGTATGCTTAATAATGCAACACTCGAATAATATTGATTCATCTCTTTTTGTTTTGCACCGTTCGATATCATTAAATCAGCCTTACAAATAACGGCTATGTGCTCTAAAAGCTCACCTATCGAGCGCTTATTACTTGCTGGCTTTTTCTGTAAGTCCGCCTCTTCAATAACTTCAACCATTTGGATTGTTGTTTTTAAAGCTATTTCTATTTGATTTAGTGCACTATTTATATAGGTATTCACTACTAACTCCCTCCTTTCAACGAATATATGTTCGCTTTTATATTATAGACGAATCTATCATAAGTTCAATATAAATATTCGTTAATTCCGACTTTTTGATCAAGAAAAAATTCAAACCATCCAAAGTTTTAAGTCTATTAGATCGCTTCCATCTTAAATGTCCTTGTCCAGCTCCTTTTCGATTTGCTATACTTTAAAAGAAACGAACAGAAAGTGTAATTATATGAGACAGGCACTTATTATCATCGACATGCAAGAAATTTTCTTTAACCATCGTGAAAATTATTTATTCGATAGAATTCAACTAGTAAAAAACATCAATATACTAATCAATCAAGCACACGAAAAAGATATTCAGGTTATCTTTATCTAACATACAGATCCAAATGAACAGTCCGAGCTTTATGAGGGGAAGGACGATTGGAACCTCCATCATAATCTATTGTTATCCACTACTGATAAGATAATTAGAAAATCTAAATGGGATGCATTTTACCAAACAGAACTTTTGGATTATTTAAAAAGCAAGAAAATCGAACAGCTTATTTTTGCTGGTGCACAAACGGAGTTTTGTCTTGATACTACTATCAGAGCAGCCTATAGCTTGGGATTTCAGCAGAATCTCCTTTATCAAAACACTCATAGCACCATTAACAGCTCCATTTTAAATGCAGTTGATATTATTAACCACCATGAATCTATTTGGAATAATCGGTTTTAAACAATCATAAATGAAGAACTGAAATTATAAATATCTTCTGGCGTAATACACTATGTTATTTTTTTATTACTCTAGATCGTAGTATTAGGATAAGATTAAATAAATTACACCTGATTGATGGATTTGGCGCATCACCTGAAATAAATTGGCTTTCTGATCTTGAAATGTTATTACTTTAGATTCAAGTTAATTAACAACAAATGAGTATTAAATAATTATTGTTTACAAAATCAGAAGAATCAAGAAAATCTTATCAAATAACCAAATAAAATAAGAACTATACTGGACTTTCACTTTATATTTAGATAATTATTAACATTTCGGAAATTTTGTATACTAAGCAAACTTCAACTTAAAAAAAGCCGAATTCCCGAACTCTAAGGAATCGACTTTTTTATTTTTGATTCTTAAACTAAAAATTCCGATGGTTAAAGAGCGAAAACCCTCTAACGGAAAACCCCAGAAAAGCTGTGAAAATATCTTCTTGGGTTGTTCTATCTTTCTTAACTTTTATTTAGGGAACGTTATTAATATAAATCTATAAAATATATATACAATGTTTAAAGATTTTTAATTACCCTGTACCTACAATTTGGATTTCAAGTCCCCTTGTAGTAAAAAGTTGTTTGGACTATATGACTTATCTTACACAGAGAATATTTTCAAGAAAGTATACGTTTTTGAACGTCTGTTGCTGAAATTGCTAAAAGAGTGTACCAATTTCTGCTGGTTTAGGTACAGCTTTTTGTTCAGAATCAGTCTATTAAACAATGCTCTATTTCTTTCTGCCATATTGAAGAAATGCTGAGCCTTCTACACATGCTTTTTAATATACATTGAAGCTTTGTTTAACACTTCGGTAAAGAATGGAACGGCTTCACTAAGAATTGGCACTTCAATTCCATTAAGATCAATTATTCCTTGGAAAAGTTATATCTTTATTAAATTAATTACCTGATTATTTAACATTATCATATATTTTTCTCTAAAAAGTACTTCTAATTACATTACCACAACGTGAGGCACTAGATACAACCGGGCAGCTGTCTCACTTCACAAATTTATTCTACAAGTCAAAAATGTTAATATTAGACTAAACGGTCAATAATAAACGCAATGTAAGAAGCCTTATTAGCTTCACCCTAGTCCAATGTTGATAATACAATGGAAACAAAATCATCTAAAACCTTTGGATCAGATGATAATTTAGAAACTTGTGTAAGTGAATATCGAGAATGGTTCAAATACTTAGCCAGAGCTTCTATATCTTTTTGCAACTCAATTTCCCCATTTTCTTGACCACGTATTAGTGATTTATAAAAAGCTTCTTCTAACCTTCTTATATCCATTTTGAAAAACTCCGCAATTTCCCTATCATGAGGTACTTGAGAGATTGCACTATCCAAAATAAAGCACTCTTTACGTTTTTCATCATCCTTTAAAACGTATACCACTTCATAAAAAACTTTACTTATTGCTTCTTTAACTGATCCTGGATGTTCCAAATAAGATATTACCGTAGCGGTTTTTTCATTAATATAATGTTTTACTGCAGAAATAAAAAGGTCCCTTTTGGTACCATAAGTATCATAAAGACTTTGCCGTGCAATCCCAAGTCCTTTAATTAGTAGTGGCAGTGAAGTCCCTTCATATCCATAATGACCGAATACCTCCATGGCTTTATGCAATACTTGGGTAGTATCAAATTCCTTGTTTCTTGCCAAAGTGATAACCCCTTTTTTCTATCATACTAACTTTTTTAGAACGTACAGTCAAGAAATAGATAGGTTTAGAAATTATGCGTATCTAATTTGGGATTGAGTTACTTAGGGAATGGAACAAATTCATTTTAACTTCCAATTGAATCAATGAACACTAGTGGATTCCAGTAATCCTTATAACGAGTAATAAATCCATCTTTTGTTTCCACTACACTAATATATTTTTGGTTGTATGGTTTGCCTGTTTCACGTTGCTTTCCAATAGAATTGAGCTCTGCAATAACTAGTTCAGGATCTTCTGTTATATGAAAAATAGGATCTGTAAACTCTACTTCAAAGTTTTCAGGGAAACTTTGCATATAATCATAAATATCCTCTTTCCCTACCAGCATATCTGGATAGCCTTTCGGAGCATATGGAAATTCTAATACCCCGCCTTCTGCCCAAAGATTGATCCATGATTTAATATCTCCACTAGATAGATGTTTTAGATGTTTATTAAATATCTCCTGTGCTCTTTCGCGGATTTCTTCTACTGATAATGCTTGATTATCCATTATTATCTTCCTCTCTTTTTATTATTGACTATTCAGTCTAGAAATATCAAAAAAATAAGGTTCTGTAATAAATAATTACAGTTCCCCTTCCTGACAAATCCATCTTATCACTTTCTGGACTGTCCAGTCAATAATTATTTTGGTTTCTTTTTGGACATTCTACTTTTTATTCTTATCTACTAATTCTCTAATAGCAATTACGAATTGAATCCCGCCTTTTAATCTTAGAGTATACATACAAATTGTAACATCCAGCAAAGTTTGCAGTTGCTAAGTTAGTATTCTTTGTGATATTCCCGATATTAATCGTTTAAGTTCATTAAATCTGATTGTTTTTTCGGATAATATATCGATTTTGATACCTTTCCATTTTCACCTACAATCTGTAAAGCCGTCTCAATTGGATAAGCTCTTATAACCTCTTCACTGTATTCTCCATTATTTTTTTAACCTATATCCCATAATGCCACCCCATTCATTAAGTTACAAAAATGAGCATATTTACATGTACCAATCATTTTCACTATATTTAATATATCAGAAATGAAAGAGTTCATATCATGATCACATGTTAATAGTCGAGACGAGACATGAATACATTTTGCAGGAACAGATTAAGAAAATGATTAAGGGTGGATATTTTATGGATTAATCCAAAATAGTATTAATAACTGGCGATAACAAAGGAATTGGTTTTGAGACAGATAGACAATTAGGGAAAATAGGAATGAGATTTTAATAGGATTGAGAAATGGAAAAAGGGGCTTGAGGCATTAGCATTATTAGAAAAGGAAGATATTAAAGCTAAAACAGTGGGTATTGAGGTTTCATACCCCACTCCCATATTCTCCGTTGTAGAAAACATTGAACAAGAAAATGGTTTGCTTGATATATTGATTAACAATGCAGGCGTGTTTTTGGAAGGTAATATCACTCAGAATAACTTCCCCCCTCTTTCTTTTTGTTTTTCACTACTTTATCTTAGATTTAAAAAACGCCTTTAATATCAAATAGTGGACTATACGGATGGCACCCATCGCAAATGTTACGCAATGGGATCTCGACTTAGATAGAGCTATCAAAGAACCGAAAGATGCTTATTTTATTTGCCACAGTTTAGGCTTTATTACGTTTTTAAGATACCTTTCACGTAATAATGTACTAATTAAAGGGGCTATTTTTGTTTCTGGATTTGCAGAACCCATTACAGCGTTCCCACAATTTGATCCCTATATGCACGAATTAAATTTGGATAGAATCAAGCATTTCCTGGGAGCATCCTTTTTAATTTCATCCAGAACTGATAGCATCATCGATTGGCAAATCTCAAATTCCTTAGCAAATAAACTTGAAATTCCTTTTATTTTATTACCTTTTGGCGGACATTTTACTTCTGAAGAAGGAATTATTGAGATGCTATCCGTCAAACATATTATTAAAGCAAAATGGTTATAACATTTCCAATAGAGAACTTTCTTGGACAAGAAAACAAAGCGATCCTTCCTAAGGGAAGCATCGCTACTTTATCTATTCAGTAAAAAATTCTTAATATGGAGATTAGTTATTTTTTTCGGTTGAAGCAGGATTGCTAGTATTTTCTGCATTTTTACGATTCTTAACCCCTTTGCTTTTATAAGGCTTGTTACTCTTTGCTTTATTGGCACTAGCCTGCCAACGATTCCAGCCTTTTTTATCTGTTCCTCTGCCTGTACCGCCTTTACCTTTAGCCTTTGCTTTACTCATAAAATCAACTCCGATTTTTCTAATATATTACGTAACATTAATTAGTCTTATCCTTTTATTCTGGTAAAAAACGTACATAATGAACTATTAGTATATAACAGTCTGCTATTGTTTGAAACATTAACCTTTTCAAGAGTTTATTTCTGGTGCTTTCTCTTCCCTACAACTTACACGTTTTCCCAATAGCCGAGCATGACACTAAAAAATGAAACCTTTTTTCTATCAAATCCGTAGAACATGGTGGGGATGACTTTTATGAAGACGAGAATGGTCTAAACGTAATAAGCTGTATAAAAGACAGTCATCTCTTCTACGAATGATAAATTATATAATAAAAAACTATCTTGGGGAGTGAAAAATATGAATAGTACCTTTATCCTGATTATAGCATTAGCAGCAATAGCTATATGGTCTATACAAATATATGAGTTTTTGAAGCCATCGAAAGAACAAAACAATCGCAAAATCGTTTTATTAACATCTGCTGGTTCTATATTCACGATAATTCTTACCGTTTCATTTTTCCAAAATATCCCATTTTTTAAATAATGGGGATTTAACTAATTAATTATCCATTACGATGAAAAGAAAAAAGCATATAAAAATCAACCCCGAACTGTAGACAAACTCCTGTATTTTGGAAATGAAAGTTTGAGTAAAGTATATTTATTAATCTCTTTGAATCTGAATGACCCCGATTTGCCTGCTAAACTGCAGGGTCTCAGACTGAAACTCCCTTTTCCCATAGGGAGTCTTCCCTCTTCACTCCAAGCAATACATAAAAATGCAATTCTACTTCCCCAATATCTTTTTGTCTACTAACTGGTAAATGAACCTTGCTCTTTTTATTTCAAAAATAACAATTCTTTAACAATTTTATTAAATATTCTATTATTGGAAAAAAACGTCGAAAAAAAGGAGTATAATGGAAATAAAAATAGGGGGAGGTTGTTGAAATGATTACTTTATTAGAAGATATTGCCCAACATGGACTAAAAGATACGAAATTATACATCATGAAAACAACTGATTCGTTTGTTATTTCCATCCCTAAAATTAATTGGTCTACCGAAATAAGCAATGCAGAATCTCCACACAATCAATTCGACCATTTACTACATTCCTTAACTTTTCACATGTTTGAAGGTGACTGTTCCCAACTAGCTGAAAGTATCACAAGTTCTATTAGTAAATATGAAACTTCATAATAAATCAAAACTTCCATCAAGTGGAAGTTCATCGCCCACTTGATGGTTTGGTTGTAACTTTCTGATTTAACAGCAAATTTCCCATCTAATTCCCTCCAATAGTTTGATGCTTGCTAACCGTTAAAAGAAGGATAAAATTCCTTTCCCCATTCTATCTTTCTAATTGTATATAATCTGTTATCCTCGTGACTTTTCCTATCCTCTATTTTTCGTTCAATGATATCTTCACTTGTGCGGTCTTCTGGTATTTTTATTTACTTTTGCATGAATTGGTTCCCATACGCTAAAATGATTATAATGACAATAGAATTTTTTAAAGGAGTTTTTATAGTGGATTTACTTTTTACAAGTGAGCGATTAGGTTTTCGTTTATTAACAAAAGAAGATATAGATGCATGTGAACAATTTTGGGGAAATGAGGAAGTAATGAAATATTGTGGCGGCAGCACTTCCTCTGCATTACTGCCTCAAGTTATTGACTTTTATCAGCAATGCCAAGAAGATTTTGGACTCTCCGTTTATGGTGTTATTGATTTGGCAACCAATCAAGTTATTGGAGCAGCAGGCTTTAATATGGAAGATTCCGTTGATCAAGCTGAGCTTATTTTCCATTTCTCCAAACCTAATTGGAATAAAGGGTACGCTACAGAAGCTGGCATTGCCTGTTTAACCTTCGCAAAAGAGCAAGGGAATATCCAAAAAATAAATGCTTCTGCAAGTATTGCGAACAAGGCTTCCTTAGATGTACTTGGCAAAATTGGTTTTCAATATATGGGCATTAAATATTTCGAGGATACCGAGCAAGAAGAAGCTTATTTTGTGTTTGTTTTATAGGTAAATAGATAATAGTTTATTGTAAATACAGTATAGAAAAAGGGAAATCATCAATTCCCCTTTTTCCATACCTGATGGTTCAGCTTTTTTTAAATATCCGCTTATTCAAGCAGGTTCACTCAAAAAAGGTGTGTGAATCCTTATGTAAGTAAACGTCTACTTCTAATTTCTGAAATAACGATTATTATCTTATGGAAAATAACTCAATAAACGATCAAAAGAATGAATTTCGGCAAATGGTTTAATCTCGGTGGGATTTCTTGATCCTGCGAGGAGTAAACCATACACCTTTTATATGGGCATTTTGACACCATTTATATCTATTTCGATGTCATTCTCAAAATTCCACATAAAAAGGCTGGCTCTTCTCATCCAAACAGTATTCTATTCTTTGTCTAAAATTCTTATATTTCACCATGTTGAGCGCTTCCTCAATAGGGAAAAATCCTACTTCTAAACTTTCTGGTGATGTAGTAAATTCCCCGCCAACCGGTTTAGCTAAGAATAATGTATTGCATATAGAACCATTGACATTTTGAAAGATTCCACAAAATTTTATTACTTCAATATCAATTCCTGATTCCTCTTTTGTTTCTCTTATCGCTGCAGCTTTCAGTGACTCTCCCTCTTCCACTTGGCCACCTGGCATTTCCCAGCCTCTTTTGGGTCCTTTGATTAATAAAATTTCCTTTTGTTCATTGATGACAATCGAAGCAGCCGAAACAATATGTTTAGGCGGCGCATATTGCGGTTGTGCATTTTGAGTCAATTGCTTTCCCCCATCCCTTCTTTTTTTGCGATTTTTTGCAATCTTTCCATTATTTTACCATAAATTTCTCCTACGAAAAAATACCTCCTTTTCTAGTTGAAAAGAAAGTATTTTTTCGTATTTATTTTTTCACCATTTCAATGGCTCTATTAACTGCTTTGCGGGCTAATTCTTTCTCTCCTAGGTTATCATCGGCCTGAAGCATTTCCATTACTATTTTTGTTGCTGTCTTTTTATTGCGAGTAATCGGAAATATTAAGGCATACAGCTTGGCTGCTTGTTTTTTATTCATACTTCTTTTCACTACAAATCGCTTAGATTTAATGCGAGCGTAACCTTAAATAGATCGCCATCTGTCTCGATTTTCATCATGCCTTGGTGTAGATCCATAATTGATTTCGCAATCGCAAGTCCTAGACCTGATCCTTCTGTATGCCTCGATGTATCCCCTCGTTTAAAACGCTCATATAATTCATCAAGATTATCGTCAAGCTCATACTTAGATATATTTTTAAACTGCAAAATAGCTTGGTCTTTTTCTAGTTTAATGGAAATATAGACACGTGAATGCTCTAAAGAATATTTCAAAATATTGCCTATTAAATTATCAAATACTCTCCAAAGCTTCTGCCCATCTACAGTTGCATAAATCGACGGTTCTTGATTGGTTACACGAAAATCAAGTGTTGTCGCTTTAATTGTTTCATCATATTCACCTAACGCTTGCTGTAAAAGCTGCACTAAGTCTATTTTTTCCTTCTTTAATTCCACATTGCCGCTGACCATTTTCGAAACCTCGAATAAATCATCAATTAGTACTTTTAATCGTTGGGATTTCCGATCGATAATACCTAGATAGCCCTCTTTTTCTTCCTCAGATAGATTTTTATTCTTCAATAATTCCGTGTAATTGATGATTGATGTTAAAGGTGTTCGCAAATCATGACTAACATTCGTAATTAACTCTGTTTTTAGGCGTTCGCTTTTTTCTTGAGCATTTTGGGAATAAATCACGCCATTTTTTAGTGTATTGATTGTCTCTGCTAATGCTGAAAGTTCACTAGATGCTTTTATATCTAAGTCACTTACTTTTCGACCGCTCCTGATTTCCTTTGTATATAGAACTAACTGACCTAGAAACTTTGCATTTTTCACTAAATAATGGATGGCTGGTATGCCGATAATTATGACCGCAATAAGAAAGAACAACACAAAAAATGGTTCCACAATCACTGCCATTAAACAAAATCCTAGCGCGAAAACAATCATTAAACAAAGGATTAATTTAGTCAATGGACTTCTACTTGAAAATAATAGCAGCATTGGTTTTCCGATTGTTTTAACACATTTTCCAACAAATGTTTTTGTCCAAATTGATTTATCGCCTTTTACTATTTCCTTATATAATAGAGACATTTGGATAAAGAACAAGGATATAAACAGCCAAGCTAAACAGCCAAATAAAATAATTTCCTTCCAATAGGAGCCGTCATTATATAAATTTAATACTATTTGATCATTTACTCCCCATACAACTATAATAGCAACAGCTAAACTTATAAGGAGAAAAATTATACCGATATCAATTGGAATTTTCTTATAAAATGGGTATTCCCATTGTGTTAAAATACTTCTTTTAGTTAAAAGGAGAATACAGCTGGCAACTAGGCTGATGATACTAATAACACTAAAGTAGATCACTTGCTTTTGTTGCGTTTTATAATTATCCATGTCTTTATGCAGCATACTCTTAGTACTTAAATTGTCAGGAACAGCAATAACTCCTTCAAAGCTGCCGATGTTTTTCTTGATGTTATTTAGAATAGACACTTCTATAGCAACCGCATCGGGATCGCCAAACTCATACCACGGAGAATCTAAAGAAATATAATGCTGTTCCCACTCATCCTTTGGATTTATATGGATATCGCCAAGAAATTTTGTATTTTTCTGATTCAGCTTATTCTCAATTGTTTCGCCCGGAGCAAGATTAACATTTGTTACTTTTTCTCCTGTTTTGTTATTTTCAAAATAATAAAGGAAGGAATCAGTCCAGTCTTTATACTCATATTCTCTATTCTGTAATTCTTGATAGTATTCATCTAATTGTCTTGCTTTTTCTTTCTTAATCTTATCTTCTACGTATTCATCACTTTGGAAATTTTTCGTAATATCAGCGATTTTCTTATCTCTTTCTTCTGTATATAGCTGTTCTGCTTCTGAGCTTCCTGTTTCTTTAGCGGTCTGAATTTGCTCTTCATACTGACTTTTTATGTTTTGAATTTGTTCATTTAAATCACCATAATAATAACGATATTCATTTATTTCTTTAGCTGATACGGTTATTTTTTTCTTTGCCTCTTCAATCGGAATATAATATAACTCATTTTCACTTAGAAGATCCTTATAATAGTGCATTCTTTCTTGAAATATCGATGTTTGATAAAAATCCGTGTGTAAATAACGGTTAAACCACATATCTACAGATACAATTCCACTCAGCGCGAGTGTAATAAGCAGTGTCCAGACAATAAAAAGGCCTTTACTTCTCAATTTTGTAGCCAATGCCCCACACCACCTTTAAGAAGCGAGGATTTTTTGGATCCACTTCAATTTTTTCACGTATTTTTCGTATATGTACTGCTACCGTATTTTCGGCATTGTATCCAGGTTCTTTCCAAACACTTTCATAAATTTCCGCAATAGAGAATACTCTGCCAGCGTTTTTCATCAACAAAACAACAATCTTATATTCAATCGGAGTCAGCTTTACACTTTCTCCATTTACGGCGACTTCTTTCGCCTCCTGGTCTAATGTTAATCCATGAAGGTCTATTTTTTTCTTCACCCCATCAAAGGTGCCAAGTGTTACATATCTTCGCAACTGCGATTTCACTCGGGCAACTAGCTCCATTGGATTAAATGGCTTGGTGATATAATCATCTGCCCCTATTTGTAATCCCAATATTTTATCTGTATCCTCGCTTTTAGCTGTCAGCATAATAATCGGAATATTTTTTTGCTCACGAATTTTATAAGTAGCCGAAATTCCATCTAAATTAGGCATCATAATATCCATTAAAATTAAATGAACTGTCTCTCCCACTAAAATCTCCAACGCCTCTATTCCATCACTGGCTTTTAACACCGTAATTCCTTCGTTTTTAAGATATATTTCAATAGCATCTCTTATTTCTTTTTCATCATCCACCACGAGCACATTGACATTCTCCACCTTAAAACCACCTGCTTTCTCTCTCTTCGCTGTCTCTATCATAGAAAAAATTTCTTAACATCTGCCAAGCAAAATTCTTAAGAATTTCTTAATATTTTATCTACCAATTCGATTCTCTTATTCTATCAAAGGAATATGCTGATCACATCCACATTTTTCTGCTTTTTTAATAAAAAAATTTAAAAAGGTTTTCATCAGCGACGATGAAAACCTTTTTTTCTATTGCTTTGCCTTTATTTGTTCCCGAATCTTCTCCAATTCTTCAAGGGACAATTCCCCTAATGACTCTTTAATTTCTTTTTCCATGCGCTTGCGGTTTTTCTCCCGGTATTGATTCCACCAGTCGCGAAGTCCTTCTGTTTGATCCAATATGTATTCAATGTCGATTTCTTCCACTTCATCATCGGAAATATACTCCATTACTGCTGCCAGCATCCGGTTTAATTTATCTTCTTCTCCTTCTTCCTTTTTCATATTCGTCGGTTCTTTTTTTTCTACTTCTTCACTAATCTCTACATCCTTGCGAGGCATTGTTCTCCTCCTGACTGTAATTCTATTTTTTCTATTATTTCCGTTAGACAGATCTCTATTCTTTCAGTGCAGGAAAAAGACAAATATATAGCGAATGTTTATAGTAATTTAATGTTTAAAGGAGTGGATAAAATGGAACCACGTCAGGAAGTTTTGTTTAAACAATTAGAAACCTATCGAAAGGAACTTTTAGGGGCCGTTGAATCGTTGACAGAAGAACAGGCAGAAATCATTCCAGCGAGGTTTAGGAATAATATCCGCTGGAATCTTGGTCACCTATATCTTGATCAGTTATTATGGATTGAGGCATTGACTAAAGTACCCACTGCTATCTCAAAACAATTCAATCAATGGTTTGGTTTCGGTACTACACCAGCCAACTTTACAGAAGAAACACCTTCTTTTACGGAATTAAAAGTACTTTTGCAGTCACAACCACAAGCCATATTAGAGAAGTACGGCGCTGATCTGGAAAAAGAATATCCCCCAATTGATATGGGAATGCAGACAATCGAACAAGTGCTGATTCGTACGATTTTTCACGAAGGCATGCATTTACAGGCGATTAATGATTTGAAAAAATTTATTTAGCTAAAAAGGCATTTGGTAATAGACGTTCTGCAGGCAAGCAAAAGATAAATGATAATATGCTCCTGAGTTAGCATTTTTTGCTAATACTGCCCGAAGTTAGGATATTGACTCTAACTTCGGTGTATGGAAATTATAGTTCAACTTGAAGACTTTCATTAGTTTCAATTTATTTAGTACAAATAGAACATTTTAATTGTTTATTTTTAAACACAAAATCACTATGTATGATTATTAAGTTGCAAAATAATATTAGTATGCAGTTGTTCGCTTTAATAGTAAAAGAGTAATCTACTGTAAACAACGCTTAGCAGAAAAAGAAAACGCACACTCGTCATTTCGACAAAGATTTGTTTATTGAAAGAATTTTTACTTACTCTGAGAGATGAGTAAAGGAAAAAGTGCTAGTAAATAGTCGGTACCATGCCTCCATCCATGCGGATCGGAGAACCTTTAAAAGCGGATGCATAAGGGCTGCATATAAAGGCAGCTAATCTACCTATCTCAGCTGGTCTGATAAATCGCTGGATTTCAGACTGAGGTAGATTTGTGGTCATAAATTTTTTCTCTTTTTCTGAAAATGTCATATCTTCATTAGGATACATCCCCTCAATTATTTGATGAACATTTTCGGAGAGTGTTGGACCTGGCATAATCGTATTAACAGTGACTTCTTTTCCTATTGTTAATTTAGATAGACTTTTTGACAATGATAATAGCATTGTTTTTGTCATACAATATTGCGGCATTTGTCCCGAAGGCATAACTGCTTCTTCACTCGCAATAAAAATAATTCTACCAAAATTATTTTTTATCATTTTCGGGAAGTAAAATTTAGATAATCCATTTGCGGCAAGAACATTGGTATGGATATACTTTTCCCATACTTCATCGTTGACGTCCTCGTATTTCATTATTTCATAAATCCCCGTATTGTTAACTAAAATATCAATTTGAGGATGCTTTTTAAATAATGCTTCCCTTTGTTGAATATCTACTATATCAGCAGTGGCATTTTGAGGGAAGGTATCAGGGAACTCTAGTTTAATTTCATTTACGGTTTGTTCCACCTCCTCGTAATTTCGGCCATTAATTAGTACATTAACACCTTCTTTTGCTAGTTCAATGGCAATTCCTTTGCCAATCCCTCTTGATGATCCAGTGACTAAAGCTGTTTTATTTTTTAAATCTAGCTGCATAATCCATTGCTCCTTTTCGTTTGAAGTAAATTCTAGTTATTATTAAAATTATCCGACTGATAATACAGTTCCAAAAGTAAACGGTCAATTAATCAAGTTTAAATCGAGATATTCAGTGCGCCATTTTAAAGGAGTAGTACCTTCCCAAAGATGAAAGGCTCGATAGAACGAGCTTTGATCTTCATATCCAATTAAAAAGGCGACCTCTTTAATATCAAGTGAGGGGTCTGCCAGGTACTCTTTTGCCTGCTCATGTCGAACTTTTGTTAACAAATGCTTGAAGCTCGTGCCTTCTTCCGTAAGCCGCCGCTGCAAAGTACGATCGCTTAACCCTAACTCGCTCGCAATAGTCTGAATATCAGGGCGACCTCCTGTTAGGCTGCGTTTCATGATCCACTTGACTGTCTCAGTAATAGAAGGTCTGCGTACTTGCTCATTCAACGACTGTTCGAGTACGGGAGTTAATATCTCTAGCAATTCTGCATTGTATGAGACAAAGGGACGATCCAGATCTGCTCGATGTATAGTCAACCTGTTACAATTTGTACCGAGCTGAATTCGGCAGCCAAAGTAATCTTCAAGTAACTGTAGGTCGCCAATTGAATGGGTCGAAAATTCTACGAATCTTGCTGTCAAAGGTTGACCTGTACCCCGACGTCCCAGTTCGAGAAGAAATGCCATCGTAATACCAATTAATATGGTCAGACCGGGTTGTTCACTATGCAATGATTTTATTTCAATTGTACAGTGTTCCCCTTCCTCGGTAATATATAAGCTTTCAGGAGGGCACAGTTGTTTGTACCTAGCCATCCGCTTTAAGGCATCACGGTAGTCACGAGCATGGTAAGTTGCTAAGACAGTCGGAGGGAAATGATCTGTTTCAAAGGATGTCGCAAGCTTGATGATTCCTTTCGCAGTGTCGTCAACGAGATCGGAATAAGCCTGCCAAATCGCAAAATATTGGGCTGTGGTGACAACTGGATCAGAAACAATGGTGATTGGCAATTGTGCTTTTCCAACCATGTCGATGGCGTCTATCCCCAATTGACGTAATCCTGTCCAAAATCCTGCCGGCATTTTAATACGGTCAGAGGCATACAACGTCATATATATGGTCCTCCTTTTTCTATTTACATTACTAATTTTAAATGTAATTATGTCCTTTTTTACAAATGGTACTGTTTAATAATACCTCTCCAATAGAGTCTTGTAACTAGCGAACTGCGACAAACCACTTGCAAAATACGCCAATATTATAAGCAGAAAGAATGGTCATAAAGATTTTTATTAGTTGTTACTATACGATTTTTATTTCTTATGATTGGTGTATATATTTTAAGAAATAAGATATGAAAAACGGCCAGACAAAAATCTGGTCGTTTTTCATGTTAATTACATATCTAATTGGATTGTTTTCTCTATACTCCAAAAAAGAACCCGTTATAATCCACCAGCAACCTTTTAAAAACTTTCCATTTAGTATTAACAACTTAGAGAGAAACCTATTATACTTGAAATCTTTTGTTCCTTTTACCTTGTTTTCAACTATTTATGTAAGTTGCCACGAGAAGACTTTAATACCATAAAAATAGCTATAGCTAATCCAAGTACTCCTACCCAGGTGATGGAACCTAGCGATACCTTTTCTACAAATATCCCACCAATTCCTGCCCCTGCAGCCATTGATAATTGCATCATTGACTGGTTTAGTCCTAAAAGTACTCCGGATGATTCTGGTTTTATGGTTGCCAAATTGAACTGTTGTGCTGGCGCTGATGTCCACGCTGCAAAGGACCACAATATTAGTATGATTACAACACCAACATATGTGTGAGTGATTAATGATAAAAGAATAAGCATGACAATGTGTAGAAGCATCGAACCTATTAATGTACGTGACACACCCCATTTGTCTGTGCTAAAACCACCGAATTTTGAGCCGAATAAACTAGCAACACCGAATATAAGCAGAACTCCACTTAATAATTTTTCATGGATACCTGAGATGTTCAAAAGATAAGGAGATAAGTATGTGTAAGCAACTGAATACCCGCCAAGCCAGAAAAAGGTGATGGATAAACCAATCGCTACTTTTCGATCCTTTAGGAGAGCAAGTTGTTGTCTCAACGGAACCGGTTCATCTCCTTTTGTTGACGGTATTACGAATGAGATGATGATCATCGCTAATAACCCAAGGAACGCAATTCCGCCAAATACTGCTTTCCAGTTGAATGCATCTGTAATAATTCGTCCTAGTGGAACACCAATGATTAAAGATGCTGTAAATCCCATCACTACAGTAGCTATTGCACTACCTTGTTTACCTTCAGGTGCTATTTTTGCCGCGATAGTCAGAGCTGTAACGACGACCATTCCAGCGCCTAGTGCCATTATAATTCTTGAGAAAACAAATAAGGTGTAACCTGGCAATAAGAATGCAAATATGTTTGCTATCACAAACAAGCCCAGTGATACAATCATAAGCTTTCGTCTATCCATGCCTGATGTTAGTGCCATAAGAATGGGTGTAAAGATTGCATAGACAAGCGAGAATATCGTTATTAATTGTCCTGCAGCCGCCAAAGTGATTCCTAGTGAATCTGCAATGTTATCCAATACACCAGAGATAATATACTCCGATGTTCCAACTAAAAAACTAATAAGTGCTAAAATATAAATTTTAAATGTGTTAGACAAAATAATCTCTCCTTCGCATATTATATTTACATATCTAGAAAAGACGATATGTAAATGATAAATATAAACATATCGTGATATATCGATATGTTAGGTGTAAATAAAGCTGAATTCTTAGAGAGAATTCAGTTACATTTACTTTAGATCTCTTGCTCCAAAATAGCTGCAATATTTTTTATTGCTTCTTCATCTCTTTTGTAATACGTATACTTTCCAATACGCTCTGTCTTAATCAGCCCAGCTCGCAAAAGTATATTTAGGTATTGAGAAGCTGTTGATTGCGTCATTTTTAATTGCTCTGTTATTTGACTAACGCATACCCCTGTTTTTCTCATATCAATCCCTTCATGAGGTACAAAATGACGTTCAGGTTCTTTTAGCCAATGTAAAATTTGCAGCCTTGATTCATTTGATAAGGCTTTAAAGATTTCAATAGGTTTCATGGTTTTTATTATATCTAAAAAATACGATATGTCAATTTGTATTTAATTGAATTTTACAGATGAGGGAAGTGTTATAAATATCAACATCTATTCTTTCGTTAATAAAACAACTGCCAGTCTCCCGAAAATTACTTTGTAGAGCTATTTATTCTTTTTATACGACTTATCATATCAACTAATTTTTTTGTTAATGATAATTCCGTTGTTATCCATCTGACAAAACATTTGTATAATAGGTATCTTCCTTTAGTTTCTTTTCTCTTTCTAAGACTATATTTCTCCTTTCCACAAAAACATCCCCAGAGAATAAGACATACACTAAATATGGTCTAATTCTCGGGGGATTTCTTCTTCGTTACATTTTTATCTTAAAATCTCAGTAATACAGATTATTTTTTATTATCTTTTGCAATCTTCTTAATCAAAGCTGGCAGCCAATCATCCAGATTCGTAAACGTAAATCCTGCTTTTTCTGCCTTTTCCGTATTCATATACCATGATGCAGGAATGGCATACGGAGAGAAATCTTCTTCATCTCCGTCAAGGGTAATTTTTGCAGTATGTCCTGTAATCTTTTCGATTATTTGGATTAATTTTTTCATTGTAATTTTCCCATTTGCTGTCGCATTAAATGGCCCTTCCACCTCTGAAAAACCTGCCCACTTTAAAAATGCGGCCGCTTCCGAAGCAAGAATAAAGGACATTTCTGCCTCCATATTAACAAAGCCGATCGTTCTATCCTGTTGAATTCGCTCAACATGAAAATGCAGCCGACGCGTGTAATCATCTTCCCCTAACACAATTGGAAATCTTACCGCTACAACGGGGAAATCTGCATACTGGAAAAATGCTGCTTCTGCCTGCCGCTTTCCTTCATCATAAACAAATTCGCTCTTATCTAGTTGTATTGGATAGTTGTATGGATGAAAATCTGCCTCTCTTTTTTCGTTTCCATCAACAGGATAAGTAGATAAAGAGGAAGTAAACACAAGCTTTCCTATTTTCCCATTAAATACATCACAAAAGTCTTTTGCTTCATTAGGTGTATAACAGATATTGTCATAAACAATATCAAAGGTTTGACCTGCGAAATGATGTTGTAATTGTTCCTTTTTAGAACGATCAGCGATAATATGTTTCACTTCGTTGTCAAATGGATGACTTACAGTCCCTCGAGTCATAATCGTAACACGGTGTCCCTCTTTCAGCAGCAATTCCACAAGCTTCCTTCCAAAAAAACGCGTGCCGCCTAGCACTAATATATTTTTCATCTTTTTTCTCCTAATCTATGACATTAATTTAAAAATTCCATAGAAAGGAGCTAATTCCTCTTTTTCATTCACGATATTATTTCAATAAATCTATTATTTTGCAATAAAATATTCTATATTTACAATCTGTTCTTTTTGAATTATAGGTGTCACCCCTTGAACTATTTGATCCCCGTTATTCCACATTTCTGAATTACGCAATTTTGCTAAATCGAAAATTCTTTCCCAGCTTTGCTCCTTTGTAATAGTTAATTTACCATCGTCGAATAAAGTATCTTCCTCCTCAGTCATAGGGCAAAAACCGTTATTTAACACACAATGCCAAGCAGAAAAATCAGAAAACAGAATTTGGTTTTCTGGTATCTCGACTGTTAAACATACAGCTTTTGTTCCTTTATTAAAATGTCCTTCCGACTGTAAATTTGGTTTTGTCGTCCACAGCCAAATAGGATAGGAGCCATTATGATTCAGCCTCTTACCCATTTGTTCTATCATCCATCTATAAGAAGGGAGAAAGTCTATATCCACAAATTCTGCTTTTCCAGTTAAATAGCCAGTTTTATTTAATTGATTTACCATTTCGATTTCTTGGTTGGTGAAGTAAATAGGCATTTATCTATCAAACTCCTTTTCTTTATTATTAAAGCTGCAATATGGTAATATTAAACAAAAAAGGATAAGAGATTATGTAAAACGGAATTTCTTTGGTGTTGGATCTTTTGTTATTTTTATTATATCGCTGATGGCTTTTATCGTTGTATTTTTTATGCGTGTCTCTATTCCAATACTCTTTCTATCATACTCATATGGCTTCTTCCTCTCATTGGGATTATCTCTGGTTTCTTAAAAAAAGGAGTCATTCAAATTAGCGCCTTATCGGCAATGTCCTTATCTTTTTCTTAACGGTATAGTACCGTTTGTTACTTCAATTTTTTGGAATGAACCTTGATTTCCCTTATATACTTTCTATTTAAGGCATTGATAACAGATAAAGCGGATTTTATTCTATAGGAGAATTCTACTTTGATTTATTTTTAGCTCTTTATGTTTTTTCTTTGATAGAGTTATTACTATTAATTTGTTTGAATGGGGGATCTTTATTTTAAAGAATTGGTTGGGAGTGAATGATGATGAATAAGTTACATGTATTGATAAAAATTTTGATTACTGGTTTAGGTCTTCTATTAATCTTAACAAACATTGATACTATCTGGTACAACATTTTTATTGTATTTGTCATTGTCTATCTTATCTATGATTTGCTTTTAAATATGTATCGCAAAAAGGATAATGGTCGAAAGCAATAAATTATTGCACTCTTCTATCATTATAGAGGATATGCTTGAAAAAAATGTCCCAAAATCATTAGTTAACATAATAATATTATTATAAATTATTCCAGTGACCTATCTCATCAAGATTCTTTCTTTACTCTTTTCTTGGCCATATAAAAATAGAATAATGGAAAGCTGGTGAAAGAATTGAACGAATTACCACTAAAGCAGTTAGAGAAAATAATTGGATCGCTTCTATCTATTTCTCTTGTTGCTGAACAAGGCAGTACTTCTACCGTGTATCAAATGCTGGCCAGAAGTGGCACCTACATACTAAAAAGCGCTTTTGATGAAAAATATCGAGATTGGCTTCAGACAGAAGCATGTGTTTTAGAAAAATTAATCGGGAAAGAATTTATTCCTGTTCCGTATTACTATGGATTTATAAAGGAACAAGCCAGCAGTCATTTGATCATGTCCTATGAACAAGGGATCACCTTAACAGCTGCTTTAAACCAAGCAAAAACAGACACAGAGAAATGTGCTTTAATCCAAAGCTTTGGTCAACTTTTACATAATCTGCATACTACAGAAATAATGGATCCATTTCATCATGTAGGTGAATGGTTATCTGAACGTCTTCTAAAAGCGGAGTATTATGTTAAAAAAGGATGGACAGAAGGATCCAATGAACTTCTCACTTTGTTGAAAAGCAACAAGCCAGCGCCAATAAACCAAACGATTATACATGGAGATTGCACAACAGACAATGTTCTTGTTGTGAATGGCGCTGTAACAAAGTTCATTGATGTCGCTGGCATGACAGTTGGTGATCCCCGCTATGATGAAGCATTAGCCATTAGAAGCTTTGTTCATAATAACAGGTTTAAAGAAGCTTTTTATGCAGGATATAAACACTATCAGATTACCATGGATGAATTTCGATATTTTGACGAAGGGTTGTATGAATTTTTTTAATATGTAAACAAATTGGTTGATTAGTTCCACACTAAATAAAGGGATTAAAATGTACTCTCAGCAAGGACATTTTAATCCCTTTTGTCTTTTTGTGGTGCCAGGCACTCTTAATGGACACTCTTAATAATGCGTTGCTCAAACCCTTTTGTAAGTGGCACGACGATGATGCCGGCGATGACAAGTTGCATGATATTACCTGGCACGGAGCCGAATGGCTGGATCCAGTTGCCATAAAGGATTACTTCTGTAAAATAGTAGCCGACAACTTTGATGATCATGGCAACAGCAACTGCCATTATATATACAAAAGACTTTTTGCCAGGCATCTTTTCCCCAATAAGTCCTGCTATATATCCCATAGTACCAACAATTACAAATGTAAATGGAGCCCATAATGTCCAGCCTGACATAATATCAAATAAAGCCATTCCAAAAGCGCCTACAATCGCACCAGATTTCTTGCCAAAAAGAAATGCAGCAATCAAAAACGGCACGTTACCCAAATGGATTAGTCCCCCATTTCCCATCAGTGGCAGCCTGATGTTGATAAACATTGTAGCAAGAAACGTTAAAGTAATAAAAAGTGCATTGAGAACTAGGATTCTCGTTTTGTTTTGTTTTGTCGTAAACATGCAAAATTCTCCTCTTCCTTCAAGTATTTGTTTTTCAGTTTAAAAAAAGAATATCCTCTTCTTCATGATTACTAGTATAATAAAATCTGACAATATAAAAAGTGTCAATTTTTATAAAAATAACGTGGTCAGAAAGGATACTTCCCGAATGGATATGCTTATGTTTGAATTGAATAAAAACACAACTAAACCCTTATATGAGCAGCTATATATGGGAATCAAATCTGCTATTTTAAGCCAACAAATTGAAGTTGGAACGCAACTCCCCTCCAAAAAAAAATTGGCCGATTTTTTAAACATCAGCCAAACAACTATCGAAGTGGCATATGCTCAACTGGTTGCAGAGGGATTTATTGTCTCAAAACCACGGATTGGTTTTTTTGTAGAGGATATAAACGAATTACCTTATATTGAAACAGAAAATGTTGAGTTGCCTATGGAGGATATAGAGAAAGAAATGATCCGAATTGACTTTCATCCTGGAAAAATCGACACAGATTCCTTTCCTTTTTCCCAGTGGAGAAAGTATGCAAAAAATTTATATGATACACCGTCAAAGGAGTTGCTACAGATTGGAGAACCACAAGGGGAATACACTTTACGGGCGGAAATAGCCAAATACCTATATCAATCGCGTGGGATAATATGTAAACCAGAGCAAATTGTGATTGGGTCAGGAACAGAACAACTCTTTCCTATGATTTTAAAGTTGCTTGAAAAAGATTCAACCTTAGCCCTTGAAAATCCTGGCTATTCAGCAAGCCCTAGAATTCAACTGCAAAATAAAGCCATCCCTATTCCAGTTGATGAAGACGGATTGATGGTGGATCAACTGGAAAAAACAAAGGCGAATGTGGTCTATATTACACCTTCTCACCAATTTCCGACAGGTGCCGTTCTTTCCGCCACAAGGAGAACACAGTTAATGCAGTGGGCAGCCAAAAGTAAAAATCGCTACATTATTGAAGACGATTACGACAGCGAGTTTCGTTACACTGGTAAACCCATTCCCGCCTTACACGGGATGGACCAAAACAATAAGGTGATTTATCTAAGTACGTTCACCAAGTCATTAATGCCTTCATTGCGATTGGCCTATTTTCTTTTGCCTTCTACATTGTTGAAGAAATATAAGGAAACATTCAGTTATTATTCGGCAACTGTACCAAGGTTTGACCAGCATATAGTAGCCAGCTTCATGAGAGACGGTTATTTTTCAAAACACTTAAATCGTATGCGGAAAATTTATCGTAAAAAACTTGATAAACTGATCCATATCTTTAAAACAGATTATCCAGAAGTCATCATCACTGGAGATCAAGCCGGGATGCATATTTTAATTTCCCTACCCTTGCCCAAAAGTGAAAATGAGCTAAAAGCTATCGCAGCAAAAAGCCATATCTCCATTTATCCATTAAGCGATTATCTTATAAAACCAATTGAATATAAGTATCCAACATTCCTGTTAGGGTTTGGAGGCATTCCATTAGAAAAAATCGAGGAAAGCATACACCAATTAATGCAATGCTGGAAAATGGAAAAATAATTCAGCTTGTACTAACTCTAGCTAGAATCTCTATTTAATTTAAACTATTGCACAGTATTATATAAGAAGTAGTGTTCATTTTTCTATTAACTAGATTATTGAATAATAAAGAAAACGTCTAATCCTTATTTAGCAAGGTTTAGACGTTTAATGATTTAAGCATTAATACAATAAGTACAATCCAACGAACGATACATTAGCTGCCATGACTAGAAAGGCGTCTGTAATATGTATTTTTGAAATCCAGCTTTATAAAAGTAGGATCTAACTTCAAGCTTTAAAGCACATGTTAGTTTAAGTGAATAACCTCACAATCTTTTGTTTAGAGTATAAAAAAGACAACTTCTTACATTAGAAACGAGCCAGTTTATTTAATAAGCAATACGTACTTTTTTCATATTTCATTGACAAAAGTTAAAGTATTGAATATAGTTTTATTAAATTAGTTTTAACAAAACTATAGAAGGGAGCTTGATAATGAATGTATGAACTTCTTGTACTTTCGTTATTAATGAAATTTCCATTACATGCATATCTTATCTCAAAAATATCAAATGACACCATTGGTCCATGGGAGCAGGTGAGCAGAGGAACTCTTTCAACATTGCTTAATAAATTAGAGAAATCTGGTCTGATTCAAGAATCTGATCCAGCCACTGTCCCTTTTCCTACCGATCGGCCAAGTCGTACTTTCGAAATAACGAATAAAGGTAAATCACGTTTTTTTGAGTTGATGATGGATACAAAAAAAAATCTTGGAAATTACCAAAAAATTTTTCACATAAAGGCCATCTACTTTGAATTTCTAAACGAAGAAGATCAACTCTATTTGGTTCATCACTATATAAAATATTGTCAAACAGCAATTGATCATATCAAGGCCCAACAATTAGAATTTGATGAAAATCCTGAGCATGTTAAGTCAATGCATCGTACCTCATTTTATACGACCATAGAAAGTTTAATGCACCTAAATGCAGAGCAATGGAATCTAGAAAAACAATGGGCAACTAATTTTAAAGAACAGATTAAGATGAGCATAAAAAACGATAAGAGAAAGGAACATTCAAATGACACAAAAATGGAAAACAGATAAAGAAGCCATACACTTTTTATTTAATGAAATGTTTTCGGCATGGAGTCATGGAGATGGCGAAGCATTTGCGAATTGCTTTACGGAAGATGTTGACTATGTTACTTTTTTCGGACAGCATTTAAAAGGAAAAAAAGAAGTAGAGAGATCACATCAGGATTTATTTAATGGTGTCTTAAAGGGATCACAAATGCAAGGACGAATTACGAGCATTCGTTTCCTAAATGATGAACTAGCAATTGTTCACTGTATAGGAAATACAAAAATGTCAAACCAAAAAAATTATAATAAGAAAAGAGAATCTATCAATACTAATGTAATAGCCAAACAAAATGGGGAATGGAAGATCTCTGCTTTTCACAACTGTCGAATCAAAGAGCCAAACTTTTTTATTAAATGGCTTTTGGAAAAAGGTAAAAAAAAGAGTGAAAAAAGCTAAGTTGAATGTATGTTTAAAGACGGTTTTCCTGGTATCTAAAATTGTTATCCATTATGACTAGTTATAAACTCATTATGCCTAAACCGGTTCTATCCTAAACAAAAGGGGAGCGCCGGTTTCGTCTCTCTTGAATAATATCTGGCTCTAAAAAAAGCTATGAACGATTAAACTGCAAGTTGCACAAGAAGTAAACGGGAGCGCCACAGCCATTCCATCTTTAACGAAAGCATTCGTTGAATAAGGGTGTTACTGTTTATTCATCATTTTCTTCAGATATTTAATTAATAAACTCCTCTAAACTAGCTGCATATTCGTCTAATTCCCTTGTTTCGTGATTCCAGAGAAAAATGGTATCTTCAATTTTTCTGTTCACTTTTTAAAAGCACAGTAGATCTCCCGAACCATCATCACCAATTGCAATAAGGTCTTCAGACATTCTTTCATCTCTTGCTTCCTTATTTTGTCTAACAACATCGTCCCATGTTTTTTTAGAATTTATTTGGGTTTTAATAGGATAGAGAATCCATTCATCGATTTCTACATTATTTACTAACTTAAAAAGTTCTTTGTACTTCTTTAGAGGCCCATTTGACTGCTTGTACCTCTTCAGTCTGTATTGTCAATTCATTCAAGTCAAATTCATATTCAATTAAATAATAATCATCAAAGCCATGTTCAAAGTTAATAGTAAATTGTAGACGAATCTTTTCAAAGTTATTATGAATTCCCCAATTCCTCGAATAGCTCGCTTGAAGCAGCCTGCTGACTGTATCACCTGCAACAGCACTACCACCACAAGTGATATTCCAAAGGTTCGACCACCCTTGCTTAAAGGGCTGACGTTGCTGAATCTTTTGAATTAAATATACATATGTGTACTATTAAATAGAACTCTTCTGGTTTCATTTCATCCCCCCTGAGTTATTTGTTTCTCTATTTTATTACGATGCTTATCAAATAAATCCCACTTTTCCATTGCAAAAATCCTTATGTATATTATTGTAATAAGATGCCCAGTATACTATATAATCAGATTATCATAATGAATTTCACAATAGATATTTAAAGATTGGGAATAAAATTGAGTAACTTTCCCATAACGACGATTAGGAACATTTTTTACTTAGAGTTGAAAGTCCGCAAAAAACTGACCATCGTTTTAATCGAGCTAAAATCCCCTTTAGTTGATGTTGAAGTATATTTGTTTACAAACTTGGTTGCCTTTTTAAATAAAATTTGTTTATTTATTAAGGAAATGCATCCCTGACAACTATACCTCTCTTTAGCAATCCATAACATTCTTAATTATTGTTACAACATCTTTCAAATATGAACCAGAGTGTGGTACGAAATCTTCTTTTGTAACACTTTTTGTAATTTCTAACTTTTCATCATACGTATTAATTATGAAACCATTTACAGTAATTTCAGTTCTCTTATCAAAAACAAAATCATAAAAATTTTTGAATTTGGTTCTTACAATACCAGATACTTCTTCTTTTTGAAGTTTATATACAGGTTCTTCATTTACTCTATACATATATACATTGCCAAATTCTTTATCAATAAAATTTTCAGTAATAATACAATCCTTTATAACACCTATTAATTCTAAATCTTCCATTGATACATCCATGCCTAATTCTTCTTTTATTTCCCTAATACCCTCTCCAACAGTTTCATTGGCCAAGATATGACCAGCAGCCGTAATATCCAATAAATTAGGAAAATCATTTTTAACCTTACTACGTAATTGAAAATATATATAATCTATATTATTTTCATTTTTTAAAAACCAACAATGAAAGGTATCGTGCCAGTAACCTTTTTGGTGAACGATATCACGACTAGTTATGCCTAATGGATTTTTTTGTTCATCGTAAATTTTTATCATTTCAACACTCATAAATTACCCCCTATTAACTCAATAATCATTTTATTTTCTTATAAAATGCAGAATAAACCAATATTTATAAATTCTTTACTGACTAATCTGCCATTATAGCAAGATCAAGAAAGAGTGCCGTTGCTTCATAGTATCTATTAGTCATTAAAAAAAGGCTCCCTCTTTTTCATTGACTCCTTTGTCAATAAATCGTAGCATTCCTTTTCCAACAGATATAACATCTTCTTGATTAAAAATAATACAAGCTGTTCCTCCAACATACTTCTCACATTCAAACTCACCAAGAACTGTCACGTACCCCTTTTCAAAATGATAAACGAGTTCACCGTCATGTTCCTCTATAGCACTTAATTCGTTGTGTAAATATGCTCTAATCGGTTTATCGTATAATTTCATATGGATCACACCTTTTTGTATTCATAAGTTTAATACCAAGCAGCAGCCTGCAGCTTCAGTACCATAATGGATAAAAAAGCATTCATCCGTCTTGGATCAATGCCCCTAGTCTAAGTACAATTCTTCCCTTACTTTAGTTTATTCCAATCATGCTGCCTCTTTTTTCCTATATTAAGCAAGTTACCCTTTGAACAAACTATATATTGATATAATTATAATCCTGATCTATATGCTTTCTTGTAACAATTTCATTTTCATCTAAGCCATTACATATTGCAAAAAAACCTTCATTAGTTTCAAAACCGACGCCAATCAATTGTTCCATCCATTGAATAATTTCAACAGTATTTATTTCTTTCTTTAAAAATTTATTAAGCTCTACCAATTTGTTCTTTTTCCAAACTAGTTTTCTACCAAAGTAATTAATCTCTTGTAACAGGTCAATGTGGTCAAAAGTTACAGCATATTGATTAGTCTTGTATGCACATAGTTCTAACTGGCAAGTTTTAAATTTTAATATTACTGGCAGGTCATTCATCATTAATACTATCCCAGGACACCCATAGTTCTTCTATTGTTTGCCCTTTCAGAGATTCCAGCTTACATTTATATTCAGCTATGATTCCAAACGATTCTTCATACAATTTGGGATTGTAATTTTTTATTCCGAAAATAACAATTCCCTCCTTCTCCATTTTCCTTTATAACTAAATTTCCTAAGTTAATCCCGTTTGTCACATAATACATTTATTATAGAAATACAGCTCCTGATAATAACAAAAAGAAAAAAATGTGCCTGATAGTTCAAGAAAAATGAACAAATTTTAGATCTCTGCCAACAAAACTAGAAGACGGAGGTTGTAGTCCCAATTCTCTCGACCAAACTGAAAGTTGTCCGATATGATGAATTTCGTGTGCAATAATATGGTGAATTATATCATTTACAGCGTATTTCTTTTCATCCCAAGGGACACTGACACTCTGTTCCTTCAAGTCATCTATGTTTCTCAAATATTCAGCGATTTCCTTCCGTAATTTATCTGAAAGAGCTTTAACCTTTTCAAGTGTATTATAGTCATCAAACTGAAATACTACATCCTCTTTCCCTTGAATACCACGAATCCAACTATATTCCACATCAATTATATGGAAAAGTGTAAATAAAATATTTCCTACTCCGCCAATACGATTTTTTAATAACTCTTTAATTGTTAATTGATTACACCAGTCAAACCATTCATCTCTTACTTGCCAGTTATATTCAAAGAATTTTATCAATATTTTGAACACCCCTAATTTAGTTTAATACAATACCTTTCGCTATAAAGTATTTATTTCCTTCTTCCACCAAACTAACATCCTACTTTAGAAAGAAATCAATACCTTTTTGGAAAAGTATCGCACCAAATAGTTTAAGTGTACTACTTCACAAGTGAACAACTAATCTTATATTTTTTGTATGCTAATGGTGTCATGTTCATAGACTTTCGGAATTTATCGATGAAATAGCTTGTGCTGTTAAATCCTACTTGATAGGTAACATCTGTAACATTGGAATCTGGATGTTGTAATAAAATTAAACTTTTTTGAATTCGATAATCGTTTACGTAATTTAAAGGTGTTTTCTTTAAAATTCGTTTAAAATATCGACAGCATTCGGAACGGCTTAATTGACCAGCTCGTGCAATATCGTCTAAAAGGATTTTCTCAGCATAATGCAGGTGTATCCAATTTAGCATTTGTTTCATTCGATTATTCTTTAACATTTCCGTCTCTTCGGACTCTAATTGAATACCATTTATTATTAGGTTCTTCCAAATTAAAGTAAGATGTACGGTAATGTCAATTTCATAGCATGGTGGATTTTGTTGTATCAACTGATTGATTTTCATGATAGAGGCTAAAATATTTTTCGCCCAAAGCTCCGTTGGATCCAATAATAAATAAGGTATATTAGTTGCTTGAATATAGGGATTTACATAGGTTGTATAAAGTTCCTGAGATAAAATGAAGTGTGGTGAAACATTCAAACAAATATAGACACAACCCGACTCATTCTTATCTTTTGCCATGTGAAGGCAGCCACTATTTATAAATAGCCCTTCACTTTCTTGAACTGTAATATTCTCCTCATTTATTTGAAAAATTGCTTCTCCTTTTACAATGAAGATAAACTGAAATTCATCATGCCAATGAAGTGGTACATATCCATTTATATTTTGGTTAATGATAGTTTCATAACAAGCAATAGGTAACTCAACTGTACGGTGTTCAGTTAATTCTTTTAAACTTTCATCAACCATAAATTTTTTTATTTGCATATATATCACCTCAATATACTTATATTTTTTTATTCGATTCAGATATTATTTTAGAGGTTTTCCACTTATTATTTAAATATTATAACACTATTTTTATATTTAAGGGTGGAGGATCTATGATGAATAGACGAAAGGGCATATTTCTTGTTATAACGGGAGCAGTATTTTGGGGGATCGGTGGTACAGTTGCAAAAAAGCTTTTTCAACAGTATCAAATCGATCTAGATTGGTTGGTAATAATCCGATTGCTTATAGCTGGATTTTTACTCTTAGCAGTTCAGTTTTTCAGAAAAGATCGTTCCCAAATACTTGGTGTTTGGAAATCTCGAAGGACAGCTATTCATTTAATTATCTTCGGGTTACTCGGTATGCTTGCGGTTCAATACACATATATGGCTTCCATTAAATATGGAAATGCTGCTGTTGCAACACTATTACAGTATTTAGCGCCTGTTATGATTATCGTATACTTAATTTTCCGCAAACAATTGGTTTTAACACGAAGTGATTTGTTGACTGTTTCTTTGGCCTTATTGGGTTGTTTTTTCTTATTAACAAACGGCTCAATCTCTCAATTATCTGTACCTGCACTTTCAATCATTTGGGGTGTTTTATCAGGAATAGCATTAGCATTTTATACTCTTTATGCAGTTCCATTACTGAAGCAATATCATTCACTTGTCATTGTCGGATGGGCTATGATTATCGGTGGTTTTGCATTAAGTTTTATCCATCCTCCCTGGCAAATGGACCTTAAAAGCTTAACGATAGAAGCTTATTTATATTTAGTCTTCGTTATCATATTTGGTACCATGATTGCATTTTGGTTCTATATAGAAAGTTTACAAAGTCTGCTACCTAAAGAATCAAGTCTTCTTGGAAGCATAGAGCCACTAGCTGCTGTTTTGACAACGGTCTTTTGGTTAAAAGAAGCCTTTGGTTTATTTCAATGGGTAGGTACAGCTTGTATCATTGGAATGATATTATTGTTGGCTTTGAATAAAGAGTCTTCTCCAAGAACTGGTCAACCTCCTAAAAATGAAGAGCCCCTCAAAGTTAGTTGATTAGAGGGGCTTTCTTAAACTAACGCACTATTTTAAGGACCATACTTCACATCATCTTTTTGTGTTCTCACCAGATCTTTATATGTTTTTATCCTTTACACGTTTCATTTAAAGACAAACAGAGCCATAATGATGTCGCCCCTCAAAAAGAAAAGCAATGATACTCTCATAATAGGGTATAAATTTTTTTAATTCGATTAGCTCTAAGATTTCTTCTTTAGAGGCCCATTTGACTGCTTGTACCTCTTCAGTCTGTAATGTCAATTCATTCAAATCTAATTCATATTCAATTAAATAATAATCATCAAAGCCTCTTTCAAAGTTAATAGTAAATCGTGGGCGTATCCGTTCAAAGTTATAAAGAATCCCCAGCTCCTCGAATAACTCTCTTGAAGCAGCCTGCTGACTTGTTTCGCCTGCAACCGCACTACCACCACAAGTGATATCCCAAAGGTTCGACCATCCTTGCTTAAAGGGCTGACGCTGCTGAATGAGCATCTCTCCTTTTGGGTTAAATATACATACGTGTACTACTAAATGAAACTCATCTGAAGTCATTTCGTCGCCACGAGCTATTTGTTTATCAATTTTATTACGGTGCTTATCATACAAATCCCACTTTTCCATCGCCAAACTCCTATGTATATTTTTTGTAACAAGATTCTCAGTATACTATTGATTAAATTTATAATAATGATTTTTACAAAATATATCCAACACTTCGTAATAAAATGATAACAATCCAAAAATCGTGGGAGAACATTTTATACTAAAAGTTAAAAGTCCCGTAAAACTGACGATACTCCTTATTAAACCAAACTACCTCTTTAGAAAGAAAGGCGATACCTTTTTGTAAAAGTATCGCTCCCGTTTGTTTAAGTACATGTCTTCACAAACAACGTCTTTTCCGTTCATTCTACTTTAAATTTCTTGAGTTATTTCTCTTAAAAATTGTTTTCTCTTCTCATCTGTTGTTAAGTTGACTCTAGAAAAATGTATCCATTTAGTGTATTCATTTTTAATTCCCAGGTCAGCTAAAGTTCGATTAATGAAAACTCCTTGAATAGCATTGCCTCCTTCAGATTCAATATATTCTTTATCCGTTGTAGAAGTTGAAATCACAGTTGTTTTTTCTATATTTGTCAATAGCCCTTTGAGAGTACTTGTTGTTTTATCCTCTAGGAAAGCGAATCCACTCAACATCACTTTATCAATAAATCCTTTTAGAATAGCAGGTAAGTCCCACCACCAGACAGGAAATATAAAAATCAACTCGGTTGTCTGACTTAATTTTTTTTGATAGTCCTTAACTAATTCGTAAGGTGTTTCTCCTCTATTAAATTGCGCCAATTCTTCTGCTGTAAATACGGGATTAAATCCATCTTTATATAGATCGATCACTTGAAATGTTTCTTTCTTAGCTTCTAAGTGTTTCGTGATAGAAGTTAAAATTGCATGATTATAGCTTCCTTCCCATGGATGTGCATAGACAATGGTTTTCATTACTAGTTCACCCTTCTCCCTTATTTTCATTATTTTGATGTACATTCATCTTATTGTATGCTATATATTTTTACAAGTACGGTAATTAAAGTACGATACTAACCTAAAGGAGAGTGCTAAATGAAAAAAGAATCTTATCTATTTGAAGGGAATTTGAAGGATACTGGTTTTGGATATACTTTGTCATTAATTGGCGGAAAATACAAAATGACAGTTTTATATGCGTTATATTTAAACAATAACCCTATACGATATAATCAGTTGAAACGGAAGCTTGGCAATATTTCTTTTAAAACATTAACCAATACACTAAAGGAACTTGAGAGTGATCAACTAATTATTCGAATGGAATATCCTCAAGTACCGCCAAAAGTAGAATATAGTTTATCAGAAAAGGGGTTGTCACTGATTCCTGTATTAGATGCAATTTGCTATTGGGGAGAAGAACAATTGGATAAAAGGAAGGAAGTCACGATTAAAGAAAATAATAACTAAATAAAGCTGCCTTGTCAGCAGCTGTAGATTCATTTTCCATATTATTATTCAATAAACATACCCCGATTATGAAAAAAGATTGGTTATTGACATGCTGGCGACTATATTCAATAACAAGCATAATCAAGCAAATGACAGTAATTTTTACTATAGGATGAATAAATTGAATATATGAAGTTATTTTAGGTGAAAATACCAGTGATTATCATGTAGATCGTATATTTTCGGAGGTTGTTTATGAAAGGAAACTGGAAAATGTATTTATTATTGGTATTGCCTTGGTTAACTATAAGAAAACTTGGTAAATTTAGCTTTCTTCGCTTTCTCCCCACTATTATTTTTAGCGACTTGGTTATTGCATTAATAAGTGAGCTATCCCGAAATTTAAAATGGTGGAAAGTAAGAAAACCTATATTCCCCAAATTAGCAACGGATGTCTCTTTTGTATTTGGACCTTTTACAATCCTAAACTTTTGGATTTTTAAATTAACTTACAAAAGATTTTGGCTATATCTATTTTCTAATGTCATTGCTGACTATTTATTTGCATATCCATTAACTTCAATAGCCGAGAAGCTTAGAGTATATAAAATGGTAAGAATGAGCCGAAAACAACTTTTCTTTTTAAGCATTGCAGTAGCAATAATTAACTACTTGTATCAATCATTATTTGTCGAACCTTTAAGAAGGAAGCATAAAGAATGTAAATGAGAATTTATATCTATACCAAAGAACCCCTAGTTTATGTGTTGTTCAAACCAGGGTTCTTCTATTGTTTCATCTACACCAAGAATGCAAATTTTGTTAACCTGCCCCGTTAATACCAAGTCTAAAAGCAGCAATAATACCTATTGGATTAACAACCGGAAATGAAATAAGTTAGTCTCTTATAACTGTAAACTCATAGTAATAGTCCTGGTGTTAAATCCCAATTTCTCATACAGTTTAATTGCATGATTCTCTGCAAATGCACTTAGACGGATTTCTGAATATCCATCTTGTTTTAGATGGTCAATACCTGCTCTCATTAACAGTTTGGAGATTCCTTTCCCTCTAAATTCTTCTATAACAAATAGTTCGTAAATAAATCCAATTACCCTATCAGTAAATTGGTCTTTACTTGTCCCTATAAGAATCCAGCCCATTATTTTGTTGTTTTTTGTTGCTATTAAATAATAGCTTCCGTTTTCCAAAAGTGGTTTAACAAGCTGGTCAATTTTTTCCTTCGTAGGTTCCACTTGTCCTAAAGTACCATCAAAAACAGCTTGTGGTGAAAGAGATAATACCTTTTTTAGTTCAAAATCATTAGGTTTTCTAATATCCATTAATTGAATCAGTCCTTTGATTTACTTTTATTCAAGTTTAGCATATATTTTGAAGGCGATTATGCTAAACTTGAATTCTATTTGCGCCAACCTGCCCTGCCCCTATAGCGACACAAGAATATCGCTAAGATATTGCATAAACTCCAGTAAATTCAATATGAAAATAGCCACTAGAGGATGTATGGAATTATTAAATTTACCTACCATTTTATAGGTTCATCAAATTAACCACAGCGATTTCCACTATAGCAACACAGAATATGGCCCTCTTTCTTTAAAGAAAGCCTCGGCTAAAAATTATGTATAATTATATTCACTCTAGATCAACTATCCTACTTTAGTAAGAAATGCGATACCTCTTTGTTGAAGTATCTCACCCTATCGTATTATAAGGTCAGCCAGAGAATTCTGGTTGACTATTTTTTATTCAATTTATAGATTGATAGTAGCCGGGGAAGAACGGACGCACCCGTGGGACTTGATCCCGACAACTAAACTGTTCTCCCTCTACTTGTTAACACATGATTAGGCTGGTTGGGACATGATGATCCCGTATAACAAGCGAAGATATGAATGACAAGCTAGATAGAGGTTACCGGTCAATCCACTACACTAGGAGGAGATAATTTATGAATCCAGTTGTTGGTCTGGATGTCGCTAAAGGTGAAAGTCAGGTTCAAATGTTCTTGGATAAAAAAATGCCCTATAAAAATAGTGTGAAAGTTGAACATACGGTGGATGGTTTAAAAGAGTTATACTCTTATTTACTAGATTTAGAGCATCAAACAGGGATGAAACCACCAGTTGTCTTGGAATCAACGGGTCACTATCATGCCCCAGTTGTACAGTTTTTAGAAGCAAGAGAGTACATTGTCATTATCGTAAATCCATTGGTATCTTACCGAGCAAAAAGTTCTAGTTTAAGAAAAACCAAAACAGATGCCATTGATGCTTATCACTTAGGCGAACTGTATTACAAAGAGGATTTAGAGCCGCAGAAAAAGCGTGGTGTTCAGTTATTAAACCTTCGGCATCTGACAAGACAACATGAAAATATGACGGGAATTATGGTTCAAACAAAGCTTCAATTTCAATCTGTATTAGATCAAGTATTTCCAGAGTATAAAGGTGTTTTTGGCGATCTGTATGCCGAGGTTTCATTAAGAACTTTACAAACTTTCTCTACCTCGGAGACTGTCTTAAAAACTTGTGTGGAGGAAATTGCACAATTTATTGATAGGCATTGTAAAGCAAGATCGTTTAATTGGGCGCTTGAAAAAGCAGAGGGATTAATCGCAGCTGCAGAACGCAACCCATTTCAGTCAACGCGTTATCAAAGCCTTCTTGTCAGTCTGAATATGTATATTGATTTACTTCAAGTGTACCACCAACAGCTTTCTACGTTGGAGGGTGAGATTGATCAGTTAGCAGTACAGCTCGAAGAATATGAACTACTCCAAACAATTCCCGGTGTAGGCGAAAAAATCGCTGCAACGATTATTTCTGAAATCGGGGAAATTGATCGGTTTAGTCATCCCAAAAAGTTAGTTGCCTTTGCAGGACTTGATCCTAGTGTATTTGAATCAGGTCGCTTTAAAGGCACGAAGAATCATATTACTAAACGAGGCTCTGCAAGGCTTCGCCACATGCTTTTTACAGCAGTTCGGTGTTCCATTCGAGATAGTCGTAAAAAGAAAACAACTGAAGAAACCATTGCACGAAATATGCGATTACGTGCCTTCTACGATTTAAAACGTGAAGAAGGTAAGCCTTATAAAGTAGCCATTATTGCATGTGCTAATAAGCTTTTACACTGGATTTATGCGATGTTAAAAACGAAAACACCATTCCAAGAAACTATTTAGTAACAACATTTTCCTATACAACTAAAACCTTCCAAATTGAATCAGGAGGGTTATTTGAGTTATGCATTTTTAGTATAGCATTTAGTAATTATAAATTTAAAATATATTTATTGACAAACTATTAGCTGGTTTAGTTTAAGTGAATACATTCACAATCATTCCATCTCTTAAGAAAAAAGAGCTGACAATAAGCAGCTCTTTGATCTAAAAATTAAAATTATTTTCTTAAAACTGGAATCCAAATTTCGCTTTTCACAGATGGTGAAGTTAAATCTTGGGTTTTAATCGACAAGATTTCGGGTCCTTCTGTTACTTGATAATTGGAAGATGGAAACCACTCAGAAAAAATCCTACCCCAAGTTTCCTGTAAAGTACTAGGAAAAGATCCCGTTGATTCAAATATCGCCCAGGTTAAAGCAGGAACTTCAAGTTTTGAAAAGTTTTCAGGACATTCTTCTGTTGTTGCCACTCCTATATACTGATCAAGCTCTCCTTTTTCTTCCATACGTCCATCAGAAAAGTTTGTAGATGCTTGAATCATCCCTTTAGGTTCAACATTAGAGAGTTTTTTTAATTGATCTATTTTTCCCATATCCAAAGATTTCCACATTGCTGTAATTTCTGGGTTTTCCCCTTCAAAAATAATTGGAACTCTTTTCATAATACCAACTATGTTAAATGCCTTTTTTTGTTCAATTCGGTAATTCATTTCATTTCCTCCTCTAATTGATAATTGGAAGGTCATTGGTGGAAAGGCCTTTAATTGCTGTCCGTTGTTTCTTGCTTCTGATGGTGTTACACCATGTAAATTTTGAAAAGCTCTAGTAAAAGAGTCTGGAGAATTGTATCCATATTTAACCGCAATATCAATTATCTTTAAAATACTATTTGTAAGCTCAAATGCTGCCAAACTCAGTCGTCTACGGCGAATGTATTCTGATAATGTTATACCTGCCAGAAACGAAAACATTCTTTTAAAATGATATTCAGAGCAATGAGCAATTCTTGCCACTATTTTAAAGTCTATTTCGTTCGTGAGGTTATCCTCAATATACCTCATTGCATTATTCATGTTCTTAAGCAAATCCAATAAATGACCCCCTTTCATCAATAGAATAACAGGAGTTGAATGTATCCGTCCGACATTATGTGCACCATTTTGTCGGTTTAATCCTATCTTTTACTAAACTGACCTTTTCTACCATAAGAAAGATCTTACATATTACAGTTTACTGCCACTTTAGCACCACATGAAAAAGGCCCCCCTTTATATAAGAAATGCACCCTTTTGTTTAAGTACATACTTTCACAAACAGAACCCATAATCTCCATAGTAAGAAAGCTGCCCAGTTTGGATTAGATTTAGATATTCCCATCCTTCATTAGCAGCACTTTAGTTCCACCTTCTTTAATTCCCACTACTTTCATATCTTCGGTACCAAAGGTCTCATTGACTTACAAAAGTGAAGTATTCAGCCCCTCTGCCTTCAACTCTTCTTCAGATTGGCCAAGGCCATTTTGAATATTAGAGGGCGATGCATTTCCGATTCCAATAGGACTGGCCGTATTTTCAGCAAACAAGCTATTGTAAAAAAGAGTATCTGCATGTGCAAGTGGAGATTTATTAGAGACCAAGGCAATTTCACTTAGAAAATGTGAACCTTCGTCTGGTTCGATGAGATTATGTAACACTTCTTGTCCCTTTGCGGCATAATAGTCGGTAATCCGTCCATCTTTAAAAATTAGATAAAATTCATCGATCAATTGAAGTTCCAGAAGATCTAAATTGCAATCTATAGAAAACAGAAAAAAATATATCTGTTCTCTTGGCTAAAATCTTCATCTGATCTGATCTTCTCCTCCTCATCTTTACAATTCTCCATCAAGATACTTTATTAGGTACAATTCAGGCTGCGCGAAGAACTCTGTAAAGCTGCATAAATCCAGATACGTCTGATGCTCTACATCATAACATCCTATCAGGCCATTATTCTTTGGGTTCCAAACCAACTGTAGGTCAGAGTAATTGTCGATATCAGCTGAAAGACGCAGCAGCTTTTGTCCACCGATTTTCATCTCAATTGTATCGTTCAACGTAAAAAAATCTATATACTCGATTTCATATTCATTTTGCGCTAGCTCAAGGCGTAGCTGATCTCCTGTAAGGAAGCAGACCAGTTCATCAGGTAATTTATATTTTTTAAGCTCATTTTTCTTGTTCGCTGGATCATGAAATTCAGCCGGCTCCAACGATTTCAAATAATTAGCCATAACCGTATCCTTATTGCTGACCGCAATCGTATATGGCCGATCGCCGTCTTTTTCCGCTTTAGTAACATCTGCACCATGTTCAATTAAAAATTTAACCATGCCCATATTCCCCATACGAGCAGCCACTGTTAATGGAGTCGCTTGATAAGGATAGACCATATCCGGTTGATTATAATTGATGTCCACTCCATGATTGAGCAAATACTTGAGTGTCTTCAGGTCATGGTCCGATGCAGCTTCACGCATGATGGCACCGCCGTGCAGCTTGATATCTAATCCCAGCTCATGAATAAGCGGAATGTTTTTTTTGTTGCCATAATAGGCTTCTGAATAGGCACCCGACCCCATTTGATTAAGCTTGTCCATATCGGCTCCTTGCGCTGCAATGTAACGGACGATATCCTCCCCGCAATAACGTACAGCTCTCAAAAAAGCTGGATTATGATGAACATTCAGGTTAACGCCATGCTCTACCAGCAGCTTTAGAACCTCCATTTTCTGCAATACGAGCGCCAGATCTAACGGACTAAGAGAAATACGCTTACTAAGTACGATACCCTCCTCAATATCCCAGCCTGCTGCGATTTCCGCCTCTAAAGCTGGAATATTTCCTTCATAAATATGCATCGCAATTTCCGGCAGCTCCTGAAACCTTCCAATATCTCTCAAGACGATCAACCTTACCACTCCTTAGCTCAAAATTTTATGACACACCTTAACGGCTCTTTTTTTATAATTGTAAAACATAGTTAAATTGGGTTATTTTTTTTGATTATAACAATCCTTTATATTCTTAGTATTACTACGATTAGTTTTAGAAAAAGTTCCCGTTATTTAACAAACCTTTACCAATAGCAAGATTTCACTTATTGCAGGAATGCTTCCCCTTTAATAACTTAATAGACAAAAGTGCGTTCATCCGTCTTGGATCAATGCAACAGTTAGCTGAAGAACTAGCGTATTATCTTTATCTCCTTAAAGCCCCTATCCAAACATCACCTTTGTCGAGACTATATTGCAGGAAACTCCCATCTTCATCTTTAATTCTTACGGCATCATAGGCTTTTTCTTTTATTCTTGATACTTCTTTTTCAGTTAAAGCTCCTTCTTCTAACCATTCATTTAAGTCGTTTTCATCGTAATAATCACTCTCTATATGCAAATCCCATTCAAATTGTTCTAACTTGTCTCTCAAAGAATGAAATTTATCAAATGGAAATCTCTTATTTTCTTGCCTTCTTTTGAAGGTTTCATCATAAAAATCAAGACAATTTCTATATGCGACGACAATTTGTGAATTAATAAAATGGGGGTCATAAAGCCAGAGTTTCAAATAAAGGTCTTCATCTTCTTTTTTCATTTTTTGATGCCACTTTAGGTAAACTTCGATCATTGCATCAAGTAAAAGGCAATTATACCAATTAGGAGGGGTTCTTCGTTCTAATCCATAAAAAGGGTGAATCCATAATTTTTCGTATTGTCTTTGGTAATTCCTTAAGTAGTCCATATCTAAATTCATTGCATTTTGCTTCCATCTTTCGATTTTTCTTTTATGCCTTTTCCAACCTCGTATTTTCTTCTTTTTTGAAAAATAAAACACTTGTACACTTCCTTTATTGATTTATATAACTCAATGATACCTTATCTTCTTATTTAACTCCCTGCACCTTTAGCTACATGAGAGAAAAACTTCCCTTCTATTTAAGAAAAGCCCCCCATAGTTTAAGTACCTTCACAAAGTGATATTTAGAATATACCAAAAAGATGAATCAAAAAGAATGAGTAGCAACTTTCATTTCATGCTGTCCATAAATCAAATCAGGTGACGTTAGAGATGTTTAAAAGGATAAAAAAATGCAACTAATAATATCAGCTGCATTTTTTTAATATATTCTTTGGACTTTTTATCTGTTACTTATGGTCATGGATTGAAATTCTAGCGGCTTACTCCCCTACCATACCGTCGTTATCATTATCGCGCATATATTTGTACAACCAATGATCACTTGTTATTGGCATGCTATATCCTGCTGCTTTTGCTTCTTTAATTGTTACTTGACCATCACCGTTTGTATCCACAGTAGAAATATCCTCTTTCTTCTTCGAACTAGCTGATTCAGAAGACTTACTGCCAGTTAATCCAAGTGATTTATTTACTTCATCAGGGTTCACATTGTCGAATTCATCCTTAATGACATTTCCTTTTATTGTATAGGTATACTGATATCTAGAAGGAATCTGCGTTTCTGTATTAGGATATGTGATGATTGCTTCAAAGTTCGTTGCACCACCTGCCTTACGGATTGCGTCTTCCATATAAGCTTGATCACCATGGCGGTTAAGCGTACTATCTTGTGGGGTAATATTATAAGCATTCGATACTCCCCCAAGTGAATCTGCAATGATATGTCCTTCATCTAAATCTGCTCTCTCGACACCAGGAACCTTTGCTTCATCAGAGTAGTATCTGCCAGACGATGTTACTGGTTCCTTATTGTCATCTTGTAGAATGATTTCTTCAGCAATGACACGGACTAGCTGCCCATGCTTATTCGTAAATGCCCAATATTCACGATCCCCGTATCCAATATCAACAACAACATTCGGTTCACGATGACCAGATAAATCACCGCCATCCACTTCAATAAGTTTATATCCTTTGAACAGTTCATTTTTTGATTGGGCTGCTGTTTCCTCTACTACTTGTTTTTCAGTCGATGTTTTTTCTTTTTCACTATTTTTGGTAGTTACTTCTTGTGAATCAGCTTTCCCATCTGTAATCGATACATCTTCTACGTTGGAACAACCAACTATAAAGATAGCAGTTAAAAGTAAGATTAAATAGTTCATTTTCTTTTTCATGTTAAGACTCCTCATGATGTTTTCTTATTATTCATTCTAGAAATTTTCAACTTATACAGAATTAACAATGTTAACCTGTTTAAAATAGTATATTACAATTTTAATATTATTACAGTAGATACTTAGATTATGTAGTATTAAATTCAATAAAAGATTAGGAGAGATATTACATTATTTTTTTCTAATTAGAAGTTTCACTAGTATTTGCTTTTCGATTCAACAAAAGATGCTATTTGATTAATTTTAGTACTGAAATAGGCACTATTCCAAGTCAGAAATTGTCCCCTTTAATATTACCTAGCATCTACAGTAGAAAATTTCTTTTTGTTTACTTTAACCAAGGTAAAAGATAATAAAGCAGAAATAAAGATTAGGATGGAGGCAAATATATAAACGGCTCTTATTCCAACAAAGTCAGCAATGAAACCTATTAGAAAAATGGATAAACCTGTAACAGTTGATAATAGAATACTCTGTGATGCAAATACCTTGGGTAAGTCTATGGTTTGAATATTTATTTGAAATGCAGTTTGTTGAGCCACATCTCTTATTTGGTAGGCTGGACCCATTGCAATACAAAGCAGAAGAGCCAATATAGGACTACTGGTCAGCCCATAAATTAAAGTAAAAATACTAAATACTAACGAACCAACTGCCATACTAAGTATCAAGTGCTTCTGAATTATTTTAGCTATGAATATGGTGATTATCCCCCCTAAAATAGCACCAACATAATAGCTTGCATTAATAAAACCCCACCATTGCTCTCCTTGGTTTAGGGCTTCTTTTACATACACCAATGTTATTGCCCCAACCCAAATGGAACCTGCCATTCCCTCAATAACATCCATTAAAGTAACCATTCTAAGCGTCTGATTATGCCATAAAATCTTCCATCCTTCATTCATCAGCGCCCACTTGGATTTATTTTCGACAGGAACTTCCATATTAGAAACGAAATGTTTTGATGTAATATATAAAGCCAATACAGAAAGCCAAAGCAATACTACATTAAACGCCAAAGTAGAATTATGTCCCCAATTTATTACTGCAAAACCTGTAAAGCTGTAACCCGCTATTTGAACAGATTGAGTTGTGATGGATAGTGAACTGTTAGCTCTCACAAGATTTTCCTTTGGTACAATTTTAGGTGTAACAGAGTTAAGTAATGGGTTTCCCCATCCTTCCATAAAAGATATAACTAAAATAAATAGAAGCAAAACATAAATATGATTCGTTATCGGCATAAAACCGAGTAGTAAAAAAGAAAGTAATAATGCTTTCAACCCCTGAAGCTTTAACATTAATTTAGCGAAAGCAAACTTTCTATAAATTAATGGGGATGTTAGACCTGCAGTTAAATTAGCCAAAGCCTTGAATAAAGGAAACAATGAGGACATTAATGCAGATTCCGTTTTTTGATATATGTAGGTGGTAATGACCATAATGTAAATGACATCCGCTAAGGCTATGCTTGTCTTAGCAAACCAGAAACTATAAAAACGTATACTATTCATACTATTTCCTCTCTTGAATAATCGAAAACAACCCTATGATTATATCATTAAAATACAAGTTTTTCCTTCTTCTTTTTGTTTATTGCGCACATACCAAACGATTATATATCCATTCCACCGCATAAAAACGCAGCTTTTATACAACCTGAAAGTTAACTTAAACAAGTAGTCAACTTTTTTAGTTACCTTATAAAATTACGCTCTTACTTCATTACTTTTTTAAAGTGGAAAAATTCATATTCTGTATCTGGTTTCGTTTCATCCACTTCAAAGTCTGGGCCAGGGTTACCTCTATGCAAAAATTCCACAATATGAAAACCACATTTATTCACATAAAAGTGAATATTGCGTTTTTCAAAATAGGGTGTATATAGCTCCCAAACTTTTGTTTCTGGGTATGCTGCCTCTATTGCTTGCCACGCTTTTGTCCCGATTCCTTTACCATGGGCATTCGCATTCATATATAAAAATACAACTTCATTATGCTGTGTGTCTTCATCAATCTTTAACACTGCTCCACCCAGATTTTCTCCGCTCATTACGAGATGATAGATCGCTGCATCTGGTTCTGCGAGCATTTGCTCAACATCCTTTTCAGATGGAACCGGTGCTATTTCAGCTGGATTATCATGCTCTGGAAAACTATCCTTTAACCCTTTTAAGAAAGCTTTGTGTAATTCCTGCTTAAAATCGGCCAGCATATACTTGTTTACCGGAAGAAGTGTAACGTTTTGTTCCATATTACCTATCATCCTGCCACGTCCTTTCCACACTTCTTTGTGCTTTACCTTATTCATTATTCTCCAAGTACAGAGCAGAACTGTAGTAAATGGTATATAAATACCTAATCTACTTCCCGTTCACTTCATGTTTACTATATAAAAGGAAGTCATCTTAAAATGGCTGTTGAAGTGATCAATATTAGATCTTATCCTAGTAATCAGCCCACGCCCCCTTATGCAAAAATCTTTTGCCCGATCTTGTCTCCTTATTTATGTAATCGGTACTTTTCCTTTAAACTTGAAACACCATATTTGCTCGTTCTTTTGGATATTCTGTGTTTACATAATAATCCTCTGCCTTCCAGTATCTATGCTTAAATTTATTTAGATTCTGCTGCGTTTCCTTGCTTTCTCGTGCAAATCTAGTTTCCTTTGAACAATCTAAATAGAGGATAAAATCGAAAAACTCTCTCCATTCTTTCCGTTGTAAGAAAACTCCTTCTATTATGATTAAGTCAGTATGCGATAAGGAAATCGTTTCTATTTGGTGGGTATCATCGTCTGAATTATATTTACGCAGCTGTAATTCTGTTGTCTCTTTTAGTTTTTTTAAAAGTGATTCTCGTAACGTATGGACATCCCATTGTAAATGATAGTATTCATACCATTCCTCATAGCCGGTATGATAACGCCGATTTTTTTCTACAATATAATCATCTATGTGTAAAACTGTTACAGAAAATCCTTTTTCATGGAGACTTGCTTGTAGTTTTTTCACTATAGTTGTTTTTCCAGACCGGCTTAGCCCGTCTATCCCAACTACAACTCTTTTCCCACTTGTGGGTGTTGGAATGCTTGCTGCTATAGCATTTATATGATCTTGCACATTAGTCCCTCTTTTCCTTTAGAGCTGTTTCACTAAATTTGTTATCATTCTCTCATTCTTCTTTATCATTAGATTTTAACAGACCAGTCTGATTACATCCAGTTTTTTGGAAAATTCCTCACCTATTAGGTATCTCTTTTTTCAATCTAGAAATCAATTATTTTTCTCTTTTTATCAGCTGACCTCTCCTACTTCAATTAAATAAGCGTTTTAAATTTCCTAATCTAAAGCAATGGAGACCAAAACTTTTTGGTCTCACTTTCTCTTTTACTAAAAGGGGATGCTTGCTGCTTTTCTTTTGTAAAATTCTATTAAACTTTTTTCGTTAATGGAAACAGTACACAATCTTTAATTGTCTCACTGTCTGTTAATATCATTAAAAGGCGTTCAATCCCAAATCCCCAACCAGAAATTGGCGGCATTCCATATTCCATTGCCAATAAGTAGTCTTCATCCATTTCCATTGCCTCTAAATCACCGCCGCTTTTCAAAACAGCCTGTGCCTCTAATCTTCTTCTTTGCTCAAGAGGATCCACTAATTCAGAATATGCATTGATAATTTCAGCTCCATTTACTACTAATTGAAAGCGATCCGTAATTGCGGGATTATGATCATTTGCTCTTGCCAAAGGTGACAAATCAATAGGATGATTGATTAAAAACGTTGGCTCTATTAGTTGCGGACGGCACATTTTTTTATATAACAAATCGATAAAGTTCCCTCTTCCTAAGGTCTCGATATTGTCTTGTTCTAAATAGATACTTCTCCGCTTTGTTTCTTCATACAAGTCATCTACATTGGGAAATAAATCAATATCAATGCCTGTATCTTTTAGAATTAAATCCCTAAAGGAGACGACTTTCCAGTCTAAAGAAAAATCAATGGTTTTTCCTTGGATGGAAATAACGGTTGTATGAAAAACCTCATTCAGCACATATAGAAGTAAATCACGCATGAGTGCCATTGTATCCTCATAGCTCCAATAAGCCGCATAGCCTTCTACCATCGTAAATTCTTGAAGATGCTGAGGACTGACTCCTTCATTTCGAAAGCACTTTGCAAGCTCAAATATTTTAGTAAAGCCTCCTACTATTAATCTTTTTAAGTAAGTCTCTGGTGCAATTCGTAAATTTAATTCCGAATCCAATGCATTATGATACGTTCTAAATGGACGAGCTAATGCCCCGGAAGAAGTATGCTGTAATACAGGTGTCTCCACTTCTAGGAAACCTCTTTCTTCTAAAAATCTCCGAATTGCACGCACTAACTTTGTTCGTGTTAACATTCGTTCTTTTGTTTCCTTTGTCATCATCAGGTCTAAATAACGTTGTCGATAACGGGTCTCTACATTGTTTAATCCATGCCATTTTTCTGGCAGAGGATGCAGAGCCTTTCCTAGTAAAACATATTTTTCGATCCGCAGCGTTTTTTCCTTTGTTTTTGTCGAATACATTTTTCCTTCCACACCAATAAAATCTCCTACATCAAAATAGTTAGCGAAAACATTGGCTGACTGCTCTCCGACCTCTTCTTTTTTCAAAAGCAGCTGCAGACTTCCTTGAATATCTGAAATCGTCAGGAAGCTAAATTTACTAAACTGGCGAATCCCCATGATTCTTCCTGCCACTCGCACTTCTTCTGTGCCATCCTCCAGTAAAGCTGCTTCATAAAGTTCATAATTTGTCTCATATCTTTCTGGATATACGAAAACTCCCTCTGATCTTAATGCCGCTAATTTTTCTATTCTCCGTATTGTTTGTTCCTGGCTCATTCTATGGCCCTCCAGTCCTTTTATTGGATTTTTTATTTATTCTATATAAAATAAAAAAACTCCCACCCCCAAGATTATTCATCTTGAGGACGAGAGTTATTATTAACTTCGTGGTACCACCCCAGTTTATTGATATGTTGCCATATCAACCTCTTCGGGTACGGCAATTAAAAAATTGGTTATACCCTATCTCTATAACGGGAGATCCCGGTCGCAGTATCACAAAGAGTGTTTCTTTGATCCGTGCGAAAGCTCCAAGTCTTTTTTCATTAAGATTCTTATTACTCCTTTTCACCAGCTGGAGCTCTCTTTAAATAATAAATCAAAATTACTCTTCTCTTCTTAGCCAACTATTCCGTATTTATTTTAGAAAATATTACCTTAAATTAGATTTATAGTCAATAGTTACAACTAAAGGTTACTTGTATACTAGTTTTTTTATTTTCATTATTACTGGTTCTAAAGCAGTTATACTATTTGGTTGAGATAACTCACTTATAAATTTCGTGAATTCTTCCCCACTTTTTAGTAATTCTTTTAGAAACAATTGCTCTTCAAATGCGAATTTTTTCTGCTTGTTTCTTATACTGAACAATATTTGATTTTCTGGCTTTGTGTTGATTCTTTCCATTTTCCAAGTCTGATCGTTCATAAAATAACTCGTTTCTCCGCTGCCATTTTCCAAGTATTCTAACGTCATTCGCAGCAAACCAATCCACATTAATTCTACATCATCGCTGTTTTCCTCTGATGTTATATTATGATTATAATATGTGATATGGATGAAGCCGTCTATATAACCATTGTTTCGCACTTGATAGTCATTTGCTATGCTTATTGCTTTCTCTTCTGTAATAGCAATTTTTTCTCTTTGTGAATTAAATATATATGTATGTATATTTATCACACTCTCTCCTCCTTAAATGTTAAAAGAGAATATCCACTTGAATATTCTCTTTTATTTCCTATTTAAAAAGTAGGCAAATTATCTAAGTTATTTTCTTTAATCCCATCTGGTTCACTACGGATAATATCCCTGCCATATTTATGAAAAACATCTACATGCGCTAATTTCCCTGCTTTAGCTTCATCAATGGCAGTAATATAATCTAATTCTCTACCACTGCTCGTTTTAAAAGCAATAATATCATCATCCTCATTTTTACGAACAGCGACAATTTGTTCTACATTAGGATCTATTTCTTCGGCCGCTTCTTTTTGAGCTTGGCCACTTGCTTGCTGCAAGTAATTATCGTATATTTTTTGATAGTCTTTTTCATCCATTATAGCCACCTCCAAACCATTAGTATGCTCTGGAGTTTTCAAGTTATGTATCATCTATCTTTCATCATGGTTAATCAAGTATTTTTCTTTAAAGCTCGGGCTTAACTGACTCCACACATCAAATTTATTTCCATCAAGATCGTAAAAAACAAAATTGTTGCCTGGATGTCCTCTATCCTCAATATCGTCAACCGTAACACCTTTTTCTTTTAAGGAGGAATGAAGTTTCTTTAATTGGTCTATCCCATCAACTTCAAATGTCAGGAAGAAATGCTCATTTCCTGCATCATCTTGAAAGGCTGCTTTTTCTCCTTTTTCCGCTTTAACAAGAAAGAAACTTTGATTCGCAAAGTCTAGAATAGCTTTATCTCCATTTCTGAAATTTTCTCTTGCTCCTAATTTTTCTTGATACCAGTTTGAGGCTAATTCTGGATTTTCAACTGGCAGATAAATCGTTCCCACTCTGTGGATGATTGTATTCATTATTTTTCTCCTTTTCGATAGAATAGCTTGCTTTTATATTCGACGAAAAGGAAAATATATCCTCTTCTTTGTATGTGGTTTGGCTGATATTTTGTTGCTTTGGCTGATTTTCCCGCTGGTTTGGCTGATATTTTTTTATTTTGGCTGATTCCCTCGCTGGTTTGGCTGATATTTGGTTACTTTGGCTGATTTCCCCGCTGGTTTGGCTGATATTTTTTTACTTTGGCTGATTCCCCTGCTAGTTTGGCTGATAAATTTTTAGTTTGGCTGATTTCCCCGCTGGTTTGGCTGATATTTTTTTACTTTGGCTGATTCCCCTGCTAGTTTGGCTGATAAATTTTTAGTTTGGCTGATTTCCCCGCTGGTTTGGCTGATATTTTGTTACTATGGCTGATTTCCCCGCTAGTTTGGCTGATATCTTTTTACTATGGCTGATTTCCCCGCTAGTTTGGCTGATATCTTTTTACTATGGCTGATTTCCTCGCCGCTTTGAATAATATTTCACTATTCTGCCCCATTGCAACGTAAAAAAAGCTTCCCTTTTATTTAAAGGAAAGCACCTAAATGTTAAATCCATTTAGTTATTTTATCGTGGACAAGATTACTAGTTAATACTGTTTCTATTGCTGCGGATAACTCAATTGGAAAATTAATCTTTTCCTTACTATTTACAAACCTGATTCCTTTTATTTTATCCATTTCATTCATCGAAGGTATTCCGCTAACAGACTCTGCAAAATAGAAATAGCCCTTCCATTTAGTATGTCCGAAATAAAAATCTCCTTGGAAAACCTCTGTAAGTTGATGAATATAAAGAGCGATTTCTTCTTGTATTTCTCATTTTGCACACTCTACAGGTGTCTCTCCTAATTCCTGTTTGCCTCCTGGAAAATTCGAAATGTTTGCTCTATCTTGAATTACTAACATATGATGGTCCTCATCTTTTATAAGGACACGAGAAAATACCTTTTCCATATAATCACCTCTTTTTACACAATATCCCTCTCTATCTTTTTCCTCCATTAGACTATTTTGCTTTATACTGCTTGTTATTTGCGCATACTGCACTTAGTACCAAAGAGTCCTAAAACTTAGGAATATTAATTAATGAATAGAACGATTAGCATTAAGCTTCCCTTGAGATAGAATTAAACTTCAAATATCACTAAAGAACATTTCCACATAATATTCTATTTCCTTGTTGTCACGTATAATAGATATCATATTCTCAATACCTTCAGAAGAGATTATCCCCATTTCATTGAAATGATTAGCATAATTTGCTGCTATTTCCTTTATTTCAAGCACTGAGCTCTGTAGAAGATTTATTAACTTCTGCTCAATAAAGCCTTCATTCCCTTTCATATTTATACAGAGATAGTCTAAAGCTAACATCACTTGCGGTATGTCGTAAGTTGACAAGGCTGATTCAACATTATTTAGGTTCCAATTGATTGTCTCTGGCTGAAGATAAGTTTCTTCATCTTCTACATTCTCTATTTCTGCTTCGACAGAGTATAACTCACTTAAGAATGTGGAAAAATCAGGGGCCAGGTTAATAATCTGTTCCATTTCTACATCAACAAAGATAATGGGTGGTTCTTCTCTTACGTTCCTGTAATCAAATGCAATCCAAGAGTGCCCATCTCCACTAAATAAGACAATATTATCCGGCAAACCCCACTCTTTAATAAGGTATTCACTATTTAATATGCCCTCTTCTTCTGCTATACCGAAAATATGGTCTACATTGATAGGGTCTTCTGCCCATGAATTAGGGACTTTCGAGGGAAAGGCATTGAATTTAATAGATCCACCATTCTGTTTCTGCAGTAAATTAAGATAAGATAATGGCAGCTTAATATTTAATTGTTCTTCGGCCTTTTTTATAAGTTTATCTGTTAATGGAGCTAGCCTATAGTAATCATCATCTTCTTGCCATATATTATTTAACATTGATTCTCTCCCAATATCATTTTTTAATTTCCATAATTTTAGATATCCTTTTCACACTACTACGTAGCCACTAACTTGTATTCTCTAACCAGAGTGAGAAACCCTGCTTCTGCCAAAAAAGTCCTAAAACATAAACAATACTATTCTTTTTAAAATAACCAAATTTCTTTATCCCAGCTAATAATTTACTTCACAAATAACTTCCCTTTTCGCACTGCTTGTGCTTCTAACTTATTTTCTTCCATAAGACATCCAAACGAAAAAAGACATTAATCTTTTTTAGATCAATGTCCTTTATGTTTAGAATAACCTTCGAAATTTCTTATGGTAAATCCTTGCTTTCGGGCATATTCATTAATGGCTCGAAGTAATTTATTTTTAGCGATAGAAAAAGACCCGTGAATTTCTCTCTTATCATCTATAACATACTCTACATAAACGATGAAATTTAAAAAATCCATTTTCCGAATGACAAATTCATTGCATTCATATTCTCCACATCTTATATTGCCATTATAAATAAAATCAATAATACCGTCATAAAACTCTTGATCTGAAATTTCTACTTCTAAAAATGATTGCAGTATCCCTTCCATCGTATATCATCCCCTTGTAAATTCTCCCCTTTTATATTCTTTGTTCTCTCGTTGTACTCCTTCTTCAACATAAGTCATTTAAGTAAATATTGGACAACTTTTGTTTTCCAAACACCATATCCTATCCATGCACCTAACATATTTAAGATAAAATCATCAATATCGAAACTCCCTAATCTTGTAACTACTTGAACTACTTCAATAACTATTAGCAAGGAACTCATCGAAATAGTAAATCTGCTAAACTTGTTTAAATGCTTGAATAAATAAGGTAAGTATATACCCATTGGCATAAACATCATAAAATTACCAAATAGATTTTCAATAGGTATATACATATTCATACTTCCGTCAAACATTGCTAGAATATAGGTAGTTATCGTTTTAAATGGGACAAAATTGGATGAGTTTTTTATATATTCTATCCATGATATATCTGACCAGAAGATCGCTCTTGTGCCTAAGAATAATAAATATACTAGTGCTAATAAATAAAACACGAAACTTATCTTTAGAGCTACTTTTCCTATTTTCTTCATTTTCCCCTCCATTACTTTTCAATGTTTTGTAAGCTGCATACCTTTATTTACTCTCTTTCAATGATTAGACGATCCTCAATCAAGGTAAGTTTTACCTCTACTAATATTTGTTTATCCCAGCATAAAAAAAGGCTTCCCTTTTAACTAAGGAAAGACCTGTTAAATCCTACAAACGTGCCCTTTTAATGGTTTATCTCTTTGAACTTCAAGGGTTATCTGCCTATTCTAGTTCTTCTTGCTTCATATAAAATGCCATTGCTTGGTTAAACCATTGTTGTTCTTCTTCCGTAAAAGGAGATGGTGTCATATTTTCAATTTCTTGAATATCAAGTTCTTCCATATTAGTATCAGCCAGCTTTTGCATCAAATCCTCCCCAAGAAATGCCAAGGATGCTTCTATATAGGTCTTTATCATTTCTTGGACTTCTGGATCCTCTACTGGTTTACCATATAATCGTTTTACTTTTTTAGACATCTGAATATATGTTTTATCTAAAGTGATTTTATCTTCTTCCGATTTCTTTGATAGCTCTTCAACAACATCTGTTAACATATGACGCTCCATCCACTCTTCTTGGATATATTCGGTACGCATGCTATGAATGAGGCTAAATAAAACAGCACTATCTACTTCTCCTTCTTCCTTGACTAGCTTAATTACTCTTTTAATAGATTTTATGGATTGTTCAATTTGTTCTTGTTCTTTTTCTAACACTTGCAATTGGAGAGACAGACTTTCATTCAAATCAGTAGTAAAACTTGATTCATATAACAAATTAGCGATATTATCTAGACTATATCCTAGAAATTTTAGGCTAAGAATTTTCTGTAAGGTTACAATATCCTGATATTTGTAAATTCGGTGACCGGATGATGGATTCTTTTCGGGTCGTAATATACCAATCTCATCATAGTAATGTAAAGTAGGAATTGATACTCCTGTCTTTTCTGAGAATTCCCCAATCGAAAACTTGTTATTTTTGTCCATTAAAATTCCCCCTATTCAAAGTTTAATTTCATTATAACTCCTCAAGTAACTGGAGGTTCAAGGGAGAATTGGAAAAATTCTACCTAATGGTTGGCGATTGCAGAATAAGTTAAAAATCCCCCAACTTATAGACTGGGGATATACTTCTTCTAACAACAAATAACCCCACTTTCTGGATGGCTCTCATCCATCCAATAAGTGGGGTTTTATCATTTATTCTTATCCAGCTTACTCGCCTAAATCCACATTGTGGTATACTTGCTGCACGTCATCTAAATCTTCGATTGCATCAATCATTTTCTCAAATTGCGCCTGTGCCTCTGGATCTAATGTTACATCGTTTTGAGCAAGCATTGTTAACTCGGCTACAGTGAATTCTGTTACACCAGCTTGTTTAAATGCTTCTTGGACAGCGTGGAATTGATCTGGCTCTGCGTATACAATAACAGAATCTTCTTCTTCCATGATATCACGGACATCTACATCTGCTTCCATTAGTAGCTCTAATGCTTCTTCTTCTGTTTTTCCTTCTACACCGATAACAGCTGTTGCATCAAACATATAAGAAACAGATCCACTTACTCCCATGTTTCCGCCATTTTTGCCAAATGCCGCACGAACATCTGAAGCAGTTCTGTTTACGTTATTTGTTAAAGCATCAACGATTACCATCGAACCGTTAGGGCCAAAGCCTTCATAGCGAAGCTCGTCATATGTTTCTTCGGAACCGCCTTTTGCTTTTTCAATCGCACGATCAATAATGTGTTTTGGTACACTATATGTTTTTGCACGCTCTAGTACAACTTTTAATGCTTGGTTAGATTCTGGATCTGGTTCCCCTTGTTTAGCCGCTACATAAATTTCACGTCCGAATTTTGCATAAATCCGACTAGTATTTGCATCTTTTGAAGCTTTTTTGTCTTTAATATTGTTCCATTTACGACCCATTATGAACACTCTCTTTCTGCTTATACATTCAACTTATTTATTATAGATAAAAACACGGTACTTCTTCAACTTTTAGTTACTGTATTTAGGCGCTTATCTATCTGTCATTACTTAAAGCCACTAATATTATACATGAAATGACCATTTTATTCAGCTTTTTGAAAAAAACTTTGTGGCAAGCCTTGGACATTTTTAATGGGAATGCAAAAAAACTTGCAACCAAGGTTACAAGTTTTTACGATCAATTACTGTTTTTGCACAAATAGCTTTTCTCTGGTTTCTTTCGCTGCCTCTACCATTACTTCAAGTGCACGAATCGTTTCTTCTTCATTTCTAGTCTTCAAGCCGCAATCAGGATTAATCCAGAATAATTGTGGATCCAAAACACCTAAGGAGTTTCCGATTGTTTGCGTTATTTCTTCTTTTGTTGGCACTCTAGGACTATGTATATCATATACACCAAGGCCAATTCCTTTCTCATATGTTTTATTTGCAAATGTTTGAATAAATTCACCGTGACTTCTCGAAGTTTCAATAGAAATGACATCCACATCGAGGGCATCAATAGCATCGATAATGTCTTCAAAATTCGAATAACACATATGGGTATGAATTTGTGTTTCCTTTTCCACAAAAGTGGTAGCAAGTTTAAAAGAATAGACGGCAGTATTTAAATAGCCCTGCCACTTTTCTTTTTTCAATGGCAGCCCTTCACGAAGTGCCGGTTCATCTACTTGGATCATGCGTATATCGTTTTTCTCCAGCTCCTCTACTTCATTTTTAAGGCTGAAGGCAATTTGTTTGGCAACTTCTGCTCGTGAAATATCATCTCTTACAAAAGACCAGTTTAAAATAGTAATGGGCCCTGTCAGCATTCCTTTCACAGGCTTATTCGTCAGGCTTTGGGCATAAACCGTTTCTTTCACCGTCATTGGATTCACATAAGCAACATCTCCATATATAATAGGCGGCTTCACACAGCGGGAACCATAGGATTGAACCCAGCCAAATGTTGTAAACTGAAAACCAGCTAGTTTTTCGCCAAAATATTCAACCATATCGGTTCGTTCGAATTCTCCATGTACCAATACATCTAATCCCAAGTCTTCTTGTATTTCCATCCATTTTTTTATTTCTGCTTGAATAAAAGTCTCGTACTCCTCATTCGTTATTTCTCCTTTTCGCCATCTCAAGCGTTCTTTTCGTACTTCCTTTGTCTGCGGAAAACTTCCGATTGTGGTGGTTGGAAGAATTGGGAGTTTAAAAGCTTCTTGTTGTGCTTGCTGTCTGATTTTTGCATTTTCACTTCTTTCCACTTTATCAGGAAGCCATTTTAATTCTTCTTGAAGGTGTTGATTATTTCTTGCTGAGGAGGCATTCAATTGACCGATTGCTTCTACGCTTTTATTGATTTCTGCTTGAATGACTGCTTTTCCATTTCTAATTCCTTTTGTTAATGCATTTAATTCTTGCAGTTTTTCATCTGCAAAAGAAAGTGCCTCTTTTAAAATGGGAGCAATTTGCTCTTCCTTCACTGTTACCGGTACATGAAGTAAGCTTGATGACGGCTGAATAATTAACTTATCACTTCCGACCGCTTTCTGTATCTCTGTAAGCAGATTCCATTTTTCCTCTAAATTAGCTCTCCATACATTTCTACCATCAATAATGCCTGCCGCTAGGATTTTATCTTGGGGAAATCCGTATTGCTGGATAGATGCTAAATTCTCTCCATCATCATGAACGAAATCTAAACCGATTCCTGCAACAGGCAACGAAACAATTGTTTTATAATCTGTTACAGAATCAAAATAGGTTTGTAGAATTATTTTTAAGTTTGGAGCCGCTTCTCGCAATGTTTGATATATTTGCTGCGTAATCTCCCATTCTCTTGCTGTGACATCTGTTACTAAATATGGTTCATCAATTTGAAGCCATTGTACCCCTTCTGCTTCTAGCTCTTTTAAAACCTGCGCATATAAAGGAAGATAGGATGCCACTGTTTCTGCAAGCTTATCTTCTTCATAGCCTTTTGCTAATTTCACAAAGGTCAGCGGTCCTAATAATACTGGTTTCCCCTCGATTCCTAATGCTTCTTTTGCTTCTCGATAAAAAAACAGCGGGCGATTCTCCGTTAATGTTGGTGTTCTCTCCCCAAGCTCTGGCACGATATAGTGATAATTTGTGTTAAACCATTTTTTCATGGCTGCTGCTACAGCAGTCGGATTTCCGCGAGCTATCTGAAAATAAGTTTGTAACGGGACCCTGCCCCCATCATAAGCAAATCTAGCTGGCACTTGCCCAAACATTGCAGCCGTATCTAATACATGGTCATAGAAACTAAAATCACCAACTGGAATCAAGTCAATTCCTTGAAGCTTTTGCTTTTGTAAGTTTTTCAATCGAAGGTTTTTCGTTTCTTGTAAAAGCTCTTCTTCGGAACACTCTCCCTTCCAATAACGTTCCAATGCTTTTTTCCATTCTCGCTTTTCTCCAATTCTCGGATAGCCTAAATTAGAACTTTTGTACATTTCTTTTCCCCATTTCTTATTTTTTCTCAGCCAAAAGTTAGTAAAAAAAGAGTCTGACATCCACATTCTCTTCAGAAGCTTCCTACTTTCTTGCTTCTTGGATAAACAGTGGAGTCAGACTCTTATGAGATTTTCTCTCATTTTAGTCCAGCACTAACTAGAGTTGAGATACGCTTTATCCCAACACATGGTCTCCCTCCTCTATATCCACGTAGAGTAGCTTACTTACAAAATAGGCAGGTCTCCTGACTTAGAATCATCACTCTTTCTCCCCTTCCCATCTAAAAAAGACAGTGGATATTGAGAAATTGCTCCTCCTTACAGTGGCGGGACCGTGCCGGATTCTAACCGGTCTTCCCTTTTAAGCTATGAATACTTCATTCACAGCACCTATTTGCGCTATTCAATTGTCCTGTGCAAAAATAAAAAACCTCCCTTTAAAAAAAAGAGAGGTTTCACCTTGTATCCTTATCCCCCTCTTATCTTTCAAAGCATAATAGCTTTGCTGGAATTAGCACCTTTTCTTTAAAAAGAATGGTTGCTGAGGCTTCGACGGGCCAGTCCCTCCACCTCTCTATATAAGAGTTTTTATTCGATTTTGAATTAACAAAATATTAGCACGATAATTTCTTGTTGTCAATTCTTGTTTTATAGACGTTGAAAGTTTTTTTACTTATTTTGGATACGTAAAATTTTTATTCTCTAATATTTCATTTCCTTCTTTTACCTCTTATTTTTCTTGTTCCCTTCCTTGTTTACGAACGTTTGTTCTGATATGATGAAACCATTAAGGAGATGATGAATACGCAATCGAGGCTCGATTAAATGGACATCGCTGCTGCCGGAGCATGTTTCAAAGTATAAAAGAGATTTTAGAGTAACCGGAAAAAATAACAATTCTCATTTTAGAAAAAGATAAAATGCAGAAATGGAGCTACTCTTACTAGAAGGACTCGAAAATAAGCTTTTGCTTCACTACGATATTTTTAACAATGGAACGATTGATCGTTTAAATGGCAAAACCACCTAAAACAAGAGTTTCGTATTCAAGGATAAGAATAATCATATGCACTCTATTCCTTTTCACAGCTTAGTAAACATACAAAATGATTAAAAAAAGGAGCATTACCGTGTTTGATTATGACCAATTGCCCAATAGAGCGATTCTTTGCGTCGATATGAAAAGTTTTTATGCGAGTATTATAGCGGTCACTAAAGGTTTAGACCCTCTAACCTGTCATCTAGTTGTTGTCGGCAATACCGATCAAAAGGGCAGTGTCGTACTTGCGGCATCTCCTGCTATGAAGAAGGATTTTAAGATAAAGACTGGCTCCCGCCTTTTTGAAATACCAGATGATCCAAGAATTCTCGTAAGTAATCCCAAAATGGAACTATTTATTCGGGTGTCAACGGAAATAACGAAATTATTTTTTCGTTATGTCCCTGTTACTGCTGTCCATACCTATTCTGTCGATGAAAGCTTTCTGGATGTCAGTGGAATGGAAAAAAGCTTGGGCACACCTTTCCAAATAGCACAAAAAATAAAAGCCGATATTATGCGTGAGTTTGGGCTGCCTTCAACGATCGGCATCGGCCCAAATATGCTTATGGCAAAGCTTTGTCTCGATTTAGAAGCCAAAAAGGCAGAAGGTGGTATAAGCAGATGGACTTATGAAGACATTCCAGATAAATTATGGCCTATCTCCCCTTTACGCGATATGTGGGGGATTGGGAAGCGAACGGAAAAGACATTAAATAATATGGGAATATTCTCTGTTGGTCAACTTGCACACTATGATTTAGGCTTACTAGAGAAAAAATTGGGAATTATGGGCAATCAACTTTACCATCATGCTTGGGGCATTGATTTATCGGAAATTGGCGCACCTATTATGCAGGGACAAATCAGCTATGGGAAAAGTCAAATTTTATTACGGGATTATAAAGAGATTGATGAAATCAAATCGGTTCTTCTTGAAATGTGCGAAGATGTTGCCAAAAGAGCACGAAGTAATCACCATGCAGGACGCACGGTTACATTAGGCATTTCTTACAGCAAAGATGAATTTGGCGGCGGTTTCCAGCGCTCACGAACAATCGAAAATCCGACTAATGTAACCATGATTATTTATCAAGTTTGTCTTGAATTGTTTCATGAAAATCACCGAGGACAAACCGTTAGACAAATTTCTGTTTCTATTACAAAATTAGAGAATGATGATGAAATGCAATTAGATTTATTTGATACAGGCGGCTGGAAAAAAAGAAAGCTTGGATATGTTGTCGATACTATTCGAAATCGCTATGGATCAACTGCCCTCTTACGTGCTGTTTCCTACACTTCTGGCGGTACAGCCTTGCAGCGCGCACAGCTGCTTGGCGGTCATAAAAAATAAAAAAAATGAGGTGCATCAAATGTTAAAGCAAATTCGCTTAAAAAAAGAAAATATCCCATCAAAAAGTGGCTATCCTTTTACCATCCCTGCTATTAGCCATTTCAGCTCCCTTGATTTTCAAAATAAAGTGACTTTTTTTGTAGGGGAAAATGGTTCTGGAAAGTCGACCTTGCTTGAGGCAATTGCCTATCAATGTCAATTTAACACAGCAGGCGGCGGAAGAAATAACAGTTATGATATTCATGCTTCTCAATCGGATTTAGGAGAATATCTGCAGCTATCTTGGTCTCCGACTAAGCTCACCAATGGATTCTTTCTGCGGGCCGAATCTTTTTATCAATTTGCCACCCATATTGATCAACTAGATGAGTTCGATATTAAAAAAAAATTCGCGAGCTATGGCGGAAAGTCCTTATTGCAGCAATCTCATGGCGAATCCTTCTTATCCCTCTTTCTCCATCGTTTTAGAGGGGAAGCCATTTACTTGCTGGATGAGCCCGAGGCTGCGCTATCCCCGCAGCGGCAATTAAGCTTTCTCCGCATCCTCCATGATTTAGCTGAAACGGAAGAATGCCAATTTATTATTGCCACCCATTCTCCAATTCTATTAGGGTATCCAAGTGCAACAATTCTAAGCTTCGACGGGGACCAAATCGAAGAAATAGCATACGAGGATACAGAACATTATCAGATTACTAAATACTTTTTGCAATATCGGGAGAAAATGTTAAAAGATATATTTACAGAAGAAGAAATGTAAAAAAACATATATAGGATAATCTAATCAAAGTAAGTAAATAGTATAACTATCTAATTACTTCCAGGAGGATGTTATGCTTGGATTATTACTCTCTGTCTTTTTATTTAACTTGATTGCTTATAAAACAAATAAAAAGTTAACAGTAAATCAAATCTTACATATATGGATCTTCACGATTGCATTTCAGCAGCTTTTTGACTTATATATAGATATTGGATACCATGCCTACTGGTACTTTAGTAAAACAGAAGTAGATTGGGAATCCATTATTCATATTTTATTTTTAGTACCGCCAGTAAATATTATTTTCCTAAATCTTTATCCGATAAAAAAGCGAATTCTAAACAAAATTTTGTTTATTTTCCTATGGAATTTTATCATTGTAGGATACGAATGGCTTACTTTACTCCCCTCCCCATGGGGATACTTTCATTATGGCTGGTGGAAACTCTCCTACTCCTTTCTTATTAATCCGTTCTTATTATTTATTTTAATTAAATATTATAAGCTAATAAATAAGCTCGAGAAGAAATCCTTTTTGGCGTAATTATAAAGAAAGCGCGTCCTGGTTGGGTTGCTACTCGGCTTTTTGTTGGGGTTTTATTTGGTTTGGCTGATATATCCTGCAGGTTGGCTGATTTCCTCTCCGCTTTGGCTGATATATCCTGCAGGTTGGCTGATTTCCTCTCCGCTTTGGCTGATATATCCTGCAGGTTGGCTGATTTCCCCTCCGCTTTGGCTGATATCCTGCAGGTTGGCTGATTTCCTCTCCACTTTGGCTGATATACCCTGCAGGTTGGCTGATTTCCTCTCCACTTTGGCTGATATTTCTGCAGGTTGGCTGATTTCCCCTCTACTTTGGCTGATATACCCTGCAGGTTGGCTGATTTCCCCTCCACTTTGGCTGATATATCCTGCAGGTTGGCTGATATAGCGGCAATTCATCCCGTTCCCTGCCGCTTTTGGCGGTATACCAAAAAATCCATCTCTTTTTTCCTGCCACATTCATGAATATAATCGAATATATATCTGAAATTAGTATTGACGCTCGTCTATATTTCCTTATTTGACAATAAATAGGTCTATAAACTCATTTTTTTTACAAAAATATTAAAAAATCATGACTTTATACCTTGAATTAACAGAGGAACATGGTAGAATTAAATTTGGGCAAATTTTACGAAAGTAAAAGACGCAAAGCCACGGGCCTAAAGCAAAAATGCTATGGTAGCCGGGTTGCCAAGATTATCGTATATCTTGTTAATAAATCTTCCTGTCTAATTTGCCTTATAAAATTAGAAAAGAGGAATGTTAATGTTTTACCCAACTGTAGTAACGGATGAAAAGCCTTGTCTTAGACATGTTGTAAAGGACAAAAATTATTGTATGTGTGGATCAAAGTATAAATCATACTCCACCTTTAAAAAATCAGACTTTAAACGAATTGAATTTAAACAGTTAACTGATATCACCTGTCCTTACTGCCAATCCATCATTAATTAATGATGGATTTTTTATTGTCTACTGTTCCTTTCCATTCCCTTTGCCAAATCAGACTTTATTCTCCAAATTCCCCGACTTCTACTGAGAATAAAATTATTAAATAGACGAAAACTAAAAATGATTCATATTTAGGAAAATTTCAAAATGGGGATGGAATCCAATGTCGATTGTTATTTTAAGAATTTGTATGGTTCTGATTAGTTGGGGAAGCTTGTTTTTTCTTCCTAAATCAGCAGTTAAAAAATTTCTTCCGGTTACTTTTTTCTCTGCTTCTATCCTTTTAGTTGAAACGCTCTTATCGCTTATCTTTAAATGGTGGGAGGTAAAAGGCGGATTAAAATCATTGGTCGCAGACGCATTAGGGTTTATATTCGGACCTTTCGCCGCCATTAATATTGGGATATTTCATTTCACATATAAAAGATTCCTTGTGTACACACTAGTAAACTTAATCATGGATCTTATTTTTGCGTTTCCACTAAATTCCTTTTTTCAAAAAGCAGGCTTTTATAAATTAAAAAAATTCACATCCATTCATTTATTCTTAATTGCATATGGCCTCTCTTTTCTTAATTACTGGTTTCAAAAATTTATCATCTCCGATAAAAAGATAAGGACTGCTTCTTAACGAGCAGTCCTTATCTTTTTAGTTATTATTTTCCCATTCGGCAATTTCTTTACGGACAATTGGGGCAACTTCTGTTCCAAGCAATTCGATTGAACGCATCACTTGGTCGTGTGGCATGCTGCCAACAGGAACATGAAGCATAAAACGTGTGATTCCTACATTTTTGCGCAGAGCAATAATTTTATCTGCGACTGTACGCGGATCTCCGACATATAAAGCACCAGTTTCACTACGAGCTGCATCAAAAGTTTCTCGCGTATATGGTTCCCATCCTCTTTCTTTTCCAAGCACATTCATTGCATATTGAGTGGATGGGAAGAATGCATCTGCTGCAAGCAGTGTATCTTCTCCTACAAATCAATGAAAGAATATACATAATCTAACCGCGGAGGGATACATATGTTTGAACATACAATTGACGAAAATTTAGCACTACGAGTGTTCCGTTTAGACGATGCCGAAGAATTTTTTCAATTAACAATGAAAAATAAAGCTTATTTAAAGAAATGGCTCGGCTGGCTTGATTATACGCGAACAGTGGAAGACACAAAAGAAAATATTCGGCAAAGACTTCAAGGAATGCTGGAAACTGGTGGCTATCCAAAATCCACCGCCATTCTCTATAAAGGAAAAATTGCTGGAACCATCGGCTTCAATGAGATTAACCGTACGAGTAAGATTGGCGAAATTGGCTATTGGTTAGGAGAAGAATATCAGGGAAAGGGAATTATGACAAAAGCATGCCAAGCGATCATCCATTATGGCTTCACTGAATTAAAGCTTAATCGTATTCAAATTGCAGCAGCAAGCGAAAACAAAAAAAGCAGAGCACTTCCAGAAAGACTTGGATTTACAGAAGAAGGCATTATCAGACAAGCAGAATGGCTTTATGACCATTATGTTGACCATGTTATCTATGGTTTGCTGCGTGAAGAATGGGAAAACTCAAAATAAAGGACGGGATACCATGTTTTATAAATTAACTAGAGAACAGCAAAATGCGATGATTGCAGACATTCAATACTTCTTTTCTCAAGAGCGAGAAGAAGAAATCTCGGAATTTGCTGCCGAACGGTTGTTAGACTTTGTGAAAGAGTCTCTTGCTCCCCATTTTTATAATGCTGGAGTAAAAGATGCAAGAAAAATCGTGGAAGAAAGAGCCAGCTCTCTTGAAGACGAATTATTGACACTTGAAAGACCTATTAAATAAAAAGGAAAAGGGTTGGCTCACTGCCTTCCCCTTCTTTTCTTTCTTTTTCAAAAACTACCTCCATTGTTAAAGACTACTCCACCGTTTCTTGCATATTCATGAACAAATTGGTTGATAATCCATTTGGAGTATTCCACTCAATCCTTTAACGGGAATGGAAACAAATTGATAGGCAAACATATAATCAGCTCCTCCACGTTTTTTAGCGAATCACCGAAAACCCCCTTCTCTCTTCGATCTCCCTCGCTTTATACGTATTCACCTCATCAGTGGTTTTCTATACGCTACGATTTTTTTCCCTAACTTCACATATATATCATCATTATGCGCATATTATAAAACGAACAAATGTTCTCAAAAAAGTATTGAAAAGAACGTCTGTTCGTTTTATTATAATAATATAAGGAGTGTGTTTGCATGATTAAAGACCGTGGAACAAAAAAATGGGTAGCAATGATGCTGCCAGAACATGTTGCTGCTGTGAAAGAAGAGCTATTAAATGAGAAAAAAATAAAAAAACCAGAATTGGATCAAGAAAAATTAAATGATATCGATTTGCTTATTCACGAGGGAATGGAATACCATTTATTCCTGCAATTTTCATTATTTAAAAATGGATTTATCGAAACACTCATTGGCAGAACTGTTTTTATTGACTACTTAAAAAAAGAACTTCGGATAGAGGACGAAACCAATGTTATTCACTACATTCCATTCCATCTATTAATCGATGTGGAACGCCTATAATTTAAAGGAAATCACCATGAATAGACTATCAAAGGAAGACATAAAAATACTGGAACATCTCATATATTTGCCTCTCTTACTAACTGTTTTAGAAAGAGATTACCAGCAAGCAAAAACAACTCCCTTTAAACTTAATCAAGTCTATCTAAACTTAATCGAACATACGATGAAAAAAGTCCAAGATGATTTAAAAGGCTTCAGAGAAAAAATGTATAGAAAGAAAATAAAACTACTAAAAGGCAATATGGATAAAAACTTTACCGAGTATCATTACTATGTAGCCAACTATCACGAAGTTCACCGATTTGCTAATACAGAATTAAAAGCAAATACAGAAAAGCTATTATCTTACTATTTATTTAAGGAAAATGCCGTTTTTTAAGTTGCCTTAAATAAAATCCTGAGATTAATGGTCATGAACAATGGACTCCATTTATCTCAGGAATCAATTTTTTAGCCTACTTAAATATACTAACAATCAAATCCCTTATAACTGGGATATCTGCTTCCTGCTTTACTCTAAATAAATGATCCGCTTCCCCTTCTGCTGGATCTCCCCCTGTTTGTTTATGCTGACGCTCAAGAACCTCTTCGTAAGTAGCCGCTGTTCTTAAACGTAATTTATCCCGCTTACTTTTAACTATTCTCTCCTTTAGCAGCTCTATCGGCAGATCAAAATGGACAAGAATCGTCGTGAAACCAAGTGTTTTATAATATGGAAGCAGTTCTGCCCGACTTTCACGATCGCGATTGCTATTACTCAAAATAAGATGGCAGTCAGAGTGATGGACGGCATAATCAACAATTGTTTTTGTGAGAGCATGCTTAATAAGATTAGGCCCCTTCTTTGGCAAAAGCTTTTCATAATAGGTCTGCAAAAATTCTGCATGATTATCTTGATCAATGACAATCGCGTTTTCAAGTCTGCTTTTTAACGTTTGCGCAAAAGTGGACTTTCCGCTATGTGTCATGCCCACTGTCATGACGACTAATCTGTTCATGTTTTCCCCTCCATTAGCTAATGCTTCCTTCACTCTAACAAAAATCATCATTTTTTCCTATCAAAAAATTCCCAACTCTCCCTAGTTCAGAATAGATTCAGCTACTTTTGGAATCATAAAAGCGATATGCAGATTATCAAAAAGGAGCTAGATGATGTATGTATTTTTATAAAGAAGATTTAATCAATATGATCGTCCCTGACAAACCAGATCCAAATGCAGCAAAAGTATTGCAGGAGGCATTAGGCGGACAGTTTGGAGAAATGAGAACACTAATGCAGTTCTCTTTTCAAAGCGCTAACTTCCGTGGAAAAGCAAAACAGTATCGTGATCTTATCCGCGGCGTATTCTTGGAAGAGCTTAGCCATGTAGAGCTTGTACAATCCACTATCAATCAGCTTCTAAACGATTCTGGTGGTAGCATGCCAGGAAATATGGCAAGTGATGGAGCTCCTTTAGATGATGTCATTAAAGGCGGGGCAAACCCTCACCATTATATAATCGGTGCAAAAGCTTCTCTTCCTGTCGATGCAGGCGGAAATCCATGGAATGGTTCTTGGGTGTATGATCATGGAAACCTCGTTGCTAATCTTCTCAATAATGTGATGTTAGAATCAACAGGTGTACTTCAAAAATCAAGAATTTATGAAATGAGCGATAATAAGACATTAAGAGAAACGATTGCCTTTTTAATCGTTCGTGATAATGCTCATCAAAATGCTTTTGCCAAAGCATTAGAAACATTAGGAGTAAATTGGGGGAAAATTCTGCCAGTTCCAAACTACGATATTAATAAATATCCTGAATGTCGTAAATATGTAGAAATGGGCTTCCACAATGCCCAATTTAATTTCCGCCTAGACGATACGAGAATCGGTGAGATTTTTCAAGGCACAACCCCTAGCCGAAATAATGGTGATTTAAATGTCGTTCCACCACCGCAAGGCTATCCAGTTCCAGAACTGCCAGATATGCCAAATGAGCATGCATCAGGCCTTATGGATTTAAATAATTAAGCCTGAAAAAATGGGAGAAGCCTATTATGGCATCTTCCATTTTTTCTTCCTCTTTTCTTTCTCTCCTTAACACCATCGTCATTCCATGTGCATATTAAAAAATAGGATCTATTCCTTAAAATTATGTATTGGAGGAAAACACATGTCAAAGTCAGGCTATATTCCTGATAACACGAATATTCATTCATCGAGTGGCACTCCTAATCTTATTTATAACACTCGTGATAATGTATTTTTTGAAAGAAATCCAGAAAACATTGCCTATAAAGTTACGTCTACACAATTACCAGCCATGATTGGCGGAGCCTTTGTCGATTTATTTTTAACAAAAGGACATATGCGGGAGCCGCATTGGCATCCAAACGCTTGGGAATTAGATGTCATTGTATCCGGTGAAGCAATGATTTCGATTGTCGATCCAGATACAAGAAAACTTCATCATTACCATGCAAAGGTCGGGGATGTCGTATTTATTCCAATGGCATGGTGGCATTGGATTCAGCCGACGACAGAGAAATTGCATTTACATCTCTTCTTTAATAATGACCAATTTGAAAGTGCGGAAGGCTCCGATACATTACGCTTAACTCCACCAGAAGTTTTTGAAGCAGCATATGGAGTGGATTCAGAAAAGGTTGCCAATGCTTTTTCTGCGCTGAAGGAATCTGTTGTCATTGGTCCACCAGATTCCCATCGCCTCCAAACTTCCTCCGTCTCCAATCTGGAACAAACAAAAAAAGAAGTTCCAGATAAAATATCTATCCAAATTAATCATAAACAGATTGCTTATTAATTTTTTGCTAAAAAAACTCTGCTCAGGATGAAATGAGCAGAGCTTTTCGCGTTCCTAGCTGGCAAGTTATTGGTTGTCCATCCACTTTATCATATGCAGTCTTGACAATTTGGCTATAGAAAAAACAGCATTTTTTCAATTCTGGGGGAAAGTTTCATAACGAAAGGAAACTTTCTCATCCACGGGAGCGTATATGTATAAACAAGCTATTTGGATTGATACAAATGAACATAGATAAGAAGTATTGGCTATTAATGCCTCCCTTTTTGATACTAGGAATTGTGCTTATTCTCTTTCTTCCACCAGAAAAGAGTTTTATTCCCTTATCTTTGCCGATTGTATTTTGGTGCATTTATTATGTTTGGAAGCATTATGAGCAAGACAGAGAACGTAAGCAATAAATTTGTTTGCTGCTATTCTCCCTTCCCGCACTTCTCTATCTGCCAGTGGACGTTGCTCTCCACCTGCCTCCCTTTGTTAATAGGTAGAATATCTAGAAGTCTTCCTTTATATTTTTCTGGATAATTTCTGTCCCAGCGGCAATACTATGGATAACTATCTATTTGAGCAGGTGAAATTCCCATGAATATGGAAAGATGGATTTTAGTAGGAATTATTGTAATCAGTATCCTTGCCATTTTCTTACTTGTTCCCAAACAGAAAACGAGAGAAGCGTGGGTGATATTTTTATCTCTGCAGATTATCACTTGGCCTGCCGGATTACTTGCTGTGGAATGGAATATGATTGACTACCCTGTTCAACTTTTCTCCTCCGCAAACAAATTTAACCGGTCTAGCTTTACGTTTGAATTCTTTCTTTTCCCAGTGACAGCGATTATGTTTAGTTTATATTTCCCCAAAAAATTAAAAAAAACAGGCAAATTCTTCTATTATTTTCTCTTTGCTGGATTCTTCACTTGTCTTGAAGTAGTGATAGAGCGCTACACCGAACTCGTGGACTATCTTAGTTGGCACGGATCTTATACGCTACTAAGTGTTATGGTCACATTGTATATTAACCATACTTACTATAGTTGGTTTAAGAAGGAACTGAAAAAGAATGAATAAGGAACTAATTATTTTAATTATTTCATGGGTTGTCTGTTTGATTTTACTCATTCGCATTATTCCAAAAGAGAGAAAAAGATATTTTCAAATTGTTTTTTTATTCGCCCATGCAACAGCTTGGATTTTTACACATATACAAGTATCTATGGACTTGGTGAGATTTCCATATAGAGAATTTTCGCATGCAACAAAAATGAGTTTCTCCCTCTACTACATTGTATTGCCAACTTTCGCTGTTCTGTTTCTTCTCTATTATCCGGAAAAGAAACATTGGCTAAAAATTTTCCTCTATTACTTAATCTTTAGCAATGGCATACATCTTTTTATGTTTTTAGTAGAGAAAAATAGCAATCTTATACATGATCTAAACTGGCATTGGTGGCTTGCTGTCAGCATCGACTTTCTCGTTTTATATATGACTAAGAAATTTGCCTTCTGGTTTAGAAAAGGTTTTGCATGATTACAAAGGGCTACAACATAAGGCCAAATTCCCTGTGAGCATGAAGGAATTTGACCTTTTTCTTAACATCTTACATATTTCCTTTTAAATCCTAGCATTCCTCTGTCCAGCTCTTTTTGAATTCTGTCTGATATAATTGAGGTCGTGCTTTTTTTCTTGCCTTTCTTGATTTCCACTGGACCTACTGCTCTAGCCGTTTCTACTGCCATTTCATGTAAGGAAACATAGGAAATGGCTACAGTAGCGATAAAATTATTCATAGATGATTTTACAATATCTGGAGCTTGATGAATCGTATTTTCTACTTGATTCAGCATACTCGCCAGCTTAGTTTCACTAAATTCCTCGTCCTTGCGGTTTCCTAACAGCCAGCAATAACAGCTCCATCCGGCTGACATGCGAAATTCTTCTCCGCTTTCGATCCACTTATCAGCAACATCTTGGGCAAAGTCAGTTTCCGCTAAAGAAACGGCTACTATAAAATCGGAAATCATGTAAAAATAGGCTGCATCAATCCACCGCTCAAAATCTTCCTCTGTCATGCTCTTTGGATCACAAATAACCCCTGCAAAATACATGGCATCATAGTTACCCGTTGCATATAGCTCTTCTGCCAAGGCTTGATCCTTCTTAATCATCCTAGAAAGTGGCTTCATCGCACCTGTTGCAATCCCAAAAACCGGCTCTTGTGCCCCATTGCCCATATAAATCTTTTTCGTTCTCTCTTTCCCTAGTGCTTCTAGTTCCTGCATAACTGTTTCCAAATCCATTGTTTCACTTCCTCTTCTATATGTGATTCTAAATGTATTCTGCCGGACTTCTTCCCTTCTTTATAAGACAAATGAAGGAATTATCTGTTCCTTGTTGAAGTATATACCTATCCATTGTATTTAGAAAAAAGGAGTATTGTCAATGAAGCAGCCATTCCCCATCATAGAAACAGAGCGTTTGCATTTAAGACAGGCAAGAGATGAAGATGCAAAAGATATGTTTATCTACTTATCGAATCAAGAGGTAGTGCAGCATATGGGGCTTGAACCTTACAAGTCAGCAGAAGATGTATTAGAAGAAATAAATTGGTACAAATCAATCTGGGAAAAAGGCACTGGCATACGCTGGTGCATCACATTGAAAAAGGAAAACATCGTTATAGGAAGCTGCGGCTTTCTGAATAGACAGCCAAAGCATTATAAAGCAGAAATTGGCTATGAATTAAGCAGCAGCTATTGGGGACAAGGAATCGCAGGTGAAGCCCTCAACGCTGTTCTCGCCTATGGATTTCAACAGCTTAGCTTGGAAAGAGTCGAAGCCTTAATCGAACCAGCCAATACAGCCTCGCAAAAATTAGTCGAAAAACACGGCTTCTTAAAAGAAGGCCTATTAAGGCACTATGAGTATACACGCGGAAAGTTTGATGATTTATATATGTATTCGATCCTTAAAGGAGATTTTGAAAAAAGCTCTGTGTAAGAAGCAGAGCTTTTCTAATTTCTATCTTGCTTATTCATCCATCCTCATATTCCCATTAAAAAAAGCAGAGGAAATCTTTCTTCTTTGGTTAAACTAAAAGAAAAGCAAAGGAAAGGGCAAACTACTGTGAAGAAACGCAAGCAAGAAAAGCTCCTGTTACGGGTCCTATTTGTAATTGGAATAGGTTCGTTTTTAAATTTACTGCGAAAGCCGCCACTAAAAGATTGGCTCATTATTTTCTTATTGAAAAGTTATATCGCCTCTATTTTAGATAATCTGTTAGTAAAAAAGGGCTATCTAACTTATCCTGTAAAATTTTTAAAGACATTTGATGTCAGTGTGATTTTCAGTTATCTTCTCTTTCCTGTCACTTGTATCTATTATAATCAAGTAACAAGAAATTCAAGTATAGTGGGAATTTTGGTTAAATGCTTATTGTTTAGCCTTCCAATAGCGATTGCCGAACATTGGATCGAAAGAAAAACCAATTTAATTAAATACAAAAAATCCTGGACCTCTTTCTATAGCCTGGGTTCCATCGCAACAACTTTTTTATTTGTTCGATTTATGATAATACTGATTAGAAAAGCAGCTATTAGGCAGCCAGCTAAAAACTGATTGACTTTTTCAGTCCTTTTAACATGAGCAAAAAAAGCTACTAAATCTTTCGAATCTTAAAGGAATATTTTCCCCTTATATAGAATCTTTATCATACATTCTATATAAAGGTGGAAAATAAATGAACTCACTCTCTTCTCCTATTGCTTGTAAAGTAAATAATGTTTTTATTCATGTTGATAATCTTGAAAAGGCAGCTGAATGGTATAGTGAATTACTCGGACTTCCTTTCAATAAAAATAATGTTGAATCGCCTGTATACAATATTCCAGTTACTTCAGAAACGGGGATTACTTTGGACGACCATACTTTCGATCCAGGCTTTAAGTTAAATCCCTCTGAGCATGTTTTGTTTAACTTTTTTGTTCAAGATATTGATGAAGCATATCAGTTTATCAAAAACAAAGGGATTACTATTGTGAAAGAGATAGAACGAATTGGTGATTTTGCTTATTTTAACTTTAAAGACTTAGATGGAAATGTATTAATGATTTGCAATAACTAATACATTTCCATTCATCCATACAGCTTCTTTTTGCTGTAATTCTTTATTCTAGGCTTCTAAGTCCATTATTGTTCGTTTCCTTGTAAGTCTGCACTCACCTGTAAGCTTATACTAACTCTTCTATTAATAAAACTCTTCCTTTTCAATGAAAAACAGCCATTCTTATAAGTGGCTGTTTTTCTAAAAGTTACTTGGATGGTTTAGGAATAATGGGCACCCAGAGTTCATGGCGCGGCTTATGTCCTGGGCCATAATAACATTCTATACATGGTAAATTGGCAAGCTCATATCCAGAGGTAGGAACCCATTCGGAATATAATCGTTTCCAAGCTTCTACGATATTGGGAAAAACAGCCCATGTTGCTGGAGGAATAAAGATGCTTTCCATCCCATTCTTTGCTTCTCCCTCATATCGGACACCCGTAAAATAATTGAATTCCTCATCCATTATGGCGGCTTCTTTTCCACATATACCTAAAATCCCTTCCAATGAGCACTTTGGATTTTCCCATGACAGGTCAATCAATTCCTGCATAAATCCATCTTTTTTCGCTTTGCTCCAGATGGTCGGGATCGTTTTAAAGGCTCTACTTGTTTGAACCGAATTGCTTTTCCCAACAATCCTTACTTCAAAGTCTATATTTTCGATTCGATATTCCATTTCTGTGTCTCCTTTCATAGTGATTTGAAAGGAGATTTTTGGAAAGGCCTTTAGCTGTGTTCCTTGATAACGGCATTCTGAGGGCTTTATTCCATGTAGTTTTTTAAAAGCACGAGAAAAAGAATCAGCTGATTCATAACCATATAATTGAGCAATTTCAATAATCCGCCTATCGCTTTTTTGTAATTCAAAAGCAGCAAGCGTTAAACGTCTTCGTCTTATATATTCAGATAGAGTAAATCCTGATATAGATGCAAACATTCTCGAAAAATGAAACTCAGAACAGTACGCAATTTTGGCTAATTCTTTGTAGTCTATCTCTCCTTCTAGATTTGCTTCTATGTAGTCTAGTACATGATTCATTCTATCCAGCCAGTCCATAGAATCCCTCCTTTCACTTCCTATCTTATAAAAATTAGAGACATTTCGTCCGACATATTCTGCCTATAAATGTCGTATCCAGATGGAATGATAAAGACCGCTAATCTGCCATATACTCATTCACTAATTCATAGCATCTCTTCTTAGTGGATTCGTATAAAGAAATATAATTAGCAACATTTTCAAACGTACCGCCACTATATTTTGATCTCTCTTCCTTTGCTGCCGCTTCCTTTTGTTCAATCCACTTCACTTGATCTGTTTTCAAATTATTCATTACTTCTGGTGATAACTCTGCCTTTAAAATGCTATAAATCTCGTTCAGAGCCTCATCATACTTCTCATAGGATACGCCATAGTAGTTAATCATCGCGTTTGTTACCCCTTTATCTGAATCTTTCTTATCAGGCATAGCATCTACTTCTTTTTGGATGTTATCTAACTTTGCGATAAACTCTGCTTTTCTTCCTTCTACTTTATCAACTGCTTGCGATTTCTCTTCGCTCGCCGGTTTGTCCATCTTGCTATTCTTACTATTTACAGCAGTTTCTGTCCTATCTGCAGATGCTTCATTAGACGGAGAAGAAACGTCTGTGTTTTCTGCTTTCTGATCAGTTTCTGACTGCTTATTATTAGTGTTATTCGATGAATCACTTTCTGACTGCTTATTATTAGTGTTGTTCGATGAATCACTTTCAGATGTGTTGCTACATGCAGACATACCTGCTAATAAAAGAACAAGCAAGGTTGCTGCAAAAAATATACTGCTTTTTTTCATTTTGTAAAACTCCAATCTCTTTATGTCTTGTTCGAAAAATTTAACCTTCCATATCTATTTTAACATAGATTCCCAAATTTCTTCCTTTTTCGCTAATAAATAACTGTGTAAATGATAGAAAAGGATTTTTATCCAATTCTTAGATATAATTTGGGAGCTTTAGTTCATAAAACAATGTTTTACTATGACAGTGGCTTGGGATACTGAAGAAAAAAGCTTATTCTTAGATTTAATTCACTTCTTCTCCTGATAAAGGTACTGAAAACTCATATTAAATAAAGTGACTGTTGATTGAATCTTTCTAGTAATAAGAAAATACGGATACAAAAAAATAATTGGTGGATTGGCTTTTTTTGAGCTAAATTCTTTTTCTCCTAATCTATTTTGTATTTGTAATAGAAAGCGAGATAAAATGAAGATTTTATTTGGGGATAAAGGAACGGTTTTTGGCTCTATTAGCGTTATCTAGAAAGGCGCCAATAGACTATTTCCTGTTTTGCTGATATTTAGAATGTAGACAACCGTTTGAAAGTTGGTTTGAAAAGAATGGTATCAATAATAACAAGCGTAGAAACAACAAAGAATAAGTAGAAAGCAGCTAAAAAATGAATTTGAAAGCTGCAGTCTGCATTTACAGACACAGCAGCCTCCAATAAACTTTAGAAAATTAACGATAAACTAAGCCACCATCTGTTAAGATTGCTTGTCCTGTAATATAATCGGCATCATCAGAAGCTAAAAATGATACTAAGTTCGCTACATCTCTTGGTGTTTGATAACGCTGTAACGCAATATCTGCACTATACTGAGCAAATGCTTCACCTGGTTGTAAAGCACCATTACTATAACGTACCATTTCTTCATCAATTCGATCCCACATTTTTGTTTTCGCAATCCCTGGACAATAAGCATTAACAGTAATTTGATATTTGGCAAGCTCTTTCGCAGCAGAATGTGTAAATGAACGTACTGCATGTTTTGTAGCAGAATAAGTACCTAACATTTCAAAAGATTCATGACCTGCTATACTGCAAGCGTTTATGACTTTACCTTTTGAGCCTTGCGCTATAAATTGTTTAGCAGCAGCTTGTGTACCAAAAACTACACCATTTACATTGATGTTAAATAGGCGGTTTAATTCATTTTCTTCAATTTCCAAGAAAGGTTTAACTGCATCAACACCTGCATTGTTAACAAATACATCTAAACGTCCAAATGCGTCTACTGCTTTTTGGACAAGATTAAACTGATCTTCTCGCTTTGAAACATCTCCCACAACACCAATTACATCAGCATTTTGAGATTTCATTTCTTCTAGAGTGGCATTCAATAACTCTTGATTGATATCATGTATTACTACTTTGAAACCATCTTTAAGTAAACGTTCTGCAATACCACGACCTAAACCACCGGCTGAACCTGTAATAACTGCAACTTTACTCATTGAATAAACACCTCTTGTAATAAATTATTACAGAAAAATCAGTTTTCTGTCACTTTAATTATACATTACCTATAAAATAAAAATCAAAACATTTGAATTCAAGCAATTTTTAATTTTGGTCTCCAAGACCCTCAAAAAATCATGTTTCAGTGGATGTATTATGAGAGTTTGTTTGTATGATTGATGTTGGAATTTGTTAATCATCTATATATGCTCTACCTTTATCACTAAATCAATCAGCCGAACGTTTAACGAAAAAAACAACAGGGTACAAATTAAACATAACATAAAATGAGGAGTGATCAATCATGGCAGAAAATAAACATAGTATCGCAGATAAAGTAAAAAGTGGTGTATCAAAAGTAAAAGGCGAAGTAAAGGATCAGATTGGTAACGCGAAAGGCGATACGAGTATGCAAGCTGATGGTAAAAAAGATAAGCTGAAAGGAAAAATGCAGGAAACAGCAGGAAAATTTAAAGAAGATGCCGACCGTAAATAATGAAAACAAAAAGGGACGTCTTATTACCAGACAAAAAGTCTTGTTAAAGGAAAAAAGCGTAATCTCTTTTGGTGATTACACTTTTTTCCTTTATTTTATAGTTGGTTGGCAAGATATTATCCAAAACTGGATCCATATCAATCTTACGTTAACGGTAAAATTTTTAGTCGACACGAAACTGAGTATGACGAAGTCTAGTGTATGTCCCTCCTATTTGAATTAATTCTTTATAAGTTCCCTGTTTCTGTATGCCTGCTTCCGGAATCACTAGAATACAATCAGCAATTTTTATGTCGCAAACCAGCTGGCGATGACTAAGATAGTTCTTCTTTGTGACAATTCAGTGGATGCTCTTTGTATAGCTGCTTCGGTTTCAGTATCTCAAGCTGAAGTAGCTTGATCAAGAATTAATATAGATGGATTTAAATTTCTCCCTTTCGGATATATATCAATAGTTGTTCATAAAATAGTGAAGTTGATTATTAATTTATTTCGCAAAATTCTAAGTTAATAATATAGTAGTTTAAGTTATTTAAATAATCCTCAACTAAAGTACCTTTGTTGGAGGATTCATTCATTATTTATGATATGGTTCTCAGTGGTGTATCTCATTGAAGTTCAAAGTGCATTACTTTCCTAATAAAGTACGATGTTCAAGTAATAACCGAAGCCATTGCGAAGGTTTATGATTAGAATCAGATTTATCTTGTCTATTTGGTGTGATATATAAATGCCAGCTTAGCGCTCTTTGAATACATGCTAGCTCATCAGAAATCCGAAGAGTTTTATCAATCTCTTTCATTGACCCAAATCTGGTCCAAGGTTCCAGGTAATATGGACGAAATTCTTCTACCATACCCAACCATTCAGTTTCTGATGAAATTAAGTTATCAAGCGCATGCCAGAAAACTCGGGTACTGAAGAAGGGATGTGAAATTGATGCGTCACCCCAGTCAAAGAATACAAATTTATTTTCCACAATTCTAATATTGTTTGTATGAAGGTCCCCATGTTCAATTGAAGCTGGTATATTGGATGCCATTTCATCACACATCTCAAGTAATATTGGCAAGAGTGAAAGTATCTGATTAGTTTCTTCCTTGCTTAACCCTGTTAGACACATTTCTTCTAAATACTGGTTGATTTCCTCTTTAAGAATAGGCATTCTTCGATCAGGAACCCCAATCTGTAAAAACTTATCCACGTTACCGATTTGTGAAATTTGAAGTTCAGCATAATCCCCTATAGCTTTTTGCCAAAGTTTTTTATCTTTTTGTAAGGGCTGGCCTTTAAAATCCTTCATCAATAGCCATCCTTCTGTTTCATTTATAGCTAGTATATCACCTGTTCTTTCAGGGCATTTCCTATATAATTCCTTGCTTAGGGCTGCCTCAAACTTTAGTACTGAACCAACTGCCTTAAAATAATAATTATCCTCGTTTGTTGGCACACGAAGTAGGAGTGTCAGATCGGTTTCTTTTATATGCTTTATATTACCTTGTACTCGTAAATTTACTTTGTCTAGTTCTTCCACAATCCAATCAATTATTCTTCCGTAATAGTTCTCTTGGGACCACGGAATAGTTCCTTTTTTTTTCGACATGTAGATATTCCCCTCAACAATTTCCTATAAATAATTGATATATAAATTATAATCAAAATTTCCATTTTTTTTAAATGAAGTATATTGTAACATGTTATTACTAAAAAACGGGAGATTTTCCACTAGATTTTCCATTTTAAATTCTTTGTTTTCATATAACGTTTGCTTCCTGTAGATAAATAGCGGTGATCCAATGACAAATATAATGATTCCTATAGGCAATTCAACATTATGTATTAATGTTCTTTGGTAGAATATCCGCTCAAATTAAAAGCAAGCCTCCTACTAGAAATGTTCCTAGCATTAACGTTTATAATCTTCCCCAAAAACACTTCTACATATATGGGGAATAATAAGCCCAACAAAACCAAACATTCCTGCATATGCAACCAATGTTCCTGTAACCAGAGCAGTAGCAATCATGTAAGATTTACGGAAAACGCTTAAATCAATTCCCAAAGTAATAGTAGATTCATCCCAAAGTAGCCTTGTGTTTAACACGCGATATTGAAAAAGAAACAAAATGCACCCTAGCATAATGACTACTGCCATAATAGGGACTTTTGTCCAACTAGATGATGCTAAGCTTCCCATAGACCCAAAAATAACTGTTTTGATACCATCACATTTATTAGAAAAATAAATAATGAGGCTAGAGAAGGAACCACATAATGTAGTAATCATAGCTCCAACAAAAGCACCAAACGCGACACCAAATTGGGATAAAATCGTACCACTGCTAACCCCAAATTTAATTTTTCCATAATAAAAGAGCCCTTCCATGCTTATACTAAACATCGAAGGGCTCTTTATTATTCTTATCTTAATTGGTGTTTTTTCCCCCACCATTTAAAGCTTCTTTAATTAACTCATTTACCTTACTATTTACTACTAATCCTAAATGGCCAACACCGCTTATTTGTATGTTTTTAGCGCCTTCCAATTTTGAGAGCATATTAGGAACTAAATAATCATTTTTGCTGTAAATAGAAGTATAAAGGATTTTATGATTAGGATCTTTTCCCACAGGTGCTTTTGACGTAATGAATTTGTTTGGAGATCCCAATGTAATCACATCATTTACCTTCGTTCCGCCCGTATTTTGGATATACTTAAGGGTATTGATTCCACCAGCACTGTGACCGATAATATCTACTTTGTTTTTTCCCGTTTCCTTTAACACTTTATCTACATATGATTCAAGCTGCTTAGCATTCGTCAAGCTGTTGCCTGTTTTATCAATTAATTCAATTGCGAATAATTCATCAGAAGACCAGCCTTGCTTAAGCAAATAATTTTTTATCGCAAGAAAGTTTGTACTGCTGCCGCCAGTTCCATGAACATAGATTACTGGATCATGTCCAGTTGTCTGAGCTTTTAAAACAGTTGGTTTCATCCCCATAACAGAAATGATTATCGCGATACTCATAGTTAGTGATAATAATAGTTTAGTTTTTCTCATGATGTTCCTCCCTGTTTGGTTGACTGCTATCTTGCTATATCATTGTTATATATTTTAAGAGCAGAAACAACCGGTAACTTTTTCTAGTCTGTTTAAAGATTATATGAATATGCCTTTTGGATCCACAACTTTACTCAAAAATACATGATACAAAACTCCTTTTCTTTTTCATTATTGTAATAAACCTTTTTTATTCATTTCCTCCTCTTCAACAAAAGTAAACAAAACAGAGACTAAGTTATTAAACAATACTATCTTTTATGTACATACATCCTCTCATCGACCCCAGCGTCAATTCGTGAATAGCTTGTTAGCTAGAAAATAAAAAAACACGGCTAGTACTAACCGTGTTTGAGAATTAACAATCACCATGTTTATTAAGATGTAATGGCGGTGGAATAAGCCAGCCTTTTTCTTTATTTAAGCGAAGAACTTTTGCTCCAAGAGCTGCCTTTTTGGTATGAAATTGACCATACATAGCAGCAACGTCTTCTCTGATGGATTTTCCAATTATTTGGCTGCAGGTAACTAAGCCCGCAGCAATATCAGCAGAAAGTGTAGCTGCTATTGCAGGATCTGGAATTTTTGCTCCAACTGGAATATCCTCTAAACATGCTTCAAGAGGTTCGGGAGCAGCTGGTGGTGTAGCGACACCATTTTCTTTCAGAATTTCTTCTAGCTGTTTTTTTTCTTCCTGACAAGTTTCAATAGCTTCGACTAATAACTTCTTTAAATCCCCATCACCAGCATGATTCAACATCGTTTGGTAACCTGCTGTCATACTGTTTCCGGCCAATAGGGAAGCCCAAATATCAAAAACTTCCCCATAGTGTAAGGGCTCTTCCTTTGGATTTCCAGATAAAATCCCCATTATAATCCTCCTTCATGTTAAGTAATTCTCTAGTTAGTGCATCTGTTCGCACTTCCATAGCTTTTCCAACAATAGAGAAGATTATTGATATTACGGTCGTTTTTTTCAAATAATATAAGCTATCACAACAATGATTAATATTATGCTAATAGACAACACCCGATTTTTAGTCTTTTTAAGGAAATAGATGCTGAAATCACTTAATATGTTGACTCACAGCAATAAACTAAAAGTCTGAAAGTACAATGAAGGAAAAAAACTTGTTAAAAATAAACGATGATGGGACAGAAATATTTCGATCCCAATAAGTTAAAGAGAACACATTTTCCTATTAATTCATCACGATTTGATCCCATCGGGGGCTGTTCCAGCCAACCATGTACTATCATAAGTAACCCCCAAGTAGAGATAATACAGTAACCATCCCCCTAAGTTACCTCTAATATGTACTAATCGGTTTATTATCCGAGAAAATCAACTAACACTATAGCTAATTTCTTTGTTCTTGTCGTTTATTACTTTAAAATGGTCATTTTCCTTCATAAATAGCTGAACTATTTAACGATATTGCTTTCAATTCTAAGTAGTGATGTCTTTAATGTAGTCACAAAAAGGCTTTGTTCTACTAACAATACGTTAGTATCTAGCCATTAGACAAGAGTGTTATCACTATTTTTTTTTAATGATTTTCTTTCCTTTACAAACTGAAAGCCATATAAAAGTAAGGATTTAAAAAAGAATAACAATGATAGTTGATACTTTTTTAATCGAACTAACGAAGCAATTCCTAATTTTTTTAACCAATCTACCAAGAAATAGACGAAGATCGAATCAACCACTAAATTTATTAAAATGTATCTGAAGTATTTGCCGTAAGTCCATTTTTAAATCCACAAGGAACCAATAAAAAATGGGCCCCATAAAAAAGGAACAATGCCAGATAGCTTTGGATGAATTTTTTCGTACCACCACCACCATTTTCGCTTTTTTGCAATTATATCTTCTATGGTGACAATCAAAGCTATAAATAACCCTGCTGGCAAAAATCTTTTTACAGCATCTTTCCCGATTAAAGGAAGGAAAAACCAAGACAGAAACATCATCAATACTAGTAATCCCCTTGAATGCCTCATCAACTTCATTAACAATCCTCCTATTCATCCATTGGGAATAATATTCCCAATAACAGGAAAAATATAAAAAGTATTTTATATAAAGAAATGGGCTAATTAAGGCAATCACTTTTCCCAGTTCATATTAGACTTATTCTATTGTTTATTTAGCGTAATCTGTATTTTTTACACTCCATTCTTTTTACCAGGAAAAAATTTTTCTATTAAGTCTTAAATGGTATATAAGTTACTTGTTCCCTTAGGTAATGTTTCCCCTTCCTTGAAAATCTGTTAATATTTTTTTATACTTCTCTTTACTCATGTTTATATATTAGGACTTATATGGGTACAGCCTAAATACGTATGAAAATAGGTCATAAATTCACTTTTATTCCCCTTTATAAACGATACAGTTTTCCAAACTAAGTTTATCCTTCTAGCAAATGGAAATAATAATGGTATAAACTATTATATGGAGGAGTTAAAGTGGCCGACAACGCTAATTACAATGAAAAATTACCACCTAACACCGAATCTTATTGGACAAACACTATTCATTTACCAGAGTACCCATGCCTTGAGGATAACATGCAAGTTGATGTAGCTATTGTAGGTGGTGGCATTACAGGCATTACTTCCGCCTATCTGTTGGTGAATGAAGGTCTGAAAGTTGCTATTATCGAAGCAGACAAATTACTGAATGGGACAACGGGACATACCACAGCTAAAATCACTGCCCAGCACGATTTAATTTATGAGGAACTAATTCGCTATGCCGGGAAAGACACGGCAAGATTATATTACGAGGCGAACACCGATGCTTTAAAATTTATTCAAGAAACGGTCAATAAGCATCAAATTGATTGTGATTTCACTCATCAAGATGCCTATGTATATACCACAACAAAAGAATATGCACGGAAACTAGAAAAAGAAGCAAAAGCCTATGAGGAGCTTCATATTGAAGGAAAACTCGTAAACAAACTTCCTTTCGATTTAGAAATATATAATGCACTTGTTATGAAAAATCAAGCTCAATTCCATCCACTTAAGTACTTAGCTCATCTTACCAAAATAATCACCGAAAAAGGAGGATACATCTTTGAAAATACAACAGCTGTAAATATCGAGACTGGCGAACACCCCACAGTTCTTACCCGTGGGGGAGCACGAATTACAGCGAAATATGTTCTTTCCTGTTCTCATTTTCCCTTTTATGAGGGGGCTGGACTTTATTCTACAAGAATGCATGCAGACCGTTCCTATATTATTGCTGCAAAAGTAAAAACAGCCTATCCAGGTGGTATGTATATTAGTGCAGATGAGCCGAAAAGGTCTCTCCGGTATGCAACAATTAATGGGGAAGAAATGATTCTCATTTCTGGGGAAAGTCATAAAACAGGACAAGGCGGAGAAACACTGAAGCATTACGAAGCCTTAGAAGCGTTCGGTCAACAAGTATTCGGAATTGAAAATATTATCTACCGCTGGTCAGCACAAGATCTAACTACTCTGGATAAAATTCCATACATTGGCGAAATTACTTCCGGCCAAAAAAATATATTAATCGCTACTGGATACCGGAAATGGGGAATGACAAATGGAACTGCAGCTGCGCTTTTATTCCGAGATACCATACTCGGTAAAAAGAGCAAGTACCAGGAATTGTATTCTCCTTCCCGTTTCAATTTGAATCCAAGTCTAAAAAATTTCTTAACGCAAAATGCGAACGTTGTTAGTCACCTAATTAAAGGGAAATTAGAAATACCTCAAAACGATATCCATAACCTATCCCCTGATGAGGGAGCTGTTATTGACATTAATGGACAAAGAAAAGGAGCTTATAGAGATAAGGAAGGTACGCTTCATATTGTCGATACAACTTGTACTCACATGGGGTGTGAAGTTGCATGGAATGATGGTGAACGATCTTGGGATTGCCCGTGCCATGGTTCTAGGTTCTCGTATACAGGAGAAGTGCTTGAAGGACCAGCTGAAAAGCCATTACAAAAATATGATTATAAAATGATCGATAACCTTACCTCAGAAGACTCCGGTTATTAACTAAAATTAAGTAGGTAAAAACAGCTGAACCATATTCAGCTGTTTTTACCTACTTTTTTATTAAAACGAAAGCACCCGTATTAATTTAAGTGGGATTATTCCTTTATTATTGAATAAATACAAATGTCAGTTAGCTTGCTGCCATCTGCGGATAAATCCTCATTTCTTAAAATTCCTTCTAATTCAAAACCTAGTTTTTCTGGAATCGAACGACTTTTAACATTTGTTGATTCACATCTTATTCCAATCCTGCTAAAATTGAGTTGTTGAAAACCATGGTTAACTAACGCTCTTACTGCTTCTGTCATATATCCTTTGCCAGTATATTTTGTATTAATCCAGTATCCAATTTCACATTTAGCAATCTTCCAATTAATTCCGTGAAGGCTAGCAGTTCCAATAAATTCGTTAGTTGCCTTATGAAAGATAAGATAACGAAAGCTTTCTCTTTTCAAAAAATCAATATGGGCATTTCTCAAGATAATTTCTATTTCTTCAACAGTAGGCATTGTTTGAAATAAGCTTAACCATTGCTTTAACTCATGAAATGAATCCTTTATAGCTTGGCATACGACATCGCCGTCACCAGCTTGAAGCGGTGCTCGAAGAATCAGTCTATCTGTTTCGATTTGTAACGGAATATCTAATAAAATAGGATTCATTTAAAATTCCCCCTCTAATACTTAAATTATGATTGTATTTATTATATTCTCTGGGTAACTAACTATCCCTGTTAGTAGCAGAACAAAAAACAAAAAAGAAGCATAAACAATTTAAGAAGAGTTTATGTTTATAAATCCTTTCTTTGGTTCAAAACACCACTCAATATTTTCATTTAAACTCTTACCATCAAAATTTTCGTAAAATACCCAATTTTTATACTTCAATGATTCCCCTCCTATTAAATCAAACCTTACAATTACATAAACCAAATTTTATTTGTTCTTAACTAGATCTATCACGTATTTATTTAGTTTCTTTTTTTGCCTATAACTATAATACTCTTATAACTACTAAGTCCATTTACATTATGATAGGAATGGAAAGAGATAATTTAACGAAGGAGCAAACACTTCAACAAGTAAAGACCATTCAGCAGCAATTGGATAATGAGTCGATTGATTTTTAATTAGCTAAAGTTGGCTACTATAGTATTGTTAATGGCGAGAGAATGTTATGAATATGCTAGTTTTACTTCACATCAATAAAATAAGCATAAAAGATGTAGATTAAATATCGTACACTTTTTAGGCTTCCTTTCGGGCAATTAATGAAAGTTCTGTTCTAAGTTATCGGGCAACTTTATAACAGAGGTTATTAGGAATGCAAAAGTTAAAAAATTATATTTTTAGATTAGACTGACCTAGCAAAATGGGGCAGTAATAAAATACCAACATATGCTGCCTGTTGCCAATCTCTATTGGTAACAGGCAGCATATGTTTACTCGCTATGATCCTCATAAACTGTTCTACATGTTCTGTTACTTCTTTTGAACCCTCTCTAATTTTACATTCGAATGAAAAGGCTCAATGACTGTGTTTTCTCAATAGTTTCCTCGGCGTGACATACTACTGACTAAATTTTTTCTTTAATCATATTTTTTGATATGTATAAGAAGCGTAGACGCTGCATTGATCAGAATGGATGATTATGCCTTTATGGTTTCCTCATTTTGCTAAGACTTCACCAAGGGGCAATCACCAAAATTGATGATATAGCTTATAAGCTACGATTTATTTATTAAACAAGTCTATAATTATTGAAAACCCACTGTTATTTCCTGCCTGTCCAATTACTATTTCTACACAGAGAGAATCTAATCACTTTTCTTTTTGATAAAATCGGCGGGCTTTAGCTCGATTGCCGCAATCAGCCATTGAACACCAGCGACGGCTCCTATTCCGACTCGTATCAAAAAATAACCATCCACAAGAGTCGCCCTCACATTTTTTGACTCGTTCTAAATCGTTTTTAGAAACAAGTAAATCAACAGCAGATTGCAAAATTGGAGGCAGCATAGTGTCCAAGTTTTCCTCGTTATCCATGAACTTCAACGTGTAATGATCCTTTTCATGGATTACACGCAAAGTTTGGTAGAAGTTACTTACAAAACCATTGAAACATTCAAGGTCTAGCGGATGTGGCGATGTCCCCTTTGAAACGGACTTGAAGATTTGATACATGACCTCCCGCATTTCGATAATCCGCTTTAGAACTTCTCCCGCTTCAGACGGTTTCTCCTCGGCCTTTAAAAGAAGTACTTTTGCTTTTTGTTTGGTCAAGACGTCAGCATGGATGCACCAGTCGACTATTTTAGCGTAACTCGTAAACCAATCGCGCCTTTTCTCATCACTTTCCCGCCAACTGACAGTATTGATAAAATCCATACACAAACGTTCTCCGACCATCATATAAGAGTTCATTTCCGACATATTTAAAGCTCCTTTACTATAACTATCATAATACAAATTGACAGTTAGAATCAACCTAGCTATAATTTAACCATCAAAAGTATTTTTGATGGTTAAACACTGAATTTAGGAGGTACTGAGATGGACAATCCGATGTTGGTGGCTGTTAGAACATTGTTGAAGGAAACATATGCTGGACCTGAAGAAAACGCAAGCTGGTACACAGAAGCGAAACCTGGTAGTGGTTTATTCGGAACACTTGAAAAGATATCGGCAGAAGATGCTTCAATACCTGTCAACGGTACGACAATCGCCGCACAAACAGATCATACCCGCTATTACTTATGGGTTGCGAACTCTTACTTAAATGGGGAAGTACCCAGTAAGGACTGGGGAGCATCATGGAAAATCACAACCGTTGATAAAATCACATGGGCTCAATTTACTGACGAACTTCAACAAGAATACACAAAACTAATAAAAAAGATTGATTCTCTTGGCTCCTTAGATAAACAAACATCGCATGGTTTGTTAGGGGCGCTCGCTCACTCCGCCTACCATCTCGGATCAATACGACAGATGATAAAATCGATTAAAGTTCCAAACCAAACATAAATCAGAAAAAAGCCTGTCACTAAGAACATACGTATCCCTTAGTGACAGACTCTTCCAATAAAGTGAAGGTGTTTAATTTAAACCATATCATTTAAAATAATTTTTTTATCAACTAGTATTAAATTCTCCTAATCTAGTCATCTTTAAAATTTCATGTATCATACTAGGTTTATTTAGAAAATATTTTTGTCATGTAATATTCGCTTTGCGATATTAGCCGCCTTTTTTCCATTGGCTTTTCCAGTTTTATTTTGAATATTTATCGAAAAATAATAACTATAGCCATCTTTTTTCACAAAGCCAACAAACCAACCATTTATTTCTTTCCCATTAATTGTACCAGTTCCTGTTTTTCCATATAGCTGTGCCTGCTTTTGTTCATCTATGAAAATAGCATTATTTACTGAACGAATATTTTCCTCTTTAAAGCCCAATTTATTTTCTTCTAATGCAGATAATAATTGAACTTGCTCAATTGGAGAAATTTTCAAAGAGGATTCCATCCAATAGCGATCTATATTACCTGACAAATTTTCATTCCCGTAGTTTAGTTTGTGAAAATAACTTTGCAGCTTTTTCTTCCCAACTTCACGATCAAGGTGTTGGAAATACCAGTTAACAGAACTCTCCATAGCAGTTGACAAATTCTGATTGGTATTCCATTTTTCAAAAGGATATGCCGTTCCATCCCACAACTGCTCGTTGCTTGTAGTGGAAATTACATTCGTTTCTAAAGCGAATAATGCAGAATAAATTTTATAGGTGCTATTGGGGGAAACCCTCTGTTCACTCATTTCACGATTATATATTTGATATTGTTTTTTGATAGCATCATATAGAACAAAACTACCCATATCCCCATTAAAATAAGAACTAAGATCTTCATAGATAACATTTTTCTCATTAAAATGATACACATCGTCTGAACTAGCGAGTACAGAAGAAAGCGAAGTAAAGAGTAACACAACAATTGCCAATATAGTATAAATAACTTTACTCTTCCATTTTAGTAATGGAGAATCCACTCTATAGTTAGCTATACTCTGAATTCGTCGTTTGAGTTGTTCCTTCGTTCCTCCCATTCCAGTGGAAAACTGTTTATATGGTCGGTTAAACTGTTTATCCGCAAACTGAATGATTGTATAGCCATATTCGGTGTATCTACTTTCATCCAAAAGATTTAGAACAGAAGCATCACATGCCAACTCACGGTCGATTCGCATTTTTTTTAAAGCCAACCATACTAATGGATTAAACCAATAAATAATTTGAAGCAACCACATTAGGTAATTAACGAAACTATCTTTACTTTTTTGATGGCATAGTTCATGTAAAAAGACATATTTTATTTTACTTAACGAGAATTCTTCTTTGGTTTTTTGGGGTAAAAATACATATGGCTTCCACAATCCTAATGTAATAGGAGAGGTAATAAGTGCGGTCTCCAGTAAAATTATTTTTCTTTTTACCCCGACAACCTCCTTGCACTCTTCTAACATTTCATTTATTTTTTGATCTTTAATACTCGTAGATGACTTTTTAATTTGCCTAATTTGATAATTTGCATAAATAGCACTCCCAATGAAAAACATGATTCCAGTGATCCAAATTACCAAAAAGAACTGTTGAAAAAATTCTGTATTTGTTTTGTTCACAGAAATAGAGAAATCATTCAATAAATCATAATTGGATGTCTGTGAAATGCCCAAACCACTGAACCTTTCATTGCCCTTAGTTATATCTTTCTCAATGAATAGGAAGTTTTGCATATATTGAAATATTTCTCGAAACTGTAAAAAATCCCATGGAATCACGTAAGTAATTATTGGAGCGAAAAGAAAATACCAAATTTTATAATGTGTTTGCTGAGATAAATGGTTGTAAAATACTTTTTTGATTAACAGGATTATTAAAATAAGGAGGGATACAACAAGTGTACTTAATAATAACCGGGTTACAACCATTATTTTTTCCCTTCTTTCTTATCCCTCTCAGCTAAAATACTCTTGAGTTCTGAAATATCTTCCTTTGATAGCTGCTCATTTTCAATAAAATTTAATACCATTGAGTTTAATGTACCACCAAAAAATTGTTTCAGGAAAGATTTACTTTTCTGTTCCACATATTCGTTCTCTTTAACAAGTGATGTATAAATAAATGCTCTGCCATCTTTTCTTGTTTGTAATACTTTTTTCTTCACTAGACGTACAAGCATTGTATGAATTGTATTCGGTTTCCAATCGCTATTTTTTAATACTTTCTCCACAATTTCAGGAGTGGAAATCGGCTCATAGTTCCAGACTACCTTCATCACTTCATATTCACCTTCAGAAATTTGCGGAATATCTTTCATCATGACCCTCCTGCTTTTACATTTGTAGTATTTATTATAGCAGGTTGGGCCAAATTATTAAAGCATCACAAGGAATTAAAATATTTATACAACTCATCGATGAATGATTTATTTAATTGAGTAGCCGAACCGCCTTTTGAATAGTGTTCCACTAATGAAAGTAAAAGAAACTGATCATTCCCTGTATCAAAAGCTAATAAAAAGCTATTTTCATCCCCCTTCTCTCCTTGGTGCATTTTTAATTCAGCGGTACCCGTTTTGGCTGCTAACTGATACTGTTGATTATAGAGAAGATGGGCCGTTCCATTTGGGTTGCTCACAACAGCTTCTAAAAAGGTTCTCATTTCATTTGCTGTTGAAGGGGTAATAGCTGATTTAGTTTTCGGCCCGCTTTTATCCTCTAGCAATCTCGGATAAACGATTTTTCCTTCGTTTTGAAAAATAGAATACATGGCAGCTTGTTGAATAGGTGAAAGTAATAATTCTCCTTGTCCATATCCTGTATCAGCAAGAAGGATATCTGAATTAAATGACTTGTGATTTGAAATTTGCGCTGGCTTCATTGCGATTGGTAAATCCAATTCCTCGCCAAAGATAAATTTATCCAGCCCATTTCGAAACGTTTTTTCTCCCATTTCTAACGTTTCTTGAGCAAAATAAATATTATCGGAATAAACAAGTGCCTTTCTCATATCGACATGTTGCACATTAGAAACACGTGTAACGGAATACCCTCCCCAGGATTTATCCTTTTGCCAACTTAACCCATTTATTATTCTTCGCTTTTCTGGATATGTCACACCCGCATCAAGCCCGATACTAGCTGTAATCGTTTTAAAAGTGGAGCCTGGAGCATAAGCTGAAGCAAACCTTGAAAGAAATGGCTTGTTTTCATCCATAGCATATTTATTATATTCTTTCTGTGATATGCCACGAACCATTTTGTTCGGATCGTATGAAGGAGAGCTAACTACAGCATAAAGACCACCTTCTTTCGGATTCATGACTACAGTAGAACCTGGATTTTCTTTCAAATGATTGTATGCCTCCATTTGAATATAAGCATCAATGGTTAGTTTAATATCTCTTCCATCTATTTTTTCGGTTTTTTGAATTGCTTGCTTGTTTTTTCCATTTTCATCGACAATCAGAATTTCTCCACCATCTTTTCCACGCAACTCTTTATCAAGAGCTCTTTCTAATCCGGCTTTGCCTATCATGTCTCCTTCTTTCAAATCAGAATTTTTATCTAAATCTTCCCTTGTTACTTCTCCGATATATCCAATTAAATGTGCCGCAGCTTCTTTTAAAGGGTAATATCGGAGGTTAGTATTTTGATAGGAAATCCCAGATATGACTTCCGCTTTATTGGCTTCGATAATTTTAAGAGGAACAAATAGGTCATCCTTTACCCATCCTTGTTTCAGTTTTTGTTGAATCTCTTCTATAGATATATTTAATTGTTTGCTAATGTTTTGCAGTTGCTTCGTTTTTTCATTTCCCTTGAGTAAGTCTTTCGGAACAATCCCTGCCTCCTTAAAGTTTTCATTCACTGCGATGCCATTGCCAAGACGATCTATAATTTCTCCACGTTCTGCTCTCCATTGATGAAAAGCTACCTTATCTTTTCCCTCCGTATTAGGAAAAATTAATGAAGGGTCCCATTTTATCAAATACTGATCTCCTGATTTGATAATCCTTGCTTGATAATTAATTTTATCTAATCTACCTAAAGGAGTTATTATGCTTAATTGATAGGATAACTCTTGCACATTGTGATTGAGTTTTTTTAATTCAATATTGGACGCGTGAATCCCATGAATATTAATTCCATTAAATATATGATCATATTTGTCGATCACTTCCTCCAACGTATATCCTAATGAATCGTATGAGTCTTTTTCGAGAACTTCTCCTAATTTTTCATACTCTTTGTTCACTAATATTTGAATAAAGGCATCTGCAGCTTTTTGTCCTTGGCTACTATTACTATTATTCATGATCATATAAAGACTTAAGCCAATAATCCCAGCTAAAGTGACAAATATCATTATGATATAGGGTTTGATTCTTCTCTTTTTTCTTTCTACTCTGCTAGTCAACTCTCTTCCCCTCATTTCCTTTCACTTAATTACTACATTTGTAGTAATTAAGGCGAATTAAACACAATGATTATTCAGAATCTTGCCTCTTTTCCTTTAGTTCAAAGTACGCTTTAAACACATCATTCGCTATTTCTAAATTAACGTGTGATTGGTCTGTTCGTAACCAAGGGACAGTGACAGAAACAGCAATTTCTGGGTGATCATAAGGTGCATACCCTCCAAATGTAATATTCCAGAGCATTAGACCTGGGCTATGTGGTAATGGGCCATTATATAACGCCTGTGCAGTCCCTGTTTTCCCAGCAATCTTATATTCTTTGTTCTTTATTCCATATCCGGTTCCAAGTGGCTCATTCACTACTTGCTTAAAGCCAAGCTGGACACGTTTAATCCACTCTTCCTTCATGTCAATTTTATTGTACACCTTTGGTTCAAATTCCTGAATAATAGGTCCCAATTCATTTGCTTGGTTAGGTTCACGTACTTCCTTGGCAATATGCGGCTGGATTCGATAACCCCCATTTGCAATAGTGGAAATATATTGGACAATTTGTAATGGCGTATATGTATCATATTGCCCAATCGCATAGTCTAATACTTTTCCAGATTCAGAAGGGATTTGACCTCCACCATAACCAATTTGTTCACCAGGTAAATCAATTCCTGTTCTCACTCCTAGCCCAAATTGAGAGAAATTGTATCTGAATGTTTCAATCGCGAACACTTTATCAATACTTAATAGTCCATTGGGAATATAGGTTTGCTGTCCACCTAATTTCATGGCCGTTAAAAACATATATCCATTAGAAGATCGTTTCAATGCATAAAGATCATTAATTGGACCGAATCCTGTCTTATTCCAAGATTTTTTTGCATTCGTTCCTAAAAACTTTAAAGGTCGATCATTAAGTACCTCACCTGGAACAATTGCACCTGTTTGATAGCCCGTTAATACGGTAGCTCCTTTCACAACTGATCCCATTTCATATGAGGTCGTTATATTTCCTAATGCAAAATCATTTACTTCCGTTTTACCTGTTTTTTTATTTTGCTCAAATTGTTTTCCCGCCATGGAAAGAACTTCACCGGAATACGGATTCATAACAGTAACAAATGTTCGATCGAGATAAGGCTCACCAATTCTAGCTTTACCTATTTTTTCTTCAATTATCTTTTCTATCTCACGCTGTAAATCGATATCAATTGAAAGGATTAAATCATCACCTCGTTTTCCTTCTTGCACAACTTCCGACTCTAATATATTTCCGTTTTTATCGATTATGTTTTTGATTTTTTCTTTTTGGCCTTGCAATACATCCTCATATTGATTTTCAATATAACTTTTTCCTACTCGATCATTTCTGCTATAGCCTCTTGCTAAATAATAATCAATAGAATCTTTAGGCAAGCCTTCTTTAGAAGAGGATACTTTACCAATGACCGAGGCTAAAGTTTCATTCCCTTCTGTATCTTTATAAAGATTATAGCGATCCCAATCTATCGTTGTATCAACCCCAGGCAGGGAATCTAGATTTTCACTAATCATTGCAACTTCTTTAGTTGTAGCCTCTTTTTTGATGATCTGTGGTGTCAACGGATATCCGCTACTCATTTCACGATAAATAGCTAATACTTCTAGTTCTTGCTTAGTAAATGAGTTTACTTCTTTACTTGTTATACGGTCTAGGGTTAGCTGATAAATTTTTGCATCGTAATTTTTATCATCTTTAAGCTTTTTCTTGTCAGCTACAGTAATTTTCGCTTCTGCTTCATTTGAGTGTTTTATAATCCAGTAATCTTTTTTATCTCTTTCTGTTATTGCTTTTAAATCCTCTTTAGAATCCTTTTTAATAAATATCGCTAGCTTTTCTGCAATTTTCAACATTTCTTCAGTTTTACTATTTTGTGCTCTTGTGAACGTTATTGCGTTAGACGGCTTATTCCCTACGATTAACTTTCCATTTCGATCTAATATTTCCCCACGCGGCATAGCAATTTTTACAGTTACATTCTCCTTTCTGTCAACTTCCCGCTTATAGTCCTCTCCATTTACTATTTGCACAATCCCAAGCCTTAAAATAAGAAGCGAGAACAGCAAAAAAACAATTAAAAATAATATGTTTATTCGGAAGGAGAAAACAAATGGCTTTGTCCTCTCTTTTTTTTTCTTCAACGGCACCCTCCCTTTCATAACAATAAATATACGTATTTTGACATTTATTCTTCCATATTGGATATAGATTCTCTTTTCTCAAAATACTACATTTGTAGTTTTTCAACCAAAAAAAATTATTTAAAATAATTCGTTAACCATTTAATGATTGTAAAATTCTATAAATAGCTTATTTTCTATATTTAGATTTTCTAAAATTACATTCATCACGCCCAAACTTTTACATTTGTAGTATTTACTATAACATGACTCGTCAAATGATTAAAGTACTTTAATCTATAAAATTTTCGTTAGCTGTATGCTTATTATTTAAAAGGAAGTAAGTCTGTTCATCCATATGAACAGCATTTAAACGACATTTAGCTCTTTAAGCTAAGTATCCACTTGTTGACGTAAATCCGCAATGGTTTTATCTATTTACAAGTAGGTTTTCTCCTTTCTATACTACAATTAACTCCGTTTTACTACTCTAGATTGCTTTAAATCATCCTTCTTGGGCTATACTCCCCCCCCGTTAGTATAAGAACAAAAAAGAAGCATTATCCCTTATTGGATCAATGCGCCATAGTAATTCTTTTATCTAATCTAAATTAAATACTTGCAATTTATAGTAAATATCGTTGACTTACAAATATGCAGTTGCCGGGTCATTATTTAGCTCTTCGATTGTTATAAAATCAAAACGAACTTCTTGTTCTCTTCCTTGAGGACTGCAAGCATAGACTCCTGCTAAAACAGTTGAACTATCTGCCACATCTAAGTGGGCAATTCTAATTTGATTCCATACCTCTCCGTCCCACGAAAAATCCATATAACAATTTTGCCCAATTTTGGATATACGGTAATATATTTGCACTTCTTTACAGTCTACATATTGAGTAGACCAATCGGAATAACCTCTATTGGTGACAACTGCACCCAGCTTGCTTAACCCATCTGGTATGTACTCTAGAGACGTTTTCACCCATGTCTCTTCGGAAAATCGAATCATCAGTCCAGCTTGGTCATATTTAGATTTGGGAATAGCTTTAACTCTTGTTGTCATTCTGAAATTCTTGTTCGTTTTGGTAAAGAGAAAATGGCCATTATCAACCTCAAAACCGTAGTGAGTTTTTTGCCAATAGTCGGTTTCTTGATCTGTTTCTAAAACTAGTTGAGAAGATTTCGTGTCTACAAACCATTTCTTTGGTTCACAACGCCACACAAGATTTTCCGTTAAACTCTTACCATCAAAATTCTCGTATAATATCCAATTTTTATTCTTCAATGAATCTCCTCCTAAATAAAATCAAATCTTCCAATTACATAAATCAAATGTTATTTATTCTTAACTATATCACAAATTTATTTAGGTTCTCTATTGGCCTATTGCTACATTACTTCTTTAATCCACTATATATAATAGTAGCGAAAAGCATTTGTTTCTCATTCCAATTAATTAATTAATCAGGCTTCCTAAAATAAAAGGAAGCCTGCACAAAGCTTATAAAAAATGTACTATCTTAAATATCCTCCGTTATTAATATCAAATGTGGCACCAGTATAATGTTTAGCTTTATCTGATAATAAAAAAACAACCGTATCAGCCACATCTTCCGGTAAGACAGGCTTATCAATAAGCTGGTGGCTTTGATACTCCTCTTTTCTCCAATCGGGTATTGTATCCATCATAGATGTATCCACCATCGTGGGCGCAACAGCATTAACTCGAATATACGGTGAGAAATTGATGGCACAGCTTTTAGTTAAACCAATTATGGCAGCTTTTGAGAGCCCGTAAATTGCATCTGAACTGCCTTCAACGCCTGACACGGAAGACATATTTACGATTACTCCATTTGACTTACTTTGCATCAATTTTCTACCAAACATTTGCGAAAAATAAATAAATCCCTTTATGTTTACATCTAGAACTTTATCAATTTCATTTACTTGATAATCCAAGATATTTTTAGCCAAATAAATTCCCGCATTATTAACCAAACCATCTATATCAGCATGGTCTTCATCAATATATACAAAAAATTTATGAACCTCTTCGTAGTTACTTATATCCAAATGATATGTATGTAGATCATAACAGTCACCCATTGACTGTTTTAAACTATGTAAGGACTGTTTATTAATATCGCAAGCAATAACGGAAGCACCTTCATGTAAACATCTTCTGACGCTCTCCTTTCCAATACCGGAGGCTGCACCTGTTATAATAACTTTTCTATTTTCGAGCACTTTGTAAGACTCCTTTCTTTTATTATTTTTCTTATTATCATATATTTCATTGTATTTACTACTATCATAAACTATTTTGTTATTAAGTTATACTGCCAGAGCTAGGTAGAAACATTTCTTTTAAAGCAAATCATCTACGTTTATGTTTTATAAGCTGTATAAAGCATATTCTCCTTTATTGACGTAATCTCCATAAAAAAGTCCCTCCAATAAACTTCTGCTTGGAGGGATCCATCTAAGAATATTAATTTCACTGAGAGTTAGCTCAATTTAAAGACTATAGAATCCATTTAGTGATGAAACCCATTGTTAGACTTCGAATCATGTGGCATGGGTCCGTCTAGAGAATCCAAAAAAGCAACGGTCTGTTTGAGATTCATCAAAAACAGATGCGCGAGATCCATAGAAAATCCATTTCGAACCACAATGCGCATTATCGTCACTTCTTCCATATCTGGAGGTAAAGGATAGGCGGGTACTTGCCAGCCGAATACACGTAATTGTCGAGATAAATCATAAAGATTCCAATTTAATGTGTAACCATCCTTAAGCCGCCAAGCGAAAACCGGAATATCCGAACCATCGGACAAAAGTTCGAACGGTCCCATCTTTTGAATCGCCTCGCTAAGAAAAAGAGCGACTTTCTGAGAAGCTCTTTGAACATCATAGTAGCCACTTTTCCCCAAACGCAGGTAATTGTAATATTGAAGGAGCACCTGTGCGCCAGGACGAGAGAAATTCAAAGCGAAAGTCGGCATGTTCCCGCCTAAATAGGAAACACGGAAGATGAGATCCTCAGGGAGATCTGCAGCTTCCCGCCAAATTATCCAGCCCAGCCCGGGGTATACTAACCCATATTTATGTCCAGATACGTTGATGGATTTCACTCTCGGTAATTGAAAATCCCAGACTAAATCTGGTTGAAGAAATGGTGCTATAAATCCCCCAGAAGCCGCATCTACATGAATCGGAATGTCAATACCTGTCCTCTTCTGCAAATCGTCCAACGCTTTTGCAATAGCAGCAACCGGTTCATAAAGCCCTCTGTAAGTCTCACCGAGAATTGGTACCACACCAATTGTATTTTCATCCACTACAGCGAGAACCCCTTGAGGATCCAATAGAGGATGATCAGGGCTAACCTTCACATAGCGTGGTTCAACCTCCCAATAGTTCGCGAATTTTTCCCAAACGACTTGAACAGCAGAACTAAACACAATATTGGGGCGATCTACCGACTTTCCTGTGCTTTTGCGTGTGTTCTGCCAGCGTCTCTTTAACGCAAGCCCCGCGAGCATACATGCTTCCGACGAACCAGTTGTAGAAACACCCATAGTCGTGAGAGGGTTGGGCGAATGCCAGAGGTTGGCTAAAATGCGGACACATCGCTCTTCAATTTCAGCTGTCTGTGGATATTCATCCTTGTCAATCATGTTCTTATCGAATGATTTAGTATATAAATGCTCTGCGGCTGGTTCCATCCATGTGCTAACAAATGTAGCAAGATTCAAGCGAGCATTGCCATCAAGAGCAATTTCATCATGGACGATTTGATATGCTGTTTCTGGTAACATGCCTTTATCAGCCATGTGAAAACGCGGAACGTCCGATTCCCCTTCACGGGCAAATAAAGGATTTACCGATAATTCTTGCGGCAGCTCCTTTTGCACATGATGAGGTAGACTTTGTGAATTATCTGAAATCATCTCTTTTTCTTCGTATGTATCATTTTGAAGTTCTGCTTTTCGATGGTGTGGCATAGATGTCCCCCCTTAAATAAAATGGTTTAACCATTATATTATTTACTAAAAAGCATTTATTTTATTCTAATTAAAGGTTCTTCCACCACTCGGATAAAAGATTATTAACGTAAATCATTTAACTTAAATAACAACACAGTCCTTTTCTAGCAAAAGTAAGGTTTTACTTAATAAAACCAGAAGTTACCCAAGAATCTTCTTTTCCTTCAACTGAAATAAAAAACGTCTAATTCCTTATATATCAAGGTTTTAGACGTTTTTATTAAAAATCTTTGAAGCATTAATATGTATTATACAAATGCACTCTATTTGTGAATATAAAATTATACTGGATAATTTAAAGATCTATATTCCCCTTCGTACAACTATTTATCCGCTAAATAAACCACCCTATAGTTGAACACGAATATCACCTATTTAAAGGCTAAATATCTTTCTACTAAACTTTTAGCAAGAATTTTTGATGAATCGAAGAAATTTAAAGAAGTATAAGATCCACAAAAATATAGATCAGTACATACACAAACTACATCTGTTACACCATTTTCTACAAGCTCCATTTCTATGTTTTTCCATTTTTGAATAAGCTCTTCCATTTCGTGATTCTGTTTAACATCATAAATTAATTGATCAACCTGGCTTTGAATACGTTCTGTCCAATAAATATCTTTATTATTATTGTGTAGGTAAGGCTGGTATAGCTGATTTTCTACTGTGCTTCTGGTACCAATTAAACCAACTTTTGAACTTTGGACACCAATAGCATTTATTGTTTCTTGGATAATATTAAGAATAGGTATATTGGTCATCTTTGTCATATCTTCATAAAATTGATGGACTACATTACAAGGAACAGCAATAAAATCGCAATTAGCTTCTGTTAAAGATTTTATTCCTATTTGTAAAGATTTCACCATATCTTCTTTAATAATAGGTTCTTTTGGATGAAAGGGTGTAGGTAATGAATAAATAATCATATGGGGAAAATCTATGTCATTTTTTGCACCATATTGTCGCTCGCATTCATCTAAAACCGACTCAATAAATGGAGCGGTCGAACGTGGACCCATCCCCGCCAAAATACCGATTCTACAAAATTTATTGCTTAGCATTATGAATCTCCTCCTTATTACTTGTCCATTATATATCATGAGATAGCGTTTTTTTCATACACCTATTGTTCAATTAAAATACGATACTTCATTATTAAGTATCGCACAGTGTGTATGATAAAGGCTTAATATCTCCTATTAACTATTAGAACATAAAGCAAAAAAAGTTAAATAAGAAATGGCATGAATTTTATTGTAAGGCTAGATTTTATTTTCATAGTATCCTCTATATTAATTATACCATACAAAAAATGGTTATTACAGACTATTTATTCTCCTTTATTACTGCTAAAATCAATAGAACATTAATGGTTAGGAGCGATGCGGATGAGTTCTTTGGTACTCGATCTAAAGAAAGTTGGAAAAACAGAACGTATGCTTGTTGGTGGGAAAGGAGTCCATTTAGGGGAATTATCAAAAATTCCAGGAATACAAGTACCCGATGGATTTTGTGTGACAACAGTAGGCTATCAAAAAAGCATCGAACAAAACGAAATGTTTAAAGCATTAATAGAAAAGCTTACATGCTTAAAAGTAGAAAATCAAAAGCAAATAAGTCAGATTTCTAGGGAGATTCGACAAATCATCATGGAAACGGATATTCCCTCCGATGTTGTTAGTGAAGTTGTCACGTATCTCGCCCGTTTTGGTGAAAAACATGCATATGCAGTACGTTCTAGTGCAACTGCTGAGGATTTGCCGCATGCGTCTTTTGCCGGCCAGCAAGACACTTATTTAAATATCATTGGCAAAGAAGCCATCTTGGAGCATATCAAGAAATGTTGGGCTTCTCTATTTACAGATCGCGCTGTAATCTACCGAATGCAAAATGGATTCGCCCACCAGCAAGTTTATTTATCTGTGATTATTCAAAGGATGGTTTTTCCACAGGCTTCTGGGATTTTATTTACAGCTGATCCCCTTACCTCCAACCGAAAAATACTATCGATTGATGCCAGTTTTGGACTTGGAGAAGCGCTAGTCTCTGGCTTGGTATCAGCCGATAATTATAAGATTCAAGAAAATGAAATTGCCCATAAAAAGATCGCTGCCAAAAAGTTGGCTGTAACTGCTGTTAAAGATGGCGGAACAAAGACGCAAGCGATTAATCCTGAGCAGCAAAAGACACAATCACTGACTGATATGCAAATCTTGCATCTGGCACGCATCGGAAGAAAGATTGAAGATTATTTTGGCTGTCCTCAAGATATTGAGTGGTGTTTAGTTGATGATAAATTTTATATAGTTCAGAGTCGTCCTATTACAACGCTTTTCCCAATCCCCGAGGCGAATGATCAAGAAAACCATGTCTATATCTCTGTCGGTCATCAGCAAATGATGACCGACGCAATTAAACCGCTGGGATTGTCTTTTTTTCTGTTAACGACTAACGCACCTATGCGTAAAGCAGGTGGAAGGTTGTTTGTTGATGTCACACAGCAGCTTGCTTTACCTGCTAGCAGAAACATGTTATTAAATGGCATGGGACAACACGATCCACTTCTAAAAGATGCACTCATGACCATCTTGGAGCGGGAAAATTTTATCAAGTTATTACCTGATGATGATCAAGCTCCCAATCATGTAAAAGGCAATACAGCTATACAGGCTCAATTAGAAAATAATAACCCATCCATCGTTTCTGATTTCATAAAGCGCAGCCAAATATCCATTGAAGAGTTAAAACAAAACATTAAAACTAAATCCGGATCAGAGTTATTTGATTTTATTCTAGAAGATATTCAGGAATTAAAGAGGATATTATTTGACCCGCAAAGTACAGCTGTATTTATGGCTGCCATGAATGCAGCAACATGGCTCAATGAAAAGATGAACGAGTGGCTGGGTGAAAAAAACGCAGCGGACACCATTTCCCAATCTGTATCGAATAATATTACTTCAGAAATGGGTTTAGCTCTCTTGGATGTCGCAGATGCGATTCGACCTTTTCCAAAAGTAATTGATTATTTGCAAAGTGTAAAAGATGATAACTTTTTGAATGAAATGGTCAAGTTACATGGTGGGCAGGAAGCAAGCAATGCCATAATTGCCTTTCTTACCAAATACGGAATGCGATGTGCTGGTGAAATTGATATTACGAGAATACGCTGGAGTGAAAAACCACTTACACTTGTTCCCATGATTCTTGGTAACATCAAAAACTTTGAACCCCACGCTAGTAAGCGGATATTTGAACAAGGACTTCATGAAGCTTTGCAAAAAGAAAAAGAGTTATTGGAGCGCTTGAAATATTTACCGGATGGTGAACAAAAGGCAAACGAAACAAAACAGATGATTGACCTAATCCGAAATTTCATCGGTTATCGTGAATATCCGAAATTTGGGATGATCAGCCGTTACTTCGTTTACAAGCAGGCCATATTGAATGAAGCTACCCAGCTCGTGCAAGCGGGAGTTATGCATGAAAAAGAAGATATATTCTATCTCACTTTCGAAGAACTCCATAAAATAGTACGCACAAATAAGCTGGATTATCAAATTATCAGCAAGAGAAAGGAAGATTACAACATATATGAAAAGCTGACTCCCCCGCGTGTGATCACATCTGATGGCGAAATCATTGAAGGTAAGTATAAACGTGAAAATCTCCCAGAAGAAGCAATTCCAGGTCTGCCAGTTTCTTCAGGAATTATGGAGGGCCGCGCTCGCGTTATCTTAAACTTGGAGGACGCAGATTTAGAAGATGGAGATATACTAGTCACAACCTTTACGGACCCTAGCTGGACACCATTGTTTGTATCAATAAAGGGTCTAATCACCGAAGTGGGTGGACTTATGACGCATGGAGCCGTTATTGCACGGGAGTACGGATTACCAGCTGTGGTTGGGGTAGAAAATGCCACGAAACTAATAAAAGACGGACAAAGAATCAGGGTGAATGGAACAGAAGGATATGTAGAAATATTATAACTCATTACCTTTAAATCATTATATCAAGCATTCAAACTAGGAGAATGCTTGATATTATGGCTCTTTGCCGCCTATGATAAAAACCTCGTTACTTGGACATATAGCGGGATAGCAACTGATGATTGTTATTAGTATGTTAAGATAGATAAGTTTTTCCCAAAGAAAGAAGCCATGTTATTTAATCTCTATTCAAAATGGCTTCTTTTGATTTTAAGGTGAAATCGTTTTGTGTGGTGTTTTCGGCCAAACTTTATCTTTATGCTCCATTTCACTTATTACAGGAATATGCCCCATAGATTAGAGAAGTGCATATTCCTGTTAAATTACATACAAATGTTTACTAGACATTATAACAATCTTTAATTTTGAAAGGTATCAGCAACTAAATTACTAAATTCCTTTAAATAATAAAGGTAGTTTTCACCTCCATAGTTATAACGTTTATTGTACATCTTCGCAACGACCACATTGTATTTAGGAATAACCAAAAGTGTTGGTCCTGATATTCCCAATATTTGATAAGAACCTTTTGGAACTCTATGACCAAGTTCACTGTAAACTGCAGGATCACCTTGCACATACCAAAACAATCCATTTAATGGTAGTTTATTATCTCTATAAATAGGACTTTGGATTTGAGTCGTAATCTCGATAACTTCTTTGGGCACAATCTGCTTTCCATTTGCAAAACCTTTATTTAAATGAAGATTTCCCCACTGTGCAAACTCCCGTGCAGTGGTATGTAAGTTTGACTCCATTCCATCAGCAGAATTCCCTAGTTTGAAGGCTCCTTCATCTTCACGATTAATGATTTGTTTTACTAATAATTCACTCTCTTTCGTTTGCCAAGCTGTTTCCCTAAAGCCCAATTTTGAAAATACTCTTTCTTCCAAAAAATCTGGAAAACTTATTTTAAATAGACGATTTACTAGTTCTGTCATCATTAACACATTAATCCCTCTATAAGCCCAATTTTGCCCAGGTTCAAACTCTCGATAAATAGTACCATCCTCTTTTTGGTGTAACCCGTGCGAGTGGGTAACTAAATGACGTAAAGTTGTTTTACCTAATAATCCTTCATCCATATCTCCAAAGTAATCACTGGCATAATCATTAATACTATTAATTTTCCCCTCATATATTGCATAGGCCACTACTAATCCAAGGTAGCTCTTTCTAGCAGATGCTACATTAAATTGAGAAGATGCAGTGATCGGATTTGCTTTAGTGGAATTGGAATGAAAGCCATTATAATGTTCAAGTATTACTTCGTTATCCTTTAAAATATATAATGCTGAGCTACTACTTCCATTTTTTTCTCTAATATTCTCTACCCACGTAATCAATTTATCAAGATGCTCCATGCTACTACTCCTTCTAAATCCATAAACTGTATAATTCCTTTATTAATATTCTCTACAAATTATAGAAGTCCTTTTTCCCCTAAACTCCGATAGTTACATAAGAGTCCCCTTCTTTGTAATTGAGCTACGCTTCAACTTCTAGCATGATGTTAATCCTTCTAAAAAACGTCTAATCCCTTTGTATCAAGGTTTTAGACGTTTATTAAAAAGGATTGAAGCTAATTAATTGTCTCGATATAACCTGTCATCTTTTTGCTGGCAAGATCTGCTCCATTTGTCCAATTATGAAAATTAAAATCGAGAACTTCCTTTCCTTGCGCTAGAGAAGTAAGAATTCTTGATTCTTGGAAAGAGTAGGAAAATGTGTGTAGTGTTCCGAATAGTTGGTCATAATTCTGAAAGAATACGGGAGAATTTTTCTTTGCGAATATGCTAAACATCTCTTGCTGTGTTCGTTTCTTCCCTTGGAATGATTGTAAATAATTATTTCTTTTGACGGAACCATTAATGGCTGATCTGTTTTTGTCTTGGAGTTCAGAAGTTTGAAAATGATTAACACATGATAAGAGCTTCTCATCCTTTCTAATGCACACTTTTTCTGGAGTTGCTTCTATTACCGCGATGTTTCCTTTTTTATCTCCCACCGAAAAATTATAGCAGGCTGAATGAGGGATTTCTTTTAGCAGAGCAGATGCGTCATCAACCGAAGAACAAGTATCCAAAGCCATCCGTATTGCAGCCCATGGGGAAACACCCTTTGTATATCCACTATAACTAACAAAATGGAAGCCCATCACTAACCCTTTCTCATTAACTCCATCATGTCTCCCTAAAATTTGCAAATTATAGCCTGCGGTGGCCAGCGTATTCTCCGCTTGGATACAACTAAAAATACCATCATAGAGATTGGGAGAAAAATCGTAGTTCCGAACATAGATTTCATCTGTAAGAATAGCCGTGCATCCCATCACATCTATCTTGGGAACGTGATAACCGCTGAACATGGATGCAGCTCTGATAGACGAAATCCCCAAACCCTGGGCCAGTCCTTCTAATTCCTCTAATAGATGTGGAGCATATGCGGAATAGATGGAGTGCATATTTTCATAATCAATGTCCTGTTCGAAAAACTCACTCCACATCTTAACAATCGAACGATCCAATATTCTCTCCGCTGTTTTTAAACCAATATGAAAAGAACGATCCCTAATTTGAATAATATCCACCTCAAAATTCTTCATGAAATCCCCTCCATTATTGTTTCTAAATCTGACTATACTTAAAAAGAAAAATAATTTCCTGTCTTTTTATGCTCTTTTTAGACTGTTATGAAATATATCCTTTTTTTAATCCAATAGGACCTCTAAGTAAAAATGTTGTTATTTATTGGCAGCGCCATTTAGTTTATAATATTAGGCGAGGAGGTAATAGGATGTATTGCAAATAGCTTTATCTTTAAAGGAGGGAAAAATATGTTAAATTTCAACTGGATTAACGAAAGCACTATCGTGGAAGAAGACGGCAGAATAGAAATATACGCTCCAAAAGAAACTGATTTTTTCTGTAACAATGGCGCAGTTGGAGCAGAAGGTATCACGCCTCAATCATTGTGTAACGCGCCCTTTTATTATACAGAGGTGGCCGGCGATTTTATCATGAAAGTAAAGGTTTCTCATGATTTTAAGGACACTTATGATTCTGCTTCCATAATGGTTATGAAGGATATGACATATTGGGCAAAGGCTTGTTTTGAATTAACTGATTTTGATACTCATGCAGTTGTAAGCGTTGTAACGAAGGAAGAGTCGGATGATGCGAACGGTTGCAATATTGATGATAATGCTGTATGGCTACAAGTTTGCAGAAGTGGGCATTCTTTTGCATTCCACTACTCCACAGACGGTCAAAATTATTATATGATGAGATTTTTCAGCTTGCCTGTTGATGAGATTGTAAAAGTTGGACTATTAGCACAAGCTCCCTTAGGAAATGGCGGAAAGAGAATTTATGAAAACTTGAGTATTGAAAAGAAGACCGTAAAGAATATTCGTATGGGTAAATAGCATAATTCCAAATTTCTTCTGCGATTGGTGTAACAGTCAATCGTTTTTTTTACGTTCACCGACTTTGAATATCCACTACAGAGATGAATCCATCATTATAATAGCCATTTTCCATTTTAGCTCCCCCAAAATTGAAACATTAATAAATGCGTGTACTTAACCTTTATATTCTTTAAATTAGAAAGAAAATGGCAATTTTTATGCATAATAAATAATCTTAATAAGAATCCTATAAAAAACAGGGAGGATTCTCGGATGTCATTAAAACTACAACAGTTATACAATATCTTAATAATTGTCCTATCGTGGTTATCATTAACTCTTATAGGCGTTCGTGATATAAAAAGATTTTTTCCAGCGACACTCATAATCGGTGTCATAGAAATTTCAACAGCAAGAATTGGAAAAAAACGAAAGTGGTGGACTTTCTATAATAAACCAAATTCTTACTGGTTTAACGAATTACCATTTAATATGGGACCATTTATCTTTATCTCACTGTGGACCCTAAAAATTGCATATGGAAATTTCAAGAAATATCTACTAATCAATGCAATAATACATGCCTTTTTTGCCTTCCCTTTTTCATTTTTCGCAAAGAAAATAAAATATTATTCATTGGTTCGATTTAATCATTTCCAATTTTTTATGTATTTCTTTTTAAAAGCACCATTGTTATATTTCCTTCAATTTTATTTGGAAAAGAAAAAACTGTTCGGGCTATTCAACCAACGGTAAACTTATATCCATTTCCTTCATACTGTTATCTCATAAATACAGCAAAAGTCTCCCATTATCATTAATGAGAGACTTTTATATAGCCTTAGCATCAATTGTGATCCTTCAAAGCTCTATGAGCATAAAGGAATACTACCATTTTCTTTTAAACACTCACTCGTTTACTCCCCATTACTAGTTTACCGAAAAAAATAGCTTTTATCTTTCTTACCGCCTTATTGTTTAGATTAGAAATAAACTTTAATATATCTATAAAAACTATCTTATTATACCTATCCACTAACCAAAAAAGGCAAGACAAACCCTTTACATTTCAATACCTAGGATATTATATAACTTTTCTTTTCCTTCTATGGTAATTTTCACTGCTCGATCAGGCAGCTTTTCAATCCAATTAAGTTCTAATAATTTTAATAAAACTGCATGACCTAATGATCCTGCTAGATGATAACGCCTTTCGCTCCAGTCTAGACACTTTCTAGCGAAATGTCTTCTTTTATTTCTCAAAGTGTCAAGATCAATTCCAAAATCACGAAAAAACGTTTCTCCCTCTTCCGTTACGTTAAAATTATCCTCTTCCTCAATCATATATCCCTTTACAATAAAGGCTTCGGTTAACTTTACACCAAGTCTCCCTGCCAAATGATCATAACAAGTTCGAGCGATTTTAATCTTTTCTGCTCGTGAAGAATCTTTTAATGAGCGAATGCGCACAGGTGGGGCAATAACGATCAATGTCTCTATTGCTTTAGCAACATCGGTATTTGCTAGACTATAATAGCGGTGTCTGCCATGTTTTTCTACACGGATCAATTTTCCTTCAACCATTTTAGAAAGATGGCTGCTTGCTGTTTGTAGGGTAACGTCTGCTTTTCTTGCTAGTTCATTCGCTGGAAGTCCATCAAGTCCGAGAAGAGCCTCCAACATAGCCGCTCTTGATGAATCAGCCATTAGTTTTGCAACATATGAAAAATCGGGGCTAATAGCCATGACCATCCTCCCTTTACATTGATAGTTCGATTATAACCGAAGTTTTTATATGCTACTATTATAAATATCAATTTGAAAGGAGATTCACCTAATGGGTAAAACAGATTTATTAATCTTAAATTTTAAAGAGGTACGACGTAGAAGTATAAAAGTTTGGAAAGCAATCCCTCCTCAGCTGCTAAAATGGAAGCCAGACGAAGAGGCCCTTTCATGTGCTGACATGATTAGACATGTTGTTGAAGGAGAATATCTTTATCATCAAATGCTTATTAACAAAGGCAGTATCGAGCCCAATTCTTTTCACAATCCATTCGAGCAGAAGGAATTTACAACCGTTGAGGAAGAATTAAAATTCTCTCAACCATATCGTGAGGAATTTTTGACATATATTAAATCAATTAGTAATGATGACCTTGAAAATGGAATGATTGACCGTTCAGATGTTGGTTATATTAGAACACTTGAGGATATGCTTTTACGTATTGCTTATCACGAATCAGTACATACAGGTCAGTTATTGGGCTATATGAGGACAATGGGGATTGAACGACCGCAAATTTGGGATTAATATTCTATTATTTTTATATTGTAATTTGATATCTATGTTAAATAGATAAAAATAGAAATAGCGAGAATGCAAGTTTGTAAGTTTAGAAAAAAATTATTCATTCCAACATAAGCGCGCTAGGAAGCAACTAATTTACTGATATGGATACGGTGTTGAACCAGACTTAGTTCGTAAATTTTTTGCTTGATGCGCGCTTATTATTATTCTCTTTCTTATTTTTTCAAATACATAGGTGATTCTTTAATAAAATCAAGGGAGCCTACCAGTTTTCAATAGGCTCCCTAATAGACTTACCGTTATTTAATGTGGCGGAGAGTAAATTTTAACGGTATCAGTATCCAAAACAAAATCAATCATAATTTCCTCAGAATAATGGAGTTGCTCAAAATTACGAAGTCTACAAAAAACGATGCGAGAGGCACTTCAATCAAAGGATAACTTTTTTACTTGGAATACATTTGCTTCAAAAGTTTTTTAGAACACATTCTTCCGGTAAGTAGAGCTTTGTTAAAGAATCCAGCCATTTCAATACTCAGAATAATCACGACTCTGTAGATTTGTGTTTTCAAAACCCCGGTAAAACACTACTACCCCATCTGTTAACAGCGAAAATACACCTCCAAGGTTGTGTCCATTTTACAAAATGGTTGCATTCGCTTGAAGGTGTTTTAGCTATCAGTTTCACTTTCTGTTTGGAGGAGACTTGGGCGACTTGTGGTATATGAGCCGTGAATCGTCCAGCTTCCATCGTTTCACCAGTTTTCTATTCTCCTATCATTTTAATTTACTTAAAGTAAATGTCCACCAGACACTTCAATGTCCTGAGCCGTAACCCAGCCGAAATCATCGGACAACAAGTTCACAATCACCTTTGCAAGATCTTCAGGTTGGCCGATTCTTCCAAATGCAGTTTGCTCTGCCAGGGGCTGGATGAATTCAGGATGTTTATCAAATGCTCCATCGCCAAAATTGCTGTGTGTTGGACCGGGTGAAACAGCGTTGACTCGAATTTTTCGAGGAGCAACTTCTTTGGCGATATAGCGAGTCCAAGAGGAGAATGCAGCTTTTAACGAGCCGTAGACAGAGTAGCCTGGGAACGATTGGTTCTTGGATGTACTCGTGGTATTTACGATGGCTCCCGCATCATCCATAAACCGGACAAGGTGTTGAGTTAAAAAAACCGGTCCTTTGAAGTTCGTGTTAAGGATTTTGTCGAAGTACTCTTCATTCATCTCCGCTAACATCATTGGCCCACCAATACCGCCATTATTGACTAAGTAGTCAAAAGTCGTACGATTCCAAATTTCTTTAAGGTTCGTTTTCACTTCCTGTGCAAACCTTTCGAATGTTGATAGTTGAGTTAGATCCAACTTCAGTGCAATAGCCCGAACTCCTTCATTCTTCTCAATTTCCTTTACGACAGCTTCTGCGCGGTCCTTATAGGAATTGTATGTGAGAATGACGCTAATTCCGCGCATGCCAAGCTCTAGAGCAGTACTCTTTCCAATGCCGTTACTACCACCTGTTACGATTGCAATTTTCATCAAATATCTCTCCTTTTTGTTTGATCTGAATTCAATTTTAATTAATCCTACAAATATAAACTAGATTTAATGATGCCTTTTAATTGCCTAAAAGCACCAATGATGATTTCACATCATCCTGTTTCCCTTATTTCCGCATCAAAAAAAAACGCCTATAAGTGCCTTGAGATATCGGTAGTGTGTTGAGGAATAGGTATTCATGTGATAAGATTGGCCTATGGAAAAGAAAAAAGTTATAGATGAAATTATCAATTTAATGGAAAGAGCAGGCACTCGACCAATTGAAACCGGTGTACCGAGGCTAAGCATGATTAAGGGGGACATTCCAACACATCAACTCACAGCACTCTACAAGCCGACAATTGGTTTTACGGTTAAAGGAACAAAGATTCTATCAATTGGGGAGCGTAACACGAACCTGGAAGGACCTTCATATTACCTGCTGCCGATACACGTCCCTGCATCGGCGAGTGTACATTCAGATTGTGATGGTCATCCTTACATGTCCCTTGGTCTTGAATTGAATCAGGATGTTCTTCAACAACTATTAAGAGATTTACCTGAGAATCAAATCCCAACTACTTCTGAAGATTTCGCCGCATGTGAAATAGACATTGAACATATGGAGGTATGGCTGCGGTTATTGCGATTAACGAAAACACCCAAAGATATTCCAGCTCTAGCACCAGCATATGAACGAGAAATTCTTTATCGCGTTTTGATGGGACCACAAGGATGGTATTTGAGGCAACTTGGACTGCGAGAAAGTAATTTCTCTAAGATTTCTCAAACTGTCGAATGGCTGCGTAACAATTATACAAACTCTATTGAGATCGGTGATTTGGCATCAAGATCTGGTATGGCTAAAAATACCTTTCACCGTCAGTTTAAACAGGCAACGGGTTTAAGTCCGATTCAATTTCAAAAGCAATTAAGGCTTTTGGAGGCTCGAAACCTTATCGCATTTGAGGGCTATGCAGTAGCCAGTGCAGCATATCAGGTTGGCTATCATAGCCCCTCACAGTTTAACAGAGAGTACTCCCGCTTTTTCGGTTTATCTCCAGCACGGGATACCCAGAGACTAAGACAAATCGAAAGTGCGAGGTTTGGTTAGCCGCATATCACCTTTTCCCTCAGCGGAAGAGGCTTTTTTCATGCGCTTTTTGGAGGTATGACAGGCTCTATGGATAGGTACTATTCAAACAAATATTCTATATAAAGGCTCTGTGAAAGATTAATGTTGAAAATTGATACCTTTCAAATAATTGTTTTTAATAAGAACAAACATTCTTATCGGAGAGTTCAACGACGAGTAAAGCGTTTAGTATCGATAAATTATCGCATACAGAAAAAAACATGAGCATCAATAGGTAATACGTTATGTTGAACCTTCCTCAACTGTTGATGGTCGCTTAATCGATGAAATGCGAGAAGTGTGTTTTAAGAAGTTTTGAATGCCCTCATTGCGCTTTAGAACACATTAATCGATTCGATAAAGTTAATGGTCGTCAACGATATCGCTGCAAGGCTTGGCGTAAAACATTTACGGATACTACAAAAACATTTATTCTACAGAAGACACAAGTTGATATCGGCTATTAAACAAATAGATTTTGAACAATTTGATGGTATCGTTGAAGTAAACGAGACTTATTTTTTATATTCTCAAAAAGGGAAACATGGCATTAGTGAACGCAACAAACCACGTAAGCGAGGCGGCAAATCAGCACAGAGGGATTAACAAGGAACAAGTCTGTGTTCTAGTTGCAAAAGACCGAACTAAAGCAACCGTTTTAAAAGTAGTTGTATGGGCGTGTTGTGAAAACTAAAGTTGACGGTATGATAGGCTCTAAACTAACAACTAATAATGTACTTGTAACAGACGCCTTGAGAGCCTATAAAAAGTATGTCAAAGAAAAAGGGTAAACACTACCTCATTAAATTAAACGATGGGAAACACGTTATCAAAGGTTTATATCATATTCAAAAACTGTATTTGTACTTGAGGGGTGTGTTCTCTATCTTGCATAAAATCGTGTATATTCCTTATTGTTGTAACCCCTCTTACTATACCTAAATCACAATAAATCAGGTTTCCAAGATTATATATTAAAACAACAATTAAATAACAGAGCCTTTCGATAAACTAATTAAAGTCCATAAAATAACGTTAACAATTTTATTTCTTTTTAAAGCTGTTATCCCTCCGACTCATCATCTTTACTTTCTTCCTCTTCCGGTTCTCCATTTAGTTGATTAATTTCTTTTGCTAATTGATCTAAAAATTCATCTGAAATAATAAATTTGTTTTCTTTGCTCATAAAATTCCTCCTTTATTAATTAACTTTTATTATGTAAGTGAAAAGGAAAATAGCTATTTCTATTAGCTTTTCCAGCTTCACAATTATTACACAAAATAACTATTTACATTTCCCAAGTACGAGAGTAAGATAATATCGTTGTTTCAAATTTCTAGATCGCTGAAACCATACGGTACGGGGGAACCATTCTTTGCTGGGCGTTTATTATGCCCATGGGGTGAATCCTTTTTAAGGTAGGGCTACTCAAGGCCCGAATCCGACAGCTAACCTCGTAAGCGTTAATATGAGAAGGAAGGTGGAACTTGTGACACAAGAAAATTAACGTGCCTACAAGTCTATTAATAATGGCTTGTAGGCTTTTTTATTTAATTACGTAAATGAGTAAAAACATTATTTGAGGTAGTTATTAATAACACATATAATCAGGCGGTGAATTCGCATGTTAGGTTCCATTAAAAGATTATTAATGGACGTCCATTGAAATCCTATGAACTAGGTGAACAAAAACTCAACAAAACAAAAGCTTTAGCGATTTTATCTTCCGATGCTCTGTCTTCGGTTGCTTATGGTCCTGAACAAATTTTGATCGTTTTAATAACGATAGGTGCGACTGCGTTTTGGTATTCCATCCCAATCGCGATAGGAGTATTAATTCTTTTAAGCGCCCTTATCTTATCCTATAGACAAATTATCTTTGCCTACCCAAATGGCGGCGGTGCTTATATGGTGTCTAAAAGCAATTTAGGGGTAACTCCTGGATTAATTGCTGGAGGTTCCTTATTAGTAGATTATATCTTAACGGTTGCAGTAAGTGTCTCTGCTGGTACAGATGCCATTACATCTGCTTTTCCTGCTTTACATGGTTATAATGCAGAGATTGCCATTGCATTTGTATTTCTTCTCACTGTTTTAAATTTGAGAGGAGTGACGGAATCTGCTTCTATATTAGCCTATCCCGTTTATTTATTTGTCTTAGCATTATTTATTTTAATTGGCGTTGGTATCTATAATATATTGACCGGAAATGTTCCATCTGAATTGCATACGCCAATCGGTACTCCTGTAGCGGGAATCAGCTTATTTATTATATTAAAAGCATTTGCTTCAGGAAGCTCTGCATTAACAGGAGTCAAAGCAATTTCAAATGCGATTCCTAATTTCAAAAAACCAGCGCCTAACAATGCTGCTAAAACACTAGTCATGATGGGAGCTTTACTAGCGGTATTATTTGCAGGGATTGTTACTCTCGCCTATTTTTACGGAATCACACCGAAAGCAGAAGTGACAGTTGTTTCTCAAATTGCTGAGGGAGTCTTTGGGCGTAATTTTATGTATTTCTTTATTCAAGTAACTACAGCCTTGATTTTAATTCTTGCTGCTAATACTGGATATTCTGCTTTTCCTTTACTTGCAGTTAATCTTGCAAAAGATAAATTTGTTCCTAGGATGTTTCTCATTCGAGGAGACCGTCTAGGTTATTCCAATGGGATAATCATTCTTGGTCTAGCTTCCATCCTATTAATATTAGTATTTAACGCAAAAACAGAGCATTTAATTCCACTCTATGCTGTTGGTGTTTTCCTCCCATTCACATTGTCTCAAAGTGGCATGATGGTTAAATGGCTTAGAGAAAAACCAAAAGGCTGGGTACCGAAATTTATTATTAATACCATTGGTGCAACGATCAGTTTCATCGTTACAATGGTATTCTTTATAACAAAATTCTCCCAAATATGGTCGATTTTAATTTTCTTGCCTATCATCGTGTTTATCTTTTATAAAATAAATAAGCACTATTTAGCAGTTGGTGATCAGCTTAGACTTACTACTTCTGAACCGCCATTGACTATTCAAGGAAATGTGATGATTGTACCTATAGCAGGAATGACACATGTCGTGGAAAATACGTTAAATTACGTTAAATCACTTAAACCAGAACAAATTATTGCTGTTTATGTTTCTTTTGAGAGAGAAGAAGAAAAAGTATTCGAAGCGAAATGGAATAAATGGCAGCCCGAAATTAGGCTTGTAACACTTCATTCGTATTATCGAAGTATCATTAACCCGCTTAGAAAATTTGTTGATACAATTGAACATAAAGCAAAAGAAGGAAACTATCAGGTAACAGTGGTGATTCCGCAATTTATACCGAAGAAAGGCTGGCACAATATCCTTCATAATCAATCTAGTTTATTGATTAGAACATTTTTATTGTACCGAAGAAATGTAGTAATAACAACCGTACCTTATCATTTTAAAAAATAAAATAGCAAAATTGGTCCTATTCAAGCTAAAAGGAGTTTCTTTTTCATTATAAAAGAGACTCCTTTCTTATTATTATATGGAATGTAATAGAAAAAAAAGAGCCTGTTAGATCGCGCATGATTATTTGTATTTACCTTACATCTCCTACCTATATCATTTTACAATAACCGTAATGCTTAAAACGCTTGTTCCTTTTTCTCATTTGTATAAACTTATCCTCTTATTAAATGAAATACCGCTTTAATAAACCGAAAGAGATTAACCAACTCTGCTTAAGGCCTGATACACTGCCCAACAATGATGTTCATGAAAAAGCTGGCCTTTCACACTATCAATATCTATCCACTTTATAAAGTGGTCATCTTCGATAGGGTCTTGTATTTTTTCTAACAGTTTTGCCAAGTAAAAATATCCCTCGTTTATTAATGGTTCATTCTTAGTCGATTGAAAATATCTCTTTGCATCACCGATAAAAGTCCCTATGGATATTCTATATCCCGTTTCTTCCAGCATTTCTCTTTCTAGACATGCTTGATAGCTTTCATCATTTTCCATTCCCCCACCAGGTAAAAAATAATGCCCTCTGGAATTCTGCACAGTTAATACCTTATCCCTCGCAATAGTAAAAATAACAGCATACACACTCTTTCTCTTTTTATAATCAAGACCAGCAACTTTTTCTCCAAAAACCTTATACACTTTCTCTCCTCCTCGCTCTAACATTCATTTTATTCTTCAAGTAATCTGCTCTGATGCATATATAAAGATTTTTTAATACGAACACTATTAGAGAGAACTTCATTATTCTCTTAAGAACTTTCCATATCAAAAAGCTTTTATAAGAAATGATTAACCATCCATATAAATAGAAATTATTAATTCTACTGTAACTCGGTCCTTCTTTAAATCTTCCTATAAATGTATCTAGCTCTCTCTTAAATCGTCCATCATATTTATAAATTTAATTAAGGAGGAAGGCAAATACTTATCCTCTCTATATATGAATAGTGTTTTAACTTTACTGAATGAACTTGGAATTTGATGCTGTCTAAGCGTACCTTCTGTTATTTGTTTTGCTACAACACTTTGTGGCAGCATACTAATACCTAAGCCAGCTGTTACACAGCCAATAATCCCATCAAGGGTTCCAAATTCCATCATCTTTTTCGGACATGCTCCCTCTGTACGAAACCATTGTTCAAGTCTTTCTCGATAAGAACATCCTGGACGAAATACGAGCAATGTTTCGTCTTGTATATCTTCAATTGTAAATATGGGAGAGTGAACTGGATTTGTTACAAGTATCAATTCCTCCTCAAAGACATCTTTTTGAATTAGTTCCGTATTTGCAATTGGTCCAGCAACAAATGCACCGTCTAGTTTATAGTTAAGTACACCAAGAATATTTTCTTTCGTAGAACCAGTTTTTAAGGTTAAATCAACATCGGGGTAATTTTTAAGATACTTTGAAAATAGGACTGGCAACCGCACTGCTGCCGTTGTTTCCATGGAGCCGATCATTAATGGACCTTTTGGTGATTGATCATCATTCATCACACTTTTCGTTTCCTCGATAAGATGAAATATCTTTTCAGCGTATGTTAACAGCATCCTTCCTTTAGCTGTCAAAGCAGTCCCGCGATTATGTCGATAAAATAAGGTTGTTTGCAGTTCTGCTTCTAATTGTTGTATTTTCATCGTGATATTAGATTGAGCATATTGCAGTTCTCTTGCTGCCTGTGAAATACTACCTAGCTTCGCAATCGTCTGGAAAACTTTTAATGTTTGCAAATCCATCAAAATCCCCCCTCTTTTTTGTTATCTAAATAACTGATGACAAATATCAGTATTATGTATTATTCAATATAGCAGATAAGCGTTATGATGGAAATATAATCAATTTAGCGGCAGCTATTTAAAGCAGAGATCTTACATAATAAGGGAGGAAGATACATGTTAAATAATGAAATGACAAAAATATTAAAAATTAAATATCCAATTATACAAGCTCCCATGGCAGGTGGAATCACAACTTCTGAATTAGTATCTGCGGTTTCAAACAGTGGGGGTTTAGGTATGATTGGAGCAGGATATATGACTCCTCTTCAAATGAGAGACCAAATAAGAAAGGTAAAGACCCTAACATCCAATCATTTTGGCATAAATCTATTTGTACCTAATAAGTTTGCGATTAGACAAGATACTATTCAATCAGCTAATCAATTGCTAAATCCTTTTCGAGAACAGTTGAATTTACCCCCAAAAGACAGCATTGATATTCCTGATTTCCACCATGTCTATGAAACGTTTATCGAACAAATAAAGGTAGCAATGGAGGAAAATGTCCCAGTCTGTTCTTTTACATTTGGCATCCCACCTGCAAAAGTGGTTTCTGAGTTAAAAACCGCGAATACTATTCTAATAGGAACTGCAACTACTGTGAGAGAAGCAGTCGAAAATGAAAAAGCAGGAATGGATATGGTCGTTATCCAAGGCAGTGAAGCGGGGGGACACCGCGGGAACTTTATTGATGATAAGAACAGAAGCTTAGTGGGTTCCATGTCATTAATTCCACAGGCAGCGGACAATGTTCGTATTCCAGTAATAGCTGCTGGAGGCATAATGGATGGCCGCGGGTTATTAGCTTCTATCTGCTTAGGGGCAAAAGGTATCCAAATGGGCACAGCTTTCTTGACCTGTATAGAGAGCGGGGCACAGCCAATTCATAAAGATATTATTTCTAATAGTACAGAGGAAGATACAGTACTAACCCGATCATTTTCAGGTAAATGGGCAAGAGGAATAAAAAATACGTTTATTACGTGTATGAAGAACAAAGAATGGAATTTACCAGACTTCCCGATTCAAAACACATTAACCCAGGATATTAGAAAAAACGCAGTCTCTAAAAATAACAAAGAATTTATGTCACTTTGGTGTGGTCAAAGCCCAAGATTAGCTAAACAACAAACTGCAAAAATATTAATCCAGAGCATAATGGCAGAAGCAGAAAAAATAAAATCAACTATGTGATAAGGAGCAGAATTGCTCCTTCTAGTCTTTCAAGCTATCTAATGCTGGATACTGTAACAATAATTTTTCATTTGCTGATTCCAGTTGCTGACAATATGCTGCATAAGAAGCACTCAGCTTTTTCATAGCAGGAATAAATACATCATAATAGCCACTTGTATTATTAAACTCTTTGAAAATTTGTTGGATTTTATTAATGGGAGAATTTTTGTATTCCTCAGATTTTATGTACTCCAAGTATCGCTCTATAAAATCCTTACTTACAGTTAAAAACTGATCAGGATCTTCAATAGACTGCTTTATATTCGCCAGCATGTCCTGCATACTTTCTGTGTTCATATTGTTTGTACTTTCTATTAAGAATAATTGTAAGTCCTCCGCTAATTGAAGTGGCGGAACATTATCTAAAAACGCAATGATCTCTTCATATGCCGAGTCCTGCACGGGAGTAGTAATAGGCTCTTTTAAAAATCGTGCAAAATGCAGGCAAATAAAACGACCATAGTAATCTGGAAAAGCTTCTAATATTTTTTCCGTTACAGTTTCATGCTGTTCTATCATTCTCAGCTTCTTACTTATTTCAGCATAATCTTTACTAATGCCCAGTTCGTTCAGTAAGGATTTTTTCTCTTGCTCCCTCTGTAACGTCAATTCTTTCTGGGTGGATATCCTTTGCAGTGTGTTGCTTGTTCTATCAACAAGCACGGACCTAATTTCTTCTGTACTCAGTCCCAGTTTCCGAAGTACATAAATTTTCTTTAAACATTCAATATCCTTTTCACTAAAATCACGATAGCCATTTTCTAACGTATTCGGAATGAGTAATTTTTGTTCGATGTAATACTCAATCGCTTTTTTCGTTAAATTTGTTGTCTGACTTGCTTCACTAATTAACATGCTATCACCTCTCAACTAAAGCTTAAGCTACCCCCTAAGGTGATAGTCAATCATTTATTTTTCATGATTCTAATATTGCCACTACATGATTTAATTCCTGCAAGGCATGGGGTTCGATTTTTAATGTGCATGTAGTTTTTTCTGTACCTCCATAGACAAAATCATATTTAAAAAGCTGCTTGTCAAGGACACAAGGCAAATCTAAGCCGATCATCGGAATACTACCAACCTCAAATCCTGTCACCTTTGGAACTTCCTTTGGAGATGCTAATTTTACTTTGCTACAGTCTAATAGAATTGCTATTTTTTTCAAATCAAGTTTGTCACGGTTACCTGATACAATGAAAACAAAGTATCCCTTATCTGTTTTCAAAATGAACGTGGGAGCAGTCTGTCCTGCCTCAATCCCAAAATACTTAATGCCATCTTCTCTAGAAAGAATTTTGAGGATGAATGATTTCATACCTATATTTAGATCTTTCTAAAATCCCTTCTAATTCATTCACAAGAGCACCTCCAACTACGGCTTTACTATATCATTATTCGGCTGAGGTTGAAAGATTTCTCTTAGGATATGGAATCTCACTTATTTTTTGAAGTATTCAATATACAAATACTGAAGCAAGCTTAAAGAACGAATGTGCCTGTTCCAGATACTGTTGCTATTAATACCCCCGTTTGTTATAGATGAATTCTAAAAAAGAAAAGCAACTATACAAGGGAGTCTTCATCAAAGAATTGCTTATCTTTAACATTAATTCATTTGCTCTATCTTATGACCAATATATCCTTATCCAGCATATAAGGACATTAAAAAGTTATTATCTAAATCAGACCAATAAAAACTCTTTTTATCACGAATTACCGATACATCACCTTGTGTTTCATCACTTACTTATTGAATTAACCGCCATATTTGTCATCTAAGAACGGTACAACTTTCATTAGGATTTACATCCGAATTATTTCTTTTCTCTTATTCTATAAAATCCTTTTTCCGCTACCCCCCCTTTTTTTTCTACCATTAGCAAGGGGTTCACTTATTAAATGCCGCCCCTTTAATTTCAATTATTTTTTAGTTTAACAACCTTTTTATTAACTGCTATCTCTAAGAAGATGAAGATTCACAGACAGATAAAACGTTACTGTTAAAATGTCCATAACCAAGAGAAGGCCCTTCTGTTAATCAGAAAGGCTTTAGTGTGGTCATTCATGTTGTATGAATAATATATAACCATCCTATTTACTTTAAGTGTAATTTTGGAAATAATAGAGATAATTCCTCCAGAGATCTCAGAAGAAATATTCGTAAAAAAGCACATAAAAAGACGACTTTTTTACACTAATAGGAATCTTCATTAAACACTTATAGAAATTAATATTGACAAAAATCTATTTAGATATAGAATAATGACTTAACTCTGACAAATTCATTTAGAAGTGGGCATTTCCCGCTAACAATGAAAACAAACTATCCTACTTAATCCGTTGTAATACTCGTATATATTTCTAAAACAAATTTAGTTTTTTATTAAAACTTCTAATAATTCTTGACTTTCATTTTTATTTAAAAAGACATATTCAGTTTTTTCTCTAGAAATTTGAATTGTATCATTATCTATTAGCCAAACATAATAGGTAATTGGTTTCTCCTCAACACTTGGATTCGTATAGGAAAAATTAAATATATAATCTGCTTTCCTATTATGTTCTATCTTTTCATTTTTCCAATCATACTCATTTAACAGATCTTTTATCTTTAAAACTTGATTTTGATCCGCAATTTCAGTTTGTTTATACTCCCCATTATCAGCTAATTTTTCAACAACTATTTTTAGTTCTTCATTATTAGAGCAACCACTCATAAAAAGAATCAAAAATAACATGCTATAAACCCACTTAATCTTGAGCATTGTTTTCCCCCTTTAAGCTTTAATAAAAATCCATCCTATTTGTTGAATTTTACTCTTGCTTCCTTATGAATCTAACTTTTTATCCTCATTTTTAACACCTACTTTTCCAAAAGTAATACCTTTGGTAAAGTAGTGATCTGCATTTACATCTGTTGAAGGTCTTAAGAAGAGGATGTATTGTTCGTTTTTCTCCATAAGTTCATATTCATTTATTTGATAAAGTATATTATTCTCTTTATCTAAAGTAGAGAACTCAGAAATCTTAATTGTATTATTTTGGTTTAACTCTTTATTTGTAGTGTTTTTATAGATTTTAGTAATTTTAAAACTTGAAATTGTAAACTCATTCATTAAATAACCCTCTTCATCTCTAATGAGTGATGGCTCTTCCTCAAAAACTTTAATACCTCTAACTATAAGTGGGGAATCTTCTATTAGTAGAGCTAGATTTTCATATGAGTCTGTTTTTGCGTGCGCTTCTGAAATAATAGGTTTTATTTCACCAAATCTATTATTATATGTAGTAGGTTTTATTTTCTTGGAATTACTATTTTCAGATTTAGATTGATTTAATGGTAATATAAATAAAACTACCACCAAGGTTAATATACCAGATAAATACAATTACTTCTTTTTTATATTAACATCCTCCATTATTTAGTAAATATAATTTAAACCAGCTTTATCAATAAAATCTTTTGCTCTCCTTACAGATTTAGACTCATTAGATTTTTGAGTATGATCTAATCCGATGATATGACCAAACTCATGAACAGCAGTCTCTTTTTTTCTAGTAGTACTTAAAGTGTTAAATGGTTTATAAAAAAATGTTACTATTCCCTTTATAAGCTGTGGCGTATGTACCACTATCCGTATTGCTATAAGAAACTTTAATTTTTGCTGAATTTGAATCAGTGGTTGTATTAAGTTTAACAGGGCTACCTGAAATAATTCCAAGTACATGGATTACTTCAAATATCCAAACATTCTTAAACAATTAAAATAAATGGTTTTTCTGATAATTCAAGTCGATTGCGAACCAGAAACAATGTTGTAGGCTATAATATTATTCTTATCAAGAGCAGCAATAGTGATGTGAAAATAACATTTTTTTAGTAAAAGAATCTGCCTTTCCATTATTATTACCATCTACTCCCTATCCCCCACTTTATTACAATCAAATTTGTAGTATTTGCAACGTTACCGCGACCAATATTGTATTTTCATCAGGTCTAAGTATAAATTAATCGAGTATAAGTGGATGGCGATAAATTCTTTCAAATTTGTAATCTTCACGTTTTGATTGTTTGGTTAAATTGTCTAACACAATGTTCGGACTTCTTATAGAACCTCACATTCCTTACCAATTTTAAGTTAGACAAGATAAGCTGTTCCGCTTCGCCACGTACTAGGCTTTCCCTAGCTCGGACTACTACGGGAACTCCGTTACCCTATCAGATATTCAGATACAAATTATCTTAGATTATGGTTAATCTTTCTGACTTAAGTAATCACTATTTAATCCATATAAGAACGAGCACGATGTAATGTCGGATATAATCATCCTCTGTCATTGAAGCAGTTTAGCTTTTATCTCATTTATATCTTCTCACTTCGCTATTCAGTCGTAACGTGATGGTTCGATAACTTATAACTTTCCAAACATGCTCCATTCCCCGATACTTGGTTTCCCTCACGGACAAGTTTAGTATAAGAAATCATTGGCTTTAATGTGCTGAAAGCTGTCTCCTTAATAGAAAAAAGCACTCCTTATTTGTTGGAAGGAATGCATACCACTTCATATATATGTTCTGTTTTTTAGGTCAGGCCAATTGCTCCTTTCCCCTGTCTCTCTCGATTTAGTAGTTCTTCTCCTTGATGGCAAGGAACAAAGACGATGTTACCATTCATCAGAACCGTCTATCAACTAGGTGTCACTACCATCCTTTTTAGGGGAAAACTTTATTATATCTTAAAGAAAAAGCTACATCATAATTAGAAGCAAATAAATGCTCCTACAATAATCAATAGGATAAACAATACAACAATTAAAACAAAGTCATTTCTTGGACAGGCTGGTGCGCAATAACCGTAAGCTGGTGCTGTATAAGCTGGTGCTGTATAGGTAGGAAAAGATGGCGCACTTGGAAAAAATTCAGGTGATACATTCGGCTGAGGAGCAGCATTCGCACCAAAAGTTGGAGGTGCATTTACGTTAGCATACATTTTCATTCATCCTTTCTTCTAGTAAGGCTATCCCTACATCATACTCTCAAAAATGAAAATGGAGCCCGTCTATTGAAAAATGGGTATGTACCCAGCAGCCACCAGGCAGAATAAAAACAAATTACCCTTTGTACATATATCCAAGCTGCACTAGATAGTTCTGATACCTTAAAGTTGATATAGAACTGCGGTTATGATGTACAACAGGTAGTTGTCGTTTGAACGTCGTGCTTCTTGTCTGCTGCCGTGTCAATCTTGATAAATGGGTAAATGATGGTCTCGTTACCAAGCTTGACAGAAATGCGGATCGATTACTAGCTGGTATTCTTATCTCATTAAGATTTTGAATAATTTCCTGATCAGTTCTTATGGAAAAGCCATGTCCGAAAAACCTCCCATCATCCAGAAGTATGGCATTTAGCCCTCTAAACCATGGGGCTGCTAAGTCAAAATCGGGATTTTCAAAGTAGATAATGTCACCAGGCAAAAAACTATTGGAATTAAACGTAACAAGGCCGAGGTCTGTGTCAACATGCCAGCTGTATAGATAAAGATTGCGAAAATGAGTATCGAATGCACGTTTCCCGATCGTCTGTAGTGTAGCATGATAAATGATAATAACAGCAGCAGTTGCACATTCAAATGCATAAAGCGAACTGTTCGAATAAATATCCATAATGGCATCAGAAGGCTGCACATCCGGGCTCAGCGAGAACCCCCCGGCCGAGGTTAGTTGCCAGTAAGCAGGGTTGCACCGAGATTGCTCGAAAACAGTAAACTGTGCCTCTGTTTCATTCATTGCTCTTGCACTATTAATGATATTTTTGCGCATTGTCAATTCGAACTGCAATTCCTCTAATGAAGGATAAGAATACATGTTATGATCATCTTGCATGTACTGCAAAATACTTCTTTCGATTTGATCCAATGGCCAATTTTCTGGAAGCTGAAAAGTTGTTCCTGCTATTTGTAACATTTGCTCCTCCATTCAACACTCTTTTTCTTGCTGGGTATAATTTAAGATATTCTCCTTCCCGCTCAAAAATGTACTTAATTCTCATTGGCTATTAAGAAGCAAATAGTCTGTCACCGATATTTCTCGCCCAATCTTTTTTGCTATTGGCATTGTAAAAGTATAAATAGCATGTATACTTAAACAAAACAAAGAGCAATGCTTGGAAGCATCACCCTAAAAAATCATTTAAAAACATGTAAACGAAACAATTCTTCTTGTATCAATACCAAAAATCATCCAAAACCTGCCGTTCCATCTAAAACCAGCTACAGATCTTGGTCCTATGAAAACAGGAAAAAACCAAAAGCTATCTCCATTACTTAGCCATATATAAGTATTTCGAAACATGCACAAGCTAATGGCACCTGGATCAATCGCAAATGGTGAAGCCGCTGCTTGCTGCGGAATAAACGGTGGAGGAGGTGCTGTTGGAGCTTGTGAAGGTTGTAATCCAGGTATACCTGATGGTCCTCCGAATCCAGGTATACCTCCAGGGCCTCCAACTCCAGGACCTGGGATACCTGGAGTTCCTATAGGTCCTGGCGCTGATGGGAATAGAAAATTCAGTCTCTGTGATTGTTGATAGGCATTCACAGCAGGATATACTTCTTGATTATACATACAAACATAACCACCTTATTTTTTATCAATGTCTAAAGTATTGTATGTTTTCTTTATTTTTAGGTAGCTTATCCGTTGTATAAATGCATGCCTATTTTCTTCCATAACTAGTTTGGCAGCTTAAAATATGGGGTATATTTAAATCTTCCCCTCTAAAAAAAGCCAAAAATATGCAAATAACATGCATATTTTCAGCTTATTTATAAATGTTCATCCTCTATAAACACTTTCACAAGTTCCGGCCTTTGGTTCATAAAAACAATGTTGTTTAAATTGACCAGTAAAAGGCTGATCATACCATGTGGATGGACAAGGACCATATGGATTAAAGTACCACAAAGCAAATTTTGCGGGATGATCTCTCCAGTATTTCACATTTTGAAGCGCTAACCGTCTTTCCGATTCTCTTGCTCTTTGATAAAAGACATTTCCTTTTTGAACAGCTTCAAAAGAGTAATTTCCCCCTTGAACATGAAAAATAACTTGTTCAACGGTACGTAAATCTTTAAAATCTAAACAATCTCCAACAACACGGTTTACAATTACATTTCCGACATAGAGCATTCCTTGGTTTCCTTCACCTTCCGCTTCCGCTCTCATCATTCTTGCCATTAAATCAATATCAGCATCCCTGTATGCTATTCTTGCCATTTTTTCACCTCCAAAATATTTTATGAGAAAAAAATATCTTATAGACCTTAAGCAGGAAATATTGATTCCCCCTTTTAACTGGCACAGGATGCTGTAAGTCATAGTTATAATTTACATTTTTCTATTTCTTTTTCTTGCCTATCATATATTGTCACTTTATCGTTGATTTTTTAACATTTTATTTATTATCTTTTTTCGAAGATATCGAAGTTTATTTTCATCATAAGTGAATAAGGCTTTCGGAATTATGTATAGGTGGATGACGCTATATTGTTTCCCAACATCTATTCACTATATAAATCACTCAATATTAAAATTTTCCTTTTTATTTCAGCCTTTAGTTCTACGGGTTCAACGACTTTTGCATGGTTCCCCATTTGTATGAAATAGTCAGATAAAAAGTCTATTTCTGTTTCACTTATTGAACCATTCATGACTCCATACCCTTTACTGTCAATTGTAAGTTTATAATAAAGCGAAACATTCGATTTATATTTTTCTACTCCTATCGGTGTTAATTCCACCTTAAGGTCATACTTTTTCTTTGTTTGTAACATTGTAATCATCTCATGTAAGCTGGTTTCTTTTAGATTTAAATTATCCCTTCTGTCACTTAATTCAACTTCCGAAATACGATCACACCGAAAAAGTCTAAAATCTTTCCTAAGATAACAATACGAAGGACAATACCATCTTCCATATTGAGAAAATAACCCAACTGGTTGAATCTCTCTTTTAACACCCAAGTAAGAAATCCAGAGCGACTCATTTTCGATTGCTGCCATAAATAGCTCTTTTAATAAAGGACTTTCTTTACTCTGATTATCTATTTTAAAATCAATCTTATTTTTGATTAAATCTATTTCCTCTTTCATCTTTCCGTTTAAATTCAGATAAAACTTTCTTATGATTGACTGATATTCTGATTCAAAAGGTAGGCTGATAAAATGTTTTAAAGACAAAAGAGCAAAAAAAATAGAGAGAGTTTCCTCTTTTGTAAAAGAGACAGCAAGTAAATTTCTCTCTTCTAAAACTCGATATCCTCCGTTAGCCCCTACCTCTGAAATTAATGGTACCCCTAAAATACTTAATTCTTCTAAATCCCTTAGAATCGTTCTTCTTGAAACATTAAATTCCTTTGCTAAATCGTCTACCTTAAACTTTTTGACTCGATTAATATACAATCTTAATTCATTTAACCTAATTGCCTTGCTCAAAATTTTTCACCTCTTTTGCTAATTGTGTCATCATTTGTCACTATTACATTATATACTGAAGAAAGTATCATAATTGAATTTTTAGGAGGAATTAAGCATGAACCAAACCGAAAAAAAAGAGATTTTAATTGTTATTTTGAACGAATTTGCTGATTGGGAAATATCTTATGTAGCATCTTTCTTAAATAATACAGATAAGTATATCTCTAAGATTGTTAGTGTAAGTGAGGGTGTTATAACATCAATCGGCGGATTAAACGTTCTTCCAGATTACACCTTAGAAAGTGCACCCGAAGATTTTTACGGTTTAATACTAATTGGAGGAAACTCTTGGCGTAAACCAGTAAGCAATAAAGTCATTCCCATAATAGAAAAGGCACTTACAATGGATATTCCAGTAGGGGCAATATGTGATGCGACAGTTTTTATGGGAGTCAATGGTTGGTTAAATGAAGTAAAGCATACAAGCAATGAACTTCATGATTTGAAAACTTATGCACAAGACAACTACACCAATGAGAAGAATTATCTATTAGAACAAGCAGTTACTGACAGAAAAATTGTGACAGCAAATGGAACAGCTTCATTAGAATTTGCAAGAGAAATTCTTGAATTATTAGAAGCATATCCTAAGGATTATATTAATCAACTTTATCAATTTCATAAATTAGGTTATTACGAGGCAAAAAAGATTAGTTTGTAAATATCAACTATTCACAATGATTATAATTATCAAGATGGAAAATTATGGACATTGCGTTTTGGCAACCTTTACTTTCCAACTTCTTTGTATAAGAAAATCATGGAAATCTGATGCTCCTTTAAATTTTCATCTTCCTTTTCCCCCGCTGCGTTAACTTAATAGCTTCAACGCAAGCTGTTTTATCCTTCTTAGACCAATGTACTCGTTTGTTCAAGAAGAAAAAGATAAACCTTTCAGATCGAATTGGCTATACAGCCAATCTATTGCATCCTTAATATCCTCAGCGATATATTCAATTTCTATGTCTTTTATTTTTTCGTAGTGTTCGTTTAATGCTGAATGACCTGCACCTGTTTTTACCAGTATCTTGATACTATTCGTTTTAGAAGCAGCTAACATATCACTCCATCTATCACCTATAACCACACAATTTTTTAAGTTTAATTTGTATTTTTCAGCACCATTGATAAGCATACCTGTATTGGGTTTTCTGCAATTGCACCCTTCGCTCTGACTATGTGGACAAATAAATATATCATCAAAGCCAAATTTAGTAAGTTCCTCCATAAATTCTTGTGAAGTTGCTTTTCCCTCTGATATTCCTGGTTGATTTGTAAAGGAGAGTACTTTTATTCCATCTTCCTTCAATTTACTTATTTGTTGCTGAGAATCAGAAAACAAGGTAAATGTACCAGGATAGTGTACAGTGTCATCTCCACCAATTGTTCCATCTCTATCTAAAAATACTGCCTCTATTTTACGATTATGATTCATGTAAAACAATCTCCTTACCCCCGATATTAAGTAAATAATTATTTTAAACTACTTCCCTTAAAGTTTGGGTAGATACATAAGTTCATTTTCCAATGTAGAAATCTTCAAGAATGTCTGTTAGACAATACTTTTATACTACTCCTGGTTTTTTATTATCACTATAGCAAAACGTACGTTTCGCAGCAATCAAATATTTGTTATTTTACCAAACATTCGATTAAAAATCCCTTTAGAAATATCAAAAACTTCCCTTTTCTTTAAAAGCACCTGTTTATGTAAGTGTTATCCTTCGCAACTATGAAAAAGCATTAATCCTTTTGGATTAACACCCGAATTTTTAGTAGAAAATAATCCCTTACATTAAAATTATTTAAATGAAAAATAAATGCATAACTTGGTATGCTAATTTATCAACATCAGCTAAGTTATGTATGCAATGAAATGTTAAAGTAATCACAAATATATTCTAATTAAGTATCCATACATAATACAGACACCTCCTATCCTTGGTTTGATGGAGGCGCCCGAATTTTTCAAACTTATTCTTCTATAGTACTTTGGCTTATTATTAATTATTCCTCACCCAAGATAGCTAAAGGGCTGAAGGATTCAAAGTGAATGTAACTTCTGGGTACTCCAATTTTGTCTAAGATTGAGACGATAGCTTGCATGAAAGGAACAGATCCGCATAAATAAACTTCTGTATCTTTATTCTTTATAACTGAATTAAGTAAATCCTGATTCACATAGCCTTTTAGATAAAAGTCAAGCCCTTGTTTGTCTTCTGTAGTTGGCGAATCATAACAAACTAGCGTTTTTAAGTTGGTATGACGTTTTTCTAACTGCTTTATATGCTCTTTAAAAGGATGATACTTACCGTTTTTGGTAGCATATATTAATGTAACTTCACGATTAGGTTGTTCTAAAACAACTGAGTTTAACATACTCAAAATAGGAGTAATTCCAATTCCCCCACTAACTAAAACTAATGAAGTATCTTTGGTATCTAAAACAAAATCACCCGCAGGGGCGGAAAATAGTAAAATATCTCCTTCCTTTATTTCATTATGTAAATAGTTCGAAACAATTCCCTCAGGAGTGCTTCGATCATCATCCTCTCTTTTAACGCTGATTCGGTAATAATCCTTACCAGGTGCTTCCGATATGCTGTAATGCCGAATGTGTGTGTATTTCTCACCAGGTATTGTAGCTTTAAGTGTTAAATATTGACCTGGTTTGTAAATCGCCATTTCCTTGCCATCTTTAGGCTTTAAATAAAAAGAGGTTACATCTTCACTTTCCTTTATTTTTTTTTCAATATAAAAATCTTTATATCCTTCCCACCCGCCAGCTTGTTTTTTTGTTTCTTCATATAATTTTTCTTCCAAACTTATAAAAGCATCGGAAATGTAGCCATATGCCTTTTCCCAAGCATTAATAATTTCATCTGTAGCAGCGTCACCCAGTACATCCTTAACTGCTTGCAATAATGTTTCTCCCACTACCGGATACTGTTCTGCTTTAATTCCGATAGCACGGTGCTTTTGAGATATTCTCTCGATAACAGGTTTAATAGCATCCAAATTTGTAATATACTCTCCAGCAGCATAAACAGTGTAACCTAATGCCTCTTGTTGAATTCCTCTTTTTTGATTTGTCTGGTTGAAGATATTATACAAGTCAGGTGCTTTTTCAAAGAGTAGTTTATAGAATCTTAAACCAATTTCCTTGCTGTGCTCCTTTAGTATGGGAGCAGTTGATTGAACAATTAATATCGTTTTTTCTTCTAACATGCTATACACCTCTTTAGATAAGTTCATTATTCTTGCAGCAGCTAAATAGTTTAGCTAAAAATCAAACTATCTCTTCCTTTTATAATAGAATAGGCAGACGTCTAAATAAAAAAGAGCTTCACGCTAGTTTCTCCCAAAAGTCGGTCTTTTACCCTAGCCTTTTGGTGACAGTACCCAATCTGCTGAGATCAAATTGCTCTATTTTCCATGTGCTTCTTTACTAGAAATATTCTTCTTAGATATATACAAATTATTAGTATTATCTACTCCCGCATAGAAAATCTCTGAACAACTCTTAATTTTTTGCTTCCTAAATTCAGCTGTCAACCATTCCTTATCTAAACCAGCAGTTGTTAAGTTTTCCTCCAATAATTCTCCATCAATGATAATATCTTTTTTGATAATTGAACTTGTTGTTTGAATGTGTATATCAAAAGGCGTAAGTGGTCGCTTATTTGAATTGAGCAATACAGATAAACTACCGTCAGTTTCCAGTATGGCAAATTCTACATCGGCAATATGAAAAACATCTTTCGACCTTAATTTCATCATTAATTCATTTATCGTTAACTTCATTTGCTTCATATTCTCATACACAATTATCCCGTTTTTAACCAATGTAACTGATTCAGAATTGATTAATTTCCTTAACTTCCAACTTTTCAAGCCTAAATAACTAGATAATACTGTTAAGATAGCAAACATTATAAAAGCAGTGGTGGCTGATAGTGTAGGAAAATCTTCATTAATAAAATCATTTGCAATTAATGACCCCATTGAAACTGCCATAACAAAATCAACAAAATTCATCTGTGATATAAATCTGGTACCGATTTTTCGACTGAGAAATAATGCTAAAATATATATTACAATACTCTTCAGTATAGTAATAAAAAAAATATCTCCCATTTATGCATTACCATCCTTAAATTTATTATTCTTTAAGTAGTTTGTAGAGAAATTAATAAGCTATTCACTTTTCTTAATAAATCTAGTTCTCTATGTATGAATGTTTTTTATTCAACTTAAATTAAGCTAAGTCCACTTTTTTAGAATTCACTCCCTAGGTGCAAAAAACAAAATTTTATTCTTTTACGCTTGATTTTTTAAAAATTATCTATTATATTTTAGTTAGTAATTGATTAATCACTAACTAAAAGGTGGGAGTTTTTTGAAAGAAAAGCAAAATATGAGTAATCGCCGAGATGAAATTTTATCTGCTGCCATTGAAGTGTTTGCGCAAGAAGGATATTACCGGGCAACAACAATGAAGGTTGCAAATAAAGCAGAGATTTCTCAGCCCTATATATTCCGTTTTTTTTCTTCAAAAGAACTATTACTAGAAGAAGCCTTAAAATTATCGTGGTCTAGAATTCAAGCTGCTTTTTCACAAGTTATCCAATCTGCTTCTGTAGAAAATCTAGAAATAGAACTTATTCAGGCTTATGAAGAAATTATGAGGAATTATGAAAATGAAATCTTGCTGCAAATGCAGGCTCAAACAATAAGAGAAACTAATATCGTTACGCTTATGCAAGAGGAGTTTTTAAAGATACAATCCATCGTATATACAGCCTTTCAAACAGCTGGTGTCTCTAACCCCTCTGAAAAAACTTTATTATTTTTAGCCCGTGGAATGCTGTGTAACATATCCCTAGCTTTAAATTTGCCAAAATTAATGGAAATAGACGACTAACTATCGTCTATTTTATTAAAAAATAGTTATTGATCAATCACTAAATAAAATAGAAAGGCTGAACTTATTATGAAAAATGTTATTGTATTAGGTGCAACCGGCGGTACTGGAGCTGCCATTACAGAGGAATTACTAAATAGAGGAATTAAAACGATAGCTTTTGGTAGATCTATGGAAAAACTTCATAGCTTAAAAGAAAAATTGGGTAATAGCCATTTATTGACATTGGAATCAGGAAATGCCTTTGACTATAACAGTATTTATGATGCTGCTAAAGATGCTGATGTAATTTTTCAATGTGCAGCTGTTCCATATGTGGAAATGCATCATTCTCAAATTCCTTTAGGAAAGGCTGTCATGACTGCTGCAGATAAACTTAGCAAAAAAATCGTATTTATTGATGGAATATATCCCTATGGAAAAGCCAGAACCCCATTAGTCGATGAGGAACATCCTAAAAACCCCCATACAAAGAAGGGAAAAGTTAAACTTGAATTAGAAAAACTAATTTTCAGTAATGAGTGGATAAAGGCCGAAACAATGATTATAAGACTTCCAGATTATTATGGCCCTACAGCAAATTTCAACTCCTATTTAGGGATGACGTTAGTAAATATAGCGAAAGGAAAAATATCTTCTTATATTGGTTCTCTTTCTATTCCAAGAGAGTATGTATATCTACCAGATGCGGCAAAAATGATAATAGAACTTGCTATGAATAATGATGCATACGGACAAAACTGGAATATCCCAGGAAACACTATAACCGGCAAGAGACTTATCCAGATAGCACAATCTACAGCAGGAAAATCTGCTCCGGTAATCCCCTTAACAAGATACATGTTAAAGCTGATTGGAATATTCAGCCCTGTCATGAAAGAGCTGGTTGAAATGTCTTATTTAACAAAAACTCCTGTTTACTTAGATGGCAGCAAGTATAAAAAGACAATTGGTTCCTTAATCCAAACTTCATTTGAAGTAGGTATAGCCGAAACAATTCGCTCCATTCAAAAAGACACTCAGTCAGCCAAATAATATATTCAGATATTGAGCGAATTTAGGATATAATTATTCTAGCTTCTAAATAAATTCCAATAATTAAACAGAAATACTAAAGAAAGATTCTTATATTCATTCTCATTTTTTAAGGCTACAGTTTCATGAAGGTTTATTTCTAATACCAACAGCGTGAATACACGTATCTTACTACTAAATCAATGCTAAACCCTCGTGTAGTTCACGCTGTTGCCCTGATACCAATAGGAATTATCTTGTCTTCAAGCTGCTTTATTTTTTGGAACTAATTAATTTTATGAACGATTATTCATCTTCACAATTTGGCTATTTCTTACTGCAATATAAGCCCCAGCTTTATCCTTTATTTCAATAAGCTTTAGCTTCCTCTTCCAGTGCCTTTATTTGTAGTAATCATGGAACTCATTAAGATGTGCTAATACAATCTTTCCAGTAATAATAGGCCGATCAGCCGTAACGTAGAAAGTAGCAGTAAATCAATAACGAATACAAAAATCCATCAGCCTCCATTAAAATCTAAATTAATTGGCTCTAGTGGTAAAGTATCTCGTATCAGCATATTAGTCGATGGCACAGAAAGATTTACTTCTTCAAATTTAAAACCATCAGCCCATACTTTGCCTGTTCCTGTTAGCAGGACTCCGAAGTGGATCGATTTACTTTCTTTCGGAACATCTAAAACTATCGTATAAAAGTTCCAATCTGTTGTACCTTCTATCGGCCGATCGTCCATATTATCAAATTGGATTACATCGCCTAAAGCATTGTCTACTCGACACCAGACTCCACACTTTCTAACTTCTTCTGTCTTTATAAAGCAAGACATTTTAATACGTTTTCCTTTCCAATTATCTGCAGAAAAACTTTGCATCATTGTTCCAAATTGTCCTTCTCCTATATCTGCTTTTGAAGTCAGCAAGCCTGATTTCGTACCTGTATGAAATACTTGTTCATCTGTTCTCATTTCATATAATGCTGGGTTTGAACCGCTTAAATTCCATCCTTTAATTATTGTATGATCACTCATCACTTTTTCCTCCATTCCTTGAAGTATTCGCATTACTCTGCGGTATTTTCCTGGCGGCATAGTATATAGCTCTTTAAAAGAACGTGTGAAAGCTTCTTGTGACTGAAAATGTAATTTAAACGCAATGTCAATTAGCGATTCATCTGAAGATAATAATTGCATTGCTGCTGTTGCCAGTCTTCGTTTTCGAATATATTCACTTATCGTCAATCCAGTTTCCTCTTTAAAGATTCGTGATAAGTGAAATTTTGAATAACCGATTTTTGATGCATAATCCTCTAAATGCCAATCTTCTAACAAATAGTCTTCTAGAAAACAAATTACATCTTGAGCTACTTTGCGATACACTTTACTCACCTCACTTATAATATTAGAGGATAACCGATTATATTTTTTGATATTATTTGCTAGCTTTATTATGTTTTTAATCGGTAGAGATTTTCTCTTGTGGATAGGTTGGTTTACAATTAGAACAATCGTTCCTATTATACCGATTTAAAGGCGAATATGAAAAAGGGAACAAGTAACTGTAAGGTTCTTGGGAATAATATTCCAACCAAATAAAAAAACGAACAATTATACGAAGTATTTTCGTATAACTGTTCGGGGTAATTTATTTTAAGAAAGAAAACTGGTGGTAATCCCTGCAGATTGGATACACTTCGCTTTTATAGGTTTTAAAGTTTTAAGACACGGTCTTTCTTCACCTGCAGGCTCTAAAACAGCTTCCAAGGAATCCATGTGTATTCTGCCTGCTCCATTTTTCCTACTAACAATGTTTAAGGGTTGAAAAAATATGGAACTAATGAAACGAATTGGTTTCACTACTAAATTAGCGCTTGTTCTCTTTACCCATTATCTATTTTATTTCCACCCTCTTCTATTGAAATCCACTATTATTATCTCTTTATGGAACATAAATCTTTTAATTGTATGTATTGAACCATTTTCGCAATTGATTAATATGTGCTTGATGATATCTGTTATGGTCCGCCAGATGCCAAATCCCCCATTGAATGGTTGCATCGTTTCCATCTTCATATTCCACTGTTTGAAGTAAATCTTTATCCGTTAGCTGGCGGCATACAGATTTAAGCAAAGATAAAACATAATCATATTCGTTTAGAAGTACTTCTAATGAAATATCTGTAACTTGCGGTAATTGATTATTTTTATCTAACATTGGTCCATATCTATCTTCAAGTTCTATGGGAATTACCTTTCCTCTTATTCGATAGACCCAATTTAAGTCAACATACATTAAATGTCTCAGCAATTGAGCCGTACTATTGTCATTTTGACTTGGACCTTTATATTCTAGCTCCTCTTGATCCATACCAGCCACAATTGATTTGAGTCTTTGATAATTATTTTCTACCATGGAATATAGCATACCCACGATAGGATCCATTTGCGAATCTCCCTTTAAATCTAATATCAACCTCATTCTCCTCTTTATATACCAATATAATCCATAATTGTATTTCCTGTTAAATTTTTCCTATGGAACTGACATACTCCGTTGTACACCATAAGAAACTATCTTCCAAACACTCTAAGGAAAGCATCATTAGTTCAAATAATATCTAAGTTTTTTAAAACCCTTTGTTTTAAATAATTATACTGTTTCTCATTTGTATCCATATATGCTTCTTCTCTGTTTGAAGGACTATCTAAGTATACGATAGCTTCTCTAAATTGAGATGCTGTAAAATCGTATCGTTTTCCATTCAAAACATTATAAAAATGCCATCCATCAGGAAGTTTAGTTTTTTTAATTTCTCCACCTAATATATCATTTACCACTAATGTGGTTACACCACAATGTCCCTTTGCTGGATTGTCCTCACTCCATTTTGAACTTGATTCTAAAGACCAAGATTTATGCAGAGCTTCTTCTATCTGTTTTATTTTTAATGAGTTATTCTCCATATAATTCAGTTCCCCCTTTTACAAGAGCGTATTTTTCCTTATTGGCATTATTCCATTAATCAATCCATCTATTGTTTTCAAAGCAATCTTGCCTGTTACTTTCAAAAGAATTTTGCAAAAAGAAAATGATGGGAAACCTCCTTAGATTAATGAATAACAAATTCGCAGATTTTAACAATATTGAAATAGAATGTCTATTCATGTTGATCATTCTTATACTTTAACCATTCATCAATTTCCGATTTCATAAATCTTTTTTGATTATCGATTTTTAAGTAGGGAATAAATTGATATGTATCATAACTACTTAATTTAGCCCTTTCCAAATCATCTTCCTTTATGATTTTTCCTATCGCTTCCTCACTTATCTGAAGATATTCGGAAAGTTGAGAGATTGTCATTAAAACAGGGATAGCTTGCTTATTAGTGGTTTTATTCTCTAAATTTTTAAAATTATCACTTAAAATAAATGCAGCTAATACTATTGCTATTCCCAATATTAATACACCAACTATATAGGTTTTCTGTTTCAAGCTTCAACCCTCCATAACGTAATTTTCCTTATTAAATAATGTATATCAACCATTTCTCTCTACTCCATACTCTACTAGAGAAGGCTCATTATAAATCTTTTAATCCACTAAAATCCTATCTCCTTTACTTGTCGGTTGAGAAGTCACCAAAAACTCTACTTCATTATTTGATTTATTAAACATCTGGTGTGGCACTAAAGGTGGAACCTCTAATCCCTCGTGCGGTTTTAACGTTATTTCTTTGCCGTCAACTTCAATCGTTGCTACTCCTGATAAAACATAGAAAAACTGGCGCGCGTGTTGATGATAATGTCTTACTTCTGATGTATGAGCAGGCATACGTTCATGAATTATACTCAAATCTTGATTCTTCACTAAATGCCATCCATCACAATTATCTCCCCATAGGTAATGTTCCGCATTGCTTTTATTTTTTTTCACTCTTTTTCTCTCCCCCCTTATATTATTAATAACATAACTCCATCCATCCTTCTTCCTCTTTAACTGCGAGTTAATTATTCTCGTCATTCATAACCATTTGGATGAAATGTTGGGCAGGCATTGAAAGTTCATCTTCTCTTCTCCTGCAGATGGAGATAGGGTTTTTTAACTCAATCCCTTCTACATTCACTTTTGCTAAATCTCCACGAGCAATATATTCTTTAACTTCTAGAGACGAGGCAAAAGTAACCCCATAACCTTCCATGACAACCCTAATCGCTTCATTTAATCCATTAATTTGTAAGCCGACGGTTGGTTGATTAATGCTGTTTATTGTACATAGCGAAACCAACTTTTGACGTGCAGAACTGCCCTTTTCTCTAAATACAAATGGCTCGCACATAATTTGATCTAATGTAACCTTTTTTAAAGCAAACTTATGGTGTTTGTGCACTACAAACCACATTTCATCTTCAAATAATTCTCTTCTGGTTAGAAATGGATGGAATTCTCTTTTCCCACCGATGAAAGCTATTTCTGCCTGATAATTAATTAATTGATCCATCGCTTTAAGCGAATTAGTAGTAGTTAATTCTACTTCAACCTCAGGATATCTTCGCTTATATTTTGCAAGCCATTTAGGCAGCAGGAAATTTGCTGGAAGATAGGTTGCAACAATGCGCAGCTTTCCGATCGACCCATTTTTATATTGTTCAAGATATACTTCCATTTCTCCTTCAAGAGAAAACACTCTTTTAGCGTGTTTGGCAAGTTCAATCCCTGCTTCCGTTAATAAAATCCCCCTCCCTTTTGGAGCTAATAAAGTCATCCCTATCTCTTGTTCTAACTTTTTTATTTGTGCTGTTACAGCAGGTTGACTTATATTCAGCTCCTCTGCAGCACGAGTAACATTTCCTTTTTCAGCAACAATGTGAAATAGCTTCAAAGCGTGAAGATTCATATTACACCTCTAGATTCATAGATAAAAGTTATCAATGACAAATAAATATATATTAGATTTATTTATTATTTTCTTTTATTCTAAAATTACAAAAACTAATTCGCAATAAAAATTTTCTTTTAAAGAGGTGAATGGGATCTACAAGATACCCAAATAATGATGAAATTTGTATGTATTGACTGTAAGAAAGAATCTACTTCAAACGAGTTTGTATATCATTGTTCATGCGGCGGTCTGCTTGATATTGTGCATGACTTTCAACATTATGATGCTGACTTATTAAAGCATTTATTTAAAGAACGTCTTTCTGAGCGGATGACACCTTATGCAAGTGGTGTATGGAGATACAAAGAGTTAATCTTTCCTGAGTTGCCTGATAACTTTATTGTCACAAAATATGAAGGGAATACAGGATTATATGCGTCAGAATTACTACAAACTTATACAGGGCTTAAACAAGTTTATATCAAGGCACAAAGTGAGAACCCTAGTGGTTCATTTAAAGATAACGGCATGACTGTTGCTGTTTCTCATGGCAACTCCTTAGGATATAAGAAGTTCACTTGTACGTCAACCGGGAATACTTCTTCTTCTTTAGCGATGTACGCATCCATTGCTAGCGCAGATTCTTATGTGTTCGTTCCAGATAAAGATATCTCTTTAAATAAGGTTCTGCAGACAGTTTCTTATGGTGCAAAAGTGTTTAGTTTTCCGGGGACTTATGATGACGGCATTCATTTTTTAGAAAAATATAGCAGCGAGCTTGAATTATATGTTTGTAATTCTATCAATCCATTTAGAATAGAAGGACAAAAAAGTATTATTTATGAAATCGCACAGTATTTAAACTGGGAACTACCTGAATGGATAATCGTTCCTGGTGGTGCTTTAAGCAATGCAACAGCATTAGGAAAAGGATTATCTGATTTATATACGCTGGGATTAATAAAGAAAATGCCGCGAGTGGCAGTTGTACAAGCAGAAGGTGCTAGCCCATTTCATAAAATGGTGTCTCAACAACAAAAGGAACTTATTCCTGAGCCTGTTCCTTACACTCGTGCTTCTGCGTTGAATATCGGTAATCCACCAAGCTGGAAAAAAGCGCTGCAAACTCTATTGCAAACACAGGGAGTTACTATATCTGTAACGGATGAGGAAATACTTGATGCTAAAGCTATGATTGATAAAAGTGGGATTGGCTGTGAGCCTGCTTCAGCGGCAACACTTGCCGGACTGCGCAATTTAGTTTCTAAGCAGGTAATTGATAAAGAAGAATCCGCATTATGTATTCTGACTGGAAATATTCTCAAGGACACGGATGTTTTAAAATACTACCATCATGAAGAAAATACCAATGCCACCTATAAAAATACCATCCATCATACCAATCTATCACGAAACAGCATAACTAATAGCATGAACGGTGAAAAATGAAAGTCAAAAGAACTTGACGGCTGATTGAAATTCATTTTATTAATCTACTTTAACAAAAACGTTCCTACCTCTACAGGAACGTTTTTATTACTACATTTGTATATCTTATTTAATTTTTTTAAATAACGCTCGATAAATAGTTGACTCAAGCAAGTATTTTGACTAGAATAAGAAAATAATGACATTATACTATTAAATGAGGTGTTAAAAATGATAGATGTGCAGAGTAAGTTTGGGTTTGAATTCAGAAAATTCAATAGATTTTACACAGATGTTTTAGGGTTCCTAAATGAACATATCTATAATAGCCCTTTTTCATTAACAGAAACTCGTATTCTCTTTGAAATTTATAATACAGAAAATTGTACAGCCAAAAATATTCAAGAAAGATTAGATTTAGATGGCGGTTATGTAAGTAGAATTATCAAAAAATTCGAAAAAGAGAAAATGGTTTATAAGCAAAAATGTAAAGATGATGGCCGTAATCATCTTTTATATGTTACCAGTCATGGGGAATTGATTTACAAAGAGTTGGAGAAAAAAGCTAATCAGCAAGTAGAATACATACGTGAAGCTTTGAGCCCTGAACAGCAGCAAGAGCTGATAGCCTCCATGTGTACAATCCAAGAAATTCTTTCTGCCTCATTTAACGAAAAAAACGAGGAAGCCGTTTCTATTAGAAGTTATTATACTTTAGAAGATATTAACAACATGATTAAACAACAATGGTTATTTTATAATCAAGTCCATAAATGGGATTATAGTTTTTTAGCCTATCTTGAGGAGACATTTCATGCTGATATCGAAAGAATCTGGATTGCAGAAATAAATCGTGAATTTGCAGGCTGTATTGGCTTAGTAAATGATGGCAATAAAGTAGGACAGTTAAGATGGTTTTTAGTAAATCCATCCTTTCACAAAAAAGGAATCGGCACCCAACTTATTAACGCTCTTATCCAATACTGTAAAGATCATGATTATGAACGAATTTTTCTTTGGACCGTTAGTGATATGGTGACAGCTAGACCACTATATAAAAAATTCGGATTTGAAATAATGGAAATACAAGAGAAAAAGTCTTTGTGGGGAGCCAATTTAATAGAAGAACGCTGGGATTTAGATCTTAAAAAAAGCTAATCACTATTATTTGAGGGGTAAATATGCAAAGAACATTTCATTACGCATGGATTATTGTTTTTGTTACATTTTTGACTTTTTTAGCCGTTCAAGGTGTTCGCCTTTCATTTGGAGCTTTTGTTGAGCCATGGGAAACAGATTTTTCCATGGATAGAGGAACCATTTCTCTTATCTCCACTTTGAGTTTTGTCATCTATGGGCTGTCTCAACCACTTATTGGGAGACTAGTAGATAAATGGGGGGCTCGTCTCATTTTATCCTTTAGTACTTTCCTAGTAGGAATAAGTATTTTTCTTACAGCTTTCGTAACACATCCCTGGCAGTTATTCTTTCTCTATGGAATTATGGTTTCTCTCGGTGTGGGAGGAGCATCCAATGTAGCTGCCACAGTAGTTATAACCAATTGGTTTAACGAAAAACGTGGACTTGCGTTTGGAATTATGGAGGCTGGCTTTGGTGCAGGACAAATGCTTCTCGTCCCTGGATCTCTTTTGCTGATCCATTTACTAAATTGGAAAATGACCGTAGTTATCTTAGGCGTCTTTTTAGTGCTTTTTGTCTTTCCTATCGTTCTTTTATTTTTGCGAAATCATCCTAGAGAAAAAGGGGTAGTTCCTATTGGCGGCGAAATTGCCGAAGACGATACAGTTCCAAAAAAGACTCTAGACACAAACGCTTCCATAGGTAATGTCTTTCTAAAAAGACAATTTTGGTTTTTAATTTTACCTTTTGCAATCTGTGGTTTTACTACCACAGGATTAATGGATACACATCTTATACCATTTTCGCATGATCATGGTTTTTCAACAAGTGTTACTAGCGCTGCCGTAAGTATACTTGCTGGGTTTAATATTATTGGTATCTTACTATCTGGTATAATAGCTGACCGCTGGAGCAGCCGCAAAATGCTATTTCTATTATATGGAATGAGGGCAATATCTATTGGGATTCTCTTGTCTAGTCACAATCCTGCATTATTACTTATATTTGCAGTAATCTTTGGATTGGTCGACTTTGCTACTGTTGCTCCAACTCAATTGCTGGCAACGCAGTATTTTGAGGAATATTCCATTGGATTCATTTTAGGGTGGCTATTTCTTAGTCATCAAATAGGATCGGCATTGGGCGCCTATTTACCAGGCTTCTTTTATAACGAAACAGGTAGTTATACTATTTCTTTTTATTTTTCCATAATAATCTTAGTAGGAGCAGCCATCTTAAACATATTCCTTCCTGAACCTCATAAGATTACACAAAAAGAAAAATAGCCGTTCAAAAATAGCTACAAGATTAAAGGTAAGCCTAATAAACTGGCTTACCTTTCTATTAATTTACCCTGTTATGTTGACTAAATTTATTCGAAATTAATCAAGATATTACTTTATCCAATTTTCCTAATAATCTTTTATACTTTGATAAAGTTTCTTGATCTTCTATCTTAATACCTGATTGGAAAAATGTAACGTCGCCAGTTCCCTCTTTATTTATTAGATTCTTTTCTTCAAGAATTCTTTTTAAATTCTTTGCTGTTCCCATACTTCCAGAAATTATATTCGTATTATCAGGGAAAATTGCTCTTATGCTGTTTTCAAAATATGGGAAATGGGTACATCCAAGCACAATTGTTCCATATTGCGTGATATCGAACGAAGCCAATTGTTCTTTTAAATAAGGAATTACTTTCTCTTTCCTGAATTCAAAGTTCTCAGCAAATAGGACAAGACCAGGAAGAGCTAAACTGTCAACAATATCATGTTGGTCCAAACTTCTGACAAGATTATGAAATTTTTCTTCTTGAAGAGTTAAATTAGTTGCCAATACTAATACCTTTTTTTGTTTTCCTTCACAACTTTGAATTGCTGGTTTTACGGCAGGTTCAATTCCCAAAATAGGAAAATCATATTTATGGCGAAGATCGTCTACGGCGATACTCGTTGCCGTATTACAGGCAATCACTAATGCTTTAATGCCTTGATCAGCTAAGAAGTCTGCTGCACTAAAAATATAATCTCTTACTTCTTCTTTCGATTTTTCACCATACGGAACATGTAAGGTATCTGCATAAAATAAGTAATCCTCATTTGGAAGCAACCGCACTGCTTGGTGAAGAACACTCATTCCACCAATCCCAGAATCAAAAAATCCTATTCTCACTACTTTTCAACCTTCTTCTTATGTATTTATATCACTTATTAAGAATACCATTTTTTCTAAACATTTTTAAGTTCTAACTTTTGTTTAGGTAAACTGTCCTTTATAGTTAGAAGAGTTTGCGGAACTATAATGTAACAAAAAACGTCTACTACCTTTATGGATTATATTTTTTAAATCGAAATTATGAAAGCTATCTAATGAATTAGGAGTCCCTCAAGTGTATAATATTATGAATTTTCCTATCAGAGCAGCAATGCTAAACAGGCATTGCTACCCAATGTCCGGCTGAAACCTCTTTAAGGAGTGTATTCTCCACCTCATATTTAACTTGTCGATTATCTATTGGATCCATTTTTTTCTTATTTTTTTCTATCTTAGGATCAGGGATTGGGATGGCGGAAAGTAATGCCTTCGTATAATCGTGTAAAGGATTGGAATAAAGCTCTTCGCTTTCGGCAATTTCTACTATTTTCCCTGCATACATGACAGCAACTCTGTCACAAATATGTTTCACCATAGCTAAGTCATGAGCAATAAACAAATACGTAAGACCCAGTTTTTGTTGCAATTCTTCTAGGAGCTTTACAATCTGTGCTTGAATGGACACATCCAACGCAGATAACGGTTCGTCACAAACGATGAAAGATGGCTCTACTGCCAGTGCTCTTGCAATGCCGATTCTTTGCCTTTGCCCGCCTGAAAATTCATGTGGATAACGGTAAGCGTGACTAGCTTCCAACCCTACCATTTCTAATAACGCTTCTACCCTTTTTAAACGGTGATGGGGATCTTTATATAGCTGATGAATATCTAGCGCCTGGCCAATAATATCAAGAACTTTGAACCTTGGATTAAGACTTGCATAAGGATCTTGAAAAATAATTTGCATATGACGTCGAAGCATTTTCAACTCTTTCTTATTTAGTCGATTAACAGGAATTCCCTGAAATAGGGTTTCGCCACTAGTTGGCTCATGCAAGCGTAAAATCGATCTTCCTGTCGTTGATTTACCAGATCCTGATTCTCCCACAAGCCCTAATGTTTCACCAGCATGGATATGAAAACTAATGTCATCTACTGCTTTTAATATTTTCCCCTTGCCAAGATCAAAATGCTTGTTTAATGAATTAACCTCAAGGATTGGGTGAAGACGCGCTTCTGAAGTTATACTGACTTTTCGTTTCACCTTCTTCTCATCAAGTCTTGGTAAAGCATTTAGCAGCTTTTTTGTATAGGCATGCTTGGGCTGCTCAAATATGTCCTCTGTTGTGCCAGTCTCTACTATTTCTCCTTCTTTCATCACTACAACACGATCACACATTCCTGCCACTACTCCGAGATCGTGTGTAATTAGAATGATAGAAGTGCCGAATCGCTGCTGCATCTCCTTCATCAAAGCAAGAATCTGAGCCTGAATGGTAACATCTAATGCCGTAGTTGGCTCATCTGCAATTAGAAGAGTTGGCCGGCAAGCCAATGCCATTGCGATTACTACTCTCTGCCTCATCCCGCCTGAAAATTCATGTGGATACTGATTAAATCTTTCTTCGGGATTCCTTATACCAACAAGCCGCAGTAATTCCATTGCCTGATTTTTCGCTTGTGATTTTGACAGACGTTGATGCTTAGAAATCCCTTCTGCAATTTGCTTCCCAACTTTAATCGTAGGATTTAAAGAAGTCATTGGATCTTGAAATATCATTCCAATATCCTTCCCGCGAATCCCTTCCATTTCTTTTTCCGTTTTTTCTGCTAGATTTTCTCCCAAAAATGTTATATCGCCACTTTTCAAGTGAGATGGCGGGGATGGTAGTAGTCGCATAATAGAACGAGCTGTTACGCTCTTTCCACTACCGGACTCCCCAACTATACCTAATGTCTCTCCCTTTTTAATATCAAAACTAACTCCCTTTACCGCTTCAAGCTCTTGTTCATTTGAAGTAAATGAGACTCTCAGATTATCAACCTTTAATACTACTTCCATAATCTCCCCCACTATCTTTTTTCTTATTTCTCGTTTTCTTTCAAACTATGTATTGATTTTTCTGATATCTACAAATAAAATATACTATACAGGTCGGAATAATGCAATTTAAAGAAAAAGGGGGGAAACAATACTTTGGAACCTGTTCATGTAAAAAGCACCAACGTTAGTAATCGTACTAGAGCATTCTGTAATCTTGTACAAGAAAGCTTTATAAAGCTTCAAAAAAGACCTGTTTATCGCTGTGCAATCTATATTTTGGGCTTGCCTCTCACACTCTTCGCCTTGTTCCTGTATTTGTTCAAGAAACAGAATGATCCTTCAAAAAAATCTATGGAAGAAATAGAAGAACAATTACGTAAAGAAGGGGATTGGGAAAGCTTACATAAAAAATTTCGCTTACAACTAGAAAAGAAGGTACAATTTTTCAATCAAGCACATACACCCTCTGAACTAAATAAAGAAGCAAGAAAATGGGCGAATGAGCAATTTCAAACGGACATAATGGAAAGAAGCAAGGAAAAAATGCTTGCGTTAGGAAACAAGAAGGTATCCTTTTCAGAAACCTTCCTAGCTTTCATCACAAACAAAAAGATAATTTCCCTTTTGTTTTTACCTGGTTTACTGATGTATGTATTTTTGCTGATCTGTATTAATCCCTATCTAAAGTTCATCCTAGAGCGATTAATAATGAGCATTTTTGTCATTTTTGGCGTAACACTTCTTGTCTTTACTATTTTATATTTTTCACCATTTGATCCGGCAGTTAATATCCTTGGGGAAACAGCAACGAAAGATCAGATTGCCAACTTTAATCATATCTATGGTCTTGATCAGTCTTATTTTCATCAATTGATACAAGCCTTTAAAGGAATTTTCACCTTTGATTTAGGCAATTCCTACACAGGAAATGAGGAAGTCGCAAACAGTATTGCAAGAAAGTTTCCAATCACATTTACACTTGCTTTTATTTCGCTTATTATGGCAATCCTTATTGCGATTCCTATAGGCATTATTTCAGCAACTAAACCTAACTCTATTTTTGATTATAGTTTTATGTTTATTGCTTTAATCGGTTTATCTATTCCAAATTTTTGGCAAGGGTTAATCTTTATTCTTAATTTTTCGATTAAATTAAAATGGTTTCCAGCTACATACGTACCTGATAATTGGATTTCCATTATCATGCCTGCAGTCGTTCTTGGAACTGGTCTTACTGCTTCTATTGCCAGGATGATGCGTTCTTCTACCCTTGAGATTATTAATGAAGATTATATTATCACCGCAAAGGCAAAGGGATTAAGCAAGTCAACTGTAATATGGAGGCACGCTGTCACTAATGCCATGATTCCCGTCATTACCGTCATCGGTCTATTGTTTGGCGGAATGCTTGGTGGAGCAGCTGTGACAGAAAAAGTTTTTAATATTAGCGGAATAGGAAGCTTTATTGTTGATAAGCAATTCATACCTGATATTCCGAGTATTTTGGGCGGATTGGTTTATATTGCCATAACGATTTCCCTAGTAAATTTATTAATTGACGTATTGTATGCATTCTTTGACCCACGTATACGTACGAAAATGAAACAATATTAAAGCAGGTGTTACGATGTCTAATACTACGGTAGATACACCACATTACCGAAGAAAACAAGCACAGAAAGTACCTTTAGAATATTCACAAGCAGTTTTTTCCTTAATCGTTTCTCTTATTCTGACCATCATTTTCTTAATGAATGGCTTTGATTATTCATCAGCTGTGATTAAACCATTTTTCTTAAGTGCATTTGCTGCCTATCTATTCGTATCAATCATACAGGTATTGATTACATGGAAGATTAAACAAAACCTGAAGCAGTTTGGCTCTATTCAAAAATCAACAAGAAAATGGGGATATTTTCAGTTATTAAGTGTACTGGTTGGGAATGTATTTACTGCTTCATCCGGACTATTACTAATTAAAGAAAACAAATCAATTGACTATATATTTGCTGTTTACATGCTACTAACACAGTTTTTTGTGATTGCTGTTTCTGCTTTAAATTTGTTTAAACCATATGTTGCAGATACGTTTTTACTAGGCATGTATATTCTCATTGCGATTTCTTTTTTTTATCTTTACGTCTTTTATTTTCTATTCAAAAAAGACAGAAGTACTTTAAACGCTACAAAAGTTATCGTACTTTCTTTAATCTTGTTCCTTACTGCACTATCAGGGAACTTATTTGCCCTTCTTTTAGGAATAAATTTCTTGCGTGATTTAAGAAAAGAAAAACAATCTGGGAAAGCTGGATGGAATACAACGTGGAGGAAAATAACCAATAATGCTTCTGCCATGCTTGGCCTATTCTTTATTATTTTTCTGTTTGCTTTATCTATATGCAGTTATCTGACATTCGATAAAGATATGGCAATGGAGAATAATTACGGTGCCATCCTTCAGACACCCAGTCTTGCCTATCCTTTAGGTACAGATGATTTTGGTAGAGACCTTTTTTCTAGAATTATTTTTGGAGCAAGAATTTCATTAACTGTAGGGTTTCTATCTACTATTATTCCATTATTTGTCGGTGGGTTCTTAGGTGCCTTAGCTGGTTATTATGGTAATCGAGCAGATAACGTAATCATGAGACTATTGGATGTATTGTACGCTATTCCTGGTATTTTACTTGCAATTGTCATTATTGCCGCATTCGGTTCGAACACTATTACCCTCATTATCGCTTTAAGTGTTGGATCTATCCCAACATATGCACGCACGATGAGAGCAAATATTCTCATGATTACGAATCTCGAATATATTGAATCCGCAAGAGCATTGGGAGCAAATAATTTTACCATCCTGTTTAGGCACGCAGTTCCAAACTCGCTTGCACCGATGATTGTTAAGTCAACCCTTACTATTGGCAGTGCTGTGATAGCTACAAGCAGTTTAAGCTATCTTGGATTAGGGGTTGAACCGCATATTCCAGAATGGGGGAATATTCTAAAAATCGGGAGTGCCTATCTTGAATCCCATTCCTATCTTGCCATTTATCCTGGATTATGCATCATAGCCTTAGTCCTTTCCTTCAATTTTTTGGGAGACGGTCTTCGAGATGCATTGGATCCTAAGTTAGATTAATAAAAAAATATATTTAGGGGGAATTTTGCATGAAAAAGAGTTTATTAGCCTTCTTGCTTGTCTTTGTTTTAGTCGCGGCAGGATGTGTCAATACGAAATCAAGTGTTGAGGAAGACAAAGGGAATGATGGGAAAACAAGTGCAAAACCTACCATTGAAATCTTGGGCAGTAGCACAAGTGAGTCTGACATCAATATTTTAAGAGATCAATTAATAAAAAATGGATTTGATGTTAAATTAAATCTTCAACCAGACTATGCGAGCTTCAAAGCGCAACAAGATGCTGGAAATTATGATGTTGCGGTATCTAGCTGGACGACTGTAACAGGTAACCCAGATTATGCAGTACGCTCCCTCTTTAAAACAGGCGGAGATTATAGTATTTTAGCAGATGAAGACATTGATACTTTAATTGATAAGGCAAGTACGCAATCACCGGATGAATATAAAGAAACATATAAGGAATTAGAACAAAAACTAGTATTTGATAAAGCTTATATCGCTCCTTTATACATTTCTTATAAAGCCCAAGGAGTAAATAAAGAAGTCTTGGATCCAGCAACTGTTCGACTTGCAAAATCTAGAGCAATCGCTTGGGAAACAATTGACTTTAAAGATACTTCCAAACGAAATACGGATCCATTAATTGTTCAACAGGCTATTTCTACACTGACATCTCTTGATCCGATTAAAGGAAATGATGGATCTATTAATACATTAAACACAAATATGTATGTCCGTTTAATTAATTTAACAGATGACGACCAAGTCACTGCGGAAGGATCTCTATCTCATAATTACAGTATCGCTGATGGAAATTCTGAATATTACTTCTTACTAAGAGATGATATTAACTTTGCACAAATCAAAGACAAGAAAGCTGTTGACACTGGAGAAAGAGTTGGTGCAGACGATGTTATCTTCTCGCTTGACCGCGCCAAAGACAAAAATTCTGTTCCGGATCACCGTACATACAGCCTTCATGAACATATTAAAACAACGGAGCTTGTGACAGATTTAGCAGAATTAAATGCGAAAGAAGCTGGAAGCGGCACAACCATAAAAGCAGCACTAGAAAAAAATCTTGACAAGGAAATTACAGAATTAGTCTCTGATAAAAAAGATGCAAATAATAAGGAAGGCAAATATCAAGTAGTTAAAGTCACTACTACTGAGCCATTCCCCCAAGTTTTAAATTATTTAGCCCATCAATCGGCAGGTATCGTTTCGAAGAAACAAGTAGAAAGTATTAATACGTATGATGTAGCTTCCTTTGATATTAATAAAGACATTCCTTATGGGGATCAAAATACAGTAACTGAAGGCGACAAATATAATAATACATTATTTGCTAGCGGTCCCTATATTCTTTCTTATAAAAATGATTACGAAGCAGTATTCTTAAAGAATCCAGCATACCAAAAAGGTACCGAATTTGAGCCGAAAATTTCTACTGTTCAAGTACGCTTTATAGCAGATGCTGATAGCGCCCTTTCTTCTTTACGAAATGGGGAAATTCACCTTTTCAATGGAGTACCTGAAACGAAATATAATCTAGTGGAAGAAGATAGCAAGCTTACCCTGCAACGCCAAGAAAGTAACGGTGTAACCTACTTATTATTCAATACGAAAAATAGAGAAGTAGCGAATAGTGATGATTTAAGAAAAGCAGTATTGTATTCTATTAATCAAGACGATTTTATTAACTATTATCAAGGCAATAAAATTAAAGCAGTTTCAACCGTAAGTCCATTAGTAGAGACTGGCAATGAGTTAAACGCCGATGCTGATAAAGTAAAAGAGTATTTAAAAAAGTACAACGAAGGTAAATAACTATTCCTCTCTCTATCCTATCTTTTAGTTAGGATGGAGAGAGTTTCCCACCAAAAACCAAATTCTCATCCATTTTTTCTATAGATATTCTTCTAATTAACTTTAGATGGTGTTCTCTCCTATTTATGAGTAAAAATGCTCCCCCTAACCTTTTTTGCAAAGGTATTGTGAATCAAGAAGCTTAGCATATTATCCATCACCATTTTTTGATTAAAGAATTACTTCCTTTATTTTTTCAAAAGTATTACTAATAATCTCTCTTGAGAATTCTTAAATTCGTTAATAATAATGAAATAATCAAAATAAGAATAGCCAATGCCCACCAGAAGGCATTAATGGGCGCATCATGCTCCACAATAATTAATCTTACTATAGCTGTAATACCAATATAAATGAGATAGCGTAATGGAAAATGAAAATGCGAATCAAAATACTTGATTATTAAAGCTATAAATTCGAAGTATAAGAAGAAAGTAAGCAGTTCCTCAGTAAATAAATAATAATCTCTTTCATCCTCTGTTACAAAAGCGACATAGGAAAAGATAAACCATGTTTCTTTTATAAGAAGAAAACTCAATGTTATCCCTATAAGAAACAAACAGCTATTCAATAATGCTTGTAAAAATATAGGCAGTTGCGTAAAAAACTTGATTAGATTAGCTCTAACACTTTGCATCCATCTAGCTCCTTTTATTAGGTATGTTATCTATTTAATATGAGCCATATTTTTATTATTAACCATTAAAAAGGAGGCTTTTTAATACTTCTCATTTACATCATCTTATTCCAAATCTATGCTCCTAAACAGGCTATCGCTAATATAAATCCCCTTTCTTAATGACGTATTTTGCTGTAAATCTTTCCTCTCACCATACCTCTGTCTTCGGACCTTTCGTTAAAACTTTATTTTTTGACATTAACAATAGCAATTTTGGGATAACTGTTTCTCACTCTTCTTTGCTATGTTAAATCCCATTCGACAGGTTTACAATTGTATAGTATAATTTTCCTTTATTGGTATGAAAACAATAACACTTAATCTATAACGTAAAGGACTTACTTTCGCCTTACATATAAAGATATAGTCTGAATTCTGCGTTATCATAAATAATAGGAGGAGATTTCCATAGAAGACTTGATTTTACAAATGATAGAGGCCTTTAAAGGACTTTCGTATTTTGGTATTATGCTTGCATTAACTTTTGAATTTGTTCCAGCAGAACTGGTACTACCTTTAGCTGGCTATTGGGTATATGAAGGAGATATGAATTTATATGGGGCTATTTTTGCAGGTTCGATCGGCGGTGTATTGGGACCACTCACTTTATATGCATTAGGCCGTTATGGCGGAAGAGCAGCAATTATGAAGTTCAAGAAATTTTTTCTCTTAAAGGATGAGCATATTACTAAATCGGATCAATTTTTTGAAAAATATGGTGGAAGTATCGCCTTTTTAGGACGATTTATTCCGTTAGTCCGGACGGGTATTTCGATTCCTTGTGGGATGGCCAAAATGAATATATGGAAATTTATCATATATACTTATTTAGCCATGCTTCCCATTACAGCGATGTATGTCTATTTGGGCTATAAATTAGGACCTCAATGGAAAAAAGCGGGCGAAGTATTTGGTCAATATACGAACTATTTATTAATCCCTATCGCAATAATTATTATTATTTGGCTGTTTGTAAAAAGGAAAAAGATGAAGGTGAAGGTACAATAGTTGTAAAAGGGACTAGCCCCAGCATGTATATAAAACATACTGGAGCTAGTTTCTTTTTTTTCTGAAATAATAGATTAAGTGAATAGTAGCAATACCTCTCTATGTTCCCCTCGCTATCGAGATTACTGCTAAAATCAGAAATGGAAAATTTACCTGTCATTGGATTTTTATTTTTACCTATCCTATTAAATGGAGGTGGTAAAGATGAAAAAGGAAATTCCAGTTGAGTTTACGGGAAAGGTTCTCGACCAACGAAATGATCTTACTGGTCCAGATGATTCAGGAAAAGCTTCCTATCCAAAAAGGCCAAAGCATGTATCCATCCAAGAATCGAAAAGAAAATAATTCAAAATCTGCCCTCTAGTACCATCAGGGGGCTTTTCTATTGCCCTCTCCTCCCCTATATTTCTAACTGTCCAGCGATTTAGCCTATTCTTTCCAATATTCTCCGTTTTTGATAAAGCATATTAGCAACTTCTCCTACCTCTTTTATGGCCGCTTTATTCGTATAGGCACCAAAAATCATTCCGGCTACTGGTATCATTTGAAAAAGTTTTTTCCATCCGAAATTATCTCGATAAGAAGCAAACACCTCTCTCCACCCTTGCAGCTGTGCGAAACCTTCCTCCTTAGAGGCATTGGTCAATTCATTTAAAATGACCCTTTTTCCAACTATATCAGAAGACGTAAATTGCATACATTTAATCATAAATATTCGCTCTTCCTTATCTGAAGGGTCGTAACCATATGCTACTGCTACTTCTTGGATGGTTTTTAACGTAATTCCAAAGATAAGGGGGATATCAATAGCTAGTGTAAAAATACCGCCAAAACCAGTTGTAGCCCCTTGAATTTGGGCATTTTTCGCACGATTTTTGATAAAGGCTTCTGCTGTCTGTTCCATGGAATCAATCGGAAAATGTTTTATATCTTCCAATTTCACATCTTCCTTTAACGATAATTCTTTTTTAACTTTATGCAATGTTTTCTCATTATCCACTAGATACTGTCCGCCATTATCAATATATACGGCAATTTCATCTAATAATATATGTATTTTCTCTTGGATGTATGTTGGAGTCAATTTATCCAACAGCACAAATGGGAGTCTTCCGATTTTTTCCCAAAAGAACAAACCTTTTTGGTTTTTCTCCCATTTTTCAATATTCTTTAATTTTTTTCTAAGCAGCTTTTGATTTTCCATTTCTTTATTTTTGTTTAACTGTTCCATTTTTTTCTCCCAATTTTCGAATTATCTTTAAATGCATAATGAATTGCAATGACGAGATATGATTCCACTCGATTTTTAAGATAATCATTTATTCGAGTTTTCATATAAAAAAGATTCATTAAAAAGGGCGTTATTCTACTCGCTGCTCATGCACTCTTCTATCTTACTAGGGAGTCTATTGCTCACTGTATGAATCAATAACGCTAGCGCATATAGAGATTTGGCATAGATATAAAATAGTATACCAACGATTCCATTCATTATAGTTAACATATCCCCAAAAGAAAGTTAATGTTGTATTAGCAACGAAAAAACACCCAGAATATAAAATAAATCATAAATTTATTTTTTTCTATTGGCATAAAATTCACATACACAATGTCAATAGAGGCATGCAGTGTTATTTGTATGATTAAATCATACAATATTACTTTATAGCAAGACGATCGTCCAATTCGAATTAAATCCTTTTCCTCTCCTTTGGTATTCCCTATTCCGTAATCACTTCAATATCCTCATGCGTAGGTTTTTCCGTTGTATAAGTAATCCAATAGGTATATTCTCTTGAAAAATCATCAGTAAAATGCTCTAGATAGGTTACTGCTTTGGCCGATTCACCCAGCACCTTTACCTCTTTAACAGTTGTATTTCCTGTTGGCATCGTAAGAGTAACAGATGGTCCATCCTCGCGTTCAAATATCATAGAGCTATCAACAGATACTGTACGATCCTCTGGTCCCGCTGCCCATTTTACTTTCCCTTCCTTATTCTTCAAAATGACTAAATCAGGATGATGCGTATTGCCGCTTTCATGTTTGTTTTTAAAAATAACATAAATGAAATCATCTTTGAGATCATAATCAATAACTTCTTTATCCCTTAAATGATGTTCTGCCATCACAGTAGTGATTTGTTCTTCAAGAGAACCAATATTAGCAGATTTCACATCAGTCTCTTTCCCTTCATTCGAACAACCGACCAAAATAACCAATATAAAAAAAGTTGCAAGGATTTTTTTCATAATTAAACAGCTCCAGACCTTTTATTCGGGTTTGTATAAGAAAAAAGCTGCTCAATCACAACTCTTCCCTTATTATTTTTTATTAGTATCTGTGTAATTATCCATTAATTCAAGACAGGATCTAAACATTTAATTATCGCTTTTTTTAAATTCATCTTTCAGATTTTCTATAAATTCTTCGTTTAAATTATATCCTGAAATAATCATCCGTCTCCATTATGCCTTCTTTTTCCTTTATCCCTAATAGATGCTCTATTAAAATATAATCATTACCTTCCCATCGATTTAGGGATATCGATAATGCCTGGTATTGCAGCTCTCCCCCGTTCTTGTTCTTTAGAATTTCCATCTATGCTTTCGCCCATTTCACTTGGAGTATTTTTCTGCCAACTCTATATCTCTATTAGTTAAATTTCTTAACGTATAGCTGCTCTCTTCTCACATCCCCTTTTTAAAATTCGATTATTACAAGAAAATTAAATATAATTGATAGGCATTATTATTGACGCTAGAAAAGCAAAATAACTTCTCCCCACTTTTCATGACAAGAAAAGCATCCCAGAAAGGATGCATTATTCGTAATCTTATGCTTTATATAAAATAACGGCTGTATAAATGCCCTCTTCTGTTATTGGTTCATTGTTCACAGCGAACTTAATATCGATTACTTCATGATTTCCCAATTCCTTTAACGCTTTATTTAAATGGTTCTCGAAATTTTTATCGTTCTCCGAAATAACTTTTGTCTGAATCATAAGATAGTACCTTCCTATTCCTAATTATTTCTTATATCCCTAGATAAATTACTATCCTCATCAATAATAAACGCAACAATCTTTCCGCTTTCCGAAAAATTCACTTGCCCCTTAACCTCATATTTTTCTATTGGAGAGTCATCGTCCTTTTTATAATCAATAATAGCCGTGTAATCATAGATATTTTGCTGTTTTTCCTTTTGGGCTACTTGAACGTCCTTTATCTTCATTTCACTCTTTTCTGGACTAGCTGCTATATAGCTTAATGCGTAGGTTCCTGTATACTTATCATACATTTCTTCGGTAAAAGATTCCTGATACTTCTTCTTTAAGTAAGAATCCAGGTCACTTGATGAGCTTGTATTTTCGTCATTCCCGATCATCGTGTAATTATTTGGATCTTCTAAAATGTCCCGAAGTTCTTTATTAGGCACTGTAAATGTTTCATTCAATACAGTTTCAAGTGTACTAATGTTTTTGTCTTTTGATTCCGCTTCAGCCGAACAGCCCGCTAATGCTGCCACCATGACTATTAATAAAATAGAAGCACATTTACTAAAAAATTTATTCATTTTCTTCCTCCTCTCTCTAAAGGAATACGTTTGAATAATCAAAAAGTTTCAAATAAAATAAAAGATCTATACAAAAAACAGACTTTGTTGGTTTTTCAAATAGACCTAGCCATTCAATTATAGTTAAAACCACGTCTACTTCTCTCCCTATATCCACATTAAGAGAACCATAATAGAAGATTCATACTTACATAATAACCCTATTAGGAATTGGAAAAGCTGAAATATTGGGCATAAAAATACCCTGCTTATTGAGCAGGGCGAAGGTGAGGGAAGTAACAGAACAGCCCGCCACTCACTATAACGAACCATTTTTTATCTGTATATTCATCGTTATTTGTTAAAACGAACTTTTACCACCAAAGAGGGAAGAATGGACCAAATCTTCTTATTCCAAAGAATGGGAATCCAATTAATCCAAACCTTCTAAATGGGAATATTAACCGACTATCCTCGCTTGTATGATGACCACTTACCAATAAGTATACATTTTCATCATCGTAACTATGCAGAATACCTTGGTGAACTTCTCCATCTTTTATTTCTATTTGAATAAATTCAAATAAGTGCTTGTGACATTTAGGATGAAACTTGTGTTTATAATGATCATGATCCTTTTTATGGTGATGATGATGGTGATGGCTGGATAAATGATGACTTGAAGATTCCATTAAATCTCTATTATTTTCCATGGCATTAGCCTCCTCTTATAGATTCACTGTAGTGTATGCTCAAGTGAAAATAAGGTTCAACTTTTAGTTTGACCATTTAATAGATATTTAGAACCATATTACATAGCATCCGTTTTTTTATCTTTTGTAAAGAAAAATACAAATATTGTTATCGCTAAGGCAATTAAGAACTTACTGCCCATGGAATCATTTTTTATCGTTGGTAAATCTGTTAAGGCCATTTTTCTTCCCCCTATTTCATCCTTTTTAAAGCTTTTATAAATTCGTCATCTAAGAAATAATTATCGGAAACAATTGCATTAAACTCTTTCTGATTTTTCTTTAGAAATTTCGTAACTGGAACCACCTTTTCTCTTCCGAATAAAGGACCACTTATACTTAAGGAAAACCGAGCATCAGAAGCCACAAAAAGACCTACAAGATTAATCTCGTCTTTTAAGATTAAGACAGCTATTATAATGTCGATTATATCCAATGTAAAATTACCAAGCGGATTATCATTAATACTTTCCAACCTATTAGCTCCCGTTAACGGCCCGCCAACAGTTACCCCAAAATAGCCGGGGCCAAAATAAACCCTAGTTAAAGTTATTTGTCCTGTTAACAATAAAAAAGCTATAACAATATCAATCTCTCGTTGAATTTCCCTTATTGCATTTTCTTCCATAAAATCACATCCATTAGGAGGATTCCCCTATACATATATATGTATCAAACAAAAAAATGGGAATAGGAGATACTATTCTAATTTGAATTTGAAATCTCACCCTGAATCAAATTTCAGCTCCATTTATATTACAGAGGATCATTTCTCGATAATATAAAAAGGGGGACGAATTTACGTTTAACTAAAAATACCCTACTCCGAAGAATAGGGCTTATAACAAAGATTATATTTAGCTGACTTTTATATCTTTTATTAGTCTATAGTGAAAAGGTAAGAAAAAATAATAAATGATTATATATACAGGTATGCTATAAAGTAAACTCCATCCATTGTATCCCATAAATCCTGATATATGGCATGTCCACTCAATGAATAAAGACAATAACACAAATAATAGAGTTCGTTTCATACGATTATCTCTGTGCAATTTATTTAAAAACCATATCGCTAATGATGAGGGAATGAGTGCGTATGTTAGCAGCTCCCCAATACCAGTAGATTCTGCTCTCCCAAAATCTACCCAATCTAAATATATTCCAAATATACTATTTGCAATCCAAGTAATAGCACCAATTACGCCATAAGTACAATAAATTTGCAGCCCATTCATTTTTTCCTTTGGCATAAATAATACCACCATTAATAATATCACGGTCCAAATAATAGGAACCCATATCCCTTTAGCATGAATGTCGAGGTTTTCAATAATTTTATTCAAAACAATCACCACTTTTTTTGAATAGTTTAACTTACATTTATTTATTTTATACACATAGAAACTAAAAAATCCCCTGCTCTAATGAGCAGAGGACAGTATACAATCTATTTTTTGCTGTCGGTGTGTTTTAAATCGCTTTACTCTGAAAACAGGATTTGTAAGCAAACATTTTATAAAAATAATTACTATAACAGATCTGTGTCTCCTAATATGCAAGACATATCAGTTGAATATTTAACAAAAGTACTTTTAAATCTAGCTCATACTGGTAAAAATAGTCAAAATGTGGTCAAATCCATCATAACCAATCTATAAATCCTTATAAACAAAGGGTTTCTTCTACTAAATAATTACATCACACGCTTAAACATTTTCTCCATCTCATAAGTAGAATAATGCACAATAATCGGTCTACCATGTGGACAGGTAAATGGATCGGATGTTGTCCGAAGTTCGTCCAATAAACTTTGAATCTCGTCGTTTCGTAAATGGCGATTTGCTTTAATGGATCCCTTGCAGCTCATCATAATGGCAGCTTCTTCTCGTAAAAGCTTTATATCTACTTTTCTCATGGAGAGTACTTGTTCAATCATTTCCTCGATTGTTTCTTTTTCTTCTCCTTTTGGAAACCATTGTGGATGGGAGCGGACTAGATAGCTTTGCTGGCCAAATGGTTCAAGAAATACGCCTACCTTTTCGAGCTCGGCTTTATTTTCTTCTATTTTCATCCATTCATCTAAGGAATAATCTAATGTTAATGGGATAAGCATTTCTTGTAATTCCTTATGGACTTCGCCAACTTTTTCCCGAAAAAATTCGTATTTAATTCGTTCTTGGGCTGCATGCTGATCGATAATATAAAGTCCTCTTTCATTTTGTGCAAAAATATAGGTTCCATGCATTTGCCCAATTGGATAAAGGGGCGGAACTCTCGGCCCCTCTTCCACGTCAGCTATTTCTTCCTCTTCCCATGCTTCCTCTATCTCTTCTTCTGTTGCAGGCGCGGTAGTACTATTCCCTTCCTGTCCAAAGAAAAAGGCTGTGGCATCTGTTATAGTTGATTCTTCATCACTTTCTCCAGATTGCCGACTGCTTGGTGTGTCTTCAAGAGGTTCGCTCCAACTCGGCTTTTCTACTTGCTCTGTTGTTGGATTGGCAAAAACAGAATCCATTTTTGGAACTGATACTGGCATTGCCGATTCGCGAATCGTATCAAAGCTGAAGGCCGCTTGCTCTTCTTTTGGAGCAGGCTTTTTCTCGCGGATAAGTCCTGCTGGAATAAGCTCTTTTTTCTTAAATGCTGCTTTAATCGTATTGCTGACAAGTTCGTATAGCTCTTGTTCTTTACTAAAGCGCACTTCCATTTTTGATGGATGAACATTTACATCAACAAGAATTGGATCCATTTCTACATTTAAAAGAACAATGGGATATCTGCCAATAGGCAATAACGTATGATAGCCTTCCTGAATACTGCGTACAAGAGAATAGTTTTTAATAAAGCGGCCATTAATCATGGTGGAAATATAGTTCCGTGACGCACGCGTAATTTCTGGCAGAGCCATATAGCCACTTAGTTTAAAATCAAGGGTACTTGCTGAAATTGGTATCATTTTTTTTGCTATATTTAGGCCATAAATGCCCGCAAGCACTTGTCTTACATCCCCATTGCCATTTGTATGAAGGAGCTTGCGCTCGTTATGCACTAGGCGAAAGCTAATATCAGGGTGAGCAAGGGCTAGGCGGTTGACGATATCGGTAATATTACCAAGCTCCGTATGAATCGATTTCATATATTTCAATCTTGCTGGCGTATTAAAGAACAAATCGCTGACGATTATCTCTGTTCCCCTTCTTCCCGGCGCGCCTTCCTGTTTCACTAAATGTCCGCCGTTAAGCTCTACTGTTGTCCCTTTTTCTCCAGTAGAAGTGGTTAAAGTGACATGAGAGACAGAGGCAATACTTGGCAGTGCCTCACCTCTAAATCCAAGGGTGCGGATTCGGAATAAGTCATTTTCATCTTTTATTTTACTTGTCGCATGTCTGGAAAAAGCAGTTAAAACATCCTCTTCGTCAATTCCTTGTCCATTATCAAGGATACGAATGCTTTGTAAACCAGCTTCCTCGATAAAAATTTCAATTGAAGTACTTTTTGCGTCGATACTATTTTCTACTAACTCTTTTACAACAGAGGCTGGCCGCTCAACAACTTCACCTGCAGCAATTTTATTCGAAAGTGCATCATCCAGTTGAATAATCTTTGCCATTGTTTCTCCTCTTTTCTTTCTTACTTTTTTCGATCAGGGATAGGGCAGTGTATCAGCTGAAATAGTTGAATTTGCAGCTTTCATCGTTCCTATGAACACCACTTTTTCTAACGCAATTTCATTTCTATGCGTTCATACCACTGGCTTTACACTCAATCACCCTAACCCACTTTATCTATCATTACGGACTTTTTTATGAAGTTCGTACAATGTATTTAATGCCTGCATTGGCGTCATTTCTAATATATCTAAGTCTTTCAGTTTATTAACAATTTGCTTTTCTTTCGTAGAAATCACTTTTTGCGGTTTTTTCTCTTCTGTTTCAAAGAATGATAATTGTGCCTCTTCTTCAGCTATTTCAGCTTTCATAACCGGTTTTTCGATTACTGCCACGGCTGCTTCTCCAGCAAATTGATCCTTTTGCTCAAGGCTTGTTAATAGTTCTTGTGCTCGTTCAATCAATGCTTCTGGCAATTCAGCAAGCTGTGCAACGTGAATTCCGTAACTCTTGTCAGCTGCTCCCTCTTTTATTTTATGAAGGAAAACAACTTTTCCGTTTTGCTCCATTGCGCTGACGTGAACATTGCTTAATGATGGAAGCTCTTCTGCAAGCACAGTCAGCTCATGATAGTGGGTAGAGAATAAAGTCTTCGCACCAACTTCATGATGAATGTACTCAATGATGGCTTGTGCCAATGCCATTCCATCATATGTGCTTGTGCCTCGACCAATTTCATCGAATAGAATTAAACTATTATTAGTGGCATGCAGGAGTGCGTTTCTTGCTTCCAGCATCTCTACCATAAACGTACTTTGCCCGGAAATAAGATCATCGGCCGCTCCTATTCTCGTAAATACTTGGTCAAATAACGGCAGCACTGCTTCATCTGCTGGCACAAAGCAGCCGATTTGCGCCAAAATGCTTGTTAAGGCAATCTGGCGCATATACGTACTCTTACCAGACATATTTGGCCCAGTAATTAACAGCAATTCTCTGTCTTTATGCATGGTGCAGTCATTTGCTACATAGCTTTGTGCATTCATTACCTTTTCTACTACAGGATGACGGCCGTTTTTAATAGAAAGCGTACGATCACTTGAAAACACAGGCTTCACATAGCGGCGATCCTCACTTACTGTGGCGAAACATTGAAGCACATCTAGTGTGCTTACAGTTTTTGCAAGATTTTGTAAGCGTGGAATATATTCTTTAATGGTTTCCCGGATGGTTGTAAAAATCTCATATTCTAATTCCACCATTTTTTCTTCGGCTTGCAGGATTAAACTTTCTTTTTCTTTTAATTCTGGCGTTATATAACGTTCCGCATTAGCAAGGGTTTGTTTACGTTCATACTGTCCTTCTTGTAATAGATGGACGTTTGCTCTTGTTACTTCTATATAGTAGCCAAATACACGATTATAGCCGATTTTCAGCGATTTAATGCCTGTTTTTTCCCGTTCTTCTCTTTCTAGCTGGGCAATCCATGTTTTGCCGTTTCGGCTTGCATCACGGTAACTGTCTAATTCAGGATGGTAGCCGTCTAAAATAATATTTCCTTCTTTAATGGATAACGGCGGGTTTTCAACAATTGCTCGCTCCAGTAAATCAGTAATATCTTCACAAGGATCTAGGTCTTCAGCCAATCTCATTGCTTCCTTTGAACCAAACGATGCAACAATTTGCTGAATGATTGGTACTTGTTGTAACGATTTTTTTAGCTGGACAAGATCCCTTGCATTAACATTTCCAAAAGCCACTCGTCCTGCTAAACGTTCTAAATCATATACTTCCTTTAATTTTTCCCGCAAATCTTGGCGTTCAAAGTAATGTCCAATCATTGTCTCGACTAGATTTTGACGATATTCAATCTCTTCCTTATTTAATAGTGGACGATCGATCCACTGTTTTAAAAGTCTTCCCCCCATCGCGGTTTTCGTTTCATCTAATAACCAAAGAAGAGATCCTTTTTTTCCTTTTGAGCGAATTGTTTCCGTTAATTCTAAATTCCGCTTAGAAAAATAATCAATCTTCATAAATTGATCAATAACATAAGTAGAAACCGGCTGTAAGTGATCCAAGCTTCTCTTTTGTGTGCGATATAGATAATTAAACAAGCGGACAACGGTGCTTCTTAACTGTTGTTCTTGAATACCTTGCAATAATGGTACATGCACATCTTTTTCATCCAGATCATTTTCAATCGAAAGGGTCAATGTACCTCTTTCCTGTAATCGCTTCTGATACTCTTTTGAGAAATCGTCAGAAATTACGACTTCCTTTGCACCTGATAAGGATAATTCATTTAATAGAGAGTCGATTCCCTTAAGAAGAGTTGCTTTGCTTTCCCCTGTCGATAAATCGCTATAAGCAAAGCCAAATTGCTCATCTGCAAACAAAGAGATAGTGGCAATGTAGTTATTTTCTTTATCGGAAAGATTTTTCCCTTCCATCATCGTTCCAGGGGTAATCAGCTGAACGACCTCTCTTTTCACAACTCCCTTTGCCTGTTTCGGGTCTTCTGTTTGTTCACAAATTGCCACTTTATAGCCGCGTTCGACTAGCTGTTCAATATAATTTGCAGCAGAATGATGTGGGACACCGCACATGGGAATTCGCTCTGCTCCCCCTCCTTCTCTGCTTGTTAAAGTGATTTCAAGCTCCTGTGATGCTTTGATGGCATCATCAAAGAACATTTCATAAAAGTCTCCTAAACGAAAAAATAAAAAGGCATCCTGATAATCTGCCTTCACTTGTAAGTATTGTTGTATCATGGGCGTATATGTTGTCATAACTTCCTCCAAAATCCTGTCCAAATCTATTATTCTCCCATTATAACATAAAGAAATAGAATATTTCAGTGGGGGGTGTTGGGAAAAGAACATGAATATCTCTGAAAAATAATTGCTTTTTTTGTGTGAAGTTAAAGGTGCTAACTAGTTCATTCCATTTTGCTCCATTCTAGTATTATTTTTAAAAATAATACTAGTAATTCGCGAACAAATCTTTTATAATTTAGCTTGAAATAAAAGTTAATTTTAGGAAAAGGAGCAATTATCTTGAAACGTATTCTATCTATTCTTTTAACGATTGTTCTTATGCTAAGTTTTATGCCACATTCAAGTGCAGAAGCAAAAACAAAAGTTAAAAAGTACAAAAATTGTACAGCCCTTAACAAGGATTATAAGGGTGGCGTTGCTAAATCAAAAAGCACCAAAAATAAAGGTGGAAAAACAAAATACAAACCTTATGTATCTAAAGCCTTATATGACGCAAACAAAAAAATGGACCGTGATAAAGACGGAATTGCTTGTGAAAGATAATCTTCCTGCCTTTTTCTTACGCAAATAGGAAAAAGGCTTTTCTATTATTGATTATGAGGAATCATTAATAGAAAAAAAGACTAGGAAAAGCTCCTAGCCTTTACTCTTCTTCCCCGCCTACAAGGAAGTCTGGATTTAATTCCTCAAATTCTTCATCTTCTACTTCATCTTTAAACCATTCATCGTCATCTTCTTTGCCACATTCGTCTGTGCAAACCTCTACACAGATTTTTGTTTCTCCGATAACTTCAACGATAAATTCTTTTTCTACATGGACAATTATTTTATTGCCATTTGGCGAAATCACTGCTTCAATGCAGTTTGGTTGTTGCAAGACGCGTGCAATTACATCGTGGTCTTCTAAGCAGTCAGGATCACGATATTTTAATTTAATGACATCTGTATATTTTACACGCTCTGTTACTACTTCCGTTTGTGTATTGTCATTATAAGAATACCAAACGTTAATATCAAAGTATCCACTAATTTCTACTGTTTTACCAACCTTTTCTGCTTCATACGTATGGTTGATAATCCAGCAGCCCAAGATACTTGATGGGCTGTTGTCTGGGCAGATGGTATGATTGGATTTTGTAAATTTACGTCCTTTCGCTACGACTGCCTTTGTAATAATCTCTCTATATTCTCCCATGTTCGAGCGAAACCTCCTCATTCATTTTCATTTCATCCTATGCGGGATAGGAGTCTAGTGTGCGATAATTTTTAAAGACGATAAGTAATGCTTAAATCTACTTCATTGTATGTAAAACTTGGGTAAGTGTGCCGATATTAGCGTTTTTTCTAGACATCTATCCTACTTTTTATCGATTCTAAAAAAAAACTTTCCAATATTTCTTTTTTTTATGAAAGAACCTTACCATTCAGCTCTTTTTTAAGCTTTTAAAAAAAATATGCGTTTGTATTAATACATTCGCGGATACAGCTTGTTCTAATCTCTATATACTGTAGTATACGGTAAGGGGGTGAGGAAGTTGGCAGGGTTATTTAATAAAAACGATCAGTTTGATTTTAAATTCAATGTTAATGGTAAAGAGATTACTGGTGAGGACGGAGCTAAATACGCACAAGAATTAATTACTAAATTATCTTCAGAAATGGGTGGATTAGTCCAAAAGTTAACCAAAGGTGTTTCTGAGAATATAGCTGGAACTACAATGGATGCGATGAAGGAGAAAGTTGCAAGTGCGGTTGATTTAGATTCAATTAAAGAAAAAGTAAAACCACATCTTAATCCCGAAACGCTAAAAAGTATAGTAAGTGAAGACACCCTAAGCAAGCTGCAAGAGAAATTACCTGTCATTGATGCTTCAAATGATGATGGGAACCTTAAATTAAATGTTAACGGCAAGCCTATTTTTTCACTAGATCTTTCAGATTTCATCAAAAAATAAGTAAAGAATCTTTTCTTGAAAGGAGGTGAAGTCAAATGTTGTCTAAATGCACATCTGATTGTCACGAAGGTAAGGGTACTGGCCTTGCTGGTACTGATGTTACTGCTAAAGGTAAAGGCATTGGAAACAAAGGAGCAGAACTTCGCGGATTCACTAATGCTACTCAAGGAAACGGTAACCTAGCTAACCAATTTTCTGCTGCTGGTGCTGCTGGTGGTGCTGCTGTAGGTGTTAACTTATTAAACTTCTTTGTTGGTGGTATTTTAGTTAATGCTAACGTTGCTGGTGCTGCTACTGCTGTATCTTACAACGAAAATAGCCCTGAAATGGTGAATGAAGGTTAATCACCTTTAAGATAATCACTCCTATAAGAGATAAGCATATAATAAAGGGCAACATCTTCTTGATGATTGCCCTTTTCTTTTTACATACCTAATAAAAGGAGGCTAAAGAATGGCTAAAGAAAAAAATATTGGGTTAACTGCCGAGAAATTAAAGGAGCTTGGAGTACCAGAGGAGCTTATCGATAAAATTCTAGAAACAGGGGGGCCTTCTGTTAACACACATGCGGAAGGAGGAAATGGCGGAAGTGCCGTCAGTCTAACTTATGTAGACAATTACTCTGTCTTATTTCTTGTGTATACATTTCTATTGCAAACAGTTAATAACGGAAATGCAAAAGACAAAGAAACGAAGCAGCTTAATAAAGCATTGCTTTCGACCTTGCAAACAGCTATGAAGGAACAACAGGAATATCGGAAAGCATTCTTACGGGCGATCAATATTTTAAATAATCAAAACAAGTAAAAACCAAGCAAAAATATGCTTGGTTTTCATTTATATGTTTACATTGTATTTACCAAAACTGCCAGCGGTACTCTTGAGGATGTTTTTACCCTCTTTCCGCTTGTTTCGGAGAATCTCAGTGTTTTATTGTTCTTTCGTCTTCTCATTAGAAGAAAGAATTTCTGTTTCTACTGTTTCCGCGATCGTTTTTGTTACCATTTGCAGCATATCATTGACAATTTCTTGTGATTCTTTAAATTCACTGACGATTGGCAGTTCATCAATTTCTTTTTGTAAGGCATCAATTTTTGCTTCAGTATCTTTTAAAGCAGCAATTTTGCCATAGTGCTGAAGATTAACTGCTTGTTTTTGCAGCTTTTTAATCTGGGCAATTCGATCATTTACTTTTTGGTTTTGATTGATTTGTTTTTCGGCACCTTGGTAAAATTCCACTTCTTCTGTCTCACGAATCATTTTGGCAAGCTGCTCTGTTCGTTCAATAATTTCTTCTCGTGTGAATTTCGCCATTAGTTTGCCTCAACAGCTTCCGCTTCTAATACCTCAATCATTTCTCCGTTTAATGACCATGTTTTTGCATCGGTAATTTTCACAGAAACAAGTTTGCCAATTGCCGATTTTGGTCCAACAAAGTTTACTAGCTTGTTTTTACGTGTATAACCAGCAAGCACATCTGGGTTATTCTTGCTTTCTCCTTCTACAAGAACCTCTACCGTTTGGCCTTGATAATTCTTCATGGAATTAGCAGAATACTCATTAACTAAAGCATTTAGGCGCTGTAGGCGTTCCTTTTTAACTTCCATCGGAACATTATCTTTCATTCGTGCTGCAGGTGTTCCTTCACGTGGAGAATAGATGAATGTATAAGCCGCTTCAAAACCAACCTCTTTATAAAGAGATAATGTTTCTTCAAATTGCTCATCTGTTTCATTTGGATAACCAACAATAATATCTGTTGTAAGAGTTAAATTAGGAATAGCCGCTTTCATTTTGCGAACTAATTCTAAATACTGCTCTCTTGTATATTTACGTGCCATAATTTTTAACACATCAGATGAACCAGACTGAACTGGTAAGTGAATATGTTCCACTAGGTTACCGCCTTTAGCAAGCACCTCAATTAAATGATCATCGAAATCACGTGGGTGACTTGTTGTAAAACGAACACGCGGAATATCAATTTTGCGCATTTCTTCCATTAAATCTCCGAAACGGAAATCGATATCTGTGAAATCTTTTCCATAGGCGTTTACGTTTTGACCAAGCAAAGTAATTTCTTTATACCCTTGTGCAGCTAAATGACGCACTTCTTGAATAATATCCTCTGGACGGCGGCTTCGCTCTTTTCCGCGAGTATATGGAACAATACAATAGGTACAAAATTTGTCGCAGCCATACATAATGTTTACCCATGCTTTAATTTTTCCATTACGTACTTTAGGAAGGTTCTCGATTACATCCCCTTCTTTAGACCAAACTTCTACGACCATTTCTTTTGACATATATGCTTCATGAAGAATATTTGGTAAACGGTGAATATTATGTGTACCAAATATCATATCTACTTGTGTGTATGTTTTTAAGATTTTGTTTACGACAGATTCTTCTTGTGACATACATCCACAAACACCTATTAAAAGGTCCGGCTTTTCCGTTTTTAAATGTTTTAAATGCCCTAATTCACCAAATACTTTATTTTCGGCATTTTCACGAATCGCACAAGTATTAAGAAGAATAACATTGGCGTCATTGACTGAATCTGTTGCTTCATAGCCTAAAGCTAAGAAAATCCCTGCCATTACTTCTGTGTCATGTTCATTCATTTGACAGCCATATGTACGAATGTAGAATTTACGTCCTTCACCCATTCCGCGGAATTGTTCGGAAATAGAGAAATCCTTTTCATAACGAACTTCTTCTTTTCCTCGTCTTTTTGCATCTTTTAAGGAAGGCGCTTTATATACTGTTTCGAAATATTTGCTATAATCCTTTTCGGATTTTTTGTCCGAAGAATTATTGCTTCCGATTTGTTGTCCTTCTAAACGTTGGTTTTCGTTCATTTCATCTACTCCTCTCTTATCGATGATTTTTATTTCATCCATAAGTTTGTTAAAATACATGTTTAGGCTTCTTATTGATTGGTGTTTCCTTCTCTCCACCCATCAGAGTGAATTGATTAAAGCTGCTTAGACAAGAAAAACATCCATCCATATAATAGCTGCTGTTTCATATGTACTATTCTTTATAGACATATTTTCATTATTCTAGTATAAGCCTTTCATCTTTTGAAAACAATAGCAACGTTTTAAAGATATCATTCTACTATTTTCTTATTGTTTAACTAGAAAGAGACTTTCACCCTCCTCCTCAAAAAGAAGCTGATGATTTCCTTTATTTCGGAAACCTTTTTGCCATATTCGTATATAAGAATTTTTCTACTTGCGTACTTGTATAATATCGTGTTAGCTCATTTATTAGATTAGGATAATCAGCAGTAGAGGCTAGACCTTTTACCGTTTGGTCGATTCCATCGAAATCGGAACCAAAACCGACATGATCCTCTCCTCCAAGCGAACAAATATAATCAAGATGGCGCAGAATATCTGTAATAGTGGCTGAATTTGTTCCACTTAAAAACTGTGGTACAAAAGTAATTCCGATTACACTGTCTGCTTCTACCATTGCTTTAATTTGATCGTCACGTAAATTACGAGGATGTGGACAAAGATTATATGTATTCGAATGTGATGCATATGGATGATCAGCATGCTCCATAATATCCCAGAAAGCATTTTCCGATAAATGGGAAACATCTACCCAAATCGATTGTTTATTCAAAAGCTTCACTGTTTCTCTCCCGAATAAAGATAAACCTGCACCTCTGGGTTCTAGTGCTCCATCCGCAACAGCATTCGCATAGTTCCAAGTAAGCCCTACTGCTGAAACACCTAATCGAAGCAATGTTTTTAATTTTAGCAGATCTCCTCCAATTGCATCACAGCCTTCCAATGTTAGGAGTGCACCAATTTCTCCATCTTTTAATTCATTTATATCTTTTTGTGAGCGTATAAATTTTAAATCTGAATTCGGCTGTAAGATTTTTTCATAAAAGATATTTGTCATCGATAAAGCTGCTTCAAACCGCATATCAGGATGGACAGATTCTGGAACATAAATAGCAAAGCATTGAATTTTTGCTCCCCCTTTTTGTAAATCTCTCTTCGTCACATGAAGTTTGTTACTATTCTGAAAATTTATTGTTTTATCCATAAACATTTTAAATAATACGTCACAATGTCCATCAAAGTAATTCAAACCATTCACTCCCATACAAAGATGTTCTTTTTATGTAAATCTTGATGGCTATTCCTATCCCTCAAGATATCAATTGACTATAGTTATAAAAAAAGGATGCCTCACTCATTTGGTTTACTCTCCACAGTTTCAAGTAATAGCTTAGGAAAAAGTTTATTCTTCAACTTAATCCTTACTGCGGGGCCTAAACCGTATTGAGGAGACATCCCCCTTCCTTTTTGAAGGTTGCTCTATTCAGGTCCAAAAAGATCAGAGAACACAAACAAGCATACCAATCAGAGAAGGGTTACAGCGAAACTATGATCAGAGAAGATTTTTTCTTCTCCAACTCATCATAGTTAATCATTCAGTACTAAATAGACAGCTGACTTCAAACCTGCTTCTGCGAATATCAAGAAGTTCTGCAAGTTCTGCCGCTTTCCTCTTACTGTCCATTAAGATCAGAATAAATGGAAAAGCATGTAATTACATGCTTTTCTACTTTTTATCAAATCTTGTTTTCTCTTTATCTAGGCTCCACAATGAGCTTGATGGCTGTTCGTTCCTCACCGTCAATGACGATATCAGTGAAGGCAGGGATACAGATTAAATCCACTCCGCTAGGTGCTACAAACCCTCTTGCGATAGCAACTGCTTTAACCGCTTGATTTAATGCACCTGCACCAATAGCTTGGATTTCTGCTCCACCTCTTTCACGTAGAACACCTGCAAGCGCACCAGCTACAGAATTGGGACTAGACTTTGCTGAAACCTTTAATATCTCCATTTCTAGCTCCTCCTTGTTTAACCCCCCCGCATGTTACATTAAGTAATAATGAACATATCAGGATATATATCATTCCAATGTTACTATATTCCAAGTTTCATACACATATTCCAGCTTGGACATAAAAAATTAGAAAATATTTGTTAATACAAGAAGAGCTAGTTCTCCTAATCATCATCCATTTATTACGAGAAAAATGGATGATCATCATTGATCAATATACGTTCTATTTTCTTTGCTTTCCCAGTCTTTTTATCTACTTCGATTAGACAGCCGCTTAATTGTGCTCTCCCACTCTTCGGCGGCTCGAAGCGTGTTGGCAAATTGGTTAAGAAACGATTCAATACTAATTCCTTCTGCATCCCAAGAATCGCGTCATATGGTCCTGTCATCCCAACATCTGCCATAAAGGCAGTTCCATTTGGAAGAATACGGTTATCTGCAGTTTGCACATGTGTATGTGTTCCCACAACGGCTGTTACTTTCCCATCTAAATACCATCCCATTGCTTGCTTTTCACTTGTCGCCTCTCCGTGGAAATCAACAAAAATAATATCGGTGCGTTTTTTTGCTTCCTCAACTAAGCCATCAATCACGATAAATGGATCATCACTCGGATTCATAAATGTTCGGCCTTGTAAATTGATAACAGCTACTTCAATATCATTAATTTTAACAAATACCATGCCTTTTCCTGGATTATTTTCGGGAAAATTGGCAGGTCGTACTAAATATTTTGCCTGATCGATGAATTCAAATATTTCACGGTTATCCCATGTATGGTTTCCCATTGTTATTGCTTGAGCACCAATTTCCAGAAAGCTTCGATAGATTTTCTCGGTGATTCCTTTTCCGCCAGCAGCATTTTCGCCATTTATAATCGTCATCTGAGGACGGTATTTCTCCTTCAGCTTTGGTAAGTACTCTTTAATCATATCTCGGCCCATAGAGCCTACGACATCCCCAATAAATAAAATATGCATGTCTTTTTTCCTACTTTCTAATCTTCACTATGTAACAGTGTAACATATTATTGCTTGCGTTCCTAACTCGATTTTCCTTCTAAAAGCTTTTTGAAAATAATGTTGCCAAGCAATAAAAAAAAACGGTGCAAACGCACCGTTTTTATTTTGCATATTCAACCGCTCTTGTTTCACGAATGACGGTTACTTTGATATGACCTGGATAATCTAATTCCTCTTCGATTTTCTTACGAATATCACGTGCTAATCGATGGGATTCTAAATCATCCACAAGATCAGGTTTCACCATGATTCGAATCTCACGACCTGCTTGAATAGCGAATGATTTCTCTACTCCATCATAAGACTCTGAAATTTCTTCAAGCTTCTCAAGTCGGCGAATATAGTTTTCTAATGTTTCTCTTCGCGCTCCTGGTCTTGCAGCTGAAAGTGCGTCAGCAGCAGCTACTAGTACAGCGATAATTGAAGTTGGTTCCGTATCACCATGATGGGATGCGATACTATTGATCACAACTGGATGTTCTTTATACTTGGTAGCAAGTTCGACACCAATTTCCACATGGCTTCCTTCTACTTCATGATCAATTGCTTTCCCTATATCATGAAGTAAGCCAGCTCTGCGAGCAAGAGTTTGATCCTCACCAAGTTCAGCAGCTAAAATTCCTGATAATTGTGCCACTTCCATACTGTGCTTTAATACATTTTGTCCATAGCTTGTACGGAATTTTAGACGGCCGAGAATTTTAATTAAATCTGGATGTAATCCATGAACTCCGACCTCAAACGTAGTTTGTTCTCCGATCTCACGAATATGTTCATCCACTTCTCGGCGAGCTTTATCAACCATTTCTTCAATACGAGCTGGATGAATACGTCCATCTTGGACGAGCTTATCTAACGCAAGTCTAGCAGTTTCACGTCTTATTGGATCAAAACCAGATAAAATTACTGCTTCTGGTGTATCATCAATAATTAAGTCAATTCCTGTTAATGTTTCAAGCGTTCGAATATTTCGTCCTTCACGGCCGATAATTCGCCCTTTCATTTCATCATTTGGAAGGTTAACAACGGAAACTGTAGTTTCTGCAACATGATCAGCTGCACAACGTTGGATTGCAAGTGACAAAATTTCTTTAGCCTTTTTATCTGCTTCTTCTTTCGCTCTAGTGTCACTTTCTTTAATCATTATCGCAATATCATGAGCAACTTCTTGCTCTGTACGCTCTAAAATGATGGACTTCGCCTCTTCTCGGGTTAATCCAGAAATGCGCTCTAGTTCTGTTTGCTGCTTGCGAACCATCTCGTCCACTTTGCTTTCCATCTCTTCCATATGCTGTTGTCTTTTATTAAGAGAATCGTCCCTCTTTTCTAACACTGATTCACGTTTATCTAACGCTTCTCCCTTGCGATCAAGATTTTCCTCTTTTTGCAATAAACGATTTTCTTGTTTTTGTAGTTCATTTCTTCGATCACGAACTTCTAGTTCTGCTTCACTACGAAGCTTGTGAATCTCATCCTTTGCTTCTAACAAAGCTTCTTTTTTCAATGCGTCTGCTTCACGCTTTGCATTCTCCATAATTTGTTCAGCAGTCAACGTTGCATTGCTAATTTTTGCATTAGCATTGGACTTTCGAATAAAATATACAACAAAGCCAACAACGGCAATAACGATTAGAATAAGCAAAATGGAGATGATTTTTATTAAATCCATCATTTTCACCTCCTCTTGCTATCAAATTGTGTTTGTTACGATTTTAAAAGTATTGGCTTAAAATGTTCCTTTTTTCAATCGAAATTTTCCCTAGTCTTATAAAAATGTTTTCTAGGTTTTCATACTTATAAAAATGTAAAATATACAATTCAATTGTATAGTTGTACCAATTTATTGTCAAGACTTTGAACTAGTAGGATTAACCTAATTCTCATTGGCTATCTCGTTATCATTTTCCTCTAACAATTGCTCTTTACTTCCTATATATGTATGAATTTCACCTTATTTAAAGCTAAATCTAACCTATCATCCGTATTATAGTCAGAAACTAAGCTTATTAAACCTGTGGAGACCTATATCCCACAGCCTCTTTAAAAATGCCTAAGTCGATTACAGAGTTTTTTTTACTTTTCAGCTTACAAGATGGCCAATAATTGCGTGTTTTTGGATTAGTTAGCTTCAAGCACACGAATGGTATCGAAACATATACTTTTATAGAATAGTAACAAAAAAGATGGCAAACGGAAAAACCGTCTCCCATCTTTTCTTAATGATTAATCGATTAATTCGAATTGTTCTTGGTCGTCATTATCAGGCTGTAATGTTACTTCTTTATCCAGCCCATAATGATCACGAATTTTCTTTTGAATCTCTAAGCGCATTTCTGGATTTTCTTTTAAGAATTGCTTCGCATTTTCACGGCCTTGGCCTAATCTTTCGTCATTGTAAGAATACCAAGCTCCACTTTTTTGAACAATATCAAGTTCTGAACCAAGGTCAATAATTTCTCCTTCTTTAGAGATACCTTCTCCATACATGATATCAACTTCCGCTACTTTGAAAGGTGGTGCTACTTTATTTTTTACCACTTTGATTTTTGTTTTGTTTCCTACCATATCTGTTCCTTGTTTTAACGTTTCAGCACGACGAACTTCTAGTCGGACAGATGAATAGAATTTTAGCGCACGACCACCAGGAGTTGTTTCAGGATTTCCGAACATTACTCCAACTTTTTCACGAATTTGGTTAATGAAAATAGCAATTGTTTTTGATTTATTAATAGCCCCAGATAACTTACGAAGCGCCTGTGACATTAAACGTGCTTGAAGTCCAACGTGAGAATCTCCCATTTCGCCTTCAATTTCTGCTTTTGGTACAAGTGCTGCTACAGAGTCAATAACTAAAATATCCACTGCCCCGCTTCGTACTAAGGCCTCCGCGATTTCTAATGCTTGTTCTCCGGTATCTGGTTGAGAAAGTAATAATTCATCAATATTAACGCCAAGCTTTTGTGCATAAACTGGATCCAATGCATGCTCTGCATCAATAAATGCTGCTTGTCCGCCATTTGCCTGAACCTCAGCAATAGCATGTAGCGCTACTGTTGTTTTACCTGAACTTTCAGGACCGTAAATTTCCACAATACGACCTCTTGGATATCCACCAACACCTAGGGCTGCATCTAAAGCTAAAGATCCACTTGGACTAGTAGAAATGACTCTATCTGCTTGCTCTCCCAGCTTCATAATACTACCTTTACCAAATTGCTTTTCTATTTGTTTTAACGCCATTTCTAATGCAGCTTGACGATCACTCAAATACGTTCTCCTCCTTATATAAAAAATGAATCTCACTAATCATGATTCATTCGTTGTTTAAAAGATTATATACTTAATATACCTTTTTTCCTTTCATTTGTACAGTAAAAAATCGAACATTCATTCGTTTTTTTTATTTTCCAGCTGAAAGGAAGCTTTTAAGTAAAAGACACCCTACTATTTATCTTCTAACATTTTCAATAAGAAATATTGACCGTATCTCACACTTCGAACTCGATTACTTGCTCTTGTTCCACTTAATGCTAACTTCTCTACTTTTGTCGGCTCCCCGCTTTTAGCAATCCCAATATAAACGGTACCTACTGGGTTTCCTTCTAATTCATTTGGGCCTGCAACACCTGTGAAGCTTATCCCAATTTCGGCATTTAATAAACGTGCCACATTCTCTGCAAGCTCTTTCGCACATTGCTCGCTTACCACACCATGTTCTTTAATCGTCGACTCTTTTACTTGCAGGATTTGATGCTTTACTTCATTTGTATAGCAAACAATTCCCCCTTTAAAAATATTCCCAGCACCTGGAATTCCTGTTATCTCCTGCTGAAACAGTCCTCCTGTCAGACTCTCTGCTGCTGCTACTGTTAAATTTTTCTTTAATAAAATATGGGAAAGCTCATTCATTAATGTAGTGTCCTCATATCCATAGAAAAATTCTCCTACGCGTGCGAATATTTCTTCTTCTGTTTTGGCAATCAATTTATCTGCTTCTTCTACAGAATCATGTTTACATGTGATACGTAATGTTACCTCTCCATCTCCTGCGAGCGGGGCAATAGTCGGATTAGTCTGGGCATCAATTAAGTCTTCTATTTTTGTTTCCAGCAGCGATTCTCCAATGCCGAAGAAGCGAAGCACGCGCGAAACGATGACATCTTTGCTTGTCATTTGCTTTTGTATAGCTGGAAATCCATATTTGACAAACATTGGCTGAATTTCTTTCGGTGGTCCTGGTAAAAGCATATAAAAACGATTGTCTTTTTTTAAAAACATCCCCGGTGCCATCCCATGGTCATTTGGAAGAACGTCGCTTCCCTCTAATACCAATGCTTGTTTTTTATTGTTTTCCGTCATAGTGCGTTTCGTTTTGACAAAATAGTCTTCAATGGAAGCTAAAGCTGTTTTATCAAAAACCAACTCTTTCCCTATATGCTTGGCAATCGTTTCTTTCGTTAAATCATCCTTTGTTGGACCTAATCCGCCGGAGAAAATAAGCAATTGCGCTCGATTTTCAGCGATTTTTATCGCTTCCTCTAAACGAGCTGCATTATCTCCAACTACTGTATGATAATAAACATTTACTCCTAAGTCGGCTAAATGCTTGGATATAAATTGAGCATTTGTATTAGCAATTTGTCCAAGTAATAATTCTGAGCCAACAGCAATAATCTCTGCATTCATGTAGTGCTCCCCCTTTTTGTCTGTTCATAAAGAAAGGACGTCTCTTTATAAAGCAATATTCGCTTGTCATAAATAGATGTCCTTATTTTTATTCCTCTATTTTATTTGGATGAAACAAAAGCCTGTTTGTTTTTTGCAAAATAATCCCAGCCAGACCAAATTGTAAAGATCAAAGCAACCCATAGTGCAAGCTTATCAAACGGCAGTGAGACAAGTTCAAAAATCATATTATGTAGTAAAAGGGCTGAAATCGCAACTATTTGAGCCCAAGTTTTAATTTTCCCAAGCATATTTGCTGCGACTACCTCTCCGCCGCCAGCTAATATTAAACGTAAACCGGTTACTGCGAATTCTCTGCTGATAATAACAATCGTAATCCATGCAGGTGCCATCTGCAATCCTACTAAAACAATTAATGCAGACGAAACTAATAATTTATCTGCTAAAGGATCTAAAAACTTCCCTAAATCGGTTACTAGATTATACTTTCTCGCAAAGTGTCCATCAATCCAATCCGTTGTCGATGCTAGAATAAAAATCAAGGCTCCGATAAAATGTGTCATCGGTAAGGTAACACCTAAAAATGTTAGTTCTCCCCATTGAAAGTCCACTAGCATGATGACTAGAAAGACGGGAATTAATAAAATTCTTGCTACGGTAATCTTATTTGGCAAATTCATCTTACATCCTCCATTACCATGACGTTAATCGTCACTTTCATTAAAAATAAATTAAAAACATTAGTATTATAACCTAATTACGATATAATAGCGAAAAATAGTCATCGAATCGATGACTATTCTTCTTTTATATTTTTAATAACAAGATCTTGTCTAGAGGATGAATCACCAAGCTCTAATTTTTCATCATTGACAAAAACATCAACTTGACTATTTCCAATTACAATACGTGCTTCTGTCTCTTTTGATAAATCTTCTTCGTGTGATTCAGCTCCCCCCTTTTCAAGGATACCTTGGAAAAAAGAATAGTTTTTGCCATTTTGGATATCAACCCAAACTTTTCCTGTTGCTACAAGCTTAACAACAAACTTCTCAGCATTTTTCACTTCATATGTTGTCGTTCTTCCCGCTGTTTCTTTTTTGGTAATCTCTTGTTTTGGTGCCTCTTCTTCTACTTTCTTCTCTTCTTCTTCAACTACTTGTTCTTCCTCTTTATTAGCATCCTCATCAATTGCTTTTTCTTTTTCCTTTTTATTTAATGCATCTGATTTCATATAAACAGAATTCGGTTCCGTATCACTACTAGACTGTTTTTCTGGATTTGAATCTTTTGCATACACAAAATACCAAACCAGGAAAGCAACAGCCAATACAAGAATAGCAATAAGAATAGTTGGCAAGATATCAAATACTTTAGAAGTGGCTCCGTCTATTGCGCTTCTTGAATTTACTCTCGATAAATTTTGCGGTAACTCATCATTTACCGTTGTTGGTACCTCGGCTTTATACTCTTCAAATATTTCTTCTGGAACCAAATCTACTGCTTCTGCATATTGTTTGATAAATGCCCGTGTATAAAATTTACCTGGCATCATACTATAGTTACCTTCTTCAATGCCAACTAAATAACGGACTTGAATTTTGGTAATCTCTTGTAATTCTTCTAACGTTAGTCCTTTAGCTTCTCTAGCTTCTTTTAATCGATTTCCTAATTCACTCACAAGATAACACCTTCCAACTACTAAAAATCAAAACCCTCGAATTCACTTTCTAAGGCAAGAGTATTTTTTTTATGAACATCATAAAGAATCTCCTCGCCTGGCTCATGTCTTAGCTCAATAATATAATCAAAATCATCTAAAGTGTATTCTGTATTATGTACAAAGGCATCAGGATGTTCTACTACTTTTATACATGGCAGGCGCATCACTTCTCGAACAACCGCCCAATGTCGCTCATTAATCTGTTTAGAAGAAACAATTCCATCAATGATAAATAAATTGTTTTCATTATATTCTCCCTGCATTAAGGAATGGCGGATAGTCTGCTTTAGCAAAGTAGAACTTACTAAAAGCCATCTCTTATTTGCACAAACGCTTGCAGCTACTATGGACTCCGTTTTACCTACCCGCGGCATCCCTCTAATACCTATTAATTTATGGCCTTCTGTCTTAAATAATTCGGCCATAAAATCTACTAGCAATCCTAGCTCATAACGAACAAAGCGAAATGTTTTTTTGTCATCTGCATCCCTTTGAATATAACGACCATGTCTAACTGCAAGTTTATCTCTTAAAGAAGGTTCTCTAAGCTTGATTACTTTTATTGTGTCCATTGTATAGAGAATAGATTCTAACCTTTTTATTTGTTCCTTATTTTTGGCTAACATTAATAAGCCACGCCGTCCATCGTCTACCCCATTAATGGTGATAATATTGATTGAAAGCATCCCTAGTAATGAGGAAATCTCCCCTAGTAGGCCAGGTCGGTTTTTTTGAATTTCGTATTCTAGATACCATTCCTTCTGTTCCAAAAAAATCCTCCTACAACTAGCAAGTGAAATTTTCTAGTCTTTTAACTTCTATCATATAGCAATAGTATAAATAATCAAGAAAAAAGGGGTCAAAATAGAAAAAAAGATGGACTTTTTATAGAAAGGGTGCATTCTAGGAAAATAAGGTATTCTTTTTTATCTAAAATCATTGGTTTCTGCTATTGTTACTTGATTTATATGCAGGCAATTGCTTCTATTTGTTTCTTCCTTTATTTAAATGAACAGTGTGGAGATATACCTTTTTAATAGAGGAGCTTTTCTCTCTATTTCCTTTTCTATTTTGCTTTCTTGCTTTTGGTCAGACAGGATTCCCATCTATTAAGCATATCATCTTGATTAGAATATTTTTACATAACAAAAGAAAGAAGCTCGATAAATAGCTTTTCTATTTATCGAGCTTCTATGATTGCCACTAATAATTATTTTGTTCCGTTATTATGCACTAATTTTACCATCATATTTGCAATCGCATGCTGTTCTTTTTCATCTGCAACTGACCATAAATCGGATAAAATCTTTTCTTGTTCATTCTTAGGTTGAACTTGATTAGACAGATAATCTCCAATTTGAAAAGCAAGATCTCCTATTGCTTCCTGATTCATTCCCTCATTTTCAGCATGATGAAGACGATCTGCTAAAAAGTCTTTCCATTGATCCCAATTTTCTAAAATAGACATCATGAATTACTCCTTCCATTGCTTAGTGAATTACATCATTATTTTGGTTTGTTCGATGAAATAATATGCATGAAAATCTTTTGGAAAAGCTATCTATACATGCCATCCCCCATTAAGTGAAAGGACTTGTCCTGTCATATAAGAAGATTTTTCCGATAATAGAAAGGCTACGCTTTCTGCTACTTCTTGCGGACTTCCTAATCTCCCCATCGGGATTTCCTCTGCCATCAACTGCATTTCTTCAGGCGAAAAAGATTGAAGCATGTTCGTTTCAATAGCGCCAGGAGCTACTGCATTCACTCGAATACCATTAAAGGCAACCTCTTTACTTAATGCCTTCACAAAGCTAATCTGGGCACCCTTTACAGTTGAATAAGCAACTTCCATTGCTGCTCCTACTTGGCCCCATATACTGGTGATCACGATAATATTACCATATTGTCTAGAAAGCATTTTCGGTAATAATGCTTTTGTTATACACATTAATGAATGAACATGGACATTCCATAGGGCTTTCATTTCCCCTTCTTCCAAATCCGTCAATAAACCATATGTACTTATACCACTTGCGTGAACGATTCCATCTATTGTGAAAATACTTTCGAGAATTTTTTGATAGTCATTTTCTTGTTGTAAATCTGCTTGTATAGGTAAGTATTCTCCGCCATTCACTGCTAGAACTTCTAATAATTCCTTTATTGCTTTTTCATTTTGATGATAATGTAAGTAAAGAGAATAGCCTTCTTTTGCTAATTGTTTTGCAATTGCTTGTCCAATCCCACCAGATGCACCGGTAATTAAAATCCATTTCCCCATTTTTTTCTCACTCCATATACTTTTACCTATAAATCTAAACAGCAACAGACACAAAGAAATAAATTTCTTTGTGTCTGCCATCATTATTTCGGCACTACTTGGCAAGATGTTAGTCTTTCTTCTGCTAAAAATTTATTAGCCGCATTTTTTATATCCTCTACTGTTATTTCTTCGACAGCAGGCACCACATCAAATAAATTCATTTCATTGAAAGCATAGCGTGTAAATTGGTTAGCGATATATTCTGGTGAATTAATCGCACGTAAGAAAGCGCCAATTTTCTTTTTCTTCGTTCTTTCTAACGTCTCGCTGGCGAAATCCATTGTTTTAGCTTTCATTAAAATTTCTTTAATTGCAGCTTCTAACCGATCAGGATCACTCGTATCCCCACCAATCATCGCAAATCCAAATCCGTGCTCCTGTGTGTAATCATAAGAAAAAGTATCATCAATTAAGCCTTCTTGGAAAAGATTTTGGTAGTTTTCAGAGCTTTCACTAAATAGGAAATCTAATAATAAATTGATGCTCCACTCTTGTTTCATCATTTCTTTTCCGGACTGCTCTACATTGATTCCTTTTATCCCAACAAGACATTTAGAAGTGTGGACGTTCATTTTTAAAACTTGCTTGTCCTTATTAACATGTGCAGGCTCTTCTTTAAATTTACGTTGAATTTCACTATGATTTGTATAGTCTTTTTTACTTTGATTTTCTCTTATCTGAGCCATATATTCCTCTGGATCAACAGGTCCTACAATGAAAAGAAGCATATTGCTTGGGTGGTAGAACGTATTATAGCACTCATACAACATATCTTTTGTGATATGTGAGATGGATTCAATCGTTCCAGCAATATCAATTTTCACAGGATGATGGACATACATATTTTCAATTAATCCAAAGTAAAGGCGCCAATCTGGATTATCATCATACATCGAAATTTCTTGTCCGATAATTCCTTTTTCTTTTTCTACCGTTTTCTCCGTAAAGTATGGCTCCTGTACAAAATTAATAAGCGTTTCCAGATTATTCGCTACATTAGAGGTACTAGAAAACAAATAGGCTGTTCTTGTAAAAGACGTAAAAGCGTTAGCACTTGCCCCCTGTTTACTAAAATCTTGAAAAACGTCACCATCTTCTTTTTCAAAAAGCTTATGCTCTAAGAAATGAGCAATTCCATCAGGAACTTGAGTGAATTCGGATCCCTCAAGAGGAATAAATGTGTTATCTACAGAACCATAGTTTGTTGTGAATGTACAAAACGTCTTATTAAACCCTTTTTTCGGCAAAATATATACCTTTAAGCCATTTGCTAATTTTTCATAATATAGCTCTTCTTGCAATTGAGCAAATTCTATTTTTTCCATTATGCATTTCCCTCCGATCCCGTTAAGAAATAAATGGTGTCTAGTTCGATCTTTTTAGCGGCAGCAATGATTTCCTCTCTGGAAACTTTACTCATATATTGAAGCCAATCACCCATCTCTACATAATTATCACTTACGCTATTATGGTAGAACAATTCAATCATGCCACGGGAAGTATCCAATGTTTCCAGCATTTGATTATGAATCACCGCTTTTGTCTGCATTATTTCTTGATCGGAAAATTCGCCTTTTTTCATTAACTCCATTTGTTCCTTAATAATCTTTACTGCCTTATCATAATTGTTATTATCTATTCCTGACATTACTAAAAGCAATCCTTTATGACTTTCTAAACGACTTGCTGCATAATAGGCAAGACTTTCTTTTTCCCTGACATTAATAAATAGCTTAGAATGCGAGAACCCGCCATAAATACCATTAAGTACTTGAAGGGCAAAATATTCAGGATCTCCATAAACTATATTTGTGCGGAATCCCATATTTAGTTTTCCTTGTTTAATATCTTGAACTTCACGAACCTCTTTTACTTCCCTAGTTTCATACGTTTTTCTACGATCAATTGATTGTGCAGTTCTTTCTTTAAATGGAAATAAATCCTCAATATATGCTCCTATCTCTTCTTCTTTAATATCGCCGACCATATACAAATCAATCTGATCCTCTGCTAACGCTTTTATATAATAGGCGTAAAGGGATTGTGGGGTAATGCTGTCAACCTCATCCTTTTCACCGTACACACTTAATGCATAAGGCTCATTTTCACACATAACATCAATTACCCGTTGATTCGAATATCGCATTTTATCGTCATAGATGGATTGAATTCTTTGCTTTAATGCACGTTTTTCATTCTCTATAACATTTTGGTCAAAACCACTTTCTGATACATTTGGCTGAAAGATTACCTCAGATAAAAATTCCAAGCCTTTTTTTAATAAAGGAGCTGGGTCTGAGAGAAACTTTTCATTTGCAATTTCTAAGGAGAAAGAAACAATGTGGTATTCCCCTTTTTTAGCAAGATCGATAAAAAAAGTAGCTCCGTACAATTCTTCTATAAAGGAACGAAGCTTTGCCGTTGTCGGATATTTCTTTGTACTATTTTGCATCACATAAGGAAGAAGGGCCCTGTGTGTGGAATTTTCTTTTGTAATAGGGGTCCGCCATTTCACCACAATCGTATTCGTTTTAAATTTTTCAGTCTTGACTGTATGTAATTGAAAGCCGCTATATTTTGTAATTTTTTCCGTTGCTATGCTCATAACATACCTCCTCATATACTTACACTAATCATACACTACTTACTAGTATTAACTCTATTTATATGGTTATTCTCATAAAGTCTAGATTAGGATGATTTTCCTTTAAACTTATATCTTTCTCCTTTGCTTATTTCTATTCCTTCTTTATCATATAGCTTAAACTTATAATAATAGGATTTTGCCTCTATTTCTGAAAGTCTTTCATCGACGTTCCCATTGAAAAATTGCCTAAAGATACCTTTTTTCTCTCCTTCCACTTATTATTAATGATTAAGTCAATCGAACGAACACTTGCCCCACCCCATCTGATAATAAAAAGAAAGAGTGGTGTTCGTTCACCCTCGATTGAAATCGTGTAGCTAGTTACTCCTTTACTCAGCTCTCTATCAAAGCTCTTACCAAGCTAGGTATAGTTCCCTTTGGAATGTTTTTCAAACTTAATAGCTCCTAGCCCTCTCCATTTGTAAAACCAGCGATTCTAGTCTTTTCTGTATCGAAAATATCAATAAATTTCAGATTAGTTCCTTAATCAACCTTCTTAATAGAACTTCATCATTACCATAAATTGGTCCATTCCATAATAATCCGATTACAAGGATAAGCAATATACTACTAAATAAAAATAATAGATTTTTTACGCTCATATATTTTCCTAACTTTATAAAAAATTAATTAAATCAATTATCAATCAAAAAAAGTTTATTCAATAATAGCGAAGAAAATAATTCTAAATTATACTTTTTCCTTTAAAAGGACGATTATTTCCATGAAAACAGGAAAAAAATAAAGAAAAGAAGAAAGGGAGAGATGCACAATGCCAAAGCTTGTTTTGATTCGCCATGGAGAAAGTCTTTGGAATGTGGAAAATCGCTTTACTGGTTGGACAGATATTGAACTATCAGAAAAAGGGTTAACAGAAGCAAGGGAAGCTGGAATTATTCTCAATCATAACGGATACACATTTGATATTGCATATACATCCTATTTAAAAAGAGCTATTCGGACATTATGGATTATTCTCGATGAAATGGATAGCATGTGGATTCCTATACATAAAACGTGGAAATTAAATGAACGGCATTATGGTGCTTTGCAAGGATTAAATAAAAAAGAAACAGCTGATCAATATGGGCTTGACCAAGTTCAAAAATGGAGAAGATCCATGGATATCAGACCACCAGCTTTAAATAAAGATGATCCCCGCTACAATATCGACGATCCAAGGTATCAACAGCTCGAAGAAGGCGAATTTCCTTTAACAGAAAGTCTTGCCGATACGGAGAAAAGAGTCCTAACTTTCTGGGATCAAGAAATTGCACCCATGCTACACAATAATAAAAAAGTAATTATTGCAGCTCATGGTAATACAATTCGCGCTATTATTCAGTATTTAGATAACGTTTCACCTGACGGAATTGCATCTTTAAACATTCCAACAAGCATTCCATTAGTATATGAATTAGATGATAATTCCTTAAAACCTATTCGCCATTATTATTTAGATATGAACGGCGAAGTTCCTGCCGATGTGATTCCTAAACATATTCCAATTGATTTATTGGATAAAGAAATTAAAACGAAGGCAATTAATACACATGAGGAATAAAAAACGTCAGGAAAATTAGTCATTGAAATGATTAAATAAAAAACACCCCAAAAGTTAGAATTGGTTCGTCTAACTTTTGGGGTGCACATAATTAGAAGTCTCTTTTTTATTTTCCCAAAGGATTATCTGCTACCTTTAATATAAGGAACACCAGAAGCTTTTGGTGCATCTGCACGACCGATAAAGCCTGTTAATGCAATAATAGTTAATACATATGGTGCAATTAACAAGTAAACGCTCGGGATGTTTTCTAAGAACGGTAAGCTGCTTCCAACAATACTTAAGCTTTGAGCAAAACCAAAGAAAATCGCAGCTCCCATTGCTCCAAGCGGATTCCATTTTCCGAAGATCAGGGCGGCAAGTGCCATGAATCCTTGTCCGCTAATGGTCGCATGGGTAAAATCATTTGTAATCGACTGCGCAAATACGCCCCCACCGATTCCACCAAATGCACCAGAAAGAATAACCGCAATATAACGCATTTTGGTTACGTTAATGCCCATTGTATCTGCAGCCATCGGATGCTCTCCAACAGAACGAAGACGCAAGCCGAATGGCGTTTTATACATAACGAACCAAACAATAACAGCAACAACAATTGCTAAGTAAGAAGTCCAATATGTATTAGAGAAAAATAAGTCTCCAATCACAGGGATGTCCTTTAATAGCGGAATATCAATTTTCTTAAAGCTATAACGAATGGTACCTGTTTGTCCCTTTCCATCATAGATTAATTTTACTAAGAACATAGCAAGACCAGCTGCTAGTAGATTAATCGCTACACCAGAAACCGTTTGGTCGGCACGGAATGTAATACTTGCCACTGCATGAAGTATCGAGAATAGAGCACCGACAACCATTGCGACAAGCAAAGAAACCCATGGTGTCCAAGCGCCAAGACTATCAGCAAATGTTAAATTAAAAACAATGGAGGAGAAAGCTCCCATTACCATTAAACCCTCTAGTCCAATATTAACTACCCCTGCTCTTTCAGAAAAATTCCCGCCAAGCGCAGTAAAAATTAGTGGAGCAGCAAACAATAGCGAAGAAGGTATGACAATTAATAATACGTCCATTAATCCCATTTACTTCTCCCCCTTTTTACTTTTATTTTTACTCAATCGTTCTAAGAATAAGCGAATCATATAGCTTGAAGCAACAAAGAAAACGATTAAAGCAATAATGATATCAACCATCTCATTCGGTACTCCAGCTTCAAGCGGCATATTTAACGCCCCTACTTTTAAGAAACCGAACAAGCATGCAGCAAGCAAGATTCCGACTGGGCCATTTGCTCCAAGTAAAGCAACGGCAATCCCATCAAATCCAACCCCTGTAAATCCACCTTTATTACTCACATATTCAAATGTTCCTAAACCTTCCATTGCTCCTGCAAGACCTGCAAAAGCACCAGAAATGACCATAGAAAGAATGATATTACGGTTAACATTCATACCAGCATATTGGGAGGCATTCTGATTAAAACCAACAGACTTTAATTCATATCCTTTTACTGTTTTCTCTAAGATAATCCACATAAGTATAGCGCATCCAACCGCAATTAAGATTCCCCAGTGCATACGGGAATAGTCTGTTAAGCTTTCTAAGAACCCAGAACGCAGACTAGCAGTTGGCGCAATATTTTCTGTACGGTCTGCTTTATCTGTAAGCACGTTTCGGATTAAATAGTTGGATACATGTAATGCGACATAGTTCATCATAATACTTACGATAACTTCATGAACTCTAAATCGTGCCTTTAAAAAGCCTGGTACAAATGCCCACAGCGCACCAGCAGCAGCAGCAGCTAATACAGCAAGTGGTAAATGAATAATTTTTGGTAAATCAAAGGAAATCCCTACCCAAACTGCAGCAAGCCAGCCAACAATTAATTGCCCTTCAACCCCAATATTGAATAATCCGGTGCGAAAAGCGAAGGCAACTGCAAGACCTGCAAGAATCAACGGAGTGATTTGGCGCACTACTTCTCCAGTGAAATAAATATCTCCAAACGCTCCATTCCAAAGGGCTGTATATGCATCCGCAGGATTATAACCTGTTGCAAACATGATAATCGTCCCAACAATAACCCCTAACAATACGGCAATAATTGGAATACTAATTTTCTTTATTGTATTAGACATTATTCTCCACACCCACTTTTTTAGCTTTCGATCCTGCCATTAATAAACCTAGCTCTTGTTCTGTTGTTGTTTTTGGATCCACTGTTGCAATAATTTCGCCATCAAAAATAACAGCAATGCGGTCACTGACATTTAAAATTTCATCTAATTCAAAGGAAATTAATAATACCGCTTTTCCTTTATCTCTTTGTTCGATTAATCGTCGATGAATAAATTCAATTGCACCTACATCCAGTCCCCTAGTTGGCTGGGCAGCAATAAGCAAATCAGGGTCACGATCTACTTCTCTACCAATGATTGCCTTCTGCTGGTTACCCCCAGAGAGAGCTCTCGCTGGTGTGTGTATACTTGGTGTACGGACATCAAATTCTTCAATTAACTTGCTCGCTTTTTTCTCGATTTCGCCTTGGTTTAAAAAGCCATATTTAGAAAATGGGCTTTTGTAATAGGTCTGTAAAGCCATATTTTGTCCAATCGAAAAGTCAAGTACTAAACCGTGTTTATGTCGATCCTGCGGAATATGACCAATCCCACTTTCTGTAATTTTCCGTGGAGAAAGTACACTGATTTCTTTGCCGTTAAGGGTAATACTTCCACTGTTTTTCTTCATTAAGCCAGTAATCGCCTCAATCAACTCTGATTGACCATTACCATCTACCCCAGCAATCCCTACAATCTCACCTGCTTTAACATCTAGGTTAAGAGAGTTGACTACATGGACACCACGACTATCTTTTACAGTTAAATCAGAAATTTTTAATACTGTTTCTTTCGGATTTGGTGCTTTTTTTTCTGTTTTAAAGGAAACTTCACGGCCAACCATTAAGTTTGCAAGCTCATTTGGGTTTGTATCTTTTACATTATAAGTGCCAATGCCTTCCCCTTTTCTGATAACCGTAACACGGTCACATACTTCCATAATTTCTTTTAATTTATGGGTAATGAGGATAATGGACTTGCCCTCTTGAATTAACTTACGGAAGATACCAATTAATTCGGCAATTTCCTGCGGAGTTAAAACAGCTGTCGGCTCATCAAAAATCAAAATTTCAGCTCCGCGATATAACGTTTTTAAGATTTCTACTCTTTGTTGCATTCCAACAGAAATATTAGCAATCTTCGCTTTCGGATCAACTGCCAATCCATAACGCTCTGAAATTTCCTGTACTTCTCTTTCTGCTTTTTTTAAATCGATTTTTCCTTTGCTGACTGTTTCTTTTCCTAAAATAATATTTTCCGTCACCGTAAAGGTGTCAATCAACATAAAATGCTGATGAACCATTCCGATTCCTAAATCATTCGCAATATTTGGATTAGAAATATTTACGACTTTCCCACGCGCACGAATTTCCCCTTTTTCTGGCTGATATAGACCAAAAAGAACATTCATTAGCGTAGATTTTCCTGCACCATTTTCCCCTAAAAGTGCGTGAATCTCACCTTTTTTTACTTGAAGGGTAATATTGTTGTTTGCAACAATACCAGGGAATTCTTTACGAATATTTAACATCTCGATTACATATTCCATCTAATCCACTCCTTCCTACTTACCTTACAAGATAAATGTTATAAAGCTTAAAATACACGTATGATGTCAAAGAATTTTATTTTCTAAAACAATCCACAAAGGAAATTATGTAATTTTTATATTACGATAATTTCGACATATAAAATTTTTAATAAAGACTAGAATTAAACTTCTACTCTTTAGTTAAAATTCTATTTTTTGTCGTAAAAAAGGAATAAGTGTTTGCCATGCAAACCACTTATTCCTGGAAAATTAGCAATTGCTATTTACTTAACAGTATCAGGAACAGTGTACTCACCGTTTTTAATTTTAGCAGTCCATTCTTCAACAGCTGCATCAATTTCAGCTTTCTTTTTAACTTCTTCATTAATTGGTGCAAGACCAACACCATCTTCTTTTAAGCCATAAACAGTAGTTTCGCCACCTGGGAATTTACCGTCTTTTGCTTTAGTTGAAATATCTTGTACCGCTGTGGAAACACCTTTTAATGCAGAAGTTAACACAATGTTGTGGTCTCCTACTACACCTTCTGCTGCTTGATCAGAGTCAACACCGATTGCCCAAATATATTTTGAAGGGTCTTTTTCTTTTAAATCACGAGCTTCAGAGAATAATCCAGCACCAGTACCACCAGAAGCATGGAATACTACATCTGCGCCTGAAGAGTACATCTTACTTGCAATTGTTTTACCAAGTTCAGGTTTATCAAATGCACCAGCATATTGTACGTCTACCTTAATATTAGGGTCTACTGCTTTAACGCCATCAACGAATCCAGCTTCGAAGCGTCCAATTACATCTCCTTCTACCCCGCCAATAAATCCAATCTTTTTAGATTCGGTTGCATGAGCTGCTGCAACACCAGCTAAGAAAGAAGCTTCTTGTTCTTTAAAAGTAATGCTTGCTACATTAGGTTGGTTAACTACAGCATCAACAATTGCAAAATGTGCATCTTTTTGTTGTTGAGAAATTTCTGAAATTGCACCTTCCATTAAAAATCCGATTCCAAATACCAAATTATAGCCTTGACGAGATAAATTATTTAAATTAGTAGCATAATCTGAATCTGACTGTGATTGTTGGTAATCAATACCATTACCTTTTGATAAGCCATTCTCTTTACCAAATGCTTGTAAACCTTCCCAAGCTGATTGGTTAAATGATTTATCATCAACACCACCGACATCTGTTACCATTGCAACTTTAAATGAGTCTTTCTCTTTATCCCCATCTGCTGCTTTATCGTTACCTTTGTCATTACTTCCGCAAGCACTTAATACAGTTCCAGCAGCTAGTACTAAAGATAGTGCTAAGCCAAATTTACGCTTCTTCAAAGCTTGTACCCCCTAGACTTTTTATTGTTATTTAGTCAAATTTTATACGATTAGTCTGTTCAGCTTCTACGAGTATATTCGTTTTCTTAATACTTGAAAGCTAAACTTATCGGATCGAAAATAATTTACTGAATAAAGAATCGGTTCATCCTTCTCATCATAATGCATCTGTTTTAATACAAGCAGTGCAGTTTCTGGTTCACATTGCAGAATGGGAGATACCTTATCGTGATATCCTATCGGCTCGATTTGTGCAACAGCGTATGTAATATGTCTTTGACTATCCGATTCCAAGAACTGAAAAATCGATTCTTGATCGTATGAAAATCGCTCAGGCAAAAATTTCTGTGGCAATTTATCTATACAATAAACAACCGGTTCGCCATTAGCTGTTCGAACTCTTTCGATAACGAGCAGTTCATCCCCTTGTAATGCAGAGAAGCGTGTCGAGTCTTCTTCAGTAGCGAACATCGTGTTTGAGCTTAGAAATATAGTGCCTGGATTCATACCTGCCTGCTTAATCATATTCGTGACACTATTCAATTGTTCTATGCCAGAATTAAACAATGGTTTACAGTTAACAAAAGTGCCAACACCATGTCTTCTGACAATGACATTTTCTTCTTCCAATGTACGCAGTGCCTCTCTTAAAGTGGCCCGGCTCACACCTAAAGTTTTTGCAAGCTCGAATTCTGAGGGGAATTTTTCTTTTTCTTTATAAATTCCTAACTCAATATCTTTTTTTAGACGATCTACTACTTGCAAATATAAATGTCTCGTATCCGATTTAATTAGCATATGATGTTCCTCCAAACATTTCTAAGACATCAGACCTCTGATGTTCAATCATTCCTACTAATCGAAAATACTATAACACTTTTTTCCTAATAAATAAATAGACTTTTAAGAATTTCGTCGAAAAAATACAGAAATGAGTAATTGTTCGGAAATCAACCGTTTTCTTTTGTATATTATTGTAAAAATAATGCATTGTTTTGTTATTTTTTCTTACATATCTTGAATGAATGTTCAGAATATACGCTAAAAAAGGACTTGAAATAGGTTATACTATTTCAAGTCCTTTTCTAAAAAATATGATTGTTTCTCTCATAACCGGTTCATTTTTTGTCCTATATGTTGGTTGAATTCAATTCATCTGCTATTATTACTGCATATTTATTTCTTCGGAACTTTTAGGCACAAGAACTGTTCTTGGTTTACTGCCCTCATATGGTCCAACTACCCCACGGGCTTCCATTTCATCGATTAATCTAGCTGCTCTCGTATAGCCAATCCGGAACCTTCTTTGTAACATACTAACAGAAGCTGTTTGCATTTCAACAATTAGTTCAACTGCTTCATGATATAGTTCGTCTTCTACAGCTCCTGTAACTTCCACAATTTCATCTGGAATCATTTCCTCTTGATATTGTGCTTTTTGCTGACCAATCACAAAATCAACCACTTCTTCCACCTCTTCATCTGACAAGAACGCTCCTTGTACTCGCACAGGTTTGCTTGCCCCATAAGGGAAGAATAGCATATCTCCTCTTCCTAATAGCTTTTCGGCTCCTCCCATATCTAATATGGTACGAGAATCCGTCTGAGAGGAAACAGCGAACGCAATTCGCGATGGAATATTTGCTTTAATAACTCCTGTAATAACATCAACTGAAGGTCGCTGAGTGGCAATAATTAGATGAATTCCGGCTGCACGGGCCATTTGTGCAAGTCGTGTAATGGCATCCTCTACATCAGATGATGCTACCATCATTAAGTCAGCAAGCTCGTCTACAATCACCACGATAAATGGCAATAGTGGCTGCTTTTCTTGTTCCTCTGCATTTATTCGTTTAATATACTCATTATAGCCTTCTATATTTCTTGTCCCTGTATGGGAGAATAAGTCGTATCTTCTCTCCATTTCACTAACAACCTTCATTAATGCCTGTGATGCCTTTTTTGGATTTGTCACAACAGGGGCCAGCAAATGAGGGACTCCATTATATACATTTAATTCAACCATTTTCGGATCAATCATCATTAGCTTTACTTCATGAGGTTTTGCTCTCATCAATATACTTGTAATAATCCCGTTAATACAGACAGATTTACCACTTCCTGTTGCTCCGGCAACAAGTAAATGGGGCATTTTATTTAATTCCGCGCATACGGCTTCCCCTGTGATATCTCGTCCAAAAGCAATCATCAGCTTCGAATCAGGCTTATCATTTTTACTTGATTCCAATACTTCTCTTAGTGACACAACAGCAACTTCAGAGTTGGGAACTTCAATCCCGATTGCTGATTTTCCAGGAATAGGTGCTTCAATGCGAATATCCTTTGCTGCAAGAGCTAAAGCTAAATCATCGCTTAAATTAACAATTTTACTTACTTTTACCCCTTCGCTTGGATGAACTTCATACTTCGTTACCGCAGGTCCTAAATGAACCTCTGTTACTCTAGCTTTTACGCCAAAGCTATGAAAGGTTCTTTCTAATTTAGCAGCGTTTGCGTGAATTTGCTCATATTCCCCACTCTGATCTGCCTTTCTCGGCAACTTTAATAGTTTTAAAGGCGGGAGTTCATAATCCTTATTTTCTACTTCTGTAAAAGTTATTGGTACGACATCACCTAAATCGGTTTGTTCTTCTGGCGAATCTGCCATCAAGTCTTCCTGAATGACTTCTTCCTGATAGGCTCTTTCGGCAAAGGTATTAATAATTGGCTCTTGTATGTATGGCTCTTCCTCTTGAGGCGGAGTGTTCACAATAATAGAAGCATTCGTATTTTCCTTAGACTGCTGATTTTCGCGTCTTGCTTGTTTTTCTGCCTTCCGCTTTTCTTTATTTTTTTGAATCGATTCTTTCCAGTCTTTCATATCTTGCTTAAACGCTTCCCATTGATCTTGGAAAAAATTCCAGATACTTGATATAACTTTTTTAAAAGCACCACTTAACGTTTTACCAGTAAGCAGGATAAAACCGATCACAATCACGATAAAGCTGATAATCTGCGTACCTACCGTGTCGAATAAATAATGAAATAATGCAAATAAAACGGCACCAATCATACCACCGCCTAAATCGACATTAGTAGCCTCTTTATTCACTTCCATCCAAAATAATTCCCATGTATTGAATATAACACTTGGGTTTTGAAAAGCGCCTTGGCTTGCTAGCAACTTAAATAGTGTTACATGGCTAAGTAATAAAATTGCACTGACAATTAAATAAATTCCATTTAATTTCGTATGAAACATATAAGGCTTTTCTCTTTTCCACATTAAATAACCACTGTATACGATAAGGCCTATTAGGCAAAGCATATACCACTCTCCAAAAAAGAAACGGAAAAAAGAAACCATTGTTTTCCCAACCGCACCGAGTTGTAAAATAGAGATAAAACTCAACGCCATAAGAAGCAGGGCTGCAAGTTCATATTGTATCGTTAATTTAAGATGTTGTTTTTTTCTTGTTTTTCTTTTTTTCCTTTTTGCCATTTGATCACCTAATATTTAAAAAGTATCTTTCTCTTTTGTAGTAAAGAAGCAGCCTTAGGCTGCTTCTTTGTTGTTCCTATATTATAACATAGTTTATAAAGGGAAACTTCTTTCCGAAGGTTTTTTTATCCTTTGCTGTCTTTATAGAAAAAGGTATGCTTTTTGGTTTGGCTGATTTGTTGTGTGCTTTGGCTGATATTTCGCTCGTTTGGCTGATATCCTGCCTACTTTGGCTGATTCTCCGCTCAGTTTGGCTGATATCCTGCCTACTTTGGCTGATTCTCCGCTCAATTTGGCTGATATCCTGCCAACTCTAGCTAAAAAAGCAAAATACTAGATAAGTTTTTCCCCCTATCATTCCCTATTATCAACTTTTTTAATAAAAAAGCAATTAAATGGTTGGAATTTTTGCTCCTGGCTGCATTTCTGTCTGCAGAAAATGATTGGGATCGGTGCTAAGTATTCTTATGACTTCATATTCATTTGACTCATTTCTAGCTACTAATAAAGGAATGCCATTATAATGAATAACTTGGTGTTTTTCATAGATATCTTGGCTCATTGGAAAAATCAATTCTTCTGGCATCATTGTATACATAATCATTGGATAATCCCTTCATTCTGTTCTTTATTGACATCAATCAACTCATTGAGCTTTTTCATCGCATCCCCGACTCCGCCAACAGAGTCAATAAGTCCAGAAGTAACAGCATCATTTCCAATTACATTTGTTCCAATATCTCTCGTTAAATTTCCTTTTGCAAACATCAGGTCTTTAAAATTTTCTTCTGTAATTTTAGAATGCTTGGTCACAAAATTAACCACTCTCTCTTGCATTTTATCTAAGTATTCAAAGGTCTGTGGTACTCCAATAACCAGACCTGTTAAACGAATAGGATGGATTGTCATCGTTGCTGTTTCTGCAATATAGGAATAATCACAGGAAACAGCAATTGGAACACCAATTGAGTGCCCACCTCCTAAAACAAGGGAAACAGTTGGTTTAGACAGAGAAGCAAGCATTTCAGAAATAGCTAATCCTGCTTCTACATCCCCTCCTACTGTATTCAAAATGACAAGAACCCCTTCAATCTTAGGATTTTGTTCGATTGCTACAATTTGTGGAATCAGGTGCTCATATTTCGTTGTTTTATTTTGAGGCGGTAATTGTAAATGACCTTCGATTTGACCAACAATGGTTAAACAATGTATTTTTGAATCTTGAGAAAGCTGTGGTACATTAGTTTGTCCCAGCTGTTGAATTTTTTCCATTAAGCTTGATGGTTTATCCTCATTTGGCTTTTCATCAGGCTGATTATTATTGTTAACTGAAACCATAAAGTTCTCCCTTCCTAAAACCATAATAATCTTAGTATGAAGCGAGAAACACTATTTCATGCGGGCGAAATCGAAAAGTCAATAAGTCGCTTTTACTTCTGGAATAAATTTTAATTGAAAGCTTTTCAGAAAAATTCTTGTTAGAAGTCTTTTCCGACCTTTGCGCTAAGCAGCGGTCCCCACGGTTCATCTAAATCCCAAGGAAGCTTCTCCTTTTTCAATTCAAACTCTTCTTAGATTTAAGCACGGCTAGTCCCAAACAAACTAAAAGCCCCCTTATCTTAAGGAGGCTCTCACTTTTATCTTCTAACTGGCTTAACTTCCATAATAATTGGCAAGATCATTGGTCTACGTCTTGTTTTTTCATATAAGAACTGGTTTAGCGTATCTCTAATATCTTGCTTAATTCCAGTCCAGTCGAAGCTGTCCTTACTAATACTTTTTTCTACAATATCTCTTACACGGTCTGCAGCTTCTTCTAGCAACTTCTCTGATTCGCGAACATACACAAAACCTCTTGTAATGATTTCAGGACCAGCAGAGATTTTTCTTTCCGCTTTATTTAAAGTTACAACAACCGTTAAAATTCCGTCTTGTGATAACAGCTTGCGGTCTCTTAAAACAATATTCCCAACATCGCCAACACCGCTGCCATCAATTAATACATTTCCAGCTGGAATTTTTCCGCCTACACGAAGAGTATCTTCTTTAAATTCAAGCACCTCTCCTTGTTCCGGAAGGTAAATATTTTGCGGTGGTACACCACATTCAATCGCAATTTTTTCATGTGCCTTTAATACGCGATACTCCCCATGGATAGGCAAAAAGAATTTAGGCTTCATCATATTAATCATAAATTTTAATTCTTCTTGGCTGCCATGATTAGAGCTGTTAAATGTTTTGTAGCCTGCAAGAAGTGTTGCACCTGCTCTGTATAATTTATCGATTGTTTTTCCGACAAAAACTTCACTGCCTAGGAAAGAGGATGCTGCAAATAAAACGGTATCCCCTTCCATGATGCTTACCTGCTTATGATTTTTCTTAATCATTTTTTGCAGTGCTTCAATTGGTTCCCCTTTTGTACCAGTAGTGATGATTACCATTTGGTCTTGTGTATATCCTTGAAGCTCGTTATAGGTAACGATCGTTTCTTCATCTACTACTAAATAGTTGTGTTTTAAAGCAATTTGCAACACTCTTTGTAAATTCTTGCCGATAATCGCAACTTTTCGATTTGTTTTTTCAGCTGCATCAATTATATGTTGAATTCTATTTAAGTCAGTTGCAAAACAAGCTGCAATAATCCGACCATTTGTGTGTAAAAATGACTCAATTAAGCTTTGAGTTACAACAAAATCTGTTGTGGAATAGCCTGGTTTATCTGCATTCGTACTATCAGATAATAAAGCTAATACTCCCTCTTCTCCTATTTTGGCCATCTCGCCATAATCTGGCTTGTAAAGATCACTTGCTGTTTGATCGAATTTGAAATCACCAGTATGTACGATTGCACCTTCTGATGTATGAATAACAATCCCAATGCTATCAGGGATACTATGATTCGTTTTAAAGAATGACACTTTTGAGGAAGCAAATGTTAGAACAGTTTTCGATGTCACAATTTCAAATTGTGCTTGTCCTTTGAAATCTTGCTCTTTCATCTTTTCCTTTGTTAGTTCAGCTGTTAATAAAGTCGTATAAACCGGTACATCTAAATCTCTTAAAATATAAGATAAGCCTCCGATATGATCTTCATGTGCATGTGTTAAGAAAATTCCTTTTACTTTTTCTTTATTTTGCTTTAAATACGCGATATCTGGAATAACAATATCGATCCCGAGCATTTCATTTTGCGGGTACATTAAGCCAGCATCAATTACAAATATATCTTCGTCTACTTCGACTACAAACATATTTTTACCGTTCTCGCCCACTCCGCCGAGTGCGACAAGCTTTATTTTTTCATTTTTCATCAATTTTTGTTTCCTCCTATGTTGAGTTAAGCCGACCATTGATCAGTTATGATTATTATACTTGATGTTTAAAATTGTTTACAACCAATTTTATGAAATCTTCCTTTTTCAGGTTCATTTCATAACAATATCAGGAGGTATTTTTCTATAGTTCGCCTAGCATTCCAACGCTTTTTCCTATAATAAATTTTTTTTACCGTTTATTCAATTTAAACTTAAATATAGAAATAGCTGTCACAGCAAAAAAACAAATTAAACATGCTAGTATACTAATTCGATTCGCCTCATCAAATAAGAAACTAATGCTTATGATGCCTAAGCAGATTACAGTAAATATCGGAATATACGGATATCCCCATATTTTAAAACTTGGCTGAAATGGATATTGTTTTCTAAGCTTTAACTGCGCAAGACAAATCATAATCCAAACAATCGATACAACAAAGCCTGGGAATGCCATAAGTAAAGAAAATACTTGATCTTGTTTAAATAAAGCAATCATTGATCCAGCAATTAAGATAATACCTGTAACCATTAAACTATAAGTCGGCACTCCATTGTGGTTTACTTTGCTAAAGGCTTTCGGTCCTTCTCCCTCCGTTGAAAGAGAGTACATCATTCTTGTACATCCATATATACCCGAATTTGCTGCAGATAACACAGCAATAATTAAGACAAAATTCATAATGTGGGCTGCACCAGATAATCCAGAAATCGAAAGTACTTGTACAAAAGGGCTGGATTCTTCTGTTAACTCATTCCAAGGAATTAGTCCACAAATAATTAAAATAGGCAATGTGTAAAATAAAACAATGCGAAGAATAAAGCTTTTAATAACTTTTGGCAGTACTTTTTCTGCATCTTTCGCTTCCGTTACGGTTACGCCAATGAGCTCGGAGCCTCCATAAGAAAACATAACAATTAAAAGAGCAGAAAAAACAGATGTCCATCCATTTGGGAAAAAGCCGCCATGCTCTGTATAATTTTGCAGATAGTTTGTTTGCCCAGATGGAATAAGCCCAAATAAAACAGCGGCTCCTAATATAATAAATATAATAATCATGCCAATTTTAATTCCAGCAAACCAAAATTCAAATTCCCCATAATTTTTCACATTCATTGTATTAACGACAATTAAACCTATTGCGCAAAGAATGCTTAATATCCACAGCGGCACATCTGGCAGCCAAAACTGCAGAAAGCTTCCTGCTACAACTACCTCAATCACACATACAGCAAGCCATAAAATGCAGTACATCCAGCCAATAACGAATGCCGTCTGGTTGCCAAAGGCCTTCCCAATAAAGCCCTTCATGTTTGTATTTGGATAAATAATAGCCATTTCCGCAATACTGCCCATCACTACTAGTAATAAAAGTCCTGCAAATATGTATGTAAAAATAACACCTGGACCTGCGATTGAAACTGTTTCTCCACTACCTTTAAATATCCCTGTCCCAATAGCTCCTCCCATGGCCATTAAACTTATATGTCTTGGCAGTAAGTTTTTTTGCAACTGATTATTCGCCATGACTTCTCCTCCTTATATATAACCTTATCTAAATACTCTTGTGTTCTTACTAGCCGTTGTCCAAACCGCAGTTTTTTCGATAGAGGAAACTAAGAAGACAGTTTGCGTCTTCACATGTGGACTTCCGCCAAACAAAAAATTCGCAAGACAATATAGCTAAACACTCATCTACTTCACAAACTTCTAGTTTCTTATATATGAGAAACTTATGATTGCGCTATTTAAAAATATGATGATGTATCCAATCATAATCAAAAACTAGTTTAGAAACAAGTCTTTCTTAATAAAGATAGCTAATAAAAAAGACAGAAGAGCTAGTTATCTCAGGAGGAATAAACCATTTTTGCTTTGGTTTATCCGTCGTAATAAGAGATAGCTAAGCTCTTCTGACACGTAAACATTTATAAAACTAGCAAAAAAGAATCAAATAAACTGTTATCAATAGTCCTCGTAAATATACGATATCCTTCTTATTCCTTAAATAAATTTCGCTAATTCGATTCGCTCTTCCTCTGTTAATGGCACTAAAGGTAAACGAACAGAACCCACATCAAATCCTTTTAATTGTAATGCTGTTTTTACTGGAACAGGGTTAGGTGCTTTAAATAAAACTAACATAAGAGGAAGTAATTGTTGATGCATTTTAGATGCTTCCTCTACCTTTCCATCTAAAAAGGAAGTCACCATTTCTTTCATTTCTTTGCCAATAATATGCGAAGCTACAGAAATTACTCCCGTTCCTCCTACAGATAAAATTGGTAAAGTTAAGCTGTCATCACCACTGTATACATTAAAATCAGCTGGTGTTGATGCAATAATTTTTGTGATATTATTTAGATTTCCACTAGCCTCTTTTACAGCTACAATATTATCAATTTCTGACAAACGAATAATAGTTTCTGGTTCAATATTAACAACAGAACGACCTGGAATATTATATATCATAACGGGTAGTTTTGTAGATTCTGCAACTGCTTTAATATGTTGATACAACCCCTCTTGGTTCGGCTTGTTATAGTATGGTCCAACTACCATAACAGCGTCCACACCTGCGAGTTCTGCTTGTTTCGTTAATTCGATGGACTCATATGTGTTATAACTACCTGTTCCTGCAATGATTGGAACTCTCTTTTCCACTACCTTTACCACATGTTTAAATAAAGCAATCTTCTCTTGTTTGGATAATGTGGGCGATTCTCCAGTAGTACCAGCTACCACTAAAGAATCTGTTCCGTTTTCAAGTAAATGATTAATTAACTGTGTTGTTTTTGGAAAATCTATATGTCCCTTGGCATCAAATGGTGTAATCATGGCCGTTGACACCCTACCAAATAAACCCATCGTTCCACTCCTATTCTCATTTCGATCTCGTTGTATCTATTATTTTCTATTCTATTTCTTTTTCTAACTCAAACGCATCATGTAATACATTAACTGCACTTACTAAATCATCCTGCTTCACAAGCACCCAAATCGTTGCATGGCTATCCGCTGATTGGAGGATGCGAATTCCCTTATTTGAAAGTGCAGTAACAATTTTAAATGTCACCCCAGGTACACCGGCCATTCCAGCACCAACCACGGATACTTTTGCACATTCTTTTTCGATAACTGGTTCATATCCCATATTTTCAAGAACGGCAATTGCTTTGTTTGTCATTTCGTTTGTTACAGTATATACGACACTGTTAGGTGAAATATTGATAAAGTCTACGCTGATTTCTTCATTTGCCATTGCTTTAAAGACTTGCGATTGTAAGTCATACTGATCTTTTTTTGCAAAAACTTTAATTTGGGTTACGTTTGCCACATGAGCAATTCCTGTGACTGGTCTTTCCTTTATGTCACTGCCTCGACTCTCCGCATTACTAGAGGTGACAAGTGTACCAGTCCCCTTTGAATACGTGGACCGTATTCTAATCGGTACTTTTGCTTGCATTGCTATTTCCACTGCTCGTGGGTGAATAACTTTTGCTCCTTGATAAGCCATATTGCAAACTTCCGAATAGGTAACAACAGATAGCGGACGAGCATTTTCTGCAATTCTTGGATCTGCAGTCATAATACCTTCTACATCTGTAAAAATGTCAATATATTCTGCTTGAAGTGCTGATCCTAAAGCAGCCGCAGATGTATCACTTCCGCCTCTGCCTAAAGTAGTTGTATCCCCATTAGGCGCTGCCCCTTGGAAACCAGCTACTACTACAACATCATGATTTTTTAATTCTTCAAGAACACGGCTGCAATCCATTTCCATAATTCTTGCATTCGTAAAATCATTATTTGTCTTAAATCCAGCTTGAGCACCTGTTAATGCAGTTGCCGAAACTTGATTTTCTAGTAATAGTTGCGTAAACACAACACTTGAAATAATTTCGCCGCATGACATTAATAAGTCGTTTTCTCTTCTGCTGATACTTGATTCTGATCCGCCGACTAAAGACAACAATGTATCTGTTGCATAAGGTTCTCCTTTTCGTCCCATCGCAGAAACAATTACTACTACTTTATATCCTTCATTTAATGCATCCTTAATATGATCTTTTGCTTGAATTCGGCTTTTTTCATCTCTAACGGATGTTCCGCCAAATTTTTGAACCATGATTTTCACAATAAACACCTCTGAACACTTTCTTAAAGAGTGTAATATAAGGGTGCCTTTTCTAAAACAAATTTGGGGAATCTACTTTTAAAAAGATTTCCCCTTCCATCATTTTACTAGGAGGATCCCTTGTTGTTTTAACTTTGATGATTTTTTTCCATCCAAAATGAGCACACTTATTTAAATGATTCCCTAAATAGGATTCTATTTAAGGAATCATTTAATAATAAGAAAGACAAGATTTTGGCACCATTATTTAGGCTTGTGTCCAAACTTGTACTTCCTGTATGTAGAATAAAATAGAAATCTACTTACAGGTAATTTTCCTGCATACTAAACCTCTACAGCCTTGTCTTTCTTCACTAGTCCATTAAACTAGCCCTAATTTAATTAGACTTTCAGCAATTTGTACAGAGTTCCATGCGGCACCTTTTAATAGATTATCGGAAACAACCCACATATGGAAACCGTTTTTCACATCTAAATCTTGACGAATACGACCGACAAATACATCATTGCTTCCTACGCAATCTGCAGGCATCGGATATACTTGATTACTTGGATCGTCTTGAAGCACGATGCCAGGAGCATCAGCTAACAAGGATTTAATTTCTTCTACTGTTACTTGATCATTGTCTAATTCAAAGTAAACAGATTCAGAATGACCTGTTGCTACTGGAATGCGGACACATGTTGCTGCAACCTTTAAGTCATCTGCATGCATTATTTTCTTTGTTTCATTGATCATTTTCATTTCTTCATATGTGAATCCATTATCAGTAAATACATCAATTTGCGGTACTGCATTGAATGCGATTTGGTAGTGCTTTTTATCACTCTTAACTGGTAGAATCTTCGGCTCAAACGCTTCTTTATTAAGAATTGCTTGTGTCTGGCTGTTCAACTCTTCGACAGCAGCAGCACCTGATCCAGATACAGCTTGATAAGTAGATACTAATACTTTCGAAAGACCAAATTTTTCTTTTAACGGCTGTAAGGCTACAACCATTTGAATCGTAGAGCAGTTTGGATTTGCAATAATTCCATTGTGCTTGCGAAGATCTTCTTCGTTTACTTCAGGAACTACTAATGGCACGTCTTTGTCCATACGGAATGCGCTTGTATTATCAACAACAATTGCCCCATGTCTTACTGCATGTGGTGCAAGTTCTTTCGATACACCACCGCCAGCGCTGAATAGTGCGATATCAATTCCTTTAAAGCTATCTGGTGTTGCTTCTTGTACGATAATTTCTTTATCTTTATACTGAACCTTTGTTCCTGCTGAACGTTTAGAGGACAAAAGTGTTAAAGTCGAAATCGGAAAATCTCTGCTCTCTAATGTTTTAATCATTTGTTGACCAACAGCCCCTGTTGCTCCCACTACTGCTACGTTAAATCCTTTTAATTGCTCCATTTAAGGTTCTCCTTCCAAAGGCTTTCTCTTAATAATAATAGGCAAGCATTACGCTCCGCCTTAAATAATATTATCTATTTTAACATATTCAAGCAGCAATAAAAGAAACTTTTATCAGATTCTTTCAAAAAACACCGATTGGCGCTATAAAGTTCCTTGTGGAAGTCGACAAGCGCCTTTTTACGGTACGTCTTATTATCAGTCTACCATTCTTTTTCAAAGAACGTGATTTATATGCCTTTTTTAAATAATCATGTACTTTCCTGTTAATCTAAATATTTTTCCACTATTACTGGTTGAATCTGTTTATATTCTAATGCTGCTTCAATAGTTTCTGCAAGCATAGACATTCTTGCAACCATAGAATTTGGCTTTTTCTCAGGATCATCTTGACCGAATGGAATAAAGAAAATATTCTTCGTTGCCATTAATCGCATCAGATTAATCCCATTTAATCCTAACGCATCATTAGTAGAGATTCCCAATACCACAGGCTTTTGGTTTCTTAATGTCGCTTTTGCTGCCATCAAAACTGCATTATCTGTCATCGCATTTGCAAATTTACTCATACTATTTCCAGTTAATGGGGCAATTACCATACAATCAAGAGGTGCTTTCGGTCCTAGCGGCTCTGCTGCTACAATACTATCGATTATTTTCTGTCCTGTTATTTCTTCTATTTTACTAACCCAATCTTTCCCTTTTCCAAAACGAGTATCCGTATTTTTTACATTTCCTGTTACAACTGGTACAACTTCAGCTCCTTGTGCCACTAACTTTTCTACTTGTGGTACTACTTCCTCATACGTACAGTGAGAACCTGAAATTCCAAACCCTATTCTTTTTCCTTGTAAACTCATGATTCTATTCTCCTCTCATTGCCTGCTATTGTTCATCCAGTAATTGAGCTAAGACATCTGCCAATATATTTCCCGCTGTTTTCGGAGCTACAATACCTGGTAAGCTCGGCGCAAGTAATGCCTTAACTCCTCTTTTTTCTGCGTATTGAAAATCTGTTCCGCCTGGTTTAGATGCCAAATCAATCACCAATGTATGCAATGGCATTTTTTCAATGACATCAGAAGTTACGACAAGATGGGGAATTGTATTTATACAAATATCAATATCATCAACCGCAATCTGTAAATCATCTAAATGTACTGGAGTTAATCCCATTTCGATAATGCGAGCAATATGTTCACTTTGACTTGCTGCGACCTTTACTTTCGCTCCTAGGGCATGAAAAGCACGTGCAACACTCATGCCTACACGACCTAGCCCGAGCACAATAACATTCGAGCCATGAATCGTTGTGTCTGTATGTTGAATTGCCATCATTATTGTACCTTCGACAGTTGGAATAGAATTTAAAATTGCTACATCATCTCGGTTAAATAATTGAACTAATGATCGATTCGTTTCTTTAATAAGCAAATTTAAATAATCATTCGTTATTCCTGAATATATGATGCAATGCTCAGGGGTTTTTTCTACTATTTTTTTCGTTAAAAAAACCTTCTCATTCGAAAAGATTGTATCAACTTGCCCATTTAGGTCTGTTCCTCGAACGGGTAAGATAATAGCATCTATTTTCGAAAAATCTACGTTATCGATTTTTTCTTTTGTAGCACCAGTGAATGCATGGTCCAATTGCTCGAAGCCAATTAATGAAAGGATTGCTTGTAGTTCTGTTAATTTGCGAACAATTTCAAGCTGCCTTGCATCACCGCCGATAACCGCGATTTTCATCCCTTTCAGCATGAATATTTCACCTTCTTTTTTAAAGATCCTGTTTTTCATAGCTCGCTACTTCAACATCTTATGTGATTATCTAATATTAGGTGAGTTGTTTACCGCAATTCCTTAAAAAGATGGTTACTTTCCTTATCTATTATAGATAACGATGAGAATGAATGATTTGGTTGGTATCTCCTTTTAGTGGACAGGTATTTTAAGAAGGGAGTTATTGCAACTCCTTTATAATGGGAGTAGCAAAAAAATGGTTTTATTAGTGGTCATACATAAAAAAAACTAGGATTCAGAAGGGAATTCTGTTTCCTAGTTCTTTATTTATATAATATGTAGCTTTTTATTGCAGTGCTTTTGGTAATTGTCCGTCTGGGCTGATTAAAGAGACAGAAAAGGTGTCAGTGAATATATCATTTGCCATTTGATCAACTTCTTCTTTTGTGACACGATCGATATCGGCAATGATATCATCTAAGGAACGGTGTTTACCTAATAAAAGTTCATTTTTACCATTTCTGCTCATGCGGCTATTAGTGCTCTCTAAGCTTAGCATCAAGCTGCCTTTTAACTGCTCTTTACTATTAAGAAGTTCCTTTTCGGTAATTCCTTCTTTTTTCAAGATAGCAAGCGTATTTTGAATGGTATCAAATAATTCATCTAGCTGCTTAGCTCCTGTACCTCCATAAATTGTTACTATTCCACTGTCTTGGTATGCGGAATGATAAGAAAATACAGAATAAGCTAAACCTTTTTGTTCACGTACATCTTGGAATAATCGACTACTCATACTGCCCCCAAGAATATTATTCAAAGAAACAAGTGTATACATTTTCTCATGCCCCACCTGCAACCCATTAAAACCTAAGCATAGATGTGCTTGCTCTGTTTCCTTTTTGCGTGAAAAATTATTGGCATGGAAAGAAGGCTTTACTAATTCTACTTCGGATTTACCGGCTTCATATGCCCCAAAGTATTTTTCTACTTCTGAAATAAACGATTCGGTAATATTCCCTGCGATCGAAATAACCGTATTCTCTGGTGTATAATGATTAAACATATACTCTCTTAGCGTATCTCCATTAAACGTAGCAAGTGTCTCTTCTGTTCCTAAAATCGGATAGCCAAGTGGATGTTTATCATAAATTGCCTGACTCAATAAATCATGAACAATATCATCAGGTGTATCATCATACATTTTAATCTCTTCACAGACAACATTTTTCTCTTTCTTTAATTCTTCCTCATCAAATGTCGAGTTAAAATACATATCTGCTAACACTTCTAACGCCATATCAGCATGTGTATCTAACACCTTTGCGTAATAACAAGTATATTCTTTTGAAGTAAAAGCATTTACCTGGCCGCCAATACTATCAAATGATTCTGCTATTTCTCTCGCACTACGTGTTTTTGTTCCTTTAAAAAACATATGCTCTAAAAAGTGAGATACCCCATTGTTTTTTTCATCTTCTTTGCGAGATCCTGTACCAATCCATACGCCAATAGCAACGGAACGTACTGTTGGAATATTTTCCAATACAATTCTTACTCCATTTTGGCAAGTATATCTTTTGATCAATTATGTTCCTCCTGTTCTTCTACCAAGTTGCAAAAAATAGCTGCGACTGCTAGTATATCTTATTCCTCTTATTTTTTCCAAAATATTGTTTTAATATAATGATAACATATCTCCGTTTTAAAAATGAAATAGCGAATAGTTCCTTTTAAAAGGACGGACAGCCTTTATTTTCCATTTCCTTTCATGTAGATGTTGTTTTTCTTCTATAAGAAGTAGCATCTAATAAAACGTTTTCTCCTTATAGAATACTATAAGATGAACCGAACTACTATTTTTTTGTTTTTATGCTTTCTCGCTCTTCACTAAGCATGTCGCTAACTGTATCGATTTTATATCCTTTATTTTTGATTTCGGTAATTAAACGTTCAAGGCTATTTGTAGTAACTTCCGTTGGATGCATAAGGATTAGAGCCCCATTATGGACCTTTCCTGTAACTCTTTTAAGCAATGTATCAGGACTTGGTTTTTGCCAATCAATCGTATCCACAGACCATATTACTGTTTTAAGCTTTTGTTGAGCGGCAATTTTCACTACTTCATTATTAAAATATCCACTTGGCGGTGCTAATAATGTGATTTGCTTACCAGTTGTAGCTTCAATGACATCATTTGTTTTTACGATTTCCTCATGAATTTTACTACTGCTAATTTTACTCATATCTGGATGGGTATAGGAATGATTTCCGAGTTCATGTCCTGCTTCTGCAATCATTTTAGCAAGATCTGGATTTTTCTGAACCCATCTGCCTTCCAAGAAAAAACTCGCCTTGACATGATGTTTTTTTAAGGTTGCTAGTATGTCAGGTAAAAATTCATTTCCCCATGCTACATTTATAATAAAGCTTACCATTTCTTTATCTGGATTTCCTTTATAAATAGGAGCAGGTGGCAAATCATTTAGTGTAACTTCTGGTTTCACTTGCTTAAAAATTAGTTTTTGTTCATTGAATTTCTTCTCTTTTTTCATATTCTTGTAAGAAGCATCAATATCCACAGTCAGCCCATTTAATCCAGGAATAGCTTTCCATACAGGATCTAGCTTGGCATCAATCGGCTTCTTTTCGTAGTCTTTTGCTTTCTCGCTTATCGTCGTATATAAAGAGTTATTTGCTGTCACTGAGACAGCGTTTTCTTGTAAAGTACTAACATATGTATCAGCCAACGGATTATTAACTAAAAACCAAGAGATGACCAGAATTCCTATAAGTGAAACTGTTTTTTTCATCACCTTTCCCTCCCTAGTTACTACCATATGATAGGAAAGGACAAGGTAGAACGCCGAATGACGGAGTTAGCTTATCCTTTTCCCCTATTATTTTGTTCAAAATGTTCCTTTTCATTCCATAAAAAAAATACCCGCTTAAAAACATGAGTCTTTTTTGGCGGGTACGCTTTATTATACTTTTATTAGTTTTTTGCATTCTCAGCTTGTTCTTTTTGTTCTTTCAAAACAGCTTTACGAGATAAATTTACTCTTCCTTGTTTATCAATTTCTGTTACTTTCACAAGGATTTCATCACCGATTGCTACTACATCTTCTACTTTGCCAATTCTTTCTTCAGCAAGCTCTGAAATATGAACAAGTCCATCTTTTCCATTGAAGATTTCAACGAACGCACCGAATTTCTCGATTCGTTTTACTTTACCAAGATACATTTGTCCAACAACAACTTCACGAACGATATCTTCGATAATTTGTTTTGCTTTGTTATTCATTTCATCATCGACAGAAGAAATGAATACTGTGCCATCTTGCTCAATATCAATTTTAACGCCAGTTTCTTCAATAATTTTATTGATTTGTTTACCACTTGGTCCAATAACATCACGAATTTTGTCTGGGTTGATGGACATCATTAAGATTTTTGGCGCATAAGAAGATAGTGATTCTCTAGGTGTATTGATTGTTGCCAGCATCGATTCAAGAATTTGCATGCGGCCAATCTTAGCTTGCTGTAATGCTTCTTCTAAAATTTCACGAGACAATCCATCAATTTTAATATCCATTTGAAGTGCCGTTACCCCTTTAGAAGTACCAGCTACTTTAAAGTCCATATCTCCTAGATGATCTTCCATCCCTTGAATATCTGTTAAAATACTGTAATGTTCACCAGATTTAATCAGTCCCATTGCAATACCAGCAACCGGTGCTTTAATTGGCACCCCAGCATCCATCATAGCAAGGGTACTTGCACAAATACTAGCCTGTGAAGTTGAACCATTGGATTCTAATACTTCTGATACAAGGCGAATCGTATATGGGAAATCTTTTTCAGAAGGGATAATTGGTTCTAATGCTCTTTCCCCTAGTGCACCATGACCGATTTCTCTTCGTCCAGGTCCACGCATTGGTCCTGTTTCACCAACACTAAAATTAGGGAAATTATAGTGATGCATGAATCTTTTTTCTTCTTCTACCCCAAGACCATCCAGTATTTGCACATCTCCTAAAGCACCTAATGTACAAATACTTAATGCTTGAGTTTGTCCACGAGTAAATAGACCTGAACCGTGTGTTCTCGGTAATAAATGCACTTCAGAAGATAGTGGACGAATTTCTTCCAAGCCACGTCCATCTGGACGAACCTTGTCTTCTGTAATAAGACGACGAACTTCATTTTTCACTAATTTATCTAAAATAGCTTTCACTTGTTTTAAATCTTCTTCTTCTGTTTCTTCTGCTTCATATTTTGCAATGACAGAATCTTTTACTTCTTTAATAGCTGCTTCACGAGCATGCTTTTCTTGTACACGAATAGCATCTAGCATTTCGCTTTCACATAATGCGCGCACATCTGCTTCGATGTCTTTATTTAATTCGTATAGTACAACTTCCATTTTTTCTTTGCCAATCTCTTCTGCAATTTTTTCTTGGAATGCAATTAGGCGTTTAATCTCATCATGTCCAAACATAATTGCTTCAAGCATTACTTCTTCTGGAACTTCATCGGCACCAGCTTCAACCATGTTGATTGCATCTTTTGTACCTGCAACAGCAAGGTTAATATCACTTTTTTCTGCTTGCTCAACCGTTGGATTGATGACAAATTCTCCATCGATTCTTCCAACATAAACACCAGCAATTGGTCCCCCAAATGGAATATCAGAAACAGATAATGCTAATGACGATCCAAACATTGCGGCCATTTCTGATGTACAATCTTGATCCACGCTCATTACTAAGCTGACTACCTGCACTTCATTACGGAAGCCATCTGCAAATAATGGTCGAATTGGTCGATCGATTAAGCGGCTTGCAAGGATTGCTCTTTCACTTGGGCGGCCTTCTCTTTTAATGAAACCGCCGGGAATTTTACCAACCGCATATAGACGCTCTTCATAATTTACTGTTAATGGAAAGAAGTCTAAGTTCTTTGGTTCTTTTGAAGCAGTTGCTGTGCTTAATACAGCCGTATCACCGTATCGTACAAGTACTGCACCATTTGCCTGTTTTGCTAATTGTCCAATTTCAACTGTGAGCTTTCTTCCAGCCCAGTCAATGGAATAGACATGCTTATCTTGTCCCATTCATAAACCCCTCTCTACTCATTCACTTCATGGAGGTTTCCGGTTAAGAACTACCTAAAACCTGCGTTATTTTATAAAATAAAAAATATTATCCTTAAATTTCTCTTCTACTAGTATACACATTTTATATAACTAAAAAACGAAATTAATTTATGTAATCTATACTAATCATATGTTAAATTCGCATTTATTTACAATAAAAAAGCGGGAAAAATATCCCGCTTTTTTTAACTATCTACGTAGACCAAGTTTGTTAATTAAAACACGGTAACGTTGAACGTCTTTATTACGTAGGTAAGTTAAAAGATTACGACGTCTACCTACCATTTTCAAAAGACCACGACGTGAGTGATGATCCTTTTTATGTGTACGTAAATGTTCATTCAAATTATTGATTGACTCAGTAAGGACAGCGATTTGAACTTCTGGAGATCCAGTATCGTTCTCATGCGTTTTGTACTCATTGATAAGTTCGTTTTTACGTTCTTGAGTGATTGCCATCCTGTTTCACCTCCTAATTCTATTACACTAATCCCCAATTACCGAGCAAAACGTTGGTGATTCGATTTTGCCAAGCAAAGGTTGTTTTTAGTACGTCTTTAAGAATAACTGTTTTCTTTGGAAAAATCAAGACATAACCTTTTATTTTTTTATAAACAAAGAACATAAAAATAGAATCTGAAAAAACTTCATCTTATTGTATTTCTAGCCAGTCCTGCTATTCATTAGTTTCTTTCCATTTTTTATTAGGATATATTTTTTAGTATATCCTAATCTTTTTAGAAATATTCAGGTTACTTTTCTTTTTTCTTATCGTGCCTTTTCATAAAAATATTGTAAGGCGGTTTGCTTGTCTTTTTCAATTTGGGCTACTAGTTCATCTATGCCATTGAATTTTTGTTCGCTTCTAATTCGTTTATGCCATTCAACGATTACGGAATGACCATAAATATCTTGATGAAAGTCAAAAATATGGACTTCGATACTAATTTTTTTTTCATCAGGCTGGAAGGTTGGTTTTGTACCGAGGTTACATACACCCTCATACCATTGATCATTGACAAAGAATCGTACTGCATATACACCTAACGGCGGCAAAATGACATCGCTAGTTGATTTCACATTTGCAGTAGGAAAACCAATCGTTCTACCACGTTTGTCGCCATGGATGACCGTACCATTTACTGAATAGTATCTACCTAAAAGAGCAGGTACCTTTTCCATTTCGCCATTATTTATAAGAGAGCGAATTAAAGTAGAACTTACTTTCTCACCTCCAAAGGTCTCTTTCCCAATAATTGTTGTTTTGTATTTACCTCGTGAATGTATAGAAAGAGTCTCAGCTGTTCCTTGAGCTTTCTTTCCATAAGTGTAATCAAAACCAGCTACTACATGTTTCACATTTAAACCAATTAAATACAAATCAACGAATTCTTGAGGAGGTAAGCTAGCAAACTCAATCGTAAAATCGACAATAAATAAATAATCGATTCCCAAGTTTGCTAATTGTTCTACTTTCGCTTCAAAAGATGTTAAGTAATCTACTTTTTTTGTTTTTCCACCTAATACGATAGAAGGATGGGGGTCAAATGTCATCACCGCACTGCTCCATCCATTTTCATCTGCCACTCTTTTCGCTTCGCCAATGACCTTTTGATGGCCAAGATGAACTCCGTCAAAGGAACCTAATGCTATAGAAATTGGCGGATTATCATGCTCTTTATTTCGTTCTGAATGGTTTATTCTTACTATCTTCACTGTGCTACTCACCTTTTCTAACAAATTTCTTTTTTTCTCATTTGTCGTTAAACTTTCTTTCAAGGTGAACGAGAGCATCAATGGTTACTCCAAGATTTTTAATATTTTGGACGGTTTGATTAATCCTTGTTTTGCTGGATGCTGAACATATATAGCTAACGCTTCACCTGTTGTTGTTTGAATGACAATTGGTTCCTGTTCATTTAGTAGATGAGCAGGAGTTTCTAATACCGTTCCGTTTCGTACCTTCATTGCTAATGTATCATTTATTTCATATTTCGGCAAATGTAAAAGCGCGTCTTCAAGCGGATAAATAAAGTTTTTCAGCTTCCCATTTTCTACATATTCCTCTAGTTCTTCAAATGTTACACACTCTTGTTTCGTAAAGGCTGCAGAACGTGTCCGGCACAAGTCTGACATATGGGCAGGATACCCTAATTTTTCTCCAATCATAACAGCAAGTGTGCGAATATAGGTACCTTTACTACAGCTTACTTTAAAACGAAAAGATACGGTATCTCCCTGTAACACTTGCCATTCTTCGATTAATTCTAAGGAGTAAATGTTTACTTGCCTAGAAGGACGGTCAATCACAATCCCTTGTCTAGCATATTCATAAAGCCTTTTCCCATTTACTTTAACAGCAGAATACATGGGTGGTGTTTGTGTGATTTCTCCTGTTAGCTCTCGTAAAATCGCTTCTATTCTATCTCGCGTAATAATTTCCGCTACTTTTTTCTCCTCGACCTTTTCGCCAGAACGATCTTCTGTTGTTGTAGAGTACCCTATCGTTACCTCTCCTACATATTCTTTTCCTGCGTCTGTTATATATTCAGCTACTTTTGTTGCTCTTCCTAAACAAATTGGTAATACACCCGTTACATCCGGATCCAATGTTCCAGTATGACCGACTCGTTTCATATGTAAAATCTTCCGCAAACGAAAAACACAATCATGGGAAGTAAGCCCCTTAGGCTTCCATAACGGTAAAATCCCTTCCATATACCTCATCCTTTATTCATTTTATGGAAAAAAACGCTTAATCTTGAGTCCTCAATTGTAATATAATTTAAAAGTCTTTTGACTCCTGCTGGAATTGAGGGAAATCCACAGGCATAGCCGAGGAGACTCCTATCTGTCCAGCAGAAAAGCAAGTTCCTGGAGCGGAATTCAACGGGCTCCATTTCCACCGCTTATAAAAAAACTCCTATCGCCCATCCATAAGTATCATGGAAAAAGTCCGATAGGAGCAAGTTTATGTTACATCATTATCTTTCGTCATCACTGGACGGATTTTCTTTTGCGATTTGATGCAATAATGTATCAATTCTATTTCCGTAATCTATCGACTCATCAAATTCAAACGTAATTTCAGGCGTTTTGCGTAAACGAATTCTTTGTCCAATTTCAGAACGGATAAATCCTTTCGCTTTTGCCAGCCCTTTTAGTGTATTTTCCCGTTGCTCTTGGTCGCCAAGTACAGAAATATACACAGTTGCTTGTTGAAGGTCACCAGTAACATTAACATCTGTAACTGTTACGAAACCAATGCGAGGATCCTTTATCTTACGGCTAATAATCTCGCCTAGTTCCTTCTTCATTTGTTCACCAACACGATTTGGTCTTAGACTCATCGCGCAATTCACCTCATTTTTTTTAAAGCCATTCTATATCTGTTATGGTTCTCTCTATTTCAGGAAAAGAATCAATAAACTGCTGTGTCTGCTGCAGTACACCTTCAGCTGAAACTCGCGCAGAAGCAACGGTAACAACAGCAATTTTTGTTCTTTGCCAAGTATCTTGATACCCGACTTCTGAAATAGAGATATTAAATCTTTGCTTTAAGCGGGTCATAATTCTTTGCAGAACCGCCCGCTTTTCTTTTAATGAGTGGGCATCATAAATAATGCATTCCACTGACATTAATCCAACAATCATTTACGCTCAATTTCTTCCATTACATATGCTTCGATAATATCGCCTTCTTTAACATCGTTAAAGTTTTTGATGGTAATACCACATTCGTAACCTTGAGCCACTTCTTTTGCATCGTCCTTGAAACGTTTTAATGCATCGATTTCCCCTTCGAAAATAACAACACCATCACGAATCAAACGAATACCGCTGTCTCTTGTAATTTTCCCGTCCGTTACATAAGAACCTGCAATGGTACCGATTTTAGAAACCTTGAATGTTTGACGAATTTCCGCTTGACCAATAATCTTTTCTTGGAACTCAGGATCAAGCATCCCTTTCATCGCTGCTTCAATTTCTTCAATAACCTTATAGATAATACGGTGTAAGCGTACATCTACTTCTTCAGCATCTGCGGCTCTTTTTGCGTTTACGTCTGGACGTACGTTAAATCCAATTACAATCGCATTTGATGCTGCAGCAAGGGTAATATCGGATTCGTTAATCGCCCCTACACCTGTATGGATGATTTTTACGTTTACGCCTTCTACTTCGATTTTATAAAGAGCAGCTGCTAACGCTTCTGCTGAACCTTGAACATCGGCTTTAAGAACGATATTAATATCTTTCATTTCCCCTTGTTTCATATGTTCAAACAGGTTGTCTAAGCTAATTCTTGTTTTTTCAGATCTTTGCGCTTGAATCGCTTGCGTGGAACGAGCTTCCCCGATTTGTCTTGCGGTTTTCTCGTCTTTGAAAACAACAAAACGATCACCAGCTTGAGGAACATCGTTTAACCCAGTGATTTCAACTGGTGTTGATGGTCCTGCTGTTTTAACTCGGCGGCCAAGATCATTAACCATTGCACGAACACGACCAAATGTGTTCCCAACTACAATCGGATCCCCAATATGCAATGTACCATTTTGTACAAGCAATGTTGCTACCGAACCTTTTCCTTTATCTAATTGTGCTTCAATAACAGTACCAACTGCATTACGGTCTGGATTTGCTTTATACTCTTCTACTTCTCCTACTAAAAGAATCATTTCAAGCAGAGAGTCAATACCTTCACCTGTTAAAGCGGAAAGTGGAACAAAGATAGTATCCCCACCCCAAGCTTCAGGTACTAATCCATGTTCTGTTAATTCTTGCATTACGCGATCTGGATTAGCGGTTGGTTTATCCATTTTATTAACAGCAACGATAATTGGAACCTCAGCTGCTTTGGCATGGTTGATTGCTTCAATTGTTTGTGGCATAACACCATCATCAGCAGCAACAACAAGGATAGTGATATCAGTGATTTTCGCACCACGTGCACGCATTGTAGTAAAAGCTGCGTGTCCAGGTGTATCAAGGAAAGTAATTTTCTTGCCATTCTCCTCAATTTGGTATGCACCAATATGCTGGGTAATACCACCAGCTTCTCCTGCTGTTACTTTCGTATTACGTATGCTGTCAAGCAATGTTGTTTTCCCGTGGTCAACGTGTCCCATAATGGTCACAACAGATGGACGCTCTACTAATTCTGCGCCTTCTTCATCTGCAAAGTATACTTCTAGGTCTGTCGTATCGATTTGGATTTCCTCTTCGACCTCTACACCATAATCTGTACAGATTAATTCAATTGCATCTTTATCTAATTCTTGGTTGATTGTTGCCATCACACCAAGAAGGAATAATTTTTTGATGATTTCAGATGGTTCACGATGCAATTTCTTTGCTAATTCAGCAACGGTTAAAGACTCACTGAATGTAATTTTCTCTGGTAATTCTTTTTCCTTTTTCGGAGCTGGCGGTGCAGCTGGAGCAGTATTCTGCTTCCCTTTACGATTGTTGTTTCTATTTTTATTGTTGTTATTATTATTATTATTTTTTGGTTTGTTAAAACCTGGCTTATTATCTTTAGTATTTTTCACAGATTGATTTACTTTCCCCTTTTCAGCCATTTCATCGCTTTCTTTTTCATACTCGTCCGCGATATTTTTAGCAGCCACTTTTGCAGCTGGCGCTTTTGGCTTATTTTCTTCGTTCTTTTTATTATATATGCTATCTAATTTTTTTACTGCGTCCTCTTCCAGTGTAGTCATATGGTTTGAGACTTCTATGTTCATCTCTTTTAATTTTGCAATAACATCCTTGCTTGAAATGTTATATTTTTTTGCGTATTCGTATACTCGCACTTTACTCATCATTTCACCCCCGCTAGAATTAATCGAGCAGCGTTAAAAGTTTTTTTGCAAATCCATTATCCAAAACAGCGACAACCACTCGTTGTTCTTTCCCTATTGCTTTACCTAGGATTTCCCGATTTGAAACAAGCTTCACTGGTACTTTATAGGAACGACATTTATCAGTGATTTTCTTTGTCGTGTTTTGTGACGCATCTTCCGACAATAATATTAGCTTTGCATTACCGCTTCTAATTTCTTTAACGGTCAATTCCTCACCTGAGGTTATTTTCCGTGCTCGATTTGCTAAGCCAAGTAATGACATCCACTTGTTATCGTTCATTTGGATTGTCTTTGCTCCTTATCTATTAGTTCTAACAGCTCGTCATAAACTGTATCATCTACAGTAACTTCAAGCTGGCTAGAAAGAATATTCTTCTTCTTGGCTAATAGTACTGCTTCTTTATCCAATGAGAGATATGCTCCTCGACCAGATTTTTTTCCTGTTAAATCGACGGATACAACCCCTTCTTTGGAACGAACGATGCGAACTAGTTCTTTCTTCGGCTTCATTTCACCAGTAGCAACACACTTACGCATTGGTACTTTTCTTGGTTTGTTCACACACATTCACCTCTATCACTCGAAATCTTCTGTGTTTAAGCGGAAATCATCCTCTTCTTCTACTTCATCATCAAACTTAATCAATGAATTTTCAGTAGGATAAATTCCAGCTTCTCTTGCTTCTGACTCGGATTTGATATCAATTTTCCAGCCTGTCAGCTTTGCTGCCAGACGTGCATTTTGACCTCGCTTTCCGATAGCCAGCGACAACTGATAATCAGGAACAATAACCGTTGTTGCTTTATCTTCTTCGTTTACAATAACTTCTAAGACCTTTGAAGGACTAAGAGCATTTGCAACGAAAACAGTAGGGTCACTTGACCACTTAACAATATCAATCTTTTCCCCTTTTAGCTCATTAACAATCGTCTGTACACGAGTTCCTTTTGGCCCTACACATGAACCTACTGGATCTACCTCTTCGTTCTCAGAATGAACGGAAATCTTAGAACGATCTCCCGCTTCACGGGCAACTGATTTTATTTCAACTGTACCATCATAAATTTCCGGTACTTCCATCTCGAATAATCTTTTAAGTAGCCCAGGATGTGTTCTAGACACAAAGATTTGGGGACCTTTTGTTGTCTTTTCCACTTTTGTCAGGAAAACTTTGATGCGATCATGCGGTTTATAATGCTCATTCGGCATTTGTTCATTTGTAGGTAAAATCGCTTCAATTTTGCCTAAGCTGACGTAAATAAATTTACTGTCTTGGCGTTGAACAATGCCTGTCATGATATCTTCTTCGCGATCAATAAATTCAGAATAAATAATTCCTCTTTCTGCTTCGCGAACTCTTTGTGTTACTACTTGTTTAGCAGTTTGTGCCGCAATTCTGCCAAAGTCTTTTGGCGTTACTTCCAACTCTACTACATCTTCCACTTCATAGTTCGGATTAATTCTTTGTGCATCTTCTAAAGAAATTTCAAGACGTGGGTCAAACACCTCATCTACTACTTCTTTTCTAGCAAATACACGCATAGACCCAGCACCTAGATTCAAATCAATTCGTACATTTTGTGCTTGGTTAAAATTACGACGGTAAGCAGAAATCAAAGCTGCTTCCATGGCATCCATGATCACTTCACGTGATATTCCTTTTTCTTTTTCAAGTAACACTAGAGCATCAACTAATTCACTGCTCATGAGCGTGTATCCCCCTTTATTCTCTTTTATGAAAAATTATAATGATCGATTACAAAAGACATTTCATCGATTCTTTATACATTATGAAAAACTAACTGCGAGTCTTGCTTTTGCCACTTTTTCGTACGGTATCACAATTGTTTTCTTTCTAGTTTTAATTTTCACTTCAACTGTTACTGTTTTACCATCAAAAGCTGTTAAAACTCCTTCGAATGTTTTTTCCTTTTCAATCGGTTCATATGTTTTAATATAGACATTTTTCCCAATCGCTTTTTCGAAGTCTTTGTCTTTTTTTAATGGTCGCTCTGCTCCAGGTGAAGAAACCTCAAGAAAATAGTTTTCTGAAATCGGATCGACTTCATCTAACTTCTCACTAAGTTTTTCACTAACGACTGCACATTCATCAATATCTACACCTGTATCTTTGTCAATATATACCCGTAAAAACCAGTTTGGTCCCTCTTTTACATATTCGACATCTACTAATTCTAAGTGTAGTTCATCTAAAATAGGATGTACCATTTCTTCGACTATTTCTGTTACTTTGCTCAAAATTTTTCCCTCCTTAAGCAAGGAACCTTATTATGTTTTTAGAGTCAACTTAGCAGCCTGAAATATGTACTCTTTGTTGCTCATCCATTAAATCAGCGATACCCTTTCCTTTGATTTTAGGAAAAAAACCCTAATACAAACAGGAAAGAGTGGGTTGCCCCACTCTCCATTCGCGAAAGTTATCCTTAGTATTTCCAAATAAACTATACCATAACCACTTCATTTATGCAAATGAAAGTCCGTAGTTTCAAGGTTTCTTCTCTTATTAAGAAAGAGTTTTAGAATAAAGAAAGCTGGTTTTGATCTGGCATATCAGCTAAGCAACCATGATTCTCTAGATATTGCATAATTGTTTTTGATACTTTTCCACGTTGCTGTAAATCCTCTTTTGATAAGAATTCACCATCTTTTCTTGCTTCTACAATATTAATGGCAGCATTTGTCCCAAGTCCAGGAATACTGTTAAATGGCGGGATAAGAGAGTTTCCTTCAATAATAAATTCAGTAGCACTTGATTTATATAAGTCCACTTTCTTAAATGTGTATCCTCTTTCTACCATTTCAAAAGCAAGCTCCATTACCGTTAATAAGTTTTTCTCTTTCGTTGATGCATCTAACCCTTTTGCCGTAATATCATCGATTACTGCTTTAATACTATGGGATCCTTTTACCATTGCATCAATATCAAAATCATCGGCGCGAACGGTAAAATAAGCTGCATAATATAATAGGGCATGATGCACTTTAAAATAGGCAATTCTTACTGCCATTAAGACGTATGCCGCAGCATGGGCTTTAGGAAACATGTATTTTATTTTTTTACAAGAATCAATATACCATTCTGGTACTTCATTCTTTCTCATTTCCTCTTCCATTTCATCTGTAAGGCCTTTTCCTTTACGCACGCTTTCCATAATCTTGAAAGCGAAACTTGGATCAAGGCCTTGATATATCAAATAAACCATAATATCATCACGACATCCGATTACTTCACTTAAGTTACAAATATTATTATGAATAAGTTCTTGTGCATTTCCTAGCCATACATCTGTACCATGGGACAAACCAGAAATCTGTACTAATTCAGAAAAAGTTGTCGGCTTTGTATCTTCTAACATTTGTCGAACAAATTTTGTTCCAAATTCAGGGATACCAAATGTTCCCGTTTTGCAATAAATTTGTTCTGGTGTTACTCCAAGGGACTCGGTACCACTGAATATTTTCATTACTTCAGGATCATCTGTTGGAATGGTCTTTGGATCAATTCCACTTAAATCTTGAAGCATTCTAATAACAGTTGGATCATCGTGCCCTAGAATATCAAGCTTTAGAACATTGTCATGGATGGAATGGAAATCAAAATGGGTTGTTTTCCATTCAGAATTCCGATCATCTGCCGGAAATTGAATTGGCGTAAAATCGTAGACATCCATATAGTCTGGTATTACAATGATTCCCCCTGGATGCTGCCCGGTTGTACGTTTAACCCCAGTACATCCAGATGCTAATCGATCAATTTCTGCTCCGCGAATTTGTAAATTATTATCATTTTGATATGCCTTTACATAGCCGTATGCTGTTTTATCCGCAACTGTACCAATTGTACCTGCGCGATACACATACTCTTCACCAAAGAGCACTTTTGTATAGTTATGCGCTTTTGGCTGATATTCACCAGAAAAGTTCAAATCAATATCGGGAACCTTATCTCCTTTAAATCCTAGGAAAGTTTCAAATGGAATATCGTGACCATCTTTCTTCAAGCGAGCCCCACAGTTAGGACAATTTTTATCTGGCAAGTCAAAGCCAGATCCAACCGAACCATCGTTAAAAAACTCCGAGTATTTACATTCCGCACAAATATAATGTGGCGGCAATGGATTAACCTCGGTAATCTCTGTCATAGTAGCAACAAAGGAAGAACCAACAGATCCACGCGAACCTACTAGGTATCCATCATCTAACGACTTTTTCACGAGCTTATGGGAAATCAAATAAATTACGGCAAATCCATGACCGATGATACTTTTTAGTTCCTTTTCTAAGCGTGCTTCTACGATTTCAGGTAATTCATCACCATAAATACGTCTAGCCATGCCATAGCTCATTTCCCGCATCTCTTCTTCCGATCCTTCAATTTTCGGTGTATAAAGATCATCTTTGATTGGTTTAATAACATCAATCATATCGGCAATTTTATTAGTATTTGTTACAACTATCTCTTTTGCCTTTTCTTTTCCAAGGAAGCCGAAGCAGTCCAGCATTTCATTTGTTGTACGGAAATGGACATCTGGAAGCTTATGGCGATTAAGCGGATTCGCTCCACCTTGTGAACCGACTAGAATTTCTCGATAGATTTTATCGTTAGGATTCAGATAATGAACATTCCCGGTCGCAACCACTGGTATATCTAATTTATCCCCAAGTTTTACGATATTACCAATTATTTCTTCTAAGGCTTTTTCATCTTGTACTAACTCCATTTCAATTAAATGAGCGTACACCTCTTTTGGCATTACTTCTAAATAATCATAAAATGGCGCAATATCTTCTACTTCTTCTGGAGCCTTCTGCATCATTGCTTCAAAGACTTCCCCTTTATCACAAGCTGATCCTACTAACAAACCTTCCCGGTATTTTTGCAAGACTGATCTCGGAATACGAGGAACCCGATAGAAATAATTAATATGTGCAATCGAAACGAGTTTAAAGAGATTTTTAAGCCCTACCTCATTTTGCGCTAGCACTGTACAATGATATGGTCTTGCCCTTTGATAGGCATTTCCTTGTCCCATATTATCATTTAATTGATTATGATTGGTGATGCCCCTTTCAGCAGCATCTTTCAACATTTTTAAAGCGAGATATCCAGTCGCCTCAGCATCATAAATGGCGCGGTGATGCTGAGTTAATTCGATATCAAATTTTTTCGCGAGTGTATTTAAACGATGATTTTTCATTTCTGGATATAAAAATCTACCCAGTTCCAATGTATCAATGACCGCATTTGTCGATTTAGGCAGTCCTGCCTTCTGATAGCCGACATTCAAAAAGCCGACATCAAAGGATGCATTATGAGCAACTAAAATACTATCGCCTGTCCAATCCGCAAACTTGCGTAAGACAATATCAATTTCTGGTGCGCTTTCTACCATATCATCAGTAATACCTGTTAAATTAATGGTTGTCGCAGAAAGACGATGATGTGGATTGGCAAAAGATTCAAATCGATCGATAATTTCTCCATTATGGATTTTCACTGCCGCCAGTTCAATAATCGTGTTATATACAGCCGAAAGTCCAGTTGTTTCTACGTCGAATACTACATAAGTCGCATCCTCTAAATCGATATCCTTTGGATTATAAGCTATTGGTACACCGTCATCTACTAGATTCATTTCTACGCCGTAAAGAATTTTAACGTCATTTTTCTTTCCAGCACCAAAAGCTTCCGGGAATGATTGCGCAACAGCATGATCCGTGATAGCAATTGCTTTATGTCCCCATTTTTTCGCTTGGCCGACAAGAGTTGCGACAGATGAAACTGCATCCATTTGACTCATTGGTGTATGAAGATGCAACTCAACTCGTTTTTCATCCTCTTTAGCGGTATCCTTCCGCTCAACAGGCTTAATTTCATTTAAGTCATTTCCTATCATCACTAAATCGCGAACGAATGTATCATTTTGAATGCTTCCGCGCGCTCTAAGCCACATACCTTTTTTTACCAATTGAAAAAGAGCTGCATCCTCTTTGTCACGAGAGAACATTTTGACAAGGATAGAGCTTGTATAATCTGTTATTTTAAAGGTTAATAGCGTTCGTCCACTGCGCAGCTCTTTTGTTTCTGCAAAGAAGACATATCCTTGAATCGTAACACGTCTTTCTTCATCGACAATCTCTTCCATACGACGATAATCGCTATCATCCTTGATCGTTAAGCCAATTGTTAATGGACCACTTGGGATTGGCGAATCACCAGCTTCTTTTTCAGCTTCCATCTTCTGAATATCTAATAAAGCTTGTTTTCCTCTTTCCTCATCCTCTTTTTGCTTCGCAAGCAAGAATTGCTCATAATCTGAATTTGATTTTTCTGCTGCTATCTCTGTGTCTAAACTCATTGCAGGAAAACCAAAATATTGATAAGCGTCTGTAATTAAGTTCGCGTATTTACGCTTAATCGCTAAGCCTTCCATTTCATTTCTAACCTGAATTGTCAGCTTATTGCCATTTAATTGCGGCACTTGTTCATTTAATAGTTTTAATAACGGTGGAGAAATTCCTTGCATCTCCTCTATACACGCAGACCAATAGTCTCGAATTAATACATCTGTAACAATTCCATTTCTTACTCGAATATCATACGTAATAGTAGCAATATGAGAAAAACTACTTTTTAACTTGGCAGTAAATAATTGATAGACTTGAAATGGAATGATATCATCAAACAAAAAATGAAAATGCCACTTTTTGGACCGTTTTTCGACAACAATTTTTTCTATACTTGCGTTGCGAAAATGGGAAATATATGAATCATCCGTTAATTGCAATTGTTGTAGCAAAATCTGGAAACGATCTACTTTCCCCTGTATATCACTCATTTATGTCGCTCCTTCCAATCTTGCTTAATTTCTATAAAAAATATTATATCACAGAAATAAATTGTTCTTTTCCTTAATGCAGTTTAGCATACAATCTAAGCTACAAAAAGAAAAAGATTTAGCCGATTGCTAAACCTTTTTCTTTTATCCTGTTTTCGCTTATCCTGCTACTTGTGTTAAGCGGAGAATCGTAGCAGCAAGCTCACTTTCATGTACTTCCAGCATTTCTCCTGTACTTCTGACTTTCACTTCTACGATGCCTTCTCCTGCTTTTTTCCCGACAGTGACGCGAATTGGTAAACCAATTAAATCAGAATCAGCAAATTTCACGCCTGCACGCTCAGCACGGTCATCTACTAATACATCAAAACGATTAGCCTTTAATGCTGCATATAATTTTTCGGATAACTCATTTTGTGTGTCATCTTTTGTATTTACAGTAATTAAATGAATATCAAATGGCGCTACAGCATTTGGCCATACAATCCCTCTGTCATCATTAAATTGCTCCACTATCGCTGCCATCGTTCTTGACACACCAATTCCATAGCAACCCATAATAAGTGCTTGACTTCTGCCGTTTTCATCTAAATAGGTCGCACCCATTGCTTCACTATATCGAGTACCAAGCTTAAAGACATGGCCTACTTCAATGCCCTTAGCAAAAGTAATCGTGCCTTTTCCATCTGGTGAAAGGTCACCTTCTTGAATAAATCGAATATCCGCATATTGATCGACAGTAAAATCACGATCAGGATTCACATTCACATAGTGGTAATTTTCTTGGTTTGCTCCGCAAACACCGTTTACAATTGCTTTCACAGCATGATCTGCAATTACTTCAACATCTTTCACGTTAATTGGACCGATTGAGCCAACCTTGCTTCCTAGCACTTCTTCCGTATCTGCATGATCTGCTAATTCTACTACATTTGCTTCTAAAAGGTTCTTCACCTTAATATCATTTACTTCGTGGTCTCCTCGAACTAATACTAGAACAAACTTCTCATCAACTTTAAATAAAAGAGATTTGATACATTTTTCTGCTGCTACGTTTAAGAAAGAAGAAACTTCTTCAATTGTTTTTTGTTCTTTTGTTTCTACTTTTTCTAATTCTTTAGCAGGCTCGTCCGTTTTATCATAGGAATTAATAACTGGAGCCATTTCAATATTTGCAGCATAATTGGATTCCGTTGAGTACGCAATCGTATCTTCTCCAACATCAGATAATACCATGAATTCATGCGTATCCTTTCCGCCCATTGCGCCACTATCTGCAATAACTGCCCGATAGTTTAAGCCGCAGCGCTCAAATATATTGCAATAAGCTTGGAAAATTGAGTCATAAACTTCTCCTAAGCTTTCATGCGAAGAATGGAAGCTGTAGGCATCTTTCATAATAAACTCTCTGCCGCGCAAAATTCCAAAACGTGGTCTTTTCTCATCTCTGAATTTCGTTTGGATTTGATAAAGCGTTAATGGCAAGCGTTTATAAGATTTCACTTCATCACGAACTAAACTAGTTATCACTTCTTCATGTGTGGCCCCAAGAGCAAATTCTCGACTATTACGGTCTTTTAAACGCATTAATTCGGGTCCATAAGTAAACCATCTGCCGGATTCTTGCCATAATTCCGCTTGCTGCAATGCAGGCATTAATAACTCCACTCCACCAGCTGCATCCATTTCTTCACGAATAATTTGTTCAATTTTCTTTATTACTTTGTTTGCTAGTGGCAAATAAGAATAGATACCACTTGCATTTTGTCTAATATATCCAGCTCTTAATAAGAGCTGATGGCTTTTAATATCTGCATCTGCTGGTACTTCTCTTAATGTTGGAATTAACATTTTACTTTGCTTCATCTATCATTGCACCTCTATTATTTATGTTGTTATTAAGTTGTTATGGTGAGATATGTTTTACATCTTTGAGTTGAGTGTCTTGTGCTGCCGCCAACTGCCTCATGCCTATTATCAAAAAAGAGTTTCCTGACAAAACAACATTCCCCTTACAATAAGGGGAATGAAAAGTATCCTACTGTATAAAAAATCGTTGGATATCATTCCAAGTGACGACAATCATCAATAACATGAGTAAGGCAAATCCAATAAAATGAACGATGCCCTCTTTTTGCCGGTCAATTGGTTTACCGCGAACCGCTTCAATAGCAAAAAACAATAGTCGCCCACCGTCTAATGCAGGTAACGGAAGAAGATTCATAATGCCTAAGTTAATACTTAAAACAGCCGCCCAATTCATTAAGGAATAGACACCTGATTGAGCAACCGTATCGGTTGATTGATAAATGGCAACAGGACCACCTAAAGCATCAATCGAAAATTGACCGGTTACTAGTTTACCAACTGCTCCAAAAATTTCCTTTGTCCAATTATAGGTTTGTGCTGCACCAAATTGGATAGACTTTAATGGCGATTTTTCCATTGGGCTATATACACCAACTAACCCAATTGTTTTTCCATCTACTTCTGTTTCCTTTGGTGTTACGTCAATTGTCATTTCTTGTCCATTACGATCGATTAAAAATTCTAGGTTCTCTCCCGGACTTTTTTGAATAATGGAAACAACTTCTTCCCAAGAACCTACAGATTGTCCGTCAATGCTGATGACATTATCGCCTTCATGCAGGCCTGCACTAATTGCAACTCCATCATCTGTTAACTTACCAAGCTTTGCTTCATTTGAAGGAATTCCTTGTATTAACGCAATCACAATAAAAATAAGAAAAGCTAACACAAAGTTCATGGCCGGACCTGCAAAAATAGCAAGTGTGCGCTGCCATAGTGACTTACTGGCAAATTGGCGATCATATGGTGCAATTTGCGTTTCGATTCCATTTTCAACAAAAACAGCATCTTTTCTTACAGAAAAAACGAGGAGATTATCTTCATTGTCTTCCTCTACATATCCTTTTACAAAAAGCTTATGTTCTAAATCAGCATCCTCTACATTAATAACACGAGCATTCGGATACTTTTCTTTATTGTTAATGATAATTTTCGTTACTTCTTCTTTATCATTAAGGATTAAGCCGATGCGATGACCAGGTTTAATATCAACCATTTCTGGATCTTCTCCAGCCATCCGCACATAACCGCCAATTGGCAGAAGACGAATCGTATAAACAGTTTCTCCCTTTTTTAAAGAAAGAACTTTAGGCCCCATTCCAATGGCGAATTCACGACATAAAATGCCCGCACGCTTAGCTAATACGAAATGCCCTAATTCGTGGAAAAAAACTAACGCACCAAAAATGATGATAAAAGCTATAACTGTATACAAAATTTTTAACCACCTTTTTATAGAAGTGTGCTTACTCTTTTTCTTGTTTCTAAGTCAATCTCTTGGATCACTTCAAGACTAGGGTTTAGTATATTCTGATGACTATTTAGTGCTTTTTCGATTAAATCTTCAATTTGTAGAAAGCTAATTTCTTGATTTAAGAATTTTTGTACTGCCACTTCATTCGCTGCATTTAATACTGTTGGTAAAGTTCCACCTGCTTTTCCAGCCTCAAAAGCAAAATGAAGACATCTAAATCTCTCTAAGTCCATAGGCTGAAAATGCAATTTTCCAATCGCAGCTAAATCTAATTTTTTCCCATTTGCTGCAGCTAGACGCTCTGGAAACGAAAGAGCATATTGAATGGGTATTCGCATATCTGGAGTACCTAATTGTGCGATTACACTACTATCATGGAATTCTACCATTGAATGAATGATACTTTCTTTATGTAGTAATACATCTATTTTCTCATATGGAAGCCCAAATAACCAGTGCGCTTCAATTACTTCTAAACCCTTATTCATCATTGTCGCCGAATCAATCGTAATTTTCGCACCCATTGACCAATTTGGATGATTTAAAGCGTCATCCACTGTCACCTGCTCTAACTCTTTTCTACTAAGATCGCGGAAACTTCCTCCAGAGGCAGTAATAATAAGGCGCTCAATATTTTTCGGGTTTTCCCCTTGTAAACATTGAAAAATAGCAGAATGCTCACTATCAACTGGTAATACAGGAACATTATATTTTGCAGCTGCATCCATTACAATATGTCCTGCAGTAACTAATGTTTCCTTATTTGCAATCGCTATAACCTTTCCCGCTTCAATTGCTTGTAACGTTGGATGTAAACCAACACTACCGATTACTGCATTTACCAGAATATCAGCTTTATCAAAAACGGCTGCTTCTATTAATCCATCCAATCCATAGCTAAAACATATATCTGGGAAGATTTGTTTTAATTGCTCATAATCTTTTTTTTCTGCAACAGATACAAGCTGCGGTCTAAATTCTTGAATGATCTTTCTGGTTAATTCTATATTTTTTCCTGATGAAAAGGCAACTAATTCAAACATATCTGGATGACTTTTAATAACATCCAAAGTTTGCATTCCAATCGATCCTGTCGCCCCTAGCAAACTAATATACTTCACTACCTCACTCCTACACCCAATATTTCCTACTATTTATTTTAAATTAAATGAAGAAAACGTTCAAAGATAAAATAAAGCAGCGGCCAGACAAAAATAAGACTGTCAAACCGATCCAGAATTCCGCCATGTCCTGGTAATAACTTTCCTGAGTCCTTCACATCATAGTGACGTTTTAACGCAGATTCTGTTAAATCACCAATTTGTCCAAAAATAGATAAGATAATGGTAGTAAAAGCAAAGCCTATAGACCATTCTATGTATCCAAACACACTAAATAGAACTCCTACTACTAAAGCACTTACTATCCCGCCAATAAATCCTTCGACTGTTTTATTTGGACTTATTTCTGGCCATAATTTTCGTTTTCCAATTGCTCTTCCGATGAAGTATGCACCAGAATCAGTGGCCCAAATGATAAATAGTGAATAAATAAGAAAAGCTAAATCCGTTTCTCTAATTTCAATAAAGAAATGGAATCCTGTTCCAATATAGATGACAGCTAGTATCGTAAAAGCAACATCATCAAATGTAAATTTATTTTTAGAAAAAACCATATAAGTTAAATAAAATAAAACAGCGATTAAGCCCAATTCTATTTTATTCATATTCCACGAACTTATATAATGATTCGGCAGAACAATCATCCATACGGTAATTAATGAAATAAATCCCGGAATAGAAAAAAATGAAATTTTTCTCATTCTAAACATTTCAAATACACCAATTCCAACTAATAGAAAAGTAAAAAGAACTAATGGTAGTTTTCCAATTAATACAAATGGTAAAAATACGGCTATTGCAATAATTGCTGTTATGATTCTTTGCTTCATCTCTAAACCAACTCTCTTCAGACTCCACCAAAACGGCGTTGTCTGTTTTGAAATTCTTCTATTGCTTCGAATAAATGTAATTCACTAAAATCTGGCCATAGTACATTCGTAAAGTATAGTTCGGAATAAGCTATTTGCCAAAGCATGAAGTTGCTTATTCTTATTTCTCCACTTGTACGAATTAATAAATCTGGCTCGATTATATCTTCTGTCATCAAATAAGAGGAAAATACTTCTTCTGTTAAGTTATCTATTTCTATTTTTCCCGTTTGACTGTCTTTTACAACATTTTTAACAGCATCGATGATTTCGGCCCTAGAACCATAATTTAAGGCAAAGTTTAAATGAAGACCTGTATTATGCTTTGTTTGTTCTACTGCTCGATTTAGGGCATTCAAAGTAGATTCTGGTAATCCTTCTGTATAGCCAATGGCTGTTACGCGAACATTTTTTTCAATTAATTCAGGTAAAAATGTACTAAGAAATTGTTCTGGAAGGGACAGAATGTAATCAACTTCCGATTTCGGCCTTTTCCAATTTTCTGTGGAAAAAGCATATAAAGTTAACACTTTGATTCCAAGATCATTTGCAATAGCTGTAATTCGTTTTACACATTTCATTCCTTCATGATGGCCTGCAATTCTAGGCAACGTTCTCTTTTTTGCCCATCTTCCATTTCCATCCATGATAATTGCAACATGCTCTGGAATTTGTCGCATTTTAAGTGCTGATATTCGGTCTTGGAAATTAGAAGAAACAGGTTTCTTCTTCCATAACCTTATTTTGTTAAACATAAAATAGCTCCTCCAAAATAGATCCCTTTTGTAACTCTCTATTCACAGTGATTATGTACGGTAAATACTATTATCTATATCTGTTTATATTATCTACTATTCAGGATAATCATTATGATAACGATATTGCCTAAACTACTAATGGTAAGGATCCACTTTTCTAATAAATTCTTTTCCATAACCTATCCAATAAAAGGATAATCAAATAAGTTCCCTTTCTATATTATAGGAAAATAGTCAACCTAAGCAACTATCAATTAAAAAACTCGTTAGTTTTCACTATTTTATGTACAAAGAATGAATATTTCAGGCTATATTTTTTATCCTTATTTTTACTAACATGAAGAAAAAAACCCCCTATAAAGTAGAGGGTTTAACTCAAGAACAATAAACTTCCTATTCAATTGAAATGTTGAAATATCCACTAAATACGTTTAGGTTATACTTCTAAAATTTCTTTTTCTTTCTCTTTTGTTAAAGCATCGACTTTATTGATGTATTCATCTGTTAATTTTTGAATGTCATCATTGTAGCCGCGAAGATCATCTTCTGTGATTTCTCCATTTTTCTCTAGCTTTTTCAAATCATCATTGCCGTCACGGCGAATATTGCGAATAGCAATTTTTGCTTCTTCTGATTCTTTTTTCACATTCTTCACTAATTCCTTACGACGCTCTTCTGTTAACATTGGAATAGAAAGACGGATAACACTACCATCATTAGAAGGATTTAAACCTATATCAGATTTAAGAATAGCTTTCTCAATATCTCCAAGAACAGTTTTATCATACGGCTGAATAACAAGTAATCTAGCCTCTGGTACACTGATACCTGCAAGTTGATTAACTGGTGTTGGAGCACCATAATAATCAACTGTAATACGATCTAATAAGGAAGCATTTGCTCTTCCAGCACGAATACTTGCAAGCTCGCGCGAATAGCTTTGAATTGCTTTATCCATTCTGTCTTTAGTATTAGCGATAACTTGTTTAGGCATTATTTTTCCCCCTCACTATTGTTCCAATTGTTTCTCCCATTACAGCTCTCTTAATATTGCCATTTTCCGTAATAGAGAATACAATTAACGGAATGTCATTGTCCATACATAATGATGAAGCGGTTGAATCCATTACAGCAAGACCATCTTTAATCACATCAAAATAAGTAAGTTCCTCGTATTTCGTAGCAGTGTTATCCACTTTCGGATCTGCAGAATATACGCCATCTACATTATTCTTCGCCATTAATATAACGTCTGCTTCAATTTCAGCAGCTCGTAAGGCAGCTGTTGTATCTGTTGAGAAATAAGGGTTTCCTGTTCCTGCTGCAAAAATCACAACACGTTTCTTCTCAAGATGTCGAATTGCACGTCTTCTAATATATGGCTCAGCTACCTGTCTCATTTCGATAGAAGATTGAACACGTGTTTCAATGCCCATTTGCTCTAAACTATCTTGAAGGGCTAATGAATTCATTACTGTAGCGAGCATTCCCATGTAATCAGCGTTGGCACGGTCCATTCCCATTTCTTCCCCAATTTTACCACGCCAAATATTTCCACCGCCGACTACTACAGCTGCTTCCACACCAAGATCAGCAACTTCCTTTACTTGCTGTGCTACGTTTTTAATGATACTTGGATTTATACCAAATCCAGCTTCACCAGCTAATGCTTCGCCACTTAATTTCAGAACAACACGTTTATATTTTGGATTACTACTCATGGAAACCTCCGCTTTATTTGTAATATCTTGAAAAATAGGGAACACCATGGTGCCCCCTATGAAAACATTAATCGATCATTTATTATTTCTTGTTAACTTGGTTCATAACTTCTTCAGCAAAGTTATCTTCACGTTTTTCGATTCCTTCTCCTACTTCGTAACGAACGAATTCACGTAAAGTTGCACCCTTAGATTCTACGAATTGGCGAACTTTTTGATCTGGGTTTTTAACAAATGATTGATCAAGTGCACATACATCTTCAAAATATTTACCTAAGCGGCCTTCAACCATTTTTTCAACGATGTTAGCTGGTTTACCTTCGTTAAGTGCTTGTTGTGTTAATACTTCTCTCTCATGTGCCACTTCTTCTTGAGAAACTTGGTCACGAGAAACATATTTAGGGTTTAATGCAGCAATGTGCATTGCAACATCTTTAGCAGCTGATTCATCAGTAGTACCTTCTAATACAGTTAAAACACCAATGCGTCCACCCATATGAAGGTAAGCACCGAAAGCATCATTATCAGTTTTTGTTTTGATTTCAAAACGACGTAAAGATAATTTTTCACCAATTTTAGCAATTGCAGCATTGATGTGTGCTTCAACAGTAGTTCCTTCTGTAATGTTGGAAGTATGTGCTTCTTCAACAGTTGCAGGTTTAGTAGCTAAGATATGGGAAGCAAGTTCTTTAACCAAAGTTTGGAAACCTTCGTTTTTCGCAACGAAATCTGTTTCAGAGTTAACCTCAAGAATTACTGCTTCATTACCTTCTACCGCGATAAAAGTTGAACCTTCAGCTGCTACACGATCTGCTTTTTTCGCAGCACTTGAAATCCCTTTTTCACGTAAGAAGTCAATCGCTTTATCTAAATCACCATTTGTTTCAGTAAGTGCTTTTTTACAATCCATCATTCCAGCACCAGTTTTTTCACGTAGTTCTTTTACCATTTGAGCTGTAACAGCCATAGTAATTTGCCTCCTTAAGGTTTATGTATTATTTTTTTATCCAATTTATCTCACTTTTAAGCAGGACGCTTGAAAAAAAGGTGATAAGAGGGATGCTCTTTATCACCTTTTCCACAAGTCCCTAACAATTACTTATTATCCATTTTAGTTTATCGATTGATCCAAAACTATTTTGTATAACAAGTCATTCGGTTCTAATTAAGCAGTTGTTACTTCTTCGCCTTGTTTAGCTTCAAGAATAGCATCTGCCATTTTTGCAGTTAATAATTTAACAGCACGGATTGCATCATCATTCGCAGGAATAACAACGTCAATTTCGTCTGGATCACAGTTAGTATCAACAATACCAACGATTGGAATATTTAATTTATGAGCTTCTGCTACTGCAATACGTTCTTTACGTGGATCTACGATGAATAGGCAGTCAGGAATTTTTTTCATATCTTTAATTCCGCCTAGGAATTTTTCTAAACGCTCAAGCTCTTTGTTTAATTGAACTACTTCTTTTTTAGGAAGTACGTCGAATGTACCGTCTTCAGCCATTCTTTCAATATCTTTCAAACGAGCAATACGTTTTTGAATTGTTTCAAAGTTAGTTAAAGTTCCACCTAACCAGCGTTGGTTAACATAGTATTGACCAGAACGGATAGCTTCCTCTTTAACTGAATCTTGTGCTTGCTTTTTAGTACCAACGAAAAGAACTGTACCGCCGTTTCCAGCTAATTCTTTCACATAGTTATAAGCTTCTTCAACCTTTTTAACTGTTTTTTGAAGGTCGATGATGTAGATGCCGTTACGCTCTGTGAAAATATATTTTTTCATTTTTGGGTTCCAACGGCGAGTTTGGTGACCGAAATGTACACCAGCTTCAAGTAATTGTTTCATTGAAATAACTGACATGTTTTTTCCTCCTAATGGTTTTGATTTCCTCCGCTTTTATCATTTTTAATCAAAACTGTAAAAATTACAGCACCAATGATTAAATCCAAAAGCGTGTGTATTAACACCATTTGTTAATATAGCATATGTATTGTGTACAATCAAGTACATTTACGAATTTTGTCTAAATTTAAGTAATAGTTCCATCTCTGTCTTTCCTTTATTTAATGCTTTTGCTATTTCTTCGATGCTCTTCCCTTCCGCCTGCATCTCTTTTGCTACTTCTACTATTGACTTTTCTTTCTGTTTTTTTTCTGGTGGCAAGATTAAATTTAATAGTTCATTGACATCTTCCTTCTCCAACCGATCCTCTTTTAGGCTATTTTCTTGTACAGAAGCAGTCACATTTTTATAAGCATCCAGCATCGCTTTATTGCCTTTTATCTCTCTTGGCTTATATTCCATCCTTTCAGCTTTATCCTTACTGTCTTCTTTTTTATCTAGTGGATTCTCATCAGCTTCAAAGCTAGTAAGTCTATTTAAAAACTGTTCATTTTCTTCTTTTATTTCTGTAATAAAAGTGGCAATCACTTCTTCCATTTCTTCTAAATTCTCTCTCTGTTCCTTTTCTAAATTTACAACGCGATTTTGTCTAACATACAAAATCACAATGCAAAGTATTGCGATTAAATTTAAAGTAATACTTAAAAAAAGTAAAAAATTAACCATTTCATCCCTCTATCCACTATAGTCGATACTTAGGCCTTTATAAGGGTGTATCGTTTGTATTCTCTCTAAATCTTCTAATTCCTTTTCTTCTTTCCTCATCTCTTGTTCAAAAAACTGCTTATCCCTTTTTTTCTTGGTAGTAACTTTACCGTTCCCTTCCCCCTTAATAACCGTTGTTCGCTTTCGTTCTTCTTCCTTACCGGTTTCTTGAGCAGCGAAGGTGTACATTTGCTGATGTTTTTGGTCCTGTTGTTCTTGAAGCTTCCCTGCATCATAAGTTCGTGGTAATGCAACTTGCATTTCTAATGCTTTTAAACTCATGTGCACTCATCCTTTTCGTTATATTACTTTTTCTAATGAATGTCTTAATTTAAAAATAGCTTTGGAGTGAATTTGCGATATGCGAGAAGTAGATAAATTCATAACTTGTCCAATTTCCGTTAATGTTAATTCTTCCTTATAAAACAAACTAATCACAAGCTGTTCCTTATCATTAAGCTCCTTAATTTTTGCGGCCATCTCTTGAACCAATTCATCCCTTACGACTTTTTCCTCTGGAATAACCGTTTTATCATCACGAATCGAGAAACTTTGTGCTTCTTTCTCTTCCCCTTCATTCATCTGCTCATCAATAGATAGTATATTTGCAAAAAAATGTTCATTCATTGTTGCATATACTTCGTCAACACTAGTCTCTAGCTCATCAGCAATTTCTTGAACAGTAATATTTCTCATTAATTTTTGTTCGAGTTTTTCAATGGCCGCCTCAATTTTTTTTGACTTTTCCCTCGTGCCTCTAGATAACCAGTCTTCTTTACGAAGTCCATCAATAATACTGCCTCTAATCCGAAAGGAAGCATATGTATCAAACTTTAAATCCCTATTTGGATCAAAACGTTGTAAGGCATCATATAGTCCCATCATTCCAAGACTTGTTAGCTCATCTCGGGAAACACTTTTTGGTAACCCTATCGAAATTCTTTGAACATGAAAACTTACTAAGGGCATATATTTTTTAATTAATTGATTACCTGCTTCTTGATCTCTCGTACTAGTCCACATTTCCCATACTTGCTTCTCTTCTGTAGTTGATTCCTTTGCCATTAAATAATTTCCCTCCTCTATAAACAATGAACACCATACACGCATATAACTAGTTCTATCTATATAAGTAACAACTTGAAAAGGATATAAGTACATTTCTTCCCTATCTATATCCCTTAAATTCAGCAAAAAAATCAATATTTTTGTATTCGTGCAATGATACATAAGTATATTATTTATAATTACTATAATAAGGAGCTTGTCTGCATATTTTATTTTTATCATTTATAATCTTATCCATTCCATTTAAAAATAGAATGAATAGGAAAGGAAGATATACCTATCATTTGTTTATGTATATATTTCACTATTGATTTTAGCAGAAGACGTGAATTATTAGCTATCCTTTCTAAATATCCCATTTAAAATTAGGTAATAAGAACTAACAACTATAATTTTCAGTTCTTTTTTTGCTGAAATTTCCGAGAAAATGAAAATAAAAAGACTATCTCCTAATAAAAGAATACATTCCAAAGTCCAAACCATGGATTCTTTAAATTAGAGGTAGTCTTATTTCTCTGCTTTTAAAAGTATTACTATACACTATATAATATGAATCCCTTTATTCACCGTTCGAATTGTTAATTCATGGGTAGCAGGACAAAACTCAATTGTTCTACCACTATTTCCACCAACATCTTCACTAACCAATTTAATTCTTAACGATTGTAGTGTATTCTTAACCGCTTCAACATTTCGAGGTCCTATTCTCATAACATCGCTTGTTCCAGTAAACTGAAACATTTGTGCCCCTCCGGCAATTTTCGCTAACAACGTACTTCTTTTTAATCCTAATCCTTCTAAACGCTCTACTAGTTCTACAATGGCTGTATCTGCGAATTTAGCTTTATTGAGCGTTCCGGATTTAGATATGGATGCTTCTGGTAGCATAATATGTGCTAAGCCAGCAATTGGTTTTAGGGAGCTATATAATACAATACCCACACATGAACCAAGTCCAGAAGTACGAATTGTATTAGGAGACTCTACCACATTCATATCAGCAATTCCTACTTTTATTACTGTAATTTGGTCAGTCACCATCCTTCACTCCCAAAGACTGAAATAAAGGGGCAAAAGAATCAGGATCAGGCAGCAAAAAGAAATGGCCATTTACAGTGTCAGCTAATGTGATTTCTTCTCCATTTAACTCCGTATTGATGACAATTGCATAATCACTTACTTGAGAATGTTCAACTAATCCATATGTAACAATTGCACCAACCATATCAATTGCAAGTGCTGGTACGGAAGGATATAAAGATAACTTCGTAAAATCAGATAAAGAGGACAAATAAGAACCGGATAATATATTGCCTAGTTCTTGTAATGCAGACATAGATAACTCATCATATGGCGGTTCAGCTAAGGTAATAGAAGGGTCACCAATCATATCTTGAACCAATTTAGCTGCTTGCTCTAAAGGAAGTATAAAAAACATACTTCCTGGAACATCTCCTTCAATTCGTAAAAACACCCCTGCAACAATATTGTCAGCACCGCCTGCCATTTCCATCATCTCATCAAATGTCACAATTTGAACATCTGGAACCTTCATATCAATCTTTTTATTAAGAAGCTTTGATAAAGAGGTGGCAGCATGTCCCGCTCCGATATTACCAATTTCTCTTAGTACATCAAGCTTTAAGGAATTTATATCATTAATATACCCCATACTTACTCATCACTTTTACCATTAGAATAATTTCTTAAAATATTTCGATCAAACACTTTTTCTAAATCAACAAGAATTAATAAACGTTTATCAAGCTTTACTACACCTTTTATATAATCGACTTCATCGCCATTGATTGTCTCTGGAGCAGGCTCATAAAGAGCAGTATCGACATCTACGACATCATTAGCAGAATCAACAATTATACCTACTTCCATATCTTCAAGCATAATAATGATAATTCTTGTACTATCCGTGTATGGAATTTCTTCCAAATTAAAACGAAGTCGTAAATCAATTATGGGAGTTACTACTCCTCTAAGGTTAATCACACCTTTAACAAAAGGAGCGATATTTGGAATTCTTGTAATATGCATGTTTTTCTCTATCGACATTACTTCATTGACGGAAATAGCATACTCTTTTCCCTTCAATTCAAATATTATTAATTTTTGTTCTGTTGAAACTGCATCGCTCATTCCCTTTTCATCCCTCTCACATAACCTATCTGCAATTCATAAAGCGCAAGATCATTATTCCTCGGTTTGTTCTAAACAAAATTACGACAAGTAGTTATTATACTTAACGAATTCGTTCCTAAGTAAAGCCACTTGCGCTAACATCTATTAATCCTTGTACAGGTGATTACTTAATTAAAGCATTACAATCCATAATTAAAGCCACTTGTCCGTCTCCTAAGATAGTTGCTCCAGATATAGCATACGCACTAGAAAGGTAAGTACCTAGTGATTTTAAAACCACTTCTTGCTGACCGATAAATCCATCCACAACAAGACCAGCTAATTTATCCCCTTTTCTTACGATAACGACAGAATAATAGTCACTCTCGATTCCTGCTGATGGCACATCAAAAATATCCTTTAGGAATAATAATGGCACCACTTTGCCACGGAAATCGATAACGGTTTGATTATGAGCATGCATTAAATCATTCTTATTGACAATAGCTGTCTCAATAATAGATGACAATGGAATAGCATACTTTTCTGCTTGAATTTCAACTAGCATCACAGAAATAATCGATAAAGTTAATGGTAATTGGATAGAAAATAACGATCCTTTTCCTTCCTCTGATTCGATTGTAATCGAACCACCTAGTGATTCAATTGTATTTTTCACTACATCCAGCCCTACTCCACGTCCTGAAATATCAGAAATTTGATCAGCAGTAGAAAAACCAGAAGCAAAAATAAGTTCAGCAATTTGATTATTCGTTAATGTTTTAGCAACTTCTTTTGAAATAATTCCTTTATTAATTGCTTTAGAAAGGACTTTTTCTTTATTAATTCCTGCTCCATCATCTTCCAACTCAATAAAAACATGGTTTCCGCTATGATATGCACGAAGAACAACTGTTCCTTCTTCGCTTTTATTATTCGCTCGTCTTACTTCTGGTGTTTCGACTCCATGGTCAAGTGCATTGCGAATTAAATGAACTAATGGATCACCAATCTCATCTATAACTGTGCGATCAAGCTCTGTTTCTGCACCAACAATTTGCAAATCAATTTTCTTATTTAAATCACGCGCGAGCTGTCTGACCATTCTTGGGAAACGATTAAATACTGTCTCAACAGGAACCATGCGCATATTTAGGATAATATTTTGAAGATCACCAGTAACTCTTGACATTCTTTCTACCGTTTCATGAAGCTCTTGATCTTTAAGGGTGGAAGAAATTTGTTCCAATCTTCCTCTGTCGATAACAAGTTCCTCAAATAGATTCATAAGAATATCTAAACGCTCAATATTAACACGAATTGTTTTATTAGATACTTTAGTCCCTGTTTGCTTCTCAGGCTGTTTAGTTTCAGCCGGAGTACTATTTTCTGTAACAGATGTATTATCCGTTTTTGCTTGTACTTCTTCTGCAACAGGAGTTTCTGCTATCGTTTGCGGCTTAGGAGATTGACTATTTGCAAAGAACTCTCGTACAGCTACCTTTTCAACCTCTGAAACTTTCATAACAGACGCTTCAATTTTATCTGCTTCCTCTTTAGATATAAGAGTTACCATAAAGTCATAGTCGAACTTTTCTTCTTCAAGCTCTTCCACCGGTGGAAGAGACTTAACAACCTCTCCTAAAGATTCTAAAGCTTCAAATATCATATAAACTCTCGCTGCTTTTAATAAACAGTCACTTTTTAATGTAATATTGATTTCATAAGTAAAAAAGCCTTGATCAGATGATTGCTGTAATACAGTTGTTTCAAATTCATCATATTGATTTTGCTTTACAGGAGCATCTTGTATGGCTGTTGCTGCAACCTCAGCTTCTGCAGTTTTTTGATTTAAAGGAAGTCCTTTTTCGATTTGTACAAGCTTCTCAACTACTGCTTCTACATTTCTTTTCCCATCGCCGCCGCTAGCGATTGACTCTACCATGGCATCAAGATCATCAACAGCTAAGAAAATGACATCCAATATTTCTGGAGAAAAAGTAATTTTCTTATTTCTTATAGCATCAAGTACATTTTCCATTTGATGGGTTAGACTAGCTAAATCTTCATAGCCCATTGTTGCAGACATACCTTTTAAAGTATGAGCTGCACGGAAAATCTCATTTACTATTTGTAAATTTTCAGGATCCTTTTCTAACTCTAATAAATGTTCGTTACATGCTTGTAAATGTTCTTTACTCTCTTCAATAAATACTTCTAAATACTGACTCATTTCCACTTGCTTCACATCCCTTGACGTTATACATATTTCATAATAGTTTCAGCAATATGATCTACCTTTTGAATTTCATCAATATAATTCGTGGCAATAGCTGTTTTAGGCATTCCGTAAACAATACATGTCTCCTGTGACTCAGCAATAGCTTTTACGTCACCTTTTTTTGCTAATTTTAATAAACCATCTGTGCCATCTGATCCCATCCCAGTCATAATAACTGCTATTTTTGCATAGGCTTTCAAATCGCTGACAGATTCAAACATAATATCAACAGATGGCCTATGACCATTTATAGGGGCAGTTTGATCCAGATCAATTGCTGTATGGACACCAACTGTTTTCACCTTTAAATGCTGACCTCCTGGAGCAATATAGGCAACTCCATTGCGGATAATCTCCCCATGCTCCGCTTCCTTTACGGTAATGGCGGATAACGTGTTAAGACGATTTGCAAGGGATCGGGTAAATCCTGCTGGCATATGTTGAACGATTAAAATAGGCGCTTCTATATCACTTGGTAAATTAGTTAGGACTTTCTGTAATGCCCTTGGACCACCAGTTGAAGTTCCAATTATGACAATCTTTTTCATGGTGTTCATCCAATTACTGATTGATACAGCCTTTTGTACTATTCTTTCATTTTCTTCTCTTGGTTCTATTTTACTATAAGAAGATTGTGAAGTAATAGTCTTTTTTCCTTCATTTGAAAGATTTAATAATGTTTTCGGTTTTACTTTACTTGCTAGAATAACTTTTTCTACCAATTCCTGCTTAACCTTATATAAATCTAGTGAAATAGACCCAGAAGGCTTTGTAATAAAGTCAATTGCCCCTGCTTGCATTGCCTGAATTGTGCTTTCTGCTCCAACCCTTGTTATGCTTGACAGCATGAGAACTGGTACAGGATGCTCTAACATAATTCTCTTTAAAGCACTTAAACCGTCTAAGACTGGCATTTCGACATCAAGCGTTACCACATCAGGAGTTAATTGCTTAATTTTCTTTATTCCGTCTTCACCATTTCTGGCTGTACCAATAACGGTTATTCTCGAGTCTTCAGAGAGAAAATCTGTAATTAGCTTACGCATAAATGCAGAATCATCAATAACAAGAACCTTTATTTTCTCCACTTTAAACTCAACTACCTTTCAAACAAAAACCTTTTTAATTTAGACACGAAATTGTGTCTATTAACTGGATAGGGTTCTGTAAACTGTTGTTTACCATATCTATCGGCAATTTCGCGCAAAGCTTTAGCCGCTTCTGATTTTTCATTAAAAAAAACAAAAGGAATTTGTTTTCGTACAGCTTGTGCTACATTTGTGTCATCTGGTATATAGCCAAGATTAATAAGATCCCGCTGCAAAAATTTTTTTACAACTTGCTGAAGTTTTTGTAACGTTTCTGCCCCATCTTTTTTCTCCATTGTTCGATTAACGACAAGATATAACGGAAGTACTGCATTTCTTGTATGAATAAATTTCATTGCAGCATACGCATCTGTTATAGAAGTAGGTTCAGGTGTTGTGATGACGATACAATCATCAACAGATAGAATAAACTTTAAAGAATCCGTACTAATTCCAGCTCCCATATCAAATAAAATATAGTCATAGTGATTTAATATCCCTTGAAAATGCTGGAAAAAGCTCTCTAGTTTCTCTTCTTCCATATCAACAAAATCACTTAGTCCAGAACCACCTGCAATATAGTCTAATCCATCAAATCCTTTCGAAATAATATACTCAAAATTAATATCATTTCTAAAAAAATCAACGATCGTATAGCGAGACTGTGTCCCCATTAGAATATCAATATTCCCCATACCAATATCCATATCAATCAGTAAAGTACGATATCCTCTTTTTTGAAGAGTGAGTGCAAAGTTAAGCGAAAAATTCGACTTTCCCACACCGCCTTTTCCACTGATAATCGCCAATGTTTTGTGATTGGAGTGCCTTTTGTTTGCATTTAATTGTTCAATTTTTTTTCGTAAGATAGAAGCTTGATCGTTCATTCTTCAACTACCTCAAATAGTTTATTTACTAACTCCTCTGGGGTTGCTGGAACTATATCATCTGGGACATTCTGACCTGTTGTAATATAAGCAGCACCTTTTTTACAAGCAACAATTAAATTAATCATTGCCCCGTACGAAGATGTTTCATCTAATTTTGTGAACACGAAAGCATCAATCTTGATTGCGGAAAATTGTTGATAAATCTCTTCTAAGTCATCTTGCTTTGCTGTCATAGATAAAACAAGTAACGTTTCCATTTCTCTTTTATAATCGACCACTTGCATTAAATCTTCTACATATTTTTTATTTCTGAAATTTCTTCCTGCTGTATCAATTAAAATAACATCGCATTCTTCCAGTTTTTTCGTAGCATGCTCAAAATCTTCCAGTGAATAACAAACCTCTAAGGGAACATCTAAAATATTCGCATATGTTTTAAGTTGTTCGATTGCCCCAATCCTATATGTATCTGTTGTAATAAATCCTACTGATTTTTGCTGTCTTAAAATGATATTGGCAGCAATTTTGGCTAAAGTTGTTGTTTTACCCACACCTGTTGGCCCAATGACATTAATATATTTTTTGGCTAAAGAGATTTCCCCAAACGAAAAAGGGGAAATCTCCGCTAATAGAAATTGCCGTGCCCACTCAGAAACCTGAGACTCTAAAACGTCTTCGCCTGCTGCATACCATTTAGCTACTAAATCTTTCACTAATCCTGTCTTAATTTCTTCGTCTATCCCTTGTTTATCTAATTGATTTACTATTTTAGTTATAGGAGCAGGAATAGAAAATGTCATACTTCTATTCGCTTTTACATTTTGATTAATTTCATTTAAATGCTTTACTATCTCTGGATAATCAGATATTTTCTCTCCCTCTTTTAAACTTATATTATTAGCTGAATTATCTGCATCAGCCCTAAAAGCCGGTTCTTTAATTAAAACAGGACTGCGTATTTCTCGCTTTTTTGTATGCTTAGAAATTGTTGTCTCTGAAATACTCGGATCAATGGCTGCGAGTACTTCAATATTTCTTTTTTTAAATAAGCCTAAGAAGCCGCCTGTATAAATTACTTTTGAATGAAGAATGACGGCATCATTCCCTAATTCCGCTCGAATCTTTTTCATTGCTTCTGGCATATCCCGTGCTACGTATTTTTGGATTTTCATTCGATATTCACAACTCCCACACTTTGAACTTCTACATTTGCTTCTAATTCATTGTACGATAATACTGGAACTTGTGGAAAATAACGTTCTGTCAATTGTCTTACATACATACGAACAGCTGGCGAACATAAAAGAATTGGCATCTGTTCCATTACAGATAATTGTTCAATTTGCCCAGCAATACTCTCTAAAATTGATTGGGAAATATTTGGATCTAACGCTAAGAAGTTTCCATGCTCTGTTTGCTGAATATTATCTGCGATTAGTTTTTCCACTTTTCCTGACAAAGTTACTACTTTTAAAGAATCATTTTGATTCGTGTATTGGGTAGTTATTTGACGTGCTAAAGATTGTCTAACATATTCAACTAATAAATCTGTATCAGCTGTCATTTTTCCAAAATCAGCTAATGTTTCGAAAATGACTGGTAAATTGCGAATAGAAACATTTTCCCTTAAAAGTTTTGCTAAAACTTTTTGAATTTCTCCAATCGACAACGGACTTGGTGTTACTTCTTCGATTAAAATCGGATAGCTTTCTTTTACATGATCCACTAATTGTTTCGTTTCTTGTCTTCCTAATAACTCATGGGCATTTGCCTTAATTACCTCTGTAATATGTGTAGAAACAACGGATGGAGGATCAACAACGGTATAACCAAAGATTTCGGCTTGTTCCTTCGTACTTTCTGTTATCCATTTAGCCGGCAGGCCAAAAGATGGTTCAATCGTATCAATTCCCTCAATGGAATCATCGTCCATCCCAGGACTCATCGCTAAGTAATGATCCAGAAGCAGTTCCCCGCTTGCTCTCTCATTTCCCTTTATCTTTAATCGGTATTCATTTGGCTGTAATTGAATATTATCGCGAATCCGAACAACAGGAATGACAAGACCCAACTCTATCGCTAGCTGCCTTCTAATCATGACCACCCTATCTAATAGGTCCCCTCCTTGATTGGCATCGGCTAAAGGAATAAGACCATAACCAAACTCAAATTCAATTGGATCCACACTTAGTAAACTAACTACACTTTCAGGACTTTTTAGCTCATCTGTTTGGATCTCTTCCTCAAGCTCCTGCATTTGTTCTAAATTTTGCTTTGGCTTTTTCGATAAGTAATATGCTCCAAATATTAAAAGTCCTGTAATAGGAATCGTCAAAAAGTCATCAATTGGTGTAAACAGTCCTAATAAAAAGATTGTTCCTCCTGCTACATAAAGCATTTTTGGATATGCCAATAACTGAGAAGTGATATCAGAACCAAGATTTCCTTCTGAAGCAGCTCTTGTTACAACAATCCCTGTTGCTGTTGAAATTAGTAATGCAGGTATTTGGCTGACAATCCCGTCTCCAACGGATAGTAAGGAAAAATGCTGAGCAGCATCCCCAGCTGCCATACCAAGCTGAGTCATCCCGATGACGATACCAAAAATCAAGTTAATAAAAACAATAATGATTCCAGCTATGGCATCTCCTTTGACAAATTTACTTGCCCCATCCATCGAACCATAAAAGTCTGCTTCTCTACCAACTTTTTCACGACGTTGTCTTGCCTCTTGCTCGGAAATAATCCCAGCATTTAAATCAGCATCAATACTCATCTGCTTACCTGGCATTGCATCTAATGTAAAACGTGCAGCAACCTCTGATACACGCTCAGACCCTTTGGTGATAACAATAAATTGAATGATGACAAGAATTAAAAAGACAACTAACCCAACAACAATATTGCCGCCAATTACGAATGTTCCAAAGGTATGGACTACCCCTCCTGCATCCCCTTTTGATAATATAGCTCTAGTAGTGGATACATTGAGACCAAGGCGAAATAGGGTCGTTAACAACAAAAGTGAAGGGAAAATAGAGAACTCCAAAGCCTCACTCATATTCATAGTTAATAATAAGATAAGTAATGCCAACGTAATATTAAGTAAAATTAACACACTTAATAACCATGTTGGAAATGGGATAATCAACATTGCAATAATGAGGATTACCCCAATCACTACGATTAAGTCTCTCCTTGCCATTTCTTCCGCTCCTTAAAAAACACATTTATGTCTATAATATTTACAATAATTCCTTTACGAGTAATGCTATTATTTATCTCTAGTTTGGTAGACGAAAGCTAGAATTTCTGCAACAGCCTTATAAAATTCTTCCGGAACTAAATCGCCTATTTCTACTTGGCTGTACATTGCCCTTGCCAATGGTCGATTCTCTACCATGACAACATTATTTTCTTTTGCTACTAATTTTATTTTTTGGGCAACAAAATCGACCCCTTTTGCGACAACATAAGGTGCGTCATACTTATCTTCATCATATTTCAGACAAATCGCATAATGAGTTGGATTCGTAATGACAACATCAGCGGTAGGCACATCCTGCATCATTCTGTGCATTGCCATTTCTCTCTGCTTCTGCTTAATTTTGGACTTTATTAAGGGGTCACCTTCCATGTTTTTATATTCGTCTTTAATATCTTGTTTTGACATCCGAATATTCTTTTCATAGTCATATCGCTGATACATATAATCCATGAGTGCTATCACTAACAGCACAATAGAAGCGTAAAGCCCCATCTGCACGGTTAACTTAGCAATTGTAACAGCAATAGAACCAATAGATTTATGAGAGAGGATTAGAATTTCATCCATTTTTCCCCATAGAACGGAAAATACAACAATACCAATCACTGTAATTTTCAACAATGACTTCAGCAATTCTACAATCGAACGAAGTGAAAACAATCTCTTAAATCCCGAAATTGGATTTATTTTTTCTAATTTAAATTTAATTGCTTCCGGAGAGAACAAAACACCGACCTGCATATAATTGGCAATTAGTCCCCCGGCAAGAGCAGCAATTAAAATAGGACTTAATAAAAGTGCTACTTCCTTTACAATATCTAAAAACAAACCTTGTATCGTATTGATTGACAGATTAATGTTTATAAAATCACTAAAGGTATAGGTGAAAAGAGACAGTAACCCATCTAAAAGGTATTCCCCTGTGAAACTTAATACACCAAAAACAACTAAAAGAACAAGCGCTGTATTAACATCCTGACTTTTTGCCACTTGTCCTTTTTTTCTCGTGTCTTGTCTTTTCTTTGGAGTAGCCTTTTCCGTTTTTTCTCCTGCAAAAAACTGAATATCTAATGATAGGAGCTTCATTTAACCAATCCCCCCTATAATGTTCATCATCCCTCTCATCGTTGTAACAATGGAAGAGAACAAATGGGATACAGTGGTCATTAGTACACCCATAACTATAAAGAGAATAATTAGTCCTGCAATAATTTTGATAGGAACACCAACAACAAAAATATTTAATTGAGGGACAGTTCTTGCTACAATCCCTAATCCGACATCTACTAAAAAGATGCTTCCCACAATAGGAATAGACATCTGAAAAGCAATCATAAACATTAAACTGAATGTTTTAATAAGAAACTCTGCTAACTCACCATTTCCAAATTTAATCCAAGGCTGTTCGAGCGGTATAAACTGATAGCTATAATAAATACCGTCTAATAGTAAATGATGACCATTAGATGCTAATAAAAAAAACATAGCGATAATTGTCAAATATTGACCCGTCAGCGGACTTTGAGTTCCTGTTTGAGGATCGATCACATTTGCAATGGCAAATCCCATTTGAAAATCAATAAATCCCCCTGCAATTTGAATAGCAGAAAATAACATATATGCGACAAATCCAATCGAAAGCCCAACTAAAGCTTCTTTGAGAATAAGAAAATAGTAACCTGTATCAATGGTTAATGCAGGTACATCCATTCCCCAAAACATAACTAGCGATAAAAAAAAGCCTAAACCCACTTTAAAAGTCGTAGGTATCGTCCGATAAGAAAAGAAAGGCAGCATTAAAAAGAACGAAGTAACTCGAACAAGGATTAACAAAAATGCTGGAAAATTTGATAAAAGTTCATTCATCATCCTTCTATCCAATAAACCTTGTTAGATTTGAAAATATATCTTTCGTATAAGAAAGCATATGACTCAGCATCCATGATCCAAAAAAAATAAGACCTACAAGAACCGCTACAATTTTTGGGACAAACGCCAAAGTCTGCTCTTGGATTTGTGTTGTTGCTTGAAAAATACTGATGATTAGTCCAACTGCCAACGCAATAATTAACAGTGGACCGCTGATAATTAATACTGTAAGTACGCCTTTCTCAGCTATGGAAATAACCATTTCCTGTGACATTCTTTCACCTTCTTAAAAACTTTCTAACAGTGATTTTACAACTAAATACCAACCATCTACCATAATGAATAATAAAATCTTAAATGGTAAAGAAATCATTACTGGTGGCAGCATCATCATCCCCATCGACATTAAAATACTTGCAACAACCATATCAATAACTAAAAACGGAATAAAGATCATAAATCCGATTTGAAAAGCTGTTTTTAATTCACTAATTGCAAAAGCAGGTACTAACGTCGTTAATGGGATATCCTCAATTGATTCTGGAGTTTCTGCTTTTGAATAATTCAAAAATAATGCTAAATCCTTCTGCCTCGTATGTTTGCTCATGAATTCTTTCAGTGGCAGAGAGGCATTATCATAGGCTTCTTCTAATGTGATTTCTTCATTAAATAATGGTGTTAAAGCTTTATCGTTTACTTCCTGAAAAGTAGGAGCCATAATAAAAAATGTTAAAAATAATGCTAGCCCTACAATGACTTGGTTAGGGGGCATTTGTTGGGTTGCAAGCGCCGTTCTGACAAAGGAAAGAACAATCACTATTCTTGTAAAGCTAGTTAGTAATATGATGATACTAGGTGCTAAAGAAAGGACGGTTAATAATAATAACAATTGAACAGAAGTAGAAACATTACCTGGGTCATTGTTATTAAAAAACTGTATAAACTCATTCATTTTTTTCTGACGATCCTTTCTTTTTCTTCTCTAGTACGTCCATCTTTTCCTTACGTTCACTTGATATTCTTTCTAATTCTTTTGATAAACGGATAGAAAAAGATTCTTTTGTCTTCGGAGCAGAATGACTAGAAGATATTACATTCTTCACCTTTGTCACAATATCGCTTGGTTGTACTAGTTGATCTAATTTTCGATTATATTCTTCTAATATTTCTTTATATTCTTGTTCATCCTCAATCTCTTTGATTAATTGAATACTATCTCCCACACCTACTATTAATAACCGCTTCCCTACTTTTATTAATTGAATGGAGCGATTTGCACCTAACGCTGTACCACCAATATTTTCAATAATTTGCGAGTTTTTATAACCATGATTTCTTTTGTTTATAAAGCGCAAGATAAAATATATTAAGAAAACAACAAATATGGTTGCAAAAATCATCTTAACGAAATCCCAAATAGTAACCCCGAGGGAACGTGATTCATCTGAATTTGTTTCTTCCAAAAGTAAATCAGATTGTTCCTTAGTTTGATTGTCATTTTTAGAATTCTGCTCTGTTTTCATATCTCTCTTCGTATCATCTTCTGCTTTATTCTTTTCTGATTGGTTCTGTAAGATATTATCATATACACTTTTATCAATTTGTTCTGCATAGGCTTGATTTCCAAAGCCTAGCAGAACAATGATGAGCAGTGAACAACGAATTAATAAATTTACTTTATTCACATTCGGCACCCTCTAATTTAATTTTTAGCCTAATGTTTTACTGATAGCTTCCAACACGCGATCTGCCTGGAATGGCTTAACAATAAAATCTTTTGCACCAGCTTGGATTGCATCAATAACCATTGCTTGTTGTCCCATTGCTGAACACATAATAACTTTCGCATTTGGATTAATATTTTTAATTTCTTTTAAGGCAGTAATTCCATCCATTTCTGGCATGGTAATATCCATTGTTACTAGATCTGGTTGTGTTTCTTTATATTTTTCAATTGCTTGCATACCATCGGCAGCTTCTCCTACGATTTCATACCCATTCTTCGATAAAATATCCTTAATCATCATTCGCATAAAAGCGGCGTCATCAACGATTAATATTTTCTGTGCCATATTCCTCAAAACCCCCAAAAATTATTTTAAATTCTTTAATCGATCCTTTTGACTAACAATATCAGTTACACGCACACCGAAATTCTCATCAATTACCACTACTTCCCCTTGTGCAACCAATCGGTTATTTACAAGAATATCAACAGGTTCTCCTGCTAACTTGTCTAATTCAATAATAGAGCCTGAAGACAACTCTAGAATTTCCTTAACAGATCGCTTCGTTCTGCCAAGCTCAACCGTTACTTGTAATGGTATGTCTAGTAGCATATCCAAGTTCTTTGTTTCTGTAACTGTTGAAGTCGGTGTATCAAAACTAGAAAAACCTGCAGGCTGCACATTCGGTGGCGGGCCCTGTGTATGATTTCCTGAACCAAAATATTGCTGCTGAGTCACATTTGCTGGATGCGAACTAGTATTAACAGAATTATTTGCCATTGGATTTGAAACTGTTTGATAATTAGCTGTCGCTTGTGACTCTTGCATTGGTTCTTTTGGCTCATATACTGAATTATAATCCACTTCGGAAATATTGGAAACTTCTTCTTCATTATTATTAGGATTTATTAATCCTTCTACTAACTTTTTCGCAAAAGAAAGCTGTAATACTTGCATAATCTTCGAATCTATTAGATCCCCGATCTTAATTCGAAAAGAAATTTTAGCTAAAACGTCTTCATCCGGAATCGACTCAGTTCCTTCTCCATCATGAATGTTTAAAATATCGATACTTGGTGGAGAAATATCTACTTTTTTGCTAAAAATAGTAGACATGGAAGTTGCAGCAGAGCCCATCATTTGGTTCATCGCTTCTTGCACTGCGCTTAGCTGGATTTCTCCTAACATTTCAGGATTGGCATTTAATCCATCTCCCCCAAGCATCAAATCAGCAATAACAGCTGCATCTGTTTGTTCAATAACAAGTAAATTCATACCCGAAAATCCTTCTGTATAATTAACTCTTATTGCGACATAAGGTTGGGGAAACTCGTCAGACAGCATATTCTTGGATATTACGCTTACGGTAGGTGTCGTAATATCTACTTTCTGATTTAATAACGTAGACAGAGCTGTTGCAGAGCTACCAAAGGATATATTTCCGATTTCTCCTAACGTATCTTTCTCTATATCTGATAAATACTTTTCTACATCCATTTCAGGACTATCATTTGTATCACTATCTCCCCTTAAGAGAGCATCAATTTCATCTTGTGAAAGCATATCCTTACTCACCATCTTCCTTCCCCTCCTCTAAAGTTCCTAAGACTTGAACAGCCATTTTTTTATTTAATTTACCAGGTTGTCCAATAAATTTAGGGATCTCTCCAACTTTAATGATTAAGGGCTGTTGTATCGTTTGATTCATTTCAATAACATCTCCAATGTCCAACATTAAAAAATCCTGGATGGAAATATCAGAAGTACCAAGTTCAGCGACAACCGGCACAATCGATTGCTGAATATTTTCTTCTAAACGAGCAGTAAATTCAGGTAACCTTTCCTTTTTCTCTGCCTGCATCCAGTAATGCCCGGATAGCTTCGGAATAATCGGCTCTAGCACCACATGCGGAATACAAATATTTATCATTCCACTTGTTTCCCCAATCGTAGTACTTAAGGAAATTACTACAACCGTTTCATTAGGAGAAACCATTTGTAAAAACTGTGGATTTACTTCGAATTCAGCAAGACTTGGTTCAATATCCACTAAATCTTCCATTGCCTCTCTAAAATGATCAAAGGCACTTTCGAATGTATTTGACATAATTTTCGTTTCAATTTCTGTCAAATTTTCCACTTTATTTATACTGCTGCCTCTTCCGCCCATCATTCGATCCATCATGGCATAGGCAATATTAGGATTTACTTCCATCAAGATTCTGCCTTCAAGTGGCGGAACATCGAATACATTTAAAATAGTCATTTTCGGAATCGAACGAATGAACTCTTCGTATGGAATTTGATCTGCTGATGTAACAGATATTTGCACATATGTCCTTAATTGTGCTGAGAAAAAAGTTGTTAATAATCTAGCATAATTTTCATGAATTCTTGTTAAACTTCGAATTTGATCCTTCGAAAACCGTAATGCTCTTTTAAAATCATATACCTTAATCTTTTTTTCCTGTTGCTCTTTTTTCAGCTCATCTGCATCCATTTCACCAGATGATAAAGCCGAAAGCAGGGCATCTATTTCATTTTGGGATAAAATATCAGCTGACAAAATTACTCACCTCCATCTATTCTCTTTTATTTTATTGGAGTAGAGAGTTTACAATATAAACTTGGACTACTTTGCCTTCTTGCATCAGTTCATTAATTTTATCCTTAAGATCATTCTCTAATTTAATTTGACCATTTTTCCCTTTTAAATCTTCTGTTTTTTTCTCAGATAATTCTTGAATAATAATATTCTTAACTTGAAAATCTCTCTTTTCTAATTCTTCCTTCGCTTCCTTACTATCTGTCTGAATCTTAAAGGATATTCGGATGAAATTATTAGAAGCTAAATTTGTCGTCATCTCCTCAATATCCACTGAAGATTCCAAGATTTCGTCAATCGAAGGTTCATTTGTCTTTTGCTCGCCAGTAAATTTCCAAATATAAATGAAAGCTCCTGCTCCTGCCAGTGTAATAACTAATAATAAAACGAGCATTATAATAACAACTTTATTATTCTTCATCGTCTTTCTCTCCCACATGTGGTAATCCGAAGAGGTTCACTTTTTGATAAAAATGATTCATTTTCTCTAATACATCCTCTTCACTTTCTTTAACAACAAATTTATTTCCATTTGTTAAAGTTATCGTTGTATCAGGAAAAGATTCGACTGTTTCAATAAATAAAGCATTAAGTAAAAACTTTTTTCCATTTAGTCGAGTTAACTGTATCATTTTTTTATTAGGGGCTAGCCTTACGAATAACCCCTATCCCTCCAATTAAATTATCGTTTTAAATTAACTAATTCTTGAAGAATTTCATCAGAAGTTGTAATGATTTTTGTATTTGCCTGAAAACCTCTTTGAGAAACGATCATATCTGTGAATTCTTCCGATAGGTCAACATTTGACATTTCTAGGTAACTACTATTAACTGATCCAGTACCTGCTTGACCTGGAGTAGATAAAATAGGATCTCCAGAGTTATTAGAAACCTGAAATATATTCCCGCCTACTTTCTCTAACCCTTCTGGATTATTAAACTTCGCAAGTACGATTTGTCCAGCATTTTGTGTTTCTCCGTTTTCATCAACATAAGTAATGGTTCCATCCGTGCCTATGCTATAGCTTTTTGCTGAGGCTGGAATAGTACCTACACCAGACACTTTAAGTCCACTCGACGTAACAATATTTCGGTTTTCATCAAAGTAAAAGTTTCCTGCTCTAGTATAAAATGGATTACCCCCTCCATCTTCTACTACAAAATAGCCTTCACCAGAAATCGCCAAATCAAGCCCTCTGCCTGTATATTGTGTAGGTCCTTGAGTATGAACTGTATCAATTGAAGCTAGCTGAGATCCTAACCCGATTTGCTTTGAATTCGTCCCTCCATTTCCATTTGCAGGGGCAGTTGCACCAGAAACTGTTTGACTAATCAAATCACTGAATGTTGTTCGTCCTTTTTTAAAACCATAAGTATTTACATTTGAGATATTATTCCCAATAACATCTAATTTTGTTTGAAAGTTTTTCATTCCACTTATCCCTGAATATAATGAACGTAACATTTGTTTATAATCTCCCTTCGAATAAACTGCCTCTATCACTCAGCAGTTATCGGCCTCCATTTTTGGTCCAGCCTCTTAATTCATTATGATTGTTCCATTAATATTGGTAAAAATATGGTCTGTCACTTCTTCACGATCCATTGCCGTGATTACTGTATTATTTTTTGCACTTACAATTAAGGCAGCGTTATTTAACAGTACTAGAGATTCCTTTATGCCCATTTTCTTTGCCTCGGTAACCTTTTCCTCGATTGCCTTCCATTTAGCAGCATCTATCTTAATTCCTCGTTGTTGAAGCCTTTCATTAGCATGTTTACTAATGTTCAATGTGTTTAAAGAAGAAATAGACTGTTGTAAATGAGTAGAAAAGGATGTAATGTTTTGTGCTTTATGCACTGCAGCCTTTGATTTAATCGCATCTATACCGTTCTTAATAGCAGCATGTGATTTTATGGAAGGATAAACTTGCTTATCCATTTAATCACTTCCTATTCAATTTTTATAATTTGTCCTGAAGTAATTTTCGTTTCTGCATCATCACCTAATGTTAGTTGTATTTGTCCATTTTTTAATGACACAGATAGAACTTTATTACTTACTTCTTTCTCTTTATCATCCAAATAAGAAACTTTTTTTCCAATTAATTGGCTTGCTAGTACAAGATTATTTTCCGAATTATTTCTACTCATACTTGAGATGTTAGCAGGCATAACCTTTGTTCCATCTTCCAATGTGAAAATCACACTATCTTCAGAATAAGCAATAGAACTTATTTTTCCAGTACCAGAATATGTTTTGTCGTTCCCAGCTTTATCAGTTTCTACTTTGCTCCAATTTACTTCTTGACCAATAAATTGTCCGTATGAGATAAGGTTCGACTGAGTTTGCAGCGAGATTAAATTAGTCATCGCAGTATTTAAATTTTGCATTTGTTCCAAGCTTGAAAACTGTGCCATTTGTGCGATAAACTCTTTATCATCCATCGGACTTGTTGGATCTTGGTTTTGTAGTTGTGTAATTAAAATTTTCAAGAAATCATCTTTTCCTAGCGATGAGCTGCCTGTGGAAGTATTAGATTTCGTTTTCTGGTATTCTGATAAAGAGAGAGAAGGGTCATTTATTGTATTTGCCATCGGTACTTGCTCCTCTATACTTCAAAATTTAATAACTCCTCAAAAAAAGAAGCTTTTCGTTTATCCTCTTCATCATCTGCATCTTTCTTGTCTCTTTGCGGATGTGGCTGCTGTTGTTCTTGCTGCTGTTGCTGTTCTCTTTGCAGCCTCTCTTGTGGGTGTGAAGAAACAACAATATCTATTTTATCTACTTGCAAATTCTGTGCGGATAATCCATGTTTCAAACTAGTAAGTTGTTTGTCTAATACGTCTTTCGCCTCAGTATTTGCAGTAATAATTCGGGCAATCATATTTCCTTCATTTTGAGTAATCTCAATTCGAATAGATCCTAAATGATCAGGTGCCAACCGCATGGAAAGCTTCTGTATGTCTCCAGTTTTTATAAACGTACTTTTAGCTAATAATTTAGCAAATTGATCTTCAACATTTTTAGGAGCGGCCAGCTCACCAGAATCAGTTAATAACGTGAGTGGGTGCTGCTTAAAGATGTTATTTTGTATAGTTGAAATTACTTTTGAATCAGTATCTCCATGACTTACTTGGGCAGTTTTTTTTACTTCTGTACTTGAAAGGGTATTTTCCTCAGATTTTCTTAAGAAACTAACCATTACTGGATTGATTACTTTTTGTACAGCTACTGTTTTTTTCTCATTAGTCTGCATATCTATTTTTGATAGAATAGAAGAAATAATAGATTTCAATTCCGAATTAATTTCAATCGTGTTAGCTTCTCTAAAAAGAATATTTTTATTTTCTTGTGATGCAAAATTTTGCATTGCAGTTTGTTTTGTATCAACTGCAGGAAATCTGTATTTCTCTCTTTCGCCCCACAATTTTTCCATCTTTTGTGAATCATTTTTCATCATATTAGAGCCGTCCTGCTCTAAGAACTGCTTTAATGAAATCATAAACCCTTGCAAATATTCTATGGATTCAGTAACTTTTTCTTCAATAGACTTATCCGGTAATTCCTTTACTGTCCGTTCCAGTAATTTCAAATCAGTAAGCAAGGTAGATAATTCAGTATCCTTAAACATATCAGGCTCTAATTTCATATTAATTGCTATCTTTAATTCGTGAGCGATCTTATTCTCTAGATTCACAAATAACTCAGCTAACTTAGCAGCCATATTGGATTCATCTATATCTACTATCCCTTCGCCTTGAGAAAATTGTTGGTAATTAGCCAATAAATATTCAAGATTTATTTGGATTTGATCACCATCTATTCCCGTAACCATTGTTTCTTTATCCATCTTTTGTTGGAGATTTCCATCTTCAGAAGAGCTGGACAATATGGCTAAAAGCTGATTTATATCTTCTTTATAGTTAGTATTTGTTTGCGCAGGACTACTGTGCTGATAAGTCGTTTTTAAGTCATTTATCAAAGATAAAAACTTTCCATCTACTTTTCCTCTTACTTTCCCTTGAGCGCCGCTTGTCGATTCGATTTTCTTTAATGAATTAGTCAGCTCTAGTTGCAATTTTTCACCCCCTTTCAAGCGAATTTAAATTTTAATGATTTGCTGTTGCTGATTTCGATAGCAGCTCTGTATATTTTGAAGCGACAGAAGGCTCCATTTTCTCTAATACCGAAGCAAGTTTTGCTGGTTTAAGTTCTCCTAAAATTTTCATTGCTTCCTTTTCGCTCATTTCTGATAAAATAGCTGCTGCATTTTTCGGGGACATTGTTTCATATGTTTTGACAATCTCATCCACCGCTTTCTTTGTTTCCTCTTGGGCGGATTGGAGAGACTGTAACTCACTCTGCAGCTTCTCTTTTTCCGAATTGGCAGATTGAAATCTATTTTCACTATTTTCTAATTGTGACTCCAGTGACTTTATTTCTTTATCTCGTTCTTTTAGCTTTGTTTGTAAAGAGCTAATTGTATTTTTATTATTTTCTAGTAATTTATCGGTAGATTTTTTTTCTTCACTCAGAAAAGGAATTGCATTTAATAACTCTTTTCCTTTCTCTGCAACATCTGCTCCTGAATACATAAGCAAAAGAACAAGAACAATAATTGCAAATATTGTCGGAATAACTGCAACCATAAGAATTCGTTGAAAAAAATTAAATGGCTTCTTTTTTTCTTCCCATGAATTTTCCATTTAGCCACCTACCTTTTCATGTTGCATGTATTGTTGAAGGGAAATATCATCCATTTGCTTGGCCTCTTCTGCTCTTGCTATTGCCAAATAATTCGAATGGTCTTTTTCCTTTATTTTCACAAATTTTTTTACTTCCATGTTTTTTTCAAGCATTTTCTCTTGAAAATAGACCATTGAATTTCGGGCATTGTGCACCATCTTTTGTGCATGTTCAATTGTTTTTTCTAAATTGCCCACGAAATGCTGATGGTGTCTAATCTCTTGAACCGATAATCCGGACATCATTTTTTCTGCTTGATATGCTTCCAGATCTTCCTTTCTTTTCAACAGCTCATAAAGATTTTCAGCTGCCTCTTCAAATCTGTTTACTGATTGATTATAAGCAGAGCTTGCTTCTTCTTTTTCTCTTTCGCGAATCGTTAAAATCTTTTCGAATTTAAATTGATAGCTCATCTTTTATCCCTCTGTTCCAACTAAAGTTAATAAGGAATGAAGACTCTCCTCAATTGAAACCTTTTCGTCTGTTGCCTGCTTTATATAAGATAGGATGCTAGGATATAACCTCATTGCTGTATCAATCTCTTTAGAAGAACCCTTTTTATAAGCACCTATATTGATTAAATCTTCCGAATTCATATAAGTACTCAAAAGATCTCGTAATCGCTCGGCTGCTTTTACATGTTCTTTTGAGACAATATGATTCATCACACGGCTTACACTTTTTAAGACATTCACAGCAGGATATTGCCCTTTATTGGCAAGTGCTCGGTCTAAGACATAATGCCCATCTAAAATCCCGCGTACGGTATCTGCAATCGGTTCATTCATATCATCCCCATCAACCAACACGGTATAAAAGGCTGTTATACTTCCAAATTCGTTCGTTCCCGTTCTTTCTAGGAGTTTTGGTAAGATAGCAAATACAGAAGGGGTATATCCTTTTGTCGTCGGCGGTTCGCCAATAGCTAGTCCTACTTCTCTTTGTGCCATTGCAACCCGAGTAACAGAATCCATCATTAACATGACATTTAATCCTTTGTCTCGAAAATATTCGGCAATAGCAGTAGCTGTATATGCACCCTTGATTCTCATTAAAGCTGGCTGATCAGATGTTGCAACAACAACTATCGATCGCTTCAGCCCCTCTGGCCCTAAGTCCCGTTCAATAAATTCTCGTACTTCTCTACCACGTTCCCCTATCAGGGCAATCACATTTAAATCTGCTTTCGTATTTCTTGCAATCATCCCTAGCAATGTACTTTTCCCAACACCACTACCTGCAAAAATCCCAAGTCTTTGTCCAGTGCCAACTGTTAAGAGTCCATCAATTAATCGAACTCCTACTTCCATCGACTGAGAAATTGGTGGTCTTGTCATTGGATTAGGAGGCTCTTGGTCAATTGGAACAGACTTTAACCCTTTTGGTAACATCGATCCGTCTAAAGGCATTCCTAATGCATCCACAGCAGTGCCTATTAATCCTGGACCCACCTTAATTTCTAATGGCTCAGAAGACGCTTCTACTAAACAGCCTGGTGATATATCTTGGACAGTTGTATATGGCATTAAAATGATATTTCCCTCGTTAAATCCTACAACTTCTGCCTTGATAATTCGTTTATGCTTTGTACCAATGTGGATATTACATACATCACCGATAGAGCTCTCAGGTCCTTGTGATTCAATCATTAACCCTACAACTTTTTTCACACGGCCATATTGCTTATAAGTGTCAATGGACGAAATCGAGCTTAGTAACTCTAGTGCTTTCACCCTTCTTCACTCTCCAATATTTCAAGTAACTTACTTTTAATCATAAGCAATTGCGTATCAACACTTGCATCTAAACGCCCATTTGCCGTTTCGATAATACAAGCATTTTCATCAATCGTTTCATCAGGAAAAATGAAAAGATTTGGCTTTATCGGGAATAGTTGTAACAATTCCTCTTTTTCTGCTACTAGCATTTCATAATGGATAGGACTAACATGTAACTGTATTTCCTTCTGTTTCCTTACTTCTTTTAAAGCATTTTGTACAAGATAAAGGAAATTTTCTTCCTCTTCCTTTATCTTGTTATTCATAATTTTTTCAGCAACTTCAATCGCGAGCTCCAAAATAGTAGTTTCGGCAGATTGTAAGTATTTTTCATAATCCTCTTTTGATGCTGTTACTGTGTCTTTCGCTTGTTGAATAAAACTTAGCATTTCGTTATATCCAACATTTTGACCTTCTTCGTAACCTGCTTGAAAACCATTTTTCCTCGCTTCTTCTATTAAACTTGCTTTTTCTATATCCCAGTTCTGTCTTTCTTCCGAAAGCTGTATTCGTATAAGTTCGGCTTCTTCCAATGCTTGGGCTTTCAACTCTTCTGCTTCTTCCCATGCTGACTCTACTATCCTGTTGTACTCGGCTTGTGTAACTTCCCTAGAAAGATCCATCTCCGTATTGAAGGTATCTATATATTTAATCGAAATAACCTTCTCTGTAGCAGTCTCTGGCTTTGAGTATCTTGACTTTATTAATCTAGACAATGATATCATCTCCTCCGCCACGGGCAACTACGATTTCGCCAGCGTCCTCAAGACGTCTGATAATCCCAACAATTCTTGATTGTGCTTCTTCTACATCCTTCAAGCGTACAGGTCCCATAAATTCCATCTCTTCTTTAAAGGACTCAGCCATTCTAGTAGACATGTTGCCATAAACAATCTCTTTCACTTCATCTCCAGATACCTTAAGTGCAAGCATAAGATCTTCATTTTCACAATCACGAATAATTCTTTGAATTGCTCTATTATCCAATGTAACGATATCTTCAAAGACAAACATTCTCTTTTTAATTTCTTCTGCTAATTCTGGATCTTGGATTTCGAGTGCGTCTAAAATAGTGCGTTCTGTTGCTCTATCGACTCCATTTAGTACTTCAACTACTGCTTCAATACCACCAGTTTGTGTATAATCTTGCGTAACAGTGCTCGATAATTTTCTTTCTAATATTTGCTCGACTTCGTTAATAATTTCTGGTGAAGTACTGTCCATTACAGCAATTCTTCTTGCAATATCAGCTTGCACTTCCTGTGGAAGCTCAGACAAGATGAGACCTGCCTGAGTGGGATCCAAGTAAGATAAAATTAGCGCAATTGTCTGTGGATGTTCATTTTGAATAAAATTTAATATTTGGTTCGGCTCTGCTTTTCTGGCAAAATCAAAAGGTCTTACTTGCAGAGAAGAAGTAAGCCTATTTAAAATAATGGATGCTTGTTCTGCTCCAAGAGCCTTTTCTAAGACCGTTTTTGCATATCCTATACCACCTTGAGAAATATAGTCTTGAGCAAGTGCGATATTATGAAATTCTTCTAAAACACTTTCTTTAGAAGTATTCTCTACCTTTCTAACTCCTGATATTTCTAAAGATAGTTTCTCAATTTCTTCCTCACTTAAATGCTTATAAACCGAAGCTGCAACATCAGGACCTAGCGATATAAGGAGAATGGCAGCTTTCTGTTTTCCAGTTAACTCATTTGATTCTTTTCTTGCCATCTACATCACCCCTTAATCTTCCGTAATCCATGTACGAAGTAATTTTGCAAATTCCTCTGGTTTTTCTTTAGCCATTTTTTCAAGCTGTTTTCGTCTTATTGTTCCTTCTGATTCTTGTTGTTCCTCATTAATATCTGCTACTGAAGTAACTGGCTGAATAATTTCTTCTACTTCTTCTTCCTGTTTTTTCTTTCTCGCTCTCATAACGAAGAAGATTAATAGAATAATAACTGCAAGTAAACCTCCTCCAACGGCATAAATCCACCACGGGATTGATGTTTGAGCAACCTCTGTTGCTTGTTTTTTACCTTTAAATGGTTGAACAGACACAGCAATCTTACTTTGGATATCCTCATCTGTTAGTTCTCCGCCTGTTGATGTTTTATCTATCGAAGTTCTAACAATTGTCCCCAATATGTTAGAGATATCATCAATACTTTCCTGTGGTAAGGAAGTAGTATCATTTGCATCAGGCGGCTCTACCATTACTTGAATACCTAAATCACGAATTTTATAGGGACTTTCCACAATTTGTTTTTTTATACGATTAACTTCACTATTAACGGTTTGTTCGACTTTTTCATAGTCGCCATTTCCCGATCCTGTTTCTGTATTATAAGTAGTTACATCGGCATCGTCTTCTGCCTGTACAACTCCACCGGCAGCATTTTCACCGGTATATGTTTCTGTAATATTTTGTGCACTTATTTCAATTCCCGCCATATTTTCTTCATCAACTGGCGTAACTAGGTTTTCTTCTCGGTTTTCTTGGGTAAAGTCTATATCAGCAGTAACTGACACTACAACTTTATCTGGTCCCATTAACGTTCCTAGCATTGTTTGAACCTGTCTTTGAATATCACGTTCAATCTGCTTTTTCACATTGTTTTGCGCAGTAAAAGTATCTGTCGCAGAATTATCTGAAGAATTTAAGTCAAAATACTCAAAATCTTGATTAGTAATGACGATATTATCTGTAGGAAGGTTTGGTACACTTTTGGACACGAGTGTATATAACCCTTTTATTTGATTTTCAGAGAAGTTATAGCCAGGCTTTGTATTTAATACAATCGAAGCTGTAGCTTCTCCCCCTTGATCTGAAACAAATACACTTTCTTCTGGTAATGTAATAACAACATTGGCATCATTAATTCCTTCAACACTCTTTATTAAATTAGCAATTTCTGTCTGCAGGGCATCTAATTTTAAGACATTAAATTCGTTATCTGTCATACCAAAGCTCGCATTCTGACTAAAAAAGGAATAATCAATGCTACCGGACTTAGGAATTCCTTCTGCTGCAAGTTGTACTTTTAATGTATCGACTACTTCCTCTGGAACACTAATCACGGTACCGCCACCTGATATTTCAGAAGTTACCCCTTTACTATCTAGACTCTCTTTAATAGCTCCCGTTTCAGAAGGTGTTAAATTACTGTATAGCGGCACTAACGTTACTCTTGTGAAAAAATAAGTCGCAAACACAGCAAATAGAATAAGCAAAAGTCCGCTGCCCGTTATAACAGTCTTTTGCTTTTTAGAACGACTTTGCCAAAACTCTTTTAAAGGATTAAATATTTTATTTAGATTCTCTTTCATTTTCTTCCCCCGGCTACCGTAATTTGTTTAGGTATAAACCGCCCATCTTTTATATTAACTGTCTTCTCTTTAACGGCATGGACACTTAATTGCCTAAAGCAGAGAAGGACCTTCGTTTTCTTGTAAAAAGTAACCATTATAGAAAACAGCCTTACATTAAACTGGCATTCGCATAATTTCCTGATAAGCTTCTACTGCCTTATTTCGGATTTCTAACGTAGCTTGCATGGTAATGCTTGCTTTTTGCGAGGCAATCATCACCTGAGATAAATCAACGTTTTCTCCTCTTGCTAACTTATTTGTTAGCACATCTGATTCATTTTGCGCTTGATTCACATTGTTAATTGATTCTTTTAGAAACGAAGCAAAACTTTTTTGCGTATCTGCTGCAGAGGTCTTATTACTTGTTGCCGTATTTGTTAACGGTAATGCAGATGATACAGGTGAAAAATTAATTGGTTCCATTTAAGTACTCCTTTTTGTTTTATTTACCGATTTCTAATGTTTTCATTAACATACTTTTTGATGCATTTAAAACAGTCACATTAGCTTCATACGATCTTGAAGCACTCATTAAATCAACCGTCTCTCGTAAAGGGTCCACATTGGGCATACGAACATATCCTGTTGCGTCCGCTTCTGGGTTCTCCGGATCATACACCATTTCAAACGGTGTATCATCTTCTACAATACGTGATACCTTCACACCACCTGCAGGGTTCCCGCTATTCCCTCTTGCAGCATTTAAATGAGAGGCAAATGATCCTTCTTGTTCTTGAAACACTACTTGTTTTCTTTTATATGGCTCCCACTCACCATTTACTAATCTGCCTCTTGTTGTATCAACATTTGCCATATTAGATGAAATAACATCCATTCTTAGCCGTTGAGCGGTTAAAGCAGAGGCAGTAGTATTTATACTAGCAAAAATGGTCATTTTTATTACTTACCTCCTCTAATTACATTTTCAAGGGAACTAAATTTTCCGCTAATTCGATCTATTAATGCGTTGTAATAGATTTGGTTTGTCGCAAGGTCTGCCATCTCTTTTTCCATATCGACACTATTCCCACTGTTATTGTAAGTAACTCCATTCTTTGTAACGACAGCTGATGAAGCAGTATTAGTAGCAGAAAAAGGAATATGCTTACTATTCGTTACATTAGCATTCAATGCACTAGATAACGAATCTTTAAAAGTTACAGTCTTTGCTTTATAATTAGGCGTGTCAACATTTGCAATATTTTGTGAGATTACTTTTTGCTTTTGATTCGAATAATTAATTGCATTTTCTAAAGTAGTTATTGTATTTGAGAAAAGTTTCACTTCATCACACCTCGAGCAATCATTTTGAGAAAAAATTGTTGAATTTTGTTTTTTGATGACGTTTTTTTTACATGATAGCTTTTATTTTAATTAATTTGTAATAATATGTCCATGGAAAAGAGGAGAATTTTAGTGATTCTTTTTACCTATTTTAGTTAATATTTGGTTTTAATCATCTTAAAAAAGGATAAAAAGCGATTTTTCACTGCGTCATTGTTACTATTTTCATAGTCATAACTTACTAAACGTTACCCTTTTTCTTCTATCTGATTTAATATACCTTTTGTCATACTGTAATGTAAATGAAAAATAAATGGAAAATATGCGGTTTATGTCGAATAATATGTACATAACTTATTAGCTATCGATTGATGGTTAAAAAAAACTCTCATTTTTCGTCACGTAAAAAAAACCTTTTCTATAAAAGGAAAAGGTTTTTTACAATGGATAATAATTTATCCTTACTTATTTGTTTTTAACTTTTCAAGTTCTAATAAGAATTTATCGTTAAGTACTTTAATATAAGTACCTTTCATTCCTAATGAACGAGACTCAATAACACCAGCACTTTCTAATTTACGTAATGCGTTAACAATTACAGATCTTGTAATTCCAACTCGGTCTGCAATTTTAGAAGCGACTAGCAAGCCTTCACTTCCGTTTAATTCTTCAAAAATATGCTCAATAGCTTCTAATTCACTATAGGATAGTGAACTGATTGCCATTTGAACAACCGCTTTACTTCTTGCTTCTTCTTCAATTTCTTCTGCTTTTTCTCGAAGAATTTCCATTCCAACAACAGTAGCACCATATTCAGCAAGAATCAAATCATCATCGTGGAATTGTTCTTGTAATCTTGCAAGAATTAATGTTCCTAATCTTTCTCCTCCACCAATAATTGGTACGATAGTTGTTAACCCTTTTGCAAATAATTCTTTATTTTCAACTGGGAAAGCAGTATATTCACTTTCAATTTCTAAATTACTAGAAGTTGTTTGAATATTAAACAAGCTATTTGTGTATTCCTCAGGGAATTGACGATCTTCAAGCATTTTTTTCATACGATCATTTTCAATTTGCTGGTTAACTGCAAAACCTAATAATTTTCCTCTTCTGCTAACAACAAAGATATTTGCTTCGATAACATCGCTTAAAGTTTCAGACATTTCTTTGAAATTAACTGGTTTTCCAGCAGCTCTTTGTAACATTGCGTTTATTTTTCTCGTTTTTGTTAATAAATCCATTTTTTATTCCTCCTGTTAACTAAAACCAACACTTGAAATAAATCTATGTCTACTTATACCTTTCAATGCAGGAGTTTAAATTCCAATTGGCTTTCATTAGAGTATAAATTGACTTAAATCCTTATTTCTTGAGATGGCTCCTAACTTCTCCTCCACATACTTTGGAGTAATCGTTATTTTTTCCATTGTTATTTCTGGTGCTTCGAAAGAAAGATCTTCCAATAATTTTTCGAGAATAGTATGCAGTCTTCGCGCACCGATATTGTCTGTATTTTGATTGACTTCATAAGCCACTTCAGCTATCTTACGAATAGCTTCGTCAGAAAATTCAATTTCTATACCTTCTGTATGCAATAATGCTTGATATTGCTTAATCAACGCATTATCTGGTTCCACAAGAATGCGATAAAAATCATCCACTGTTAATTTAGTAAGTTCTACACGAATCGGAAATCTTCCTTGTAGCTCTGGTATTAAATCAGAAGGCTTAGACATATGAAATGCTCCAGCAGCAATAAACAATACATGGTCTGTTTTAACTGATCCATATTTTGTCACAACCGTAGATCCTTCTACTACAGGTAAAATATCTCGCTGCACCCCTTCTCTAGAAACATCCGCTGAAGAGCTGCTGTTTGATTTGCTGGCAATTTTATCAATTTCATCGATAAATATCATTCCCATTTGCTCAGCACGAACGACTGCTTCTTGGGTAACCTCATCCATATCGATTAGTTTTTGAGCTTCCTCGTTCGTTAATATTGTACGTGCTTCCCTAACTGTTAATTTGCGCTTTTTCTTTTTTTTCGGCATAAAACTACTTAAAGCATCCTGCATATTCATACCCATTTGTTCCATACCAGAACCTTGGAGCATGTCAAACATAGAAGGCTGTTGTTCTTCCACTTCTACAGAAACCACTTCATCTTCCAGTTCACCTAGAGCAAGCTTTTCTTTTACTATTTTTCTCTTTTCTGATTTACTAGTTTCTTCTACAGTCGGCTCATCTTCCTCTGTGTCTGCCCCACCGCCGCCAAAAAGCATTTCCAGAGGATTTTTATAACTGGATGATTTCTTTGCAGCAGACGGAACTAACAATTCAACGAGACGATTATTTGCCGCAACTTCCGCTCTTTCTCTTACTTGAAACATCTTCTCTTCCTTTACTAAGCGTACAGATGTTTCGACAAGATCACGAACCATTGATTCTACATCGCGGCCAACATATCCTACCTCTGTGAATTTAGTAGCTTCTACCTTAACAAATGGCGCATTAACAATTTTCGCAATTCTTCTAGCTATTTCTGTTTTTCCGACACCAGTAGGACCAATCATCAAAATATTTTTCGGACTAATCTCATCTCTTAGCTTTTCATCAAGAAGGCTTCTGCGAAAACGGTTTCTTAATGCAACAGCCACCGCTTTTTTTGCATCTTTTTGTCCGACTATATATTGATCAAGTCGTTCTACAATTTGCCGAGGTGTTAAACTAGCACTTTTTTGCATATTAAAAATCCTCCCCTATAATTCTTCTACGATGATATTATTATTTGTATAGACACAAATCTCACCAGCAATCTCTAGAGCTGCTTTAGCGATATCGTATGCAGAAAGATTATCTCCTGAGTAAGTTTTTAGTGCTCTGCCAGCTGCTAAAGCATAGTTTCCGCCAGATCCAATTGCAAGTATACCATCATCTGGTTCAATTACTTCTCCTGTTCCAGATACCAATAATAGATCCGTTTCATTCATTACGATCAGCATCGCTTCAAGTTTTCTAAGAACTTTATCACTGCGCCACAGCTTCGCAAGCTCTACTGAAGCGCGCTGTAGGTTCCCATTATACTCATCTAATTTCCCTTCAAATAGTTCAAAAAGAGTAAAGGCATCCGCAACTGATCCCGCAAATCCTGCAATTACTTTCCCGTTAAAAAGCTTTCTAACCTTACGGGCTGTATGTTTCATCACAACAGCATTTCCAAGTGTGACTTGCCCATCACCGGACATTGCTGATTTCCCTTTATGTTTAACTGCAAAAATAGTTGTTGCATGAAATTGTGGCATTTCAGACATGTTACTTCCTCCTTCTACCAATTGACTATGCCCTAGGATGATAAGACATATACGTCTTTTTTAGATACTCATTTGTGACATGTGTATATATTTGTGTTGATGTTAAAAATGCATGACCTAATAATTCCTGAACCGTTCTCATATCTGCACCATTTGCCAGTAAATGTGTGGCAAATGAATGTCTCAATTTATGGGGATGAATTTTTCCTTGTGAGGATGAAGTATTCATCATTTTATTTAAGATATCACGAACTCCGTTATCTGTTAACATTCCTCCGCGATAATTAACAAACAGATAAGAATGATCTGTTGAATTTTTCATCAACTGATTCCTACCCGCTTTTATGTACGCTTCAAGAGCATTATGAGCAAAACTACCAAACGGAACATATCTTTCCTTCTGGCCCTTCCCCCTAACTAACACAGTAGAGACACTGAAATCAATATCGCTCAACTGAATTTTTGTACATTCACCAACACGGATGCCGGTTGCATACAATAATTCCAGCAATGCTTTATTTCTTAGTCCTAGGGGCGTGTTCGTATCACATGATAAAAAGAGTTGCTGCAATTCTTCCTCGTAGAAAAAATCAGGTAATCTCTTTTCTAGCTTTGGGATCGATACAGCAGAAAATGGGTTATTTTCTACTATTTTTTCCCTAAGCAAAAAACGATAAAAACTTCTCAAACTAGAGATTTTCCGAGCAATTGTTTTTCTTGCTAATTGCTTTGAAAACAGCTCTGTTAAGTATATTCTTACATCAGATGGACTTACGTCTTCTAACTTGTCTATTACTTGATCTTTCATAAAGTGAAAGAATTGGTTAATATCTTGTGTATAAAATTCTATTGTATATGGTGAGTAATTTTTTTCAATCTGCAAATAGGCAATAAATGCGTGAACATGATTGTTTAATTCCTGTTTCATAACCTCACCTCACAATGGCTTCATCATATTATCATACTTTTTAGCTACAATCAATCAATTTACATATTTTTCACAAAGTTCCGAATTGTTCGCATCATTTCTTTCACAACCTATTGTTTCTACACTCTTCCCTTTTGAGATTAAGATAATCCTAAATGATTATGGAACTTTCCTTCTAGAGTATATCGCTTTAAACACAGAAGAATTAGAATCAGCTACAAATGTAAAAAAATTGTCATTTTTTATTTCTGCTAAAATGTATGGATGATGTTCACTCATAGCATTTTACTATACGATTGAAAGAATGAAAAGTTTCTACTTTAAGCGAATTAATAATTTTTTCGCAAAATATCTATTTTTCTTCCATTATATATCTAATTTAGGGGATACTTGAAAAAGAATACTTGGGCAGTAACGTGACAAGAGAGTGAGCTTTTGCTCACCCTCAAATAAATTTATTTATTCTAGCTATTTTAACTTTGTGGTTCTTCTTTATAGTCGCAGTTTACGCACTGTACTTGAACACCTTTTTTTAATTTTTTCTCCACTAACATATTTTCACATTTTGGACATGGTCTTTGTAGTGGTTTATCCCATGAAATGAAGTCACATTCTGGGAATCGATCACAGCCATAAAAAATTCTGCGTTTTTTACTTTTTCTTTCAATTATATTCCCTTCATGACACTTCGGACATTTCACACCAATATCCTTGACGATTGCTTTCGTATTTCTGCATTCTGGAAAATTACTACATGCCATAAATTTTCCATAACGTCCCATTTTAAATACCATCGGATGACCACATTCTTCGCAGTCCTCTCCAGCTGGCTCATCTTTGATTTCAATAGTTTGCATCTCTTGTTCTGCAACTTCAAGTCTTTTCTCAAACGTTTTATAAAAATCGTCGATAACCTTTACCCAATTGACCTTGCCCGCCTCAATATTATCCAAGTCTTGTTCCATATTGGCTGTAAACTCAATATTTAATATTTCTGGGAAAAATTCTAAAATTAACTCTAAAACAATTTCCCCAAGCTCCGTTGGAATAAATCGTTTGTTATCAAGAGCCACATAACCTCTTTTTTGAATTGTATCTAAAGTTGGTGCGAATGTAGATGGTCTTCCTATCCCCAATTCCTCTAGTGTTCTAACTAATCTTGCTTCTGTATAACGTGGAGGCGGCTGAGTGAAATGCTGTTTTGTATCAATATCCTTATTTAAGACAACATCTCCTTCTTTTAAATCTGGGAGCTGTCGATCTTTCTCATCAACGTTGTCATCTGTGCCCTCCACATATACCTTCATAAAACCTGGGAACTTAATTTTTGAACCATTAGCACGAAAAAGGACGTTACCATTTGATAAATCCACACTCATCGTATCCATAACAGCTGGCGCCATTTGGCTGGCAATAAATCTTTCCCACACAAGCTTATACAATCTAAATTGATCTCGGGATAAATATTCCTTCATCTTGCTAGGCTCACGACCTATACTAGTTGGACGTACTGCTTCATGGGCATCTTGAACCTTTGGATTTTTCTTCTCTTGTTTCTTCTCTTCACGTGTATACTCTTTGCCATATTGACTGTTTATATAGTCATATGCTTCACTTTGTGCAACCTCTGATATTCTAGTGGAATCCGTTCTCATATAGGTTATCAAACCCACTGTTCCTTCTTTTCCAAGATCTATTCCTTCATATAATTGCTGTGCTAACATCATTGTTTTCTTTGCTCGGAAATTCAATTTGCGGGCAGCTTCCTGTTGTAAAGAAGATGTTGTAAATGGAACAGCAGGATTTCTCTTCCGCTCTTTTTTACTCACTTTGTCGACAGTAAACTTATTATCTTTTAACTGACTAGTAATTTTTTTTACTTCATCTTCTGAATGCAACTCAATTTTTTTTCCTTTTACACCGTAAAAGGATGCTTCGAAATTATTTTTTCCTTTTATAAAACTTCCTTCAATGGACCAGTATTCTTCTGGTACAAATTCTTTAATTTCTTGTTCTCTTTCAATAATGAGACGTACTGCAACTGATTGTACTCTTCCTGCACTAAGCCCTTTTTTTACTTTTTTCCATAATAATGGACTGATATTATAACCCACTAAACGGTCTAAAACTCTTCTAGCCTGCTGAGAATCTACTAAATCCATATTAATCGCACGAGGATGCTTAAATGATTCTTTGATAGCATCTTTTGTTATCTCATTGAAAACAACGCGACAATCTGATTCGATATCAACATTTAAGCTATTTGCCAAATGCCAGGCAATTGCCTCTCCTTCGCGATCCGGGTCAGCTGCTAAATAGATTTTTTTGGCTTTTTTTGCTGCTGTTTTAAGTTCTTTTAATACTGGACCTTTTCCACGGATAGTTATGTACTTCGGCTCAAATTGTTTTTCTATATCAACACCCATTTGGCTTTTAGGCAAATCCCTAATATGCCCCATCGATGCTTTCACTTTATATTTTTTTCCTAAATATCGTTCTATTGTCTTTGCTTTAGCTGGTGACTCAACGATTACTAAAAAATCTGACATCAACTGTCCTCCTTAAGAGGGATTTAAATATTCACTATTATTGTATACTATGTTTTGATTTGTCAAACATTCCGATAACTAGCAAACGTTTTCACTCTCTTTATTTACATAATTTTATCTTTGAAATATCTATACGTTGCAAAATGTATAACAAAATGATAAAAATAGCAACACTTTTTTTGAATTTTCATGAAAAACTCCAAATTTATGGAAACAACTTTTCTTGCTCATTGGTTTGGAATAGCGTTTTTACTTTCTTAACTGCAGCTAAATCCCCTCCGTTGAATTCTCATTAGCAGAGATGTTAGTCACACTGACCGAACTAAAAAAAGATAATTCCTTAAATAATTTGCTGCTTATAGCGTATCACTTTCCTTTTGTATTGCAAACTATTTTCATTTTACTATCTGTGAAAATGATTATTTTATTTAATAAATTTGTCTGCAAAGCTATTTCTAGTTTACTTTTTCCTACTTCGATAAATGCTTCCATTCTTCTAGTATATCTTTTGCTTCAAGCACCGGCTTTGCTCCTTGTTGAATTAATTCATTTGGACCGTCTGAATAAGGACTAAATATATTGCCAGGAACAGCAAATACATCCCGCCCTTCATTTACAGCGAAATTAGCAGTTATTAAGGAGCCGCTTTTTTTCTTTGCTTCTACGACAAGTGTTCCATTGCTTAAACCGCTTATAATTCGATTTCTCATTGGAAATTGCCATTTTAGAGGCTTAGTTAACGGAGGATATTCGGAGATGACTAAATGATGTTTCATCATTTCTCCTGCTAACTCTATGCTTTCTTTTGGATAGATATGAAAAATACCTCCAGCAATAACACCGATGGTTTTGCCGCCATTTTCGATTGCCAGCTTATGGGCAATCGAATCAACCCCATGTGCAAGTCCACTTACTATGGTGATTTTCTCCTCTACTAGTTCTTTCATCAACCTTGTTATTACTTTGGTACTATAATTGGTAGCTAAGCGCGAACCTACAATTGCAAGCTTTCTCTTCGATTGCAGCAGTTCAAGATCTCCTTTTGCATAAAGAACCCAAGGTGGTTGATATATTTCTTTTAAAAACGGCGGATATAACGGATCAAAAAATGTAATTGGATGAATTTGATTAAACCAATATTGGTTTAATTGTTCTTCTACATGATGAGAATGGATTGTTTCTACTATTTCCTTTTCCATAGTAGGTGACAACGAGGATATAAAGGAAGGGATTTTCTCCAACTGAAGAGTGGGATCTTCTTTTAGAAGACGATCGATCATTTTCCAGCTGATTCCTTGACAATGATGTAATTTCACTAATAATTTATTTATTATTTCCATCTTTTCTTCCTTTCGCTTTCTACTTTTCACAAAGAAATCAGCTAAAAATACAAAAGAAAGAGAAACATAAATTAAATAAGGATTATCTTCCTTCATTATAATTAGTTTTTCTGAAAATTCCTAGTATTGAGGTACTGTTTCTATTGTAAATTAATAGATTAGCTACATATGCCATCCTCTTTAAAAAAATCAAGAAAAAACCTAGCCTTATTTAGTGGAATAAGGCTAGATTAAGCTTTTCTCTATTTTGCTACCACTTCATGTGTCTTACATTTTTCGTATAACGACTGCTCTTTTAACACCTCAATAAGTGTTGCCCCCATATCAGATGGTGTTGGGGCTACTTTAATGCCACATTCCGTTAGAACACTAATTTTCTCATCTGCTGTTCCTTTACCGCCAGAGATTATCGCCCCCGCATGGCCCATACGCTTTCCTGGAGGAGCTGTACGACCGCCGATAAATCCAACAACTGGCTTCGTCATGTTTTCTTTCACCCAGCGGGCTGCTTCTTCTTCAGCCGTCCCACCAATTTCCCCAATCATGATAACTGCATACGTATCTTCATCTTCATTAAATGCTTTTAGTGTATCAATAAAATCTGTTCCATTAACTGGATCTCCACCAATTCCTACAGCTGTTGACTGACCAATCCCAGCTTGAGAAAGCTGATGAACAGCCTCATATGTTAAAGTACCAGAACGAGAAACAACGCCTACATGCCCTTTCTTATGGATATATCCTGGCATAATGCCAATTTTACATTCTTCTGGGGTAATTACACCTGGACAGTTTGGTCCTATTAATCTAGTCTTTTTCCCTTCCAAATAGCGCTTAACTTTCACCATGTCCAGAACAGGAATATGTTCGGTAATACAGATTACTAAGTCTAATTCGGCATCAACCGCTTCTAAAATAGCGTCTGCTGCAAATGGAGCTGGTACATAAATTACGGATGCATTTGCTTCGGTTACATCCACTGCATCTTTAACGGTATTAAATACCGGCACTCCTTCTACCGTTGTACCACCTTTGCCTGGTGTTACCCCGCCAACTATTTTAGTTCCATATTCAAGCATTTGTTTAGTATGAAATAGTGCTGTTGCACCTGTGATTCCTTGGACAAGGACTTTTGTATCTTTATTAATAAAAACACTCATTATGCATTCCCTCCTTGTTCTACTAGGGTTACAATTTTCTCAGCACCATCAGCCATTGATTCTGCTGCGACAATATCTACTCCAGATTCACGAAGAATTTTTTTGCCAAGCTCCACATTTGTTCCTTCCAAGCGAACAACTAATGGTACATGAAGACTAACTTGCTTTGCGGCTTCTACAATTCCAGTCGCAATAACATCACATTTCATGATGCCTCCAAAAATATTGACAAAAATCCCCTTCACATTAGAATCAGATAGAATGATTTTAAATGCTTCCGTTACTTTTTCTGCTGTCGCACCGCCCCCAACATCTAAGAAATTGGCCGGTTCTCCGCCATAATGCTTAACAATATCCATTGTTGCCATAGCAAGTCCAGCACCATTGACCATACAGCCAATATTTCCATTTAAGGCAATATAGCTTAAATCATATTTAGAAGCTTCTAATTCTTTTTCGTTTTCTTCATCTAAATCTCTATAGGCAACAATATCTTTATGTCTATACAATGCATTTGAATCAAAATTTAATTTTGCATCCAATGCAATAATATTTCCATCTTCCGTTAAAACTAAGGGATTAATTTCAGCAATAGAGCAGTCTTTTTCAACAAATACTTTATATAATCCAGTCATAAAGGCAACCGCTTTATTAACTTGCTTGCTCGGAATGTTAATAGAGAAAGCAACTCGACGTGCTTGAAATGGTGTTAAGCCAGTCACTGGATCAATAACTTCTTTTACAATCTTCTCTGGGTACTTTTCTGCAATTTCCTCAATTTCTGTACCGCCTTCTTCAGAAGCCATCAATACGATTCTAGATGTTGCTCGATCCACAACAAAACCTATGTAATATTCCTTCTTGATTCGGCAACCTTCTTCAATTAATAATCGTTTTACAACTTTTCCTTCGGGACCTGTTTGGTGAGTTACTAATGTGCTCCCTAGAATGTCAGAAGCATATGTTTGTACTTCATCTAAGCTTTTGGCAACTTTTACTCCTCCAGCCTTACCGCGACCACCTGCATGAATTTGCGCTTTCACTACCCATACATCACTATTTAATGTTTCTGCAGCTCGCACTGCCTCTTCTACTGTAAAAGCTACTTTTCCTTTTGGTACTGCGACGCCATTTAATTCTAAAATCTCTTTCCCCTGATATTCATGAATATTCAAGCTTCCACACCCCTTATTTTCCCTTTTTGTGTAAAATTGGAGACAACTGCATGATGACTTTCGTGAATGAATAACTTTTCCCATCCATTCATTTGTTTTTTCCAAAACATAAGTATCGTTATCACTGTATTAATATTCTTTTCGAGAGCAAATTACGATTATTTTATGTATTTAGAAAAGACAAAAATATGTTCACGCTTTCATTTTAAAGGAAAAAACCTTTCTTTGTCTATAAAAAAGGCTTTTATCTTTAAATATTTTACAATTAAAAATATTTTTTCTTTCTTATTTTGCTTTTTCCCCCTCTTTTTCCGTTACTTCCTTCTCTAAAGCATAAATAAATGCAAACACTTCTGCCACTGTCATGTATAAATCTTCAGGAATTTGTTCATTTATATTTAATTTACTTAAAAGCTCTACAAGAGAGGGATCTTCTTGAATTGGAATGTTCTCTTTTTTGGCACGTTCCAGAATTTGTTCTGCGATCACGCCTTTGCCTTTTGCAATAACGGTAGGGGAAGCGTGTTTTTGCTGTTCATAAGTTAATGCTATTGCTTCTTTCCTTTTTAAAGAATGGTGTTTATTCATATTTTTATATCCACCCCTCTGTAGGCATTTCCTTTCACTGCTTGTTGGGAACTCCATATGGGTTTGTTTTCTTTTGACAAGTCTTTCACATGAATAGACAGTAAGGTATAATCTAATTCCCGTAGTTTTTCTTTTAAGGGCTCCTCTGCCTGTTTAATTAAGGGCATTATTTTTGTTGACTGATCATTTAATATAATCATGTTCATGATTCTATTTTGAATATGGATATCAATAACTGTATCTTTTAAATTAGCCAGTTCTAAGTAAAAAAGAATGCGACAATAATTACTATCGACTTTTCCATCTGCTGTTTTTCTGCCATTATATTGCATTGTCACATCCACTTGTTGATTAAAAAAACGAAGAGGAATTTCTGTTATCATTTGCATCATTGGACCTGTTTGCTGACTGATAAGCTGATACCCTGTCACTTTATCAATTAATTGACCTGCAGTTTCTTTCACAACATCAGGGATATCTTTTCCCATCAATCCTAGCAGCAATGGTTTTAATATTTCTTTAGTTGTTTGCTCCTCTATTTGCGTATGCTGTAACAATCCCGCTTCAAACGAATAGCCCATTTTATGCAGAACAGCTTTTAGTGAAGCAACGATATTATCTTGAGCAACCTTTCCACTCTCACTAATCCCCGAAAGAACATCCGCTACCTTTGGTTCTTTAATATGATAGGTAGACAACTGCTGCTGAAGTTCATTTAGCAGCACACTAACTCCTTTATTGGATTGCAAGGCGGAAATACTTGCAAATACTTCCTTTGTTAGAGGGAGCTCTCTTTCCATCATAAGACCGATAGTAGCAAGCTCCTGTTTCCCTATTGTTTTTGGCAGCCATTCACCTATAGATTTTATCGCTTCTTTCGAAATTGGTAGATTATTAGATAGTAAAAAATGAAGAAGCAGTTTATTTTCTTTCGTATCGGTAAGATGCAGCTGCTGAAGTAATCCATTGATATTCCCCTTTGCAGCTGGAACTTCTGATGACTGCGGCAATACTTTTAGAACTGGTTTATTATCTGTAATGGAAACTTGAAACCAATAACTTTTATCAAGAGTTAACGGAATCGTTAGGTTTGCAAGCATTTTTTGTGAGCCTATTTGTACCTCTGCCATTTGTTGAGGAAAAAGTTTCGTTAATTTCCCATAAACTAGTTGTCCATCTCGTAATTCCAGACTTTTATTACTCATGAGGTTTTCTTGAAATAAAGTTTGGACAATATGGTTCACATTCATCTTTCTCTTCCTCCTTCCTTACAGATTCAGCTTAGTTATTTTCTACCATCTCTTTCACAGGGGAAAAACTTTTACGATGATGAATGGTAATTCCGTACTCTTTAAGAGCAGCTAAATGTTCCTGTGTCCCATAGCCCATGTTTGTCGCAAAATGGTATTCTGGATATTCTTGATGCAGCTCTTTCATCATATGATCTCTTGTCACTTTTGCTATTATACTTGCTGCAGCAATAGAGACACTTTTACTGTCTCCTTTAATAAGAGATTGACTTGGATATGGTGTCGTTAATTTCATTGCGTCAATTAGTAAGTAGTCTGGCGTTTGTGAAAGTTCATTAATTGCTAGAAGCATCCCTTTTTTTGTTGCTTGATAAATATTTATACGATCAATTTCAGCAGGTGAAATAATTCCCACGCCAATGGCAATTGCTTCTTTTTGGATTACCTCGTAAAATAATTCTCTTTTTTTCTCAGATAATTTTTTTGAGTCATCGATACCTGGTAAATAGAAATCTTCTGGCAGGATGACAGCTGCTGTAACAACAGGCCCTGCAAGCGGTCCTCTGCCAACCTCATCGATTCCTGCTATATATGTATAACCTTGCTTTCTGATAATTTGTTCATAGTGGTTCATCGATAGAAAGTGATGATGGAGCTTTTCTTCCTTCTCTATCCGCTTCTTCCACGCTTCTAAAAGCTTCTGAGCCCCTTTCCTCTCGTCCTTTTCTAATTCAAGGATAAATGGGTCATTTACTTCCCTTATTGCTTCTAGCGCCTCTTTGATATCTTTCATTGTTGCTAATTTCATTGTTTACACCTCAGTAGTTATATCGGTTCAATCGCTTCCTTTTTTATAGCCCCGATCACATTCCCTTCCAAGAGACCGGTCCTATAAATGGTCCTATTATTCCGTGTGGGATGCTTCATATCATTTCTTATCTCCCATATGATTCAAAGCGCTGGACCTAATCATTTATAGGTAAATATATTACATAAAAAAGAGAAGTGTCTGTTTTTAGCCACTTCTCCTTGCAGTTTTTCCCTTACATTTCGTCTGCTCTTTCAAAAGTTAGCGGACCAAACTTTTCACCTCTAATGTCACGAATAATTAGTTCCGTTACTTTATCATAGTTAACGATACCGCCACCCGACAGAGCTCCTCTTATCTCACCGATACGATCAAACAGCTCTACTGTATCTTCTGGAATTATTTCTAATTGGTACCTTTCTTTTAAACGTTGCGGATACTCTTTTTCCAAAAAACGAAGTCCGAATATGGCAATGTCCTGCAAATTCAAAATTGTATCCTTTATCGCACCTGTTAATGCAAGCTTTAAGCCTACTTCCTGATCTTCAAATTTCGGCCATAGTATTCCTGGTGTATCTAATAACTCCAGTTCTTTCCCTACTTTAATCCATTGCTGCGCTTTCGTCACACCAGGTGTATTCCCCGTTTTGGCAATGTTTTTCTTTGCCAACCGATTAATTAAAGTAGATTTACCTGCATTAGGAATTCCAACAATCATCGCTCGAATCGCTCGAGGTCTAATCCCTTTCGCTTTCATCCGATCAAATTTTTCTGCTAGTACTTCTTTTGCTAAAGCAGTAATTTCTTTCATTCCAACACCTGCTTGAGAGTTAATCGCAAGTGCTCTTATTCCTTGACTTTGAAAATAACGAATCCATTCTTTCGTTCGTTCTTTATCTGCCATATCTGCTTTATTTAACAAAACAATTCTTGGCTTATGCTGGATAATTTCATCAATCATTGGATTTCGTGAAGATTGCGGAATTCTCGCATCCACTAATTCAAAAATAATATCAACTAGCTTTAATTTTTCCGTTACTTGCCTTCTGGCTTTTGCCATATGCCCTGGAAACCATTGTATAGTCATGCATGCACCTCTATTTCTCCCACTAACATTATTCTACTATTTTCCAATCAGCTATTGGCCAATATACCACACTTGTAGTACCAATAATTTTATCAAAGCCAATTGTACCGATATGACGACTGTCTTTACTATTGCGACGGTTATCTCCCATCACAAATAATTCTCCTTTTGGCACAGTTGCTGTAAAGTCTTCTGTTAGAGGGCCTATTACGCCTTCTTTATTATGTTCTAAATAAGGTTCTTCATAAGCTTGTCCGTTCACATATAAAACATCATCGCGATATTCAATTGTATCTCCGGGTAGACCAATTACTCTTTTTATATAGTCCTTACCTTCTGGAGCGTGGAACACAACAATATCAAAACGCTTCGGTTCACTTACTTTGTAATTTATCTTATTGACAATCATTCGATCTTGATCTAGCAATGTAGACTGCATGGACTCACCATCAACTACAATTGGAGCAAATAAAAAATAGCGAATAACAACAGCAAGTAAAACAGCAATTATTAATGCTTTACTCCATTCCCAAATTTCATTTTTCTTCTTCTTTTCAGTTGCCATACCTTTCACCAATCCTTAACTGAACAATATAGGTATTTTTTTATGTATGGTTAAAAGTTCTCTCTACCATGATAATATTTTAGCGGAATTTCCGGATGAAGTAAAATTGGAAAGATTGCAGTTGGACTTTTGTTCCAGATTACTCCAATTATTCGCATATAGATTAGAAATAGATTTGCTAAGTTGTGATTCCATTTAAAGACCACTTCAGTTTCCTTTCTCAGCATCCCCCTCATTTTTGGATGAATTATAGGACTATTATTTCTAATATGCGAGTTTTCTATAAGCAGCATTTAAGGATATAAAAAAGAGCTTGTTACAAGAACAGGCTCTTTTTTGGTAACAATTATCGAATTTCTTTAATACGAGCTTTTTTACCACGCAGGTTACGTAGGTAGTAAAGTTTCGCACGGCGTACTTTACCGCGACGGATAACTTCTAGCTTCGCAATTTTAGGTGTGTGAACAGGGAATGTACGCTCAACGCCAACTCCGTAAGAAACTTTACGTACTGTAAAAGTTTCGCTGATTCCACCACCACGACGCTTAATTACAACACCTTCAAATAACTGAATACGCTCACGAGTACCCTCAACAACTTTCACGTGTACACGTACAGTGTCACCAGGACGGAACGCAGGAAGATCAGAACGAAGTTGTTCTTTTGTAATTTCTTCTATTAATTTTTGCATCGTTTTCAACTCCTTCCAACAGACGCTCTTGCACTCATAGATAGAGACCACTTGCAGCGGAACATCGTTATAAGACCCTTCACAGAAATTCATCTGTTTAAGTCACAAGTGTTATCTTAACATAAAAGGAGCATAACAGCAATATTTTTTCTGAAAATAATAGTATTACCTTGCTCCTTAATAGATTCCTTCATCAAATCTTCAACAATTCCATCCCCCATTAGCTTGGATGATGCTGATTTGTTAGCTCTTTTACCAACTTTTTCTGCTTCTCAGTCAGCGGATAATTTTCGAGTAAATCTGGTCGTCTTTCAATCGTTCTTCGGAAGGATTCCCTTTCTCTCCATTCATCAATATGTGCATGATTTCCAGAAAGCAGCGTGTCTGGTACCTTCATTCCTCGGAAATCGGCTGGACGAGTGTAATGAGGATGCTCCAACAAACCAGTGCTAAAAGAGTCATTAACATGGGATGCTTCTTTTCCAAGCACGCCTGGTAATAAACGTACTACACTATCAATAACGACCATAGCCCCTAATTCGCCGCCTGTAAGGACATAATCACCAATGGAGATTTCATCTGTCACTAAATGTTCTCTAATTCTCTCATCATAGCCTTCATAATGTCCGCAAATGAAAATCAAATGCTCTTCTTGTGCTAATTCCTCTGCTTTTGCTTGACTGTATCTTTCGCCTTGAGGGCACATCAAGATGACACGAGGCTTTCTGTTATCTTTTGGTTTTAGAGCGTCCACAGCGTCAAATATAGGCTGTGGCTTCAACACCATTCCCGCACCTCCTCCATATGGATAATCATCAACGGTTTGATGTTTATTATCGGCATAATCGCGAAAATTGACGATCTTATAAGCTACTTTTTCCGCTTCTTGTGCTTTTTTTAAAATGGAGCTATGAAGGACGCCTTCAAACATCTCAGGAAATAAAGTCAATACGTCAATTTTCATTAAGACAACAGCCCTTCCATCGGCTCTATGACAACTACTTTTTCTTCTACATCTACTTTCATGACTACCTCTTCAATATAAGGAATTAAAATTTCACTCTTATCTTTACCCTTTACCACCCAAACATCATTTGCACCTGGTGTTAAAATTTCTGTGATTTCTCCAAGTTCTTCTCCTTTAACTGTCACTACTTTACAGCCAATAATTTCATGGAAGTAATATTCATTCTCCGCAAGCTCACCTAAAAAACTCTCTGGAACCTTCAGGAGACCACCCTTCATAAATTCTACATCATTTACATTATCATAGCCTTCAAATGTAAGTAGATTGAAGTTCTTATGCTCACGATGACTTTTAATTTTCAGTTCTAGGGGATTTGCTTTATCGTTTTGAAAAAAATAAATGGTGTTTCCAATTTTATATCGTTCTTCTGGAAAATCAGTACGAGAAATGACGCGGATTTCTCCTCTTATCCCATGGGTATTTACAACTTTTCCAACATTAAACCATTTTTCCATTACCTTCACCTCTATCGAATGTCAACCACTATTCCATCTTTGACAACAATCGTCTTCTTAGTACTTTCCCAAGCCTGTCCCACTTGAACATCAACAAGTCCCATTACTTCCTGTTCTTTAATCTCTGTCCCTAACGGTAGTATATGTAATTGCTTTAATTGAAACTCTATCGTTTTTTGTTTCTCTAATTTATTTGTAACTTCCTTACGAAAAAAAGTTTTTATTTCCGAAATAGAAGGATTATTTTTCAATTGTTTTCTTTCTTCAAATTGAAGCTGCTGTATTTCTTTTTCTAACTGCTGTATTTCTTGCCTATATCGATCGGAAATCGACTTTTTGGTAGTTTCGGTTAATACTTGTTTTACTGTTACAGACTGAAGAATCTTCATTCACTTCCTCCTAACAGATGACAACTTTAGTCCTTACTACTAACAAAGTAACACAGATTACTGTTTTCGTCTAAAAACAAAGGGGGGAATCAATTTTCCGAACGTAATTACAACTATTTTTCAGAAAAGCTGCCGTTTGTTTCTGCCTTTTAGGGTAATGAAGTTATATTAGCTATTTATAGTGCGATCATCAGCCCAAAATCTCGATTTATCAGCCAATCCTGCTTTCTTATCAGCCAAATTTCCGATTTATCAGCCAAACACGCTCTCTTTTCAGCCAAATTTCCATTTTATCAGCCAAAGCTACTATTTCCCCTAAAAAATAAAGGAAGGAGGGTTCCCCCTCCTTCCTTTTCATTTAATCTCTAATATCAACAATAATTTTCTTTTGTTGTAATGATCCTGCTGCATAAACAATCGTTCGAATTGCTCTAGCAACTCGCCCTTGCTTCCCTATTACCTTTCCAATGTCATTCTCGTTGACAGAAAGCAAGTAAGTGATACGATTATCCTCTTCTGTTACAGTTACAGCAACTTCCTCTGGAAAATCAACAAGGGGCTTAACAATCGTTTCTATAAGCTCTTTCATTGCATCAAATATTATTTACCGTTTTTGATATTGTGGAATTTCTCCATAATACCTTGGTTAGAGAATAGGTTACGTACTGTATCAGATGGTTTTGCACCATTTTGTAACCATTGTAGAGCTTTATCTTCGTTGATTTCCACGATAGCAGGGTTTGCTACTGGATTGTAAGTTCCTACTGTTTCAATGAAACGTCCATCACGTGGTGAACGAGAATCTGCTACTACGATACGATAAAAAGGAGATTTTTTTGCTCCCATTCTTTTTAAACGAATTTTTACTGCCATTTAATATTGCACCTCCGAATAGTTTCACACAAGATAGTATATTATCAGATACTCCAACACTTTGTAAAGTGTTTTTTCTTGTCAGTGTTAAAAATCTTTATTTAAGCCCTCTCACAGGCAGTCTCCGCGCCATTCCAATGGACAAACAGATCCTCTTTTTTACAAATAATCGCTGTTAAAAAGGGTTAAATGGTAATTTAAATTTACCTTTTTTCTTGCCTTTTTGACCCATATTGGTCATTTGCTTCATCATTTTTTTCATATCATCAAACTGTTTTAAAAGTCGATTTACTTCTGGAACCGTTCTTCCGCTTCCTTTCGCAATACGCTTTCTTCTGCCAGAATTGATAATTTCAGGATGCTCTTTTTCTTGCTTTGTCATGGACTTAATGATTGCCTCAACATGGGCAATTTGCTTTTCATCCACCTTCATATTATTTAAGCCTTTGATTTTGTTCGCACCTGGCATCATTTTTAATAATTCGTCCAGCGGCCCCATACTTCTAACTTGGCTTAAGGAATCAAGAAAATCATCAAAGGTAAATGAATCAGACTTCATTTTCTTTTCTAACTCTCTTGCTTTTTCTTCATCTACATTAATTTGTGCTTTTTCGATTAAGCTTAGGACATCGCCCATTCCTAAGATTCTGGAAGCCATTCTCTCAGGGTGAAACGCTTCAAGCGCATCCATTTTTTCTCCCAAACCAACAAATTTAATTGGTGTATTTGTAACAGAACGAATAGAAAGTGCTGCTCCCCCGCGTGTATCCCCATCAAGTTTTGTTAAAACAACTCCCGTTAATCCTAACTGCTCGTTAAAACTGCCAGCTACGTTAACAGCATCCTGCCCTGTCATTGCATCGACAACGAGTAATATTTCTTCTGGGTTTGCAAGTTCTTTGATCTGCTTTAATTCATCCATTAGTGCTTCGTCTACATGAAGGCGACCAGCTGTATCAATTAAAACATAATCATGATGATCTTCTTTTGCTTTTTCAATTGCTTGTTTTGCAATTTCAACTGGACTAACTTGATCTCCTAGTGAAAATACCGGAAAATCAAGCTGCTTTCCTAAAGTTTGCAATTGCTTAATCGCAGCAGGACGATAAATATCTGCAGCTACCAATAACGGATTACGATTATGTTTTTTACGCAATAAATTCGCAAGCTTACCAGTAGTTGTTGTTTTACCTGCCCCTTGTAGTCCGACCATCATAACAACAGTTGGAGGGCGCTTACTAACGCCAATTTTACTTTCTTCTCCACCCATTAATTCAGTAAGTTCTTCTTTTACTACTTTAATAACTTGTTGTCCAGGAGTTAAGCTTTTTAGCACTTCCTGTCCAACTGCACGCTCACTTACTTTTTTGACAAAGTCTTTTACCACTTTAAAGTTAACGTCCGCTTCAAGGAGTGCAAGACGAACTTCACGCATCATTTCTTTAACATCCGCTTCATTTACTTTCCCTTTTCCGCGGATTTTTTGCATCGTGTTCTGCAGTCGGTCAGCTAAACCTTCAAATGCCATACGTCAGCCTCCTTAATCTAATTTCTCTAGTTCCTCTACTGCTTCTCGCAACGCAGATATAGATAAGGTATCATGTTCTAGCATTTTTTTCATCTTTTCAAAAAGAACTTGACGTTCCTGAAATTTCTGAAGTAACACTAACTTATTCTCATATTCTTCTAGCATTGCTTCCGTACGTTTAATGTTGTCATACACCGCTTGCCGGCTTACATTGTACTCCGCAGCAATCTCCCCAAGAGAGTAATCATCCAAATAGTAAAGAGACATATAGCTTCGTTGCTTCGGTGTTAACAACGACTGATAGAAATCAAATAAATAATTCATTCTCGTTGTTTTCTCAAGCATCGAATAATACCCCCGTGTTAAGTCAAAAGCCTTTACATCGACTATTTTACACACCCCCAAAAAAGATGTCAAGAAAATATCTTTACAAATCGAAAAGCGGAAGCGCCTTGGTTATCGTTGTACAAACTGGTAAGTGTCTTACTGAGATAAAGGAAACACGGTGAACGGTAGGGAAGCGGCGGGAAGCCCATCATCCCTGGACACTCGGAGCCGGACAAATCGAAAAGCGGAAGCGCCTTAGTTATCGTTATACAAACTGGTAGGCGTCTGACTTAGCATCTATAAATGAGATAAGTTTTTTTGACATAAAATACACATAGGTTTTACTAAGCTTCTCTGTTACCTTTTTCTCCTCTTTCCCGATTAAGTCCATATAATTGTGTAAAAAGAATCCGTAATTAATTTTGATATAGAAGCGATTACGAAATCTTCTATCGTTTTAGTATTAAATGAACTTATGAAAAAAAGCGTGACCTGTATCTAAATGCCAATTCTTATGAACGTTCTACCGACCGACGTGATTACCGTAAAGGCTATTATGAGCCAGAAAAAAGACACCTTATAAAAGCTGCCTAATCAAACGTTTCATATATCTCTTTTCTAGAGGACTCTATCTTTGAATATTAAAATTAATATTTCTAAAAAATTGCTAGATTCATAATTCTAGAATTTCAATTATCTCGTAGCCTCTTTTGCATCTGTTTTATCAGCAGTTTGTGGTGCATTTCAGTTCTGTTTTCTATCCCATACATTAGTTTGTTTTTATTAACTACACTATATAAATCGCCTATACCAATTGCATTTCCTAGTTCATGTGTAGCCGTTACGGTGTTTTTTTGCAGTAGTTCTACCATTATTTTTACTTCCGCTATCAAATCTGCTCCATCAATAGCCTCTTCGAAGGAATAAGTTAGATAACTCCAAATAAACTATAGTAGTTTGTTGCTCATGTCTCTCTCCTTTTTTTTGACCATTTCCTCTATTCCAAAATATTACAATATTAGTTTATTATACCCTAGAATTAAAAGAATCTAAATTAAGTTTGTAACATTGTAGTTAAGGAATTTACACATTATTTCGGACTTGACTTCTTGCCCCTTGCTCGGTCACAGATGGTACTTCTCTATTACCTTTTCCACCTCAAAAAACTGCAGACAATCAATAAAGTTTGTCTGCAGTTTCATACCAATCTGATTCATCGCTTTTTCTTCCGCTTCATTTGTAATAATTGTTCCAAATGATTTTCGCTGTCTACCTTTTCCGTCTTTATCTTCTCTAGCGGTTTTTCTTGCTTTTGTTTCGGTTCTCTGCTTGAAACATCTTTCTTTAAAGCAACTGGTCTTTCTTTAGGTGCTACACTTTTTTTCTTCTCTATAGAAGATACTCGATTATTTTGACGCTTACCTCTTTTTCTCTTTTCAAAGACAGGGAAAAATTTCACTGGTAATCCAAGTCTTCTAATAGCAATTTCGAAAAATAGAAGCAGGAAGCTAATCAGCAGCAAGATTTCAGTAATTTCCTGCTTTTGTTTAACTGGATCCTTTAACGGACGAAACGCTTGTGATTCTTTCTCCAGCTGAGATCCGTTAGTTATCGCCAGAAGCTCAGCAAGCTTTTCTTTATTTGCTCCGGTAATTAAATATTCGTCTGAATAGGGAACGGTAAATCCTGATTGGTAAACAGTAACGTTTCCGTCCTCATCTGTTTGTTTAACATGAATAAAATAAAGACCAGGATCATCGTCAACATCCACTTCATATTTTCCTGGAGCAATCATTTTTGTATTTCCTTCCACCGTATCTCCTCTTTCGGAAATAATGGTTGTTTCAATCGGAAGCATCGATAAATGATCAGCGGTTATCGATAGATAGGTTCGGTCTTTCGCTTTTTCAACGGATAAAGAATATGCTTCCGAATCGTACTGTGGCAGGGTATTTGCGACCATTTTTGTCATAAAACTACTCCATTGGTTCCAACGCGCCCAATCTCCTGCCCACATACCATTTACATCAGAAGTGAAAGCTATTGCCTTACCTAAACCGTATTGCCATTCCGCTAGAACAGGATCTTTTTTTGTACTCTCAATTGGAACGGTGCTTTCTGATTTTGGCGTTGTTGCGATATAGGCATTCATTTTTGGTACCCCTTTACTAAACAAGGAATCCCATCCGTAGCCAGACTTTATTTGAGGATAAAACGGATTATCCTCAATATAAGTTCTTGTCGCCATAACAGTTTCTCTTGATAGAATCGAAGGAATTACCGAAGAATCCTGTACATCATAAAAACGTCCAGCTCCCATTTCCGCTAATTCTTCTAATAAATTCCGATCTGCATCCGCCCCCAAAGCCACTGTTGAAATTGTAACGTTTTTCTTGCTGCCATTATTAATTAACTCTTCATAATTATTATTCGTTGCAGATTGTCCATCTGTTAGCAAAATAATATGTTTTCTTTTTACATCTAAATCACTGATTTGCTCATAGGCTTCCAGTAATGACCCATAAATTTCGGTTCCGCCGCCAACTGGGACAGAACGAATCTTCTCTACAACTTCCTCTTTATTTTTCAAAGGTTCAGGTTCTACAATAACCCACGGTTTATCATCAAAAGCTATAAATCCTAATGTATCAGTCTCTTGAAGCAATTCTACAGTCCGAGCTGCTGCTTCTTTTGCTAACGAAAATTTCGATCCGTCCATGCTTCCCGAACGGTCCAAAACAATCATTAATGCCAGTGAGGGCATTTCCTTTTTCCCTTTTATATCCATATCAACAGGCAATAATTTTTCGATAGGGGTTTGAAAATATCCTCCTAACCCGAAACTGTTTTCTCCACCCGTCATGAGAAAACCGACGCCAAAGTCTTTAACGCTTTTTTCAATAAGACTCATTTGCTTTTCCGTAATATCTGTTGCTGCAATATTATTAAAAATAATCGACTGATAGTTTAAATAGCCAGAAAGCACAGTAGGAAGCTGAATAGAGGAACGAACCTCTACTTTATACCCAGCAGCTTCTAATGCTTGAACAAATGCTTCATTGGGACTATTTTGCACTACTAAAATTTTCGGAATGGTTTTAACCGTATTGACAACCTGAAGCTTGTTATTTTCAGCATAGGCATCATTCATAAGTTCAACTTCTGCTTTATATGTTACCAAGCCAGTCTGTTTTACAGGAAACTGAATAGGGATTACATTTGTACCTTCTTTCACTTTGATAGACTTTGAGACAATTTTATGATTATTTTCATAAAAATGAAGTAATCCCGTTTTCGCCTTATTACTTTCAATTGTTACAGAAACATTTGCTTGTTCCCCTTCAAATAAAGTGGACGGCACTTCTACATCTGTAACAGCAGTATCTTCATATAAAGAGGGCTCAAGCAGCACAGTGTCTAATTCAATGGAGCGGTTTTTTAATAATTTTGCCGCTTCAGTAAGATTTCCCATCGTTTCGTTCCCGTCGGTAAACAGTATAATCCTACCGCCGCTATTATTGGAAAAAACACTGCTGGCAAGGTTAAGCGCCCCTTCAATATTTGTGTGGTCTTTGCCTAACTCCTCATTCCATTTCGGAAAACGAAGTTCATCTTTGCCCATCATTTGCTCTATAGTTGTTTTTTCTCCGAAGGAAAGAACACTATAGAGATCTTTTTCTTTTTTATATCGCAAGCTTTTTTCCAGCCATTCAAGCTGCTGCTCTCCTGCATCTTGTACACTTGCACTGCGATCCATCAGAAAAACAACTTGGTTTTCTTTTTGCGGCAGAACTATTTGTGGAATGGCAAGCGCAAGAATTAATAGAGAAAAAATCAAGCTTCTTAAAAAGAGAATAACTTGTCTTTCTTTTCTATTTGACATCATCCTTGATTGTTTCCAGTACCGATAAAGAAGAAAGACAATAGGAAGAAAAATTAATAGAATGAATGGGTATTTAAACTCTATCTGCACGTCGATACACCTCCCATTCCATACATAAAATGATCAGCGCAAGCAAGCATAAAATATACCATAACCAATCATTCTGCGTTTTTGTCATTTCATTGCCTATTAGTTTATCTTCATTTAGAACAAACGACTTTTGCGTAGCAGTCGTCTTCTCTCGATCATCTAGATTTACTGAAAAATAAAGAATTTCAGAGCCATTTGTCAATTGATAAACACCAGGCAGCTTTGGTGCTTGGAAACCATCATCCAATGAGAAGGTTCTCACTAATTGGTCGCTTTCATTATAAATATCCCACTCTGTTTCTTTGCTTGTTAAATGAATGGTCCGCGATTCTAATGGCTGAAAATCACCAACATAATTGGATTGAGAAGAAAGCCATTGATACATATTATATAAAAAGATCGGAAAACTTGGATGTAATGGCCAATCACTATCTTTTAAGTCAAATTGAATAGCTATAGCGGGCTGATTATTCCATTCACCTTTTTGAATTAACGGCAGTTCTCCACTTTTAACAATGGGTTTCATCGTTTTCATTGTCTGCTTCGTTGCACTTGTGATAAAAACATCCTTCATATCGACATGTAAAAGTAGTTCATCCTCACTTGGTTCTATCACTGTTTGCACTTCTTCTTTTTTTCCACCTGTAAAGAAGAAAACAAATGGGCCTTCGATATGTTCGGGTAACGCAGAACCAGATAATAGGAAAATACCATCCTGTTTTGTGAGAAAATCTTCTTTATTCTCCATTTGGATAACTTGAAGACCGATCGCCTCAAATCCTTTTACCAAAAAAGGATTCATTTCATTATCAGTATACATAGTTGTTGCCTGTTTATTTAATACAGCGGTTTGCATATTATCAACTAAAAAATCATCTGTTACATTAAGTTGGGCACTGTAATAAGATTTCTCAGGAAGATCGTTTATCGCAATTACTTTTCTTTCCTTTGGCTCTAATTCAATATCTTGTTGATAAAGCACTGTTTTTTCACTTTCAACTTGAAAAGGTATTGTTTTTTGGGAATCTGTTTGGTTTTCCACCATCGCAATTCCCGCTATTTTATCGGCATTTTTTGATACACCAAAAGATAAAATTGAAACATTTTCTGCTTTTTCCTGCTCTTGATTATGTACTTTTACATAAAAAGAATCGATATTTTTTATTCTTTCCTTCTCTACCCCATCCGAAAAAATATGAATGGCCGTTTTACCCTCTTTCGCTAGACTTGCCGTCAGCTCTGTTGCACTTTGCCAGTCTTCATGTGTATAGGAAAGTTCTAGCCCTTTGATTGCGGCACTTATTTTATCTCGCTCTGACTCATTATGCAGAAGTATTTGAGGACGATCATTTACCTCTAAAATCGTAACGGCTTGATTTTTCTGAAGACCTTTCATCATTTCGAGTGCTTCTTTTTTACTATCTTCTAAACGGTTAGAGCTACTACCATTCGCGGCCATCGAAGCCGAGGTATCAAATAAGAATATGATTTGCTCCCCTTTCATCGTTTCTTTAGCAAAATATGGTCCTACTAATGCAAACATCAAGAGTAGCAAGCATAGAAGCTGCAGCCAGAATAGAACATTATTTTGCCATTTATGAAACCAGGAGGATGCCCTCATTTCCTTAAGAACTTCCTCCCAAAGTAAATTGGAGGGGATAGTTTGTTTTGTATATTTTTTGCGAAAAAAATATATTAGGATGAATAATCCAATAAAAATTAGCAGCAAAAAATAATAGGGTTGTGCTAAATGCATTTTGTCTCTCCTTTTGGCTCGTAATGAAAAAGAATTATTGAACCAATCCAGCAAACGCCAGTTCTCGTAAAATAATCGTTTGGATATCCAGTTTATCGCTGATTTGGCAATAACGGATACCATTTGTAGCACAAAGAACTTCTAGTTCTTGATTATGCTGATCGAGTCTTTTTCTATAAAGTGTTTTAATCGAGCTATTTAGACTTACATCCACGGTTTTTCCATTTTCACTATCGACTAATTGTATGTCACCAGATAGATTCGGATGAATCTCGCTCTCACTTAGTAATTGAATCAGCCATATTTGCTGATTGCGGTATTTTAATCGTTTAAAACTTTCCTCAAATAATGGCAAAGCTTCTAAACCGTCTGTTATCAAAATAATCATTTGTGTCGGCGCTTTTATAGAACTGCTTAATGATTGTGTGAAGCTTTCATTAATCGTCTGCTCCTTTACATCAACAATCTCATAAAAGGTTCGTTTATTATGAACTGAACCTTTGCGATGAAAGGAATGCTTTGTAGAAACAACAGAAAAACTCAGTCTATCTTCATGGGATAATGTGATATAAGCTAAGCCTGCTGCTAATTCTCTTGCTAGCTCCCACTTGGAAGGTATTTGTTTCATTGAGGCAGTCCCATCAAGGAAGATACTAACTGATATCTCCTTTTCATCTTGAAATCTTTTAATATATGGCTTATTAGTTCGGCCATATACATTCCAATCGATTTGGCGAATATCATCACCAGGATGATAGATTTTATAATCAGCAAAATCCAAGGAGGTTCCGTGAATATGAGATTTTCTTCGACCATTCTGCATTCCTGCACCCTTCGTCGAAACTTGCAGTCTTTTTCGGTTCATTCTTGCTAATAAGGAATGATAGTTCTTCATCGTCCCTTCCCTGCTTCAATGCGTAATGTTTTTTCCAAAATATCTTCCATAATTTGATCAGTCGTAATGCCCGCAATTTCCCCTTCAAAATTAAGCAAAATTCGATGTCTAAACACTGGTAGTGCCGCATAACGCAAATCTGCCATGGAGACATGCAATCTTCCAGAAGCTAATGCTCTTGCTTTTGCCATGTTTACTAAGGACTGCAGTCCCCTCGGACCGCTCCCTGCCTGAATATACTTATTTCCTAATTCTGTCGCATCCTCCGAACCAGGATGAGTGGCAGAAACAATATTGACAGCAATATCTAAAATATCATCCGCAACGAGAATTTGTTTGACAAGACTTTGTAAATGAAGAATATCCTCTACAGAGGCAACACGCGTTAATACAGTTGACTCCGTTCCAGTAGTCTTTTTAATAATGGCTTTTAGTTCTTCTTTTGACGGATAAGTAACATGCAATTTACATAGAAACCGATCTAACTGAGCTTCCGGCAATGGATAAGTTCCCTCCATATCAAGGGGATTTTGTGTTGCCAATACAAAAAATGGCGCTGCTAATTTTTTCGTTTCCCCCATAATGGTGACTGTTTTCTCCCCCATCGCTTCCAATAAAGCACTTTGCGTTTTCGGTGTTGCACGGTTAATTTCATCTGCAAGAACAATATGCTTAAATAAAGGTCCTTCATGAAAATGAAATTGTTGTTTTCCTTTATTATCAGGCTGCAGCACCATCGTACCAGTAATATCTGCTGGCATTAAATCTGGCGTAAACTGAATTCGCGCGAAGGATAAGTCCATGACTTCCGAAATAGTGCGAATCATCATCGTCTTTCCAAGACCTGGAAGTCCTTCTAAAAGTACATGTCCACCTGCCAGCATACTCCAAAGTACCTCATCAGTAATTTTTTCCTGTCCGACAATGAATTTGCCAATCTCCTCTTTCACCTTTTTAAGCAAAGCCTCTGCTTGGATAAAATCCTGTTCCACTAGTTCTTTTTCCATCTTTTCCCCTACTTTTCATTTGGTTTGATATCAGTAAAATAGTTCTTTACAATATTTTCCAAGTCATTTGGCAATTTATATCTTGAAATACTTTCCCTGTAAGAAGCTTCATATTCTGAAAATACCTGTTCATACGGACGAATATTCCCTTTTAGAACGGGCCCTTCCCCTTCTGTCATCTGACCTTGCTTGCCATTGCCTAATTTACCTGAATCCACTTCGACATTATCTTTTCCATCTGTTTTTTCCGGTACTGTTAATAATTCTCTGCTTCCGCTTCCGAATCCAGCTCCTGGGCCATTCCCATTCCCTGATCCACCAGCACCATTGCCTGAACCGGAGCCATTTCCTGAGCCTGATCCTGATCCATTGCTATTACCTGCACCATTACCCGAGCTGGAAGAACCATTATTTCCATTTGTTGAGTTGCCCTTATCATTCTGCCCTTGCTGACTACTGGTAGTTGTTTCTCCTGAAGAAGTTGTTTCATTATTACTTGAGCCATTGGCAACCGTACGAGACTTAGGGATTGTTATTCCATTTGCTAGACTTTCATCCTCCAGCTTTTTCCCTACCTGGTCAAGTTCTGCTTGCACAGTTTCTAATTGTTGCAGCAATTCCTCATTATTCAGCAATTCATCCATTTGTTTTAATAGCTGTTGAAGCTGTTCTTCTGATAATTGCTTATTTGCACCTGTCAATTGATTGAGAGCATCTTTTTGTTGATCTGTTAATTGTTTATATTGTTCGTTTGCTTTTTGTAATTCTTTCTGTACTCCTTCCTTATCTTTCTCTGAGATAGCCTTAGCGAGAGATTTCAAACCTGCCTCATTCAGCATGGATTCTGTCTGTTGGCGTTCCTTGCTTTTCTCTTGAATCTTTCTCTTTTGCAGTTGGAGCTCTTTCGCCTGTTTTTCCAATTCTGCAAAGGTTTTTTCGACCGTGTCCTTCTTTTCTAATTGCTTTTGGATTTGTCTTAGCTCTTTTCTCACCTGTTTATCTGTTTCTTTTTTTATCGCTTTTTCTAATTCCTTTTCCGCTTTAGCGATTGTTTTTATCTCATTCTCTTTTTTCTTGGCAGCTTCCATATTCGCTGATGGAAAAAACTGTAACAGTAGACAAATGATGAAACATACCATTCCTGAAAGAATAAATTTCGGATAAATATATCTTTTCTTTCGGCTTAATACAGCTAGTTGTTTCTCTGTCATTTGCGCTATCGCTTGCTTTACAACTACTTGTTCGACCGCACCTTCACTATGTAGATAGGAAAAGGCCGTCGTTGCATAATCATCGGCAACAAACTGATTATATAGTTTTACCGCTTGTTTTTCTGTTGGCCATTTTCTCCATAAACGGAGGAGAGAAATGGAAACACCAAGACCCAGCACGGCGAAGAGATAGTATAACAAAAAAGGCAGAATAAAAAGATACGCCATTATGGAAAGGAGGAGAAATCCTCCTCCTATAAGTGCTAGTAATAGGCATAGCTCTTTTGCAAGCAACTCTCTCACAATAGATTTTCTTACTGGTTTGAGCAATTCCTTATACTGCTGAAGATTTTCCATAGACTTATCAACTTCCCTTTTTCATATTGGCACGTAAATTACGAACACTAATTGTTAGTGACAGTGCAATCACAATACAATAAGTAATAAGGTGGGCAGCCCAAATCGGAAACTTAATGCCTGTCAATTCTATAATTTGTTCCGAAACAGTTGGTTCAAATATATCTGCAAGCACAATACCAGGATTAAACATGGCACTAAAGTATACAGATGGAACTTTTGCCGGAGTCGCAGAAGCATGAATATTCGCTATTTGAAAAAGGATAAGAGAAATAACTGCCGTTCCTGCCACAATAAATAACGCAACACTATAGGTTGTCACCATACTAACAATTGTTTTGCGTATAAGGGTTGAAAATAAAACACCAAAGCTGCCAATGACAAGCATCGTAAATAAGCTGAAGAAAAATACTTGTGTTAACTGCGTTGGCGAAATCCCACCATATAAAAACACAAAACTATATATCGGAAGACTTGCTAAAATTAATAGTACTAAGTACGAAATGGACGAAAGCAATTTGCCGAGAATAATCGTAAAGCTGCTTTGGGTGGTTGTTAAAAGAATACTTAAGGTTTGTCTTTCCCTTTCACTACTAATTACCCCACCTGTCAGTCCTGGTGTAATAAATAAAACTAATCCTAATTGAACAAACGCCAAAAACATAAACATCAAGCGACTTTCCTGTGGTTTAAAAAATCCATTTGGGCTCGAGGTTCTGAGTACATACATTAAAGCAACCATCAGCAAGGTAAGCGCAAGCAGATAAAACAGAATTCCGACAAATGTTTTTCCTGAACGAAAACGTAGCTTTAGCTCTTTATTTAATACTGGATTCATGAAATAAGCTTTCAAGAGAATTCAACCTCCTTTGTAATCTCCATAAAGACATCCTCTAAATTGCTCTCCATCTCTGAAAAACTAATAATCGGAATTTCTTTTTGAATCGCTGTTTTTAATAATTCTAGCTGCTCTTTATCTCCACCTTTAAAGAGGAACTGAATTGCTTTGCCATCTTCCAGCACTTCTATCTTTGTAATTCGTGGACTTTCTTCCAAAAATGCAATCGTTTTTTGTACATCAAATGTTTTGACATTAATGATTTTTTCACTCTGTAATTGCTGTTGAATAGCTGAAACCGTTCCTTGCGCTACTAATTTTCCTTGATCCAAAATACCAATGACATCACACATTTCTGCTAATTCTGGCAAGATATGTGAAGAAATCAGAATGGTCTTTCCCATATTCTTTAATTCTTTTAAAATCTCCCGCATTTCTATTCGTGCACGTGGATCCAATCCAGATGCAGGCTCATCTAGAATAAGAACTGCTGGATCATGAATTAAACTTCTGGCAAGACAAAGTCTCTGTTTCATCCCTCGCGACAAAAGATCAACATATTCTTTTCTCTTATGAGAAAGATTTACTAGCTCTAACAGCTGCGGAATTAACTTTTCTCTTTGTGCAGCCGAAATTCCATAGCTAGCACCATAAAAATCTAAGTATTCTTCTGCTTTTAACTGATCATAAACACCAAAGAAATCAGGCATATACCCTAACTGTTTTCTTACCTCTTTCGGCTGTTTGATAATATCTGCACCATTTATCGTTGCTGTTCCAGAAGTAGGTGCTAATAAGGTAGCAAGAATGGAGAAGGTCGTAGATTTACCAGCTCCGTTCTGGCCGACAAACCCAAACACACATCCAGCTTCAATTTGTAAATCTAATGGTTCAAGTGCTGTAAACTTCCCATACTTCTTGGAAAGACCTTTAATTTCTATCATTCTTTTATCTCTCCTTTCACCTTAACAGTTGGCAATTGCATGTATGGGTCTCCATTTGTTGCTTTATTCACCTTCAGCGTAATTTTTCTATTTTCATCCAAATAGTCGGCAATCTTTTGTTTCTCCAATTTGAAAAGATTTTTTACTTCTTCATAATTTCCTGTGCGTTTATTATAAATACTGTATTTCACACCTGGAGTTCCGCTTGCTTGTATCGTAATAGATTCAAAAGCAATCGAGCTATCTTCATAAGATTTCGGAATTCCAAGTGTATAGAGATACTCCCCATCTTCTAACGTAAAATCATTTTCTTGGAAATTTTGATTATAGACAGTTCCTTTAATTACTGCTAGTTTCTGGTACATATCTCCTTCATTCAAGGTAAAAGGCCCAGGAAAATTATTGGCTATTGTAAGAGGCTCCATTATTAAATTAGTGCTGTTCTTCGTTACCTTTCCACTTGTTAAACCAACCTTGATGATATCCTCATTTGTAATTCCAATTAATAATGGATCTCCAGTTGTCACAGTCTGAAAATACTCCGTATTCAACACCAAGCCTGAAGCAACTAATTCTCTATATTCATTTAAATCATTTCCATTGTAATCATAAACATAGGAACCTTGATTCGAATCAGATGGTTTAGAAAAATACTTATGCTTACGAGAAACCTTAATTTTTTTTGTTTCTCCAGCAGCAAGAGAACCTAATTCGATTTTTTCCGTTCCCGACCATATAAATAGGTTGGAGAAATCATATGGAAAATGATTTGTTATGGAACCAGTAATCTCTTTTTCTGTTGTTTCAAACTTATGACTGAATCCACCTTCTACTGGGATACTGGACTTGCCGTACATAGTACGACTGGACCAATACTCTACATCCGGAAAAATCACTTCATTCTTTTTAATTTTTTCCTTTGTAACGGCCTTCGTTTGTAATTCTCCATATCCAGTAAAAGGAATAGGAGTATACAAATTTTTATCATACATAAATGTAAAATCACCAGATTTATTCGATAAAAGAGTTGTAGCTTGATATCCAGATAAATAGTTATTGCTATATTGATAGACACCCATTTCATTAAATTGCGGATTTCTTATTTTATCCTTTGCACCCGTTAGGAACACCGCAATCGATAAAAGAATCGATAAGCTCGGTATAATCCACCAAGCATGCTCCCGTTTGTCGATTCTTTTTAACACAACGTATAAAATCGGCACAATAACAAGCAAATAACCTGTCAAAATAATTAATAATATACTAGTGGAAATAGTGGAGCTCTCGAAATATTCATTTGCTTGCACAAAACTATTATAGAGATCACCAATTGGGTTACTGTTATATTGAGAATTATTGGCATGCTGCGAACTTTCAGCTAATAGTATTTTTTCTATCCAACTATTAAATCCGGACCAGCCAAGAAAACTGGAATCACTAAGTGAAAAGGAAGCTTGAATAATTTTTCCTTCACCGAGCTCCTTTTTCGCAATAATCGGCTGGTCATTATGTAAAACAATTGCTTCTGCGCCCTCTATTAAGGTAGATTGATAACCATCTATTTTCGCTTGCTGTTTATTTTTTGTGTCTAGAACCGTCAAGGAAAAAGGTTCTTTTTTGCCAAGTGCGAGCGGCATCGATGTTTCTAAATGACCGTATGCTTGCTTTCCATTTGGTTGTGCACCAGTAATCAAAATACCTCCATTTTCAATCCATTTTTTTTATTGCTTGCTGCTGCTCATCCGTTAATTCACTCAGTGAAAATTGATCAACCAGCAGATAGCTCATTGTTTCAAGCGCTAATGCCTGATCAGGTATTTCTTCTTTGATCATTTCCGTTGTATAAATGGAATTACTAGGCAGCTTTCTTAAATCTTTAAATTTATCATATTGATCAGTAAGAATACCTAAAGTCTGTTCAGGGATAAGATTTACCCTTACTTCTTTTACTCCAGTAAAAGTTACTTCATCTCCATTCTGCCAGCTTCCGCGATATAATTTCATCTTTTTGTTAGCATAATCTGTATCAGAAGAAATCCCAGGGATTGTGACCATATAGGTCTTCTTACTATTTGCCGGGATATCGACAGAAACTAATGTTTGTCCTCCAGCTTCATAGCTTGGAGAATAGGGAATTAATAAATCTCCTTTAAAGTCTTCTCCTGTATTTTCCATTGTAACTTTTAATTGAAATCCTCTTCCATCCATTACCTTACCAGCTAATCCAGCTTCTGTTGTGATTTTTATTGTGTCAGTAGAAGCAGCATTTGCTTCTTTGACAATAAAAGTAGTGGCCAAGAACAAGATAAAACATATAATTATCACTTTCTTTACTTTTCGCAAACTATGTTTCCCCCATTTTCTATTTTTTGGTTCTAATTAATAAACGATTGACAGTTGTTTCCTCCCTACAGTAAATGACAAAAATATTATAATGTAATTTTACACTAATACAAACTTTTTATACATATATATTTTTGAATATTACAAAATAAATGTCTCTCCTTCATTAGACGAAGAGACTGTTGCAAATGTTTTATGTATTAGAAACTATTTTTGGGAAGCATTTAAAAAAACTTCTGTAACCTTTTAACAGAAGTTTGATTTTAATATTGTTCTATAATTATCGGTGCTAGTATTTTTTTGTAAAATACTCATTTCGCCTTCATTCAATCTTTAAAGGCAATTCAACTAACTTTGAACACAAGCTAGTTTAAATGGAAAAGGATAAGGATACTAGTTGGTATTGCTATTAGAATGGCACCAATTATTTTCATGCGCAGGCCAGATAAGCTGCTTAAAAAAAGATTTTCCTCTTCTAGCGTAAGGAAATTTTCTCCTTCTGCTCCTTTCAATTTTTTGGCTGGTAAGGAATCACCTAGTTGAGCATAAGCATGATGCTGAACAAGATGACCTTTTACTGTTAAGACAACGCCTCCAATAAGAATAAGCAATACAACGCTTTGAATAATCAAACGTTTTCCCTCCAAAAAAAGATATTACTTTTATTATTATTCTTATCCTTATTTTTATTACGTTTTTGCAATAATTTAACATTCAGTTAAAAAAAGATGTCGTAAGTTTCCTTTACGACATCTTTCCAACCTAACTCTCTTTTACTCTTCACTTTGCTCTACTAAGTTTGAAAATAAACCATAGACATATTTTTCTGGATCGAAGCTTTGGAGATCGTCCATTTTTTCACCTAATCCAACAAATTTAACTGGAATATGTAGTTCGTTTCGAATTGCTAACACAATTCCACCTTTTGCTGTTCCATCTAATTTTGTTAGTACAATGCCACTTACATTTGTTGTTTCTTTAAATGTTTTAGCCTGTACTAAAGCATTTTGCCCAGTTGTGGCATCTAGCACGAGTAAAACTTCATGTGGTGCACCTGGGACCTCTCGTTCAATTACTCGCTTAACTTTTTCTAATTCCTTCATTAAATTCACTTTATTCTGCAATCTTCCAGCTGTATCACAAAGAAGAATATCTGCTTGACGAGACTTAGCAGCCTGTACAGCATCAAACATAACTGCTGCTGGATCAGAGCCTTCTGTATGTTTAATGACATCCACACCGACACGCTCTCCCCATACTTCCAACTGTTCGATTGCTCCAGCACGGAAGGTATCACCTGCAGCAAGCAAAACTTTTTTCCCTTCCTCTTTATACTTATGAGCAAGCTTACCGATTGTCGTAGTTTTCCCTACTCCATTTACGCCAACAAACAAGATCACAGTTAAGCCTTCTGCTTGCATATTAATCGTAGAGGATTGGTCTTCCCCATTCTGATAAATAGCAACTAACTTTTCGGAAATTACATCTTGTACTTCTTTTGGATCTTGAATATTTTTTCTTTTCACTTCTTTTTTTAGCTCATCAATTAGTTCCATGACTGTTTCGAAACCAACATCTGCTCCAATTAAGATTTCTTCCAGCTCTTCGAAGAAATCTTCGTCTACTTTTCGATAACGTGACACAAGTTCATTTACTTTTTCGGAAAAGTTATTTCTTGTTTTCGATAAGCCTTCTTTAAACTTCTCCGTTACGGTTGTAGTCTGCTGAGACATTTTTTCTTTTAACTTTTTAAAAAAGCTCATTATTATCCCTTCTTTCATTACAAAATATGGTTATGTACATGTAAACTGCTTATCGTAAACATTAAAAGTTTCCAAGGCCTCTATCTTGACAGAGCAACAGGCCTCGGAAGTGAAATTAGAAATGTTTATTAAAGCGAATTAAGCTTCTAACTAACTATAAAAAAATTATCCATTTGCAACTAATTCCTTTGTTTCACTTAAACGAACGGAAACTAGCTTTGAAACACCTGACTCTTGCATAGTGACCCCATAAAGAACATCTGCTTCTTCCATTGTCCCTTTGCGGTGAGTAATGACAATAAATTGTGTTTCATGGCTATAACGTTTTAAATAGGAACTAAATCGGAATACATTTGCTTCATCCAATGCCGCTTCCACCTCATCCAAAATACAGAAAGGAACTGGTCTTACTTTTAGAATGGAGAATAATAAAGCGATGGCTGTTAGCGCTCTTTCTCCCCCAGATAAAAGACTTAAATTTTGAAGTTTTTTCCCTGGTGGCTGGGCTACAATCTCTACTCCTGTATTTAAAAGATCTTCTGGATTTGTTAATACTAAATCAGCACTTCCTCCACCAAATAAACTTTGGAATACCGTTTCAAAATGAGCCTTTATCCCTTCAAATGTCTGCTCAAATCGATTTTTCATTTCCTCATCCATTTCATCGATTACTTGGTAAAGGGTATCCTTCGCTTCTTCTAAATCTGTTTTTTGTTCGAGCAGGAATTCGTATCTTTCCGAGATTCGCTCATATTCCTCTATGGCCCCAAGATTTACAGTTCCTAGTTCTTCCATAGCTAATTTAATGAGCTTTACCTTTTTACGGGCTTCTTCAACTTCTAATGTTAAAGGATAATCAAGCTTAGCCCCTTCATACGTTAATAAATATTCCTCGCGTAGATTCGTTAATCGTGTATCTAATTCCACGTCTACACGGTTTAATTTAACTTCTTCATCCTTTAGTGCTTGAACAATCCCTCTATGAAGCCTGCGCTGCTCCTTTGTTTCCAGCTCCAGCTCTTCTAAGCGCATTTGTTTTTGCAATCTTTCCTCTCTGCGTAAAGAAATAAGCTGGATCGTTTCTTGTTTTTCTTGCAGTTTTTGTTCTGCTGCTTCTTCTAATGTCGCTTCCCCTGAATGAGAATTACTCATTTCAGAAGAAAGCAAGCGTAAGTCCTCTTTGACAAGCTCCCACTTTTCTTCTGTTGATTCATGTTCTTGAATGATAGCTGCTAACTTGTCCTTTTCATGGCGGAGCTGTTCCTTTTTAGCTGCCGACCGAATTCGTAAATCACTAATTGTATTTACGACTGATTCTTTTGAAACTGTTTGTTTATTTTTTTGCTCGGTAACTAAAGCAATCTCTTTATCTAATTCAGATAACTTTTTACTTTGCTGTTCCAGTTTTTCTTGCAAAACAGTTCTTCTTTGCTGCAGAAGCTCTTGCTCTTGATGTGAATCGGCCTTATTGCGGTCATATAGAGACAATTTATCATTCATTGCTCTTTCTTCGAATTCCACCTCTTTTAAGTCATCTTTCCATGTCTGAATTTGGAAACGAAGATCTTCCACCTTTAAGCGCGCTTCTTCTATCGATGATTCTTCTGCTTGCAATGCTGCTTTTCCTTTTTTCAGCTGTTCCTCAAGCTTTAAAGATGTTTTATCCATTTCAAAAATCTTTTTCTTAAGCTCTTCTAATTCTCCTTTTCTGGTGATGATTGAAGCTTGTTTCTGCTTCATCGCTCCACCAGTCATCGACCCACCAGGATTAACTATCTCCCCTTCTAACGTTACAAAACGGGAACGATATTGAAGAATTTTCGCCATCTCATTGGCGCCCTTTAAATCCTTCGTAATCACAACATTTCCTAATAAACTACGGATAATTTCCCGATATTGACTGTCATAATTAATCAAATCTGCCGCAACCCCAATAAAGGATGGATGCCCTTGAATTAATCGTAGTTGGGAATCAGCAAGCGTTTTTCCCTTAATAACATTCATTGGTAAAAACGTAGCTCGTCCAAACCCATTCTTCTTTAAAAAAGCGATTGCTTCCCGTCCATTTTGTTCTGTTTCCACCACAATATGCTGCATCGATCCACCTAATGCAATCTCTAAGCTCACACTATATTCCTTTGGTACTTGCATTAATTCCGCAACTGCACCTCTAATCCCTTGTAAGGATTTCCCTCTAGCTTTAAGTACTTCCTTTACTCCGTGGAAAAATCCAGAATAGTCATCTTCTAATTCCTCAAGCATTTCTTTACGTGATTTCGCCTGCTGTGCATATTGATAAGATTGATAAAGCGCCTTCTCTACTTGTTGAACCTTTGCTTCTATTCCTTGAAAATGACTTTGCTTTTCCTGCCAGTGTTTAGACCATTTCTCCAGTTCATCAGATAGTTCCTTCAATTTCTCCGTAAACTTAGTCTTTTTTTCTTGAATTTGCATACGCTCATTTGTGAAGTTAGCATTTTCTTCATCAAGCTGCGACGTCCTTTTTTCATGATTTTCTAGTTGTTGAATAACCGAATTCAATTCATTTTTTGCCGCTGCTTGATTACTCACTATCTCAATATAGTCGCTTTTTAGCATCTCAATTTTTTCTTCTAGGTTCTCATTAAAAAGAGCAAGATTTTTTTCATTAGCTTTTAAAGTTTCTTCAATCGCTTTCGACTCTGCTTGCAATTCATGAACAAGCTTTTCTTGCGTTTCTTTTTGCAGCACAAGAGTTTCTACTCTTTCTTGCAGCTCCACCTTGCTCTTTTCAAGCTGATCACGATTTTGTGTTGCATTCTTCTTTCGTTCTTTTAATACTTCTTTTCGACCTTCTAATTTTTCTAATTCTTCACTCACTAAAAGAAGTACTTGTTGAAGATCATCAATCGATTCATCTAAAGCGGCTACTTCATTTTTCACTTCCTCCATCTTCGCTTCCTTATTTTGCAGCATAGAGGATAGCTTTAGCTCTTCTTGTTTATATGTTTCTAATTGCTTTGAAATAGCTTCAAATCGCTCATGCGCTTCTTCAATATCATGAACCATTAAGGCCACTTCAATCGATTCAAGATTCTCTCGATGATGTAAATATTCCTTAGCCATTGAGCTTTGAATCTTTAGTGGCTCAACCTGACTTTCTAATTCATGTAGTATGTCATTTACACGGTTTAGGTTATCTTGTGTTTCTACAAGCTTTCCTTCTGCCTTTTTCTTACGAGTTTTATATTTCAATACGCCTGCTGCTTCTTCAAAGATAGACCGGCGATCCTCTGCCTTACTATTTAAGATTTCTTCGACTTTTCCCTGACTAATAATCGAAAATGCTTCGCGCCCAAGCCCTGAGTCCATAAATAAATCAATAATATCTTTTAGACGACAAGATTGTTTATTAATTAAAAATTCACTATCTCCTGATCGATATACACGCCTCGTTACACTTACTTCATGGAAATCCAATGGCAGGAAATGATCTTCATTTTCTAAAGTTAACGTCACTTCTGCAAAGTTAACCGCTTTTCTTGAGTCACTACCTGAAAAGATAACATCCTCCATCTTACTTCCACGCAAGGACTTTGCAGATTGTTCTCCAAGTACCCAACGAATTGCATCCGTAATATTACTCTTCCCACTTCCGTTTGGTCCTACTACTGCCGTCACACCTGGCACAAAATCGACAGAAATCCGATCTGCAAATGACTTAAAACCGATAACATCTAACCGTTTTAAGAACATGACCTCACCCCGATTCTTCCTTGTTTTCCTCTAGTTGTTTTTCTTCGTTCGTTTTTTTGAGCATTTAGTTTTCACTTTCCGCCTTTAGCATTAATAATGATTTTTGGGCAGCTTGCTGCTCTGCTTCTTTCTTGGAACGACCCATACCTGTTCCAAGTTCTCGATTATTTAAAAAGACTTGTGAAATAAACTCTCTATTGTGTGCGGGTCCTTTTTCAAGCAATATTTTATACTCGATTGTTCCAACAGCATCTCTTTGTACATATTCTTGTAGTTGACTTTTAAAATCCATCACATGAGAAAAAGCACCGTTATTAATTTTCGGGAAAATAACTTCCTCTAAAAATGCTACCACTGAATCCAATCCTTGGTCTAAATATAAAGCACCAATAAACGCTTCAAATACATCAGCTAGCAGCGCTGGTCTCGTTCTTCCCCCAGTCATTTCCTCTCCTTTGCCTAAGAGCACATACTTGCCAAAGGAAAGTTCATTAGCAAAGGAAACAAGCGATGGTTCACACACGATTGCAGCCCGCAATTTAGTCAGCTCTCCTTCGCTCATCATCGGAAATTTGTTGAAGAGAAATTTAGATACCGTTAATTCTAGAACGGCATCCCCAAGAAATTCTAATCTTTCGTTATCTTCATGTGGTTTTCTTCGATGCTCATTCACATATGATGAATGGGTAAAAGCCTGCTTCAATAATTTTTCATTCGTAAAATGAATCCCCAATTTTTCTTGGAGTTCCTTCATTTTTTTCTCATTTGGTCGAACAGTTCTTTTGTCTTTTCGATTGCCTCGCATTTTGCATCCACCTTAGCACTAAGTTTACAATTCATTTCAAGTTTAAGTAAAAAAGATAAAAAACGCAAAGAAACTTGGAAAGTTTTTTCTCTCCAAGCCTTTTCTATTACAGAAATCGGGCTACCACTAGGGGGCTAACCCCACTTCACATAAGAAAAACTATTTCTATCCTTTTATGCGTCAATAAACGCTGTATTTGTTATTCTTTTGAACGAATCCATATCTGTCCGTCCAATAACTCATATTTCGCCTATAATAATAGGTATTTAGTTATTAGTATACATCAAACAAACAGATATTGTCATCTATTCTTAGGGCCATTTTCATAATGGATTTTCCTGATATTTCCTCAGTCATAGAATATACATAAATCACCGCTAATATACAAAATTAAAAGCCCCGTTGCAACGGAGCTTTTAAACACTGATTAGCGATTACTTATGTAATTCACAGCATCACCAACTGTAGAAATCTTTTCAGCATCGTCGTCAGAAATTTCCATATCAAACTCATCTTCTAATTCCATAACAAGTTCAACTACATCAAGAGAGTCAGCGCCTAAATCATCTTTGAAAGAAGCCTCTAAAGTTACTTCTGATTCTTCTACGCCAAGACGATCTACAACGATTTTTGTTACACGCTCTAATACATCTGCCATTTATTTCACCTCCCCTCAAATGCATTATAGAGTATTTTAACGAAATAATAAATGAGAACTTTATCTGATGTTTATTCTCTTACTATTCGCATTTTTCCCTTTGTTTAGGAAAGATTACATATACATTCCACCATCAATATGCAATGTTTGCCCTGTAATATAGCTGCTCTCATCAGAAGCTAAAAAGACAACAGCATTAGCAATATCTTCTGGTTTACCAAATTGACCTAAGGGAATTTGCGTAAGCATGCCATTTTTCACTTCTTCTGTCAGTTTATCCGTCATATCTGTTGTAATAAATCCAGGAGCAATCGCATTTACCGTAATATTACGCTGAGCAAGTTCTTTCGCAGTTGTTTTTGTAAAACCAATCACACCTGCTTTTGCTGCAACATAATTAGCTTGACCAGGGTTTCCTGTCACACCAACAATGGAAGTAATGTTTATTATTCTCCCTTTTCTTTGCTTCATCATTGGTCTTGTTACTGCTTTCGTGCAGAGGAACACACCTTTAAGATTGGTATTAATAACATCGTCCCACTCTGAATCCTTCATACGCATTAATAAATTATCTCTTGTAATTCCAGCATTATTCACCAAAATATCCAGACTGCCAAACGCGTCTAACACTTCTTTCATCATCGCATTTACAGCATCACTATCGGATACATCACATTGAATGCTCATTGCTTTTCTTCCTAAAGCTTCGATTTCCTTCACTACTTCATTGGCACGATCTACACTTCCTGCATAGTTAACAACAACATCCGCACCTTGCTTTGCTAACTCAAGTGCAATCGATTTACCAATTCCTCGAGATGCTCCAGTGACAACAGCAACTTTACCAGCTAATTTCACTTACATATCCCCCTTTAATTCTTCTGCAACTTTACTACTTGTTTCCATATCGTTTACAGCATATACTTTTGCTTTTCGATCAATTTTCTTGATTAAACCGGAAAGAACTTTGCCAGGTCCAATTTCAATAAATGTATCTACTCCTAAATCAAGCATTTTGCGAACGGAATCTTCCCAAAGGACAGATGAATACAATTGCTCCACTAGCTTTGCTTTTATTTCTGCATGATCTTGAATTGGAGCTGCCGTTACATTAGCAATGACAGGAATTTTTGCATCTGTTAATTGCAATCCGTCTAGTACGGAAGCAAATTTTTCCGCTGCAGGTTTCATTAACTCTGAATGGAATGGACCACTTACTTCCAGAGGGATTGCCCGCTTTGCGCCTGCTTCCTTCGCTTTTTCTCCCGCTAATTCAACACCCTTTGTAGTGCCTGAGATCACAATTTGTCCAGGACAATTAAGATTAGCCAACTGTACAGAATTGCCTGCATCTGAAATCTCTTGTGTGACCGCAGTTAATTTCTCTCTTTCTAACCCTAGCACAGCGGCCATTGCTCCTTCGCCTGCTGGAACTGCTTCTTGCATATATTCTCCACGCTTGCGAACTGCAAATACAGCCTCTTCAAAAGACAGCACACCTGCTGCCACTAACGCTGAATACTCACCTAAACTATGGCCAGCAACAAAATCTGGCTGTATATTAAACTGCTTAAAGTGTTCTAAAATAGCGATGCTTGTTGTAAGTAAAGCTGGCTGTGTATTATGGGTAAGCGTAAGCTCTTCCTTTGGCCCTTCAAAAATTAAGTCTGTTAAAGAAAAGTTTAATTTTTGATCCGCTTTTTTAAATACATTTGCTGCCGGTTCAAATTGTTCAAATAAACCTTTTCCCATTCCGACTGCTTGTGAGCCTTGACCTGGAAAAACAAAAGCAATTTTACTCATTTATTTTTACTCTCCTTTTCTTCCCATTAGAAGTGGAATTCACCATATCTGTCTCAATTTATTCTACATTGCTCTCCATTGCATTCTTTATTTGAGCGACTACACCTGATTGCACAAACTCTCTAGTTTGTCTGATTGCACTAAATATCGCTTGACTATCAGACGAACCATGAGCCTTGATAACAGGGGCATTTAAACCGAATAAAGCAGCTCCACCATACTCTGAATAATCTAACTTATTTTTAATCTGCTTTAGATTAGGCTTCAAGACGGCAGCAGCCATTTTGGAAGTAAAGCTGCTCATTAACTCGGCCTTAATCATTTTAAACATAGACATCGCTGTTCCCTCGACCGTTTTTAAAATCATATTTCCTGTAAAACCATCTGTCACAGCAACATCACATACTCCATCAAGCAAATCACGTGCTTCCACATTTCCGATGAAATGAATATTGGTGCTTTGGAGAAGTTCAAAGGTTTTCTTTGTTAACTCATTCCCCTTTTTCTCTTCTGTTCCAATGTTCAATAAGCCGACTCTTGGTTTAGCAACTCCTCTTACTTTTTCGGAATAGATGCTTCCCATCATGGCATATTGAACTAAGTTTTCAGGCTTAGCGTCTACATTTGCACCAACATCAAGTAAAAGGAAGCCCTCTCCACTGATCGTCGGCAAGGTTGGTGCTAATGCTGGACGGTCAATTCCCTCCATTCTACCAACAACGAATAATCCAGTTGCCATTAAGGCACCTGTATTTCCTGCTGATATGAACGCATCTGCTCTTCCCTCTTTTACTTCTGTAGCACCAAGGACCATACTAGCTGTTTTTTTCCGGCGTACTGCTCTTACTGGTTCATCTGTTGCTAAAATTTGCTCTTCTGTATGTAAAATATCAATTCGTTCTTTATTGGTTAGAAAAGATTGAATCTGTTTTTCATCCCCAACAAGAAGTATCTCTAGGTCTGAAAAAGTTTCAATTGCTTTTTGGGCACCAATAACTATTTCCTTTGGGGCATTGTCTCCCCCCATTGCATCCATTGCAATTTTCATCATATTGATTACTCCTTTATCTTTTGGCACGGTACATATCAAATTCGCCTTTAAAAACTAATTCTGTGTTCACATAACTATTCACTTCTACTGTTGTTCTGCCGGTCATACTATCTATATGCTTTACTTTTGCTTTGGCAATAATTCGTTCACCTAATTTAACCGATCTCGTAAAATGAATATTTGCTTTTGCTGTTAATGCTAGCTCATCGTTAATCAGGGCAACTGCAAGAGAATTCGCTTGTGCAAAAAGATGATGTCCCCTTGCAATGCCATTTCTTTTAAAAACATGCTCTTCTTTCACTTCAAAGATAGATATAGCTGAACTATCTAATTCCATATCGATTATTTCACCAATGACTTCTTCGATAGGCAATGCTTTCACTTCGTCTTCAAGTGATTGTTTGGCGACATTTTTAATGCGCTCTCTAAGCTCTGGAATGGATAGTTCTAACCGATCTAGTCTTATCGTCTGTACACTAACAGAGAATTTTTCCGCCAATTCCTCGTCTGTAATAAATGGAGTTTCCTTGATTGTCTCCACTAAAAGCTCTTGACGTTCTCTTTTGTTCCTCTTCATTTATTCACACCACCGCACTATTAAGACTAGGTACTAATAGTAGTATATAATTTATACAATGGGATTGCAAGCCGAAGTTTTGTTCTAACTACTGGTGAATAAAAACGTAAACCTTGAGCATGAATCCCCTGCCCTATCTTTTCGGCTCTACGAGAAGGGGCTTTACTATTACTATGTTGTCTGTAGTGTATTCAAGCTAGTTTAGGCTTCTTCTCTCTATATAAAAAAGCAAGTCAAAATACTTACACTTGTTTTATTTACTAGAAAATATCTTGTGATTAATCTAGCTTTTCTCCGTTAAGGACCCCTGTTTCTTTTAAAGTATCTCTTAGCGCTTTGTAGTCATCATTTTGCCAGAATGCAGTTGACTCGATTAGGATAGCAGCGTCATTTCTGGCTGTTTCCAAGATGCGATAATCGTGTATCATATCACCCATTTTGAATTCAGGTAGACCACTTTGTTTTTTCCCAAAAAAATCTCCTGGTCCTCTTAATTCTAGATCCTTTTCACTTAACACGAACCCATCGCTCGTTTCCGTCATAATTTTCATTCGTTCTTTTCCAACATCTGTTTTGGGATCGGCGATTAATACACAGTAAGACTGAGCATCCCCTCGCCCTACTCTTCCTCTAAGCTGATGAAGCTGTGATAACCCAAAACGTTCTGCATCATATACGAGCATAAATGTCGCATTTGGTACATTAACTCCGACTTCAACAACCGTTGTACTTACAAGCACTTGGATTTCATTTTGGCTGAACTGTTTCATCATATTATCTTTCTCTTCTGGATGCAGTTTTCCGTGCATAAGCCCAACATTGTATCTGCCTTGGAAAAAGGTAGATAACATTGCATGCACATCGATTGCATTTTGAACATCCAGCTTTTCGGATTCCTCGATTAATGGACAAATTACATATGCTTGTCTTCCTTGATGAAGTTCTTTTTCCATAAACTGCAGGATTCTTGTTAACATATCATGCTTTACCCAATATGTTTCGATATTTTTTCGCCCTGCTGGCATTTCATCGATAATACTGACGTCCATCTCACCAAATACCGTGATGGCAAGTGTTCGTGGAATTGGGGTCGCCGTCATAAACAGAACATCTGGATTTTCCCCCTTCTCCCGCAGTACTCTTCTTTGTTCCACACCAAAGCGGTGCTGTTCATCTGTAATGACTAATCCTAATGATTGGAATACTACATCATCTTGGATCAATGCATGTGTCCCTATCAAAATATCGATTTTTCCTTCTTTTAATTGGGATAGTAATTCTTTTCTTTTTTTACCTTTAACAGAACTTGTTAACAAACCACATACTACTCCAAATTCTGAAAAAATCTGATGCAATGAATCTGCATGTTGCTCTGCCAGGATTTCTGTCGGTGCCATTAGCGCACCTTGATTGCCAGAAAGGATCGAAGCATATAACACAATCGCAGCCACAATTGTTTTTCCTGATCCTACATCCCCTTGCAGTAAACGATTCATTCGCACCTCTGCTTTCATATCTGTGAGAATTTCGTTTACTACCCTTTTTTGAGCATTTGTCAACGGAAAAGGAAGTGCCTCGATGAAAGTGGTTAGTTTTTCAAGGGAATATTGCTGGCTTTTACCACCAGAATGTTCTCTTTCGTATTTTCTTAAGGCACTCATTTTTAATTGAAACAAAAGAAATTCCTCATACACAAAACGTCTTCTAGCTTGCGTTAAATCCTCTCTCTTTTCAGGAAAATGGATAATCTTGAGTGCTTCCTTCCGGGGCAGCAAACGATATTTCGTTAACATTGAAGAAGGAAAATTCTCTTCGATTAATTCTCCATATTGATTTAAAGCAGTGGATATATATTTACGTAAATTTTTTACGGTCATATTCCCTTTTACAGCATAGACTGGTTCGAATAAATGCCCCTTTTGATTACTGCCAATTTGCAAATGGTTTGCTGTTATGGTTTGGCGGTGCTGATCCCATTTCCCTGTTACCGTAATCAATTCTTGCACAGCTAATTTACTTTTTAAATAGGGCTGGTTAAAAAATACAACCGTAATTAAGTACTGTTCGACTAATAGCTTTATTGTTAATCTAGATTTCTTTCTTCCATAAAAAATAAGGGAGGGTTCACTATGAACCTTCCCTTCTACCGTCACTTTTTCTTCATGCTTTATTTCTTCGAGGTTTTTCAGACGATAATCCTCATAGCGATAAGGAAAATATTCTAGCAAATCATTAATCTTATGAATATTCATTTCTTCTAACTGTTTTTTTGTTTCGGGTCCAACCCCTTTTAAATGTTCGACGGATAGTTGTAAAGACTCATTCACTTATTTGCGGCAGCTGCACTACCAAAGATTTCGGCTTCTAACCTGCGGCCTGTCGGTGTTGCTGCCAACCCTCCCCGTGCTGTTTCTTTAAGCGCTGTAGGCATTGCCTGACCAATGCGATACATGCTATCAATTACTTCATCACATGGTATACGACTTTTAATACCTGCCAAAGCCATATCAGCAGCAATCATCGCATTCGCTGCTCCCATTGCATTTCGTTTTACACAAGGAACTTCTACTAAGCCGGCAACTGGATCACAAACAAGACCGAGCATATTCTTTAACGTGATAGCCATCGCATGTGCTGATTGTTCTGGTGTTCCTCCTGCCATTTCTACAATTGCCGCTGCAGCCATTCCAGCAGCCGAGCCAACTTCCGCTTGGCATCCCCCTGCAGCACCTGAGATGGAGGCATTATTTGCCACAACAAAACCAAATGCACCAGACGTGAAAAGGAATGCAATCATTTGCTCTCTTGTAGGATTCAGTTTATTTTGTACAGCAAATAACGTACCAGGTACTACTCCTGCTGAACCTGCTGTTGGTGTTGCACATATCATTCCCATAGCAGCATTTACTTCATTTGTCGCAACAGCTTTACTTACTGCGTCTAGAATGATCTCTCCGGAAAGAAATTGACCTTTCTTAATATAGTTTTGGAGAAGCACCGCATCTCCACCAGTTAATCCAGAATGGGATACAACTCCATTTAACCCTCTTTCAACAGCTTGCTCCATTACCTGAAGATTCGTTTCCATTTGACCAATAATTTCTTGTCTTGTTTTTCCTGTTACTTGCATTTCTTGTTCTATCATTATTTCGGAAATCGGTAAATTTCTAGTCGTTGCTATTTCTACCAATTCTGCTACATTACGAAACATATTTACCCCTCCCTTTATTCCACGATTGTTGTAACTTTTTCAATTGAATCTAACTCTTCAAGCTCTTTTAAAATGGATTCTTCTATATTTTGATCGACCTCAATTGTCATTAAAGCCAGTTTTCCTTTTTCTTTACGACTAACTTCCATATGACCAATATTAATTTCGTATTTAGCCAATACATTGGCCACTTTCGCAATTGCACCAAATCGGTCATTATGAACAACTAATATCGCAGGATGATGACCAGAAAGCTTTAATTGGAAGCCATTTAACTCGGTGATTTCTATTTTCCCACCGCCAATAGAAATACCAACTAGCTCCATTTCTCCGTCTTCATCCCCCAAATGAATTTTTGCTGTATTAGGATGTTCTGGGATCGCTTCTTCTATATGAAAGTTTACTTGGATTCCATGCTGTTCTGCAATTTCTAAGGAGTCTTTAATTCGCTCATCAAAGGTATCAAAATCAAGAATTCCCCCAATTATCGCTACATCTGTTCCATGGCCTTTATATGTTTCAGCAAATGAACCATAAAAATGAATGTTTATCCATTTTGGTTCTCTTTCAAAAAGGTTACGCGCCACTCTGCCAATCCTTGCCGCACCTGCTGTATGGGAACTGGATGGACCAATCATGACTGGACCAATAATATCAAAAACGCTTTTAAATTTCATGGATTTGTCTCTCCTTAAATGGCCAAAAGTCAAAATGATATTTCTTTAACATAATACTGGGTATAAATTGATTACACTATATAATATCATACTATATTAATATATGGTTCTAATTCTTATTCTTCGATAGAAAATAGCTAATTTTGATTAGGAAAGTGTGAAGGGTTGAGGGGATATATCGAAGTTTTCTTCCTGCATAACTTTTGTTATCGTGCATCTGTTCCTTTTTTCTCTTCACTATACTTTAATAAGCACTGACACTTCCTCTCTGTTACCCATTGCATCTATTCCTCCTCAAAAAAGGGAACAAACAGCAGAAGGCCCCTCCCATTCCATCCACTATCCCCTTTAAAACACAAAAAGGCATGCCTCCATATATACAGGCACACCCTTTTAAAATACTATTATTCAATAGAAAAAATAAAGGAATACAGTGGTTGTTTTCCATCATGAACTTCTACTTCCACATCTTCAAAATTGTCTTCAATAAAAGATACAAGCGTTTCAACCTCTTCTTCCGTCGCTTCTTCTCCCTTAATTATCGTTACAATTTCTGAATCCTCATCAATCATGGATTTTAAAAGTTCCATTGCAGATTCTGTTTTATCTTTGCTTTTTACAATGATTTTTCCTTCTGCAAGTCCCATAAAGTCGCCTGTTTCAATCTCTAACCCATCAATACTTGTATCTCTGACTGCATACGTAATTTGACCAGTTTTCACATGTTCAAGCGCCGCTTTCATATTCTTCTCATTTGTTGCTAAATCACTAGAAGGATTAAAAGCAAGTAAAGCTGACATTCCTTGAGGAACCGTTTTAGAAGAGATAACCACAACCTCTTGTTCTAATACGTCAGCTGCTTGTTCTGCTGCCATAATAATATTTTTATTATTTGGTAAAATAAAGACCTTTTTCGCATTGATATGTTGTACAGCATTAACAATATCTTCCGTGCTTGGATTCATTGTTTGACCGCCCTCAATAACATAATGAGCACCGATACTTCTGAAAAGATCTGCAATTCCGCTTCCCATCGAAACTGTTACAATCCCATACTCTTTTTGTTCTTCCAGGGAATGAGCATTATTTACTTCCTCTTTTTCTGCTGCATCCACTAAGCTGCTATGCTGTTCACGCATATTTTCAATCTTCATTTTTACCAAATTACCGTATTTTTGTCCAAATGTTAATACTTCACCAGGCTGATTGGAGTGAATATGAATTTTCACAATTTCATCATCCGCAATTACAAGTAATGAATCTCCATATTTGCTTAACGCTTGTCTGAAGTCATCTTCTGAAAACGGCTTATTCCCTAACTTTTCTTGCTCTAAACGAACCATAAATTCTGTGCAGTAGCCAAATTCAATATCCTCTGTATTGATATAACTGTGAACATTTTTATGATGTTCTGCATTTACCAATTCATTCATAGAAACAACATTTTGCACAGCGTCTGGAAGTTTTTCACCCTTTAGCTCTGCAAGAAACCCTTCATATACAAATACTAGACCTTGCCCACCACTATCAACGACGCCTACTTCTTTTAACACAGGCAGAAGTTCAGGTGTTCTGTTTAAAGAAGCTCTTGCTTCTTTTACTGTATCCTCCATGATAACAATGATATCATCATTTTTTTCGGCAGATTGAACCGCTTTCTTTGCAGCATCTTTTGCAACTGTAAGAATCGTTCCTTCTACCGGCTTCATTACTGCTTTATATGCTGTTTCCACACCGAATTGTAAGGCATCCGCAAATTCTTTTCCAGTTATCGTCTCTTTTTGCTCAATATGCTTAGAAAACCCTCGAAATAATTGAGAAAGAATAACCCCTGAATTCCCTCTGGCTCCCATTAATAAACCTCGCGATAATGAGGTTCCAACTTTACCGATATGTGATTGAATATTCTTTTGAACTTCCTTTGCACCTGAAGTCATCGATAAATTCATATTCGTTCCTGTATCTCCATCTGGCACTGGAAAGACATTTAACGCATCTACATATTTAGCATTAGAGGACAAATGGTTTGCTCCTTGTATTACCATTTCGGCAAATCGCTTTCCTTCTAAAACTGTAATTGACACTGTGTTTCCTCCTCTACTACGGGTTCGTCACACGAACTCCCTGAACGTAAATATTAACCGAGTCAACGGCAAGTCCAACTGTCTTATTGAGTGTGTATTTTACTTTTGATTGAACATTGTGCGCAACCTCGGAGATTTTCGTTCCGTAACTTACAATGATATACATATCAATATGTACTTCTTCTTCAACTTTTCGAACGATTACACCACGTGTAAAGTTTTCTTTTCGCAAAATATCTGTTAAACCGTCTTTAATTTGATTTTTCGACGCCATTCCAACGATACCGTAGCAGTCTACTGCTGCTCCACCTGCGATTGTAGCGATAACTTCTGTAGATATATCAATTTGTCCGAAATTCGTTTTTAGTTCAATGGACATGAGTTTTCCCCCTTTGGAATTGCTCCTTGACTACTGACATTTTACTATAACCAAAACTTTTTTGAAAGCTATAGTTAAAAAGCTTATTATTATTATATAACAAAATAACACTTCTATTAAAGCATTGGGATAAATTCAGAAAACAGCTACTTGTTTTACTATTCCCATAAAGTCTTGAGATAAACTGATCTGTTCAGTAAAGAAATACATGTCAAGGAAATTTTCTTGAAAGCTTTTCATCCAACTATTGCATTCATTTAAGTTGTATGATAAATTATTAAGGTATCTGTAACGAGGATTATTTAGCAGACTATAAGTAAATTGCTATCTATGACTTTTCAAACTCATTTTAATGGGTTTCTGTAATAAGGAGGGAAATATACATGCCACGTAAATGTGTTATCACTGGAAGAAAAACAACTACAGGTAATGCTCGTTCCCATGCAATGAACGCTAACAAACGTACTTGGGGAGCTAACCTTCAAAAGGTTCGTATTTTAGTAGACGGTAAACCTAAACGTGTTTGGGTTTCTGCTAGAGCATTAAGATCTGGTAAAGTAGAACGCGTTTAATCAGATCGCAATAAAAAAGGACATGTCACATGTCCTTTTTTATTTTGTCTCCAAACAACATTCAAAAGCGTATACATAAGTGAGTCTTCGAAGATCCCCGCCTCATAGTGAAAGGTTGTCTTTACTAAAAAAATTCGCAGAATCTTTCGTTAGTCCTTTTTGAAGGTTCCTAACATTGCTCGGACAAGTCCTCCTAAAAATTTCGGCAATTTAATGGTATAGAATCTCATGAATACTGTCCCTCCTTAATCAATAAACATCGCTAGCACTTCCATATCCTATTCAGATTAAATAAATTAGTACCATCATTTATCAGATTTTAATCACAACTTCTTATTACCATTAATATGCCTTCATCAAAGGAAAAAGTACCAGTTTCTCGAATTAGTTCATTACTAATGCACAATGTGCTGCTAGCAGGAAGATTTCTCCTTACTAAAGGGTATTTAAAACCTTCTAAAGATAGACCTACAATCTTTGTACTATATGGGAAAAATGAAATATATTTATATTCCTCCAGTTTTTTTACCGTATAAGACCCTGCTTGTACAACAGATACGCTGTTTTGTTTATCGATTATTTCTAGTTGAATCTTCTTATTGTCTAGCGCTTCTCGTAATAGCAGGTGAAGATTAGCTATTGTATGGTCGAGTCTCCCCCCTGTCGCACCAAATAACCGAATCGTCGTTGCACCTTCTTTAATAGCCCATAAAAGAGCAAGTTCCATGTCTGTTTCGTCTTTTTCTGGCTTAAAACGTTTAATAATACCTGTTTTTTCTTCCATCGCCTGCAGTTCTGTTTCCGAAATAGAATCAAAGTCACCAAAAGCTGCATAAATCGGCAGGGATCTTTCGATTAAATACATAACCCCTCTATCCACACCAATCCAGCAAATATCTTTCGGATAGTTATCTAACTGAGGAATATACTGCTTTGGTCCTCCAGCCATAATATGAACAATCATGTTTCTCCTCCTCTTATTACTTTTCTATACAAAAATACAGATCCTTTTTTATATGCCTTTGTTTTCTTTATCTACGTTGATTACTAATCAATCCAGATAAAAGTCCAAACGGCTATATAGAAAGAATCTGCTTTAAGGCTGCAAATACAAAATAAGTAAAAGTCTATCTAAGTGTAATTCCAAGAATTCTATCGCTTTTAGGTGCATATGCCCGGTCTCCACATCTCTGTCCAAGCTCATGCAAATGGAATATAGAATTCTCTCCTATTCATAAAACGCTGTTTTTTTAACAATTCAGCAACTAATACTTCGGTTTTCGATCTCTAATTTCTTGTAAGAAATCTTTGTAGTGCTCATAACGATAAGTTGGAATTTGATTATTTTCTACCGCTTCTTTCACTGCGCATTTTGGTTCTGAAAGATGAAGACAGCCCCTAAACTTACAGTTTTCGCTTGTTTTTTCTATTTCAGGAAAACAATAATTCAAATCTTCTCCTTCAATTTCTAGAAACTCCAGTGAACTAAAACCTGGTGTATCTGCGACAAGTCCATCTCCAATTGAGATAAGCTCTACATGTCTTGTTGTATGCTTTCCTCTTCCTAAACTGGCAGAAATTTCATTTGTCTTTAAGTCTAAATCAGGTCTAATTACATTTAACAAAGAAGACTTTCCTACTCCCGATTGTCCGGCAAATACCGAAATCTTATCCTTTAAATAAGGCAATAGCTGTTCTATGCCCGCTTCGGTTTCAGAAGAGGTTAAAATGACAGGATACCCTACAGCTTCATATTGCGCTGCGTACTCCTTCATTTTTTCAACCTCCTCACTACTTGCTAAATCCATTTTTGTTATACAGATTACTGGGTCAATTCTATTGTATTCAATTAATACGAGAAAACGATCCAATAGCGCGGTGCTAAAATCTGGCTCCACACTAGAAAAGACAAGAATGGCTTGATCCACATTGGCAATCGGCGGTCTTACTAATTCATTTTTTCTTTCGTTGACTTCTAAAATATAGCCATCTGTTTCATTCTCTGCTTGAAAAACGACTTCATCGCCTACTAAAGGGGTTATCTTGTTTTTTCGAAATACACCTCTACCGCGACACTGTATTAATTGACCCTCACTTAATACATAATAAAATCCACTTAACGCTTTAATAATTTTGCCTTTAGGCATAAATATAACGCTCCTTACTTACTTTCGCTCACTAATAAAAGTTCTAGTATGTTTCTAAAAACTATTTTAAAACCGACAGCTTATTAGAAAATACCTACTTAAAGAGCATTCCCTCTCTTGCTAAATTCAAACCAATTACTAGTTAGGATAAGGAACCTCTTCATCAAGGATGACTACACTGTCAATCTGCACTCGATAATATCCTTTTTGCCCTTCAGGAATTTGCAGATAGATTGTCTTTTTAGTATTTTCGGTAATCGTAAATGTTTCAGCTGGTTCTGTCATACTATTATTAAAATCACCAATATATATTCTTACTGTTTGTTCGACTGGCTTCCCATCGGCAGTCATTTCAGTCGGTTCATATGGAATCGATATTTCTCTCATTACTTCTTTCGGTTGTACTTCTTTTTTTCCTTTAGAAAGAACAACAGTAATTCCAGCACCTTTTTTCAAATTAGTACGAGGTTCAGGCGTTTGGGAAATGACTAGACCTTTTTCCACTGTGTCACTATATTCTTCCTTAAAAGTTACCGTTAAACCAGCATCGCCCACATAGTCATTTACTTCTTTTTTCGTATAATCTGATAAATCTTTGACACTAATTAACTGTGCACCTTTACTTATTGTAAATTCTAATGAAGTTTCACTTGGTACTACTTCCTCTTTTGGCTTAATATTTTGTTCTAATATTGTTCCTGGTTCACTATCATCAAAAACTTCGATAGGATCAATATCTTTAAAATCGAATCCTTCTGATTCTAATAGTTTAACAACATCATCATATTTTCTTCCTACATAATCACTTAACACGACCGTCTCTTTTCCAAGACTTTCATAGATCGTAATTTCTGTCCCTTCTCTTCGCGCGCTGCCTGCACTAGGACTTGTTTTAATAACATGACCTTTTTCTACATCATCACTATTTAAGGTAATAGTATCAGACACTACAAAGCCTTTTTCTTCTAGCGTTGTCTTTGCTTTATCTAATTCTAAACCAGTGACATCAGGAACCACTATATCTTCTGGAGCAAGTAAATCTGGCAGAAAAAATATTACTAGTCCCATTATTAATAGCAAGGCGATAAAGGTTGAAATAATAATGGCAGCAATTTTCTTTCCCTTTTTCTTAGCTTTCTTCTTTTTCTCTTTCTTTACTGGGGCTTCCTTTACCAATGTGTTTCCTTGATCTTCTTTTTCATTTGTATGAACAATCGTCTCATCAAAATTTTTATATAAACCATCATTTGTAATGACCGGAATTGCTTTTGTAGCTTCGTCATCAACGGGTATTGCAAACTTGGGTTCGTCTATTCTCTCTAAATCTAAAGCTGTTTGCAAATCCTCTGACATTTCTTCCATACTATTATATCGATAAAAAGGATCTTTCGCAGTAGCTTTTAAGACGATATTCTCCACGCTTTGCGGGATGGCTTCGTTCCATCTTCTAACACTAGGCGTTTCAGACTGCAAATGTTTTAAAGCAATCGAAACAGCTGATTCGCCAGAAAAAGGCAATCTCCCTGTTAATAATTCAAACATTACAATCCCAAGAGAATAAATGTCAGATTTTTTATTCGCCATTCCACCACGAGCTTGTTCAGGAGATAAATAATGAACAGAACCTAACACAGAATTTGTTTGCGTGATGCTTGTCGCACTTAATGCCATTGCAATTCCAAAATCGGTTACTTTTACTTTTCCTTCTTTATCTATTAAAATATTATGCGGTTTTATATCGCGATGGATAATATTATTTTGATGCGCATGCGCGATTGCAGATGTTATTTGCTGCATAATTGCGATAACTGTCTCTACAGAAAGTGGTGAATTTTTATGTATGTATTGTTTCAGTGTATCGCCTTCCACATATTCCATAACAATATAATAGATGTCTCCTTCTTCTCCAACATCATATATATTGACGACATTCGGATGAGCTAAGCTTGTAGCAGATTGCGCTTCGCGATGAAATCGTTTAATAAACTCCTCATCATTGACATAATCGAGTCTTAGCATCTTCACTGCTACATCTCGATCTAAAATCATGTCATGCGCAAGGTAGACATTTGCCATTCCACCTCCGCCAATCATCTCTAAGACTTTATAACGGCCACTTATTCTTTTTCCAATCATCATTGCCCTTCACCTGCTTGATGACCATCCCCATACTCCAAAATAACGACCGTAATATTATCTTCTCCACCATTTATATTGGCAGTTTCGATTAACGTAGAAGCCTTCTCTTCTAATGTAATCTCTTTTTCAAGAATCTCTTTAATTTGTTGATCCGTTACTTTGTTAGATAGTCCATCAGAACAAATAAATATGATGTCTCCTTCTTCAAACATAATGGTCATCACATCAATATTTAACTGCGCATCTGTTCCAAGTGCTCTCAAGACGACATTTTTTCTGGGATGATGCTCTGCATCCTCTTTCGATATCTGGCCCATACGAACTAATTCATTTACTAAGGAATGATCTTCTGTAATTTGTTTAAAGCCATCTTCATTATAAAGATAGCATCTGCTGTCTCCCACATGAGCAATCGTCGAAAAATTTTCTGTACTGATTACCCCTATAATGGTGGTACCCATGCCTTCACATTCTGGATGGGTGGAAGCATAATCGAAAACATATTGATTGACCTCTAAAATATTGGATTCCAACCAGTTTTCTGCCTCATCTGCTGTTTTAATTTCCTCTACCATTGTCCAAAGTTCTGTCAGTTTCTCAACAGTGAGTGAGCTTGCAACATCACCTGCACGGTGTCCACCCATGCCATCAGCTACGATGGCAAGGCGTTGACCGCTTTTATTTCTAATAATTGCTCCACTATCCTCATTATGTTGTCTAACTTTCCCCTTATCAGTCATAAAAATTTGACTCAAAGGTGATCACCTCGTCTCTTCTTTTCTCTCCTTCGCACGAAGCTGTCCACATGCAGCATCGATATCTGAACCTTGCTCACGGCGGATTGTTACATTTACTCCATGTTTCTTTAATGTTTTTTCAAATAAAAAGATTTGGTCCTTCGGTGTTCTTACATAATCTCTTTCTGGTAGTTAACAGGAATTAAGTTTACGTGACACTTGATTCCTTTCACAAGCTCAGCTAACTCTTCCGCATGCTCTACTTGATCATTTACGTTGCCAAATAAACCATACTCAAAACTTACACGTCTACCTGTTTTATCCACATAGTAGCGGATAGCTTCAATTAAATCAGGTAATTTATACGCTCTGTTAATTGGCATTAGTCTGCTTCTTAACTCTGTGTTTGGCGCGTGCAGGGAAACCGCAAAATTAATTTGCATATTTTGATCCGCAAATTCATAAATTTTCGGGATAATCCCACTGGTTGACACAGTGATATGTCTTGCTCCAATATTTAATGCTTGTTCATGGTTAATAATTTTTAGGAAACTTAACATACTAGTAAAGTTATCAAATGGTTCCCCAATTCCCATAATAACAACTGAACTTACACGTTCGCCCAATTCATCTAATGCCTGTTGTACTTTTACGACTTGTGCAACGATTTCTCCTGCTTCTAAATTTCTTTTTAATCCACCTAATGTAGAAGCACAGAAAGTACAGCCGATTCGACAGCCGACTTGGGTTGTTACACAAACAGAATTACCATAATCATGACGCATTAAAACTGTTTCAATGGAATAGCCATCATGTAATTCAAATAAAAATTTAATTGTCCCATCATTTGATGTTTGCTGAATAAGCGTATTTAATGTTGTAATTGTAAAATTTTCCTGAAGCATTAAACGTAAATTTTTCGATAAGTTAGACATATCTTCAAAAGAGGTTACTCTCTTTTTATATAGCCATTCAAAAATTTGATCCGCACGAAACGCCTTTTCATTATGCGCTGTCAACCAATCCTTTAGTGCTTGCAATTCCATTGAGTATATCGAGGGAATAGCTGGTTCTGCCTTTTGTCTTCTTCTTGATGATGTTTTTACTTGTTCCATCATTGCACCTTCTTTCTTAATGCTGCAATATAAAAGCCATCTGAGCCAAAATATTGCGGTAATATCTGTAATTCATTTCCTTCTGCGTAATTCTTTACATCTTGTGGCAGACGATCCGCCAATGTTCTATCTCTCTCAAACTGCGTATTAACAGCTAAGAATTTCTCCACCACTTCTTCATTCTCTGCTGTATCAATGGTACATGTACTATATACTAATATTCCACCTTTTTTTAAAAGCGGGGAAACAGAAGCTAGTAAATCCAATTGAATTTTCTGCAGCCGATCTACATCAGCTTCTGTTTTTGTATATTTCATATCTGGCTTTCTTCTCATTACACCAAACCCTGAACATGGTGCATCTAACAGAATTCGATCAAAGCTTTCTTTCTCCAAGCTGCTGTCCAGCTTTCTTGAATCCATTGCCTTTGTTTCAATCGTTGGTAAATCTAAGCGATCTGCATTTTGCTTAATCAACTTTACTTTATGATCATGAAGATCAATAGAAAGAATGTTGCCGTCCTTATTCATCTTCTCTGCAATATGAGTAGATTTACCACCTGGAGCTGCACAAGCATCCAATACGGAATATGGTTTGTCTAAATCTAGTGCATAAGCAACAATCATAGAGCTTTCATCTTGAATCGTCAGCAGCCCTTTTTCAAAAGCAGATGAATGAGCGATATTTCCCTTTAAAACTTTAATCCCTTCTGGAATTACCTCACTTGCTTCTACTTGAAATCCTTCTTCTGTTAAAAGTTCTATACATTCCGTTACAGAAACCTTTGTTGTATTAACCCTTGCTGTTTGCATCGGTGCAGTTAGATTGATTTCGCACATTTTTTTCGCTTCTTCTACACCAAGCTGCTCGACCCATCTTTTTACAAGCCAACTAGGATGACTTGTTTCAATGGAAAGTCGTTCTATTTCATCTTTAATCTCATTAAAGGATGGCAATCCTTGTCTTAGCATATTTCTTAGTACAGCATTTACAAAGCCGCTTATTCCTTTGTGGCCTCTCTTTTTAGCAATTTCTACCGCTTCATTTATTGCAGCATGATCTGGAATACGATCTAAATAAACGATTTGATAGACAGTCATCTGCAGAAGAATATAAACCCATTCCTCTATTTTCTTTCCTTTATTAAGGAAAGGACGCAGATAAAATTCCAGAGTCATTTTTCTCTGCAGCGTTCCATAAACAATTTCTGTTAACAAACCGATATCTTTAGAAGGAATCTCATTTTTCTTAATCGTCGTATTTAGCAATAAGTTACTATACGCTTGATTTTTTTGAATGGTTTCCAAAATATCTAATGCTGCTTCTCGCACATTTTTTCTAGTTTTCTTCATTCGTAACTCCTAATATCTCATTTACTTGCATTTTACTGCCAGCCCCGCGTAAGAATTGGCTGATGTCCATTTTCTTCTTGCCCGCTGGTTGTACTTCTGTTAATTGAATGTATGTGTCATTACCTGTTGCCACAATTGGGCCATGATCTGTTATGTCGACAATTGTTCCAGGAGAGGCATCTCTCTTTTTCGCCACTTTCTTACCAGCCCATACTTTCATCACTTTCCCTTGATAAAGAGTGAAAGCTACTGGCCAAGGATTTAAACCACGAATTTTATTATAAATTTCTTCTCCAGAAACAGACCAGTCAATTAGTTCGTCCGCCCGCTTCAAATTTGGAGCAAATGTTGCCTCCTCATCCTTTTGCGGAATCGGCGTAATTTCTCCTGCTAACAGTTTAGGCAAAGTTTCTGCTAATAAATCACTTCCAACACGACTTAATTTATCATGAAGTGTTCCTACTGTATCTTCTTCTTCAATTTCCACTTCCGCCACTGAAATAATATCACCAGCATCTAGCTTCTCCGCCATATACATAATGGTAATACCGGTTTTTTCTTTCCCTTGTAAAATACTGTAGTGAATTGGCGCTCCGCCTCTTAATTCAGGAAGCAAGGATGCATGAACATTCACACAGCCGAATTTTGGTGCATCTAATAGCTCTTTTGGCAAAATTTGACCGAACGCAGCAGTCACAATAATATCCGGGTTCAAAGAGATAATAGCTTTCAGCTCGTCTGATTGACGAATCTTCTCTGGTTGATAGACAGGGATATCATGTTTTAGAGCTTCTACCTTTACTGGCGGCGGGGTTAACACCTTTTTTCTGCCCACAGGACGATCAGGCTGTGTCACAACCGCAATTACTTCATACTTTTCTTCTAATAATCTTTGTAATACAGGAACAGAAAAATCCGGGGTACCCATAAATACAACTTTAGTCATTTGCTTCCACTCCTTCTAGCTCATCTTCCTCTAGATAGCGAATTACCTTTGATGTAAATAGTACTCCATCTAAATGGTCCATTTCATGTAAAATCGCTCTTGCTAAATATTCTTCAGCTTCTATTATATATTTTTTTCCTTTTCTATTTTGCGCCTCTACTTTAATAGACAATGGCCTTTCGACGTCTCCGAATAATCCCGGGAAACTTAAACATCCTTCGGGACCAACTTGAGAGCCATTCACTTCTAATAATTTGGGATTAATTAATTCCAGTGTACCCATATCATCATCAATATCTACTACAGCAATGCGCTTTGATATACCAATTTGTGGAGCAGCTAGTCCAACTCCGTCAAATTCAATCATTGTATCATACATATCGTTTAATAATTTTGCTAATTTTTTATCAAAGACTGTAACTTCCGCGCATGGTGTTTCTAACACCGGATCCGGGTACATTACAATTTGTTTTACTGCCACATTATTTCCTCCAAACATTAAGAGAGATAGTCGATTAAAGGTTTGCTCTTATTAATCGAAGACGGTCTTGCCATCATTGTTCAGACAAACAGCCTATGCTAAAACTCATTCCTTTTTGTATTTTATCAAACCCTGCTACTAAATAGCTATGTATTCCTTTTGGAAATTAATTCGTACGTTGCTTTATTTTTGGGCGGAAAAAATAAAAACCCATGTCAGGAAACTCAGGATAACTTGAAACCATCCATCATTTTCGCTGTCATGAGCCTTGAACATTTTAACATATTACTGTTGATAAGTATAGTTTGGAACAAATTAGTTTTTAAACATGGCTATATTTAAAACGATAAAAAATCCGTGTTAGAAAGTAACTATTATCTAATAACTAACTTTGAGATTGTTTGCCTTTACAGATTATTTATTTAGTTTATGCCTCCATTCATCCTCTTCCCGTTAGTAGCCAATCGCTCGGGAAAGAAGAGATTATTCAATTCTTTAATTTTGGATAAATCACATTTTGGAATACGATTATACGTTAAAATCCCATTAATTTCTTGCTCAACATCTGTCAGCTGCGTATAGCAATAGCCCCATAGTCCCTTCGATTGAAAGATTGCTTCCATGATTTTGCGGTATTCTGTTATATAATCATCCGCAGTTTCGACAGAAGTGTAGCCCCAACCGCTTTGTTCCCCCATCTTAAAGGCAATGCCCCCGAATTCTGTTAACAGAATTGGTTCTCCTTGGTGGGAGTGGTTCTCAGCATACACTTCCCATTTGCTATGAGCATGTGTAAGTAAATTTTCAACAGAAGATATAGACTCTTTGAAGTATTGATACTTTGCTTTTTCATCAGCATTTCCATGACCGTAATTATGAATCGCACAAATATCTGTAACTGTTGCTTCCCAGCCATCATTAGAGATAACCAGACGAGTATCATCAATGGCATGGAGCATGTGATACATGGTTGTAGAGAAATGCTGTTGTTTTTTATCATGATGAATATCCGGAATACCCCAGCTTTCATTTAAGGGAACCCAAGTAACGATAGAAGGGTGATTATAGTCACGGTCGACTATTTCCATCCATTCCTTCATTAATCTTGTTGCTGCTTCTTTTGTATAAACAGGAGCTGATGCACATTCTCCCCACACTAGAAAACCTAATGTATCTGCATAATACATGAAGAGAGGATCTTCTGTTTTTTGATGCTTTCTGCATCCATTGAATCCCATTTCTTTCGCTAATTCTATATCTTTTTTTAAATCTTCTGCTTCCGGAGCTGTCAAAAGTCCCTCTGGCCAATAACCTTGATCAAGGACCAGTTTTTGATAGTATGGTTTATTGTTTAAATAAACCATACCATTTTCTGTATGGACTTTTCGATAGCCGAAATAAGATTGCACTTTATCTAAAACGGTTCCTTTTTCATCACAAAGTTCGATAGATACGTCAAATAAATTAGGGTGTTCTGGTGACCAAGTATAGCCGCTATCGTGAAAATTGGTGCGAAAAATTTTATTTTGAATAATATCAACCGCGCGTTTTTCTGCAAGATTATTCATTTTAATTTGATCTTCCGCAATTAAAATGTTCTTAAAACTTATTTTGTATTTCACATAATAATTCGCTCTTGATATTTCTGCTTCTTTATTTAAAACAAAATCCATCCAGACGACACCGCGGTCTAGATCAGGAGTAAATCGAACTTTTTCCAGATAATCATTATTTACTTGTTCCACCCAGACCGTCTGCCAAATCCCTGTAGAATTCGTATACCAAATCGCCCTTGGTTCCTCTTCCCAGAACTGCTTCCCTCGTGGAATGGTTTCATCTTTGATAGGATCGTAGACTTTAACAGTAATACTTTGGTTTTCGTCTAATAAATAATTCGAAATATCAAATGAGAATGAAGTATGCCCGCCTTCATGGTCTCCCACAAATTTTCCGTTCACGTATACCTTGCAATAGTAATCTACCGCACCAAAATGCAAGATTGTTCGTTTATCTGCGTATTTAGGAATCACTACTTCTTTCTTATACCAAACATATTCATGAATGGTTCTTTCCCCAATTCCACTTAACTTAGATTGGTAAACAAACGGTACTTGTATTTCTTTATCCAGTGTTTCTTTATTAAAATATTGCTCCTGTTCCCCTACATTCTTATCATCAAACTGAAATTGCCAAGTTCCATTTAAGTTAATCCACTGGTCACGCACGAACTGCGGGCGGGGATATTCTTGTCTCGTCATCTTATACACTCCTATGATTATAATCTTCGGGTATTTACTTGTCTTACTTTCTCAACAGAAACTTTTGGCTTCCGATCGATTGTAAGCAAGCCATTTACTTCTTGTTGGACATCGGTTAGTTGTGTATAACAATAACCACATACGTATTCTAAATCCTGAACTGCATGGTGAATGTCTTCAAAACGTTTAAAGAACGCTTCTTCATCCTTCACTTGATTCCCATAGCCCCAACCTTCCTCTGTTTGAAAAGCAATTCCGCCAAACTCAGAAATAAGGATTGGCTGACCTTTATACGGATAACCCTCTGCAAAAGCATAGAAACCTTTATTGAACTGGATACCATTAGACATTAACTTGTCGCTGTCTTTATATCTACTAGCAAGCAGCGCTCCATACTCCTCATAGTCATGCAATGTGATAATATCAGAAATAGTATGTTCCCAGCCGTCATTTGTGATAACAGGGCGATTACAATCATATGCTTTAGTTAAATGATAGATACTTTCCGTAAAAGCTTGTTGCTGCTTATCATGATGGATATCGCCAATGCCCCACGATTCATTAAATGGCACCCATGTAATCACACTCGGATGGTTGTAATTTTGCTTCACAATTTCCAGCCATTCATGGGTAAAATTGAGGACTGCTTTGTCACTAAAGCCATACGTCGAACCAACTTCCAGCCAGACAAGAAGCCCTTTCTTATCTGCTAAATATAGAAATCTACTGTCTTCTACTTTTTGATGCTTACGAACTCCGTTATATCCCAATGCTAATATTTTATCGATATCTTCTTCCAACGCTGCAACACTTGGTGGTGTTAAATCTGATTCTTCCCAGTAGCCTTGATCCAAAATTAAGCGTTGATATAACTCTCTATTATTAAGAAGAATTCTATTTCCTTCAATAGATATCTTGCGCATACCAAAATAAGATTGAATTTCATCCAGTAATTCATCATGGTGGTACAATTTAAGCGTCAAATCATATAAATTAGGGTTTTCTGGACTCCATACTTTCATTGTCCATGGATCCAGTCTTTCTAATACACTTCCAGTAAGGGACGCTACATTATCAATTATATTAGCTGTTAATTCATTGATTACTTTATCGTCAAATTGGATGGATGCCACTATTTTATAGCCATCTGCCGTTAGCGGAATTCCTTTTGTTTCTACTTCAATCGCTACTTGTTGGGCATCAAATAATGGTGTAATTTTCGCATGATTTAAGTAGGATTCATTTACATATTCCAACCAAACGGATTTCCATATTCCCGTTGTCTGAACATACCAGCAGCCAAAATTTTCATCATGCCAGCGTTGTTTTCCTCTCGGTTGTGCACAATCCTTTGAATCTTTGACTTTAACAGTTAGTTTATTCTCTCCAGTTGTTACAAAGTCAGTTACATCCACAGAAAAACCATGGTAACCTCCTTGATGGATCGTGGCAAGATTCCCGTTTACATAGATAAAAGCCTCATAATCTACTCCTTCAAAATGGACAATTGGATGCTTCTTTGTATCATCAATTACGATTGTTCTTTCATACCATACTGTTTCATGATGTTCTTGTTGATTGATGCCGCTTGCTTTCGTCTCATAAGTAAACGGCACATTGATGGTTTGGCTTTCTGGAAAAGAGTCATACCATCTCTCTTTGTCTCCCACTTTTTTATCATCAAACGCAAATTTCCATTTTCCATCTAAAGAAACCCATTCCGCTCTGCGAAACTGAGGATTTGGATGAAGTACATTCATTAATTTATACCTCCGACTCGATTATTTGTTGTCCTATTTATTTTTCGAATAGATTTATTTTTTGCTAAAACTAAAATACCCGCTGACATACATAAAACTAGACTGATAATATCCATGATGATATAGGATAATGCTCCACATACAAACAGCCATACGGCAACCTTTACATGAACTTGATCATCTATCATATATTTCTTGGCACAGACTAAATTTATTAACCCCAGACCAATTAATAAGGCGCCAAACATGCCAATGAATATATAGACACTTCCAACATAAGATTCCATCGCTTTCATATAGACAAAAGCCGAGTCCTCCGCAAGCCTTGCACCTTCGACCTTTTTTAGTGTTCCATATAACAGGATTGTAATAAGACCATCGATGATTTGCCAAACGCCTACTATTCTCACTAAATTCCTTTCTAGTTTTCTATTCATTATCCTTTCACTCCAGCTGATAAGGACATTGATTCCAAGAAGTATTTCTGTGCGAATAGGTACAAGATAAAAGTGGGAATTATCGCAACCAATGCGCCTGCCATTAATAAGGTTGGCTGTGCTTGATACATCCCCTGCAATAGCTGCAGACCCGGTGTGATCGGCATTTTTTCAATATCATTAAAAACAATCGATGGCCATAAAAAATCATTCCATGATCCCGTAAAGGAAAATAAGGCAACAACAAGGAGAACCGGTTTGATCAAAGGCAAGATTACTTTTCCTAAAATTTGAAAATCACTAGCCCCATCCATACGAGCAGCTTCATCAAATTCTAGAGGAATATTATTCATAAATTGTCTAACTAAAAAGATATTAAATACACCTGCTGCACCTGGAACAATCATCGCAATCGGAGAATTCACCCAGCCGAGAACGTCGATGATTTTATAAAGAGGAATAAGATTTACTACACCAGGAAACATCATCGTTGCCATTAAAAAGGCAAACAAACCGTGTTTCCCTCTAAAATTCAATCTGCTAAAAGCGAAGGCTGATAATGTCACCACAATTAATACTAATAATGTGTGTGACACAGAAATAACAACTGAATTTGTAAACCAACGAACCAATGGTGTACTTGTATTATCAACTAATAAAGTAGTGTAATTTGTCAGTACCCATTCAATTGGAAGAAATTTAAAGCCCACTGTTTGTAGTTCTATCTCTGATTTAAAGGAGGTTACAACTCCCCATAATAAAGGAATAATCCAAATCACAGCCATGATAAGCAAAAAGGCAAACCCGATTATTTTAGGTAGTGGATTGATTCTTTTACTGCTCATACTCTTCCTCCTTTAATTAATTCTTCTTCTCTCTTAAGAAAAAGAATTGTAATGATGCAACAACCATTATACAAAGTCCAAGAATAACCGCCATCGCAGACGAGATCCCCGCAATCGATTGACCTGAACCAAAGGCATTTTGCTGAATATCCATTAATAACACCCTTGTTGAATCTGTTGGGCCGCCACCTGTTAACATCAACGGCTGCCCATAGACGTTAAATTGAGCAATGGTTGTGATAACAACCGTATAAAGAATCTGACCTCTAATGCTTGGAAGGGTAATTTTCATAAACTTCTGAAAAGAAGAAGCTCCATCAATATCTGCCGCTTCATAATAATCTTTCGGAATACCATTCAATGCCGCTTGGTAAATGATCATATTTCCTCCAATCGTCCACCAAACTGTTACGGCTACTAGCGCAATCCACGCATAAGGCTGAGTACCAGTCCAAACGGTTTCCAGATTGAAAATATTATTAATTGGACCATATGTTACATTAAACATAAGCCCCCATATAATAATGACAGCGGAAATTGCAAACAACGATGGTAAATAGAATAATGACTGAAATACTTTCCACAGAACTGGTTTTGTGTTCAAAGCTGCTGCAAGAAGCAGAGGTACAATAATACAAAATGGGACAGTAAATAGAACAAATAAAAAGGTATTTTTCAACCCATTATGAAGTTGTTCATAAAAGACGGAGTCTGGTTGAAGTAATAATTCTTTATAATTATCCAATCCAACAAAAATTGGCGAACTAATTAAATCCCATTCTGTAAAAGAAATATAAACTCCAAAAAAGATTGGAATAAGAAAAAACACTCCAAAAATGATCAAATGAGGGGCTAAAAATAGCCATGGTGCAAAGGATGTATTCCTGGAGTTTTTTATTTTCATTTGTTTTACATTTTTCGTAGCGGGAACAGTTTCCATACGCCTACTTCCTTTCCTCTCGCTTCTATTAGAATAAGATTTTCATCTTATCTAGATTAAGCATACAGCCTAAATACCTCGATTCCCTGCTGCACTTTTGTTACTATATTTAGGCTGCTTGCTTTTTTATTTATTTAGCTGTTTGATATAAAGTTCATCAAGAATTGCATAATAATATGTCTCAATAGTAAACAACTACCTTTTTAAACAGTCAGCGGCTTCTCCAATCACCAGCTATAAGTAAGCGCTCTTACTTTTTGGCAAACATTAATTCGAATTATCTTTTTCTACCTTAGCAGATATTTCTTTTTCCATATCTTCTAATGCTTTATCTGTTTCTGTTTTGGAGAATACGACATCCCCAGCTTTAGAATCTAATAATTCTGAAACATAACCATTGTATTTATAGTCAAAGATTTTTAATGTTGCTTGTTGTTCAGGTGTTGCCAAGAAGAATGATTGTGGCATTGCTTTATATTCCTCATTTTCTAAAAGCGCAAGCGTTGCTGGATTTTGTCCCGATTTTGCCCATTCCATTGAATTATCACGAACCCAGTCTAAAAACTTCACAACAGCTTTTTCTTTTTCCTCCGTACGTGAGTCATCTTTCAGCATGACAAATTGGTGAGAAGAAGACCAGTTGACCGCTTTCGATAAATCATCTGATAATTGAGGCGCATTAGTTAATCCCCAATTTACCTTTGATTCTTTAATTTGGTTTTGCATCCAAATTCCTTCAGGAAGAAAAACAACTTTTCCAGTTAAGAACATTTGAGTTGGATCTTCTCCATCCTTTGTTGTATAACCTGCCTTTACATAATCTCTCCATAGATTAAAAGTATCTTTCGCTGCTTGGTTTACTAAAGTTGGTTGAATGCCATCTTCTGTTAACTCACCACCATTTTGTGCATACAAGGACAAGAAATTAGGCTTTAGCCATGTTACCCCTAATGCTCTGATTTTATCTTTTTGGGCTTTCTCGCCAACTTGTTTAATTTCATCAAATGTAACGATATTGTCATCCAATGCTGTCGGCAAATACTTATCAACTAAATCTTTGTTGTAGTAAAGTCCGAAAGTATGAATATCTAACGGGATACTATAACGCTCTGAATCTAGTTCTCCAATCTTCCAAGCTTCTGCTACATAGTTATCTGCTTTAATTTCCGGAAAATCAGCAAGCAAGTCATTATAAGAAGTTAACATATCATTATCTTTAAACTGTTTAATTCGTTCTGCATGGACAATCGTTAAATCAGGAATATTCTTTTTAGAGTTTACGATTGTTGGGATTTTCGTATACATATCTCCTTCTTTTAAAGAGACGTTTTTGATTTTGTATTCAGGATTCGTTTTATTATATTCATTTACCATCGCCTGCATATTTTTTCCATCTGGACCAGTGAACGGATTCCAAAACGTAATTTCATTTTTGGCACTGCTACTTGCTTCCGAATCTCCACAGCCTGCTAAAATACCGATTGAGAGTCCAATCACACCAACATACTTCCAAAGCTTGCTCTTTGCCCCCACATTAATTCCTCCTTTTATTTAACTCATTACTTAACGAAATTCTTTAACTAAAAAGTTAAAGTGACTACTAATATTCTTATTACACTATTAATTTAACAACATAAGAAAGCGTTGTCAATCTTATTTAAACAATATTTTCAGTGTTTTCTATTGAAGTTAAACACTGTGGATGATAAAATAAACAGACAAGCTACTTTTTAACCATAAAGTTAAAGGAGATTGCTATGCAAATACAAATTTCAAAGGATTATTTTCACATTTATCAAGCACTTGCTAGTGAAACAAGAATAGAGATCATAGAAATTCTCGCAAAAAACAACATGAATATATCTGATTTAGCAAAACAATTAGGCATAAGCGCCGCCATCGTTACCCGTCATATTCAAAAACTAGAAGAAGCAGGAATTGTTAAATCGGAACGAATCCCTGGAAAATCAGGACTGCAGAAAATTGTTTATTTAGCGATAGACAATATTGAAATTCATTTTCCAAGAAAAATATTTAAAGAATATCAACTCCACGAAACTGATTTAAAAATTGGTCATTATACAGATTTTTCTGTAAAGCCTACTTGCGGGATTGCAACAGAAAAAGAAATAATCGGAAAAGCGGATGATCCGAAATATTTTATGGACAGCCAAAGAGTGGACGCCCAGCTATTGTGGTTGTCTCAGGGGTTTGTAGAGTATAAAATCCCTAACTTACTTGGACCAAATGAAATTCCAGAAATGGTAGAAATCAGTTTGGAGCTTGCTTCTGAATTCCCACTTTCCAATAATGTTTGGCCGAGCGACATAACATTTTATTTAAATAATGTTAAGCTTGGCACATACACGGTTCCTGGTAATTTTTCTGATGTGAGAGGACGGTATACGCCGAAATGGTGGAATGATAAATTCAGTCAGTACGGTTTGCTAAAAACAATCAGGGTGAATAAAATAGATACAGGCATTGATGGCGAACCCTTTTCCAGCGTAACGATTAATGAATTACAGCTCGAGAGCTCTTCTTTCCTCACTCTAAGAATTGCAGTTGAAGAGGAATCCGAAAGAGTTGGTGGGTTGACTTTATTCGGGGAACATTTTGGAAATCATAAGCAAAATATACAGATTGGCATTTATTATTTGGAGAAAGAAAATAATTAACGAAATACAAACATGGGTAAGGTCATCGCCGGAGACCTTACCCATGTTTTTTATTACTATGGTCTTTATAGTTTTAATCTGAACAAACTGTTCGAATAGGCAAACAGAATATTACATCAATATAAACGGATTAACATCAATCGAAATCTGCAGGCCGTTTGTGCTTATTTCTGTTTGGTAATGATCTAAAATTGATTTTAAAACTTCTTCCAAGTTTGGTTCTTGTTTATACTTTATTAGGCATTGATAGCGATATTTATTTTTTATTCTTGCGATTGGTGATGCGACTGGTCCTAAAATAACTGTTTGCGGTGATAATCTATTTCGGACAATCTGGGTGATTTTTTCCGCAACCCCGACTACTTTCATTAGCTCTTCATGACTAATTGTAATCATCGTAAGAAAATAGTAAGGAGGATAAGCATGTTGTCTGCGAATCATCATCTCTGTTTCATAAAAACGGTCATAATCCTGTTCGCTCGCAAGCTCAATACTATAATGCTCAGGAGTATAGGTTTGAAAAATAACTTCTCCTTGTAATTCATGTCTGCCTGCTCTGCCGCTTACTTGTGTCAGTAATTGAAAGGTCTTCTCCGATGAGCGGAAATCTGGCAAATGAAGCATTGTATCAGCTGACAGTACACCAACTAGCGTAATTCTTGGAAAATCTAGTCCTTTGGCAATCATTTGTGTTCCCAATAAAATATCTGCTTCTCCCTCTTGAAATTTTTGCAGCAGCTTTTCGTGGGCTCCTTTTCGACTAGTTGTATCGACATCCATGCGAATAACCCTTGCTTCTGGGAGGATTTTTGTCAGCTCTTCCTCTACTTTTTGCGTCCCTGTTCCAAAATATCGAATATGCTCACTGCTGCATTCTGGACAAGTAGTAGGCGTATACGTTTCATATCCACAATAGTGACACTTCATCTGATTTTGAAAGCGGTGATAGGTCAAGCTAATATCACAATTTGGACATTTCACGACATAACCGCAATCACGGCACATGACGAAGGAGGAATGTCCCCGTTTATTTAAAAACAATACCGTTTGTTCTTTTTTTTCTAGGCGATCTTTCAGTTTTTCCAGCAATACTTCGGAAAACATAGAGCGATTGCCATTTCTCAATTCTTCTCGCATATCAATAATTTCCACTTTCGGGAGTGCTTGATTATTCATGCGATTAGGAAGAGACAATAAAGTATATACACCTTTTTGGGCTCTTGCAAAGCTTTCTAAAGATGGCGTGGCACTACCCAAAATAATCGGACATCCATGCTTTTTCCCTCTCTCGATCGCGACATCTTTAGCATGATAGCGAGGATTCTCCTCTTGCTTATATGTCATTTCATGCTCTTCATCAATAATGATAAGCCCGAGATTTGTAAATGGCGCAAAGATAGCAGATCTCGCTCCAACTACCACCTTTACTTCATTTCTTTGGATTTTCCGCCACTCATCATATTTTTCTCCCACCGATAACCCACTATGGAGAACGGCAACCTGATCGCCAAAGCGGCCTTTAAAGCGATTGACCATCTGTGGTGTCAGCGCTATTTCCGGAACAAGGACAATTGCTTCTTCTCCCTTTGCCAACACTTTATCAATGGATTGTAAATATACCTCTGTTTTCCCACTACCGGTTACACCATACAACAGAAAAACATCATGCTGATTTTGTTCTACCGCCTGATGAATCGGCGCCACCACTTTCGCCTGATCATCGGTTAAAGGCAAGGCAAATGTTCTTTCAAACTCCCGCTCTTGATAAGGATCGCGGTATACTTCTTTTTCCATTTCTGCAAGAAGCCCTTTTTCGACTAGTCCTTTTATTACAGCTGTTGAAATACTCAATTTCGTAAGTAGTTGCTTTTGTTCGATTGGGTCTGGATGCTCACTAAAATAAACCAATAATTCTTTTTGTTTTTTAGCGTTTTTATTCAGCGATTCTTCATAATGAAGTAATTCTTCCCTATTTAGAAGAGGATAAATATGCTTTACCTTCTTCTTCTTGCCTCTTGATTGTACCTCATAGGAAACCTCGATTGTTCCTTTCTTCACTTCCTTTTGTAAGGAAGAAAGAGATACATTCTTTAACGCTTCCTCCCAAACCACTTCTTCCGTTTTAGTAAAAAGAGCGGCTACCCCTTCAGCCATCTTCTCTTCTTCCCTAGATACCTTTTTTACTTTACGCTCATATTTAGCTTTTAAAGCCGGTGGTAACATCGCTTGAAAAGCAGAAATCTTATAACAGAGCGTAGAATGAGACAACCAGTCAGCAAGAGATAAAAGTTCTTTATTTAAAACGGGCACTAAGTCCATCGGTTCTATAATTTTTTTTAATGATTTAAAGCTTGAGGATTCTTCTATGCTTTCCACAAAGCCTTGTACCTTTCTAGGACCAAATGGAACAATTACGCGCATCCCTGGTTGAATAACGTCTTCTAATTCTTTCGGAATTAGATAATCAAAGGGTCTGTCCGTTTGTTTTGCCGGTACATCGACAATTACTTTGGCTACCGTCATTTTTGAACAGCTTCCTTCATCTGCATTGCTTGTTCCAATATTTTTTCCGCTACCTCATCCTTAGAAAGAAGCGGTAATTCGATTGAAGTTCCATCTCTCTTATACATAGTCACAAGATTTGTATCGGTTCCAAAGCCAGAATCTTGTCTATTTACATTATTAGCCACAATCATATCTGCATTTTTCCGTTTTAATTTATCCATTGCATATTCAGCCATATTTTGTGTTTCCGCTGCAAAGCCAATGAGAATCTGCTGTTCTTTTCTTTTTCCAAGTTCGGATAAAATATCTTGGGTCCGCGTGAATTCAATTGTTTCTGGACCACTTTGCTTTTTCACTTTGTGGTCATAAACAATCGTAGGCTTATAGTCACTTACCGCAGCTGTTTTAATAATAATGTCAGCCTCTTCTCTGTATGTCATTACAGCGTTATACATCTCTTCCGCACTTTCCACTGAAATAACCTGAGCACCTTTTGGTGGAGTTAGATTTGTAGGTCCAGATATTAAAATAACATCTGCCCCATAGGCCATAGCTTTTTTGGCAATACTATATCCCATTTTTCCAGAAGAGTGGTTGGAAATAAAACGAACAGGATCAATTTTTTCGCGCGTTGGTCCAGCAGTCACGAGTACGGTTGTTCCAGTTAAGATCTTGTCCTTGTTATTATTGGAAAAATAATCCTCCATATGCTGAACAATCATTTCCGGTTCTTCCAATCTTCCTTTGCCTACATAGCCGCATGCTAAATAACCTTCGCCTGGGTTAATAAAGCGAAAACCATAGTCATGAAGCGTGTTAATATTTTTAATAACGGCAGGATGATCATACATATGTACATTCATCGCTGGCGCAATCCAAACATCGCTTGTTGCTGCAAGTAAGGTTGTTGTAATCATATTATCCGCAATACCGTTTGCAATCTTTCCAATTACATTAGCCGTTGCTGGGGCTACTAAAATTAAATCAGCCCAATCAGCCAAATCAATATGTGCAATCACTTTTGGATCTTTTTCATCAAAGGTGTCTGTATATACTTCGTTTTTAGAGAGGGCTTTAAAGGTTAATGGATTCACAAATTCCATTGCTGATTCCGACATAATAACCTTTACATCTGCTCCCTTTTGCGTTAATTTACTAGTTAAAGCACATACCTTATATACCGCAATGCCCCCTGTTACACACAGAAGAATCTTCTTGCCATTCAACATCATGTGCCTCCTTCCTTTCTTTCTATTCTAAAGTTTATGATATAGTAATCGTATCATCAGCCAGATAAACCCTCTGCGACCGGATTAATTGAACCATTTGTAGCTGTCAGACAATATGAATCTTTTTTGTTCGTTAAGAGTGAGATATATTGTTTGTTTATGAATAAGTTCTAATGAATTGGCGAAGCAAGTTGCTAATAAAAAATGCGAGCAATCCTAAGCAGAAATTCTCCCACTTTGTTAGAATTAATATTCTTAAACTTCAGCCATATGTAAGATTTGTATTTCTTTTATTATTGTTAGCATATAATTAAATAATCATTATGTCCATGAAAAAAGACTTAGTAAATGGAATCATTCCTTTTACTTAAGCCTTTTATTTCGTACTATATGATAAAAATTTAATTATTCCTCGCTTGCACCATTGGGTGTATTTACACGATAAGTTAATTGATCTTTGTTGATTTCTTCTAATGCTTTCCCTACATTTTTATGAGAAACATATTTTGCTAATTGTGGTTTCGCATTAGTTTGTAGTTTTCTTGCTCTTTTTGCAGCAACAGATACTAATGAATATTTTGAATCGATTTTTGTCATTAATTTATCAATAGATGGATATAACATAGATTAATTGGCCTCCAGCATTTTTTTGTATTTTGGTTCTACTCTTTCTCTGCGACAATGCTCCGCAACAATGATTGCTTTTATTTTTTCACAAGCATTCTCTACTGTATCATTTTCTACGACATAATCATATAAGTGCATCATTTCTATTTCTTCTCTTGCCACATTCATGCGGTTGTTAATAATCTCTTCTGACTCGGTACCTCTTGTCACAATACGATTTTTCAACTCTGATAAACTTGGCGGACTCAAGAAAATAAATAATCCATCTGGAAACTTTTCGCGAACCTGCTTCGCGCCCTCTACTTCAATTTCCAAAAAGACGTCTTTGCCTTTTAATGTCGTTTCTCTAACGTAATCAACAGGTGTACCATAGTAGTTTCCAACAAACTCTGCATATTCTAGTAACTTTCCTTGTTCAATTAAATCCTCAAATTCTTCTCTTGATTTAAAGAAATAATCTACTCCATCTACCTCACCAGCACGCGGTGATCTTGTGGTCATGGAAATAGAATATTCAAAGGATGTATTTTTTTGTGAGAAGATTTCCTTTCTCACTGTTCCTTTCCCTACACCAGAAGGTCCAGACAAAACGATTAAAAGTCCCTTTTCTACCAAATTTTTCTCCTACCCTTCCTCTATGATCTCATCACGATCGTTTAAACGGTGTGCAACTGTTTCTGGTTGAACTGCTGAAAGAACAACATGGTCACTGTCCATCACAATAACAGCTCTCGTTCTTCGACCATATGTTGCATCTATTAAGGATCCTCTATCCCTAGCATCTTGGATAATACGTTTAATGGGAGCAGATTCTGGACTGACAATAGAGATAATTCTATTTGCAGAAACTATATTTCCAAAACCAATATTGATTAATTTTATGGACATTCGTCTTCTCCAATCTTATTATTTTTAGTTTTAACTAGGAAGATTTATTCTAAACCCTTTTTATTCAATATTTTGAATTTGCTCTTTCATTTTTTCTAAACAGCTTTTCATCTCCACCACATTTGCTCCAATATCTGCTGAATTAGCTTTGGATCCAATGGTGTTAACCTCTCTGTTCATTTCTTGAAGTAAGAAATCGAGCTTTCTTCCAATCGGGTTACTTTCTTCCATAATTTGGTAAAACTGTCTAATATGACTATGTAATCTAACCAATTCCTCATTAATATCTGCTTTATCTGCAAAAATCGCCACTTCTGTAATAAGGCGTGCTTCATCAATCGGTTCCGTTAAATAGCTTTCTATTCTTGTCTTGAGCTTTTCACGGTATTGTGCAATCACTTCTGGTGCCAACGACTGTAACTTCGCAACTAGCTTTTCTATCTGCTTAAGATTGCTTTCTAAGTCTTTGGATAATTCCACTCCTTCAATAGTGCGCATCTTATTTAACTGGACAACCGCTTCTTCCATTGTAATAAGCAACACTTCTGATAGTTCTTCCATATCAAGCTCTCGTTCTACTATCTGAAAACACTCTTCTTGATTTAATAAATCACGAAGCGAGATGGACTCTTTGATAGAATATTTGTCTTTTAATTGGTGAAGCAATTGATAGTATTGATCAAGCAATGGCCAATCCACTATAATTTCTTGACCTTTTTTGTCTTCATCCTCTAATGTTACAAATACTTCGATTCTACCTCTATGTATATAGTTTGAAATAATTTTCTTTATTTGATCTTCCAAATATAGAAATTGCTTGGGCATCCGAATAATCTGATCGCTAAACCTGTGATTGACCGATTTTATTTCGATATGAAGTGTTGCATGGTGATATTGTTTTGTTGCTCTTCCAAATCCAGTCATACTTTTCATTATACTGACACATCCGTTTTCTAAAAAATGTGCGAATTAATGTTTGCTTGTGCTTTTTCCACAAAGTTTAATCGCTGCTAACCTCCAGCAAGAGTGCACTTTACTTTCCGCAGGCTTACGCTTATGCCTCTTCAGCTTTGCCTCAAGGATCTGACAATCCCCTGCCGTCTTCGTGTATTCACGCTGCTTTATTATTCGATCATTTCTCATTATACATTATATGGTTACTAACCTTTTAGAAATCAGCATTAAAAACAGCATCAAATAAATAAAAGGTAATAGAGTGGTCTCTACTACCTTTTGGATTATAACATATTTTATTTTGATTTACTTAATAAAAATGATCCTGCGAGTAAAAAAGTTGGTACAGAGGCGAATCCGATGATCATTGGCCAATCTTTCATTGCTATTGGCAGTGTATGGAAAATTTCTTGCAAGCCTGGCACGTAAATAACAGCAAGCGCCAATACTAAGGAAGAAATCACAGCCCAGACTAGATACATATTGCCAAACGGATTTCTTGAAAGAATGGATTTTTCACTGCGGCAGTCAAATACATGAATTAACTGGGCAAGTACTAATGTTATAAAAGCAACCGTTTGGGCATATTCAAGATTTTCTGGATTATTGTTATAGGCAAACATAAAAGCTAAAATAGTCGAAATACCGATAAGGAACCCGCGAGAAATAACCTTCCATCCAAGCCCTCTAGAAAATACACCTTCATTCGGACTGCGTGGTCCTCTTTTCATAACATTATCTTCCGGTCTATCTAAGCCTAAGGCCATCGCTGGTAATCCGTCTGTTACTAAATTCACCCATAAAATTTGAATAGGAACAAGCGGCAAAGGAAGTGCTAACAGCATCGCAAATAACATCACCAGTATTTCCCCAACATTTGAGGCAAGTAAATAACGGATGAATTTACGAATGTTTTCATAAATATTTCTTCCTTCTACAATAGCAGATTTTATACTCGCAAAATTATCATCCATTAATACTAAAGAAGATGCTTCCTTCGCAACATCCGTCCCTGTGATTCCCATCGCAATGCCGATGTCTGCTTTCTTTATCGCTGGAGCGTCATTTACTCCGTCACCAGTCATCGCAACTACATGCCCTCTATTTTGAAATGCTTGAACAATCTTCAATTTATGCTCTGGGGAAACTCGTGCAAAGACAGCAACATCTTCTACGATATCCTCTAATTCTTTTAAACTTAAATCTGAAAGCTCTTTCCCTTCCATTACTTTAGAGCGATTATTGGCAATGCCTAGCTGTTTCGCAATAGCATTTGCAGTAATAACATGGTCTCCTGTAATCATTACTGTTTTAATACCAGCTTCTTTACATTCTTTTACAGCTTGTTTTACTTCTGGTCTTGGCGGATCAATAATTCCTTGCAGACCAATGAAAATCAAGTCCTTTTCTGCTTCTCCTTCATGCATAATAAGAGTGTTTGGTGAAATTTCCTTATAGCCAATTGCAATGGTACGAAGCGCCTGGGAAGCTAAGCCATTGATCGCTTCTTGAACTACTTGCTTTTCATTATTTCCTAAAGCTTGTGAACGATTTTCAAAAAGAATTGATTTACTCTGACCAATTAAGACATCGGGTGCACCTTTAGTAACAACAAATTGACGTCCAGTTGGATCTTTTACCACAACACTCATCATTTTTCTTGTAGAATCAAAAGGGAATTCATTGACAATCGCAAATTGATTTAATAATTGAGCACGCGTGAATCCTGCTTTCATCCCTGCAACTAAAATTGCTCCTTCCGTCGGATCCCCATTTAAAACATAATCGCCATCTTTTTGCAGAATCTCGGCGTGATTACAAAGCATTCCAAAGGTTAAAAGCTGTTGTAATGCCTTATCCTTTGCTGGATTTATTAATTGTTCGCCTACATAGTATTGTCCTTGCGGCTCATATCCAGTTCCATCTACCGTATATGTTTTTCCGCCGATCCAAGTTTTTGTTACTGTCATTTTATTTTGCGTTAATGTTCCGGTTTTATCAGAACAAATGACTGAAGCACAGCCAAGAGTTTCGACAGCAGGCAGCTTTCTTACAATGGCATTTTTGCGAATCATTTTCTGAACACCAAGAGATAGAGCAATGGTTACAATCGCTGGCAAGCCTTCTGGAATCGCGGCTACCGCTAATGATACACCTGCTAGTACCATTGTGTATAAATCATTCCCTTGAAGAACCCCAATCACCACAACTAATACGGTTAATAGTAATGCTGTGACAATGAGAATTTTCCCTAGCTGCTCTAAACGTCTTTGCAGCGGGGTGGTAACCGAATCTGCATTTTGCAGCAAATCAGCAATTTGCCCCATTGCTGTTTTCATCCCTGTCCCAATAACAACCCCGACACCACTTCCACGGGATACCATCGTTCCCATAAAGCCCATATTTTCCATATCACCAAGTGCTAGATTGTTATTTTTGATTGCAGATACTGTTTTAGGAACTGGCACAGATTCTCCGGTTAAAGCAGATTCCTCCACTTCCAGGCTTCTTGATTCAATAATTCTGACATCTGCTCCAATTCGATCCCCGCTCGCGAATTTTATGACATCTCCAGGAACTAGCTCTTTCGATAATAGACTAATCCATTCTCCATTCCGTAGTGCCTGAACATGAGGCTGTGATAATTCTTTTAAAGCAGATAAAGATTTTTCTGCTCTTATCTCTTGAAAAAATCCAAGAAAACTATTGAGAATGATGATGGCAATTATCGCAATTGCATCAATATATTCGCCTAATAAACCTGAAATAAGCGTGGCAGCTAAAAGAACGAGTACCATAAAATCCTTAAATTGACTGAAGAAAATAAGCAGGAGTGATTGCTTTTCTCCTTCCTCTAATTCATTGTATCCAAAGTTCTTTCGTCGCTTTTCCGCTTCTTCATCTGATAACCCAGCCGAAAAATCAGTATTCAATGTTTGTTCTACTTCTTTTTCGTTCATTTCATGATAGTTCATCCGGCCATCTCACTTCCCCCTTTTTCATTCACCGTTCGCTATAGTAGCAGCGAAGAAATTCGTAGCTGTTTTGAACAAAAGTTAGCAACTTACTAACATACATAGTTGTCCCAACACCACTCTAAGAGAATCATATTCAAGCTTGGCCGAAAAAATGCTAAGGATAGAGATTTAATTCCTATTTACTATGAGAAAAAATACCATATGCCTAGATCTCATCTATTTTTTACAAATTAAAATTTTGCGAAGGCTGCCTCCACTTCTCGTTATTCTTGCATCTATAGCAAAATCACAAGCATTTTCAACCCAAATCCTTGTATTTCTTCCTCAATAAAGATAGAGTAAAGAGGGAAATTATTATAAATGAGGTCGTTAGTTATGTCATTTGATGGTTTATTTACACGCGCAATGTCTCTTGAATTAAAAGAGCTTTTACTAGGAGGCCGAATTAATAAAGTTCAACAGCCTTTTACCAATGAAATTATTTTATCCATTCGAGCTAATGGAAAAAATCAAAAATTGCTATTATCGGCTCATCCGAGCTATGCCCGCATTCAAATTACGGAAGAAAATTATGAAAATCCTAAAGAACCACCAATGTTCTGCATGCTTCTCCGCAAGCATTTAGAAGGTTATTTTATAGAAGATATTTATCAAATAGACAATGAACGGATCATTGTTTTAGAAATTAGGGGAAGAAATGAAATTGGCGATACTTCCTATAAAAAACTGATGATCGAGATAATGGGTAGACACAGCAATATCATTTTGGTTGACCGCGATAAAAATACCATTCTAGATAGCATTAAACATATTTCGTATGCTGTTAATAGTCATAGAGCTATTCTTCCCGGTTATGAGTATTTAGCTCCGCCAAAACAAGAAAAACAAGATCCTTATACAGCATCAGAGGAAGATGTACTGCGGGCTATTGATTTTAATAGCGGCAAACTGGACAAACAGCTTGTCCAGCAGTTTGCTGGATTATCTCCACTAATTGCTAAAGAAATGGTCTATCTGGCTGGTCTTGCAAACCGTGAAACATTACCAAAAGCATTTCTTATGGTAATGGAGCCAATAAAAAAAGGCAATTATGCTCCTTCTATCATGGATACTCCAGAGAAAGAATATTTTTACTGCCTATCAATGGAGCATGTCAAAGGAAACGTGAAGTTCTTTCCTACATTAAGTAAAATGCTCGATCGCTATTATTTCGGAAAAGCAGAACGAGATCGAGTGAAACAGCAAAGCAATGATTTAGAACGATTTATTGTAAATGAACGAGATAAAAACAAAAAGAAAATAAAAAAACTAGAACGTTCTTTATCGGAAGCTGAAAATGCGGAACAATATCAATTACTTGGTGAACTTTTGACTGCAAACCTTTATGCGGTTAAAAAGGGCATGTCAGAAGTTGAAGTAATCAATTATTACGATGAAGATAGTAAAACCGTTAAGATTCCGCTTAGCCCAAGACTGTCTCCTTCTGAAAATGCGCAAAAATATTTCACAAGATATCAAAAAGCGAAAAATTCGATTGATATTATTAAGGAACAAATTAAACTAGCAGAACAAGAATATGAATACTTTGAAACACTATACCAGCAAATTCTTGCTGCCTCTCCAAAAGATATTCAGGAAATTCGGGAAGAGTTAGTGGAAGAAGGTTACCTTAGAGAAAGACAGAAAAAGCAAAATAAGAAACAGCAAAATGTAAAGCCTGTCTTAGACTACTATGTTTCGTCCGAGGGTACAGAAATTATCGTCGGAAAGAATAATAAACAAAATGATTATTTAACAAACAAAGTAGCCGCTAGAGATGAAATTTGGCTGCATACAAAGGATATTCCTGGATCCCATGTTGTTATTCGCAGCAAAGAGCCTTCCGAGGAAACAATCATGCAAGCAGCAAAGTTAGCAGCTTATTTTAGCAAAGCACGCCAATCTAGTTCTGTTCCCGTTGACTTCACATTAGTACGTCATGTGAAAAAGCCAAGTGGCGCAAAGCCTGGTTTTGTAATTTATGATAACCAGCAAACTGTTTATGTTACACCAGATGAAGAAACGGTTATTCGCTTGAAAAAAGCTAAATAGTTTGAAACGAGAGGTCTTTAGCTGCCTCTCGTTTTTGTTTAATTATGCATGTGACTTTGGTTTTTTATGATGATAATAGCTTGAAGAGCTGATTTGTCTCCGATCCTTGGTCTTCCGTTTTCATCCTTCTTATGAACACCACTTCTCTTGCCCGCCGCACTAATTTCGGCGTTCACCCTTCTTATGAACGCAACTTTTCTTGCCTCCTGCTCCTATTTCGGCGTTCATCCCTCTTATGAACAATTCTTCTCACCAAATCCCAAACAATAACTAACTTTTTTACTCAAACTAAAAAACAGCACTTTACATAAAAGTGCTGTTCACTCCTTAATCTATCCCCAATTCTCCGGACTTTCCTTCCAAGCATTTAAGCTTGCCAAATCTCCTTCTTGAATATAGCCTTTTTTCTGTGCTACATCTAATAAGCTCGTATAGTCTGTTAATGAGTAGGCTGTAATCTCAGCCTCCCCAAGTAATTCTTTCCCCTTTGGTAATTCGTATGTAAAAATAGCAACCACTCCAAGCACCTCACAGCCTGCTTCTCGTAAACTATTAACAGCTGTGATAACACTTCCACCAGTAGAAATTAAATCCTCGACTACTACTACTTTTTGGCCCTTTTCCACTTTTCCTTCAATCTGATTTCCCTTTCCATGCGCTTTTGCTTTAGAGCGCACATATACCATTGGCAAATCTAGAAGGTCACTTACCCAAGCAGCGTGAGGAATGCCGGCTGTCGCTGTTCCCGCCACAACTTCTGTTTCAGGGAATTTTTCCTTAATTAAACCAGCTAACCCTGATGCAATATTTTTTCGCACTTTAGGATAGGACAAAGTTAAGCGATTATCGCAATAGATTGGAGATTTTAATCCTGAAGACCAAGTAAATGGATCATTTGGCTGTAAAAATACGGCTTTAATCTCTAGTAATTGTTCGGCAATTTCATGTTTCATAGCGTGATACCCTCCCACTCTGATTTAAATAACGTATAACTTTTATATGGATTTTCTGCTCTTGTAATCGAACGACCAACAACAATTGCTGATACACCATTCTCACGGGCAACTTGAGGTGTTGCAACGCGCACTTGATCCTGTACTTCATCTGTTTTTAAACGAATGCCAGGTGTTACAGTGAGAAACGATTCTCCTAATTGTTCACGAATGGCCCCAGCTTCCAATGTGGAGCAAACAACGCCATCCAGTCCAGCCTCTTTCGTAATCGATGCATAATGTAAAACAGACTCCAATAAAGGAACTTGAATTAACTGCTCTTTTTGCATGCTTGCTTCAGACGTACTTGTTAGCTGAGTTACTCCAATACATTTCGCTCGCTTCATTCCAGATGGTGTCCCCGCTTCAAGTCCTTCCACTGCACGAGCCATCATGTCCACTCCACCAGCTGCATGGACATTTACTAAATCAACGCCTAAGCTAGCAATATTTTTCATCGCACTACCAACAGTATTAGGGATATCATGTAATTTTAAGTCGAGGAAAATTTGATGATTTTGCTCTTTTAATTCCTTGATAATACTTGGACCTTCTTTATAAAAAAGTTCCATTCCTACCTTTAAAAATAAAGATTCCCCATTAAATTTTTTCAAAAAGGAATGTACCTCTTCCTTTGTTGCAAAATCAAGCGCGATGATAAGCGAATTGTTCATGCTTTCCCCAGCTCCTTCCAGTTACTTCTGAAATATGTTCAAATCCGTATTTATCTAATAACTCAGGTAAGTCTTCGATTATTTTTGGGCAGATGAATGGGTCCACAAAGTTTGCTGTGCCGACTGCTACTGCACTTGCACCAGCATAGAAAAACTCTAGGACATCCTCAGCCGACGCAACACCGCCCATTCCGATAATCGGCAGATTTACCGCTTGACTTACTTCGTAGATCATTCGAATTGCTACAGGTTTAACAGCTGGGCCTGATAACCCCCCTGTTTTGTTTGCTAAAACTGGCTGACCTGTCTTTAAGTCCAGGCGCATGCCAACAAGCGTATTAATCATGGTAATCCCATCTGCTCCTCCTGCTTCCACTGCTTTTGCCATTTCCACAATATTTGTTACATTGGGAGATAGCTTTACATATACCGGAACCTCTGATACTTCCTTTACCTTTTTCGTCAATTCCTTTGCAACCTCAGGGATTGTTCCAAAAGCAATTCCCCCTGTTTTTACATTTGGACAAGAAATGTTTAATTCTAATGCGGCGACATTCGAAGCACTGGAAATTTCTTTCGCAACCGCAACATAATCCTCTTCAACGGATCCAGCAACATTTGCAATAATTGGTACATCAAACTGACTTAGCCATGGCAATTCTTCCCCAACTACTTTTTTAAGACCGGGATTTTGAAGACCGATGGCATTAAGCATCCCAGAAGTAGTTTCTGCGACCCTTGGTGTAGGATTACCAAAACGAGGCTCTACTGTTGTCGCTTTAATCATGATGGCACCAAGCTTGCTTAAATCATATAAGTTACTGTATTCCCGTCCAAATCCAAAACAGCCAGAGGCAGGCATAATAGGGTTTTTAAGCTCTAATCCAGGAAGCTTTACCTGAAGTCGGTTCATAGGACAACCTCCCCTGTTCTAAATACTGGTCCATCTGTACATACCTTTTTATAACTAAAACCTGTTGGATCGTCTGCTGTATGACATACACAAGCAAAACATGCACCTATCCCACATCCCATTCTTTCCTCTAGAGAAATGAACACCTTTTTATCTGGAAATGTTTTTTCTAGATTTTTAAGCATTGGTGTTGGTCCACAGGAGTATAATACGTCAAATTCTAGTTTTTCTTGAAAAATAACGTCTGTTACAAATCCTTGTGTACCATAACTACCGTCTACTGTAGCGATATACGTATCCCCCAGTTTCGCAAACTTTTCTTCATAAAAAGCAACGGATTCTGTTTGAAAGCCTAATACAGCCACTACCTTTACTCCTTTGGCAACTAGACGATTGGCTAATTCATATAATGGCGGCACTCCAATTCCTCCACCAATTAATAAAGCTGTCTGCCCTGACTTGCTTTCTTCAACTGGGAAACCATTTCCTAAAGGACCGAGGATATCAATAGCTTCTCCCGCTTGTTTTTTGGCAAGAAGCTTTGTGCCCGCTCCTTCAGCGCGGTAGATCATCGTAAATGTTTTTCTTTCCGGATCAATGTGGCAAATACTAATTGGACGTCTTAATAACGGTGCAGAATGATCACTTACTTTGATATGAACAAATTGACCTGGCTCGTTCATTTCAGAGACAAGCTCACCTGTTAAGGTGAGCTCCATAATATTCTCCGCTATTTCCTTCTGTTCAACTACTGTACAAATTTCGTTTTTGATCATACTAACAATGCCTCCAGTTGCTTTTTACTTGGCTCCATTGCCTCTGTAGAAAATGTCATGGATTCAACTACTCGAAGGATCGCCTCTGCTGTGTCTAAAGAAGTTAAACATGGAATCCCATTTTCGACAGATTCACGTCTGATACGGAATCCATCTCTTGCTGGCTGACTGCCTTTGGAAAAGGTATTAATCACAAATTGTGCTTCTCCATTGCGGATGACATCAATTAATGTATGGCCTTCTCCACCGATTTTGCCAACCACTTTTACTGGAATGTCATTGCTTTCAAGGAAAGCTGCTGTTCCACTTGTTGCCATTAAGCTATAGCCGATATTCGTAAATCTTTTTGCAAGCTGTAAAGCCTCTTCCTTATCTTTATCGCCAATTGTCATCAGAACAGTTCCGAATGTTTTAATCTTCATTCCTGAAGCAATTAACCCTTTATAAAGAGCCTTTTCAAGAGTGATGTCTTTGCCCATTACTTCTCCTGTTGACTTCATCTCAGGACCTAAGGTAATATCTACTCTTCGTAATTTTGCAAAGGAGAATACTGGAACTTTCACATAAAAAACACCAGACTTCTCTGCTACTAAGCCAGATTGATAGCCTTGTTCTTTTAAGGAAGTACCCAAAATAACTTTTGTAGCTATTTTCGCCATTGGTACATTCGTAATTTTACTTAAGAAAGGTACTGTTCTACTAGAGCGAGGATTTACTTCTAGTACAAAAACTTCTCCTTTGGATACAACATACTGGATATTCAGCAAACCAACGATTTTTAACCCTTTTGCCAGCCTTGTTGTATAATCTACTAATGTTTGCTTGATTTCTGCAGATAAGCTTTGTGGCGGATAGACTGCGATCGAATCGCCTGAGTGTACTCCTGCTCGCTCAATATGCTCCATAATTCCTGGAATTACTACATCAGTGCCATCACAGATTGCATCCACTTCAATTTCTTTCCCTGTTAAATAACGATCAATTAAGATTGGCTGTCCTGGACTTGCTTTAACCGCATTTTCCATATAAGGAATCAGCTCTTCTTCTTTATAAACGATCTGCATCGCTCTTCCACCTAATACATAAGATGGTCTTACAAGTACTGGGTAGCCAATTGATTGTGCAACGACAATTGCTTCTTCAACTGTTAACGCTGTTTTTCCGTCTGGCTGTGGTATACCCAAGTCTTGAAGACTTTGTTCAAACTTATCACGGTCCTCAGCGCGATCTAAGTCTTCAAGAGATGTTCCTAAAATTTTGATGCCACGCTCTGCTAATGGACCAGCTAAGTTGATGGCTGTCTGTCCGCCAAACTGAACCACTACTCCCTCTGGCTTTTCTAAATCAATGATATGCATGACATCTTCAATTGTAAGTGGCTCAAAGTAAAGTTTATCTGAAATACTAAAGTCTGTTGAAACAGTCTCTGGATTGTTATTGATGATTATCGCTTCATATCCTGCTTCCTTGATTGCCCAAACAGAATGAACCGTTGCATAGTCAAACTCAATTCCTTGTCCGATACGAATTGGTCCAGAACCAAGGACTACAATGCTTTTCTTATCTGTGACAATTGATTCATTTTCCTCTTCATATGTTCCGTAGTAGTATGGAGTTTCTGATTCAAATTCAGCAGCACATGTATCGACCATTTTATAGACAGGTACAATACCTTTCTCTTTTCTCCAGTTATATACTTCGAGCTCTGTTGTGCTCCAAAGCTTTGCAAGCTGAATATCAGCGAATCCTTTTTCTTTTGCTTCTTTTACATATTCCTCATCAAACGGATGATTAATTAACTCTTTCTCGAACTTAATAATGCCTTCCAGTTTGAAAAGGAAGAAGAGATCAATTTTACTCCACTCATGAATGGTTTCTATGCTTATGCCCCGATTAAGTGCCTCTGCTATATAAAACAATCTTTCATCACCGGCAACTCTTATTCGTTTCTCGAGTAATTCATCACTTGTTTCATCTGCTGCATTTAGGGAGAAATGATATACTTTTGCTTCTAGAGAGCGGATTGCTTTTAGTAAAGATTCTTCAAAAGTACGGCCAATTGCCATTACTTCCCCAGTCGCTTTCATTTGGGTCCCTAAATTACGTTTTGCTGATTCAAACTTATCGAAAGGAAAGCGTGGGATTTTACTTACTACATAATCAAGGGCTGGCTCAAAGCTTGCATAAGTTTTTCCCGTTACAGGATTCATCATCTCATCCAATGTTAAGCCTACTGCAATTTTTGCCGCCAGCTTTGCAATTGGATAACCAGTTGCTTTACTAGCAAGGGCAGATGAACGACTTACTCTTGGGTTTACTTCGATAATATAGTATTGAAAGCTATCTGGATCTAAGGCAAGCTGCACGTTACAGCCGCCTTCAATTTTTAAGGCACGGATAATTTTTAAAGATGTATTTCTTAGTAATTGATATTCACGGTCGCTTAATGTTTGGCTTGGTGCCACGACAATACTGTCACCCGTATGGATCCCTACTGGATCGATATTTTCCATATTACACACTACTATGGCATTATCATTGCTATCACGCATTACTTCGTATTCAATTTCTTTAAAGCCCGCGATGCTTTTTTCTAATAAACATTGTGTAACTGGGCTATTTTTTAAGCCGCTTGTTACGATTTCTTCTAATTCTTCGTCATTATGGCAAATCCCTCCACCAGTTCCTCCTAGTGTAAAAGCAGGTCTGACGATAACCGGATAACCAATTTTCTCCACAAAAGCTTTTGCTTCCTCCATATTGTGGATAATATCACTAGCTGGTACAGGTTCACCTAATTCATTCATCAAATTACGGAAAAGGTCGCGGTCCTCTGCCTGCTGAATGGCAGCTAGCTTCGTTCCTAGTACTTCAACTCCACATTCCTCCAACACACCAGCATCGGAAAGCTCAACAGCAAGGTTCAAGCCAGTTTGCCCCCCTAATGTTGGAAGAATAGCATCTGGTCGCTCTTTGCGGATAATTCTGCTGACAAATTCAAGTGTTAATGGTTCGATATACACTTTATCTGCCATTTCTGTATCTGTCATAATGGTTGCAGGGTTGGAGTTTACTAGAATAACACGATAGCCTTCTTCCTTTAAGGCGATACATGCTTGCGCTCCTGCATAGTCAAATTCTGCTGCCTGCCCAATGATGATTGGTCCTGATCCGATTACTAATATACTTTTAATATCTTTACGCTTTGACATATGCGGCACCTTCCTGTTTGTGAGATTGTATCATTTCCATAAAACGATCGAATAAATAGTTGGCATCCTCTGGTCCAGGTGAAGCTTCTGGATGATATTGCACGGTAAATGCTGGATATTCCTTATGCTGTAGGCCTTCAATTGTTCCATCATTTAAAGCAATATGTGTTATTTCTAAGTTTGTATGTTTAATAGATTCTTCCTCTACTGTATAGCCATGGTTTTGCGATGTCAGCGAAACCTTCCCTGTTAATAAATCCTTCACTGGGTGGTTTGATCCTCTATGACCAAACTTCATTTTCTCCGTGTTTGCCCCACTTGCAAGTGCGAACAATTGATGACCTAGACAGATTCCAAACAACGGTACTTTCCCAATAATTCCTTTAATTGCTTCAATGGACTCTGGTACATCCTTTGGATCCCCAGGTCCGTTAGATAACATCACACCATCTGGACTTAAATTTAGAATGTCTTCTGCTGTAGTGTTATAAGGAACAACGATTACATCACAATCTCGTTTATTTAATTCTCGTAAAATACCATGCTTCATGCCATAATCTACTAAAACAACGCGGCTTCCACGGCCAGGACTTGGATAAGGTTTCTTTGTTGAAACTTGCTTTACTTGTTCTGCACTTAATGTAATATCTTTTAATTTTGCAATTACATCCTCAGCATTTTCTTCGATGCTGCAAATGGCGCCTTTTAACGTTCCATATTGACGGATAATACGGGTTAATTTTCTCGTATCTATTCCTGCAATTCCGGGAATTTTCTTTTGTTTAAAATATTCGTCTAATGATAGTTCATTTCGCCAGTTTGAAGGGAAATCACACACTTCTTTGACAATAAATCCATGGATGGCAGGCGTTATCGATTCAAAATCATCTCTATTGATGCCATAATTCCCCACTAAAGGATACGTAAGTGTGACAATTTGTCCACAGTAGGATGGATCGGATAGAATTTCCTGATAGCCTGTCATACCTGTGTTAAATACTATTTCACCAAATTTTTCTGTATCGGCACCGAAGCCTTTTCCGATAAATACTGTGCCATCTTCAAGAATTAGTTGTTTTTTCATGCGTGTACACTTTCCTTTCTCCAAGCAATCTTTCCACTAACGATTGTTGCAACTGGCCAACCCTGACATTCCCAACCAGCAAATGGGGTATTTCTTCCTTTTGATAAAAATGTTTCAGGATCAATTTTATTTGTCTCTTCTAAATCAAGTATTACGATATCCGCTTTCTTTCCTGCTTCTAATGTTCCCATATCCAATTTAAAGCTTTGAGCTGGTTTTACCGTTAGATAATCCATTAACTGTTGCAGCGTCATGACCCCTGTTTTTACAAAGTTCGTATAAAGGAGCGGAAATGCTGTTTCTAAACCAACAATTCCAAATGGTGCAAGCTGCATCGATTGTGCTTTTTCTTCTGCTGTATGTGGTGCATGATCTGTTGCAATAAAATCAATTGTTCCATCTAGCAGCCCTTCGATTAGAGCAGCACGATCCTCTGTTCCTCTTAAAGGAGGATTCATTTTATAATTCGTATCAAGGGAAGGAATATCTGTATCTGCTAATAGTAAGTGGTGTGGTGATACCTCTGCAGTCACTCTTATGCCAGCTTTTTTCGCATCTCTTACAACACGTACAGATTCTTTTGTACTGATATGGCAAACATGATAATGACAGCCTGTTGCTTCTGCTAAAAGAATATCTCTTGCAATTTGGACTGATTCACAAACACTTGGTATCCCATTTACACCGTTCGCCTTCGAAAATTCCCCTTCATGGACACAACCTTCATTAATGAGGCTGTTGTCTTCACAGTGAGCGACAATCGCCATATCCAATGCAGCAGCTTGCTTCATTGCTTCAAGCATTTGGCCAGCTTCTTGAATTCCCACGCCATCATCTGTAAAGGCAAATGCCCCTAATTCTTTAAGCGCCTTAAAATCAGTAAGCTCCGTCCCTAATTGCCTAATGGTAATGGAGGCATACGGTAAAACATTTACATTTGCTGTATTTTTAATTCTTTCATTTAATTTATGTAGATTTTCGACAGTGTCAGGCACAGGTCTAGTGTTTGGCATATTCGCAATCGTTGTGAATCCGCCGCGTGCTGCTGCCATTGTCCCTGTTGCAATTGTTTCTTTCTGTTCGCCGCCTGGCTCTCTCAAATGAACATGTAGGTCGATAAAGCCTGGAGCAACAACTTTTCCAGCTGCATCAATCACTTCATCTGCAATTGCTTTGATTTCCTTTGCAATCATCTTAATTGCTCCATTATCAATCAAGATGTCGTTCTGTTCTAATTCCCCTATAGTATTAAGCAACTGGCCATTTTTGATAAGTATTGACATGTTCATTTCTCCCTCCGATATTTTCTAATGATCTTTTTAGTACACTCATGCGGATAAATACACCATTTTCCATTTGCTTAAAAATTCTGGAGCGTTCGCATTCCACAAGCTCATCGGCAATTTCAACATCTCTGTTTACTGGGGCAGGATGCATGATAATGCTTCCTTGCTTCATTTTTCTTTCTCTTTCTATTGTTAGTCCATAAAGCTTATGGTAGCTTTCTTTGTCAAAAGCAGCTCTTTCGTCACCGTGCCTTTCATGTTGGACACGCAGCAGCATCACAACATCGGATGTTTCAATCGCTGTATCAATATCTTCATAATTTGCATCTTGTAAGACTGTTTCATCAAACCATTCTCTTGGTCCGGAAAAAACAACCTCTGCCCCTAGCCTTGTCAGAGCATCTGCATTAGATCTTGCAACACGGCTATGGCTAATATCACCGATAATACTTACTTTTAAGCCGTTGAAGCGTTGGAATTCCTGCTGTATCGTTAGAAGGTCAAGCAATGATTGAGTAGGGTGATGACCACAGCCATCTCCTGCATTAAGGACTGGTATATTTACTCTTCCGACTAACTCATCAAAGTAGCGGTCATTTTCGTGCCTTATGACTACAGCATTTACTCCTATTGATTCCAGCGTTCGAACAGTATCATATAGTGTTTCTCCTTTCACAACACTTGAGGTTGTCGTTTCAAATGGAATCACTTCAAGTCCTAACTTTCTTTCCGCTACTTCAAAGCTGCTTTTTGTTCTCGTGCTAGCTTCGAAAAAAAGATTTGCTATAAAACATTGATTTGCCGGCCGCCATATTTCTCCATCTGCAAATTTTTGTGCATCTCTTAAGATTTCCTGAATCTCTGTAACGGTTAACTCAGTCGTCGTTAATAAGTTTTCCATGATACTACCTCCCGTTATTTGCTGCTTTTAATAACTTCACTTCGCAAAAAAACGCCCTAACATACTCGTTAGGGCGTCAAAAATTTCACTTTTGCATAGATTTAGGCAAAGTAAACCTGCGGCTATAATCTATGCATCGTTTTTGGCACCCTTATAAGTCTCTCTGTACTTGTTTAAAAGGTGTTCTTATTTAGTTTCATCTACTGCGATTGAATCTTCGAATAAATCTTCTTTTGCTTTTTCTCTACCAGGTAATACTAGGTTTAAAATAATTCCGAGGATTGCAGCAAAAGCCATTCCCTCTAATTTAAAGTGTTCACCCATATGAATCGAGAATCCGCCAATTCCAGTTACAAGGATGACAGATGCAATAACTAAATTGCGGTTTTTATTGAAATCAAGCTTTGCTTCTACAATAATTCTTAATCCAGATGATGCGATGATTCCGAATAGAAGGATAGATACGCCTCCCATTACTGGTGTTGGGATAGACTGTATAAGGGCAGCAATTTTTCCGATAAACCCAAAACCTATTGCTAATACTGCTGCTCCTCCTAAAACATATACACTATACACTCTCGTTATTGCTAAAACCCCAATATTTTCTCCATAAGTTGTTTTTGCAGGTCCCCCCATTAAAGCAGAGATAATCGTCGCAGTTCCATCTCCTAAAATACTTCTGTGAAGGCCAGGATCTTTTATATAATCTTTTCCAACTACTTTACTTAATACAAGCTGATGACCGATATGCTCTGTTAGTGTGACGATTGCCACTGGAACAAAGATTGTAAGTAGTGCAAGGTTTATCGTTACAGGATAATCTACGAATGGGAAGATAAAATCTGGCATTGCAAACCATTTGGCATCCAAGACTCCTTGAAAGTTAACCACCCCTACAAGCAAGGCATAGACATAGCCGATTACGATACCTGCTAATATTGGGATAAAGCTGAATACTCCTTTGCCAAACATCGTGAAAAGGATGGTTGCAAGTAACGTTACTAGTGCAACAGAGATATAAAGTAAGCTGTATTCTTGATTCTCAGCTCCATTATTTATATACATTGATTGTCCAACCGCTGTTGTAGCAAGCGCTAATCCAATGACCATGATTACAGGTCCGACAACGATTGGCGGTAAGATATTCATAATCCAACGATATCCTGCTTTTTTAATCGTTAAGGCAACAATTCCATAAACAATTCCGGCAATAAAGGTGCCGATCATGGCTGCGCCTGGTCCGCCGCCCGGCATTGTCTTCGCCGCGATAACTGGTGCGATAAAAGCAAAAGAGGAACCTAAGTACGCAGGTACTTTAAATTGTGTAATGATTAAGAATGCGAGCGTACCTATTCCACTTGAGACTAAAGCAACCGCTGGACTCAATTCAATTAAGAATGGTACTAAAACAGTTGCGCCAAACATGGCGAATAAATGCTGTAAGCTTAAGGTAATCCATTGAAGGGCACTTGGTTTATCATTAATTCCTAATAAGGGTTTTGTTTCGTTCATTTCTGTCTCCTCTTTCTGTTAAAAAAATTGAGTATAAATTAGTTATTAATATCCCCTATTGAACAAATAAAACCCCTTTTCTGCGCAGCAAAAAAGGGGTTTTAAGCAGGTTTAAAGAAACCTTAGGAAAAAACTCCCCTTTTCAGCCTCACAGGACTGCTTTTAAAAGGGATCTATTTAATTTTCAAATATATTTACTTCATCATGACCATCGACTTCATCAAGCTCAACTACAATTTTTTCTGAACTGGAAGTAGGAATGTTTTTCCCTACATAATCAGCTCTTATTGGAAGTTCTCGATGACCTCTGTCCACTAGAACCGCAAGCTGTATGGATGCTGGTCTACCCATATCCATCAGTGCATCCATTCCGGCACGAACAGTTCTTCCTGTATATAATACATCATCTACCAGAATGACTTTTAAGCCTTGGATATCTGTTGGAATATCTGATCCTTTTACTAATGGTTCTTCATTCTTTGTTTTCTTCGTTAAATCATCTCGATATAACGTAATATCCAATTCGCCAACTTCGATTGGCTTTCCTTCTATTTGGGCAATTTTTTCGGCAAGACGATTTGCAATATAAATACCTCTTGTCCGAATGCCAACTAGAATACAATCTTCTATCCCTTTATTCTTTTCAATAATTTCATGAGCGATTCTTGTTAATGCTCGTCTAATTGCTTGATCGTCTAGTACAAGTGCCTTTTTCGACATTTTGATCACCATCCATGCTGTGATTCAATCTTAAAAAAATATCCTCTCACCCTTTTGGATGAGAGGATATACGTATACTAAGATAGCTATTACTAAAAATAGCTAGAATCCGTTACCTTCTCAACCTCACAGGATTGATTTAAAGGACTTATTCAACTAAAGTTATCTTAATATATGATAGAGCGCTTGTCAACGATTATTTCGTAAAGTATCTAAAAGCTGTTCATATTCTTTAGGTAAAGGTGCTTCGAACTCTAAATATTCTCCAGTTCGTGGATGTTCAAATCCTAGTAAGCCAGCATGAAGTGCTTGACCGCCAATATCTAGTGTTTTTCTTGGTCCATATTTAGGATCTCCCACAAGCGGATAGCCAATATACTTCATATGCACACGAATTTGGTGGGTGCGTCCCGTCTCTAATTGGCATTCAATATAAGTGTATTCCGCTATTCTTTCTAGTACATGAAAATGAGTAACCGCGTGTTTACCCTTATCTACAACAGCCATACTTTGTCTGTCTTTCGTGTCACGACCAATCGGTGCCTCAATTGTCCCATAATCATGGGGAATAGAACCATGTACTAATGCCTTATATTTTCTCGTTACAGTTTTTGCTACTAATTGATTCACTAGACTTTCATGAGCAGCATCATTTTTAGCAACCATCAGCAGTCCAGACGTATCTTTATCGATTCGGTGAACAATTCCAGGTCTCATCACCCCATTAATTCCAGAAAGATCTTTACAATGAGCCATTAGACCATTCACTAATGTTCCTGTTACATGGCCAGGTGCTGGATGTACAACCATTCCTTTTGGTTTATTTACTACGATAACATCTTGATCTTCATAATAAATATCCAAATCCATTTCCTCTGCCTCTACATCTAGCTCAACTGCTTCCGGTACTTCAATAGCTACTACATCGTTTAAAACACCTTTATACTTTGTTTTAACGGTTTGTCCGTTAACAGTCACATGACCGTCTTTTATCCATTGTTGAACCTGCGTTCTTGACCAATCTGCATTAATTGTGGAAACAATCTTGTCGATTCGTTCATTTACTTGCTCACTTTGAATGATATGTTCCTTTTTTTCCATGTTTCTTCTCCTTCTTTGCGTCTCGATCCTCCCTCAGCATCACTAGGATTAATAAAATAACACCAATTACTAAAGATGAGTCTGCAATATTAAATATAGGGAAATCATAATTGAAGATATACGTATTGATAAAGTCGACTACATATTGATGTCTGGCACGGTCAATAAAATTACCAAGCGCACCACCTAAAATTAGACCCAGTGCGACGCCGTATAGCATTTTTCCTTTTGTACCAGTTTGAATCAAATAAATTAACCCAATCACAACAACGACGGTGATAATATAGAAAAATACCATTTGGTTTTCCAGCATGCCCCATGCGGCTCCACTATTACGATGAGATGTTAGGTAGAAAAAATCTTTTATTACTTCGATGCTTTCCCCCAGCTCCATATTTTTTACAACTAACCATTTTGTCCATTGATCAATAATAATAATAATAGCTGCAATTATGTAATAAAACACTAAAGTTTCCTCCAATTCTCGAGTCTCCTTTAGCATTTTAGCATAAACTAGATGAAAACGATAGCTTGGCCGCATATTTCCATTTGAAGTAGTGTTTTAATCAGTGGATTGACTTTCGATAATAGGATTGAATGCTGTTTATATCGTTCTTTGTCCTAATTATCGGAACCATCTCTAACAAATCAAATGGTAGCAATTCACCAGACATTTCACACATTCCAAAATTGCCATTTTCTAATTTTTGCATCGTTTCTTCTACATCTTTTAGTTCGTCTTCAATATATTTGTTTATTTTTGAATCTCTTTTTACGCTTAACGTTGTTACTAATTCAATTTGTGTCATACGGAGTTCTGTATAAAGCTTTTCAATAGTTGAATTCAATTCCATTACCTCCGTTTCTTTAATTATTTTTAGCATTTCCATTGAAGGAGACAAAAACCGATTAAAGATTTAACAGGCATAACAACTATTAACGGAGGTGGAAGTATTTCACTTCTTTTCACATGTATAAAAAATTCCCTCCGCTTTATGATAATAGCCAGGTATGTCTTTTACACTATGTAATCACTTTTCTGTTTTCTTTTTCCCAATAAAAGACTTTTCCAAAACTTTTTTCCTTTTATAAAAAAAACCAAACAAGTGATTCGAAATATTTTTTCGAATCCTTGTTTGGGAGTTAACTTCAGCTACTGGAAAGTTTATGTTCCAGTCTCCTATATAGTTTTTAATAATTTTCTTCTACTACATGTGCGCATCTTTCACATAGTGTTGGATGTGCTTCCACTTTACCGACATCAGTTGTTACAGTCCAGCATCTTTCACATGTTTCACCAGCTGCTTTTGTAACGACAATGGCCGCATTTTCAAGTTTTAAAGCTTCTTCAGGTGCGTTATTGTATTCACCAGCAATTTCGAAACCTGATACGATAAATAGTTGCTGTAAGTTTTCTTGAATGGAATTTAGAAGGGTATTTACTTCTTCATTAACATACAATGTTACTTTCGCAGCAAGTGATTTACCGATCACTTTTTGATTACGAGCTTCTTCTAATGCTTTCAGCACATCATCCCGTACAACCAAGAATTTATTCCATTTTTCTTCTAACACATCACTATTTTCAAATGTTGTGTATTCTGGGAAATCAGTTAGCTGTACACTTTCTTCTTGTACAGAAGAGATATGATCCCAAACCTCATCCGCAGTATGCGGTAAGATTGGTGCAACTAATTTTGTTAAGCTGATTAAGCTTTCGTAAAGAACGGTTTGAATCGCTCTTCTTTCTTTATTATTTGCTGCTTCAATGTACAGTACATCTTTTGAAAAATCAAGATAGAATGCACTTAAGTCCAGTGTACAGAAATTATTAATATTATGATAAATCGTAGAGAATTCGTATTTATCATAGGATTCTGTTACGTTTTTAATCAATTTATTTAATTTAATCAGTATAAACTGATCAACTTCACGTAATTCATCATAGGAAAGTCCATCTGTTTCTGGATTGAAATCAGCAAGATTTCCTAATAAGAAACGGAATGTATTTCTAATTTTACGATATCCTTCTGTTACTTGTTTTAAAATTGCATCAGATACACGTACATCTGCTTGGAAGTCTACAGAAGCTACCCATAGTCGTAAAATATCTGCACCTAATTGATTCATAACTTTTGCAGGAATCATTACATTTCCTAGTGATTTACTCATTTTACGGCCTTCTCCGTCTAAAACAAAGCCATGACTTAAAACAGCTTTATAAGGTGCTTTCCCAGTTACCGCTACACTAGTAGATAAAGAGGAGTTAAACCAGCCGCGATATTGGTCAGAACCTTCTAAATATAAGTCAGCAGGACGTTGTAAATCATCTCTTTCTAGCAATACAGCTTGGTGAGAAGAACCAGAGTCGAACCATACATCCATAATATCTGTTTCTTTCGTAAATTCTCCATTAGGGCTTCCAGGATGTGTAAATCCTTCTGGCAATAATTCCTTCGCAGACTTTTCAAACCAAATATTTGAACCATTTTCTCTAAATAAATTAGAAATATGCTCAATTGTTTCATCTGTAATGATGCTGTCACCGTTTTCTGCATAGAACACTGGAATTGGCACACCCCATGCACGTTGTCTTGAAATACACCAGTCTCCACGATCCCGAACCATATTAAATAATCTTGTTTCGCCCCATGCTGGAACCCACTTTGTTTCTTTTACTGCATCTAATAGTTCGTTTCTAAAGTCTTTAATAGAAGCAAACCATTGTGCGGTAGCACGGAAAATAACTGGTTTTTTCGTTCTCCAGTCATGTGGATAGGAGTGAGTGATAAATTGCAGCTTTAATAATGCACCAGCCTCTTCCAGTTTTTCTGTAATCGGCTTATTCGCTTTATCATAGAATAAGCCTTCAAATCCAGGTGCTTCTTCTGTCATTACCCCTTTATCATCAACAGGACAAAGAACTTCTAATCCGTATTTTTGACCAACTAAGAAGTCATCTTCCCCATGTCCAGGAGCAGTATGAACACATCCAGTACCCGCATCTGTTGTTACATGTTCTCCTAACATTACTAAAGAATCACGGCCGTAGATTGGATGTGCAGCTAGAATGTACTCTAGGTCTGCCCCTTTCACTTCTTGAACAACTTTTGCTTCTTCCCAGCCAATTTCTGTTTTGACACTTTCCAATAAGTCTTGTGCAACTAAGTATTTGCTGCCTTTTTCTTCTACTACAACATACGTTAAAGTAGGGTGAACAGATATACCCAAGTTAGCCGGAATTGTCCATGGAGTAGTTGTCCAAATAACGATTTGTACATCCTCTGCTAGAATCCCTTTGCCATCCTTTACTTTAAACCCAACATAAATGGAGGCAGACTTTTTGTCTTTATATTCAATTTCAGCTTCAGCAAGAGCTGATTCACTTGTTGGAGACCAATATACCGGCTTTTTACCTTTATAAATATAGCCTTTTTTCGCCATTTCTCCAAACACTTTAATTTGCTGTGCTTCATATTCAGGCTTTAAAGTAATATAAGGATTTTCCCAATCTCCGCGAACCCCTAAGCGTTTAAATTGTTCTCGTTGACTGTCGATTTGCCCTAATGCATATTCTTCACATAGCTTACGGAACTCGGCAATCGTCATTTCTTTACGTTTAACTCCTTTATTGGTTAAAGCTTGTTCGATTGGCAGACCATGTGTATCCCATCCTGGCACATATGGTGCTTGAAAGCCAGTCATTGATTTATAACGTACAATAAAATCTTTTAAAATTTTATTAAGCGCATGTCCAATATGGATATCCCCATTCGCATATGGAGGTCCATCATGCAAAACAAACATTGGGCGACCTTGAGTACGTTCCTGCACTTTTTCGTAAATGTTCATTTCTTTCCATTTCGCTTGAATTTCAGGCTCACGATTAGGCAAGTTTCCTCTCATCGGAAATGCTGTTTTTGGCATAAGCAACGTATCTTTATATTCCATTTTCTTCCTCCAACTTAATTCTCTTTTTTCATGTATACTTCCATCTAACCAATATTCTATAAATTCAGTATAGACAGCAAAAAACCTTCTCATCCCCATGAAAGGGACGAGAAGGTCGATCATTAGGTTCCCGCGGTACCACCCTTATAGATAAAAGTTTCTTTTATCCACTTAGACATTTTTTAACGGCAATGAACCGCTTTTTCTTACTTAACTTTTTCAGAAAAAGACTCCAGGGTGATTTTCAATTTCCAACTTATATCAGGCTCCCACCATCCCTGATTCGCTAATCATAAGTTTTTCGGCAATCTACTTTCCCTATCAACGCTACATGAATATATATATTTGTGAAAAATTATATTGCAAATCTACCTTATCGTCAAGGCAATGGTCTTTATTTTGTAGAATTTAACTCTGATGCATCTAATTCGTATTCTAATAAATGATCCCAATCATCGTTGTTTAACATATCTAATTGTGCTTCAATCAGCATTTTGAAACGTGTACGGAATACTTTTGATTGCTTTTTCAATTCTTCAATCTCTAGCGCAATCTTTCTTGCCTTTGATAATGATTCGTTCACAATTCGATCCGCATTCTTTTCCGCTTCTTTAATAATTAGTTTTGCTTCTTTTTGTGCATTACGTTTAACTTCCTCAGCAGCCTCTTGTGCTACAACAATTGATTTATTTAATGTTTCTTCAATATTATTATAGTGGCCGATACGGTCAGTTAACTCGTTTAATCTTTCTTCTAGTTCTTTTTTCTCGCGGATAATATTTTCATAATCTTTAATTACCTGATCAAGAAATTCATTTACTTCGTCTTCATCGTAACCACGGAAGCCTTTGGCAAATTCCTTATTATGAATATCTAACGGCGTTAATGGCATAAAGCCACCTCCCAAACTTCAATTTCTTATGTATCATCCTTATTTCGACAGTATTACCGGATTTCCTGCATTATTTTTAAAAAATAAGAAGAAACATGAAAAATAATGCTGCTAAAAAATATTGTATCATATATACTCGATAAAAAAACTATGTTTTTTGTCTGAAATAGAAATTATGGGAACTCCTTCATTTCTGATTTTTCACTTCAATTTACCTACTACAATTCTCCATTTATCTTTTTTTGTTTTACCTTCAATAGATTTAATCATGGCCCTACCTGCTCCGCGCACTGAGAAGACATCTCCTTCTTCACACATAAAAGAGACATTTTCATTTAAAGTGAAATTTACTTTGACTAAGCCTTGAGTAATATAGGTCTTTGCTTTTTCTCTTGAAAAATTATAAATAGCAGCAACAATGGCGTCAAGCCGAAGAGAAGTAATAGTCGTTGTCATCTCTGTCCAATGTTCTTCTGTTAGAATTATGTTTTCTAAAGGTACAGCAGCAAGTGTTACCTTTGCTTTTCCGATAGAATCAAGTTGAAGTCTCACATAATCCTCAACCTCACTAGCAACGACAAATTGAATATCCCCGTCAAGAACGAATATATCTCCGAATTTACTTCTATTTAATCCAAGAGACATTAAACTTCCTAAAACATGCGGATGCTCTATTGTGATGAATTTCTTGGGATAATTCACTTCTAATAAGGACAAATTAAAATCCGCTTCCATCGGTTGATAATATTCAGGGTATAGGATAGCTCTTTTTCTTTCCGCTTGTTCATGGCCGCCAAAAAATGCATATTTCACTTCCTGATTTTCTCCGATAATCATCCGAAGAACTTTCTGTTCACGCGGATCCAAAAAATCAGTCAATTTCGGTGCATAAGTATTCGCGACATAACTTTGCCAATTTTGCACTTGATCGATAAATTCTCTTTCTTCCGGACGAAAATGTTGATAAATTGACATCTTTGTAACTCCTTTTTGGCATAGAAAAAGGGCTGGGACAAAAGTATTCCAACCAAATATAAAACCGAACAATTATATGGAGATGCTAATCAAATTCTCGTATAATTGTTTGTTTTTTTCATTCTGAATGGGGTTTATGGTTAGTCACCGCAGACTGAATACACTTCGCTTTCCATGGGGCGAGCGCCGAGCCGCTTCGGCTTCGCCTGTAGGGTCTCGGACTTTCTCGCAGATCCCATAGGAGTCTACGTGTATTCAGTCTGCTCCGTTTTTCCTAATAATTATATTTTCTTTTTTTAAAAAATAACCTTTAAAAACGGAGTGGAATGGAGCGGAGGACCCTCGACTCCTGTGGAAAGCAGAGCAAAACCTAAGACCCCACAGGCTTTAGCCGAGGAGGCTTAGGTTGCTCCCCGCGGAAAGCGAGGGTCTGTAGCGCAATGGAACGAATTGGTTTTACTACTTAATTAGAGATTGTTCGTCTTTATGCATTATATATTTTGTTTTGTCCCTGCCTCTTTCTACCTTTGTTCAGTATTGACCTTTATAAAATTACTTAGAACCAATAAAATAATTGTCCAATCCCTCTTCCTGCTAGATTCAATACGAAGATTGCAACAATTGGCGAAATATCGATCATGCCAAGAGGCGGAATAAATCTTCTAAACATCTCTAAATATGGTTCACAGATTTTTGCCAGAAAAATACCTATAGATGTTTCGCGAGCATTCGGAATCCATGACATTAATATATATACAATAAGCGCGTAAGAATATATGGTTAAAGCATTAGCTAAAATACTTATAATGAACGTCATTCGGTTTTACCACCTCGTATTTTCGTATTCTGCATCTTGCAGGATTTGTGAAATATTCCCTGAAACTTCTACGTTATCCGGCGTACACAGGAATATATCCGTACCGATTTTCTGGATATCGCCGCCAATTGCATAGACAGTTCCACTTAAAAAATCAACAATACGTTTCCCTTGATCTTTTTCAATACGCTGTAAATTCACAACAACTGCACGGCGATTTTTTAATTGATCAGCAATATCTTGTGCTTCTGCGTATACACGAGGTTCCACTAAAAATACTTTCGATGACTTCTGTACACTTTGTAAGCTCACAACATTTTGACTGTTTTTCGGCTGTTGCTGCTGAATATGATGGTTATGGTTATGCTGACTGTGAGTGTGCTGTACAGGCTGCTTATAATTTCTTGCCGGCTCGTTTGGTTCTTCTTGATAGTTTACTTGACCTTCTTCATAATCTTCATCTTCTAAAAAGAAGAACGTTTTAATTTTTGATTTTATGCTCATTTCACTCGCCTCCTATTTCTCGCTTCCTACTAAAGCAGTTCCAATTCTTATCATCGTTGCTCCCTCTTCGATCGCAATAGAATAATCATTCGACATTCCCATAGAAAGCTCTGTACATGGAGCATATGGTAATTGTAGTCCTTTTACATCTTCCTGAATGCTTTTTAATTTTCGAAAGCATTCACGCAAGAATTCTTTATCATCTGTAAATGGTGCCATCGTCATTAATCCAACTACCTGAATATGTGGATATTCGGACAACTGTTTAACAAAATCGATAACTTCCTCTGGCTTCATTCCATGCTTTGACTCTTCGTTCGAAACATTAACCTGTACAAAACACTTTATGGTTCGCTTCGCTCTTTTATGTATTTCTTTTGCTAAAGAAAGCCGATCCAATGAGTGAATGTAGTCTACATAATCTATAATACCTTTTACTTTTCTCGTCTGCAATGATCCGATAAAATGCCATATAGGCTTGTCTTGTAGAACGTCATACTTTGCTAATAATCCTTCTTCACGATTTTCCCCTAAATGAACAATCCCAGCATCGAGTGCTTCTTTTGCTCGCTCTATTGTAACATATTTTGTGACAGCAATTATCGTAACCTCTTCTGGCTGACGATTCACTTTTTTACATGCCGCTGCTATTTCTTGTTTTATTTCATTAAGATTATCTTTCACTAACATTTAATTTCCGTCTTCCTCTCTCCATCCAATATAACTCATCATTCTTCCAGTTTTCCCTTTATCTCTTCTGTGAGAGAAAAAATAAGCATCATCTTCGTAAGTACAATAGTCAGTTAGATGAATATTACTTTCAAGCATACCACTTTCTAACAATATCTGCTTGTTTGCTTCTTGTAAATTCAGTCTGTATTGTCCTGGAGAAATAGTCGTAAATGGCTTTTGTTGCGATTGTATCGCCTTTTCCACTTCATTGATGACACGATCATCCACGACATAATGGCGCTCTGAGATAGAAGGACCAACAACAGCGAGCACTTCTTCTCTTGGAATCTTATGAGAAGCAAAGACTTTCATCATTTCCCCGGCAATACCTTTTACGGTTCCTTGCCATCCAGCATGAGCGATACCTACCGCTTTTGTAGCTGGATGAATAAAATATAATGGAACACAATCCGCAAAACATAAAGTTAATAATATATTTTTTTCAAAAGTAAACAAACCATCCGTATCTTTTAACGCACTATCATAATCGCTTGCACCCATACCTAAATGCGCTTGTGTTACTTCCACAATATTAACCTGATGTGTTTGCACAGCACCAACCCATTGCTCTAATGGGAAAGATAATTTTTGCGCTAGTTCATTACGGTTTGCAACCACTGTATCCTTTTGATCATTTACGTGAAACGCCATATTTAAACTTGCATAATCGCCTATACTTTTCCCACCATTTTTTGTTGTGAAACCAGCTATTAAATTCGGAAACTTCCGCTCCCATAAATCAAGATTGAAAAACTGCTTATTTCTTAAAATAAAAGGTTCCATTATCTAACTCCATCTTTTTGTTTTAGTTTACCATATGGAGCTATCATTGGTCACAGAAAAACATATTTTTCTTTAGAAATAAGCTTGCATTTATGAAATTCACTCTTTTCTTCCCTGCCATTCCTCTCCCTTTTATTTTCCCTCACTAGAGCTATATATAGTAAAATTTTATACCAATAGAAAAGGCTAGACAATCATTAAAGTACCTACTTTAAGAAGTCTAACCTGTTTTATTTCCTATTTAGCTTTGAATGTTTTTATTCATTTGTTTAATAGCAGCTTTTTCCAATCTTGAGACTTGCGCTTGTGAGATGCCGATCTCATCTGCCACTTCCATTTGTGTTTTACCTTGAAAAAACCGCTTTCGCAAAATCAACTTTTCTCGATCATTTAATCGGCGCATTCCTTCTTTTAATGCTAATTCTTCCACCCACTGTATATCCTTGTTCTTTTCATCACTTAATTGATCCATTACATAGATCGGATCTCCACCATCATTATAGATTGGTTCAAAAAGCGATACTGGATCTTGAATAGCATCTAATGCAAAGACAATATCCTCATGTGGAATGTCTAACTCTTTGGCAATTTCCTCAGCTGTTGGTTCTTTTGATGTTTTGTTCATCAACCTTTCTCTGACCTGTAATGCCTTATAAGCAATGTCTCTCAGAGATCTGGAAACCCTAATTGGATTATTGTCGCGTAAATAACGACGAATCTCTCCAATAATCATCGGAACAGCATAGGTGGAAAACTTAACATTTTGACTTAAATCAAAATTATCGATAGATTTCATTAGACCAATACAACCCACTTGAAATAAGTCATCCACGAATTCTCCTCGATTATTAAATCGTTGTATAACACTTAATACGAGGCGGAGATTCCCATTTACGAGACTTTCCCTTGCGGATGTATCTCCCTCATGCATTTGCTTGAAGAGCAATCTCATTTCTTCGTTTTTTAACACTGGAAGCTTTGATGTATCCACACCGCAAATTTCTACTTTATTTCGAGTCAATCTATTTCCCTCCTCACAGGAGCTGCTGTACAAAAAACAGTATCTCCCCGAGAAGGAAAAATATGCATGGGATGAATTTTTGTTAAATTTCCAATTTACGCTAATTTTAACTGAAATTATGTGGGACAAGGCTTTTCAAACGAAAAATTTTTTTAGACCATTTTATTAAATTCTTTTTGTAGTCTTTTAATAATCCTTTTCTCTAATCGAGAAATATACGATTGGGATATCCCAAGCATATCCGCTACATCTTTTTGCGTTTTTTCTTCTCCCGTTCCTAAACCAAACCGTAATTCCATAATTTGTTTCTCTCTTTTAGACAATTGGTGAAGCGCTTTTACTAATAGCTTTTTATCTACACTTGCATCTAAATCTTTCGTTATAATATCATCCTCTGTCCCCATTACATCGGAGAGAAGAAGTTCATTTCCATCCCAATCAATATTTAATGGCTCATCAAATGAAACCTCTGAACGGATTTTATTATTTCTGCGCAAATACATCAATATTTCATTTTCAATACATCTTGAAGCATATGTTGCCAGTTTTATTTTTTTCTCCGGATTAAACGTATTAACCGCCTTAATTAATCCAATTGTGCCAATGCTGATTAAATCTTCGATGTTAATCCCAGTATTTTCAAACTTTCTTGCGATATAAACAACAAGGCGTAAATTTCTCTCTATCAGCATCGAACGAGCTGCTTGGTCTCCTTTTGGGAGTTTTTCTAAAAGGATTTCCTCTTCTTCTTTCGTTAACGGAGGAGGCAGTGCTTCACTTCCACCAATATAAAATACTTCGTCTGTTTTCAATCCAAGTTTCATCAGTAATTTGTACCAATAATAAGATAAGCGAAGCTTCCATTTACTCATGTGCATTTCCTCCTTCTAAACGATGATTTTCGTGAGTATAATATATTAACTAACCTTTTCTTCGATTGATTTTTTTCCTAAAAGCATTTTCGGATGAACAATACAATCAAATATGCCCTCAGCAGATAGAACTTGACTGGTAAACGAGATTAATCCCTTTTCCACAACAATTACTTCCTGCTCTTTTTTTAAAAACAAAGTATCCGGTTTCACGGCAATAAGTAACTGGTGGTCCTTGCCAACTACCTTATATGGAATAATTCGCATCTTGCTTTCCCATTCTGGTGCGATTGGTTGACTGCCATAGATAATGGCTTCTGGCTGCTCCGTGAGACGAATTATTTCTGCTGGCATATCCTTTTCTATATTTTTCAAAGATACAAACATTACTGGAAGGCGGGAAATGGGATCATATACTTGATTACCACTATCCACCAGACCCTTGATAGAAAATTCTTTTCCCCCTATTTGAAAAATAACGTCGATTATTTGTTCATATTGGATTTTTGTCACTTCCATCCCTTCCAGATTTCTTCTCGAAAAGTACCAAACAATCGGAAATCCTAACAAAACAAAAAGCCAACTTATCGGATCACCAAACCCTTTAATACTAGCAAGAAGGACAGAAGAAGAAAGATCGAAATCAAACTGGATAAAATAATGAGCACCTATCAATGTTCCTCCGATTAAGAAAGTAGCTAAGTAAAATATCATTAAAGCTTGGATATAGGTACGAAATCGCTTATATCCAAAAGCCGTTGCCACCATCACAATAGAAAACAGAAGCTTCGATATGGGATGATTAGAATAGGGACTGAGCGGCGTTATCGAAAAAAGGATAATAAGGGAACCAATTAGCCCTCCAAGCAATATTCGCCAATGGATGATTTTTTTCTTTAATAGAATGCCTGTTAAATATAGTAATAAACTGTCAAACAGTAAATTTAATAGCCATATCACATCTAAATAAATGGCCAAGCATGTAACTCCTCCTCTCTTTTATAAAAGCAACAAAAGAAGTAAATCTTCTCTCTACTAATCTGTTACGAAAAAGTATAACGTACTTGTTCTTGAAATTCTGTCACTTTCTGTAATCAAAATATCAGAAATTTGCTCTATTTCTAACGGTTTTTGTCACTATATCTCCTCTGTTAAAAACTTTAAGTTCTAGCGAAATATTATCAGTTTTTTTACTAATTCTAAGGAATAAAAATAAAAGAAGCGATGAGGTTTACTATAAATAAAAGGGGAGATTGCTTCATTTTTGAAAGAGAAAACAAAAAAACCTTTCCATTATGAAAAAATGGAAAGGTTTTTGCTATAGAAATAATTACCTTCTGCGGTTTCTATTTCTTAAGAATGTCGGGATATCTAAAGCATCCTCTGGTTGTTGTGCATTGCTTCTTGGTTGTTGTTCCTTTTGCACATGCGGCTCTTCGCGTTTTACTTCTCTATTGTTAACCTGATTATTAATAGGGTTTGTATTATTGTTATTTGGCTTTAAACCGCCAAATCCAGGTCTATCTGGCTGCAGCTGCGATAAATCTTGGTTAAAGCCAGTAGCAATCACCGTAACAACAATTTCATCTTTCAAATCATCATTGATAATGGATCCGAAAATCATATTTACATCTTGATCGGAAGCGGATGCCACAATATCGGCTGCCTCTTGTACTTCATACAAGCTTAAATTCGTACCACCAGTGATATTCATTAATATTCCTTGTGCTCCATCAATGGAAGTCTCCAGCAGTGGCGAAGAAATTGCTTTTTTCGCTGCTTCAGCTGCACGGTTTTCCCCTGCTGCAACACCTATGCCCATAAGTGCAGAACCTTTATTCACCATAATTGTTTTCACATCAGCGAAATCTAAGTTAATCAGACCTGGTGTTGCGATTAAGTCAGAGATACCTTGTACACCTTGGCGTAATACATTATCCGCTTCTCTAAACGCTTCAAGCATCGGAGTTGATTTATCTACGATTTCAAGTAAGCGGTCGTTTGGAATAACGATCAATGTATCCACAGCATCCTTCAATGCTGTAATTCCGCTTGCAGCATGTGTGGATCTTTTTCTTCCTTCAAAAGTAAATGGTCTTGTAACTACCCCTACTGTTAATGCGCCTAGGTCGTGGGCGATTTGAGCAATAACTGGTGCAGCACCTGTCCCAGTTCCGCCACCCATTCCTGCCGTAACAAAGACCATATCTGCTCCTTTTAATGCTTCTTCTATTTGTTCTTTGCTTTCCTCAGCAGCCTTTTTCCCTACTTCAGGATTTGCACCCGCGCCTAATCCTCTTGTAAGTTTTCCGCCAATTTGCATCTTGATTTCTGCTTTAGATAAATTTAATGCCTGTGCATCTGTATTCACAGCAATAAACTCTACCCCTTGTAGCCCATGCTCAATCATTCGGTTAACAGCGTTATTTCCACCGCCACCTACTCCTATAACCTTTATTACAGCTAGTGAATCTATATTTGTATCAAATTCCAACATGACAAATCCTCCTAATTCGTCGATATTCAGCAGTATCGAACTGTCCGCATCTCAAGTCTTGGTGATATGGAGTAACATACCATTTTAATACCTAGACTGACCCTAAACGACTCTCAGCCTTCTCGAAGTTCTTTTTATCAAAATTATGCTTGTCCTATTAAAGACATTTCATTAATCAAAGAAATATCCCATAAATTTCTTAAACTTTGAGGGTTCTTTTTCCACTTGTTTTTTCTCATAAGCTGGTTTTTGGGATGCTGTTTTTTGAACTTTTTCCCTTGTTTCAGCAGGAACAGTAACAGGGTTATGAATATTTCCCCCTTGAAGTTTACTATTTTTATAGGAGAATTTAATTAAACCAACTGCAGTAGTATATTGTGGCTCTCTTACTCCGATATAATCAGGAATAGCAATTCTAACTCGGCTTTGGAAAATATCTTGCGCTAATTCTAAAATTCCCTTCGTACTAGCTACTCCTCCAGTTAATACGAATCCTCCTGGAAGATCGTATACTCCTAGTCTCGCTAGTTCATGACCAACAAGTTCAAAGATTTCTTCTAATCTTGCTTCTATAATATCAGAAATCTCCAATTGATTAAATTGCTGATGCTGATCGCTTCCGATAATAGGAACGCTGAATACTTCCTCTTCAGAAGCATGATCATAAAAAGCATAACCATACTTTATTTTTATTTTCTCTGCATCTTCTGTTGTAGTTCGAAGACCAATGGATAAATCTTTGGTAATATGATCTCCACCTACAGGAATAACGCTGGTGGCTTTAAGGAATCCATTTTCAAATACAGCAATAGTAGTAGATCCTCCGCCTATATCTACTAACGCCACTCCTAAGTCTTTCTCATCTTTTGAAAGCGCAAAAGATCCTGCGGCAAGTGGCTGCAAGGAGATATCTTGAATTTCAAGACCTGCTCTTTCCACACATCTTAAGGTGTTATGTAAAATGGTTTTACTTCCAGTAATAATAGTACCTTCCATTTCCAATCTTACACCAATCATTCCTCGCGGATCAGTAATTTCATCTAATCCATCTACAATAAATTGTTTAGGAATTATATCAATAATCTCTTTTTCTGGGGGAATGGAAACTACCTGTGCAGCATCCTTTACCCTAATTACATCTTCAATTGTAATTTCGCGATTTTCACTTGAAACTGCAACTACTCCACGTGAGGTTTGCAGATTTACATGATTTCCCGAAACGCCAACAACTACTTGCTTTATCTCCATCCCAACCATTCGTTCGGCCTGCTCAATTGCTTGTCGAATAGAATGAACCGTTTCATCTATATCCACAATTGAACCTTTTTTTAAACCTTCTGATGGGACGATGCCTACACCAATAATATTTAAAGATTCGTTAATCATTTCTCCAATGATTACTTTTATGCTGGATGTACCGATGTCTAGACTTACATAAAGTTCATTGCTGTTCATTCTCGGGCACCTCCTTTTGCATTTTAAATAATGTGAACAACAAGTTATGTCATACAGTCAAAAATTCAACTTTTTTATCAGAAGTAATGTCTGCTATTTACATAGTTTATTTGATATACATAAAATAATCTAATCTTCACAACTATTCTATTGTATACCAGGCAACACCATATTTTCACTAAGTTTTTGCAAAGTGTCAACACAATTTTGGTCTTTTTTACTACAAATAGGACTAATTACTTATTCCACAAGGAAATATCGTAATTCACTTCCACTATATCTATTAATATTTAAATTATTCGCCAAAACTAATATATTCCCTTTTTTCTCTGTCAACTTTTTTCATTTTTTTCAAGAGAATGCGCATTTGATTTCTTTAAGATAATACTGCGGATGACAGCTATATTTTGAAATAGTCGAACACCAAATGCAAAAATAGCCGCTAAATATAAGTCTACACCAAGATGTACACCTAGAAAAGCTAAACTTGCTGCAAGAGCAATATTAAAGAAGAACCCAGTTACAAATACTTTCTCGTCGAATATATTTTGCAGATGAGCACGAATTCCTCCAAATAAAGTATCCAGTGCAGCGAGAACAGCGATTGATAAATAGTTAGCATATTCGTCTGGCACTTTTATATCGGTTAATAATCCCAATACTATCCCAACAATCAACCCAAATATAGGAAGCCACATTAAGAATCTCCTCCTTTACTTGTACTTACAGGCTTCATATGATGGATATTTATGGGGTTACTATATGCTGGAATGTTGATCGGTTCTTTTGGCATCACGACATTCAATAACAGATTAGATAAGAAAAATTCATCTGCTGACTTGGAAACCTTCATGTAATTAAATAGTTTTTCAGCAGTGTCAGCATCCTTCGCTATCACTTTTATTTCAATTGGCAGCTGATTCAGGGGGTTCCCATCCATTTTTAACACATTGTTAATTTCACGGATAACCGTTGTATTTACATAACGATTATCATTTATCGCTATCTCCTCAGCACCATATAAGTTTAATTCATTTACTAACCGTTGTAATAATTCAGAGGTAACTACTCCGGGATCTTCACCTAAAAGAATTTCTGTACTGACAGGCTCAATCTTTAAGATAATTCCCTTTCCCGTTACTTCTGTTAAGCCCGCTTCCTGCTTTAATTCTGCCAAAGTCTCTTTCAATACCGCTTCTTTGCTTCTTGGGGTTTCATTCTCATATTCTTCTATCTTTCCATTAGTCGAACGTATCTCATCTATTAGCTTTAACTCTATTTTTTTCTCTTGGATAAGATCTTCTCTTAACTCCCAAGTATCTCTCGTGTCTCGGACAGCAGGTTCTTTTATTGTCTGAAATTGAACTGCTATCATAAATCCAGCAATAAGCGTAATTCCCGTCATGGTTATAAATTTCTTATTCAAAGCGCATCATACTTTCTAAATCATACTTATCGTTAATTAACATTTAAAGGATCCATTTGTATCATTCTTTTTTTCTCAAGCGTAAATCTTACATTATCATTTACTAACAAATCCTTTACGCCACCATTGATATTTATTGCGCCTTCTAACACATCGCTGTCGCCAATTGCCGTAATAACAAAAGGGGCCGGGTGCTGGTAACCATCTATTTCAATTACGGGACCATTACAAAGGATATAAGAATTATGTGCTAGTCTTTGTCCATTGATACTAATCGCTTCTGCACCAGCAATATACAGCTCGTTAATCACTTTAAATACATGATGCTCATGTACCAAATAATTATTGACATTATCTTCCTTTGGATTATACTCACCATCTTCCAAAGCAATTTGTACCCCTTCCCCTTTTACTGCAACCTTTCCTAAATATATCCGGTATTTTTCCGCATCTTCTGCCAAGTTATAATAAGTCTCTGCTTCATTAGAAAGCTTTTTCTCTAATTGAACCAGTTCCCTTTGGTTTCCCTTTAACTCCTTGTATAACTCATTATTCTTTTCTTCCTGCTCGATTAGCTCATTGCGCAAATCCAAATCTCTTTCAAATTGGCTCTCGTTCAGTCCTTTACCTTCATCTTTTTTTGTATTTTGATAGGAAAAAGAAATCATAAATCCAAGTACAAGAAAAACTAAGGAGAAGATAACATTTCTTCTTCTTTTATTATTCTTCACCCTTCTTTTCTCCTTCCGAATCAAAAGCTTTAAAATAGGAACCTACCTCTAAATCAATAACGCCTTTTTTATCTGTATTCAACTGGGAAATGATGGATGGATAATGCTGCATCTTATCAGAAAAAGAGGATAAAGAAGCTAATACCTGATTCCCATCATTCATATATACAGTAACACGCCACTTATCTGTATTCTTAGGAGTATACCTTACTTCAGAAATCGCATTATACACTTCTGCTGACAGTTTATTTAGTTCTTCCCCTATTTTTTTGATTACTTTATCATCGCTCTTCATATCCTTAATAATAGGAGCATCATAGGGACTATTGGTCATTGCTCTATCCTGCAGCATCTCCCCATTTTCAAGAAGTGGAATAAATTCATTCTTTACTTCAAAGTAAGCAATCTTCCTGTACTCTTTTACGTCTATATGAACAGTATTTGGAAAAACAATAGAAATCTTAGCAGATTTAATTCCACCTGAGTCCTTTAATTTCTCTGTGAGCTTATCTTTTTTGATTGTCCAAATATTTGTTTTGCTGTTAATTCCGCTCATTTTCTCCAAGTCTTCAAAAGAATATAAACGATTCCCCGTAATTTCGATGTTTTTCACATGACTTAAAGGTGATTGGAAGTATATAACGCAAACGATGATTAGGAAGAATAGAAGGAGAAGGAAAATAAGGCGGCGATTCGCTTTTCTTCGTCTCTGCTCTTTTAATTTTGGAATTCTATCTTCTAAAGAAACTACCTTCCCTTTTTCCAAAAAATCACCCCGATATTATTAAATAAGGAAATAGTACATAACAATACAATAGGTTGTCCACCTTTTTTTAACAAACACATTTTCTATTTGCTATCTTATTTTTTCTTGTTATTGATTACTTCCTTCATGACATTATACAGCCTCATTGCCGCATCAGGAATACCTAATTTTTTGGAAGCCTCTTTCATCTCCTTCAGCAAAACAGGATTTAGCATGATAGTATCCATTTCTTCTATCAATTTTTGGCCATTCATATCACGTTCAAGGAGCATTTTGGCTGCTCCGTTACTTGTTAATGCATGTGCATTTTTTTCTTGATGATTATTCGTTACATAAGGACTTGGCACAAGAATGCTCGGAATACCAAGCGAGGTTAACTCACTTAATGTTGTTGCGCCGGCTCTTGCAACAGTTAAATCAATACTCGTTAATACTTCAGGCATATTATGGACAAATGGCTTAATAATAACATTTTCCGGATTGCCGACACGCTCTACTTCTTTCTTTACCGCTTCGTAATGTACCTCTCCTGTTACATAAAGAACTTGATAAGCTTTTTCCCCTAATTGTGGTAAAGCCGCAATTACAGCATCATTTATCGGTCTTGCGCCTCTGCTCCCGCCAACAATAAGAACAGCGGGTTCTTTTAATTTTAATCCGACTGATAAGCGACCTTTTATTCCATCCTGATTTAACACTTCGGATGCCCTTGGATTCCCAGTCATCACTACTTTTTCATCTTGGAAAAAAGAAGCAGCCTCTTCAAAACAAATCGCTACTTTATCGACATATCTACTTAAAAACTTATTGGTCAACCCTGGAACACTATTTTGTTCATGAATAATAGTCGGTATTCCAAGCTTAGCTGCCGCATATACAACCGGGCCACAAACATATCCGCCTGTTCCGATGACAACGTCTGCTTCAAATTCTTTTAAAATCGCTTTACTTTTTTGTACACCTGCAATAAATCTCCAAACTGTTTTCACATTTTCTGGGGAAAGTTTTCGTTTAAACCCTGTGATATGTATTGTTTTAAATGGAATATCTTCTCTTCTAACTAATTTACTTTCTAGCCCTTGCTCTGTTCCGATATAAAGAAATTCAGCATCCTTCACTTCTCTTTTTATTTCGCGAATCAATGCTAATGCAGGGTATATATGTCCCCCTGTTCCTCCGCCGCTTACTACTATTTTCATTCTTTCCACCTCAAAATACTTCTCATCTCTACTTTTTCCTGAAAAAAACGTTGTTTTCTTCTCTTTTACATTATAGCTTCAAATAACATAAAACAGAAATAATCTTCTGCTATTTTTTAAGATATTTTTTAGCTTTGCCGTCATCTCCCAAATAATAGATACCTTATTGTACTATATTTTAAACTTGCTTTATGAATATCTTGAAAATGATAATGAAATGTAATACATTTCGTCTTCCTACAAGTCATATTGTCATGTTTGAAAAAAATTTATCATATGTGTGAAAAAAATAAATTTTTTGTATTCTATAACACTCCTTCCCTTTTTAAGGAAGAAACTACTACGATAAACAATCTTTAGCTTTCCACATAAAAAACCTAGTAAATGAGAATGCACTCACTTCACTAGGTTTCTATAAATTCTATAAAAATATCCAATTATGAGGCTTCCTCGCCTATTAAGAATAAGAGGTTGCATTTAATACCGCGAAAATCGGCTTACATTTAGAAGGATGCCTATCGCTATTAACATAAGTGTCAGCGATGAGCCGCCATAGCTTAAAAACGGAAGTGTAATCCCTGTAACTGGCATTAGCCCTGTTACCACCCCAATGTTAATCATAACTTGAATTGCAACCATGGAAATGATCCCGACTGCCACAAAGCTTCCAAATAAATCTTGAGCTCCTAATGCAATTCTTATGCCTCTCCAAAGTAAAAGTGCAAATAATAATAAAATCAGAGAGCCGCCGATAAAGCCTAATTCTTCTGACAGAATCGCAAAAATGAAATCTGTCTGGGGCTCAGGCAAGTAGAAGAATTTTTGTCTGCTTTCCCCAAGGCCTAAACCGAATAAACCGCCTGGACCAATTGCATATAAAGATTGGATTATTTGAAATCCGCTTCCTAATGGATCTGACCACGGATCCAGAAAGGATGTTATCCTTTTAATCCTATAAGGGGCTGATGCAACCAGTCCGATAAAACCAGCTACTCCAATAAGACCTAATATAACAAAATGGCGAATGCGAGCACCAGCAATGAAAATCATGACAATACTTGTACCAACCATAACTGTCCCAGTACCTAAATCCGGCTGAAGCATAATCATTCCGAAGGCAAGGAATACCAGACCTAATGAGGGAAGTAACCCTTTTTTAAAGGAGGTTATATGCTTTTGATTTTCCGATAGAAATTTTCCTAAGAAAAGAATCATTGCTATTTTCATAAATTCAGAGGGCTGAATGGAAAAAGCTCCTACTCCAATCCAGCTTTGTGAACCATTTCGAACTAACCCCACTCCAGGAATTAAAACAACGACAAGTAAAATAAAACAAACTATAATAATCGGTTTAGCCCAGGATCTCCATATCCAATAATCTAGATTCATAATAAATAACATTGCTGCAATTCCGACCCCTGCAAAAAGCATTTGCCTTTTAGCAAAGAAAAAAGAATCACCTAAATTTCGTTCCGCCATAACAGCACTAGCACTATACACCATGATTAACCCTATAGCTAGCAATGTAAATGTAATAATCATTAAAATTATATCTGGAGTCGTTTTTTTTGATGGCACCATTAACACCTCGAACCTGCAAGATTAAGGGCTTGCAACAAAGAAAAGCGATTTATATCCAGATTTCTTTGTATACTACTGAGGAATCGGATAAAAAAAAGAAAGCTCTGTAAATCATCAGTTAAAACAGGAAAAAGGGAAGATTGTTCCTTCCACCCCAATTTAGATGAAATGGAACCTGCATCCTTTTTCTACTAACCTTGTTATCATTTACAGAGCTTACTTTAAAGTAAGTATTTTATATGGATACTTTTTTATTTCTATCCATATAGATCTCAAGTTTTCTTTCAACGCCTACTTACAGACAAGCCCTTATTTAAGCATATGCACCGCATTGATAAAAATGTCTCCTCTGACTTCAAAAGTTTTATATTGATCCCAGCTTGCACATGCTGGGGAAAGAAGAATAACATCTCCGCTTTCTGATAAGTCATAGGCAGCAGGTACTGCTTTGTCCACATTATCGACGCGTTTAATGGTTTTTATTCCTGCAAGCTTGCCTGCCTTCTCCACTTTTCCAGCAGTTTGTCCAAAAGTAATCATAGCTTTTACATTTTTAAGAGATGGAATGAGTTCATCAAATTCATTTCCACGGTCCAATCCACCAGCTAGCAGAATAACCGGTTCATTAAAGGCTGCAAGGGCATTTTGTGTTGCCAGGATATTCGTTGCTTTCGAGTCATTATAGAATTTCCGTCCGTTAACTTCTTTAATAAATTGCAGACGATGCTTAACCCCTTTAAAGGTACTTAATACTGCAAAAATACTTTCATTTGTTACACCTGATAATTTTGCTGCTGCAACAGATGAAAGGATGTTTTCTAAATTTAATGCACTTAAATACGTTATATCTGACAATGCCATAATTTTTTGATCATTAAAATAAATAATATTATCTTTTACATAGGCCCCATACTCAAGCTCACGTTTTGCAGAAAAAGGAATAATCGTTGCATTGCTGCTGTTCGCGATATCCATGACAATCTCTTGTTCGACGTTCACAATTAAATAGTCACTTTCATCTTGGTTTCTCGTAATGTTTCCTTTTGCCTTCGCATATTCTTCCCGTGTCCCATGATAATCTAAATGTGCCTCATAAATATTTGTAATGATCGCAATTTTCGGCTTGAATTTTTCAATTCCCATTAATTGAAAGGAGGATAATTCAATCACTATTTTATTATCTTCCTCTGCAACTTGGGCTACATTAGAAGCAACTGTTCCAATATTCCCAGCTATCAGTGGCTTTTTCTTATCAACTTCTAACATATCAAACAATAAGGTTGTGGTCGTTGTTTTCCCATTTGACCCAGTGATCGCAAGGAATGGGGCTTCGGAAACTCTATATGCTAGTTCTACCTCTGTGATGACAGGAATGCCGCGCTCCACCGCCCTTTTAATCATTGGATTAAAGTAAGGAATGCCAGGGTTTTTTACGATCAGCTGGAAACCTTCCTCCAGTAACTCAATAGGATGGCTTCCGCAGATAACCGTTATTCCTTGTTCTAATAAACCTTGCGCTTCCGGATTTTCATCCAATGGCTTACTATCATTTACTGTTACAAAGGCCCCTAAATTATGTAGTAATTGAGCTGCGCTTACTCCACTTTTAGCAAGGCCTAATACTAGTATTTTTTTATGATGAAAATCGTTAATCTGCTTCATTATAACCACACCTCAATATAAATTCCTAGAGCGGCGAATAATAATCCTACCGTCCAAAATGTCACAACTACTCGCCATTCAGACCAGCCAACTAGTTCATAATGGTGATGTAATGGACTCATACGGAAAATTCTTCTTCCTGTTGATTTAAAAGATATTACTTGAAGAATGACAGAAAGTGTCTCAATAACAAATACTCCACCTATTAATATTAACAAGATTTCTGTCTTTGTTAAGATAGCAATCGCTGCAATAGCACCTCCAAGTGCAAGTGACCCAGTATCTCCCATAAATACTTTTGCTGGATGGGCATTGAATACTAAGAATCCTAAAACTGCGCCCACAATGGCTACCGAGAAAATACTAATTTCAAACTGTGATTGACTCCATGCAAGGACAGCAAACGCTCCAAACGCCACAGCAGAAGTCCCAGAAACTAATCCGTCCAAGCCATCTGTTAAATTCACCGCATTAGAAAATCCAACTAACCAAAAAATAATAAATAGTGCATAGAACCAACCTAATTCTAGTGGTTTATCTACAAAAGGAATCGAAATAGCAGTAGAAAATTCGTTTTCGCGTAAAACAAAGTAAAAAATAAGCGAAATAACAATCTGCCCTAATAGCTTTTGTCTAGAAGTTAATCCTAAATTACGCTTCATCACTACTTTTATAAAGTCATCTAAAAAGCCTAACAATCCAAACCCGACTAATACTAAAAGTAATAAATACGTCTTAATCGTCGGCTCTGAAAATTTATTAATCATTACCAAAGTCGTTACCACAATGGAGAAAATAATCATTAAGCCCCCCATAGTTGGCGTTCCCGTTTTTTTCTGATGAGATTTCGGTCCTTCTTCTCTAATGCTTTGTCCGAATTTTAATCTTCGCAAGAAGGGAATAAAAAAGGGAGAAATTAATACCGTTATTAAAAAGCCTAATAGAATCGTAAAAAAGATAACTTTCTCCTGCATTTTAATTCCCTCCTTTCACTTGATTGTTTGTATTTAATACATGCTCTCTAATTACCGCTATATCATATGTTTCTATATGGGAATTCAGACTGTTTTCTTGCAAAAAAATAAATTTAGTTGTTTTTTCTTGTGCTTGTAATTGTTGCTCGTAAATTTTGCTCATTTTTAATATGCCTTCCTTTAAATCTTTTGTATAAAAAATTGGAAAATGATTAGGTGTATAGGTTGGGAGTTCCATCCCCTCTTCCCAAATCGCTCCAATTGCTCCATTTGTTATAGCAGCACTCAAATCACCAGAGTTATCTTTATATAATGGAATAAACAGTCCTTTTGGCTGTTCGCACTCTGCTAAGAATGACACGGTTTGAAAACGCAAATCTTCTTTCACAAACCCTTTTGCTTCAGGTATAGCCTGGAGGATTAATTTATAGGACAGTGTCATTTTTTCTCTCCTCTATCGCTTCTTTTGCAACTAAACGGTCGTCAAAATCTAACACTTTAGAACCAATAATTTGATACGTTTCATGGCCTTTCCCTGCAATTAGAATAACATCATCAGGCTGGGCTTGATCAACAGCAAAGGCAATAGCCTCTTTGCGATCAGAGATTATTGTATAATTCTGTTCTCCCTTAACTCCTTGCTCCATATCTTTTAATATGGCAAGCGGATCTTCACTTCTAGGATTATCGGAGGTTAGGATAGCATAGCTCGCTTCCTCGCAAGCAATTTTCGCCATTAAAGGACGCTTCGTCTTGTCTCTATCTCCCCCACAGCCAACGATTACATATATGTTATTCTTAGCAAATTCTTTTACCGTTTGCAAAGCGTTTTGCAAACTATCAGGTGTATGTGAATAATCAACGATCACTGAAAAATCTTGGCCGGCATTAACCGTTTCAAATCTCCCTGCGACTCCTGCTACCTTTTCAAGTGCATTGATGGTCACTTCCATTGGAATATTACTTGCAATTGCAGCACCAATGCTTGCTAGTGTATTATACACGTTAAATTTTCCAACCATTTTCAACTGGACAGAATGTATGCCAAGCGGAGAATGTAAATCGAATGATGTACCTGCTGCCGTGATTTTTATATTTTTTGCCATTATATCAGCTTCTGTATCAATTCCATATGTTAGAATATGAGCCGCTGTAATGGTTTCATACTCATTTGCTGCTGCATCATCTTTATTTAGAATAGCAAATTTCGGCTTTTCAGACGAAAAGGCATTTCCTAGTCTTGTAAAAAGCAAACCTTTCGCTTTTTTATATTCTTCCATCGTACCATGATAATCTAAATGATCTTGACTAAGATTGGTAAAAACAGCAATATCATAATCACAGCCAAATACTCTGCCTTCTACAAGGGCATGGGAAGATACTTCCATAACAGCTGTATCAACTTTTTGTTCCACCATTTGATGAAACACCTTCTGCAGGGTCACAGCTTCTGGAGTTGTATTTTTTGTTTCTTGTATTTCCTCACCGATTTTGGTATACATCGTACCGATGATTCCTGTTTTTTTATGCGCCTCTTTTAATATAGCATCTATTAAATGGCTAGTTGTTGTCTTTCCATTTGTACCTGTTATCCCAATAAGCTGAAGCTTTTGGGTCGGCTTTTGATAAAATACATCTGCAAGCACACTACTAGCTCTTTTTGTATCTTTTACAACGATAACTGGAATAGGCAAGGATAAACTTCTTTCCGCTATGACAGCGACTGCCCCAGATTCGTATGCTTTTTGGGCAAAATCATGACCATCCACTGTATATCCTTTTATACAAATAAAAAGACTGCCATCTGATACTTTGCGATTATCATTCTCTATTGATTTTATTTCCACATCTTCTCCGGTATAAGAAGTGTATGGCTGTAAACTCTCAATAAGTTTTTTTAATTGCATCGCTTTTTGATTCCTCTTTTCTCTAGCTCTATATGTAATCTTTGATTGCTCATAAATATTAATTATATACTAAATAATGAACCAGCCATATAGATTATACAATTTTCTTAGCGTATATTATTTTACATGATTAAAAAAAATTTATCTATGTTGTACCTTATTGTTGGAGAATTTATATTAGAAGAATAATTTAAGATAGAGGAAAATTTTAATTACGTACATACGAGCTCGATTCCAGTATTAACAGGCTCTAGAGGCTTTTTTTATAGGGGAAAGAGAAGCGGCACGTATTATTCGGCCGCATCTTATCCAATTAATTAAACTGAATCAAAATGGTTGATCCTTCCTTCACTTTTGTTCCAGGTTCTGGAGACTGCTTAATCACCGTATCCCCGCTTCCACTTGAATCAATTTTAAGATTAATAAACATTTCACTAATATCTTTTTTCGTATGCCCAACAAGGTCTGGCACTTCTATTAATGGATTTTCCGGATATTTATATACTTTGTCAATTTGATCTTTACGCGGTTCCACACCAAGGGCTCTCAAACTATCTCCCATAATCGCACCAACAATTGGAGCAGCAACCGCACTACCGAATTGCACCGTTCCTTTTGGGTTATCTACTGCCACGTACACAACTAATTCAGGATCATCAGCAGGTGCAAAGCCGATAAAGGAAAGAATATAGTTATTTTCTAAATATCTTCCACCAGAAGCTTTTTGAGCCGTCCCAGTTTTTCCACCAACTCGATAGCCTTCCACAAAGGCCTTTCCTCCAGATCCCTTTGCCACAACATTTTCTAATGCCCGTCTCACTTCTTTAGATGTTTCTTCAGAAACTACCTTTCTCTTTGCAACAGGTTTTTTCTCCATAACTACTTCACCTGTAGATGGATCAATCAATTCTTTTGCTACATAAGGAGTATATAAAGTACCTCCATTAATTGCGGCAGATAGTGCCGTAACTTGCTGAATTGGTGTTACGGCGACACCTTGACCAAATGCTGTAGTCGCTTGCTCCACCGGGCCTACTCTGTCCATGTTAAACAAAATCCCTTTTGATTCCCCTTGTAAATCAATTCCTGTTTTTTGCCCAAATCCAAAATCACGAATATATTGAAACAGCTTATCTTTGCCAAGACGTTCCCCTAATTCTACAAAACCAGGGTTACAAGAATTTTGAACGACCTCTAAAAACGTTTGCGAGCCATGTCCTCCTCGCTTCCAGCATTTAAGTTTTGCTCCACCCACTTCTGCATACCCTTTATCATAAAAAGTGTCCTTATCTAAGTCCACTTTTCCTTCTTCTAAAGCTGCTGCCAATGTAATAATTTTAAAGGTAGATCCTGGTTCATACGAACTCCAGATCGGTAAATTACGATTATAAACAGTGGAATCCACATTTTGAAAATCAGATGGATTAAAGCCTGGTCGACTTGACATTGCCAAAACCTCGCCAGTTTTTGGGTTCATCGCAAGTGCGATAATCGATTCAGGATCATAGGTTTGTTGAGCTATATCCAATTCTCTTTCTACAATCGTTTGAATTTTTGTATCAATAGTAAGGACTAAATCATTCCCATTTACCGGAGCTTCATAGGCATCAGCCATATCATTCATTCTCTGCCCTTTCGCATCCGAATAATATTGAACAGATCCCTTCTTTCCCTTCAACTCATCATCATATTCCAGCTCTAAACCTATTAGCCCTTGATTATCAATACCAGCAAACCCTAATACATGGGATAAATAATTTCCAAAAGGATAAGATCGCTTTGAATCTTCACCAATATATACACCGTCTATATCAAGTGCACGAACTTTTTTGGCTTTTTCATGCGTGATTTTCCTGCCTTCTTTTAAGCGAACACTCATCTCCCTTTGAATAATCTGCTTATAAACAGATTCCTTATCTGCTTCTAATACTTCTGCAAGCTTTTCAGCGGTGTCGGCTGGATCTTTAATTTGGCGTGGTACTATATAAACCGTTGGCGCACTGACATTAGTGGCAAGCGCTATTCCATTGCGATCCAAGATCTCTCCTCGTTGTGGCTCAAAAGCAATTTGTCTACTCCATAAATTTTTCGCTTTCGTTGTAAGCTCGTCCCCTAGAAAAAATTGAACATACGCTAATCTTGTATCAATTATTAGAAAAATAACTATCCCAGCAACAAGCGCTATCAACAATCGCTTCCGAACGGTTACGTTTGAAACCCGCATACAGATGGAACCTCCTTTATACTAACTCAATTGAAATATATGCTTGTACGAATCGGAATAGAACGGGGAGTATTGGTTAGTTGGTTTGTAAGGAGGGAGGGGATTTTGTGAGGAATTTTTTTGCTGAAAACCACTTTTCCTGCTTCTTCTGGTTATTTTGGTGTTCATCCCTTTGATGAAAACCACTTTTCCTGCTTCTTCTAGTTATTTTGGTGTTCATCCCTTTGATGAAAACAACTTTTCCTGCTTCTTCTGGTTATTTTGGTGTTCATTCCTTTGATGAAAACCACTTTTCCTGCTTCTTCTAGTTATTTTGGTGTTCATTCCTTTGATGAAAACCACTTTTCCTGCTTCTTCTGGTTATTTTGGTGTTCATCCCTTTGATGAAAACCACTTTTCCTGCTTCTTCTGGTTATTTTGGTGTTCATTCCTTTGATGAAAACCACTTTTCCTGCTTCTTCTGGTTACTTCGGCGTTCATCCCCTTGTTGAATACTGTCTGTCACTCATAATACGCCCACTGATGTACACCAATAAGCCTATAATGCTTATCTAATATTCTCTTAATCCTTCGCATTCCTCCCGATATCAGACACCAGTCATGTATTTCTTTTGTCGTTATCTTTCTTTCTGGAAAAAGCAGCTTAAATTCTTTAACACTTCGTAAAACAGCTAACTCCAAGCTTTCTGTATATCCACATACATCACATTTGATCATTGCACTTTCTGTTGAAATGAACAGTGAGTTACATTTATCGCAAAGGATTCCTTTCTTAAGTTCTTCATAGGTATAACTTGGTATTCTTCGATAAGGTGATTCATCCATATGAAGAGCGATCAACTTTTCAGCAAAGACCGCATGCTGTTTTTTTACTTGTGATTTATTTTTTTCTAATAATTTAACATAACGATTTAATTGGTTAGGATAAATGCAAGGCAAATGAAGTGGAGCTTGATATAAGATAAATTCGGGGTTTATAAAAACAACGTGTGGAATAATTGTAATGGAGTAACCAAGCTGGTGAACTAATTGTCTTAATAATGAATCGGTTCGTTTTAATTGAGTAATAGGATTACTGATTTCTACTTTATTTTTTTTCTTATAGAATCGATCATTTTCATAATAAAAGTCACCTTCATAGTTCTTAATTTCATAGAGATGAAGTGCATCTCCTTCTATCAATAAGGAGTCGATTTGAAATGTCGTCTGGTGTGATTGTAATAATAAATCATTTAATATAATACTATTTGGGGCTAAATCCTTTAAATACTTATCAAACTTCCTCTCTCCTTCCCAGCCTTTCCCTTGATTTAAGTACTTTGTCTTCAATTCATCAGATAATTCCATTCGGCTATTTAATGATTTTAATAAAGCTAATTCCAGTGGTTCCCTTCTTTTCTTATACAATTTTTCACCCTCCTATTTTACTGAAGCATTACAAACGAACGCTTATTTCTAGTATACAATACCGCGTCCATCTCCAACAAAAAAGCTTCACTACATCTCAAAAATGTAGTGAAGCTCTCTCTTACTCTGGTTCTTTTAACTTAACCGATACCTTATCGTTTTCTTTAACCTTAGACCCTGCTTTTATACTTTGAGAGGACACATATCCACTGCCGGAACTTTCAAGTTTCAGCTTATTGAGGTCCGCTACTTTTAAAACATCGCGTAATGACCAGCCCTTCATATTAGGAACTGTTTCTTTACCATCCGTCTTTAAGATTACTTTCTCGCCTTTTAGATAAGTATCTCCTTTGACTGGAAGCTGTTCTTCCACTGTCTTACCGTCTCCGATAATAACAGCATTCAGCCCTTTATCCTCTAGAATTTTCTTCGCCTCTTCTGCAGTCATTCCACTTAAATTGGGGATTTCAATCGGCTTCGAAATTACTTCTTTTGTTGGTACTATATCCATATACTGCAGACTGCTCTTCATGACTGAAGTGAAAATTTCAGCGACTGGTTCAGACCCAGTTTCCGTTTCCTTTAGCTCTGGCTGCTGAACAGCAACATACATTATTAATTCAGGATCATCCTTCGGAGCCATACCTAAAAAAGAAAAAATGTAATCATTTTTACCTTCTAAATAACCGCCGCCGCTTTTAGGAATTTGTGCGGTTCCTGTTTTACCGGCAACATCATATCCATCAATATTGAATTTTTTGTAACCCGTCCCTTTTTTACTCGTAATAACTGTTTCAAGAATATCGCGGACTTCTTTGGCTGTTTTTGCAGAGATTGGTGTTCCTGCCACTTGCGTCTCGCCTTTTTTGATGATTTTCCCTGTATTTGGATCTTTAATCTGTTCAATAACGTACGGCTTCACCATTTTTCCATCATTGGCAATAGCTGTTGCCGCTTGAATTTGCTGAATTGGTGTTAAAGCTGTACCTTGACCAAAAGCAGTTGTAATTTTTTCTATTGGCCAATTAAATACAATCGAGCTATTTGCTTCTCTTGGCAGGTCGATTCCAGTTGGCTGATCAAGGCCGAATTTTGTTAAATACTCTCTGAATGTCTCAAAGCCGATTTTTTCCTTGGCAAGTTTCGCGAACGCTACATTGGAAGATCGCTGAACTCCTTCTAAATAAGAAATCTTTCCCCAACCAGCTCCATTATTATGATCTCCTATTCCTTCATATCTGCCTGACGGATACTCCTCATTTGGATTGAATACTCCTTCTTCCACCGCTGCAGCTAAGGTAAATATTTTCATAGTGGATCCTGGTTCATAATTGGTTTCAATTGCTTCATTATGCCAGGAAGCTGTAATACCTTCTCTTGTTTCGGGATCAAAGGATGGTCTTTGACTCATCGCTAATATTTCTCCTGTTTTCGGATTAGCTACAATCGCAATCATTTTTACAGGATTATATTCTGCATTTACCTTATTCAGCGTATCTTCTAAAAAGGATTGGATTTTCTTATCGAGTGTCAAATAAACATTCTTGCCATTTTGAGCAGGCACGATTTTATCCTTACTGTTTGGCAAAATATAACCCCAAAAATCTTTACTATACTGCATACTGCCATTTGTACCTGTCAGCATTTTATTTAAACTTTCTTCAATACCTAATCTGCCCGTTTCTTTACCTTCATCCTCTTCTAAATAGCCGATAACATGGGAAGCAAAGATTCCATTCGGATAAAAACGCTTTTTCCCTTCGACAATTTGAATACCAGGAAGCTTTAAATCTTCAATTTTCTTTTTCGTCTCATAGGAAAGATCTTTTCCGGCCTCCCCAAATTCCACTTGTTTTGCGCCCTTTTTGGTTAAAATTCTATAAATCTCCGATTCTTTTAAATCGATATATTTTGCTAATTCTCTAGCTGTCAATTCGGGATCCGCAACATGAACGTTTTTATCTAGATTCTTACTCAATGATTCATCTGTTACAGCAACTAGCTTATAGGAAACTGCATCCTCTGCAATTACGTCCCCATTGCGATCTAATATACTTCCTCTTGAAGCCTCTAGCACACGGGAAGTGTTATGTTTTTTTTCTGCTTGCGCAGCTATCTCTACTCCTGACACTTCTCCTGTCGCCTGAATATAGACAAACCGAATAACTAAAACAAAAAAGAGCAGACAAAAGAAAACAAAAAGGATGGCTGCTCCAAAATTAATATTAGGTTGTTTTCGGATCATTGCTTAATGCACAACCTTTACATTGTCTTTACTAAAATCTAAACCTAATTTCCCTGCTACTTTGCGTAAGCGTTCAAAGCTGCTTAAATCCTTTACTTGTGTATCTAATTCTTTGTTTGACTTTTCAAGCGAATTAATGGAGCTTTCCGCTACTTGAATATCTTTATTTACTTGATAAATCTCCGATTGATTGCTTACAATTTTTACGCCGCCAATACAAATAATGACTACAAAGGCAATTCCTAAAATCTTCTCTCCAGGAGATAATAATGATTTAGTCTGTTTAATAACCTTTTTAACCGACTGCTTTTCTTCTTGTTGTTGATATTGATCCTGCTGCATTTTTCTTGCTAAGTTGCTCATTTAATTACCTCCTGCACCCTTTGGTTATTGTTTTTCTGCAACACGTAGTTTCGCTGATCTTGCTCTGTTATTAAATTCTAATTCTTCTTCAGATGGGATAATCGGCTTTCTAGTAATTAATTTCAATTCTGGTTTAAACTCATCTGGAATAACCGGTAGTCCTGGCGGCAATGGCGGCAGATCACTCATCTTTTTAAATGTCGACTTACAAATTCTGTCTTCAAGGGAATGGAAGGTGATAACGCTGATTCTTCCGCCTGGATTTAGTAACGTAATGGCTTGCTCTAACGAAGCTTCAAATACGCCAAGTTCATCATTAACTGCAATTCGTATTGCTTGAAAAACTCTTTTTGCAGGATGACCGCCTTTTCGTCTAGCTGGCGCTGGAATAGCTTCCTTAATTAATTCAACCAACTCTCCAGTCGTTTCTATTGGGCGATTTTCTCTTGCTGCCTCAATTTTCCTTGCTATTTGTTTAGAGAATTTCTCCTCTCCATAACGAAAGAAAATTTTAACTAGTGATTCATAAGACCAAGAATTAACAACATCATATGCAGTAACATCCGCTTCATTATCCATACGCATATCAAGTGGTGCATCATGGTGATAACTAAATCCACGCTCAGGAGTATCCAATTGCGGGGAAGATACACCCAAGTCATAAAGAATTCCATCTACATGTGTAATCCCTAAGTTGTGAATTTCTTCTTTTAAATAGCGGAAGTTACTTTTGACAATCGTCAATCTGTCCTTATATGGGGCTAATTTTACTTGTGCATTTTTTATTGCTACTTCATCTTGATCAAATGCAATTAACCTTCCACTGCCTGATAATTTGGAAAGAATTAATTCGCTGTGCCCTGCTCCACCTAAAGTACAATCCACATAAATTCCATCTGGCTTAATATCGAGAGCATCGACAGCTTCATTCAGTAATACTGTTGTATGATTAAACATGAATCCACACCTGTCTATAAATTTTTCTTGTAGGTAGTATTTATTATGTACATAGTGAAAAAATTAAATATCAAACCCAATCATATTTTCTGCAATTTCTGCAAAAGAATCCTCTGATTCGGAAAAATAATTTTCCCACTCTTGTTTATCCCATATTTCAATACGATTAGAAACACCGAGAATAACACATTCCTTCTCTAACTGTGCATATTGGAATAAGGGGGAGGCAATATTAATGCGACCTTGTTTATCAATTTCACATTCTGTTGCTCCGGAGAAGAAAAATCGGGTAAATGCTCTAGCATCTTTTTTGGTTAAAGGTAATTGCTTGAGCTTGTCTTCAATTATCTCCCATTCATTAAGTGGGTAACCGAAAAGACATCGATCGAGGCCACGGGTTAGAATAAAGGTTTCACCTAAGTTCTCTCTAAACTTCGCAGGAACAATGATACGTCCTTTTGCATCAACATTATGATGATATTCACCCATAAACATACCCTTGTCCCCCACTTTCTAACCTCAATGTACCACATTCCCCCACTTTCCTCCACTATTAATTTTAATTCTATCTATTTTGTATATTTCCTGCAACAAAAATAATAATTTTGAAAAGAATAAACGGGGTTCTTTATCACTACTTTTTGAGAATTGTCTGTTTATTTTCTAAAAGACAAAACTAAAGGAGGGAATGAAAATGCGTTATAACAATAAAAAAACCGTCCTATAATTAGGACGGTACAGCTTGTTGACAAAAGGAATTTAGGAAATGCAAATGGAATTATTATGCATTGATTGGAATGGAAGGGGTGAGACTCTGTGGGATCTGCGAGACAGTCTGAGATTCTGCAGGCCTTTAGGCCGAAGCGGCTCAGCGCGAGCCCCACGGAAAGCGTACCCCTGCAACGGAAATCAATTCTTATTTAAAAAAATGTATATGTATAAACTAAAACAAACTCCTAATTACTGAATTAGGAATTTGTCGACAGTCTGAACCGTCCTATAATTAGGGGGTAATCATTCTTTTCTTCCTTATAATTTAATAACCTTATGTGTTCCATCAAAGGCCATCGGCAATTCCATTACATCTTGAATAAAATCCATTCCATATTTATTTAAGAAATAGGTGATATTCCAGACTCTTTCTTGGGGAGACCCTTCTGGCTTTAAATTTTGTTCAATACGGTTAAATTTATTTACCAGTACTTCATGCTTTAATTTTACGGAAGCATCAACTTTGTTCTGCAAAAATTCAAGCTGGCTTACTAAAAAATCCTCATTTTTTTCTAATAACGGCAGCAAACCTTTATACTCTGCCTTCATTTCCTCTTCCACTTGATCATATTTCGTTTTAATTACCTCTTTTATTTCATTAAGTATCTGTTCAATCCGTTCATTTGAGACAGACTTTAAAAATTCCGCACATCTTTCAGAAGTTCCATTAACAAGAACATCCTTTATTGATAATTTTAGTTCCTCTATGTCTGCTTCCACGCTTCTCTCTAAGAGCGTAATATTTAAGCGAGGAATAACTGGCGGCATTTTAATTCCTAAGTGTTCAAAAGCCTTTTTAAGTTCCGCCCAGTACGCAATCTCTCCAGGTCCGCCAATAAATGCTAACGTAGGAAATAATAAGTCTTGCGTTATTGGTCTCGTTACGACATTATTGCTTAGCTTTTGAGGGAATTCACTCGCAATCTCTATTAACTGTTCCATAGTAAAGGATACTGTTCTATCTTTCCCGATAAAACAATTTTCTATTTCATCGTATTGCAGCAATACTCTTTCTTGCTCTACTTCATCATAATAAAACAAGTTAACAGGATTTTCTGCCATTTCAATCACAAGCGAATATCCCTTCTCCTGTACTAACTTTTGTTGTTCTGAAACGGAATCTGCTAATTTTTGAAATTCATTAATTTGTTTAAGGAAAATTTCTTTCTCCAACTTGCGAATCTCTTTATCACCAGAATCAACCAATAGTAATCCATAATCTTGGAATAAACTCATTGTAATATAGCTAAAGAAGTCAACAATCGTAGTGGATTCATGGACAGCATTGTGCAAAAGTTGCAATAAAGGCTTAGAATGATCTGTTTCACCATAGGATTCGACGATTTTTTCCAGCCATTCTATACAGACCTCTTTTTCCAGCAATATATCGGAAGCCATTCTTTTATCCAACACTCTTTGTGGATAAACTGCCTTCTTCATTTTTTCCTTACCTGGTATATAAATATGATTAATTTCTAAATAATCATGGTCTTCTCCCGCTACCCAGAACACTGGTACAACCGGAATACCTAATTCTTCTTCTTTTTGTTCAGCTAACAGGATAATACTAATTACTTTATGAATAGAGTATAATGGACCTGTTAAAACACCCGCTTGTTGTCCACCTATAACAACTACACTGTTTTCCTTTCTTAATTTAGAAAGGGATTGCCTCACCTTTTCCCCTTGAGGGAACTTTTTCATGTAATCTTCGATATAATCTGCAAGATCATTCCTCATAAAAGTTCTCGTTTCTAATTCTTTAACTCTCTTCTCATAGCTACCATTATCAAGATAAGAATAATGAAAAAAGTCTTCCGCACTATTCTTTTGTTCTAAATAATCTGTTACGAATTTATTTGCCACAGGCAAAGAGAGATTCATCATCTCCATCTATGTACTTCCTTTCTCCAATTCGAGTTTTCCTATATATGTATTTTCTCCTTATTAAAGACTCTTTCTATAGTGGGAGTCCAACCACGAGCTTATCATCCAGCTGCTTATAAAAAGCATTCATTTTATTTCGCTACATAGAAAAGTATAGCATCCCTTTACTATAAAAGAAAAAAAGTTGCTTATAAGCCTTTATCTTTTCGATTTATCTTCTTATTAGCATCTTCCAGATTGAGTCCACCTATTCATTCTAAGTAGCACTGACTTGCTAAACATTTAAGTTATTTTATTGTAATCAACTATTATACCATTCCAAGTGTTCTCCATATAGATAGGAAAAGACCATAAACGAGCAATACAATATATAAAAGGAAAAAAAGAAGAAAGCTTACACGCCAAATTCCTTTAAATACTTTTTTGTATTGTATTTCCTCTTTAAACTTCCAATGAACAATAACAAATAACATGCCAATCAACAAGATAAATATCACAATATACAATAAGACCGAAGTATGCCAGATAGATTGTATAAGAAAATGGACGGAAACAATAAAAAAGATGGTACTAATATCTAGGGCTAGATGTATAGATAGACGATGCTTTTTTGTAATCAACTTACTAATAACAAAAACAATAAACAATGTAAAGATTGGAAAAACCACGAGAAAACTAATGAGATGTGAAGTTAGATTAATCATGGATAAACACCTCTCTTTCTCGTTCTTTTCCCTTAATCATCAGATAAACCGCATTTGCAATAGGCACACTCTGTTTTTTCTTTTTTGCTTCTTCTATTATGTATCCTAAGATTGCATCTATTTCCGTAGGTCTTCCCGCCTCCATATCCTTTAGCATCGAAGATTTATTTAAAGTTGTTTTTCCTATGACTTCCATACAATACTCTCGATAGATTTTTTTTTCAGATTCGGTTATCGTTAAAACCTCTAATACCTCATTCATCAACATAGTCATCAATTGAGAATAATAAGCGTTTTCCAGCAAAAGACCATTTGGCACCAGCAAAATACTAGTTAAACTATTTACAATACAATTTACGACTAATTTTTTTTGCAGCATTATTTCATATTTATGTTCCATTATAAATAAAAAGTCTTTATTAGTAGCTGTTGTGAGCGTGGTAACTATATCGTCCATTTTTCCTTTTATACAAGCTATTTTTATTGCTCCTACACCAGTATGAATTACTGTTTGCTCATCTTCTTTCATCGCTCCATGTTCGACAATACCTATCAATATATTAGCAACTCGCGAATTCCTAATTGTCTCTATGTGTCCCATTCCATTTTGCAAAAAGCACATTGCTTTTATTTTATCGCCCATTTTTTCCATCTTCTCGTAAATGGACGCTAGTTGATATTGCTTTACTGCGACGATCGTCAACTCTTCTTGTCCATTCCACTCTTTAAAAAACCGTACGCGTACTGTTCGATTTTTCTTTTCGTCATTTGCTTTATAATATATTCCTTTCTCTAGGATTCGCTCGTATTGCTGCTTTGACCGAACATATAAGGTGACATCATGCTTTTCCTTTAACTGGTATGCACATAATAAGCCAATTGCCCCAGCTCCAATAATTGCAATTTCCATTAGAAGCTCCTTTATCGTTTCAAGTTATCGTTAGTTATATATTAACATTTTCTGAAATGTTTGTAGTACGAAAATCACAGGAATAGAAAAAAAATAAAATATGATGCTTGCCTCAAAAACGAAAGAAAAGCTAAAAGACGAGTGCAATCACATAGTTTTGAAAGATAATCTATAAAAGAGTTTTTTAAGGTTTAATAATATAGAAAGGAATAAAATTAGAGAAGAATGTTACAACTTTAATGGGGAGGATGCGGTATTATACTCATTGGATAGATTAAAACACCAACAAATTGATTTTGTTTTCTTTTGCATCTGGAAGATTAGAGATTTTAATTGACTTATATAAAGCAGCCGCCCAGATTCTCCTTGTGAGTCAAGTGAATCCAATGATTCTCCTCTGCCTCACCTTTTTATATACAGGAGTCGAGCGGATGCTTCCTAACTGACAGGATTCCTCCTGCAATATAGCATATTTATTTGACCATGTTATTATAGATATAGATCCCATTAGCATTTTAGCTAAAGAAAAACTTTACTTACACCTTGGGAAGTTTATCCTCATCTTTAAAAACCACCATTTGCCTTGCTTTTTCCATCAGCTCCACTAATGCTTTATAAGCGCCTTCCATGGAGTCTAATTCACTTTGCAACGCTTCATTTTCCTTCTTTAATATAGCTAGCTTTTCCTCTAATACCTTCGTTTTCTCTTTAACGGTGGAAGAGTCAATATTTTCTTGCTCCCACTTAGTTGCTTTATCATATAAATCTTTTAAATATAACATCATTTCATCAAATTGATTCTGTATAGGAGCTGGAGATATAGCAGGCTGAACAGCAGTTACTTCTTCTTGAGAAAACTCTTCTGCTACATTTGTCTTTTTCAATTGCTTTCTTTGTTTTTTGGCAAGTTCGATACCAGATTTATATTGTTTGCGTACATATGAATTCCAGCGAAATCCACATGCTGCACTTGTTCTTGATAATAATTTCCCCACTTCTTCAAATGCTTGAAGCTGTGTACCGCCTTCTCTAATATGACGAAGAACAATTTCAGCAAGTAAAATATCTTCATCTTTTGACCAAGCATCTTGTCTCGTTGTTGTCATCAGTATACCCTCCTAGTGTTTTTTATTCATACATATGCATCTACTAGAAAAGATAGACTGATTTATTCATATTACAAAAAGAAAAATTAGCAGCATGCAAAAAAAAAATTTGCTACTTATAGACCTAGTTAAGAAAATAATTCGTCTTCTGACACCACTTTGATACCGTTTCTTCTTAAAAGCGCAGTGGTTACACCCACACCGCCCATTTTTGTGCCATCAAAGTTCCCTGTATATATACTACCACTACCACAAGAAGGACTATTTTCTTTTAAGACTACCATTTCCGCCTCCAAGTCTTTAATAAAAACTAAGGTTTTATTAGCCCCTTCGATATACATTTGCGTCACATCATTCCCTTTAGCATCTTTAACAAATGCTTTTCCATCAAGAACATCATAACCATCCCCTCCGACTATCTCAGCTGGTTCCCTCGGAGTAGAGAAGCCTCCCAATAATTCCGGACAAACCGTTCTTATGTTTTCTTTTTTTATAAACTCTTCTATGTTGGTATCTAAACAATCCGTCCCATTATACCGAACTTTCAGACCTGCTAAACAAGAACTTATGACAATCATTGCTTATCACCTCATATTATGTATTTCTTCTAACTTTCAAAACTTCCTTTTATTTTACTTCAGCTATTTTTGTAATAATAGCTATAATATGAAAAAAAGCACAAGAACTTAAGTTCTTGTGCTTTTAATCAACAAAAAAGATAATTAGTTGCTTACAACTTCTTTCCCTTTGTATGTTCCGCAAGCGCTGCATACACGGTGAGCAAGTTTCATTTCACCACAGTTAGGGCATTCTACCATACCAGGCACTTGTAATTTAAAATGTGTACGACGTTTTCTCTTTGCAGTTTTAGATGTTCTTCTAAAAGGTACAGCCATTCGTCCCACCTCCTTAAAGAGTATTAAGAAAGTAATGAGAAAAGATATTTCCAATCTCACATTTTTCTTTTGCATAATTAAATATGAGTTAATTTACTCATTTTCAAAAAACTTAGCAAGTCCTGCAAGACGAGGATCAACTTTCTTCTCCTGTAAATCTTGCTCTTGGATTACTTCCCAATCATTTCCTGATTGCGGAGCTCCCTCTTCTGTTACATCTTCACAGAAGACTTGCATCGGTACCTCAAGTAAAAGTATTTCTGCTATAATTGGCTTTAAGTCAATTACATCCCCTTTTACCTGATGAACTTCCTCTTCGTCTGTTTCATATTCCGAAACTTTTAATAGGAAGGTTTCTGTTGTTTCAACATTAATTGGATAATCCACGTCTACTAAAGTACGAGAGCAAGGTAGCACGAGCGATCCTTTTATATTTAAATGAAAAGTCACTTTCGTTGAATCAATATCCGTACGTCCTGTTATATGAATAGGAGATACTTTTCTTATGGTCGGATCTGTTTCTTTGATCTCATCCATATTTATTGTTTCATCAATTGGCAATCCCTTACTTCGAAATTTTTGTAACTGGCTTAACGTCCATTTCATATATATCACCCCAAGGCAACAAAGGTAATTATAGCTTTCATATAATTATTTGTCAATATTTTTTCTTTACAGTAAATAATAAGAGATATGTCCTGAATCACGATCATATTTCGTGATTTCTTTTCTATTCTACCCATATTCATCAGAATTGCAACCAAAACTTCCTAAAATGATCTTGATTTCTCTCCCCCTTGCTTCCATTTAAGCTATTTTAGCAAAGCTTTACTTCAAAAATTCGTAGAATAGAAACTATATTAGAAAGTAGACAGCACTATTAAAACCTCGGTTATATTATATAGCCTCTTTGAAACCATCATTTAGTCCTATTCTTTTACTGTTTCTCACATATAAATTTACAAGGAATCTTTTTTAAAACAGGCAGATCCATATAGGTTTCTCTTTTATAACCACTATTTTTAGGATAAACTTTTATTAATACAACCATAAAGAATATAGTTAGGGAGAATGTGATGAAAGCAGTTGGAGTAGTAGTAGAATATAATCCATTTCATAATGGTCATTTGTATCATATCCAAAAAGCGAAAGAACTAACACAGGCGGATATTGTGGCTGCTGTTATGAGCGGTCCTTTTCTGCAAAGAGGAGAACCTGCCCTTGTTTCTAAGTGGGCTCGAGCAGAAATGGCTTTGGAAAGTGGAGTAGATCTTATTGTGGAGCTTCCCTATGCTTTTGCCACACAGCATGCTGCCGTATTTGCATCTGGCGCTGTTGATATTTTGCAAAGCTTAAGTTGTGATTTCTTATGTTTTGGCAGTGAATCAGGCAGCATCGATGCTTTTCAGCAGACTTTTACCCTGCTGCAAGGAAAAGGAATGGAAGAGGATTTACTTGTTAAGGGGTTTATGAAACAAGGAATGAGCTATCCGAAAGCTAAATCATTGGCGATAAAAGAATTAACAACTAGTGATGATCACACCGCGCTAAATCTTAGTATGCCAAATAACATCTTGGGATATGAATACTATAAGGCAGTGCATACCAATAAGTATCCCATGGAGATTTGCACAGTTGCCCGCATGAAAGCAGACTATCATGACAAAACATTTACTTCGGATACAATAGCTAGCGCAACAAGCATTCGCGAAGAACTATTGCATGATAAAGGAGACATAAGAAAAATAAAACCCTTCCTCCCCGCAAGTAGTTATCAATTACTACAGCAGTATAAGGAAACATACCTCACTTACCATACTTGGGAGAATTACTGGCACTATTTAAAATTCCGTCTCCTTCAGTCAACAGCAGAAGAGTTAGCTGCCATATATGAGATGGAGGAAGGTTTAGAGTATCGCTTCCTTAAATATGTAAAAACAGCATCCTCTTTTCACGATTTTATTCGTTTAGTAAAGACGAAAAGATATACATGGACAAGGCTGCAAAGAATTTGCGTACATATTTTAACAAATACCAAAAAGGCAGAAATGAGTTCTTCATTGAAGCCAAATTATATTCGTTTACTTGGAACAACTGTAAATGGCCGTCTCTATTTAAAAGAAAAAAAGAAGCAGTTTCAGCTGCCAATTATCAGCAAGCTTTCTGCTTTTGATAAAGAAAAAATCGCATTGGATATTCGCGCTTCGCAGATTTATGCTTTAGGTGTTCCTAATCTTGTTCAGCATCAACTATTAGAGATGGATTACACCAAACCTCCTATCATGAAATAATTCCTTTGTTAGGACTAGTTTTTATTAGTTGAAGTTCTTAATAAACAGCTTAAAGATTAAAGGCACTCCACTGTATTAAGCGAGAACCTTTAATCTTTATTTGTTCACTCTATAATTACTTTTTTTCATTCTTTCTTCTCTTTCTGATTTCCTTTTTAATCCCTTCTATATATTTTCTCGTTTCTGTTTCCCCTATTTCAATAATTTTCTCCAAATCAGTAAATGCCTTACTATTAAACATTTCAACAGGCGGCTTAATCATCACATTACTTGCAACCTCGCGTGATTCTACTAGTTCCATTTGCATGATATCTAATGAACGCATAATTACATCATAAATGTTAGAAATATCTGTATGAATGTTCACTTTTGCGACATCGACAGCAATTACAATATCTGCTCCCATTTCCTTCACAACTGAGACGGGAACACGATCGATTACTCCTCCGTCTACAAGCAATCGCCCGTCAATTTTTTCTGGAACAAATATACCTGGAATAGAAATACTAGCCCGAACAGCATCAGCAATTGGCCCTTTTGTGAAAACTACTTTTTCTGCCGTTAATAAATCAGTCGCAACAATGGCAACAGGGATATCCAACTCCTCTAAATTTTTTCCATAGGTAAACAAATGAATTAACTCCTTTACACGGTTCCCTGCGATAAACCCCATTTTAGGGACAGTAAAATCCAAATAGTATTTTCTTTTAAAGAACTTGGATAAAGTGTATAATCGCTCAATATCGGATCCTGCTCCATATAAACAGCCAATTATAGCCCCTATACTGCTGCCAGCAATATAATCTATTGGGATATTCTCTTCTCTTAGTATTTTTATGACCCCAATATGTGCAAATCCTCTCGCTCCACCTGACCCTAACGCTAATCCAATTTTTGGGCGTTCCATATTGTCCCACCTATTCTTTTCAAAATAATAATCTATATATTCTTATGGTCTTTTTTTTTATGTTATGAGTATATTGATTGGTAGAGGGATATTCTTCAGGCTGTTTGTGTACAAGTATTCTTTTTTACTAAAAAGTTTCTTAAACAGCCTTTCTTCTATAAATAAGAATACTTACCTACTATTTTCTATTTGAAGGGGGAGCAATATAATTTGTTACGCTCAAAATTTAAGACAATCGTACTCGCTTTATCTGCATCCCTATTAGCTCTTGCTCTAATTTCTTTTCCAGGAGTTGCAGTTGACGCTTCCAAAAATGGACTAAACACATGGTGGACGATTGTTTTTCCTTCACTTCTTCCTTTCCTTATTTTATCCGAAATTTTAATCGGTTTTGGTGTAGTTCGTTTTATTGGTGTTTTATTGGAACCCATTATGCGACCTCTCTTTAAAGTTCCAGGTGTAGGTGGATTCGTTTGGGCAATGGGCATGGTATCAGGCTTTCCTACTGGTGCAAAATTAACAGCAAGAATGCGTGAAGAAAAACAATTAACAAGAACAGAAGCAGAAAGACTCGTTTCTTTTTCTAACGCTTCTAATCCGATGTTTATTATTGGTGCAGTTTCAGCTTCTTTTTTTCATAGTCCCAAACTAGGACTGCTTCTTGCCTTTTCTCATTATTTAGCCAACTTTACAGTAGGACTATTTATGAGATTTCATGGCAAGGACACAGAAATAAAGAAACAGGAGGCAACTGAAAAAGCCTCCATCAAAAGAGCGTTACGGGAATTACATCATACTCGGTTAAAAGACAAGCGTCTACTTGGCAAATTAATGGGAGATGCTGTAACTTCTTCGATTCAATCGTTATTAATGGTCGGCGGCTTCATTATTCTTTTTTCTGTTATTAATCGATTACTATTTCACTTACATATTACTTCTTTTGCTGCTAAATTGTTAGAAGCCGTTTTCCAGCTATTCACTTTTTCTGGCGAATTAGCGATTCCATTCATTGCTGGGATATTTGAAATTACATTAGGAAGTCAATTAACAAGTGATGTAGAAACTTCCACCCTTATGCATCAAGCAATCCTGACTAGCTGTATCCTCGGCTTTAGTGGTTTGAGTGTACAAGCACAGGTTGCAAGTATTCTAGCACAGACAGATATTCGTTTTAAACCTTTTTTTATAGCAAGAATAATGCAAGCAATCTTCTCTGGAATTTATACATTTATCGCGTGGGATTTCTTTAACAAAAACTTTTTGGCAAAAGATGCTCCAACGATTGCGATTCCAGGATTAAACCAAGAGGGAGCTTTCTTCCAACAAATATTTGAAAATATTAGCACATGGGGTCCAATTGTCACGATTATTTCCCTAATGATTTATTGTTTTATCTTAGTAAAAAGATTATCTCCAAGAGAAGAAGTATAAAAAGGACTTATTGCCAAAAAGATGTTAAAAATCTTTTTTGGGCAATAAGTCCTTTTTATTCATATTACTGGAGAGTAAGCGTTAGGGACGATTTTTATGAAACTTTGCTCTTAACGCATCATGAACAATCTTTGGGACAAGCTCCGAAATGTCTCCATCATACTTGCTGACTTCTTTCACTATACTTGAACTTAAGAAAGAATATTGATTATTTGTCATAATAAAGAATGTCTCAATATCATCTGATAGAACTCGGTTCATAGAGGTAATCTGCATTTCGTATTCAAAATCTGATACAGCTCGTAATCCTCTAATAATTGCATTCGCTTTTACACTTTTTGCATAATCAATCAAAAGTCCTTCATAGGACGACACAGAAACATTTTTAATATCTTTTGTTACTTCTCTAATTAACTCTAATCTTTCCTCTACTGAAAAAAAAGGTTTTTTGGCAGAATTATTTAATACACATATGTATACATGGTCAAATACCTTTGCTGATCGTTTAATAATATCAATATGACCATACGTTATCGGATCAAAACTACCTGGGCAAACTGCTATACTAGCCATTTCTTAGTCCTCCATACCATTTTGTAAGGAATAAATAGAAACCGCAATTATTCCGTATTTTTCATGTTTCACTTGTTGAAGTCTGCTAACTGCCTCAGGCAAAGAAATTTCCGAACCGTGTTCACAAACAATAACTCCGTCTTCCTTTAAGAGACCTGCTTCATCAATAAATGTTAGGATTTTTTCTAACTGCTGCTTTTTATATGGCGGATCTAAAAAAATATAATCGAATCTTTTTTCTCTTTTTTGTAATGCTTTTAAAGCACGATCCGCATTATTGCGATATACCTCTGCTTGACTATTTAATTTGCATATAGAAAGATTTTCTTTAATAGTATGTATCGCTTTTCCTTCTTTGTCTACAAAAATAACAAGATCCAATCCTCTACTTAAAGCTTCAATACCTAGTCCACCACTACCAGCAAATAAATCAAGGCCTTCTCCTCCTTGAAAGTATGGGCCTATCATGTTAAAGATGGCTTCTTTGACTTTATCTGTAGTAGGTCTAGTCGAGTTACCAGGCACTGCCTTCAATGGAATCCCCTTATTCTTACCGGAGACAACTCTCATTTCAATCACCACAACCCTAATTTTACTTTAACTGCTTTTACCTTCCCTATCCTACCATAAACCTTATACCGAGCCAACATTTTAAAGATTTTTTACTATTCATACCATGAATAGTTTTATTCCACCTATTAACTAAAAAAGGAGACTATCTTACTTTATCCAAAAAAAATATTTTGATTAGGTATAAGTGTTCCATGGTTGGGGATAATGTAATTAACAGCATCTATTCGAGGATGTTGTTGCCAACCGCGGAGAAGACTTACGTTTCCCCTAAGTTTTCCTCCGGTTTCTCCTCTCCCTTTACCTTCTTTCCTTATGAATAGTAAGGATGTGGAAGGAGCCTGCAGGTATTTGCCTGCAGGCTTTTTTTTACTTCCCTTCTCAATTTATATGGGATTCTATAAAAGAAAAAACAGTATGTATGATGACTTAGTCGCAGAAATAATACTTCTAACTAAGCTTCCATACATACTGTTTTTAATATCTTTTAAGCAAGTATTAAATTCCCATTTTATAATCATATTCTTTCGCTTTATCTGGCCGCGAATTTTCAAATTCCATTTTTAAAAATGGTTTATAGGAAGGTTCTACCTTTTTAACAAAAGAATGAGCATTTATTTTTTCCATTATGCTTTCCACGTCACTTTGGTTTGTGTAGAGCACAACATATTTTAACCTTTTGGAAATAAAATGAACATTCCCATATCTTCTTAACATTTTTGCTTGTTTTAGTGAAAATAACCAAACAATGATCCCTTGTCGTTGCCCTAGCATAATTTAACCCCTTTAAATACCATTATTTATCATAATAGCATAGGAAAAGAAAATAGAAAAGCAATGATCATCTGGATCATTGCTTTTAAGTATATTATGCAGAACAACTACAGCTTCCACCACTACCACAACCTCCGGAGCAGCCAGAAAGTTCATCAAAAAATGGATTACCTGTTGGTACTTTAATGAAAGTAGAAACAGAACGCCCAATAATAACGCTAACATCATCTAAAAGCTTTTGTAAACCATTCTCAGCTATTTTAAATGCTGCTACATTATCATCTAAATCCATCTCGCGTTTAAGCTGTCTTATTTCCATCATCACTTTTTTATATTCAGGATGATATTTTCCAAAACGCTGAACTTCTTCATATAGCTCTTTCATTTTGTTAAAAGAATGAATTTTCCGCTGTGTTTCCTTGTTTGATTGTATATTGGCCAAACAAATACGGTATTGTTCTGCAACATCTGATTCTAATATCATTTCAGCAATCTCTTCTGCTTCCTCTTGAATAAGGAGTATTTCAGTTGTCGCAAGCACGTATTCGCTCACCTCCATTTCTTATTCTACATGAAAGACACTAGAAAGAAAAGGTTTGTGATTTCCTTTTTTATCTAACTTTTAATCATTACTTGAAATGACTTTTGATATTTTGTTGTCTTATTTACTGCATCTATAACAGAAAGATTAATTGTATGGTTTCCTGCTTTCAACCCTTCGATTACAAAGGCTGCAGAAGAATATTCATACTTCTGGCCATCAACTTCTAAAAGTATTTTGCCTAATTTCCCCTGACTATCTTCTCTGAATGAATAGTCTTTTACTCTGCATTCTACAAATACTTTATTTCCCTTCACTAAATGATGCACAACCATCTTTTCCGTATCGCTAGAAGTAATAGATGCTTGTACAGCCATATTTGATGAGATTACATCATTTACTGCTTCCTTATGAGGTTTTACTTTTGGATCAGGGATATCATTGTGGCACCCTGTTAAAAAGAGAAAAGCAGGAATACAAATCAATCGGATTTTTTTCAACATAAACACTCCTGGTAATTTTAATAATGTTTTATTTTCGGTTAGTATTACCATTCCTGTTTGTTTTACTCGGAGTATTTATTGAATTTTTAAAGACTTAGGATTGTGCATTCATTGCCTGAAACATGCTAACCATCATAGACGCCATTTGTACACCATTTGAAAACTTTTCCACATGATCTGGGATGGTTTTTTTATAATAATGAAGGGAAGCAATCTCAAAGACTTCTAACTGATTTGGATTTCTGCTTAATTCTCTATACCATTGTGGCTGTTCTCGAATAAACTGTTGCAATTCTGCATTCTGCGCAATATATTCTTTAATATTCTGTCTCATATAGTCCTCCTATTTAATCTTTCCTAAAAGAAAATGGTCCAGAAGGTTTTTGTTCAGTTGGCGCAGATGATCCACTAGAACCACTATTTGGAGCGAATTGAGAGATAACACCTTGCAACGTACCTAAAGCTTGGTTTAAGTTTGCCAAATATCCTTGGATTTGATTTTGGTCCATATTTTTTAATGTATCAACAATATTAGACATCCAGACAGTCCGATTACCTGATGCCTCTTCTTCCTTTTGGGTGGACACAGCACTTCCTTCTAATAAACCATCCCATCTAGTATCGTTCGGACCTAATAAATACCAATCCTCATATAATTCCTGTAATGTCACATTCCCACTTCTTGCCTCTTTCAATATTTTTGGGTTTGCTCTTACAAATGCTTTAAATTCTTCTACAGAAGGATGAAGTTTTTTATCAGCCATCATTATTTCACCTCTAATTTGATACATCTGCCTATATTACTTTATGATGGCTTTTAAAAAAATGTGCCTTTCTCTTTAAATTCTCTCTCAAAGCCCTATGACTAACAAGATTGGTTGAAGATAATCAAACCTGCAATGTAATTATCCCCGCCATGTAATAACTCAGGTAAAAAAACAGCCGACCACTCCTCCGCTGAGTTTGTCGACTGATTGTCTTTCTGCCCTTACCATTTTTCGATAAAATTTTGGGTATAGTATTTATCAAATACTCCTACTCCAAGATGAGTAAATTTCTCATTTAATAAACATTCACGATGACCTTTGCTATTTAGCCAACCTTCCATTACCGCGGGAGCATCTGAATACCCTGCTGCGATATTCTCTCCAGCAACTTGATAAAAGACATCCCCTGCTTTTAAACGATCCTCAAGATCACCATACTTCTCAGATGTATGAGAAAAGTTTTCCGTATCAAACATATCCTTACTATGCCCTAATGCTACTTCCGCAGTAGGCTGATCCCATTCTACTGTATTGAGCTTGAATCTTTTTCTTAATACATTCGTCATATCTAGAATTTGTCGTTCGTTTCCTTCTTGTATTGCTTCATTATTCTTCCCATTACTCTCTGTCTCTAATAATTCTCCCCGATAAACTAACTCATATGGTCTTAAATGAAGTAACGTTCGAGCATCCATATACCGAATACTTGATAAAGTACCATTAAATTTATCAAAGTATAGCTGTGCATAATAATCACCGATTTGAATGAGCGGGCGGTTATTTATTTCATCCTCCGATAATTCAAATCGGTAGGAAGAATTTTCGTAGTTAAAGCTAATATTGGTTTCAATGGGAGTCATTGTATAAATATCTCCAACTTCTTGTCCAATTTTATAAGGCGTAATATTCACTGAGCTTCCAATTGCATAAATGGTAACTACTTTGTCATCAAGAATTCCAGCTTGAAAATACTTAGAGTCATCCTTATTGAATATCCACCAGTCATATTCATAAGCGGAAGGATCAATTCTCGCTGGCTCCCCATACTTCTTTTTAAGTTCACTTGTACTCTTACCGATTAAACTCCCTAACCCTTCTTTAGGAGTTGGTAAAATTTGCGTATTTTCACTTGCCTCTTTGAGATTATCCTCTACTTTTTTAGGATGATCACCATTTTCAACTAATACATCTGGCTGATTATTATCATCAGTTATACTAAAATAGATTCCAATCGCTGATAATACTGCAATAATTATGACAGTTCTTAATAAAATTTTCAGAGGATTCCCCCCTCTCTAGCATTGTTTCTATTAATATATGTGGCTTTCTTACTAAATAGTATAACTTACTTTAAATAATTTTAATAGAATAAGTAGTTTTTCAATTATGTAAATAAAGTTGCATTTAAAACCACCCATTTCTCTCTTAGATAGCAAATAAAAAAATGCTTCTATTTTTTAGAAGCATTTTTACATTTTGATTTTAAAAACCTAATATTGCTTTAATAACAGATGTCGTTTCTCCTCCATGATAAAAAACATAGAGTAGTAAATAAACTGCTGTTCCTGTAATAGCTGTAATAAACCAAATAATACTTGTGATCGGTCCTAACTTTCGGTGCTTTGCATATTGCTGCTTATAACCTGTATATAACATAATGATTCCTAATACAGCACCTATTGTTGCCAAGGTGATATGAAAAATAAGAAATATAGTATAGTAAATCTTAATATCATCTGGTCCTCCAAAAGAAGTGTTACCAATAAAAATCGTTCTTGATGCATAAATGATGAAAAAGATTACAGCAAAAATCGCTGCAAATAACATGACAGTCTGGTGTTGTTGTCTTTTTTTCTGCTTAATTAATCCCCAACCAATCGCTACAAAAATGGCACTTAAAATAATAAACGTAGTACTTATTGTCGGCAATATCGGTAATGTAAATTCCATTTAGCTACCCACTCCATAAAGTATTTACCTCTTTGTTTAACAAACTCCCAAAGTTCCTTTTTCCCATAAGACTGGTTCACAAATTTAGTGTAGGTGACCAAAGCAACCTTGAATGCACACCCTCGATCTTTCTATGAAAGTGAGCTTTGCTTGATCTCCTCTGTCTCACTAATCCCATCGACGTTTATATGTATTCAGACTCCTCCGAATTTCAGGATATTAATGTTTCTTATTGGAAAAAGCATCAAGCTTTAACCAATAAGAAATCAACCATTATTCTCCTGGAATGTTCTCCCCTAAAAACAAATCCTTTTTAGAATAATGTAAATACTACCATTGAGACAAATAATATTGTTAAATATTGAATAGAATAAATGAACATTGCTGTTGCCCATTTGTATTCATCTTGCTTTTTACTTGCACGTATTCCAGTAATAACCCAACCGATATTTAATAATGTTGCTAATATTAAAAATGGAATACCGATTTGGTATAACAAAAATGGCAGTGGAAATAAAGCAATAATCCATATATACGTATGCCTTTTTGCTACCTCAAAACCTTTAACAACAGGGAGCATTGGGATTCCTGCTGCTCGGTACTCTTCTGCTCTTCGAATTGCTAAAGAATAAAAATGTGGCGGCTGCCAAACAAACATAATTAAAAACAAGCTCCAAGCAATAACATGAAGGCCAGGATCAATGGCAGCCCATCCAATTAGTGGTGGAAATGCTCCTGAAAAGCTTCCTATTACGGTGTTAGATACTAGTCGACGCTTTGTCCACATAGTATAGACAACGACATAGCTAAATGCCCCGATTAAAGCAATGACAGTTGCAGTTATTGTTGTTAATAATAAGAATAAAGTACCAATGAAGAGAAAACCAAAACCTAAAACAGCAACTTTTGCAGGCTTCACTTTTCCTGTTACTGTCGGTCTTGTCTTCGTTCTTTCCATTAATGGATCAATATCACGATCGATAAAATTATTTAATACACAGGAACCTGCCATAATTAAGCCTGATCCGATTAGTGTATATAATACTGTATCAATTCGCTCTAAAAACTTTGCATCTGTGAAAACTATTGCAAGCCAGATTCCAGTAAATACAGTGATTAAATTTGAATTTACGATTCCTATTTTAATTAATGCGAGAAAATCCTTCCACGCACTTGTTTCTGATTGTTGATTCGTCAATTTGGCCTCAGGATAAACGCGAGAATTAGCCATTTGATCATGCTCCCCTTTCATTACATAGAAAAAGATATCATACTATATAAAATACCGTTCGTTTCATTGTGTCATTATTCACATTTAAACATCATAGCAATGTTAAAAAAGACTCTTTTGCTATTAAACCATATTTTCATGAATATTTCTCTCTTTTTACGCTAAAAACTTCAGTTGTCACATTATTGGTAAACTTTAACATTCCTCACATCATATTCGAAAGCGTTTTACAAACAAAAAGACACTCTATATATTATAGCCTTTTTTAGCAAGGAAGCAAATGAATCAACCTCTTTCCAATAGCATTCATCTATAAAAAAGATAAAAAACCAAAATCCTGATACGAAATACTTTAATATCTTCGTAAATGATTTTGATTTTTCTTCAGCTGGAAAACTTATATCCCAGCCATTATTATCTAATTGATTAAAAATGACGGTTTGGCCGTACAAAACCTGAAGTAGGCTGCTTTTTCACTGCTATTTCTGCAACATTCTCTTCTTTATGCTTATAAACTCTTTCATATTTAACGAACATAGAAACATTAACAAGAATCCCCATACCTATGGACAATTGTAATAAAGACGATCCCCCGTAACTAATAAAAGGTAACGGGACACCTGTTAATGGTATTAATCCAGAAACTCCTCCAATATTGATAAAAGCTTGGATTCCTATCATACTGGAAATACCGATTGCTAATAAGCTTCCAAATGGATCTTTACACTTTAGTCCTGTATAAATCCCTCTTAAAACAATATAGCTTAGTCCTACCACTACAAAGCCTACACCAAAAATCCCCAATTCTTCAGCAATTACTGCCATAATAAAATCAGTGTGACCATCTGTTAAGTAACCCAGTTTTTGAACACCTTGACCCAAGCCTAGCCCTTTTAGACCACCAGATCCAATAGCAATAAGAGAGTTACTCATATGGTAACCAGATTCTTGTACAACATCTTCAGCAAAAGGGGAATCCAGAAAAACAAAGATTCTCGCCATTTGCTTTTCAGTGAAAATGCTTTTTCCTGCTAGCTGGAGGATTAAAACAAGTAATAATAGAAACGCCAAGCCAATCAGCACTAACTTGGACAAGTTTTTCCAGTTCATTCCTGAACATAAAATAACCGTAGCACCAATCATAAAAATAATCGCTGCCGTACCAAAATCTGGCTGAAGAATAATCAATGCACAAACAATAACCAAATATGCTAGCGGGGGAACAACTCCCCGATTAAACTCATTTATATACGCCTGCTTTTTAGAGTAAATTGCTGATAAATAAATAATCACAGCCAATTTAACAAACTCAGCTGGCTGAAGACTAGCTGTTCCAACTTTATACCAGCTTTGCGCATTTCCAAAAACACTACCGAATAAAAAGATTCCACCTAAAAAAATAATTGAGCCAAATACCATTGGTACTAATATTTTATTGCTTAACAATGCCTTATATGGAAAAATAGCTACTATCACAAAAGCAATCAAGGCAATGATAATATATTTTAGTTGTCTTTTATAAAAAAAATCACTGCTGTCTTCTCCATAATATTGGACTGCCGAAACCATGCTGGCACTATAAATCATAATCAATCCAAATAGAATTAAAAGTACCATTGCTATAATTAATGTATAATCATACGATTTTAATATCTTCTTTATCATTCAACCGCATCCCTTATTCAATCTCCTCATTTAGAGTATTCGTTATGTCTTATCTTTTTCCTGCTGAAAAGGATAAACTTCTAATTTTCATTCTCTTAAAATATTGGGCCGTCTTCTGTTATTTTTGCTAATTATCATAACAAATTACTTATTTTTATCGCTGCTTACGGTCCATTAATAAGTCACTACAAGCTTATGAGATCAAGTGCTTTTGTTCGTATGTACTTCCCTTATTTATAAATAATACACATAGCCACTAAAAAAACTCAAACAATACATGCTTTTGTTTGAGTTTACTTTTTATTTTCTTATAGATGCTTCGTGCAAAATCGATAGCTCTTTTTCCAATTCATCTAAAATTTTCTTACCAACCTGTTCTTCTACTAAACCTAATCGAATAGCAAAATCTATCTCTTTAGACAATCCATACATTTGCGTATCCAAAACCTCTTCATATAGAGGGCATTGTGGCATTGTTAAATTATCCATCTGAACTTTAATTAGTTTTAATATTTTTTCAGCATCTGCTTTCAATAACTCATTTGCTTTTTCTTTATGATTAATAATCATTTCAGAAGTCAATCCTATCCCCCCGTTTCCGAGCGATTATCCTATCTATAAAGTTTAAACTCAACCTAGAAAAATTGCAAGAACAATCCCTTTTAAAAAATTTAAAAGTTTACATTCTATCATCTCAAATGACAGAAAGACAAGAAAAAGCTATACTTAACGTAACAACTGTTTTAATCTGCCAATTAAAATTTAGCCGATTTAAAATATTTTCTTTTAGAAGCAGCTACTAATTTGCAGAATTTTTTATACATAACAAAGAACACGTTTACGGAGGAGATATAAAATGAATAGTATTATTCAAGTTTCTGGGTTGGTAAATTTTCCGATTACTATTGATCCTACTGTCTGGATCTTTGATGATCGAAAACAATCAGCTGATACGGTATTTGCCCCAGTTGAAGTAAAGGACGAATTAGAAGCGTATACAAAAGAAGCCTCCAAACACTGGGATCAAGAGATTACAGAGGGAGCCAAAGCCCCAGAGCAATCCACAAAAACCTATAAAAAAGTGGAAATGCTAACCGGTACCTTCTATATGGCTTTAGCTCCCTTTATAAAAAATGCAGAACCGCAGGAAGAGGCAACAACTCTTTTAATCACAACAGAAGAGGCAGAATATGCGATTCCTTTAGAAGAAATCGATTCGATCTTCTTATTATTTTGCGTAAAAGGAAAACCGCTTACAGAAGATGGTCCTGTACATATTTTTGATCAAACAAAAGGCCCAGATCAAACCCCTATCAAAAATATCAGAGCATTTAAAATTACATAATGTCTTCATCCATACATACGCCATCTAGCTATTGGCAGATGGCGTAACAATGTTTTACTGTAAATTATAATAAATCTGCGGCAAGCTGCGCTAAAGAAGATCTTTCCCCTTTAACTAGTTTTACATGACCTGCTAGCGGCTGGTCTTTAAAACGTTCTACTACATAGCTTAATCCATTATTAAAAGCATCTAAATAGGGATGATCAATTTGTTCAGGATCTCCCATCAAAACAATCTTACTACCTTCTCCAACCCTTGTTAAAATTGTTTTCACTTCATGCTTCGTTAGGTTTTGGGCCTCATCAATAATAATAAACTGGTCTGGAATACTTCTTCCTCTAATGTACGTTAATGCCTCCACTTCAATAGATCCCATTCCAGCCAGAATTGCTTCTAACTCTCCTGGTTTCTTTGTATTAAACAAATACTCAAGATTATCAAAAATAGGCTGCATCCACGGACGTAATTTTTCTTCCTTTTCTCCAGGTAGAAAACCTAAATCCTTCCCCATCGGTACAATCGGTCTTGCCACTAATAGTTTTTTGTAGTCTCCAAAATCTTCTGTCTGCATTAATCCAGATGCTAATGCCAATAGTGTTTTCCCTGTACCTGCTTTTCCTATTAATGTCACTAATGGCATATCTTTTTTTAATAGCATTTCAATTGCCATCGTTTGCTGCACATTTCTTGGACGGATTCCCCAAATATGCTCATGATCGAACACTAGCTTTTTAACAAACTTCCGCGATGAATCCACAATTGCTAATGCAGAAGAGGAAGATCCCAATACATCCTTTAAAATAAGAAACTGATTTGGATAGTAATTGCCATTCCCAATTTCCGTAATCGGGAGTTGACCATTTTCATAAAAGTTATTCAACACATCTATGGTTACTTGTACATCCATAAAACCAGTATATAAATGTTCATTTTCTACTACTCGATCACTTAAAAAATCCTCACTCTTCAAACCAATTGCATCTGCTTTTACACGGACAAGTGTATCTTTACTAACAAGAATAACGGTTCGTCCATTTTCTTTTTTACTTTCTTCTATTGATAAATTTTTTGCGACTGCTAATATGCGATTATCATTTGTTTTTTCTACAAATATTTCTTGGAGTTCGTGAAAAGAACGGTGATTTAATTCTATCCGTAAAGTTCCACCATTCTCCAATGGAATTTTATCGTGCAACTTTCCTGACTCTCTTAAGTTATCGATCAATCTAGATATTTGCCTTGCGTTCCTTCCGATTTCATCCATGTACCGTTTTTTGCTGTCTACCTCTTCTAAAGCTACTGCTGGAATTACTACATCATTGTCACTAAAAGAAAAAATAGAATAAGGATCTTGTAACAAGACATTTGTATCCAATACGTAAATTTTACTCAAACCGATGCCCCCTGCTCTAAAACGTCATATATTGCTGCACTTATCCGTGTAACGGAAAGAACCTTGGTAAAATATATGTTTTACCGCATAAAGATAGAAGATATTTTGCACAATAAAGAAAGAGGAAGTGTAAAAAATCGTAAAAATGCTCATTTCCATCTACAAATCAGGGAAATGTACACTTTTAAATGTAGTTCTTCAATATTAAAGGAGGGAATTTTATGAAAAAATGGTTTTTCTTCATCGCAGTCCTTTTTCTTCTTGCAGGATGTACAAATAATAACGCAGAAAATAACCAGCAATCTGAGAATAGAGAAAACAGCCCTCAAGTTACAAATGTTAAAAATTCTACCAACCAAAGGGTTGACCGGAAGACTGGACAGGATATCGCCAAAAGGCTCGTAGCTCTTGCAACAAGCATTGATAATGTTAATGATGCAACAGCGGTAGTAATCGGTAAATATGCGCTCGTAGGAATTGATATCAACGCAGACTTAGATCGTTCTGAGGTTGGTTCAATAAAATATGCGGTAGCCGAGAGTTTAAAAAACGATCCTGATGGCGCTAATGCTGTTGTCATTGCCGACCCTGACATTAATGCAAGACTGAAAGAAATTGGGGAAGATATTCAAAACGGAAAGCCTATTCAAGGCATATTCAATGAATTAGCTGATATTAGCGGCAGACTTATCCCAGAGGTACCAGCGGATATGATTCGAAATGAGCCAGATAGAGATCTCAAAAAACCAGATGAACAATTGAATGATAAAGAAGAAAAAGAGTTGAAAAATGACCAAGATGAACAATCAAATAATCATATAAGAGATTAAAATTCGATTTTCTATATGATTATATATTATAATGTGCCTATAATCTATTTTATGATTAGAGGTGCAAGTATTGAAAGTTAAATGTGTGATATGTGATAAAATTGAAGATATAGACGAAAACTCCTTTCAGGCAAAACGACTACGAAATCGCCCAATTCATACGTATATGTGTAATGAGTGTGACGATAGAATCGCCAAAAACACAAAAAAAAGAATCGATTCGGGTAACTTTGTTCTTTATCAAAACAAAACTCAAGAAGATGATTGGTAAGTAGACAAGCATTTTAAATAAAAAGAAGATCTTTTACCTAAGGTCTTCTTTTTTATATGTTCTTCTCTTTTAAACGCATCATTAATGCTGGCATTATCTCTTCACTTTCAATAACGATGGCTGTTAACCCTAGATCTGTTTTCGTTTCATGCCATTCCTTTTTATCCCAGTATACCGCATCTCCACTTCTAACTTGAAACCATTCATTCTTTTCTCCTCGAACATAGCCTACGCGGCTAACGATTAACAGAAGTTGTGGTATTACAGCTTGATGTAAACCAATAATCCCATTTTCTTCAAGATACATACATCCAATATGAGCTTCTTTCTTAGTTTCCACTATACGACTCATAATAAAATAGGAATTATATTGAGTGATTTGCTTACCATACTCTTTATTAAATTGAAATATTTTCATTCTATTCCTCCCTTTCCTTTATTTACTAATTATAAATTAGAGATGGGTTGAAGAAAACACCTAATTTATTTTTGAAATATGTGCTTCTATTATGATTGGAGATTGGGTTTAACTTATGAGAGCTACGAGAGATGGTCTCCATGACCTTTTACTCTGATTTCTTTGTCCTCCATTTCCTTGATGAACGCCATTTTCTGCTCTCCCCATACTGAATGTGGCTTTCATTCCCTCGATGAACACCATTTTCTACACTCTCCATGCTGAATGTAGCTTTCATTTCCTCGATGAACACCATTCTTCTGCTCTCCCCATACTGAATGTGGCTTTCATTCCCTCGATGAACACCATTTTCTACACTCCCAATGCTGAATGTGGCTTTCATTTCCTCGATGAACACCATTCTTCTTCTCTCCCAATGCAAAAACGGAGTTCATTTCCTCCATGAACTCCGTTTCCCTCTCTCACAATTCAAAATAATGAACCCTATTCTTCCAACTTGCTTACAGTCACTGAGGACTCTTCTTTGTTCACACTCACTTTAGTTTTCCTTGCTTGCATTCTCAGTCATATTCCACACCTCCACTCTACTGAATACAAAAAAAGAAGCCATCAATAGATGACTTCCTTATCTTTTATTATTCAGCAGATTTTTTCTTCTTGCCAGCTCTTTCACGTTCTGCTTTATTTAAGATTTTTTTGCGTAAGCGAATAGATTCAGGAGTTACTTCACAATACTCATCTTCGTTCAAGTATTCTAAAGATTCCTCTAAAGTCATAATTCTTGGTTTTTTCATTGTTGCCGTTTGGTCTTTGTTTGCTGAACGGATGTTTGTTGCTTGTTTTACTTTTGTGATATTAACAGTAATGTCATTTTCACGAGTATGCTCCCCAACAATCATTCCTTCGTAAATTTCTGTTCCAGCTTCTACAAAGATAATTCCACGATCTTCTACTTGCATAATTCCATAAGTAGATGATTTTCCAGACTCCATGCTTACTAATACACCTTGACGACGTCCACCAACTTGACCTGATGCCATTGGTTGATAGCTATCAAATGTATGGTTGATGATACCATAACCGCGTGTTAATGTTAAGAATTCAGTGGTATAACCAATTAGTCCACGAGCAGGTACGTTAAAGATTAAACGAACTTGTCCATTACCATTGTTAATCATATCTAACATTTCACCTTTACGAGCACCAATAGATTCCATAACTGCACCTGTATGCTCTTCAGGTACATCAATTTGTACACGTTCAATTGGCTCACAACGAACACCATCAATTGTTTTAACGATAACTTCAGGTTTTGACACTTGAAGCTCGTAACCTTCACGACGCATATTTTCTATCAAGATAGATAAATGAAGCTCCCCACGTCCTGATACTGTCCATGCATCTGGTGAATCTGTATTTTCAACACGTAAACTTACATCTGTTTCTAATTGTGCACGCAATCTTTCTTCAATTTTTCTTGAAGTTAAATATTTACCTTCTTTACCTGCGAAAGGAGAGTTGTTAACTAAGAATGTCATTTGCAGAGTTGGTTCATCAATACGTAAAACTGGAAGTGCCTCTTGGTGTTCAAACGGACATACTGTCTCACCAACGTTAATATCTTCCATTCCTGATACTGCGATTAAATCTCCAGCATATGCTTCTTCGATTTCTTGACGCTTCAATCCGAAGAAACCAAAGATTTTGGTTACACGGAACTGCTTAACTGTTCCATCTAATTTCATTAACGCTACTTGCTGTCCAACCTTCATCGTACCGCGGAATACACGGCCGATACCGATTCTTCCAACATAATCGTTGTAGTCTAAAAGAGCTACTTGGAATTGTAAAGGCTCTTCACGATTATCAACTGGTGCAGGAATATGATCAACAATCGCATCATATAATGATTGCATGTTTTCATCTTGTTTTTCAGGATTTGTGCTAGCAGTACCATTAATAGCCGATGCGTAGATAACAGGGAATTCTAATTGTTCTTCTGTTGCATCTAACTCAATAAATAAATCTAATACTTCATCAATAACCTCAGCAGGACGAGCAAAGTCACGGTCAATTTTGTTAACAACAACAATTGGAGTTAAGTTTTGCTCTAAAGCTTTTTTTAAAACGAAACGTGTTTGAGGCATACAACCTTCATATGCATCAACAACTAGTAGAACACCATCAACCATTTTCATAATACGCTCTACTTCTCCACCAAAATCAGCATGTCCTGGTGTGTCTAGGATATTAATACGTTTATCTTTATATTGAATAGCAGTATTTTTCGCTAATATTGTTATTCCACGTTCTCTTTCTAAATCGTTGGAATCCATTGCACGTTCTTCCACATGTTCATTTGTACGGAATGTGCCGGATTGTTTTAACAGCTGGTCAACCAATGTAGTTTTACCATGGTCAACGTGAGCAATAATAGCAATATTACGAATATCTTCTCTAATTTTCAAAAATTTCACTCCTACCTAAATATGTCTATCTGGATTAATTTATTTTTTTAATAATATTATAACTGAGTCATTATATCACATAATTTCACAGAAACCTAAAACCTTTTATAAAAATAACAAATGTAAACGTTATTATTACAAAATAATTTATTTTAGCATCAATTTACGCTTAAATATAACAATTTATTTACATTATCGCTGTTCTTTCCATTCCATACCATAGTATGATAGAGGAGACACAGTTAAAAAATACCCACAACATTCGCTGTGGGATTTCTTTACTATCATATGCTATTATTTATGATAAATATAGACCATAATAAAGGAAGATAAACATGAATTTTGATAATTATCCATATTTTTACTATAATGTTTACGGTACATCTAGTTTTATCAGCATTGGAATATGTATTTTAGAAAAAACGTTAGCTGGCAGTATAATTTGTTTTTGCCTCTTTTGTGGAATTTGGTTCTTAAAATCCCAAAAGAAAAAGAAAATGCTACATGTAACCGAAAAATAACTTTAACAACTATTACCAATTTCCTTCTTTTAAATATTTTTGTAGTATTTCATCATGCAATCCAGGTTTGGATGCAAAGAAAGATTGCTGCGTTAATAAATCAAGTGGTTCGTTTCTTAAAGTTGTTACCTTGCCGCCTAGTTCTTCTACCATTATCTTACCTGCTGCATAATCCCAGGGCGATAATCTTAAAGTTAAATAAGCATCCATTCTTCCGGCTGCTATGTACGCTAATTCTAAACAGGCAGATCCAAATGACCTCGTTCCCCTTGACTCTTTCACAAGTGGTTCTAGGATAGTCGGATCAATCCGCTTATTTTTCGTTACCCACGTAGCATTTAATCCGATAATAGCCTCATCCACAGCCGTATCTTTTAAAGGTAATAGCCTTATGTCATTCATAAAAACACCATTGCCCTTTCGAACATGATATAGCTCGTCTGCTACTACATCATATATTAATCCAATCTTTCCTACTCCATCTTCATAAATGCCGATAGAGATGGCAAAATCCCGCTGCATATGGACAAAATTCATCGTTCCATCAATAGGATCAATAATCCAGACTATCCCTTTCAAATCTTCTAATTCTTCACTTAATCCTTCTTCGCCTAAAATACGATGGGAAGGAAAAACATTATTGATCTTATTAATCAAAAATTCTTCTGTCCCCTTATCTATTTGGGTAACCAAGTCATTTTTATTTGATTTCGTTTGGATAATGAGCTCAGACGAAAATGACTTGATAATTCTTGCCCCTGCCTCTTTTATCCATTCTTTCGCATATTGATCGATTTCCAGCCAATTTGTCATCTTCTCAACCCTTCTTTACTTTCTTTTTTCATCGTTTCCTATATTTTAGCTTAGATTATCCCTAAACATACTTCTAAAAAAATCTATCCTTCTTCTATATAGTATCATAAAACAAGAAAATTCTATGAATACAGTTTTTTTGGATAATTTATGAATTTTGTTTCTTAAAGTCTATTACTAGGAGCCCAAGCATAAACACATTTTCCTTTCCAATCCTTTTCTTCACTGCAGTTACAATCCACATTCAAACTGCGCAGTATTTCTAAAGCTCATTTGCCTATTGAAAACAGCTTGATATATTAGCTATTGTGAAATCATATGGTATGCAAAATCATGCAGCTGACTTTATAGGAATGAAAGGTTGCTTCCTATAGAGTCAGCTGCATGATTACCTATCAGCTTATTCATTAGTTATAATGCTTTAAGTCTTAGAAGTTCCTGTCTAATTCTTTCTAATTTTTGTTTACTTAATTTTTTTTGTTTTTCATCCTTTTCATTCATTGCATCGAATAAGGTAGCCAATTCATAATCCATTTCTAGACGAAGAACAGCCTTTTTTTCCTTTTCCACTTCCATTTTCTTCGCTAAATTCATCAATTGTTTCACTGACAGAACACCCCTTTCATCGACTTGCATTTCTGTTGATTTCATATATATTATGTGGAAACTAATTAGCTTGCTCCTTTTTTGTGCTATAACCCAGCGCAATCCAAATTCCTTCATAATATTATTTATGTATGCTACAATATTTGCGAAAAGGCTAGCTAAGATGAAGCTACATTTAAGTGACTAAATAGCTTACTTGATTTTATATACAGTATTTACCCGTAAACAGTAGAGATAAACTAAAAAGGAGATAAGAAATAATGTCATTCACTGGTTTTACACAAAAAGATTTTGATACCTTTACAATTGATGGACTAGATGCTCGAATGGAAGCGATCCAGGAAAGAATTCAGCCAAAGTTTCGTGAAATTGGCACACAGCTTACTGAACAGCTTTCTGGAAAGCTTGGCATGGAAATGTTCCTACATATCGCAAAGCATGCAAGACGAACAGTTAACCCGCCAAAGGATACTTGGCTTGCCATCGCAAATAATAAACGAGGCTACAAACAGCATCCACATTTCCAAGTCGGCTTATTTGATGACCATCTTTTTATATGGTTAGCATATATATATGAACTTCCAAAAAAGAAAGAAATCGCTGAAGGTTTTTTGGCAAATTATAAGCTTTTGCAGTCCACTTTACCACAAGATTATGTTCTTTCCATGGACCATATGCAAAAGGATGCAGTTAAAATTGGAGAAACAAATTTAGAGGCAGCTTTAACAAGATTCCGTGATGTGAAAAAAGCCGAATTTTTAGTTGGTCAGAGAATTGCTGCTGGAGATTCTATTCTATCAAATGGAGAGGAGCTGCTTGCATTAATCGAAAAAACTTATGATACATTGCTTCCCCTTTATAAATTATCATTGGAGTATTAGATTGGGACTAGCTAAAAAAAGAGGCCGATATCTACAGCCTCTTAGACTGTAAGCAAACTAAAATCTGTGGTTTGTTTACAGTTTTTTTATTATTATCTTATGGCAGAAAGTTATAAGCAATAAAATTCACTATTCCTTGCCTATGCCATCTTTATTCGAATATCATCTGCAGATTCTTTCGCCTTTTTGATTGTTCGATAAGTTGAATAGCCACTTACTTCTTCAAATTCATCACAAACTTTCTTTTCTTGCGCTTTTCCCGGGACAATTTTTTTAAAGGCGCGGTATTGCTCCATTAATTCTGCCTTCTCTACCCCTTTTTCATATGCTTTCTCAATGCATTCAAAAAATTTAATGACTGTAATAATTTCATCCGTTGACCAATCAATATCGATTGGGTATTGATAATCCATATTTCCACATCCTATTATATTGAAGTTTTTCAGATAAAAACTATTGTAATTTAAGTAGCTAAGAAAGTAAAATATGGATCCTTATTCCTGTGCTTTTCCTTTGTTAGATAAACTGTAAAAAGAAAAAATAGGAATAAAAAATAATTCTTTTTCCTATAGTGAAAACTAATTGTATGCAAAGAAAATAAAAAATGCTATAATTCTTTTGTTTTCTGATTTTTATATTTAGAGATTAGGGTAAAACTTGTTAAGAGTAATGAAATTAAAGACAAAACAGCGGCAGCGATGTACAATAAAATTTTTAAATGTACATAAGAAATTTAAATAAAGTTCGCTTAAAATTGCATAAAAATACTAAATAAAGAGGTGTGGTAATAAATTGTCACAACACGAAACACCGTTATACCACGGATTATTGGAACATGCTAAAAAGGATCCTATTCAATTTCATATACCCGGCCATAAAAAAGGGAATGGAATGGATCCAGAATTTAGAAACTTTATCGGAGAAAACGCTCTTTCGATAGACCTTATTAATATTGGTCCTCTTGATGATCTTCATTATCCAAAAGGGATGATTAAACATGCACAGCAGCTTGCTGCTGAAGCATTTGGAGCAGATCATACTTTCTTTTCCGTTCAAGGCACAAGTGGTGCTATCATGACGATGATCATGAGTGTTTGTGGCCCAGGAGATAAAATTATTGTTCCTAGAAATGTCCATAAATCTGTTATGTCTGCCATTATATTTGCAGGTGCAATCCCAATTTTTATCCACCCTGAAGTAGATAAAAATCTAGGTATTTCTCATGGAATCACCATCGAGTCTGTTCAACATGCTTTAGATCTTCATCCAGATGCTAAAGGGCTTTTAGTGATTAATCCTACTTATTTTGGCATCTCTGCTGATTTAAAAACGATTGTAGATTTGGCGCATTCCTATGATATCCCTGTTCTTGTAGATGAAGCACATGGAGTTCACATTCATTTCCACGAGGATTTGCCAATGTCGGCTATGCAAGCCGGAGCAGATATCGCCGCAACAAGTGTACACAAACTCGGTGGGTCGATGACACAAAGCTCCATTTTAAATATGAGAGGCGACCTGATTAGCTATAAACGTGTACAATCTATTTTAAGTATGCTGACAACGACTAGTACTTCCTATTTGCTTCTAGCATCTTTAGACGTTGCCAGAAAGCGTCTTGCAACAGAAGGAAAAGAACTGATTGATAAAACGATTAATCTTGCACAATACATTCGAAGACAGATTAATGACATAGAACATCTATATTGTGTGGGTGAAGAAATTCTGGAATCTGATTCTGCTTTTGATTATGACCCAACAAAACTGATTATATCTGTTAAAGACCTTGGTTTAACTGGCCATGATGCGGAAGAATGGCTTCGGAAAAATTATCGCATTGAAGTAGAAATGTCCGATTTGTATAATATTTTGTGCATTATTACACCAGGAGATTCTGAAAAAGAGGCCAACATTTTAATTGATGCCTTAAAAGCTCTTGCAGTAGAACGAAAAGATAAGGCTTCAAAAGTAGAAGCACGAGTGATGCTGCCAAACATCCCTTTACTCGCACTAACGCCGAGAGATGCTTTCTATTCAGAGACAGAATTAATCGATTTTGATGATTCAGTTGGAAGAGTAATTGCAGAATTTATTATGGTATACCCTCCAGGTATCCCAATTTTCATTCCTGGCGAAATTATTACAGAAGATAACCTTGCCTATATAAAAAGAAATATGGAAGCAGGATTGCCTGTTCAGGGGCCTGAGGATTACGATTTCAAAAAGCTTCGTGTTATTAAAGAGCATCGTGCAATAAGATAAATAAATTTTGGAGAGCAGGGATGCCATATTTAGGGTATTCCTGTCTTTAATTTTGGAGATAAATGAAAAGACAGCATTTGTTTCTTGTATATAAAAAGATTGGAGTTTTCCTTTTTGAAAAAATATATTGTTATAATGATTATCAGTTTACTAATTAGCCTAGTTTCTCCATTTATTTTTAAAAATTATGTGGCACAAAAACCTGAACAATTAGAACAGTCATTCCGTTTCGGTGGTCCTATTCCATTTGCTGAACAAAAAAGGCTGCTGCCAACTTCCGTTGAGGCATACCCTTTAGAAATTACATTCGAATCACCTGTGCAATCGAAAACTATTTTCCATCCAATTCCATTTATTTTTAGTTTTCTTGTATTTTTCTTATTAATTCTATCGATTTTCACCGCTTTTAGTAGCTTTTTTGGAAAAAAATCAACAAAACAGCGGAGATTATAGCTACATAAGAATTTATTGTATTAAAAAATGCCTATATTTTTAGATTAAGGCATTTTTGGTGCTGAATTTATATATGTATAGGAGGATTTTTCATAATAAATAGAAAGTCTTTCCTTTTCGTAAGAGCAGGAAAGAAAGAGCTGTTTTTCTTCTTCTCTTCTCAAGAAAGAATATATTTAAAATAAATCATCATGTTATGTTTATATGATTTAGACAACGGAGATAATGGTCATAATTAAATGAAAAGAACCGTAAATGGATAAACTAATCATCGTGGCCAGCATTGTTTTTCTTGTTGATTTTATGATTGTATTTCCTATGATAATCGCTAAATAAAAGAACACTCCAAACATAAACACCTTATATAAAATTAAATCATATCTTGATAACCATTCAATAATGGAAAATCCACTCCAAATCATTAGCTGAAATAAAATTGCTGTATAAATCTTCAAGAAAAACACCACCCTTCCTCCATTAACAATTAATACTAGTATATGTACCAATCTTTTGTTTTATTTTATATTTATTTCATTTCAAAAAACAGTAATAGGACTAAATTCTACTAGCTAATTTTCTCTACTAAAACTAGATTAGACATAGGGAAAAATCTTCCCGAATCGCTTTTAAAACAAAAAAAAGAAGCCCTCAATCGAGGACTTCCTTTTATAATTAGCGTAAGATATGAATTGGGCTGCCAATTGCAACTTCCGCTGCTTCCATTGTTACCTCACCTAAAGTTGGATGAGCATGGATAGTCATAGCTAAATCTTCAGCTGTCATACCAGCTTCGATTGCTAAGCCTAATTCAGCGATCATATCAGATGCACTTGGACCAGCGATTTGCGCACCGATTACAAGACCATCTTCTTTACGTGTAACAAGCTTCAAGAAACCTTCAGCATCGTTAAGTGCTAATGCACGACCGTTTGCTGCAAATGGGAATTTAGCAGCTTTCACTTCGATACCAGCTTCTTTAGCTGAAGCTTCTGTGTGACCAACTGTTGCTAATTCTGGCTCAGAGAATACAACTGCAGGAATTCCTAAATAGTCGATTTCTGAGTTATGTCCAGCAATAACCTCAGCAGCAATTTTACCTTCATAAGAAGCTTTATGCGCTAATGGAGGACCAGAAATAACATCACCGATAGCAAAGATATTGCTTACAGTTGTACGGCATTGCTTATCTGTTTTAATGATTCCGCGTTCGCCTAATTCAATACCAACTTGTTCTAAACCAAGTTCGTCTGTATTAGGTTTTCTACCAACCATTACGAATACATAATCAGCTTCCACTGATTTTTCTTCGCCTTTAACTTCATATTTAACAACAACTCCAGTGTCTGTTTCTTCCACACCTTTAGCCATTGCTTTTGTAATGATTTCAGCACCTTTTTTCTTAAGGTTGCGAGTAACTAATGAAGACATTTGTTTTTCGAAACCACCAAGAATTTCATCTGCACCTTCAAGGATTGTTACTTGTGTACCAAAGTTAGCATAAGCTCCACCTAACTCAGTACCAACGTATCCTCCACCGATTACTACAATTTTCTCTGGAACTTCTTGAAGTGCAAGTGCACCAGTTGAGTCAAGAACACGTTTAGAGAATTTGAAAGTAGGAATTTCGATTGGACGAGATCCAGTTGCGATAATTGCATTTTTAAAAGTATAAGTTTGAGATGATTTTTCATCCATTACTTTTAAAGTGTTAGCATCTACGAAATATGCTTCACCGTATACAATATCAACTTTGTTCCCTTTTAATAGACCTTCAACTCCACCAGTAAGCTTTTTAACAACACTGTCTTTCCAAGCTTGAACTTTAGAGAAGTCAACTGTTACGTTTTCAGTTGTAATACCCATGTCTGCAGAATGTGCAGCATGCTCGTAACGGTGTCCAGCAGAGATTAAAGCTTTTGAAGGAATACATCCAACGTTTAAGCAAACTCCACCTAATACGTTTTTCTCAACAATTGTAACTTTTTGTCCTAATTGTGCTGCACGAATTGCTGCAACATATCCACCAGGACCCGCACCAATGACTATAGTATCTGTTTCAATAGGAAAATCTCCAACTACCATGTTTTTACGCCTCCATTAACAATAGTTCTGGATCGTTCAATAAACGTTTAATATGATTCATTGCATTTTGAGCAGTAGCTCCGTCAATCATTCTGTGGTCAAAGCTTAAAGAAAGTGCTAATACAGGAGCAGCAACAATTTCTCCATCTTTAACGATAGCTTTCTCAGCAATACGACCAATACCTAAAATAGCAACTTCAGGATGGTTGATTACTGGAGTAAACCATTGTCCACCAGCAGATCCAATGTTAGAAATTGTGCAAGAAGCACCTTTCATTTCAGCTGGAGCTAATTTACCATCTCTTGCTTTAACAGCAAGTTCATTAATTTCGTTAGAGATGTTAAAGATACCTTTACGATCAGCATTTTTAACAACAGGAACTAATAAACCTTTTTCTGTATCAGCAGCAATACCGATATTGTAGTAATGCTTATGAACGATTTCGCTTGTAGCATCATCTAATGATGTGTTTAAAGCTGGGAATTCTTTTAATGCACTTGTTAAAGCTTTTACTACATAAGGTAAGAAAGTTAATTTGATACCTTTTGCAGCAGCAACTTCTTTATATTTCTTACGGTGTGCAACTAATTTAGACACTTCTACTTCATCCATTAATGTTACGTGAGGAGCAGTGTGCTTAGAATTTACCATTGCTTTAGCAATAGCTTTTCTGATTCCGCTCATTTTCTCACGAGTTTCTGGGAAGTCACCTTCTGGAATAGCAAGCGGCTTAGGAGCTTCCGCTGCTGTTTCTGCTGGAGCAGCTTCTGCAGCTGGTTGGCTAGCAGGTGTTGCACCACCATTTAAGTAAGCATCAATATCTTCTTTAGAAATACGTCCGTTTTTACCAGTACCAGAAACAAGTTGAATTTCTACGCCTTTGTCACGAGCATATTTACGTACAGAAGGCATTGCGATAATACGTCTGCTTGGATCAACTTCTGTCTCTTGTCCTTTGCTTTCTTCAACAGCTTCAGGTTTTGCTTCTTCAGCAGCAGCTGGAGCTTCATCACCATGATCACCTTTGAACTGAAGGTTTTCATATCCAGGAGCATCAAATGTAATTAAGATATCTCCTACAACTGCAACTGTTCCTTCTTCAACTTTCACTTCTTCGACAGTACCTTCAACTGGGGAAGGAATTTCTACTACTGCTTTATCATTTTGAACTTCACATAATACATCATCTTCTTGAACTTTATCGCCTGGTTTAACAAACCATTTTACGATTTCGCCCTCGTGAATACCTTCACCGATGTCAGGTAATCTAAATTGAAAAGCCAATGTGACAACCTCCTAATATCTTATGAAAAAATTTTCTTCTTTTAACTAACTTATCTTCTAATTCTTGTGCGAATATTATTCGGTTTTAATTAGAAAGTTAGAACTTTTTTAGCTGTTTCAATAATATCTTTAAAGTTTGGAAGCCATACAGTTTCAGCTTGTGTGAATGCAAAAACAGTATCTGGTGCAGTTACACGTAGAACTGGAGCTTCTAAGCTTAGAATTGCACGATCATTGATTTCAGCAACAACATTAGCTGCAATACCAGCTTGTTTTTGTGCTTCTTGAACTACCACAGCTCTACCTGTTTTTTCAACAGATCCAATGATTGTTTCGATATCAAGTGGGCTAACAGTACGTAAGTCAACTACTTCCACTGAGTATCCTTCTTTTTCTAATTCTTCTGCTGCTTTAATAGACTCTTGAACCATTGCTCCATAAGTAATGATAGAAAGGTCTTTACCTTCACGTTTTACATCCGCTTTTCCAAGAGGAATAGTATACTCTTCTTCTGGAACTTCTTGACGGAATGAACGGTATAATTTCATATGCTCTAAGAAAATAACAGGATCGTTATCACGAATAGCAGAAATTAATAAACCTTTAGCATCATAAGGAGTTGATGGGATAACAACTTTAAGACCAGGTTGTTGTGCCATTAATCCTTCTAAGCTGTCGGCATGAAGTTCAGGAGTATGAACTCCACCACCAAATGGGGAACGAATAGTTACCGGTGCATTGTAGCGACCACCTGAACGATAACGCATACGAGCCATTTGTCCAGAAATACTATCCATTACTTCATAAACGAAACCAAAGAATTGAATTTCCGGTACTGGACGGTAACCTTGAAGTCCTAAACCGATTGCTAATCCGCCAATTCCAGATTCAGCTAATGGAGTATCAAATACACGATCTTCACCGAATTCTTTTTGAAGACCTTCTGTCGCACGGAATACACCGCCGTTTACACCTACGTCTTCTCCAAATACTAATACATTTGGATCATTACGTAATTCTGTGCGTAACGCATCAGTGATTGCTTGAATCATAGTCATTTGCGCCATGGCTTACTTCGACTCCTTTGCTGCATAAATTTCATATTGTTCTTTTAAGTTAACTGGTAACTCTTCATACATGATGTTCATTAAGTCAGTAACTTTTTGTTTTGGAGCTTCATCAGCAATTTTGATTGCCTCTTTAATTTCTTCTTTAGCACGTTCGATTACTGCGTTTTCTTTCTCTTCATTCCAAATACCTTTGTTTTCAAGGAATTTACGGAAACGTACTAATGGGTCTTTCTTTTCCCATTCGCTATCAAGATCAGCAGTACGGTAACGAGTTGGGTCATCCCCAGCCATTGTATGTGGACCATAACGGTAAGTTAAAGTTTCAATTAATGTTGGACCTTCACCGTTGATTGCTCTTTCACGAGCTTCACGTACAGCAGCGTAAACTGCTAATGGATCCATACCATCTACTTGAATTCCAGGGATACCTGCAGCAACTGCTTTTTGAGCAATTGTTTTCGCAGCAGATTGTTTCTCAACTGGAGTAGAAATTGCAAAACGGTTGTTTTGTACAACGAAAATTGCAGGAGCTTTAAATGCACCAGCAAAGTTAATTCCTTCGTAAAAATCACCTTGTGAAGCTCCACCATCACCTGTATAAGTGATCGCAACAGCTTTAGCACCACGTTTTTTCATTCCTAATGCTACACCAGCAGTTTGGATGTATTGTGCACCAATAATGATTTGTGGAGAAATTACGTTTACACCTTCAGGAATTTGGTTTCCTTGGAAGTGACCACGTGAGAATAAGAATGCTTGAGATAAAGGAAGTCCATGCCAAATAATTTGCGGAACATCACGATATCCTGGAAGAATAAAATCTTCTTTTTCTAATGCGAATTGTGAAGCCAATTGCGAAGCTTCTTGTCCTGCAGTAGGTGCATAGAAACCTAGGCGACCTTGTCTGTTTAATGAAATAGAGCGTTGATCAAGAATACGAGTATAAACCATACGAGTCATTAATTCTTGTAATTGCTCATCACTTAAATCAGGCATTGCAGATTCGTTTACAACTTCACCCTCTTCATTTAAAATCTGAAGTGTTTGAAATTGGTTTGCCACTTGTTCAAGCTGTGCTTGCACATCAAATTGTGCCTTCTTTGTTTTAGAAGCCATTAAAGCCACCCTTTCCTTTCATATTAAAAGACTTTTTTCTGTAAAACAAATAGATGTTTACAATGTGTTTCAACGTGGTAAACACTTAGTTGGGTAACGCTTTCTATTCCTTAAAGCATATCGCTCTAAGCAACAAAAAAAACCATACTTAAACAGTTTTCCACAAAATACGCAAGAAAAAACGTCTTATAAAATTAATTCGGTTTCCGTATAGACTGTATCAATTATTTATATGTAAATATTAATACAACTGTTCAATACATTTATAAGTTTAATATACTTAAATATTATCCGTCAATCTTTAAGCTCGAAGTTTTTATTATTTTTTTACACAAAATTAATACATCTGTATTATTTACAACACAACATCTGTATCATACAGAAAACCCTATTTACAACTGTTTTATAATAACTTACCTGAGTGTCGAAAAATCATTCCTTGTCTATATGAACTCTTTGTATGTTTTGAATACTGCATGATACAAAGCACCTCCTACATTTTAAAATAGTATCCCACAAAAAAAAGCCACAAAACAAAGTGTGTCCAAAGAAACAAAATTCATGCCCCGTTTGTCCTCTCTATTTTGTAACTTATAAAAATTTTAATAGGATAAAGGTAATAATCAAATAATAAGTATTACTTTTTCTCTTCTTCCTCTTCATTCATTTTGATTTTTATGCCGGCTTCTTTATAGAAATCTACTTTCAAATCATTATATTTCTTCGTTAATTCATTAAATGTTTGGTTATTTTTATAAACCGTCTCATACGTATCATTGATCTTTTTTACTTGTTTTTCTAAATCGTCCATATTCACGTCTTCATCTTTAAACATTTCATAAAGCTTTTTATCACTATTAAGCCCTTCTATGTAATTTGCGTATAATTTATCATGTTCTTCATAACGGGCCATCATTGTTTGGTAAAGATCATCTGCCTTATTCTTTAATGATTTCTCTTCCTTTTTATCTAATTCTTCTATGTCTGTCGCTATTGTTTCAAACTTTTTTTGTGACTGTTTTATACTTTCTGCTTCTTTATCCATATATTCTTTTCTTTTAGAAATAGATTCTAGAGCTTCGTCCGATAATTTTGTAATTTCATCCATGTCCTCTAATCCAAGACTAATTATTTTAGAATAAATATCTTGTTCCTTCTTTTCTAATTTGACAAGAGGCTCTTGCTGTTCTTCAAAACCACTTTCAATCTTAACTACTTCTTCTAGTTTTTCATACATTTTCTCACTTGGAGAATTAAAATTGCACCCAGCAGCAATTATCGTAAAAAGCATAATTGTACTAATTAAAACACTTCGTTTCATTTCTTTCCTCCTCACTTTCTTATTACTATATCGATTCTTCTGTACTTTGACAATAATGGTTCCCTTCTTCGTATCCATCTTGATTCTTTAAAAAATTTGATAAAAACACAATTCTTCCCTGCATAATTATCAGTTGCTGATTTTTTTAACAGGCAGCGCTGATTACTTTAGAAATATTTTTATATTATAAACATATTAGCTTGTCCTATAATATATTATAGGTATATCTAATTATCTTCTTGCATAAAGTACTATTCTCATTTATTAACTTTTTATTCTATCTCTGTTAGACTACTTTTATAAACCGTTAGATACAAGGAAGTGATTATTTTGATAACAATGACAGATATTATTCGCGACGGTCATCCAACACTGAGACAAGTGGCAAGTAAAGTTACCATGCCACCAAGCGAAGAAGACAAAAGCATTCTAAAAAGCATGATGGAATATTTAATAAATAGCCAAAACCCCGAATTAGCAGAAAAGTATGGTTTAAGAGGCGGAGTAGGCTTAGCTGCTCCGCAAATAAATGTTTCCAAAAGAATGATTGCTGTGCATGTTAAAGATGAAAATGACAAGCAATACAGCTACGCTTTATTCAATCCTAAAATCATTAGCCATTCCATTGAAAAAGCTTATTTAACAACTGGCGAAGGCTGCCTTTCTGTCGATGAAACCATTCCAGGTTTCGTTCCAAGGTATGCAAGAATTACTTTGAAAGGGATCGATTTAGACGGAAAAGAAATTAAATTACGCCTTAAAGGGTTACCAGCAATTGTATTCCAACATGAAATTGATCATCTTAATGGTGTGATGTTTTATGATCATATCAATGAAAAAGATCCTTTTCTTCCTATTGATAATGCAATACCTGTTGAAAGATAAATTTTGTATCTAAGAAATGGTTCGATCATCATTATTCGAGCCTCTTCTTCTTTCTCTTATTTCGCCCCTGTTTCATACTAAATAAGGCTTTACCCCGCTGCAATTGCTCGCTTTCCATTCAGCCTATTTTACAATTACCAACATTATCCATGAGAATCCTACAAAAATATTCATATACTATTTATATAAAAGGCTGTTTTCATAGCAAATACAAGGAATGCTCATCGTGTCAAAAAACTTTCTTTCCATTGGCTTCACACTAAAGATGGAAGATGGAGCTTCCTAAACACTCTCATACAGAACCGCACTATGGAATAGGGCCAAATAAAAGGAGTAAACCATTCTTCCGTAGCTAAAATAATGTAAAATCGCCTTCCATTTTGAATAATCGGATTGAAAAAACACCATCTAATAAACTATTTTTTACAAAAAGAAATATAAAATGAGAAGATGACTTTACTTTGTCCAAGAATGGTTTAAAATAGAGTTAAGGAGATGATCCACTATGTTAAAGAAGCTAAGAAAAAAGCTTTTAAAACAGTGGAAAGATTTACTTCGCAAAAAAACAATAGCTTAAAAAATTGAAGGGTATTTTTATGGTCCGGCCTATACCACGCTTAGTTAAATATAGTGGTTATTATACCGCTATACAAACCAAGCATTGTGGTACTGAGTCTGACCTTTTGTTTTAATAACGATTTCATTAGAATGATCATACATAAAAGTTATGTAATATTATTATGTTTCATAATAATATATAGAGGGTAAATATCTTTTTTCATTCCTCATTTTTATATGAATTTACTGAGAAAAGAACCTTTCTAATATAATGGCTATTAAAAGAAAAAACATGAAAACCATGTTGTTTTTTTATATAATAAATTTCAGAAACAAATGATTAAGGAGCGATTTACAATGATATTTAAAGTATATTTTCAAGATTTAAAAACAGAGGTACCAGTAAGAGAAAATACTAGAACTATTTTCGTTAAAGGTGTATCAGAAAGAGATGTTCGAACAAAATTAGCAGAAAAACCATATAATATCGAGTTTATTACTAGCGTAGAAGGTGCATTCTTAGAATATGAACAACAAAACGAAGACTTTACAGTATTGGAGATTGAATAATGAAATTTGTAAAAAATGATCAAACTGCTGTATTTGCCCTAGGCGGATTAGGGGAAATCGGTAAAAATACGTATGGTGTCCAGTTTCAAGATGAAATTATTTTAATTGATGCTGGGATTAAATTTCCTGAGGACGAGCTTTTAGGAATTGACTATGTTATTCCTGATTATACTTTTTTAGAGAAGAACGCAGACAAAATTAAAGGCTTATTTATCACGCATGGTCACGAAGATCATATTGGTGGTATTCCTTACCTTTTAAGACAAGTTAATATCCCCCTTTACGGAGGCAAACTGGCATTAGCACTTGTTCGTAACAAGCTAGAAGAGCATGGTTTATTGCGACAAACAACGATGCACGAAATTCAAGAAGACGATATTATTAAATTTAGAAAAACATCTGTTTCTTTCTTTAGAACTACTCATAGTATACCTGACTCCTATGGGATTGTTGTCAAAACACCACCTGGGAACATTGTACACACTGGAGATTTTAAATTTGACTTTACTCCAGTTGGGGAACCTGCCAATTTAACAAAAATGGCTGAAATAGGGAAAGAAGGCGTTTTGTGCTTATTATCTGATAGTACAAATAGTGAAGTACCTAATTTTACTATGTCTGAAAAAAAAGTCGGAAAAAGCATCCATGATACTTTTATCAAAGCCGACGGTAGATTGATTTTCGCTACTTTCGCTTCCAATATTTATCGTTTACAGCAAGTAACAGATGCAGCCGTAGAGTTTGGCCGCAAAATAGCTGTTTTTGGACGCAGTATGGAAGCAGCTATTAACATCGGTTTAGAACTTGGCTTTATAAAAGCACCAAAAGAAACCTTTGTTGACCCGCAACAAATTAACCGACTGCCGGCTAATCAAGTGGTCATACTTTGTACAGGAAGCCAAGGTGAACCAATGGCAGCTCTATCAAGAATTGCTAATGGTACACATAGACAAATCCAAATTATCCCTGGTGACACTGTGGTATTCTCTTCCAATCCAGTACCAGGTAATACATTAAGTGTTAATAAAACAATTAATCAACTTTACCGAGCAGGTGCGGAAGTAATTCATGGACCACTTAACAATATTCATACTTCTGGTCATGGCGGTCAACAAGAGCAAATGTTAATGCTTCGATTAATTAAACCTAAATTCTTTATGCCAATTCATGGAGAGTTTAGAATGCAAAAAACACACGCACAAACTGCTGTTGATTGTGGTGTAAAAGAAGAGAACTGCTTTATTATGGATAATGGTGAAGTATTAGCACTTTCAAGCGATACAGCACAGGTCGCTGGTAAAATTCCATCTGGAAATGTATATATTGATGGAAGCGGAATTGGCGATATTGGTAATATCGTTTTACGCGATCGTCGAATTCTTTCAGAAGAAGGCTTAGTGGTTGTCGTGGTAAGTATTAATATGACTGATTTTAGAATTGCCGCTGGACCTGATCTTATTTCAAGAGGATTTGTGTATATGCGCGAGTCTGGTGATTTAATCAATGATGCACAAACATTAATAAGTAAACATTTAAATAAAGTAATGGAGCGCAAAACGACACAATGGTCAGAAATAAAGAATGAAATAATTGATACTATTTCTCCATTCCTATATGAAAAAACAAAACGTCGCCCAATGATCCTTCCTATTATTATGGAAGTATAAATAAGTAAAAAGGAGCTATTCGTTCGATAACGAACAAATAGCTCCTTTTTCTTGTTAAGACATAACCTTTTTCTCAAAACGGTTAATATCCGAGTCAGCTCCAATTACGATCAAGATATCCTTTTCTCTGATTGATTCTGATGCTTGAGGAGAAACGATAATTTCCTTCCCTCTTTTTATGGCAACAATAGTAATTCCATATCTGGCACGAATATCTAAATCAATGATCGAGCGACCATCTAATTTATGACTTGCTTTAATTTCCACAATACTATGCTCATCCGATAGCTCTAAATAATCTAGGACATTGTTAGAGACAATATTATGGGCTATTCTCTTGCCCATATCCCTTTCAGGATGAACAACTGCATCTGCCCCTATTTTACTTAGTACTTTCTCATGATAATCATTTTGGGCTTTTACCGTTATATTTTGCACTCCTAATTCCTTCAGCATTAAAGTTGTTAAAATACTTGCTTGGATATCTTCCCCAATTGCAACAATAACATGGTCAAAATTACGGATTCCGAGACCTTTCAATACTGTTTCATCTACTGCATTACCTACCACTGCATGTGAAACTAGATTTGCGTATTCATTTACTTTTTCTTCACTTTTATCAATGACCATTACATCCATACCTAGCTCGGTTAATTCCCTGCAAATACTACCACCAAATCTTCCGAGGCCAATAACCGCAAAAGCTCTTTTCACAATAAAATCCTCCAACAATCATAAAAATTTCACCTAAATAAATCGTCCCTATTATAACATTAAATCACTTGATTAACATACAAAAGCTAATGATGTTTTCCCACCAGTTATTGTTGATTATTTATGACACGGTTGATACGTGTATTTAACATTTTCAAATTAGTACCGCCCGCCTGGTAGTACCGCAGCTTTCTTTCCCTATCAAATAAATAGTAGGAGGGAACATATTCATTCGAAAACGCCTTGGCTAGCTGAAAGTCATGATCTACATAAATAGATTGTGTCATACTATACGTCTCGGCAGTCTGTTTTATTAAATCAATATCTAAATCTCGCTCTGTTCGCGGGAAATGCACAGATATTATTACAAGATTATCCTTATATAACTCCCTATATTGGTTTAATTCGGGCATAGCCTTTTTACAAAAATAACAACTTACAGACCAAAAATGAATTAAAATCAGCTTATCTCTTATTACATCTGTAAGCTTTGTTTCCCCGTTAACCCATATGGTCGGAGTGTTCCAGTTTGGAAGTTGCTCACCTATTTTCAATGATTCGTTACCTTCTTTCCTTCTATCCCTATATATACATTTGCATAAAAAGTTAGTGAATCATGTCTCCCCGCTTTCAGATAAACAGAATATCCTATTTGCAAACCTATTAAAGTAACTAACTTATACGAAGCTCAATAGAATAGCTTCACCTCTTAGTTTATCAAATACTTTAAAGGGAATAAAAAGAAAAAACTTATTTTTTAATAAAAGGAGTACAATTTCTAATGATGTATGTGGATGAAGTTAAAAAGAATATTCGAAATATTGAATGGGGGGATTTCCTTCTAGACACTTCCTTTGTAACTATAAAAATTCTCTTGATCTTGTTAAGTTATATTTTCATCAAGAAGATGGCTAAGAAAGTAATAAATAAATTATTCGAAACTTATATTCAAAAGCATTCTATCTCCCGAGGCAGAGCCTTCACTTTAGAAAGCTTAACGAATAATGTAATTACTTATGTATTATTTTTTATACTCATTATTACCATTCTTCAATTACTAGGAATTGACGCAACGGCCATATTAGCTGGAGCTGGTATTATTGGATTAGCAGTTGGTTTTGGTGCACAAGGTTTAGTAAGCGACCTAGTGTCAGGATTCTTTTTATTATTAGAAAAACAATTAGAAGTGGGTGAACTTGTATCAATAGGAGATTTTTCAGGTACTGTTGAACAAGTAGGGCTGCGAACAACACAAATTAGAGCTGCTGATGGAACTCTGCACTTTATCCCTAATCGTGAAATCACACAGCTAAGTAACCACTCTCGGGGAGAAATGCAAGCTTTAGTAGATATAGATATTTCTGTACATAATGATCTACCGAAAACATTAGAAATTTTAAAGCCTTTATGTGAACGTATCGCCAAAGAAAATCCAGTAATTACGGATGGACCAGATGTGATTGGGATACAAAACATGGAATCAATGGATTTGGCAATCAAAAAATGCAAGAAACGGTCATTACTTTTGTAACCACTGCCAACATCATTATTTTCATTTAATCTCGCATACTAGAATTGCGATATCGATAACTTTCACCAGTGAATATCACCAGATGAGAATGGTGAATAAGACGATCAATAACCGCTTCTGTTAAAATTTGATTGCCAAATACATGGTTCCATTGGCCAAATTGAAGATTCGTTGTAATAATGATGCTTTTTCGCTCATAACACATCGAAATTACTTGGAATAACAGTTCGGCTCCTTCTTTTCCTAACGGAATATAACCCATTTCATCGAGTACTAATAAATCTAATTTCTCAATTTGCCCCAACAACCTGGCTAGTTGGCCCTTTTGATTGGCATCCACTAACTGATTCACTAGACCTGCAACCGTGTAAAACCGGACTTTATGGCCAAATCTAGTTATGGCATTTAAAGAAATCAGTTTACTTAAATATGTTTTTCCTGCACCCACACCACCATATAAAATTAAATTTTCCTTTTCCTTAATGAATAGCCCCTCGTAGATACTCTCTTTTGAAATACTTTTAGGTATTTGAACATGCTGCCAGTCAAACGTTTCATTTCCACCTTGCGGTAGATGTGCTTGTTTCAAGAGTAAATTAATCCGAGTTTGTTCGCGTTGTTCAATTTCTTTTTCAAAAAGCTGTTTTAGGAATGCAATCTGTTCTTCGGACAGATCATCACAATGCATTCGCAAATAGCTTAATTTTAGCCGTTTTGCGTATTCTTGAATCGATTCGCTCATGATCACACCTCCGTTTTAAAGAAGTCATTATAACGATCTGCACCACGTGTGATTTCGGGCATTTCAGGTAATGTGATGGCTGGTGTTATATTTTGATAATCGTTGTCATCAAAGATAAGTGCGTTAAAAGCTTGTTGAATATGCTCTGCTTTTGGATGACCTGTCTTTTGAGCTATCTGTAAAGCTTCTGTAATTTTATCTAGGTTATTAGTTTTCATTAACTCCGATAGGAGAGAGAAAGCAGACTTCTGTTCTTCCTCTGTACACGCTTTTAAATACAGGTTCCACTCATCAGGTAAATGATCATAAATACCTGAATATTTAATTGCGCGTGGCCTTTGAGAAAGTAGTTTTAGATAAGGTTGCCAAACCATTGATTTGGCCTTGCTGCCATAAAGTCGAGAATGAGTGACAATACATTCATGAGTTTCACTTAGAATACGTACTTCATTAAATGTCACTTCGACGACCACTTTCTTCTGTGCAAATCGTGGCGATGTCGAATACAATTTATTATCTATATGTACAATTCCACTTTTATCAGCCTTTGCAGTGACAATACGAGCGCAGTTAAATATTTTTTCGGGCAGTAAAATATGAGCTGCACATGTTAATTCGTGTAAGGATTCTAACGACTCTTGCTTTAGGTAATGCTTCCGTTGACGATTTCTTTCTGCCTTTTCCCATAGAGTTTGATTAAACTCTTCCAAGTCTACAATTGTATTAGCCGGCAATAAGAAATTATTCCGGACATATTTCACCATATTTTCTACATGTCCTTTTTCGTTTCCCTTTGCTGGATTACAGAATTCATATTCAAAACCGAAGTGCAGCACGAATCGCTCGAACATATCTGTTAATTCTCTTTCACCACGGGCATGAATTTTCTTTACAGCGGGCGATAGATTATCAAAGCGAATCGTTTTCGGTACGCTCTTCATATGTTGAAAAATGCGTTGTAATCCTTCTAGAAGACACTCGGTATTTTCCGAAGGAAACACTTGAAAATAAAAGGTATTGGCATCTGGAAATGACATAACGAGAAACGGTAGTTCGATCATTTCATTTAAATATTTAAATGGTGCTTTTCCGAAATCTACTTGTGCTGTTCCAGGAATCGTTTGCAGCGGTAAAGAGGCACCCTCTGCTTCTTTCGCTAATTCCTTTCTCCGGGCTGAAACATAACGTCTTACTGTACGGTCCCCACCTTGAAAATCATGCTCTTCGATTAGTTGGTTATACATACGTTGTGCAGTACGTTGAAACTTCTTTTTTAGCTTTAAATCCTCACGAATCCACCCATCAATAATATGCTTTACTGGATCCAAGATAGGCGAGGGACGTGTTTGTTTGTGTTTTTGGGGGAATTCTTCTTGATCCGCATATTTTTTTACTGTCCGTTCATCGTGCTGTACTTGACGAGCCACCTCGGCATAACTTTTCCCTTTTTGGTTTACTTCATGTCTGATATAATTGATTTCTACCACTTGTAACATCTCCTATGTATCCTCCTGTCAAACGTTGTTGGTCCAACGAGGAGTTTACTTTTATTGGATGATGTTGGCAAGTGGTTTTTTCATGCACAAATTAATGTCCGAAAGGTACATTTTTATAATGCCATAACCAGAATCAAATACTATAACTATTAGAATACTGGCCAAAACCATCAATATGGAGCAATGGGGGGTCGAGCGATTAATCAGACAAGAAGTAAAGATCGCGCTTGATGAAAATGGTATTAAACTTCCAGAAACTCCGCTTATAGTAGATAAAAAGAGTTAAAACAAGGCTTACTGCTCCATTACGCAGTAAGCCTTCTCTTTTATATAAACAGAGTTCCTCTAAATATTCTTAATTGCCTTTTTTGGTTAAATACGCTGTTAATATATTTACAGCCACCTGTAAGGCATCCTCTTTTGGATTGAGCTTGCTATGATGTAATCCAAAGGGAGAGTCTACCCCAAGCCAAAACATAAATCCTGGGATTTCCTTTAACATATAGCCAAAATCTTCCCCTGTCATGGCTTCTTTACACTCAAATAATGTTGCTTCTGTTTCCTCTATAATAAAATCCATAAACTCTTTCGTTAATAGCTCATTATTATCCACTTGATAATAACCACTTCCGAAATCAATGGTGCATTCACAGTCATAGGCGATTTCAGTTCCTTTTACTAAAGATTGGACGCGATTTTTCACTTTTTCCATTGCTTCACTAGAAAGCGTACGCATCGTCCCTTCTAGCCTTGCTGTTTCGGCGATAACATTTTGAACCGTACCGCCTGTGATTTTCCCAATCGTTACAACAGCACTTTCTAGTGGATTTATATTTCTAGACACGATTGACTGGAGCTGGGATACCAATGTACATGCAGCAACGACCATATCATTTGTTAAGTGAGGATAGGCTGCATGTCCCCCTTTCCCTTTTAAATCAATAAAGAGTTCTGATGTATTCGCAAATAATAAGCCAGGCTTAATCGCAATCGTCCCTACAGGATATTCAGGAGCAACATGAAGTGCTATTATCATATCTGGCTTCCATGCTTGGAGCTCCTCACTTTTCAACATCGGTTCTGCCCCGCCTGGTCCCTCTTCTGCAGGTTGAAAGATAAATACCACATCATCGTTAATTGGATTATTAATAATATTTATCAGCACACCTAATGCAATCGTCATATGAAAATCATGACCGCAAGCATGCATTTCAGTCGGATGCTCCGATACGAAAGATAATGCTGTTTCTTCCACAATCGGTAATCCATCCATATCAGCACGATAGCCAATCGTTTTTGTTGGATTAAGTCCATTGACCTTTACGATGATTCCAGTCTTCCATGTTTTCACTTCTACACGTTCATCTGCGACGCTATGAATCATCTGTAGTAAATATTGCTGTGTTTTAAATTCTTTAAATCCAAGTTCTGGAATTCTATGCAGTTGTCTGCGAATAGTAACTAAATCTATCGTATTCCCCATATAGCTCCCCTACTTTTCCTTTTGTTCATTATATCGTTTTACATAGCCTTTTAGGTTACCTACAAGAAAAGCGCGGAAGTTTCTCCACGCTTTTCATCAAAATTATAATTGACGTAACTCTTGCATAATTTCTGTTTTTGATTTTGTTTTATCATCAATTTCTTTTACCACTCGTGCAGGTGCTCCTGCTACTAATGTATTCGCGGGAACATCTTCTAATACTATAGCTCCTGCAGCAACTACAGACCCTTTTCCTACAGTTACACCCTCTACAATAACTGCATTTGCACCAACCAATACATCATCTTCAATAATAACTGGTTTAGCAGAAGGAGGCTCAATTACACCAGCTAATACTGCACCTGCTCCAATATGACAGTTTTTACCTACAGTAGCTCGTCCACCCATTATAACTCCCATATCAATCATTGTACCTTCGCCGATAACAGCACCAATATTAATAACAGCACCCATCATAATAACAGCGTTATCACCAATATCAACTTGATCACGAATAATTGCACCTGGCTCAATACGAGCTTTTATATTTTTTAAATCTAATAAAGGAATAGCGGAATTTCTGCGATCATTTTCAATTACATAATCCGTTACTTTATCCTTATTAGCTTCAATTACACTTTGAATGTCTGTCCATTCTCCAAAAATCACCCCAGAATTGCCGCTGATAAAGGTTTGGATATTCTCACCAAATTCAACAGCTGATAAATCCCCTTTTACATATACCTTAACAGGTGTAGATTTTGTACTATTTTGAATAAATGAAATAATTTCATTTGCATCCATCATTTTCATTTCTTTACCTCCAGTTATGTATAAATTACAATATAAAAATTACTTTACCAAACAAAAGTTATGAAAACAAGCAATAATTATTATAATATTAAGGATTAATTGCTTTCACTTTTTCTTCTTCAAGGTATTCATTGACAATCTCTAAGAACGCTTGAACTTGCTTTAATTGAAAATTTGCCTCATAGCCAATTAACCAAGTCCCTCTTGTAATAGGTTTATTATTATCATTAAATAATGGTATTCTTGATAGTGCCTCATCAGCTTTTCTTAAGGCAATGGAAGGTAAGATACTATATCCAATGCCATTAAAAGAAAGCTGTTTACATGTTTCAATTTGATCTACAACAATAGTATTCTTAGGAGGCATTTGCAAATTCTGATGCCACCAAACTTGTATTTCTTCGTAATAGTTAGAATCACTTTTAAATTGGATAAACGGTCGATCAGTTAAGGCAATATCTTCTAACTGAGCAATTTCTCGATCCACTAAATAAAGTGGATCATCGAATAAATGCATTTTTATCCCTTTCCAATCAGACACCCCTCTTATGATACCGATATGCATATTATCCTCTGAAACTGATTTCATCATATCGCTGCTCCAACCAGTTACTAATGATACTTTTGCTTGTGGGTAGCGCTCGACAAATCGTTTTAAAACTTCTGGAAGCCAATTTTGTCCTACTATACTAGCGACAGCGATTTTTAATGTTCCATATACCTCTTCTTTAAATGCATGAATGGATTCTTTTACTTCTTCTTCTTTTTTTAATGTTTCCCTTGCAAATTTCGTTACTAATTCTCCTGCGGCAGTAAGAGAGAGGCCTCTTTGTGACCTAATAAATAACGGGGTTCCCCAGTCTTTCTCAATATTTTGCAGCCTTTGAGAAAGGGCTGGCTGGGTGACAAATAATCTCTCTGCTGCTTTGCGCATATTCATTTCCTGTGAAAGTACAGTTAATAGTTGTAATTCAGAAATTGTTGACATAACATTATCCTCATAAAATAAAAATTGTTATCAAAAGAGGGATACATCTCTAATGAAGAGGCAGACAAGAGCGGCAGCCGTAGATGAAGGTATAATACGTTTAGCGTTCATTTTGATTGATTTGATGCAAATAAATATTAAGTCGCATTAATATTGCTCTTCTTGTTAAAATTCCATCAAAATAGCCATCTTCTGTTTCCACGCAAATAAAAGGATGGTCTACTAAATATTTTATCGTATGTAATACAGAACTATTGCTCTTCACTCTTGGTATTACCTTATTCATAATTGTTTCTACTTTTATTTCTTCAAGCTTCTCAAACTCAATTCTTTCTAAGCCTAATATGCTATCCATGATGAGCGGAGTGCTGACTAAGCCATGGAGTTTATAATGAGCATCTAATACTGGTATTGCTGAGTATCCACTTTTTGTTAAGACAAGCAGAGCGTGTTCTAAACTATTTCCTATCTGCACATGTGCTACTCGTTCAGATGGAATTAATAAGTCCTTTAAAGTAATGTTTAAAAACTCTTCGCTGTGCATACTTATCATAGCCGAAAACTCCTCACAAAATATATTTATACCTCATTTTATCATAGTTCTCGGCATTATGCTCTTTTAACCCTTACTCGTTTTTATATTCCTTACAAGCAGTTGACAATGTGGGCATTGAAAGATTACATTTTGATTAGATTGAGCAGTTAAGACATTCTCCAGTTTTTCTTCTTTTGAACATTCTGGACAAATAACTGTCGGCATCATATTTATCACCTCAACTATTAGTATGGTTTCCCATGTTTTTTTTCATGTAGGAAAAATCTTCAATGTTCAGCAGGTTTTTATCCTTATATTGAATTCTCCTGATTTACTAGCCGTTAGCAGGACTATTAATACTAGAAGTAAAAAAAACCTTCAGCAAAATGGACTATTCCATCTTGCTGAAGGTTTTTTTAAATAAGATTACTGAATTAAATCAAAAATCTCAATTGTAATCATATCAACATTATCAAATTGATATCTTTTTGGTTTTTCCTTGTCATTATATACTTCTAGTTCAAACGTCTCTGTTTTTGGATGGAATGTTACTTGACACTTTCTCTCTCCATTTACCTCAAAGAAACGTTGAGTTGGTTCTCCCCCAGTTGCCTGCTCTTGTAGATTTTTCAATCTTGTTAATATGCCTTGTAATTGTGACATGCTCTCTCTCCTTTCAAACAAACCTTTATTAAGCATAGGTTTCACTATTAGCATGTTTCTATACACTTTCTTCGTTTAATTTAGTACAATTCGCCTCTTGTGTAAAATGCCAATACTAACAGAATAAAAGATTGTCGAGAGTTTGTCCAAGTAAAACTGAAAAAAACTCGGTGTTTTTTTATTATTTATTTCCTCTGAATATTCTTACCATTTCACAAATTAACATACACACTTTCCTTAGGAGTATAATTTCTAGCTAAAATGATGACAAGAACTTCTTTTATCACTCAAAAGAATTGCATGATAATAACTTTCTTTGTATGATTAGTTAAAGATAAAAGTAGGAGGAACATTATGCATCAAATCACATTGTTTACTCAACCAGATTGTCCCCCTTGCGAATATTCAAAGCTATTCTTAAAAGAACATGGTTTTGATTTCGAAATGAGAGATATTCAAAAGGACCCTCGTGCCAAAAAAGACTTAATAAAGAAATATCAATCTTTTTCCACTCCAACATTCGTAATTGATGGAACGGTCATTTATGGATTTGATTTGGAAAAGCTAAAGGAAGCTTTGAATCTTTCTTAATACTTATTATGGCGTACAGCACCTAATGTGCGCCATAAACTTTACAATGATAATATTAGAGATGATTTGTGTTTACATCATTATAGTTTTTATTATTCTTTATATAAGTAACTTGATTATCAATGGAAAATAACGGCATATACACTAATGTACTATAGTTTTTTTCTTTACTCTTTAAAATGGACCTTACCTCTTTATCTGAAAGCATATTGGTTATAAGCCATTTATTATTCCATTTTCTTATCAAAATCCCTTCATAAGAACCTTCATATACTTTTTCTCCAATAACAATTGGTTCATAATATTCATATAGGAGTATACTATTCTCTTCTTGTTCTACAAAGGTTTGTTCTGATAATTGATAAAAAGGTAGATAATATTTACCAAATTCATTACCATATGTAAAAAAGTTCCCTTGTTCTCCAGTCAAGTTTTCATTAAGAAATAAATAAATTAGTTTGTCTGAAAAATAAGGCGTTAGGATTTCTTCTATTTCCTCCATTTTTCTCGCTTCTTTACTTAATGATACTTGTGCCCGGAATGCCTTTTCTACAAAAGCGAATACTTCCTCTCGACTTGTCAAATGGCTGGCGGCGTCAATGGAATACGGAAAAACACTCCACATAGAAATAATCAATAAGATAAAGAAGCTTTTTTTCATCAAATCCTTCCCTTCTCTAATTACTCTGATTCCATTTCATTACTATTCCATACCCTTTCTATTCCTAATAAAACAAGCTGAAGAGAAAATCTCTTCAGCTTGTTGTTAAGGAAGCAATAATTTCATTCGATCAAGATAATTATAGGACAAATCAATAAATAAATATTCTTTTGAATTTAACGGATAAGAATACGTTCTAACCGTTTCACCGGTTTCAATATCACTATATAGATCGGATAATATCCCTCGTTTTTCAGTTCGCATCTTCATAATATTTTCTAAAAAATATGGTCTCCAACTCCAATTTTTATGTGCATATTCGGGTTGTATAAGCCAATCATTCTCATATTTAATGATATTGGCAGATTTCTGAAACCCATCTTCATCACAAACATACATTCGAAAAGCAGCATCCGTTAACTCGGCAGACAATAATTTTAATAACTCCTCATAGGTAGAATATTTCTTGTATTTGACAAGCAGTGCTTGTAATTGACCTTGAAACTCTTCTGTTAAGTCATAGATCGTCGATAATTTCTTCTTTTCTGAAAGGATAAATTCATGAAACATATTTCTCAATGTTTCCTTTCTAATATTACGTTCAACGAAATTCTCCTCTGGATAATGTAAGTAATACCCTTGATAAAATCTTCCTCCATTTTTCCAAGCAAATTGAAGCTGATAAACCATCTCAATATTTTCAAATAATAAAGTAGCACCAATTTTTCGAGCAAGCATAGATAATGAATACAATACATCTTGATAAGTGTGCGAGGTGGACGTAGACCGCAAAGCCAATAAATCAATCTTCAAAATGTCAGGCCCTAAATCACTTAGGCGATCAAGATAACTGCTATCGCTTCCCATTTTATCAATCGCAATCTTTATACCATATGTTCGATAGTAAATTAATAAATGATCTAAATGATCAAATTGTCCTTGATAATTTCTTTCAGACAGCTCTAGAACGATCCGATTCAGCTTGATGCCTTTCTCTTCGTACTCCAATAAAGTAACTAAAAATGATTCTCCATCATCCTTCATCAGCATTTCAGCATCTCTATTGATAAAGAGCAATACGTCCTCATCAAGGGATAAAGCTTTATCCAAAGCTTTTGTCAAAATAACTTGATCTACTTCAAGCTTATATTCATCTGGAATTCCTTCATCTACAAAAAAATCGCCAAGACTTTCCACTCCATTTTGCCCATTGTATCTACCTAATACTTCATATCCAATAACCTGATGTTCATCAGCGCTAAAAATAGCTTGAAAATAAGGGATGACATTTTCTAAATCAGTCAAAATATCCAAAGCATCCATATTTTGATCGCCTCCCTAATAAGAAAAGCAAGCTCCTTTGCATATCATAATTAAGAATTTGGCAAATCGACGCCTTCCAAAAAGTAAAAAGTCTTTATCTTAAATGGATTTATTAATTAGTTAGCAAAGGTTCTTCACTTTATTTTACGAAATTAAATAAACTTAATTATATCATATAAACACCTAGCTATCGAAATAATGATAGAAAATTCTTTCTATTTTCTAAACAATCCCTAAACTTGAATCAACTTACTTTAGCCTTCTTGGTAATAATATGCCCTCATATTTCGATGATAATATCGTATGATAACATTAGGAGTTGGCAAGAAAGAGGTAGTAATATGAAGTTGTTGAAACTATTACTTTTGCTCGCTCCCTTTTTTAGTTCGGAGCAAGTTTGGGAATACTTCCATATTGATGACCATCCAAGACAAAAAAACGAAATAGTAAGTCAAGTATCAAGCTCTACTAATAAAATACTGTTAGATGTTCCATTGATAAAACAAAATCCAGAATTACGATATGGATGTGAGGTAACAAGTTTAGCAATGGTCTTAAATTATGCTGGTGTTAAAGTAACGAAAATGGACCTTTTTAAAGACATAGAGAAGGACTCAGATCCATTAGTCCGAAAAAACGGAAATATTATTAAATGGGGAGATCCTTCTATTGGCTTTGTTGGAGATATGACTGGAAAAAAGGCTGGTTACGCTGTATTTGATAGACCAATGGAAGATCTTGTTAACAAATATTTACCTGAAAGAGCAGTTAATTTAACAAATTCTTCTTTTCATGACTTGGAAAAACATGTTGAGAATGGTTATCCAATTGTCGTGTGGACGACAGGGGATTATCGTTTACCCGATAGATGGGAATCATGGGAACATAATGGAAGAACAATTAAAACACCATTGGATTTACATGCAGTTGTTTTAGTCGGGTTCAGTAAAGAGCATGTTTACTTAAATGATCCCTTATCTGGTAAGAAAAACATCAAAGTAAATAAAAAAAACTTTATTAACTCCTGGCATGCTTTAAAGTCAAGAGCAATTAGTTATCGCTAAAGCCAAAAAGTTTTTTACACTTTGTATGGATCAAAGCTGAATATCTCTAAGTGGCTGGCTGCATTCCCTTTAGTATTTGCTAACAGCTAATCAGCAGCTTGAATACACTTCACTTTCTATGTAGGCGAACGCTGCTCTTCATATGAGTTCTTGATCGCGCTAACCCTAGGAATTTGTATTCAGGCTGCCTTACTCTCCACCCTCTTATTCCCTATAAAATCAAGACTTCACACTTTTTAAACACTTAAATTATAATGGCAAATTTTCAATTATCCTTCCCTCCTGTATGTTTATGATTTACTCTTATCAATCATGTTTAAAATTGCCTAAGAAATTGTTCTGCGTCTTCACAAGTCAATGGCTTTGAATAATAATAACCTTGTGCTTTCTGACAATTTGCCTTTTTTAAAAAATCTTCTTGATCTTTATTCTCGACACCTTCTGCAATTACTTCCATTCCTAAATTTTGACCTAAGTGAATAATTGTAGTTGTAATGGCAGCATCCTTGGAATTTATCACAGCATTTTTAATAAAAGACTGGTCAATTTTTAACACATCGATGGGAAATTGCTTTATATAGCTAAGAGAAGAATAGCCCGTTCCAAAATCATCAACAGAAATAATAACACCCAATTCCTTTAAATTCCGCAAAATAGGAACTGCTTCTTTAATATTCTCCATAACCCCTTCTGTAATTTCCACTTCTAAGAGGAATGGCTGGATGTTATATTTTTGGATAGCATCTCGAATTACTTCTACAAAATTAGGTTGTTGAAATTGCTTAGGAGAAATATTGACAGCGATTCTGGTATCTAGGTTGTAAAGTGTTTTCCAAATCTTTATCTGCTCACACGCCGTTTCAATAACCCAATTCCCAATCGATATAATGAGACCCGTATCCTCAGCAAGCGGTATAAAGTCATTTGGAGCAACCAAGCCTAACGATGGACTCTCCCACCGTAATAGTGCTTCAAAGCTATTGAAAGTATAATCATTCAAATCAATTTGCGGCTGATAATACAATTTCAGTTCATTCCTTTGAATAGCTTTTCGTAATTTTGTTTCAATCGATACTATATTAGTTAAAGCTGTTGTCATATCAGAACGATAAAATTGATAGTGTGCTTTGCCTCTTTCTTTTACTCGAAAAAGTGCCTCATCAGCATTTTTTATCAATGTTTCAATATCTTCTCCATCCTGTGGATACATGCTAATTCCAATACTGGGACTTATATAATATTCCTGAGAATCTAGATAGAAAGAATTAGCAAAGGTTGAAAGGATTTGCTGAGCATTGCTTGCTGCTTCTTGTCTATTCGTCTGCGAAAGGAGAATATTAAATTCATCTCCTCCTTGACGATACACATGACATTTGTAATTATTAAACTCTAATAAGCGTTCCGCTACTTTTACAAGAATTTGATCACCTACAATATGACCAAATGTATCATTGATATATTTAAATCTGTCTAAATCAATGGTCATTAAGGCGAAAGCAGCTTGCTCTGTTTCCGCTCTTTTTATTTCAAGATTTATATCCTCCATTAGAGCTCGTCTATTATAAAGTCCTGTCAGCTGATCATGAAAAGACATAAACTGAATCTTTTCTTCCGTCTTCCTCCTTTCTGAAATATCTCTTAAGATGACATAAATCCCCTTAATGGTTCGATTCACTATAATAGGTACGAATTTTGAATGTACAGATAATTCTGTTCCCTTTTTGCTCATTAATTTACAATCGATTGATTGTGATGTATTTGTCAGTTTACATTTTCTAAAACTTCCATAAAAAACTGTATTCTCCCTATCTATTAGATCATAAAGCGAAAAAATCGTTTTAGCTTCGTCACTAAAACCAATTAATTTCAATCCAGCAGGATTCACCTCCTGTATAACTCCATCTAAATTGACTGTGAGAACAGCATCTAAGTTATTCTCTACTAATGAACGAAATCGTTGTTCACTTTCAAGTAATAAATGTTTTTCCTTGATGGATTCTGTAATATCTCTCGTAATAGAAACAATATATTTTACTTCATCTTGATCATCCTTTATAGGCGTTAAAACAGATTCTGCATAGATAATATTTCCATCTTCAAGCTTGATTTCATCTGTATAACTATGATTTCCCTTCATCTTACATACTGTAGAATATTCCTTTTGTAATCTAGCCGCTATGTAGGCAGAATTAACATCTTGGATTTTTTTCCCTATAAAGTTGAGTGGTAATTTAGCAAACAAGTATGCAGCTTCATTCACAAAAATATAGCGAAAAACTTCCCCTTTCTCGACTTTCATAATAAAGACCATATCTTTAATATACATAAAAATAATTTCAAAAATAATATTCTCTATATTTGATTTGGATTGAGCGATCATTTTCTTACTTGTGCTATTCTTGTTATATTTGTCCATCCATCTCATTCCTTACATGCTGCAATATATTAATGTGTTCTTAAAAGATATACACAATACACCAACGTCTTCTTTTACTACTATTATCGGCATGTGAATCCATTTCTGTACTCAAATAGATAAAAAATTATGTCTATTCTTAAAATAAAGTTTATCTTAATCTTGCTTCAGGAGCACACTTGACAGACAAGCTATTTTTTTTATTTCCTTTCTTTCGTAAAAATAGTATAATAACTTGTACTAAACAATAGAAAGGAGAGTTAAAACAATTGAATAAGCAGCAACAATATCCGCCGCCAATACAACCTACTGTTGTAAATCTTCTACAAGCAATCTCAGTTGTAAACCGTCATGCAAAGACTGCTCCAAACCCAAAGTTTTTATATAAATTAAAACATGACAGTTTACATAAACTATTAGCAGAAGGAAAAGCAAAGAAAATCGGTCTACACTTCTCAAATAATCCAAAATATAGTCAACAACAATCAGATTTATTGATTGCGTGTGAAAACTATACATTTCATTTGCCTCCGACTAAAAAGGATTTTGAGGAATTGCCACATTTAGGATCTCTCAATCAAAGTATTCGAAATCCCAAATCAACTCTTTCCTTAACACAATCTAAAAAGCTTTTATCCACCTATACTGGATTAAAAGAAGAGACACCACCAAATCATTCAATCCGCAAAAAGAAATACCAAAAACCTGTTTTTAAAAAACTTGGTGAAAGCTATTAATCTTGAATGAAAACGGTAATCCCCTCGATTCTATCAATTAAAAGAAAATAAGCAGCCTTATTATAATACAAGAATGTGGCTAGAATAAGCATTTCAACTAAAGAAACAGCCACCCCATCACATGAACGTTCGAATGCTGGGGTGGCTGTTTTTCGTCCTAAAAGGCTGTTTCAGAAAATTACTATTAGATAACCGAACAATATTGAGGCTGCGGGTGATCATCACAAACCTTCGTTCCTAAAAAGAATAAGAACCCAACCAATTATACGGTACTTTTTTCAACTTCTTTGTATAATTGGTTGGGCTTATATTTGGTTGGGACACTTATGCCCCAGGTCTTTTAAGTAGTTCTTAAAGACAAATTAAGCAGAATCCGCTTCTTTCCCGCAGAAAGATCCTCTATTTAGTTATGTTGAGTCTCGTTTTAATTGTGCATCTCATAAAGCTTCCTTCTACAAAATGTTATTTTTCATAAATGAAGAATAGAAAAGCAAAGTAATATGAATCAACAAAGACCAGTATTGGGAATCTATAGTATACAGGTAACCGTCTCTAAACTAAAAGGCCACACCATACATCAACAACATTTTATAAAATGATGTTATCGATAATATGAATTAATTCATTAATCTCAGGTTTACTTACTTGATCATTCGCTCCTACTACCTGGCCCTTATGTCTTAAATCATCTGTAATTAACGAAGAAAATATAACAACTGGCAATGCTGCTAAGTCAGGATTGTCTTTCACTACTTTTGTTAAATGATGTCCATCCATTTGAGGCATTTCTATATCGGTAATCATTAACTGAGCAGCTTCTTCTACTGGATGACCGTTCTCTATAGCTTTCGTTAAATAGTCTAATGCTTCACGCCCATTTTCGAAAAAGGTGATATCCTGGAATCCAGCAGCATTTAAAGTGTCTTCTAATAATTTTCTTAAAAGGGCAGAATCTTCCACAACAATTAGTTTCTTGTCACTTCTTTTTCTTTCACCTAATTTTTTTACTTGTTGAACATTGATTCCCGACTCCGGATTAATATCAACAACGATTTTTTCAAAATCTAATAATAAAATCATTTCTCCATTTAATTTGACTACCCCGATAATCTGACTTTCCGTTCCATAGTATGTCTCAGATGGTTTTTCAATGTTTTCCCATGATATACGATGAATTTGTGTTACATTATGAACATGGAAAATTATTTTTGTTTTATTAAATTCAGAAACAATATACTTGTCCTTTTCAGGAGTATCAGAAGGAGGATAACCTAATACATTTGCAAGATTAACAACAGTTAATACTTCTCCCCTTAACTCCATAATCCCTTCTATATATGGGTGTGCGTGTGGGATTGGTGTGATAGGTACTGGATTAATGATTTCTTTAACCTTAATCACATTGATTCCAAAATGATTCTTTCCTACGCTGAATTCTACAATTTCTAATTCATTTGTTCCCGTTTCTAAAAGTATCCCTTTATCATTTTTCATTTCTGTTTGTCCTTTCGCTCGCCTAAAAATTCACTTATTTAGCCAGACTACATCAAATTATTTATACCTATCTTTTATATCGGACTTTTTATCCACTCTTAAAGTAGGACTCGCTAATTTCCCTAAATTCGAAAGACGAAAAGCTGTTCACCATCCGATAGTATTTCAGTCTCCATGATTTTTACTAGTAAATGGCTAAAAAAAATGCTGTTCATGAAAGAACAATATGAAAATATTCCAATCCTCTCAAAGAATATTTTCTATCGTTAGCTTTCATGAACAGCTTAGTTTTCCTCTTCTATTGGAAAGAAGAAAAGTTTTTTCAATATCATTCTTCCTTTATACGTGCATGAATAATTAATCCAATAATAGTTAGAATGATTAAGGAACCTAGTGCAAATCTACTTGCCATATTACCATACTCAGCAAAAACAAATGTAATCGTCCCATATATTATAGGACCTATAATAGATGATACTTTTCCAGAAAAAGCAAATAAACCAAAAAATTGTCCTCTTTTCTCTTCCGGCGTAATTTCAACGATATATGATCTTGTTGTTACCCACATACTTCCAAGCGCTACTCCAAATAAACTGCCAGCTACCCAGAATAACCCTTCATTCTTAGCAAGCGTTGCAATAATTATCGCAATAACTAACAGTATCCCCACATAACGAACAGCTCTGTATGCACCAACACTTTTCGTTATATATCCAAAAACAAAGGAACCAATAATACTTGCAATGGTTGACACAAGATAAAGAACAATAAATTTACCAGTATCTAATCCAATAACCGCATTGGCATATGCAGACATCGTCGCAATAGTAGTAGCTAATGCATCATTTAGAAAAAAGTAAGCAAGCATAAAGGTGAAAATTTTCCGATAACTTTTCATTTGTTTAAAAGTTTCTATTATTTCTCGATATCCAGAAAGAACAGATTGTTTTTGGATATTTTCTTTTGGTGTATCTTTAATGAAAAAAAATAATGGCAAGGATAAAAGTAAAAAAAGAATACCAGTTGGAATAAAGGATTGATTATATGCCCCTTTATCTATAAAGAGATAAACAGTTAATCCAATCAGTGTTCCAATATAACCGATGGCTACACCAAAACCTGAGATTAATGGAATCTGTTCCTTTGTTCCTAAATCAGAAATCATCGTATCATAGAACACTAAGCTAGAATGATAAGTAAATTTAGATAAAACAAAAAAGAGGATAACAAGTGATAAAGATATCGGAATCCCAAATATCATTTGTGTAGACGGGATAAAAGAGAAAAAACCCATAGCTATGGTTCCAAATACGGTTAATAATGTTAATATAACAATATATTTTTTCTTTCTTCCAGTTCTGTCCATCATAACGCCAAATAATGGTGTAAAGATAACTAACAGAAAGCTGGCTAATGCATTCGCATATGAAATAAAAGTCGAAGCAATCTGTTTATTAACTTCATTTGAGCCAATCATATCTTGTAAATACATAGGAAAAAAGATAGTGTTAATATTAGACGAAAAAATAGTATTGGCCGCATCATAAAGGGCCCATGAGATTATAGGCAAAGAAAAATATAATGCCAGCCCTCTTTTTTTTATTTCTGTTTTATTAGTTATCGGTTCCATCTATTAAGCTCTCCTCTCAAATAGCGGGTATGTAGGGATAAAACAACATACTCCTGTTTGTTCTCCTTAAGAACCATTTGGCTTATCCATAATGCTGTCGTCTTACTCACATTATGGATAAGCCCACAGGTTTATGAATTATTTTTTTACAACAATGGAACCTACAATTAAATCATGTAACGCTTGTTTTTTCTCCGTGAACGCAGCCAAAATAAAGCCAATTAATAAAATCCCTGAAAGGAGACTTGATACGATGTATCTTCCTAGACTTCTCCAGAAAGAAAGCTTATTTCCTTTCAAATCCTCTACCTTTAAACCTAATAATTTCTTGCCAATCGTCGCTTGCCATTTAGAGGAATGAAGCAGTGAATAATAAAAAAGACTAATAAACATACATACTGCCATCGTTCCCAAAAAAGCGGTCATTAATGAGCCTAATAGAGATAAAATTTCAGAATCAGATAATGCATTTATACTGGCTGGATCCATCAATAATTCATCCGGTATTTCCATTGAACTAATAAATAAAGCAAAAATGATATTGGAAAAAAATAATAATGGAATGCCTAAAATGATACTATCAATTGCCCATGCTCCAAAACGAATCCAAAATCCTGCATATTGAGGATGATTTTCCTTTTCTTCTATTTGTATAGTTGTTACCATTTATTTTCCCCTCCCCACTAATATGATAAATGGTATTTATTTTCTAAACAACCTTTTTTATGAAATGACTGCTAGCTTTACAATTATTAAACAAAAGAGAAACCTTCCTGCTCCTTGTCTTTAAAAGTTCATAAAATGTTTATTTGTTTTTTTCTAATTTGTGAAATGTCAAACAAACACCTAGACGATTTTATGCTATTAGAATACGCTAATAGTGTAAGTTGTGAAGGAAGAAAACCGAATATTATTTAATTAATTAAAGAGAGGACGAGTACACAATGAAGGGTACTGCAATTCTTTTTCACGATGACTTAACGGTAACTTTTCTAGAAAATGTCGATTTAGACACATGGAAAAAAACAGATAAAATGGACAATGGGAAACTGCTTTTAGAAAATCATCTGAATCAATCAAACCATGAACAACTTTTATTAATGGAAGAAGGCGTTGATTGGGATTATGGTTACTAATTAAATAGATATTAGAGCAAGCTTGGAGCAGGGATATATTCTTCTATCCCCTGCTCTTTTTATTTTGTTTTATGTATTTAAAACAATCATAGCTTTTGATATCATTATAGAATACGTTACGTTAGGAGACTTGATATGGAACATTTAATCAATAAAAAAGTTAAAAATATTGAGATTTCTGGTATTAGAAAGTTCGCTAATATGGTTGCTGGAAAAAAAGGAATGGTTTCTTTAACCATCGGCCAGCCTGATTTTCCCACCCCACTACATATTAAAGAGGCAGCAAAAACTTCCATTGATGAAAACTATACTTCTTATACACATAACGCTGGAGACCTTGCGTTACGGGAAGCGGCATCCCATTTTGTAAATAAAAAATATAATCTTTCTTATGATCCTTCCACAGAAGTGATTGTTACCGTGGGAGCTAGCGAAGCTATTGATGTGACATTTCGAACAATTCTCGACGGTGGAGTGGAGGTAATCCTGCCAGGACCTGTATATCCTGGATATGAACCAATTATTCGTTTATGTGGTGCGGTTCCTGTGCATGCTGATATTCGTCATACTTCTTTCCGTTTTACAGCTGACGTCATAAAAAAATATATCACGGAAAAAACAAGATGTATCGTCTTACCCTATCCGTCAAATCCAACAGGTGTCAGCCTAACAAAAGAAGAAATCAAGGAGATTGCAGCCCTGATTAAAGGAAAAGATATCTTTATTTTAGCAGATGAAATATACAGTGAATTACTATATGATCAAGAGCATGTATCCATTGCTCAATATCTACGCGAACAAACTATTGTGATTAATGGTCTATCTAAATCACATAGCATGACTGGATGGAGAGTTGGTCTATTATTTGCTCCTTCTTATCTTTGTCAACAAATCATTAAAGTCCATCAATATAATGTAACTTGTGCCTCTTCAATCTCGCAAAGAGCGGCATTAGAAGCTTTAACTATTGGTATTAATGATGCAGCACCTATGAGAGAAGATTATCAAAGAAGAAGAAAATATGTGTATGATCGCTTGTCCTCTATTGGATTGGATGTAGTTATGCCAGATGGGGCGTTTTACTTTTTCATAAAAGTGCCAACAGCTAAATTGAATTCTTTTGATTTTTGCCTTGATCTAGTCGATAAAGTAAATCTAGCAGTTGTTCCTGGAAGTGCCTTTTCTGAATTAGGAGAAGGATATTTTCGAATTTCCTTTGCCTATTCTATGGAAACATTGGAAGATGCATGCAATCGTTTAGAGGAATATGTAAAAATACATCTAGCAAAATAAAAAAACAGCTTCTAATCTTGGCTTTCACCGATTAGAAGCTGTTTTTTCAATCCCAATATTTATATAAAGCTTGTGTTCCGCTCTCATCTTCTCCTTTCGCTGACAGGCGGCTGTATAATGTTTCCGCAAGAGATAATCCTGGCGTTTCCATTTGCATTTCCTCTGCTTCTTTAAGAGCAATTCTCATATCTTTTATAAAATGCTTGATATAAAATCCAGGTTCAAAATCCCCTTTTATCATTCTAGGTGCTAGATTACTTAAGGAAAAGCTCCCAGCAGCTCCGCTTGAGATACTTTGCAATACCTTTTCAGGGTCTAGTCCAGCTTTTTGAGCATAAACGATGGCTTCACTTACACCAATCATTGTAGAAGCAATGGCAATTTGATTACACATTTTCGTATGTTGACCAGAACCTGCAGGTCCTTGATAGACAATATTAGTGCCAAGTATCTCGAATAGAGGCAGAAGCTGTTGGAAAACTGCTTCTTCCCCACCTACCATAATGGATAGCTTTCCTTCTCTTGCCCCTACATCTCCACCACTTACAGGGGCATCAACTGCATATATATTTTTCTTTTTCGCCTCTTCGTATATTTTCTTGGCAAGACTAGGAGTTGAGGTGGTCATATCGATTAAATATGTATTTTCTTTGGCATTGTTAATTAATCCTAGTTCTCCTAAATATATTTCCTCTACATCTTTCGGATAACCAATAATCGTAATAATGACATTTGCTTTTAAAGCAATTTCATGGGGACTGTCTGCCCATTCTGCTCCAGCAGCTACTAGTTCGTCTGCCTTTGCTTTCGTGCGGTTATACACCATAACAGGATACCCTGCATGCAATAAATGGCTTGCCATACTTTTCCCCATTACACCAGTACCAATAAAACCAATTATAGTTGTTTCTTTCGCCAACATCCGATCCTCTCCCTTTTTTGGCAAATAACTTTCTTTTTCTAATAGTATCATGAAAGCAGGTATAATTCTTCTATAGAATATTGAAAACTGCTAATAGAAAAAAACTACCCAATATCCCAATCTTTCTAAACCGATCGCATAATACTAGGTAGTTTTTTCTTTTACTTATTACGTAATACCCGCACAAGAAGCATTTTCATTATTTCCATTGCTATTACTGCTCCGATGGCCAACCCAGCTGCAATTAACCATTCGTTTAAGCCAAAGGAATCAGGAATGGCGAATACTTCTCTAGCAAAAGGCAGGATGGTAACTAAATAAAGCAAGAAACAAATACCAACTGCTCCTAATACATATTTATTAGAGAATAGGCCCACACCAAAGATTGTTTGGGTGCTAGAACGTGCAGCAAAGGTTTGCAAGGAACGAGAAAGGATTAACGTGGTGAAGGCCATCGCTACTCCTAATTCATCTGAATGCTGTAAACCAATATAATGAGAGATAATAACCGCAATACCAATTAATACCCCTCTTACAACGACCGCTCGAAGCGTCCCACCTGCAAAAATTCCTTCTTTCACGTCCCGCGGCTTTCGCTTCATAACACCAGGCTCTGACTTTTCCATTCCAAGAGCAATGGCTGGTAAGGAGTCGTTTACCAAGTTTATAAATAATAATTGTAATGCTGTAAAGGGATTTGCCCATCCTGCAATAACCGCAAACAAAATGGCTATAATAGCACCGAAGTTTCCTGCAAACAAATAACCAATTGATTTTTTGATATTGTCAAAAACAGTTCTTCCTACTCCTACAGCATTTACAATCGAAACAAAGTTATCATCCGTAAGAATCATATCGGCTGAATCTTTAGCAACATCTGTCCCGCTTCCCATTGCAATACCAATGTCTGCCTGTTTTAGTGCTGGCGCATCATTGACTCCATCACCTGTCATCGCAACAATTCGATTTTTCTTTTGCCAAGCTCGCACAATGCGGATTTTATTTTCTGGAGAAACACGTGCATATACAGATATTTGTTCTAATTTTTGATTCAGTTCTTCATCTGATAATGCATCTAATTCTTGGCCTGTTAAAGCAATATCATTATTCTCCATTAATCCGATTTTACGGCCAATGGCTTGTGCTGTGGTTTTATGATCTCCTGTAATCATTACTGTACGAATCCCCGCATCTTTTGTTTGCTCAATCGATCCGTAAACAGCTTCACGTGGTGGATCCATCATCGCCGTTAAACCAACAAGGATGAGATCCGATTCATCTTCTTCCGTAATAGTTCTCTTATCTTCGGGCACATGCTTATATCCATATGCAAGAACTCTTAATGCTTGATTGGAAAAATCCTCATTAGCCTCCTGCAACTTCTTTAACCAATCGTTTGTAAATGGCTCTTCCCTTTCATTTACTAATATTTTTGTCGCCCGGTTAAACATAACATCTGGGCCACCTTTTACAAGCATGAAACGTTTATTATCAATGGTATGAATCGTAGACATTAGTTTGCGATCCGAATCAAACGGTAATTCTGCTTCTCTAGGATATCTTGAGCGAATTTGTTCATAATTTCTTTTACCATCATTATAGAAGTTAATAAGCGCCACTTCTGTGGGATCTCCCACTTCTCTATTTTCTTTATTAATGTACGAATCATTACATAATACAGCTATATTCAGCAAAAAAGTTTCCGAATGATTCCATTGAGAAGGATCTAGTGGTAAATGTTCTCTTACTCCTTCCGGTATAAAATAATCGGTTACGGTCATTTTATTTTGTGTCAATGTTCCAGTTTTATCTGTACATATCACACTGGTAGAACCAAGCGTCTCGACTGCAGGCAACTTTCGTATAATAGCACTCTGTTTTGCCATTTTATTAGTTCCAACCGACAAGACAATGGTTACAATAGATGATAAAGCTTCTGGAATAGCCGCTACGGCAACGGCTACTGCAAATAGTAACGCATTAAGAATAGAAGTTGTAACATCAACATTTTCATCTCCTAACCATATTCTTAATGCTTGAATAGCAAAAATAAGAATAGATAAGAGAAGAATTCCTACTCCTAATTTTTTACTAAATTCGGCAAGCTTCTGTTGTAATGGTGTTTGTTTTTCCTCTGCCTTATTAAGCATATCAGCAATTTTACCAATTTCCGTTTTTTCCCCTGTACCGGTTACAACAAAGGTCCCTCGGCCATAAACGACTAGTGAACTACTGTATACCATATTAATCCGGTCGCCAAGTGCTGCTTCCTCAACTATTACTTTATCTTGTTTTTCAATAGCTTCTGATTCCCCTGTTAACATTCCTTCATTTACTTTCAGAGAACCACTTTCTAAAATACGTCCATCTGCTGGGATAAAATCACCAGCTTCTAGAAAGACGATATCTCCTGGAACTAACTCCCGTGCAGGAATTGTGATATTGGTATTATCTCGCCTTACTTTTGCCTCCGGTGCACTCATATTACGTAAAGCATCTAAAGAACTTTCTGCCTTTTTTGTTTGAATCACACTAATAACAGAATTTAGCAATAACACTAAAAAAATAATAAGAGATTCAACAAATTTCCCCATGATTAATTGGATAATAATTACTAGTAATAAGACAATAACCATTGGGTCTTTAAACGTTTCTAAAAAGAGCTTCCAAGTTGGTATTTTTTCTTTATCTTGTAGCTCATTGTAACCCTCTTTTTCCAAGCTTTCTTTTACTTTGTCTGTTGATAGTCCTTGTTCAGATGACTGTAAATCTTTTAATACTGCTTCTTTATCCTTTTGATAAAATTCCACGTGACTTTATTCAACTCCTTATGATTCCGTCTTATTACACCTTAATGAAATGGAACAAATAAACTGTTCTTTGTTCATATGTATAGCGGCATACTTCTATTTAAAACCCCTTCCCATTATTTAATTTTTATAAACCTGTCTCAAAAAACAATGGAATAGTTGTATTTTGCCTCCATCTTTCCTTTTCATGTATGGTTGAAACTTTAAAGATAAGCAAAAAAAACTGACTAGAATCATCTAGTCAGTTCAAATAAGGGGAAAATGAGAATAGCGTTAAGCTAACTTGTAAAAAGAGCTTATGCTATTTTTATTTATACCCACTATTTTTAAGGATAAACCTGTTTTTTTAAGAAAGTTTCGCAGCTGCTTTTACTGCTTCCATAACTTCTTCCGTTGTAGACATTTGTAATGCTTTTGCTGCTAATTCTTCCATTTCTGCTTTAGAAAGATTTAGAATTTGTGATCTTGCTTTTAAGATAGATGTAGCACTCATAGAGAATTCATCTAAGCCTAATCCTAATAATAAAGGAATAGCTGTTTCATCTCCTGCCATCTCTCCACACATACCTGCCCATTTACCTTCTTTATGTGCTGCATCAATAACCATTTTAACAAGACGCAGAATAGAAGGATTGTATGGTTGGTAAAGGTATGAAACGCGTTCGTTCATACGGTCTGCAGCCATTGTATATTGGATTAAATCATTTGTTCCAATACTGAAGAAGTCAACTTCTTTCGCAAACTGATCTGCAAGCACTGCTGTAGAAGGAATTTCCACCATGATTCCTAGTTCGATTTTGTCTGCAACTTTAACGCCTTCAGACACTAAATTAGCTTTCTCTTCTTCTAAAAGAGATTTAGCTGCACGGAATTCATTTAATGTAGCAATCATTGGGAACATAATTTTCAGATTTCCATATGAGCTTGCACGCAGCAATGCTCTTAATTGCGTACGGAAAATATCTTTCTCCTCCAGGCAAAGACGAATTGCACGGAAACCTAAGAATGGGTTCATTTCTTTTGGCAGATCTAGATAAGGTAATTCTTTATCTCCACCAATATCTAATGTACGAACAACAACTGGCTTCCCTTTCATGCCTTCAAGAACAGCTTTATAAGACTCAAATTGCTCATCTTCTGTTGGAAGCTGATCTCTTCCCATGTATAAGAATTCTGTACGATATAAACCGACAGCTTCTGCACCGTTATTCGTTACCCCTTCTAAATCATTAGGTGTACCGATATTTGCAGCAAGTTCAACGTGAACACCGTCAGAGCTTACTGTTTGTTCATTAACTAGTTTAGCCCACTCTGCTTTTTGCTGTTCATATTGCTCGGCAACTTTTTTATAGCTTTCGACTACTTCAGGTGTTGGATTAACATGGATTTCTCCTTTTAATCCATCAACAATGACTAAATCGCCATTATTAATTTCTTCTGTTGCTTTTTTTGTCCCTACAACAGCAGGAATTTCTAAAGAACGAGCCATGATGGCAGAGTGAGATGTTCTTCCACCAATATCTGTTGTGAATCCCTTAACAAATTGGCGGTTAAGTTGTGCCGTATCAGATGGTGTTAAATCTTCTGCAACTACTACTACTTCTTCAGAAATCATACTTGGATTTGCTAAATGTACGCCTAAAAGGTGAGACATTACACGCTTTGTTACATCGCGAATATCTGCAGCTCTTTCTTGCATATACTCGTTATCCATTGATTCAAACATCGTAATAAACATGTCTGTTGTTTCTTTTAATGCAAATTCTGCGTTCACTAGGTCTGTTTTAATTTTGTCTTCAATAGGTGCAATTAATTCTGGATCACTTAATACTAATAAATGCGCTTCAAAAATAGCAGCTTTATCCGCACCAAGCTCTTTATTAGCTTTTTCACGAATAGCTTCTAATTCTGATTTCGCTTTATTTAAAGCTTCTTGAAAACGAGAAATTTCACTTTCTGCATTTTCCACACTAGTCTTTTCAAAAGAAAGATCTGGTTCAACTAGGCGATAAGCTTTAGCAATGGCTATTCCACTAGATGCAGCAATTCCTTGTAAAAAACTCATTATTCTGCTAAACCTTCTTTATTTAAAGTTTCTTGTAATCCATTAATTGCTTCCTGTTCGTCGTTACCTTCAGCAATAATTTTAATATCAGCACCTTGAGCAATACCTAATGACATAACACCCATAATCGATTTAAGATTCACTTTTTTCTCTTTATATTCTAATTGAATATCTGAGTCAAACTTGCTAGCAGCTTGTACTAAAAGAGTCGCCGGTCTAGCATGAATTCCTGTATCTGCAATAACTTTAAATTGTTTTTCTACCATAATAAAATCATTCTCCTTTATCGATTAAGTTATAAGATGTTAACATAAGCTAAACTTTTCAAACTTAAACAACCTTAATATAAACCAACAATTGTTTATCATAAATAATATATAATTTATATATTACAATTGTAAACTGAAAGCTATGTATTTTGTCGAAAAAAATTAATTGTCTATGTACACAAACTTTCTTTACAACCATTTATAGCATCTTCTAAAAAGATGAGAACAAGTAGAATAGTGTTCAAAATAGGCAGGTAATTTAAGTTTTTTGAAAAAGACATCTCAAATGAAAGAATAGCATTTCTTTGTTATATAGACAATCAAAATTTACTAAACGACAAAAAATAGTTAACTTTATGGGGAATTTTAGGGGAATTAGTCCAATTTTGGATGATTAATTCCTGTTTATAAAATCCCCAAAAAGTTAACTTTTATTCAATTAGCTGCATTTAACATTATCTAAAAAAAGAAACTGTACTTCTTGCAATTCAGACAAGGATTTACATAGAAACATTTTAAAATGAAAAATATATTGCATTATCTCCTTAAACAAGCTTAAATATTATTAAAACTTCCGAGTTACATTAATTCTATGTAAAAGTGATTACTTTTTCTAGACTTAGAAACTAGAGCATTTTCCAGTTTAATGCCATTACTCTCCAAGCATTAATGATTTAACTGGATCATGGACAAAAGAGAGGGAAATTATGAGATACAACCGGAATGAATCTTTTCGATATCAATTAACTGATTTTATAGATGCTACATTTACTGTAAAAGTTGACGAAGCTACTCTTTCTAGAAAAGGTCATGCTTTTATAAATAATATAAGCCCCAACGGGTTACGTTTCCGAACAGAATATGACTTACCAGCTGATGATACACGATTACTTTTGCAGCTTCAATTCCATCTAAATAGAAGAGAAATAGTAATGCCTGGTCATATATCGTGGAAGAAAAAAATCGGAAATCAATATGAATATGGCTTTGAAGGCACAGGAAACAAGGTAGCTAAGCAGCAGATTATCAGGGGACTAAAGGAACTTTCCCGAATAGAGAACAAAGAGACACCGTAATTAATTTACGGTGACCTCTATTGATAAACCCCGCTTATGAAAAGCGAGGTTTTCTTGTATTCACTATATATTATAGAGAGCGAATTAATTTCAACCCTTTAACTTCTCGGTTCATCCATATATTTATACGTAACATCTCCTCCTATTTCCGCAATTCCTTTAAAATGTTTAAAATCTTCCCTCTTTACTAATTCTGCACGGAATGTAAGAAAATCCTCTTTTTTTACTCGATAGCTTTCTATTTCTCTTTTCATTAACTTGTCTAAAACTTCTTCCGCTATTTCTTTATTCATCCTCTTCACCAATTAACCTTTCCTTCATTTTTTGACCATATTTTAAATTACTTTTTTACTTTAAGTAAAGAATTCTACATAATTCCTTTTTATGTCACTATTTTTGATATTATTATGTATAATTCTACTAATTATGTTATAATATCATCTAATATCAGAAAAGTGTATGCATTTTAATCATCAAGGATAGTCGAATATCGGTTATTCTAGAAACTGGTTCCTCATACCACTTTCTTTTCGCATCAAAATACATAATTTTTCGATAAACCAGCATTTCCCTTTATTTATTAATGAGGTATAGAAATAATTATTTAGTAACAAGCACTTATAAAAGGAAATAACACACATTTTATTCATATTTTCATAGTATATATTTAGTAAGTTTATATACCTATATGTTTACGAATAAGTTCTAAGTAGTGAAAACTATATTCAGAATTTATATAAATTTTGGAATGATAAGGAGAGATTGTGCGTGAAAATAGCTGAGGTTGGAAATATTATTGAATTTAGAGGCTTGCAAGGCATTGTTGAAAAGGTAAATGAAAATTCAGTTATTGTCGATTTGACTTATATGAATAATTACCGTGATTTAGAACTTGAGCAAAGAACCGTTGTTAACCATAAAAATTATCGTATCATTAAATAAACAAGAAACAGAAAAAAGAAGTCAGATTGGGAATTTCCCCACTTATTGACTTCTTTTTTGTATGCGCTTTACCTATCTCTATATTATAAGGAAGAAATTACTCTTCTGCTAATTCCTTTTTCGTTTTTACTTTTCCATGCGGTTTTTGTTTTTGTTTACGTACAGTCCATTCTCTTTCCTTTTCTCTCTGCGCTTTTGACACTTTTCTCACCTCCATCCATTCCGTTTTATCATGAACAGTATTTTGTTTTTTATCCATTGCTTTCTTAACGTTTCATGACTATTCTCTCCCTATCTAAGTGACACTATGTTTGCAAATATTCTGTTGACCACTTGAACAAAAACTGTTAACATCACATTATATTTCTTAAATAATTGCATGCTATGAATGTTATGGATCAAACTATAACAGGAGCAGCTTCTGGAGAGACCGTTCTGTTAAAAACGGCACCGAAGGATTCACAATCTCAGGTAAAAGGACAGAAGATCAACCAATACATACTTAAAGTTATCGTGTCCTGGTTCTTCTTATCCTTTGAAACAGATTGGTGTCTCCAATCTGTTTTTTTCATACATTCTTACCTACTCTTTTATTTAAGATGTAAAACAATAGCGAATTATGAGGTGAAATGATGGTTCAACAACGTCGCGCAGTTGTCAGCGTAATTGGAAAAGATCAAATCGGGATTATCAGCAAGGTTACCACAATCCTTTCTAATAATCACATTAATATCCTAGATATAAGTCAAACCATTCTCCAAGATTTCTTTACGATGATGATGCTCGTAGATATCACGGATAAAGAAAACTTAGATAACTTAACAAAACAGTTTGACGAACTAAGCCAGCAGCTTCATTTAAAAATAAATATCCAATTAGAAGAAATCTTCCAATCTATGCACCGCGTTTAAGAAAAGAGGGTCCAATAATGAAAATTGCATTAAATGAAATGATGGAAACAATCAACATGGTACAGATGGAGAATCTTGATATTCGTACTGTGACAATGGGAATCAGTCTTTATGATTGTGCTGATTCTGATTTTCAAAAATTAAATGATTCTGTATACAAAAAAATTACAACTTATGCAAGCAAATTGACAGAAGTGGCAAATGCGGTAGAAAAAGAATATGGAATTCCCATTATTAATAAGCGTATTTCCATCACTCCTATCGCAGAAATACTCGGAAATAGTACAGTAGAACAGGCCGTAATGCTTGCAAAAACCCTAGATAAAGCTGCAAAAGATTTAAATGTAGATTTTATTGGTGGATATTCTGCTCTTGTTCATAAAGGCATTTCTAAAGGAGATCAAACATTATTAGATGCTCTCCCAGAAGCACTTTCTGTGACGGACCGTGTTTGTGCTTCTGTATCTGTTGCTACCACAAGAACAGGAATTAATATGGATGCTGTCAAACAAATGGGAGAAATCATCAAAAAAGCAGCAGAAAATACGAAAGACACAAATGGTTTAGCTTGTGCTAAGCTAGTTGTCTTCTGTAATCCTGTGGAGGATAATCCCTTCATGGCAGGTGCTTTCCATGGAGCTGGTGAAGGAGAAGTCGTTATCAATGTAGGGGTTAGTGGTCCTGGAGTCGTTTTAAGTGCACTAAAAAAATACCCTGAAGCAGATTTAGGCGAAGTATCAGAAATCATCAAAAAAACAACCTTTAAAATTACTCGTGCTGGTGAATTAATAGGTCGTGTCGTTGCAGAACGATTAAACGTACCGTTCGGTATTATGGATCTATCCCTTGCTCCAACAAATGCTATTAACGATAGTGTTGCAGAGATATTAGAAGAAATCGGCTTAGAACGAGTTGGAACACATGGCACTATTGCTGCCCTTGCGTTAATGAATGATGCAGTAAAAAAAGGTGGTGCAATGGCAAGCAGCTATGTCGGCGGATTAAGTGGAGCCTTTATTCCCGTGAGCGAAGACAATGGTATGATTAAAGGAATTTTAGACAATAGCCTAACCCTGTCTAAATTAGAGGCGATGACATGCGTCTGCTCTGTCGGTCTTGACATGATTGCTCTTACTGGAGATGCTACAGCTGCTACTTTATCTGCCATAATTGCCGATGAAGCAGCCATTGGGATGATTAATAAAAAAACAACAGCTGTTCGTGTTATTCCTGTTCCAGGGAAAAAAGAAGGAGAAATCGTTGAATTCGGCGGATTATTAGGTCGTGCACCAGTTATGGGTGTCAATCCATATAGCTCTGATAAACTAATTAATCGTGGTGGACGTATTCCATCTCCTCTACAAGCTTTAATTAATTAGTAATTATTATATACTGACAAGAAGTATTCCTATCACTTCCTAAACAATAGGATACTTCTTGTGCTGCTATTCATCACTTTGGTATAGGCTTTATCCATAAGAATAGTAAGAAGACTAAACTTATATATCCAAATATAGGATATAAAAAGGATAATAGCGTACCATATTGCACGTAACTAATTAGATAAGAAACTAAAATAATTCCTCCAATTATAACCATGCTTGGTAAAGGAATAAAACTGCGCAGCTGCCTCTCTAACCCATAGATATTCCCAATAACAGAACTAAAAATTTCTCCATAAATGACTAAAATATATACCCATGAAAGCTGCGGGGCTAAATTTTTCATAATAACAGCCATCGGAATGGAATACCGATAAATATCTGATAGCATAATAAGAGAAAAATGACTAGATATTAGTATAAGCATTAAAGCGATTCCTCCTAATATCCCTCCCCATTTAGCCACTTCTTCATCGCCAATTTCAGAAGCAGCAGGTACTAGAACCGCAATGGCCAAAGCTAAATTCAAAGCCGTATACGAAAATGGAGAACTTATCGTTTTCCATGAAATATTCTCCATCTGAAATATCTCATCAACAAATCCAGGCAAAGATAAAGAAAGTAGAAATAAAATAAAACTGAACGTGATCATAATGGGTACAACAAAAGTATTTACAGCAAACAATCCCTTTGTACCAACCCTCATAACAAGTAAGGAAAGAATAATGGTAAAGATGACACCAATGCTTTTATTCAGCCCAAGCTGCTCTTCAAATACAGCACCTGCTCCTGAGAACATCACTGCACAAACACCTAAAAGCATCAATAATAATAGAAAGTTAATCATGTTTCCAACAATGTTACCAAACAAGTAAATGGTAAATTCTTGATAAGAAGATGCCTTGATTTTGACAGATATCCTCATTAATTTTGCTCCGAAATATGCAAAAATAATCCCGCTTAAAAGTATCCCTAAAAAACCGACAAATCCATATTGTGAAAAGAACACTACTATTTCTCTCCCTGTCGCAAAACCAGCACCAACAACTGTGCCTACATAAACTGCTGCAAGCTGAATTGCAGCACTCCATTTATTTTTCACATATTTCCCTCCCTACATCAACTATATGTAGAAATGGACAAACAATGACGAGCATTTTAGCCTATTAAAAATTTATTTTATCCATGACGTTTAACCCTTTTAAAATAGGAAAATTGGTATAGATACAAAGGAGGTTTAATCATACTAAAAATTTCCAAATTTTATTTTGAGGCAAAATACTTGAAAGTCAAAAAAGGTCAAAGTATAATCATAATTACAAAAGGTCAATATTAGTCAAATTCAAAAGGAGGATATTTATAATGAAATGTGAAATGTGCCAACAAAATAATGCAACAATCAGTTTACGATTTGTTTTAAACAATATGGAAACCACTATGAACCTTTGTCATGCATGTTATCAAAAAGAAAAGCAAAAAATGACAGCACAAAGCGGCCCAATGTTTTTCCAACCTTCCCCTTTTGATGAGTTATTTCAATCATTTAACCAATCAAATCCAATAGGGGGAGCTAGTGCTTCAAAGGAAGCTCCTTTTACTAACAATCATAGAAAATCAGGTATTCTTGACAAACATGGGAAAAACTTAAATCAAATGGCGAATGCTGGTTTGATTGATCCCGTTATCGGCAGAGAAAATGAAATCGAACGTGTTATTGAAATTCTAAATCGGAGAAATAAAAACAATCCCGTGCTAATCGGTGAACCTGGTGTCGGAAAAACAGCAATAGCGGAAGGCTTAGCATTAAAAATTATAGAAGGTAATGTTCCAAAAAAATTACAAAACAAAGAAATTTATTTATTGGATGTTGCTTCTCTTGTATCGAATACTGGAATTCGTGGACAATTTGAAGAAAAAATGAAGCAAGTAATTCAAGAAGTCCAAGCTCGAAAGAATGTAATCGTCTTTATCGATGAAATTCATCAGTTAGTTGGTGCAGGCTCTGCAGAAGGCTCAATGGATGCAGGTAATATTCTAAAACCAGCACTGGCTCGTGGCGAATTGCATATCATTGGGGCAACTACCCTAAAAGAATACCGTCAAATCGAAAAAGATGCTGCTTTAGAGCGAAGATTCCAGCCGGTACAGGTAAGTGAACCATCTGTTGAGGCTACTCTTTCCATCTTAAATGGTATAAAGGATAAGTATGAAAAGTTCCATGAAGTTACTTATACTGAGGATGCAATTAAAGCATGTGCAGAGCTCTCTCACCGTTACATCCAAGATCGCTTTTTACCAGATAAAGCAATTGATTTAATGGATGAAGCTGGTTCTAAAATGAATCTTTCTTCTACTTATCAAAACACAGAAGAAATTGAAAATCGTCTTACTATGATAGCAAAAGAAAAGGAACAAGCATTAAAAGAAGAAAATTACGAAAAAGCAGCTGAATTACGTAAAGAAGAGCAACAGCTTGAAAAAGCTATAAACGAACCAAATATCGAAGAAAAACCGATTGTCGATGTGGCTCTTATTCAACAACTTATCGAAAAGAAAACAGGTATTCCTGTTGGAAAACTACAAGAAGATGAACAACAAAAAATGAAGTTTTTAAGTGAACGATTAGCTGTAAAGGTGATTGGCCAGGACGAGGCAGTTCGAAAAGTGGCTAAAGCTATTAAGCGTAGTAGAGCGGGACTAAAATCGAAAACAAGACCAATTGGAAGCTTCCTATTTGTCGGTCCAACCGGGGTCGGAAAAACGGAACTTACCAAAACACTTGCAGAAGAATTATTTGGCACTAAAGACAGCATGATTCGATTAGACATGAGTGAATATATGGAGAAACATAGTATTAGTAAAATAATTGGTTCTCCTCCAGGCTATGTCGGTCATGAAGAAGCAGGACAATTAACGGAAAAAGTAAGAAGAAATCCATATAGCATTATCCTGCTAGATGAAATCGAAAAAGCACATCCTGATATCCAATCTATCTTCCTGCAAATTTTAGAAGATGGACGTTTAACAGATAGTCAAGGACGTACGGTAAGCTTCAAAGATTCTGTTATTATCATGACAAGTAATGCTAGTGTTGGTCATAAGCATAAAGTGGTTGGCTTTGGAAATAATGATGCCATTGAAGAAAGTAATTTATTACAAACATTAGGAAACTTCTTTAAACCAGAATTCCTTAACCGCTTTGATGCGATTATTGAATTTAAAACACTTGAAAAAGAACACTTACTTCGCATTACTGATTTATTGATAGAAGAACTTGCACAAAACTTGCAAGAACAGAATATTACGTTACATGTGGAGGACGCTGCAAAAGAAAAAATTGTGGAACTCGGTACCCATCCAAGCTTCGGAGCTCGTCCTTTAAGAAGGGTGATTCAAGAACATTTAGAAGATCAACTGGCAGATGTTATTCTTGATGATTCATCTGTAACAGAATTAACAGCTGTTCTAGAGGATGACCAAATTAAAATAAAACCAGTTCTCTCTAAAACATTATCATAAATAAATAACTAAAACCGTGGGAGGAATTATTCCCACGGTTTTTTAATTTTATAGATTACGGTCATCTACTGAATTTAACCATTCATCGATTTCCCCTACTACAGATTCCACACAGCCTTCTTCAAAAGGAGAAATTAAATTAGCTGCTTTGACTAATTCTGTAAATGGCATACTGCCTCCCAAGCCGCAAAGCTTTACATAATCTTCCCAAGCTTCTTCTTTATTCTCTCTTGAACGTTTCCAAAATTGGAAGGCACATATTTGTGCTAATGTATAATCAATATAATAGAATGGGGAATTATAAATATGTCCTTGTTTTTGCCAGAAACCGCCATTTTCCAAATATTCATTTCCATCATAATCAAGATGAGGACTATATTTTCTTTCTATATTTCTCCATGCTTGCTTCCTTTCTGATGGAGTAGCCGTTGGGTTTTCGTAAACCCAATGCTGAAATTCATCAACTGATACTCCATACGGAAGGAATAGCAGAGCAGAACTTAAATGAGAAAACTTATATTTTTCTACATCTTCTTTAAAGAATAAATCCATCCATGGCCATGTGAAGAACTCCATACTCATGGAATGAATTTCTGCTGCTTCATATGTTGGCCAATAGTATTCTGGGATAGCAAAGCCGCCGCTAGAATACACTTGAAATGCATGACCTGCTTCATGGGTTAAGACATCAATATCGCCTGAAGTGCCATTAAAGTTTGAGAAAATAAATGGTGCTTTATAATTTTCGATAAAAGTACAATAGCCACCACCGGCTTTTCCCTTTTTAGCGACCAAATCCATTAATTCTGTTTCTCTCATATAAGAGAAGAAATCGCCTGTTTCTTTTGATAATTCATTATACATCTTTTGCCCATTTTCAACGATCCATTCTGGATCGCCTTTAGGAGCTGCATTTCCAGTTACAAATTCGAATGGTTCATCATAAAACTTTAAGGAGTCAACTCCTATTCTTTCTCTTTGTCTTTCTTTTAATTTAGTTGCTAGTGGGACGATATAGTCTTCTACTTGTTTTCTAAAGGCCGCAACCATATCTGCATTATAATCTGTGCGGTACATACGATAATAACCTAATTCGACGAAGTTTTTATAGCCTAGCTTATTAGCAATTTCTGTACGAACCTTTACCATATCATCGTATATTCTATCTAACTGCTCTTCATGTTCACGGAAAAAAGCGAACCGAGCTTCACTTGCTGCCTTTCTTGTTTCGCGATTTTTTGATTCTGTAAATGGCTGTAATTGTGCCAGTGTTCTTTCTTCCCCTTCAAACAAAATCTTGGCTGAGGCAACAAGCTTAGTATATTCAGTAGAAAGTTTATTTTCTTGCTGAAGTAATTCAACGATATCCTCTGAGAATACCTTTAATTGTGCCTCTGCTAATGCAAATAATTGCTTGCCCCATTTTTCCTCTAATTGTGGTTTAAATTTTGATTGAACAAGCGCTTGATAATACTTTGTAATAAGCCCTTCTACCTTTGGTGATATCTCATCGATATAATCTTGTTCTTGCTGGTAAAACTCATCATTTGTATCAACAGAATGGCGAATATAGCATAAATTAAACATAGTGGAAATGTCATTTCTAAGCTCATTTATTTTTTCCATTGCTGCCATTTGTTGGTCTAAATGCTCTGCCTTATTAAACTCTATTAATAATTCGTCCATTTTAATCGTAAATTCATTTATATCGGGTCTTTTGTATGTAAATTCCGAAAACTTCATTTTTTTATATCCCTCCATTTTTAACTAGCTTCTCTAATTATACATGAAAACTAGGAAGACCAATACAAAAAAGCGAATATTCATAATGGAAGATTTAATTCCTAACAAAATAAATCTTCCATCTGAAATACTCGCTTATTATAAGTTACTTTGTCTTATTTATCTCTAACAGATAATCCAAGTCTTTTTATTAATTCAATTGCGGTATCTTTTTCTTCTGTTGTCAATTCAGACATGATTTCATGAATTCTTTGCTCATGATTTGGGAAAATATTTTCTATTAATTCCTTACCATTATTAGTAATTTGAGCAAATGTAACTCGTCTATCAGTTGGACAAGCAACCCTTACTAAATATCCTTTTTCCTCTAATTTATCTACCACATACGTGATACTTCCACTTGCTAATAAAATCTTTCCCCCAATTTGCTGCAGCGGCTGATCGCCTTTATGATACAGCAATTCCAGCACTGCAAACTCTGTCGGATTCAAGCCGTTTGCCGTGATTGCCTTATTCACATTTTCATTTATTGCCCGATAAGCACGTGACAATACAATATATAACTTTAATGATTGATCGATATCTTTTTTTGCCATTTATAAACTTCCCTTATTAGTATATAATTCACTATCTCGAATTCAGATAAATTATATTATTCCCTAAGGATTTTGTCAATTTCCCGATGAAATCTACCCCCTTCATTGAGCTTTCTCTATTTCATGTTATAATTATATCTATATATTGGAATTACCCTATGGAGAATCTATTGATGAAAATAAACACACACAAAAGGCTTTTATATTTTGCAATTGTCGTTATTCCGATCATTATTACAGCTATTCTATTCTTTTATTACCAAGTAAATAGAGAAGAAGCAAAAAATAAGGCTCATGCAGAATGGGTAGCCTCTATTCACCAACGACAATGGGACTCTTATATAAACAAAATCGTCTCTTCTTTAAATATTCTAAGTCTCTCTATTCAAACTAATACCGATTCAGCAGAAGAAATTAATAACCTATTAAAAAAAGTGTTTACGAATGAGCATATTTATGGTGGTTTATTCCTGCTTGATAGTTCAGGTAAAACAATTGCTGGTGTTAACGATACGTATGATTCGATCGATATCTCTGAAGAGGATTATATAATGGAAGCTATTCATTCAAAGGACTTAGTAATTTCTAATAGAGAAGAAGTATTAAGTAACGGTCAGAAAGTAATCGGTATTGCCATGCCCATTATAAGTGACCATAATCAATTAAACTCCATTATAACTGCTTATCTCCGTGTCGATTACTTAATAAATATCACGAAAATGCTATCATCAGAGGAAAATATCGCCATTATGAATGAGCAAAAAGAACGCATTCTTTATATAAATGATGGTGCATCGATCAATAAAAAAGAAGTTATAAGCATGCCAATTGATCGTCTGCCCTGGACCATCATTGTGGAATTAGAAAAACCACATATTTGGAACATCGTAAAATCGAAAATATGGCTCCTTCTTTTTTTTATGGTGATTTTCCATTTCGTTTATATGCTTTTAATTCTTTACTATCATCGTAAAATAAGAGAAGAAGAAGCAAAGCAAAACGAAATTCAAAAATTAGAACTTGTCGGCAATTTAGCTGCTAGTTCTGCACATGAAATTAGGAATCCTCTAACCGGAATCAAAGGTCTCATTCAATTATTAAGTGAGAAATATCACGATCAGCAAGACCAGCTTTATTTTTCTATTATCCAAAAAGAAATTGTACGAATAAATGAAATCGTAAGTCAATTCCTTATCTTAGGAAAGCCAACTGCACAAAATAAGCAAAAAATAAATTTAAAATTAATCATCGCAGAACTTAATCCGCTTATCGTTTCGGAAGCAAATTTATTTAATGTAAAATATACAGAAAAGATATCTGACCAAGACATTTATATTCTCGGGATCGCCGACCAAATGAAACAAGTATTACTTAATTTAACCAAAAACGCTCTTGAAGCGATGGAAAATGGCGGGCAGTTAGAACTTTCCATACGTTCCGTTAAGTCAAACGTAATCATTACAATCACCGATAATGGCATTGGCATGTCCAATCAACAGTTAAAGAAAATATTTGAGCCATTTAATACTTCGAAGGAAACAGGGACTGGTTTGGGGCTCGTTGTATGTAAAAGAATCGTTGAATCATTCGATGGTGAAATCCATATATCCAGTAGGGAAAAGAAAGGCACGAAGGTAAATATAATCTTACCTATTATGAAATAATTATTTATCTATTCGCTTCTTGCATCATTAATGCTGTTCATCTTCTATTATTCTTCTTAAAAGAAGGATAGTAGCTATTGAACAAAAGAAGCGTTTTTTATTTTGTCAAAATATTGGTGGATAATAGGATAAGTAGTTTAAGGGAGGTCACATCTTTCTTTAAAGAAGGGCATTGATTTGGATGAAATATCATTAAGGTAATCACTGCCATTACCCTTCACCATTTAGTTATCTATATACAACCTCGGAATAATTTTTCCGTTTATATCGGTTAGCATTGGACCAAAAAATTCGCGTGTTTTTATATTGTCGTTTTATTTGTTTTCTTTTCTCACTTTCATAGCGAAAGACAAGCTGATATTCATAGATTAATTTATCGAGTTCTTGACTCAATCTAATGGTCTCCTCATCAATTGTTCCACGCTCTTTCGCTGTTTTAATCATTACCTCCCTTTTATCTTGAATTTCAAATAATAATTCTGTTTTCCTACAATACACCTTACTTCCTCCTAATCAAATTCCTTACTTACAAACAATGCATTAATTGTTTACTTGATGAATTATTACAATAAAACAAATAAAAGTAAATAGATTCGCAATATTAGACATTTTTCTAAGTCAAAATAGGCATTTAGACTTATTTTCTCTTGATTACACTTCTTTTTTTCGACAAAAATACTGCTGAAAAGAGTCGAAAACAACTTACAACAACAGAAAGCGCTTTCTTTCTAGTCGCTTTCACCTATCAGTAAACATCTTAGTATGAAGGATCATCAGCACTTCTGGAAATTAGTCTATTAAGAGCAAAAGGCAAAGAATCATACGAAATTGTTATTTCCCATGATTCTTTGCCTTTTTTCGACTGAATTCTTATCTATTATCGAGGAATTACTTAAATATCGAGAGTGTTTTTAATCTTTCAACCGCCTCTTGCAATCTCTCTTCTTCTGTCAATAAACCAACTCGGACATATCCCTCCCCAAATGTACCAAAGCCCGAGCCTGGAGCCATTGCAATATGTACTGTTTCTAATAAATAATCACTAAATTCTTGTGACGTAAACCCATCTGGTACTTTTAACCATGCAAAGAATGAACCTTCAGGAGCATTGACTTCCCAACCAATTTTTTTAAGACCATTTATGAAGATATTTCGTCTTTGTTCGTAAAGCTGATTCATGTCTCTAATACACTCTAAAGATTCTGTTAATGCCGTATAGGCAGCTTCTTGAATCGCTCCAAATAAACTAACATATAAATGATCTTGATAAAGATTTATAGCGGAAATGACACTTCTATTTCCAACTGCAAAGGCAACTCGCCAACCTGCCATATTAAATGTCTTAGACAAAGTATAAATTTCTACACCAATATCTTTGGCACCCTCTACTTGTAAAAAGCTAAGCGGCCTTTTTCCATCAAACCCAATCGCTCCATATGCAAAATCGTGCACAATACATATATCATGCTGTTTACTTAAAGAAATTGTTTCAGCGAAAAATTCCTTTGTTGCTATTGCTCCAGTAGGATTGTTCGGATAATTTAAGAACATTAACTTTGCTTTTTCTAAATCTTCCTTTCTCACTTCCTTGTAGTTTGGTAAAAAATTATTTTCTTCACGCAATGGCATGAACACCGTCTCTGCATTTGCTAAAGCAATCCCAGATAAATAGTCGGGATAACCAGGGTCTGGAACCATTACTGTTTCGCCTGGATTTAATAAACATATAGGTATCTCTACAAGGCCGGCCTTTCCTCCAAATAATATCGCCACCTCTGATTCAGGATCTAAGTCAACATCGTATTCTTTTTTGTAAAATTCACTAATAGCTTCCTTTAAATGTTTATATCCTCGAAATGGAGAATATTTATGATTCTCAGGCTGTTCGGCAGCCACCTGCAAGCTCTTGATAATGTGAGAAGGTGTCGGTTGGTCTGGATTTCCTTGCCCTAAATTAATCACATCATATCCTTTTTCAATATAGCTGTTAACTTTACTAACTAATGAAGCAAAAAACTGCTCTGGTAAATTCTTTAATAATTGAGATTGATCATATTTCTTCATGTACTCACACCTTCTTCAATGATAAAACCTTCCAATTATTATTGGATAAACTTCTATTAGGAAATTTCGACTTTAAACATTCCCTAAGTGATTAAAATAGAAATAATCGTTTAATAATTCGCTTTTTTATGATATAACGAAATTAATATAATAATTGAATTTTTTTGTTGATTAACATTATAACGGAATTTAACGAAGATGAATAGAGGTGGAATCATTTGAAATTACAGATTAGTTTGGTTCAAATGGATATCGCATTTGGCAGGCCTGAAGAGAATTTTAAACAAGTAGAGAAAAAAATTGCTGCTTGCAAGGATAACAGTGATATTGTTGTACTGCCAGAATTATGGTCAACCGGCTATGATTTAACAAGATTAGCTGCGATTGCTGATAAACAAGCTCAAAATACTATTTCTTTTTTAAGTAAATTAGCCACCAAATATAGCGTTCATATTGTTGGTGGATCAATTGCTAATAAGAAGGAAAAGGGTGTTTACAATACACTTATTGTGATAAATAAATCGGGTGATGTGGTACATACGTATGATAAACTTCATCTTTTTCAACTGATGGATGAACATTTATATTTAAAGAGCGGGACAACTAATGGTCTTTTTTCTTTAGAGGATAGACACTTTGCCAGTATGATCTGCTACGATATTCGTTTTCCAGAGTGGATAAGAGCACATACAACAAAAGGAGCTGAAGCCATCTTTGTAGTAGCTGAATGGCCAGAACCGAGATTGGCACACTGGAGAAGCCTGCTTATTGCACGAGCCATTGAAAATCAATGTTATGTAATTGCTTGTAATCGTGTCGGAAATGATGCAAATAATATCTTTGCTGGGCATAGCATGATTATTGACCCATGGGGAGAAATTATTGCAGAAGCAGGGGAGAAAGAAGAAATTCTAACAGCTTCGATTAATTTAGATAAAGTAACAGAGGTACGTAAAACCATCCCAATATTTGCTGATCGAAAACCAGAATATTATACGTGATTTTTATACATATTAACCTAGGACTGTTTATATCAGATAATGATAAACAGTCCTTTTTCTTCACTTCGCCCACATTTCCTCAGGGTTAAGTTCATATATACTATTTTCTCGATACATAAAGTGATTAATAATAAATTCTCTTCTTATTGTCGCGTAGTCATCAAAATATTGCTGGATATAAGCATTTATTTCTTTTTCTTCATATTTCCTGCCAAAAACCAGCCCCTCAAGCATGTATTTGAGCACTATTAACTTTTTCTTTCTTTGCGAAGGAATATTTTTAAGTCTGCCCTCTTTAGTAAAAAAGTTCTCAATGATTTTTGCTTGTTCCTCTTTAGTAACAGTCATAATACTCTCCTCCATTCCAATTGTTAATTTTCTTAAAGACTCGTTTTGTTGTAAAATGACTGATTTATTCAAGAAAAAATAAATCGTATTTTTATCTCTGCGTTCATACACAACATTTATGTCACGCATTTTCTTTAAATGATGCGTAATGGTTGGGGCAGATAGACCCAGTTTTTCTGCTATCGCTTGACCATTCCATGGTTTATTTGCCAATAAGGAGATTATTTTAATTCTGGTGGGATCCCCCATTGTTTTATAAAATGCAACCATTTTATCTAATTGCATTCAATCACCTACTTTGATTATTATCTAATTAGATAATAATCTAAGTAGGTGATGATGTCAAGATATGGTATAATATTTTTTCAGCATATCTTTTCCGTAGAAAAGATCACTAAACAAATCCTTATCTGTTTCTCCGATTTCTACTCCTTTAACAATTCGAAAAACAACCAAAATAAAAAGGGCCTAACATAAGCCCTTCTTTTTATCACCCTAACAGGTCTAATGATCATTCATTTAGCTTGCTTTCTCTGCACACTGGAAGTACAAGGTGGAACGTCGTACCAACCCCTGGTTCTGACTCAACTGTCACTTTCCCTTGATGCTCTTCAATAATTTGATAGGATACTAGTAAACCTAAGCCTGTTCCTTTTTCTTTGGTCGTATAAAATGGTTCTCCAATTCTTGCAAGTATTTCCTTGCCCATTCCTCTTCCATTATCACGGATTGCTATATGAAAGTAATCCTGTTTATATTCAATGGAAACAGCTATTTCCCCGCCGTCTTCTAATGCCTCTATTGCATTTTTTATAATGTTTATAAATACCTGTTTCAATTGATTTGGTTCACAATATATAGTCGGCATATCTTCTGTAAACATTTTTATAATTTGAACATTTTGTAGCACTGCTTGTGCATACAGCAATTCGATCGTATCATTCATAATTTGTCTTATATCTCGTTTTACATATTGAACAGCTTGTGGTTTAGCAAGTAATAAAAATTCATTAATAATGGATTCAATCCTAGTAAGCTCCGTTTTTATTACAGAAAAATACATTTCATTTTCCTGTGAGGCAACTCCATCTTCTAGCAATTGAATAAATCCCTTTAAAGCTGTCATTGGATTTCGAATTTCATGAGCTATACCCGCTGCCAATTCTCCCACTACATTTAAAGTAGATGACTTTCTCAGCTGTTCTCCCAATAAGGTATTTTCGGTAATATCACGTAATGTAGTAATACTTAGTCCTGAATAAATATTAAATTTATTACGATATTCAAGCTGCGTATATTCTCTATTATTAGGAAACTTTACCGTGTAGAGCCCTCTATTTTGTCCATCCTTTTTTACATTTAATAATTTCGGCTTTATATCTTCTCCAATCGTTTTTGCAGGTGGGAGAAAGGATATTAAATCTACACCGATCAAATTCTCTTTACTTTTATGAAGGAGACGTTCGGCTGCTTTGTTCATATCAATTATTTGATAGTTTTGATCCCAAATGATAATACCGTCAAAAACTTCTTCAAATGTATTCTCAAACATCGCCTTACTTTCACGTAATTCCTCTTCCATTTTATAACGTTCCGTGATATTACGGAAAATACTCATGTTTAACCCTTCCACCGAATGAAGTTTAGTTGTAAATTCTAGTATTTTTTTCTGTCCATTTGGCATCAAAAACATCAATTCTTCTCGATTAGATTTTTTATAATAGAGATTTTTCATCATATCCATGTACCGTTTATCTTTTTTATAAAAAAAATCACTAATCCTTGATTTTAATAATTTTTCTTCAGAACTTTCAAAAATTTTTAAAGCTGATTCATTTGCTGCAATAATCTGCCCTGATTCTTTCCAAAGAACAATACCATCCAGTGCCTCTGTAAAAAAATCATTATAAAGCTTTTGCGCTTCTTTCTCTTTTTCTCTTTCACATTCCTTTGTTATCTTTTCAATAATTGTAATAAATCCCATCTCACCGGGCAATCGACTAGTTTGCGTTTCAAAATAATGTTTTCGCCCATTAATAGTTAATGGGAATATGCTTTGAAAAGTACCTGATTTGGTTTTTATAGCATCCATATGTTCCCTTATCACCAAACGTTCTTCCTGCTGCACAAAATGCGTTATATTCCTATCAACTACTTGATTCATATTCACGTTAAAGTAATCACAAAGATATTTATTAATATCTAGAATAACTCCATTACTATCAAATATAACCATCCCTACATTTATTGTTTGGAAAGCAATAAATCTCCTATCTCGGAGAAGACTATATTTTTCTAGTTTTTCCTTTAGAAGGGTATTCTCTCTTTCCAATTCCCTCAGTTTATTTTGTAATTGTCGATATTCTTCAGAATAGGATATACTATCCATCTTTATGGATACCCCCCTTATCAAACGTAGTGATTACATAATTCTACATTATTCTTGAATTTCCTTTCCTTCTGAAAAATTTAAAGAAAAAAAGTAAATTAATTTACAAATGTAGAAACAAATGTAACTCTGATAGTAGCCATAATCATTTTAATATCTACCTCTCCCTTTACTTCAGTCAAAAAAATTAAACCTTACGTATTATTAATAAGAATTTTTATTTTTCCTTCGCCTAACGTACATTGCAATTATGTAATAAACAGAAGTTATTTAGTTAACAGATTAACGACAGGGGATTAAAACAATGGAATTTGTGTTATATATAGTTAGTGAAATGAAATATAGGATATTTCCGTTCATGAAAGGATGAGTTTATGAAACAACGGGATTACTACTTTGATAATGCAAAATTTATTTTGATTTTTTTCGTTGTCTTCGGTCATTTTATCCAATCATTCATAAATGACAATCAAAATATTTATACGCTATATAAAGTAATTTACACTTTCCATATGCCAGCATTTATTCTTATTTCGGGATTTTTTGCCAAAGGGATAGCGGAAAAGGGATATATAAAAAAATATGCAAAAAAACTAATCATTCCCTACCTTATCTTCCAACTTGTATACAGCATTTTTTATTATTTTCTATATGGAAAATCAACTTTTGCCATTGAACCGTTGACCCCACATTGGTCCTTATGGTTTTTAATTAGTTTGTTTTTTTGGAACATCTTTTTACTAGCGTTTGTGAAGTTAAAGCCTATACATGGAATCTTACTTTCCTTTATACTAGGATTAGCGATTGGTATGGTCGATTGGACGTCCAGCTATTTAAGCTTAACGAGAACCTTTGTGTTCTTCCCTTTATTCTTAATAGGATTTTATATGAAAAAAGATCATTTTGCTTTAGTAAAAACAAAAAAAGCAACCATCCTAGCTATTGTTATTTTCACGATTGTTTTTATAGGATTTCACCTATTCCCTACTGTTAATTATCAATGGTTATTCGGATCAAAATCTTATGAAGCCCTTGGAGAAGGTTATTTTATAGGGATGGCTATTCGATTATTTTTCTATCTATTAAGTTTTCTGATGATTTTTTGCTTTTTTGCTTGTGTACCAAAAAAGGAATATTTCTTTACTAAGTTCGGAAAATCAACATTATATGTATATTTACTTCATGGCTTTTTTATCCGTCTCTTTAGACAAAGTGACTTACCAGATATTTTTGAATCACCTAGGTCATATGTGATGATTATAATTGTATCTTTCTTAATTACAGTACTGCTTTCAAGCAATATAATTATTTCCTTTACACAGCCTATTATTGAATTAAAAAGTTCTAAATTAAAAAAGCTATTCTCAAGAGTTCAGCGCTCTCTTCAAACTAATAGATAATTTTTTGTTCCCATCAGTGAAGAAATTTACTGATGGGAAATTTTTTATTTTTTTCTAGTTGCTCTCTTTGTTTTATCCTTTGTTAAGGCTCCTGTATCATAGAATTTACTTGCATTAACATCACCAAACTCTTGGCCAAACTCTACATTTGAAGCTTCTGTCTGTAGTTGTTTTTTTATTTTTTTCGCCATTTATTGTCCCTCTCTTCCATGCTTTGCATTACGATTAGCACCTTTGATTGGGTTTTCGCCCCTACTAAATTCAGCGGAAAATTCTGTTTCCTGCGTATTTTTCTTTGGCGTCTTGCTGTATTTTTCTACACTGTTAACTTCAGCTTTTCTCTTAGCCATTATGATCTCTCCTTTCCATTTACATCATTATTATCCACATGTAAAAAAAAAGATATGCTTTCCTACTTTTGTCAAACAATCATAAAAGAATGGAGCTGTTAAAATAGACAGCTCCATTCACTTCTTACTTACCCTTATCCAACAATGATCCGTTCTTTTGGATAATGGAAGTTATCCTTTTTCTCTTTTCCTCCAATAATATAGATAAAAGAAGTTAACCCTATTCTTCCGATGAACATAAGCAGCATAATTACACACTTACCAAAGGTAGATAATTCTGGTGTTAATCCTAAAGAAAGTCCAGTTGTTCCAAATGCAGAACAAACTTCGAAAAGAATCACAATAAGGGACGCCTTTTCAGAAATAGATAAGGCAATGACAGCGACAAGACAAATACCAATCGCAAATATCGTTACAACCAATGATTTTATAATATCCTCTTCATGAATTTCTCGTTTAAATATCTTAATATACCTATTGCCATTTGCATAATGATAAATAAATAAGATATTCAATGCAAAGGTTGTTGTTCTGATACCTCCTCCAACTGAACTTGGGGAAGCACCAATAAACATAAGAAAACAAAAGATAAGCAAAGTTGTCATAGAATACTCATTTAATTCCATTGTTGCTAAACCGCCGCTTCGAGTGGAGGTAGAATGAAAAAAGGCATTGAAGAATATTTGATGCCAGCTCATTCCTGCATAATAATTACCCCATTCTAAGACAATAATCATAATCGTTCCAAATAGTAAAAGAAAACCGAAAGTAATGGTTGTTAACTTAGTGAATAAAGAAAACTTTAGATGGTTTTTCCCTTCTTTTGGAAACAGGTAATTTTTCACTTCGATAAGCACGGGAAATCCAATTGCTCCTAATGTAATTAAAATAATATTAACAAGTTGGACAAAATAATCATCCTTAAAGGGAGTAAGTGATTCTCCTGTTAAATCTAATCCTCCATTGGTTGTCGCACTAACAGAGGCAAAAGTTCCATGTAAAATCGAATCCCCCCAGGTAGGATAATAATTATGAAATTGCATTGAAAGTATAATAGCACCCAATACTTCAATAATAAGAATGATTTTGATAATTTCTCTTATTAAATTGACGAGACCTGAAAGATTAGATTGATTGTGGTCAATCATTATTAACTGTCTCTCTCTTAAACCAATCTTCTTACGAAGAATCATCCAAAAGAATGTACCTATTGCCATTACTCCAATACCACCAAATTGCAGAACAAACATTAATATTATTATTCCAAATGTACTATACGTTTCAGCGATATTAATTACAGTAAGTCCTGTTACACTTACTGCCGTTACAGCAGTAAACAATGTATCCATAAAGGAAACTGTTACTCCTTCTTTATGTACTCCTGGTAAACTTAATAATAAAACCGATATGCTGACAGCTAAACCATAATAACTGGTTATCATCTGCGCAGGAGTCAAATTTTGAAGGACTAACTTAAACTTCTTGCCCATTAAAAAACAATTCCTTTCTTTGAAGCTACCCATATATCCTATTTAATGATGGCTTTATTTATCATAGATATTAAACAGTATAAGTTATCTATCCCTCGACGTTCAAGCTAATCTTAAATGTTTAGGAAACTTTTAAGATTAGTTTGATTATTTTTAAGTACTATTAATTAATGAAGCAATGGAGGTTTCCCTATAGGCTAGGTTAACCTATAAACAACAATAAATCCTATTTTCTCCCGTATACACAAACTTTACCACTAATGAACTAAAAATAAATCCACATATTATTAATACAGAATCATTTATCATTACTTTTTTGGAAACAATTAATTGATAAATAAACTGTACTATATATTCATAAGGAGGAAACAAAAATGGCTTCTCGAAATAAATTATTAGTTCCAGGAATTGAACAATACTTAGATAGTGTTAAGTATGAAATTGCGCAAGAATTCGGTGTGAATTTAGGATCTGATACTGTTTCACGTGCTAATGGTTCTGTTGGGGGAGAAATAACAAAAAGACTTGTCCAACAAGCGCAGGCAGAGTTATCTGGAAAAACGCAATAAGTTAAATCTGCTGAACTAAAGTCCTGAGCAAAAAGAAAAAGCCATTCCTAATGAATGGCTTTTTCATCATGCTTATGCATTACTTTCTTTTGCTTTAACTGCTTCTTTATTGGAGAAGAGATATCCACCAACTGCAATAGCTACTAGCACAAACCAGAAGATTCCTTTCCATATTTTCGATTCCGGAAAATGCTCATCTAAGAATCCTACCGATGGATGTGCCAACGTAAATACTGCTAATTTCACCCCAACCCAGCCTACAATTAAAAATGCTGCTGTTTCTAGAGATGGACGAGAATGAAGTAACTTCACAAACCAGTTTGCAGCAAAACGCATAATGATCAATCCAATTAATCCCCCAAGGAACATAACTAAGAATTGTCCTCCATCAATGCCGCCTAGCGTAAACCAATTTGTTTTTGGTAATGTAATCGCAAGGGCAACCGCTGCTAACATGGAATCAATCGCAAAAGCAATGTCTGCTAATTCTACTTTAAAAACAGTCATCCAGAAACCCGATTGTTTCTTCGGCTTCTTGTCTTTATCGTCTTCATTCTTCTTCGCATACTTTCCGTAAATATTATGCACTGCAATAAAGAGAAGATAAAGCGCCCCTATCGCTTGCACTTGCCAAACATCCACTAAATAAGAAATCATAAATAAAGTAGCAAAACGGAATACAAAAGCACCCAATAATCCGTAGAAAAGTGCCTTTTTTTGTTGTTCTACGGGCAAATGCTTAACCATAACAGCCATTACAACCGCATTATCAGCTGCTAGTAACCCCTCTAAAACGACAAGAATCAGTAAAACCCACCCATACTCTAGTAACATGCTTGCATCCAATAAAATTTCCCCCTTTAGGTTTTTATTTGTATACTCCTATTAGCAGGTTTTGCTACGACTTTCGTTATTATGTACAAAAGTGCGCAAAAAAAGACCTTTGCCAAATAGGCAAAGGTCTTGCTAAGCACTAATATGCCAACAAAGCCGATGGCATATGCCATGAACTGACGACTTTGTTTTAGGTATTAAACCTAAAAGCTACTCCCCTTTGAGTAGTATACAAATATTAATATGTATTAATTATATACAATATTGAACTATTTGCCAATGGTTTTTTGCATATTTTTTAATTTTACTGATAATTTTTTTCTATCTGTATTTCTTTCATCTTGTTTCTTAGTCAATCATCATTTTCCTCTTTAAGAATGTTTCTTTTTTTAAAATAAATTAAGCAATACTTAACTACATACCCACTAATGATTCCAGGTATCAAAAATACCATGGGCAAAAATACAGGACCTAACAATACTCCAAATAACTTCATTTGTGTCGAATAAAAAACACCTACGGTAACAAAATATGCGCAAAACACAAATGGTAAGAAAGCATATTCATTTTCTGATTCCATAACTTCCTTATAGGCATCCCACATTGCGAACATATATAAACACGGATAAAACAATATCCATTGAAAGTCGATAATTTCAATTGCCTCTTGGATATTGCCACAAAAACTCAGCATAATAGCTAAATTAAAATTACTTTTCGCATTTATAATAAATTCTAAGATAACTAATAGTGTTCCTTTCCAATATTTTTTCAATAATAACTGACTAAAACCAGGTAAAGCTATACTCCACATGATTGCTTCAATTCTACTTAGGCCCTTCATTGGTATCACCATCTATTTTTCTATACCTACTATTACATTTTTAGCGAAATCTTGATATTTTATTCAAAATAAATTGTTATATTTTTACAAAATAAAAAAATGGATGAAAATACTGTTTATAGAGATCCATATTTCATATAAACACTAAAAAAGAGCCCTAGGGCTCTTTTTATAATATCTGAGATAAAAACGCTTTTGTCCGTTCATGCTTCGGATGATCAAATAGTTCTTCCGGTTTTCCGGTTTCTACAATTTCGCCTTTATCAAAAAGGATGATTCGATCTGCCACTTGTCTTGCAAAACCCATCTCATGTGTTACCACCAACATGGTCATGCCTGACTCTGCTAGAGTTTTCATAACATCTAATACTTCCTTTACCATTTCAGGATCTAGTGCAGAAGTAGGTTCATCAAACAGCATAATCTTCGGCTGCATCGCTAATGCTCGTGCAATTGCAACACGTTGCTGTTGTCCACCTGACAATTGTCCTGGATACTTATTTGCTTGTTCTGGAATACCAACTCTTTCAAGTAATTCTTTCGCAATTTGTTCTGCCTTTGTTTTTTTCCACTTTCTCACCCAAATTGGTGCTAAAGAGATATTCTTTAGGATAGTCATATGAGGGAATAAATTAAATGATTGAAACACCATTCCCGTTTCTTTCCGAATTTCTTCAATGTTTTTCAAATCATCTGTTAATGCAATATTATCAACCGTTATGTGCCCCTTTTGAAATTCCTCTAAAGCATTTATCGTACGAATAAAGGTTGACTTACCAGAACCTGATGGTCCTAAAATTACAATTACCTCCCCTTGCTTTACCGTAAGATCTACGTCTTTTAATACATGGTGGTCTCCATACCATTTATTCAATTTAGTAACTTTAATAATATCCTCTCTCTCATTTAGAGGCGTCGACAATTTATTTACACTAAAGACACTTTCCATCCTCTCATTCTCCTTTCTATCTCGTCCCTACACCAAGTGATTTTTCTATATGCTTACTTACATGCGACATTAAGAAACAGAAGATGAAGTATATAAAAGCAATCACAATATATAACTCCATATATTTACCTAAATATTCCGGATTTGCAGCAATTTTTTTTCCCATTCCAAGAAAATCTGCTAATCCAATAACCGCAACTAAAGATGTATCTTTAAAGATGGAAATAAATTGACCAACCATAGCTGGGATAACTGCTTTTAAAGCCTGTGGCAATATGACAAAAATCATTACCTTAAAATTATTTAATCCTAGAGCTTGCGCTGCTTCAAATTGTCCTCTCGGTATTGATTGCAGACCTCCACGGATATTTTCTGCTAAATAGGCCGCACTGAATAAAGTGAATGCTATCATTGCCCGGACTACATTATCTAGTTCGATTCCCCCAAGGAACATCGGCAGCAATAATTGGGCAATAAATAACACCATAATCAGCGGCATTCCTCGGATTAATTCTATATAAAGAATACAGCAATATTTGATTATAGGCAGTTTACTTCGTCTCCCCACTGCTAGGAGTAAACCTAATGGGAAAGAACAAATAATTGCAACCGAAGCGATAACAAGCGTTAATAAAAATCCTCCCCAAATATTTGTTTTTACTGGCTCAAGTACACCAAACCCATTAATAATAGAAAGAGTAATCGGTATATATAAAATCCATAATATAAGGAGGGGGATTTTTAACTTCGGAACATATTTTCCGATAAAGTAAAAAAGGAATATCACTGCTGCACTCGTAAATAAATATACTTTTGATTCCATTGCCGTATAAGGAATTACTCCAAATATAACTAGAAGAATACTAAGACTAATGGCAACATGTCCGATAATCCCTCTCCAAGCTCCCCAAGTAGTACCTAAAAACACTGATAATAACAGAAGAGATATCCACAATCTCCATATTTCTTCTATTGGAAATTGTCCGACAAAGAGGAGCCTTAAATTGTCAGTAACAACTCCCCATTCACTTGCCAATAAAAACTTACCTATTCTCGTAAGCAAATAGATAGTAACCATTAATGTGACAATCGTTAAAATAGCATTTTTCCAATCCTTAAATAAGTTATTTTTCAGCCATAATTGTAATTTCTTTTGTTTATTCAATTTTTTCGTTTCCAAAACTGGTTCCGTATTCAGTTGTATATTATCCATTTACCTCCCTACCTTTCTACCAGCTGGAATTTTTTATTAAAAATATTCATTAACAGTGATGTAGTTAAGCTAAATAATAAATACACTGAAATAACAATTAATAAAGTTTCTAATGTATGTCCTGTCTGGTTAATAATTGTATTTCCGATTCCAACAATATCTTGATATGCTACAGCCATTGCTAAACTTGAGTTTTTTATTAAATTTAAATATTGGCTTGTTAATGGCGGGATAATGATTCTAATTGCTTGCGGAAAAATAATTAACCGAAGTGCTTTATGACTTTTAAATCCAAGCGCTTTAGCAGCTTCTGTCTGCCCTTTTGGAACCCCCATTATTCCTGCACGAACAATTTCAGAAATATAGGTTGATGTATAGATTGTTAAGGCAGCTAAAACAGACATAAACCCGATGGATAATGACGTTCCTCCTTCAAATGAATTGCCATTAAATACAGGAACAGAAAAACCAAGTGGTCCATTTCCTAAAATAATATAGATAATTATCGTTCCAATTACTATTAATCCCACACTTGAAATGAACGGATATGTAGACTTACCTGATTCTATCGATACTTTGGTTAATTTTTTGAATAAAATTATGCTTCCTGCGATTAAAAAAATTAGAATGACAAGCCAGATCAGCGTATTATCCTGTAAGGTAAACCACGGAATAGAGGCACCTCTATTTGAAAAATAAAACGGCCCAACCGATATAGCATCTTGAATTTTCGGCATTGGTAAAAAAACAGCAAAATTCCAAATGAAAATTTGAACCAATAATGGTGTATTTCTAAAAACTTCAACATATACTGTTGCCACTTTACTGACTAACCAGTTGTTTGATAATCTCGCAACTCCTACAATGACTCCAATAATAGTTGCAAGGATAATCCCAAAAACGGAAACCTTAAGTGTATTTAATAATCCTACTAATAAAGCACGTGTATAAGGATCGTCAGGTGTATAACTAATAATAGATTCTGCTATAGGGAAAGATGCTTTTAAATTTAAGTAGTCTAATCCTAATACTAAACCTATTTGTTCGAGACCTGATATTACATTTCTCACCATAAAGGCAATTACTATTCCTACAATTAGAACAAAGATAATTTGACTAATTATCGGGACCACTTTTCTATTTCTCCAAAGAGGAGTCGATGTTGTTTTTTTCATTTCCACTATTTCTCACCTCTCACTTAAAAGAATAGGGGGTATCTCAAATAGATTAGACACTTTGGTTTTTGAGACCCCCCATATTTTTATCTGTGTTATTACCTATTAACGGAATGGAATAGAGTACAATAATCCCCCATCAGTATATAACGCATTTTGTGCACGCTCTAATTTGAACACTGTGTCAGGGCCTAAATTTCGCTCGTATATTTCACCATAGTTACCAACTTGTTTAATTACTTGGTAGGCAAAATCATTGGCTAAGCCTAGCTGTTCTCCTAGATTACCTTCCACTCCTAAAAGACGCTTAATCTCTGGGTTTTCACTAGTTAAGAAATCATCTACGTTTTTAGAGGTAATACCGAATTCTTCCGCTTGAATGGTTGCATATACAATCCATGATACTGCATCCGCCCATTTTTCGTCTCCATCCTTCACAGCTGGAGCTAGTGGTTCTTTTGATAATGTTTCTTCTAAAATAATATGAGCATCTGGATCCTGCAAAGTAGACTGGCGAGAAACTAATCCTGATTTATCTGTTGTCCAAGCATCAATAGAACCCTGTTCATATGCAGCAATTACAGCATCTGCATTATCAAATGTTTGTGCTGTATAGTTAACACCAGCTGCTTTCATCTGATCAGCTAAGTTTAATTCGGTTGTTGTTCCCGTTTCTACTCCAATTGTTTTACCCTCTAAATCTTTCAGTGTTTTGATTCCACTATCCTTTGGAACCATTATTCCCTGCCCATCATAGAAAGTAACTGGAGCAAAACTTAGCCCCACTTCAGCATCACGGTTTGTTGTCCAAGTTGTATTACGAATTAATACATCTACTTCACCAGATTGAACAGCAGTAAAGCGGTCTGTAGCTGATAGTGGTCTAAACTCAATTTTGGAAGGATCTCCAAGAACTCCCGCTGCAATCGCTCTTGCAAAATCAACATCAAAACCAGTATTTTTTCCATCTGAACCTATGTAGCCAAAACCAGGAAGAGCATCATTAACACCTGCTTTTAATGTCCCTCTATCTTTAATGGTTTCAAGTAAACTTTTAGAAGAACTTGTTTTTGCACCATTAGTACTTTCCCCATCTGATCCTGACTTACTTGAGCAGCCAGCTAAAGCTAGAACAAGCACTAATAAAATACTAAAAGTAAGCGACAAACTTTTCTTCATACAATATATCCCCCTATATCTTGTTTTTATGATACTAGCAAACTCTAATTAAAAGAATATTCAATCTATTATATTTACAAGAATACTCTTATTACATCGAATGTTAGTATCAGTCCTATTAGAAGTTAAAAAGCCAACTCATTTAACAATTGTTTGTTAACTTTTGTAACATCATGTTTTTATTATACCTATTTTTATTAGAATTACAAATAGTTTTTTGAAAACTTTTAATTATGAAAACAATTTAAACGTTTTCGTTTTTATTTAGATTTACAAAAACCTTATATATCAGTAATTCGTATACCGAAAGACTTTCTTTTTTACTCGATACAAAAACCATCTCTCCGCTTTTATATCAGAAAAAAGATAGTATATATCTACGTTCCATCAAATAAAAATTATTTCAACATAACAAAAAGCTACATTTTGATAATAAACACTTGTTCCTTCTCCCTTCCTCCCCCTTTCATATGTTCGAAAATCTGACATCATTTCAACATAGAGCTAATTTTCCATTACATAAAAAAGAGACTATTTACAAAAGAATCTCCATTTAAAACAGGTAGAATACTTTTGTAATAATCTCTTCTTTTAGTGAATTATTCTTGTTCATCCATCGGATTATATAATTTCACTTCTGGATTTTTATCTTGGAACCATCTTAATGCAAATTCATTTTCAAATAAAAATGCTTTTTTGCCGTAGCGATCCTCTACGAGCAGACTTCTTCCACTAGAAAGATTTTCATTTACCTCTTCATCCACTAACCAACGGGCAATTTTTGAACCTACATGCTCCATAATTACTTCTACATTGTACTCATTTCTCATTCGATGCTCAAATACTTCAAATTGTAGCTGACCAACTGCTCCCAGCAAATAATCTTCTGTTTTGACAGTCTTATATAACTGAATTGCACCTTCTTGTACGAGCTGCTGAATGCCTTTATGAAAATGTTTTTGTTTCATTACATTCTTTGCCGTTACCTTCACAAAAAGCTCAGGTGTAAATTGAGGTAGTTTTTCATATTGGTAAGCATTCTTGCTAACCGTTAATGTATCGCCAATTTGATAAAAACCTGGATCATACAACCCAATAATATCTCCACTAACCGCCTCATTAACTGTACTTCGATCATCTGCCATAAATTGTGTAGATTGCGCTAACTTTACTTGCTTCCCTGTTCTAGGTAAATTAACCGTCATGCCTCTTTCAAATTTCCCAGAACAAATACGTAAAAACGCAATACGGTCACGGTGAGCTGGATTCATATTCGCTTGAATTTTAAAAATGAACCCCGAAAACTCTTCTGATAAAGGATCAATCTCTCCAATGGTAGATTTTCTAGCTTGTGGAGACGGTGCAAATTGCAAATATGTTTCTAAAAATGTTTGTACCCCAAAATTACTTAATGCACTGCCAAAAAATACAGGTGTTAAATCACCATTATTAATTTTCTCCTCAGAAAACTCATTTCCAGCTTCATTTAAAAGCATAATTTCTTCTAATGTTTGATCATATAAAGAATCCTGTTTAATTGGATGATCTCCTTCAATCTCACCATCTTCATTTAGATCAACATATCTTTCCTTATCTTCTACACGGAACTGCTCAATTCGATTATAAAAACGATCATATATACCTAAAAATTCTTTCCCCATTCCAATCGGCCAATTCATTGGATAAGACTCGATTCCCATTACTTCTTCTAATTCCGCAAGTAATTCAAGAGGTGGCTTCCCTTGGCGATCTAATTTATTAATAAATGTAAAAATAGGGATACCTCGCATCTTACACACTTTAAATAACTTTAACGTTTGTTCCTCTATTCCTTTTGCCGAATCAATAATCATCACAGCACTATCCACAGCTGTTAGAGTACGATAAGTATCTTCACTAAAGTCTTGGTGTCCCGGTGTATCCAAAATATTTACTCGTGCATTTTTGTAGTCAAATTGCATCACACTTGATGTAACAGAAATCCCTCTTTGCTTTTCTATCTCCATCCAGTCACTTGTCGCATATTTTCCTGTTTTCTTCCCTTTTACTGTTCCAGCATCTCTAATTGCTCCGCCGAATAGTAATAACTTTTCCGTTAACGTCGTTTTTCCAGCATCCGGATGGGAAATAATCGCAAAGGTGCGACGAGATAGTACATCCTGTTTAAAATTCTTTGACATGTTACTTTCCTCTCTTTTACGGTTTCAAATTTAGTCCATTCCCTTATATTATCTCGATATATCAAAGTTTGCAATGGATTTAAACGTATTCAGCTACTTTTCTTTGTACTATTTTTCTTTTTTTATGAGTATCATCAATCTTATGTATTCCTAGCCAATTGATGAACATTACAGCTTAAGATTAATTTCTTCTAATACCTTTCCGATTGATTCATAAATGACAATGTCAGCAATGCCATCCATTTGAGTTTGCTCTTTATTAATAATGATAAGTTTAGCCCCTGTTTGCTTTGCAAGTAAGGGAAATTGATTTGCTGGTGAAACGGATAAAGAGGACCCTAAAACTAAGAAGACATCAGAATTTATGGCTGCCTCTTCCGCTCTCAAAAATGGCTGTTCTGGGAGCATTTCTCCAAAAAGTACAATGGAAGGTCTTAATATTCCTCCACAACTGCATGAATAGTTGTCATGTAAATATTCATCACTAGGATAGCTCCTTCCACATATTTCACAATGAACCTTTTTTAATGTTCCATGCAATTCAGCAACTTTCTGATTTCCTGCTTCTTCGTGAAATCCATCCACATTCTGTGTGATGATTTGTTTTACATAGCCTTTTCTTTCCCAATCACTTAATATGTAATAGCCATGATGCGGCTTAAATTCATGAATACCTTGAACTCGGTTACGATAAAACTCAATAAATTCTTGCACATGATTATTTAGGGCACTCGTACTGGAAAGGTATTGTTTTTTTTCAGCAGTCCATAATCCCTTATTAGCAGATCGAAAATCAGGCAATCCACTCTCCGTAGACATCCCAGCACCAGTAAATATAACAAAATAATTAGCAGACTTTATTAATTGAACTAAGGAATCCATCTATCCATTTCCCCCTAATACATATCTTATCTATTCATTTTAGCAAATAGTTATGACTCCTCAAAATTAAGAAAGAATGATTTGCTCCCCAAAAGATAATCTGTGGAACCCTGCACGTTTCATTGCACGAAAAAGTATATTTTGTATAAATATATGTACTTTATTCACTCTACTTAATATCATTAAAAGAAGACTGACTCTTCGAATCAGCCTTCCATTTTTCGTTATTTTACCATTTAAAGCAAGCTGCACCCACAATGATTAAAAGAATGAATAAAACAACGATTAAAGCGAAACCTCCGCCGTAACCTGCACCACCATAGCCATAACCATAGCCGGGATATCCACAACCATATCCGTACATTCTATTTCCTCCTTTTAATATCTGTTTCGTTACGGATTAATAAAATCCGCCGTAACCCCAAGAAGCACCAATAATTACCAATAAAATAAACAATACTACTAAAAGAGCGAAACCTCCGCCGTAACCTACTCCAACTTCACCCATGAATAAAAACCTCCTTTTTTTGATTCCATATATCCTATTCAAGAATTAAAAATGTGCGATAGACAAATGCACATTTTTTAGGTTTTTTAACCAGATATCCTTGGGATTACATTGTTCTCGTTTCTTGCTGATTTTTCCCTTATATCAAATTTTTCTTTATAAACTACAAAAGGCGCTATCTTCCGAGTTTTAAAAAAACCCTTAGAAGATAGCACCTTCATATAATTTTTTATTCTTTATTTTTTGGAATGAAATTAAAAATTTCATGTGATTCTAAACTATCTACAAAACGTTCAAGCCAATCATAATAATCTAGTGCATAATTCATTTTCTCTAAGTCATTAGTTGCATCTTTTATAACATCTTCAGAAATTCCTTCTTTATTCATTAAAGCTTTTATTTCATTCATTGATTTTTCAATTGCATATATATTTTCAGTAATCGCTAACCGCCATTTAATTGTGAAATAATCGATAAATGTTTGATACCAATCTTCTTCTGCTCTATATAAATCTTTTCGAACACCTTTTCGCCATACTTTGTCTACCATCTTCAATTCAAGCAAGGTTCTAACCGACGTACTCATACTGGTTTTACTCATCCCTAGCTCTTCTTTCATTTCGTCAAGCGTCATAGGATTTTCTTGGAACAATAGCATTCCATATAATCTACCAATTGATTCAGTCACTCCATATAAATCCATGTTTTGAGCTACGGAATCAATCACTCTCTCTCGAGCAATATTTAACTGCTCCCTATCCGTCATTTATCATTCACATCCATATTATATGTTTACTTATACATTGTAATCATGATTATTTCAATAATCAAGGTGAATCAATAATCAAGCACTTAAATACTTTTTCTGTTTATAGATTAACATGAATAAAAAAATTGTAAAGTAGTAACCTAGATAGTATATCAAAGCATTTGGGCGCATTATTAAGCATATAAGCCCTATAGTTCATACAGTTTTTTCTGTACGTTCAGAATGAATCTTTTTAACTGATTATACAGTTTGAAGTGTCTATTGGTTATCTTCTATAATATATGTAGGCTCGCTTTACAGAGCGTTTAGAATTAAAGAGGTGAAAGAATGGAAAGTATGGCAAAATTAAAAGTCGAAAATGTTACAAAGATTTTCGGCAAAAACGCAAAAAAAGCAATTCAACTACTAAATAGTGGTGAATCAAAAAAGGATATCCTCAAAAAAACAGGAGCAACAGTCGGTGTAAACAAGGCTAGTTTTGAAGTGAATCCTGGTGAAATCTTTGTAATCATGGGGCTATCCGGTAGTGGTAAATCTACATTAGTACGTATGTTTAATCGTCTGATTGATCCTACAATCGGGAACATTTATATTGATGGCAAAGACATCGTAAAAATGTCAAAAGAAGACTTACGTAAAGTTCGCAGAGAAAAAATAAGTATGGTCTTCCAAAAATTCGCTCTACTCCCTCATCGAACAATATTGGAAAATGCGGAATATGGATTAGAAATTCAAGGGATTGATAAAGCAACAAGAAAAGAACGTGCACTTGAATCACTTAAATTAGTTGGATTATCAGGTTATGAATCCCAATATCCAGACCAATTAAGTGGTGGAATGCAGCAAAGGGTCGGTCTTGCTCGCGCTTTAGCAAATGACCCAGATATTCTTCTAATGGATGAAGCATTTAGTGCCCTTGATCCTCTTATTCGAAAAGATATGCAGGACGAATTATTAGACTTGCAATCAAATATGGAAAAAACAATTATCTTTATTACACATGACTTAGATGAAGCACTTCGTATTGGCGATCGTATAGCACTAATGAAAGATGGATCCATTGTTCAAGTTGGAACACCTGAAGAAATATTAATGAATCCATCCAATGATTATGTAGAACGATTTGTCGAAGATGTAGATTTATCGAAAGTATTGACTGCCAATCATATAATGAAACGCGCAGAAGCAGTAACGATTGAAAAGGGACCTCGTGTCGCATTACAAATGATGAAGAAACTAGGAATTTCAAGCATCTATGTCGTTAATAAGAAAAGAGAATTACTCGGAGCAATCACAGCAGATGATGCACGTGCAGCTGCCGAAAAAAATGAAGGCATCGAAAACATTTTACAAAAAGATGTAATTACCGTTACAGGTGACACATTATTAGCTGATCTTTTTGATAAAGTATCAACTGCAATCATTCCAGTTGCCGTAATAGATGAACAGAATAGATTAAAAGGGATTCTGGTTAGAGGTGCAGTTATTGGAGCCCTTGCTGGTAACAACGAACTTATTAATACTCCGCCAACCGAAGAATCAGTATTAGTTGGGGGGAATGAATAATGAATAATCTAATTCCTAAATTACCAGTTGCAGATTGGATTGATTCCTTTGTTGCTTGGCTGACAACTACTTTTGAAGTATTATTTGATGGCATCACTGCAGTATTAGAATTTGTAGTAAATATTTTAGTAGGCTTCTTTGGATTTATTCCTCCTATTTTATTAATCATTTTACTTACATTACTCGCATGGAAATTAGCGAATAAGAAGATTGCAATCTTCACTCTTATCGGATTACTACTAGTAGATAATTTAGGCTATTGGGAACCCATGATTGATACACTGGCTCTTGTTCTCTCTGCTGTATTTATCTCCATTATAATTGGTGTTCCACTAGGAATATGGGCTTCACAAAATAACACTGTCCGCAATATTGTTATCCCAATATTAGACTTTATGCAAACAATGCCAGCCTTTGTTTATCTTATTCCTGCTATCTTCTTCTTTAGTATCGGGGTCGTACCTGGAGTGGTAGCATCGGTAATATTTGCTATGCCACCTACTATTCGTTTGACTATTCTTGGAATCCAACAGGTTCCTAGTGATATTAGAGAAGCGACAGAAAGCTTCGGTAGCACAACTAGCCAAAAATTATTAAAGGTTGAGTTACCACTTGCTATGCCAACAATACTAGCTGGGATTAACCAAAGTATTATGCTTGCACTATCAATGGTAGTTATTGCTGCAATGGTTGGTGCACCAGGACTTGGTGCTGATGTATATCGTGCTGTAACTCAAATTCAAATTGGGCGTGGATTTGAAGCTGGTATATCTATTGTAGTACTTGCGATCATTTTAGATAGAATTACCCAAAATGTGGGTACAAAGAAAAAGGGGGCAAAATAATATGAAAAAAATGACTAGTTTATTAGGAGCAATCACTCTTACTTTAGGGTTAGCTGCCTGTGGTTCTAACAGTGCAGACGATCCGAATGCAACAATTGGTGAAAAAGTTGATTATGAAATTATCGGCATCGATCCTGGTGCAGGTATCATGAAAGCAGCTAGTAAGGCGATTAGCGACTATGACTTAAAAGATTGGAAATTAGTAGAAGGCTCAAGCGCAGCAATGACTGCTACGCTAAAAAAAGCGTATGATAAAAAAGAACCAATTATCATAACTGGCTGGACTCCACATTGGATGTTCACTGCATATGATTTAAAATACTTAGAAGATCCAAAAGGCTCTTTTGGTGCAGATGAAAACATTCACTCCATTGCACGTAATGGATTAAAAGAAGATATGCCTGAAGCATATCAAGTTCTGGATAATTTCCATTGGACAACAGATGATATGGGTGTTGTTATGATGGATATTTATGAAGGTGAAGATCCAGCAAAAGCAGCTGAAAAATGGATAAAAGATAATGCTGATAAAGTTAGTGAATGGACAAAAGGCGTGAGCAAGGTAGACGGAGACAAAATTAAAATTGGATATGTAGCATGGGATAGTGAAATTGCAAGTACCAATGTTATCGGCAAAGTTTTAACAGATTTAGGTTATAATGTAACGTTAAGTCAAGTCGAAGCAGGTCCGATGTGGACTGGTGTAGCAGATGGCAGCCTAGATGCACATATTGCAGGTTGGTTACCAATTACGCATGAAGACTATGCGAACAAATACAAAGGTCAATTCGAAGATCTAGGACCTAACTTAGAAGGAACAAAACTAGGTCTTGTTGTACCTAGCTATATGAAAGATATTAATTCAATTGAAGATTTAAAAGAAAAAAAATAAAGAAAAAAGAGACTCATCTGAAATAATTTCAGATGAGTCTCTTTTTTCTTTATTCTGATTTATTACTTAAATTATCGTTTAACTCATTAATACTCTGACGAATATTTCCTTTGCCTGATAAATTTTCAAGTAACTCTTTTACATCGATTCCAGCAGATGCCTTTAGTGATTCTTGCATTGTTGACATTAAGTTTGTTGCATAGCCTGTGACTTTATTTGCGCCACCGTTACTGCTATCACTTCCAGTATCCACAACCGTAATCTTATCGATATTAGCTAATGGGCTGGCCACTTGTTTTGCGTATTCAGGTAACATACCAAGTACCATATCCAAGATTGCCGCTTGACCATATTGTGCATATGCTTCGGCAATTTTGCGTTTTGCTTCTGCTTCGGCCAAACCTTTTAAGCGGATAATTTCTGCTTCTGTTTCCCCTTTTGCTTTTTCTGCTTCCGCTTTTGCTAAACCATCTACCCGCACTTTTTCTGCTTCCGCTTTTGCTTGTGATTCAATACGATATTGGTTTGCATCTGCTTCGGCAATTTCTCGGCGTTTATTCGCTTCGGCAGCCTGTTCCATTGCGTAACGATCGGCATCTGCTTTCTTTTTAACCTCTGAATCATACTGCTTTTCTCTTCTTAAGATCTCTTTTTCTTCCAACTCAATTTGTTTCTGTCTTTCAATGATCTTAATTTGCATTTCTTGTTCGGTAACTTCTTGCTTAGATCGAGCACTTTCTAAATCATACGCTTGGTCAGCACGTGCTTTCGCAACATCTTGCTCTCTTCTATAATCAGCAATCTTCATTTGGTTTTCTTTTTCTGCTTCGGCAATCTCTGTTGCTCTTTCTAACTCTGCCTTTTTAGCATCTTTATCTGCTTCGGCTTTTTTGATTCTTGTTTCTTTATCTGCCTCAGCCGTTGCAATATCTGCATCTCGTTTTACTTGAGCAATTCTTGGTTTACCAAGCGATTCTAAGTATCCGTTTTTATCTCTGACATCTTTAATTGTAAAGGATACAATGACTAGACCCATTTTTGCTAAGTCATGCGAAGCAACCCTTTGTACTTCTTGCGAAAATTTATCCCGATTTTTATAAATTTCTTCGACTGTCATACTACCTAGAATTGAACGTAAATGTCCTTCTAATACTTCTCTTGCTTCGTTTTCACGATCTTGTTTTGATTTTCCTAGAAACTGTTCAGCTGCAGTGGCAATTTCACCAATAGAACCACCAATTTTAATAATAGCTGTGCCATCTGCCATAACTGGAACGCCTTGTTCTGTATATACTTCCGGTGTAGAAACATCTAATTTACTAGATAATAAACTCAGAGGTTCGGATTGCTGGAAAACTGGGAGAATAAATGCCCCTCCCCCTCTAATAATTTTAATTTTATTTCCTGATTCATCAACATGAACATTTTTAGAACCTAAATAACTACCTGTTACAATTAATGCTTCATCCGGTCCTGCAGTTTTATATTTCGCCATAAAAATACTAATAAGTGCGATTAATAAAAATGCTACAATTCCTATTACAATATAAATCTCAATGGCCATTTATTTTTCCTCCTTTTGTTTGCTTTTCTATATGCCATCCTTGCGAACAACATAAGCAACATTTTCTTTAATCTCTACTACAACCGTTTCTTCACCAAAGCCAATTTCTTCATTATAAAAGCTAGCTGCCGTTTTTGAGATATTTCCACTGATGCTTTCGATCAATATTTCTCCATAACCGTCCTTCGGAATTGTTGTAATAACTTTACCAATTCTTCCCTTAAGTGATTCATCGCTATAAACTAATGATTCTTCTGCATTGGCAAGAGGAATAAAAACAAAAAGGTGTAAACAGCTGGAAATAATAAGTGCGATTACTGCTGAAATGGAAAGAATAATGATGCTATTGATAGTAGAATACTTCTCCATAAGATAACCACTTGCTGATAATATCGTAAAAAAAGCAAGGATTAAAGTAGGATTAAATACACCAACATCTCCACCAAATAAGTCTGAAAGTAATAAGGTTAATATGACACATATTCCCGAACCAATTAAAACAGTTAAATAAATGGACGGAAGATCAAAGCCGAATAATTCCATATACATCATTCACTTTCTAAAAATTTAATTTTGCTATGTATTCACTAAAATCAGACCCCCTTCATTTTAGTACTTACCATACTTACGACTTAAACGAAGAAAGGTTTCAGGAATTTTTAGAAAAACATCTAATTTATACTTATATTGTATGAACTGACATACAGAAATAAATACCTAATACCCCTATTTAGCTCCAGCTTAATAAATATGCCAAAATATCAATCTGCCATTAATATTTCGTCATCTTTAAGAATTTGTTTCATATGTTAATTTAAGGGGAATTTTATCTATACCTACTAAATATTTTCTATATACCATTGTTACCATTTGAGCAATAAAACTTAATGAAAAGGTGATATTGTGGAGAAGCATATGAAACGTACAGATAAACATGAGGAAAATGGAAAAAAAAATAATATTGGTAAAAAAGTGATGTATTTTTTAGGCTCTATCTTACTGCTTACCACAATTTTTGGAGGCTATATATTTTCAGATAGATATTTTGCTAGTGAGCCGAAAACAGGAACAGAAGAATATGGGGACAAAGTAGTCATTACCTTGCCAAACGGGAAAAAAGTGTTTACTTATGAAAATCTAATTGTAGAAGAAGATGGCAAACTTCTGTATAAAGGAGAACGTAATACAATCGATTTATCAGGAGGAGTGGTTGTCTATGAAAATTGGGAGGACTAATCAAACTTATTTTGATATAAAGTCAGCAATTGCTGCCTTATTGCAGATAGTACTAAAAAGCTGCCAAAAAACTGATAAATATTTTGGCAGCTTCTTTATATATGTATCCAGACTGTAGGAAAATTGCTGTATATTGGAAACTGAAGTTGAGTAAAGGATATTTATTTAAACTTTTTGAATCAAGGTGGTGCTCTGTGCTAAGCAACACATGAAAATGCAATTCTACTTCTCCAATATCTTTTTGTCTCCAAACCTCTTCTTACGAATTATAGGTTAAAGGAGGCTTATTTTTTGTAATCCGTAAGCTAGTCCTCCATCATCTACATGCTTTGTAATAAATTTTGCATATGGCTTAATATCTTCATGAGCATTCCCCATAGCTATTCCCATTCCTACATACGAAAGCATTTCTTTGTCGTTTAATCCATCTCCAAATGCTACTGCTTCCTTTGGATCGATATTTAAAATGTTTAAAATTTGTGCAATCCCAGCTGCTTTAGATCCACCTGTTGGAATAACATCCATGGATAAAGGATGCCAACGAACAAAATGTATATTAGAAAACGCTTCTTCATATACCTTTTCTTCGCTTTCCTCACAAAAAAGCAAGCATTGATAAATATCGGCTTCCTTCCAAAAATCTTGTCGATAAGAAGGTGCCTTTAATTTTAATGATTGGAAGGATTCAATAATATGTGCATGCTCTTTATGATTAGCACAACCTTCCTTACTCCCTTGAAAAACGATAGGATGATTATTTTTTAAGGCAGTATTTTCTAGCAATTCTAGGGTATTCATCGGGATTGGTTTTTTATATACTTCCTTTTTGCCATGGACAACATATGACCCATTAAAAGAAATATATGACGATAAACCAAGCTCATCTAAAATATGGGAAAAGAAATAAGGTGCTCTTCCAGTTGCTAAAACAATTGGGATATTCCGCTTCTTTAATTCCTTAATCGCTGCTTTCGCGTCATTAGGAATTTGTTTCTCTTCATTTACTAATGTACCATCAATATCAATAAATACAATTTTATATGTCAAAATTCTTTCTCCTTTATTATTTCTTTATTAATGAGCTGCTTCTAGCCAATAGTGGTCTTTGACTATTCCAAATGACTTCTACCGGTAACGAAAAAAAGCTGCTCATATTCTTGCTGGTTAATACTTCCTTTGTATATCCTGAGATAAATTCCTCTCCCTTTTTCAGCAGAAAAGTATGGGAAAACACTGGTAATATTTCCTCCACATGATGCGTAACGTAAATGATGCTGCTATTTTCAGATACCAAACTAGTAATGGTATCTAATAATTGTTCTCTTGCTAAAAAATCTAAGCCGGTAGCTGGTTCATCTAAAATAATTAGTTCAGGATTTACCATTAACGCTCTTCCAATTAATACTCTTTGTCTCTCTCCTTGTGATAAACTACTATATGGTCTATCTGCATAATCCAAGCAGCCTAGCTTCTCCATTATTTCAATTGCCTTGTTTCTAATTTCCGCTGTTGGTGACTCATATAATCCAATCGAAGCATATGCGCCGCTAAGTACAATTTCAAATGCGCTATCTGATGCATATAAATTTTGTTGTAGCCGGTTGGATACTAGTCCAATATTCCGCCTTAGCGCTCCTCCTAACTCTGACTTCCCAAATACTTTCCCTAATACTTCCATCTTTCCAACAGTCGGATGATAATACGCACAAATCATATTTAACAAAGCTGTCTTTCCGGCCCCATTTAGACCATACAGAATCCAATTTTCTCCTTTTTTAATCTCCCAATTAATATTTTTCAAAATCCACTGACCATTTCTTTTTAAGCCAACCTCTTCTAATTTAACAATCATGCCAATCCCCCTATCTTCTCTACATTTTACTAAAAATTCATATAATTTGTACAGAATGAGGAATCAAGAACATTCGTATTTATCATTGCTCATTTTAGCAAACAAGTCCAAATAATAAAAAGACTTGACCTTTCTTTCATGGAATCATTCAAAATACCTTGATGTATGATTCCATTTTGATTAAGGGTCAAATCTTTATGTTTACGTTCATAAAATTAATGATCTCATATCCATTCACTGCTGAATATGTAACCGCTTTAATTTAATAAAAAATAAATGGAGAGAGACCCTCATAAAAGAGGGTCATGGGTAAAAAATTAACCAACTAATCCTTCTTTTTTAAGGACAGCTTCTACACCATCAACTGCTTCTACTTCATCTTCACCAGTTGCAGAAATAGTAATTTCTCCACCTTTAGGTACACCTAATGACATTACGCCCATGATAGACTTTAAGTTCACAGATTTCCCTTTGAAAGAGATTTGCATATCTGATTTGAACTTGCTAGCAGTGCTAACTAATAATGTTGCTGGTCTTGCATGAATACCAGTTTCATCAATTACTGTAAATGTTTTTTCGCTCATTGTTATACCTCCAAAGAAAAAATTGTCTTACCCTACTATTTTAGCTGATTTTAGGACTTAATACTAACTTTTTTTTCATCTTTTTCTGTTTTGAGCTTTCTAGTTGTGTATCTCTCAATATTTTACATTTATTAGACAAACTTTTCTACCGTATTAGCCTCTGCTTTTTTTTACACTTTTTATGAATTCTATAAAAATCTGATTCATTTTATCATTAGTTGACGCCATTGATTCTGGATGCCATTGAATCCCTAGTAAAAAGTTAGGATAACTCTTATGCTCAACAGCTTCTATAACTCCATCACTACTAGTGGCAACTATTTCTAAGCCGGCTGCTAAGCAATCAATAGCTTGATGATGAAGGCTATTTACTCTAGTTCTTGTTTCTCCAATTATATTGGCTAACTTACTTTTTTCTTTAATAGAAACAAAATGGGTGTCTAAACTTCGGCTCACAGATTGAGTGTGTTTAATACTATCTTTCATTTGCGAAGAAATATCTTGTATTAATGTTCCTCCTAACGCAACATTTAAAATTTGAATGCCTCTACAAATCGCAAGTATTGGTTTATTCGTTTCCATCGCTCTTTTAATTATTTGTATTTCCACTTTATCACGCAAAAGAATGGTGTCTCCAATATTTTGATGTGGATCTTCTCCAAATAAACTCGGATCTACATCTTCTCCCCCACTCAAAATCACAGCATCACAAAGATCCACCATTTCTCTTGCCAGGTCCTCCTCTACAAACGGCAAGATAACTGGCAATCCTCCATTGGCTGCAACGGATTTTTGATAATCATGATGCACATATGTGCCTTCCATAAATTTATTTTTAAATACGTATGCACCTGTTATCCCTATTACCGGTTTACTCAACGCTCTCCATCCCCTGACACTATTTAATTTTTCCAATATTAACAATATTAAAAAGGAAATAAAAGAGCTTGTCAATAAACTTTCTATAAATAGAAGCAGAAAAAACAGCTAAATAACGATCATCTATCTACCGTTTTAGCTGTTTTTATCTTTTATGCTATTGTTATAAGTGTAAATACTATCTTCCACTTACCAAATGACTTTCCAATTATGATTACAAGTCGCAGGTACGATCTTTCTCTCCATAATATAATTAGCTATTAATTCAGAAGCGTCAAGTTGAATTTCACGGATAACAGGCTTATTTTTGAACATAAAGAAATCCCCGCCGCCTCCTGCTCGATAATTATTCATTACTACTTCATATAAAGCTTCCTCGTCTATTGGCGCCCCCTCAAAATCTAACTGAACAACTCTCTGTCCAATTGGCTTAGTTAGATTGAGTGTGTATTCAATTCCTTCCCACATATCGTAGTTGTAATGCTGGGGCTTAGGGTAAACAAACGAAGGGTTGACAATCGGCTCTCCTTCGTCATTTAAAGCAAAGTATTTTGCACTATGTTCGAGCGCGTGACGAATATCCTTTCCAGATAGCAAAAGTACTTTAAATGTATTAGGATAAATATAATTGGATACAATATCTCTCATTGTTACATTTGGCTTAAATCCCGGTGATTCGTTATTAAAAAGTGCAGTATTACTGATTTTCACTTGCACTGCATCCATTTGCACTTTATTAATAAATTCGATAAGCGGGTTGTCCTTTAAGCGGATTTGCATCGGATCTTTTACTAACATTTCCCCATCGATACGGCCAATAGGTGTATCTAACCATTCTTGTGTCCTCTCTTCATATTCCTTTACTAATAATAGAATATCCTCCTCAGCTTCCACTTCAGCAACAGATAATAGTTCAGAACTTTTCTCGATTACTTCGCCTTTATCATCTAGTATTAATGTTATTTTTCCTACATACTTTCCATTATTGCTTGGTTGAATAATTTCTGTTCCATTGATATTACCGGTTAATTCTCTATGTTGATGACCTGTTAAAAGTACATCTACCCCGTCAATCTGTTTACAAATGGTATATCCTTGATTCTCTCTAGTCAATACTTCTGATGGTTCACCAGTCTCAGGATCCCTTTCAAATCCTCCATGATAAGAGATAACAAGAACATCCGGCTGCTCTTCCTTCTTAATCAGCTCTACCCATTCTTTTGCACTGTCAAATGCATCATTAAATTGCAGTCCTTCGATATTCTGAGGATTTTCCCAATTGGGAATGTAATCGGTTGTTATCCCTAGAATAGCAATTTTAAAACCATTTATTTTTTTAATTACATAAGGACTACCTAAAAATGGAGTGTTTGTTTTTACATCGACAATATTTGCACATAGCCAAGGGAATCTCGATTCCTTCACTGCCGATTTTAAAATATCTAACCCATAATTAAATTCATGATTGCCTATTACAGCCGCATCATACTTTAATTCATTTAATATCGTTATCATTGGATTTTTTTTATCTGCTAAAAAATTCACATAATGATAGGTTAACGGTGTGCCCTGTATTAAATCACCATTGTCAATAACAATGGTATGCTCGTTCTTGGTTCTTTCATTTCTAATTATAGAAGCAATTTTACCAAGACCAACATCTGCCGGGGTATTATTTCCATAATTCAATGGAAAAACATTTCCATGTATATCACTTGTTAATAATATAGTTACTTCTGTATTCAAGATTTCATCTCCAGTATCTAAATTTCCAATTCCTCTGAATAAAGTAGTATAATCAAGCTTCTTTTTATTCCTCTATTAAGCAAGTTCATTATAACAAGTTCATTCTTCCTTAACTACCTATAATTTCTTTTCTTTCTCCTCTAACCCTCTTTTTCTTAAACCTGATAAAAGCTGTTTATTATTTACATTAATCTCTATTGCCATCTTCACAGGCTTTTTCTATCCAGATTGGGAATATGTATATTTGCCAGATGGCGAGGATTTTTTACGTGTCTGCTTGATACATTAGCGATTGCCATAATAGGTACCTTAATATCAGCACTTCCTTGTATTTCCCTTTGCCTTCTAGACTGCTAACAATAGGAAGCAAAGGAAAAACAATCGCAAGTACTGGGAAATTTGCATTAAGCTTCGTACGGACATTTCCTGAAGTTATCATAGCTATTTTATTTATTATAGCAGTTGGTTTCTGGATCATTTGCTGGAATACTAGTATTAGGTCCACAATCCATAGAGATGTTAGGAAAATTATATTTAGAGGGAATTCTAGATATGAGGCCAACAGAAGGCTTGCTAGCAGCCGGAAGTTCAAGATAAACATTCGTTCTGCTGCCATTTTAGGTGTCATCGGTGCAGGAAGAATTGGAACCCCACTTATTTTTGCAATCAGTACATGAGATTGGGATCGAGTTGGAATCATCCTGTGAGGGATTATTGTAAGGGTAACGATAATTGATATAATAAGATTTCTAAGAAGAAGAATTACATAAAAATATAAAGTGAATTTCAAATAAACACCCATCATCTTTCCTTGATGTGTGTTTATTGTGCAAATAACAAAATAGTACCAATTATCAATTTATTTGTTACAATAGAATAATAAATTTCAAAAACAAAGGAGTGTTCCCAAAATGAAAAAAAGAAAATTATTACTTACCCACCCTCTCCATTCCTCCCTTTTGAAAAAGATACGGTCCACATTTTCTGAATGGGAAATCATCCATGCATTAAAGCAAGATGATTGGCAAGAGCATTTGATTGATTCTGAAATCATTCTTGGCTGGAGAAGTAGTTTTGATTTAAAAACTATTATGGAAAACGACCAGCTCAAATGGATTCAGACTTGGAGTGCAGGAGTAAATTCCCTTCCTTTAGAACAGTTAAGAAAAAAGAATATCGTCATTACAAGTGCAAATGGCGTACATGGCTACCCTATTTCAGAAACAATTTTTGCGCTCTTACTTGGTCTAACAAGGAATATTCATACATATGTACGAAATCAGCTTAAAAGAAAATGGGATGGAACTGACATTAAATTGGAAGCACACAAAAAAACGATCGGTATTATCGGTTTAGGAGCAATTGGGCTAGAAACAGCTAAAATTGCCAAGGCATTTGATATGCATGTTATTGGAGTAAGAAATTCACGTAAGCGAACCGATTATGTAGATGAGTTATATACTTCTGAAGAGCTAAACGAAATCCTTCCTCTCTGTGATTATGTAGTAGTCACACTGCCGTTAACAGACGATACATACCAACTATTCCAAAAAGAGCAATTTCAACACATGAAAAACTCTGCCTTTTTTATCAACATTGGACGTGGAGAAATAGTCAAAGAGGATGATTTGGTCACTGCTTTAAAAAACGGAGAAATTTCGGGTGCAGGCTTAGATGTTTTTGAAAATGAACCATTGCAGCAGACAAGTCCATTATGGGATTTGGAAAATGTTATTATAACTCCCCATACTTCGGGCTCTACAGAACATTACAATAGCAGAGTAATCGAAGACATTTTCCTCCTTAATGCAAATCATTATTTAAAAGAAGAAGATTTAGCAATTAATGTAGTGGATTACCAAAAAGGTTATTAATGTATAGATAAAAAGAGGAGTATACTTAAAAAGCACTCCTCTTTTTATCATCCTACTTTTTTATAATTCTTCTGACTTGACGCACGGCGAACCAACATATAAATCCTTTGGCTTAAAAACCCTACTAGTAAAATAACTACTAATAATAGAGTAATGGTTGCACCAGGAGGCGTTCCTAAATGATAAGATGAAAACAATCCAGTAAAGATACTAACAGCCGCTACTAAAATAGCCACGATAAATACCCATTTAAAACCTTTTACTAATTTGATGGAAAAGGCAGATGGCAATACTAACAAGGCAGAAACCAATAACACGCCAATTGTTGGGATAATTACTGAAATAGCAATACCAGTTAAAATACTAAATGCGATGGATAACATATTGGTATTAATACCGCTAGTTGTTGCCGTATCTTGATCAAAAGTCATAATATACATCTTTCTCGTAAAGAAAACAAAAAATAGAAGAATAATTCCAGTCACAATTGCTAATACAATCACTTGTTGTTTACTAATCGTAATAATACTTCCGAATAAATACTGATCCATGCTTGTCGTCATTCCGCCACTAGATAAACTCATGAGAAATAAAGCGAACGATAATCCAGCAGCCATAAGAATAGCAATCGATACTTCTGAATAAGTATGGTATGCTCGTCGCATATATTCAATTCCAATTGCTCCAGCAATTACAACGAGAAGACTAGAAATTGTTACATTCGTTTGAAAGAAAAAACCAATTGCCACTCCCGCTAATGATATATGTGACAATGTATCTGCCATCAATGCTTGTCTTCGCAGGACTAAATAAATTCCAATGATTGGTGCAATTATTGCAATGAGCCCACCTGCCCAAAATGCTCTTTGCATGAATTCAAGCTCAAACATCTCCATCCGCCTTTTTCTCCTTTCTCAATATGAATAATTTTATCTAAATAATCCTCTACCTCATCTTGATCATGTGTTACCATGACAACTGTTCTATTATGTTCATTTACTTGATGCTTCATAAATTCATAAAAGCCTTTCCTGCTATCTGCATCCATTCCTGTGGTCGGTTCATCTAAAACTAGCAAGTCAGGTTCAGATGCTAGAATACGTGCAATTACAATCTTTTGCTTTTGCCCTCCAGATAACTCACCGATTTTCTTATTACGGTAATCCCACATTCCAACCATTTCTAATGATTTCTTTACTGCTTCATGATCTACTTCCTTTAATCTTTCATACCATTTTTTACGTTGATATCTGCCTGATCGAACAAGTTCTATGACGGTGCTTGGGAAGCCAACGTTAAAAGAAGAAATTTGTTGGGGAACGTAACCTACAGTTAATTTTTTTCCACTCGCATTTAACTTACTTATATTCACTTCCCCTGACCATGGCTTAAGTAGCCCCAATAATAACTTTAATAAGGTAGATTTACTTGCGCCATTAGGACCTGTAATCCCAACAAACTCTCCATATTCTAATTCAAATGATACATCTTCAAGTGCAGGAACATGTTCATATCCAAATGTAATTTTTGATACTGTCGCTAGTTTCATATAGTAATTACTCCTCTCCATTTATTTATTTATTTATCTTCCTTATCCCTAACGCCTCTATAACCGCTCCTCTTTAAACTGTGTTATAAGTAAGTTATGTTAGTGCTTTGTATTGAATAAAAATAAGGAAACGACTTTTTATCGAAGTCTTTGTTTGTTATTGCTTCATTTATCTAACTTTAATAATTTTTACGATTTGCGGCAATCTATTCTTCATTTATTTCATTCTCGAAATGGGTACGTACAAAAGTAGTCAATTTCGTACTCATTACGATTTAAAAATTAACATTATTTGTTCGAATATAAAGTTATGACTTAATCACCAGATAAATATTTATCATTTCTTTCCTTCTATAATACATGACACTTAATAATAGACTTTTCCTTGTTAAGTGTCAACATAAATCAAAACGATTCCGATTAAAAATTTTATAATAAAATTTTGTATTGGTCAAGAATTACTTCTTATATACCTGCTTCTCCATTAATATAGCGATGCCAATAGTGGTCAACTTATTATGATTATCGTACTGATATTGTAATAAAAATAGGAAATGATGCATAACTTTTAAATACTGGGGTATATATTAAATATAAATAAATCAGAATAAAAAGCATTACTTGATGAAATTTCATCAAGTAATGCTTTATAAAAAATCAATCTATTAGAATCGAACAACTCTACCATTAAATACAGATTTCCAATATCCACTGTCCATAGATGCAATTGCAACACCAGTAGAGCTTTGAGAACCGATGAACTTGCCTCCACCAATGTAAATTCCGACATGACCATCCGTTTTATATGTGTTAAAGAATACTAGATCTCCTGGCTGCATATCACTTGTAGATACGCGAGTCCCAGCGTTTTTCAAAGCATCTGTGCTTGCAGGAATACTGTATCCAGCCTGTGAATAAGCCCAGCTAACAAAACCAGAGCAATCAAATAATCCATTTGCTACATCTGATGCTGTTCTTCCTCCACCAAATTTATAAGTAGAATTACCAATATATTTATATCCTGCTGTAATAGCTTTTGATTTACTTCCACTAGCTTTTACCGTTTTCTTTGGACCATTTGTTGATTTGTTAGAACCTGATGTAGATTTATCAGAACTTGCGGAAGAAGAATTATTAGAACTTCCATTATCACTAGTTCCAACTGTTGTAGCAACTAATTGATTTAAGTTATCTTGTTCTTTTTGTTGAATCATCTTTTTAATTTGTGGTTCTACAGATTGTAATGAGCCATACTTTTCTTCCAATTCAGCTTTACGTTCTTTATTGTCTGCTTCTTTTGCTTTCAAATCTTTTTTTGCTTGCTCATTTTTCTTCTGTTTATCTTGATTTTGCTTTTGCATTTCTTCAAGATCTAATTTTGTATTTTTCAGTTCATCATACTTTTCTTTTACTTCGTTTTGCTTCGTTTCTAAATCTTTTTTATCCGCTTCATTGCTTGCAATTAAATCTTGATCTGCTTCCATGATTGTAGCTACAGCACCTACACGGTCAACAAACTCCTTAAAGCTAGCAGCACCGAATAAAACTTCAATATAATCAACGCTTCCTCCATTTTCTTGGAAGGTACGTGCTCTTTCTTTTAATACATCATTTCTTTTTTCAATTCTATCTTCTAATTCTTTTATCTTTTTCTCAAGGGAGGCAATTTCTTTTTCTGTTGTTTCCATCTTTGTCTTTGTTTCTTCAATAAGTGCTTTATTTTCCTCAATTGCCTTATCTACTCTTTTAATTTGTGCTTCTAATTTCTTTAATTCTTCTTGTGCTTCTACGATCTTAATTTGGGCGTCTGAAATTTGGCCTTGTAAAGATTCCTTTTGTTGAACAATGCTAGGTGATTGATTCGCATGAGCATTTATTCCTGGTACGGCTAAGCTAGTCCCTAATCCAAGTAATATCGTTGTATTTAGTACCACTAGTTTCTTTTTTAACATTTCCATTTCCCCCCTGCACTTATCTAATGTAGAATTCTTATAATCTAATTGTCTATGTATTGTCTATATGTTTATGGTTGTAATTGGTAGAGAGACTCTTTTAATATAGTATTCTCTCTTCTATAAATCAAACGATAATCCTGCTTTCGACGAAAGTTCTTTATATAAAACATCTTTCGCCACAAATAGAAGTATAACATCATAATTTGTCATTTAAGTAATAGGAATATTACAATTGTGTTTCAAATGCCTTTTTTTCTGCCTTTGTTCACATTTTTTCCAAACTTATTTCCTATTCTCTTCCATTAAATGCCTATCAAAATGCAGATTTAATAATTAACATACTGTAACTAAGTCGTTCTTAATAGTAGTATTTCATCGCATTATATCGACATTTTCTAACATTTCTCGCTCTTCTCTCCGTTTCCAAACAATAAGCACCACATTAGCGACTACAGACTAATTATCTTTTTTATTTAAATAAAATTCTAACAATATGGGATAAACGCCTTCAAAATGGTGAATTCAATCTATATATGCACTATGTTATATTAGTAATAACTGTTTATTTAGCTGCGTTTCTTCAAAATTATTGCGCTTTTTAAACGGACATTATTTTGTCTTAAATCAGGAATTAATCTATCCAATTTAACTTTTGATGAAATAGTAGATAGAAAAAGTTTCTATCTGCTCCAATTTGTGCTTAAATAGAAAATCATTTGAAACCAGCTTGAAACTAACTAAAAAGGAATTGATTATTATATGAAAAGAATAGTGGTCGTAGGCGGCGGAATACTTGGCGCTGCTACTACGTTTGAATTAGCAAAGCGCGGGGCTGAAGTTATTGTTATCGATAGGGAAGATCGCGGACAAGCAACAAAAGCAGCTGCCGGAATCATTTGCCCATGGAATTCCCAACGTAGAAATAAAAAATGGTATCTATTAGCTAGGGAAGGAGCAAAATATTATCCTTCTCTTGTTAATGATTTACATAACTATCATTCATTAAATACAGGCTATAAAAAAGTTGGTGCGCTCAGCCTTCATTCAGACATAGCTAAATTGGAAGCCATGAAGGAAAGAACGTTAAAACGAAAAATAGATGCACCAGAAATTGGGGATATTGACATTCTTTCATCTTCAGAAGCACAGTCTCTATTCCCCTTATTAGCTCCTGGATATATGGCATTACATATAAGCGGTGCTGCAAGAGTAAATGGATGGGCTTTAAGAAATGCCCTCATGGAGGCAAGCAAACAATTAGGGGCAAGCTTTATCCATTCATCTTGTACCCTGTTAAGAGAGGGAAATACAATTAAAGGGGTTAAACTTAGTGACAATACATCTATTTATGCAGATGAAGTGGTTATCGCAGCTGGAGTTTGGGCAAATGAATTACTTGAGCCACTCCACTTAGCTTTTGATGTAAAAGCACAAAAAGGGCAAATACTTCATATCCAATTAAAAGACATTCAATGTTCCAACTGGCCTGTAGTAATGCCCCCGCATGATCAGTACTTATTAACTTTAGAAGATAATACGATTGTAATTGGGGCAACACACGAAAATACAACAGAATTATCTCCCCATGTTACAATTGAAGGAATAAAAGAAATAATTGATAAGGCTCTCCTATTTGCACCAGGCTTGTTAGAAGGGATATGGCGTGAAGTAAAAGTAGGTTTCCGCCCATTCACAAACGATTTTCTTCCAGTATTCGGAAGAGTAAAGCATTATGAAGGAATAACGCTCGCTAATGGTTTAGGGGCATCTGGCCTAACAATGGGACCATTTATTGGGCAGCAGCTGGCAAAATTTCTTCTTCATTCTGAATCAGATATCGACTTCTCTCCCTATTCTATCGATAGTTCTATTCAAGAGCGATAGATTCAGAAACGCTTAAAGCAGCTTCTATTTATTGATTTTATTGTCAAATCCTTAACCATGAAAACACTTAACGTTTTTCTATCTGTTTAACGTTAAGTGTTTCTTTCATTAGGTATATTCTCTCATTTTTTATTTACCTTACTAATCATAAATTCCCTAACTTGCTTCCACACACTGCTTATTAAATACTTCTTATCCATCTATTTCCTCATTTCGAATCCCAAATTATTCATGAACAAGAGTAAAACACACCTTCATATTGGAAACTCATGAGAATAGATAGTAGTTTCTACATATGGTTCTTCAATCATATTCGTATTAAAATTGTTCTGTATTACGTTCACTTTCATTCTATGTAACGTTCATTCCCGTCTATTATCGAGAAAAAATGATAGATTGCAGAAGAAAAAAAGGAGTTTGTGTTTTCCTATTATTTGTTAGAAGAACAAATAAATATTTTTCCGAATTAGCTGTTGTTTAATATACTTCTTGTTACAGTTATTTTTTAAATGGAATGAATTATTACGATTACTTAGGGGAATGGAGGAGTTGTGAAAGTAACAATTGATGCAAATGTTAGTATTTCTCTTGCAATAAGAAAGAGGCAATAAAGTATGTTACTGGATACAGATTCGATTTGCGAAACCTAAAGTTTTTCAAATCAAATTATTTTAGATATCTCAGATTTTTTTGCAAAAGACAGTTCTTATAATCAAATCCTGGTTAGGTACCATACAATGAGAATCTTTCTTTTAATCTCTGAAAGTAATTAAGTTTCGAATTGGGGTATATTAACATCTGGATAATGTTTAGAAAGATTGCAAACAACCTTTCCAAACACTATTATTACCAGACCAATGATTTACCTGCTAATTGATATAAATGGAAAATTCACGCTATCTATTTCCGTTTTTAACTGAAATCGTTCAGTTTTATTTTGCATTTACTTTATATATTGGAATCTCATAGTTTAAAGTATAGGAACTTAACAGACTATATAAGTTATAAATTTGGCCCACTTGTTTAGTAGCCCAGCCTATATCGGAAGCATATTGATGCGTTGCATTTCCAGTTTTCTCAGCTGCATCAGGATTCCATCTCATTTTATATAAAGTATCTTGTCCTGCATTAACATAACCTTGGGCAATAAATTTGGCTCCACCTATAATGGCTGCCTCTGGCGTAAACCATCCTGCATTATAAGCATATTGTGCACCGCTTGAAATGGCTGATCCATCATAGGCACCAATACCATACATGTTATACACAGTTTTACCATTAACCTGAACACCATTCGCTAAAGTGGATGTTCCATTTCCAGTCTCTAAAAGTGCATGTGATATCAAATAAATCTCATTAATTCCATATGCATTAGCAGCAGTTACAAAAGAAGAAGCTTTTCCTGCTAAGATTCCTTTTCCAGCTAAAATCTTACTATCTACTTCTTTATCATCTACATTTGCTTTTGCAGATAATTTTAGAAATTGCAGTGATTGTGTATCACTATTAATAAAATTGTTTGGGTTAAGATAGTAAGCAGTGTCTTCCTTACTAGCAGTAACCCATGATTGTGAATAATTTACTTTATACCAGTAATAACCATCTGTTCCTTTGATTTTAGAAGTAACCGTTAATACTTGGCCACTAGTCAAGGTACTGACAACAGAATAATCGGTTCCAGCACCTCCGCGTAATCTCCAGCCATTTCCGATTACAGTACCCTTTGTTGAATCTGCTGTTTTAAAGGCAATCGCATCTTCTCTAATATATGTGTCATATTTTTTATCTGTTTGTGGATTCACACTTAATTGAATATTTGTCATTTCTTCTAGTGTGAGATTATAATTCACATAACTTTTATTAATCGTTGCATTAGCTGAGCCATTGCCTTTGCTAGATAGATACTCTGAACTTACATAGCCTTCTAGATTATTGACTTTTACTTTAGACCAACCATTTCCTTCTGCTTGTACGATTACTACAGTACCTGCTTGAAGCTTACTAAGAATCTTGCCACTTGTTGATGGTGTTGATCGCAAATTCAAACTAGAACCTGCCTGAACATTTACGATTTTTTCGGTTACAGTTGGCGTTTCTTCCGGCTGTTTCGCTTCGTTCTTATCTGTTTCTTTATCGGGAGTAGATATACTTGTTAAGTATTCGCTGCTTACATAGCCTGCTACTTTACTTGTCTTGATTTGAGACCAGCCGTTTTTCTCTGATAATACCGTTACTACTGTGCCTGCTGAAAGCTTCCCTTTAATCGATCCGCTTGTTGATGCCGTGGATCTTACATTTAAATTAGATCCTGCCTGAACGTTCACTTTCATTTGTTTTCCGGTTGGTGCTTTTTCCGGCTGCTTTGCTTCGTTCTTATCTGTACCTTTATCGGGAGTAGATATACTTGTTAAGTATTCGCTGCTTACATAGCCTGCTACTTTACTTGTCTTGATTTGAGACCAGCCGTTTTTCTCTGATAATACCGTTACTACTGTGCCTGCTGAAAGCTTCCCTTTAATCGATCCGCTTGTTGATGCCGTGGACCTTACATTTAAATTAGATCCTGCCTGAACGTTCACTTTCATTTGTTTTCCGGTTGGTGCTTTTTCCGGCTGCTTTGCTTCGTTCTTATCGGTCCCTTTATTATTAGTTGTTGTTTCTGTAATTTTTGTCACCGATAAATAACTACTGCTTACATAACCTGTTTTTCCAGATACAGTTACTTTATCCCATCCATTTGCACTCGACAGAACTTTTACCTCTGTTCCTCTTAAAAGTTTTGTTAGAATAGCACTATTAGTACTTGCTTCCTTTCTAACATTAAGGGAAGAGTTTTTTTCCACATTGACATATTTCGCCGCTGCCTCTTCACTAGTACTTGTTTTTGTCTCTTCTTTTTTCTCAGGACTAGCAGTTCCTTTCTTCTCTGTTAGATATTGTGTTGCTACATATCCTTGTTTTCCATACGCTTCTACTTTTGACCAGCCATTGGATTCTGAATAAACCGTTACAGGCACATCTTTAGCCAATTTTACAATAATGGAAGCTGAATTGGAGGGACTGTTTCTTAAATTTAAACTGGAACCAGTATTAACATTAACGTATTTAGTCACTTTTTGTTGCTTGTTTGAACTATTGGCTGTTTTCTTTTCCTCTGTTTGAACAGTTTTTATGTATTGAGATGATACATATCCATTTATGCCATTTACTTTAATTTTCGCCCAGCCATTGGACTCTGAAACTACTTCGACTTTTGTATTGTTTTTTAGCTTTGTTACTACATTTGCTTTTGTCGAAGCTGACTCTCTTACATTTAAAGTTGAAGAAGGATCAACGGAAACATATTTTACGGAACTTACTTGCTTTGTTATCAGATAACTTGATGATACATATCCAATCTTTCCATCCACTTCCACTTTTGACCAGCCATTCGTTTCCGAAAGGACATTAACCTTTTCTCCTGCCTTTAATGTGGTTACAACACTTGTACTAATAGATGGACCGACTCTTACATTCAATACCGAGCCTTTATTCACCTCTACATACTTCGTGACGGAAGCTGCATGAGCCTCTTCCATAAAAAGCGGAGAAGATAATGCTGCTAAAAATATTCCAGGTACAACTACTTTTTTCACCACTACATACCTCCTAGATCTATTTACTTAGTTCATTATTTGGTTATTCTTGCATCTATCATCTTGTTACTACTAATCTCTAAACCCCTATTATATATTCTTTAGTACCTATGATATTATCTATTATTCTACTAGTATATAATCCTATAGTCACGTTTTTTTTATTATCGCCTCTTTTACTAGGTCTAACGTTTCATAACAGCACAAAATATAAACGTTTCACCTATTCCAATAGTACCATTACTCACTAGAAATAAATAGTCACGATGATTTAGATATGATAAAAGAGACCAAAAATAGGTATCTTAGACTACTTAAAATTGAGACACCTTATTTCTGCAAAACTGAATGAAAAAAGCTTCCAATCTATCACCAAAAAGATAGATTGGAAGCTTCATCACTCAGTAGTTGGATCTTTATCCTTCCCAATCAACTGATAAATCATAAGCTAATTGGCTCTCCATGCGATTCTTTATTTCATTTAATGTTAATTCATTTCCTAATACCCACATTAATTTTGCCACTATTGCTTCTGTATTCATATCTGCTGATAATATAATATTATATTGCGCCACTTTTCTTCCTACTTCATATAATAAGAGGTCTTGTCCTTCTTCCAAACATTGAGTTGTGATAACAACAGCAATTCCTTCATCTACCATTTCTTCAATCTTCGGCAATAGATTTCTTTCTTCAAAAGGTAATCCCCCATTACCAAAGCTTTCAATAATGACCCCTTTATAGTGTTGTTTAATAAAATCAAAGATCTCAGGCTTTGTGCCTGGATGCAATTTTAATAAAAAGACATCAGGGCATATGCTTGTATCCAACAGCAATTCAGTTGTCGGCTTATCAGGCTTCCATAAAAAGTGAATTTGGTCTTTTTCAATCGTCGCTACATATGGATGATTGATACTCGCAAATGCATCATAGCTCTTTGTTCGCATTTTCATTGCTCTTGTACCAATAATAACTCGTCCATCAAAAACGACAAAAACTCCACCTATCTCTTCTTTAGCAAAGCGAATACTATCTATAACATTTTTCTTAGCGTCTGTTTGTTTAAAACTAATCGGGACCTGTGACCCAGTAATTACAACAGGCTTTTTGAGACCTTGAAGCATATAAGAAAGTGCAGCTGATGTATACGCTAATGTATCCGTACCATGTGTAATAATAAAACCATCAAATTCATGATACCGCTCAGCAATGATCTCAGCCATCATAACCCAATGTTCCGGCTGCATATTAGTGCTATCTCTATTCATAATGATCTCACAAGTTACATCAACTTCTAAAATATCATTCTTAAAATATTGAAGGAGCTCTTCTGCAGACAAACCAGGAACAAGTCCTTCATTTCCTTCTATTGAAGCAATTGTCCCGCCGGTTGCAAGTAAAAGCAATTTTTTCATTTACAGTCCTCCTAAATGCCATACTCCTAAAAAATATACCTATTTTCGGTATACACCACGTTATTATATATATTTAAAGAAGTTTCCGCAATAAGAGGATTCTATCCATTTTTTCAGAAGAATTTATTTCTCTCTATTTCTATTTTCTTAGCTGAAAGCAAAATAAAAAAGGCCGGAACAGAGATGTCCGGCCAAAAATAAAGCCAAACAGATTCGTATGATTGTTTGAGCCTTTTTTTCGCTTATTGCAAAATTACTAGATCATGTTTTAATCTAAATAGGTAATTTTCTCCTCAATAGACGTGCGCGCTTTTGGTTCCATAATTTCTTCTGGGTAACCAATAGCAAGAACTCCGACCACTTCATAATCCTCGCTTACTCCTAACGTATTTCTCCCTAAAGCCGAAGATCCGACAGAACTCCAAAACGTACCTACTCCTGCGTCCCATGCTTGCAGCATAAAATTTTGGATAAAACAGGATACTGCTGCTAAATTTTCATCCCGTTCGACTTGGTTTCTTCCTTTATGCGATAAAACAGCTATAACCTTAGAAGCCCCACCAAAATTTGTTTTATGTTTTAGTTCCGCTCGGGTATTCTCTCCAACAAATAGAATTCTCCATGGTTCTGTCATCCTATGATTTGGTGCAAATTTCGCCTGTTGGAGCCATTCGATAATAATAGCATCCTCTACATCCTTCGTTTTGAATTTTTTTACTGTTCTTCTCCCTGTAATTAATTCAGCTATATTCACTTTTTAACTCTCCCCTTTATTATGAATTATTGCTTATTTCTCTTTATTATAATAATCCTATTTTCTATTTTTTTAAATAATGCCTCTTTCTAAAATACAAAATAATTACCTTCAGAACATTGATAACTATCCTAATGGTAACTGAAACGTTTCTTAAGTCGCCCCCTGAACAAGTTTGCCATTTGCTTATTTTATATTATTACTATTGTTGCGGAACCCACTCCTCTTTATTTCTACATTTACATGCACATTAATCTTCGCATCTTTAAAACCTGTATCCCAATTATCTTCATATTGTTTAAAATGCTTGTAATCTTGATCTCTAAATATTTCTCCCAACCCAAATATATCAGCGACATATTCTTTTTGCATTTTTTTTATCAACTTATTAAATTCTTTTTCAAGATAACGGTTTGTTTTGTCTTCAAAATCTTCAAACGCATTTACTTTTGCAGCTTTTATCCCTTTTTCGGATCCATCTAGAATCGATTCAGCTTGAATAAATATATCAAATTTAGGTCGGCCGTTCACTTGTCTAGCTTTAATCTTTGTCTTAGAATGATTAACACGCAACCCAAAATATTTGCTATCATTGTATGGAATACTCAACGAGGTCTGTTCCAACTTATTTTGAATCCATAATAACATTCTTGTATCATTTAAATCCAAATACCCTTGAAGCTTTCCATACTTAAAAATAGCCAATGAATCAATTTTTGCTATTGCCCCTGGCACTGTTGTTTTAATATTATCAAGGTCCCACCCTTTTTCTTTTTCGCCTTGAATTTTCATAGCGGACAAAACTGGGACTTGACCAGATGATGAATAGGTACGGATAAAATCATTTAATTTAATACCTGGAGTTCCTCCCCATTCCTCTAACATATGATCGAGTTGGGGAAATATTTTCAAAGATGAAACTTTTTGATAATCGTTCGTTACTCGTAAAAAATCTACAGCCTCCGTATCCCTTGCAACAACTATATTAAAGTCGTCTCTTATCTCTCTATCCCTATCAAAATAATCCATAAAACTTAAAATACCCTCTTTCGCCATATCCTCTCCGATAATAAGGATTCTCATGTGAGAAAGAACCAGATGAGTTGATATTGCAGAATTAAACTTATGGATAATCTCCCCTACCGTATCCCCTTCTATAGAGTAGACAATCGCAGGAGCCAAACCTTGAGCAGTTCTAGGATTTAATTCTGCAGCAGAAGTACTCTCTATCGAAAGTTTGTATTTATGTTCTTTCCCCTTATCCATTGCTATCCCCGTTACAATCGAATTTTGATTTAGTTCCGAATGGTCCCAACAACCAGCTAAAAACAAGATGGATACAATAGATATACATAATAAACAGCGCTTCATATTTTTAGACTACTCCCTTTGTATCGTCAATATCTTCCTTCCTCCATCACTAATTGGTATGATAGAGAATCTGGAAAAACAGACAATCACACCTTTTTCAAAGATAATAATAGTTTGTGAAAAAGAATGAAATTTATCCTATATATCCTTACAATTCTATTGAGGAATGACAGGGATAGCTGGCAATAATATGATTAGTATCTCTTTCTCAAGTGGATACAAATAAAAAAGATGAGGACAGGGCTAATACACTGTCTCTCATCTTTTCCTTCTTTATTATTAGTAAGCTAAGCTGAATAGCCCTTTAATATGTGATAGGTAACGAATATTACTTGCTTCTTTCATTAAGGAAGCAGGTAACCCTTTTAATGGAGTCGAGCTGCCGCCAACGATTGCTACACCATCTTTTCTACCAAGACTTGCAAGTGTACCGGAGTTAATTGGGTTAAAGGTGTCTAATGCTTTATTTTCAAGGTAAGCATATAGATTATATCCAATTAATTCTCCCATTTGCCAAGCAATTTGAGCTGTTGGTGGTGCTGGACGACCATCCCCATCAGCTGGGAAGTAAACAGCACTATCACCAGCTACAAATACATCAGGGTGTGAAGTAGATTGTAGGAATTCATTTACAGTTGCACGACCACGATTTACTTCTAATCCAGAAACACCAACAAGTGGATTTCCTTGCACGCCGCCAGTCCATACAAATGTATTAGCAACAATTTGTTGACCATCTTTTAAATCAATTACATTGCCAGATACATTTGTTACTGGTAAGCCTGTTAAGAAAGTAACGCCACGGTTTTCCAAACTCTTAGTAGCACGTTCGATTAAGTCTTCTGGTAAAACAGGAAGAATTTTCGGACCTGCTTCTACTAATAGTAATTTAATATCGCGGAAATCAACACCATATTTTCTCGTTAATCCTGGTAAGATATCAGCAAGTTCCCCAACAAGTTCTACACCTGTTAGTCCGCCGCCACCAATTAATATAGTAGCATCTTCTTGTTTTCTTGATTTAGCATATTCACGAATACGCTCTTCTACATGATTGTAGATTTTGTTTGCATCATCTGCAGATTTAAGAACCATGCTGTTCTCTTCAAGACCAGGGATACCGAAGTATGCTGTTACACTTCCTAGCGCTACTACTAATGCATCATAAGATAATTTAGTTCCATCGCCTAAAGCAACCTCTTTTGTATCTACATTGAAAGAATCAACAGTAGCAATTTTTAAGTCGATATCTTTGCCTTTAAATAATTTTTCTAGTGGCATAGCAACAGCTTTTTCAGAAACATTACCTGCTGCTAAGCGATGCAATTCAGTAATGATTTGATGTGTTGGATATTTATTAATAACGGTTACTGTAGCTTCCGCTTTACTGTAAAATTTACGAACATTTAAAGCTGCTAGCAGGCCACCGTATCCAGCACCTAAAATAACAATATGTTTTGACATAGTAAATCCCCCGTCCTTATTACATTTAAAAGTATTGGCAAGCTTCCCTGTTAGTTTTCACATAAATAAATTCTTTTATTAACGTCATTACTGACTGAGGAAGACTACTTGAAAGATTATTTATTATTGCGTTCTGACATAATTTGAAGATAGCTCTGTAAAAAACGGAACATCTTTTGTGCTTGTGGGTCTTTTAACATTTTCATTAAACCGAATACACCAATTGTTTCATTGCTTGCATCTGCACGATCCTTGGCTTCGATAGCAGCGGATGCCATTCCTTTAACAGAATGAATAACTGGTTCGAACATTTCCGTTGTTGCCCCAACAATATCGTTTTTAAATACATCATCTTGGGATAATGATTGAACAACATCATAAGTTTTAGATAAACCATTAATCATTTCAGTTAACTTTGGTAGTTGTTCCATTAATGTTGTCAATGATTCTTGTACCTCAGGCTTTAGCAACTGATCCAATAAATCTTGATTTGTTGCAGTCAGTTGTTTTTCAGCATTGGTTTGCGCAGTAGTTTCTGACATAACTGATTCTCCTTTACTATAAGCACTTAGCTTAAATGTTATTAACAAATGTTTTGTGATTCTATGCACAAAAATTTGCAAAAGATAATTTTTAACCAACTCTAGTTAGAATGAATGAAGGTATGTACAAAACTTTTTAAACTCTTTTTCTACATACTAAAAGAAGATGTACAACCTCTCCATCATTAAACTCCTTTAATATAATACCACTTTTTGAACAAAAATAAATGTAAGTTTGACAAAAAATCAGAGTTTTTTTCAAGAAAAGTGATATTTATCACGAAAAGAGAGTATAAAGCCATAAAACCAACAAAATAAATTATTAATCAAAATTGTCTTATTTTTTTTACTCTATAAACTATTATGCTAAAAAAACAAGTTACTATTCATTTAGTCTGTCCCCCCCTCTCTTGATAATCGAAAGTTTACATAGCAGATTAAAAACTCTTTATGTCGACAAACTGTATCTATTACTCCTTTATACTTCTCCAAACGACTTATAAACCCCTGTAAACGTTACTTATTTTCATCAAAAATAGAGGCAGGTCTTAATCTCTGCCCATTCCTACTTTCTTCTTTATGGTTAAGTGAAAAAAATACAGAACAAGTCGTTCCCTTGTTTTTGATTTTAATTTTGCCATTCAAAGTTGAATAATATTAAAAGATACCATATCCCAATTCCCGTTCCTTGTGCTTTTGCTGAATAAAAAGGCGTTCCGAGTCTCTTAAGTTCCTCTTCCGACATTCCTTTACCATTATCCTGATATCTTTATATGAGTTTCTGAAAGCTTTTCGGAAATAATCACTTCCCAACTTGTCTTAAATTGCTTCAATCACATTTTTTATATCCAATCATATATCGGTAAATCGCCATAACAATAGTAGTTAATAATCCAGCTGATAAACCCCCATAAAAAAAGCAGCCAACAATGGAATCTTCCTTAAATCATAAATATGTCCTGACCAATTTCTAATGAAAACGACATGACTAAAATCAATATCGTGGAACAATAAATAGTTGTAAATATTGGTACGATTCCATAATAAAACAAATAAACAATTGGCAAATCCAATCATTTTTTCTCCTCTAAAATTATATCTCCCTGTTATCTGAGATACCATTATTTCATCAGTAAATATTTTTTCTTTTTATTACATAGGTGCTATAGTTCCAATCTATTTTTTAATGTTTATTAGTTACACAAATAATTGCAGAAAAAGCTGCCATACTAATAGAGATTAACATTATCTTTTTTGTAATCCCTTCATTATTACTTAAAGAGGAGAACACAATGACAAATAAAAAAGCAGATTCAAAAACAGAAAATCTTAAATGGTGGCAGTTATCATTAATTGGTGTGGGCTGTACAATTGGAACGGGGTATTTTCTTGGTTCCAGCCTTGGAATTATGGAAACAGGCCCCTCCATTGTTTTCACCTTCATTTTAGCAGCGATTGGAACGTATATCGTTTTTAATCAATTGGCAAAAATGACTGCGGAGGATCCACAGGAAGGGTCATTTTGTTATTATGCAAATAAAGCATTTGGCCCATGGGCCGGCTTTAGTTGTGGCTGGAATTATTGGTTTTCTAACATTCTAATCATGGGAAGCCAATTAACCGCTCTCTCCTTGTTATCTCAATTCTGGTTTCCTAAAGTCCCATTATGGGTATTCGCTTGTATTTATGCTGTTCTTTCTTTATTTGTTGTTTTTCTAGGAACAAAAGGATTCGATCGTGTCGAAAATTATTTGGCTATTATTAAGACAGCGGCCATTATAATGTTTATCGGTTTAGCTGCTGCTGCTGTTTTTGGTTGGATTCATGGAGGCAATGGTGCTGTTTCTGTCCCTAAATCTATAGACGACCTTTTTCCTAAAGGCTACAAAGGATTTTGGATTTCTTTACTATTTGCATTTTATGCATATGGAGGAATTGAGGTTATTGGGTTAATGGCAATGCAGTTGAAAGATAAGAAAGATGCACCAAAAGCAGGTACGAATATGCTTATCATTCTCGTTATAATCTATGTTCTCTCATTAGGATTAGCGACAATATTAGCACCACTCGATCAGTTTTCAGAAAAAGAAAGTCCCTTCGTAACAGCGTTATCGGACTATCACTTAACCTTTTTCCCACATGTTTTTAATGGTGCTATCATTATTGCAGGATTCTCCACCATGACAGCTTCGTTATTCGGTGTAACAAGTCTATTGGTAACTTTAGCGAAAGATGGAGACGCTCCGAAAATTTTCCAAAAAAAATTAAAAAAGTTTAATGAGCTGCCTCTCCCTTCTTTTATTCTTGGAGGAATAGGGCTCTTTGCATCTGTTGTCGCTGCCCTTTTATTACCCGGAAAAATATTCGAATACATTACAACAGCTGCTGGGATTCTTTTATTATATAACTGGACTTTTATCCTCCTTTCCTCCTTTAAAATACTTAAAGGAAAACTATGGGATAAACTAAAGTCTTCCTTTGGGATTTTACTTATTGTCACAGCTATCGCAGGTACCATTATTGAAAAGGAAGTCCGGATCGGCTTTTTTGTAAGCTTAGCATTTGTCCTAATTATCGCATCAGCAACTTTTTTCATGCGACATAAATTGGGAAAAAACAAGGCGGGGTGTGCAGAGTAAATCAGATTTCAATTATATAAACAGAATAAAACAAGGAAAAGTCAACGTTTAAGCTGTGACTTTTCCTTCTACACTGTCATTGATTCCGTTTGGAATATACCTTTTTTATACTATCACTAAGTTTTTGAACCGTTTTAGCATATGGTGTCTCTTTTACCTCTTGCATTAGGGACATTAATGTACTTTCCATTAAAAAATATCTTGGGTATTTGATCTCTACCTCTTCTTCGATAAATGTTAACAATTGTTCTATTTTCTCTTGACTAGATAGCAATTCTTTATCTTTTTTTAAATCTGCTTTAAACGCATAAAGCATACAAAGAATTTCCTTCTTTCCCACATCATCATCGTTCATGGATTGAAGTGCAATCCAATTATAAAGCGTATCTGGTTTTATAAGGACTTCATTAGATTTAGATAAATGGTTAACCATATCAAGCACCCGATTTACACAGTATTGAACAATTTGATGTATATTTGCGTGGTCTTGATAGATTAATGAATGTACAAAAATACTAGAATGAATCATTCCCATTAACATGATAGAACAATCTAATAAATACGTTTTATTTTGTGCACCACATACATCAACTAATCGATTATAGATCCAGCTAAGCTCATGTATTCTTCTATTTTTAATATAATTTTTTAATTCTTCATCCTTTGTAAAAAGAATTTCTTCAAATAAAGAAATGATTTTATATTGGTTATTTGTTCGAATCAACATTTCAATTTGTTTGATAAACAGGGTGCTATCTGTTTCGTCTTGACCCATTAGTAATTGTTTTCTTTGCCATTCCAATTCCGTATAAATATTTTTAAAAATTGAAATTAACAATTCATTTTTACTGGAAAAGTAATTATAAAATGTACCTTTTGAAATATTACTTGCAGTTAATATATCTTGGATAGATGTCTGCTGAAATCCTTTTTCAATAAATAATTCATGTGCTTTATCCATTACTTGCTTTTTACGTTTATTCATTTAACCACCTTGAATATAAATTTAGACTACCGGTTCAATTTATATACTAGGTCATTTAGAACAGATTTACAATCATCCCAATAAAAAAGTGATGGTGGATTATTGTAATAGCAAGGTTTCAGCTAAAGAAAAAAAGTAGAATTATTAAGAAATTATTTTTTACTTAGGGATTCTAAACATTTTTATTGCATTATTTATACTACAGGTATATTATTATTTAAGCTTAGATCCAATGGATAAAAAGAACGTAAAGTTCATAGGGAGGAATTGTTTTAATGAACACAAATGCAACATCGAATGAAAAAAAACCGCCATATGGCATTATCGTTATTTTAATGGCAGGTGCCTTTGTCGCATTTTTAAATTCAACGCTTTTAAATATCGCTTTACCATCTATTAGTGCGGATTTCAAAATTGATCCTTCTGTTGGCCAATGGCTAATAACTGGATATATGCTTGTAAATGGAATTATGATTCCAACATCTGCCTTTTTAATTCAAAAATACTCAACAAGAAGATTGTTTATAATAGCAATGTCCTTATTTACAATCGGTACATTAATGGCTGGCATGGCTCATTCTTTCCCAGTACTATTGCTTTCGAGAATGATACAGGCTTCTGGATCATCCATTATGATGCCAGTTTTAATGAACTTCTTACTTACCAGCTTTCCTGTTGAAAAACGTGGAAGTGCTATGGGTGTTTTTGGTCTAATCATGACTTTTGCTCCAGCAATCGGCCCTACATTATCAGGGTATATTGTTGAACATTATGAATGGAGAATGTTGTTCTATGTTGTTTCACCAATTGCTATTATTGTGTTAATATCAGCGATTTTTAAAATTAAAGACAAAAAGGAAAAAGTAGATATTCATATCGATCTTTTATCTGTCATATTGTCTAGTTTAGGTTTCGGCGGATTACTATATGGATTCAGCTCTGCCGGTACAAAAGGCTGGAGTAATATTCATGTTTATGGAACTTTGATTATTGGTGCAATAGCCCTTATTTTCTTTGTTCTTCGTCAATTAAAAATGACTACTCCAATGCTAGAGTTCCGAATCTTTAAGTATCCGTTATTCTCCTTATCAGCAGTAATTACTGTTGTGGTAAACATTGCACTATTCTCTGCGATGTTGTTAATGCCAATGTACATTCAAACCGTGAGAGGCATTTCACCATTCCACTCTGGTCTCTTATTATTGCCTGGTGCTATTATTATGGGGATTATGTCTCCTATTACAGGAAGACTTTTTGATAAATATGGAGCAAGAACACTTGCCTTAGTTGGTTTAACATTGACTGCCATTACAACATATATGTTTAGTCAATTATCCATGACCACTACGACAACTACACTTGTTCTTATCTATTCCTTGCGTATGTTTGGTATGTCCATGGTTATGATGCCGATTATGACGAATGGTTTAAATGAATTACCATCTCGAATGAATCCTCATGGGACAGCTTTAAATAATACATTGTCTCAAGTTTCTGGGGCGATTGGTTCTGCAGTTATGATTACAATCATGTCACAACGTACCAAAACACATGGTGAGGAACTAGCAGCTAATGCAATGCAGCAAATGAGTAATACAACCACTCAGCCAACTCCTGAAGCAATTGCCACTATGAAGGAACAGCTGGGAATGCAGGCAATGCTGGAAGGAATTAATGATGCTTTCCTTATTTCTGTCGGAATTGTCATTGTAGCACTTGTTCTTGCAGCATTTGTAAAGCGGGCTGTTCCGCCAAAAGATACAGAGCAGCAAACTAGTCCAGCGAAAATGAAAGAAGCAGTTGAATAAACTTACTTACAGTCAGCGTCAATCGCTGACTGTTTTTGTATAAAAAACAAGGATGTTCCTTTAATGGACATCCTTGTTTATGATCATTGCTTTGTTTATTCAGCACTTACTAAAATCTTTACTTGATTTTTTTCAGAAATCAGTGATTGGAAACCTTCCTCGATCACTTCATCTAATTTAATCTTTTTAGTCACCAATTTGTCTGCGGAAAAATAGCCTTTTCGCATTAAATTCAACACACTTGGAAATACATCTCGATAACCAATAATTCCCTTAATAGTACGTTCTTTAATAACGATATCATTAGGAAGAATTTCCGCTCCTTTTTCCCAAATACTTACAATAACAGTTTCACCAGAAATAGTAGTGGATTGAATGGCTTGTCTTAGAACTACTGGAACGCCAGTTACTTCAAAGGAGACATCTACTCCACCATTTGTGCGGCGAACAAGTTCTGCAACAACATCTTCATAATTAGCTGGATTTACAACGATTGCACCAAGTTCTTCTGCTTTTGCCTGACGTTCAGGAGAAAGCTCAACTGCATAAATATCTGTCGCCCCTGCTGCTTTTAAAGCTTCTATTACTAACAGGCCAATTGGACCACAGCCAAAAACTGCTGCCGTATCCCCTGCCTGTATTTTACTTGATCTTACTGCATATAAAGCAACAGCAGAAGGTTCTACTAATGCGCCTTGCTCATAGGATAACTCATCCGGCAGTTTATGCAGTAATTCTGTATCAACAGAAACATATTCAGAGAAACCTCCTCCGCCTCCTGCTAAACCAAGAAATCCCATATTCTCATCTAAATTATAAGCACCTTGGTGTCCATGTGTAGCAAAAATAGGTTCCACCACCACACGATCTCCCACTTGATAGTCGGTTACGCCTGCTCCAATTTCTACTACTTCCCCAGAAAATTCATGTCCTAATGTTACAGGAGCCACTTCATTTGTTAAAGGATGTGGCTGATCCACAGGTATAAAGATAGGACCTCCTAAATATTCGTGTAAATCACTCCCGCAAATTCCACACCACTTTACTTTAAGCTTTACCTTTCCTGGTGCTACTTGCGGTTCTTCTATATTTTCTAAGCGAATATCTTTTTGGTTATGCCATCTTAATGCTTTCATTTTTAACAAACATCCCCTTTGACCTTAATAGGTTTATAGCCGTATCCTTTTATTTTGAGCAACTTGTTATTTAAGGCCTTAAAAAACTTAAGTTTCAGAAACAATTTAATTATAGTACTTATATAATTAATTTAAAATTATATTATAATTAACTATAGTTAACGATTACTTAACTATATTCTAGTTTTTTAGAAAGGAACTACTTATGAATATAGAACAATTAAAATATATAGTAGAAATCTCCCATTCCAGCTCTTTAAAGACAGCTGCAACTAAGTTAAATATTTCTTTACCTGCCCTTAGTCAGTCTGTAACAAAACTAGAGAAAGAGTTGAACATTGAAATTTTTCATCGCTCTAGAAAGGGGACCTATCCAACAGAGGAAGGAAAAATACTCATCCAAAAAGCTACTGGTGTACTAGAGAAATTCCAAGAGTTTTTAGACGAAGCTGAAAGCTTTGCCCATATCCTAAAAGGTGAGTTAAAAATTGCCACCTTTCCTGGACCGCTGGATTTATTAGCTGATCAAATTACTTTATACAAAAAAGAGTTCCCTTACATAAAGGCATCTATTGAGGAAGATAACTCACAGCATATAATTGAAAAAGTAAAAAAAGAGGAAGTAGATATTGGTTTCATTATTTATACCGAAGAGGATATCAAGAAAAACAGCAGCTTGCATTTCCATAAACTATATGATGGATGCATGGTTGTAGCAGTAAATAAAGACTCTCCTTTAGCAAACAATGAAAATATTACAGAGGAAATGTTAATAAACCAGCCTATTATTTTGTATAATGATGTTTCTATTTTAGAATTCGTGCAAAACTTAGATATTGTCGATGATGACATGGAAATATTATTTACAACCAACAATGTAGAAACTATTCGGTATGCCTTAGAAAGAAATACGGCCATTAACATTGGCTATGATTATGCATTTAAAACAATAACTGGGTTAGCAAACAATGATAGCTATGTAACTCTGCCTTTCGTTGATACCATAATAAATACCTATTACTTCGGATATATTTATCCAATAGATAAAGGTATTTCTAAGGTAGCTAAAGAGTTCTTAAATAGGCTGACATAAAGTTAGCCTATTGCCAGCTGCATTATTTACTATTCCTTCTAATGCCAGAATCTTTCCCTATATGAAAAAGATTCTGGAACATCTTATAAAGACCGAACCCAAACATAATTCCTACGGCATTTAATATAACATCATCAATATCCGTACTTCTCCCTATAAATAATTGAATTATTTCTATCAAAAGAGGAATACAGATAGCTATCCAAAATATGTAGGAAAACGTTCTAAATGCTTTCCATAATAATGGGAGAAAAATACCAAAAGGGACAAAAATAAGAATATTCCCTAATAGATTGACCAGTGACACTTCATTCCAATTACTTACTTGATCATTTTCTAGGGCAAAATAAGAAATAATCGTGGCAAAAGGGATAAAATTAATGCTTCTTAGTCCCTCAGACCATTGAATATAAAGCTGCTGCTTACCTTCCTCAACTGTTATATACCAATGGGGAATAATAGTCTGGGATGCTACCCCTATGCAGAACATCACAAACAGGAAGAGGAGAGTTTCTTTCATCCAAACTATTGGTTGTGTTTTATATTTAACAGATAAATATCGACTTATCAGATAAATCGGTGCTCCAATCAATATGTAAATAACCATTGACTCAAGATACATTCTAATCATATCGTGCCCCCAAATATTATTGAAAGTTTTTTCTGCGCATAATACTTAAGATAAGACCAATTAATAAAGCATTAATAACGGTTGGAACAAGACCATAGCTTATGAATGGCAAGGATAATGAAATAATCGGAAGAAATCCCACGCACATTCCTAAATTATAAACAACTTGAACACTATACAGCGTAATAGATCCTATTAATAGAAATTTCGCATATGGATTCTTTATTTTTTTGACATTGCCAATCATCTTCAGAATAAGTGCTCCAAATAATAATACAAGAAACACAGCCAACATATATCCAAATTGATAGGTGAGTTGCAGAAAAACTGTGTCTGTATTATTAATAAAAGTTAACACTTCCATATCTGGTGAACCAACCCATTTTAAATCAGCCCACATTTTTTGTCGATATAAATAAAAATAACCAGCTTCTTCGGCATATCTTTCAGGAAATAGAAATGCCATTAGTCTATTTAATTGATAACTTCCTCTTGTAAGAAAAAGAAGCCATAAAAGAAGAATTGTTCCTATTCCATATGTAATAAAGACTTTCCGTTTAGAAAAGCTGCTCCAAAATAGCATGATTGCGACTGTAAAAATATAAATAAAAACAGTAGAAATACTATCAAATCCGAAGAGAAATAAGACACATGAAAAGAAAAATAAACACAAGAAAGAAACATATGTAAATTCTTTCTTACTAAAAAAGGAAGCCCAAGCTAATAAAAAAAAGGGGATGGCCATTATGCCTTGGAGTATAATTGGTCCAATTTTTATATAGTTCGCTCCATTAATCATATGATTGCTAAAGAAAATAATGGATATCAATAACAACGATCCTATTGCATAAAATAAATATCCAAAATCAGCAAATTTGCGATAGTCTACATACATAAAGCCAATGACTATTGCAATCCCTAAGCAAGTCATTAATAACTTAAGAATGATAAAATGATGAGAAGAAGATAACGTTGGCAAAATCCCTATCATTAACAGACTCACTGTTAGGGTAACAATAGCCCAATCAATCGTCGGACGGTAGATTTCACTTAATTCTCGTCCCAATTGGGAAGGACTTCCCATTTCATTAATTGCTTTTTCTTCTGCTTCACTTTCTGACAACCCTTTTTTTATCCATCCTTTTTTTGCAAGTTGGATATGATACTCCATTTCTAATTTAATCGATTCCTTTGCTTCTTTCGATTTCACTTGCTCCGTCACTTTATCTAAAAATAAATGTTTATTATTCATTTACGTACACCCAATCTATCAGTTCTCTAATATTTTTGCTGCGTCCCCCTTCTGCTGCCAACTTTTTTTCGAGCTTTTTTCCTTTGCGATCTATTTGGTAATATTTAACCTTGTTATTGTCCCACTCTGAAGCAATTATATTTCTCTGTTCCAATCGATGCAGAAAAGTATAGATAAATCCTTCTTGATTCTCAAACTTTTGAAAGCCGCGAGCACGTAACAACTCTGTTAATTCAAAACCAGTTTTTCTAGTATGAAGTAATTGCAAAGCTGCTAAAAGAATTTCCTCTTCCTTATTCTTTATTTGAATTTTTTTCATAATTTCTTTGCGATGCTCAGCAGTAAATGAAAGATGATTAAAATAAGTCTTTTTTAAACCAGCTTGTAGTTTTTTTAGTCGTTTTTCCATTTTTCTTCATCTCCAATCATTTTTAATAATTGCTTCGCTCTTCTTAATCGGGTTTTGATCGTATTTTCATTAACCCCTATTATCCTGGCAATCTCCTTTATCGTTAATTCTTCAAAGTAAAAGAGGAAGATAATTTCTCGATACAGAATAGGTAAACTCATCACAGCCTGAACAAGCCATTGTTCTTCCTCTTTTTGAACAATGGCTTGTTCAATATTTTCTTTACTGTCTTCTCCATAAATATATTCGTCATCGCCTTTTATGACATTTTTTGTATACCAGCTTTTCAAATAATCTTTACAGTGGTTAATAGCAATTCTCCAAAGCCATGTTCGAAAACTAGATTTGCCTTTATATTTATGGATGGAATAATATACTTTCACAAAAATATCTTGTGTTAATTCTTCTGCGACCGCTTCATTTTTGACATATGAAAAGACTAAATGTAATAGCTCTTGTCCATATGTAATCATAATTTCATCAAATATTTCTTCTTTATTGTCTATTTCTTTCCAGCATGCTGACAATTCTTCCAAAACAATAAACCTCCTTACCTAACAATTAGACGACACACAGGAGAAAAAGGTTTGGATAAAATCGTGTAAATCAATCTCATTATTAAAATAAAGCCTTTAAAAGAAAAACACCTTCCTAATTAGTTATAAAAATAGCCATTAGGAAAGTGTTATATTAGAAAATGATCAGATTATAAAGCAAACGTCCGAAGCTGGAAATCTCCCATACATTATACCTTTTATACTCCTCATAGTGGTTTCACTGTATTTAACTTTCTTTTTTTCGTTTCAAATTGTTTGAACATCACCTGATAAATGAACGCACTTATTATCGCTAATATAGCAATAATGAAGAATGTCCATTCAAATCCGAACCAGGCACTCATCGGAATAGATAATGGAGCAATCATTTTTGAAAAAGTGAACCGCAGACTTGCTGCAGCAAAATATTTACCACGCTGATCCTCGGGAGCAATCTCAGAAATAAAACTTTGTTGAATTCCTGCTGTCATCAATTCTGCAAAACTAAATAAGAGCATCGCGAACATTAACCCCCAAATTAAACTAGTTTGGCTAAACATGATAACTGCGATCGCATATATAAAGGAGGAAATAATAAAAACATTCTTCTCTTTAAATTTAGACATCCATCTTGTAACAATTATGGTAAATAAGGCTACGACCAATCCATTTTCTGCTAGTATTAATCCAAAAGCTTGTGTACTTTGAATTTCTAGAGACCAATTGCCAAAAGAAAATAAGTTTTGCGTACCAACCATTTCATCTACATAAACTGGTAATAATAAATCTAGCTGCATAAAGGTTTGCCCTATTAATACTCCCGCTAAAATAAACAGTAAAAACGTTCGGTCCCTTACTATCACCTGATAGTCTTTTAACTGTGCCCCAAGCGCCATAGCCCAATTCTTTTTCTTATCATCTAGTTCTTTATATGGCGGAGCTGTTTCAGCAATCCAAGTTTTTAAAACTATACTCAATATAATATTTAATAGTCCAGCTGCTAAAAGGAGGAAAAAACGATAATCTTTATAAAAGAATCCGCCAAGAATCGGACCAATTACTACTGCAATATTGGTAGAAGTATAAAAAATAGCAAAAACACTGCTTCTGTCTTTTTCGTTTACTACATCAGCTACCATCGCTTGGCTTGCTGGCCAATAAATACTAGTAAACAAGCTGATTACAGTGAAACAGATAAAACTAATAGCTGGGGAATCAAGCCACGGAGAGCTAGCAAAAGCAAAGATTAAATAGGCAATTCCTTGGGCAAGACTTGATATTACCATCATTTTCTTTCTACCGAATTTATCAGCATAATAGCCGCCAAGCAAATTAGCAACAACAGAAAAGGCTTGAGAAAGTATTAATAAGAATCCTGCAATTGATTTTCCAAAGGATTCTGTAAAGTATATTGCTAAAAATGGGAAAAACATCCAAAATGTTACATTAACAGTTGATTCACCAGCAAGACGAATCTTTAAATTCCGATCCCAATCTCTAAGTCGCATCGTCATGATAGTTGTCACTCTCTTTCTATTTATTTCCCCTATCATACCTTGATATTTCGGTTTAGGAAAGACTTTCTTTTCTATTATAATGATGTCTCTATATCCTTTTAAATAGATTTTATATTAGTTAGTCTATCGATAAGAGACATGTTTTCAGTCCTTTCCTCTTTTTATCGATTATCTAAAACTACTTTTATCTTCCTTAAACTTTTTGTAAACCTGTAACCATGTTTGCGCCATTAGCATATTACCAGCAGAATTCATATGTACTCCATCTGTCGTTAATACTTGATGATTTTGTTTTTGTAAATATTCCATGAATACTTGATGTGTAGGCACAACTACTGCATCATACTTGGCTGCTATATGATGAATGACTGTTACATAATCTTTTAAAAGAATATTGCCTTCTGCTTCAATCGCTTCTTCAATTACGGTTGGCTCCATCAAAAAAATACTAGCATCTGTTTCCTTTTTTACTTTTTCTAATAAACGATCGTAAATAGTGCTAAATTTAGCTGGAGTAACCTGTTCTAGTTGAGGCTGGTCTAACTGTCTCCATACATCATTAATTCCAATTGATATAGAGACTAGATCTGGACGTAAGGAGAGGACATCTGCTTCCCAGCGTTGTTCTAAATCAGTGATTCTATTTCCATTTATCCCTTTATTAACAATACTTGGCAATGCTTCTGGTTGATTAATAGTAAAGTAGTCTTTAATATAACGAACATACCCATAACCAATGCCTTCCCTATCTTCCATTTTTCCCGCATATGTAATACTATCTCCTATAAATACGAATCGTTGATTTGCTTCCATCCCAATTATCCCTCCATAGAACGTTTTCATTTATACAATAGCATGTATTTCTTTCACAAAGCAATCTTCCATTTCTTCCCATACAAAAAGCCTCAATCGGAAATTAAAAAACTCCAAGAGAGGCTGTAAGAAATTCAATTATTGTTGTGCCTGGACAATTTTTTCTAAATTACGTTCCATTACTTTAATATAATCCATTCCACTTTCTTCATCTTCTTTGCTTAACGCTTCTAAGGTGCTTAGTACTTCTGTTCTTGCCCCAATTTCAGTGGCAAGCGTATCTGCAACTTTTTGCGAAGCCGTTTCTTCAAAATAAATAACGCTAATATCATGTTCTTTTGCAAAATCTTTTAATTCAGCTAATCTTTGTGCATTTGGCTCTTGTTCTGGTGATATCCCAGAGATTGGTACTTGAGTTAGTCCATATTCACTTGCTAAATATCCAAATGCGGCATGTTGTGTAATCATTTCTTTTTTCGCTACTTTGCTTAGTTCATCCTGATATTTTTGGTCAAGTGCAGTTAATTTCGCAATATATTTTTCACTGTTCTTTTGATATGTTTCTTTATTGTCTGGATCCGCTTTAATCATGCTCTCTGTAATTGTTTCTACTTCTTTAATCGCTAGTGCTGGACTTAACCAGACATGGGGATCTTTCTCATGACTATGCTCATGCTCTGCTTCTTCACTTTCATGGTCATGGTCAGCTTCTTCCCCATTATGCTCGTGCTCTCCTTCTTCGCCTTCATGATCATGCTCATCTGTTATTCCCTCTTTTAATGTAATACCTTTACTTGCTTCAACAAACACTGTTTCTTTATTATCAACAGCAGATTTAATTGTATCTACAAAATTTTCCATATATATACTATTAAAAACAAATAAATCTGAAGCTTGCACATTGGCGATATCTTTTGGTGTTGGCTCCCATCCATGTGGTTCTTGATTCGAAGGAATAAGTAAGTTTACATCTGCCTTGTCACCAGCTATATTTTTGGTAAACTCATACATAGGATAAAAGGTAGTCATGATCTTCAGTTTCTCCTTATTTGCCCCGTTGGAAGTATTATTTTCTCCTTTTCCACATGCAGCTATCACCAATATTGCAAGTAACATAATAGTTACTAATGTAAATTTTTTCCCCATTTTTATCACCCTGCCTTTTATTTACTTTCTTTATGCATTTCTTTTAATATTAAACAATATAAGCTCCATTCGATCTGGATTATTCTGTTCTCCTTAATTTTAAATTTTAATTACGATCTCTGTTTCTGTAAAAACTAGTGTTTTTTTACTCTCATAATGACCAAACCTTTGTTTGTTCATACCCAAGATATAATATAGCCCTGTAAGATCAAAGTTTAAATTATGTATGAAAACTATGGATATCGCATTTGTTCAAAAACTACTATTCTCACTTTGCCTTACACCTATCCACCGAGAAACCTGAATGTCACTTATTCTCTCAACATGTTTTTTACCACCTGCCGGCGATTCATGCACGTCTAGGAATTACTAGGATTAAATAAACTCCATTCCAAACAAACCGAAACTATTACGATTTATAAAATTACATTAAGATTAAAAGATTATTCCATCGACTTTCTTATATTAACCGTAACGATTACGATTTGTAAAGTGTTTTTTTTTATTTTTATCCTAACTATTTAAAGAACCTGTAAATTGATTTTAAAAGAAAAAAGGCTATATTCATCCAAGATCTGGAAGTAACATAGCCTTTCTTAAATACATCTACTGCTATTATTAGCTTTATTTGGTTTCTACCGTCGATTTAAAGTAAACACGTTCTTTTTTCTTTCCTGATTCATACACGGCACAAATCATTTTTTGGGTTTTTAGCGCTTCTTCCCCCGTGACATCTAAAGGAATTCCTGTTGCTAACGAATCGTAAAAATTATTGATTTGCTTTACATGACTTACTCCCCAATACCCTTTTACTCCATTTTCATAATGAAACGTTTCTTGCGGATTATTATCTGCGATGAATTCTCTTCCATCCATTAATCGAATAGTTGCCCGGTCAGCTACCATTTTGGCGATTCCCTTTTCACAATGCAGCTCAATTTCAACTGGCGCGTCATACGTATAATAATTTATAGCATGAAAAGCAGTAACAATGCCATTCTTATATGCTATAACTCCTTCAGCTGCATCTTCCACCTCAATAATTTCATGTGCACGATTGCTTATTGATGCATCTACATAGTTAATGTCGGCATTCACAAACCATCTCATCAAATCCATTGTATGAATTGCTTGATCAATTATAACTCCGCCACCTTCTTTCTCCCATGTCCCTTTCCAATCACTTTTTTGATAATACTCATCAGAACGGTCCCATGTAACAGATAGTTTTCCTGTTTTGATCTTGCCAAGTTCTCCATTATCCAACATTTTCTTTATGAGCTGGGAGCCAGGATTATAACGATTTTGAAAAATGACACCAAGGGTAACCTTATTTTCCTTCGCTGTTTCCACCATTTCAACAGCATCATCATAATGAATAGACATTGGTTTTTCTGTTAATATATGAATCTGTTTTTTCGCAGCTTCAATTGTCACTGGTGCATGCAAATGATGTGGCAGACAAATATGCAACACATCTAAACTTTCCTGTTCAAACATTTCCTTATAGTCTGTATAAGCGGCACAGCCATAAATTTTGGCTTTTTCTTCTACTCGTTCAGGCTTTACATCACAAACTGCTACTAACTCTGCATCCTCTCTTGAGACAATTGATTGGGCGTGCATAGGAAAAATATTACCACAACCAATAATCGCTACCTTTAATTTGGACATGTTTCTCTCCCCCGTTTCCACTATTTAATGAATGTCTATTTATTCAAGTATTTCTTTATACTTAATAAACCTAAACCCACCACATTTGAGAAGGAGCATCTTCAATTAAAACGGATTTCAAATTAGTAACCGCTCTTGTTAATCCTTCCCTAATAGACATAATTGGATCCTCATGTTCAATGCTGACAACATAATCGTACCCATATGTTCTTAAAGCACTCATCATATCTGACCATTCACTTACACTATGTCCACATCCAACGGAACGAAATGTCCAGGCCCTTGTCTGAACTTCACCGTATGGCTGCATATCTGTTAAGCCATACATATTAACATTATCCTGGTCAATATACGTATCTTTTGCATGAAAATGATGAATGGCTTTTTCCTTTGCTAAAATTTTAATCGCAGCAACCGGATTAATACCTTGCCACCATAAATGACTTGGATCCAAGTTTGCGCCAATCGCATCACAAGTTTCCTCTCGTAATTTTAATAAAGTATATGGAGTATGCACTAGGAATCCGCCGTGCAGCTCTAATCCAATCTTCACACCACTCTCTTTTGCAATATGCCCTACTTCTTTCCAATAAGGGATTAACTTTTCTTCCCATTGCCATTTTTTCACATCAGAATATTCATTTGGCCATGGCGTAACTGGCCAGTTTGGATATTTCGCACCATCATGATCCCCGGCCGTTCCTGAAAAACAGTTTACAACCGGAACATTCATCAAGGATGCTAGTTTGATTGTTTTAATCAATGTCTCATGCGATTCCTTTGCAAATGCTTCTTCTGGAGAGATTGGATTTCCATGACAACTGAATGCACTTATGATTAAATCACGTTCTGTCACCTTTTTTAGATATTCTTTTCTCTTTTCTTCTGATTCTAATAATTCATCTACATTACAATGATTGTTTCCAGGATAGCCGCCAGTACCTATTTCAACTGCTTGAATACCAGCCTCTTTTACTGCATCAAGCATTTCTTCAAATGATTTGTCTGCAAATAATACGGTAAACACGCCTAATTTCATGAGAGCTCCTCTCCATTCCTTCCAATTTTCCTATATTCTTTCCTTCTATATACCTATATTTTGGTAATAGTCTTCGATGCTTGTGATTCCAAGGCTGCAAGAATGATCGCCAAAGATTTTTTTCCTTCTTCTCCGCTAATAAGCGGCTCTTTATCTTCTAAAATACATTCCACAAAATGATCTATAACACCAGTCTTATTTTGTCCACCATCATTATTTGATTGAATTCTGCCTAATTCATAATTTACTTTTTCCCCATTGGTATATTGGATAATTAACGAATAGTTTGGATCATCTTCTAAACGAATGACGGCTTTTTCTGCATAAATAACAGTTGAATTATCTTCTTTTCCACGATAAGCCCAGCTCGCAGTCAACGTTCCAATAATGCCGCTATCTGTTTTTAATATACAAACAGCATTATCATCTACAGTAGAGAAGTCTTTTGCATTTGTTTCTACAAATGCTCCTACCTCTGTAAATTCCTCTCCTAATACAAATCTTAATAAATCTGCTTTATGAACACCTAAATCTCCCATAGCACCAATAAATGCTTCTTCTTTTTTAAAGAACCAGCTCTCTTTACCATCAACACTCCAGCCTTCTGGACCACCATGACCAAATGTTGTGCGGAAGCTGTACACTTTACCAATTTCTCCGCTTTTAATTAATTGATGTGCTTTTTGATGGGATGCAACAAAACGCTGGTTATGTCCAATCATCAATTTTTTCCCACTTTTTTTAGCAGCTTGTATCATTTGCTCAGCCTCTTCTTTTGATGTTGCCATTGGCTTTTCACAAAGAACATGTTTGCCAGCATTCAAAGCATCAATAGAAATAGGGGCATGAAGATAGTTTGGTGTACACACACTAACCGCATCTAACTCATCCATTTTTAATAATTCTTTATAATCGGTAAATGCTTGCGCTTGATATTTTTCCGCAATTTCAGCTGCTCTTTCCTCATTGATGTCACAGACGGCTACCAATTCCACTTGTTTATTCAACAGATATTCAGGAATATGACGATGCTGTGCGATACTTCCACATCCAATTACGCCTACTTTTAATGAAACCATTATATTTTCCCCCTCTATATTATTTATCTGAAATTGTCTCTAAAGGCTGGGCGTTGCCATAAACAGGCTTCTCTCTTTTCACTGGTGCTGCCCACTTTACTGCATTAATAATAACTTGCTGAATTTCTTGATGGTGATAGGTTGGATACGTTTCATGTCCTGGTCTAAAATAAAACACTTTTCCATTCCCTCTTGCATACGTACAACCGCTTCGGAATACCTCTCCACCTTCAAACCAGCTTGTGAAGATCAATTCATCTGGTGCTGGTATATCGAAATGTTCGCCATACATTTCTTCCTTTTCTAATTCGATATATTCATTAATTCCTTCCACAATTGGATGATTAGGTGCTACTACCCATAAGCGTTCGCGATCATCTGCTTCTCGCCATTTTAAATTACAGGTTGTGCCCATTAACGCTTTAAAAATTTTCGAAAAATGACCGGAATGTAAAACAATTAACCCCATCCCATCTAAAACACGCTGTTTTACTTTTAACACAATTTCATCTTCTACCTCGTGATGTGCTAAATGTCCCCACCATACTAATACGTCTGTATTATTCAAAACTTCCTCCGTTAATCCATGGTCTGGTTCATCTAATGTTGCAGTATGTGTTTCATAACCTTCTTTCTCCAAAAACGCAGCAATCGCACCATGAATGCCATTTGGATATATTTCTGCTACGGTTGGATTTTTCTTTTCATGCCGGTTTTCATTCCAAATTGTGATCATTATGTAGCCACTCCTTCTCCCTTACAATATGATGGCTTCATTATATGAAATGTAAGCGTATAAAAAAATGCTTAATCTTGTCATTTTTTTATGCAATTATGTCATTTACTTGCTTGCTTTTTGCTAAAATAGAAAAGAGCACCTAACCATATAGTCTCGTCGAATAGGAGGGGAACAAAAAGTGGAAAGGGAGACAAAGCACACCTTTAATCAACCAGTAAATGAAAAAGTAGTTTATCAAAACCCTCTATTGTCTTTAAAAGTGTGGGAGATAAATGATGAGAGGGAAGATGTAATGACTCCAGTTGATGATTACCCTTGGCATTACCATAAAGAAGTAGAATTACTTGCCATGATAGATGGAGATTTGGCGGTACAAACAAAAGAAAGGTATCTATCGATTACTTCAGGGGACGTTCTTATTATGGGAGCGTCACAACCACACAGAACAAGTAAAGTGAAGAAAGGCAATTTGCGTTATATTGTCTTACAAATTGATCTACATAAACACTTTGACCAAAGTATCCTTCCTTATTTCTATTGTTTTTCAGAATTAACACATCCATTAGACAAGATAAATTACATATTTGAAGATAATAAGGAAATAAAACAAGAAGTACATTCCTTAATAAATGAGATTCATAGAGAAAGTCAAACGAAAGAAAAGGGCTATGAGATAGCTATCAATTATTCCATCAAACGACTTCTTCTTTTATGTGTACGAAACGATACTAAAAATATGCTCCAATATTCAGAAGAACAAGACCTTGCCAAACTTAAACCTGTTTTAGATTATATTGACAGCCATTTAGAAGAAAGAATACTTGTCGAAGATGTCAGTAAGCTACTGAATTTCAGCTATCATTATTTTATCAAGTACTTTAAAAAAGTAATGGGATTGTCGTTTGTAGATTATATAAATATAAAGCGAATAAAAAAAGCTGAATTATTACTTTTAACAACTGACAAAAGTATATTAGAAATAAGCTATGAAGTCGGCATAACAAATATGGCGCAATTCTACAAACTGTTTAAAAGAGAAAATCAATGCTCGCCTAAAGCCTTTAAAAATAGAATGTTAAATGCAAGCGCCTTATAATATATAATAAAACCCGCCACCTAGTGCACCAGCACTTTTTTCTCCGTAAAAATTATTCTGAACCATTATACACCTCCATATATTTACTGTATGGAGGCGTACTATTTACAAAGGAAAGGGTGCAAAAAATTGAACGAAAATCATGTATTATTAATCATCGGCGGGGACTCTAGACAGCTCGAAGTAATCCGCCTTCTTGCACCAAAGCTAAACAAAATTTATTTGATCGGTTTCGAAGATGCTTCTGTTTCTTATAAAAATGTGCGGAAAATAAATTGGCAAACAGCTCCACTTCATGAAGTGGATACTATTCTACTTCCCATTCCGGGCATTCAAGAAGATGGAATTGCTGAATCGGTATTTTCTAAAGAAAAGATTGTTCTAACAAAAGAGTTGATTATTAAAACAAAATCTAATTGTACTATATATTCCGGTATTATCACTCCTTATTTAAAACAATTGGCTGCAGAAACAAATCGAAACTTGGTTGCTCTTTTTGCAAGAAATGATGTGGCTATCCATAATTCTATCCCAACTGCAGAGGGAGCGCTAATGCTCGCCATCAAGCATACAGATATTACAATACATAATGCCCAAGTGCTAGTACTCGGTTTTGGCAGAGTCGGTAAGACTGTGGCTCGTCTATTTTCTGCTGTCGGTGCAAAAGTAACTGTTTTAGTTCGAAAAAAAGAGGATGAGGCAAGAGTGATAGAAATGAGGTTAGCTGCAATTTTTGAATCTTCACTAGAATCAGAAATACCTCTTCAGCAGATTGTTATCAATACGGTTCCAACACTGCTTTTAACATCTAAGCTTATAAAGAATTTATCGAGCAATGCTTTAATTATTGATTTAGCCAGCAAACCAGGGGGAACCGATTTTGCAGCTGCCAAGGAACACAATATCCAAACCCTTTGGGCCCTTGGTTTACCGGCAAAAGTTGCACCAAAGAGGGCTGGTACAATAATTGGCAAAACACTGCTGGAATTGCTAAAAATAAATTAAGGTACAACTTTCAGGGGATAGTTAATAGCTATCTCCTTTTTTATGAAAATTTCAGCATTAATCGTTTTACAATTTTATACAAAAGTGATATCATAATTATATCAAATTGAAATTATAGGAGTGATTTAGTTGAAAGAAAAAAATGCGTTTCATTTTAATGGATTTATTGGCGTTTTACTTATTGCCATATCCCTTTTTCTCGGTGTCTATTTTCTTGTGCAGGAAATTCCAGGTGCTGCCATTCCCTTCTTCCTTATAGCTGTTCTTCTAGGCAGTGGGATAACAATTATTCAACCTAATCAGGCTGTTGTTGTAACCTTTTTTGGAAAATATCTTGGTACGATTCGCAGCAGTGGATTATTTTTAACCATCCCTCTTACTTTACGAAAAACTATTTCCTTACGCGTGCGTAATTTCAATAGTAAACGTTTAAAAGTAAATGATGTTGATGGAAATCCAATTGAAATTGCTGCCGTTATTGTTTTTAAAGTTATTGATTCTGCAAAAGCCATTTTTGATGTAGATAATTACGAAGAATTTGTTGAAATCCAAAGTGAAACAGCTATCCGCCATGTTGCAACAAAATACCCATATGATACATTTGAAAATGTAGAACTAACTTTAAGGGGAAATGCAGAGGAAGTCTCCAATGAACTTACGACCGAATTACAAGCTCGTCTAGACCTCGCAGGAGTGGAAGTAATTGAAGCTAGATTAACTCATTTAGCTTATTCTACTGAAATTGCCCAAGCGATGTTACAGCGTCAGCAAGCCTCTGCTATCATTTCTGCTCGTCAGAAAATCGTCGAAGGAGCAGTTGGAATGGCACAAATGGCCATTAATCAACTGGAACAGGATAAAATCATTGAATTAGATGATGAAAGAAAGGTACAATTAGTAAATAATTTACTAGTAGCGATTGTTTCTGAAAATCCTACGACTCCTGTAATTAATACAGGTACTTTATATTAATGAGTGGTATAAATGACGAAGAAAAAAAGCTTTCCATTACGCATTGATCCAGAGCTATACGAAGTCCTGCAAAAATGGGCTGCGGATGATTTTCGCAGTATAAATAGTCATATTGAGTATTTACTTCGTGAAGCTGCCAAAAAAGCCAAGCGGTATCCAAAACAAAAAGAAAATTGATTTACATTAAAAAAAGAGGCCCAAATAATGGCCTCCTTTTTTAATGGATTAACTTAACAATTCTCTTAAGTCCTCTTCTGTTAGAGAAGAAATTACTTTATCATCTGAATCGATAATTTCATCTACTAAAGTCTTTTTCTTTTCCTGCAATTCATATATCTTCTCTTCAATTGTGCCTTTAGAGAAGAGCTTAATTACATCCACTACATTCTCCTGTCCTATGCGGTGAGCACGATCCGCCGCCTGTTCTTCGACCGCTGGATTCCACCACGTATCATACAAAATAACAGTATCTGCAGTCATTAAATTAAGGCCTGTTCCCCCTGCTTTTAAGCTTATTAAAAAATAATCTCGCTCTCCTAAATTGTAGCGATGACATAATTCCACTCTCTCATCTGAAGGAGTGCTCCCATCTAAATAAAAATAGGCTAATCCCTTTTTTGCTAATTCTTGGCCAATTATTTCAAGCATACTTGTAAATTGAGAAAAAATCAGCACCCTGCGATTAGATCGCTGTGCTTCCTCAATTAGTTCCATTAGATGATTTAGTTTAGCAGACTTTCCATGATAATTGTCAACAAATAGGGCTGGATGACAGCATATTTGCCGCAGTCTCGTTAATCCAGCAAGAATTCTAATTTTATTTTTTCGAAGGGTTTCTTTGTTTAAATGCTTTAAGGCATCATGTCTTAATTTCGCGAGATAGGCTGCATACAATCTTTTCTGTTCTGGTAATAATTCCACTATTTCGCTCCATTCCCTTTTCTCAGGAAGTTCGGCCAATACATCCTCTTTTAAGCGGCGCAGCATAAATGGTCTTATTTTTTTCGCAATTTGTTTATTGGTTAAATTCGCATATTCCTTCAGGCCTTTGAATAATTCAGGAAATACAATATGGAAGATAGACCAAAGTTCTTCAATGGAATTCTCAAGTGGAGTGCCGGTTAAAGCAAAGCGATTAACCGCTTTTAGTTTCTTCACTGTTTTTGCTGTTTGTGATAGTGGATTTTTAAAATACTGAGCTTCATCAAAAAACACTGTATGGAAAACTTGCTGTTCATACCATGAAATATCCTGTCTAACTAATGGATATGACGTTATGATTACATCGATGTTTTCTAAATCCTTTTGCAGCGCAGCTCTTTCCTTTTTAGCTCCATCAAGTATAAGGCACTGAATTTCCGGAGCGAATTTCATAATTTCTCTTTGCCAGTTGTATAATAAAGAAGAAGGACATACAACTAACACCGGTTGTTTCGCTTTTCTCATCACAGGCAATTCAGATTGAATAAAGGCAATACTTTGCAATGTTTTTCCTAATCCCATATCATCCGCTAAAATGCCGCCAAATTGATATTGCGCTAATGTTTTCAGCCATTTATAGCCATCTATTTGATACGATTTCAAGACATTGTTTAAATCCGCAGGAACTTTAATATTTAGCTTTTCTGGATGCAAGAAGGAATCAATCAGCTGCTGATACGATTCATCTAAAGCAAAGATTTTTCGATCTTCTTCTATAAAAGATAAGCTTTCTAAAAGTGTCAGCTCAAACCCACTTATAAAGTCCTTGTCCTTTATTTGCGGAGATTGAAGATACCTTTGCACTTCCTCCATCTCCCTTGTTTGCAGAGCAAAAAGAGAGCCATCTTGCAAGCGATAGTATTTCCGCTTTTCTTCCAAAGCAGCTAACAAGCCTTTGATTTCTCGCTCTGGAAAACCTTCCATCTCAAATTTAAATTCAAGCCAGTTAATACGGTCTTTTTTTAATTTCACCGTAAACCTTGGCCATGTTTTTTCCTTGAAAATTCGATTTCTAATAGCTGTTGTTGCGTAAACTTTTACAAGCTTTTGCAGCTTTGGTAATACATAATATAAAAAGTCAAACTCCAATTCCTCGTTATAAAGCATATAACCACTATCTGTTTTCGCAAATGAACTGCTATCCATTAACTCTATAATTTGCTCTTCTTTCTTCCAATCTCTAAGTAGCACTGCTTCTACTTCTTTGTTCCGTTCTTGAACTGGATTGATGACAATATGATCATAGCGAAATTCTACGCTTGCCAGCAATCGATTGTTTACTCTATCTAAATAAAGCTCAGCTTGCAGGGGAGTCTTACCCATTTTTTTGGAAAGCTCTCTCTCTAATTGAACCTCCCCAAATTTTTTTAAGCTTGGGGCTATCTTTTCTAAAAAGAAATCCAATTGATTGAGTGCAATAGGAATAAAGCTCTTGCCCACTTTTTCCATCATTTTCTTTATCTCAATAAGTCTTTTAAAGTCTTCTGCTTCCAATTGCCGCACATTTCCCTCTACCAGAACAGCATAATATTGATGCAGGAACTGAATGGATTCCATTCCATGTACATTTAATTGATAGCTTCCAGTTTCATGCTGGTATAAATGAAATCTTAAAGGCAGGACTTCATTTGAAACATTTAAGGGCACCATAGTCCCTTTATTCGGATCATAATAACCTAATTCCTTCCAATGAGAACGAAGAGGAATCCAAGAGGAAGGGGGAATTAACAAAATACTGTCTCCCCATATATTACTTACTCCCTGATGATGATTCAAAAATATCCTTTCATCCTCTATTACTTTTCCTAACTCTTGTAGGATTGCTTCACTTTCTTCCTTTACACAATGAAGCTTTGGATTAAATTCTAATTCTGAACTAAATGAATAAGCTTTTCCACTCTTTATTCTTTCTAAAAACAAACGAATATCTTTTATTGGATGGGATAATAGCTGAATTTCTATTCCAAACAGATTGGTTTCCGAGTCGATTGGAATGACTTTTAGCATAAATTCAACTGGAATCACTTCTCGCTTTTCAAAATGGCGCTGCTTTTTTGTTGATAGAGTTTCACTCTGATTAAATAATGCAAAAAAATCTCCCGATACATCCATGTTTTTTTCATCGGTAGTGGAAGGAGCTTTTCCGTTCATTTGAAATTTTTTTATTTCCACTAATACAGCTGCAATATGCTGACATTCTTTTTGAAAAGAAGCTAGTTTCGGACAAGAACATGTTGCTTTTATTTCTTCCCCGTCGATTGCAACCATTACCGCAAAATCTTCAGATGCTTGAACGAAAGCTTCACAATAATTATCTCTATATTCTTTAAAAATCACCTTATGATTTTTCGAGAATGCTTCCCCTCTTTTTAAAGAAACAGGACCACACATTTCCAAAATCATTTTTCGTGTAATGACAGTATTCAACAATTTATTCTCCTTCTATCAAAATCCAGTTACGCACAATTATCCTCTTTCACTTTACTACTTTTTTTAAAACATTTCTATTGTCTTGTTACGGTAAATTTATGTAGCTCCCTCTCAGTAATGGAATTTTATTATTCCCTATATTCATAAGCCCTGTCACCTCTCCTCTTTTATAAGAAAAGTGGACAAACCACCCTTTTAGGAGTTTGTCCACTTTTTTATTAACAAGGATGTTCTTCTTATAAACTATTAGACACAAGTAATTGAACCGTGGATTGAAGTTTTTCCATCAAAGCTTCCGGAGCTGTTAAATAGAGAATCCCATTCCCTTCTAAACTTGGTTTATTTCCTAATGGAATCGTTCTCTTAATTAATTGGGCATACAATTCTGGCTCTGTTAAATTTCTTTCAAAAGCTTTATTACTGATTATTTTAACTAATGCTAAAGCCCCACTCACATGAGGGGCAGCCATAGATGTTCCTGTTAATTTAGCATATTTTCCATCTAAAAAGGTAGACAAAATTTCCTCGCCAGGTGCTACTAAATCAACTTCTCGATTAGAATTAGAAAAGCGAGAGCTATTTCTCTGTAAATCTACTGCTCCTACACTTATTACCTCATTGTAAGCAGCTGGATAACCTAATTCTTCTGTAGAATCTAAACCATCACCTTCATTTCCAGCTGCACAAACGACTAAAATTTGCGCTTCAACTGCCTTTTTCACTGCCTCATGCAATTCTTTCACATCTTCTGGTCCGCCAAGACTCATGGAGATAATATCTGCTCCCTGCTCAATTGCATAATAAATTCCATTTATAATCCATTCATACTGCCCTGAGCCTTGTCCATTTAAAACTTTTACAATTAAAAGGGATATTTCTGGTGCTACTCCCGTTAATCCATCTTCTTTTCCTGATGCTCCAATTGTTCCAGCTACGTGTGTTCCATGACCGTTATAATCCATATATATAGCTGGATCGCCATTATCATCATCGGTAAAGTTTTTTCCACCAATGATTCGCTCTTGTAAATCTGGATGATTGATATCACAGCCAGTATCTAATATGGCAACTGTAATCCCTTTTCCCTTTGTTTTATTCCATAACTCAGGTGCCTGAATTAGCTCAATTCCTTTTGGAACTGCTGCAGAAACGTCCATTACTTCTTTCACTTGATAAGGAATTACTCTGCATTCTTTTTTCATAAACAGCCTCCTAATATAATAGAATGGATATCACTAAAACAATTTTAACAATTCTGAATTATTAAAGTAAGAGGCTTAAGACTCAATTTAGGAACATCTGTTCTATTTAACTAGTTCTATTAAATTATTTATATTTTTTTAAATGTAGTGTATAATTTCTAATTTTTCTATAAGAGGAATGGTAAGTGCTTTTTCTAATGCAATTCAAAAAAAACCAAACAATTATACGATTTTTATCGGCAGCATCGTATAACTGTTCGGTTTCAGAGCGACTGAAATCCTTTATACACTAGTCTTTTATATCCGTCTTCTATTGTAGAATTTTTCTCATTCCTAAACTACTTGATAGACTAGCTTATAGACTTCTTACCATATTTTTTTATACTTAATAAATAAAAGGCCGTGAATATTAGCAATGACCAAATTATTGAGTATTGTGGACTTGTTTCAAGGATTTGAAATAGACTTGGAATATTTCCTGCCACAGAGTCATCATATGTAAAAAACAAGAAAATCATCATATTATTTGCAGCATGTGCACCGATCGATAATTCTAAGCTTCCTGTTTTCACCGCAATAAATGTCAAGGCAAAACCAGCAAGTAAATAATCTAAACCTACTAAAATGGCCGAATCATTCATTTCAGGATTGGAAAAGTGTAACGATCCAAAAATTAATCCCACTATCAGTGCTAACAAAATGGGATTTTTTATTTTTTTACCAACCAATTGTAACAATAATCCTCTAAATAAAAGTTCTTCTACTGTTGTTTGAATGGGGACAAACAGTAGAACCACAAGGAATAAAAAGAAAAATTGGGCGAAAGATACGTTATTCCATGCATAATCGTCAGCATTAAGTAGGAAATCAATTGCTGATGTAAGTAGGAAAAGTCCTGAAAATATAATAAATCCCCAGATTATCTTCTTCCAATTTACTCTGTCTTCTCCCGTAATTAATGTTCGAAATTTTCGTTTGTGAATAAATCTTACTCCAATCCATAGACCAATTAAAGCGACAATATAAATAATATGTGTCATTAATAAACTAACTGTACCGTTTCCGCCCATCACCATGCCGGTATCTAAATCAATATAGGTGGCTTCGTTCCCATCCAGTTCTACGCGTATGAATTCTACAATAAAATAGACGATAGAACCAGCAATCATAAAACCAACAGCTAATAAAATAGACGCTAAATAACGCGGCCAGCTATTTTTTCCTTCTTTTATATTCAAATAATGTCTCAAGCGACTTTCTCCTTTTATAGATTATTTTCCCCTTGAAAGTGCCTCTTCCAAATGGAAGTTGGCTCTTATTTCACCTATTTTTTCTTTTCTAGCATTCAAAACTGGTGCATGTACATATCTAGCTAAATTTGTAAATAGGTTCTCTTCTTTATATCCTAGTTGATTTAACACTTCCATTGCAGCGACATTTACAGCACGTGTTCCGCCATCTTCCACCTTAATGGCAATTCCGATTCCTTCCTGGATAAGTCCCATACATTGAACAGCCTCTGCACCTGCTTTCGATACAATTCGCCCCTTATAAGCTTTCATTAGGTCTGTATCAAACCTATTTGTTCCTCCAACCATTTCTGGAAACTCCATCATGCTATCCCTAATTCGTTTTACTATATCTATTCGGTTTACCGACTTAATAGAATCAGGGTTTGCTAATCTAGCATAGCCAAGTGCTGCATTATAGAGGGGCAATTGATGTACTGGCACCCCGCAGCCATCTAACTCAGCTTTATTTTTTCTTTCGGAAAATCACATATTGTTTCAATTGCTTCCAATATACGCTGTTGATGAGGATGCTCTACTTCTCGATATGTGGCAATGTCCTCCTTCATATGAATCGCCGCAGCAAGCATACCTGCATGCTTACCAGAACAATTACTGTATACGGGGGTGACGTCTTTGCGCTTTCGCAGCAGTTCCTTATAGCTTTCTAAATTCCATGGAGTATGTGTACCACATTGCAAGTCATCTTCTTGAATCCCCAATCTTTCTAATAAGCGCAGGATTGTCTCCTGATGAAATGACTCCCCAGCATGAGAAGCACACGCAATTGCAATTTCAGCATTATCATAAGAAAAGGAATCTGCCGCTCCTGTCTCTATAAGTGGAATGGCTTGAAAGGGTTTCATGGAGGATCTAGGAAAGGTCATTCTCTCCGGATCCCCATAGAAATATAGTAATCTACCATCTTTGTCTACAACAGCTACATGAATAGAATGGCTGCTTTCAAGATATTGTCCACGGTAGACCTGTATAGGCTTCATCACTTTCATCTACTCCTTTTCCAGTTCTATCTTGAATGATGCTATTAACTCATAGAACTTCATGTCTAGAAATTTTCTTTTAACGCTTCATACTGAAACCCTTGTTTTTGATAGTTCTGTCTTTGATACATCTCTCTCGGAGTATCTTCTCCATCTGCCAGCAAAATAATTGTCTTATTAGGAAATAAATCCATGATCTGTCTTTGCATGCGAGCAGCAATCCCTTTGCGCTGATATTCTTCAATTACAAAGATTCCGTCAATTTCAACCGTTTTATCTGCAATAATTACTTCTAAAGCACCAGCCGCTTGCCCTTTATAGTAAGCAATGACTTGTAAAAATTGCGGATTTTTGAAATTTTCCCGATAGATTCCCGTTTTCCCTTTTGCATAATCTATACCATATTCTAAGTCTTGATTATATTCTAATTGTAAATAATCCTCAAAATTCTCTTCTGTTACACTCTGAATAAGTATGTCCTCGCTAGGATATAAAACCGGAAATTCGTGAGGATCAATGGCATAAAGCTCAGTCATTCCTACTTCATAATGAAGATTTTGCACAATATGCTCCAATAACTCCTTCGTGAATTTCTCATTTTCTGGAAAAACAAATTTAAGATGTTTCTGACCAGTTTTTTGATGAAATGTTTTTAAATAATTTTCCACTAGCTCAAATTCCTGAATAGAGGGCATCTTTTTAAATTGGATATAGTTACTGTCATATTGAAGCAGCATTTCCTCATTATGAACATGGAACCAATCGCTACGCTCTTTTATTCGTTTTCCTTCTTTATGAATGTTCTTATAGGTTACTTTTTCCATGATGTTTCTCCTACCCTTTCCAATAACTTCTTACCATTTTATATCTATAATAAACGATTCATTCTTATAAATCAGTAGATTAATAGAAAAAAATGACATTAAGCAAATTTAAACAAAATAGGACTGCCCATCTTTGGAACAGTCCTGCGCCTCTGAAATAGAATATTTAAATTGCTTTCGCATCTTCCCTTGTTTCTCTCCATAGAATTACTTCATTCCCCGTTTCATTATATTGTACTTTTTGGAAAATTTGCATCATCATTAAGATTCCTCTTCCTCTTTCCTCCAACACAATATCACTCATAAGCTTTTCCGTACCGTACCTTTCGATATCATGAAATTTCTTCTTCACATCAAATCCATTGCCGTGATCCTTGATTCGCATATCAAGTGTATTCTGGTTATACTGCAGCTCTAATATAACGGGATAATTACCATGTTCTATTGCATTATTAACAGCTTCTCCTATTCCAACACTCAGCAAAAAATCCTCATCCAATAAATCTCTAAATTCTTTATTCAGCTTTTCTTTCCATTCTTTTTCCGTATGATCTTGTATTACTATTGTTTGATAAGTAATAAGCCCACTCATAAGCTGCCCCCCCAATTTAAAAAAGCACAAACTCCTTATTAAATCGACAAAATAGTAGAATAGCTTCATTTGAAATAAATGAAACACCAATGGAATAAAACGGATGTTAAACTTATATGGAAGCGGGAATCTTAAATTGCCGGTTGCTTGCTGCTGGAGTTATACATTCTTTAAAATTTATTTAAAGATTTGTTTTTGAATAAAAAAAAGCTAACTAAACAAGCATGTTTGGTTAGCCGGTTGCGCTAGTAGCTCATAATCAACAAAGCGCCCAAATAAGTTGATTAATCATAGCTTTCTACCTTTACATTTCCCATACTATCTATAGGATTTTTAAATTATATAGTATTATATACCCATATCATTTAAACATAAACCTAATGTTAAGAAATCTCTTTTTAATTTCGATAATTTTTTTAAAATTCCTCTAATTCCATAGAAAATATCTGGAAAAGAAAAAAACTCGAGCAATCATCCGAAATTTTCTTTTCGCATGATTGCTCGAGTTTAACTTTAAATAGGATGCTCATAAACTCTTATTTTATCTTTATTTCATATTTTCTATTTCTATACTGAATCATGACACACTCTTGTGCTAGACTAACGATAGGCTGAAAAGAAATCTCCTCTACTCCTCTATCCGTTCCGAGAATACTTGAAACCAATAAATGCTTTCCAGGTGCTAAACGCGACGTTAATGTCGGCAATACTGTTTTCGAATAGAGTAGATTGGTATTAGGCTCAGGTATTATTAAGTCTGCTTTACGTTTTCCATCGATGTCAATAATCCCTGTAGTTCCTACTTCCGATGGGTAAAAAAGACTATGTTCATCTTTCGTTACATATGCAGCCCCTTCAGTTACAGGTGCAGAAAATCCACCTTCTGCTGTCTCTAGCTCTCTATTTGTATGAATGCGATGAATGCGAACATGCCAAGGAGTTAAAGGAATTAGATACGTATCAATTATTACATCCTTCCAAGGCTTCCATGTAGATACAATATAATCATCATGTATTTCATACGACTCACAGCCACTACGACTTCTATAGCGATTATCACATTCAGACAGTGCCAGACAATTGTCAAATGCTCCTTGCTTTAATAAAACATTCCCTTTAGGTACACTAAAGCCAAAAGTGGTGGAATACACAAGTTTTTCATATTTTGCATCCGCGTGGGCGTGTTCATGAGAATGCTGTCCGGAAGTGAAAGCTTGCACTTCTTTTCCTTCAGAATCATGGCGAATGATCATCCTTGGACTTTTTTGCACGCTTTTCTCCAGGAACTTTACTGGTTCTTCCTCTGCCTGCCAAAAAGGATGATTCTCTGGAAGAGCTAACAGCAGAAATGTCTTTAGAGCCCAATAAGGAGAACCTGGAGCATTATAGCCTTCCGCCATATTTAAGTTTTGGTAACCATAGCCAATCGTTAAAAGACCTTCCGGAGAAAAAATCGACTGCTTAAACCAATACCGTAAATTATTTAATACTAACTTTTTAATTTGTCCCCAAGGCAATGCTTCTACATCTGCAAATGCCAATGCAGCCCAAAAGGAGGATTGTGCAAATCGATAGGTTAAACTTCTGCCAAATGGAATAGCAGATCCGTCTGAAGAAAACCATTCTTTAAAATCTTGAGCAAACTGAATAGCCCTCTCCTTATAAATCGCTGCCCTTTCTTGATCTTCATCCTCCATCACTTTTGCATAAATTAATCCGTAATAATGCATGGCAAAAGGAATATAGTAATCAATTTGATTCTTATATCCATCAAAATACCAACCGTTTTCTAAATAATATTGATCTAATTGTTGAAGATCTGCTTCTAATTTTTCTAAACTATACATTCTACCGCATTTTTTTAATGCTATGTTTACTAATACGCGAAAAAATAACCAGTTATTATTCGGGATTGTATGTTCATTGATTTGATACAGCCAATTAGCTAAGTTTTCCTTTTGCACTGTTGATAGACTATCCCAGAAATCAACTTTACTGTGAATAAGCGTACAAGAAAGTGCTGCCATTTCAACAAAGCGTTGATCATACTCTCCGGCAATCCCCCAATAAGAATCACTTGTTGGCGTTGTTCCCTCTATCATCCCTTTTACTAATTGTTGTTTTATTGCTGGATATTTATTAGGTGTTACAGAAAATAATGGCCCCCAGCCCCAAAAGGGACGCAAAAACGCTTCTAATTCTCTTGTTTTTTGCCCATATACGGAGCCATTTGTACCAAGATTCAATAAACCAGCCTTCTGTTCATTCCCTATTTTAAATAAGGGTTCGTATAAGTCATATAAAGCACGTTCTAAATCCTCTCTTGTTTTTAATGGATTCTTTTTTACTTTCACATTATATTGATTCAACCGATCCATCTCCTAAAGGACATTTTCTTACCCCTTTCAATCTTACTGCCAGAATAATACTCCCTTTTGTCGCAATAAATTTAGTCCCTCCACAAAATAATAATCCCCATAAATTAATGGGACGTCTATATTTTTTTGCTCGGGAAAGTGACTTGTTCCGTGTCCTAATAATCCTTCCTCTTCTTTATCTGCATGAGTAGCACAAGTTATATATAAGGTTTTTAATAAAGATGCGCCTGCTTCCTGATAAACCGGCTTTTCAAAGTCGGCTACCAGTGTTCCAAGCAGGAGTAAGCCACAGGCTGCAATGGATCCTGCTGATGAATCAGGATAATGGTATTTGGTTTCGCCATCTTCAGGGATGCGAAAATCCCAAGCAGGACATTCATTAGAACGAAGATTAGAAAGAAAAAAGTGGGAAACTGATTTTGCTGCATGTAAAAATGCGCTATTACTTGTATGTAAGTAGGATAGTGTCAGTCCATACAAAGCCCAGGCAGTTCCCCTTGACCATGCACTATCTGGTGCATAGCCTTGACCACCAAGCTTATTTACTACTTCTCCAGTTTCTGGATTAAAAACAACAATATGATGTACGGAACCATCTGGTCGAATAAAATGTTTCAAGACCGTTTCGGCATGCTTTTCTGCAGCTATTTTAAACCGTGGATCTCCCGTTTCTGCTGTAGCCCAGTATAGCAGTGGAAGGTTCATCATACAATCAATGATTGCGACACCGCGATTATCATCCTTCTTAGACCATGCATTCCATGCACGAATATAATTACCTTGGACATTAAATCTTCCTAATAATAAATTGGCTGCTAATAATCCTCTTCTTCTTGATTCTTTATTGCCCGTAAGTTTATAGTTTGCTAGACTTGTCAACGTCCACATAAATCCCATATCATGATCTAATTTCTCTGAATCTGACAATAAATAATCCAGTTTTTCTTCACACTGTTCTGCTGTTTTTCTAAGTGCTTCCACTTTATTATCTTGATATACTTGCCATAAAACCCCTGGCCAAAAACCAGCCGTCCACCATTCCGGACTTTCTAATACATATCTTTTCTCTATACTGGCATGGGGGAAATTAGCACCAATCGTTTCATTATTCCGTACCGTTTTCTCTATGACAAACCCCCACGCTTCATCCACCCATTGCTCCTTTTTACTCATCTAATCACCCAACTCCTTCCAATAGTTTTCTAATACACACAAAAAAGAAAAGGCTTTCATTTTTTTAAAAATATCCATCCTTTCTTTTTAAAAAGTAACGATATAATCATTATATGGAGTCTATATTCCCTCAACAAGGCATTATTTTTACTACTTTTCCAAATAATTTTACTCGTATTGCCTTCTTAGCTAACTTTCCCGCTTCTATATTCTATTGGTGTTGTACCAGCATATGTTTTAAATAATTTTATAAAATAGCTCTGATTATCATAGCCCAGTCGTTCGCAAATTTTCCCAACCGATTCATCTGTTTGTTCTAACAGTTCCTTTGCACGATTAATTTTCATCCGTGTTACATATTCCACAAATGTTTCTCCTACTTCCTTTTTAAACAATCTACTAAAGTAACTAGGATTTAAGAATAAATAACTAGAAATTTCATCTAATGTGATTTTTCGCTCTAAATTTATCGCAACAAATTTAAAAGCTTCAATAATCTCTTTTCTTTTCGTCTGATCATTCGTTTCATGATAATGAAAGATTTTCTCAAAATAATGCTTAAGCCAGTCCTTTAATTGATACATATACTCCATCAAAAAAATCTCTTGATGTTTGGATTCAAAGCAATATTCTCCCGAAAAGTATTGGAGCGCTTGTAACTTGACATTTAAATCCAATAATAATTTCCAAAACCAATCCTTTACTACCTCAGGTGGAAATTCGTTTTCCATGATATAGATCGTCCATTTATGGATGAAATTACTTATTTGCTCCACCTTTTTATTCAGAACAATCATTCTCATCTCTGTTGCTGCTTCATCATACTTAGCAAATAATTCCTCCGTATTCTTTACAGACTCCTTTAGAGATGACACAGTTCTTGGGAGCATATAAAACAGCTGCTGTCGATTATTTAACAATCTGTTAACTGTGTTTTGATAGTCAAATAAGCTTTCAGATGTTTCACCAATAATGGATGAAATGTGAATATTTAATCCTTTGTCAATCGAAAGCTGAATCATTTTCAACGTTTCTTTTGCATTTGATAAAGCGTTCATCTGGTATCCTAAGTCTCTTGGAAAAAAGATAAAAACCCTATTGGAATGATTAAGAAAGTGAACAGCTAAAGGATTTAGTCTTTCTAATAATTCACCCACAATATTAGAAACTGCAAAATATAGGGTTTCTTCTGGAAATAAATCTAAAGGATGATGATGGATTGATAACAGTGTTACAATATATCCTTTGTCCGCTATTAAGCCAAATTTTTTGCTATCACTTTCCCATTCAGCTTCCTTTTTATAATAGCCATTATTTATTAATCTTTTTATGAATGCAGTCTTTTCTTTTTCGATATTTTTATGAAGAATATGCTGTAATTTTTGTTCTTTTTGTTTATTATTTTGCATGGTGTCGAGTTGTATTTTAAATTTCTGAAGTAATTCATATAGCTCTTCTAGTTCAAATGTATCCTTTACTAAATAATCGCTGACCTGTAATTTAAGTGCTTCTCGGGCATAATTAAATTCTGTATGGCAGGATAACAAAGCAACTTGCAAGCTTCCATTCATCGACTTCAGTTTTCTTGTTAATTCAATTCCATTCATCTTAGGCATGCCAATATCAGAAATTAGCACATCAGGCATTGATTCTGCTGCCTTTTCTAAGGCACTTACTCCATTATCATGGGTACTCATCACTTCAAAGCCAAGGCTTTTCCAGTCAATTGTTTTCGTCAATAGCTCTAATACCGGATAGTCATCATCTACAAGCATCACTTTATACATTCTTTTTTCCACCTTTCATTGGGATTTTCAAAATGACTTTTGTGCCATTTCCAAGTTCGCTTAAAATATCCATATTAAAAGCTGGTCCAAAGGTAATTGATAATCTTTCATAGACATTGGCTAAGCCTAACGACGAGAATCCTTTCACTTGCTGCTTTCTTTGCGGATTCTCCAGTGATGCGGCTTGAAAAGTTTTTTTCTTTAATTGTTCTAAATCCTCTTTGTTCATTCCTAGACCATTATCTTCAATCGTAATGATTAACATCTCATTTACTATCGCTGCATGGATTAAGATTAATCCATCAGACTGATTAAATCCATGAATAATCGAGTTTTCAATAATAGGCTGGAGAATAAACCTTGGAATTTCAAATGAAAAAGCATCTGGATCGACATCCATCTCTAAGGAAACTTTTCGATTTTGTCTCCTATTCATAATGTGCACAAAATCGACTAGAATTTCTATTTCTTCTAAAAATGTGATTATTTCTTTATTCTTATCAATAGTTATGCGCAGTAATTTTGTAAGAGATGTGATCATATTAGCACTTTCTTTGTCTCCTCTTATCATTACCTTCATACGAATGGAATTTAATACATTAAACAAAAAGTGAGGATTTATTTGCGCTTGCAGCATCGCAAATTCTGCTTTTCTTTTCCTAGCTTCCGTTTCCGTTATTTCTTCAATTTTTGTATTAATATGGTCTAGCATCAGATTAATTGATTTACTTAGCCTGCCTATTTCATCCTTCCCTTTAATTTTTGAACGGACAATCAAATTACCTGCCTGAACTTTATCAGCCAGTTCTGCTAAATATTCCAGTGGTTTCGTAATAGTTTTCATTGAATAGGTAAGTAAAAGCAAGAAAAGCATAAATGATAGTACTTGTATAAGAAATACTTTCTGGAATATTCCATTTATTTTATTTATCGATTGTTCATACGGAATAAATGACACTAATCTCCAATTTGAAAAAGATAAAGAACGTTCGGTGACGATATATTCGTTATCTTTCATTTTCAGAACTTCTGATCCATCTCGATTGAATAACTTAGACCGATAGGTGAAAACACTTCCTATTTTCTCGTCATCACTATGCGACAAGATTTTACCAGATGGATTAAGCATCATGACATCGTTATATCCATCCATTTTATTAAATACTTCACTTAGTTTATTTTCCATGATGGTGACAACGACATATCCATAGATTTGGATGCCCTCATCCCTTAAGGTGCGGACAATTGAAATTTGATAAGGATTATTCTTTTTTTCCAATTCAAAAATCGTTGGCTGGGATTCAATCCAAGTAGATTCATATCCAACCGCTTCTTCGATGTCTTCATACCACTTTTCTTTAAATAAATCTCTTGGATCAAATTCAGCGATATTATAGTTTGTGAAGTATTTCCCATTTTTCAATAATATGGTGACATAGGATTTCTCTCCTACTAGTGTGATATTCTCAATGGTACGGTTTATTTCATTTTCCAATAGATATTGATCATAGCCATCCTTGTCAGCAGCACTTTTCGCTAATCCTTTTAATACCGTATTCATTTTCGGATCAAGCTGCACGAAGTTAGCAACATAAAGCATATCGCTAAATAGCTTTTCTATATATTCACTTGTAATATTCAGCTCTCTATTCGCATTAGAAAGTGCCTGTTCCTTCACTGTATTTTTTGTCATATAATTATAAATTAAAAGCGAGATAACTGCTGGAATAACCAAGCTGATGATAGAAATTAAAAGGACCTTATAACGAAAAGAACGGGGAGTCCACATATTTTTTAACCAAATAAGCAATATGTTTCCTCCCCTCATCTTGTTTTTTATTTATTGCTATCGATTAATTCTTGTACTCTTTCATTTGTCACCTTTATTGTTTCATCGATATCTTGTTCATCAAAAATTAATTTTTCATATTCTTCATTCACTACTTTGTAAATTTCAGCCTGATAAGATACTGGTGATACTAGTTTAGAAGATTTCGCATTTGAAAGAACATTCGTTAAAGATTCTTTGTCCACCTTTTCTGGGTTTAGCGTATCAGCCAATATATTGTCAATTATTTCTCCAAATTGATCATTACTTACATTATTCCAAGATGGAATATTTTTTCCTTGTAAAATTTGTCCTTCCGTTGTATACCAACGAATAAATTTATAGGCTTCTTCTTTATGTTCTGAGTTATTGGCGACTGCCATAAAGTCAGTAGTTACCGGAGTATATCCTCCTTCTGCGTCACTCGTGTTCTTTGGATAAGGAGCAACTGCGACGTTAAACTCCAATGGGAATTGGTCCTTTCCCCCCAATTCTGTATTCATCCAGCTGCCAATTAGTACTGTACTAGCATCCTGGTTAAAAAATTGATTTCGATAATGAAGTTTTTGAGACATGATATCGGTATACGGGACAGCTGATTTATCGACTTTTTCCATTTGATAGCGTATTTCCAGTGTCTTCTTAAAGAGCGGATTTTCAAGATTGGAGCTGCCATCTTCTTTAATAAATTCTGTATTTTCTGCTTCACTTGCTAATGCTAGTTTCATAAATTCTAACCATCCGCCATTTTGCGGACCAAAGAAAAATGTTCCATAATGATCATCCGTTGTTAATTCTTTCGCATACGTTTGAAATTCATCCCATGTCCAATCTGTCGGAACTTCTAAGCCTGCTTTATCTAAATGGTCTTTATTTAATAAAACATACCATGGATTAAATTTACCTGGTAAAGCATAATATTTATCACCAATTTTGGTATCTACTTTATATTCATCCGTGACTGTGTAGCCCTCTTTTTCAATAAATTCATCAATGGGAGCCACCATTCCCATACTCACACGCTGTGCATAGCTTGCTGTATCACTAAACATTAGTACATCTAGCTGTTCACCAGAAGCAGCAGCTAAATCTAGCTTTTTAATTGCCTCTTGTGTATCTCCCTTTTCACTTAAGATGACTAAATCCACATTTATATCTGGATTTGCCTCTTCAAAAGCTGCAATTGTCTTTTTCCAGTTATAAGATGCTTCATTACCATGAGTGTGGAATTTAATTGTTACTTTTCCATCTTCATTGCCAGAAGCTTTTTCTGATTCTCCACTACTGCATGCTGTCATGACTAAAGTAAGAATGAAAACAAAAATTGATAGCTTCCAAAATTTTCTTTGCATCTGTTTATTCCCCCTACGTATTATATCATGTAAACCCTTACAGGAATAGATTAACAGAAGTTCCCATGTTACCAATAAAAATAATTTTACTTATCCGGCAACAATTTTTACTTTTAATTTTAACACCATAGGAGGAATACAATTTTCTCCTTCGCTCTATTAACTTTGAAACCTCCCTTCCTGTAATTTCGTTATTCTTATTTCAGCCATCTTCGTAAAGATCGGATTAGAGAAATATAAAAGAATAGTAGCGAGTCCACTACCTATAAAAAGCAAACCAGCACCTGAAAATACTACGCCTAAAAAAAGCATCGTAAAGACACCGATGGTCATGGACAACGTATGGAGTGGATGAGTACATGCAAGCAGAAAGGCTACTTTAAAATATTGAAAAAGCTTCAATTCATAATGAACATATACAGGAAACAGATAGAGCAACGTCAATAAGAAAAGAAACACTCCGCCAACTAACATTCCTATTAATCCAACATTTATTGATCCTTTTAGCGACGCGATGATTCTCCAATCGATATAAAGGAACATGATAAAAGCAAACACAACTGCTCCTAATTTATTTGCTTTACCGAATTCTTGCTTAAATGTCTGCCAATACGTGTGCAATACTGGAATATCTGTTTCCTTTTGAAGCCATTTACGAATAATAGTCATCATTGCTACAGTAGAAGGGAAAAGGCCCCCAATAAAGAGGCCCATCGCACTGAAAATAATCCAAAGTAAATTAATATAAGCTAATCTCGTAATCCATTGACAGACATCATAAACCTTTCCAGACCATCCCCCAATTTCTGCTTTCATGAATCAATCCCCCATCTCATCCTATATAACTTAATCTAAATGAAACACTTCCTCCAACTTATGTGACACAGGACTATAATCTTCATTCGTCTCCATAATTGGCGCCATGTACTTCCACCATTTTCTGCATATTGCCGTTTGGGATATCGCATCATATGCCGCCTCGTCCTCTACTTCTAAATAAGCAAATAACACTTGGGATTCATGATGAAGATAAATGGAATAATTGGAAGCGCCATGTTGCTTCAGCGCCTCTTCCATTTCTGGCCAAAGCTCATCATGCCTCTTTTTGTATTCGTTTTCATATCCAGGTTTAATAAACATAATCGATGCTAATCTTTTCATTGTATCTCCTCCTATTTTTCAGAACTAAATTCAAATTCTAGATATACACGAAAATTCCTGCTTAATTTCTTAAGAGAGAGATCAAGTAATAGCACTTCTTCTCCTTTATTAAAATGGTTAACAAATGAATCTCTTTGTATACTTACCTCATAGTAATTGGAATCAAAATAAATATAGATGCAAGATTCTCCTTTGATACTTATTCCACCATCAAATCTTTCAACCGAAACATTGGGCAATATAAAGCGTTCAATGATGGATTTTGGCTCTTCAGAAAACTTAAAAATATCTTCCACGATTAATTTTGGAAACTCTGTTTTAATCCAGGTGAATTTCCGCGAGACATTTAATAGAGATGTATCTCTATAAGCTTTTGTCATATCCAATTCAAACAAATCTCTCTTTCTATCAGAATTGGCAGTGACTAACCGAGCATAACTGGCTTTTCCTGCTTCTTGGTAAGAATGATTGATAATAGGGACGGAATGGCCTTTCGAACTATTACATAAATAAGTGTATCTATTCTCATTAAAATAGTCCTTCGTATATAAGCCACTTCCCAAATCCTGCAGCATAGTTGTCTTATTGGCTTGAAGGATAAAATGTCCGATATCATTATGATTATGCGGCTCATTGTTGCTTCCCCCTTTAGCTGCAAAAGTAAAAGACCCTGCATTTGATTGAACTCTAGAGATTAACCACTGGGAGTCCTCAGAAATAAACGTTCCTTCTTCCCATTTGCTTGGTGATAATGACGAATCAAACCATAATAACGCGCGGATGGCTGGTGCCCATCTGCTGCAATGATCATCTTGATAACGCGCATATAATGAACGTTCTGGAACGATAACATCCTCATACTGCTTTGCTAAGAAATGACTCATCCCTATATGTACTTTTGCTTTGGGCGGTGCATCAGAAAAATTCACTACTAAATCCTCCTCTAAAAACGATCGTTGTTGAAAAAGGGCGATTTGGTGAACTTTTTTCTGCATAAACAAGTTAATCATTCCATCCGATCTCTGGTTTATTAGGTCGGCAAAATAGGAATAAAATCCATATCCATATTGCCAATATAAATATCCTTCCATACATATTCCGTCTTCTGTAAAACCATTTAAATAACTTTCCATTACAGGGAGAACTTTTTCTAAAATAAGCGCAAGTTCTTTGGAATCTTGGATTAAATGGATGGCAGCTGAACCGATAGAACCCCCACAAACAGCAGCCCAATTATGGGTTTCTGTTTCCCATTTGAAATTCCCTTCGAGAAAAGGAATAAACGTACGATTATATACCTCTTCATAAATTCTTTTCCCTATTAATGGATCTAAATATTCTTTTGTCAGTGTATATATTTCACTTAATGCAAAGGCTGTTTCAGCTGAAAATAAGTCAATTGTATAAGTAGAATCTTGTTTTTCTGTAAGTGAATATAACTGACCACAATCAGTTTCTGGACTATTTATAAGATGAGCAGGTAAACACCATGAGAATTCATTACAAATAGACCAAATAATATCTTGTAGGCCTTTACGAAATTCTTCCTTCTCTGGTTCAAGAAGTAACATGATTGCATATGTATTCAATTTTCTTCTTTTCCGAAAATATGCTGTTTCATATTCTATTCGAGTACCTGTTGTTCCATATAACTGAAACAAAGAATACGGCAGTTCTTCATTATTTATTTTTTCTTGTTGAATCTGCTTTAATGTCTCTCTTACTTGTTTTAGAATATCAGCAAAATCAGCATTACGTTGAATGGATTTCCACCATGCTTTTTTGACTTCAACATTTGGAAAAAACAAAGAATAATTCCCATTTAGCTTCTCCAGCAACTCTTCGAAAGTCAATAATAACCCCTCCCTTTAGCCTTTTACTCCCCCTAACGCTATCCCCTCAATTACTTGTTTCTGCCCAATAATAAATACGATTACGAGCGGTAAAATAGCTGAGACTGCTGCAGCCATAATCAAGGAGTAAAATTCGCCATTGATTGTCGTAAACTTCTGCATTGCAAGCTGTATCGTCAATAAATGATCCGAGCGAAGAAAGATTAATGGGTTTTGATAATCATTCCATGTCCAAATAAATCGAAGGATGGCATAGGTGGCTATGGCTGGCTTTACAATCGGAAGAACGACTCGCCAGAAAATCTTCCAGTGTCCAGCTCCATCGATTTTTGCAGCTTCAACAAGCTCATTCGAAACGCCCATAAAAAACTGTCTAAGCATAAAAGTACCAAGCACACTAAAGCTTCCTAATAAGATTAACCCTAAATGACTATCAAATAGCCCGATTTTACGGTAAATAATAAATTGCGGTACTAAAATTGCCTGTGCAGGTACCATGTAAGTAGCTAATACAATTAAAAACAAGAAATTACCTAGCCGAAAATTCACTTTTGAAAAACCATAGGCTGCCAGGGCAGAAACAGTTACCGAAATAGCAGTAGTACATACTGTCACTTTTATGGTATTCCCATAATAAATGTAGAATGGATTTTCCCCAAACCAAACTTCTCTATAATTGTTGAAACCATTCCATCTTTCTGGAATCCACTGTATAGGAAATTTAAAAACGTCTGCTTCTATCTTAAATGATGTAGAAAGCATCCACACAAACGGCAGAAGAAACATAATACTTATCATTAACATGACGACTGTCATTATCGCTTTATTTATTGATAGTGATTTAAGCATCCGCAAACCCTCCTTAATAATTCACCCATTTTTTCTGTCCTAACCATTGAATGAGTGTAATAGCAAAAACAATAAAGAATAAAATAACGGCCATTGCAGAAGCGTGACCTATATCTAAATTAACAAAAGCAGTGTCGTATAGGTTCCATACAATCATGCTTGTAGCGTGCATTGGTCCTCCTTTTGTTAAAACAGATATTAAATCAAATACTTTAAAGGTTGAAATAATACCAGTAATCAACAAGAAAAAAGTAGTCGGTGAAACCATTGGTAGCGTAATGTTCTTAAATTTCACCCATGCGCTTGCTCCATCAATATCAGCGGCTTCATATAGGTCTCGTGGAATGGACTGCAGTGCAGCTAAATAAATGATCATATTAAAACCAATCGAAATCCAAATTTGTATAAACATAATGGAAACTAATGCAAAGCTTGGATCTGCAATCCATTTGGGAGGATTATCAATGCCGAATGACATAAGCACTTGATTAATCGGGCCTAAAGATGGGTGAAACAATACTTGCCATACTACTGCAATTGCCACCACACTTGAGATATACGGCATAAAGAATGCTACTTTAAAATAACTCTTAAAATAAACATTTCGATCGATTGCAATAGCTAGAAACAAAGAAATAATCATACAAATTGGTACCGTTAACATAAAAATAGCATTATTCATTAAAGAGCGTATAAATATCTTATCTTGAAATAAATCAACAAAATTTTGTAATCCTACCCATTTCAATTGCGAAATATTAGTAATAAAACTCCAATCCGCAAGACTTAAAATAAAGGTTGCAACAATTGGCAGTAAGACAAGGATGGAAACACCAATTAACATTGGTGAAACAAACGCAATCCCCGCCCAGTTTTCATTTTTCACATTTTTACTTTGCCGTTTTTTCTTAGCTGGCTTTACTATATCTGAACTCTTAACCTCTGTGCTAGCACTCATGATACTCACCTCTATCATCTTATTTTCTTTCATTATAGTAAAAATGATAGCACTTACATTAACGTTATTTTGCTCTATACAGAGACAATATTTACTTCTTTCATTTGGTTTGTAACAATGGAGGGTGTTATCATGAGGATGAATGAAGGTATAAAGAAAAGGTTGGTTTGTGACAAATTTATAATGGTCGTCTCCTTTGCAGCAAAAAAAGAGGAAAAACCATTCCAGTTGATTTTTTCCTCTTTTCGTCTTTTTCTACTCCGTTACTCGGAATTTCAGTTTTGTTTCAGCATGATATGTTTCTCCTGGCTTTAAAACAACGGATGGAAATTGAGGATGATTGACTGCATCGGGAAGCCCCTGCGTCTCCAAGCATACCCCTAAATACTTTTTAGCTATTACCCCATTGAAACGATATTGATCCTCTAACATATTCCCTGTATAAAGAACGACTGCAGGCTGATTTGTAATTAACGACATTTCCCGTCCACTTTCTCGATCTCGCAAAATAGCAGAATGAGAGCCGTTTTCTGCAAACACAAGTGGATGATCGTATCCATTTCCTACTATTCTATTTTGTTCAAAATCATTGTCCTTTCCTTCTTTCAATGCCTTGCCTTCTGCAAAATCAAATGGAGTGTTATTTGTTGGAATCATTTTTCCGGTCGGAATAAAATCTTCCCTAAGCTCTAGAAAGCGATCGACATCTGCAATCAGCTCATGCTCTAAAATATCTCTTTTGTTATTACCGCTTAAATTAAAATAAGAATGATTAGTTACGGTAACAGGTGTTTCTTTATCCGTTTTCCCGCTATAAGATAAGATTATTTCATTATCATTTGTTAATAGATAATCTACAGTTAAGTCAAAATTACCTGGATATCCTTCTTCTCCGTCTGGACTATGATATGTATAACGGATGCCTATTGCATCATCCTTTTCTACTATTGAAGATGCAAAGACTACTTCACTCCATCCTATATTTCCGCCATGCAAATGATTAGGAGGGGTATTGGTATTCAAGCGGTACTCTTTTCCATTAAGTTCAAATTTTCCTTCTTTAATTCTCCCAGCAACTCTTCCTACAATTGCACCTAAATATGGCCCTTTATTTTCTCGATACTCTTCTAATGTTTCAAAACCAAGCACTACATTTTCCTTGTTTCCTTCTTTATCAGGTACGATTATCTTCGTAATAATGCAGCCATAATTCATACTAGAAAAACTCATTCCGTTATTATTTGTAAAAGTAAATTCCGTTACATCTGCTCCATTTACTTCTCCCATTGATCTTTTGCTGTAATTCATATGAACCTCTCCTCTTTAAGTATATTCTCTACATCTTTCCTATTATTCAAATGAATATCTTTACCCTAAAATCTAAATCTGAAATCGCCTTCATTTCACTTTTCAAAAAAAATTTCATGACATTAGTAGTATCTAATGTAGTTTGTTTAACATATTAACTATTCTATTTATCTATTTTACTTTATTTTATCAAACTTGATAATATCTTTTTTTACTAGGAAGACAGAATTTCACAAAAAAAAGCTGCCAACACCTCTGGTTGTTAACAGCTTTCTACTATTATTAATGGACTCTTACGGCGAATGTTTCATATGGCTTTAACTGTAATTTCGAAAAGTCAGCATGCTGTCGGTGATAGTTGCTAATGATGATATCCTCACTCTCGCCAAACACAGGCATATTTAGACTTCTTTCTTGCGCACTAAAGTTAGCAATTACAATCCATGTCTCTCCTTCAAACTTGCGAGTATAGGCAAAAATTTCTTCTTCTGTATCTTCGATTAATTCGAAATCTCCCCATACAATGATTGGGTTATCCTTTCTTAATTGAATCAAAGATTGATAGCAATAAAAGACAGAATTAGGATCTTCTAAATTATTTTTCACATTTATCTCCGTATAGTTGGGATTTACATGAAGCCAAGGTGTCCCTGTGGTAAAACCGCCATTTTCCGTATCATCCCATTGAAGAGGCGTTCTTGCATTGTCTCGGCCTTTTACATTAATAGAATGAAGAATCTCCTCTTTCGTATATCCTTTTGCTAATCGCTCATGATACATATTAATGCTTTCAATATCATTTACTTGACTAATATCTGTGATCGGGCAATTGGTCATACCGATTTCTTCACCTTGATAGATGTAAGGTGTTCCTTTCATTAAATGCAAGAGAATGGCAAACATTTTTGCACTTTCTACCCGATATTCTTTATCATTCCCCCAACGCGAAACAATCCTTGGTAAATCATGATTATTCCAGAATAAGCTGTTCCAGCCCTCATTTCCAAGCGAAGTCTGCCATTTAGCAAGAATGGTTTTTAATTGATTGATTTCTAATGGCTTGAGATCCCATTTTTGTTTGCCTTCTTGCTTATCTAAACCAATATGCTCAAACTGAAAGACCATCGAAAGCTCTTTTCTAGCTGGATTGGAATATAATTTAGCAATCTCCGGTGTTGCTCCCCATGTTTCTCCTACTGTTAAAACATCATAATTGCCAAACGATTTTTCATTCATTTCTCGGATATAATCATGAAGCTTTGGACCATTTCCAGTAATACCGAGATCAGGTTGTTTTCCTACTAAATCAATCACATCCATTCGGAAGCCGCCGATTCCTTTGTCTAACCAATAGTTCATCATTTTCCAAACTTCTTCTCGGACTTTTTTATTTTCCCAGTTTAAATCTGGTTGTCTTTTACTAAATAAATGTAAGAAATATTGGCCGCTTTCTTCATCATATTCCCAAGCAGAACCACTAAAAGTGGATTTTAAATCATTGGGAGCTTCGCCATTTACTGGGTCACGCCAAATATAATAATCGCGGTATGGATTGTCTTTTCCTTTTTTTGCTTCTATAAACCACTTATGTTCATCGGACGTATGATTGACTACTAAATCCATGACAATTTTAATTCCTTTTTCATTCGCCGCAGCAATTAATTCATCCATGTCTGCCATTGTGCCAAACTCATCCATAATATCTTGATAATCACTAATGTCATAGCCATTATCATCATTTGGTGATTTATATACAGGGCTTAGCCAAATTACATCAATGCCTAGCTTTTGCAAATAATCCAAACGATTAATGATTCCTCTTATATCGCCAATTCCATCCCCATTACTATCTTGAAAGCTTCTTGGATAAATTTGATATACAACCGATGTTTGCCACCATTTCTTTTCCATTTCGTTACCCACTTTCTATTCATTATTCGTCTAAGCGTAAACGTTTACGTTTAACTTAAAAAAAATTTAATGCTTCCAATGTTTTACTGATGCTCTTTCTACTATATTAAATGGAAGCATTTCTGTTTTTACTGCTGCCTTTTGCTGAATTGCCTCAATTATTTTGAAACAGCCCTTCTCTCCCATTAATCGGAATGGCTGCTCAATAGCCGTTAAGGGTGGTACAGCCATTTCCGCAACTCTCGTATTATCGTAACCTATGACGGAAAGGTCCTCTGGTATTTTTATCCCTAATTCATAAGCCGCTGAAATGATGCCAAGTGCTACCTCATCACTTACACAAAATACTGCTGTTATTCCATTCTTTTCAGTACGAAAAGCATAAAGGGCTTCTTTTCCTGCCGTAAAACTATAGTCTCCTGCTTTTATGTCGTTAGCAGAAAAGCTTAATCCATGATCTTTTAATGCTTTTTTATATCCTTCGATTCTTGGAGTCCCAGCTACTCGATCGGAGTAATCAACACCTGCCAAGCCGATTTTTCGATGACCATGATTTATTAGATACTTTGTAGCAGCATAAGCAGCTTCATAATCATCTACTTTTATAAATGGTATTTGTTTATTCGGTGTATCTGTTGACAATAACACATATGGAATACTCAATGATTCAATAGCTTGAATTTGGTCTTCCATTAATGGAATGGATACAATAACAAGCCCATCCACTTTTCTTTCTTCCAGCATCTTCAAGCAATGAATTAAACGATTACCTTTAACTCCTGCATGAGATAAAATAACACTAAAACCTTGTTTTTGTGCCACCTTCTCTATTCCATTAACAATATCTGCATAAAAAATGGTTGATACACTCGGCATTATAATACCAATTAAATTACTAGATTTTTTTACTAAGCTTCTCGCCATTTCATTTCTTCGATAACCTAGTTCTTCTGCGATTTGGAGGATTTTCTTCTTTGTCTCTTCGTTATAACCACCTGCTCCATTTAAAACTCGCGAAACAGTTGCTGTAGACACCTTTGCAGCATTTGCTATATCTTTTATCGTTATCGTCATTTTTTTCATCCTTTACGTAAACGTTTACGTTGCCTTCACTATAACATAAAAATATACTGCTTACAACACCCGAATGATTAAGAAATAGTTAGTTTGATAGCAGGGATTATTCTTTTCTATTATGTAGTCAGTAAAACAGATCGGTAAATTTATGCAAGACAACGCTATCTATATAAAAACTTGATTAATATTTTATTCTCAGATATATCTTCGTGAAAGAACAGTGAAATACACTGAACGAAACTATATAAAATCAACGACAAAACAATAAGGATACGGAAAAGCACAATAAAAAACCACCTCAAGGATGAACTGCACCCCAATTGTTAGACACAAACTAACAGTTGGAGGTGCAGTTTTTATATGTCTAAATTTAATATAGAGGAAAAAATAGAAGCAGTTATTCGTTATCTACAGGGAACGGAGGGGGTAAAATTTATTGCGAAATCCATAGGGGTACATCATACAGTCTTATTAAATTGGATAAAACAATATGAATATCATGGTGCCGATGCTTTAATAAAACCCTATACATCTTATACAACACAGTTTAAACTAGACGTACTGAATTATATGAGAGAGACAGGGACGTCTATAAGGGAAACTGCTGCAATATTTAACATTGCAACACATAGTACCATTCTAAAATGGCAAAAAGGTTTTGAATTACATGGAATTGACGCCCTGAAACCAACACAAAAGGGGCGCCCACCAATGAAAAAGGAAACGAATAAACCTCAACCAGTAGAAGGGTCTGAAGAAGCATTACGAGCTGAAAATGAACGTTTACGGATGGAGAATGCTTACTTAAAAAAGTTACATGCCTTAATTCAAGAAAAGGAAAAACTACAGAACAGGACAAAGCGCAAATAATTTATGAATTAAGGCAAGAATTTAAAGTGATTGATCTAGTAAAGGTCGCTGGTATTGCGCGTAGTACGTATTACTATTGGGTAAAACAAATGGATCGCCCAGATAAATATAAGGAAGTTAAAGAGTTAATTCAGGAGATTTTTGATGAACATCAGGGACGATATGGATATCGTCGGATCACATTAGAATTACATAACCGAGGCATCAAAATAAATCATAAAACAGTCCGCCGTCTTATGAATGAGATGGGATTAAAGTGTCTTGTGCGTATGAAAAAATATCGTTCCTACCGTGGGCAAGTAGGGAAAATAGCCCCAAATATTTTGGAACGTGATTTTAAAGCATCGAAACCAAACGAAAAGTGGGTAACGGATGTAACAGAATTCCATCTACACGGGGAGAAGCTATATTTGTCCCCCGTTCTAGATTTATTCAACGGAGAAATCATCGCTTATAACATAGAAAAGCGTCCTGTTTATCTACTTGTTTCGAAAATGCTGGACAAAGCTTTTGAGCATTTGAAAGAGGGTGACACCCCTATCCTCCATTCGGATCAAGGTTGGCATTATCAAATGAAGAAGTACCAACATGCTTTAAAGAAACATGAGATTACTCAAAGTATGTCACGTAAGGGGAATTGTTTAGATAACGCAGTCATGGAGAATTTCTTTGGCTTATTAAAGTCTGAATTACTCTATTTAAAAGAATTTGAGAGTATGGAGCATTTTAAAGAAGAATTAGAGAATTACATTCACTACTATAACCACAAACGGATTAAGACAAAATTAAAAGGCATGAGTCCGGTGCAATATCGAACTCATGCCCTAGTAGCTGCCTAAATCCCGTGTCTAACTTTTTGGGTTCAGATCAGGAAAGGTGGTCAATGCACTTAGTCTATTATTTACTGCTATTATTTGTTGGAAAATCGCCTTTCTCCCAATTAGTAGGACCTTCATTGCTTGGGATAAATTTGCTCCAATATTCACCAGTCTTTTTATCGAAAATGATAATATTATTCTCATTTGCAGGAACTAATTCATATCTATAATCCTCATTAACATTTTCTACTTTTATAGACTCTTTACCGAATGCAGACAATATGAACAAACCTAATATGGTGAAACCTAATATTATCGCTACCCCAAAAATTATGGATGAACTATTTTTCATTTTTCTACCTCCATACCTAATTTATATACTAAAAATTGTTTCTCATTTTTTTTGAATTCCTTTTTGCCTTACTAAATAAAGCCTATCCTTTTATTTTAATTTTACTTTTATATCTCCTTTAATATAGTTTGGATAAGCAGCCAATTTGAGCTTTAAAGGATTTTTATACATTGTGTTATCAAAAGATAAAATCCAACTTATTTCTTTGTGCGAGCTTCTACTTTCTATCTTAGAAATGGATAATTCTTTTCCATCTGCAGCAATTGCAGTACTAAAGAGATCTTTTGGATCTTCCTCACTATTCGAATCCATAGAAAATTCCACTTGTGTTTTAGATGTTTTCCCTAATTTTAGCCTTTCATCTTTCGGATTGTTTATCAATGTATTTGTTTCTGTATTCACGATAACCATCGCTTCTTCTTTATCAATCGCCATTAGTTTATTGATCCGCAAATAAAGGTCCTTTGGTTTTTCAAAATAATTTGATTGGAGATAATACATTTTTTCATACTTACTCAAAGTTGTATTTACAACTCCATTTGCAATAGACGACCACACTTCACCGTTCTCATTTTCTAAGCGCATATCTTCAAATCCCAAAATTTCCTTTGTATTTGCTGGATCGAATGCTACTTTTACACCAATTCTTAAAGGATAGACAATCATTTCTTCAATCGTCATTTTTTGATTCTCTACTTCCACCACTTGGTTTATTGGATAAGTAATCTGCTTCTTTACATTTTCCTTTAGCTCAAAAGGAATCAGAAATTTTATTTCTCTGTTGTCTATTACTGTAATGAATTCAAAGTTAAACTTTAATTCCTTAAAGGAAAAAGGTTTAACAAATTGGTATTCCACCTTATCCTGAAATTCATTTTCGATATCATCAGCAAAAAAGACATTATTGCTTTGTGCATGCTCAGGAAATTCTTCTTTATTAAAAAGATTAACATCCTTTATCTTTCCACCAGTTAGAGACTTAGTAGACTGTAATGTATAAAAAATATTTATTCCTGATTCATCTATAATCACTCCGTTAATCGTTAACGTTAAATCACCTTTTGTCTCAGAAACATCTACCTTTTGATAATAATCATTTTCGATAATGGCAGAATACCCTTTATCTTGTTCAATATAACCAATCAACCATTCCATTCCAGGGATGGACGAGAGAGCATTTGCGAAGGTTGGAGAAATCCGAATAGATGTTACAAAGGAAATGATGATTATTGCAGCAATTGCAAGCCCGATTAATCTTTTTTGTTTTTTCTTCGCCCGATTTTTTTCCTGTTTAGCTTTCAAAATTCCGCTTAATATGGCTTCTTCTGCTTTTTCGAGCGGTAATGCTGCTTTTTCTAAATCAGCCTTTAACCTAGACAATCTTTGTTCCTCTTCTTCATACATGATCACTCGCTCCTTTCTCTTTAAAATATAGCCGAAGCGTTTTCAGTACTTTATGTAATCGAGACTTTACCGTTCCTTCTGGAATATTTTCCATTGCGGCGATTTCTTTGATTTTCGTATTTTGAAAGTATTTTAAATAGATTAATTGCTGGTCTTCACATGATAACATTCCAAGGGCTTCCTTTAATTCGATTAACGATTGGTTTTGGTGGACAGATACGTCATATAGTTGTTTATCAGAAATAATCCGATTCTTCCTCTTTACTTGATCTTGACAGTAATTAATCATAATCCTTGTCAGCCATGTTTTTAAATAGGCTGGTTCCTTAATGGTATGTATTTTTTTATATGCCCGATAGGTTACTTCCTGCAAGGCTTCTATTGCTGCGTCTTCGTCTTTGAGAAATGCTAAAGCAGCCCTTAACAGTGATTCTTTATGTAATTGCATGACTTCCAGAAAGGCATCATCATCTCCTTTAATAGCTTTTCTGTTAATCTCTAATTCTTCCAATTAATCACCTCCTCTTTGTTCCTATACATTAGACTTTCTACTTTGGAAAAAGTTCACGAAAGTACTAAATTAAATTTCTTTTTATCTAAGAGCAAATTATACATGAAATTCCAAGCATAGAAAAAAGCCGCTAAGACAATGTCTTAACAGCTTCCTCTCCCTTTAATATAATCCCTCTGTTTCTTCTTTCGTTACAATATATATATTTTTCGTCTGTGTATAGCCCTCTAAGATGCTCTTATATGTTTCCCTGCCGATTCCTGATTTCTTGTAACCGCCAAATGGCGCTCCCGCTGGCAGTTGATTATACGTATTCACCCACATCCGGCCTGTTTCCACACCTCTTGCTACACGCAATGCTGTATTAATATCTCTTGAGAACACCGCTCCTCCAAGGCCAAACTCTGATTGGTTAGCCAGCTCAATAACCTCTTCTTCGGTCTTAAATTTAATGACTGCTGCAACTGGGCCAAAAATCTCTTCTTGGGCAATACGCATATCATTGGTAGCATCAGCTAAAATCGTCGGAGCCATAAATGCACCATTTTCTAATCCGTTATTTATGAGCCTGCACCCACCTGTTACAACTCTAGCACCCTCATCTTCTCCAATTTTTACATATTCTAAAATTTGCTCTAGTTGGCGTTCATTTATTTGTGAACCCATCACGACATCTTCTTCCCAAGGCAAGCCAACTTTTACATCCTCAAAAGCCAGCTTCATTTTCGCAAGAAACTCCTCATAAATTCCTTCTTGGATAAAAATTCGAGAACCAGCACAGCATACTTGTCCTTGGTTAAAGAGGATGCCTAATTGAACCCCTTCTAAAGCTCGCTCCATTGGCGCATCGTTGAAGATAATATTTGCTGACTTTCCGCCCAGCTCAAGTGTAGAGGGAATAAGCCTTTTTGCTGCAGCCACAGCAACTTCTTGGCCAATTTCTGTAGATCCTGTAAAGGCAATCTTCGCGAAGCCCTCATGCTTTAACATATAGTCCCCGGAATGAGAGCCGCGACCAGTAATTACATTGACTACCCCTTTTGGTAAAACTTGATCTAATATTTTGGCCAGCTCCAGCACACTTAAAGAAGTAGAAGAAGATGGATGAATAACGACCGTATTGCCTGCAGCAATAGCTGGGGCGATTTTCCACGCAGCCATTAAAAGGGGAAAATTCCAAGGGATAATTTGTCCGACAACTCCGATCGGCTCTTTAATCGAAATAGATAGAGTATCTTTATCAAAGGCTTGGGCAGTTCCTTCTTCAGAGCGAATGACCCCTGCAAAATAGCGGAAATGGTCCGAACTTAATGGCACATCTATATTTCTTGTTTCTCTTATCGGTTTTCCATTATCCAATGTTTCTACTAACGCTAATTTTTCCGCATTTTCATCGATTAAATCGGCAATTTTTAATAGTAAGTTACTTCTATTTAATAAACTTACTTTTTTCCAGGATTTTAAAGCTTCTGTTGCTGCATCCACTGCTTGATCCACATCTGTATAGGTTGCATCAACAAAGTCAGCTAGCTTTTCGCCGTTACTTGGATTGAAGCTTGCCATCAGCTTCCCTTCCGAACCCTTTTGCCACTGTCCATTAATATAAAGACCATACTCTGTGTCCAATACAGCTGCTGCATTTAAAGAAGTTACCATTTTCAAATCCCCTTTTTCATATATTTAAAAATAAGGTATTGATTACACTGAACATTAAAGGGAAAGTTCCAACCTTATTTTTATCCTGGTTTCAATACTCCTATAAGAATGCGTTTACAAATGCAATTAATCAAAGATTGCTTCCAATGTGATAACTTTAACAAACTAGCAGATAATTAAATTATAAAATCCAATATTAGGAATGTCTAATAATAACGTTGTACTTCTTTTTGTTACAATCCCAATTGCCGGAAATAGTTTTTGCTTTCTTTTTTAAAGACTTGAAATACTAAAAAGGACATGCGGCTTCCCACATGTCATGTTCTTCTCGCTTTAATAATCATAGTAGTTGGAAATTTCCTTGCTTTGTATAAGGAATAATAGCGATGAGAGATTTCAGCCTCGACCGTTTCCAAGCTTTTGGAAAACTCGCTTTCTATAACAGATTCAATTGTAAATCCTGCTTTAATCAATTCTTTTATAAAAGTACTCATTTTTACTTTGGGTAACCCCTTTGTCCGCCATATAAAGCAAAAGAATGTCCGCTGCCACAGCCGATATCAAGGATTTTTTATTTGTTGCCTTCATTCTTCTTTTATTTGCTAAGCGTGCCATAACTAGGTAGTGCATAAATCCCGTTAAAATGATGGGCTGCTTGATTCCAGCTTTTTTATTTTGTTGTAAAATATCTCTCTTCATATTCCCCTCCTCTACCATACTTACCGATTCTATATTTTTTTCACTTACCTGCTTGCTTTTTCCTATGAGAAAAACCCGCCAAAACGGACGAGTTTTTTCTCATTCTTATTTTATTTCTATTAAATATTCTCTTGCTTTAAACCATCGATAATATTCTCTTTCTTAATTTTGCTGACTGAATATAGCATAGCAGAAGCGACAATGATAAATATCGCAATAACTACATAGAGAATACTCATCCACGGAAGCGCAAAACCATATTCAAATGTATTGCTTATCGACCAGTATATGATAGCTATTACTCCAATACTAATTGGAAGACCATACATCAATGCTTTTATTCCATAAAAAATGCTCTCAAAATAGATCATTTTATTAAAGCCAGTTGGGGTCATTCCAACCGAACGCAGCATGGCAAATTCCCTTTTTCGCAAAGAAATGCTTGTAGAAATGGTATTAAAGATATTGGCAATACTAATTAATGAGATGAGCGTAATAAACCCATACATAAAGACAGACATCATCATAATCATCTGCTCTGATTGCTTACGATCTTTTTCGACATTGTAGATATAGACCGAGCTTGTTTTTAGATCTTCTAATTCCTCTTGGGTTTTCTCTGGATTATCGCTGTTTAAATAGAGCGTGTAATTCATATCCATATTTTCATTTTTAAATAATTCCTTTGCTACCTCGTCGGATATAATCATGGTAATTGTTCCATGACTATTAGCATCAATCCCCATTATCGTTTCATTGGTAAAAGTACCAATTTGAATCTTATTAAACTTTTCATCCTTTTCCTTGTCAAAATTGTAGCGATAGAGATCCATATAATCACCAGGTTTTGCATTTATCACTTTTTCTTCCACAAATTTCTTTTCATATGGATCAAAATAAGAAACGTTCTCTATTACAATACCTTTTGGAACATTAGGATTCGTATATTCTTGGGAATTAAAGCCTGCAGTTTTAGCATATTTCTGCAAAGCTGTATCAGATAGCACAAAGAAATTCACATTAAATGATAGTTTACCATTCTCAAGAATAGTTTTATCTTTCTTCACTTTTTCCTTATTATTTTTACTTAATACATCTTCAGCAAGATAAGTGTTCACATAGGTGCTTTTAATTACATTACTTTTTGTAACACTAGGTGCATTGGCTAAAATCTGCATCTCTTCCTCTGTAGTATTAGAATCAGCAGACACTGCAATATCATAATCAATATTTTTCTGTGATAGCCCAACTGATTTTTTCATATTATCTGTGAAATATGCTACAGTTAAGAAAAGCAAAATACTTATAACCAACGAAAAAACAGTTGTTTGATATCTTCGTTTATTACGTTTTAAATTTTTCAAGCCAATTTCCGCTTCTAAACCAAATACCTTGCGCACAAGTTTAGAAGTTTTTACTTTTTTTCCAGTTAATTTAATATCTTGTGTTTGTCTTATTGCATCTATTGCTGAAATCTTTGATGCCTTTCTTGCTGGCAGATAGGTAGAAATAAAAATTGTTACAATGGAAATCAGAATGGAAAATAAGATGGAATAAGGCGTTACTACTACATTCAGGCCTTCTGTAGTGTTTAAAGCTACTTTAAAATATTTGTTTATAAAATAGAATGTCGCGCCAATTCCTGCTAGTCCCGCAAGGATTCCTATCGGGATGCTGATGCCTCCTATAACTGTGCCTTCAAAAAACACTGAATTTCTTTTTTGTTTCTTAGTTGCGCCGACACTAGAAAGCATGCCTAAATGTCTTGCCCGTTCTGACACACTGATGGCAAAAGCATTATAAATCAATGCCACAGAACCAATTACAATTACAAGTATAATAATTCCTAATAGAGAATACATCGTAACAAGCACATTATCATGTGAAGATACTCCCTCATAACGCAGGAGCTCATCATTAAAATTCACTTTGGCAATAGATAATTTCTTTGCTAAGGATTCCAAGTCCTCATATAAAGATTGCTTTACCTTTTTCAAGACTACACTTGCATTGACGCTGCTGTTAGTCGTTAACTCCTTTTGGTCCAAATAGCTAATTACTGTATAGCCTGGTGCCCATGAAGATTCCCATGATGGGGTTTCCATAATCCCCACAATTTTGAATGTAGCTGCTTTTGCTTGCTGGATTTCCTCCGTTTTTTCTCCTTCTTCATTCCTTTGCAAAGGATCTGTTTGTGTTAATATCGTATCTTCTCCATCTGATTTTAAATGTCTTTCCCCAATACTAACTTTTATTTCCTCACCGATGGCATAAGAACTATTCCCTTTCTTCCTCATTTCATCAGATATGATAATTTCATCCGCGGATTTTGGATACGTTCCTTCTTTTAAACGAATTGGAAATTGCTCAAATCCTTGCTCATCATATTGTTTAAAAAATAAGTACGGTTTATTTTCGTTTTTCGAATCCTTCCATTCCGCATAACCCAAATCACTTGATAAGATAACTTTTTCAATTTTGCTATCTTTTTTTATCTCTTTAGCTTGCTCGCTATTCACACCTATAAACTGCGCATGCCATTCTCCGCCCCTTGCTATCGTATCTCTTTTTAATAGATCAATAAAAGAAACACCAAGAGTGGCAACAGCTGTCAACATACTGACAGAAATAATAACGCCAATAATCGTCACTAGCGTTCTTCGCTTATTCTCCTTTAAATTTCTCAAAGTAAGTTTATTCATTATATTCATGGACGAATCACCTCATTTTTGGCGATTTTTCCATCCTCAACAGAAATGACACGATCCGCTTGTAATGCAATCCGTTCATCATGGGTAATAACAATAAGTGTTTGATTATAGGTTTTATTAAACATTTTTAATAGTTCCATAATCTCTTCACTATTTTTACTGTCTAAATTCCCTGTAGGCTCATCTGCCAGCATAATTGCGGGATTACTGATAAGTGCTCGTCCAATGGATACGCGCTGCTGCTGTCCCCCTGATAATTGATTAGGCAGGTGATCTAATCTTTGCTGCAGACCTAATATCGAAACAATGCGATTAAATTGTTCTTTATCTACCTTGTGATTATCTAATAGAAGAGGCAGCGTAATATTTTCTTCTACCGACAAAATGGGGATTAAGTTATAAAATTGATAGATAAGACCAATTTGTCTTCTCCTAAAAATAGCTAATTGTGTTTCATTTAATTGATATATATCTGTATTATCTACAAAAACTTTTCCACTTGTTGGTCTATCTACTCCACCTAGCATATGAAGCAAAGTCGATTTCCCTGACCCAGATGGTCCAATTATTGCTACAAACTCCCCCTTATTAACAGAAAAGGATACGTTATCCAATGCTTTAACAGCTGTTTCCCCTTTTCCATATACTTTAGACAGATTTTCTATTTTTAAAATTTCCATTTATTCGCCCTCCAATTACTTGATGCTCTTAGTCTAACTGTCTAAAGTGACTATTGAGTGACTTTAAAGTGACAATTTAGTCACTTTAAATGGTTATAGCTTTTTTGTGTTTATTTATGATGGTATTGGGGGCTCCTTTGGATGAACACTACTTTTTCTTGCTGCCGAACAGATATGGATTTCATCCTCTATATGAACACCATTTTTCCTTCCGGTCGAACCAATTTTGGCTTTCATTCCCTCTATGAACACCACTTTTCCTTCCGGTCGAACCAATTTTGGCTTTCATCCTCTTTATGAACACCACTTTTCCTTCCGGTCGAACCAATTTTGGCTTTCATTCCCTCTATGAACACTACTTTTCCTTCATGCCGAACCAATTTTGGTTTTCATCCTCTTTATGAACGCCGCTTTCCCTTCCTGCCGAACAAATTATGGCGTTCATTCCTTCAATGAACGCCTCCCCACAGTAAAACGAATTCTCTTTTTCATCTATTCTAATTTCCGCTATCATTCATAACTCAATTACACTAAATCACTTGTTTATAGAATTTAATATGAAAAGTAGTTCCTTCTCCTATCTTACTTCTTACTTCAATATCCCCATGCTGGCTTTTTATAATACTATAGGCCATTGCTAAGCCGATGCCGATGCTGTCTTCACTAGCATTTTCCCCTTTATAAAATCGTTTGAAAATGTAAGGTAAATCTTTTTTAGCGATGCCCTTGCCGTTATCTTGAATAACCATTTCTGTAAACAAGACATTTTCCGCGAAGTTAATGTGTATTTGTCCACCTTCTCCGGTATGCTCTACACAATTTTTTAAGATATTTATTATTGCTTCTACTGTCCAGTTAAAATCACCTATGTATGTAACACTATCATCTCCAGTAATCTGCAAAGTCTGTTCTTTTATATCCATCGGAATTAATACTGGTTCAACCGCCTTATGAATTAGTGCTTTCACAACTACTTTTTCCTTTTTAAAAGGAATCGTCCCAGCATCCATTTTCGATAATTTCAGTAAAGAAGAAACTAACCACTCCATTCTTTCCAGCTGTATCGAGATATTATTCGTAAACTCACGCCTTCTTGATTCTTCCAGATGGGGATTGCTTAACAAATCAGTCATTACCACCATGGAAGTCAGCGGTGTTTTCAATTGATGAGAGATATCAGAAATTGCATCTGTCAGTTTCAATTTTTCCTGACGAAGAAGTGTGCTATGTTCTGAAAGCATTAAGGTAACTTTATAGATATTATTTTTTAAGATACTTAATTCGCCTTCAACATTATCGCGGATGTCCAGACTTTCATCTCCATTACTTATTCGCTGTAAGTAGCTCGAAAGCTGTTTTATTTCCTTATAACGGAATCTTGTAAATAAAAAAAAGATAATAAAAATAATGCTGATAACGATAAACAAATAAACGGCTGCAGCGAAAGAAAAGGAGATCAGTGCATATATAATCGCTAAGATACTTATGCATACTAAAACGATCATCATTACTTTCACTTCACGATTACGAAGCATTACTAGTCACCTACCTTATAGCCAAGACCACGGACAGTTTTTATAATGGTTGGCTTTTGGGGATTATCTTCTAATTTCTCGCGGAGCCTTTTAATGTAAACTGTTAAGGTATTGTCATTAACAAAATCCCCTGCAACATCCCAGATTCGCTCCAATAGCTGTGTCCTTGTTAAAACTTGGCCTAAATTATTGGCGAATATCAGAAATAACCGGTATTCCAGGGCCGTGACTACCACTTCTTCAGCCTTTTTATAGATCTTTCCTTCCAATGTATTAATACGAATATCGTCTATTTCGATGAAAGGAGTATTTTGTTGCTGTACATTGTAGCGGCGCAATACGGATTTTATTCTTGAAAGAAGCTCTCTCAGGCGAAACGGTTTAGTAATATAGTCATCTGCCCCCATATCAAGGCCCATTACTACATTAACTTCATCATCTAATGCCGTTAAAAAGATAACGGGCTTATCTGATTTACTTTTCACAAGCTCACATAATTCATAACCAGAACCATCTGGCAGAGACAAGTCAAATAAACATAGATCAATATGGTTAAGCTCTGCCGCTATCGTTTTTCTCGCGCCTTTGGCATCATGACAAATAATTGTGTCATAATTTTCACTTTGTAAACTGTAATCTAAACCAGAAGCAATTGTTTTATCATCTTCAACTATTAGTATTTTCATTTTCTACTCCCATAATATTTCTTTTCTGTAATTATTCTAAACGATTGGTACATAGAGTGAAAGGTCTTCCCTTATAAAAAGGAAAAAGCTAAAAAATTGATTCAATATTAATAGGTAAATTTAGCATACGATTAAATATGTCTGTGAATACTAAAACAAAACCAACTAAAGGAGTTTTTTGAGATGGACGCGAAACCAAAACCATTGAATATAGATTTAAAACAAACTGACCTAAGTGAAAAGCTAACATCAGCAGAATTAGGTAAACTTTGGGCAACGTATATGGGCAACAGCATGTCAAAATGTTTTCTCCATTATTTCCTTCAGCATGTCGAGGATTCTGATATTAAAAAGCTATTGAAAAATGCCTTAAAGTTGAGCACAGAATTTTTATCTATATCAGCAGAAATACTTTCAAAGGAGAATTTTCCATTGCCAAAAGGTTTTTCCCTAGAAGAAGATGTAAACCTTCATGCACCTCGTTTGTTTGAAGATGAATACTATGTTCATTATCTTAAGTATGCCGCTAAGGCTGGAATAAGCATTTATAACGTAGCTATTCCCCTTGTTTTTCGAAAGGATGTAAAAGAATTTTTCCAATATTGTATGAGTTCTACCGTACGTTTAATAGAGCAAATTAAGGAAATATTAATGAAAAAGGGCTTTACCCGTAAACCGCCTATTATTCCCATTCCTGAAAGTCAAATGTTTGTTCAAAAGGATTTTTTAAATGGTTATTTTGGACATGTAAGATCATTACATGCATTAGAAATAGCACATCTTTACGATAATATCGAGAACAATGTAGCGAGTAAAGCATTGATTATGGCATTTAGTCAAGTTGTCCAACAAGAAGAGATTCGGGAACTCTTTATTAGAGGAAAGAACTTTACCGATAAGCATGTTGAACAGTATATGGAAAAACTACATAATGATCATTTACCAACACCATCGTTTCTTGATCACTTAATTACAACATCAACTGTTTCTCCTTTTTCGGATAAAATAATGTTATTTCATAAAATGGATATGTTTTCGATGAAAATTAGATCCTTTGGTAACTCAATAGCTGTAAATGGTCGGCATGATATTGCCTTTATGTATACAAGAGCATTAACACAGATAGGTTTATTTACAGAAGATGCTGCTAAAATTATGATTAAAAATGGCTGGATGGAGCAACCACCTTTTGCAGTGAAACGTGAAAGCTAAGGTATTTCATTCATAAAAAAAGGTATCTGGCTAAAATCCACATACCTTTTTCTATTTGCTATTTAACAATTAATTGCTATCTGCCATCTCTTGAAGCTCATTAACCGTAACAAATGTATACCCAGCTTCTGTTAGTGTACTTAAAATTCCTTTTAACGCTTTTTGTTCTTGCCCTGTCTTATCATACATTGGGTGCATCAAAATAATGGAACCTGGCTTTACTGACTCTTTCACATAGTTTATCTTGTCTTCTGCCGTCTGATAATACGTATCAGGCTCCATGTTCCATAGAATCGTATCTATTTCTGCTTGTTTCAAGAAATAAGGAAGCCCAACTAGCTTCTTTCCATTTGGCGGTCTGAAATCTATTTCACCTGTATAACCAGCTTTTTCAATTAATTGATTTGTTTTTTCTACTTCATTCCTTATAAAAGCTTGCGACTTAAATATCATACGCTCATGAGAGTATGTATGATTTCCAAGTTGATGTCCTTTTTCCGCAATTTTCTCTGCCAAAAGAGGATTTTTTTCTATTTCATTTCCAATTAGAAAAAAAGTTGCTTTTGCATCGTAAGCATCTAGTAAGGACAGAATATCATCTACATTTTTGGTAGGTCCATCATCGAATGTTAAGGCAACTACTTTTTTCTTTGTCTTCACATGATCTGTTAATCCACCGAATAATTGAAAAGATCGAGCGTTCATTAATTGATAGGCACCAAATAGGATAAACAATAAAACCAAAAAGCCAATTAATATCCTCCATCTTTTTTTCATTCCATCAGCCTTTCTTTCCTTTACTTTTGCGGATATAATTATATCCTCTTTTTGCTCCCTTATCTATTATTTAGTGACATGAAAGAAGATGGAGAAAACGATTCCTCGTTTTCTCCATCTTCTTGACGCTTAAAAATGGTTATTCTTTGTCTTTTTTCTTATCAATGGTTCCCTCTGTTAAACTATCATTTGCTTGATCATGCGTTTCTTTCAATCCTTTTGAAGCTTCATCCTTTTGTTTCTTCTCGTCAGGCTGATGAGTTTTGCCTGCAGGGTTTGTGTTTGAATCTTTATTCATTGTAAAACGCCTCCCAATATTTCATGATGCATATATTTATCTACTAGATTTATACCACCATTACGAGTTTAAGAAACATCCCATTTTAAGAACCAGTTGACCGATAGTGACGCACACCAACTATCCACACAAGAATACAAGGAAGGATAAATAAAATCCCTGCAAGCGGGGTTAGCATATATAACCATTCCGCTTCGCCGCCCTTACCAAGAAGGTAAAGCAAAGGCAAATAATTGACAGTACCAAAAGGAATAACAAAAGTAAAAAAACGCGTCACCCATTTTTGATAAATATTTAATGGATATTGAGCCATTTCTCTGCCGCCGTCGGTAAAAATATTAGCAATCTCTAATCCTTGAATGGTCCAAAAGCTAAGAGTCGCTGCCAAAATAAAAATTCCTGTAAAAATAAAAACACCGCTTAAAATCATTAACAACAGCGTGATGCACTTCATTATGTTCCAATCAATTGCTAGATTAAATAATGCCCACCCTAGAACCATAACACTCTGTAATAACCTTCCCACTCTTGTAAATTCAAATTTCGAACCTAACACTTGAATAAAAGTCGTCCTTGGTCGAACAAGCAATCTATCAAAATCACCGCTGGCAACAAGGCTGGAGAAATTATCAAATCCTCTTGCGAAGCATTCACTTAATGCAAAAGCCATATGAATGACAGCAAAACAAAGACCCACCTCATAAAAATCCCAGCCTTTAATTTGACCAAACCTTTCAAATAAAAAATATAATCCAGCAAAGGCAGAAAAGGGCACAAGAAACTGCCCTAATGACAATAGCCAGAAAGACGTTCGATACTGCATTTGTGATTTAAATAAGAGCAGAAGGTATTGAAAATAAAGGCGCATACTATTTACCCTCCTTGTACAATGACTTTTTTCATCGCTTTATGTAATGCCATTTTCCCAAGAAACACAAGTGCTGCCAGCCATATTAATTGAATTATGATTCCTTCAACTGCTTCAGTATTCGGAATGTTGCCAGAATAGACTCGAAACGGAAAATCTGCCGTTAATCGGAATGGTAGAAGGTAAACAATTTGCTGAAGCCACTCTGGCATAAGCGGAATAGGTATTACCATCCCAGCAAAGAACTCCCCTACTACACCAAATACTAACAGAGATCCCATTGGCGAAAGCGTTATAAAAACGGAAATATAAATAAACATAGAAATAGACACTAATACGAACAATCCTAATAAGAGGGAAATACAAAATAATAAAAATGTTTTTAGATCTGGCGGCAGCATTAGCCGATAAGCTGGCGGAAGGAGAAATGCCAGTAATAGTATTGGAAAACACCTTAGCAGCGCACTTGCTAACCGCTGTGCTAATAACTTACTAAACCAATATTCATAAATTCCGATTGGTCTGCATAACTCATAAGCAATATTTCCTGTCGTTATTAAATCAAATAATTCATTATCACGAAACCATAGCATAATAAACGCTAAAAAAGACTGCTGTAACCATAAATAAGTAACTAATTCTTCCAAAGAAATAGGCTGTTCACCCAGCGTTTGCATATAAAAAGCTTGAAAAATCATAATATAAATAAATCCCCAGAAAAACTGTGTAGCCACACCCGCTAAAGCCGCTGCCCGGTATTGCATCCCATTTAATAATCGCAATCTTAACACAGCCACATATGGTTTAATTGTCCTCATATTTCGTACTCCTTATAAAGCTGTACAATAATATCTTCAATCGGCTGTGATGTTACAGAAACGTCAACAAGATCCAGGGAATGAGACAATTTCATAATAACTTCCGAGACAGAAATTTCTGAGGTATCTACACTTAATATAGCTCTTTCCTCCGTCCAAGAAAGAATATCGGCCCCAGGAATTTCGACTGGTGCATTGCTAGATTTATAGTCTGCAGTAATGGTACGATGGGAGCCAAAACGGCTTCTTAATTCCTGCAAATTCCCATCATATAATAGGCTCCCTTTTCCTATTAGAAGAACACGGTCACATAGGGCTTCGATATCAAACATATCATGTGTTGTCAGAATAACTGTTACGTTCTTTTGCTTATTGATTTTTTTTATAAAATTTCTAACTGCTATCTTGCTTACGGCATCAAGACCAATGGTAGGTTCATCTAAGAAGAGAATTTGTGGATTATGGATAAGAGAAGCAGCAATTTCACAACGCATACGCTGTCCTAAGCTGAGCTGTCTTACTGGTGAATGCAGGATATCTTTTAACTCGAGTGTGTCCATTAATAACGACAGTGTGTCCTTATAGCCCTTGTCTGGTACATGATATATATCTTTTAAAAGGGCAAATGAATCGATTACTGGAACGTCCCACCATAGCTGGGATCGCTGCCCAAAAACAACGCCAATATTTTTCACATATTCTACACGATCCTGCCAAGGGGTATAACCCATAATTTCACAAACGCCGCTGTCTGGTACCAGAATACCACTCATTACTTTGATCGTCGTTGATTTCCCTGCTCCATTTGGACCGATATATCCCACCATTTCTCCAGGATTTATCGTAAAACTTATATCCTTTAATGCATGGACAATTGTATGCTCCCTTGAAACAAGAGCTTTCAGTCCTTCTCGTAGACCTGCTGCCCTCTTTGCCACCTTAAAGGACTTATTAATTCCTTGAACTTTAATCATTGCGTTCTCCCTCCTTTTCAAAAGAAGAATATAATAGCATTTTATTGAAGATTTTGTCAATATATTTTTTGATTTTTTCAAATCTTCCGCTACTAATAAAACAAAGCCTGAAATCGATATTCAAATCAATTTCAGGCTCCATTTATAAAAGAAATCTATCAACTTGCAGATTGTTTCCACTTAATTTGATAAATCACCAATAATAAGATAAACCAGACTGGTGTAACAAATAATGCAACTCTTGTATCTTCAGCAAGCGCTAATACAACAAGGACGAACGCTAGAAAAAGAAGAATAAGATAATTTGCAAATGGAAAAAGTGGCATTTTAAATTTATTTTTTGCCGCTAGTGCTGGGCGTGATTTACGATACTTTAAATGACAAAGAACAGTAATTGCCCAAATAAAGATAAAGCAAACGGTCGATATGCTTGTGATTAACGTAAATACGCCTTCTGGCATGATGTAATTTAAAATAACCGCAATTAACACAACAATCACAGAAAAGAATAGTGCATTTGATGGCACTTGATTTTTTGTTAATTTAGCAAGGGATTCTGGTGCATTCTTTTCCTTTGCCAACGCAAACATCATTCTGCTTGTGCTAAAGATCGCACTGTTACAGGCTGATGCTGCGGAAGTTAATACAACAAAGTTCACAATCCCTGCCGCTGCTGTAATCCCAACGGCCAAAAATACTTGAACAAAAGGACTTTCAGCAGGATTAATGGCATTCCAAGGGTAAATACTCATAATAATAAGCAATGCCCCCACATAAAAAATTAAAATTCTTATCGGTATATTATTAATTGCCTTTGGAAGAACCTTTTCAGGATTCTCTGTTTCCCCAGCTGTAAGCCCTACTAATTCAATTCCTACAAACGCAAAAACAACCATTTGAAATGAAAGAATAAACCCGTTCATTCCATTAGGAAACATGCCGCCATGATTCCACAGATTGGTAAAGCTTGAAGGACCAGCATCTGTTGAAAAGCCTTTTACTATCATAATAAAGCCAATAATGATTAATGCAATAATGGCAATAACTTTAACTAAAGCAAACCAAAATTCCATCTCTCCAAAAAGCTTTACAGTAGCTAAGTTCATAATAAGTAAGACAATTAAAGCGATAAACCCTGGTAACCATTGAGGTACATGTGGAAACCATAGCTTTGTATACATGCCGATAGCAGTTAAATCTGCCATTGCAATCGAAATCCAACAGAACCAGTACGTCCAGCCTGTTACGAAGGCAGCTTTATTGCCAAAATAATCATTTACAAAATCAACGAAGGAATGATATTCCAGATTAGAAAGAAGCAACTCTCCTAGTGCTCGCATAATCAAAAAACAAATGATACCAGTTATGATGTAGGCAAATAAAATAGACGGACCTGCTAAGTGGATGGATTTACCAGCCCCTAGAAAAAGCCCTGTTCCTATTGCTCCTCCAATTGCAATTAATTGAACATGTCTGTTTTTCAACCCTCTAGACAATGTTTCTTGCTGCATGTTTTATCACTCTCTTTTCAGTTCTACTATTTAAATTTTTTTATGTAATAAGAATTAACGAATTATAGTTTAGCACATTCTAAGACAAGATACACGAATCTCTGCATGATCAAATAGCAAAAGTTTCTTTTAAAAAAACATCTTTCATTTTAGGTTTGTAAAAGCAGATTATAAGGCTATAAATTACTAAGACAATTCCATTGCTCCCTCATACAAGAAGAAAGATACATCAGGAAGAAAAAAATCTATTATTAGGTTGCAATGCAAATATCAGTGTCCTACAATATTTGTTAGAAGTATCTTTAGGAAAATGAATCATCACTACGAATGTTCAAATTATAGGAGGAAGCATTCATGCCCAATTCATATCAAGGAACCAAATTAAAAGTTTTCGCACTCAATTCGTCGCCAGAACTAGCTCAAGAAATCGTAAATCATCTCGGTACCGAATTAGGAAAGTGTACAGTCAAAAAATTCAGTGATGGTGAAATTCAAATCAATATTGAAGAAAGTGTCCGCGGCTGCGAAGTATTTGTTATTCAATCTACATGCGATCCTGTAAATCAAAGTATTATGGAATTGCTTATTATGATAGATGCATTAAAACGAGCTTCTGTTAACACTATTAATGTCGTTATCCCTTATTATGGATACGCACGCCAAGATAGAAAAGCCCAACCAAGAGAGCCCATTACAGCTAAATTAGTTGCCAATTTAATTCAAAAATCTGGTGCAGACCGTGTGATAACTTTAGATCTACACGCTCCACAAACACAAGGCTTCTTTAATATCCCAGTTGATCAATTAGTAGGTATCCCGCTTCTTGCTGATTATTTAAATACGAAAGACTTTACACATGATGTTGTTGTAGTAGCCCCAGACCACGGCAGCGTAACCCGGGCACGTGAGCTCGCAGACCGCTTAAAAGCACCTATCGCTATTATCGATAAACGAGGTCCAAAAGATTTCGGTCCCCGCGAAGTAAACGTTGTTGGTAATATCGAAGGAAAAACGGCAATTATTATAGACGATATAGTGGATACTTCTTATCGGATAACTACTGCTGCGAAAGCCTTACTTGATAATGGCGCTGAAGAAATATACGCATGTTGTATTCATCCCGTTTTATCTGAACCCGCTATTGATATGATACAAGAATCACAAATTAAGGAATTGATTGTAACAAACAGCATTCCACTTACAGAAGAAAAAAGAATCGGCAAGATTACACAGTTATCTATTGCTGAATTACTAAGTGATGCCATCAGCCGCGTTTATGAACATAAGTCAGTAAGTGTGTTATTTAAATAAACTGCTTTAAGCAAAAGGGTTGTCCTGTTGGACAGCCCTTTTTGTTAAAAAAATGTTGATTTAATAAAATAGATAATTTTCCATTGTCTCGTACTCCATCGCTGTCATAATCCAACTAGGTACAAATAGACTCCAGCAAAAATCTATTTTGCCTGAGAGCCTATAAGTGTAAGTGTCTATTTACTATTTCGCGAATTAGATTACTCTCAGCATTACAATTCCATCAATTTCCTTTAATTGCTTAGATAAAAGAGGAACAATCTCATCCGCTACTTGGTTATCAATATCTATCATCGTGTAAGCATATTCGCCGCGGCTTCTATTTATCATATCGGCAATATTTAACTGATAGGTAGAAATTACTTGTGTCATTTGACCAACCATATTAGGAACATTTAAATGGAATGCCGTCACCCGACGTTTTCCCGTATAGGGAATAGATGCATTCGGAAAGTTCACAGCGTTTTTCACATTTCCAGTTTCCAAGAAATCCTTTACCTGACGCGCTGCCATTACCGCACAATTTTCTTCTGATTCTCCTGTAGATGCACCAAGGTGTGGAATCGCAATCGTATTTTTCATTTGGAGAACATTTTCATTTGGGAAATCTGTTATATATCGTCCTATCTTCCCATCTTCCAATGCAACAGCCATGTCTATTTCATTTACTAGCTCTCCACGAGAAAAATTCAGAATTTGCGTACCAGGTTTCATTAAGGCAAATGCCTTTTTATTAAACATTCCCTTCGTGTCTTCCGTTAATGGAACATGAACCGTAATATAGTCAGACTCTGCAAATAATTGATCTAATGTCATTGCTCGCTTAACATTACGTGATAAATTCCAAGCAGTATCGACAGAAAGAAATGGATCATACCCAATAACATCCATATCAAGGGCAAGAGCATCGTTTGCTACCAGAGCACCAATTGCACCTAAACCAATTACGCCTAATGTTTTTCCTTTAATTTCATGTCCAACAAATTGTTTTTTACCTGTTTCCACAAGTTTTGGAATTTGATCACCTTCCGAAACAAGTGTTTTGGCCCATGATACTCCTTCAAATAAATTTCGGGAAGAAGCCATTAATGACATGAGCACCATCTCTTTTACGGCATTTGCATTCGCACCAGGTGTATTAAATACAACAATTCCTTTTGCTGTACATTGTTCAACCGGTATATTATTGACTCCTGCTCCTGCACGTGCTATTGCCTTTAAATTATCTCCCAATTCCAACCCATGCATATTAAAGCTGCGCAAAAGAATCGCATCAGGATTGGCACTCGTATCATCCATTGTAAAATTCCCTTTTTTAAATACATTTAGTCCACTTGCTGCAATATTATTTAACGTCTTAATTGTTTTTACTTCTTTAACAGTCGTAGTGCTCATCTCCATTGCTCCCTTTTTCATCAATTATATTCTTTGTAAGCTTGGAACATACTGCTTCCCTTTTTTTACGGAAATAGTAAAAAAAGAAAAAGGCAAGGAGTTCATTCCCTTACCTCTGCCCAGGCGAACGGCATACGACACTATGTGCTCCCCTACGGTTATCCGTATTTCGCCAGTTACACATAGCCTTTAGATTGCCTCCATTCTATCAGACTATTCAGTATTCATCAATTACTAATTTATTATTAATTTTGTTCTTTTCTATGCTTTTTTTAGAACGGTTTACTGATATAACTTATTTTTCTTTATATATTGATAGCACTTTTCTGGCAAAAGATACCTTGGTTCTCCCCCCATTGAAAACTCTTCCCGTATATACGTAGAGCTTATTTCCATGGACAGTCCCTTATCTAACAAGTGAAAGGTCTTCCCATCATCATGATTGCGGAGAAGTGGTGAGCGGCTGATCGTGGAAAGCATATCAACTCCATTTCGGGCCATAACAATAAATCGATTTTCCGCTACCAATTCTTCCCCTTTGGTCCATTTGCCTTGTCCAATATCAACAAGTAAATCTGCTCCCATAATGAAATATACTTCGTCTTCTGGAAATAATTTTTTAAAATAATTCATTGTGTGATACGTATAGATTTCCCAGCCATCTTGCTTCATTTCATAGTCATCGACTGCAAATTTATCATTGTCAGCTATTGCCATATTGACCATCTCTATGCGATGTTCATCAGCTGTTTCCATTGTTTTATCTCTTCTTTTGCTCGAAGAAGGAAGAAAGATAACTTTATCTAACTTACATCGATGAGCAACTGTGCTAGCTGTCCAAAGATGAACATTTGTAATAGGATCAAAGGATGATCCATAAACCCCTATTTTTCTCACATATTTTCCTCCCTTTTAAATTCGGTTCGTCTTCCTCTTCATTTTCTCGATATAATTGCGCTTGTTTTCCCAGCAAGCCTTACTTAAATCAACTGGATACTCTTCCGGATTGAGCGTTCTTTTATATTCATTCCATAACAACTCTAGATTTTCCTCGACCTTTTTTTGAATATCCGTTAATAGTGGTGGAGTTATTTGAATTTGTCCATTCTTTATAACCGGATGATGTAGTTCAATTGCCTGGTAGTTTGTTACCACCTTATTCAAATAAGGATGAACAGGATGAAACATTTTTAAAGGTTCTTGTGTGATAGCTTCAGTTGCGAGGGTAATGTAATCACCTTCTGCATGACCATTTTCCTTATTAATAATTCGATATACCCTTTTCTGCCCTGGTGTGGATATCTTTTCCGGATTTCCAGATAATTTTATTGTATCTCTCATTTCACCTGATTCATTTTCAATGCTTACTAATTTATACACAGCTCCTAATGCTGCCTGATCGAACGCTGTTATCAGCTTTGTGCCAATTCCCCAAATATCAATCTTTGCTCCTTCTGCCTGTAAATTCATAATTGTATACTCATCTAAATCATTCGATGCGATAATTTTCGCATCGTAGAACCCGGCTTCATCAAGCATAGCTCTTGCTTTCTTAGAAAGATAGGCTAAATCTCCACTGTCTAAGCGAATTCCTTTAAAATGAATTTTGTCACCAAATTCCTTTGCTACCTTTATGGCATTGGGTACACCAGAACGAAGTGTATCATATGTATCCACTAAAAAAACGCAGTCTGTATGCGCCTCCGCATATTTCTTAAAAGCTTCATATTCATCTTGATAAGCTTGAACTAATGCATGTGCATGTGTACCAGATACAGGTATGCCAAAAATCTTACCAGCCCTTACATTACTAGTGGCGGAAAATCCCCCGATATAGGCAGCCCTTGTTCCCCAAATCGCCGCATCCATTTCCTGCGCTCTTCTTGTTCCAAACTCCATCGCCGTTTGACTGCCAATAACCTGTTTCATTCTCGCAGCTTTAGTGGCAATAAGTGTTTGATAATTAACAATATTTAATAATGCTGTCTCCACTAATTGTGCTTCTGCAAGTGGAGCTTCCACACGTAGAATAGGTTCATTAGCAAATACTAGCTCTCCTTCTTCCATGCAATAAATGTCTCCTGAAAAAGTAACATTTTTTAGATAATCTAAAAAGTCCTCTTTATAGCCAACTCCACTTCTTAAATAATCAATATCACTATCCGTAAATCGGCAATTTTTTATATAAGATAAAATCCGTTCTAAACCAGCAAAAACGGCAAAGCCATTACCAAATGGCAGCTTGCGAAAATAAAGTTCAAATACAGCTTTTCGTTCATGTATTCCATCTCTCCAATAAGTCTCCATCATATTAATTTGGTAGAGATCGGTATGAAGCATAAGACTGTCATCAGCATATTTCATCTAAAATTTCCTCCTCCAAATAAATTCACTTCTGCATTCAAAAATTATTTATTACCAAAAGGATATGACAAATCTTTGTATCTTATATAATTATCCTTTTATTCGTCAAATCATTCTTTTTTTAGCAAAGCTTTTCAGATATATAGTATAAAATTTATTTTTAAAAGTAATATAATGAATTTCTTTGTATATCTTTTGCTGTTAAAGTTTAGATGCAATTCAATCACTCTGTCCCTCACTATTGTTCCCTAACCATTAAAAGGATACAAAAAAGCAAGCAGTTCAAAATAACCACTTGCTCGCCTTCACTTCTATTAAAACTTTACTTTTTCTAAAAATAACCCATTCGCTTCTGCCATCATGCCTGTTAGGCTGCGATCCTTTGTTTCCATAATTGCTGGAATAGCATCAGCTTCAATTTTTCCTAAGCCAACTTCAATCAATGTACCAACCATTTTTCTGACCATATTATAAAGGAAGCCATCGCCGCTCACGCGAATTTCTATAAATCCGTCAACTTCTTTTATATCAACAAAGTATACTTCTTTCACCATAGACTTTTTCTTTAATTTAGCATTGGAGAAAGCTGTAAAATCATGTTTCCCCACAAAATAGGCAGCTGCTTGTTCCATTTTCTTTAGATTTAATCGTTTCTCTACATGCATGCTATATTTACGCATAAATGGATGGGTATACGATTTATTCCATATTTTATATAAATATGTTTTATCCTTCGCATTATATCTCGCATGAAAGCGATCAGGTACAATCTGTACTTTTGATATACTAATATCATTTGGCAAGTAATGGTTTAAATAATTCATTACTTCTTTTTCCGTCATCTCTTTCTTCATTTTAAAATTGGCAACTTGAGATAAGGCATGTACCCCTGCATCTGTTCGGCTGCAGCCAATAATTTCAATCTTTTCTCCTGCCATTTCTGTTAAGACATTTTCAATTTTCCCTTGAATAGATTGGTCTCCATTTCCCAGACGCTGCCATCCTTTGTAACGTCCACCATCATATTGAATAAGCATTTTATAATTTTTCATTTTTTCTCCTGTTCTTTCCCTCTTTATTTTCTTTATTATAAACAATGTATAAACGCCCTTGTTTACCGCTTTATTAACACGTAATCATCTTACTAACTGAATTCCTTTAAGAAAACATACTCCTTAATGAATATTATCTCATTATACACTATGAATCCTCAAACCTTCATTAGCTAAAAACTCAGTTTATTACAAGAATTATTTCTTTTTTATAAAAAATTATTTTATTTATTTCCTAAATAATAGAAACAATGTTAGAGTATGATATAGCAGTATACTTTAGAAAGAGTTGTAGGTGATCAATGATGATTGAAATTAAAACATCTCCCTTAAGTGATGGAGAATTCAATAGAGGCGTATTTGCTACATGTGATATCAAAAAAGGTACTTTATTCCATGAAGCTCCCGTTGTTCCATATCCTAATGAGCAGCATAAATATATCGAAAGAACCGTGCTAGAAGATTATGTTTATGAATATGGGATTAACCACAGTGCTGTTGTTCTTGGATACGGCATGCTCTTTAACCATTCCTATGAACCAAATGCAACATATGAGATTAATTTTGATAAGCATACATTTGACTATTATGCTTATAAGGATATAAAAGCTGGTGAAGAAATATTAATCAATTATAATGGCGAAGTCGATGATTATGAGCCGTTATGGTTTAATAAAGACAAAGAGAATGAAGATTAAAAAGAAAAAAGACTCGATATCACATCGAGCCTTTTTTCTTTTTCCATTTTGATTCGTATTCCGCTTTTTCCAAATGGACCTCCTTTAATAAACTTACCGTCATTAAGATCATAATAACGGAAAAAGGGAGAGCGGCTATAATCATCATATTTTGTAAACCATCTAATCCCCCTGAATAAAGTAAGACAAGCGAAATAGAGGTAAGTAAGAGTCCCCAAATTACTTTAATTCTATTGCTCGGATTTTGTGTACCATTGGCAGAAAGCATACCTAAAACGAAAGTACCTGAATCCGCTGAGGTAATAAAGAAAACACCAATTAATACAATTGCTAAAATAGATAATACCGCACTAAGAGGAAAATGTTCTAAAAGAGCAAATAATGTTTCTTCCGTTGCGAAGGTGGAAATAGAACCTAATCCCTTATGCTCGATAAACATCGCATTACCCCCAAATACTGTAAACCATAAAAACCCAATTATGGAGGGGATAAATAAGACAAACGTAACAAATTCACGGATTGTTCTTCCTTTGGAAATTCTAGCAATAAAAATTCCAACAAACGGTGACCATGCAATCCACCAAGCCCAGTAAAAAATGGTCCAAGTATTTATCCATTGACGATTTTCACCATTTAAAGGGGAAATCCGGAAGCTCATGCGCACTATATTCTGTAGATACGTCCCCACTGTATCTGTAAATAAATTGAGGATAAAGACTGTATTCCCCAAAATAAATACAAATAAAAATAAGACAAATGCTAGTATCATATTCATATTGCTAAGAATCTTAATGCCTTTCCCTAAACCTGAAACAGCAGAGAGTAAAAATAAGATGGTAACTATTACAATAATAATAAATTGAGTTAAAAAACTAGAAGGAACCCCATAAAGAAAAGAAAGCCCTCCATTAATTTGTACCGCACCGAATCCTAGTGTTGTTGCTATTCCAGTAACTGTCGCAAACACAGCGATAATATCAATGATTCTTCCTAATCTTCCATCCATAGAATTACCTAGTAATGGTTTTAAGGTCGAACTAATTAACGTCTTTCCTCCCTTGCGAAAGGTAGTATAAGCAAGGCTTAATGCCACAATTCCATACACTGCCCATGCATGAATTCCCCAATGAAAATAGGTAAATCTCATAGCATCTTTCATGCCTTGTTCTGTTCCAATCTCATTTGTAGGTGAACTAATTGCATAATGACTAAGTGGTTCCGCAGTCCCGTAAAACACAAGTCCGATTCCCATTCCCGCGCTAAAAAGCATTGCTAACCATACTATTCGAGAAAATTCTGGCTTATCCTCAGGTTTTCCTAATTTAATTCTTCCTACCGGACTTATTAATAAGTATAAACATATTATCACGAAAAACGTAACGACAATTAAATAATACCAGCCAAAAGAATCTGTAATGAAAGATTGTGCATTAGCTGAGGTTTGTTCAAGCGATTCTGGTGCAAATACTCCTATTAATACAATCACTAATAAAATAATTACAGAAACATTAAAGACAAGATGATTTTTAAACTTCATATAATAAATTCTCCTTCTAATAATCGAATACTAATCTATGTAGAATTGCTGCCTAGGTTATTATTATCCTTTATTAGGAGAATTAAACAAACACTATCCCTTTCAGCTTCTTAGAGAGGTGCTATTCTTTTTCCAGGAACTCTACTGGACTCCCTAATTGCTTCTAATACTTGTTGATTCATTACTCCCGTCATAAAATCTGGGAAACCTAATCTTACCTCCCCATTTAGCATTTTGGAGAAATCTTCCCATTCTGTCAAATAGACCGATTTGGGAACATGCATTTTTTTCTCCACAAGTTCACCCGTTTCCTCATTAACTTGAATTAAATAAACGATATCTTCTTCCTTTGTACTTGCATGAAGCGTTCCTTTATCTCCAAAAATCGCTATCTCATGCTGATTTCCTGATCCGATCGCATTTCTAGTTGTTTGAAATGTACCAATAATGCCGTTTTCCATCCGGGCCTGAAAGCTTGCAAAATCATCAATAGCGAATTCTTTCGATTCATTCGAATGCTCTAATTTTCTTTTGGTAATAAAACTTTCCAATATTGCCGATACCTCTTGGAATGGTCCAAATAGATAATGTGCCATATCAATCATATGAGAACCTAAATCTCCTAATACGCCTGTTCCTGTAATGGCAGGATTAAAGCGCCACATATAAGGAGTTTGATACGATGGAGCTCCCCAACCTTGCAGATACTGAATAGAAAAATTTCTTATTTGACCGATTTCCCCTTTTTCCAGCAATACTTTTACAAAGCGAAATGCAGGAGTGTATCGATAACTAAATCCTACCATACAGGGAATAGGTTGTTTTTTATATTTTTCTGCAAGCTGCTGTGCTTCCTCATAATCCAAAGTAAATGGTTTTTCTGTTAAAATAGGCATCTTCCGTTCCATACAATATTCTAAAATAGGTGCGTGAACATTATTAGGGGTGACAGAAACAACTGCATCTATTTTTTGAGAATCAATTAGCTCACGGAAATCTTGATATTGATTTTCTGTTTTAATAGCTAATTGCTCGCCGACTTTTTTTAGTCTTACACGATTCGAATCACAGATTGCCTCTATTTTAAATGTTCCAACATTTTGCAGTCCTTTGATATGAGACTGAGCCATTCCGCCAACGCCAATTATTCCTATTCGTATTACTTCCATTCTACTTCTCTCCTTTTTTATTTTCATATTTTGAAAAAATTCTCTTCAATATAATTGTGTTCAGCAAAGCAAAAATGGAAAATCCCCCGAATGTAAAGAAATAGATACCTGTCATAAAGCCAGTAAAAGACGAAATAATGAAGATTATAGGTAAATAATTAATGATTAATAACAGGACGAGGAAGGGAAAGTGAAATCCTCCCATTAATAAAGAATTCACCATACCTGTTTTTATTGAATCCTCAAATCTAGATAAGTAGGGGAAAATATATAAGATTAATGTACTGTAGAGAAAACCAAAGAAAAGAGTGAGACTCATAAAAATGATTTTCCAAATACCACTTGTGTATACAAGATAATAAATATCGCCAAACAGTATGACAGCAATCCCTATTAAAAGAAACCAAACGAAAGAACTTTGTTTTAGATTCTTTTTAAACGCTTTGATATAACTTCGCCAGACAGATGGATCTTCCCCATTTATTATTTTAAAACTGACTGTATATAAAGCTGTCAGTGAAGCACCTATTGTCACAACAGGGAGAGAAAAAAGAATAAAAATTAAATTTAATAAAAATATATCCACCATTCTCGCTAATTTTCTGCCAATCAGACCATCTATTTGAAAAAGGGAACTCATTTCATTCACCTTCCTTTTCCGAATTAGTCCTATAAAAGTTACCTAGTCTCCATATAGAAGTAACAGCCAGAATATATCAATTCTCTGACTGTTATATTTTTGAACTATTTTAATGATTCTTGATAGCGGTTAAACGCATTGTTTTGAATTTCCATAAATTCATCGTAGCCCATTTTCTTTAATTGACTTATATAGTCATCCCACTCTTTTTCTATGCCACCTTCTACAACCCATTTTGATTGCATGGAATTTACATAGGAAGTTAAATCTACATTTAATGTGTTTAAACGCTGCATTTCTTCTGCCGTAAAACTTACTGTTGGAAATTGCTCTCTTGCATATTCACTTATTTTTTTGTCCAATTCTAACTTCAATCCATCCCCACTGTCTGTAGGCAATGTTACCTTTTCATTAAAACCGTCCTCAATGTACTTTGGACCAAAATCACGGAATGAATTTGTCCAGGCAAAAATATCTGCAGATTCGCCTTCTGGTGCATCCAGTACTTGATATGATCCATCATCCTTCTTCTCTACCCCAATTCCAAAGGAACCATAAAAAGTTTGAATGCTTGCATCCTCTGTATAAAACTTATCCGCCCATTGCAGCAATTTCGCCGGGTCCTTAGCTTGGGTAGTAATTAGTAGTTCATTTCTCGAATATGTTTCTGTATCAGAAATGACATATCTTTCTCCATCCGGACCTTTTAGTGGAGCTAATGGTACATATTCTTCGGCATTTGGACCAAATACAGCATCTGGAGTCCAGCCGAAGGCAACACCTACTAATGCATCGTTTTCATCTTTACGCTTTGCTTCTGCCATTGAATCATCTTGTGTAAACAGTTCCTGATCGATTAAGCCATCCTTGTATGCTTGATGCATCCATGCAATCCCTTCTTTATATTCTTCTTGTGTTGGAATGTAAGAAGGCTTTCCATCTTTTAGCGTCATTAAGCCGGCTTTATCATTACCCTTTGTTACACCAAACGGTAATATAAAGCCATAAATATTCCCCCCATATGGAATTTCATCATTTAAGTCGCCATTTCCATTGGCATCCTTTTCCTTAAATGCTTGAAGAACATGATAGAAATCTTCATACGTATCTGGCATTTCCAAGCCCAAATTGTCTAACCATTTTTGATTAATAAACAACTGATTTCCTGTCAATGGTCTTAAAGGCAATTTCTTAGGCAAGCTATAAATATGACCATCTGGAGAAGTAACTAAAGCTCGCAGAGACGGCTCTTTGTCAAATGCTGCCATTAAATTCGGCATATTTTCGGCAATGAGATCCTCTAGGGGAATAAAGAGACTTTGATTTTGGGCAATATCTCCATCACTTAAAGCAAGTGATCCCCAAAATGCATCTGGTAAATCTCCACCTGCCATTAAAACTGATTTCTTATCCCCCCATTCTGAATTCAAGTAAATATCCCAATCGACATTAATTCCTGCTTCTTTTTCCGTCTCTTCTACAAAGCCTTTTAGAAAATCATCTCCCCAGTCTGACCAGCGGACGGTTGCAATTCGGTATTCTCCATCTTCCTTTTCTGTTGGGTTCGTATTAGCATTACTGCAGCCAACTATTAAGCTACTTGCTAAAACGACACTCAATAACCCTTTCCAGCTTCTCTCTAACATCTTTTCCTTCCCCTCTCTTATTCTTTAATGGAACCAACCATGACACCTTGATTAAAATATTTCTGTAAAAATGGATATAAGCACATAATTGGTGCAGTTGATACAACAATCGCTGCATATTTCATCATTTCAGATAATCTTCTCAATTCCGATGCGAGTTCACCAGATGCAGTACCAAGTAAGGATTCATTGGAAATTAAGATTCTTCTCAACACTAATTGGAGTGGCTGTAAGTCTTCGTTCGAAATATAAATTAATGCATTAAACCATGAATTCCAAATACCAACAGCCGTCCACAATCCAATTACAGCTAAAATGGCTTTTGATAATGGCAGCACAATCGTTAGAAAGTAGCGTATGGTTCCGCAGCCATCAATTTGAGCGGCTTCCCACAATGTATCAGGGATACTATTTTTGAAGAATGTTCGAGCGATAATAATATGAAAGGAAGACACTGCAAAAGGCAATACCATTACCCAAAAGGTATCAAGTAATCCAAAGCCTTTTACGACTAAATAGGTTGGTACCAAGCCCCCGCTGACGAACATAGGAATTAGGATAAAAATAGAAAGCCACTTTTTCCCGAATAAGTCAGACCTTGATAAAGCATATCCGGCAGGAATATTAACAATTATGGCAATAATCGTCCCTGCTGCTGTATAAATAATCGTATTGACATACGATCTCCAAATAATCTCCTGCTTAAATAATTCAATATAGCCATCCAAGCGCCACTCTTTTGGCCAAAACCATACATTCCCATTGGTTACATCTGTTGGATTACTAAATGAAGCAATAATAATAAACCAGAGAGGATATACAATCATTGAAATCATTAAAATAGCAATTGTGTAAACAGCTATGTCAAATAAGCGATCATTCCACCTTTTTTTCCTTTTTAACTTTTTATTGAATTTTTGAATAAGTGTTCCTTCCAATTCTAATGCCCCCCCTCCTACAATAAACTTGTTTTCGTAAGCTTCTTTGAAAGCCAATTGACAAAAAGTAATATGATTACATTAACTACCGTATTAAATAGCCCAATTGCTGTGGAAAGACTATACTGGAAGTTCTGCATCCCCACTTTATATACATAGGTGGAGATAACCTCACTGCCCGTTAAATTTAATGGATTTTGTAATAATAATACTTTTTCGAAGCCAACACTCAAAAGACTGCCGGCACGCAAAATTAATAGAATCATAGCCGTAGGCATAATAAGCGGTAAATCGATATGAATAATTTTTTGAATTCTGCTTGCGCCGTCCATTGTTGCAGCTTCATAATAAGTTGGGTCAATTGCTGACAAGGCAGCCAAAAAAATAATACTATCCCAGCCTAAATGCTGCCATACATCACTCCACACATATACACTGCTAAATAGTGCTGGCTTTGATAACAGGTTCGGCATTTCCATCCCAAATAAAGATAGAACATTTGCGATAAGCCCAGTACTCGGTGATAAAAAAATTAATATCATCCCGCACATTACCATTGTAGAAATAAAATGCGGCAAGTACGTTGTAACTTGAAAAACCTTTTTAAACATGCCAATACGCATTTGGTTACAGAGGATGGCTAAAGCTATCGGCAGAGGAAACCCAACTAACAGACTATATAAACTAATATATAAGGTGTTTTTCACCGTTAAACCAAATTGGTAGGAATGAAAGTACTGGATAAAATGCTTCATTCCAACCCAAGGACTATTCCAAATTCCAAGAGCGGGAGAATAATCCTTAAATGCCATGATAATTCCATACATCGGAATATACGTAAAACAAATTAATAGAATGAGAGTAGGCAGAAGCAACACATATAAGGGCAGACTTTTTTTGATTTGCTTTATGTGTCTTATTTTGTTTGGAATATTTGGTGTTACTTGCGTGTTTTTTTCCGTAGCTATCGTACTTTTCAACTCTTCCACCTCCTTTGTTTGATATAATCATTATATGAAAGCGCATTCAATAAAAATAGAGCTATACCGACCTGAAATAATACTAAACAGGATAGATTTTATCATTCCTTTCTAATTACACGAAGAAATAGCAGTATTCCGTTATTTTTCTGTCTTTTTTATATTTTTCTGACGGAATACTGCTAGAAATAGTTTGACAAATTAATATAATGATAATAAGCATGGGAGATGAGTAAATGGTCCGTTTTATTGATAAAAACCCATCCCGATCGATCAATTACTATTTAAAAGTACTGTTAATCATTATGGTCATTATCTTACTAATCAACATGTTTATTAGCATGTTAACCATCTCCATTACACGAAAACAAAGCATTGAGACGATTACCAATACGGTCAATCTTTATATGGAGAATGTGCGTACCAACTTAAAAGCAGTTGACCACTTTATGATTTGGACGGTCGTGCACGAGCCATTAATTGAAGAAATGGAAGAAAACATGAAGATGGACGAATTCCCCCGAGACTTAACTAATTTTCGAACGCGTATAATTGACTTTCAATACTCGACAGGTAAAGAGTTTCAGTTCTTTCTCGGTCTAAAAAGAGAATCCTTTTTTACCAATGCATCACCAATTAAACTGCCTTATCAAGATTATTTACAAATAAAGAATTACTTTTTCTCTAAAAATGACTCTCTGCATACATATGAAAACTTTAGCACTTGGAAAGCAATAAAAATAAACGGCGCCTTTTATTTTTATCATCTATTAAGCTATGAAAATCGGATTTTTGTTTGCCTAGTTTCTGCTGAAGACCTATTAAAGCCTCTAGAAAACTTTAATTTAGGGAGAAATGGCTCCATCGTAATGAAGCAAGAGAGAAGAACAATTTTAACCACCAATCAGTCAACAGCAAACGACGCAGCATCCTATGACTTTTTTACAAGTAAGTTACGGTTTCAAGAAAAACAAACTTTATTGCCATTTAGTCTACAAATAAACGTAGATCATTTTGGAGCATTTAAACATGTTGTTATTACACAATTCATCTTAATTTTAGCTACCATTGTTATTAGCATTATCTTATTTTTCATTTTGGTTTATATTAAAAATCGGTTAATCTTCCCTATTCAAAAATTCTCTAAAAATCTATCTGAACTAAACAATAGTACCAATATGATTGATTTTGAAAGTAGCAGTATCGTGGAGCTGGAGCAAGCTAACACCCAATTTAAAAACCTTATTCAAGAAATAAAAAAGTTAAAAATTAATATTTATGAACAAGAGCTTGAAAAGAAAAAAATAGAGATGGATTTTTTGCGATTACAGATTAAGCCACATTTTTATATTAATTGTTTATCAAGTATTCACAGTATGGCGGAAATGCAGATGTTTGCAGAAATCAAAAAAATGTCCATTGCTACATCCCGTTACTTTCGCTATCTTTTTCAAACAAATCTCCATTTTGTTTCATTAAAAAGGGAACTGGATCATATCCACGATTATCTTGCTATTCAACAATTATTACACGGACCGACTTTCCAATTTGAAACATCCTTTGCTTTAGACGTGGGGGAAGTACAAATCCCGCCATTGATTCTGCAAACTTTTATTGAAAATAGCATCAAACACGGACATTCAGCTATAAACGACGAGGATACACTTATTATTTCTCTAAACATATCCACTTTGAAAGCTGAACAAAAAATGAATATTACGATAAAAGATAATGGCCCTGGCTATCCATCAGATATACTAGATAAACTCGAAAACCAACTGCCCATTTCAGAAATTAATGGCAGGCAAATTGGAATAAACAATGTCATTCAAAGGCTTCAAATGCTTTATGGGAATAGTTTTTCCATTTCCTTTTCAAACGGAATCGAAAGTGGAACGATTGTTCAATTAGTTATCCCAACTCAATTAATGGAGGAATAAACAATGAATGTCTTAGTTGTAGATGATGATCGCTTTGTCGTTGCCTTATTAAAGGAGAAGGTCAATTGGGAGAATCTAGGAATTGAGCGAGTCTATACGGCCCATAATATCCGCCAAGCAAAGAATATATTTAAAAAACAAAGCATTCATTTGCTTATTTCAGATATTGAAATGCCGCAAGGTAGCGGCCTCGAATTATTGGCATGGGTGCGGCAAGAAGGCTATACAATCCAGACCATTTTCTTAACTAATTTTGCTGATTTTCATTATGCCCAAAAGGCGATTGAGCTTCAGAGCTTTGAATACTATTTAAAACCAATTGAAATCGATAAATTAGAATTCAGTATATTAAAAGCGATTAAGAAAGTAAAAGCCAATCAACAAAGTCAACAGGCCATCCAAGTAGGTCAGTATTGGCAGCAGAACAAACAAAAGCTAGTAGATCATTTTTGGAGTTCATATTTAAGAAACCATGAGTGGCTTCAAGCAGACCTAGAAGAACAATTACTAAAAAATCATTTAAATTATTCTACAGAAGACTATTTTTTGCCCATTTTACTAAATATATTTCCTTATCATATGTCTTTTAAAGAAAACAGCACGCCTATTTTTGAAATAGATAAAGCATTGGTTTCTAAACTAATTGTCCATTTAAACTCTACCCTTAAAGAAAAGCGCTTTTCTTTAGAGAGTATAGTCACCCTTGATATTAATAAAGAAAGCTATGTACTTCTTTTAAAAAAAAGTGATGAACAAACCTCATTCGTTTCATTATGCAAGAACTTAATCCATACGCTTAAGGAGGAGCTGTCAATAGATAGTCGTTTTAGTATTGGTTTTCCTGCTCCGTTAGTCAACATTCAGTCAGCAGTAAAGCAGCTCCAGCGAAAAAGTGACGATATGATTGAGTTTAGAAATTCTGTTCAGCACTTTCTATCTTATGAGATAACAGTCACTAGTTACACAGAACCTAATTTAGCTATTTTAGAGAAGTATCTGCAAAATGGAAACAAACAAAGCTTTTTAGCTAAATGTCGACAGTATTTAATTCACTTGAAAGAATCAAACGCTCTTAATCTTGATGTTTTATGTAATTTCCGTTTGGATATTACACAATTGTTATTTACACACTTAAAAAAGAAGGAAGTGCTTGCACACAAATTATTTGATGGAAATACAAATAACTTTTTACAAACACAATCATTGCGTTCAATCGATGATATGATGATTTATATTACTTACTTAGTTGATATTTCGCTGCAATATGTAGATTTTATTCACTCTCAGAAAACCGTTGTTAATACAATTTGTGACTATATTGATGAACATTATCATGAGAATATTACAAGAGATAATATTGCAAAGATTGTATATTTAAGCCCAGATTATATAGCAAGAATTTTTAAGAAAGAAACTGGACTCTCTCTTGTAAACTATATCATCAAAAAAAGAGTAGACATCGCTAAGGAGCTACTCATTCAAACTACATTACCAGTACATATAATCTCAGATAAAGTCGGATATGGAAATTACTCCTACTTTACCAAACTTTTTAAAAAAGAAACAAATTACACTCCTTTTGAATATAGACGAAAAGAAAAATCCTCCGCTTTATAAACAAAGCTAACCATCAGTATTTTCCCTTACCACTGATGGTTAGTTGCGCTTCCGAACTTTTACATCGAGCACCAAAACATCCAGCTTTCTCAAATTCAGCAGCTTGCGATGATTAGAATTACTGAATGATGATGTTAAGATAAAATTCCGGCCTTATTTGTCTATCTAATACATTAACAAGCTAATAAATTTATCTTCTTTTTCTTTATCATTTAGGAGCTAGTTCTACAGCTTGTCGCATTGCTTCCATTAAGCTTTTTTCATCTGCGATCCCTTTACCTGCGATATCAAATGCCGTTCCATGATCTACGCTTGTTCGAATAATTGGCAAACCAACGGTAATATTCACTCCGGCATCTAATCCTAGTACTTTCACTGGACCGTGTCCTTGGTCGTGATACATTGCTACTACAATATCAAAATCCCCACGTACAGTACGGAAAAATAATGTATCTGCCGGAAGTGGGCCTACTGCTTCTATCCCTTCTTTTTGTGCTCTTTCTACAGCAGGAATTACTTTTTCTTCTTCTTCTCCATAACCAAATAATCCATTTTCACCAGCATGTGGATTAATGCCGCAAACAGCAATTTTCGGATTAGAAATACCTGCCTTTTGTAAAGTATCATGAGCAAGTTTAATAACATGATAGACACGTTCGGGATTAATCATCTTAACCGCATCAAGAATTCCAACATGTGTTGTAACATGAATAACTTTTAAATTCGGAGCAGACAGCATCATAGAGAAATCTTGAGTACCAGTAAGATCAGCTAAGATTTCTGTATGGCCTGGATATTTATGTCCCCCTTTATGCAATGCCTCTTTATTTAATGGTGCTGTACATATTGCATGGATTTTATCTTCTTTTGCAAGCTCAATGGCTTTAGCAAGATATTGAAATGCCGCATTCCCAGCTTCTGGAGCCACTTTTCCTACCGGAAGTGTTTCATCCAATAAATTTAAATCTAAACAATAAACAGTACCATAATCATAGGTTATTTCGTTAATTTCCTCTACGGAAATATTTTGGATAGCTAAATCACTATTAACAAATTGTTTGGCTCTATTCAAAATCTTACTATCACCGATTACCAACGGTCTGCTAATCGTATACATTTCCTCTTTACCGAGACTTTTTAAAATAATCTCTGGACCAACCCCTGCTGCATCTCCCATTGTTATCCCTACAATTGGTTTTACAATACTCATACTATCACCCTTCTATTGTTAATTAAAAACTCTAATGCTTTTATTAATGAATCTTCTTGGCCAAAGCCTCCTGCTTTCGTTACCGCCCAATAGCTTTTCATTTCTGTTCTAATTTTTCCAAAAGGAAGTCCTGGTTCAATTTCCATATATAAATCCATTTCTGTTACTCTCAGCGCACGACATACTGCCTTGGCAGTATCTCCGCCTGTTAAGACTAACCCTTTAATAAAAGGAGCATTTTTTACTATATGGGTTGAAATGATACCCAATCCATTTGATATTGCTTCACTAACATCATTTTTACTTAATCCTAGTATCTTACCTGCTTCAATGGCACGCTTTCTATTGTCATCATCCGCTTCTACATAAAGTACAAAATGGTTGTGTTCTTTATTCTGCTGGATTATTTCCATAAACTCATCCAGCCTATAGCTACCATTTATTAAATCCACAGGGTCAACCTGCATAAAATAAGAATCTTGCAGTCTATCAACCTTATATAATTGTTTTTTCGTTACGGGAGATAAGCTTCCAGATACGATCAAAGTAGTTTGGATTTCCATATCTTCCTGTTCTTTTACTGATGAAGGCATTAAATGCAGCATTCCCGGCAGATATTCTATCAGTCCAGCAGATCCTGCCCAAATAATCGATTTATTTTGCTCAGAAAATAGTTTAGCAATATTTATGAGATCCTCCTCAGATTCGGCATCACAAACAAACCATTTATTCCCTTCCACTAAGGATGATTGTATAAAACTGTTTATCTCCTCTTTAGACTTGTGCCAAACTTCCTTATTAACCAATGTAATTTTCCTGTTATTTTTCGAATTTAAAAGCTTTGGCAAAAACGATTCCTGTACAGGTGTCTTCGGATCATTGGAAAATTCGGTTTCTGTAATGATTTTACCGTCTACAAAATGGTGTCCATTGATGGTTTGACGTCTCATTTTAGGATAGGCCGGCGCAATAACAATCATATCTGGTTTATAAACAGATTCTAGCGCTGCCAGTTCTGCCTCTAAATTGCCTCTTAACGTGGAATCTACCTTCTTATAAATATGTTTATACCCGTTTCTTTTGAGAAAGGATGCTGCCTCTACTACTGCCTTATATGCATCCTCTTCCTCTTTCGCTCTACTGTCCGTATCTACTATTAGAACATCAGAGACCATATCTTTAGATAAATTTTTATAATCAAACACAACACTAGTAGATAATTTTTTTATTGCCAGCTGCACACCAGAATCGTTAGCGCCTGTTAAATCATCAGAAATAATCCCCATTTTGTTTTTCACGTCGAACACATCCTTACCTTACATTTTGATACCTTGTTCCTCAAACTTATATCCTTTTTTTTCTAATCTTTTCACTAAGAAACCTACATAGATTGGAAGCAGTATTGCCGTGGTTACCACCGATGCGGCCACCTGTACTGTTGCAATATCGACCACTGACGCAAAACTAGCATTTGCAGCGGCAATTACAGCAGGTGTAGCAACCGCATTACCAGCTGTGGAGCCCTCAGCAGCTCCAACAATCGGATTCCATTTTAAAAGCTTGAACACATAGTAACCAGCAGTTCCAGTTACAAAAACGGTTAATAAGCCTAGAATAATACCAGCCAAGCCACCTTCAAGAATGGCAGAAAAATTGATGCCCATACCGAGAGAAAAAGCAAAGAATGGAATTAACATAGAACTTCCACTATCTAAGAAATCTCTCATTTTATCATCTAAATTACCTAATACCATCCCAACTATGATCGGAAGAAGCACAGAGATAAAAGAAGTAATAGAAAATAAACCGTCCACAAATCCCATTGCACCAAAAATGGATAGAGCAACCATTGTCAAAAATGGTCCATCATTAAGAGCTAATAAGGAATACGCAGCTCTGTCTTCCTTACTTCCGTATTGCCCAACTAAAGCAACAAATAATCCTCCATTACTGTTTGTCATAGCGGCAATTACTGCAATAGGAGCTAAACCAAACCAAAGACCATTATCTCCAGCAAATAGATACGCTAGTAATCCAAAGGCTGCACCAACAACCCATTTTGTGATTAATAATGTAGCCCCTTTCCCAACAGATACCCCAAATGACTTTACATTTATTTGCGCTCCCGTACACAATAGAAATAATGCAATTAAAGTAGATGATCCATTAACAAATAAAGCCTCTGTAAAATTCCCGATTCTGAGAAGGTTTGGAGCAAATGTATTTAATAGTGCTGCAATTAGCAACGGAACTACCATCATCCCTCCAGGAATCCGTTCTAACGTCTCTTTAATCTTCATAATTTTAACACTCCTTTTTATACGTTTCAATTTTAAACAACAAGTAATCGTTTACAAATAAAATTGTAACTGCTTTCAACTATTACCACAATAGAATTAGTATAAAACGTTGCAAAATGAAACAAAAAAATAAAAAAACTGAAACTGTTATTGTTTCAGTTCAGACTGTAGACAAACTCCTGTATTTTGGAAATAGAAGTTTGAGTAAAGTATATTTATTAATCTCTTTGAATTTAGACGTTACTTTCCGCTCCGGGGGTTCGCTTTCCGTGGGGCTCGCGCTGAGCCGCTTCGGCTTTCAGCCTGCAGGGTCTCAGACTGTCTCGCTAATCCCACAGGAGCATTCCTGTGGGATTAGTTTCTGTGGTATTGCACAAAAAAAGATCCTCCTTTATGATGCTTATATTGAGACCAATCAACACAGCGTCAGAAGGAGAATCTATTATGAATAATACCCGTAATCACCGTTTAAATCAAGTGTCTACTTCCACTTTAATCATTGGAATTGACATTGCTAAAAATACACACTATGCATGTGCGGTGGACGATCGAGGGGTTGAGTTAAGTACCTCTTTTTCTATCCACCAGTCTCATCATGGTTTTCATCAATTTTATCTCAAGCTTCAAAATCTAAAGGCAATTCATCAAAAGGATGATTTATTGATTGGATTCGAGCCTACTGGGCACTATTGGATGAATTTAGCTGCTTTTCTTACCCAAAATGATATTCGTTTTGTCATGGTCAATCCTCTACATGTGAATCGTTCCAAGGAGTTGGATGATAACTTACAAACGAAGAATGATAAGAAGGATGCGAGAGTCATTGCTAAACTAATAACCAATGGATACTTTAGTGATCCTCGTCAAATAGAAGGAATAGAAGCAGAGCTTAGAGAAGGTTCCTCTATTCGGTGGAATCTGAAAAAGGACATTTCGAAAGTGAAGAATCGTATCATTCGCTGGACGGATCGTTACTTTCCTGAATTTAAAGTAGCATTTAAAGATTTAGGGCTGAATGCATGTGCCATATTAAAACATACCCCTTTACCAGTAGACTTAATGGAAAAAGAAATCGAGGAGTTAGTCCTTTTATACTTGGAAAAGGAAAAACTAAAGTATCCAGCAAGACCTAAAATAGCACAACTAAAGAGAGTGGCGGTACAATCTATTGGATTAACAGAAGGCTCCAATATGGCTCGTATAGAAATTTACTCTTTAATTACTCAATACGAACTTCTGACAAAGCAATTAGAACAGGTAAATGAAAGTTTAAAGACACTAGCAGAGCAACAAGCGGAATATCATTATTTATTATCAATCCCTGGCATTGGGGAAACTACCGTTATAGATTTACTAGCAGAAGTGGGTTCTCTCAAGCATTATAAACATCCACGCCAACTTATTAAATTAGCGGGATTAACCTTACGAGAGAACTCTTCTGGAAAGATGATTGGACAAAAGCGAATCTCCAAAAGAGGGAGAAGAAAGCTGCGAGCCCTTCTCTATCGTGCTGTCTTGCCTTTGATTAGAAATAATGAAACCTTTTATGATTTATATCAGTATTATATCTCTAGAAAAGAAAACCCTTTGAAGAAGAAAGAAGCATTAGTCGTTCTATGTAATAAAATGTTAAAGATTTTTCATGGACTTTGTCAGCAAGAAGTACTGTTTGATAAGGAGCGAATGAGACAAGATCTCTCTATCCTCCAACCCAAATAAAAATCTATAAGACGGTTATATTCAAAAAGATGACAGGAAAGCTGGCTTTTAGAGAGACTTACGACTTAGAGTCCATACAGGAGCATGATGCCAGCCTCTGCCTTATGATGAGACCAAACGAAGGAATGTAAGCGCGCGACGCTAAGAGACATGGGAGGGTACGTCCTCATAAGAAGAGTAGAGATACCGGATGCATCTAATAGTGTATATTTGTCAATAAATCCCTATTGGCTCTAGCGTCGCGTCCACTTACTTACCAAATATTATAATTAATGGAATAGTTAGTTAAAATATGATTCAAAGAGTTTTCCTAAAAAAATATTGGACTAAAAAAATAACGCTGTAAACGTTGGTATATCAACTTTCCTCGAGGGAGTCTCACCCCCTCCACTCCAAGCAACGCATGAAAATGCATTTTTACTTCTCCAATATCTTTTTGTCGACAAGCTGAACTGAAACTGTTATTGTTTCAGTTTTCTCCACAAAGTTGTTCGATTAATCCCGAGTCTTTCAGCAACTTTTGTTTGATTATAATGTTCTTCTTCCATGACGGCGTCAATAATTCTTTTTTCTATTTCCTCTAATGTACCTTGTAAATATTTATTATCCATAGTTTCCATTTTATTCAACCTCTCTCCAAGAAGCTGTTGTATCAACCCTTTCCCTATTACAAACCCTTTTTCTTCCTTAACAGCATCATGAATAAGTAGATATAATTCTTCAACATTTCCTGGCCAAGAATAAGATTCCAACACTTGCCATGCATCTTCCTTTATCTTGATTGCTGAGGTGCCAAATTCAGAATGAAATGCAGTTAAAAAGTGGGTCACTAATGGTCTGATATCCTCTTTACGTTCAACCAAAATTGGTAAATCAACTCGGATAAATTCGAGATACGGAAGAGCAGTATACCCATTTATGCCTGACGTCTCCATCGCTATTATAATTGTGATGACATTATTGTAATTACTCTTTACTTTTCCAACAAATATCCTTAACTCTTCCAGGCTTAACATCTCTATTTCATTCAAATAAATCGTTTTTATATCAGGATCCAACTGTTGGTTCATATTTATAAATGCTTTGGCAGACATAACTGCTAAAAGACCATTTCCTCTATTTTTTTGGAAATGAATCCATTTGGTGATTAACTTTTTTCCTGTGCCAGATTTCCCAATAAGTATCCAGCCATTCCTGCTAAGATTACTTTGAATCTTTTCTATGCACCTCTTCATACTATCACTTTTAGAAAGGATAACTGGCGGAGTTGGTACATCTATAATATGTAAGGAGTTATCCAGTACTAAATCTTTCATAGAAGAAAAGGCAAATAAATAATGAAGTTCCCCTTCTATCTTTATAGGAATCATCATCTGTTTTACTCGTTTATACTGATTCGTTTCAATGATATCTAATTCTTCTTTACTATCACTTTTTTGTTGAATGATATTTATCATTTTTTTGACCGAAAGCGGGGAATCACTAAATCGTTTCCAATTTTCATAGACAATATTTCCATCACGATTCATTACAATGACATCCGAAAACTGTCTCTCTATAATGGTTTGCATAATAGTCATTTGAAAACGCTGCTTTCTCAGCATTCGGTAGATGCTCTTCACTTCTTTAATGGCTTCAAATATTGCCTCTCTGCCTGATTGTATTAGTATTCCTTCTAGATTATATTTAGCGGCCGCATCACGAGTAATAACATCTCCAATAATTAATTGATATCCATCTATTTTCAATTGATTGACTAATGGATCAACTTCAATAGCATCCTCGATTGTAAATACTTCAATAGGTATTTCTAACAAGTCCGTTATCGCCTTCGCGCCCATTGTAATGTTAGAAAAACCCACAATCGCTTTCTTGCCTGGATAATCATTTGCCAGGGTCAAGACACGGAGCATATCATAACCAGAAACATGTATGTCAACAACTGGAATAGTCACTTCTTGCTCTATTAATTGAGCAGTCCCCCCACGACTTATAATAACCTCAATGCCCTGTTTTTCAGCCTCCTTTGCAATTGGAATTGCTTCTTGAAGATTGGCCAATTCAATTTTCATATTAAGTTCAGGTTCTACTTTTATGCATTCTTCCATCACATGCTCCAAAGCAGGATAAGGAGCAATTAATAACGTTTTAATTCCCATTTTATTCACCTATTATTATTTATTACTTTATACATTGAAAGAATTATGTCTAGATGTCAAGTTTCGTTCATAATTTACTAGATACTGACAAGTAAATAGAAACTTTTAAAAAAACAAGTCAAGTAAAAGACAAGTTCCATGCCGCAACAGACAGTCTTACCTTCTAACTGAAGGATGCATATCTGGTCTTATACTTGAAAAGATTAGGATAATTAATGGTTAAAGACGGACAATCTCTATATTAATAATGAAACCAATTTGTTCCATTACATTACACTACAGACACACGTTGCGCTGGGAAGCAACCTTCTATGCTCCACCGTTATCTTTTATCCATACAAAAACCCCAGCTCTTGTGGTGTCCAATAATTGGGGTGCAGTTTAGTGACGCGGAGACTCAGACGTAGCCCCATGGGAAGCGAGGTGTATTCAGACTGCGTGAGATTACCACAAAGCTTCTTTCTTAAAATAAATAAAAAACCCAAACAATTATACGAATGTTTTTTAGTGTGTACGTATAATTGTTCGGGATTAAATTTAATTAATACTTATATCCCAGCCTTTTTCTTTTTTTAGACTCTTAGTATATCTCCTAATCCTTAATCGGTTTACCAAACACTGGAAGCCCATTCTCATCCCAAGTAAATACTTGTGCCCTCGCGTGGCGATCTGGATTATTCAAAGGATCTCCCTCTATTTCTGTATATGGTCTTGCATGATAGATAAGAACATCTTCCCTTCCATCTTCACTAATAGTAAAGCTATTATGTCCTGGTCCATATTGTTGATTCTCTGGGGCGCTGCTAAAAACTGGCTTATCTAATTTAGTCCAAGAATATCCATCTAATAAATCGGAATTTATATCGGCCCAAAGCATTCCCATGCAATAATTTTCATCGGTTGCACTAGCTGAATAGGTTATGATGACTTTTCCATTTCTAATCAACACCGCAGGACCTTCATTCACTAAAAATCCGATTTTCTCCCAAGAGTATTCAGGAATAGATAATAATAACTGCTTCCCTTTTAAGGTCCAAGGATTTTCCATTTCAGATAGATATAGATTAGAATTTCCTGGAATAGCCGGTTCCTTTTGTGCCCACACATAATAAAGCTTGTCGTGCAATTCAAACACAGTTGCATCTAAACTAAAACTTTCCTGAGCCGTTTTTACTTGACCCTTTTCAATCCATTTTCCAGTTAGAGGGTTTTCATCAGCGCATTCAAGTACAAACATACGATGCTGAAAAATCCCATTTTTAGGGTAATCATACTCTGCTGCGGCAAAATAGATGTACCATTTTCCACGGATAAAATGAATTTCCGGAGCCCAAATTAAAGAGCTTAATGGGCCTGTTGAATGAGCATGCCAAACAAATGCACTTTCACCATTTTTCAGCCCATTTAATGTTCTAGCTCTGCGGACTTCTATTTTCTGATAGCCAGGGACAGAACCAGTGAAATAATAGTAGCCATCTGTGTGTTTATATACCCAAGGATCTGCTCTTTGTAAAACAATTGGGTTGTTATAATGAACTGTCTTAACATTCGTCATCTTACTCTCTCCTTTTTATCCATTACATTTCAAACTAAAAAGATTATCTCCCATCAAATTATCCCATAACCATAGACGTGATTATCTTAAGACTTATCTGATTAAGAAATTTAAGAACTGCAGATGCAATCACTTTCAATCTGCCATTGGTCTGATTTCCATCTAATAACAATTCCTTTAGCGTTCTATGTATCTATTCAAAACCTCTTATAATTCTTTTTTTGACTAATTCTCCTGATATGAACTTATCCACACATAAAAAATAGGTACTAATTAAAAATAGTGGTATTACAATACTATACTTATAAGCTACTGCTAAAAGTACTAACAAGAAGAGTAAACTAAATACTGTATGTAAAGGCAGTAATAATGGTAAACTCAATACTAATTTTGCTTTCTCCTTAAACGTACCATGCGTATATATGGCTATTGGAAATGTATAAAGAATAGTAGCCAAAACATAAATAATGAAACATAGAACTGGATAATAGAAAATAGCAGCCCCAACTGTCATTCCTCGTACCAGCTGTAAATCGATCCAAAGCACATATAATACAAGGAAATAAATGATTCCAACACCATTCATTTTTAGAAAGTTCTGCTTATATGCAGAAAAGTATTCCTTCGCAAGCTTTCTAAATGACGGAAAATCATTGAAAAACTCCTCTTTTCTAATTAGGACATTAAGGGCATAGGTAGCTGGAAAAATCCCGAAAATTCCAAGCCCAATTATACTCCCCATAATCCAAAGCAGATTAAGAATGATGACACTTAACAGCCTATCAAGAACGATCATCACTTTGTTTGACCACACCATAGATTACACCCTCTTTCCAAATATAGTATCTCCTGATTTTGTTAAACCAGAGAAGGCTATTGTCTCTATATTGTTTTTCCAATCCTTAACAGGAAAAATAACAAACTCAAAATTTCTATCCACAAAGGTAAACTGATTATCACCTAATGAATCAATCTTAGTTAGACTATCCTCTTTTAAAGAAAACCTTTTACTATGCTTAACTCTTCTGTCTTCATCAAAAGAAATATATTCCCAATCACCCAATAGATCCAGAACAGAATAATTGCGTGTTTCAGTATGATAGTAGTATTCTGGCGATACAACCGGCCAGCCGCTCATTAGCCAAAATAATTCCCGTATAAATCCATAATGATAGGGAGAAAATTCCTCTAAACGAACATGGTGAACCATAAATTGTTTATTCTTTTCGCTAAAAATGGAATTGTGACCTGGTCCAATCCAAGCAATATCATGTTCAAACTGATAGCTTCCCACTAACTTAACACCAATAGTATGTGGTTCATCCTCTGTGTCTATCATATTTTTACCGTTCACATCCACGTAAGGACCAGTAATTTCTTTCGACCTCGCTACACGAATATTGTAACTATCATGCAAACTATCATAAGAAGTAAACAAATAATAATAATCAAATGTCGAATTGTAGATAATAAAAGCGCCTTCTATCGCACCTTCTACTTCTTTTGGTCTTATTGCAAGCAATGTTCCATAACCATCATCAGCAACCGGCATCCCTGTTTCCATATTAAGTCTGACAAGGTAAATGCCTCCAAAGAAGGATCCATAACCAAGCCAGTACTCACCATATTTATCTATTACTACATTTGCATCTATCGCATTATGTGTCGCAATTTCTGGATTTGTTTTAAGTACAATCCCTTGATCACACCACGGTCCTTCTAAATGGTCAGCAGTAGCTAATCCAATACAAGAAACCGTACTCCCAAAAGTGGAAGCGGAATAATACATATAATAGCGACCTTTATAGTTAATAACTTCCGGGGCCCATAAGCCTAATGCCTTGGACCACTCTTTAGCCTCTTTAGGAACAGCCTTTAACGCAGTTCCAACATAATCCCAGTGGATTAAATCCTTTGATTTTCTAATTTGCGCCCCCTCAGTTGGCGCATTATCGATATGTGTATCGGTTGAAAACATATAGTAGAAATCATCTTCTTTGATAATCGTAGGGTCATGGGTTCCCAAGGTTCCCCATCCGTATGATTCTATTAATTCTAAGCACTGTTTTGTTTCTTCTTTCATTTTCATAGCTTGGTCCTCCTGTTTACCCTTTCACACCTGATAAGGCAACTGATTCAATAATCTGTTTTTGAAATATCAAGAATACGATTAATACTGGAAGTAAAGAGACAACAGAACCTGCCATAATCAATGGATAATCCGTTTGAATAGCATAAGTTGCTTTTAAGTTTGCAATTACTACTTGTAATGTTTGTTTCTCTGGACTATTTAGATAGATTAATGGTGCTAAATAGTCATTCCACACACCCATGAACCAAAGAATAAATTGTGCCGCTACCGCCGGACGAATAACAGGAAAAATCAATTTAAAGAAAATTTGAAGGTAACCCGCTCCATCCACCTTTGCTGCTTCAATTAACGAATAAGGCACATTGGTTAGATATTGACGAAGGAAGAAAATCATCGTAATATTTCCAAATAAACCTGGCACAATTAATGGTAATAGTGTATCTACCCAACCCATTTTAGAAAACATTACGAATTGGGGAATCATAATGATTGGATAAGGAATCATAATAGAAGCTAATAAAATTAAAAATAATGTATTTTTAAAAGGCATTCTTAGTTTCGCAAAAGCAAAAGCAGCCATACTAGATGTTATGGTACCAATAATAGTTACGGTTAAAGAGACAATTATAGTATTTTTAAGTCCGTATCCCAAAGTATCAAGCTGAAATAATTTAATGTATGCATCAAACTGGAAGGGATCTGGTATCCATTGTGGCGGTAAGGCAAATACACCAGTCTTGTCTTTTAATGAAGTAGTAATCATCCATAATAATGGTCCAATCATAAACAGAGAACCAATGGTGAGAATGAAATAAATAAATATATCTGTTATTTTCCTTTGCTTTTTCATGCTATACACCCCCTTAATCCAAACTATAATCTGATTTTCTATTAAAATAGAATTGAATAACAGTTACGATAAAGATAAAGATAAATAAAATTAGTGACATCGCTGAACCATATCCCATTTGATAATATTTGAATGCTTTTTGCCATACATACCAAACAATAGACGCGGCACTATAAGATGGTCCGCCAGTCGGGGTCATAATGTTAATTTCAGTAAATATTTGGAATCCGCCAATTATATTTGTAATAACTAAGAAAAACGTTACCGGTTTAACCATTGGCCATGTGATACTTTTAAATTTTTGGAAAGAATTTGCACCATCTAGATCAGCTGCTTCATAATAGGTTTTCGAAACACTTTGAATTGCCGCTAAATAAAGCAGCATCGAATAACCTAACCCTTTCCATACTGCCATAAGGATAATTGCTGGTTTAACAGTTGCAGTATTTTCTAACCAGTTTGGACCCTTAATTCCAAATAAATCCAAAAATTGATTAATCAATCCAAAATCTCCATTATAAGCCCATGCCCACATTATAGAGATTGCTGCAAGAGAAGAGATAACAGGGATGTAGTAGATTGTTCTAAAAACAGTAGTCCCTTTCAGCCCCCTGCTCAAAGCCATTGCGAGCAGCAATGCCAATCCTAATCCAATAGGAATTCCTATCATATAAAAAACTGTATTATAGAGAGTTTGATAGAAATATTCATCTTGAAATAGTTTAATAAAGTTATCTAAGCCGACAAAGTTCATTCTATTCAATCCATTCCAATCCGTAAATGATGCATACACAGAATAAGCAAATGGATAAACAGAAAATAATAGAAATCCAATAATTGGAGCTGCCACAAACATCAGTGCAACTCTATGCTCTTGCTTATACAAGTTACTAGTCTTACTTTTAGGTTTTATTTTCGGATTTTTATTCTTTTCACTGTTTGTAGCTATAACACTGGACATATGCTCACCTCTTTAGCAATTAAAGGGTGTCTTAAAAGAAGAGAACCTCACAACAAGTTTTACTTAAAATTGGTGAGTTCTCCTCTTAGTAAAAAGACATCCTAATATTTTAGTTTATTTAGACATTTTTGCTTGTTCATTGGCCTCATCTAAAAGCTTTTGCATTTTAGGCTGTATTTCTTTTACAAAATCGGCTGCAGTCTGTTTCCCTTGCATTACGGGAGTAATATTCGACCAGAATTCATCTAACCATTGGGAGTTATAGGTAGCGAAAGTTGGGTATGGAACACCATAATCTCGAACAATATCTAAAAATTCTTTCTTATTATTTGGAACCGTTTCTGTATCGCTAGCCCATTCTTCAGCCATATCAATTAAATTCGGAATTTGCACTTTAGCATCTAATAATGTTTGTTGGGCATTTTCATCAGCAGACAAGTAAATGGCCAATTCAGTCGCTAAATCGGGATATTTTGTAGTCTCTGAAACTACTAATCCCAGGGAACCAACATATGCAACAGATTTACCTGTTGTACCAGATGGCCACGGCATGAGATCGTATTCAAAATCTAGTTTGGCATATGTACTCATATCCCATGGACCAACTGGGAAGAATGCTAATTCGCCATTCATCCATCTTTGGTATGTGTCCAATGTTTCAGCTTGTGAAGCATTCGGTGTTGTATTATATTTATTAGTTAAATCGGCAAGGAACTGCAAAGAACTTGCAAACTCTGGTGTGTCAACTGTTACAGTATCTCCAGCATCATTTAAAAAGGATGCACCATTACTATAAGCAAATGATTGCAGAGTCCACGTGGCATTAAAACCGCTTGCCCATTGATCAACTTCACCATCACCATTTGTATCTTTTGTTAATTCTTGACTAATTTTTAAGAATTCCTCCCAAGTATAGGCTTTGTCTTTATCTGGCAACGGAATTCCGGCTTCTTCAAACATGTCTTTATTATAACCTAGCGCAAATGGACCGATATCTTTTGGTAATCCATAAAGGGCACCCTTACCAGGAGTTTTCCCATCATAGCGATAGATGTCTACACCAAATTTCCAAATACTATCTAAATCAAAATCTGCATTCTCAACTTCTTCTGTAATATCTTTAATGATGCCATTATCAACATAATTTGCGATACTTCCAGAATCAAGATAAAAAACATCGGGTACATTCCCACCGGAAACAGCAGCAGATAATTTAGTAGCATATTGATCTGCATCTGTATTAATGATTTTTACCTTCACGCCCTCATGCGAATCTTCAAACTTTTTAATCGCTGCTGTATAAGCCGTTTTCTCATCTGGCCCTCCTCTAAACATAAACGTGATTTCTTTCTTCCCATCCGCATTACCGTTACTGCTACTTGAACATGCACCTAAAAGCAACATACTGAAAATCACAAAACTTGAAAGTAATATTTTTACTTTTTTCATTTTATATTCTCCCCTATTTTTAATTTCTTTTATAAAACAAAAAGGATAATACTAATCTGCATTTCTATCACTTTAAGCGTAGACTTACTTTGTTCTCTTTATGTAGCATTTAATTTAGAATTACTTTCATTTTCACCAACGTATCAACAGTTTATTTGTTTTTGCATTCCTCCTCATCTCCCTTTTTATATGACACTATGATACAACTTAATAGCAAAAGGCGATTTTTACAAAGTTTGTTGTTATTACAGATAGCCTCTCGTTGTGTGGAATTCCCCCAAAATAGAGAACAACATTTTTATAAAACACCCTTTAAAAATATATCTTATAAGTTATTTATACAATTATCTGTAAGCGTTGTCAATAACTTTTATATAAACTTAGATATATTTTTCAGACATTAAGTTAACATATTTATTAATCTAATTCATCACATAGTTAACCACCTTAACAAAGTTAACATTTGCATTAACCTTACACTTTTCATTACATAATTATTAACAAGTATATTTAAAAATTTGAAGAAGTGATTTTTTCTTGCAAATTGGATTTTTGAGAAACAGTGTGCTCTTTAATAAGTAAAAAAGACAGACCTGCTACTTCGCAGAATCTGCCTTTTTAGGACATTTCTAAATGGATAACTAACGTTGTAAATAAATAATTTCCTCAGCCAGTTTAATCATTCGCTCTTTGACCTCTTTGTCGATAATTTCATTCTCCTCATCAAAATAGTCATTATGCACAAACACATTTTGCACGGTAATCAATGCTTTAAAATAGGTAAGAATCGGCTTTAATTGATGTTCCATTACAAGAAAATGTTTATCCGTACCACCTGTGATAACCATTCCCGCTACTTTCGTTTTAAATGCATCGACTGGTAGATGATCAAAGAGATTTTTTAATACCCCTGAAATAGAGGCTTGATATACTGGTGTTCCAATCACAAGAGCATCTGCACTCAAAATAGTATTGACCACTTTAATGGTATCATCATTATAATAACTTAATGGCGCTCCATTAACAAATTCGATCTCATACTCTCTTAAATCAACTAATTCTACTTGAATCGTTGGGTCAAGTGCCTTGGCAGCAACTAATACTTCATTTACTGCTTTAGCTGTTTTGGAACCAACTAATGATCCAGAAATCCCTACAAGCTTCATAGTATCCTCCAAGCTTAAAGATAAGCATGAACCACTTAATCTTTGTCTATCATATTAATTATTATTCGCAAATTTATCCGCAACTACACTCCAATTAATAATAGAGAAGAAATTGGAAATGTATTCAGGTCTTCTGTTTTGGTAATTTAAATAGTAAGCATGCTCCCATACATCCAATCCTAAAATAGCGCGTTCGCCATTCATAATTGGATTATCTTGGTTTGGTGTGCTTGTTACTTTTAAGCTGCCTACTTCGTCCACAACCAGCCAAGCCCAGCCAGACCCAAATCGAGTAGTAGCAGCAGCAGTAAATTGCTGCTTAAATTCATCGAAGCTTCCAAAAGCTTTATTAATTGCTTCTGCTAATTCACCAGAAGGTGTATTCACACCTGAAGCTGGTGCAATTACTTCCCAGAATAAGGAGTGGTTTAAGTGCCCGCCACCATTGTTTCTTACAGCAGTTCTGATTTGTTCTGGTACCTCATTCAGATTGCTTAATAACTCTTCTAAGGATTTTGCTTGTAATGCATCCTGACCTTCAAGAGAAGCATTTAAATTATTAACGTATGTCTGATGATGTTTTCCATAATGAATTTCCATCGTTTTCTGGTCAATATGTGGTTCTAAAGCATTAAATTCGTATGATAAAGCTGGTAATGAATATGTAGTCATTGGTATTTCCACCATTTTTTGTTTTTTATACTTTTTGGTTTAAAAAATATATTTAAACAATAAACCATCCATAATAAAAAAGCAATTACTTTATTCTAAATTGGTGGATGTTTTTTTTATTAACTAAGCTAATCTTATGCACTGACTCTTGTACAAGTAACTACTTTCAACATTTTATACTTTCTGGTATAATTAATTTCTATACCTTAAAATTATTTAGATTTTTTTCTCCAATGAAATAGAATGGAGGTTTAAAATGGTCCCAACACAAAAAACGACAAAAGATAAAATTCTGCATCTTCTTAAGAAAGAGGGCTCCTTAACGGTAAACGATTTTACCGATCGTCTAAAAATAACACATATGGCTGTGCGAAAGCACTTAACAATATTAGAAAAAGATAATTTAATCCAATCCGAATTTATCAAACAGCCAATGGGCCGACCTATTCAAAGCTTTACATTGGCGGAAAAAGCAGAACATTTTTTCCCAAAAAGTTATGAAGGAATCAGCATCGATTTATTACACGACATTAAAGAACTTTATGGAAAAGATTCAGTTCAGCAATTATTCAATAAACGGGAAGAACGTCTAACAAAAGAGTATATTTCACGTATGGATGACAAAGATCCTGCTGAAAAAATGCAAGAAATGATTACTATCCAAAATGAAAAAGGATATATGGCCGATTTAACAAAAGTGGACGACCATACTTTTGAAATAACGGAATATAATTGTCCTATCCTCGAGGTAGCGAAGGAGTTTAAAATAGCCTGTAGATGTGAGACAGAAATGCTCAAAAAAGTTCTCCATGCAAAGGATGTTACGAGAACATACTGCCGAACAGAAGGAGACAATCACTGTAAGTTTGTCGTAAAGTTTGTTTCCCAGCATGATTCCTCGTTCGTAGTATTGTAAGGCTTTTTCTTAGAAAAAACTTAAACTAATAGGAAAAGGGAAGTCATCAAGAAATTAATTCTTAAGACTTCCCCTTTCTAGTATTTCTTCTATTAAGCAAATACAGCTAATTCTGCTTCAATTTGTTTCATTATTAATTCAAGACATTCCTCAGTAGTTTTTGCAAAAATTCTTTTTCCGTTTACAATTGCATAAGGACGTTTTGCACACATTCCACAAAAGGAAAGACAGCTGCTTTCAATCACAGCTACTTCTGGATATTTAGATTCTAGTATTTCTTCTAAATTTATTGAAGTGATCAAACTTCCATCACAAATTTCTACAACTACAATCCCCATTTGCTCGTTCCTCCCTTCTATTTTACAAACAATATATATAAACGATTATTTTTATGGACCAAAGATATAAGGAAAAAACTAAATCACACTTTATAAAAGTTTTTTATACCATACAGTATAAAAAACAAGTATATACATTTAATCATTTTCTATATAAAAATGCAAGTAAAGAAGCTCTCCATAATTCTGATAGACTAAGAATAAAAATACTCCCTTACAGCTGTTATATTATGTATTAACAAGTTTTTTCATCAGCTGCCAAGGAGTATGTCCTACCGATATGAATTTACAGGTGAATTTTTTCTATTTATCCCCTAAAAAATTTCTTGAACTTTTCCAACTCTTCCTTACTATACGTTTTTGTTTTTTCAAAATAAGGATTATCTTCAAGCACATTTTTAGGATCTACATTTGTCTTAATCGATACACTTGTCTTATCTGAATCAGCTTCCATCATATTATCATTTATTTGGCCAAAATCAGACATATTCGCTCCCTTTTGTTCGTTCATCCAAATCACTCCTTTTTTTATAAGTTTTACAGAAAGCAGAAAATTATTCTCTTCCATTAACATATATATTTTAGCGAACAAAAAACATCTCGCTAAAAAGAAATAATATTCTGAAAAAGAGTTCATTACTTCACAATATTTGATTTTGAAATCGTTTTCATTTATAATGTAAATTAGGTTGGATAACATTAGTGGTTATCACTGTACACAGCGTAGGTGGAGCTGGTACTTCAATAGAGCTTTATTAGTTCTAAATGAGAAGCAGAAAAGTATCCGATTCAATAAGAATCGGATACTTTTCATTAACCTACAAAATAAACATTAGCTAAAGGAAAAGTCCCCCGTTTATGGATTTTGTCTTGATTTATTATATGGTGTTAGTTTTCCATTTCTGCTCATGTCTAAGCAGCCATTCCTTCCGCCATAAACCACCGGCATAACCAGTCAGCGTTCCATTCGCTCCTATAATTCGATGACATGGAATGACAATGCATAGTTTATTTCTTCCATTCGCACTTCCCACTGCACGAACTGCTTTTTTGTTACCGATGCTGCTTGCAATATCCTTATATGATCCCGTTGCCGCATAGGGAATATGAGTTAAAGCATTCCATACCTGTCTTTGAAATGGAGTTCCACCCATTTCAATTGGAAAAGAAAAATTATGACTTTTCCCACTGAAGTAAGCATCTAGCTGCTTATAGCATGTAATTAAAACCTGAGGTGTCTGATCATCTATCTGGTTCTCTGGTGACTCTTTCTCTGAAAATAAGATAGAATAGATCGCCTTTTCTGTTCCAATTATCTCTATTACTCCAATTGGAGATTGATAATCTAGTGCAAACATCCTATCCCCCCGAAAAACTATTTTCTATTATTTTAACAGAACAGTATCATTTTGCTTCATAAAAAACATTTTTATTTTTTCAAAAATCATATTTACAAATGAGGAAAATAGTGTTAGTCTTTTAAAGAATTTACGCAATCCCTATTTAACCTATAGGAATTACAATAAAAGGAGGACATAGCATTGAACCTTTTTGCTATTTTAAACATTATTATATTACTTATTTTGCTTAGTGTTCTATTCTATATGCAAAAGAAACATATATCCTTCTCTAAACGCGTGTTTACCGCTTTAGGACTGGGTGTATTATTTGGAGCAATTTTACAATTATTTTTTGAGCCGACTTCAGAAGTAATCACGGTTACGAATGATTGGTTCGGTTTAGTTGGAAACGGATATGTAAAACTACTACAAATGATTGTTATGCCACTAGTCTTTATTTCTATTGTGGCTGCCTTCACAAAGTTAGAAAAATCAGCTAACCTTGGGAAAATTAGTGGTCTCGTAATCGGAACATTATTACTAACAACAGCTATAGCTGCAGGAATCGGAATCGCCTCTGCTGCAGGTTTTGACTTAAAAGCAATTGATGTAAATGCTGGAGATGCTGAAGTACTTCGCGGACAGCAACTAGAAGAATCTTTAGGGGAAGTCCAAAGCACAACTGTACCACAGAAAATTCTTAGCTTTTTACCAGCTAATCCATTTCAAGATTTAACTGGTGCTAGACCAACTTCTACTATTGCGGTAGTAATTTTTGCGGCATTCGTTGGAGTTGCATTCCTAGGGATTAGAAGAAAAAATCCAGAGCAAGCAGCTTTCTTCCAAAAAATTGTTGAATCATTACATACAATAGTGATGCGAATTGTAACATTAGTACTGCGATTAACTCCATATGGTATACTTGCGCTTATGGCAAAAACAGTTGCAGGAAGTAACCTTGATGCAATTGTGAAGCTAGGAAAATTTGTTATTGCGTCCTATGTTGCCTTAATTGCAATGTTTATTATTCATTTAATTATTCTTGCGATTATGGGACTCAGCCCAAAACAATATTTAAAAAAAGTTTGGCCTGTTCTTACCTTTGCATTCACATCACGTACAAGTGCAGGAACAATGCCATTAAATATTGAAGCACAGAGGAATAAATTAGGTGTACCTGAATCCATTGCTAACTTCTCTGCATCCTTCGGGGTTTCAATTGGCCAAAATGGTTGTGCTGGTATCTATCCTGCAATGCTTGCAGTCATGATTGCACCAACACAAGGAATTAATCCTTTATCCCCATCTTTCATTGCGACATTAATTATTGTCGTTATGATCAGTTCATTTGGAGTTGCTGGAGTGGGTGGAGGAGCAACATTTGCAACATTGATCGTTCTTTCTACTTTAAACCTACCAGTAGCCTTGGCTGGGGTATTAATTTCTGTTGAACCATTAATTGATATGGGGCGCACTGCTCTAAACGTAAGTGGATCAATGGTGTCAGGTGTTGTAACAAGTAAAACACTTGGTGAATTAGATACAAAACAGTATCAGTCGAATGAAATAGATACTAGTGAGAATATGGCATAATAAAAAGGCAAAGCTCCTTCTAAGGTGCTTTGCTTTTTTATTTATTTCAACTCTAATTCATTAATAAGATCAAAATATTCAATCATCATCACTTCTATTTTATGTTCTTCATTTAAATTAGCTTGCCCAGTAATTGTTCCAACATTTGCTGTACTACTGCCTTTTTTCTTATATTCTATTTTTGCCATAAAATTGTATATAATCTCATCAGAACTGGTCTTTTCATAATTAATATCCAATACTCTTAAAGTGTAATGATTTTTCGCAGGTTCATTCCATATTACGGACCCATATCTTGAAACGTATTCAACATACGCTCTATCACTTGCAAAATACTCTTTAAATAAATCCTCTTCATATTCGCTTAAGCCCTTTATTTCTCCCTCTTCTTCTTCCGAACTCGTATCATTCATTATTTTTAACCAATTCTCATCAGGTCCTGTAAAGTTATTTGTTATAACAGCTTCAATTGTTTTTATATCTGCTGCTTCTTTCATTGAAATACTGTCACTTGGATTTTGTGCTGAATCTGAAGATATTAAACTTAAGCCAAGCGGAATTAATATAATGATAAACGCAGCTACAGCTATAACCGGAAAAAGTTTCGAAAAAATTCGTCTTTTCTTTCTTGTTACAGAAATCTGTGTCCATAATTCTTCTTTTAATCCTTTAGGTATATTAATGGAGTTATATTCCTTCTTTATCTGCTCCTTTAATCTTTCATTTTCTTGATTATTCTTCAAGCTTACTTTCACCTCCAGAGTGATACTGTCGATATATTTTCTGTTTCGCTCGGTATATCCTTGATTTAACTGTTCCTAATTTAAGGGAAAGTAGATTAGCAATTTCTTTTTCTGATAAACCATCCAAATATTTTAATATTAATATTTGTTTGTATTTTGGTCGTAAATCAGCTAAATAATATTCTATTTCATCTCTCTCATCATTAAATTCATTCGTAGTTGAAATATAGTTTTCTTCTTCAAACATACGTGTTGATTGTCTATTGTTTTTATTATATATATCAATAGCAGTTCTTGTAGCAATAGTAGTTATCCAAGCACTTAACTTTGAATGATCATTTATTTTCCCTAAATTTTTAAATACTTTTATAAAGGTATCATGTGTTGCATCTTTCGCTAGTTCCTCATTTTTCAGAATGTAAAAAGTTGCTTTATATACCTTTTCAAAAAAGTATTCATATATTTCCTTTTCATTCATTTTCGTAATATTAACCACCTCCCTTTATACTTTAAGACCAGTTTATCAACCAAAAAGTTCCCCTTTTATTATAAAAAATGTAAGTTAATTTAAATAAATTCCAATAAAAAAATCCTGCTCTCACAGGATTTTTAATAAATACTAGCTTTATCTTATTTAATCAACGCAAATACTTCTGCGCGTTTATCACTGTCAGTCTGAAAAACACCTCGTACAGCTGATGTAACTGTTTTAGCACCAGGCTTTTTCACTCCACGCATGGTCATACACATATGCTCTGCCTCTACCACGACCATTACTCCATGGGGCTCAAGTGTTTCCATCATAGTATCTGCCACAGTGGACGTTATTCGTTCCTGAAGCTGAGGACGTTTTGAAACAGCTTCTATTGCTCGAGCAAGCTTACTTAACCCAGCCACTCTTCCGCCTTTCGGGATATAAGCAACATGCGCTTTCCCGTAAAAAGGGACTAAGTGATGCTCGCACATGGAGTAAAAAGGAATATCCTTTACTAATACCAATTCTTCATGGTCTTCATGAAAAATCGTTTCAAAATACTCTTTTGGATCGATGGTAAGACCAGAAAAAACCTCTTCATACATTTTCGCTACCCGTTTTGGAGTATCCAATAATCCTTCTCTATTTGGATCTTCTCCAACTGCTTCTAATAGTAAGCGAATAGCCTCCTCTATTTGAGGAGTATTAATTTTACTCATTCTAAAATCCTCCTAAAATCCTTCCCGACTATCTACACTCCACGCTTATTTCCCCAAATATACGTATGTAGCTGTGGAAGTACCTTCACATTTTTGAATTGATGATCAAGCATGGTTTTATCAATCAACCACTCATACTTCGCCAATAAATGTTCGACTAATTTAGTATCATCAGTCGTTTTATTATCTTCATTCCCAACTTGTAAGAAAAAAGGAATATCAGGATAACGCAAATGCACTTTTTTGGCATAGTTGTAATCTTCATCAGAAAATACAACAACTTTTAAGCTAATATGAGTACTTCGATTAGCATCTCTTAATCTTTGCACAATCGAATCCAACATGTCAAAATCCGTATTCATTTTAGAACTTGGCGGCTTAGGAGAAATAGTAAGTTCATCAATATCTATAAACCAATCTTGCCATTTGCTCCCTTGTGTCTCAAGCCCAATCTTTATTTCCTTTTCCTTTAATAAATTTACCAGAAAGGAAAGATTTTTCAAGAGGGCCGGATTTCCTCCTGAAAGGGTGACAAAAGAAAATCCGTCTCCACCTAGTCGAACTAGTTCCTCCCATATTTCCTCTGCTTGCATTTGCTTAATCAGCTCTTTTCCGCTGCCATCCCAAGTAAAGGCAGAATCACACCAAGCGCAGGAATAATCACAGCCAGCTGTTCTGACAAACATCGTTTTTTGGCCAATGACCATTCCTTCTCCTTGTATCGTTGGTCCAAAAATCTCCATGACAGGTACTTTACTCACTCTCCATCCACTCCCTTCTCATTTCTGCATAACTAGTAGGAGTTTCATAGAGACGAACAAATTCTACTCTCGCCCCATTATCTGCTTGCTTTACCTCATCTTTATTCAAAGCCTCTTCCATTTTTTCAAAGATCCAATATACTATATTCTCTGCTGTTGTATTCATTGGTGGAAGAGTTTCATTCAAGTAGCGATGATCTAAGTAAATTTCAATCTCGGTTTTCCATATTTTTTTAATGTCACCAAAGTCTATCATTAATCCTCGGTTATCTAAATATCCACTAATTCCGAAAACTACCTTGTATGTATGTCCATGAAGATTCATACATTTTCCTTCATAAGCATGCAGGTGATGTGCTGCATCAAAGGTAAACTCTTTACTAACCATAACACGTTTGCAATGATATTTTAATTGCTTAGAGGAAATATCTTCCCCAAATTTTTGCAGTCTATCTACTATTCGAAAGTCATGCATTCTCTTATAACCCCTTTCGAACAGCGAGATAATCATTTAATCCCTTTTTACGCAGCTTACAAGCAGGACATTCTCCACAGCCATCTGCCACAATTCCGTTGTAGCATGTTAATGTTTTTTCACGAACAAAGTCAAAGGCACCTAACTCATCCGCAAGGCCCCATGTTTCTTCCTTATTTAACCACATAAGTGGAGTATGAATGACAAATTGGTTATCCATGGAAAGATTTAACGTTACATTCAATGATTTAACAAAGATATCGCGACAGTCTGGATAGCCGCTAAAATCTGTCTCACACACACCTGTTACAATATGTTTTGCTTGTATTTGACTTGCTAATACACCAGCAAACGACATAAACAATAAATTTCGTCCTGGAACAAATGTGGAAGGCAGCTCTCCTTCCTTGCCATCTTCGACTGCAATATCGTCTCTTGTTAAGGCATTTGGCGCCAGCTGATTTAGCAGAGACATATCAAGAATATGGTGTTTAATGCCAAGCTCTTCGGTGATTTTCTGTGCACATTCAATCTCTGTAATATGTCTTTGATTATAGTCAAACGTTACAGCTACTACTTCTTTGAAATTTTTTATAGCCCAAAATAAACAAGTAGTGCTATCTTGACCCCCACTAAATACAACAACCGCTTTTTCGTTTTTCATTTCGCAAATCTCCTTCATATAGAAAAAACAGCACTACTAAGAAAGTAGTACTGTTTTTTCTTAGTTTTTTAAAGAGGGTAGCTAGAACCTCCACCGTCGAAACGGATTTTATTATGCTATTATGCAGCTCGATTTATTATAACGCATATTCCTCTATTATTCTATGACAATATTGATTAAAATCTAGACAAAGTGTATTAAAATTATCTTTTCATAGTAAATAGTTTGGTAACAATAAAGCCAATAATGATCATAATTGTTGCTAGAAAACCACCTTCTAACCCAAAAGAACCACCTGTTAGCCAATCATTTCCCACAGAAACATCTATTCCGTATAGCCCGTAGGCAGTGGTACCACTAACTGGAAAACCAAACACATTTCCTTGGAAATAATTCCACGTTATATGATAACCAATTGGCATCCATAGGCTTTTCGTCTTATCATACATATAAGCAAATAAAAGTCCTACAAGAAAAATATTGATAATTCCAAGAGCCGCTACATTTGGATTTAATAAATGAGCTATCCCAAAAATTAATGATGAAACGATATATACTACCAATTTTGAATTTCCATTATCGGTAAGTGTAGACATAATATAACCTCTGAAGGTCAATTCTTCAGAAAAACCGACTAAAATAAAAAACAGTAGATACAAAATGGTATAGGTTGAAAAATCCGGTGAACCAAGTGAATTAGCCATCTCTATATTTTGGGTGAATAATAGAATAAAAAAGATAATGACGATAGACAATGCGCCAAGTCCTAACCCAATAATAAAATCTGGAGAAAGCCTTTTAAATCCCATTTCTGAAATTCTCTTCTTATTAACAAACTTCCATAAAAGACATAATACTGCAATACCGCCAATTAATCCTAACCCCTGTGCCAAAAGCGAGAGCGGTGAACCGTCTAATACTTGATCAATCATCTCATCAGAAAGATTAGGGTGAATTTGTGATTCAATTATGATAGCAATAATCATACCTGGCGCTGATAGCAGCAATTGTGCTATCGTAGTAGCCAATAAGGCCAACAAAATAATCCATCCAGATCTTACCTTGCCCAACTTATTTTTGAACATATTCCCCTCCACTTTTTACCATACTTAATTTAAAAATTCTCCTTCTCATTATATCTATTTCTTTTTGGAAAATATATGCTTTTATTCGTTAGGATAAATAGAAAATGAATCTCTAAAAAAATCAGACCATTTTTTATGATTCTTACTATATCTTCATTTAATCGAAATGATTAGTTCGTTAAAATTTTGGGTATTGAATAATTACTCGATAATATACTATAAAGATTGGGACGATTTTTATGATTCAATTTAAAAATGATATGGAGTTTAGAAAGTTTTTAGAAGAAGAATTAGTTTCTACCTCTCAGGTTACCGAGTTATTAGGGTGTACACGGCAATATATCCATGACTGTGTAAAAAAGGGGATTCTAGAACCGCTTAATGTTGGCAATAAAGAAAGAATCTATTTAAAATCTGATATCATGGCACATATAAATAGAAAGAGAAAATGAGGCAATCATTTTCTCTTTCTTTATTCTGAGTGTCCAATTGTTTTAATCAGCTAGCTTTACGTTAGTTCTCCTACTACCTTTACTCTTAGTCTTGTCGCATTTCCTGGATGATATGCTAACGGAATTTCTTCTATTTCTACAAGTTCAATTGTTTCCACTTTTGCACCTGCTAATATTGCTTGCTGTTTCGCTCTTTCTTCCGCATCTTTTCGCGCCTCATCACGAGGAGTTTGTGAATAGATATATATTTGCTCATATTGTCCGCTGATTTGCGAAATGGATGCGCCTATTGCATTGGCAACCGCACCATTCTCATTATGAATGATCTCTTTTACCCCTTTTAACTGTCTTGGGATAATGATGCTGCCGCCTCCTACTAAAACAACCGTGGCATCATTATTACTTGTTTTCATTTTATCAATTGCTTCTTCCGTCATTGCTGCTATTTTCGCGTATGCTTGTTGAGCGAATTCTTCATCAATATGTTTCACTAATTCTGGATTTCCTATCTCTGCAACTCCTAAGCGTACTGCAATGTCCGTTGTTGTGAGTGTTCCCCCCCCGAAGACAAGCGCTTCTTCAGTAATTCGGTAACCTACGCTGTCTGGTCCAATCGTTACTTCATTATTCACGTTTCGGACAATACTTCCCCCGCCTAATCCAATGGATACAATATCCGGCATACGGAAATTTGTTCGGACTCCGCCCACATCTACTGCAAGCGCAGACTCACGCGGAAATCCGGCTGTTAAGACACCAATATCCGATGTCGTTCCACCTACATCTAATACCATCGCATCTTTAATCCCAGCTAAGTAAGATGCCCCACGAATACTATTAGTTGGTCCACATGCAATCGTTAAAATGGGGAATTTTCGAGCATACTCTATCGACATCAATGTTCCATCATTTTGGCAGAGAAATACTTGCGCATCTGTTATTCCTTCTTCTCTTAATGCATTTTCAAAGCCATTGCTTGTTGCTGCAATAACCTTAAATAAAGCACTATTTAATATCGTTGCATTTTCCCTTTCAATTAATCCAACAGAACCAATTAAGGAAGAACAAGATACTGGGGTTTTTTCTCCCATCACTTCTGCCACTAAATCGGCTACTCGAAGTTCTTGATCGTTTTTCAAGGAAGAAAAAACACCAACAACTGCTATCGCTTCTACTTTTCCTTTCCATTCCTTTAAAATGGAGCGTATTTCTTCCTCTGAAAAGCTAGACAGTACTTGTCCATCATACTCATACCCGCCTCCGGCTAAACGATACTCTCCCGTTAAGGCAGAGACCATTTCCTTTGGCCAAGCAGTATAAGGAAGGACAGAGGCCGTTGCTGGATATCCCAGTCGAATCACACCTACTTTAGCCAGTTTTTTTCTTTCCACAATAGCATTTGTACACTGAGTAGTTCCTAACATCGCATGGGTTACTTTTTTTCTATCAATCCCTGCTTCTTTTAATACTCTTTTTAAGGAAGAGACAATCCCTGACTCGATATCTTCACTTGTAGGCATTTTTACTTGATGGATTAAATTTAAACCTTCATCAAGTATAATAGCATCTGTATTTGTTCCCCCAACATCAATTCCTACTTTATACATCTATCACACTTCCTTTCTCACAAGATCCTCTAATGGTGTATAGGAAATATCGTAACCAAAATACTTTGGTCCTACTGTTTCAATCCCTTTCTCTGTTCTCCACTGGGGATCAGAAGGCAATGCCAGCAGCCTCACTCTTTTTCCATATTTCAGCGCTTCTGTCGTAACTGGATTTAATGTTTCTAAATCTACTAAACAAATGAGGTCAGGAGTCATAGCTAATGGTTTACCATTTTTTTGGGCTACTAAATTTTCATTTTGGAAAAATACTTGTACTTCTTCTCCGGTAAATTGCTCCAATCCATCTAATGTTACACAGCCCCTATTAAACCCTCCCATTGTGTTTCGTTCAACATCTATAATTTTCCCATCAAACAAATGATATCCACTAGTAGTATCTAAGAGTTCGTGTAGTTTGGTTAATTCATCCTTTGTATTGGAGCGGATAATTTGTCCAATTTTTTCAGATAAGGTAATAATATTTTTCACACTATATTTTTTCAACTGCTCCCCTGTACATGGATAAATACTAACTAATGAACTTGCACCCATTTCAACGGTAGCTACTCTAGCAATCCGTTCTGTCCATTTATTATCAATTGTCTCCATAATACCGATATTTCCTTTTTCATCTGTTATAGCCATCGGTGTAGAAGAAACGCCATTTAGATGGAAGGTTACCATTTGTAGTTCTGGAAATGCCCGTCCCATTCCATCACAATCAATGAGCGGCAATCCTAACTGGGCAGCAACTACAATAGGAATCATGGAATTGACTCCCCCTGCTTCCATGGGAAATGTTCCCTTTACTTCTTTATTTAAATATTGACCTAGTTTTTTAAATACACGTACGAATTCATCACCTTTTGGAAATTTCTCTATCAACACAGATGGAGCCCCCATCATTGCCGCTGGGATAAAAAAATCATCATTTTCTACTTCTTCGGGTGACAAAAGTTGAACGGGACCATTTTCTTTTATCGCTGAAAGAGCCATCATTTTTCCTATGTAAGGATCCCCTCCACCCCCTGTACCTAGAAATGCTGCTCCAACTGCTATATTTTCAATCGCTTCTTCATCTAAATATCGCATGTGATACCCTCCAGTTGTGATTATTGATTAATAGATACTTGTTTTTGAACGATAATATTTCTGGCTACTAGATAACATACAAAGGAAATAACCATTCCAATCAATGGCTGATTTGGCAGCTGTGGTAAGCTTGGAAAAAAAGAGAAGATAACAGGAATGCCTGCAATCGCTGCCCCAACAAGCCAAGAGATTACTCCTAAGAAATTTATTCCTTCTTTACTAGCCCATTTTGATTTGTCCCCTTTTTGAATAACCCAATAAGAAGCAATCATTACCCCTGCGACAGGAGGAATCATGGCAGAAAGCACGGACATAATCGGAACAAAATAATCTAAAATTCCAACCACAGCAAGAAGTGTGCCTACACCACCTGCAATCGCAACTGCTATCCGTTCTTTTTCTTTTGAAATATTAAATACATTGATAATGGCAATTCCACCAGAAAAGGCATTTACTGCATTCGTAGTCCAGGTTGCTAAGATAAGAGCAATAATTCCCAAAACAGGTAGTCCTAGTTCTGTAAATACACTTGTAATATCAGCAGTTCCAGCAGTAAGGGTCAATATAGCCCCAACAGTGATCATTAAGACTCCAGAAGGCAATATCCCAATAAATGCTGCTTTGCCAACATCTTTACGTGATTTCGCATATTGAGAATAATCCCCTGCAATAACTGCACCTAACGCAAATGAACCAATCGTAATAGAAAGTCCAGATAAAAAGGACATGGATCCAGCCGGCATATAATTTTTTATTTGTGCAACACCGTCACCCATTAAAGAAACCGCAACTGCATAGACACAGACTGCAAGCAAAATGGGAACTGCAACGTAATTTAGAATATTCAGTATTTTAATCCCATAAATGGCTGATAACAGCATAATGATGCCCCATATGAGGGAAGAAAGCGGTACTGGTAGGTTAATCCCATATACGCTTAAAAATTGGGAAAATGCTGCCCCACACACATTTGCTTGTATTCCGAACCAGCCCAGACATGCAACAGCTAATATAATCGAAATTATTTTCTTTGAGCCTTGTTCTCCAAAAACTTGCGAAGCGACACTAACGGTCGGCTTGTGTATATCACTGCTTTGTATTCCTTGAAAGATCATTAAAACAACAATAATTCCATACCCTATTAACCCGACAAGGACAGCTTCCCATAAAGGCATACCACTAACTAGTGTACCGCCTATTAATAAACTAGGTATACAAATCATCGAGCCCGTCCATAGAAAAGCTAGACTCTGCCATGATTGTGCCTCCTGATTTCCGTCTCTGTTATCACTCATTTTCACGCCTCCTTTATGTAATTAAAACTTATTATATCGATAACGAAACTATATGTATTTAGCTGAACCGAAAAATAAAAAGAGCATTCTTTGTTTAATTGAACAAAAATGCTCTTTTTTCTATTGCTCTTTTATTTGTGCTAACATTCGATAAACAGCGACAGCTTTGTATAACTGAAAAACTTCTGGTGATTTCGTAACAGGATATTTGAGAATTTCGGTTATCCTTTGAATTCGATATTTTATCGTATTTTTATGTAAGTAAAGAATATCAGCTGTTTCCTGAAAACGATTACTACCTTCTAATAAATATACCGTAAGTGTACTTAAGAGCTCTTCTGCTTGGTTGCCATGTTCTCTTATAGGCGAAATAGGCTGCAATATTTTCTCAATTGCCAATTCTCCGCTATTAATAATCTGAAAACACTCTAAAGAAAAATTCATTTCTTGCAGGGTAAATATTTTTTTATACGGATAAATAATTTTCGCTATCCGTAAATACTCATTACAGTTCGTATATGCTTGCTGAACCTCTGTTGTATTGTTCATATTTTGACAAATAGTTATCGTAAAGTTCTGTTCCTTTTCATCCAACAAAGCTAACAATCGATTTGCTGACTGAAAGGGATCTTCTTGAATAATAGAATCATCTACTAGGATAATAAGAAAACCATTATAAAAATCAACCAATGAAACATGATAATTCTGTTTGACGTATTCTTTCACTTTCTTCAGCAGTTGCTCTTCCTCCATATTGTTCGTTTCCACAATCCACATCATATGTATAGCTGTGACATCAATATTTAATATATTGGCCAGACGTCGCATCTTTACACTTTCATCGTTCATAATCGCCTTCATTAGCTCTGCTGTACTTATTTCATCGTAGTGTTTTCCCCATAAATTAATAAATACTTGCACGACTTCTGCTAGTTGAACAGCTGTATCAAGAACTAAAGGATCCTTTTCCTTCAAAATATATAAATTTAAAAAAGGGATTCCTTCTTGGGCAATTACTTTTTTTGATATATATAAAGGCTGGTCGCCATTTCTTTTCACCAAAACTTGGTCAACAGACAATTCTTTATATTGCTCAACTGTTTCAAAGATATTCATTGTACTTGTTCTTGGCCATGTGACTGCATGGATGACCTGGTTATTTTTATTGGCTAATACAAGAGAAGAACGAGTACGGTCAGCCAGTATTTTTAAGACAGTGTCCATATTTCTTTGTGGAAGTGGTACTCCAGATATTTGCTCAACCATCTCACTTACAAAGCTAGGGGAAGCCATCTCATTCTTTACAATCGCTTCAATGACTTCATATATAACTTCACTATAACGCAAAGACATTTGCTTTTCAGGCATAACAATTAATGTAAAACCGAGTGTATCTGCTAATTCGATAACTTTCTCATCAATTTTCGGGAGAAAAACACCGACATAATATAAGATTAAGCCAATTTCCCCTACTTTATGCAAATGCTCAATTGTTCTGCATTGTGCCTCAATATCATCTTTAATCATGATCAAGGCAGAAATAACAATTTCACTTCCATAAAACTCATCATTATTAAACAAATCTTCCTTCAGAGAAGCTACATCCGTATATTCTAAAACCGAAATAGAGGAAACTAGCTTTGTTAGTCCCTCTTTCCCTGCAACTACTTTTGCCTCACGCAGGGAAGGGAGCTTTAATAATTCTTCTAACTTTATACTCATCCAAAAACCTCTTTCTTATTTGGCAAATCTAAATCCTTTATCCATAAGACTGGGCTGCAATCGCATAAAGACTGCCATTTCTCTCAGGAAACGCTTCGCTATTTTTAACCATTACCGGAGGACGATCCTTTTCTTGAAAATCTAATTCTACGAGTGCTTTTATTATCTCTTTTTTCCCTTCTACTACATCCATTCTTATCATCCCCCTATAGTTAGAGATGATTGTTTGTATAAGAAGCATAGCCTGTTCATCATTTTGAGCAACAACTGGACCTATTACGAGATTAGCAGGCTTTCTTACCGCAGCAGCATAGCCGACAATCAAATTACTTTTCTTTATCACTATTACTTCTTTTGCCTGCTCAAATCTATTCTTTAGAAACAGGTCTCTCTCACAGCCAAATGCCTCTTTGTCCAGTTCGAGCATTTCTTTAAAATCTTTTGACTGATATGGGCTTATCGTATAACCATTTAGCGATTGTCTGCACTGCTGCCCTTCTCCAAGTAGTTTTGTCACATGACTATAATCATTAAATCCCAATTTTTCATAGACTGGTCTTCCTTCTCGCGTGGCAATTAACATAAGGGCAGAATCTTTTGAAACCTGATTCATACATGTAACTAATAACTCCTTGGCTAAACCAATTCCTCTATAATCTGGATGAACAATAACCATACCGATAGATGCCAAATTGCTTCCATATGGAATAATTGCAGCACAGGATATCACAGTACGTTTATCATTAACATGCCCAAAGACCGTCCCCGAAGCAAGTAAGGTGCGGATTTCTTGCTTATCATAATCCCAGCCGACAATAGTCGCTAGAGAAAGCAGTTCTTCCATATGTATTTGATTTAAAAGCTGCATTGTTACGATTTTTTCCTTGTTCATCAGATTCTCCTTCCAAAACAAATCAACAGAATATTATAAATAATATTTCTATTATAATGGGAATCTACAAAAAGTGGGGATTTTTCTTTTATCATTTCTTTTAAAAGAGTTTCCATTCATAAAAAAATCAGAAATAGCTTTGCATCGTGCCGTCCATTTCTGATACTATCTATATATTATTTAGATTTTCATTTCCCGTCCTTTAAAATCAATAAAACCTAATTCACTCGTTCCGACGATTTTCCCTTCTAAAATATCTAATATCCCATTTGCCGACTCGTCTGGATAGCCTGTTGCATCTTCCCCACCCATATCCGTTTTGATCCAGCCAGGATGAATAGCATATACCGTAATATTCTTTTCATTTACATATCTTGATAATTGAACACTAAACATATTCAGTGCTGCTTTGGAAATACCGTACGGAAAATCTCCTCCATAGGCGTTTTGGATACTTCCTGCTTCGGAAGAAATATTAATAATAGCTTTATCCTCGCCTTTATATATAAGCGGAAGAAAATGCTTCACTACTCTCATTGGTCCTAATACATTGACGTCCATCGTAAATTGGACATGCTCGAAATCTAATTCTTCGATCTTTTTCCCTCGTTCTGTTAACACTCCTGCATTATTAATAATCCCATCAATGGCTCCAACATCCTTGGCAGCAAGTTCAGCCGCTTTGATAATTGATTCTTCCTGAGTGACATCAAGGTAATATGTATGTAAATGATCTGGATATTTTGCTTTCAAGAGATTAATAGGAGAAGTTTCTTGAACCGTTCGAACTCCGGCAAGCACAGTATGTCCCCTTTTCAAAGCAGTTTTAGCTAGATGAATTCCCAAGCCTCGATTTGCCCCGGTAATTAAAATTTTCACTTTTAATCCACTTCCATTCCAATTGAATGTAGTTTTATTGACATTTACCCTTTTTCTGGCTGTATCTCTGTATGAAGTGCTTTAAAAAAATGTTGAATATGTTTATAGCTTGAGCCGAAATCACCCAAAGTTCCTTCCTTTGAGCAATAAACATCCACAGCTGATTGCATTCCTGCTAATTTGTAAACAGTCACAATCATTAAGCTTGAGCCTTTGCTGAGTACGATTTCTCCTCTCTCCATATCTACTTTTTTCAGATCCCAATTTGTCAGTTTTCTTTCGACTACATTCTTAATCGTTTCCATTAAGCGATCTCGGCTTTTTTTATAATAACGAGTCTTCAATTCAGGAACCTTAGGCTGTTCCTTTGTTTCTTCAAAACTTTTAAAAATACCAACTAGTACACGTGATAAAGTCAATTGCTTTTCCTCCTTAAAAACATGAAATCCTCTTATTTTGTTAACCGTTTGTTAGTACTCATCTTCTACTAACAGCCGTTTTTCCCTACTTCTTTTTGGTTATATGATTCGAATGTAAGAGCTTTCTTTTTGTTTTTATTATAGCTTATATACGAAAATCAATCTAGGACAAACTATTTAGATAGCTAGTAAACTATAATCATTTCTATTAATATATTATCCTGCCAATTAGCTTATGCCTAAACGGAGCGTGACTAAATGAAGAAGATGAGGAAGTCTAGTCTCATGTAGCTATTTAGTGAAAACCTGCTTCTTCTACTTTGATTTTTAATAAGGAATTTTTCAAAAAATGAATAGACGGAGTTTAATGCCATCACTTTCTCTGCCTATTCTCTTTTTTAATATATCCTTCTTGCTCCGGCCTTTTCTATGCTAAAGCTGGCGGGACACGATGCTTTGTTGCTTGTTCGTAGCTATAGGCCATTTCAATCAGGCTCGGTTCACTATAAGCTATTCCAGTAAAGGTTAATCCCATCGGCTTTCCTTTCGGAGTATAACCAGCTGGTACAGTAATCGATGGATAGCCTGCTTTTGCCGGCAGCTCACAGCCTACATATTTCGCGAATACTAAACCATCTAATTCATATTTTTCTATCGCTGCATCTATTCCTTCCAAAGCGGATAATCGAATATCTGTATCCCGATGTTCCTTATAGGTAGGGTCTTTTAAATCTCCATTTAACGTTTCGCAGTATTCCAAAATAGTCTGGCCATATTTTACAACATCTAAATGATTTTTATTAAACTCAATTACTTCCTTTAATGAATGGACAGGAACTTCTTCTGCACATTTACGCAGGTAATTATCTATCCCATATTTAAACTCATGATAAAGAACAATGGAGTCAAATTTTTCACGGTGGATCGTCATATCTATTAAAATAGCACCTTGCTGCGTTAATTCTTCTAACCCATTATTAAATAATGCAACTTCTTCTTCCTCTCTTGGTAAGAAGGAACGATCAACTCCAATTCTTTTTCCTTTCAGACCATCTGCTTTTAAAAATGCAGTATAATCCCTAGGCTGACCAATACTTGTTAATGTCACCTCGTCTCTTTCATCCACTCCTGCCATTATTCCAAGTAAGATAGCGGCATCTTGAACCGTTCTAGTCATCGGCCCTGCCGTATCCTGGCTATGCGCCAGCGGAATAATTCCGGTCCGGCTAATGAGACCTAACGTTGGTTTAATACCAACAAGGGAATTGTTGCTAGCAGGACTAAGAATCGAACCAGATGTTTCTGTCCCTATTCCTACCACAGCAAAATTGGCAGCAATGCTTGCTCCAGTGCCAGAGCTTGAACCACCAACATCCCATACTCCTGGCCCATACGGGTTCATTACCTGGCCGCCTAATGAGCTATAACCATTTGGCATATTTAATTCCGTAATGAAATTGGCAAATTCGGATAAATTAGCTTTGCCTATAATAATCGCTCCTGCTTCGCGCAGCTTTTTTACAATAAAGGCATCCTCACTGGCAAAATTATTTGCTAAAGCAATCGAGCCAGCCGTTGTGGCCATCGCATCCTTTGTATCAATATTATCCTTAATGATGACTGGAATACCGTAAAGGGGGCCAATTTGATCCACTTCTTGTCTTTTTTTATCTAGCTCAGCAGCAATTGCTAATGCATCTGGATTAATTTCTCTAATGGAGCATAATGTCGAATCAAATGTCTTGATTCGTTCTATATATTGTTTTGTTAGCTCCCATGAAGTAATCTGCCCCGAATCCAGAGCCTTTTGTACTTCAAAAATAGTTGTTTCTTCTATATGAAATAGATTTTGATTTTCTTTTTCCATTTGTCTGATGCCCCCTTCTTATTTTCTTAAGTATAGCCTGTTCAACTAGACGAGAGGAAGAATAATTTCTCATTTATCAAAATATTTCTATATGTTATGATTAAAAAAAGAGAGGTTTTTCTTTATGTATTCATTTCAACTTATTACCCAAGAGCAAGCAGAGGAAATTGCTTTTAACTGGCATTATGATGGAAAGTATGCGTTTTATAATATGGAAGCGGATGAAGAGGATTTAACAGAATTTCTTGATAGGGATAAAAGAGCTGACTCAGTTTATGCTGTTACAGAAAACAATCGACTCATTGGCTTTTTTAGTATCCATCAGGAAGAAAACGACACCATTGATATAGGCCTTGGTTTAAGGCCAGACCTAACAGGACAAGGGCTTGGCTATACCTTCTTAGCTACTGGAATCACTTATATAAAGGAACGCTTTTCTCCAGCTTTTATCACCTTGGCTGTTGCCGTCTTTAATGATCGAGCCATAAAATTATACAAAAAGGCAGGCTTTAAAGAGGCAGCTACATTCCTTCAGTATACTAATGGTGGAGAATATGAATTTGTAAAAATGATATATCCGTGCAAAAAAAAGTGTTGATTTCAATTAAATGAAACCAACACTTTTTTTACTGCTATTTAAAATCTATTTCCATGCCTGGATATACCAACTGAACGGGACCACTATAAATTTCTTTTGCTTCTTCCACCAGTTTTTCCTGTTCTCCATAATGGGGAAGATGGGTTAATAAAAGCTGCTTTACACCGGCAAGTTCCGCTAACTTTCCAGCTTCTTCACCAGTTAAATGTCCTCTTACCACGCCGAACTGTTCTTTATATATACTTGCTTCACTTATTAAGAGATCCGCATTTTTCGCAAAAACAACTAACTCATCCTTCCACTCTGTATCTGCAGTGTAAAGAATGGTTTTGCCATTTGCTTGGATCTTCATTGCCAAACAGTAGGCAGGATGAATCGTTTCACAAAAAGAAATAGTAAACGGTCCAATATTAGATGTTTTTCCTACAGAAATTTCTCGCCCTTCTGTATAAATATCGTTGGTTAATTCCTCAAACTTGCTATCCTGTTTATGTCCATAAATTGGGAAAGCTGCTGCGCGATTTCCAAGTATAGATTCCACTAACATAGCATATTGCAGCACGCCTACATCTGCGATATGATCATGATGATAATGGGAAAGAATGCACGCATCTAAATCTTTTAAATCCACATAGGATTGCATCTTTGCTAGCACGCCGCTCCCACAATCGACCAATAAATGAAATCCAGCGGACTCCATTAAGAAGGAAGAAGTCGGACTTTCTTTCCCAGGATAACCTCCATATTTTCCTAAAAAGGTAATTTTCATCACACTATTCTCCTTTAAACAATCTATATCTATTTATTATTACCGATTTCGATTGACCATATAATCTACTAAGTACCTCAAAAAATTAGTCTTCTTCGGTATAGCATCGACTATATCTAATGCTAAACTATAATGCTCCCACATTTCCTTTCTGGCACCTTCTACACCTAGCACACTTACAAAAGTGGACGTATTATTGTCTTTGTCCATTCCAGACTCTTTTCCTAATATTTCTTTACTTCCCTCTGCATCGAGTAAATCATCCTTTATTTGAAATGCAATCCCAGCATGATAAGCATATTTCTTCAGCAAATCCTTAACCTCTTCTGGAACTACCGCTAAAATGGCTGGCATGACAAGTGCTGCTTCGAACCCAATTCCCGTCTTATAAAAACAAAGAGTATTCAGCTCTTGAAGAGATAGTTTTTTTCCTCGCGATTCTAAATCCATTATCTGGCCTTTACACATATCAGCAGTAGCTTTCGTTGTATACTGAATCAGCTGTAATATCCTGGATTCATCAAAACCACGTAAATTAGCTTGTTCTTCTATTGCCTTTTGTGTCAGGAATAGTCCAGTTAATTCTGCTGTTGCAGTATCATACACTTCATGCAGCGTTGGTCGTCCTCTCCTCATTGCGGCATTATCCTGTGATGGCAAATCGTCAAATATTAGAGAAGCTGTGTGCATATATTCCACTGACCGCAGCAGGGGGGCGATTTGGGCATTATCTAGTCCCCATTCTTTTTCCCCGATAAAACTAGTAATAACCGGCCGTAATCTTTTCCCATTTCCAGTAAGACTATAATTTGCTGCTTCTGTCACGATATCTTTTTTCAATTGTACATTTTCTGTAATTGGCAGCATATTATCGATAGATACCCTGATTGATTGAATCATTTCAGAAAACGCTTCTTGTTCTCTGTGATTTTCCTTTAAAATACTAATCATATGATCACGTAATAACTTATCGAAAAAGTCGACATCATCTGATTTTTCCACCATCTGCTGTAATAATCGATTAAAGACGGGAAAATCTTTTGTGAGAATTCCCATTAAATCATTATATTTCTCATTTCCCAATTTTTCCTTTAGTCGTTTTAATCCGTTAACTGCACGGTCTAATAAGACTTCTTGGGTTTTTAAATCAGAATGGTATACATCGTGAATCAAATAGGAAATGACGGTCCAATACATTTCAAAAGGATTAAGTAAGTCCTTTCTCGTTTGATAATAGGTGAGATAATACGTATAAGGCGTTACAGCACCATCCTTTTTATCCTCAAACATATCGGCTAAATCATCTGCCAGCTGATTATAAATTCCATAATAAAATGTTCTTTGATCATAGCCTTCATCCTCAGGTGCATTCATTAACGAGCGAACAATCTGTCGCGAAGCAGAAGATTTAAGGATTACAGGGATATATATTTCTTCATTAGAGTATGTGCTAACCGTCAATTTCTTTTTTCTGTCGACCTCTTGTGAATGAAAAAAGATATAGGATTGATTTAAAAATAGCTCCCATGTTTGATTATCATGCTGTTTTTTCATATATTCAAATGCTTCTTTTAACTCATTATGGATGAAGGAAATAAGCTCTTTATTTTCTCCATGCCACAAACCAAAATGTGGGACTATCCCTGTTTCTAAGGTACTTCGGATTAGAGCAGAATAGCGTTCTTCCTCTTCCGGTGATAAAATATGGGCATCAAGTAAATCATCAATTAAAGGATAGGTCAATCCATAATAGAAGCCTAGTTTAATAGCTTTTTCTAGTCGCAGCTGGCGCTCTTCGTCTGAAAGGTCCATGGTTCTTCTTTCTTCTAATTCGTGCATCAAGACCCCTGCAAGAATCTTCAAGATTTTCCGCTGGGCATGCTCCACGCTCATCCCAGCAGGAATATGTGAAGTCACTCGTTTCAGCTTTTCCATAACCCAAATCATTGTATGTTCAACAGCAGCTTTTTTAGCTAATTTGTATATACGGGAGACACTAAAATTATCTTCCTTTGTTTCTTTCTTTAATAAATAATTTTTCACCTTTCCAACTGCTTCATTAACTCTTTCTTGTGTGAAAGGAGAAGAAAGCGTCTTTCCTAAATCGCGCATATATAGATAGGAAATACTTCTATGCAAATAGTTATCTAGTTTGCCTGCATAGTTTAACCACTCTATATAAAGGCGATATCCTTTTACTCGTGGTTTTCTTTTTTTTCGGGAAAAATAACTAAGGATGGATGGAGAATGAATATGGTTTACTTTCCATGTTTGAAAGTCGCTCGTTAAGCACGACACATAAGCCTTATCCACTAACTGCTTTTGAAGGGATTCGAAGTAACGAGCAGCTTTGTCCTCTGCCGATCGATATTCCTCCTTTTTTTTATCTTTTACCTTTTTATCCATATGAACATTACCTCTGCTTTTACTTAAAGTTCATTTAACTAATCTAATATAATCAGCTTTCCTCTTTATTATAACTAGAATATTCATTATCTCCTATTAATCTTATATATACCATAGAAAAAAACTCTCCTATTACGGAAGGAGAGTCTTAGTATAAAGAGTTTGATTTTTGGATGCAGCTTTTTATCTGTTCCCTTTTTATTCCCGATTATCTTAAAAATGTCTCTAACAATAGCTAGATTTATTAGCAAACACTTTATTACTTTCCATACAATGCTTCCATATTCCCTTTGCTTCTTTCGCATAAATATCGAAGATTTAATTCATTCTTGCTTCTTCTGTTGGATAAAGCTTTTACTCCATCAGAAGCCAGCAAACCATAGTTCATCCCAGAATACTTTGAGTACGAAACTGTAGAAATTTACTTCATTATTATACAGAAGTTGCTCTATGTTTGGTTACCGGAACTGTATCCCCTGATTCTGCGGCCTTTTCCATCACAGATGGCCTTGCAAGGATGAATACAGATATAATCAATAAAGAACCAGCTATTAAGAGAATCCATTGCGCAGGAATATAATCATATAACACACCAAATATAAGTGTTCCTACCGGCATCATTCCCATTGCAAATGTCTCTAATATAGTAAAAACCCTTCCTTTATATTCATTCGCAATCTTCTTTTGCATTAATACCATTATTGGGATATTAACCAGTATATTAACAGATCCAAACAAAAACATTAGCATTAAGTAAAAGATAAATATAGAGGCTGCCGACATCGGAATGAAGATTGGAATAGCTGCAGCTGCCATTAATATTCCTAGCACTATAATTCCTATTTTACTTACTTGGAAGGGTTGTTTAAATTCCTTTCCTAATGAAAGATAAATAGAAAGCAATAAAGTTCCAACAGCAAAAGCACCTTCTACCATTCCAAATTGGACAGATGGCATATGTAGCTTTGTATTCACTACATATGGGAAACCAATATTAAAAGCAGTAAAAATAAAATTGACGATAAGACTAATACTAATAATAGCTACTAATAGCGGCTGATTCTTAACATAAACTAAACCTGCCTTCAAACTCATCCAAACCGTTTCCTGTTGTTCTGCCTTTTCTTTTTCCTTTTCAAACAATGTAAAATTCATCGTGGAATCAAGTACAACAGCAATCAACGAAGCAATCAGAAAAATTGTTAAAAAGACAGACATGGAGACAAGACCGAATAATATTCCACCGATAGCAGGACTGGCAATTTGCGCAATGGAAACGGCAATTTGATTCATGGAAGACGCTTTTTGAATGCGGCTTTCATCAACTAATCCTGTTAAAGAAGAAGTAAAAGCATTGCTCGCAAACATCGAGGTAATAGATAAAATACAAGATGTTGTATAAATAGCAGGTAAAGATAATCCTATCGTGACACTGTAAAGCAGCAATCCACCAATAGATATGGTAGAGACAGTTTGCGCTGTAATCGCAATATGTTTACGAGGATATCTATCAATAATAGACCCAGCAAAAGGTGCTACTAGTGTCCGCGGCAAAATATTGCACAACATATTTACGGCAAAACTCATCGAAGAGCCAGTTAAATGCAAAATATATAAACTAATTGCAAATGTATAAATTTGTGACCCAGCTGTGGCAATTAATTTACTACTGACAAATGTCCATAAATGGTAGGCGGCCCTCTTTTCTAACGAATATTCTTTCACCAAAACATCGTCCTTCCTTTAAAAGTTTAATTAAATTAAACAAATCATATCACACCAAAACTTTCCTTTCAAGGAAAAGTTTAATATAATTAAACTATCGAAAGAAGGAGTTGTACGATTATGCTAGGCGAACGCATTCGCACATTACGAAAACAAAGAAAAATGACCCTTGAGGCATTAGCTGGCGATAGATTAACCAAAGGCATGCTTAGTCAAATTGAGAATAATAAAGCGCGCCCTTCTATGGAGAGTTTGGAATATATTGCGGAGAGACTAGGCGTTGATATATCAGAGTTATTAGAAAAGGTAAGTATTGTTGAATTAAGAAAAGTATTAGAGGAAGCAGAAAAGATACATGAAGAATTTCGTATTTATTTTAAACACTCTGAGGAAACCATAGAACAATGCTCCAAACTGACCGCCTTAATTGAGCCCTATATCTCTAATTTGAATGAAAGCTATGAATCAGCTCGCTTATTGGAAATTTATAGCCGCAGTCTATTTTGTCTGAATAAAAAGGAATGGACATTATATTGTGATAAAGCTGCATTAATTTATGATTTGCTTAATCTTACTGCTAATCGGGCAAACATTGCATTCTTCAGAGGAATAAACTTTTATTTGGAACACCGCTATCAAGACGCTTTACAATGTTATTTGGAAGAACGACATCATATTGAAACAACCCATATAAAGATAGATCCTATGACTAAAGTCACTATGGATTATCATATCGCTGCCTTATATTCAGCAATTGGAGACATAAAAGCAACTTCAGAAGCAGTGGAAAGCGCATTGGAATACTCGAGAAAAGAAAAACTCTACTACAAAATAGACGATATCTATAAGCTTGCTACAGTGGTTGCCTTGCTAGTGGGAGATGACGAAAAATTTCATTACTACCTAAAAAAACTAAAGCAATATGGTGAATTTGTAGAAGATAAAATTTTTGAAGAACTCTGTGATGTAATTTATGTGGAATACTTACTGCATGTAAAGGGAGAATACCATCAAGCAATGCCTATCATTGATCAATATTTAACTTTTGACGATAACACTCAAAAAATAACCGGTGATAATTGGAATATGCTTCAAAAGGGAAAAGCGATGTATTTTGCAAAAGCATATTCAGAAGCACTCCACATTTTAAAAACAATTTATGTACCAAAACATACTAACCATCCTGTTGACCAAGCTATTTATTTTAGCAAAGATATATTTATTGCTCTTTGTTATAAGGAACTTAATAATATCGATAAAGCGCGAGATTATGCAAAAATTGCTTATGACTGCTATTTCCCGCTGCCTGACTCTATATTTAAGACTCTATGTAACGAAACATATAAAAACATTTGTTTAAGCTAACTATGTAATATTTATAAAAATAAAAATGGGCGTGAATAAATTCCTTCACACCCATTTTCCCTTTTTTATATGGCTAAAATCTCTTTCGTAAAATGAATAAAGTCGGTGAAATAGCCATCCACTCCAAATTCGTGAACTCGTTCTTGTTCCACTTTTTGTGTTTTCTTATTCGTAAAATAGACATGTACCTCTTTTTCCTTTTTATGTAATTCGTCTACCACCTCTTTTGTAATATCTGTAGACTCTATGCCGATGATAGGAAAATCAACCGTACTAGCTTTTTCTAGGGAAAAAGAGCCTTTGCGAAAAAGAAGTGCTAATTCAGTATCTGGTGCCATTTCTTTAATTTTCAATAAACTCTCTTCTGAAAAGGATTGGATCGTTACCAAATTTTTGTCTAAAAGCTCATACTTTTTTAATAGCTGAATTAGTTTTTCTTCCATTGTTAGTTTTCCATCAACGAGCCTTGTCTCAATATAGTACTTTTGGGTATCTTGAAAAGTATCGATTATTTCCTTTAATGTAGGAATTTTTTCCTTTATCTCTTTCCTATTATCCGATTCGATTGTTTGAAACGCCCTTAGTTCTTCTAATGTGTAATCAGAAACCTTCCCTTTGCCATTTGTAGTCCGATCAATTGTATCATCATGCATGGCAACTAACTCGCCATCCTTTGTCATTCTTAAATCTATTTCTAATGAATCTACGCCAGATTGAGCTGCTATTTGATAGGCAGTAATGGTACTCTCGTTGTACCATTCATTTGCCCCTCTATGTGCGATTACCCTTGGAGTTTCTTCGTGTTCTGTCACAGATGGACTGACCATAGTTTGTACTGACTGATTATTTCCGCAAGCAGAAAGGGAGATAATTAAAATCAGCAGGAGGGTGCTTCTATTTAAGAATTTACTCAACAGACACAGCCCTTTCTTGTCTTATCGCTATGGCCATTTCTGGATAATCAGTTATAATAGATTCTACTTCTGCATCGATAAGATTAGTCAACTCTTCCTTTTTGTTTACTGTCCATACTCTTACATGCTTTCTTAATTCCTGCCAATCTTTTAAGTTATCAATCACCATTTCTTTATGGAGATGCAAAGCCTCTAATTCCAAGCTTTTTATATAATCAAGAGGGTTGGAAATGAATTGATTTAATAGCCAGGCAATCGATGCAGATGGATCCAATCCCTTTATTCTTAATAAAGTCGGCAAATGAAAAGAAGAATAAACAATCTTCCGCCCATTTCCAAATTCGTTCACAAGTGCTAGAGTCTTTTCTTCAATTCCTTCATATGCAAATGTATAAGTTTTAAGCTCAATATTTAATTCGATATCGTATGGAGCAAGCAACTGTAATACCTCTTTTAATGTAGGCACTTTTTCTGCAATCCAGCTTTCTTCATAATCAGGAAGGGAGGAAAATTTACTTCCCGCACTAAACTGTTTAAGCTCTTCTAGTGTATAGGATTTTACAAAGCCAATTCCGTCGGTTGTGCGATTTAAAAATTCATCATGAATAACAACTACTTCCCCATCCTTTGTCAGATGGATATCTAATTCAATTCCATCTACTCCTTGTAGTATCGCTTGTTGAAAACCGAGAAGTGTATTTTCAGGAAACCTGCCTTTTGCGCCTCTGTGTCCGTAAACTTTGGTTTGATTCATGCTTCCCTCTCCTTTTTTAATAGCAAAGAAACAGACTAACTAGTATAAAAATTAATCTGTTTCCTAAACTATCTATTATTTTCTAGCTCGATTCGCCTTTTCAATTGCTTCATTAAATTGTTTTACCATATTGCTATACGTCTCCTCGACATCTCCACCGTTATAAACTGTCTCAAGTGCTGTTTCGCTAATGCGACGTCCCTCTGGAATCATATCCATTAAAGCACCTTGTGTAGCATAAGAAGACTTAGTAGACTGTAATTGCTCCACTGTAACTTTTAATTGTGGCATTTTCTGATATGCTTCTGTTACAACTTGTTCACTATACGCATCTGGATTAATAGCAAAATATCCTGTGCCAACATGCCACTTCGCTTGAACTTCTTTTGTTTGTAAGTACTTCATGAATTCCCAGGCCGCTTTTTTCTCCTCATCACTCTTATCTTTCATCATCCACAGACTTGCTCCACCTATAACCACACCTTTTCTTTCTACAGCTTCTGGATGGGGAATAAAAGCAACACCTACATCAAATGGCGCATTATCAATGACATCTCTGGCACTAGCCGAAGATTGCATAAACATTGCAACATCTCCTGCAAGGAATCCTGCTACCATGTTGTCACCATTCGTACCATAATTAGCAAAGGTTTTAGCATCAATCATTCGTTTTACCCATTGAAAAATCGATTTTCCTTGTTCATCCGTAAAACCAATTTCTGTTGGTGTTTCTGTTCGTCCATTATCATTATTCATTAATAAAGCACCTTGGTTAGCTAATAATTGCTCATATAACCAACCATATGCTTGGAGGGCAAATCCTTTCATTTCTGGGTTTGCTTTTGTTATCGCTTTTCCAGCTTCTTCTACCTCCTCAAATGTTGCAGGAGCTTTCTCGGGATCTAGACCTGCTGCTTTAAAAGCATCCTTGTTGTAATACATAACTGGTGTAGAAGAGTTAAATGGCATCGAATAAAAAGTGTCATCAATTTTATAGTAGTTTGTGATATTTTCTTCTAAACCGCTCATATCATAACCATCTTCATCAATGAGTGTCTGAATTGGTTCCACAAATCCACTATTAATCATCGATTTTGTGCCGATTTCAAAAACCTGCATCATAGTTGGCGCACTTTCTGTCCCTGCAACTGTATGAAATTTTGTTAATGCCTCATCATATGTACCTTGATATTCTGCATTGATTTTCACCTTATCCTGCGAACTGTTGTATTCCTCTACAATACTATTCAATGCTTCTTGAGCTGCTCCGCCCATGGAATGCCAGAATGTAACCGTAGTCGGTCCTTCCTGTTTTTCACCACTAGTAGAGGATTCTGCATTATTGCTGCAGCCTGCCATAAATAAAACGATTGATAGCATGAATATACTGAATAACTGTTTTGTTTTCTTCATTTTCCCTACACTCCCTAAATATCTTATAGTTAAATATTGTAAAAAAATTATTTTAAAGCTCCTTCTGTTAATCCCTTTTGAAGCTTTTTCTGGCCTAAAAATAATAGGATTAATGTTGGCAGAACCACAATTATTGCTCCTGCCATAATAATGCCCCATTCATTTAACTGTTCTTGTGATTGAAGCTGTCTTAACCCTATTTGAACAGTACGTACACTATCATTTGTTGTGGCCAGTAGTGGCCATAAATACATATTCCAAGAAGTAACAAATCCATACACACCTAGTGTAATCAAACTCGTTTTCGCCATTGGCAGAACAACCGTTAAATAAAATTTAAAATCTCCAATTCCCGCAATTTCACTTGCTTCCTTAAGTTCTTTGGGAATTTGTTTAAAATTTTGCCGTAAGAGAAACGTACCAAAGGCTGTTGCAAAAAACGGAATGGTTAAACCATTATAATGATCCAGCCAGTTTAGATTCCTTATCGTTTGAAAGTTTGGGATGATGGATGCTTCAAATGGCACCATCATGGTTGCAATAAAGATAAAGAAGATTACATCTCTCCCTTTAAACTCTAAAAAGACCAATGCATAAGCAGCTAAACTAGCAAGTATTAATTGTCCGAGCATAATAACAAGGGAAACGACAAAACTATTTAATAAATATTGCATTAAGGGAAAGCGTTCAAACACTTTTATATAATTGTCCAATGTTAATCCGGTTGGAATTATTTTTCCTGTCATAATATCCTGTGAAGACATAAAGCTCATTAGAAAAGCGATTATAGCTGGCGAAAAAATGAGCAGCGCCGAAACGATTAAGAAGATGTAAAAGATAATTTTTTTATGAATTGGCAATGTCACTGATAATGGACCTTCCTTTCTCCAAGCTTAAATTGAATAATAGTGAGAACCAGAATGATGACAAATAGAATAATTGCTTGTGCACTTGCTGTTCCATACTGGTAATTCATAAACGCCTCTTGATAGATAGAATAAACGATTAAATTCGTTTCATTTTGCGGTCCACCTCTTGTTAACATATCTACTTGACCGAATGTTTGAAAGGCATTTATTAATGTTACAGTCAGTACAAAAAATAAAGTGGGAGAAAGCATCGGAATCGTAATTCGTCTCAATTTATAAAAGTAGCCGGCTCCGTCTATATCTGCACTTTCATAGAGATAAGAATCAATCGATTGAAGTCCACCTAATAAAATTAAGAAGGTAAATCCGACATTCATCCAAATGGTAGAAATAGATACAGAAAAAAGCGCCCAATTAGGATCGGTCAGCCACCCAATTGACTCTAAGCCAAATGTTGTTATAATACGGTTCAGCCACCCAATTGTCGGATGAAATAAGAACATCCAAAATACAGAAGCTGCCGCAACTGAAATCCCCATGGAAGAGGAAAAAATGGTTCGAAAAACACCAATTCCACGTAACTTTTCATTTGCAAGAATCGCTAGGAATAAGCTGACGATAATCGATCCTGGAACTGTGTATAAAGCAAAAAGAAAGGTTGACTTTAAACTTTGCAGGAAAATAGCAGATTTGAAAATTTCTAAGTAATTTTCCAGCCCTACAAAGACTGTTGGGTCACCTCGATTATCCGTTAAGAAAAAACTTAAAAAGATAGTTCTTCCTAATGGATAAAATAAGAAAACACTAAATAATAGAATAGAAGGTAATAGAAATAGCATTCCTTTCAGCCAATACTGTAACCGCTGCTTCTTTTTTTCTTTTATAAAATCAATGGAAGGTTCCACTTCCTGCCGGTATACAACTTCACTCATAGTCCAACAACCTCTTGTTCTTTGGCTGCAATTGCTGGTCGAATCAATGCTCCCGATTCAGAATCGAAAAAGCAAATATTCTTAGAGGACAACTGAACTGGTACATGATTTCCTGCTTGAATCCGCCATTGCCCTAACCATTTAGCTGTCCAAAGCTCCTTACCCACTTCAAAGGTTAACAGCGTTTCATTTCCTAACTGCTCCACATTGATAACCTCTAAAGTATGTGTTTTCTCTTCTGGAGCTGCTGGCAAAATATGTTCCGCTCTTATCCCCATCGTTAAATTTGGATAGGATAGCAGTGGTATAATTTCTTCTTTATCCATGCTAATTTGCAACCCACTCTCCAACACTAATTTATAATCTATTATTTTCCCTTTACTTAAATTAATCTTCGGGGAACCGATAAAAGAAGCTACAAACAAATTGGCTGGCTGATTATATAAAGTAATAGGTTCGCCTACTTGTTGGATTTTCCCATCATTTAAAACCATGATTCGATCCCCCATTGTCATGGCTTCGACTTGATCATGGGTTACATAAATCATCGTTAAGCCCAGCTTCTTTTGTAACCGGCGGATTTCTATTCTCATGTGCGCGCGGAGCTTTGCATCTAAATTAGAAAGCGGCTCATCCATTAAACAAATTGGGGCTTCGCTGACAACAGATCTAGCAAGGGCCACACGCTGTCTTTGACCGCCAGATAATTGCTTTGGCTTGCGTTTTAACAGATCCGTTAATCCCATCATCTCAGCTGTTTCCTGTAATCTTTTTTGCTGTTCTAACTTGTCTATTTTTTTGGCACGTAAACCAAAGAGAATATTTTGTTCAACCGTTAAATGTGGGTATAATGCATAATTTTGAAATACCATAGATAAATTGCGTTCCTTTGGAGGCAAGTGATTGACAATCTTATTATTCATCTTCAATACGCCATCTGAAATTTCTTCAAGCCCCGCAATCATTCGTAATAATGTACTTTTCCCTGATCCTGATGGACCAACTAGCACAAAAAATTCCCCTTCTTCTATGGAAAGACTTATCAGATCAATTACCGATTTTTGTCTATCATATGATTTTGAAATGTCCTTCAATTCTACTGCAATCACTAACAAACCCCTCCCCAATTGAATTACATCCCTATTTAACCATACAAATTTAACGAAATAGCCAAATTTACCAATAATTAACAAACACCTAATAGTCCTTTGACAAACTTCAAGTTCGCTTTACACTCTTCATATTTTTTTAATTTTCTTTACTAACAAAAACAGGGAGGACGGTTCTCCTTATTTCTATTTCTGCCCTCAGCAGAACCGTCCCCATTTCTCTGCATATAAAAAAGCTCAGAGTTTCTCTGAGCTTTAACGGTTCCTTATAATTCAATTGTTTCGTTAATGTCTGTGTTTTCCGCTTCTTTGCCTGCTAGTCTTTTATAAAAATAAACAATGTTTTTTGTAAAGCTGGTATCCCAATATTCTGCTGCTTCTGCCTTTATTTTAATCAAGACGACATTCGGATCGTCGTAAGACGCTTTCATGATTTTTTCGTAGGCCTTACTCCATAACTCTTTTTTCTTTGCAATATCCTCTACAATTTCTGCTCTACCTCTTATCGAAACATAGGATTTACCTGCGTAAGAAATATTCACTTCATTTTCATGTAGAATCTCTTCATACTTATCGGTATCTTTCTTTGTTATAAACCATAAATCACCATCAAACTCTACTTCCTGCGTTTTCATTGGACGAGAAACTAGCCCTTCTTCTGAAACGGTTGTTAACATGGCTGTATCGACATCTTTAATCAGTTCTCTTAACGTTTCAAGTTCTTCTTGTCTAATTGTGTTTTCCATTATAATCACCTCTTGAACTGTTTTAAAAGTATATTACCCTTATAAAAAACTTTTAATCAAAAGTGATTTAGACAAAATTCGCTTGTTTAAAAAAGCTTTAGAATCATAAACCAAATTGCTGGTATTAACAAAGACGGCAACAGATTTAAGGTCTTGAATTTTTTTACTCCTAGTATGCTAAGTCCTGAACTAAAGATAAGAATTCCGCCAATAATCGATATTTCTGCTAATAAATCAGACGTTAAAAAGTTTGCAAGCAAGCCAGCTGTTATGTAAAAAAAGCCTTGCCACACAAATAAGACGAGAGCCGAAACAGCAATTCCTAATCCAAAGGTCGATGATAGAACAATCGATGTGACGCCATCTAAAATGGCATTTGTAAATAGATAAGTATGATTCCCTCTTAATGCACTTTCAATTGGTCCTAAGATTGATAAAGTCCCTGCACAAAAAAGTAAAATCGCAGTCGATAATCCCTCTGCCAGATTCCCCTTCGAGAATTTGCCTACAATTCGTTTAAAAGCATTTTCTATATCTAACCTTTCGCCAATCAAACCACCAATAGCTAGACTGACTATAAACAGAACAGGATATTTGCTGTCTGGCATGTATTGAACAATGGAATGGATTCCAAGTGCAGTTGCAGCAAGTCCCATTGCCTGCATTAAAATATCCTGATACTCCTCTTTAATTCCCTTTTTCAAAAAACTGCCTATCATGCACCCTGCTAAAATCATAAAACAGTTAAATAACGTTCCAATCAATTTCTTTTTCTCCTTGGCTTTATATTTAATGAATAGCATACGGTCACTCACTATATAAGCCATTTTATCTTATCTTGCCTACATTTTGGTCATTTTTTTATCGTACATCACTCTTTTCTTGCGGGTTAGTTCTCTTTTGTGCCAACCGCTAAATAATCCAGTTAAAATAAGGATAATGACTAATGCAATAATGGAAGAGCGTAATAGCAAGATGGCAAACAGGATACTTAACATAATGGCCATTCCTTTTAACAACGGTTTTTTTAATAACTTAATTGCTGCACAGAGACCAATTAGAGCATTAGCAATGAAAAAGGCATTTGCCAAGCTGACAAGTTGTTCTACTGACACTAATTTTAATAAGACTAAAAAGGCAAATAGAAGATGGATAAAAACAAGCAAACCAATTGCTTTATATGGTGCTCCATTAGAGAACTTTTTAGTTAGAAAATGGAGAGAGGAAATAGGTTTTGATAACGATGCTATTAGTCTTGCTACTCCACCAACAACCATTAAATGTGTTGTTATACAAAGTCCTGTTGCGACGATTGCCAATAAGCCAATAGACAGCTGCCCAAACAATGGATACATAATCCCCGTTAAACGAATAGTAAACGTACCTGTATATGTTGTCCACTGAACAGCAGCAGAAAGGACTAAATTAACAACCAAAATGACAGCTGCACTAAAAAAGATCGCTCTCCGAATGGTTGTTTTTGGATTTTTCACTTCACTAGAATAATTCCCAACAATCTCCCAGCCGACTATTGTCCAAAAAAGCAATAAGAGACTATAACCAAAGGAAGAATAATGAAATACAGGAAAATCCCAAGTGTCAGAAGGATGGTTTATTAAAGAAAAGACACTACCACTTACTAATATCAATACGGCAAATGTAGAGATGATAAAAGACAATTTCCCAAGAAAATTCAGACGAAATAACAGTATCAACCCGTTCATGATGAGTAAAACAAACGCAATCCATTCTACTTTGATATTGCCTGAAAATAGCCAGGTTTGAATATATTCAGCTGCTGTCATCATGACTGCGACTGGTCCCATCAAAGCAGCAATCATAAGAAAAACAGATGAAAGATTTTTTATTTTTGCTCCAAATGCTTTTTCCATGGCAGTACCAAGCCCTTCTTCCCCTGGAAACTGTATCATTAACTCTCCGCAGACATATGCAAAACATATGCCAATGATGGACATAATGAACCAGGCAAAGATTGCATAGTTTCCGATATTTTCATAAATAATAGTTGGCAATAAAATAATTCCTGATCCTAATAGCGGTCCAATGATTAAGCCGCTTAAGGTCAAGGAACCAATTTTTCTTTGATTCATTCTTTTTCCCCATTCCTGATGTTTTTTAATTATTTCTCATTTCCTATTGTATTTGTCTTTTATCATTCAGTAAAATAGATATATACGATAAACAATATCGATTATACCGATAACAGGAGGATACTATATGGAAATACGCCATTTACAAACGTTTAAGGCCATCGTGGAAGCTGGTGGTTTTGCCAAGGCAGCTACTCAGCTTGGCTATGCACAATCCTCTATTACTTCCCATATACAAGCATTAGAGATGGAACTAGAAGGCCCACTTTTTGATCGTCTCGGCAAATCCATTGCGTTAACAGAGTTAGGCAAATCATTTCTTCCTTATGCAAATGAAATGCTGCGCCTGCATAAGGGAGCAAAAGAACTGCATCAATCTTCGAGAATGAAAAAAGGAAAAATAACGATTGGGGCTTCTGAATCATTAACTGTTTACCGTCTTCCTACTATCATTCAGGCATATAAAGAGAAATTTCCGGATGTTCATTTATCTGTTCGAATGGGGACATGCGAGGAACTACAGCATTTAGTAGAGATTGGCGATTTAGATATTGCCTTGCTTCTTAATCTGGAATTCAAGAAGCATCCGTCCTTAGAAACCATTAAAATGTTAGACGAAAATATGAGTATCATTTCCTCCCCTAGTCATATGCAGCCTAATTCCATTCTTTATTCGGAAAGCAACTGCCCCTATCGGACCATTTTTGATAAATTTATAGCGGAAGAAAATATTACTCCAACCTCTTTTCATGAATTTTGGAGTATTGAGGCAATAAAGCAATGTGTACAATGTGGATTGGGACTTGCTCTTGTGCCGGAAATTACCATTCAAAATGAATTAAAGGAGGGACGATTATCTGCACGGCGTTTAGATAAGAAACATGGTCAAGTCGCTTCCTTTCTTTTTTATCATAAAAGCAGATGGGTTTCTCCAATCGTCCATTATTTTATCGAAGAAGCAAAAGCTTATTTTAAACAGGAAGAAGAAAAAAGAACTGCATTTGAAAAAGAAGCCAGCTACTAATTGTAACTGGCTCTCTCTTTTAGACCCCTTAAACAGCGGCTGCTTCTTTTTTATGTTTATTTTTTCTGTTATTTATTTGATTTTTGATATATGGCATTGCATAGCGGTCAAGACCAAATTTACCAGCGTTAGCTCCTGCCACTATTACGAAGATGGCTAGTAAAATCATTTGTCCGTTTGTGCTTACTGTTCCACTGAACAAGAATGCGAAGTTCATGACCATTCCCATTAAAGTTGCAAAGCTTGTGAATAAACCGAGAATTAATGCAATCCCTACTAATAATTCTCCCCATTGAACTAAGAAAGTGAATAAATCCGCATTCGGAAGTGCTACATGTTCTAAGAATGCTGCCCACCATCCTTGCACTGCTGGGTGTTCACCTGTGCTGTTTGCGATCGCCCCTTGTAAAAATCCACTTGCGTCAAAGGCACCACTTGTTATTTTTTCATAGCCTGCATGGATAAATTGATAACCAAGATAAATTCGGATAAAAGCTAAAATTCCTGCAACTACTTTATTATTTCTCAATAAATCTAACATTTCTCTCCATCTCCTTAGAATGATAAATTATTAGTTTGTTCATTGATTCACATTTACTTTTACAAGATCTTGTTTGTTTCTTACTACACTTATATAATAGCACTATTTTCACTATGAGAAAGTATATTGTGATGTATTTCACATTTAGTTCACAAAGTTATGGCGAAGTTGTGAACTAAGGACATGATTATCACTATCTATAAGGAAACATAATTAATGATTAACTATTCCTTTTCTTACCACATAAAGATGGGTACTGTAAACTTCACAGTACCCTTTTCTGATATTCTTTTTTACAACTCATCATACTTAAAGTATGAAAAATAACTTGGTTTCTTTTGCCCGCTTAAATCTTGTGTACATATCTCAACAAAGGTTCCAGTGAAACATATATAATCTGCATCATCGTCTGATAAATGACTAATATCGATTTTACTGCCGATATTCTTCCATTCATCTTCTTCTGCATAAGCAAATTGTAGCCATTGCTGGTCAACTTTTGCCTTTATCTTAACCTCCCCTGTAGATTTTAATGGTATATCTTGATCGAGTAATTCATCATAAACCCCATGCTTGGATTCAATAATTCCGATACATTTTCCCAATGTTTCATGTGTCGTAATTCGGAGGTACACATAATCATCTGTATCATAATAAAAAATTAATCCCGCCATTTGTTGAAAGTTTTCGGGTGCATATTCAACTGCTGTCTCTACTTCCACCGTGAAACTCTCTAGTCTGCGTGCTAACAGGCTTTGATGATGGAGGGAGCTCATCGATTCTCCACCCTTTAATGTCAAATAACCTGGTCGTTCTGTTAGTGAAATCCAATCCTCTGTAAATGTTCTTCTTAATGAGTTCCAATATTTTTTTAAGGAATTACCTTGGAAATCATCAAGGTTGCTCTCTTGTTCAAAAGGATGTAATTGTAAATCCGGTGCCTCCACAATAGTGGATGGATTTGGTCCTCCTTCAACACGCAGCCAATCATCTGCTGTCCAATAGCATTTTTGGATGGCCGTTTCTCTCCCTAATATACATTTTTTATCGACAACTGGTCTCCCACATAAATGTGCCATATACCACTCACCATTTTGTGTTTCCACCAAGCTTCCATGACCTGCCTTTTGCAGCTGGTCTTTTTTGTTCTCATCTGATGTCAAGATTGGATTGGTTGGATCTATTTCGTATGGACCAAATAAAGACGTTGACCTAGCTATTGTAACCGCATGGGTATACCAAGTTCCTCCTTCTGCTGTTACTAAATAATAATAGCCATTCCGCTTATATATATGAGGTGCCTCTGTTAAACCTATCTCTGAGCCCTTAAAAACATTTTGTACCGGTCCCACTAGCCTTTTTTCTTCTACAGAATATTCCTGCAGGGCGATTCCTGCAAAAGAATTAGTTCCTTTACGAAAATCCCAAATCATATTGACTAACCATTTTCTCCCATCCTCATCATGAAACAAGGAAGGATCAAATCCACTACTATTAAGATAAATCGGCTCAGACCAAGGCCCTTCAATATTTTCAGCTGTCACTAAATAGTTATGTGTATCCTTAAAAGCTCCCATTCTACTTTTTACATCTGTATAGATTAAAAAAAACATCCCTTCTGAATAACTTAAACAGGGCGCCCAAACTCCTCCTGAATTGACATTTCCAATCATATTTAATTGGGATTCTCTTATTAATGGATATGTTAGCAATCTCCAATTAATCATGTCTTTAGAATGATATATTTGTATGCCTGGAAACCATTCAAAAGTAGAGACCGCTATATAATAGTCATCTCCAACTCGCAAAATAGAAGGATCAGGATGATAGCCTGGCAAGACTGGATTGATTATTTTACTCATTTCATAACCCCTTTTCTTAACATTGGTAAATTCTAAAGTAAATTAGGAAAGGAATCTACAAAACTAGTACATTCCCAATAGCTTCAACTATTGCTATAACATATTATGTTAGAAATTAGTTTGCGCTTCTAGCTTTTAGATCACTAATAATACGAGGATAGATTTTATCTAAACGATAGAATAGCATGAGGATAATTAAGAAAATAGTAATTGCCATTGGAATGTAAATAAACAGGGATTGAATAGAAAGCAATGCTGCATTCGATTGCGTGCCTCCGCCGCCAACATATCCTCCATAGAATAATACCCATCCTATAATAGCGGTTCCTAATCCACTACCGATTTTGATACCCATGCTTCCGCCGCTATATACCATACCTTCATTTCGAATTCCTGTTTTCCACTCCCCGTACTCGATCGTGTCACCTAGCATCGCAAACATACTTCCATTAATCGGCGCTTTACCGATTCCTCGAATTATCGTACCGGCTACAATTAAAGCTATATTGGTGATGTCAATTAACATAATTAGATAACCGATTAACGTAATTACTTCCCCAACAATAATGGCATTCCTTTTACCAAATCTTCTCGTAATTGGTGCTACAATCACCATTCCTAAAAGGATAAACACTGTATATGCTGTTGTTACAAGTCCAACAAGAAGGGTGTCATCTAAAATATACTGAGCAAAATAAATGACTGCCCCAGAATTTAAGGCGTTAAAAATATAGGTCATAAAGATAAATGTCGTCACAAGTGCCCAATACTTATTTTTCCCAAGCGTTCTTAAGCTGTCTTTTAGTTTTACGGGATTGTGCTGTTGTTCCTTGCTAGCAGGCTTAACTCTTTCAGTAGTTGATTTGAAACAAAAGTAGAAAAGACTACTGCCAATCGATCCAAAAATAAGGAAAGTTACAATCCATCCAAATTGGCCACCTCCAAAGGCATTTGCAAGTGGGAGGGTCAAATTACTAACTATAAGTGATCCTATTAATGCAAGACTCATACGAAAGACATTTAAAACAGATCTTTGGTATTGATCTTGTGTAATTAAGGAATTTAAGGTTCCATACGGTACATTTAGACCAGTATAGACAAGGCATACTAAATTATAGGTAATCGTAATATAAACAACTTGCCAAACAGTGCTTACATCTGGAACGGTGAACAGTAATACAGCTGAGATTGCAAAAGGAATCGCAAGCCATAATAGCCACGGTCTAGCCTTACCATGCTTTGATTTCGTCTTATCTATGACATAACCCATCAATACATCTGTTATCCCATCAAATATCCGGGAAAACAACATAATGGATCCTACAATTCCTGCTGCAATGCCAATGATATCTGTAAAATAAGCCAGATAAAATTACTAGCTAAGTCACCAGAACCATACCCTAATCTTTCTATTAAACTTATCTTTTCACCAGCTGGTGCACTTTGTGTCGGAGTAACCTCTTCCCTTTGTAAATTGGTCGACACCTTAATCCTCCATCCATTGCTTTGTTCACGCTTACAATTAATTTAAACTTACAACGACAACCAGAGCTATCTTCTACTAAGATACTGTGGAACTATCTTGTCAAAGAACCTTCTTCTTTCGCTAAAGCCTTCTTCCCTGCTTCCAATACTTCAATAATTCGGTCAACATCATATACACTGCCTCTCCATGTCCCGCCACTAACCGCTTGCAGTGCCGCCCAAAGCCTTGTATCATCCGGCAAATTAGGGTCTGGTTTAAGATCTGGATGTGCTTCTCTTGTTTTTAAAACGGATGCCGCCTCTTCTTTTGACAATCGTTGATCTTCTGTACCAATAAAATCAACTGTTCCTATCAAGTTTTCACAATCAACCATAATATCGATTAAATCTCCATTTCGCAGCTTTCCGATTGGTCCATCACTCAATGCTTCCGGACCGATATGACCGATGCAGGCTCCAGTTGAGACACCTGAAAAACGAGCATCCGTAATTAAAGATACATATTTGCCAAAAGGCAAATATTTCAAAGCAGACGTTAATTGATAGGTTTCTTCCATTCCGGTTCCAGATGGACCTCCTCCCATTACGACCATTACATCTCCAGCTTTTATGCCCCCAGTTTTTATTGCAGTAATAGCTGATTTCTCAGATGTAAATACTTTTGCTGCTCCTGTATGTCTATAGATTCCATCTTCTCCTACTACAGTGCGATCAATTGAAGTCGATTTAATAACAGATCCTTCTGGTGCAATATTCCCTTTTGGAAAGGTGATAGTGGAAGTGAGCCCTCTTGCTTTTGCTGTAGCTGGATCCATAAATACTTGCTCAGGATTGACTCCATCTGCTTCTAATAAACGTTTCCTTAATTGCGTTCTTCTTTTGGATTTTTCCCACCAATCTAAGTTCTCTCCTAAAGTATGACCAGTAACAGTTAGGACATCTTCATGTAAAAGCCCTAATTTTCGTAAATGAAGCATTACTTCTGGTACACCACCAGCAAGAAAAACACGAACTGTGGGATGATGATCTGGTCCGTTAGGTAAAACACTTACTAGACGTGGAGTTTTGCGATTTATTCTTGCCCAATCATCTACTGTGGGGATTTTACATTTGGCAGCATGTGCAAGAGCTGGGATATGTAATAAAAGATTAGTTGAACCACCAAAAGCAGCATGAAGAACCATCGCATTCTCGATTGCTTTGTCTGTAATAATGTCCTTTGTTGTAATTTGATTCTTTTCCATTTCTAAAACAGCTCTTGCTGACTGCCTTGCCATTTCTACCCAAATCTTTTGTCCAGAAGGAGCAAGTGCTGAATGAGTGACTGCTATGCCTAGTGCTTCCGCAATTACTTGCGAGGTTGCAGCAGTACCAAGGAATTGACAGCCTCCTCCTGGTGTAGCACATGCCACGCAGCCAAGTTCTGCCGCTTCCTTCAAACTAATTTCTTTATTCGCAAATCGTGCGCCAATTGTTTGGATTTTTCCTGCATCCTCCCCAATTGCTGGAGGCAGAGTAACACCACCAGGCACAATAATAGTTGGCAAATCATGCATAGAACTAAGCGCAATCATCATGGCAGGTAATCCTTTATCACACGTTGCAACGCCTATTACTGCTTCTCTAGTAGGCAATGAACGAATTAAACGCCGATAAACAATTGCAGCATCATTTCGATAAGGAAAAGAATCAAACATTCCTAATGTTCCTTGCGAACGACCATCACAAGGATCACTAACAAAACCCGCAAAAGGAACACCTTTATGGTTTCGAATTTCTGCAGCTGCCTCTGCCATGAGGATATCAACTTCCCAATGTCCTGTGTGGTACCCTAGCGCGATTGGCTCACCATTATGATCTCTTATACCACCTTTTGTACCTAGAATAAGGACTTCTGTTCCTAATAAATCTTTCGGTTTCCATCCCATTCCTACATTTTGGCTAAGTCCGAATAAATCCCCGCTCGGCGAATCCTCCAGCATTTGTGCAGTAAGTGGCAGCTTTCCAGTTGGCCCCTTTGCATTCGTTTTTACTTCATAAAGGGATTTATTCTCGTTTTCAAATATAAATGGTAATGTCATCCTATCACCCTCCAATATCTGTTTGTTTAGTAAACAAATAATCATTTTAAAAAAAGCAATCTATCACCTTTTCTTATAATAAATTTGCCTGTTGTAAAATTTCCCTAACTTGCTGCTTCTTCTCTTCATTGAGCGCTTTAGCAGGAGGCAACACCTCGGTTGTAATATCTATACCACATAATTTCGTTGCTTCCTTCACTACATTTACAAACGGGCTATCTATTTTATATAGTTGTGGCAATATAGCTAATTGTTTCTGCAAAGAAACTGCTTTTTCTATATCCCCTGCTAAGAAGGAATTATACAGACCAACTGATAATTGTGGTGCAAAATTTGCACTAGCTGTTATTGCTCCATCTCCTCCAAGCAGTAACGTATTAAATAAATGGTCATCAAACCCACAAAAAACAGAAAAATCAGGATTAATCATTTTTACCTTATCATTCATTTCGCGAATATGTCCGATAGAATCAATCGTTTCTTTAATACCAACTATATTTTGATGATTTAGAACAAGCTCTTTCACAAAATCAGGTGTTAAATCCTGCCCTGTAAGGGTGGGAAAATTATAGAGTAAAACTGGCAGCTTAACGGACTTTGCAATGTCACTAAAATAGGTATATAAATTCTCTTTGGTCAAATTCCAATAATAGGGATTAATAGCAACAATTCCATCTGCGCCTATTTGTTCCGCATGCTGACCGAGCAGAATTGCCTCCCTTGTATTCGTGCTGCCAATTCCAATTAAGACAGGAACTCTTTTTGCAACATACTTAACAGCAAATTCAGCAATCCTCTTTCTCTCCTTTACAAACATTTGCGAAAATTCTCCACCAGTACCTAAAAAGAATAAGCCATTTACTTTTTCCTCAATTAGTCTATCAATTAATAACGCCATTTCGCCTTCTTTCAGATTACCATCTTTATCAAGAATGCTTGACACTGGCGGAATAATGCCTTTAAATCGATTCAGTTCGGTCATTTTTTCTTATCTCTCCTTTTTGTTTTACATTATAAAACTCAATACTATTATTTAGTCTGTGTGAATTGATTATAACATACAGCCCTTAAAAGTAAACACTTACATTTTGTTAATTTTGAATATTTTCTAATTTACAAATAGAGATTGCTATTTTGAAATGGCTGTATTAATGTAAAAGTACACTATAATGTTTGTTATCCTAGGAAATAGTTAGATATTATAAAGCAAAAATGGAGAAGATATTATGCCAATCATTCAATCTGTTGAACGTGCACTTCAAATATTAGATTTATTTAACGATCACACCGTAGAATTAAAGATTACGGAAATCAGCGAACAAATGGGGCTTCATAAAAGTACAGTACATTCTTTATTAAAGACTTTGCAGCAATCTCGCTATATTGATCAAAATTCTGAAAATGGAAAATATCGATTAGGCTTAAAGCTCGTTGAAAGAGGGAATTTAGTTATCAATACTTTAAACATCAGGCAAATAGCTAATAAATATCTCGTTGAGTTAGCACTAAAGACGGGCCAAACTTGCCATCTAGGTATTCTTGATGGGAATGCAGGTGTATACATTGACAAGGAAGAAGGGGCTAATTCTGTTATTCGGTACTCTCGGATTGGGAGAAGAATTCCCCTCCATTGTACAGCAATCGGAAAATTATTGTTATCGTATCAACCTCCAGATATAATTCATTCACTACTAGATAACTATCTGTTTACACAAGCAACAAACCGGACTATTACCAAGAAAGAAGATTTCCTTATGGAATTAGAAAAGGTGCGTTATAACGAGTATGCTGTGGATAATCAAGAAAATGAACTAGGTGTCCGCTGTATCGCGGTACCAATTCTAAATCAACATGGACAAATACTAGCAGCGCTTAGCATCTCAACATTAGTTTCTACAGTAAGCGATGATCTCCTTAATGACTATTTACAGCTATTGAAAACAACGGGAAAAGAATTATCGGAAAAAATGCGATATGGAATTACAATGAAATAAGAGACAGGCATTTTTGCCTGTCTCTTATCATTTCACCCGAATAATTACATCTCTTTTTCTAACGCTATCTTCATCCACTTCTTCATTAACATAGCAGCTTTTACTTTCTCTTATCAAATGATCCCCATAAATCATTTACACGGATTAACATTCTTTCAATTTTATAATCAGCATTTACATTCGCTTGCCCAGTTACTTGTTTTACTTTTGGCTCATCCATGCCCTTTTTATGATATGCTAATGATATTGAAAAGTTATAAATCTTTCCTTTCGAATCTGTTCTTTCGAATTCAATATTTTTCACCTTAAGACTATAATCCTTTTTATACGGCTCCATCATTAGGTTCGTTCCATATCTTGTAATGAAATCATTATAGGATTTTTGATTAGAAAAATAATCTTTAAAGACTGCTTCTTCATATTCTCCTAGAGCAGCCTGCTTTTCTTCTCCATTTACTTTGCTTTCCTTTTGTTTGTTCCATATTTCTATTAACTCATCCTTCGGGCCATTTAAAGCATTTTGTAAAACTGCTTCTACTGGTTGTATGTATGGATCTGTGTCCTTAACTGTTTTCTCAGTACATCCAACTAATAAAATAAGAAGAAAAGGAAATAATGCGATTATGAATATACGATGATTACTTTTCTTCACCACATCACCTCCTCAATAAAAAACTATACGAATAGTATTTAAAAAAGTTTCAAATATTTTCCTTTTTCGCGTATTAGCTATAATTAATAAAGAATTTTAAATAAAAAAAGGAGAAATTCTATTCAAAAATCTCCCCAGCTACTACTACAAATATATGAAATAATGGCAAAATAATTAACTAATTAATACTTATTAAATAGAAAATGCATGATTTCCTATATGCTTAATAACTTTTCTTGTAAAAATCCAATCACTTGTTGCTGTATCTGGATTATAGAAGTAAAGAAGCTCTTTATTCTCCTTACCATTATTTAATGCTTCTTCTACTGCTTCCATGGACTCTTTATCCGCTGCTTTATCGATGGAACCGTTCTGAACAGGCTGAAAAGCATTTTTCTCATAGATGACAGACTCTACTGTATCAGGAAACTGCTTATCATCTAGACGATTTAGTACTACATCAGCTACTGCTACTTTACCGGCAAACGGCTCACCCTTCGCTTCTGCATGAACAAGACGGGCCAGTAATTTTTTTTCATTATTTGTTATGTCTGCTGATTCATCAGAAGCTTTTACATTTTCTTTTTTATCAACAGCAAATTTTCTTGTCGCTACAGTTGTTGTTTCTTCCTTACTAATTGTTTCTGCATTTGCAATAGATGGTATATATATATAAGAACCACTAATAAAAGTGAATATAATTGCAATAAATAATAACTGTTTCATTTTTTGTATACCTCCTGTTTTAACAGGCCCATATACAAGGCTAACAGGTTTGGAAACAAAACTCATTGCATAATTGTTGGAAGAACTGTAATATTTGCCGGGGTATTTGGGAGAAATAACTAAATATTTACAATTCCTCTTTCTCCAATTGCTCATATTTCCCCTACATAGGGGATAATTTTTTTTAAAATGGAGATTCTACAATACTAATACAACCCCATTTTCTATCTATAACAATAAAAAAGCTGATAGCAGAAAAAATCTGAAATCAGCTTCCCAAATGTTAATTATTTCTTACTAATAATGCACAGCATTCGACGTGGACCGTATGCGGGAATAAGTCCACTGGCTGAACCACTTTCAACGTGTATCCAAATGGCTCCAGCTGCTTAATATCAGTAGCAAAGGTATCCGGATTACATGATACATATACAATTCTTTCTGGTTGAGAACGTCCGATACGTCTCATTACCTTTCCACCTGCACCCGAGCGAGGAGGATCTAACAGCAATAACTCAGGTCTGCCAAATGTTTCCAATACTTGTGCTAGTCCAGTTCGGGCATCTTGTGCTAGGAAAGTAGTATTATCAATACCATTATCTCCTGCATTTCGTTTAGCTGATTCAATCGAGCTTTCGACAATTTCAATGCCTACAAGCTTGCCAACCCTGCTCGCAAATGGAAGAGAGAATGTTCCGACGCCACAGAATAGATCAATCATATTTTCTGATTTTTTTGGTTCTGCCATTTCTACTGCTAAATCGACTAATTTTTGTGCTTGTGTTGGATTCGTTTGGAAGAAAGTATCAAACCACACGCGGAATCGATATCCATCCATTTCATCGTAAATAAAATCCCTGCCAGCTAATGTATGGCTTTTTTCTGATTGCGTACGATCTGCCCAATCGGTATTCTCTAGCCACATAAAGCTTTTAACTTGCGGGAACTTTTCGGTAATACGAGCAACTACTGTATCCACTGCATCTTTCAAAGAACCATCTGGAGCTTCTGTCGCAAATAGCGCCAACATCATTTCCCCTGTAGCAAAAGACTGTCTCACCATTAAATGACGAAGAAGTCCTTCATGTGTATCTTTATTATAACCTTTTAATGCATGTTCCTGTACCCAATTGGCTATTTCAAGTGCTGCTTCCACCATTTCTTTTCCAGCAATCAGGCAAGTTTCTAAGGAAATAATTTTTCTGAAATTCCCTTGCTCATGCAGACCAAGAGAACCATCCGCAGCAAAGGTAAATTCCATTTTATTACGGTATCTCCATGGCTCATCCATGCCGATAGTATCTTTTACTAAGCTCGGATCAAATCCTTGTTCTTCAATCACCCGTTTTACATGATTGGTTTTTTGTTGTAATTGCCCATTATAATCCCAATGCTGCCAAACACATCCGCCGCATTTTTCAAAATGTGGACAAGCTGGTCCAATTCTTTCCGCATGTGCAGCTAAGATTTCTTCTGGCATCGCTTTTCGATGTCTTCTGTGAGGCTGATCAACTGTTACCTTTACCTTTTCACCTGGTAAAGTTTGCGGAATTGTTAGTTTTAATTTTTTTTTGTTTCCTAATTCATTTTCACGCCAAACAACTGCCTGTCCAGCACCTTTTTCATCAACATTCTTAATTTCAACAATCATTGTTTCTTTTTCAATAGTGGTCAAACGACATTTCCTCCTTACAAAAATTCACTAGCTTAATTTATTTGAAAAGAATCATTTCTTTGAGGGATCTAGCTACTCTATTTTTAACATACTTCCCTAGTATAAAGGACAATCATACAATATGAAAATAATAATTTTTATTTTGCAGATATTAGCAATTTAAAAGGGACGTTGCTTTATTTACAACGTCCCTCCTTAAACCTATTTATCCCTTGATATTCTACTCTAACACAAGCACATCATAACCCTTTAATTGTATCTTCTGATGTATCTTCTCTCCTGTTAAAATATTGGTCATTTCCTCCTTTACCTCCAGTTCCTGCATCTCATGGGAATAATTTAATAAGAAAACATATGCTTTTCCTTCTTTCTTGCGTATGGACAACTCTACACTTTCAGGTAAATCAAACTTATTATTATAATTATTAATTTGTATTTCTTCGAGTAAATTTTCAGCAAGCTCGATAGTGAAAACGCCTCCAAAATAATAACAAGCTCCCTCTCCAAATTGGTGCTTAACCAGGCCGGGCTTTCCTTCAAAATAACAGTCAGAAAACCTCCCTATTACTTCCGTATCTTTTGATTCGACTTTCAAAGTCTCATAAAATCCTCTAGTCTTAATCTCTGTTTTATCTTTGTAGATTACGATTGGAGTAGTTTCAAACGGCGCTTCCCTTGTAAAATCCTCTACCGATATTCCCGTAAGAGCTGCTAGATAACCTGGGAATGCTTTCATATAGACTTGACCTGTTTCATCCTTATATCCAGTTCGGCAGCCTAGTATTAATTTGCCGCCTTGCTTTACATACCTTTCCAGCAAATTCGCTGTTTGTTCTGATACAATCGCTGCATGAGGATACACCAGTACTTTATATTTTTTCAACTCTTCTAGATTAGAGTTTCTATTTAGATTATAGGCATCTACAGGTACATGGTTATACTGCAGCGCTTTAAACCATGCCTCTATGCTAAGGGAAGCAAAAGGTCCAGACCACTTATCAAATTCCGCATCCCACTCATTATCATAATTAGTGACGATCGCTATCTCTGCCTGATAAGTCGCTCCTGCTATCTTCTCTCCTATTAGTTGAATCTCCTTGCTTACTTGCTCTACTTCTTTTATACGGCGGTTAGGCAGATTATGATAGTCATTAATGCCATGCCAATAAATTTCTGTTCCTTTCGTTGCTGTTCTCCAGCGGAAATACATAACTAAATCTGCACCATGTGCAATCGATTGATAGGTCCAAAGTCGAAGCTGTCCTGGATTAGGCGACGGCTGTTCTAGTCGTGTTACCCATCCGCCTGGACCAGACTGCTGTTCAAAAATAGCAAAATTAGGGGAAATGCTGCGGACGACACTTAAGTTCCAGCTCCATTTCCGGTCTCGTAAAGGCTTATCGCTCTTATCTTCTAAGACTCTGCCGAAATTAGGATAGGAATCATAAGCATAGAAGTCTAGCACTTCATTCGTCAGCTTATGATTATCGAGATGCTTAAACATCCCATTTGTGGTAACCCACTGATTGCTTGTATATTTCCGAATAATGTCTGCTTGCATTTTTGCATAAGAAATAGCACTATCAGAAATGAACCTCTTTTCATCTAACATATGATGGGGATTCGGAGAATTGGGAACCGTTGTACGAGTTAAATAGACTTGGTCCCAGCTGGTATATGTCTGATTCCAAAAAACGGTTCCCCATGCCTCATTTAATTGATCTAGCGTTTGATACTTTTCCTTTGCCCATTTTCTAAAAGCAAAATGATCGGCCTCGGAATAAAAAACATCTATTTCACAATTTAGTTCATTATCAATCTGCCAGCCGACAACCCCTGGATTATAGCTATAATGTTTTGCCATTTCTGTCACAATAGCCGAACTTAGTCTCCGGTAGTTTTCCGAATTGTAGTTATAATGTCTACGAGCGCCATGCTGGTAAGCTATACCAGATTGAGATACATTCAATACATCGGGATATTTATGGGTGAGCCATGCTGGCGGTGTTGCCGTTGGAGTTCCGAGCACTGTTTTCAGTCCTAATTTATGGGCCTTTTCAATCGCCCGATCGAATAAAGCAAAAGAATATACTCCTTCTTCTGGCTCAAAAATCGTCCAGGCAAATTCCCCCATGCGAACATAGGTAAATCCTGCCTCCTTCATTCTTCGAAAATCATTTTCCCACAGTTCCTCTGACCAGTGTTCTGGATAATAGCAAACACCTAGTGTTAATTTTTCCGCCGTCCATTTTTTCGTCATTATTTGCACTCCTATCTATATTCTTTATTCTTTTATCGAACCACCTAAAATACCGGAAATAAAGTGTTTTTGCAGGATAAGAAAGACGACCATTACTGGGATTACCGAAATAGCTGTCCCTAACATCAATTGTCCATAATCAATGGAATTAAGACCAGCTAAAGTGGACAAAGCCACTGGTAAAGTATAATTTTCCTGTGTTGTCATCACTATTAATGGCCACATAAAATTATTCCATTGATGGGTAAAAAGGAATATCCCAACAGCCGCTAAAGCAGGCTTCATTGTTGGTAAAGCAACTTTGAAAAAGATAAAGAATTCTCCAGCTCCATCTATTCTTGCTGCTTCTATTAAGGAATCTGGTATTCCCTGCATATTTTGCCTAATCAAAAAGATAGCAAAGGGATAGCATATTTGCGGCAATATAATCGCTTGATACGTATTAATCCAGTCTATCGATCCAAAAATTTGAAATAGTGGAATAATCGTAGCTTGATAGGGGATCATCATCGCCAATAAAAAGGATGCAAAAATCAGATTGCTCCCCTTAAATTTAAATTTCGCAAAAGCATAGCCTGCTGCAGAGCAAATGAATAAACTTACTACGACAAAAACAATGGCAATGATAGATGAATTAGTTACTGCTTTGACAATATCGATAGAATTGCTTAAATTTCGTAGGTTCTCCAGCAAATAATCACCAGGGATCAATTTTGGAGGAAAGGCCAGCACATCGCCTGAAGGATTTGTTGCCCCTACAAGCATCCAATAAAATGGACCAATCGAAATGACAACACCAATAAGTAAAAAAAGATGCATAAATATTTTTTGAATACGTTTCTGTTTTGCCATCAGTCATTCCTCACCACCTTAAATTGAATCCATGATAGAACCGCGATAAAGAGCACAATTACATAAGCAATGGCTGATGCATAACCAAAATTAAAGAAACTGAAGCCCTGATTATAAAGATAGTAAGTAATCGTTATTGTCGCATTATTTGGACCGCCATTTGTTAAATTGTACGGCTCATCAAATAATTGGAAGGAGCCAATTGTTGACATTACAAAAGTAAATAACAGAACGGGCTTAAGCTGTGGAATCGTGATATAAAAGAATTTCTTGATTGTACTGGCACCATCTATACTAGCTGCTTCATACAAACTATTCGGGATGTTTTGCAAACCAGCTAATAAGATAACCATGTTATAGCCAGTCCATCTCCAAGTTGTTACTAGAATAAGGGAGACCTTCGCCCAGAAAGGATCTGTCAGCCAGTGAACCTTCTCAAGGCCGATCGAAGTGAATAAGTAATTAATTAAACCGTAGTCTGTATTTAGCAGCAATACAAAAATAATAGAGGCTGCGACTAATGAAGTAACAGCAGGAGTAAAAAAAGCGACCCGGTAAAAACCTTTCATTCTTAATAAACTAGAATTCAATACACTCGCTAATAAGACGGCTAGGAATAACATAATCGGAACCTGCACTAGCAAAATAATAAATGTATTGCCAAGCGCTTTGTAAAAGAGCGGATCATTGAAAAGCCGCGTATAGTTTGCAAGCCCAGAAAAAGTATAAACACCTGCAACCTTTGTTTGAAAGCTTAATAGAAAAGAAGCAATTATAGGATAAACCGTAAAAGCAATAAACAATAGCAAGGCAGGACCAACAAATAGATAAGGAACGGTCTTAGGCGTGATAAATTGTTTTTTCTTTTTTATAGTTAATGAATTTGTTCCTGTTTCTAGCATTTTATTATCCGACATTCTTCTCCCCCTCCTTTTTAGAGGCTGCATTCAAAAATAGGTTCAAATGCTATTCTCAAAAGTCAGCCTCTACTCCTTTAGCAAAAATGGTTTTTAATTGCTCGATTCCAATCCAGTTTGCTGCTCAGCTTGTTTCTTTCCATCCTCCAATATTTGTGCTGCTGGTTTATTCTCAAGTAAAAATGCTTCCATTTGACTTGTCATAATGGATCTGAGTTCTAACTCTGCACTGCTGTGATTAACAGATGGAATATCTGTTACTGTATCAGCAAAATCTTTAAAGAATGTTTGATTATTAAAGTATTCTTGTTCTTCACTGAAAACCGGCTCTTCATATGCTGCTAATAACGCTGGGAATAATCCTCTATTCGTAAGTGCCTTAATTTGTGATTCTACATCTGTTGATGCAAATTCAGCAAACACATATGCTGCTACTTTATTATCCGATTTACTTGGAATCGCTAAGGCAGATCCTCCATCATTAGAAGCTCTCCCTCCCCCTTCTTCAAAAGCAGGCAGTTGGAACATGCCCCATTTACCTGACAGCTCAGGCATTTGTTCAATCATCGTTCCACTCCACCAGACAGCACCAGGCTGTGTTGCGACCTCTCCATTTTTCATTGCTGCTACTTGGCCATCCCAGTTATTTGTATAGATAATTAATTCTGCATCCTTCATTTTTTGCAAAATATCAATGGCCTTTTTGGCTGCGTCTGAAGTAAGATCTAATTTATCATCCTCTGTAAAGTAATAGCTCCCTTGCTGCTGCAGCATAATTCTAAGCAATCCATCTCCATCTGTTCCAAGAAATGCCTTCCCCGTATGAGCAACAACCTTTTTCCCCGCTTCGATATAGTCATCCCATGTTTTAATAGTCGCTGGGTCAACTCCTGCCTCCTCAAAAATATCTGTCCGATAGATAACACCCACTGGTCCTAAGTCTCTTGGTGCTGCAATAATATTTCCATCCTTATCCTTTAACCCATCTATTTTCGACTTAGAAAATTCATTTTCATGTTTATCAAAGCCAAGTGAACTTAAATTCGTAAATGCATCTGGAAAATCATCTGTAAATGAATGAATACGATTATTTTCTACCTGTACTACATCTGGTAATCCGCTTCCACCTGATGAAAGACCCGCACTAACCTTTTGGTATACTTGATCAACACCAATATGCTCAATCTTCACGTTTACATTAGGATATTTCTTATTAAAAGCAGGAAGTACATCCTTTTCTAAATAATTTGCTTCCAATGCCCAGGCCCAGACGGTGACATCTCCTTTTATATCCTCTGGATTATCCGGAATAGTTAGATCTTCTGTACTCGTTGAGGAGCTATTGCTGCATGCCCCCAACACAATCGTAAGTAGAAATAATAAAACAAAACCATAGATTTTCCTCATAAAGTTCCACTCCTTTTGATAGAGATTTTTTCTGCTTTCTATAAATCTAAAAAGGAAACAAAATGAATAGAAAGCGCTTACCTAAGTAGTCCAAGTATATACTGATATCAAAGATGGTTATGGTATAATTTCTATTATTTTGGTATTTTAACTACCGTATCACTCTCTAAATTTTGACAACTTTCAATTTAATGGAGGAGAATCTAGTGGGAAATCGTCTAAATATGAAGAATTTGGAGTATATATGTAATTTAATGACAGATATATTAAATATCTCAATTACTTTACTTAATAATGAAGGAACTATAATGGCAGAAAAAACAGCGAACGAACTAATTAATCCTCTTTATCCTTCTAAACAATCCTTTTACAGACAGGTCATTCCTAGTAATGGAAAGAATTCTCTATCTCCCGCCATAATAGGTACACCTTTTTATGAAAACGTATCCATCATTCCAATTACCAACTTAGGTACCATTATTTTAGGCCCCGTTTTATCTAAACGGCCAAGTAGACTGCTGATAGATAACTTGATCACTGCCTATCGCCAAAGTGGTTTGGAAGATGCTTTAAGCGACTATTATTATTCTCTTCCCGTCATAAGCATTGCGAAATTAGGACAAATCTGCAAACTTATCTATTTTTTATACAATAACAAGATTTATGACAAAGACATTACCTTTCCAAAAATGCAATTGCCCAATCATTTAAATGATGAAAAGACTGCAAATAAATACATATTAGAAACACACCAAAATTCCTCCTTTCATCATGATCCTATTGCGGAGAAAAAACTCTATCAATTTATTATAGATGGACAAAAAGAAAATCTGCTTGCATATTGGAAAGCCTTTAAAGAAAGCACTTCCTTTCATTTTGGAAAGCTTTCTAAAAAAAATGAAGTAAGAAATCAAAAAAATTTAACTATTGCAACCATTACCCTTGCAACCCGTGCGGCCATTACAGGCGGTCTTCATCCTGAAATCGCCTATTCTTTAGGAGACCGCTACATTCAAGACTTAGAGGAATTACAAGATTTAAAGGACATTCATTTCTTCACAGAAAATATCTTGTATGAATTTGCAGATAAAGTAGCTAAAACAAATAGGGAAAATTATTCGCGACCTATTTTTCAATGCAGAAACTATATTTACAAGCATATCTATGAACCATTAACCTTACAGTCCATTGCAGAGCATTTATCTATCAGCCCCAAATATCTATCCAATTTATTTAAAAAAGAAGTGGGAATTCCTATTAGTGAATACATACAGCAAATGAAAATTGAGGAAGCAAAAAAACTGATGACTTTTGCAGAACATTCCTTATCTGATATTCATGCCCTTTTAAATTTTACCGATCAAAGCTATTTCACGAAAGTATTTAAAAAGTATACCGGAATTACTCCTAAACAATTTAGAAAGAATACGGTTAATTTTTTATAGAGAATAGAATTAGGGCTTATCCAATAGTTATTTACTTGTGTTAGGATAACCCCTGTCCGTATTAAATATTTCTTATAAATAAATATTGGTAACGAATAGCTTGTAAGATATTCAATCTAAGATTCTCCAAAATTTAATTACATTATTATTATCCCCTATGTTATTTGATTGAAAATTCTAATTATTATTCCCTTAATCATTCCTTTTCGGTCTTTTTTTTCTAAAAATAATGATATAATAATAGTAAATGTCTTTCATAAATAGTTTATAAAAAGGTGGTTAGTTAGTTAGCAAAAACGGGTAATTAGTTTTAAAGAAAGGTCTGGAGGTGTTCGTAGAAATTGATTCAATTTAAAGAAGTAACCAAAACGTTTCAAGATGGATTTAAAGCGCTAAAGAATATTACCTTCGAGGTAAAAGAAGGAGAATTACTTGTTCTAATTGGCCCAAGTGGTTCTGGTAAGACAACTACGATGAGAATGATCAATCGACTTATAGAACCATCTAGTGGTTCCATTACGATCGAAGGAAAGGATATTTCTACAGAGGATCCTGTAAAACTCCGCAGAACTATTGGCTACGTCATTCAGCAAATAGGTTTGTTACCCCATATGACAATTAAAGAAAACGTATCGCTCGTTCCTCGACTCCAAAAATGGAAAAAAGAACAATATTTAGACAAAATTAATGATTTAATGAAAATGGTCGGGTTAGATCCTGATACATTTGGTGATCGTTACCCTTCTGAATTAAGCGGTGGACAGCAGCAAAGGATTGGGGTTATTAGAGCCCTTGCGGCAGAGCCGAAAATAATTTTGATGGATGAACCGTTCAGTGCCTTAGACCCTCTCAGCCGCGAACAATTGCAAGATGAATTAGTCCGCTTGCAGCAGGATATCAAAAAAACAATTGTCTTTGTTACACATGATATGGATGAAGCCCTTAAAATAGCGGATCGAATTTGTATTATGCAAGACGGAGAAATTGTGCAATTAGATCGGCCAGAAAATATATTACGTCACCCAGCAAATGAATTTGTCCGCAATTTTATTGGAGAAGATCGTTTGCAAGAAAATATTTCTTTACCTAAATTAGCAAAATTAATGGTTCCTCCTGTAACAGCCGGTGAGTCTCGCGGTCTTGCAGAATCATTAAAATTAATGAGAAGAAAGCGTGTGGATAGTCTAGTGGTCGTCGACAAATCTAATACCTTTCTCGGAATAGCGAATGTGTGGGAGGTACAAAAACGATATAGAGAAGAAGAATTAACCTTGCAAGATATAATGGATACGAATATAAAAACGCTTCATCTTGAAGAAGCAACTGAAAAAGCTTTTCAACTTGTTAGTGAATCCCAATATGGCTTTATTCCAGTAATTGACCAGCATTCTAAAATTATTGGTATTGTCAACCGTGCAGGTCTTGTGGAATATATTGCTGACCAAATTGGAGAATAAAAAGGAGGGATGAGCCATTCCTAATATAATCACAGACACAATAGATGTCTTCATCAACCGTTGGCCGACAATATGGAATTTAATTTTAGAGCATATGTATCTTTCTCTTATCTCTATTGCCATTGCAATCGTGATTTCCGTTCCACTAGGAATCTATTTAACTCGCCACAGAAAAATCGCAGACTCCATCATTGGAGTAGCCGGCGTATTTCAAACCATACCAAGTTTGGCATTACTAGTATTTCTAGTACCATTCATCGGTACTGGGAAACTTCCAGCCATTATTGCTTTAACTGTTTATGGTCTATTACCTATTTTGCGCAATACATATCTAGGAATTGTCGGAGTAGAAAAATCTGCAATCGAAGCTGGCGTAGGGATGGGTATGACCAATCGCCAAGTGTTATGGATGGTTGAATTGCCACTATCCTTAAGCGTTATTATGGGAGGAATTCGGACTGCAACAGTATTAATAATCGGGGTGGCAACAATCGCTGGATTAATCGGCGCAGGCGGACTGGGAGATTTGATCTTCCGTGGTTTACAAACCTATAATACTGGCCTTATCCTTGCTGGAGCAATCCCATCTGCCCTTTTGGCGATTATATTTGATTACTTATTAAAACTATTAGAAACAGATGTGACCCCTCAAGGTCTTCAAAATAAAAAAGTGAAAAAAAGCAAAATACGAATCTGGATTGTTGCAGGTTTAATCGTAATCCTTCCACTTTCGACTGTGATTGCCAATTTCAGCAGTGGAAAAAGCGGAAAGGATAGCATCACTATTACTGGAAAAAATTTCACAGAACAAGAAATTATGGTGTACATCATGGGGCATCTCATTGAAGAGCACACAGACTTAAAAGTAAACTATGAATCTTTCCTTGGCGGAACCGCCCCAGCCTTTGAGGGGGTTAATACCGGAAATTATGATATGTATATGGAATATACAGGTACTGGATTATTAAGTATCTTAAAGGAAGATATGGTTAGTGATCCTGACGAAGCCTATGAAATAGTGAAAAAAAGATTTAAAGAAGACTATAATTTAGTTTGGCTAGAGCCATTTGGATTTAACAACACATACACATTAACCATGCGCAAAGAAGATGCGGAAAAGTACCAAATAAAGACTATTTCAGACTTAAAAAAGATCGCACCGGACCTAACCTTAGGATCTGAACCGGAATTCTTAGAAAGAGAAGATGGCTATCCAGGTCTTATCGATACCTATGGAATACAATTTAAAAATACGCAAGCGATGGACTCTGGTATTATGTACAGTGCGATTAAAAACGGTGATGTCGATGTTATTGACGCCTTTTCAACAGACGGCCGTATCCCAGCATTTGATTTACAAGTTCTAGAAGATGATCAGAACTTCTTCCCGCCATACTATGCAACACCAGTAATTAGAGCGGAAACATTAGAGAAATATCCAGAATTAGAAGAAGTATTAAGCATGCTTGTCGGAAAAATTGATAATGAAAAAATGCAAGAATTAAATGCAAAAGTAGATATTGATAAAGAGCAATATGAAGATGTTGCGGTCGAATTTTTGAAAGAAGAAGGGCTTATTGATTAGTTTATAAGGCTGATATGTTGGGGTTATAGATTTTCTATAACCCCTTTGTGGTCTTTCAATTCAAACTATCTATCATTCTACCAATTTAAGAATTTCTTCTAAATCATGCTGCTCCACATATGCTTTCGTATCATTTAACATATCATCTGTGAACTGTATTCCTCCAATAACTATATACGTTTTTCCCATACTAGTTAATCGAGCAAGGTGCGTTGCCGCATCACCTTTAAATAGGTCAAGTGGCAGCTGCCGTTTAGTTTCCGTATCATAGATTTTTAATTCTCCACTAGGAATCGTTCCATACAAATTACTATTCATATAAAGTATATATCGCTCATCTAGCCAAACAGCTCCACTTGGATATTCTTGTTCACCAGAGGTAGCGTTCACATTGATTATTTCTTTTAATCCATCTTCTTTCGAATAAACATAGAGCGCCCCACCTGCCTCCCACCCATATTGTGGAGTTAACAAAACTTTTTTTCGAGTAGGTGAATAATCAACAGGCTTCATTTCGCTTGATGCACTATCATGATTAAATGATTCTATAGATCCATCCTCCTTTTTTAATAGCAAAACATATGGTTCGATACTGTAGGATATTCCTTCACTCTCGTTATTTCCGTCTATTTTGCTAGACTTTTCCTCTTTACTATTCCCCTCCTCTGTAATTGATTGAGATCCTGTTTTCGTTTCCTTTTGAACAGAATAATCCCCAATAAAGATAATTGCTAATCCGATGCCAATGGTCACTGCAATCCCCAGAATAAATCCAGCCCATAAATTCTTATTCACTCTTCCCCCCTCTTTCCACTAAAATACAGATTCTGTCTACATTCTCTTATTATAATATACGACTAGATTTTTGTTTATAATTGTATGGACTGTTTAAAAGCAACTAAAAATTTACTTATTCTACTTCCCTTAACATATTATACACTGTTTGATTTATGACTATTTTATAAATAATAAAACTTCCAACTATTAATAGAAGCGACATATATATAATAACGAGAAGATAATAATATAAATAGTAAGAGAGAGGAAAGGTTAAAACTGCGCCCATTAAATACAAAAATATAATAATAAAACTCATTAAAGCAGCAATTAAACAATAAACTACCATTTCTGATGTCAGAAAATAATATAATTTTCTTTTTGACATTCCTAAAGACAGATAAATCCCCCACTCCTTTTTTTGGAGTTGGTATTTACTAAATACGATTATAAACATACTAGTAACTGTAAGAAGAAAAGTAATTATGAAAGAAAATTTTGCAAGGAAACCTAACAACGAAGTTATCTTTGTATCATTTTGGATAAATTCTGGTATGTTCTGTAACAAACTACCAGGTACAGTAGCAATCATCTGATTAACATAATCATCAATCTTCTTTAATTCATTTTCTGTAATATTAGTATCAAGAAATATTCCGAGTTCCATATAACCGTTGAAGAGTTTAGAATTCTGCATTGTATCTTTATCAAAAATAATAGTAAAACCATCATAACTTATTTTGTTTTTGTTATTAATTTGTTTTACATATGTTTCATTGTTAACACTATATACTTCGAACTGTTCTTTTATTTTCTGCAATTTCCCTTCATGCTTTTCCTGTTTAATGAATTCGATTGTTTCTCCTTTCAGATTATTTAAATTTGCATCTTTTCTACCATCCTTATTAGGAACAAAGATCATGATTTTGCCTCGAAATGCTTTATAATCATCCTCTGGGAAAAGTTGTGAAAATTCCTCTTTATCAATAATTTCATATTTAACATTTGGCACAATCCATTTTTGATTATAAGTGATTATTTCTCCCTGATTATCCAACCATTGAGTAATATCTTTTGTTTTTTGCTGTGATGTGATTAATGGAATTACATCTACCATAAAAGGATTCTTCTCAACATATTGAACACCAGGCAGAATCTTTAGATTCGTAACTTGTTGTTCTGAAAAAGTTAACCCCTTCCTTAAAAGGATAGGCAGATTATCTTGCGTGTCAAATCCGTAAACCTCCTGGGAATTTAAATAATAATATTCATCTATATCCCATATACCTTCCGTCTCTTTTTGAAAAATGACAGAAAACAATAAAATAAGTATAGACAAACTTATCATTGCTACAGTTAAAATAAATTGTTTAGGAAACAAAAATAATTGTCTTGTTAACTGTTTTATCTCAAATCTTTTTATATTTTTATTAATTAGTATATTCACAATCGGTATTTTTTCTACTCCATTAATTAACATTTTTATAGATAGATTTCTAGAACGAAATATCTCCCAAAAAGATAGAAATAAAACCATGAAAAAAAGAAAGAGAATCCAACATATACTAAAAGTATAAGTCTGATTTTGATATGTACTTATACCTTCTTTAAAACTCTTATTTATTATTAGGAATTTAAAAACATAATTTAGGGGAACTGCTAAAATCAAACCAGAAAAGAAAAGAATAAATGTTTGAGAAAAGTAAAAAAAATACAGCTGCATTCTTTTTATTCCAAGTGCCTTTAATACCCCAATTTTTCTCCGTTGCGATTTATTAAAATAAGCAAATAAACTGCTTATAGAAAATATCGAAATGAAAAGAATAACCGTTTGATAAAAGATTGAAATATTACGAATAGTATCATAATCTCTTAGGCCTTCCAAAAATAGCTTTTCATTTACAAAACCCTTATCATCATACTCAGCTAATAAATTTTCTGTTTTTTTGAGAGTAGTATTTTTGCCGTCTTCATAGTTAATTAGATAATTCCTTTTACTAGACTTGTCTTTATATTGCTCGCTAATAAAAATATTGGGGAAAGCTAATTCTTTTTGAAATTGAAAAGGTATATACCTTTTCGAGGAATAATTTGAAATAATCCCAACAATTTTTACTTTCCATTGCTTTTCTTTACCATCTAGTGTTATCATGTCTCCAATAGCCCAGCTACTATTAAATAATTTTAAGTATGCGGATTCAATGGCTACTTCATTTTTTCCAATTGGCAACCGTCCCTCCATTACTTTAATTTTCGATAAGTCTACAGCTCCCTTATCCATCCATCCAATTGTAGCGGAATTGGAATTCTCTAAAGGAATCCAATCAATCAATTGGAATTCGCCTATATTTTTTACTTCCTTATTTATTTCAGATTTAGACTTTTCAATACCAACCAGAACTCCACTATTTTTCCCATATTGCAAATAAGATTTTTCCATTAGAGCAGCTCTAATAGCCTCAGATGCTGTAAATATAGAGAGAACAGAAGAAATAATGAGACACAATGCAAGGACTATCAATATAGTCCACTTTCTTCTAGAACATAGAAATTTAAATCCTAATGTAAACACTTAACTCATCTCCTCTAATACACCGTTTTTCATGGAATATAAAAAGTGAGGAACTTGAATTAAATTCTTCTCATGTGTAACTATAATTAAAGAAAGTTCTCTTTCCTTATTAAATTTAGTTAATAAGCTAGTAATACTTTTAGTTGTAATTTGGTCTAAATTACCTGTTGGTTCATCCGCAAATAATATATCTGGTTCAGTTATTAAAGCCCTGGCAATAGCCACTCTTTGCTGCTCCCCACCTGATAGAAAAGTTGGAAGCTTGTTTAAATAAAAGTGAATTCCTAATTCTTGCGAAAGCTCATCAATACTATATTTCAATTGTTTCTCCCTTTTTTTTAATAGTTTCAATGGAAGTTCAATATTCTCTCGAACTGTCAATTCTGGTATTAAATGAAAGGATTGAAATACAAAGCCAAATTTATGCCCCCTTATTTCAGCTTGTCTTTGCTCAGGCAAATCATAAAATGATTCATTATTATAATAAACCTTTCCATTTGTAGGAAATTCCAATCCACCTATAATACTTAAAAAAGTCGATTTCCCAGAACCACTTTTTCCTTCGATGACATGAATGGTTCCCTTTTCTACAGTAAAATTCTTTATTTTGATAATTTCCCTATCATCTGAATATTTCTTTGTCATATTAACTACTTTTAAACTTTCCACCATAAAGTTCACCTCCAATATTTTCTATAAATATACTACAATAAATCTAGATAATCGGCCAAAACTTCCCATTCATAACTTAAATCCCTTATATTATTCCTTACTATATTTAAGATATCTAAACTATCAAAATTAACAAATCGGATAATACAGGATATGGTAGTAGAGTTAAAGAATCTGGTACCATTAACCAATAAAACAATAATTTAGTATGAATTAAATACTAATACTTAAAAAGAGCTAATATACATCAACCATAAAGAAATAATTTAGAATTAAAAAAGAGCTAGTCTAAAAACCGAGAGTATGGATTTTAGATAGCTCTTTTAGTTATTTTGTTTTTTAAAAGGAAATATCTACTATTTATCTAGCAAAACGATGGTTTCCAATAGTAACCGTTGCTTCTCGTGAGAAAACCCAGTCACTTGTAGCTGTTTTTGGATTAAAGAAATAAAGAGAACCATTTCCTTTTCCATCTAATGCAATTGCTTCATTAACTGCTCTTTTTGACTCCGCATCAGCTGCCTTATTAATTTCCCCATTTTGAACAGGGGTAAAAGCATAATATCCATTCGATTTTTCATAGATGACATCACGAATAGTATTCGGAAATTGATTACTTTTTACTCTATTCAAAACAACCACTGCTACTGCAACTTTTCCTGCATATGGTTCACCAACAGCCTCAGCGCGAACTAATCTCGCCATTAAATCTTTATCGGCTGGTGAAACAGTGGCATTTGGTAGAATAATATTTTGACCTGTAATTAAGGCTTTGCTATTATTTGCTTTCATTAAATCACCGATTGGAATCCCAAAGCCCTTAGCCACTTTCCAATAAGTATCCCCAGACTGAATCGTTCGATTCGTTGCTGCATCTGCTTTATCGATTAACATAAATGCTGAAATAGATAGCACTAATCCAGCGGCTACTATTAATTTTTTCAAAACTCTTACCTCCTAGTAGTCGTTGTTTCTGGTGTCTTCTATTAGGCTAGCAGATGTAATATTTCGATTCATCGTCCAAAAAGTGGTAAACAAAAGATTGCTAGGTTGATAGCTTACTAGAAAAGAGATTTACAACATGATGGAAGTATTAACCAATCGAGTTAGTTAGCAAATAACATCTAAATTTAGGAAATTTTAGGCAAGATTGTTACAAACCATTTTTATCTGTAACAAAAAATAAGAAGGTACTAAAAAAAATTTAGAGACTCATTTAATGACAAGAAAACTGCTTTTTTAAAAAATCAAGTGCTGGTCCAATTTCTTCTGCAAAATTCCGCCAATTACATTCAATGGAGATTCTGCCATCATAGTTTGCTTTATGTATGTTTCGCACAAACTCAGGATAGGGATACATTCCTGTACCAGGAGCCAGCCTATTCGTATCAGCAACATGGATATGCTGGATAAAATCTCTATATTCATAGAAATTCGTAAGTGGTTCCTTTTCTTCTTCCATATGATAGAAATCAGCCAATATTTTTAAAGATTTTTGATTAAATTCCTTTGACCATGCAGCAGCTTCTGAAATACTATTAATAATATTCGATTCTTTTTTGTTGAGCGGTTCTATTACAATCGTTAAGCTTAATTGGTCCGCCATATCCGATATTGTCGATAAAAAGGCTGCCATTTGTTCTCTGCCCTTTTCTTTCGACAGTCCTTTCGGAAAACTTCTTGCACCACCACTTCCGAATACAATTGTGTCCGCACCTATTCGGCAAACACGTTCTAATGCAGATTTTAAATAATCTTTCACTCGCTGATTATCTACCTTATCTCCCACTATTTTTAAGTCACTTGGCAAAAGAATATTAAAAGCTTCAATAGGTAAAGGTGATGCTTGATATTTTTCTAATATTGTTTTAAATACCTCTTCCTTTTCTTCTGGCATCAAGGAAATAACCGTACATTCGATAAAATCATACCCCGCTTTATCCAATGCCTCTGCCTGATCAATAGCAGCACAGCATCCGAACCTCATAGGATTTCCCCCTTACACAAGAATATTTTTCATATACTTACTAAACTGCTTAAAGGCTATTTCCGGCTCCTCCAATTCAGGACACCACTTTTTTTCCCATTCCAATGTATAGTAGCCATCATACCCGTTCCTTTTTAATAAAGTGTATATGTCTTGTAATGGTATATCCCCATCTCCTAAAAGACAAAGCTGATAGCCTCTTTCTGCTTCCTTTTTTAGATAAGAATCCTTCCAATGGGTATAGGCAACCCATTCCCCAAGATTCTCCCAAGTAACATCAGGCTTTTCGCCAATTGTTCGATAGGGATGATGGATATCCCATAATACTTGCAAATAATCAGAGGAAACTCGCTGAACTAGCTCTTTCACATATCTGCTATCTGTCCAATCATCATGTGTTTCTAGGAGAAGTTTGACATTAATATCCTCTACAATCGCCAAATAATCATGAACATTTTTCTCAGCGATTTCCATTGCTTCTTCTCTCTTCCACTTTCCAACCGCTCCGCCAAATACACGAATATAAGGAGTGTTGAATTTCTTACAGAGCAATGCGTATTCTCTTAATTCCTCTACATACTTCTCATATTCTTCTTGTGATTGAGTAACCAATTTGACTGAACTGGAAAAACACGGAATCTCTAAAGAAGCTTCCTTAAAGAGACGTACCGTTTCTTTTACGTTTGTTGAAAATTCACGAAGCTTATATAGATCAAGTTCTCCTAGCAGCCCACGAAAATCAATGCCTGAATAACCATTTTCCACTGCATGTTGGATAATTGTTTCTAAATTCCAATGAGGACATCCAAGAGTAGTAAAAGCTAATTTCATCTTCTGTACCTCCCACATTTCTCTTATTCTTACAAAAAAGGACAGACTAATCTGCCCTGTCTTTAATGAGAACCTTTCACATCTAATGTGATCGATGCATGCTTGTTCTTTTTAAAAGTAGATGTCTTAATTCTTTCTTGTAATTTAGCATAAAAAAGATCTTCGTTAATAGGGAGTTCAACCCAATCATCGATCCATGCCGATAAATGCATGGCATTCGAGATTTCCAATCCCTTTATGCCTTCTACACCAGGTCCAAGCAGCTCTGTCCCATTGCGGATAGCATTTACCCAATTTGCTGTGATCCCCTTATGCTGTGTTGCTTCTCCTTTAATAGGAATATCAATTTTCCAGCATTCCGGTTCGCCAAATCCCCCTTTATATTCTTTATTGAACTCCCTTTCCGATTGTCTTAGTCGCCAGAAGGTTAACTTTCCATCCTCTATGACTACTTTTCCGCGATCACCCGATATTTCATAGCGATTCGTTCCAGGAGAATCACCTGTAGATGTAACAAAGACGCCCGTTGCTCCATTTTCATATTCCACATATGCGGTCACATCATCTTCTACTTCAATATCATGAAACTTCCCAAATCCACAAAATGCGCGGACTCGTTTAGGCATTAATCCACTTGTCCATTGCCATAAATCCAGTTGATGCGGATCTTGATTTAGAAGAACTCCGCCTCCTTCCCCAGCCCATGTCGCTCTCCAGCCACCTGAATCATAATAACTTTGTGAACGATACCAATCTGTGATAATCCAGTTTGTTCGTTTAATTTCTCCCACTTCGCCACTTTGCACAAGCTCTCTCAGCTTTTGATATAAGGGATTGGTTCGCTGATTAAACATAATCCCAAATACCTTATCGCTTTTGCTTGCAGTCTCGTTTAATTCCCTTACGTTTTTTGTATATACACCTACAGGTTTTTCAACTAAGACATGAAACCCTTGTTCTAGTGATTGAATCGCCAATGGTGGATGATCATAATGAGGTGTTGCAATAATAACTCCATCCATATCCGAACATTCAAAAAAGCGGTCAACATGATCGAACTGCTGAACATGCTCTCTTAATGTTTCCTTTGCCCATTTCAATCTTTCTGGATTGCTGTCACACACAGCAATTAATTCCGCTCCCTCAATTTCGCCATTATTTAAATACATTGCATGCGAACTTCCCATATTACCAATACCGATAATGCCTATTTTGACTTTAGCCAATCTTCTCCGTCTCCTTCCTAACCTCTCTTTTTCATTTCTAAAGCTTTACTGCAAAAGTCTTGTTAAACGTTTAAGATTTTCTAAACTTATTCGGAGACTATCCATCGGATCTCCTGGACAAATATCTTGTTCAACTGCATACCATTCAACCCCAGCTTTTTTGCACCAATTTAAAATAGGGGGAAAGTCGATCAGCCCTGTACCAACCTCTGCAAAAGTTTGCCTTTCATCATTTGTCATATCTTTTAAATGAATGATTGGCATTCTATTTGCATAGGGTTTAAGAAATTGCAGCGGATCTTTTCCAGCCTTTTTTACCCAGAAAACATCAATTTCCGCAAAAATCTTATTATCGGAAGTAGGCTCCAATAAATATTCCAGCGCTGATTTCCCATCTATGTCTGTATCAAATTCAAAGGCATGATTATGGTAGCTGATGCGAAATTCTGGTGTTTTTTCAGCCACTTCATTCAAAAGCGCCTTTACCCCCTCATACCCGTCTTGATTTCTTACATCCTCTGGTAAAAATGGGCAGACAATATCTTTTGTGTTATATAGCTTTACTTCCTCCACTACTTGTTCTAAATCGTTTTCTAACCGATCAAGCGGGATATGTATTCCAGCTGTGCCTAGATTATTTTCCTGTAAGGCCTTTGCAACTTCATGCGGATCATAGTCAGCAGGTAATGCAGATAGCTGAACCCCGTCCCAGCCCATCTCCTTCAACTCTTTAAATACAGGGGAAATTCCTCTCTTTAATTCTTCTCTTACTGTAAACAATTGGGCAGCAAACTGATTATGCATCGAACTCGCTCCTTTTTTTGTAAAATAAAAGTCGATACCTCTATCTTAATCGCTAAAATGAGAAACACATCAGCTAATCTTGTTCATTATTGGCAATTATTTTACCCCTATTGCTTTTTCAATGTCTTAAGGCAGACGATTTGCTCAATCGTGCACAAAAATAAAAAAGGTATCATTCTTAAGTAAATATAATCTCCTAAAAAACTACATATCTCCTAAACTTCGATTGGAAACAAGGACTTCATCGATTCTGATTTCCCTCTTCAGCATAGATGATTGGATGATCGCATCAATCATTTGTAAGGAAGGCAGGGCATCTTTGACATGTATAAAGTCCCTTCTATTCTCTAGAATACAAGCATAAAAGCCGTCAATCAGTTTTTTATGACTTGCTCCATAATAAAACTTAGAACCATAAAGCTTAGTATCTTCTTCTATCACTATCTTACCGCCATTATCATCTAGCATCGTTAGCCTATTGTCCTTAATGGTCAACTTTTGATTTTCGCAGACGATTTGAAGCTCTACACTTGAGTTATTTCCATTCGCGTTTGTAGCAAAAAAGAACCCATTAATCCCATTTTTGAAAACTATTCTGGCTGCTGCCGTATCTTCCGTTTCAATGCCATAATCAAGAAGCTGGTCAACAGTTCCTCTTATTGTCGCTATTTCCCCTCCCAAAAGCTGCATTAAATCTAAAGTGTGAATCGCTTGATTAATCATGACTCCCCCACCAGCTAAGTCTAATTTCCCGCGCCACGGCTTATTGTCATAATAGGATTTTGTCCTTGCCCAAGTGACGATCCCTTTGATCCCTACGATTTTTCCATACTTATTTTCTGCGATAATCTGCCGTAGTTTTTCAACCGTTTCATTCAAGCGATTTTGAAAACAAATAGCGATTTTCACTTGTTTGTTGTCCTCTTCAAGTTTCAGTAGTTCAAGACCTTCTTCTGTGTGTAAAGCCAGTGGCTTTTCTTGCAAGACATGGATGCCTTTTTCCACACAAGCTTTTGTCACTGGATAATGAAGATAATGTGGTAAACAAATATGTACACAATCTAACGTTTCCTTTTCAAGCATTTCTTGGTAATCTGTATAAAAATTTACCCCCTGCACACTCTCCCTTCGTGTTTCATCGATATCACTTACTGCTACTAACTCAGCTGTTGGGTTTGCTTGAATAGCAGAGAGATGAATACTCGATATATCACCGAGACCAATCACAGCTAATTTTAACATTAGACATGCTCCTCCTTTTATAAAAAACAGGCAGACTGGATACACCTTTTTTTTTTTAGTTTCTAGTATCCCATCTGCCTCATTCCTGCAATTTAAAGTCTATCTTCTAGCGGTTTTTGACCCACTCCGTACTTTCCTTTTGCGCTTTTTCCAGCGCATCTTCTGCACTTCTTTTTCCTGTTAATGCTGCTTCAATTTCAGACGTTAAAATATAACGTGGCTGTGAAGAGCCCCATGGATATCTTGGTGTCATAGGAGTAGACATCGCTTCAAACACTGAAAGCATCAAAGGTTGTTCTTTCACACTATCCCATTCTGTTGCTGATTTCACAGATGGTACTAAACCAAGTTCTTCGTAGACATATTTTTGAACAAAATCACTTGTAGCAAATTTAAGCCACTCCCAGGCTAATTCTTTGTTCTTGCTGTCTTTGGCAATGGTAATTGGACTTCCTGCAAATAATCCGCCTTGCCCATCATCATTCTTGAACTCTTGCGAAATGGCAATTCGATCGCCAAGTCCTTGAGCATAGGCTGGTTTTACCGTATCGCCAGGTCCCTGGTTTAGCATAATCGCAATATTATTTTCTTTTGTTAACCATTTTTCATTGCCTTGGTTACTCACAATGCCTTTAGGAGCATAATTTTGCATATCTAGTAGCCAATTTAAGCCATTCAGCATTTCTTTTGAATTAAAAGCAAATTCAACCTCATCCCAGGCAAATCCAGTTCCCCACTGTCCGTTTTGTCCTTCCGCCAAATCGACTAAAGTGAAGGCAGAAGACCAGTCACCCCGGAACCAAATCCCATAGTTTTGCTCCCCTGTTTTCGGATTTTTCCCAGTCATTTGTTTCGCCTTTTCTGCTACTTCCTCCATTGTTGGATACTCAGACAAATATTCTACTCCCCATTCATCAAATAACTGTTTATCATAGCTGATAAAACGTGCATCACCCAAAAATGGAAGTCCGAAAATATCTAACTCCTTACTATCTGGACCTAATGCTTTCCACCCTTCTACTTGATTATCAATAAAATTATCTAAATCAAATTCTGGATCTTTCTCAATCCATGGCTGCAATGGTTCTAGAACACCTTGTGGAGCAAAATCAGCAACACCTGGCATTTGATACACATCTGCTTCCCCTGACGTAATCATTGCTTGGGTTTTCTCCGTGTATCCTTCCCAAGGCATCAGAACGAATTTCACTGTGGCGCCAGGATGCTGCTTTTCAAATTCTTCTTTCAGCACTTTTACCCCTTTGACTGAATCACCTGTAATCGGATCTGTCTTGTCTTCCATCGCGAAATCACCAATCATCATAACGGTTATTTGCTGTCCTGCCCATTCTCCATCCTTATCGGAACCTGAAGAACTTCCTGATTTAGAACTACACCCAGCAAGCGCAGCACTTATTACCATCATCCATGCCAAAGCAAATGCAGCCGTCTTAGAAAATAACCTCTTTTTCATTTTCCAACCCCCAATTTATTTGAATGATCTATTCCCCTTTGACACCACTCAATGCAATACTCTGGATAATATATTTTTGTAAAAATAAATACACAATGACAATTGGTAATACACTTACTGTTGCTAGGGCCATCGTTAACCCGCCGAGACTGGACCCATTTTCCAGCGAGAAACTCGCTAAATAAAGCGGAATCGTCTGCAAATTCAAATCATTAATAACAACTAATGGCCACATAAAATCATTCCAGCTCCAGATGAACGATAAAATGACCATTGTTGCTGCTATCGGACCTGCCAGCGGCAAATACACACGGAAGAAAATTTTAAATTCTCCCGCCCCGTCAATTTGTGCCGCTTCCCTTAATGTATCTGGCAGCTGATCGAAAAACTGTTTACATAGAAAAATAAGCATTCCACTAATAACGGATGGAAGAATTAAGGGCCAAAAAGTATTTAATAAGCCAAGTTGATTAAAAAAAGTATATAAAGGGATTAACCGTGGTTCCATTGGAATCATTAATGTACAAAGAACGATGACAAACAAGACTCTCTTCCCCTTGAATTTCCCTTTTGAAAATGCATACCCCGCTAATAAAGAAGCAGATACACTTAAAAAGACAGAACTTACGGTTACAATGGCGGAATTAAGATAAGCTTGGATAAGTCTCCCATTCTCAAAAACGATCCCATAATTGAAGGATGAAACTGCTTCTGGTATTAGCCGCGGCGGAAAAGGCATGACAATATTAGCCGTTCGATCAAACCCTACGCTGATCATCCAAACAAATGGCGCCATCAAAACTACTCCAAACACAAATAGTACAATATACTTTAGAATAACTGTCGTTCTTTCCAGCTTTTTCATGGAGATCGTATTTTTCATCGTCTCCCTCCCCACTAAATTAGATTTTCATTTTCGACATTTTTAAATTGATAAACGTAAAAATTAAAATAATAATGAACATAATATATGTGGCAGCTGAGGCAATCCCGAATTCAAAACCGGTAAACCCACGCTCGTAAATAAAGGCTCCCATTGTTTGTATAGAACGAGCAGGGCTTCCATTTGGTCCTCCTATTACATACACCTCATTAAAACGTTGCAGCGCTCCAATCCAGCCTGTTATTAATAAGAAAGCAAAGGTACCCGTCATATTAGGAATCGTAATGAACAGCCATTGCTGTAACCCACTTGCTCCATCAATTTTTGCAGCTTCATACATTTCTGAAGGAATCGCTTGAAGATTAGCAAGACATATAATGATAACAAAGCCAATCCAATGCCAAACTGCCAGCAGTATAACGCCCCATTTAGAAGTACTAGGCTCAGAAAACCACCCTGGAGTCGGCAGTCCCATAGAGTCTAACGCAAAATTAACAATTCCCATTTCTGGATGTAAAACAAATTGAAAGATCATGGCCGCAGCAACAATTGAAGTAACATTGGGCAAGAAGTAGATAACTTTAAAGAAATTTTTTCCCTTTCCAACAGAGTTAATTAAGGTAGCAAAAATGAATCCTAAGGGAATGGTGATTAGCACTTGAAATATTCCGATAAAAAAAGTGTTCCAAACAGCATTCCAAAATGGTCCTGATGTTAAGACCGTGCGAAAATTATCTAAACCCGTAAACCTTTCTATTGTTCCATTTGATTTAAAAAAACTTAATCTAAATGATTCAATAACTGGATAAACCATAAACAGCAAAATCCCTAAAAAACTAGGAATTAAGAAAATATACCATGTCCATTGTGTCGTTCTTCTTTTCTTTTTCTTCTTCGCAGCCTCCATGTACATACTGGTTTCCGTAGCCGTAACATGATTATTTTCCATAAAATCTCCTTTCCTTAATGGATTGATTTTACTTTTTTCCAATATGACAACGCTTTCAATTTTATAGAAATAATCACGAGATACTAACTATATCTCTCGCATGCTCATTTCTATAAACAATACTATTACTTTTATCGAGATTACGTGTTTATGTTCCCTTCTGATTCCATTGTATGAAAGTTATCTACTTTTAACGTGGATAGAATTGTGTAATCTGATAAAGAAATTGTTTTTTATTGCTCTTTTAAATAATCATATTTAAAAATCGGTGCTGTAGAGACATTGTGGGAGAATTTAGCTTAATTCGTGTTTTTCATACGAATGGCTTTGCTATTACGGTATTCTGTAGGAGTTAGTTTCACTTGTTTTCGAAAAAAACGACTGAAATGAGAGGAATCTTCAAATCCTGATTCAAGAGATACTTCAAGAATCGATTTGTCTGGATGTATCTCCAGCAAATATTTGGCGCGGTTTATTCGACAGCTCATGATATATTGCATAGTTGTATATCCTGTTACATCTTTAAAAATTCTCGACATATAATACTTGCTAATATTTAAATGATGGGCAATATCATCTAACGTGATTGGTTCACAGAAATGCGTATCAATCCATTCAATCATTTTTTTGACATGAAGATTTTTATCAGATTCAGCATGAATATTATGTTCAAGTTGCTGCTTACTTAACTCATAAACCTTAAATAAAAGCTGCATCAGCATCGCTGTTAACTCTCCCACTTGGAAGCGATCGTCGACTGCGTTTTCTTCCTTGGATCTTTTCACTTTCTCTGCCAATTTCTTTATCAATGCTTTTACTTCAGCAGACTGTCCTTTATCTTTTATATGAAATAAAGTATTGCTCAATTGATTAAATGGCGATAACAATTCCGGGACATTTAAATTGTTTAAAAGTGGCCGCAGCCATTCGGAAGAAAATTCAATCACACTGCGCTCATAATAAGCGCCAGGCTCAGGATAGGCTCGATGTAATGTTAGGCCATTCATAATAATTAGGTCATCCTCCTGTAAACGATAAATCCGATCACCAATTAAATATTTACATTCTCCCCCATGAAAGTAGTATATTTCATACCTATCATGAGAATGGTAACTAAAATCTTCATAAGTTTCCACCTTATCCATTAAACGATAGAGTGCGATTATTTTTTCCGTCATCCTTAACCCCTCCTATTTAAAACGTTTTCAAAACATTAAAAATAAACTTGCCACCATCCCCAACTAATATCTTTGCTGAAAATTTTTCTTTTATTTATTCTCTATTCTTATGATAGTCACCTTTTAAAATTACAAAATTAATGTATATGAATTTTGTATTGCTTATTCCATATAAATAAAATGGAAATGCTAACTGAAGATTTTTAAACTCTCAAAATTGTTCTCTTTTAGAAAAATGAAATTTGTCCTAAACTACTTACTTTAAATGTAACCTCACTTTTCTCCCTTGTTTCTTCATTTAACACTCCATAACCAATAAAACGACTACTTTTTACCACCAGTCTTATTAATCCTTTGCAGAAAAATAGAAAAAGCCTTTCAAAATGTAATTAACCGTTCGGAAAGGCTCTCTCCTAATTACAGTGCCAACACTGCATATTAATCTCTTGATGCATCATAATATATTTTTTAAAAGTCGTAAATTTAATTATATATTCAATTTATAGTAGTGTAAGAGTATTTTTCATACTAAAAACCCCCACTTATAGAGTGAGGGTCTTGATTGTGTATAACTACCTCGCTTAAAAGTAGTTATGTGACTATTATACTACGAACAAGGAATATATGACCATAACTGGTAATGTTAGATTGTTGCATCTTTCAATCCACGTAATGCTTTATTGTTACATTCCCCTTCTATCTATAAAGGTAACAGCAAATGAAATACTATAATACCAACGGGATAGATCCAATGCAGCCACTTAATGGTTCCCACATTAATTCTTTTAGAAATACCTTGGAATATTTCCGGTATGAAGATAAAGAAAACCTGACATGCTATTCTTAATTTCTGCCCGTCACTAAAAGGAATGAATTCAAATCCGTCTGCAGCATTCCCATCAAAATTACCTAAATACATAAGGAAGTTTTCAATCGGCAATACCAAACAAAGCAAAATACGGCTTATTTGTACAACCGGACTTAGCTTTTTCTTTTTTAACCCTTTACAGGATAAAATAATTCCTGCAATGGCTAGAAGTAATGTCCCCGAACTTAAATATACTTGCTCAGTGATATATTTCAATAAAAACCCTATTAAAAACATAATATCTCCTTTAAGTTTTTATATACTCACCCTATATCATTAAATAATACGCAGCATTTTGAATGAAAGTACCTCACCGTTATCGGTACGGGTTACTAATGACTATCAACCAAAAATATGGTCTTCTTGTGACATGGGATGGATTAATAATTCATCTTGTATTTTTTCAATGTTCCCCATTTTTTGATTGCACAGGAAATCTCATAACAGCTTTTAGACCTTTTTGATTTGTGCCTTTTGAAAGAATGAGGTGACCATGGTGAGCCTGAAGAATTCTTGCTACCATCGGAAGCCCCAGACCATGTCCTTGATCATCAGTTTGCTTTCTCGTTGATGAATAAGGCAACTCGGTTATCTCCGCCAATTTTTCTTGCGGAACTCCTCGTCCATTATCACTTACAACAAAAAAATATCGGGAATCTTCGGATAGAAAAGTTTCCAGTATGATTTTACAGCCTTTTGGGTTATGTCGCACACTGTTATTAACAAGATTTCTGATAGCCCTAAGTAATAATTTCTCATCTCCAGTGATTTTAACTGCTTCTTCGGCAAGCTTCAATTCAATCTCATACTGGTCGTCTAATCCACTATTCAGAAATTCCGCAACAACTTGTCTTGCCAATACTGACAGACGGATACTCTTCAAATGCAAAGGCTGCATTTCATATTCGAGCATTGAGACCAAATTCAAGTCGCTTACAAGTGATCGTAGCTTCTCACCCTGTCGCCTAATAATACCAGCCTGATACCTTTGCTCCATAGGCAACTCTGAACCATCTTCCATCTCGCTTGCATAGCCGAGGATCATAGATAAAGGTGTACGAATATCATGGGAGATTCCAGCGATCCAGTTAGAACGAGCTTCGTCTTTTGTCTTCAATGCATCCGTCTTTTTTTGAAGCTTATCCGATGCAGAATTAATGCTATGTGCCAAATCACCAAATATACCTTTGGAATCCAACTGAATTTTCTCCTCCCTTGCTAGTTTGTGGACACCCTCTACAAGGGGACGTATTCCTCTTATAAGACGCATACCAATCAGAACTGAGATTAGTAGAGTCAGGGCCACATTAACAACTAGCAGCAGAATAAGCTTAAGAGGTAATGAACTCACCCAATCAGAAAGAAAGTCAAATTGATACTTCCAATGACTTTCCTTGGGGTATCCCACCACAACCAATCCATCATCATGCTCCCAAACATAAACCGGATATTCCATAAGATAGTACCGTGAAAACTTGGCTACATCGACTAGGTTGTAGGTTTGTGGAACATCATCAGGCAGGTGATAATCCCATCGCACATGCCCATCTTCATCAAGCAGCATCGCCCATGATTGATTGCGTTTCAACAGCATTGCTACATCCTCATCTATACGATAGCTATCGTTCTGTTTGCCTAGACCTTCGGCTACTTGCCGAAGCATATCTTCAGGTGACGGACTTTGGTTAATTTCCTTGAATACCAGTGTCCCTAACAGAACCAAATTAAATATAAGCAAAAATATCGAGATAAAGATGGTGGTGGTGACGAACCGACGCAAAATGCGAATAATCCCTTCCACCTAATCTGTCTCCTGTAGTAGAAGTTTATATCCCAGTCCCCTAACAGTAATAAGATGGATTGGTTTAGAGGGATCTAGTTCAATTTTTTCACGGACTCGCCTAATATGAACCATCAATGTATTTTCGTAACCATAGCTGTCGTCTCCCCAGGCAGCCTGACATAACGCATCACTCGTAACAATTTTCCCCTCGTTTTCGTACAACTTTACAAGAATAGCATGTTCCTTCGCAGTCAATGAAAACTCTTTCTGGTCACTGTAGCTTTGCACAATAGCGCTCTCCAGATTGATTATACGATCCCCCAACTGGAAAACAGATAGTTGCTCTGTCACAGGAGAAGCGTAAACACGCTTTAAGATTGCCATAAGCCGTAATATTAGCTCGCGGGGTAGAAATGGTTTCACAATATAATCATCTGCGCCTAAACCCAGTCCGAGCAAACGGTCTTCATCCTCTCCACGGGCAGAGAGAAAAAGCACCGGTATATCTGAAAGCTGTCTGATAGAAGAGAGAAGGGAAAATCCGTCGCCATCAGGTAACATAACATCAAGAATCGCAATATCCGGTTTGTCTGTTTTGAAAAAAGACAAAGTCGAAGCACAGTCAATTGCAGTAAAAACGCGAAAAAACCCCTCTTTCCTTAAAAATTTTTCAATCATTATTCTGATTTCAGGTTCATCATCTACAATTAATATCTTTTTTTCTTTTAAATTCGCCAATCTACATCACCCAATTTTATTATACATGCTTAAGAAAATAATTAATATTCTTTCAATTCCCAGTTAAGACAGAAGTGAATGTTGAGTAATAAAAAGCTAAGACATGCCTTTCATTTTTACGTTTATAATGATTAAGGTGGTCATTTTTTGTATCGTTATCTCAACTAGATATCTTTGAGAAAGACCTTTTCTTCTTTAAATCTTTTTACTTTCGATATCGCTGTTTTACTGCTTCAGGTAGCCCCTCGAAGTCTATCTCTTCCCAATGTGTAACTCCCCGAACCCCCGTGTGATATAGTTGAATATAAGCCCCTTCCCTCAATTGTTTCCCAGCGGAAAACTCAAGTTTTTTTTCTTCTCCTTTTTCGTTATAGGCAGCTAGTTCATAATCGTAACGTTCATTGTCATCTTGAACACCGGAACCGGTTATCATAGTATAGTAGACGGTTTTTCCAGCAGGGTTATCAGGTTTCAACTTTTCTGGATTCATGAAGAACATCCACAAGCAAATCCCAATTATGATGACGAGCCCCAGCATTAGCAATATTTTTTTCATCACAAATTCCTCCTAAGCCCAATCAGGATGATACAATATCTTTATTTTTCAATCGATGAATAAAGATAGACGCAAAAATAACAACAAAAGCCATGTTCATTGCCCAAAATTGAATGTTTTGTAAGCCAGTAAGCTTATCCTGGCTTAACACGCTCATACCAATGGTGAGTAGCGAGAAAGGGAAAAGCAGGCCCAACTTTGCAATATACATGCCCAGACCGATAAAGACTGCGAGAAGGCTAATACCAATAGGTGTAGCAAAGCTCCGAATTCGCAGCGATAAGCATAATTGAAAGGCAATAATAGATAAAGAAGCATACCACCCACGTATTATCCAACCCAAAGTCTCAATAGGGAAAGGTCCGGGTAAAGAAAATAGGATGCCTGCAATCAAATAAAGTCCCATAAACAACGCTTGTGCAAATAAGATTAAAATGCTAGTAACAAACAATTTGGCAATAAACACACTTGCAGCCGATACAGGAGAGGTCATTACCATATGCCAATTCCGGTTTAGGTTCTCCAGCCTGCATACATATGCACAACAAATAGCTATCAAGATTGGTAGGAAAAACTCACCATAAAAAAGGCTCACTTGTGTCCATAAGCTATACCATCCATTTTGCAGAACACCTTGGTTAAAATAATAATTTGCACCTCCAGTTAGAAGGCTTAGGATAGGAAGTACAGCAAGTACAAGACCAATCCGGGTATGCCTTAATTTCAACCATTCAGCAGAAATACTTCGTTCCATCTACTTCCCTCCCTAAATTTCCTGCCGGTTTACATGAATATTTCCGGCAATATAGAGTAGAACAGTCATAATCAATGCAGCCACAGCAATTTCGATATCTATAGGTTGCATTATATAAGTGCCAAAAGACTCGGCGTATCGAAAAGTAACTGGACTGATATCCAAATAATAAGACCATATAAAAATATGTCTAAGAGCAGCTGGTATCAATCCAGCAGTCATTCCAATAAAGCCACCCACCATGCCCAAACATAAAGCAAAGGCTTGATTTTTTATAGCAAAGGAAATCCATTGCTGAAGTGCCGTAACAGCGAGTGTTGTCAACAAAGTCCCCATAATAAACTGGCTGAAAAATTCGATAGGTGACCCAGGAAAGTCATTTATCAGTCCAAACACAATCATGAGTACAGTTTGTGCAAAGATGCCAAACAAGAGCAAGCTGTTAGCACATATATACTTCGCTATATAGAGATGATTACGGCTTACATTGGTAGCAACAAGCATTTTCCATGTAGCCCCTTTATGCTCCATATCACAAATTCGTGAGACCACAATGGCTGAAATAATAGGCATAAAAAGCCCATTCATAGAGGATACATTAAAAATGACAGATTCCCAGATGGCGTGATTTGGATTACTAGCAATGGATCGACTAATAGACATGAAGGCCCACAGCATTTCTACAATAAGAAATAACAGAATCATCATCCATATTTTTTTGCGGCGAATTTTGAAATATTCCAATCCTAATGTTTTAATCACAAGCTTCGCTCCTTTCCTGTCAACTCTAAGAAAATATCTTCCAGACTTTTTTTCTGTTCCTCGATCCGTGAGACAGGAATGTTATGTTCAACAAGTAATCTATTCATTTCTGCCACCTCCATATCCTCAAGATGACCTAACCATAGCCGACTTCCGGTTATAGCTGGACTGTAACCCTTAGTAATAAGTAATTGTTCCGCTTTGGCATTGTCTCCAGTTTTCAGATAGATTGTAGAACTGCTTTTTTGTCGAAGGCTTGTCATGCTACCTTGGAACAGCATATTCCCTTCACTGATAATACCTACAGTAGTAGCTATCTGATCAATCTCTGAGAGTAGGTGGCTGGAGAGTAACACAGTTATCCCATAGCGTGTAGGGAGGGCTTTAATAAGTTCTCTAATTTCACCAATGCCTGCGGGATCGAGACCATTCGTCGGCTCGTCAAGAATCAGTAGCTTGGGGAATGAAAGAAGAGCCATTGCGATTCCTAGTCGTTGTTTCATTCCAAGCGAATATTGCTGTGTCTTTTTGTTTTTCTGATTTTCCAACCGTACAATACGAAGCACCTCATCTACATTTTTATCTGGTACATTTCTCAGGCGCTGCATGACCTTCATATTCTCAAGCCCTGTTAGATGTCCATAGTAGGAGGGTGACTCAATTAACGATCCGGTCCTTTGCAGAATAGATTGACGTTGCTTTTCAAGACTCTCACCAAAAATTTTGATTGTCCCTTCCGACTTCTTGATAAGTCCGAGTAGCATTTTTAGCGTGGTTGTTTTCCCCGCACCATTTGGACCTAAAAAACCATAAATTTCTCCTTCACGAACATAAAGGTCAAGTTTATTTACACTGTTAACAGCCCCATATGTTTTAGTCAGATTTTGCGTTTGTACAATAGTTACCGCACTCATTATCAAATCAGCTCCATTTAAATCATATTTCTTGATATTTCTCCCCTGTTTCAAAAGTAATGAACCAACCTTTCCTCAATCTAAAGAGAACCTTACATCAACCTTAAATCAATTAGTGTTGCATTAATTTTTCTCTAATCGGAGCTAGAATTCTTCCTGTTTACATGCCCATCTTAAAAAGGGACGATTATCGCGCACTTGCATTTGCATAGGAATTCCTTAACCTTAGGAAAATAAAGAGCAACAAGGCGTGGAAAACAAACATATGCTTTAACATAAATAAAGTCGATTCTTCCTACGCTAAGGAATCATCGTTATATAGACAGGGCATTAACTTTTCTATTTTGGTTCTTCCACTTTTATTTTTTAACATAGGAATAGAAAATTGATCTTCCATTTGTATCATTAATCTTGCTAACTAATGTTCATTTTGAAATATCATTAAACATTCAAGATAAGCGCTTTTTAACCTCGTATGATTTCATGTAAAAGATTAATCAATAGTTATTTGTTTTCCTGTTAACCTAATATCGAACTTTTCCTTTTTATAAAGGTTATATCCAATCATAGACATCATCGAGATAAATCCACTTACCTTCCATTCTTTTAGGAATTCTATTTCTCCCTCCAAAATTTTATATAGCTTTTCTTTGGCCGTTTCAATTGGTCCAAGTCCATATATATTGATGTTTTACCTTCTTCCCCTTCTCTATAAGATTTACGAATATACAAATACACCTTTCCTTTAGGTTTCTTAGTTAAGTTAAGTAACCCACCCTAGGAAAAGTATTAAGAGTTCAACTTTAGTCAAACTAGAAATACCCTATTGAGAGATTTTTTTGGTGGATATTCTAAATATAAATATTTCTTTTCCAGTGCCTTTTTCGGTGACATAATTGATACATTATAGTAAACTATATATAAACTTAATAAAAATATTATCAAATTATACGCAACAATTAACCATATAAAGAACAGGAGAGTGAAGCTCATGCCCTTAATCAAACTAGATATGCTGGAAGGCAGAACAGAAAATGAAATAAGACAAATTCTGGATGTGACTCACGATGTGATGGTACGCAATTTTCAAGTTCCTGAACGAGATCGCTATCAAATTGTCTCGCAGCATAAACCGTATGAAATGATTATTCAAGACACTGGTCTAGGATTTGAACGTTCAGAAAAGATGCTTGTTTTTACCATTACAAGCAGAGAAAGAAAGCAAGAACATAAACAGAAGTTTTATCAGGAATTAACTGAAGAGTTAGAGGCCAAATGTGGTATCGCTCCAAATGATGTAATGGTTTCATTCATGATTAATGGAGACGATGACTGGAGTTTTGGATTTGGTGAAGCACAATTCCTTACTGGGAAACTATAAAACGAGATTCTACTTTTTGTAGAGTCTCTCTTTAATTTTCCGCATAAAAAAGATACCTCTTTTCAAAGGTACCTTCAACAATTTCCTTTATTCACTAAACACCAATGCCTTTTGACTTGTTCCAAACTCTCTAATTTTATTTCGTACTGTTTCTTTCACTGCTTCCATTCCTGGTGCAAGAATAAATCGTGCATCATACACATCAGGATTTTCTGTTAATACTTGGCGAACTGCTTTCGCCCATGCCTGTAAGCATTCTGTATTTACATTTATCTTTGCATGCCCTAATGCAATCGCTTTTTTTATTTGGTGATCAGGTATACCGGAACCTCCATGAAGCACTAATGGCACACCTGTAAGCCCTGCAATTTGTTTCATTTCTTCGAACCCTAATACTGGCTCTCCCTGATATGGTCCATGAACAGATCCTAATGCTGCAGCCAAGGCATCTATTCCAGCCTCTTTCACTAGACGAGTGCATTCAAATGGATCTGCATATTGAATCCCTCCAATTAATCCGTCTTCCATTCCTCCAACCGTTCCAACTTCTGCTTCTACCGATACTCCTTTTGGCTTTGCGTACTCTACCACTTCTTTTGTCATTAAGATATTTTCTTCGATAGAATAATGTGATCCATCTATCATAACCGAACTAAAGCCTGCATCTATCGCTTGTTTACATCTATCAACACTCATTCCATGGTCGAGATGTAGTGCGACCGGTACGGAAATTTTCAGTTCTTTTATAAGCTCCTTAACTCCAGCTGCTATGGTTTTAAATCCACCTAAATAATCGACTAAACGATCAGATGCCGCTACGATGACCGGCGACTTTTCTTCTTCGGCAGCCTGGAGAATCGCTTGAACCCATTGGAAATTATTCATATTATATTGACCAACTGCATATTTTTCCCGCTTTGCTTTTTGGAGCATATCATGCATGGAAACTATTGACATAAAAGCCGCCTCCTTTTTTCTGTATATTCTGAATATTAATCGATGAAAGAATCCTTTAGAGAGGTGAGTTATCTTTCAAACTCTTCCTCTCTATTACTATCAAAGCCTTACTTCACTTCTTCTGTTAAGAAATAGGGCGCCAGCACTTTAAGCGTTTTTTCTTTAGCTGTTTTCACTACTTCTTCTGCCTCAAGTTGATAATACTCTGGTCTAAACACTTCTATAGACGCGTGATCAGAAAACCCTTTTTCCTTTATAATTTTCAAAATGCTCTTTAAATCGATTACGCCATCTCCGGGAAAAACTCGATCTTCATCCAGCATGATTCCCGGAATATAGTCTTCTACATCGTTAATATGAAATAAAAAGACTTTAGAAAAATCAGTATTTCTTAAATCTTCTAAGGTAGAATTCATTGCATAATACTGATATGTATCGAAAACGATGCCGACATTTTCACGATCAACTGCAGCTACAATCTCATTCGCAAAGCTCAACGTATTAACGGTAGCATGTGGATGACCAATAAATTCGAGCGCTAGTTTTACCCCATATGGTTTAGCTAAATCAGATAGTTCCGTTAAAACTTCGACACAGCTTTGCTTAATGACCGGCCGCAGAATCTTCTTTTCTGATACTAAGGGAACGACTACCATTCGATCGACATTTAATATTTTCGCATATTCAAGCATTTCTTTATATTCTTCAAGCAGTGCTTTGTAGTCTTCATCAGTGCGGTTATTAAAGTAAACGAGTGCATTCAACGATAATGGCTTTAAGTGATGTGTTTGAAAGAACTCCACTAATTCCTCAATCGAATGTGTCTCTAAATACTCCTTTAACTTATCAATCGAGCGGATTTCGATATAATCATATCCATATTTTTCAAGCAGTTGCAGATCTTGCTCTAATGTGGAATTTTCTAATGTTGTCCCTTGGTTCATTGCTAACTTCATCAGCAATTCCTCCTATTCTATTCAATATTTAATCCTTCCTTAATAGACTTTAAAGTTACTTCATTTGACCAGTCTGGTTTGTCCGGATAGGCAAATACAGAGTTGGTTACAATTCCATCAAATTTAAATTCTCTTAACTTACGGTAAAGCGTATCAAAATCAATTTCCCCTTCACCAGGGTTTAAATGTTGATGGATAGTAACATTTGCATTTGGTGGATTTACGATATAACGAAGCCCGAATGCAGCTTTATGGTTCATCGTATCTGCGATTAATACATGTGCAAGTAAATCTTTTGCTTCATCCAATTGTTGAGCGATATCCCCTTTTCCATCATCATAGAAGAAGGCATGGGCTACAGAGTAGACTAACTTAATCCAATCCTTATCTAACGCACGAATCATCCGCACCGCTTCTGTATTAAGCTCGATAAAATCATTAGGGTGAGATTGTAAATTTAGTTTGATTCCTTCTTTTTCAAAAATAGGTATTAACTCATCCATTGAACGAATAAAAGCTGCTTCGCTTTCTGTTGGACGACTCTTATCACCAGCAAACTCGCTGTTCATTAAATCCACCCCTAATTCAGAGGTAATCTCAATACAGCGTTTCCAGTTACGAACAGCTGATTGCCGTTCTAATTCATTTGGCGAAGACCATTGTTGTACAGGTAATACAGAAGAAATTTTCACTCCTGCATCCGAACAGTATCGCTTCAAGTCTTTGATTAGTTGTTTATCTACCTTTGGATATTCATAAAACCAAATAAAGTCTTTACGAGGCGAAAGTTCTACATATTCGTACCCTAGTCTTGCGACATGATCAATTGTTTCTTTTAAGCCGGTATTATCTCTATAATGAGATGGATCATAAGCTAAACGCATGTTCATTCCTCTTTTCTTTATATACTTTTTAGATAGTAGACCGCTATTTTCCCAAAATAGATAGCGATCTACTAAAATAATAAGTTTCTAGCTATTAAACATTTGTCGGCTGCACATTATCTTTATAAAAGCTTGGTTGTTCTTGCAATACTATTTCTTCTTTCACTCCCGAATTCTGTGCTTTAATACATGCATCTGCGGTAACTTGAGCAATATAGCCATCCCATGCTGTTGGACCATTGGGCTCACCAGTTTCTTTGATTGAATCCATAAAATGCTGTAATTCCACATCGTAGGCATCTACAAAACGTTTCTTCCAATCCATCAAAATTTGCGATCCTAATGTAGCATTTTTGCGGAACGGAACCGTTGCAACCTCTGGTAATTTTACAATCCCTTCTTCTCCAACTACTTCACATTGAATATCATAGCCATATTTGCAGTTAACAGAGATTTCCGCATTTATAACAATACCTGATTTAGTTTCTAAAATTACTACTTGAGGATCTCTTAAATTCTCATGGGCATACCGATTCCTTTTCGGAAACAATACTTGCACCGACTTATAATCATCATTTACGAGCCAATGCAGAACATCAATTTCGTGAATTAATGTATCACTTATTGCCATATCCGTAGAATAAGTTGTGCCTACTTCTGGATTGCGATGTGCGCAATGAATCATTAATGGATCTCCGATAAAATTAGCATCAAGTAGTTCTTTTAATTGAACATATCCACTATCATATCTGCGCATAAATCCAACTTGCACCAAACGCTTTCCATGCTTCATTTCTGCTTCTACAATACGCATACATCCCTCAGCAGTTGTCGCAAGCGGCTTCTCACAGAAGACATATTTTCCTGCTTCGATAGCAGCCAAAACACTTTCTTCATGTGCAGGTCCCCAGCTTGTTACAAAAACAGCATCTACATTTCCATCTGCAATTAACGATTTATCATCTGGAAATATCCCTGCATTTAAATTAAATTGTTCCACTGTTGTTCTAGCAGATTCTTGATTCACATCCGTTACGGCAACAATCTCTCCGCCTGCTAGCTTTTTTGTAATTCTATTAATATGTTCTCTGCCAATGGCACCAGTTCCAATTACACCAATTTTTAATGTCATATTATTTATACTCCTTCCAATTTAAGGTATAAGTGATCAGTGATAAAATACTATTTGGCGATTTTCATCATTTCCTTATCCTGATTTCGGAAATATTCTTCTAGCTCTTCTAAAGATCGACCTCTTGTCTCTGGCAGATATTTCTTAACAAATGCTATGGCAAACACTCCTAATACAACAAAAACAAAGAATGTAGTAGATAATCCGATATTAGCCATAAGAATAGGGAAAGAAAATCCGATTAGGAAATTAGTAATCCATAAACAAAATACGGTTACTCCCATTCCAAGTCCGCGGACCCTTTGCGGAAAAATTTCAGACAGCATGAGCCATGTTACTGGAGAAATAGCCCCTTGCTGGAATGCTAGAAATGTTACGGTTAAAGACAGCACTACATACGGCAAGGATGGCTGGCCTTCTAGGACTAAAGAAAAGATGCCGATTAACAGCAAGGAAAGTGTTGTACCAATTTGCCCTGTTAATAACATCGGTCGTCTCCCCACTTTACCCAAAAGCCATATTCCCACAAACGTGGCAAGAACAGAAATGACTCCATTTGCGATATTCCCTATTAATGCTGCTTCCGTTCCAAAACCAGCGTCTCTCAAAATTTCCGTTCCATAATACATAATCGAGTTAACACCTGTAATTTGTTGAACAATCGCGATTCCTAACCCAATAAAAACAATTCTTCTTATCCAAGGAGTCGTAAGGTCTTTATATGTAGCCTTCTCCGTATTCTCTTCTTTCGAGATAGCGTTTTCAATTTCCTGCAGTTCTAATCTTGCTTGCTTTTTATCTCTTACCTTCTCTAATATTTGTAACGCTTCCTCTTTACGCCCTTTTGAAGCTAACCAGCGTGGACTTTCAGGTACTCTCAGCATTCCAAAGAATAAGAACACTGCCGGAATTGCAGCAATTACCAGCATATATCTCCACACATGTGTGGCATCACCAAACATATTTCCTATTATGGCGTTAATAGTAAATGCAAGTAATTGACCTGTTACAATCATCAATTCGTTTTGCGTGACCATTCGCCCTCTTCGTTCAGCAGGAGACATTTCCGCTAGGAAAGTTGGTACTGTAACAGAAGCTCCTCCCACTGCCAAACCTAGTAAGAAGCGAAATATAACCATGAGCAAAACATTTGGGGCTAATGTACAGCCAAGCGTTGCGACAAAAAAAATTAATGCTAAGTTTAAAATGCTCTTTCTACGTCCATATAAATCTGCCAATCTACCAACAAATACTGCTCCAAAAGCAGCTCCGAATAATAAGGAACTCGTAACGAGCCCTTCTGTTACAGGTGTTAAATGAAGCTGCGTTTCATCAGACATAAATGGCAGCGCACCATTTATTACCCCTGTATCATATCCAAAAAGCAATCCACCAAATGTCGAGATTAGCGTAATCAACATTAAGGATTTCCTGTGAGAGCTGCCACCTCTACTCCCTTGTTCTGTCCCCATTCTCTTAATCCCCTTTATATATGATTTTTTTCAAATAATGTTTCATCAATATATTTTCTAGCAATAAGAGCGTATTCTAAAGGGTGTGCAATGGCTGGATCTTGCTCTGCCTCAATGACTATCCAGCCATTATAATTTGTCTTGAGCAAATAGTTATATACTTCCTTAAAATCAATACATCCATCCCCCGGGACTGTAAACATCCCTTTTAGAAAGGCTTGTAAAAAGGATAGATTATTTCTCTTGCATTCTTCTAAGGAAATTAGCCGTACATCTTTAAAATGTACATGTTTAATTCGATTTCGATGTTTCCTTAATAGAGTCATATAATCATTATCAGATACAAAAATATGTCCTGTATCATACAATAGATGAACATATGATGGATCTGTCATCGCCATTAACCGATCAATTTCTGCTAATGTTTGTACTCCTGTGCCCATATGATGGTGATAAACGAGATGAAGATCATAATCACTTGCAATTCTGCCAAGTTCATTTAATCCTTGTGTGAATACCTCCCACTCTGCGTCCGTAAAAAAGGGCTTCTCTCCAAATACATTTTTTTCTGTTCCTTGAATACTGTTAGTCTGTTCCGAAACAACTGCGACAGAGGCATTCACCTCCTTTAAATAAGCACAATGCTCATGAAACTGTTTGGATACTGTTTGTATTCCATCACGTATCAGAAAGCTACTAAACCATTTACCAGCAATTCTTAAATTTCGTAGAGCCAGCTCTTTTTTCAATATCTTTGTATCAGGAAAAAATCCTCCAGCCTCTGTTCCCTGAAAACCTGCAACAACAATATCGCTTAACAAATGTGATAGAGTATTCTCAGCCCCAATTTCGGGTAAATCGTCATTACGCCAGCCGATTGGAGCAATCCCCCATAAAATCTCTTCTCTCATTTTCCTTTTCCCCTTTTAATATTGTTTAGCTTGCTGCAATTTCTTTTGTCTTTGCTCATTTGCCTTTCTTACTGTTTCTCTTTCAGAAACTTCTGCCACCCCAACATTCCACCAGCTTTCATATCCATCTGTCATTGTTTTTGGCAGCACTTTCATTTCAATCAAGGTCGAAACATTTTGTTGCTTGGAATCTTCTAAAGCCACCTTTAATTCCTCTACGGTATTAGCTTTATAAGCTTTAGCTCCATATCCTTCTGCAACCTTGGCATAATCAATGTTCATGATATTTTGACTATGATCTCTCAGCTCACAGAAGAAGCTGCCATTTCCGTTGTCCATCTGAAGGTTATTAATACAGCCATAACCAGCATTATCAAACAGTAAAATATTTATTTTTTTCCCATACTGTAAGCTTGTGACTAACTCCGTATGAAGCATTAAGAAGCTGCCATCACCGACAATGGAGTAAACCTCCTTATTCGGTTCTGCCAATTTAATTCCTAAGGCACCGGCAATTTCATATCCCATGCATGAATAACCATACTCAAGATGATAGGTATTTGGAACAGAGGAATGCCATAATCTTTGCAAATCTCCTGGTAAAGAACCGGCAGAACAAATAATGGTACTATCTGGAGAAATCGTCTCATTAATAGCAAGCAAAGCCGTTGTTTGCGCTAATTCGGTTTGCAAAGCATCTGCGTATTCATTTAATATTTCTTGGGAAAAATGCCCCTTAATTTCTGGATCAAAATTTTTCCGAGTAAATGTTACTTGTGCCAGGCGATCTCTTTCTTGAAGCCATTCTTCTTTTAGAATACGGATATCATTGCCATAAGATGTTTGATATCCCTCTAATAGCGGCACTAGCTCTTCTAAGGCTGTTTTCGCATCTGCCACAACTTGAAAAGCATCAAATTTATATGCTTGCATACGACTAATATTTATATTCAAAAATTTCGTCTTAGCAAAATTAAACGCTGTTTTCGACGATGTAGCGAAATCCGTGTATCTAGTACCAATCCCAATAATAAGGTCTGCGTCATAAGCTGCTTTATTTGCTGCCAGCGTTCCCGTAATCCCCATTCCACCCAAATTATTAGCAAAGTCGCTTTCTACGGTTGATTTACCAGCCTGTGTTTCTACTAATGGGATTTGATGGGTTTCTGATAATTTAATAAGAACTCCTCTTGCTTCTGAGTATTTCGCTCCTCCCCCGACAAGAATTAATGGTCTTTTACTCTCTTTAATAAGATCAGCAGCACTCTTTAGCTCTCTCTCAGATGCTTTCTTTCTATCTAAATAGTGAACTCTTTTTTCAAAAAATTTCACATCATAGTCGTAAGCTTCTCCTTCCACATCTTGTGAAATGCATATCGTTGCTGGACCAGCTGTTTCTGGATTGGTCATTACTTCGAAAGCACGTATTAGACTAGACATTAATTGCTCTGGTCTTGTCACACGGTCCCAAAAACGTGACACAGACATAAACGCATCATTTGTGGTTACTGCAAGACTGTGATTATGTTCCAATTGCTGCAGCACCGGATCTGGCTGTCTCGTTGCAAAGGTATCAGCTGGAAGAAGCAATACAGGAATATTATTAGCAAATGCTGTGGCCGCAGCTGTCACCACATTTGCAGATCCTGGTCCTGATGAAGTAGTTACCGCATAAATTTTCTGGCGAAGCATCTGCTTACTATATGCAATAGCTGCATGTGCCATCCCTTGTTCGTTTTTCCCTTGATAGATTTTCAAATGACCTGGATTTTGTTCCAACGCTTCTCCAATTCCCAGAACATTTCCATGTCCAAAAATATTAAAGACTCCTTCCACAAAAGGAAATTCCTTTCCATCTACATGAAGGTACTGTTGGTTTAAAAATTTCACTAATGCTTGCCCTGCTGTTAAGCGAATTGTTTCCATTGTTATCCTCCCCTCTTTAAACTTCCACTTTTTCGTTCTTCTTAATTAAGGCTTCAATCTCCTCTACTGTTGGCATTGCTTCAGAAGAACTATGTTTGCTTACTACGATTGAAGCAGAGGCACTTCCATATTTAAGGGCTGTTTCGATATCTTTTCCAGAAATCAATGCATAAAGGAAAGCTGATGCATAAGAATCTCCTGCACCAAATGTTTTAAGCACCTTTGTTTTATAGGCTTGAGCTCGATAAAGCTCCCCTGACTTCGTATAAGCATAAGAGCCCTTTACACCATGTTTTATAACGACTAAATCTGCTTGGTGACTAAATAAATATCGAATTGTTTCTTCATTTTTGCCGTCTTTCGTATTCTCCATTACATCAAATTCATCTCTTGTTCCGATTACAATATCTGCCTGTTCAGCAATTAAAGAATAGTAAACAGCTGTTTCTTCAAGAGATTGCCATGTATAAGGACGATAATCCAATTCAAATACAACTTTGACATTATCTTTTCTTGCTGCATTTACCGCTTTAATGACGGCTTCTCTGGAGGGACTTTTCGCTAAAGCTGTTCCGGAGACAAGCAAGACCTTAGCCTTTTTAATATATTCATCATTGACTTCAGAAGGCGTTAAATATAAATCAGCGACATCCTCTCTATACATTAAAATACTGCATTCTTCAGGACTTAAAATTTCCGTAAAGGCAAGACCTGTTTTATGTCCCTCTTTATCAAACACCATATTAGAACCATCAATTCCAACACCTTGCATATATCTTTTTATAAATCTGCCATGCTGATCATCAGATAGCTTTCCGATAAATCCAGCTTTCAGCCCTAATTTACTAGCACCGATAGCGATATTAGCTGGAGACCCTCCTACATATTTAGAAAAAGTCATCGTATCTTCCATCGGACGATTATACTCTACTGCATTTAGATCAATACATGCTCTGCCAATTGCGATGATATCGAATTCTTTCTTATCGTTAAATGTGTAACCCATTTCAGGCACCCCTTTTCTATTTAGCGATGAATGATCCATTCATGATCTTTATCATTATTAAACTTCCAAATTCTCTTTGGTCCCGCCATCACATTTAGATAATATGATGCATAGCCGTCTGGCACTCCCACGGGATGATAGCCTTTCGGAACGATGACAACATCTCCATTCTCTACGGCCATTGTCTCATCTAAAGAGCGATCATCTGTATACACGCGTTGAAAAACAAATCCCTGTCTTGGATCGATTTCATGATAATAGGTTTCTTCTAAAAAAGATTCCTCTGGTAAGTTATCCACATCATGCTTATGGGGAGGGTAACTTGACCAATTGGCTGTTTCTGTAAATACCTCGACAACTAATAAACTATTCGCTGTGGGATCAGAGTCTGGCAAGATATTATGTACAAGGCGCTTATTGTTAAATTTACCACGCTCCTCTACACCTATTTCTTCTGCTTTCAGTAATCTAGTTGGTAGTGGTTTAGATGAGGGGGAATAGCAAAGCGCAATTACCGCCTTTTTCTCTGCTGTAATTTCATAGGTTTTGTCATTTGATACGTACACACTGTCTGTGGGAATTCGTTCAAAGACATTTTCTCTTGTACCAATATTTTCAAAAATAGACGTACCATCCGTGACTGTTACTTTCCCAGTAACAACGACGATACAGCATTCTTTGTCTTGAAGCGTCTCCGTATATTTTGCACCAGGCGTAAAATCTAGCAATCTAAATTCGACATATTCTAAAGGGGCATTTTCCTTTAGAACCTCATGAATAGTTTTCACGCCATTTCTTTCTTCTTTTTGCTGATATTTACGAAGTAACTTACTCACTTCTATTAACCTCCTATTATTTTATTTTCTGTACAGGGCACTCGTATCCCCTGTACAGATTTCTTACAATTATTCAAAAGAAGGTTTTGCATATCTTGCTGTTACTACTTTTTTACGCGTATAAAAATCTACTGAGTCTTTCCCATTTGCATGTAATGTTCCATAGAATGAAGACTTCCAGCCTGAGAATGGGAAAAATGCCATTGGAGCTGGTACTCCAAGGTTAATGCCAAGCATACCCGCATCGATATTTTCTCTAAAATAACGAATCGCCGATGCATTAGATGTAAACAAGCATGCACCATTGGCAAATTCAGATTGATTTGCAATTTCAATCGCTTCCTGCAAATTTTTCACACGGATAACGGATAGAACAGGCGCAAAGATTTCATCCTTCCAAATGGTCATTTCGGTTGTTACCTGATCAAAAATAGTTGGTCCAACAAAAAATCCATCCTCTGGCGCCGTCTCTCTTCCGTCACATACAAGATTAGCTCCTTCTTCAATTCCTTTTTCAATATAGCTAAGTGTGCGCTGTTTATTCTCTTCTCTAATAACAGGACCTAAGAACACGCCATCTTCTAAACCGTTTCCGATTTTAATATTTTTTGTTCTCTCTTTTAAAGCTTCCATAAACTGATCCGCAATTCCTTCTTCCACCGTTACTACGGCACATGCCATACAACGTTCCCCAGCTGAACCGAATGCAGCTGATACAACATTTGTAATCGTTTCTTCTAAATTCGCATCATTTAATACAATGGTATGATTTTTCGCTCCTGTCAGCGCCTGTACTCGTTTTAAATTTTCGCTTCCTTTTTTGTATACATACTCCCCAACAGGCTTAGAGCCTACAAACGAAATCGCTTTAATTTCTGGATGCTCTAAAATTCCGTTTACCACATCATGGGCACCATACACAACATTAAATACACCCTTTGGCAGCCCTGCTTCTGTAAACAATTCTACTAATCTTTTCGTTAGTAATGGTGTCCGTTCAGAAGGTTTTAAAATAAATGTGTTTCCTACAGCAATCGCCATTGGAAACATCCAGCAAGGTACCATCATTGGGAAATTAAATGGTGCAATCCCGCCAACTACTCCAATTGGATAACGATAATTAGTAGCCTCAACATCTGTTGCAATCGATGAAAGAGAATCTCCCATCATTAATGAAGGTGCACCTGCCGCAAATTCTACATTTTCAATCCCACGTTGAACTTCACCAAGTGCTTCTGTTAAGTTTTTACCATTCTCGATTGTAATTAACTGAGCTAATTCTTCTTTATGTTGAGCTAATAGTTGTTGATAGTTGAATAGAATTCTAGCCCGACGAGGAACAGCGATATTCTTCCACTTTTCAAACGCAACTTTCGCTGCTTCTGCTGCATAATTAATATCTTCCTTTGTAGAAATTGGCACTTGTGCGATTATTTCTTTAGTAGCTGGATTATATACATCTTCATATGTAGTCGTTTTACTTTCTACCCATTCTCCATTTATATAATTTTTTAGTTTTTCAACAGCCATTTCCCTTTCCCTCCTACGATCTACTTTCACATTTCCTGTTTCTTATCCCAAAACATAACCAAAATATCTTACCTTTTCCCAGCCAAAACACTCAATTATTTGTTTATTCATTTCCCTTGTACTTACCGAGTGTATTTCCAATGATGTTATTATCATCTTTTGGTTAAGTTTTGATAACTTATGATTACATCATAATATGTATAACGCTTACAGTCAATCATTTCAAACGATATTTTTTATTTTTTTGGAAAACTTAAACAGTGAATATAGGAATATACTTAAAATCCCCCCAATAAAATAATCATTATATTTAATTTAATGATGAACTTTTGATTATTTTTTGGTATAATCGATATGTATCCAGTAATCTTTCAAAAATAGAACAGATATTGTTTATAATCTCCTAAAATAGATAACATAAGAAATAGTATCGAGTACATGGACTAAAAAATTACCTAAACAGAGGATGAATCATATGTTAAAAACAAAAAGAATTAAACAAATACAAGATTATGTATTTGAACATCAAACAGTATCTTTAGATGAATTAGTCACAGTCTTTAAAGTATCGAAGAATACGATTAGGAGAGACGTACAAGAATTAGTGGATCGAGGCGAATTAAAAAAAGTATACGGAGGAGTTGCGGTTAATAACAGTACATTAGTTTCTTTTACGGAAAGACAAGTTCAAAATAAAAACGAAAAAGAATTAATCGGAAAATCCGCAGCTAGTTTTGTAGAGAATGGAGATATTATTTTTATCGATAGCGGAACTACCACACTTGAAATGATGGAATATGTTAAACAAAAACAATTAACGATCATTACCAATAATTTGGATTTTATTATTCGTGCTTTACCTTATGAGAATTTAAATATCATTACATTAGGGGGGCTCCTGCAAAGAAATACCAAATCTTTTGCAAGTGTGAAAAGTACAGATATTATTAAAGAATATAATATCAATAAAGCATTCATGGCATCTACAGGTATTTCTATTTCTAATGGAGTAACAAACTCTTCCCCACTAGAAAGCGAAATCAAAAAAAACGTTGTTGATAGAAGTTCAAAAATCTTCTTGCTCACAGACCATAAGAAATTTGAAAAATACGCCCTTATGACTTATTGCCGATTAGAAGATGTAGATTATATCGTAACCGATCAAGCACCAAACAGCGAATACAAGGAATTCGCCCAAGAAAACAACATCGAAATCGTTGTAGCCAGCCAAGAGCACATCACCCAATAAGGTAATCCGGTGGACCGTTCTACTGTGTACCTATGTTCCATTCAGAAATTCAATAAGGCAGGGCACCTTCTCTTCATTGGTGCCTTGCCTTCCTTGTTTTATTAGCACTCATCCCTTATTATGGCACTAGTTTTAAATTGGTTTCTTCCTGACAGCATATATAATCAAAAACCTCTTCGGAAGTATTACTTGTTTTTAAGATATGATAAAATTCCTCTTTTTCCAGCAATTGTACTAACTGTGAAAGTGCATTCAAATGAAATTCCTGATTAATGGCTGCCAAACAGAAGACAAATTGAACCGGTTTATTTGTATGTTTATCAAAGTACACTGGCTCATTCAATACAGCTATACTTATGGATAATTGATTTACGCCATCTGCTGGTCTTGCATGGGGAAGCGCTACATTTGGCATGATGACCATATAAGGACCATCTTTCCTAGCATTTTCGATCATTTTCTGAATATAATTTTCTGTTATTCTTCTTTCTTGTAATAATGGTAAGGCAGATAAGGAAATGGCATCTTGCCAATTCTTTGCCAATACACGTAATTGAATAAGATTTGGGGAGATAATTTCACTTAAATTTGGTCCCTGCTCTTTTTTTAGCTCTACTTTCTCATTTACTGCAAAGTACTCGTATAATTCTCGCTTCATTTGCTCTTTTTCTTTCACTACAGCATACTTTTCCACAATTTGCGTAATTAATTCTACACTGGGCAATTTGAAAAAGGAATTCCCCAGCTCTGTATAAACATCTCTTATTAAACGATACTTTTCTGATATGTCCATAACAGGACTTACAATAAAAACAGGTTTTTTCGTATAAAACAAGCGAATATCTGGTACAGTAGAAAATAACAAATCATAATCAACGTCTATTTTATCCAGCTGTTGTGTTTCGATAGGAGCTAAAAAAGTGAACTCGGGAAAAATAGACTTTAAAACGGTATGCGTAATAGAGGAACTCCCAACTCCATTTGGACAAACAATCACACCTACTTTTTTATTTACCTTTCCCTCTTTTTCATTCCTGGATAAGGATGCAAAATGAATCGTCAAATAGGCTACTTCTTCTGCGGGAATAGGATGTTTAAATAGCACGCTAAGCGGCTTCATCGTTTCATTCACTATAGTAAATAGATGATTGTATTCCTCTATAATCTTCTCATACAATGGATTAACGATCGGCAAATGAAAAAGCAATCTATAATAGGCAGATCGGAAATGCCGGAAAATTTGCTTAGATACTTCTCTTGGATGTTCAAAGCGAATGCCGGAAAAAGATTCAAAACGCATGCGGATATGTTCAACCAAGTCCATAATAAGTGGAAAATCTTCGCGATATTCATCGGCCTCCCCTAATGTTAGACCTAGTACCCAGGCTGTTAAGTAGCAAATATTATCTTCCTTCTGCAAATGATAAAATGATAATAGCTCTTCTGCAAACTGATATTCTTTTGTAGATTTAACCGATTTCCATTCATGGATGAAGTTAACAGATTCCTTCGTTTTTAATCTTGTCTTTAAAAATAAAAAGGAATAAATAAATTCTGTTAACCTGTTCTCGATAAAATGAATCTTATGTTTATTCGAATAAAATAATACAATTTGCTTCATTTGCTCGTAGCTTTCAAGATGATTTTCTCGTAAAAAATAGCCAAATAATTTGGTGTTTTTATTTGTATTTAATTCTTTTACTATTAACTTTAATCCTAAATAGCGTATCTCGCTCTCGGTTCCTACCAAATGATATCCCTGTTTCCGATTGTACTCCAAAGAAATTCCCCTATGCTGTAATTTTGCAGCTAAAGCTTTTAAATCTCCCATTATTGTTGTTTTGCCAACCTTTAAAGCATCAATGAAATGGTTTATCGACAGATACTCTATGTTTATGAAAAGATAAAGAAACATATATTGTATCCGTTCCTCACTACTTAACACATACTCATCAACTGGAATAGTATTTGATACCTCATTTATTAATAATTCCCTCGTTTCATAGTCAACAGAAATTTGGTTGTAGCTATTTATTTCGATTGGTTTTTTATGATGGGATGCTAACCAGCTATTTATTTTCTCTAGGCTATAATCAATTTGTCTTTGCGTTAATTTCGTTTGTTCTTGTAAGTTTTGCTTTTCTATAAATGGGCGTTCCATAATTTTTTGGATAATGAGGTATGATCGTTCATCTAGCAAATGACTTCACTCCATTTATTGATACATTTAATAATAGAAGAAAAATAGACTAATGATTGCTGCCTTATTTCTCATTAACTATTTCTCTTGCTTTATTCTCTATGTTTCACTTCTTGTTTCGATATTCTCTTAATTTTTCTACAAGTTCTCTAGCATTTTGTTCAATTTGTGATGATGTTCCTTTTGTTAACAAACTACCGATTCCTACACAGTCAATTCCATTTTCAAACCAATCTATGATATTATCTATCGTTACACCTCCAGAAGCCATTATAGGCATATATGGAATCGGTGTTTTGAAAACTGTTCCAAGCTGGGATCCGTAATAATTAGAAATCGGGAATGCTTTAATCATGGAAGCACCTGATTCCATCGCATCCACCATCTCCGAAATGGTTGTACAGCCTGGAGCATAAGGTATTTGGTATCGATTGCATATTCTACTAACCTCTTCTTTGTAATTTGGTGCAATGATAAATTTCGCTCCAGCTAATATCGCTAATCTTGCTGTTTCTGTATCTAAGACTGTACCAGCCCCTACTAGTAAACGAGCACCATATTTCTCATTTAACCCCTTTATAATTTCCCCCGCATTTGGTAATGTGTAGCTAATTTCTAATACATCTACTCCTCCAGCTAAGCATCCATCTGCAATTTCATAGGCACGTTCTAATGTTTCTACCCTTACAATTGCCATAATTGCTGTATTTTCGATTCTATTAAGAATGTTATTTTTGTACATGAATAGCAGCCCCTTCATACGATAATTGATGATATTTTTGTAGATATGCTGCTATTACCGAGTTAATTTCTTCGATTACTTCACTTTTTGGTTCTAAGACTGGATACCTAGCTGGCCCAACTGGAATCTGCGCAAGCTCCATTGCCTTTTTTAAGATAGAAGGGGTGGAACCAAGTTTTAATACTCGACGCAGCTCCTCTAAACTTTGCTGTGCTTCTTCTGCTTCCTGTCTTTCGCCCTTTTGCCAATGCTTATAAATAGAGACATCTATATATGTTAATAGGTTCGCAGTTGCGGCAATTGCTCCTGTCGCTCCTTCATCTAAAGCTTTTAAAATTAAAGAATCAGACCCAGATAAAACAGAAAAGGCCTCTTCTTTTGTCACGCTAATATAGTTTTTAATATTTTCAATGTCCCCGCTGCTATCTTTAATTCCTACTATATTATCCACCTTAGCCAGTCGTGCTACTAATGGCGGGCTTAAGTGAATACCAGTATTTTTCGGAATATTATAGAGTAATATTGGAGTACTTACCGATTCAGCAATTTTTTTATAATGATGATATAATTCATCTTCTGTTAAAGACAGAAAATATGGCGTAATGACAGAAAGTGCATCTGCTCCCAGCTTCTCCATTTCTTTTGATAGAGAAATGACTTCTGCTGTGCTATTCCCTCCAGTTCCTACAAAAATAGGAACGCGTTTATTTGTTTCATCAATGACAAGTGAGGCAAATTCGACTTTTTCCTCTCTTGATAAAACATGAAATTCTCCATTCGTACCTAAAATAAATAATCCAGCCACCTTTGAAAGGATTAAGCGATTTACTAGATTACGTGTTGCTTGTATATCTATCTTTTGCTCCTGATCAAAAGGGGTAACCATTGCCGTAATGATTCCACTAGGCCTCATTATCTTCACCTCTGTTAAACTATTTATTTTGCGGCTATAGAAAAAGTTTCTTCCTCTATAGCCTTTTAAAATTTCCTATTATTTAATGGACTGTCCAAGGGTTCCACCAGGATGCCACTTTACATAAGTTTGTGCATCCAAGCCTATCTCATTTTGAAGTAATACTGATAAGGTTTGCAGTACAAGCAGTTCAGCAACAACAGAAGCTCTAGGAGGCTTATTAAGACCATCCCCCTCCTTTGATACACCTGCAAAAATTGCAAAGTCGCTTTGCCGAGCAATCGAGGACTGCAGATTCCCTGTAATGGAAATGATAATTGCCCCATTTTCTCTTAAAGTGTGAATCGTCTTTTTTAATTCCTCTGTCTCTCCACTATTGGAAATGGCAATTACGACATCTCCTTCCACTACTTGACCTGACGAGCCATGAATTGCTTCTGTTCCATCTAAAAAGTAGGCTGGAGTTCCGGTAGAGGATAATAAAGATGCACTATAACGTGCAACATAGCTAGGTTTTCCAATACCTGTGAGATGTAATCGTTTTCCTTTTTTCCTAGCATTAATAATACAGGTCTTTGCTTCTTCTAGATTAGCTATGGAAATATGGTTGATTAATTGATTCATCTCTTCTTGTATCGCTTCTAAATAGTTCTTCGCCTCACTCATTTCTTCTTTTCCTTTCCTCTTGATTTCTTTTTCCCCATAACTTAACTAAAATTTAGTGGAAAAAGCTTAAGAATTTATTGAGAAGCATACCAGTAATATTGTAGTCAATATTTGGAAAAGTTGACCCTTCAATATTCATACCAGCAAACACTGGATAGAGAACTGTTGGTAAGAGGGCTAGTAATAATCCAACCACAAATGATCCTGCTACTGCTCCTCTCCAGCCCCCTGTTGAGTTACCAAAAACCGCAGCCGTTCCTCCTGAGAAGAAAGCAATATGAGCAGCAGGTATAATAACAACTGGGAAATCAAAAAACACCATAATAAATACTGCCAAAAGTCCAGCTACATACGCAGACAGGAAACCAACAATTACTGCTGTTGGGGCAAATGGGAAGACAGTGGGAACATCTAGAGCCGGACGCGAATTCGGGATAAATTTCTCCGAGATAGACACAAAAGCTGCTGTAATTTCGGCCAAAAACATACGTACACCTGTCATTAAAATCGACATCCCTGCTGTGAACATAAATGCTTGGATTAAGGGGAAGACTAGCCAGTGGGTTGTACCAGCTAATTCTTGTGTAACATCTTTTCCCGCCTTTAGAGCAGAGACATAGAAAAGAATCAACATGATAACAGCCATTCCCATCAGAAAATCTCTAAAAAAAGATAACCAAGCAGGAAATTTAATTGATTCCGTGCTTTTCTCTTGATGCTTGCTGAATAACATTCCAATACTGCCTGATAAAGCATAGCCTAACATATTAAAATGCCCTATAGCAGTAGCATTGCTGCCTGTAATTTTCCGCATAAAAGGCTGACATAATTGCGGTAAAGCAGCTGAACAAAATCCTAAAATAACCCCGCCAACAAGGATTGAAATAGTATTTGAATACCCATAAGATTTAATAATGAGCGACAGTACACATGCAAAGAATAAACTATGCCCTCCTGTAAAAAAAATATTCTTCATAGGAGTTATTCTTGCAAAAACTAGATTCATTACAAACCCTAAAATCAATGTGCAGGATACAACAAACCCATACTCCGATTGTGCAAGGGCTGTTGCGGCTTCTGGAGATGCGACAACTCCAGTTAAATCAAAGCCATCTTGGAATAAGACATTAAAGTTTTTCAATGCAGCTGTCATCGTACTAGCACCTATTCCAAAGATCAAAAACCCAATCAGTGTTTTAAAGGTGCCAGTCATTACTTCTGTCATTGCCTTTTTTTGTGCCAGCAATCCAATCAATGCAACTAACGCTAGAATGATTGCAGGATTACTAAATAAACTAATTATGAATTGCATCATTTACTAACAGCTCCTTCTATTCAAATTTCCGTTTGCTGTAAAAATGCATTTAATTTTTCAAGAATTTCTTTTTTATCTACAATATTTGCAATACCAATAATATGCTGCTTTATTCCTTTATTACTCAATTCCTGTGCAACGTCGACAAGCGTGATTAATAATTCGCCATCAAACCCAGGCACTCCATCCAATGAGGAATGTTCGACTTGGATAGGCAGTTTATTTTCTTTCACAACCTCATTTACCTTTATCTTTAGCATCAAACTTGAACCTACACCTGCTCGACACGCTACTAATGCTTTATACATAGAAATCTCTCCCTTTTAAATTTTACTAATATATGAAAATATCTCTTTCGGACTACTGCTTGTATCTAACAGCTTAAAAAACTCCTCATTTTCCAAGAGCTTTACCAATTCTGCCAATGCTTCCAAATGACTATTACTATCTGTAGCACTTAAGCAGAACAAGTACTTAACCGGATCATTTGCCTCATTTCCAAACCTAACAGGATATTCTAAAGTAGTAATCCCAATTGCTGTTTCCTTTGCCCCAAATTCTGCAGGAGCATGTGGTAAAGCTACATGCTTAGTAATGACAATATATGGTCCTATTGTTTTAGCAATTTCGATTATTTTATTGACATATTCTTTTGTTATTTTGTTTTTCATTACGAGAGGTAGTGTACCTTTTCTAATTGCTTCCTCCCAATTATCCACCCTCACATTTAATTGGATAAATTCTTCCTCTAAGATATTGCTTAACAATATCACTACCTCCTTTAAAGCCGTTTCCTTTTTTTCATTTCAGCCTTATTGTATTAACTCTCTTTTAAGCTATACATCCTCCATGTCTTTATTTTTTAAAGTGATCACCTTTAATTAAATTGTAGTTTGTAGCGCTTACTTCTTCAACGTTCATTGAGTTCTTATTTTGTTGGGAGCCTAAACAAATCATGAACCTAAATAAAATAGCTCCTGTAAAAGTACTATTGTTTATCCATTATTTTTGAAGTCTGATTTCCATCACATTTTTGTTTTGATTATTTTGTTATACTTCCATTGAGAATTATTATCAGAAAAAGAGGTGTTATCGATTGGCTAAACTATTAGATTTAAATCTAACCACTACTTATCCAGAATTAGTCAGCGTTTTAAAAGACCTTGGCTTTGAAAAGATTACAGACCCTCGCATAATACAAACTGCCGGACAAATAATGACGATTCCAAAGGGATGCCGCATAAGAAAAATATCAATGGAAACAGTAAAGCAAACTTGTATAGATCATGGATTTACAATTATAGAAGAGGGATGAGACAACATATGAGTGAATTAATAAACAATCGAGCAGAATTAAAAAAAGAAGCTTCTGAGCGCCAGCAGCTTTTAAAAGAAATTATTAAAGATTTACATTCTGGCAGGTCCGTGGAAGAAGTAAAAACTCAATTCGAAAAAGCAGTTGGTAATATATCGGTATCGGAAATATCACAGCTTGAACAAGCATTAATGGAAGAGGAAGGTATCCCAGTTGAAGAGGTACAACGATTATGTTCTGTGCACACAGCAGTATTCAAAGGATCTATTGATGATATTCATGCCTCCACTTCCCAAAAAGCAGAAGAAGAAGAAGGACATCCAATCCATACCTTTAAACTGGAAAATAAGGAAATTGATTTGTTGGTGAATTTCAAGCTTCAGCTTCATTATGAACGATTTGAAAAAGAAGATTCTCCAGACAATATCCAAAAACTTTCAGAAGATATACAATTATTAGTAGAAATCGATAAACACTATAGCCGCAAGGAAAATTTACTATTCCCCTTTCTTGAAAAATACGGTATATATGGACCAACCCAGGTAATGTGGGGAGTAGATGATCGAATTCGTGCAGCTATCAAATTAGCCAAGCAACAATTGGAAGACTATCATGGGGAAAAACAAGACATTCTGAATAATATTTACTTTATCATTCAAGAAGCTACTGAAATGATTTTTAAAGAAGAGAATATTCTCTTTCCAATGGCCCTAAGCACATTAACCGAAGATGAATGGATAAAAATTGCAGCGGAAAGCGAAGAAATTGGCTATTGTTTGATTAAACCGGTCGAAAAGTGGATTCCAAAGCGAGTTTCTATGCAAGAGACATCTGCTTTAGATAAGATTGAAAGTGGATTGATTCAATTTGAAACTGGAATTTTATCTGTCAAACAGCTAGAGCTGATGCTGAATCATTTGCCAGTGGATATCACCTTTATTGATAAAGACGATGTTGTACGTTACTTTTCCCATGGAAAAGAAAGAATTTTTGCCCGAACAAAAGCTGTCATTGGACGCACTGTCCAAAACTGTCATCCACCAAAAAGCGTGCATATAGTAGAAAAGTTATTAAATGACTTTAAATCAGGAAAAAAAGATAGTGAAGACTTTTGGATTAAATTAAAAGATAAGTATGTATATATACGGTACTTTGCTGTAAGAAATGAACAAAGCGAATATATGGGAACACTGGAGTTCACGCAGAATATACATCCTATCCAAGCGATAGACGGAGAAAAAAGAATTCTTGATTGATCGTATAAAGGCTCTGATAAACTGTTTCAGAGCCTTTCCATTTAAAATTTCTTTTTCTCATCTTCTAAATATATAGTTTTTCTTATTCAAACGGAATTACAATTAAAAATGTCCCCTTATTCCTTGACGGTGGAAGCTTCGTAAATAGAGGTTACGGCTTCTTTTAAGCTTTGATTGAATTCTTCCTCTGATTGATTAACGTTTAATTCTTCGCTTAGAGCTCTCGAGAAACTTGCAATTATATTGTCATTTTCTTTTAATTTTTGATTTGCTTCTTCTCTGCTATATCCTCCGGAAAGGGCAACTACTCGAACCACTCGTGGATGGGTGGTTAATTCTTTATAAGTATTCGCAATAGCAGGAATCGATAGCTTTAACATGACATTTTCATTTTCGTTTAGGTCATTAAGATGCTTTAACAATTCTTCTTTCAAAATAGCCTCAGACTGTTCTCTATCCTGGCTATAAATATCTACTTCCGGTTCGATAATTGGTACTAATCCTGCTGCTATTATTTGTTTTCCTATTTCAAACTGTTGTTCCACAACTTCTTTAATTCCATCTCGATTAGCTTCCTTAATAACAGAACGCATTTTTGTGCCAAAAATATTACGTTCATTGGCACGTCGCAAAATTTCATCCAAGTCTGGGATTGGCTTCATTAGCTGAACTCCATTTGCTTGATCTGCTAATCCTTTATCAATTTTTAAAAAGGGAAGGATGTCTTTTTTCTGTGCTAAATAATCCGCCGTATACATACCTTCAATCTTGCTATCCATCGTTTGTTCAAATAAGATTGCTCCAAGAATATATTCAGAATTAAATGCTGGGGAAGTAATAATCCTTGTCCGCATTTTGTGTACTAGATTGAACATTTCCTCATCATTCGTATAAGCACTTTCTGGCACTCCGTAATGAAGCAGCGCTTTTGGCGTACTGCCACCACTTTGGTCTAATGCAGCAATGAACCCTTTTTTCGTTTTCATTCTCTCTAATTGGCTGTTCATATTTTTATCCTCCTTTTCATTTGCACGTTCTACTTAAATTATTCACATTCGCAAGGGAGTTAAAACATTTCACTAGAAAAGAAAACGGAAATCACACTCATTTATTATGATTTTTTTTGTTTATATTTTTCATAAAAGCGTTCCACTCTACCACCACGATCGGAGAATTTTTGACGTCCAGTATAAAAGGGATGTGTATCAGAACTGATTTCTACTTTTAGAAGCGGGTAGGTTTTTCCATCTTTCCAAACAATTTCTTCTTTTGATTGTTTAGTGGATCCAGATAAAAATTGGAATCCGCTATTAACATCCATAAAAACAACTTCTTGATAATTTGGATGTATTCCTTTTTTCATACTAATCATTCCTCCAATTTTTCTTATTACCAGCTAGATTTTTTCACACCAGGTATTTGTCCTTTATGCGCATACTCTCTAAATGCAATCCTAGACATTTTGAATTTTCTTAAATAACCTCTCGGCCTTCCTGTAGCTTCACATCTATTTTTTAACCTAGTAGGTGAGGAATCTCTCGGCAGTTTTCTTAATGCTTCAAAATCGCCCCTCTCCTTCAACTCTCTGCGGATTTCAGCGTATTTCTCCACTATTTCTCTTCTTTTTCTTTCTTTTACTACCTTTGATTTTTTTGCCAAGCTTTTTTCCTCCTTTTCTACAAATCGTTACCATTACGATTTACCCAATCAAAAATTATTTAATTTATACTCTTCTTATATATTAAAACGAAATGATTACGATTTGCAAGTTTTCTGCTTCTGCGAAATCATCTTGCTGATAACTGCCAATAAAATGGATCTCTCAACTGCTGCCACTCTCCAAGAAACTCTTCTTCTGTTAATAAACATTCATCCAGTTCCTTTTTTATAAGCTCTACATTTAAATCCATTCCGATTAATACAAGTTTTGTATGTCTGTCTCCAAATTGAGGGTCCAATTTCCGCGCAAACTAGGATTGACCTGCAAAATTTCCTCTTGCCTAACTTCTGGAAGTGCTGCAACCCAGTAAGAAATTGGCTCAATACTTACAGAAGGACCTGCCTGCGATAATAATAATGCTAAGTCATTCCTCGTCGCACACCATGCTATCCCTTTCGCCCGTACAATAGAGATTGGCATTGAATTGCACCAATCATTAAAACGTTCTGAATGAAATGGCTTTTTACTAGAATAAACAAACGAGCTAATTCCATATTCCTCTGTTTCTGGAGTATGCATGCTCGGACCCAAATTTAACTCTCTGAGCCAGCCTGCCGATTCACTAGCCCTGTCAAAGTCAAATAGATTCGTATCTAGTATTTCGTGAGGATCTATCTCGCTGTTCACTGTGCGAATAATTCTAGCAACTGGCTGCAACGTTCTAATTACCTTCTCTAATTTGTCCAAATCCTCCGCTTTTACTAAATCACATTTATTCAAGATGAGAACATCGCAAAATTCAATTTGGTCGATTAATAAATCAGCGACATTTCTGTCATCCTCTTCTCCCACTGCCTCTTTTCGATCAAGCAGTGAGTCTCCTGACTCATAATCATGCCAAAAGCGATTTGCATCTACGACCGTTACCATTGTATCCAGCTTGCAAAACTTTGTTAGGTCAATCCCCATCTCTTCGTCAATATAAGAAAAAGTCTGAGCAACCGGGATAGGCTCACTAATACCCGAGGATTCAATTAAAATATAATCAATATCCCCTTCTGTCGCCAGCCTTTCCACTTCAACAAGCAAATCTTCACGCAATGTACAGCAAATGCAGCCATTAGACATTTCTACAAGCTTCTCCTCTGTTCGGGAAAATCCACCTACCGTTTGCACTAATTCACTATCAATATTCACTTCACTCATGTCATTTACAATTACTGCAACCTTCAACCCATCTCGATTATGTAAAATATGATTCAGCAAAGTCGTCTTCCCTGCCCCTAAATAACCACTTAGCACCGTAATTGGTATTTTTTTCATTTTACCACTCCTCTATTTTATATAAATCGTAATCATTACGATTTATATAATAAACTCATTAATAAAAAAAAGCAAGGGTATCAAGGAAACGTTCTTCTGAGTCCCTTGCATTAAAAAAGCCCTCATTAGAATCGTCTCCTCTGATTCTCTTATTTCATCGCTAATCGAGTGACTGGTTCAAAGCCTTTAGTCTTTTTGAAATTCATTTTGTGTTCGAAAGCTTCTAAAGCGTCGGAGCAGTCGATATTAGCAAAATTTAATCTATTTAGTTTGCCTCTTTCTAATTTGACAGATAGAATGGTGATTTTCTCTATATATCCGGTTGCGGTATTTAAACGATTATCGACTGCATGGATATAGACTGTATGTAAGGGTAATAAAGCAAACATATCACGGGCAATTCGGATTACACAGCTGCATACGTAATCTTGTTGAATATCAAAGTATCTGCCCTTCGGCATTTGTTTTTTAGAAAGTTTCCCTGTTTTCGTTAAAGATAATTGTTCTTTCGGAACAACATCCTCTGTATTTACTTCAAATTCAATTTCCATTACTTTCGGGTCCTCGCAGCCAAATTCAAACCCGCTTCCAAATTCCGTTAAGTCGTCTAATGGAGCAAATTCTTCGATAACTTGAAAATATGTATCTATATCCCCTTCTAACACCTTTGTAGCAACCTGTACGTCTCGCTCCCAGGCAAGATATTCTTGTTTATCCTGTTCGCTTGCTGCTATCACTTCTTCTCGCAGCTTCTGTTCCGCAGCTTCTCGATTGAAAAGTTTAGAAAAAAGACTTGGTTTATAATTTTGCAGCTTCTGTAATGCCGCTTTTTCCTTTTCCCCCATTTCTCCACTTAGAAGTTGATAAGGTGCTTCTGAACCTCTTACTTTAATCCAATTAACAGGGTCATCTGCTTCTATATGAATGCTATGGATACGTTCAATTGTATTTTCATATGCCTCCACTGCAAGTCTTGCCTGCTCTAATTCATTTAGCTTTGCTATCTCTCGTTGTCTTCTATTTATATCAGTTTGTCTTTGATAGGCAGGCGATTTTCTACTTCTGCTTCCCGATCCTGACGTACTATAAGATAATCCTGTTCCTGGAATACTTGCTGTCACTCTACTGCCTGTCCGTGAGTTCACACTGTATCTTAACCCTTTTACACCAGCGCTTATGCCCACACTTTTTTTGCCCACATTTACACGAACACCAGGAGCTATTTTAAAACTCTTGCGAAAAGCGTATCCCATACTTAACGCCACCTCTTTTTCCATATTATAACATAATCACATGTAAACTTCGATTATAACTGATTAGACAATGTTAATGATTTATGCTTCCAATAGAAAGAATCCTCCTCACGCCTGAATGGGGGATTCTTCCTATCTAACTTCTAGTTATGTATAAAGATAGATAACTATCAACTAATTAAAATTCCTTTGATGATAAAGGTAAGAACAGTTTAACACCGCGCTTATTAACTGGCAGTATTTTTAAATCAGCTAGTAGATGACTTATGTATCCGCCTATACAAGTGTAAAACAATCCATTAATATCGAGTGATGTCTCTAAATCAGCTGCAATAATTCCAAAAAAGATCACCCCTAAGATGGAGTGTGTATAACTTCGATGGGAAGTAAAGGATGCAATCATGATATAAATTCCCAGCAGAATAATCCAGCGCTCTTCTAGAGATATTCCTCCCATCAGAACAGCGATACCAGTGATAGTAAGCATATGTTTTTGTTTAATCAAAGATGCAATAAATAAAATCAGTATACCGATTCCGACACCCATCCACCTCTCTAAAGCCGTTCTATCAAAGAAGCTATATAGAATCATCATTATTCCGATGACTTGGGCAGATAGTTGAATCATTTGATGGGGCAAAGTAATTTTCCCTCTAAGTTTCCCATCAATATCAAGATCGGGAATTAATCCAGACACTGCTCCTAAAGAAACAAACAAGAGTGTCTCTGACGGTGTGGATTGCACCGTATTAGCAACAATAAATCCAGTCGCTGATCCAATTACAGCATGTGATGTTCCATTCAAGTTGATTACCCCTCTAACATTTAATAGTTTTGCAACATTACTATTCTACACCAAAACATTTGTTCTGTTTAGTATTAATTTCATTTACAGAAAATAGATAATGTCTATTAAACTAAAAACTAGTTAATGGTAAAATAATGGTAACGCAGAAAATTAAAGTAGGTGTATGAGAATAATGTTTTTCAGAAAAATGTCTAACAGTGAAGCGGCTAATTGGCGAAAAGGAGCAATAGCCGGGTTCTACATCTATTTATTATTGTTATTTATCAACTGTACCAGCTCCCTGTTTTTCAAGAAGGAGCCTTTTAGCACAACCGTCATTTTTTGGTCAGGATTGCTAGTTGCTTTCGGTTTAGATTTCATCTTAAATTTACTGACTAAGAAAAACAAATAGTGCATAAGTCAGCATTAATAGATTCTTTCATTCACTTATGTTACACTCACTTCAAAAGGTGGTTTTGTGCATATGCAGCAATTACAATTTGAAGCTTCCTGGGATAAACAATTAGCACCTCAGGATCGAATAAATTTAGAAAAAATCTTCCGAGAAACTAAGGATTTAACAAGTTTAAACATCCTTTTCTCCCCTATCCGAGAAGCATTTAATCACAAAGAAGCATTGCTTGTTTCTGTATTGGTTCATAATTTCGCAGATAGTCCACTGGTATTCCATGATACTAAATTGGCTTATTCTATTAACCGAGATATCATTGCTGAAAGGACTTTCACCCTTCCAAATTTTGTTATTCCAGCCCATACAAGTATGCCTTGGACGTTTATTTTCCCCAAAGGTTCTTATCAAATGAGCTCTTCTTTTAAGAATGGAACAATAAAGTTCAGCTAGGTGCTAAACTATAATCATTCATACGAAATGGAGGTTAACACTAAATCGTTAGCCTCCATTTTTGCTACTTTATCCCCTATAAGCAGATTAATCGTTTCAATGCTTTAAAGACTAATCCCAATCTATGTCATAGTGCGCTGTAATTCCATCTATCTTGTTGCGATACTTTAAAGTGGCTAGGCAAGTATCAGTCTGCCAGCCTCGAAACATGGGCAAACGATTGTCTGTGATTAAACTAACAGCACTTTTTCTAATGAAAAATAGCCAAAAAGCTTCTATTCTAGCTTTTTTTGGCTACTTAAAATTATTTAGACTTTTTTCGTTTACCCATGGTTACTTGTTTCAGCATTGAACGCAATCGGTGTAACTGCTGTCGACTGATCAACGAAAATAAACCCATCATAACGTTCAGAAACTTTCGTCGGGACATAATTTCCATACTGTTCATATGCTGCATCATAAATAACTCCGATTGCGCGATGACCGATTATTTGGTTAAAAAAACGGCGGTTATCTTCCGTAAAGATGAATGTTTGATTAAAAGCGCCAACCCGATGAAGCTGCTCTTCCCAGCTGTTCTTTTGGGCTTCGGGTATATTCATTATTTTATAAGGATCTCCCCATTTCTCCGCTGCAATGACAGTCCCTTTATATGTACCAAAACCAATAGCATATACATTTTGCGACCCAAACTTTTCCCTTGTTATTTGTCCAACATTTACTATGCCTTCTTGCTCCATACTAGTTGCTCTCGCATCACCAATATGCGTATTATGTTCCCAAACAATTCCCTTCGCTTCCTCCCCATAAAAATGACGGATGATTTCTAAAGCTTCCACCATATGATGATCACGAATATTCCAAGATTCTGTATCATCTGTAAGCATTGTTTTATAATAGGATTCTGCATTTTTCGATACGATTCCGTTCATTTGCAAATTAAGGTAGTTTTCCCTATTCTCCTCCAAATACTGCTTTCTTTTTGACATAATGGAATGTAAAAGCTCTAGTACTTCCTCCCGACAGCTTTCCCCTAAAAATGCTGCAGACATGCCATATTGCTCTGGCCGCTTATTATATGGTTGAAAACAAGTAATGGCCTGCATTGCCTTTTCAAGATCTGGAGAATTTATTTTTTGCAAATAGGCAATAATCGCTTCCATCGATTCCCATAAGCTATAAACATCAATCCCATAAAAACCAACCTTTTCTTCTTCCTGCTTCGATTGGTTATGTTCTTTCAGCCACTCAATAAGCGGAATAATTTCTTCATTTGCCCACATCCACGTCGGCCATCGCTGGAATTGTGAGAGCACCTCCCTGGCATCGGTATAATTAGATCTTCCCTTGATGTATCGGTTCACCTCATAGCAGGAAGGCCAATCTCCTTCCACAGCAATAAAGGAAAAACCATACTCACTAATCAACTTCTTGCTTATCTCTGCTCGAATCGTATAAAATTCTGCCGTACCATGGGTGGCTTCTCCTAATAATGCATATTTTGCCTTACTTGCTTTTTTGATTAAGTGCCGCAAATCTTCTATATTCTTAAATGGTTGACTATATTGTTGAATAGGCTGAAGTATTTCATTTATTTTTGTAACCACTTTTTTGCACATCCTTTAAAATACGTTTTTTCCCACCTTTTATTTTGTTCCGAAAATAATACGTTATACGCTTTTAAACTTATGCCGAAAAAATATAAATAAGCTATCTCTTTTTTCAAACGAGATAGCCAATTTGTGATATTATTCACATAAATAAGTAAATTTAAGCCTCTTTTTTAAAAGATTTAACCACTGCTTTTGTCTTCTCTGATATATGATACCAATAAGCAGCTCCTACAAAAACAGCTCCACCGATAATATTCCCAATTGTAACTGGCAGTAAATTAGCAATTAGTCCGCCGATCGATACGGTTTCAGGATGAGGAATGATGAGTGCAATAGACAACAAGGTCATATTGGCGACACTATGTTCAAAGCCAGATGTAATAAAGGCAAACAGACACCAAAAGATCATAATTAATTTCGCTGTTTCATCCTTTAATTTTACGGAACACCAAACTGCTAAACAAACGAGAATATTACAGAGAATCCCTCGAATCAATAATTCCATAAAAGGAGCATTCATTTTTGCTGCCGCTCCGTTTGTTATAAATTCTGCTACCCCTCCAATTGCCAAACCAGAATAACTAAATAATAATGCAACGATAATAGAGCCGATAAAGTTGCCGATATAGCTGTATCCCCACACTTTTCCGGTATCCTTCCATGTGACTTTATTCTCCAGCATGCCTATTGTCATTACCATATTATTACCGGTAAATAAGTCAGCCCCTGCCATAATAACTAAACTCAATGCAATCCCAAAGGAGACTCCCATGACAATTTTGGTACCTGCAAATCCAGTCGCACCAAGTAAGCCGCCAATTGTAAAAATAAGAATAATTCCTAATCCAACAAAAAAACCAGCAAGCATTGAACCAACTAAATACTTCTTTTTACTTGTATTTAAAGCATTGCTTTTCATTAATGCCGTATTACTAAATGCAGTAATAACCTCTTTCATAACGACACTCCTCTACCTTTTTGTTTTATATTGTAAGGCTCATGAATTGCTCTTCCATTCTTTCCAGCAAAACTTCCTTCATCAAATGGTCGTATTTTAAAGACTGACAAACAATCACTTCTTTGTCGCTGTTTTCTATCTTGCTTTCGATTCTTTTTAATAACCTTCCTGTAAAAAGTAAATAAGGGACAATATAAATCTTGTTATATGCTAATTGAAGCTTTTGTAGTTCCTCATCAAAGTCTGGCTTCCCTGCTGTTAAAAATGCAGGATATACAGAGCAAGCTAATTGTTTTTGTATATGCTCACTTATTTTCTTCAGCTTCCCAATTGGTTCGGGATCACTGCTGCCCCTCCCGACTAATAGAATTACTCCATCATGATCCCATCCTTTTTCATAGATTCTTTTCCTAACTAAGTTCATCATTTTGGGATGGACATCAAATGGTTTAGAAACAGAAAATCGTACTTCTGGAAACCTTTCTTTCACTGCCAGTAATTCTTCTGGTATATCTCTTTTAAAATGAGCTGCTGAAAATAATAGAACAGGTACGACGAGAATATCCCTTGCTCCAGCCCGGATTACTTTTTCCATCGTTTCATCAATAGATGGTGACGCTAATTCTAAGAAAGCAATTTCTTGAACAGGAATATTTATTTCTTTTTTTGCTTCTTCGATAAATGCGATGAATTGTTTATTACCTTCAATTATACGGCTGCCATGGCCAATATACACAACTGCATCCATCAGCTTCCACACTTCCATTTCTGATTATCTAATACTTGCTGTACCTGTTCATCTATATGATTAAATCCCTGCTTAACAGCATACTCCTGCACCGATTGGCCGATTGCCGCGAATGACAATTCCATCGGATTCTGCGTGCTAAATTTACGCCATTCTTGTAAAAATAAATCAATAGACCGTTTATTGGGAAAAATAACCGTTTCCCATTGGTTTTCTGTCAACAAGCGTTCATTTACTTCTTGAAAACGTTCATCTATTTCAATAGTATGGCTAGGTAGTGCTAGTAAATTATCGGAGAAGGCTTGTTTCTCGATTGCTTGTTCATTTCCTATTAAAATAGCACTTCTTTTGTCATACGATGCCTTTAGACTGTGTATGCCTCTTTTTTCTAATTCCTTGCGTGTTTTATCAGACAGATGTTCTATTTGTCGAGGAAGATCCCTCACATCATAATTTGCTTTAAACAGCTGGGTAAACACAAGTTCTACTCCTTCTACGGAAGCAAAAATCAGCCTTTCCGCATTTACTATCAATTGCAGCTCCTCCGCTGTATAGGAATGAGGGTTAGATTTTATGGTAGGGAAGGCATAAGCTTCTGCACCATTTTTAGAAAAATATCTTTCTAGCACACTTTCTTCTGATGAGCTTTTTGCAATCAATAGCTTCTTTTGATAAAAGGATTTTTTCTCGAACCATGCAATAGACGATCTTAACTGGACAACATCACCAATTATTGTTAGTGCTGGGTTTCCAAGCTTTGCTTCCTTTACCTTTTCTACTATTGTTTCTAAGGTTCCTTCGACTACTCGTTGTTTTCCCAGAGTGGCCCACTCAATAACAGCTGCTTTTGTGTCACTAGCCTTGCCTTGAGCTATTAAGCTTTCACAAATTCCCGGTAAGCCTTTCACCCCCATATAATAAGCAAGTGTATCTCCTATCGCTTCTTGCTTAGGCTTATGATGAATGGCAGCTTCATTTTTCTTACAAGCATGGCCTGTTCGTATCGTAAAGCTAGTACTATAATCTCGGTGTGTTACCGGAATACCGGCATAAGCACTTGCTGCAATGCTTGACGTCACACCAGGTACTATGTCAAAAGGAATATCATATGCTGCTATTGCTTCTGCTTCTTCCCCGACTCTTCCAAAAACAGAAGGATCTCCTCCTTTTAACCGCACAACATACTTTCCTTTTAAAGCTTCTGCTACTAATGTTTCGTTAATCTTTTCTTGTCTCATAATGTGATTATTTGGCAATTTTCCACAATAGATAAACACACAATCTTTGCTTGTAAAACGTAATAAGCGTGGATTGGCAAGTCGATCATACAAGACAATATCTGCTTTTTTTAAACATTCTATCCCCTTAGTTGTAATTAAACCAATATCCCCAGGCCCTGCTCCAACAAATGCTACATACCCCTTGTTCGTATTCATCTCTTACACCATTATATAAATATAATCATCTTTTATTTGTGTTTCATAAACCTCTACACAGCCATCATCTGGTTTTTGAACTTCTCCTGTGACTAAAGAAATTTTCCAATCATGCAATGGACAGAAAACAAATTCACCTGATACAATTCCTTCTGCCAATGGACCATTTTGATGGGGACAGTTATTCGCAATAGCTCTAACCTCTCCATTAGATAGATGAAATAAAGCAATTGATTTTCCTTTTAAATGAACCTCTTTACCAATTTGTTTAGGTAAATCAGCTAGTTTCATAATCTTATTCCATTCTAAAGTTGCCGTCATCTCGTATTCCCTCCATTTTTGTTCTATAGCTATTAGCCTTTTATCACTTCATACATTTCTCTCTTTGTTTGGTCGTTTAAGACAGAAGACCAAGCTTCTTCGTATGTTGATTTTGCACGATCAAATCTGCTTACAAACTGTTTCATATTTCTAGCATTTAATAGTGTTTCTTTCACTGTTTTAATCCCCATACGTTCCACCCATGGAGCCGTTCTTTCTCCATAATTCGCATTCTCACGATAATATTGAACAAATGCCTTGGCCATTGTAATTACTTCTTCTTCTGTTTGAACTGTTGTTAAGCTATCACATTCACGTACTTCTGTTCCGCCATTTCCACCAATATACAATTGATAGCCATTTTCTACGCAAATAACACCAAAGTCTTTTGTCAATACTTCTGCACAGTTTCTTGGACAGCCTGTTACTCCCATTTTCATTTTATGCGGAGTGTCGACCATTTCTAGTTCTTGTTCTAACTTAATGCCAAGTCCCAATGAATCTTGGGTGCCGAAGCGGCAAAATCTTGACCCAACACATGATTTTACGTTACGAAGCGATTTAGAATAAGCATAACCAGAACGCATTCCTAGCTCTTCCCAAACATGTGGGACATCTTCTTTCTTCACGCCATATAATCCAATCCGGCTTGCCCCGGTAATTTTCACTAATGGCACATTGTATTTTTTCGCTACCTCTCCGATTTTCACTAAATCCTCTGCAGTAGTTGTTCCGCCATACATACGAGGAATGATGGAGAATGTACCATCTTTTTGAATATTCCCTTCCATTTTCTCATTAACAAATCTTGATGCCTTATCGTCCTCATACTCTTCTGGGAACAGCATACGCATATAATAGTTTAACGCTGGGCGGCATTTTGAACAGCCTTCTTCACTTGCAAAACCAAGCACCATTCTAACTTCTTTTGGAGATTTAAGCTGCATTTCTTTTATTTGTGCTACTACTTCATCACGAGTAAGTGTTGTACAGCCGCACATCCCTGTTTTTTGAATGGATGCATCAAAACTGTCACCAAGTGTATGCGCTAAAATCCCTTCAACTAGTGGTTTACATTTACCACAAGATGCTCCTGCCTTTGTACATCCTTTCACTTCTTCAAAAGTAGTTAATCCTTGCTCTAGGATAGAATGAACGATAGTACCTTTTGTTACCCCATTACAGCCGCATACAGTGTCATCTGCACTCATGCTTGCTGCTAAATCTTCTTCTGCGTCCTCCCCGCTCTTGCTCAATACTGAGGAACTTGTATACTCACTAATATCTGCTTGTTTCTTCAACATATTAAATAGCCGAGTTCCATCGGAAGCATCTCCGTATAAGACAATTCCAACAATTTTATTATCTGTTACTAAAATCTTTTTGTAGACTTTTGCAAATTGGTCATGAACAATAATCGCTTCCGTATTTTCATCCTCATGGATTTTCCCTCCTGAGAATAAGTCACATCCTGCTACTTTCAATTGAGTAGAAAGAATTGATCCTTGATATCCTTTTCCTTCTTTGCCTGTTATATGATCAGCAAGAGCCATTCCTTGTTCATATAGAGGAGCAACTAATCCATAGGCAATTCCATTATGCTCTGCACATTCCCCTACTGCAAAGACAGATGGGTCAGATGTAACCATATGATCATTAACAATGATCGCGCGATTCACTTCTAACCCTGCCTCACGGGCAATTGCTACATTTGGTCTAATACCAACAGCCATTACGACAAGATCACAATCAACTGTTGTTCCATCTGTAAATTTCAATCCTTGAACTCGTTTATCTCCATATATCTCTGCCGTCTGTTTTTCCATTAAGAATTTCATACCTTGTGCTTCTAAATCTTTTCTAAGAAGATTTGCTGCTGCTGCATCTAACTGCTGCTCCATTAAAGTTGGCAATAAGTGAACAACATGAACTTCCATTCCACGATCTATTAATCCTCTTGCGGCTTCTAATCCTAGTAATCCTCCGCCAATAACAACCGCTTTTTTATAAGTCTTTGCTGTTTCCATCATTTTTTCCGTATCGTCAATGGTTCTGAATCCAATTACACCTTCTAAATCACTTCCAGGGATCGGTAAAATAAAGGCACTAGATCCTGTTGCAAGGATAAGTTCATCATATTCTATCGTTTTTCCTTTATCCGTAAGGACCGCTTTCTCTTCGCGATCAATCTTTATTGCTTTTTCGCCTGTTAAAAGATGAATATGATTCTCTTGATACCACTTCCAGTCATTAATATGAATATCATTTACAGTTGTTTTCCCTTGCAAAACATTTGAAAGCATAATCCGATTATAGTTTGGATAAGGCTCATCCCCAATAATCGTTATGTCAAAAAGGTCAGCATTTCTCTTCAATATTTCTTCAATCGTCCGAACTCCTGCCATTCCATTTCCAATCATCACTAATCTCTTTTTCATTTTCGTCCCTCCAAGACTTATCTAGTAAGGTAATTATTTTGTGAAATAAATCACATGGAAATCCATAATAAACAATCCGTTCATAAATTTCATAAGTCCTCTTATCACTATGCTAATGAGAATAGTCATATCCCCAAATTATCCTTCTTGACGATACACTCTATTGGAGTAAGGATTTTTTCATCATAGTGTTCAAAAGAAATAATTGAAATACATCTTTTGCAGTTTCATTATATATTCTTTTTAAGGTAAAAATGGAGTGGATTTTTGACGATTCCATGAACATCTTTTGTCATTTTTATGTCTAGCAGAAAATATAAAAAGATAATTAGACTAAAAGAAAAGCAGGCTGTTTTCGCATAGATTATTCTCACATGAAAATATGGAGATATGTATATAAAGATTTCAGTGTATATATCCATATTTCTACTGTTTTCACTGGAAAATATTATGATAAAATTAATCTAATAATATAAGAATGTATAAGTTTCCCTTGTCTTCTTCATATTTCTTATATTAACTACTTTCGTATTTATAAACGTAAAGATTTTTTAATTTAACGAAGAGCTTTAAAACAGTCTATTTAGCTATAACAGAAATAAGCTAAGGTCGTCTTAGTTTTATAGAGAGAAGGTATAAAAGTGGAAAAAGTTATAGTTGTTGGAGCTGCTGGAGTATTAGGCAAATTAATCTGTACTGAATTACTGAGAATATTTAATAATTCAATAAAGTTAGTAGTGACAGATTATAAAATTAAAAGAGGGAAAAATTTAGCAAACTCATTAAACAGTGGAGTAGAATTCCAATATTTAGATGTTGATAATGAAGAAAATATAAAAAAAGTAATTCGTAATGTGGATATTGTAATTGTTGGATTAAAACAGAAAACACCATCTATTCAAAAAACTTGTATAGAAAATAAAATATTGTGTATTGATGTCACCCCATTTTATGACTTTGTAGAGACAGTGCAGGAACTAAATCAACGTGCTGAAAAGAATAATACAGCTTCTGTTGTCATGTCCGGTTTTTTCCCTGGTTTATCTGGCTTGATCACACAAAAAGCTATTGCAGAGTTTCAGGAAATAACAGAAATAAATGTAGCATTATTACAAAATGCCAATGCCCAAGCAGGAGTTACTGGAATTTTTGATATGTTAAGTATAATTGCACAGCCAGTTAAATTTCAAAATAATGTCCTTTCGGGATTTACCAAAAAAAGAAAGATGAATTTTCAAAATCATGCAAAAGAAAAGGTGGTAAGACTTATAGAACATTCAGAGAAAATGATTATAAAAGATAAATTGACAGTTGCACCAATATATTATTGGACTTCTTGGAACGTCATTCCTTTTAATAAATTAGTCTCGTTACTTAGAAAGATTGGTCTTTTAAATATACTTCAAAATCTTAATAAGAAATTGGTTTCTAAAGTAGTAAAACACAACCCTAATAAGAATGAAAATGCTTTTCTTACCGTTGAAGTAAAAGGGAATATCGATAATAAAAAAATGATAAGAACAATTTCCTTATCTACTTTTTCAGATTATCATACAACAGCAATAGTTACAGCTTCATTGGCCAAGATCGCTCTAAAAACAGATATAAAAGGTGTGGTTTATCCTTTTGAAATTACAAATTTGGATGAACTATTATCTATGGCCAATTGCTCTAGTATTATAGTAGAAGATGTCAAAAAACAACAATGATATTAAATTTACGTTATCATCCTCAGAAACGTTGTTATTTTGATCTCTTTTACTATCTCAAACCTAGGAAAATGAAAGTAGACAACCTAATATTTTTTTAAACGCTTCCGAACAGCAGCAATCTATACGAAAAGAAAAGAAGGGCGAACCTGCAAATATATGCAGGTCTGCACCTTCCTAGCGATTCTCACCATTTGATTCAATTACTTCTTTATACCAATAAAAGCTCTTCTTCTTGATTCGACGAAGATCATGTGTTCCCTCTTCATGCTGATTGATATAGACAAAACCATATCGTTTTTGGAAGCCATTCAGCCAGCTTAACAGATCTGTAAATGACCACACACAATATCCTAGCAGATCTACACCATCCGTAATAGCTTCTTGCATCGCATTTATATGTGCTCGAATAAAATCAATACGGTAATCATCATTGATGATATCGCCTTCTTCTAGTTTATCAAAAGCACCTAAGCCATTTTCACTAATAAGAATAGGAAGCTGATATCTATTTGTAATCCTGCGAAGAGCGATCCGCAATCCTTGTGGATCAATATTCCAATCCCAATCCGTTCTTTCCAAGTTTGGATTTTCGACTGTTTTAAACACTCCAGGAATTCCTGAATCCTGCGAAGTTCCCTTTTTACCAGTAGTGTTCATTTCAGCACTGCCTACTCCGCCTTCTAAAGGATTTTTCTCAAAGGTCGTTGTTTGATAATAGTTAAGTCCCATGAAATCTGGAGTGCCTTCTCGCAATAATTCAAAATCTCCCTCTTCAACCTCTGGAGCCAATCCATTTGCTTCTAAATAATTCCATGCAGCTTCTGGATATCTGCCCCAAGCATACATATCCATCCACCAATGACTATTTAATTCTTCCGCATTCTCTGCTGCAATAATATCTTCTGGCTTTGAAGTTAAAGCATATGCAGGAGAATAAGCAAAGCTAGGTCCAATTTTCCCACTTGGGACATATTGGCGGAAAGCCTTGATAACACTAGCGTTCGCTAAATTCGCATGATGGTTCACTTGATAGAATCGTTTTTCATCTGTTACTCCAGGTGGATGCACAGCCATTCGATAGCCTAAACCAGTGAAAATATTTTGTTCATTTAAACTTACCCAATATTTCACTCGATCTCCAAATTGCTTAAATAATTCAATACTATAATTCGTAAAATCCTCAATAATTTGACGCGATTCCCAACCACCATATTCATCTTGCAATGCTTGTGGAAGATCCCAATGATAAAGAGTTAGCACTGGCTCAATTTTATATTTAATTAATTCATCAATTAAATCATTATAAAAGTCAATTCCCGCTTGATTTACCTCTCCTTTTCCATTCGGAAAAATCCGCGTCCAAGCAACAGAAAATCGATATGCCTTCATTCCCATTTCTGCCATTAACTGTACATCTTCTTTATAACGATGATAATGATCTACCGCTACATCCCCATTTGTACCTTTAAATGTTTTTCCCGGTATTCTAACAAACGTATCCCAAATGGATACTCCCTTGCCATCCTCATTCCATGCACCCTCTACTTGATAAGCTGCCGATGCAGCACCCCAAAGGAAGTTACTAGGGAACGCTTTCAAAGATTGGTGAATCATTTGGCTACACTCCTTATTCGATAGACTTAACATTAATTATTTAACTATACATATTCCACTATCAAAGGTATAGTTGATTATAAAATAAGTATATACATATAATCATATTTTGGCAATCACTCATGAGGGCTATCCATAAAATAGTCTTACGAAAAAATCTTAATCCACCTACTATTTATATATTTCTATGTGAATATCTAGCTCATGATGAGTAAGAATGAATTATATATAAGTTCTACCAGTCTCTAAAATAGATGACAAATCATTTAAGCATCTCCTAATGCTATTAACTTATCTATCTTAATACAACAATTCCTAAATAAAACTATATCTTACTTTAAATTATCTTTATTTAAAGTAAGATATATTATCAAAAGTCATTTCTATGATATTAATTTTTATATTAATGTTTTCGAAAGATTATTTTTTTCAATATATTCAAAAGTTATCATTTCTATATTAGGAAATTCGTCATCCGGTATATAATCATTAATCGTAGGATAGAATTCACTTAACTTATTTATAATTTCTTCTGATTTTTGCTTAATGAATGTAGGAGAATTGTATACTATCCTTCCTTCCAACATTCTACATGCAATATCTACTAAAAAACCAAAAGACTCTTGAGAAGGTATATTTAAACTATCTGTTTTACTATCATGATAAAAGAATAGTAAACTTAAAAAACGTTCTGCATGAGCCGGTATCATTTTTTGTGACCAAAACTCATCCCAGCAGATATCATCATTTTTTACTAATTCTCTTACCTTACTATTAAATACTATACCTGTGAGTAATGTGAGAAATACGTAATCGCTAAATCCCTTTTCTTTTAATTTTTTTAGTGCAATTTTTGAAACATATAGCATAGTTTCAGAAGTAAAAACCTTTAAATTAAAATTCTCAGCACTGACATAGAGAAGTATTTTTTCTATATCCTTATATAATTCTTCAGGGATTTTTCTTTTACTTACCAAATCTAAACTGGAGGATAAACCCATGGTATTTTTTACATTATCTACATCCATATAATAATGCTCTAAAAGCCCCATAGTACGATTATACAAAGCTCTAGAAAAATACAATGAATCCTTAGTCCCTGGAATTAAGTTATTATACGAAGCTTTATTTACCATTTCAAACATAAATTCTGCAAATAATTGATTCATCTCTACTTTTTCAGTAAATTGCTTTTTAGGATCTAAAATAATTGTCTTAATACCGACTGATTTATATAACTCCTCTAATACTGGATTTTCAGTAAAGCGAACTATGTATGAAACTGGTTTGTTATTTTGTGTTAATCCGTTTATCATTTCCATTAATTTAAACCAGATAATTCGTATATTAATATCACGAAAGCTATATCCCATGAACAAAACTGCCTTGCCTAAAATATCCCCTCTAAACTTAATATCCATTGGAGAATCAAAATTCAATCTAGAAAAATAGGAGGATTCAGTTAGAACTAATGTATCCTCATACTTTAAATCGCCATGAAATTTTACTACTTGATAATCTCCATTTTTAATATTAGCAACATCATTTGCAGTTGCTATTACGTCAACTTTGACCCCTAAAGATCTGTACGTTTTTTCTAATAAATCGTCATAATTAGTAGTATAAATTTGCTGAGCTCCTAAATTTATTAATTCAACATGTGCTCCAGACATTATTGGAGGTACTTTATAAGTGAACGCTTGAGAAATAGAATGTCTTAATGGGCCAATATTTTTATTACTTTTAATAAGGTAATACTCAGCAATCTCTAATGGATTTCCTTGACAATATTCTTTTACTTCTTCATATGTAATCTTATAATCTTCTTCTACATCCCTAGCTATTTCTCTTAAAAGATCTTCCCATTCAGGTAAATTTAAAGGTGAAGAAAAACCAGCTCCAATAAAAGGAATGACCTTCCTAGATTTTATCATTTCAATTAATTCTGTAGGTATATTAAAATAATTCATGTATCCTCCTGAATATTTATTTTATAAATCTATTTTTGAATAAAGTACCATAAAATTCCTCAATCAATTATATCAAACTTAAATGGAAGTATACTCCCTATTATCCCACGTATACTTTCAATTAATCTTATCTTTTATGAGAAAAAGCAATTTGTAATCTTTAATGAAAAGAATTTTCTCCCAAATATATCTTTACGCAAGTTGTGTATGTGCCCTGATCACTACTTAATCTCATTAGACTTCTCTATCAACTGAATAATAGTACATTTGGATATCTTTTTCCAAAAGTTTTATGTAAATATCATTTAATTTCACTTTATATTCTATATTTCTCCATTACCAGTAGATCATTTTCATATAGCTCAACCTTTCCTTCGCGTCCTTTTTTTACTTCTTAGAAGGAAGCGCAAACAAAGTTAAAATTTTATATAATTATACCAATTTTTATTCATCTAAATCTCTTCCTATTGAATTATGACTCTTTCTATTTTAGTATTAAAGTAATAAAAAGGAAATATTCTAGGAGTGGTTAATTTGATTAAATAGTTCATAAGACATATTCATATTTACAAATACCCAAAAAAGACAATAACCACAAATATATCTTATTTAATTTATTGTCTAAATATATCATTACATTTGTAAATTTAAATATAATAAACATCCAATGACTTAAAAATCACTTGTTACTTAACTAAAACACGATAATTAAGAAAGTAATAATGACTTGTTCATCGTGTTGGGAGGAATCGAATATGGAGCAAAGTAAGCTAAACGAAGATGATTTAAATCAAATTATAAAGAAAGCACGAGATTTTTTTAAAAATGAAATAGTTCCTAGCCACAAAACTAATACATTAAAACTTAAGAGATTAAAAACTTTCAATCTCAATCCTTTTTTGGATAAGTATAAAGCAAGTTTCTTAACAGGAAATGATGATCCTGAAAGTATTGCTAGGGCTCTAGTCTATCCAAGAGCATTAGGTACATCTATTAATACAATCTTCGGTGACAAATTACAGAAATTCTGTAGTGAGGTATTAGAGGGATTTGCATCTACAACTTCAGGTATTGATATAGAATTTTTTGATAAAGTGGATGGAAGGAAAAAATATTGTCAAATCAAAGCAGGCCCAAATACAATTAATAAGGATGATATCGAAACAATTAAAGGCCATTTTCAAGCAGTTAAAAACCTAGCACGAACTAATAAGTTGAGTATTAGTTTTGATGATTTAATTGTTGGTGTATTTTATGGCACACCAAAAGATTTAAGTGCCCACTATAAAAAAATAAATATTGAGTATCCGGTAATAATTGGGCAGGAATTTTGGTATAGACTAACTGGCGAATTAAACTTTTATCAAAAGCTAACAGACGCAATTGGGGATGTTGCTTCTGAAGTTGATGGATCTGAGATGATTGAGACAGTAATTAAGGAATTAGCCAAAGAAATTGAGGAAACATTAAAACCTACTAATCTGCAACCTGTCATTGAAAAGAAAATTGCTGCTGAGGAAAAAAGTAAGTATGATCTTTAATACATAAAATATAAAAATGGGATAACTATTGATGTATTATCCCATTTTTGTATATTATACTCCTTATACTTTTTCAGGCTATCTGAAATTTGCCAACTAAAATTTGTTTAAATGTATAGTTAGGTTAGTAGCACAATATTTTATTTATGAAGCAGCAGGTACATTTCGGATACAATTACTTAACTTGATTTAGTACATTAACAATTGATAATCCTATTGCTTCAGCCATATTTACAGGTACAGCATTACCAATCTGTTTATAGGCATTATTCATAGAACAGTCAAAATCCCAGCTATCAGGAAAACTCTGAATTCTAGCATATTCCCTAACAGTAAATGGTCTAGTTTCATCTGGATGACATCTTTCGGTTTGTTTCTGTGCAGGAGAACAAGTTAATGTTAATGATGGCTCATCCCATGAAAGCCTCCTAGCCATTCCTGTTCTTCCTCCTCCGGAGTAATAGCTCTTTCCCATAAATTCCTTTGCAATATCTTCAGGAAGATCTCTCCAATACCCTCCTGGAGGTACAAGATCTAATATCTTTTTTTTGGATTCAGGATACTTAGCTCCTTCAGATTTAGGTACATCTTTTAGAATATCCTTTAGAGTAAGTTCGTAGCCATATGGCTGAGGAAGGCAGTAGAGAAAATCATATTTTTCTACAAGATCATTTCTAATCCCTACCATTACTAATCTTTCTCTTTTTTGAGCTACATTATAATCTAATGCTCTTAAAACTTTCCATTTAACAGTATAACCAATGTCAGAAAATACTTTCAACATTAAAGAGAAAGTTCTACCGTTATCATGGTTTAGTAATCCTTTAACATTCTCTGCTAAAAACATTTTAGGGAGTAATTGTTTTAATATCTGAGCATAATAATAAAACATTGTTCCTCTTGTATCAGATAAACCCATTTTCTTTCCAGCATAACTAAAAGCTTGACAAGGATACCCCCCTGAAAGTAAATCAAGTTCACCTATAGGAAGATCAATAAAATTTCTGATTCCCTGCTCAGCTACATCAATAATATCCTTTTCAATTATATTCCAATTTGGTCTGTTTTTTCTAAGAGTCTGACACGCATATTTATCAATTTCTACAAGACCTTTAGAATGAAACCCAGCTTTCTCAAGCCCAAGAGCAAGGCCTCCTGCTCCAGCAAAAAGCTCTACAACAGAATACGCTCTCGAATTTTTAACATTTTTTATATCTACATAATCATGACCTTCGTAGTCAAAAACATTAATAGCTACTTCATCTTGGGATTGCTCCATTAAAGTATCTGTTTCTAAAGGTAATTCAAATTGCTCGGATTCAATAATCTCCTCAAAGTCTACATCTAGTATCCCACATAGTTTCATTGCATTTGATTTTATTGGATTAAAGTTTGGGGAAAGTAACATTGATAATTGATTTTTACTTATCCCTAAATGCTCAGCTAGTTGTTTTTGGGTGGCTATCCCTTTTCTTCTCATATGTGTTCTTACTTTTTCTTTGCTGATAGTATACAATTTAAAAAACCTCCAACAGAGTTAAAATAATTTTTAACATTTTAGGGTTATTATGAATGATAGTACAATTGTAGTCAACAAAAATGAGCTAAAAAAATTTGTGAAATTACTAGTATATATTTTATTATTTCTTTACTTACTTCCATTAATCAATTAAAAAATCCAGTTTCATTTAATATTTGGAAGAAAACCTAGATAGGCCGCTTTACTTTTCATATAAAATAGGTACTAATTCGCTACTATTATTGTACTAGATAATGGTAATTAAGCTATGAGATTTTCAATTTTTTCTCTTCAGTACTAAACTTTATTAAATTCTTTCTAATTATAAACCAAAATATTTCCAATTTTATTAATTAACTTTCTTTTAGACCACAGCCCTACGTATAATCACATTGACAAAGTCCCAAACTAAAAATCGTGAAATTTTCCCCATTATGCTTCTTTATTTTTGATACAATAGAACTAATTTTTCCGATTGTGGATTATATAGAAAGGAGTAATGCACTATATATTTCTATAAAATAGAATTTTTTTAACATTAAAGGATTTTTCAAAAATGGTTCTAAATTATCTACAAATATAGGCAATTGACCTGAAGTGATTTTATACTTCTCATTTCATACCAAATGGTCATTTCTTAATAGGAAAACTATGCCTTCGAGATTAATAGATTAATTCTGCAGCCATTCCATCAATCTTTTAATTGAATATCAGCAAAACAACTTAATAGTTTTATTGTCAAAGAAGAAAGGAATTTTCAACGATGAGAAACAAAGAAAAGACAACTCGCAAAAAATCAATACGTGTTAAATTAATCGGAATTATTGGTCTTACCCTATTAATTACTATCCTAGGATCTTCTTCTCTCTACTATGGTTATTCTAACAATACTTTAAAAAATGTTTATAAAGAAGAAAACGAAGCATCTGCCGTTAGTTCAGCTAAAAGCATCCAAATCTTTTTAAGTAAACATGAAAAATCAGTAGAAGAGCTTTCTTTACATATTGCCAGTTTGTATGACGATAAAGGAGAAAATGAAACGATTCTTCAATTGTTAGAGAATACAAAGTCTCATGATGAATCACTAGTTGCTGCTTATTTTATTGATGCTGAATCAGGCAGAATGGATATTGCTCCATGGGTTGATTTTGGGAATGCATTAGATACGAGAGCATTTAAAGAAACAAAAGAAGCAGATACAACCCACTGGATGGAAGTTTACAAAGATAATGTTACAGGCGATATGATGACTTCCGTTATCACACCAGTAAAAAAGAATGGTCAGCTTATTGGGGTATTAGGATACGATATTTCATTAGATGCTATTGGTGATTTAAGAGAGCAGTTACAAAAAGGAAAAGAAAATAAATTATTGGTTTTGGATAATCAAGGGGTTGTAGTCACTTCCTTCTTGGACGCAAATGGAAAAAATCTTTCCATTCAACAGAGTGGAAAAATTAAAGATGTAGAAGATGTAGTGAAAGATAAAGCAGCCTTTAAAAGAGAATTTAATTGGGTAGACTCCTTATACGATAAAGATACAGTGGATACAACTGCATCCTTTGAAGGTACTTCTTATCAAGTAAATTCTTCAACGATTGAAGAGACTGGTTGGAAAGTGGTTTCAGTGACAGCAGATAGTGTGATTTCCAAGAAATTAAAAGGTATTACATGGATTGGATTAGGCACTAGTGCAGGTGGTTTAATCATTGGTATCATAATTGCTTACTACCTTTCCAAAATGATTCTTAACTATTTACGCAAATTTAATGAAGCAACAGAAAAAGCTTCCAAAGGGGATTTAACCGTTTCTTTGGCTATTAATAGCGATGATGAAATCGGTGAATTTTCTAAAAATTTTAATACGATGTTAGTAAATATTCGACATATGACGAAAAAAATCCAAACTGATTTTTCTAAAGTGAAGGAGACTTCCCAAAGTTTAACTGAAATTGCTTCTCAAAATAGTGCTTCCATTGCAGAAGTTACAAGCTCAATAGAAGAAATAGCTACTGCCAATAGCCAGCAATCTTCAGAAGTTGAAAAAGGCTCCATGGCCATTCAAGAGTTAAATGAAACAATTAATCGATTGGTGGCACAATCAAAAAGTATGGAATTTTCCCTGCAAGATGCCCATCAAGAAGTGGGGTCTGGAAGAACAAATGTAACAAACTTAGAAAGTTCGTATCAAAATTTAGAAAGCTCATTATCAAAGGTTGCTTTCATTGTTAATGATTTAAGTGATAAATCTAAAAACATCTCCCAAGTTACTGAGGTTATTAAGCAAATTTCTGAACAGACTAACTTACTATCTTTAAATGCAAGTATCGAGGCTGCACGTGCTGGTGAACACGGACGTGGTTTTGCAGTAGTAGCAAATGAAGTACGAAATTTAGCAGAACAATCGAAGGAATCTGCTGAACATATTCAAAATATTATTTACTCTGTTATCCAAGATACTGCTCAAGCTGTAACAATGATGAAGGAAACAAATACGATTAGTGAACAGCAAAAAGATGCGGTAAATAACGTTACTGATTCCATTAATCAAATCACTAATTCTTTAGAAAAAATTGTGGAAGATATTCAAGTAGCGAATCATGCAATCCATGAAATCGATGTGCAAAAAGATGTGGTAGGTGGCATGATTAATGAAATCTCTGCTTCCTCAGAAGAAACAACTGCTTCTACAGAAGTAATCTTATCTTCTATGGAAGAACAATCTGCTTCTACAGATGAAGTGAAACAATATGCTGATTCTCTCACTACATTGATTGAGACAACAGAAGCTGAAATAGCAAGGTTCAAAACAGAATAAAAAGAAAGGATGCCGAGATCAAAACGGCATCCTTTCTTTTTTATCCTATAATTTCGCAACCTATCCTAGCGATCATAACAAGATTTTACTATAAAAAATAAGATCAATAAAATTCAAAGTTTTCCTTCTAAACTCTAAGTTCACTCTTAGTCATAAACTCTTGATTACTTATTTTCCTATGGCAGCTCCATCACTTCTTGGGTCGACACCACCATATAAAAATCCTTGTTCATCGATCAAAATAGCATTTGCATGCCCCATAATTCCGTCAAATGCTTCTACTCGGTTTACGGTATGACCAGCCTTTTGCAGCTTTTCCAAAACATTTGCCGAAATACGGTTTTCTATTTTTAGCTCTTCGGTTTTTTCTCCCCATGTACGCCCCCATACAAACCGTGGCTCACTTATTGCTCTTTGGGGATCAAGTCCATAGTCAAGCATTCTCGTAATCATCAAAGTTTGAGTCTGCGGCTGGCCTTCCCCGCCTTGTGTACCATACAACACATATGGTTTATTCTCTTTAAAAGCCATGGCAGGCATCAAAGTATGGAATGTCCGCTTATTTGGCTCCAATGTATTGACATGATCAGGATCAAGTGAGAAAAATGACCCTCTATTTTGCATAGTAATCCCCGTATCTCCTGCAACCACACCAGAACCAAATTCAAAATATAGACTTTGAATAAAAGAAACAGCATTCCCATCTTTATCCACAACAGCGGCATGGGCTGTATCGCTTCCAACAGGGCGCGAAGTATAATCTGCTGTATATTCTAATGAGATGGAATCCGCCATCTCCTTTGCATACTTTTTGCTTAATAGCTGCTCTAATGGAATGTCATGAAATGTCGGATCTGTCAGATGCTCATTCCGGTCTTGAAAGCTTCGTTTCACTGCTTCTATTATTAGCTGATAATATTCATAGGATTCATACGGAATGGATGAAAAATCGAAATTTTCTAATATATTTAAAATCATGAGTCCCACAAAGCCTTGTGAATTGGGAGGAGCCTGATACATAGTATAAGAGCGATAGGTACTAGCAAGCGGTTCACTCCATTCCCCTTTATGTGCGGCAAAATCTGCTATTGTTAAATAGCTGCCTTTTTTCTGCAAACCAGAAATAATTCTGTTGGCCAGTTCTCCTTTATAAAAATCATCTCTTCCATTCGCTCCTAATTGTTTTAACGTGTTCGCTAAATTCTTTTGCACAAACCGAGAAAATTTTTCTGGAACCTTTCCATCTGGCAGAAAAACAGCCGCAGTTTCTTCTATATTTCTTAAAAGTCCCTCATTTTTCACCGTATTTTCATATTGATCATTAGAAAGAGGAAATCCCTTTTCTGCATATTCAATAGCAGGCTGTAAGACTTCTGCAAGAGTCATGCTTCCATATTCTTTTAAGATAGCATCCCAGCTATCCACCATGCCAGGAACAGTTAGAACACTTTCTATTCCTCGAAAAGGAATGCTCTCTTTTCCCTTAAACATTTCTCTTGTAACAGCCGCTCCTGACTTCCCACTTCCATTATAAGTACGCACTTTCCCTGTCTTTTCCTTATAAGTCAGCCAAAAAGAATCTCCCCCAAGACCAGTCATATGCGGATATACTACAGCTAAGCAAGCACTCACAGCAACAGCAGCATCAAATGCATTGCCTCCCTTTTGGAGAATTTGTTCACCTGCTTGTGAAGCTAAATAATGTGGACTTACAATCATTGATTCTGTGCCTACTATTACTTTATTCAACTTACTATTTCCTCCTTAAGTCCAACATTAATCGCTGCTTTATTGTCTTCTTTCCCTTTATCGCTTGTAAATATAAACAATATGGCACCAATGATTAATAACCCGCCGGCTAGATAAAATCCGAATTCTAGACTGCCAGTTTTATCAGCGAAATACCCCGTAATATATGGCGCAAATATAGAAGAAAGCATCCCGCTAAAGTTAAAGAATCCATAAACTCTTGAATACATAGACTTTGGAGTAATATCTGCCATATATGAAATTAATACTGGATCCAGCGCTAATTTTCCAAGCAAACCATATAAACATAATCCGACAATCAGCAAGGAATAATTGTCTGTATTAGGAATTGCAAATTGACAAATTGCTCCAGCTAATGCCAGCGCGATAATGAGCGGCTTTTTACTTTTAATGCGATCAGACAAGAAGCCAAATAGAATGGCACCTGGAATGGAAGCCCAAGGCACTAAAGAAGAAATAATCCCAGTTTGGGAGGCCTCAATGTCTCTTGCTGTTTGTAAGTAATAAGGAAGCCATGTCAGCATACCGAAAAAACCATATAAGGAACAAAAGATTAAGATATATACAAAAATATGATTTTTAGTGAAAATTTTCTTCATCTCGACTTTTTCATATTCAGATTCTACTTTCTTCTCCTTATGTGAATTGTCACGAACAAATATGCCTATTAAAATAGCAACCAAAACGGTAGGGATTGCAAAAACATAAAACGGAAACTGCCAGCCTTTATTTAATGTGTAGGTAAAATAACTGGACGACATAAATCCTAACGAAATACCAAAAGCCATTCCACTGTTAATAATGGCTGATACTAAGCCGCGATATTTCTTTGGGGTTATCGTAGAAGAGATACCATACTGTGAACCATAATAAGTACCTTCTCCTAAACCAGTAATTGCTCTCATAATTAAAAACATCGCAAACGTCGTGGAAGCACCACTTAAATAGGTACCAACGCCAAAAACGATAAAGCCAATTACTAACACCTTTACTCGCCCAAATTTATCTGCCAAAAAGCCAGTAGGGATTTGCATAAAAGCATAGGCAGCAAAAAATACTGTAGCCATTAACCCTAGTTCGGTTTGGTTTAAGTTCCATTCTTCTCCAATGCTTCCCATGACTGGTGATAGAATATTACGATCTGCATACATAAATACCCAGCCTAAAAAGAATAAAAAGATAACAAGGATAGGATGTGATTTTTTCATATTGCAATCTCCTTTTCTGAATGTTGGGACAATTGTAACATGAGTAAAATAATAAAATCTGTTTCTTGTCAGAAAGTCTCACACGATTTTTTCAATAAGAAAAAATTTTCAATTAAAACCTTTCGTATTGTTGTAATAATAATAGCAATCAATTCCATAAAGTTCTCCATAGAGACTTATAGGTTTTCAAACGAAAATGAAAACAATAAGTTTATGTAGATTTTCCTCTCTCCTAAAGAACCAACATATAAATCCTTATCCAAGTAGGATTTTTCAATAAAAAAAGAGAAGCAGCAACATACTGATTCTCTCCTCTAAACTCTATAAAATAACATTCTATGTGAAATTTCTTATATAATCCCTTGTTCTATCATAGCATCCGCTACTTTAATGAAACCTGCTATATTAGCACCTGCAACTAGGTTTCCTTTCGCTGCATACTCCTCAGATGCTTGGATACTTTTACTATAAATATTTTTCATAATTGCTTGTAACTTCTTGTCTACCTCTTCTTGCGTCCAAGCTATTCGTGCACTATTTTGGGCCATTTCTAAAGCGGAGACTGCCACCCCGCCTGCATTTGCTGCTTTGGCAGGTGCAAATAATACTTTATGCTCGATAAAGGTATCGACTGCTTCAAGAGTAGAAGGCATATTTGCCCCCTCGCCTATTGCTTTTACTCCATTGGCAATTAATTTTTCAGCTGATTCTTTATTCAGTTCATTTTGTGTTGCACATGGCAGGGCAATATCACATGGAATCGTCCAAATACCTGTGTATCCTTCTTCGTAGATAGCATCAGGATGTCTATTCACATATTCATAGATTCTTTTGTTTTCCACTTCTTTTAATTGTTTCACCGTATCAAGGTTTATTCCATTTGGATCATACACATAACCGCCGGAATCGCTGCAAGCAATCACTTTAGCCCCTAACTGTATCGCTTTCTCCATCGCATAAATCGATACATTACCCGAGCCAGAAACTACTACCGTATTGTCTTCAAAACCTAGTCCCTGACTTTTCAGCATTTCTTCCACAAAGTACACTAAGCCATATCCAGTTGCTTCTTTTCTCCCTAAGCTTCCACCATATCCGATTCCTTTTCCAGTTAAGACACCTGCTTCATAAGCACCTTTTAATCGTTTATATTGTCCAAACATATAGCCAATTTCTCTTGCTCCTACTCCGATATCTCCAGCAGGCACATCGATATCCGGACCGATATGCTTACTAAGTTCAGTCATAAAGCTTTGACAAAAACGCATTATTTCGAAATCAGACTTCCCCTTCGGATCAAAGTCAGAACCGCCCTTTCCGCCGCCTATGGGCTGACCGGTTAATGAGTTTTTAAAGATTTGCTCAAATCCAAGAAATTTAATAATACTGGCATTAACAGAAGAATGAAATCTTAGTCCTCCTTTATATGGTCCAATTGCATTATTAAATTGGACACGATAGCCGCGGTTTACTTTTATATTTCCATTATCGTCTACCCAAGGGACTTTAAAGCTAATTAGTCGATCTGGCTCAAGCATTCTTTCTAATACAGCATGTTTAATATATGTTGGATTTTTTTCAAGTACAGGAACTAAAGAATCGAGGACTTCTTTAACTGCCTGCTGGAACTCCTTTTCGTGAGGATTACGTTCTTTCACTTGATTTATTAATTGATTAATGTAATCTTTCACCGTTTGCGTTTGAAATTCTTCTTTTTTATCCAGCACTTTCATCCTTTTTCAGCCCCTATAATAAATTAATGTTAGAATATTCTCTTTTCTAAAAGTTGTTTTTATTTTATAATTTTATAATTAATAGGTACAATACTAATTTCGGATTGAATTCATGCGTTAAACGCATGAATGGAAAAGAGTGCAGACATGGAAATAAGACAAATACAGTATTTTTTGGAAGCTGCCAAAAGGGAACATATTACAGAAGCTGCCGATGCTTTGCATGTGGCCCAATCCTCTGTAAGTCGACAAATTTTCAATTTAGAAGCAGAATTAGGGGTCGAGCTTTTTATCCGTGAAGGAAGAAGCGTGAAGTTAACACCCCTTGGAAGAGTTTTTTTTGAGCGAATGAAACAAATATGGAGTATGATGGAAGACGCCAAAAGAGAAGTGGAGGAATCCCTTGATCCGGAAAAAGGGACAGTTAGAATTGCCTTTCCTATCAGCATGGCTGCTCATACGCTTCCCTCTATCATCTATTCTTTTCGTACCCGATATCCAGAAGCAAAATTCCATATGAGCAACGCCCTGTATTATGACCTTATCGATGGAGTTATTAATGGAGAATTTAATTTGGCAATGATTGCGCCAATGCCAAACCGAGAAAAGGAGGATAAAATTAACGGTGCTACATTATTTACAGAAAATATTGTTGCCCTACTTCCTCTTCATCATCCATTGAGCAATCAAAAAGAGTTACAGCTAAAAGATTTAAAGAATGATCCCTTCTGTGTCTTACCAGAAGGATTCGTATTCAGGGACCAAGTGGTTAAAGCATGTCATGATGCAGGATTTTCTCCACAGATTGCATTTGAAGGAAAAGACATAGATGCACTGAAAGGATTAGTATCTGCCGGGTTAGGAGTAGCCTTGATGCCAGAAATGACATTGGTGGATAACACACCACGTTCTACTTGCGTCATTCCCCTTTCAGATGTTAATCTGACGAGAACCGTTGGGGTTATTTATCCAAGTCATCGCAAACTACTTCCAACAGAATCACTATTTTACCAATTTCTCTTAGAGACATACGAAAGATTGAATGAGTTTAAAAAGTAAACAGCCAAAAAGGGTGTCAAAGCATATCAGCTGTGACACTCTTTTTACATTAAATCAGCAATTAACATCCCAAAATGCAAACGGAAGATGCTCCTTAGTTATCCAATCTCATAAATGAACATTTAATTTTCCTTATTTTGACTTGAATGTAACGAAATAATAGATAGTATGACAATATTTAATGATAATTACCTAAATTTCGTAATGAAGATATAGTCCCTAGTGCCATCGATTCAATTTTGTTCTTTTTGTTATCGCTTCCACTATCATTAGTAAGCGATGCCATTCAGCGGTTTAATGGATAAAACGCCAAAAATATCTCCTAGCTTTCTTTCCATCTATGTATATTGACTTATTTGTAAAAAAAGATTTAGATTTAAAGAAATGGTTTATTGAGTACTACTAAATTTTTTTAAGGCTAGATAATGATATTAATGGAAAGAAAGGAACTTCTTAATATGAAAAGCATTCAAAGCCGTTTATTTTTTATGCTTCTTGCTTTCATTATCCTGCCCTATTTTTTAACGGTTTTAATTATTTATGGATATACAAAGGATAGTGTCGAACAGCATGAACTGCAAAACAGCAAAGAACAATTAGATAAATTATCCAAAGAACTAGAACAATATTTTAACGATATGATTAACCTTCCCTATATTTTATATAGAAATCCAGACTTTTTTCGGATTTTCACTAATGGCTATGAAGATTCCATTTATTTTAATCCAATTGCTATGGAAGAAAATATTGAAACTTTTTTCCTGATGCGTTCCGAAATCCGCCAAATTCGTTTTTATTTGGATAAGAATAAAGAATCATTCACTATTTATAATGGGATGATCAGCGCAAGAAAACCGCAAAATGATTTTATGAAGCTAGACTCCATGCAAGAGCTAATTCATTCAAATTCACGTTTTTTAATAGAGCCTCCCCATACGATTGGAAACTATAATAATGCCGCGATTATACCTGAATCAGACAAAACAGAGGTTATGACTATCCATCATAAAATACTGGATCCTCTATCCAAAGAATTTCTTGGGGTTATTACAATTGATATGGATCTAGACAAGTATGCACAGATTTGCAGGAATCTATTACAGGATAAAGGTGATTCCATTTATCTTCTTAATGAACATGATATTGTAATGTATACAAATGTTCATTCCCTAATAGGAAAAACAGCAGATGAGAAATTCCTTCATGCCAGCCAGGATAAAAGCAATGATATTATCTTATCTAAAACATTATCAAAACCACTTCATCAGTGGAAAATCGTAAAGGTGACACCTAGTGATAGATTATTTTATGATGCTAGACAAACCGCTTACACTAACATACTGGTTGGGATAGGGGTGGGGGTACTAGGACTATTAATGATCAGCATCCTTGCCTATTATATATCACGTCCTATTAAAGTGCTCAGCCAAAAGGTGCTTTCTATTAAAGGAGGAAATTTAAATATTCCTTTTACCGACAACCGCGAAGACGAAATTGGTCATCTAGAAAAGCATATGAAAGAAATGTTGGAGCGTATAAATCTCCATATTGATCGGGAATACAAATTGGAGATTGAGAATAGAAAAAATCAATTACGAGCACTTAAATCTCAAGTGAATCCTCACTTTCTATTTAATGCTCTTCAATCCATTGGAGCAGTTGCGCTGCAAAATAACTCTCCTAAAATCTATCAGCTTGTAACATCCTTATCAAAAATGATGAGATACTCTATCCGAGCAGATCAGTGGGTTCTAATTCGTGAAGAACTGGATTATATAAAAGCATACTTAACACTGCAACGGGAACGTTTTGGCAGTAAGCTAAACTACTCTATTCAGATAAGTGAAGCAATCCAAGGGATAAAAATCCCTAGTATGATACTCCAACCACTTGTAGAGAACTACTTTAAACATTGCTATGAACAAGGCTATTTTGATTCTTCTTTAAACATAACAGGCGAAATTAAAGAGGATTTTTTATATCTAATTGTTGAAAATGACTACTCAAGTTTATCAGCAGAAGAGCTGGAGACTTTAAGGAGTAATATCTATCGTGCTCCTTATGCTGGCGAATTTTCTCACGAGCATATTGGTTTAAAAAATATACATGACCGTCTTCTTCTAAACTACGAATCAAAAGCAGGTTTAGAGATAGCTACAAACGAGAGACAAGGATTTATCGTAAAGCTATATATCCCGATGCAAAATTAATATAGAGGTTTCATCATTGCGAACCATTCTTTTCGAGGAGGCTCATTCAATTTGAAAGTTCTTATTATAGACGACGAAATTAATGTACGATATGTTATTCGCTATATTGGTGAATGGAAAAAACACGGAATTACGACCATCTTAGAAGCTAGCAATGGAGAAGAAGCAATAAAAATCATCAAAAAACAAAAACCGGAAATTATCTTTACAGATGTGAAGATGCCGAAAATGAATGGAATAGAAATAATTGAGTGGCTAGATTCCATTTCCTATCCTGGTAAGGTTATTCTGATTACAGGATTTGACGATTATACCTATATGCGAAAAGCAATCCAGTGCAGCAGCTTTGATTATTTATTAAAACCGATTGAAGCTGAATCTTTAAACAATACTCTATCAAAAGCAGTACAATCATGGATAACCGAGAATAAAGATGCAGGTGTTTTAGAAGACGCCAAAAGACTGCGCTTGAATCAATTGGCTACACAAGCCTGTATGGGAGAAGAATTTGACTTAATAGAGCTTGCTTCTAGTCTTCCCGATACAGTTGAGTATGAACTAACGCTTATTTCTTTTTATCAGATGCACCATTCTGAGCCATATATCCAATTACTTGCCGATCAACTTATCGAAAAAGGAATAGGAAATGCTTTTACCCTTCAACATGATCATAGCCTTTGCTTAGTAATTACCACTAGCCAACAATGGCTGTCTGTTGAAGAATGGATTATTCAGCAATTCGATATCCCTATCCGAATCGTAAATGGAATGTCCCTTCTATCGTTAGGAAAAATCCATGAGTCTTATCAATCGATGCAAAAGGCAGTGGAAGAACAAAATTACCGGACGATTCACCGTTTAAATGATATAGACGATGCCAAGCGAATGCAGGATATTGTTTCATATGTGGATACTTATTATATGGAAGAATTAAGTTTAGAAAAACTTTCTAATCGATTTTTCTTAAGTCGCGAGCATATCTCTAGAAAATTCAAACAGCAAACAGGCATGCCTTTATCCAAATATATTATGAAGCTGAGAATCGAGAGAGCTAAATACTTGCTTCGGGAAAAAGATGAAAACATTTATGCAATTGCTTTATTACTCGGTTATCAAGATGAAAAGTACTTTTCAAAATTATTTAAAAAAATGGTTGGTTTAACGCCATTTGAGTACAGAAACTGTCAGAAAACGTTGGACGCAAAGTAGATACACCATCAATAATAAATGAGAGTGAAATAGCAGGAGTGAAATTATGACAAAGTGGACATTCACATGGCTTATTGCAGGATTGTTGATTGTTGCACTTTCAGCTTGTCAGCCAAAATCAGAAGAAGACTCAAGCGAAAGAAAAACAGCCGATGAACGCATCACACTAACTATCCGAAATCCAAAAGTAGAAATTTCTACCCAATTTGAAGAAATGGTGATGGCATATGAACGCGAACATCCAAATATAGATATTCAGGTTCACACTGTAGGTGGTGCTGCTGATGATCTTGCTGATTTGAAAGCCCAAATTGCAGCGGATAATGGTCCTGATATTTTTACAAATACTGGGTATGACAATGTGAAAATATGGAGTGACTATTTAGAAGATCTTTCCGATCAACCATGGATTCCTCATGCGTACAAAGACACCTTGAAACCAGTAACAATGGATGGCAAAGTGTATGGAATGCCCCTTAATATCGAAGGATATGGATTCATATATAACAAAGATTTATTTCATAAGGCAGGAATTCATACGCTTCCTAGAACATTATCTGAGTTACAGGCTACAGCACAAACATTAGAAGAATCCGGTATTACGCCCTTTGCAACTGGATATTATGAAGAATGGAAGCTTGGCGATCATCTCTTAAATATTGCATTTGCACAACAAGATGATCCTGAAGCATTTATTGACCAACTAAACAAAGGAACCACAAAAATTACGAACAATCAAAAATTCTTAGATATTATTTCTTTACTTGATACTACCATCAAATATGGAAACCACAATCCCCTAACAACAGACTATAATACAGAAGTTGATCTCTTCGCTTCGGGAAAAGCTGCGATGATTCAACAAGGCAATTGGATTCAGCCAATGATTGATCAGCAATCTCCGAACATGAACATTGGATTTCTGCCGATTCCTATTAACGAGGAACCAGCTGATGCAATCACTGTTAACGTTTCTAATTATTGGGTAGTAAACAAGCAATCATCTGCTGAAAAGAAGAAAGCAGCCAAAAATTTTCTAAACTGGATGGTATTTTCAGAGCAAGGAAAGTCCTTTATGACGGAACAATTTAAATTCATTCCAGCTTTTGACCATATAGAGGCACACCATCTAGGACCGCTTGCAAAGGAAATTATGAACTACTATCAGACAGGAAAAACCCTTAGAGCCAACTGGTTTGCCTTTCCTAATAGTGCACGAGAAGAATTTGGATTAGCTATGCAATTATACGTGGGCAAACAGCTAAATCGAGATCAATTGCTGCAGGAATTTCAAAAATCTTGGGAAAAGGCTGCCGCTTCATCTTCCCACTAATTCCCGCCTTCTAATCGCTCCCTTTTGCAGGGAGCGATTTTTTGGTTTTACAAGAAATCATTCTCTCTATTTGAAATAAGGAAGAAGGTCCCGTTCTTCTATTATATCCTCTAGTATATTCGATTTATCTTATATCAATATAAGACTAGATTTCTATCAATCTATGCCATATGCGCAGAAACCAGATTAACCTATAATTTTATTAGAAACACGGTGTATTTGCTGCTTTGTTTTTATAAATCAGCAGTTCTACCCTGTCCTTATCTTTTGTTTCATCTAACACATTCTAGGAGGTAAACCATGAAATTGAACAAGCTTGCTAAACAAGCAACAGTCGTATCATTGGGTGCAGCTATTTTATTTGGAGGTAGTGGGTCTCTAGCTTTTGCAAAGCAAAAAGAAAAGTTAGACCACAAAGAATCTTATGATATTTCACATATCACTCGATTCGATATGGAAAAAATGACGGAACAACAAAACGATTCTAAATTTAAAGTGCCAGCTTTTGATGAATCAACGATTAAAAACATCCCTTCAGCAAAGGGCTATGATGAAAAAGGTAATTTAATTGATTTAGATGTCTGGGATACATGGCCGTTACAAAATGCAGATGGAACAGTTGCAGAATATAATGGCTATCAAATTGTATTTGGATTAGCTGGAGATCCAGATAGAGGATGGGATACATTTATTTACATGTTCTATAAAAAAATTGGTGATAATTCCATTGATGCATGGAAAAATGCAGGAAGAGTATTTAAAGACAGCGATAAATATGCTTCCAATGATGTTATTTTAAACAATCAAGCAGAAGAATGGTCTGGTTCAGCAACTTTCACTTCTGATGGCAAAATCCGCTTATTCTATACGAATCGTCAAGGCTGGGATCCTGATCATGGATTTTTTGGAAAACAAACATTAACTACTGCCCAAGTTAATGTATCTAAACTAGATGCAAATACATTAAAAATTGATGGTGTGGAAGATCATAAATCCATCTATGATGGTGGAGATGGATCTGTATATCAAACAGTTGATCAAGCTTTTTCAGGTGGAAATTATGCAGATAACCATACATTAAGAGATCCTCACTACGTTGAAGACAATGGACATAAATATCTTGTATTTGAAGCTAATACAGGAACAGATTATGGCTATCAAGGAGAAGAATCATTATTTAATAAAATCTATTATGGGGGCAGCACTAAATTTTTCAGAACAGAAAAAGAGCAGTTATTACAAAGCCCGAAAAAGAATTTAGCAACACTAGCAAATGGTGCATTAGGAATCATTGAGATTAATGATGATTACACACTAAAAAAAGAAATGAAGCCGTTAATTGCTTCCAACACTGTTACAGATGAAATTGAACGTGCGAATATCTTCGAAAAAGACGGAAAATGGTATCTATTTACAAGTTCTAGAGGATCAAAAATGACTATTGATGGCATTAACGACAAAGATATTTACCTATTAGGATATGTAGCTAATTCTATTACTGGACCATATAAACCTTTAAACAAAACAGGTATTGTCTTACATCAAAATCTAGATCCAAATGATATTACATGGAACTACGCTCATTTTGCGATTCCACAAAAGAACAGTGACAATGTAGTTGTCACAAGCTATATGACAAACAGGGGATTATTTGAAGATCATCAATCCACTTTTGCTCCAAGCTTTTTATTAAATATTAAAGGCAATAAAACTTCTGTAGTAAAAAATAGCATTTTAGAACAAGGTCAAATCACTATAAATAAATAAAAAAACGAGGTTGGGATAAAAGTATTTCAATTTAATATAACCCGAACAATTATACATTCATACTAAAAAGGATTCGTATAATTGTTTGGAATTTTTATTTATTGAAGAAAAAAGGTATGTGGTAATCACCCGCAGACTGAATACACTTCGCTTTCCATGGGGCGAGCGCCAAGCCTCCTCGTTCCTGCGGAGTCTTGGACTTTCTCGCAGCTCCCATAGGAGTCTCCGTGTATTCAGTCTGCTCCATGTAGTTTCTTTTGAAAAAAATGTTGGAACGAAATACTCTTTAAAAACGGAGTGAAATGGAGTGGAAGACACTCAACTCCTGCGGGAAATAGAGCAAAGCCTAAGACCCCACAGGCTTGCCGAGGAGGCTTAGGTTGCTCCCCGCGGAAAAGGAGTGTCTGTAACGCAATGGAACGAATTGGATTCACCACTAAATTAGAGATTGTTCGTCTTTATCCATTATTTATTTTGCTTTGTCCCACCCTCTTTTACCAATAGCAAGAAATACAGGATAAGCGCGGTGATACTACTTGAAGAAACCAGCAAAGCACACACAGAAAGTCCTATTTCTCTTATGCCTTATTATACTTGTCGGCATCCTCTTATTTTGGCATCAAATCACTAAGGTTTTTACTGAAACAGTAGACCAGCAAGAAAAGACCGTTGTTTCTGATGGTCAATCCTATCGTGCCAAATACCATTTCACTACTCCTGACAAGTGGAAAAATGATCCGCAAAAACCAATCTATTTAGATGGCTTCTATCATTACTATTATCTTTACAATGGTGATTATCCTGACGGTAATGGCACAGAATGGAGACATGCTGTTTCAAAAGATTTAGTGCACTGGAAGGATAAAGGAATTGCCATTCCAAAATACACAAATCAAAATGGAGACCCTTGGTCAGGTTCTGTCGTTGTTGATAAAGAGAATACAGCTGGATTTGGATATGGCGCATTTATCGCAATCGTCACTCAGCCGTCAGCCAATCAGCAAAAACAAGAACAGTTCTTGTGGTACAGCCTCGATAATGGCAGTACATTCACTTCATACAGTGATACGCCTGTTATGACAAATCCTGGAACCGATGATTTTCGTGATCCCAAAATCATTTGGTCAAAAGAGTATCATAAATGGATAATGCTAATGGCAGAAGGAACAAAGATTGGTTTTTACGAATCCTCTAATCTGAAAGATTGGACATACCTCAGTGATTTCTTCACAAATGATATAGGAATTGTGGAATGTCCGGACCTTTACTATATGCAGACAAATGATGGGAGCTTCAAATGGGTGCTTGGTGCGAGCGCAAATGGAAAAACAAAGAATCAGCCCACTACTTATGCTTATTGGATTGGTCATTTTGATGGAAACCATTTTACAGCTGATCATCCAGAACCCCAATGGCTTGATTATGGTTTGGATTGGTATGCTGGGGTAACATTTGAGGATGGAAGCAATAGTGATGATTACAAGAAAAGATATGCTTTTGCTTGGATGAATAATTGGAATTATGCCGACAATACCCCAACATTACAAGAAGGCTTTAACGGAATGGATTCTGTTGTTCGACAAATTCAATTAAAAAATAATGGGGAAAATTCCTATTATTTAGCTTCCCAACCAATCGAAGCATACAACAAGCTGGCCAAGACAAAAGATCATCTAAAGGAAATAGAAGTAAACGGCCAAAAGCAACTAGAGACGACAGGAGAAATTTATCAGCTAGAGACGGACATCTTATGGACAGAGTTAGATAATGTCGGTTTAAGACTTAGAGAATCTTCTGATCAAAAGCGATATGTGAATGTAGGAATATTTATAAAAGAAAAATACTCATATGTAAATCGTTCTTTGACCGAACATCCAGATCAGCAGAATACACATTCAGAAAGTACAGCACCCTTTCCCGCTGAACAAACACAAGTACATTTAAAGATCCTTGTTGATAAAAGTAGTATCGAGGTTTTTGTAGATGATGGGAAGGTTGTGCAATCGAATTTAATATTCCCTCATGCAGATGATCAAGCCATCACATTGTATTCAGATGGCGGGACAGCAATCTTTAAGAATATGACGATTACACACTTTGATTAATGGATTTGGGCATTCTTTCTTCAGACAGAGAAACGACATCCTTTTTCATTAATTGCCAGCTTTCTTTTTCCATATCTACTGTATGGTCTCCCCCAGGAGTGATGACATTTTTTCTTACGTGTAAGAATCTTATTTGTAAACAAAATGCTCCATACACTCTATTTAGAATCCATATAAAAGCACTTTTCCTTTTTTGCGAAAAGTGCTCTTACATACTTTATAATACTTTCATTCCCTTTTATTTTACTACCCTTATTCTAATTTCCTTTGCAATTTTCGTTTCTGGATGCTTAACCTGTATGCTTGTTACTCCTGGCTTTAATGCTTTAATGGAAATACCCTTCTCCTCGTCATCAGACTTCGTGATTTCGATTATGTCTTGTTCAGCGCTGTCCCAACTAAAAGGAGAACTGCTCTTAATCCAATCTGGCTTTAAAATCGCTTTAATAGTTTTGATTTCCCCTTCTTTAATAGTTAAATATTCCGAACTTACTACTATACGTTCGACTTCATTTTCCTTTGGGCGTTCTCTCCAGGTTGAATATAAAGGATAAAAGTCTAGTGAAACAACCTTCATACTACCACCTTTTGTATATAACTCTATTCCGTTGCTCGTAGGCTGGGAATAGATTAATTTCGTAAAGACATATTCCCCGTCGTTTATAAACACCTCAACAGATGATTCATCAACAAATCCTCTTATCTTTATTCGTTTCTCCTCAACAGGGTAAGTAGTTGTATGCTTATTGCCAAATTGAAATGGATTCCCATTTCGATCCAATAACGTTTCTAATCCAGCACGAGATCTATCTAAGAATAGTTTTTTACTTAACGTATTTACACCTATAACCGTATTTTCGTCCTCTGATTGTCGAACGCGAATACCGAATTCCTCAATGTTTTCCCATTCCAGCACAGCTTCAAATTCATAAGTGGTACCAGAAAAATCAGGAATTGACTGCTCCCCATTGACCTCCATAGGATCAATAGCAATATGATTAACACGTAAACTTTCTAACTCCCTAACCGGTTCTTGAAATAACTTAATACTTCCATCCTTAACTGTTTTCAAATGCAGTTCACGTGGAATTGACATAGATCCCTTCCATGCTTCCGTCGGCGATTGATAAGGATATCTCCAATTCGCCATCCAGCCTAACCATATTCGGCGGCCATCTTTTTCCGGGATATCAGAAAAGGACTGAGCTGCATAAAAGTCTTGCCCAAAATCTGTTGTCAAAATAGTTTCTGGCGCATTATCATTAATAAATTGTGTTCCGTCAAACTCTCCAATAAAATATTGAGCAGTTGATCCATTTGTTTCTTCATTATCTCCAACACTAACTTGCAATACCCATTTCTTATTATTCTCATCACCATCTACAGGCAATTCGAATAAATCAGGACATTCCCATACAGCTGCATGAGATCCCTCTTTATCCCCAAATTGACTCTGAAACTCCCAGTCAATCAAATTATCAGAACGATAAAACGTCACACTTTGATTTGTCGAAACAACCATTACCCATTTTTTAGTACTCTCATGCCAAAATACTTTTGGATCGCGAAAATCCTTTATTCCTGGGTTGGGGATAACCGGATTTCCTTTATATCTTTCCCATGTTCTCCCATTATCTTTACTATAAGCAATACTTTGGGATTCTCCTCCCTCTGTATTTGTATAGATGGCAACTAATCCGGCTTTCCCATCAAAAAATCCTGTGGAATCATTCCAATCCACCACAGTGCTTCCAGATAATGCTTGCCCTAGGTTATCATGTTCTAACGCAATCGGCAAATGCTCCCAATGTAATAAATCCCTGCTCACTGCGTGTGCCCAATTACCATTTTTTTGATGAAACAGATGATACTCTCCCTCAAAATAGATGAGTCCATTAGGGTCAGCTAAATTTCCTGAAGGGGTTGAAAAGTGATATTGAGGTCGATACAATTCTGTATAATAATCAGAAGTGGCAGCTTCCATATTATCCGGTCTCAAGGCATCCAAATTTTTCTCTTCCTTTCCCATTTGATGGATACTACAGCCAGTTAATAACCATGCAACAGACAAAACAGCTGTCAAGATTCTTTGTCTCAATTTGCTTCTCCTCCTCTCCTTCTTTTTAGCACCATTTATCCTCCCTTTTTATTGACTACTATAAAGTCTTCAATTTGGTGAAGAGTAGGCATGGCTGGAATTCCACCTTTATTTGTTGCCACATATGCTCCCATCGCATTTCCGAAATTCAATATTTGCTTTAATATATCTTCGCGTATTTTAAAATTCAATAAATCCCTCTTTAATAATTCATATAGCACGCCAGCAAGAAATGCATCTCCGCATCCAGTTGTATCAATAGCTTTTACAGCTGCTCCTGGGACAAATACTAAGCCATCCTCTCCATATGCATAGCTTCCCTTATCTCCCACTGTTACAAAAAGCAGCCGTAAATCAAACTCTTTAAATAACTGCTTTGCTCCTGAAAAAATATCTGTTGTATTCGTTAAAAATGCTAATTCTTCTTCCGAAACTTTGACTATATCCGCAAAATGCAAGACTGCTTCGATTTGCTCTTTTGCCTCCTCTAAGCTTTGCCATAGTAAGGGACGAAGATTTGGATCAAATGAAATAATCTTATGTTGTTCTTTCGCATAATTTAATGCTACTAAAGTTGCTTCTCTTGCTGGCTCATTTGTCATGGATATTGATCCTACATGGAATATTTTAGCATCTGCTATTAATGAAAAGTCCACATCGTCCTTAGATAACATCATGTCCGCACCAGGCTGTCTATAAAAATCAAATGAACGATCCCCCTGATGATCAATATGCACAAATGCTAGTGTCGTTTTTATTGGGGAATAAACAATTCCATTTGTTTGCACCCCTTTATTCTGTAAGGTAGCAACGAGTAATTCCCCAAAATAATCATTTCCTACGCTCCCCATAAATTCTGTTCTCAGCCCTAAACAGGATAAAGCCACTAGAACATTTCCCGGGGCTCCACCTGGATTTGCAACAAGAATCGGAAACCCCTGCTCATTTTCTCCTTGGGGAGTAAAATCAATTAAAATTTCTCCTAATGCTGCTACATCGATCATATCTCTACACCACTTTTCTAACTTTTTTCCATTGAGTTTCGTATAAAATAGCCAGAGGATAGATTTATCCAATCCTCTGGCTTTCCATTATATATCAACTTTTAGAAGGAACAGATACCTTGCCATATACTAGATTTACTTTCCCTTCTTCTGCAAACAAACATATTCGTTTGCTTACTTTATCAGGGAAAATTAAACTTGTTAATGCTTGCTCTCCGCCATTGATAAATAATTCTAAGGAGGCAGAATCTACAATTATTCGTAAATCAAGTGAATGAGAATCCTCAAGACCAACTCGCTGCAGTTTAGGAAAAATATCGGAAAAATCAACCACCCCAGATTTTTCACGAGACAGACTCAGTACATTTTCTTTCGCATCAATAGTAATAGTTGTATGCTGTGAATCTGTATGTTCTATCCTTAATCCATACTTATTTGCATTTATATTCTTGAAGGATAGGATTATCTCTGTGTATTCATGATCTACTTCAAAAACAGTGCTTTCTTTGGCTGTAATGATTGTGTCTGTTCTTTCTTCTTTTCTATCAAAATAGGTATCTAATTCTCTTACTAAATGTTGGACGAGATAATACTCTCCCATCTTCTCACGCAGTTCCAGCTCTCTAGGAAGAGTCATCTGACTTCTCCATCCTTCTGTCGGAACTTGATTAGCATAACGCCAATTACTCATCCAGCCTAAATAAATTCGTCTTCCATCTGCTTCAGGAATATCAGAAAAGCTTACCCCAGCATAGTTGTCCTTCCCATAGTCCAGCCATTTTATATTTTCATGTTCTGGCGTAAATTCCTTTCCATCAAATGACCCAACAAAATATTGCGTGCGAGATCCTTCATCATATTGAGGATTATCGCCAATACTGACAATAAGCACCCATTTTTTATCATTTGTATTGTCTATTGGTAACTCAAATAAGTCTGGACATTCCCATACCCCTTCGTGACAGCCGCAATTCTCTCCAAATTCACTTTCAAACTGCCAATCCTTCAAATTTAAAGAGGAATAGAAAGAGATTGTTTGTCCTGTAGCTAAAACCATCATCCACTTTTGGGTATCTTTGTGCCAAAAAACTTTAGGGTCTCTAAAATCAGGATTGGTAGGGTGAGCAAGTACGGGATTACCGTCATATTTAATCCATGATCTTCCCTTATCTATGCTATATGCCAAACTCTGTGTCTGAACAGCCTCCTTGCCGTGATCTGGCTCCGAGTGATGGGTAAAAATAGCCACCAACCCGGGTTCTTCGTTAAAAAAGCCTGTTGTATTATTCCAATCCACAACTATGCTGCCTGAAAAAATGGTTCCATTCTCATCAGGATGTAAAGCTATCTCTAATTCATCCCATACAATTAAATCTTTGCTGACTGCATGCCCCCAATGCATGGGACCCCATGTGCTGCCATGCGGATTATGCTGATAAAATAAATGATATTCTCCTTTGAAAAACACTAACCCATTCGGATCATTCATCCAATTTTTTTGGGGAGAAAAATGCAAGGCTGGTCTGTATTTTTCGAGTTTAGTAATCTTCAATGTCATGCCTCCAATTAATTTACTGTTTTACTGTTCTGTCATAGCCATCTTGCTTAATTTGCAACCAAGTGCTTAGACCGAGTCTCTCTAATTCTTTCAAATAATCTTCCCATTCTTCCTCAATTTTTCCATTACTCATCCATTCGGCTCTTTTTCTATTTACATAAGCAAATAAATCTGTTTCAATTTTTGCCTTTTCATCTGCTTCCTCTAGTGAGAAAAATACAGGTGGATAAAAGTTCTCAGCTTTAATATGAGGAACCATATTTTTTTCTAAAATATCTAATCTCCAAGCAGCATCTTCTGGTTTTGTCGTATATACGCCGTAATACTCATCTAATATCGCCAGCGGTCCTGCGATATTTGTTTTTTCTCTTATTTCGACTGGTGCCGCGCCTTCTAAAGGAAGATGCTTTAACATACCAGCTTTCTCATCAAATTCAAAAATATTTTGCTGTTTCGTATCCCCATATGTTCCCCAGTTATCTTGAACAGATTGCAGTGGTTCATACAGTTGATCAATCCATTTAGCTGTTAACTCTAAATTCTTATTCGCACTTGTGATAACCATTCTTCCTCTATCAAGACCAAAGCCATTAGTTTGCGCCACATTTTTTTCACCATTTGGTCCTTCTAATGGTGGCATTACATCATAAGTATCGTTCATGCCACTAATATTTCCTTTATCCCATGTAAAGTAAAGACCGTATTTTGAATCTTTTCCTTTCGCTACATATTTATTCCAATCTTGTTCATATGCTTCTACATCAATTAAACCTAAATCATTTAGTTCATTAAAGAATTTTAACGCTTCTTTATATCCTTCTTCTGCTGCAGTAAAAATAACTTTCCCTTCATTGGAAACAACCGTGTGATCCCAGTTATCGCCTAGACCAAAGGAAGCAAATAAGAAGGCTGGGTCCTCTCCCCCTTGATTTACAATAAAAGATAATGGTATTTCATCTGCTTCGCCATTACCATTTGGATCTTGTGTTTTAAAAGCAAGAAGTACCTCTTTTAGTTCTTCTGTTGTTGTTGGCATTTCCAGCCCTAAATTATTGAGCCATTCTACATTTATCCAAGGAAGGCAGTCAACTACTTGAATGCGGCTCTTTCCACTGCCAAGCTCTTCAATCCAAGGAAAACTGTATATATGTCCATCTGGAGCTGTAATCATCGATTTATATTCTGGAGCTTCTTCCAGCACCTTTTTAAAATTGGGCATATACTGATCAATTAAATCTTCAACTGGTATGATGGTTCCATCCTTCGCATATTTCAGTAAATCATAATCACTGAAAGCAGCATCTAAAATGGCATCTGGCAGCTCCCCACTTGCCAACGCTAAATTCCGCTTCTCCACAAATTGGTCTTTCGTATAGTTTTTCCAATCTATATGGACACCTGTCTGTTCCTCTAATCTTTGATAAATTAGCTTTTCATTCGGGTCGGTTGGTGCTAAAGCTGAGCTTTGTGTCATAAAACGAAGTGTAGCTTTCTCTTTCAAAGGAAATGTAACATCAGTTAGTTTTAAATCTTCTGTTGAAGCACTTTTACTTGTCTTATCGCCACTGCAGCCTGTTAGAACAAGACCGGCAACAATAAAAGTGGAAAGAAGCTTATTGATTTTCCCCATAAATGAACCCTCCATATGCTTTTATTTAAATTATTTTAAAGATCCTACCATAACACCTTTTTCAAAGTATTTTTGGAAGAATGGATACATGATTAGAAGTGGTAGACTTGAAATGACAATAGATGCATATTTTATTTTTTCCGCTAATTTACTTAACTCAGCCATTGCTAATTGATCATTAATCATTCCAGGCTGAACTTGGTTTTGAATCAGAATGGAACGTAAAACTAGCTGCAATGGATGTAATTCTTGGTCCTCTAAATAAATCATTGCATCAAAGTAGGAATTCCATTGTCCAACAAAGGCATATAAAGCGATTACAAAAATAATAGGTTTAGACAAAGGCAAAACTATTTTCAGAAATATTTTCAATTCAGAAGCACCATCAATTTTTGCTGCCTCAAACAGCTCTTTTGGAAGCCCTTTAAAAAAGGTTCGTGCTAAGATAATATTCCAGACACTAATTGCTCCTGGCAGAATAATCGACCAAACGGTATTTAGCATTCCTAAATCCTTTACTATTAAATAGGTAGGAATCAACCCGCCATTAAAGAACATCGTAATGAGAAAGAAAACCATAATTATATTCTTCCCTTTAAATCCATCAAGAGAAAGTGGATATGCAGCAAAGATCGTAATAACAATAGTGACAATTGTAAAGCCTAATGAATAAATGACTGAATTGATAAATCCTTTTATCATTAATTCATCTTGTAAAATCCGTTTATAGCCTTCCAGACTCCAATCAGAAGGATTTAAGGAAAAACCTTTACTAAGCAGCACATTGGGGTCTAAAAAGGAAGCCAATAAAATATAAAGTAACGGTAATAACACGATTAAAACGAGTAATATTAAAATTATTTTGTTACTAAAAAGAAGCATTTTATCTGTTTTGGAATGATTTTTCAATGGGTATCCCCCCTTTATTAATATAACCCTTCACCTTCATTTAACTTCTTCACTACAAAATTCACAAATACCAATAAAACGACGTTAATAACAGAATTAAACAAACCTACCGCTGTTGAATAGGCATAATCCCCGGCCTGCAGCCCTACTTTATACACATAAGTCGGCAGAATCTCTGAAGTTGGCAGATTCATAGAGGTTTGCATTAAGTAAGCCTTTTCAAATCCAATCGCCATAATTCCACCTGCTCCTAGAATAAACAACACTGCCATGATTGGTTTTAGAGTAGGAAGATCAATATGCCTTATCCTCTGTAATAGTGTTGCTCCATCGATTGTCGCCGCATCATGTAATTGAGGATCCACATTTGCAAGTGCTGCTACATAAATAATCGATGACCAACCTGCCGCTTGCCATATTCCTGATAAAATATAAATGGATCTAAAATATTCAGGATCTGTCATAAAGGAAACTGGTTTATCGTTAAATACCGATAATAGTGAATTTATTGGACCTGTAGGTGACATAAAGATAAATAACATTCCTGTAATGACAACAACAGATATAAAATTCGGTGCATACAATATTAATTGGATATTCTTTTTGATAGCAGCTCGCCGTACTTGATTAAGGCTAAGTGCTAAAATAATGGGTACTGGAAAGCCCAGTATTAAACCATAGAAACTTAATTTAAGCGTATTCATAAAAATCTCTTTGAAATTGGGAGAAGTTAAAAAATCTTTAAAGTGTGTTAAGCCTACCCAATCGCTGCCGATAATTCCCTTCATTGGGCTAAAATCCTTAAAAGCGATGATTGCTCCATACATTGGGATATATTTAAATACAATTGTTAAAATAATGGCAGGTACTAAAAATAAATACAACGCATAATTTTTTTTGAAATATTGAATAAAATTTTCTTTTTTTTGTTCAGGAAAAAATTCACCTTCTACTTTATGGGAAGTTTTCTTATTCGTTTTTTTCGTTTCAGGTACTGAAACTGACATTTTATTTCGCCCCCTTCTTGAAAAAAATATTGAATGATTAAAATGTCAACCGCTTGACATATTTCTAAATCTCCCTTCTCAGATTATGTATATCAACCGCTTTCAAACTTTTTTCTGTCAACCGCTTGATATATTTGATTTTAAACGCTTTCAATCGATGTGTCAACCGCTTGACTTACTTATTTTTAAAAAAAATACAATCTAATTTTTTAGATTATATTTTATCAAAGGAAACTATTAGATTAGGCCGTCTCACTCTTTAGCAATTGAACAGGTAAAATAACTTCCATTCTTTCATCCTTATTTACTTCATTAATAATGTCCATTAATCTTAATACAGCTGATTGCGCAATTTCCTCAATTGGTTGTTTAATTGTTGTTAATTGAGGTAACAACCTCCTTACACTTTGCGTGCCATCATATCCTATAACTTTTAATTGATTAGGAATCTGAATTCCTAGTTCACTCGCTACTTTCAAACAAGTAGATGCTATTAAATCATCACTAGCAAAAATCCCATCCGTTTCAGGGTGTTCTTTGAAAATCTTTTTAATTGTTTCTGCAGTCGCTTCCTCATCGAAAACGCTATTTAGTTCATAGGTTATGGGGTGAGCTACTTGGTCTTCATAGGCTTTTCTTCTATTTTGGGTTGGTGTTTCTAAATCGCTTGGTCCATTTATATGAACAATTGCTTTACAACCTTGGTTAAGTAAATGTTGAACAGCCAATTTTCCTCCCTCATAGTTATCAGAACCTATTACAGGAATTGTCGGTGATAAGTAATGGTCAATTGCGACAATAGGAAGCTTGGAGTTCTTATATATTTCAATTCCACGATTATAGGAACAAACAATGATACCATCAACTTGGTGCCTGATAAGCATTTCTGCATATGAAGTTTCTTTTGCCACTTGCCCTAAACTATTACAGAGAATAACTTTAAAATCATGATTGGAGCATATATTCTCTATATATAAAGCTAATTCACTAAAAAAGGGATTATTAATGGTCGGCAAAATAAGGCCAATAAAATTTGTCCGTTTTTTAAAAAGAGAGCGTGCTATATCATTAGGATAATAATTTAAATCTTTAATGGCTTGTTCCACTTTTTCTCTCGTTTTTTCACTTATATATCCCCGATTATTCAAAACACGGGAAACCGTTGTTGGAGATACACCTGCCAACTCTGCTACATCTTCTAATTTTACTTTCATGCTAACCACCCGAAAAAACATAGATTATTTTCATCTTAAACTTTATATGTTAACCGTTTTCATACATATTATCATAAACTTGCTCTTTTTGCATCCTCCATCTATCCAATATATTCCTTCTGTATATATAATCTAGATTCTAACAAGCACATTTTTAGTCTTATAAACTCAAAGAAATATTTTTCAAACGCTCCTTACTTTCAATTACAAAGGCATTCCTTTTCATTTTGGCTCTTAATTATGAAAATTCACCTTTTACTTCGCGGGTATTTTTTTCCTTCTCTATGTCTATTATGAAATATAGTACATAAAAAAGAAAAATCATTCCACAACTGTTTTTAGTATGAGGTGAGATATGGAAAACATAAGTAAGAAGAAAGTATCCAGTCATTTGGATCAGAATGTTGGATACCTTAAGGAAGAATTGGGTGTAGGACAAAACTTTGACATAATCCATTTAGATGTGGAATATGCTGGCATTCGAATGGCTATGTTTCTTGTAGATGGATTAGTAAAAGATGATATATTACATTTGCTCATGAAGTTCCTTGCAAAAGTAAAAAAAGAGGAATTAAGAAAAGATGTTTTAAAGAAATTATTGAGTACCTATATACCTTATATAGAAATCAGCACTGTTGATGATCTAAATAAGGTTGTCGATAATGTGCTCTCAGGTCCAACAGCACTCCTTATCGAAGGTATTGACGAAGTCCTGCTGATTGATGCGAGAACCTATCCTGTCAGAGGACCACAAGAGCCTGATACAGAGAGGGTCGTCCGTGGTTCCCGGGATGGCTTTGTAGAAACAATTGTGTTTAATACAGCGCTGACAAGAAGAAGAATCAGAGATCGGACGCTGCGAATGGAATTTATGCAAGTAGGGCGTCGTTCCAAAACAGATATCGTTATTTGTTATATTGGTGATATTGCAGATCCAGATATGGTCGAACAATTAAAGAAGGCGATGTCCCATATTGATACCGATGGATTACCGATGGCAGAAAAAACAATTGAGGAATTTATTTCAGGAAACAACTGGAATCCTTTCCCAAAAGTACGTTATACAGAACGACCTGATACAACGGCCATCCATCTTTTTGAAGGGCATATATGTATTTTTGTAGATGGCTCGCCGTCTGCCATGATCACCCCCGTCACTTTCTGGCATCATTTACAGCATGCTGAAGAATATCGAAACAATCCGCTTGTAGGTGCCTATTTACGCTTTGTTCGCTACCTAGGTGTGTTTGCTTCCCTTTTCTTATTACCTTTGTGGTATTTAGTGAGTATAGAACCAAGCCTATTGCCTGGATCTTTATCCTTTTTGGGACCGAATGAATTAGGGCAGGTTCCCTTAATTATTCAGTTTCTTTTAATAGAAGTTGGACTGGATATGCTTCGTATGGCCGCCATTCATACACCTACATCGCTTGCAACCGCATTAGGACTTGTGGCTGCCTTAATGATTGGACAAGTCGCAGTAGAGGTTGGGCTGTTTTCAAACGAAGTCATTTTGTATTTCTCCATTGCTGCCATCGGAACTTTTGCAACACCTAGTTATGAGCTTGGTTTAGCAAACAGACTTGTCCGGATTGTGCTGTTAATTTCTACCGCTATCTTTAAAGTTCCAGGATATATCGTTGGGGTAGCTCTGTTTATTATCTTCCTTGCAAAAACGAAATCATTTGGAGTTCCCTATCTATGGCCTTTCATTCCATTCAATTACCGTGCAATGAGAGATATTCTTGTCAGAACACCAATTCCTTTAAAGAATCGCCGTCCCCGTATTTTAAATCCAAATGATCCTGATCGATAATTGTCATCCCAGCAATTTCTGCATTTGTATGGTCTTTTTGCCTTAGGTAATCTAAGGCTGTTTTTTTATGTGCTGTAAAGTTCTTTGTCCGAGGATCCTTCCTAAATGGTTAACTACTCCCTCCCCTTCATTCTAAATTCCCTATTTGATAAAACAAAAAAGAAATTATATCTAAAAAAACTAAACAGGTACCTAATAGTATTCTTTGCATAATTTATAAAGAACTAAAGTCCAGACAGAATATGTGGATATGCTATGTTAAAAAAATGGTTGGTTTGAATGATGAAACAGTCAACTTTTCAGAAAGAAAAATATATGTACGTTAATGCCTAACTAGTGATTGATGGCAGAGAATATCATCTTCTACAAGCTTCCTTAACATAGCTGACAAATAAAATAAGAGTATGAGGAGATGATGCTTCTATATGAAAAAAAGAAAGAAAACAGTCGCTTTAATCTTAGGATGTATGCTGCTTTTATCTACCATTTTTCTTTCTGCTTGTTCATTACCAAAACCACCAGGTGAGAATAGTAGCTATGATAAGGTATTCCGTATTGGTTATCAAAAAAATGGACCACTCCTTATTTTGAAGGAGCTAGGTACCTTAGAAGAACGTTTAAAGCCACTTGGATATAAAGTAGAATGGTATGAATTTCAAGCAGGCCCAGCTTTACTTGAAGCATTAAATGCCGGAAGTATAGATTTTGGTCGGTCAGGTGATTCTCCTCCAATCTTTGCTCAAGCTTCTGATTCTACCTTACAGTATGTTGCTGCAGGAAAATCAAAGTTTGAAGGTTCTGGCATTTTAGTGAAGAATGATTCTTCCATCAAGACATTAGCAGACCTGAAAGGAAAAAAAATCGGTTTTGCCAAAGGAAGTAGTTCCCATTATTTATTAGTAAAAGCATTAGAAAAAGCTGGTTTAAACTATAGTGACATAGAACCTGCTTACTTATCGCCTGGAGACGCAAGAATTGCTTTTGAAAAAAAGGAAATTGACGCTTGGGTTATATGGGATCCTTTTACCGCAGATACACAGTTACAAGCTGATGCAACACTATTAGTAAATGGAAAAGGTCTAACTAGTGACCGCGATTTCTTTCTAGCTTCCTCTGACTTTCTTCAGGAAAACAAAGAGATTATTAAAGTAGTGATGAAAGAAATACAAAAATCATGTCAGTGGGCAAATGAGCATCCGGAAGATTTAACAAAAATGCTTTCCTCTATTTTGGGTATTGATGAAGCCTCTATGAACATGGCTGTGGAAAGAAGAGTGTATGGAGTAGAAGAAATAAGTGCAACGATTATAAAAGAACAGCAAGAAATTGCAGATACCTTTTATAACCTCCAACTTATCCCGAAGAAAATAAAGGTGAATGAAAACGTCTATACAATTGATTTAAAGGATGAGGAACAGTGAAGAAAACATCTCTCTACTTCATAAAAAAAATATTGCCGTGGGGTATTCCTATTTTATTGCTAATTAGCTGGCAATGGATTATTAAAGCAGGGATTATTTCCTCGCGAATACTTCCCGCTCCATCGGATGTCTATGTGGCTGCCATCAATCTCTTTCAAACGGGAGAATTAACCCATCATGTATGGATTAGTTTATGGAGAGCGTCTATTGGATTTCTGATCGGTGGTACGATTGGATTTGTATTAGGTTTATTAAACGGCTTATTCCGATTTACAGAGCTATTACTTGACACCTCTATTCAAATGTTACGAAATATTCCCCATTTAGCTCTAATACCATTAGTCATTCTTTGGTTTGGGATTGGAGAAGAAGCAAAAGTATTTCTTGTAGCTTTAGGGGTTTTATTCCCCATCTATCTTAATACTTATCATGGTATTAAATCTGTTGATAAAGGATTAATCGAAATGGGAAAAATGTATGGGCTAAATGGCTTTTCTCTTTTCCTAAATGTTATATTTCCAGGCGCTCTTTCTTCCATTCTTGTAGGTTTACGATTTTCATTAGGAATCATGTGGATTACTTTAATTGTTGCGGAAACAATATCCTCTACTTCTGGGATTGGTTATATGGCAATGAATGCAAGAGAATTTATGAGGATGGATGTAATTGTATTAAGTATTCTCCTGTATGCATTACTTGGAAAACTTTCCGATGTAATCGCTCGTTTTATGGAAACACGATGGCTTAAATGGCATCCTAGCTACCACAAACATTCCTAAAGTAAAGGAGGATTGGAAGATGAGGAAAGAAAAAATATATCTAGAAATAAAAAATCTCGAAAAAAGCTATAATGATACCAAAGTCTTAAAATCTCTAAATCTTAAAATAAATCGAGGCGAGTTCCTTGCAATTGTCGGAAAGAGCGGCTGTGGAAAAAGCACGTTACTTCGCTTACTGTCAGGGTTAGAAAAACCAACTAAAGGCGAAATACTCATCGACGGAAAACCTTTAAATAGTTTAAACAGGGAAGCATGCATGATGTTCCAGGATGGGCGCTTACTTCCATGGAAACGCGTATTAGATAATGTAAAATTAGGACTAAAAGGGAATCGCCGGGAGGAAGCCATTCAGGTTTTGCGTGATGTTGGATTAGAAGACAAGAAAGATGAATGGCCAGCAAATCTTTCTGGCGGACAGAAGCAGCGTGTAGCATTAGCTCGGTCGCTTATGCATAAACCAAGACTGCTGTTACTCGATGAACCCCTTGGAGCATTAGATGCTCTTACCCGTCTAGAAATGCAATCTATGATTGAAAATATTCAAATGACCCACGGATTCACCTCCTTATTAGTAACGCATGATGTCGAAGAGGCTGTAGCGCTTGCTGATCGAGTCATTGTTCTTCAGGATGGCGTCATTGCTCAAGATATACCAATTACTCTAGAAAGGTCACGCCAGCGAAATCATGCTGCTTTTGCCTCTTTAGTTAACGATATATTGAAAAAAATCCTCCATCCAACCGACGAAAAGTCTCATCGAATGATTGAGGAGGAACGAAACCTAGCATTAAAAACGATTCCAAAGCTAAATTAATGAGGATTAGTGGAGGAGGCTGACTTTTTTTGTCTGGTCTTCTTCTTTTCTTATTTAGCGTGGTAACAAGACAAACCTAATACCCCCATCACTGAGGATGTGTTAAGCGAACAGTCCCTTGAAGGAAAGACTCCCAATTCCTATAATAAAGGTCATTCCTTTTCATGTTTCTGCATACACTTGTTATAATAGTGGACATGCATATTAAATGAGGGATGATTTTTTTGAGAAAAAAAAAGCCGGTAGCTTATTCACCTTATCGATTTAAAAGAATATGTAGACAATACTCCTTCATTTTGCTTGGTGCAATTATTCAAGGATGTGCAATGGGTATATTCCTTTTTCCAAATTCTATCCCTTCTGGGGGAGCTGGCGGTTTAACTGTTCTCTTCCATTATTTTTTCAACATCCCCCTAAGTATTATTCTTTGGATGATCAATTCTTCTATGCTCCTTTTTGCCATCCATTTCTTAGGCGGCAGCAGTGCAGTTGGAACATTATTTGGAATTACGATCACTTCTATAGCCGTTAATCTTTCCCAAACCTATTTCAGTACACCCTTTTCCAATGTCTGGATAGATATGCTTATTGGATCCTTAGTACTAGGTACGGGAATTGGCATTCTCTTAAGGCAAGGTGTATCGAATGGCGGAATCGGAGTTATTGCCTTAATCATCTCCAAATATAGAAATATTAATCCTGGTAAACCATTATTTTGGATAAATGGGGTAATATTTGTCATCACTGCTTATATTATCGATTGGCAAATTGTGATACAAGCCCTCATCTGTCAATGGTTCTCTACAAAAATTGTTGCCTATCTCTATAATTTAAGAATTCGTCTACCCATCTCTGGTCCTGCGTTTGCCTGGCGGAAAAAATAAGGATGTTCGGGATAATCCCAAACATCCTTATCATCTTCCATCAATAGGCTCTAAAAAAGGAATGACTTCTTTCGTATCCTCTTCTTTTTTGTCTTTCTTCCCTTTTTCTCCCTGCTGCTGTTTGTTATCCTCTCCTTTGATTAATAGCAGGGCAAGAAGACCAACTAGACAAGTAAATCCAGCTATTGATAAAAACATACCTAAACGGGACCAATCCATCAGCCTACCGAAAATTGGCGGTCCGATTGCAACTCCCAGGAACCGCACAGAACCATATAAAGAAGTAACGAACCCCCTTCTTTCTTGGCCAACAGCACCTGTAATAAAACTATTAATACACGGCAAAATCAAACCAGTTCCAACACTGCTGACTGCAAGGACTGCTATAAAAGGAACAAGGCCCTTAAATAAACTTAAGCTTGCATAAGATGCAGTGACAAAAATAAAACCAAGAACGATTAACTTTTTCATTAATTTTTGATTTTTTCCTATTTTACTTCCTGTAATATAGGATGTTGTACACATTATTAATAAGGGAATTGCTAGTATTAACCCCTTGATAATTCCATCAATTTTATGCGTTTTCTCTAATGTATCTGATAAATAGAAAAGAATACCGAAGAGCGTAAATAAACAGGTTGCCCCTGCTAAGTATGCCGTAAATAACCATTTTCCTTCATGTTTAAAAACACTTACTAACCCTTTTATATATTTGCTTGGAGATGGAGGCTTTTTACTATGTTCTTTCTCTCTAATGAATATCCATGACAAGATAATAGAAATTAATACAACCATTGGAAAAGCAAAAAATACGCCATACCAAACAATTAAGGCAATGGCAGAACCTAGTATAGGAGAAAGCACTTTCCCAAATCCATTGGATGCTTCCACAAGTCCCAATATCCTACTTTCTTTCGCTCCTTTATATAAATCGGCCGTTAATGCCATTGCTATCGGCGCGGTTCCAGCAGCACCTATCCCTTGTAAAGACCGTCCTACTAAGATCCATGTATAAGCATGGGAAAATTTCGCCGCAGCAAATCCAGCTAATATACCTCCAACGCCATATAAAAACAAAGCAGGAAGAATAACAGATTTTCGTGTAAAACGATCCGATAAATAGCCTAAAATAGGAATAAAGAAAGCGGCAACTACAGAAAAAACCGTTATCGTCATACTAGCTTGAAAAGCAGAAAGATTAATTTCCGATTGCATTTTTGGCAGTATTGGTATTAACATGGAATTTCCTAGTGTCATGATAAGCGGGATAGAACCAATCGCTACTGCAGTCATTTTTGTATTTTTTTTCTTTTCCACAAATACTACCTCCGTTACTGTACAGCATAATCCATTACTTTTATGATTGAGGGATCTTTAGTTAGATTATCCGTACATGGAAAAGTTATTCTGTCTTACAAAATATGTTTAATTCCAGAATACTAACACTTAGCAAGAGGAAAAATACATTAGGTGAGTGTTATAAAACTTGGACAACGGAGGAAAAAAATTGAAGTTATTTATCGAGTATATCCTGGATGAAATAGAACAAATTGGATTAAAAAAAGGCTTTCGCACCTCCCTTTCCTCTAGTAAGAATGAGGAGAATTACCTTAGAGGCACATTACAGTATTTTGATAAAGACTTTTTTATTCACTTTGTCCTATTCTTCAGTTATCCAGAAAAAAACCCAAATTTAACTTATACCTTTTGGATATTAAATCATCATGGCAATGAACAGCTGCTAAAAAACGCTAATGACAAAGAAAGCGAAGAGGCTGAGAACAAAAAGAAAAAGATAGATTTAATTAAAGAACATTGTCTGAGTGAAATAAATGTCAATATTTCTAAAGGCGAGGAAATACAAAAATTATTTAAGAAAATCGAAACTGTTCTCTCAAAGGAAGTCATTATGTCCTAATGCTTTTTGCGATATTAACCAAAAGCTAAAATAAATTGCCTTTTGACCACCTGAACAGGAGAAAAAGGCAATTTTTATTGATTATTCGCTTTTCACCCCATATATAATCAGCCCAATCCCCAATAATACCCATATCATTTTAGCAAAGGATATTTTATCTGTTAAACCCCATAAGCCAACAAAGGTAGTTGCTATAAGTACAAGAGGACCAATAATTGCTAAGGAGCTATTGATTATAAGCGCCTTTTCTATTTCATTTGTCTTCAGCATCAAAAGCGCTGCAGTAATTTCTATGCTTCCAGATAATAATCTTAGGATAACCATTCCGAGAACTGCTTTTTCAATGAACGATAACATATACTCCTCCCACCAATAGCAAAATTTACTACCATTATATGCAGAGGGATGTTTAATAGGACATGTTTTTGAAGCTCGAAAGAGAAATCCTGATGACGAACGGAATGATAAAACCAAATCTATTGTTGAAAAGAACACTGTCTTTTTTTATCCAACTCCCTTATACATGAATTACAATAACCTAATTCCCCATCAAATTTATACCACTGTTTACACTTCAGGCACTTCTTATGTAAAATTTCATTAATCATCAAATCATATCCATAATATGTCATGACTTTTTCAATTTTCATTCCATCTCTTCCTTTCTCCTCTTTCTCCTTTGTTAAAGTATGCAGATTGCTATCAAGTCGTGATAGCAATAAGGATTTTTTTGAAAAAGAAAGAGAATAGTAACCTAAAAAAACTGCACCCTAAATAAAGGTGCAGTTCTTTAGCATGTATTTTTAGTGCTGCTTATTTGGTAATTTGGCCTCTGGATGTCCTTTACCATGCTTTTTATTTTTTTCTTGCTTCTTTTGATCATCCTTTAGTTTTTCCACGAATTTACCTGTGTCTTCCATTTTTAATCCTCCTCAAAGTTGTTCTTGTTATTTTAACCGATTAGCGGATTTACATTCTTGAAAACAAATTAATTCTTATTTAAGGATGATATATTTTATCGTGGCCATCGTTCTTCTCTTAAAGGGAAAACAGGAAATGGCTCATGAGGCAATGTCTGATACCAATAAGCAACAGTAGAAACATCATCCTGTCTCTCAAACAAACCACGATGGCTGACACCAATTTGTTGTACGGTTATCTTGAGATCCTCTTCAAAGCGAATAGGATCCATAATATGCCAGCGATAAAATCCACGCATTGGCGGTACATCATCATTATGGTAAGGATTAACAACTGTATTATCCTGTTTAGCATAAAACGGATAACCTAAAAAAGGTGTAGAATAAGTTGTTTCGTCCATTTTGCCATGCTCATTATATGTTGCAAAACTCCAAGCACCACCAAAATAATCCTCTGTTCCAGTTCCGCAAATTGTCGGATATTCTTTATCTCCATCTAGAAAAACCTTTACCTCCCCTTCTCCCCACCAATATCTTTCTAATGTAGATAATGCCATATACGTACCAACATACTGCCCTTTTCCTTTCACACCATCTAAAATAATATAATCCTGCCCTTTTTCAGTAATACTCTGTCTTCTCCATTGGGCATGAAAATAAGCAATTTCTTTTGGCAAAGAATCATATAAGCAATAGTCTACTTGATAAAAAAAGGCAGGAATTGCATCCTCACATTGATTTTCGATCGTAATGCGTGCTTTTTTATGAAAAGGCATAGAAAAATAACTATTCATTCCTCTATTCGGATTAACGGCTATAGGCATGGAATTCACTAAACAGCCTTGCCCAAATCCACAGCAAAAGAAATCTCCCAAAGGGCTTTCAACTGATGGATTCTCTTCATCATCCCAATACATTCTGAGAATAATATCTCTCAATACAAACGGATTTTTATCATTTATTTTCGCAGGAACCGTTATCCAAATATGTTCAATAACACCTGGTCCATCAATTTCAGCTAAAACTTTTATTTCGCCTGATTTAATATCTCTTAAACACGGAGCCCCTTTTCTCGAAGGTCCAAGATTACTAGCTGCCTTCCCGCCACCTCCTTTTTCACCAGTAGGATTTTCCGCATTAATCGCTCTTGTTCTTCCATTATTTAAAATAGGTAAAGTAGATAATCCATTAAACATCGTATCACTCCAATTTTTTTATTGTTTAACTCCTCCAGCGATAATTCCTTCCATAATGTTCTTTTCAAATATCATCACAAATAAAATAATAGGTAAAGTAATGAACCAACCCATGGAACTTATTAAATCCCAAGGCACTTCAAAGTTACTTGTTCTTGGAATCGTTGTAATCCCCACACTTAATACTTTAATTTTGTAAGAAAAAAATAAAGGTGTAAAAAACTCATTTAAACATTGGATAAAGTTAATAATACTAACAGTAGCTATAGCTGGCTTCATCAGCGGAAAATACACTTTGAATAATACTTGTAAAAAATTCGCTCCATCTACTTGAGCAGCTTCTTCCAAAGATGGAGGAATTTGTTTAACGAAATTATAGAGAATTAGTACAGAGAAAGGGAGCAAGGAACTTGTATATAAAATGGTTAACCCCAAATAGGTATCAACCAATTGTACAGACTTCATAAAATCGTATAGAGGTCGCGCAGTTATAACAGGTGGGATTAGTGCTGAAAACAACAGCAATTTATATCCCCAGCTAACTCCTCTCGAATAGTCATATCTGGCAAACCCATATGCTGCTGCCGTACCAAATATAATAGAAGCAACTAGAGATAAACCAGTAATCAGCAATGTATTAATCGCCATTTCCCCAATTCCCAATTGAATAAATAAATCTTTATAGTTTTGAAAAGTAATGATCTTAGGAAAGTAATCAATAGGAGTTTGGAATAGAGAACCCTTTGGTGTTATAGATGAAATAAAAATCCAGTAAAGAGGTAGCAAGATAATAATTGCTACAACAAAGGTCAATCCCCATCTAAGAAAAAAATAAAAACTTTTCATCGACCTTATATTCATTCTTTACATACCTCCTAATAGTCATTTTTCTTGATCCCTAATAAACTTATACTGCTGATAATAATCATCATCAAAAATAAAAGTACTGCTATAGCAGAGGCATAGCCAATATTTAAGTTCGTGAAAGCTTCTACTGCAATTCTATATGCTAGTAAGCTTGTCGAATCACCAGGTCCTCCAGTAGTCATGGCATAGACAATATCATAGCTTACAATTCGCCACATGGTGAAAAAGATACATAGTGTCAACAAATTCTTCATTATTAGTGGAATTGTAATAGAGAAAAATGTTCTAACCATATTTGAACCATCCATTTTAGCAGATTCATAAATCTCTTCTGGGATAAACTGAAGTCCTGCTAAAACGAGAATCGCAAAGAAAGGAACATCTTTCCATAAGTCCACCAAAATCACCGCAATTCTTGTAGATTCTGGGTGAATCAGCCAATCGAAGTGAAATGTAGTAAAGATTCTTCGTATTAAATCATTCACCAAACCATAGCTATCATTAAATGCCCATCTTGCTGCTAACCCTGTTACAACCATAGGCATTGCCCATGGTATTAAAACAATTGTTCGTAAAAACTTCTTTCCTTTAAACTTCTGATTTAATAAAACAGCTAAGAATATACCGAAGATCACATGAAAGATCATGGATATGATGGTAAAAATCAATGTAAATTCCAAAGAGGTGATAATCTTATCATCTTTAAAAATAGCAAAAAAGTTTTGAAAACCAATAAATGTTGCAACCCCGCCTTTAAACATATTAATTTCAAACATACTATTAATAAAAGTAACTATGATTGGATAAATAATCGTAAATCCTCTAATAATTAATACCGGTAGTATCAAAATCCAAGCAATAACTAACCTGTTTTGAAAGGATTTATTTAGAAAAGTCTTCATTTGATAGCTCCTTTCCATAAAGAGGATCAAAATTATCTATAAATTTAATCCTCTTTATTTATTTCAAGATTGTACTTACTTGGCCAAACGAGCGATTTCCTTTTGAGCCTGCTCTACCGCTTCATCTAAACTTATTTCATCAGAAATATACTTTTGGAATATCGCTCCAATTCCATTAACAAACTCCATAGCCTGTGGAACTAAAGGTCTACCTCTTAACGTACTATTGCTGATATATTCTTTGACACTCTCTAATCCTTTTGCAGTAAATTTAGGATCATTAATTACATCCAGACGGGCAGGAAGTCTCCCAGACATTTCGCTATATGCTAATTGTCCATCTGGGCTAGCAATATATTGCAGCACTTTTTTTGATGCAGCTTTCTTCTCAGAAGATTTATTTAATACATAATGCCAGGAAGCAATAAAGGCATCGTTTGTCTCAAAAGTTGGCATCGGCTCTATATTCAATTGTTCAGGACTAAATTTCCCAGCTTCTTCAAATGTAGGAATTGCACCTGTATACATAAATAACATTCCATATTTCCCATCAATAAATTTTTGATTCATAGGGTCATAGATATCAGCAAGCTGGGATATCGGGGTCACTTTTTCTTTGTGTGCTAAATCATACATAAACTGCAATGCTTCTTTTGTTTTGGGATTGGTCCAATCAAAATAATCGCCGCCAAAGAGATTAACAAAAGTACCAATTTCATTAAAAACATAACTTTTTTCCCATGAGCCTCCATAACCATATACGCCGTCTTTTGTTACCGCTTTAGCGTATTCAAGAAATTCTTCTTTTGACTTTGGAGCCTCCATACCTGTTTTTTTCAATAATTCATTATTCACCCAAAATGCTAAGATTTCTAAGTAGCTAGGCACGGAAAAGATGCTCCCATTATATGTTGGTATATCCTTTATATATTGCTCAGAAAAATTTTTCACGATTTCAGGAGTCATAACCTCTTTCTCTAAGGGCTCTAAATAGTCTGCTCTTGAAAAAGCTGTAATTAATTCATCATTTACATGCATTAAATCAATTGTATTATCACCTGAAGAAAGAATAGTCGTCATTTTAGCTACCATATCATCAGGGTTAGTAGGTGTAACAATAATATTTAACTTCACTCCAGTTGCCTCTTCTATTTTCTTCTGATAGGCAGACCATCCTGCCTTTGTTGAATCATTTGTCATTAAAGTAATGGTTTCTCCTTCAACCTTACCTTCGCCTCCGGAATCTTGATCAGCATTAGAACTTGTGTTATTTACTCCTACACAGCCAGTTAGGAAAATTGCTGTTACAATCATTATGCATAAAGCTATGCTGTGCCACTTTCTTGATTTTTGCATTCTCTTAACCTCCCTTTTTATAAAGCGCTTTCAAATATGCAAATTCATTATATAAAAGAAAAAAAAACACTTAAATATAAATTCTCATCTAAAAAATATAATATTTGTTGATTGATTATATTTTTTTAAATCTATTGCTTTAATAAACTTTTCTAGATAAACTTATGGATAAAAAGTAAGCGGTTTCTGAATGGAGGAGGAGAAATATTGTATGCGTCTATACTTCTATTTAAAGAAACTTTGTCAAAGATACTTTATTAGTTTTCAAAAGAAGCTTTTATGGAGTTTTCTTCTTACTTCCATTATTCCGTTAATCTCTTTAAGCGTTCTCTCTTATTTCCTGTCTTACAATATTGCAAAAAATAAAATATTTGATTCCATCTCTTATTCAAGTAATCAATTAAATGTAATTCTTTCTAATCGTTTTGAGCAGATGAAAAATGCATCCAGTTTAATTCAGAATTATTTATATCCTTTAGTAATTCAACCACCACAAAAGTTATCGGACCAATTAGAATCATATAGCTCTGTTAGGAATAATATTATTTACTTAAAAGAAGCTTACTTGTTGGATAATATCACCATTTATATAAAACCACAATTTCTTTTTAGTGATGAAGGAATTACCTTCTTTTCTACAAATGATTTATATAAACGTGGAATAATAAATGACCAGCAACTATCTATTAGTACGAACAAGCTAGAATGGATTCTATCTGAGAATATTAATGAGCCCTTTGTTGTCAATCAGTCTTATCAAAATAAAAGGTATTTAAGTTGTTTTATCACTTACCAAAAGAAGGACACGAAAACAATAGATTATGCCATTTTTCTTGATTTAGATGTAAAGGAAGTAAATCAATTACTTGATGAAAGTACTACTGACTCTTCTATTAATAGCTTTTTAATTGATCAAAACGGGATTATTTTAGCACATAATAATAGCAGGCTTATCGGCCAGCCAATTGAAAAAAAGATATTTAACAAAATAGCAACAATGAATGAACAGCCCTTTAAAATCAAGGATAACCAGTATGTTTTTAAACGTAACGAAATAACTGGCTGGTATATTGTTACGGAAGTTCCAACAAGCTATATTGTTAAAAATACTATAGTCCTTATAAGTATCTTAATTTCAGCGGTCATACTAGTTATTATCATTAGTATTGTCAGCAGTTTATTCATCTCCAAAGAATTAAGTAAAAAAATAAGAACAATAGCTAAAACGATTAAGTCAATCTCTTTAGATAATAATAATCTTATTTCTGTTAAGTTGCCTATAGATAAAAAAAAGGACTTTAAAGATGAATTTGATTCATTGGCAATAACATTTAATAATATGACAGAATCGATAAATACCAATTTTACTGCTATTTTAAATTTCAAAATACAGGAAGAAAAAATGAAATATCAGTTAGAACAATCTAAAATAAACCCTCACTTTCTATATAACATGCTTGATTCTATTAAAACTTGTCAAACCCTTGGTCGAATAGATGATGCAAATAAAATGATATCCCAATTGGCACAGTTCTACCGAATGATTTTAAAGAAAGGCGATGAACTTATCCTAATAAAGGATGAACTAGAAATTGCTCAAGTTTATCTCCAGTTAGAAAAATTAAACAAAAGTATGGAATTTCATTGGATGATAGAGAAAGAGGAAGGAATTGAAAATTTTCTTATTCCAAAATTTGTTCTGCAGCCTATTTTGGAAAATTGTATCCACCATGGTATTAAAAATGTTAACACACCATTATCCATTCAAATTTCTATTACCTATAAAAATGATGCTATTCAATTTACGATCCAAGATAATGGGCGAGGAATTACGGATGAAAAGATAGAAACAATAAATCAGGTTCTAAACAATACTGCATTACGTACAAATCATTTTGGTCTAAGCAACGTAAATTCTCGATTATCTTTATATTCATCCGAAAACCCGACAATACAAATAAGTAGATTACATCCACAGGGTACTCTAGTTTCCTTCACTATCCACCAAATGATATCGGAAGAATTATTTTTTGAAGAATTAGGAGGATAAAATGAAAAAAATTATAATGATTGACGACAACACCGTTTGTTTAGAAGGTATTTTCAAAAACATAAAGTGGGAAGAGATGGGAGCAACCGTTTGTGGGATATATGCTAGTGGGATAGAAGCACTAAAAGAAATAGAAAAAATCCAGCCAGATATAGTTATTTCCGATATTCAAATGCCAGAAATAACTGGAATCGATTTGGCTAAAACCTTATTAACAAAATTTCCTTTTATAAAAATTATATTTATCAGTTCATATGATGACTTTATTTATGCACAGGAAGCAATTAGACTTAATATTTGTGACTATGTCGAAAAGCCAATTGACTATGATTATCTCACTACTGTCATTCAAAAAGTACTCCGGAATATTCAACAAGAAAAAGAAACGATGGAACAGTTAAAACATAGTCAACCAATATTGAAAGAGAAATTCTTTTTAAACCTTATTAATGCTGGTCCAACTTATGCAGAATACATGCTTCAAAATCAAGCTAGTTATCTAAATTTGCAATTTACAAAGAAGCAATACATTTGTGTATATTTAGAGATAAGTAAACATATAGACTGCATGAACAGCCTCGGAGTAGAGCGATATCATCTCAATACTTTTCAACTAATTCATGCTGTAGAAGACTACTTCTCCTCTGAGGATGTCTATACTATAAATCAAGGTGGAAGAATAATTTTTATTGTTGGTCATAAACAATATCCCCATAAATTAAGTACTTTTGTTATGAAAGCTTTCGAGACGATAAAGAAACAGTTTGATTTTTTTACGATTACAATAGGAATTGGTCATGGCGTACAATCTATATGGGAAATTTCAAATTCTTATCGAAATGCAAAAAAAGCAACAGAATATAAATTTATTTTTGGAGACGATAATATATATTCAACAGAAGAAATACATCAAGCTGCTCCTACTCCTCTTTTTCTATCGAGACAAGATGAAGAATTGCTCATTAATTTAATCTCTAAAAAGGACAAACAGGGAATAAAAGAATTTCTAGCTTATATAGAAAAAAACTGGTCTAGTGTATATTATAATAAAAATGGCATTCTCTCATATATTTCATCCATTCTGTCAAAAATTTTGCGTTTTCTCTATGAAGTAGAAATTAAAGATACGGAAATTGTGGAGAAAATAACGCATACCTTTTCTATCTTGGATACATTTAACACGGTAGAAGAAGTTTGTGAAAATCTAGAAAAAATTTGTCTTCTTACTAGCGAGAAAATTCAACAATCTATTCATTCTAAACATAATCAGATCGCTGAACAGATCATACAATTTATTGAGAATCATTATAATGATATAACTCTGAACTTAAATACAATCAGTAACCATATTAATATGAGCCCATCCTATGTTGGATCTATTTTTAAGAAAGTTAAAAATACCAGTATATCTAAATATATTACATTTCTAAGAATAAATAAGGCAAAAGAATTCTTATCTTTTACAAGCATACCAATTATGGAGATCAGTGAAAAAGTAGGTTATTCCAATCAATATTATTTTAGTGCATCCTTTAAAAAAGTAACCGGACTAACACCAACTGAATATCGTACTCATTCCACTATTGTTTAAATATTTTTATTCTACTATCAATTTTCTCGATGACACCTATCTGAATATTCATCTTTATTATTCATCCCATCCAATATAAGATTAATATAAATGAATAGGAAAGGGTGTAAATCCATGAAAAAAATTGCTGTTATTGATGGAGGAACTCGTTCAAATGGGAATACAGCACTCCTGACAGAAAAAGTAATCGACGGTGTGCCGGTAGATAATATTCTGCTTAGAGAGTATACTATCCTTCCTATAATGGACATGCGCCACACTTTAGAAGGATTTCAAAAAAGAGAGGATGACTACAATTCAATAGTGGATCGCATACTTCCTCATGATATATTAATCTTCTCTACTCCTATATATTGGTACAGCATGTCTGGTTTAATGAAGAATTTTATTGATCGGTGGTCTCACTCACTTAGAGATTTAAGCTATCCTGATTTCAAAGCGAAGATGGCGACAAAAAAAGCTTATGTCCTGGCTGTTGGTGGAGATAATCCCACTATAAAAGGCATACCTATGATCCAGCAATTTCAACATATTTTTGATTTTATGGGGATTGAGTTTGGAGGATATATTTTAGGTAATGGTAATAAACCTGGGGATATTTTGGAGGATAAAAATGCCATTTTTGCGGCTGCTCAGTTAAATAAGGAATTTTTAAAAGGGTTTGGGACATAAATATCTCAATCAAATATAACCCCAAACAATTATACGTAAAAACATTCATATAATTGTTTGGGTAACCACCAATAAATGTGATGCTGCTCTACTTTTTTGCTTTTATCTTCGCTACCCCTAAAGCATAATGGCTGAATAAAACATTCTCTATCATCTCTCCTTGCGACTCTTCGCAATCAACAATAACAATTATTTCCGATTGGAATCCCTTCAGTAATCTTCTCTTCTTTTTTACTATAAGTTCTGTAAAAAGACGAATTACAAATCCAAGTAAAAAGCCAGCTGCCGCACCAATTAGGCCCCAGTATATCGGTCCCCATGCAAGCTTAAATCCTATACTTGCAAAAACAACTGATAATGCCGTTGCTAATGCAATACCTATATCAATAAGAGAAGTTCCGTCTGACCGATGCAAGTCATCAAAAATCTTTCGTTGCTCGGTTCTATTATCAAGTGGAACAACAAATATATTTTCTTTTTTTATCCCCTTTTTTTCTAACGTGCTGAGAGCCATTTCTATAAAAATGGAGTGTTCAAATGTCGAAAATAATTGCATCTTAATTCACCTTTTGTCCTTTTAATACTTGAAAAGACGAAGATTGATATTTTTCCCTAAAATAGGAACGTTGTTCTTTATCATATAACTTATTGTTTTCTACTGTATTTATATAAGAATCAAATATTGCAAACCCATAAATAGATGGAAAAAACAAAAGCCACTCTGGATTAATTACATCTGTCGCTTGTTTGATTTCTCCCAAAAATAAAAGAGACAAAGCTTCCAGACCATGCGATAAATAAAAAAACACAACTCCCCAAATGATAACAAAAAATGCAGTTATTACTCTATGAATGTATAATTGACCTAAACCAGGCATAAATAGGGACCAAATAATGGCCATAATAGGATTTCTTTTATCAAGATAATTGATTTCCATTATACCAATACTAAAAGAATTAAAGCGATGCTCCTCTCTTTCTACCAGCACAAAGATTTTGTTTAAATCTACCGTCGTTCGATAGCTATCCCAAATAGCGAAAATATAAACTGGGATATAAATGAGTAACCACCTTGTATCCAAGATTTCTTTAGCCTTTTCAATCTCTCCCTGAAAGGAATAAATCATCGACAAATTTAAATTGCAGTTAACATTTACTACTACTTCCCAAATAAATAAAACGAATCCCCTCAGGTATTTAGATAAGAGAAGATGACCAAATCCAGGGAAAGCAGCACTCCACCATGCAATGATATAAGGATTTCGCAGGTGAATTTGTGTTGTCCCAAGAGTACTTACATGCGCTCTATATCTTCTTGCTGTATTGTCATTGGTAAAGTTATCCATAACTACATTCACCTTTTCCATATATATAACTGAGGATAAATAATCACTCCAAGTTATTTTTAACAAAATCATGTAATTCTATCCATCTGCCGATTTTTAAGTACAATAAAACTAGGAGGAAATAAAAAAGATAAGAATCTTTGGGCTATTACGTTTATGTTAAAATGTACATAAATACAAAAATTTTTCAAAAGGGGGAAATGGATTGTCTCAAGCACTAATATTTGATATGGATGGTACACTCTTTCAAACAGACAAAATTTTAGAACTATCTTTAAATGATACTTTTCATTACTTGCGCTCGATTCATCAATGGGATGGAGACACGCCAATAGATAAATACCGCGAAATTATGGGTGTTCCATTGCCGATTGTGTGGGAAACATTATTGCCTCATCATTCCCTTCGTTTAAGAGAAGAAATAGATGCTATTTTTCTCGAACGATTAGTGACAAATATAAAAAAAGGCAAAGGGGCCTTATATCCAAATGTAAAAGAAGTTTTCTCCTATTTAAAAGAAAATGATTTCTCTATTTATATCGCTAGTAATGGTTTAACAGCATACTTACAAGCGATTGCTGAATATTATCAATTGGATAAATGGGTGACAGAGACATGCAGTATTCAGGATATTGAATCACTGAATAAGTCTGACCTTGTTTGTAGGATTATTAAGAAACATGGAATTACTCGAGCAGCTGTTGTGGGAGACCGCCTATCTGATATAAAAGCTGCAAAGGAAAATAACCTTCTATCTATCGGTTGTAATTTTGATTTTGCTAAAGATGACGAATTGAAGCAAGCAGATATAATTATTGATGACCTTATCGAATTAACTTCTATTCTAGCAGCATCATCTTCATTTCAAATAAAAAATAGTACGATTAAATAATAACTTTCCTATACGGAAGGGAAAAAGTGAATATGCAGGGATAATTTCAGCGCTTCTTGCCATATATTTTCATGGTCATTAACATTAATGCGAACCAAGTTTTGTTTGCTATTTTTAGATTGCCGAAAACTGAAAATGTTGTGATGTAAAACTTAAATCAGCTAAAATGGTTGAAATGTATAAGTCCTTTAGAAATAGACGAGCTCACTTTCTGTCTATTTCTTGGACTGCTTATTTTTATCAACTTCATCCTCATTATTAATATGACCTGTTATAACGTCTATTGAATTATCAAAAAATTTGCTGACTTTCCCTAGTTTCCCATTATCCGTATCTGTATTTTTTGAATTTGGTTTATAATACTTAATAACTACTCCAAATATTGCACTTACAAACACAATCCAACTCCAATATGGCATTAATTCTAACCCTTTTGGCAGCAAATAAAACCAATTTATTCCCAGTACTATATAACTTATAAGTATAAATGCTGATCCAATTATATTTCTGATCATGCTTTAATATCTACCTCCATTTTTTAATCCTTATGCCTACCCGAATAAGAGTTCACTAAGTGCCTAAAGGTCTAAGACCCCTAATTTAAGGGGTCAGTCTAAAAATATCTCTTCTAAAGTCGGTTCCTCAACATTGACTCGGTAAACGTTAGTATTACATGCCGTTAGGGCCCTTGTTATTTCAGAAATTCTATTTTCTTCATCAACTGTAATAGTCAGCGAATCCTCTTTACAGTGAATTTCCGTACCTTTATCTTTAATCCATTGTTGAAACTTTGATAATTCTGAAACAGGGATTGGACTATGTTTAATGTTCACGATAATATTGGAACGGTAAAATGCTCTGAGTTCATCCATTGTTCCGATTTTTACAATCTTGCCTTCTTTCATGATAGCAATTCTTGTACATAATTTCTCGACCTCATCCAAATTATGAGAAGTTAAAAAAATAGTCTTGCCTTCTCCATGCAGTCTTTTAATCAGCTTTTGAATTTGGATTGCTGATTCTGGATCCATTCCCGATGTTGGTTCATCCAAAAATAACAGGTCAGGATCATGGATTATAGCCTGAGCGACACCAAGTTTCTTTTTCATTCCAAAAGAGAACTTTCCTAATTTTTTATTAGCATGATCAGCTAATCCGACTGCATCCAATACCTCTAGACACACACTTTTTTGCGCAGGATTACCAGATAGTGCAGAGAAGAACCGCAAATGCTCCAGTGCTGTAGTGGATTCGTAGAAACTTGAATAATCAGGCAGGACACCAACTTTTCTTTTAAGCACTATGTCATCTATCTTTCCTCCCAACAAAGAAAATGAACCTGAAGTAGGTTTCGCAATCCCTGTCAGCATATTGATAAAGGTTGATTTCCCGGCGCCATTTCTACCAAGAAATCCAAATAATTCCCCTTTCTCAATTGTTAAATCAATTCCGTTAACTACCGTTATTCCGTTATACTTCTTTGATACCTTTACTGCTTTAATAGCTGACATCAGCATTCCCTCCTCTTGAAAAATAAATTAGTAAGATAAATTAAGATGCCTGCAAATACAAGAAGAACTAAGAAACTATAATCATTTAAGTCTAGATAATAAAAAGGTGATATATATTTTAGCCAGCTAATAGCTGGATTAGCACTGAGCGCAAACCAACCTCCTAGTATTGGTAACAATATCCCTCCAAGAATCCCAAGGAACATAGTTACTCCTGGCTTAATGATGAGTACAGACATTAAGAGAACAAATGATATCTGCAATGTAAGTAAGCTCATCGTCTGAGCAAAAACTAAAAGATCTATTTTTTCTGTTGTTAAAGCAATTATTAAGAATGATAAAAACAGGCAGACAAACCAAAACATCCAAATACCCAAAAACTTACCAATTATAATGGAAAACCTAGTTGTTTTAGTAACTAAAAATCGCATGGTTCTCTCATGGATTTCTCTATTTATACTGTCATGAGATAAACTCGCCACAAATAAATGTCCAAAAAACATCACTAAAAACAATAATCCAACTAAATGAACTTCACTAGCCTCTTTCGGTGTCAGTTCCATTGCTGTAGCTAAAATATCAGCAAACTTAGCCGTATAATAGGATGTGACTAAAAATACCAAGATTAACAGAATAGATTTAACCCCTTTGAATAATTGGAGAAATTCTCTTTTCCCTATAGTAAGCATAATATTAAACTCTCTCTTTCCTCAAAATTTATATACAAATTCTCTTAACTACCGCTTAATCTCTAACTCTTTGCTCCCGAAAATGGAGGAGAATTTGACCAATTATTCCAATCATCAGGATGATCGCTAAGCTAGTGTAATTCTGAGCTGCAAATTCATTTCCAATATGTCTTGAAAGCATAATTACGGCAGCTACGGTTGCTATAGCACTAAATACTTTTTTCATTTTACACCTCATTTCTTTAATCTATAAGGATTATATCTATCGTACCTTAACCCATTAAAATCGGAACCTTAATTCTTCCTTAATTTCTAATAATGAGGAAAAAAAATGATATGATATCTTTATATTTGGACATTAGGGAGACGAGTTATATGGAAAAGATAAGATTATTAATAGTGGATGATGAAAAGGCTATCCATCAGATGTTGAAGATTATTTTACAGAAGGAAGGATTTAAGCGAATTGATACTGCAGAAACAGCAGAGGAAGCATTACAACTATGCGCAGTTAATGATTACGGCTTAATTTTTCTAGATGTCATGCTTCCAGATCGAAGTGGTTTTGATATTTGCCCTTTCATTCGAGAAAAGACAAATGCCACCATCTTTTTCTTAACAGCGCGGTCCACTGACCTTGATAAACTTTCGGGGTTTGCATTAGGTGCTGATGATTATATCACCAAACCATTTAATCCATTGGAAGTAGTAGCGAGAGTGAAAGCTCATCTAAGAAGATATACAGCCAATACAGTAAAGGAATCAACTACATATCAATATGGTGACTTATTTGTAAATAGTTCATCTGGAGAAGTCGTGGTAAGAGGAGTTAAAGTTTCCTTGCCTGCACAGGTATATCAGTTACTACTATATTTCTGCAAGCATCCTAATCAACTTTTCAGTAAAGCTCAACTTTATGAAAATGTGTGGGGGGAGAATTTTCTTGGAGAAGATAACACGATTATGGTTCATATACGCAAACTTAGAGAAAAAATTGAAGTAAATCCCAGCCAGCCGCAGTATATCGTGACAGTGAGAGGGCTCGGCTATAAATTATCCGTAGAAGGTTTCAAATAAAATGAATATGACCAAACGATTCATCCTGCAATTCTTTTTTCAGCTTTTGTTTGTTTTCTTTCTCTTATCCATTATTTTTTTATTATTTTGGGCAATAATTGGATTCACTGCCATGAAAAACGAACTAAATACTGACTTGACTCAAGCTGACTCATCTAATATAGAAGATTGGATAACAGTTAAAGATGAGAAGATTTCTATATCTAATGATTTAAAGGATTTAGTCAGGAAACAGAATGGTTGGCTTGCCATCTTATCGGAGAACGGTAATCCCTTAGAAACATATAATCTGCCAGAGGGTAACTCATTCTCCAAAGCCGACTTTTCCCTGCTACTTTCAGAAAGTGAAGATTATCCATACCAATACTCTATGTGGCCAATTCAACAGGATACCGCAATGCCCCTCATAGTCCTTTATGGAAAAGAAGTTGGCAGCAAGTCCATTCTAAATACTATTAAAGTCGGAGTAAACTGGCAGAAAAATCAACTAAATATTCCAGATACTATTAGAAAAACTATTACAGATAAACACGGTTGGGTTCAGCTTGTTAGCAAAGATGGTGTAGTTCAGGACAATTATAAAGCTGTCAATCAAAAGGATAGGTACTCTTTTCAAGAACTATTTCAGCTTACTAATAACGAACAAAAGGATGTATCTGCCTACTTTAATAGAGAGACAGGACAGGTTCTTCTAACAGGTACAGACCAAACAAACAGCTTGCACTCCGATACAGAAATAATGCAAGATACTGGGAACAAAATTCTTTTCCTGTTTTTGCTTGCACTTTTATTGTTAATTACACTTAATATTTGGTTTGGCTATAAATTCGGTGCTCCACTTGTTACCATCATGAAATGGATTGGAGATTTGGGTAAAGAAAATTATGAAGAAGGGCATAATAAGCACTCTATGATGCTTACTAAAAAAGGAAAGCTACAACGGAAATATAAAATATACAAGGAATTGATTACCACTCTTACCCAATTGACAACATCGCTGGAGCAAAATAAACAATTAAGAATAAAGGCCAACAAAGCTCGAGATGAATGGATTAGCGGACTATCCCATGATTTAAAAACTCCGCTTGCCTCTATAGGAGGGTATGCTGAGATGCTACAGTCAGATCAATATTCATGGACCGAAGAAGAAGTTCGGACTTTTTCTAGCACAATCAAGGAAAAGGCGCACTACATGAAACAGCTCCTGGAAGATTTGACTTTAACGTATCAGCTTAGAAGTGAGGGCTTCCCTATCGCCAAGGAAAGAGTAGAAATAAATGAACAAATCAGACGAACTGTCATCCACTATGTGAATGGACCTGCAGGACAGCAATATGAATTTGTATTTCACCCTTACCCCAAGGAGCTGATTGCAGCAGTAGATCCGAAATGGTTCCAACGCATTATGGAAAATTTAATTGAAAATGCAATAAAGTATAATCCACCAAAAACGACTGTCACAATAACGATCGGAAAGCTCGACCATCATTTGCTGATAATTACGATAAGCGATAATGGTGTGGGCATGGATAATGAAACACTAAATAGATTATTCGAACGCTATTACAGAGGAACAAACACAAGCAGCTCAAAGAACGGAACAGGACTCGGTATGACGATAACCAAAAAGCTAATTGAACTCCATGGCGGTTCCATTAAAGTAAGAACAGAGCTCGAGAATGGAACAACGATCAGAATACTCCTCCCGTTACTTGATGACTAAATTTATCTTTATTGAAAAAACGAGAAAGTCCCTTTTTATAAAAAAAATTTTCAAACAAGTATACTGCGTTATCCACTGGTGAGTCTAATCGATTCTGTCCCAAAATCTGATTGATTTTGGGAGTAGAACTTGAAGTTTAACCAAGCTATAAAACAGTAATAGCAAAAAGGTAGCTACTATAACATTGGCAATTCTCTTATATTTTTTTTACGGTATTTGATGGATAAAAAAATTGCGCCCGATTTGTTGAATATGATTATGTTTTTACTAGCTAGTTTTATTTATTAAAAACAAAGGCTCTGTTAAATTTTAATGTAGAAATATGGATAGTAAGTAGGGGGAACCTTTTTTGGCTCCCCTCTCATTTTCATTCAGGGCTTAATAATTGAATGTTTCTGTACTTTTAACATAACCATAAATACAAATTATGCTATCTTCTTTAACAAACGGAATATTTAGCTTTTGTAATAATTCTATGAATTCATCAGTAATATCAAATCTTTCAGGTTCAATAAGTCTACCTCTACTTTTTACATACCTTGGTCTGATTCGCAACCATTCTATGGAATAGAACGGACGTAGCCCCTGTTCCCAATCCCCCCAATACCATACATCTTCTATAAAAGTTTCTGGGTAAGGAGCATCTTCTAATACATACTTAACTTGATAAGGTGGGGTGAACGGCAATGTATCAATTACACATTTCTGCAACTGCTCCCATTTCGTGTTGTTCATAACCGAAGCTAATTGTTTTTTATTTACAACTGTAACAACCTTTTGCTTTTCGTCCATATTCCCCTCCTAAAATCTAAACACTAAACTTTGATAGGCGTAAACTATCATAAGTGTCGGTCATCTCAAATACAAATGATATTAACAGAATTTCTTTAATTTTGTGTTTTGTGCTTTCGTTACTATGGTTATCTACAAACAAAAACCACGCAAGGTAGTGGTCGAGATACTTTGTAGAAATGCTATTTTAAATATGTACAATAATGCTTGGATAAATATGTACAAATTTGCTTTCATTTTACATACTAGTCTTGAGGTGACTAGTCATGTATATATCATTAAATGTCGATGTTAATTTTGAGATTAATAGTCTTTCAGACTTACCAAAATTCAAACAAATAATGGAGCATATGAAAATGAAAATTAATAAGAGTAAATTGGCTGAAGAACTTGGAGTAGATCGACGAACAGTTGAGAAATATCTAAATGGTTTTGTCCCCAAGAGGACAAGAAAAAAGTCCTCAAAAATTGATGAATATTATGAAGTGATCGCTGCTCTTTTATCTGAGGATTCTAAACAGGTGTTTTATTATCGGCGGGTGCTTTGGCAGTACTTAAAGGATAATCACGGTTTAGACTGTGGTGCTTCGACCTTTCGAGCCTATATCGCTCGAATACCTGAATTTAATGCTTACTTTGTGGAGGACAAACGTATTGCTTCTCCGAAGGGGACGGTTCGCTATGAAACTCCGCCAGGTAAACAAGCTCAATTAGATTGGAAGGAAAATATTCAATATGAAACAAAAGATGGCGAGCAGGTCGAGATCAATGTAGCTGCGCTTATTCTATCTACTTCAAGATTGCGAGTATTCCACTTGAGTATTTCCAAGTCACAAAGTACGCTGTTTTCCTTTCTAACAGAAGCTTTTGAAACGTTTGGCGGTGTTCCTGAGGAACTCCTTACGGATAATATGAAAACAGTGATGGATGAAGCAAGAACGGAACATTATCCGGGTAAAGTGAATGCAAAGTTTGAGCAATTCGCAAAAGACTTTGGCTTTAAAGTGAAAGCCTGTATCGCTGGCAGACCAAGGACAAAGGGAAAAGTCGAAACGACAATGAAATTGTTAGACGAAATTCATGCCTATCAAGGACAATTCTCTTTAGAGGAACTGCATCAATTTATACAAGAGTTAGCCAACAGAGTGAATCACCAGATTCACCAAGGGACAGGAAGAATACCAATGATTGAATATAAAAAAGAAAGGAACCACTTACTCCAGCTACCAACTGATAAAGTAAGAGATTCCTATCGCATTAAGCACACACAAGTAAAAGTCAATGCATCCAACATGATCTCCTACAAATCAAACCAGTATTCCGTACCACCAGAATATCAAGGAAAGAAAGTAGGTTTACAAGTGTATGATAACAACTTATGGATTTATTATAACATGAAACTTATTGCACAGCATCCAATCAGCAAAGCGAAGCTAAATTATCAGGAAGCACATTATAAAGCAGGTTTGGCTGTTTCAGCCCCTTACTATAACTATCCGGAAATCGATGATTTGGCAAAGAAAAATCTAGCAACGATTGGAGAAGTGTATAAATAATGAATCTATCCACTAATTATCAACAATTATTAAGAAACCTAGAGTATCTAAAGCTGAAGCAAATGACTCTACATTTAAATGAAGTAATTGATTTCGGAGTCCAGAACCAGCTGTCATTTATTGATACGTTAATCAAGTTAACCAACTATGAAATTGATGTGCGAGAACAAAATATGACGCAGTCGATGGTAAAGGTGGCTGCATTTCCACATATGAAAGAAATAAAAGATTTTGATTTCACTTTCCAAACCTCAGTCAATCAGCAACAGATTCAAGATTTTCTAACCTTTCGCTTTATTGAAGAGAACGAGAATATTGTTTTCTTAGGACCAAGTGGTGTTGGCAAAACACACTTGGCCACCGCCATAGGGATTGCGGCAGCAAAGAAAAGAACAAGTACCTATTTCATTAAATGCCATGATTTAATTCAGAATTTAAGACGAGCACGATTGGAGAACCGCTTAGAAACTCGTCTAAAACATTATACAAAATATAAACTATTAATCATTGATGAGATTGGTTATTTGCCAATTGATCAAGAAGATGCGAAATTATTTTTCCAACTGATTGACATGCGATATGAAAAGCGCAGTACGATCTTAACAACGAACGTAAACTTTAAGGCATGGGATGAAGTATTTCAGGAGCCTAAGCTGGCAAATGCCATCTTAGATCGCATCTTACACCATGCGAAGGTTGTGACAATGGTGGGAAATTCCTATCGTTTAAAGGATCATTTAGTGCAAGAAAACGAGTGATTTTGTACATCCTTAAACGAGCGAAAATGTACATATTTGTGTTGACATTTATACTTTGTAGCTACACCTTTAAAACGGTCTATCCATCGTTTGATTTAATTCGATAATGTTCTAATCCTTTTTCTTTTACATAGGTTTTCTAGGTTTTCCAAGCATCAGTAACGAGTACATTATCAGTTGTCAGTTTAGAGCCAATCATAATCTCCACTATGATTTTAACGACATGTCCCATACAAGCTACTTTTGAGACAGTTACTTTGGTACGGTCTCTTGCAACAAGAACACAAACTTGTTCGTGGCTAATGCCTCTAAGTTTGGATTTCCAACACGTTTACGAGGTTTGCGTGCCGAAATCCTCCGTTGACCTTTTTGAGAGTATAGGAAATGGTTCTCGTCAACTTCAACAATCCCCTCAATGTTAAACTCCAACTCCTCCGCTTATTTTTCAACATAATTATCTAAAGTGAAATTTAAAGCTTTATCCAAGAATACAGCATGTTTGCGAATAAGAAATATCTTAACTATCTACACAGGAATTTAATCAAACTTTTTTTATAAATGATCGTACCTGATTAAAAGACGACATTTATGTATCTTATCCAGCTATTTGCTTCAGTTTTTTACTATCTCAGCAATATTCATATATTTACTTGTATGAAATCCCCATAAATCAACATTTCCAATAAATTTGTAGTTCTGCTCTATTAATAAGGTTTCCAAGCTCTCTTTTCGCTCATTAAAAGGAAGTTTATATTCATCTATCAATTGTGCTTCTTCTCCTACTATTTCATAATAACTAAATAAAATGGTGTAACCCATTAAAACGATCTCCTCTCTACTACCTATACAAATGTCTACTTAATGATTTTCCGGTTTCTTCTTTATGTTTCTAAGTATACCGTGGTAAAGTAAACTGAATATAAACTTCTCTAAATTAATTTTCAGTTTACATTTTCATAATAAAATAGGGATAACTTAAATTAATGGAGGTATTAGATGTTTAAAATACTCGTGGTAGAAGATGATACAAATACTAGGAAATTAATGTGTGCTGTTTTAAAGCAGCATGGATTTCAGACTTATGCTGCTAAAGATGGGATCGAAGCCCTTCAGATAATGGAAAAAGAGCATGTTGATTTAGCTGTACTCGATTTAATGATGCCCAAAATGAACGGTTATGAATTAACACAGCATTTAAGACAGACATGGGAGAATCTCCCTATTTTAATGGTTACCGCCAAGCAGGAGGCAGCAGATAAACGAAAAGGATTTCTTGTTGGTACGGATGATTATATGACCAAACCTGTAGATGAAGAAGAAATGATTTTACGTATTAAGGCTCTGCTGCGGAGAGCGAAGATTGTAAACGAGCATCGCTTAACGATCGGTAAGACTGTACTAGACTATGATGCCCTTACCGTTTCTCGTGAGAATCATGTTATTACCTTACCACCTAAAGAGTTTTTCTTATTGTTTAAACTATTATCATATCCAAATATGATTTTCACTCGAATTCAGCTTATGGATGAAATCTGGGGAATGGAATCTGAAACGGATGATCGTACACTCAATGTCCACATTAACCGATTAAGAGACAAGCTTCGTGATTTTCCAGAGTTTGAAATTTTGACAGTCAGAGGACTTGGTTATAAGGCAGTGAAAAAAGGATGAGAGAATTTTTCACAAAACGTTTAAGCCTTGCCATTACACTAGTCATGTTTGTTTTTGGCGTCATGATGGCAACAGTCCTAGTTGTTGCTGTTATAACTTTTGCTTTACAGCATTTAGGGATTATTTCAGACAATAGTCAGCTTCCCGTATTCCCGCTCATTGCCTTTTTAGGTTTTTGCATTTTACTTGGGACTTCCCTAACAGCCTTTCTCAGTAAGAAAGCATTAAATCCTATTTGGACGGTAATTGATGCAACCCATAAAGTAGCCAGCGGAGATTTCTCTGTACAAGTTAACATAAAGGGAATAGGCGAATTAGAAGAATTATCTCATAGCTTTAATAAAATGACCCAAGAGCTTTCTGGAATTGAAACATTACGAAGTGATTTTGTTAATAATTTTTCTCATGAATTCAAAACACCTATTGTTTCATTACGCGGTTTCGCAAAATTACTAAAAGAAAATAACTTAACGGAAGAGGAAAGACAAGAATACCTTGATATAATCATTACCGAGTCTGAGCGCTTAGCTGCTCTCTCTACAAATGTACTCATCCTATCAAAGTATGAAAATCTCGAGATTATTACCGAAAAAACTCCATTTCGATTAGATGAGCAAATTCGAAAAACGATTGTATTGATGGAACCAAAATGGTCCGCAAAAGATATAGTCATAGATGTCGAGCTTGATGAAGTTACTTTTCACGGAAATGAAGATTTAACTCAGCAAATTTGGCTAAATCTTTTAGATAACGCTATTAAGTTTTCCGAAATAGGCGGAAACATAACAATACATCTTACTAAGTTCAAAGAAGAAATTTGTTTTTCGATTCAAGATAATGGTCCTGGAATGGATGACCAAACAAAAAAACGTCTTTTTGATAAATTTTATCAAGGCGATACCTCTCATTCCCAATCGGGAAATGGTTTAGGATTAGCACTTGTAAAGAGAATCGTCGAACTATGTAACGGGAAAATTTATGTGGAGAGTGAAAAAGGAAAAGGAAGTATTTTTATGGTGAGGCTCTAAGCTTGTTTGAAGATGGCAAAAAGATAACCAATTAGACAACAGTAGCTAATCCGTTATCTTTTTACCATTTTTTCTACCTGACATCGTATTTGATAAAATTTACTAATTAATGGATGATTCAGTGTCTTTCTATCTATACTACTTAATCTCCTTTTTCCAATCCTCCTATCAAACTTAGCAAAAGCTCTAATAAATTCATTCTCAGAATGTAAAGCATGATCTATAGAAAGAGCGCAATAATCAAGAAAGGATTGATAGACATATCCACTATCCATTATATTTGCAGTAAAGAGGCTTTGTTCCGCCTTTTCAGACCATTCTGGCTTTTAACTTACTCCATTGCATCTGCTATTCCTCTCTTTTAAAAACTATCTTCATAACCTTATTATAGTTGCAGCTAAAAATAAAAGAGGCACATTTAATATGAGTATGTGCCTCTTTTATCCGACTATAAAACTATTTTATCCCCAAATCTCTTTCGCTACATCTACAATATATTTTAATTTATTCCATTGTTCTTCTTCTGTTAAGATGTTTCCGTGATGGGTTGAAGCAAATCCACATTGCGGGCTGATACAAAGCTGTTCAAGAGCAACGTATTTAGAAGCCTCTTCTACACGTGCTTTGATTGCTGCTTTATCTTCTAATTCACCCGTTTTGGAAGTGAATACACCTAAAACTACTTGTGGTCCTCCATTTGGCACAAATTCGAGTGGGTTGAAACCACCAGAACGCTCATCATCATACTCCAAGAAGAAGCCATCTACTTTTTCCTTCGCAAAGAAGCTAGGAGCGATTTTATCATATGGACCTTCAAACGCCCATGTAGATTGATAGTTTCCACGGCAAAGATGTGTTGTTACGATTAAATCTTCTGGCTTTCCTTCTAGAACACCATTCACAACGTGTAATGCTAAGTCGATTAATTCTTGTCTTTCTAACTCACTTTTTGCAAATGGCAGCTCTGGAGCACAAAGTCCTGCAATATATACATCATCAAATTGTAGATAACGGCAGCCTGCCTCATAGAATGCTTGAACAGCATCACGATAAGCTTGGATAATATCATTGGCATATTCTTCAATATCCGGATAGATTTCTTCATTACGGATACCGGCATTGAAAAATTGGTTTGGACTTGGGATGGTCATTTTTGCAATGGCACGATCGCCCACAATCTCATAGAATTCCTTAAAATCTTTTAAATGAGGATGATCAGGATTAAATGATACTTTTCCTGTTACTCGCACATCGTAAGCTTCCGTTTCAACCCCATTAAATTTATAACCATGGTCAGGTACATAGCCTTCTACTCCTGTTAAATGCTCCATGAAATCAGTATGCCAGAATCTGCGGCGGAACTCTCCATCTGTAACTGCTTGAAGACCCACCTCAATCTGCTTGTCCACAATACGTTTAATTTCTTCTGTTTCTACTGCACGTAGCTCTTCTGCTGAAATAACTCCATCTGCAAAATTCTTTCTAGCATCATGAATAGATTGAGGACGCAGTAAACTTCCTACGTGATCTGCTCTAAATGGTGCTTTAATAATCGTTTTTGTCATGTGAATCCCTACCTCCGTAAATTTCTTCTCTCTTTTTAATACTAGACTTTTCAGAAAAATATATATATTATTATGTATAGAAAAATCTCGGTTGCGACTTTCATCATGCTAGAATCTATAACTTGTTTAAATGTAACATGAAAACAAGTTGATGGAAATACGAAAAATTTAAACTCTTGTGATTATTTAAACTTTTTTAAGTTATTCTACACTATTTCCCACAAGATTACTAGCCAATAAAAAGGAAAAAAATAGACACAAACTATTATCGGACTTAATAATTTGTGTCTATTTACTTTATATTTTTACTATTTAATATTCAAATCATGATGCAATGACTCAGATGGAATTGGATTAAGAGGAACCTGCCCCTTTGGTACTGGCTCTTTTACATACACAAAGTCTCCTGTTCCATCTTGAGCGCTGCCTGTTGCCCATAGACCTTCTGAAGAAGCATCTCCTTCTGATAGATTCCAGAATTCATACGCTTCTGGCTGAGATTCTTTTTCTGCTTCCGGAGGGAAGCTAGCTGGAACAACTACACCATTTTTAGCTTCTAATTCCTCGATTGCTGCTAGCCATTGATATTGATGGTAACGGTCACGCGCTAACATTTTTCTAAATGTGGCTCTAACTCCTTCATCAGTTGTCATATGATACAATCTTGCTACCTGTAAGCGTCCTTGGCTTTCTGCATGTAAATTTGAACGCATATCGGCTAAAAGATTTCCACTTGCGACAATATACGATCCATTCCATGGTACCCCATTAGAATTAGTTGGCATGCCGCCCAATCCACTTACAAGCAGATGTTGTGGATTAATTCCCCCCATAATGGCTGCAACTGCTGGATCTTTCGCTGCTTCAGCCTGATCCTCAGGTGATGCACCATTTAGTAGCTGACTGATTAAAGAGCAAAGCATTTCAACGTGACCGATCTCTTCTGTTCCTATATCCATGAGCATATCCTTATATTTTTCTTCTCCGCGACAATTAAAACCTTGGAAAAGATATTGCATCATTACGGTCATTTCACCGAATTGTCCTCCAAGCACCTCTTGAATTTGACGTGCTAACATTGGATCTGGTCTGTCCACTTTCACTTCAAACTGTAATTCTTTTTGATGACGAAACATGACGCTATCTCCTCCTTGACTTTTCATATTGCTGTTCGCTTAAGATGTACCACGTCTCAAAACATAATAAACAAAAGAAAAAATTTTAATATAGTAAATACTCCTTTACAACACTATCAAATAACTCCATTTTCTTTTATTCTTCTATTCGCATAAGTTTAAGTTATTTTCAACAAAAATAAGCCATTTCGCTCAAATAAAACGCTTACATTTAAGAAAAAAGAACCATTGCGATTCTTCTTTGAAGTTTTTACACTATTGTTATATTGGAAAATATTATTTACAAGGGGGAAAGTGAATGAGTAATTTGGCCAAAGATGCAAAAAAGCAATCTCCGCCTTACGATTTCGTACAAATTGCCAATAGTTCTAAGTTCAAGCAATTAATGTCCCAAAAGAAAAAATTTCTAATTCCTCTCACCGTCTTCTTTTTACTCTTTTATTTTATGTTACCAATTTTGACTTCTTACACAACTATTTTAAACAAGCCTGCTATCGGATCGATTACATGGACGTGGGTGTATGCATTTGCACAGTTTATCATGACTTGGGTGTTATCCATGATTTATGTTCGAAAAGCAATGAAATTTGATGAATTAGCTGCTGACATTGTGGAAGAAAACCAGATGGAAGGGGCTAAAAATAAATGAGTCCAATCGCATTAATGTTGTTTGTCATTATCGTCCTCATCACTCTTATCATTACATATTGGGCAGCTAAAAGAACCAATACAACAAGTGAATTTTATACAGCTGGCGGGGGATTAACAGGCTGGCAAAATGGCTTAGCCATTGCAGGGGACTATTTATCAGCCGCCTCCTTCCTCGGAATAGCAGGTGCCATCGCGTTAACTGGGTTTGATGGATTTTTCTATTCGATTGGATACTTAGTTGCTTATTTAGTCGTTCTTTATATTGTTGCAGAACCACTAAGAAATTTAGGAAAGTATACGATTGCTGATATGATAAATGCCCGCTTTGATCAGAAAAAAGTGCGAGGTGCAGCCGCATTAAGTACGATTACCATTGTAATTTTTTATATGATTGCTCAATTAGTTGGAGCTGGCGCCCTTATCCAGCTATTATTGGGAATCGATTATTGGCTTGCAGTTTTAATTGTTGGCATCATGATGACTATTTATGTATTATTTGGCGGTATGACTGCTACAAGCTGGGTTCAAATTATTAAAGCTGTCCTTTTAATGCTTGGAACAGTTGTTATCTCCTTTCTTGTTCTTGCAAAATTCAACTTTAATATCCTTACAATGTTCGACGAAATCAAAACACTTACACCATTAGGAGAAAGTTATATTAATCCTGGCGTGAAGTATACCAACTCTCTCGATACTATTTCTATGATGGCAGCACTCGTTCTAGGAACGGCAGGTCTGCCGCATATACTAATGCGCTTCTTCACAGTAAAAGATGCGAAAACAGCTAGAAGCTCTGTTGTAACAGCAACTTGGGTTATAGGCATTTTCTATATCTTAACCATCTTTTTAGGCTTTGGAGCTGCTGCTTTTGTAGGGGCTGCCGACATTGTGGAAGCAAATGCCGCGGGCAATATGGCAGCACCATTGCTTGCTCACGCTCTTGGCGGTGACTTTTTAATGAGTTTTGTTTCTGCGGTAGCATTTGCGACCATTCTAGCAGTTGTAGCAGGACTTGTATTATCAGGTGCCTCAGCCTTTGCCCATGATATATATGGTCAAATAATAAAAAAAGGAAAGGTTACCGAAAAACAGCAAATGAATGCAGCTCGTTATGCCTCGGTTGCAGTAGCCTTTCTATCCATTATCCTTGCCCTATTTGCTCAAAAAATGAATGTAGCCTTTCTCGTATCCCTTGCATTCTGTGTAGCAGCCAGTGCTAATTTACCAGTTATCATTTTTACAATCTACTGGAAAAGATTTAATACAGCCGGCGCTATATCCGGCGTAGTAACAGGACTACTTACGGCGTTAGTGTTGGTTGCCATCAGCCCGAGTGTACTTAACCCTGAACCTGGTGCTGCTATTTTAACTGGAACTGCTATATTCCCACTAACAAATCCTGCTATCATTTCAATTCCTGCAGGTTTTCTCGGTGCATTTATTGGGACCATCCTCTCCAATAAACGAGATGAAAAGAAATACGCCGAGGTTATTGTGAAAGCAAATACGGGTATGAAGTGATGAAAAAGACACTGACTTTCTGTAACTTAAAAGTTAGAGTAGAGTCAGTTCTTTTCATTTTCCGGGAAATAAAATGACAAAAAGCGCCAAAAGTCGATTACTTCTCCAAGCAATCAACCTTCAGCACTCTCGACTATATCGGCAAACTCCTCTAATGTGGTAGAGTACTTAATATATTTACGCGGTAACAGATAGAGTTCATCCTTTATTCCCTTTTCACTATAGAATTCTGGTGTTGTGGTTAGCCCGAAAGAATAATACTTCTTGACTTCCTCCATTGCCTTAGAATCAATATTTCCATAAGGATAAGACAGTGCAATAACTTCCTTTCCTGTAATTGCTTCGATTTTGTCTTTCGATTCTTTTAGCTCATGTTTATAGTCTGTTGTTTTCACCAAATCAGGATGTGTTGCTGTATGGGATTGAATTGATATAAAATCTTTTGAAAAATTTCAAACACTCTTAAATTATTTTTATAACCATCGTCTAACGTAATAAAAATTGGCTTTTTAACTTTATTTATATCCTGCCATCTTTCAAAAGTTAACGGAGTAAAACCATGATCTCGTAAATAAATCATTTGCTTTTCAAAATTTGCTGGAGTCACATATAATTCTTTTGAACCTTGTCCATGAAACTCTTCAATGGAATGGTACACCAAAATCGGAATCTTTGTTTGCGCAATGCCCATAGAAGGTAAAAAAGGAAATAAAAAAAATAACAGCATTACAGTTTTTTTCATCATTCATTCCTCATTTTGACAAAGATTTATAGGGAGGTTACCTCAAAGATAGAGATAACTCCCCTATAAATTAATGCATATTATTATTTATATTCATTTGCTGCTGCATCATTGGAGCTCCTTGTGCAGGTGCAAATCCGTTTAAGATATTTTGCATATCTTGAGCAGCCAGCTGAGGAACTTGATAATAATGATGCTTGTTTTGGTATAAAGATACTTCATAAGCCATTTCCAAACAGTTCGGAATAGAAGCTGCAATAACTCGACGTACAACCGGATTAGTTGTTTCAGCTGCTGCCACTGTTTTCATAGAAGCAGAAGCTTTTAATGCACTAAGCATTGCAACTGCAGCTTGCTGATCACTCATTTCCGTCACATTTTGAATTGGCTTTGCAGGAGGCATCTGGGTCATTCCAAAGATGAAATCATTATTTTCTTTCATCATATATGGTTCAGTTCTCTTTGCAGGAGGTTGTCCAGTTTGAAAACACTCTAATGTTAAATTGTACTCTTCTTGAATAAATTGATATTGTCTGTTTTGAATATCTCGTAATTCTGGATCCTGAATATGGTTTCCTAACAATTTATACAAATTCATGGTATTTATTGCTCCAACTAGTACTTCATGAACATCAAACATTTCATGTCCGCCATGATTCATCGCTTGTGGAACTTGACCTGTTTGTAGATTTTGGTGTACTTGCTGTCCGTTTTGCAACAATATAATCTCCTCCTGTAAATGGATTTTAAACAACAGGATTAGTATGGTGAACGTTCTGGAAACTATACGCTTAAAAATTGTTAATAATCGACAATGATAGAACTATTGCTTTGTTAATTTTTACTAGAGACTAAAGGTTTTAAAAACACTAAACCATGGATTTTTTTCTTTCTTTTTATCCATCCTATCACTAGGAGGTGTCAAGATGCCTAGAAATCAAGTTCAAGTAAATGTTGATCCAAATATGGATGGTCCACGTGAAGGGGTAATTGCGGACGCTGATGGAGATCAGTTAGGAATAAGTAGAGATACAGAAGTTGAAACCACTGCATTTCATGTCAAGCAATAAAAAAAAGATCCTGAATTAACAAAATTTAATCAGACTTTTAAAGATAAATGAAAGTAGCACGAAAATTAGCAATTGTATGGAGGAAAAAATGAATAATTATTTGGATACGATGGTCACTAAAGTGAAAGATTCCATTATTCAGGCAGCTGATTCGGTTCGAAAAGGTCTTTTCACCTTAACGGGTGAAACTTCTCTGTCCGTAAATGAACTGGCAAAATATATAAAAGAAAATAAGGAAACAAAAACAGAAAGCAAATATTTATTAGGCAATTATTATTACTTCAGTCATTTACAAGAGAATGGCATTCGTTATTATTTAGAAACAAATGGAGATTTCATCCTACAGTTGGATGCGAGTTCAAAAGACCAAGTATTGATCGCCTATCGTTCATACAAGGACAAGCTTTCTATAAATACTCCCGTGAAATTTCCAAAGATTTGATAAAAAAGGGTAAAAACAGGAAGGAGTTAACTTTCCTGTTTTTACCAATCTTTTCATTCGACTTTTCCTTCCCAGTTTTGCATACCACCAATGACATTTACTACCCTATATCCATATTTATTTAATATTTGAGCAGCCTGATTACTTCTTCCTCCCGATTGACATATAATAAAATATTCTTTTTGTTTATCTAATTCATGCAATCTAAATTCAATAAGACGCAAAGAAATATTTATTGCTTCAGGAATTTTCCCTGTCGCTACTTCCGCTGGTTCCCGAACATCAATAATCGAGACTTTCTCTCCACTCCGTAATTTGCTATTTAATTCCGTTGTTGTTATTTCTTTCATTTCATTTACCCCTTCCCTCGAAAAACTAATTTTAGATAAATAAATTCACATGGCCATCCTCTGCTTCAGCCAAATAGGCAGCAACACCAGCATAATCAATCCCTTTTAACAGCTCTTCTTCTTTTAATCCAAGTAAATCCATTGTCATCGTACATGCGACAAGATTTACCTTCTGTTCCTGCGCCATTGCTATTAATTGGGGAAGTGTCATTGCCTGATGCTGTTTGATAACATGTTTAATCATCTTAGGACCAAATCCTAAAAAGTTCATTTTGGATAAACCCATTCTATCTGCTCCCTTCGGCATCATTTTTCCAAAGAGCTTTTCTAACAATCCCTTATTTACTTTTATATTCTCTTTTTTTCTTAAAGCATTTAATCCCCAAAAAGTATGAAAGATAGTGACTTCATGATCATAAGCAGCTGCACCATTAGCAATTATATAGGCAGCCATCGCTTTATCATATTCACCACTGAATAACACAATCGTCGTTTTCGTTGTCATTTTATCTCCCTTTCCTAATTACCTTTACCCCTATAGGTATATAATCATCTAAAATTATAAGCTCTATAGGTTCTAGAGCTTTTTATCTTTGTTCATTATCTGCTTTTGACTAACAGATTTACTGCTTCCTTAATTACATCATCCATTCTTTCTCCGTTTTCCTGGGCTTCTACCACACAGTCAACTAAGTTAGTGCTCACAATAACACCCATTGTTCGGTCTACTGCTGAACGAACAGCTGATAACTGTGTAATCACTTCCTTACAATCTTTATTCTCCTCCATCATTTTCAGAATTCCTCTTAATTGTCCTTCCATCCGCTTAACTCTATTTTTTAATTGATCATTATATTCCAAAGAAAATACCCCTTCCATTTGCCATATTTTCAGTTAGTCACTATTATCCTACATTATACATGATTTATTGATCATTATTATAGCCTGTCAAACTAGCTGAAGCGAATATATAGCATGCCTAACTAAAGAGCATTCTTTTTTTCTTTTATTTTTTCTTAATCCAAAATTTAATGGTAGAGCCTACTTGTTCCGTTTTTAAAATTTGATGTCCTACTTTTTTTGTCCATGCTGGCAAATCACTTAATACCCCTCTATCTGTCGCTTGCAACTCTAACACTTGCTTGCTCTCTAATTGATCCATCCCTTGTTTTAATTTCACAATTGGCATTGGACAAGTTAATCCGGAAACATCCAGTACTGTATCAATTTGAAAGCTTTCGTCTTCTCTTATTTCTTCATTTGTTTGGCTGCTTCCTTCCGTTCTTTCTGCCATTTCTGTATCCGCAAAAGCTGAAGAATAGGTTTTCCATCCACCATCAACGTTTTTTACATTAAAACCGTTATTTTTTAATATTCTACTAGCTAAATATCCTCTTAAACCAACTTGACAGCTCACATAAATCGGTTGATTTTTTGGTAATTCAGCCATTCTCTCTCTTATTTCACCTAACGACATATTAAGTGACCCTTCTATATATCCAAACTCTCGCTCAACACTTTCTCTTACATCCAGTAAATAGCCACCGTTTTGCACTATCTGATCTACCTCATGCCATTGGATTTGCTCTAATTCTCCTTCTACAATATTTACTGCCACATATCCTGCCATATTTACAGGATCCTTGGCAGATGAATATGGCGGTGCATACGATAGTTCTAAATTAGTTAGATCTTCTACGGTTAGATTACCTTTAATTGCAGTTGCAATGACATCAATTCGTTTATCGACACCTCCCCTTCCAATTGCTTGTGCCCCATATATTTGTCCTGATTCTTTATCAAATATCAATTTGAAAGCAATAGAAGAACTTTCAGGATAGTAACCAGCATGTGAATTTGGGTGAATATGAACCACCTCATAAGGAATCCCCCATTTTTGGAGTGTTTTTTCATTATTTCCAGTAGTAGCTACTGTTAAGTCAAACACTTTAACAATTGAAGTACCTAATGTTCCTTCGTACTTCTCTTTTTTTCCCATCATATTATTAGCAGCAATTCTACCTTGGCGATTTGCTGGCCCTGCAAGTGGTATCATTGTTTTCTTTCTATTGATATAGTCACGAACTTCAATAGCATCCCCAACAGCATAAATATCTTGATTAGAAGTTTGTAACAAGTGATTTACAACAATACCACCTTGTTCTCCAATTTCTAGTCCCGCTTGTTTGGCTAACTCATTTTCTGGCCTTACTCCAATAGATAGAATGGTCATATCTGTTTGAACTTCCGTCCCATCTTCCAGTACTATGATATCTCCATTGCCTTTAAATTCTTTTACTCCATTTCCTAAAATAAGCGTTATTCCATTTTGCTTAAGATGTGTTTGAACAGAACCTGCCATTTCCACATCCAGTGGACCTAAAACTTGATGCCCCTTCTCCACAATCATTACCTTTATTCCACGGGCAGCTAGGTTTTCTGCCATTTCTACACCAATAAATCCGCCACCTATAATTACAGCACTTTCTGGTGCGTTTTGATCAACAAAGGCTTTTATGCGATCTGTATCTGGTATATTTCTTAGTGTAAATAGTGATTGATGGTTTTCTATACCTAATATAGGGGGAATAATTGGTCTTGCTCCTGGTGAAAGCAACAGCTTATCATAAGTTTCTTCGTATATCTCTTCTGTTTGTAAATTTTTAATCGTGACTTTTTTATTATTCGAATCAATCGATATTGCTTCACTCTGTACTCTAATATCCAATAAAAACTTTTTTGACATTCCTTCCACTGTCTGTACAAGCAACTTACTTCTGTCTTTAATCGTTTCTCCAATATAATAAGGCAGCCCACAATTAGCAAAAGAAATGTGCTCTCCTTTTTCAATCAAGATAATTTCTACTTCTTCACTTATCCTTCTTAATCGTGCAGCAGCTGTTGCTCCACCTGCCACACCACCAATAATAATTACTTTCTTACTCATAAAAAGCTCCTCCTTTATACCATACGGGGTATTATTTTCGATAAAAAATATACCCCGTGGGGTTTATATGAATATTATAGAGAGCAAACAAAAATAAGTAAAGAAAAAAATGCTAGGTATTATAAAAGACTATTGTTTTTTCGTATAATAGTTCATTAGTAAATATAGCGGTCTAGCTATAACGCTTTACTGTAACAATACTTAAAATTCTTTTCTACGGAACCTTTCCTATGGAATAACGAATAATGGCATACCTAATTATTTCTGGTATGCCATTGATAATTTTATCTATTCTTATTTTAAATCGTTAATAAATTGCTCCACTTCCTCTTCTCTTGTTGCCCAAGAGGTAACAAGCCGAATCGCAGAATGTTCCTTATCAATTTTTTCCCATATGTTGAATTGATAATTCTTCTGTAATTCTATAATCTTATCGTTCGAAACAATCGGAAAAACCTGATTAGTCGAAGATTGGGTTAAAAAACGATAACCTTTCTCGGCTAATGCTGTCGTTAGTCTTTCTGCCAGCTTATTAGCGTGTTCAGCCAATTCGAAGAAAAGAGTATCCTTAAATAACTCATAAAATTGGATTCCTAGCACTCTGCCTTTTGCCAGCATAGCCCCTTTTTGCTTCATATGATAACGGAAATCCTCCTTTAAGGAATCTTTCTTTATCACAAGCGCTTCCCCCATCAATGCTCCATTTTTGGTACCGCCAATATAAAAAGCATCCAGAAGTTGAGGTAAATCACTTAACGTAAGATCATTGTCTTTGGCACAAAGTGCTGACCCTAAACGTGCTCCATCCATATAGAAAAGCAATTGATTCTTCTGACAAAACTCACTTAACTGTTTAAGCTCGCTTTTGGAATAAATCGTTCCAATTTCAGTTGAATTGGATATGTATACGAGTTTTGGCTTTACCATATGTTCATCTGTATGCTCATCAAGTACATGTTGAATTAGACTTGGTGTTAACTTGCCATTTTCCGTATCAACAGTAAGAACTTTATGACCAGTTGCTTCGATAGCTCCTGTTTCATGAACAAAAATATGTCCAGACGCTGCGGCAATTGCTGCTTCATGTGGTCTTAAAAAGGCAGAGATGGCAATTAAATTAGTTTGCGTTCCGCCAACTAAAAGATGAACATCTACCTCCTCACAATTCAGTTTTTCTTTCAATATTTCAACTGCTTTGTGTGTAAAGGAATCTTGCCCATATCCTATTTCTTGCTGCAGATTGGATTCTAGCAATGCTTGTAAAATTCGCGGATGTGCTCCTTCACTATAATCATTATTAAAACTATACATGGACATAGCCTCCCTTTTTAAAAATATTTTCTCACAAAAAGATTCGTCTTGTCACTAAATGTTTTGGCAATTGTCCTCTCTATCGCGGTTGTCGAATAACTATACGAGGAAATCATAGTTGAAAATGGTTTGGCAAGCCTTCAATGAGAGCTAGGCGGAATATTCAAGAGGAAACGTCAATAGCCAGAAGGGGGTTACAAATGAAACCATTAATCTCATCACCATAAATAAAGGGATTATCACTCAATTTTAAGTAGTAATCCCTTACTAGAATATTATTTTGATATAAACATTTACGTCCAATAGTTACCATTTTGGTAATATCCTACACCGATTTGTGTAAAGTTTTTACTTAGTATATTGGCTCTATGACCGCTAGAATTCATCCACGCTTGAACTACTGCTTGTGCGCTTGTTTGGCCTTGGGCAATATTTTCCCCGGCTGCTTTATAACCAATTCCGTAGGCTTTCATCATATCAAATGGCGATCCGTATGTTGGACTTGTAGGACTAAAGTATTTTTTTGAGCCATATCCATCGATTTATCTCTAGCAACTCTTGATAATTCCCAGTTTTCCGTTATAGCAGGAAGTCCTTTTTTTTGACGTTCTATATTGCAAAGTCGGATTACTTCCCGATCTACAGTTTTAATGGAATCAATATTGGGGATAGTCAATTTTTGATTTGGATAAATTAAACTAGGATTTGAAATCTGTGTGTTCGCAGCAATAATCTCTTTTAAGCCAATTTGATATTTCATCGCAATTTTCCACATTGAATCTCCATTTTTAACGGTATATGTATCAGCAAATACCATCGTAGGGAGTGCTATTAAACATAAAAACAAACTAACCATTGCTATTATTTTCTTCATTTTACCACACCTTCTGAATAATAAGGTGCACACAAAATTTCGTTTTATCCTTCGTCCATTATTTTTTGCTTTCTTTCCCTTTTTTAAATACAAAAAGCAGAAGTTAGCTATACTCCTAACTTCTGCTATCTATTTATTTATTCTGCATCTGCTTTTTTTCTGCGAATGATGATAGAAAGACAAACACCTGCTGCTAAAATAACTATCCCAATCAGTAGATATGTGCCATTATTAGTTGCTGTATTTGGCAAGGAATTTTTTGATTTTCCGTTATTGTCAGCCTTCTCACCGTTATCTCCCATGTCTCCCTTATTATCATTGGGATTCTTATCTGCATTAACTGGGTCTTCTTTATCTGGTTTTTCTGGAGCTTTAGGATCTGTTGAATCCACTGGATTTTCTGGATCATTTGGCTCTTTGGCGCCATCATCCTGATTTCCGCCTGTCTCTTTTTCATTTTTTATGACAATAGTAGTAAGTGGCTCAAGTGTTATTTTTTCTGCTGTTAAAGTGAAACCACTTTTCTCTTCAACAGAATCTTTACCTGCTTCATCATTATCCACTACTACATTAAATTCGGTTAAATCTTCACTTAATGTCAGCTCCCTAGCTTTTGTATCACCATTTATAAATACATAATAGCTGCCTGTATCGTCTGTTGACTCATTTTTATAGGCAATAACAACATCCTCTTCCTGAATCTCTTGTGCAGCAATCATGGTTACATTAGAATCGACTAAACCCTTTTCTCCTAGTCGAAAAGCATTGCTTGATTTTCTTAATTCAATTAATCCTTTTGTATATTCCACCGTTTCATTATTTACTGGATATACTTCCTTATTGGTGGCTTTGGACCAATCAAACATATTAATGGCATCAGATGAATCATAGGAATCATGAACAAAGTAACCAAACACATTGCCATTTTCATCTGTAAAAGCATCATATTTTTGTTCTGGAATTCCCTCTCCTAGCCATTGCTTGGTTCTTCCATATTCTTGTCCTGCATGTAAAAATGCCGTGCCTTGTGAAGTCAGAATCAATGAGTTTCCAAGGCGAATACGTTTATGAATTTCTAGATCATTTTCTGGAATGGCTGGATCTTTTTTCAAAGCTTTCGCAATAATATCGTAGAGCGGCAGATTATCATGTGCTTCAATATATTGCACCATGTCTCCTGGATTATCTGCTGGCGTATTGGATGGCTGTGCTTTTATATTGTTAAATATCGTCTGAATATTACGAGCTCCGCCAGTGATAAAGCGCGGCTCTCCTTCTGAACCATAACCCGATTTTACCTCATTTCTTATTTCATCAGAGAAAACACCGACATCATCGGTTTTATCCATCCAGTCTTGGTCTGCACCTTTTCCTGCCAAAGATGGGTCTGCTAAATGCCCCGAGAACGTTCTCCACCCTTCTCCAATAAATAATGCATTTGGATTGATGGCTGCCGCTTCATCATAAGCTTTTTGAACAGCTTCATAGGTTGCATCCCCCATCATATCCCATCTCATGCCATCGATTTTAAATTCACGAAACCAATATTTCACTGAATCTATCATTAGCTTTTCCGCCATTTTATGATTTGTAGCTAAGTTATTTCCAAATCCCCCCACAAATTTACCATTACTGTCTTGGAAAAAATAATAATCTGGAACAATATCATTTAATAGACTAGCATTGGACATATGTGTATATACAACATCTAGAACCACTCCCATGCCAGCAGCATGAATCGCATTAATTAGCTCCTTTAATTCTTTAATGCGCAGCTCTGGATCTTTTGGATTTTCCGAATAGGCACCATCTGGTGAGAAATAGTTATGAGGATCATACCCCCAATTATATTCATTTCCTGCTGCCGAATACTCTAATTCCCTTTCTCCCATTCTCGTTTCATCTCCCCAATACCAAGCATTAACTGGCAGGAGTTGGACATGTGTAACACCCAAGGATTTTATATAATCCAGTTTATCAATAAATGCTTTATAAGTTCCAAAGCGACCATTTAAATCTGTCTGAATGGTTGGATCAGAAGTAAAGTCACGAATATGAGCTTCCCATATAATTGCATCCTCTCGTTTTTCATAGCCATCAATCTTCACACTAGTTAAGTTAGCGGGATTGGTTTGACTTAAATCAACAATGGCTGCTTTTCCTACTGTATCGCCATCACTGCCAACCTGTCCCTTTGTGTTAACAGTAAAAGCTGCCATCGATTTAGCATAAGGATCTAAAACTTTAGATACTTTTCCATCATTGGTTACTTCATATTGATAATAATATCCTCTTGTATCTTTGATGCCGAGATCATCTGCTTTCGCTTCGACACTCCATACCCCTTGATCCCCTTGTACTAAATCTAAACTGCCAATTTTCCTTGCTGCATCATTTTTATCATAAAAAACGGCGGTTACCTTTGATGCTTTCGGTGCCCATAATTTTAATGTTGCATCCTTATTATGATATGTGGCCCCTAAATCATTGCCCTCATAAAAGTAATTTTCATCTAACATTTTCCATCCAGATTTGGCTGTAACAGATCTTCCTTGATAAGAGATTGTAAAAGGCCCCTTTTCCGCATCATAAACACCTGTTATTTCCACTGTGGTTTCATTAATAATTTTCACTGCACTAAAATCTATTACTTCTTGGTCCTTATCCACAATAGATAATGCTTGCGCTATATCCTCTTCCACAAGTCCTTTTGTACTGGAAAAAGTTAATTGGATGGTTGTGTCAGACAATAGTTCTCCTGAAACTAAATCAGTTGGTGATTCCCAGTATGGTGAAATATAAACTTGATCATCTTCATTTTTAATCCATAAATGATTATACTCTTCCAATAAAGCGAACCCTTTGTCACCACCAATCTTTTCACCATTTTCACGGTTTACAATAAGAAAGCCAATTTTTTTAGCATTCTCTTTCACTTTTATATCAACATAAGCACCATAGCGATCATTTTTTTCTAATGCTACAGCATCAGTCGGCCAATTAACAGTAGGTGATTCTACATCTTCCCATAACCACAACCCTAACTTATCATAGTTTTGGTCATCTCTTTGATAATGAATTCTAACAGTATTTTCAGCCAGTTCTACTGGCTCAAATAGATGAACACTATCTGAACCTTCTTTAATCCATACTTCATTTAATGATGGATTGTTTATCGTAACGGACTTATCTCCGCTCTCTTTCTCTCCATTCGTTCTGTTTACAACAAGAAAGCTAACCTTTCTAGCATCTGCTTTCAAAGGAATATCAATATATGTACCATACTCATCTTGCTTCTTTTCTTCAAACGCTGCAGCACCTTGTGGCCAATTAGCAGTAGGTGATTCTACATCGTCCCACAGCCATAACCCTAGATCCTGATACTTATTTTCCTCATTTTGATAATGAATTCTTAATGTGTTTTCAGGTATATCTTTTCCATCTGTGTTCTCTGCTTTTACGTTCATTTGATTGAACGAGAAGCCTCGTGTCGTGAACACAAGAACAAATATCGTTAGTATAATGAGTGATTTCCTTAACCAGTGATTCATTCCTGTTCCTCCTGTTCTAAATGTTTTAAGCAACTTGAGCCTTTTACTAAACCTAACTAAATGTAAAAAAATAAGCGTTTACTTCTTCTAGTGATGTAAAAGTAAACGCTTTCTTTCTATGTGAGATTATAAATATACTAGATTATGAGTGTCAATATTTCTTTTGATTGTTCACGGTAACAGAATTCCAAACTAGATAGTTACAGGCATTCCGCCCTATAAAATAGACAAAAAAAGGGATTAGAAAGGTTGAGTAGAAAAAATCCATTAATAAAGCGTTTTGGTTTTCATCTTTATGAGGAGTGGATGCGTTTGGCTGATTTTTTCTTACTTTGGCTGATTTTCTCGCTGCTTTGGCTGATTTTTTCTTATTTTGGCTGATTCCCTCGCTGCTTTGGCTGATTTCTCCCCTTTTTACTGCTATCTATCAATCTAATTAATTAGTTTTCTCCATTATAAGCAAAAAATAAAGATTCTTTTGTTGCTGTTTACCATATAAATAGGTAACTCGGCCAGTAATAAATACTGCCGGTTACCCAAACAAAGATCTACCACATATTAATATCTATTCAACTGCCACATAGCCAGTTTCCGAAACAATCCGTTGGCCTTGCTCTGACACCATCCATTTTAAAAATCCATCAACTTGGGGAGATTTATTATCCTCCAGCGTAATGGCATAAAATTCATTAATGAAAGGGTAGCTTCCATCTTTAATTGTTTCTACTGTAGGAGGTATTCCATCAACAGCAATATTTCTTATTTTTCCATTACGCACCATATCTTCTGAAAAATGCCGGAAAGAGAACCCAATCGCATTTCTTTTATTCTGATAGTCTGCAGTTTCACTTATTATGCCTTCCATTGCATTGACAATATCCTTTGTGGGAGGATCCATTAACGGTTTTCCATCCATAACCCTCAACAATGCAGATTGACTGCCACTTTCTTCTGGTCTTTGAAATGCTCTAATTTTTTCATGTTTTCCACCGACTTCCTTCCAGTTTCTTATTTTCCCAGAATAAATATCCTGTATTTGTTCCACGCTTAGTGTTTCCACTGGATTTTTCGCATGAACAAAAAAGATAAATCCCTCTCTCCCAATTGGTGTAAGCTTTAATTTTACCCCAAGGCTTTCAGCCAATTTAAATTGTTTCTCTGAAGGCTTTGGCACAAATATGATGTCTGCCTCACGATTTAATAAGCGATTAAATGCCTCACTTGTTTGACTTGAAACTACCTCACTTTCCTCTAATGGATACATTTTTTGTGGATAGACTGCTTGAACAAACCCTGCGTATACAGGATAAAGAGCGGTAGAGCCGTCTAATCTTGGAAGATCCCCTTCTATTTTAAATGTTGATTCTTCTTTCAACGACACAGCTTTTGTTCCCTCTAAAAATGGCATATATTCTGTTAAATCCGTATCTTGACTACTAACCACCTCTAAATTTTTATCAAAATGTTCATAAAATATATAACCCGCTATCCCGCAGATACTCATGACTAAAATTACTATCCTTGCCCTTTTGACTGCTTTTTTCTTCCCCCATTCAAAGATTAATAGATAAACAGTTACCATATAAAATACAGTAATAATCGGTAAAAACCATAGATAAAATGTACTAGCTGTGAATAAAGTGGTTACCATTGTTGCAATAAATCCAATAAATACGATAAACACCGTCATTATAATTGCTTGTAATACTTTCATTTTTTTCTCCTTTATAATTACAATCTCTCATTTATTCGCCTTAACAAATGATTTATTTCAATTTTAGTGTATATTTTCACTTTAATCAATAATTATTTTATTTGCTACAATTCCTTGATTGCTTTGAAATCCTTTAAATAAAAAAAGATGAATCCTGTAAAGAACTCATCTTTAAAATATATCTATTGTTTATGACTCGGATGAAGCTGAAAATATTGGAATAATAAATAGGATAACCAAATGCAGTCACGATGATGTCGAATGTTTTCAAGCAATCCTTTTAGTAAAACCGAGTTCAATGTTTTCTCTTCCAACTGCTCTATAAGTAAAGAAAGCGATTCTTTCACATAATGATCATCTACTTCTTCCATTTTCCCTTTTATATGTTGCAGCAAATCCTCTTTTGTCGCACTTTCTTCAATAACGGACTGGTGCAGCAACTGATAGATACTTTCTGTAAAATATGGTGATTCTGTATATGAAGCTATAATGTCTGTTTTCTCTACAAGCGATTTTGCAAGCCTGTGTAAATCAAAATCAATATATTTATTATGGTTTAATACAATATGCGTATAAGTATTAAGAAACCCTTTAATACTAAATACTAAATCATACTTGATTGCTTGTTTGGATGAATCATATACTTTTCCAATCATATGCTCGATTGTTTTTTCCAGTAAATGATCATAATAAGTAAACTTTCGAATAAATTCATCATTAAACGAAAGCGCTTGCTCTTTAATAAACAATGTCGCAAAACTAGAATTTTCCTTAAATGTATATAATATTTCGTAATAAAAATGATAAAGAATATCATCCACATGATTGACTGCGTAGTCAAGTTTCGCGATGAACTGTTCCATAAAATAATCAACTAAAGCCATAATTAATTCATCCTTTGACTTAAAGGATAAATAGAAGGCCCCTTTAGAAATCCCACAATGTTCCGTTATTTGTTGAACGGAAGTAGCCGCAAATCCTTGTTTTGCAAATAACTCTATCGATTTTTCCATAATCAGCTGTTTTTTTGTCATCTCATTCTCTCCTATGTACTATTGATTGACATATGACTACTTAGTCATTTATTATAAGTAAATGAGTTAGATTAGTCAATAAAGGGAAGGTGTATTATGAAAGGTTTAGTAAATTTTGTGTTAGGTAACAAGCTTGCGGTTTGGTTACTAACCATTATTATTACTGTATCAGGTATCTATTCTGGTACAAGGATGAATATGGAAACCATACCAAATATCTCTATTCCATACTTAACCGTAATGGATGTTTACCCGGGAGCTACTCCGGAGAAGGTGATGGAAGAAGTATCCATGCCGATAGAAAAAGTAGTAGAAAATCTGGAAGATGTTAAAGCTGTCTATTCAAATTCTTATTCGAACATGGCAAATGTTCAACTAGAATATGAATATGGTACAGATATGGATGAAGCAAAACGAGCTTTACAATCCGCTCTGGATAATGTCACCTTACCTGAAGATGCAGAGGAACCTACAATTACAGCAATCAGTATGAATATGATGCCAGTTGTAGCGTTAAGTGTCAGCAGTACAGAAGAAGACATTACCGAATTAACATCAACTGTGGAAGATATCATTCTTCCAAAAATCGAAAAGATTGATGGTGTCGCTTCTGCAACTATCACAGGTCAGCATATTGAAGAAGTCGATTTAACATATGACAAAGAAAAAATGGCGCAATTAGATTTAACGGAAGATACTGTTAAAGATATGATTCAAGCGAGTAACTTAGCAGTTTCTTTAGGACTTTACGAGTTTGAAGAAGGCGAACAAGCAGTTGCAATTGACGGGAAATTTATGACAGAAAAAGAACTAAAGAATATGCTTATTCCTGTCACTCCATCTGAACAAAATCCTGCCCCATTCGTAAAACTTAGCGATATTGCAAAAATTGAAGTAGTTGGGAAAGTGGAATCAGTTTCTCGTACAAATGGTAAAGATGCAATCGCCATCCAAATTGTCAAAGGTCAACAAGCAAACACTGTTGATGTTGTTAACAGTGTAAAAGATTTAATTAAAGATGAGCAAAAAAACATTGATGGCTTAGTAATTGATGTTTCTCTCGACCAAGGAGATCCGATTGAAAAATCTGTGTTTACCATGGTTGAAAAAGCAGTATTTGGTTGTTTAATCGCCGTATTAATTATTTTACTATTCTTACGTGATTTTAAATCAACGATTATCTCGATTATTTCCATTCCAGTATCTATTTTCATGGCATTACTGCTATTAAACTGGATGGATATCACGTTAAATATTATGACGCTAGGTGCTATTACGGTGGCAATCGGGCGGGTAATTGATGACTCCATTGTTGTCGTGGAAAATATTTATCGACGCTTGCACCTGAAAGAAGAAAAATTAACTGGCCGCGCGCTTATTAGAGAAGCAACGATTGAAATGTTCAAACCAATCCTGTCTTCTACTTTAGTAACAGTTGCGGTATTTGCTCCATTAATGTTTGTTGGAGGCATGGTTGGAGAATTATTCCGTCCTTTCGCCTTAACAATGGCGTTCTCTCTTGGGGCATCATTACTTGTTGCCATTACAATCGTTCCAGCACTTTCTCATTTCTTATTTAAGAAAAAATTATATAGTGAGAAAACAGAAAGTAATCATAAAGAAGCTGGTAAATTGGCAACTTGGTATAAAGGTATTCTCGAAAAAGCACTTAATCATAAAATCATCACTTCCCTTATCGCTGTTATTTTATTAGTTGGAAGTGTTGCCCTCACTCCTTTAATCGGCTTTAGCTTCCTAGGAAGTGAAGAAGAAAAAACGATGTATATCACCTACACTCCAGAAACTGGTGAACTAAAGGATGAGACATTAAAGAACGTTACAGAAGTAGAAGAAAAAATGCTTGACCGCAAAGATATCGATATCGTTCAATTATCGATTAATGATACAGCTGATGCACAAAGCGCAATGATGGGCATGGGAGCTGGCGGTGCACTTATGTACCTAATCTTTGATGAAGATATGAAAAACTTCCCTGAAGTTCGTGATGAAATTGAGGAATATATTACAAATCTCGATCAATCTGGCGAATGGAAATCCCAAGACTTCTCATCAACCGGGATGTCAACGAATGAAGTCAGCTATACATTCTATAGTGAAGATTTAGATAAGCTGAATGAATCAGTGAAAAAAGTAGAATCTGTGTTAAAAAAGAATGATGGTTTAGAAGATGTTACTACAACAGCTGAAGATGCTTATGTAGAATATACATTTAAAGTAAATCAGGAAGAATTATTACAATATGGGTTAACAGCTGGTCAGCTCCTTGCGACACTAAGCCCTAACAATTCAAAAGATGTATTAACAACGATTGAAAAAGACGGTGAGGAGCTTGATGTTATTGTCCAACAAGTAAAATCAGCACAGCCGAAATCAATCGACGATATGCTAGACACTGAAATTCCAACTGCTACAGGGCAAACAATGCCACTTTCAGAGCTTGTGGATGTAGAAGAAGGAACTACTCTAAATACGCTTTCTCGTAGTAAAGGTGAATACTATGCAACTGTATCAGGAAAAATCCTTGGTGATGATGTTTCGAAAGTAACAAATGAAGTAGATAAAGAAATCGATAAAATCGACTTACCAAAAGGCGTTACAATGGGAGTTGCGGGTGTAACTGCAGATATGAATGAAACATTCACACAGTTAGGTATTGCTATGATTGCTGCTGTTGCGATCGTGTACTTTATCCTTGTTGTTACATTCCGTGAAGGGGTTGCCCCATTCTCGATTCTATTCAGTTTACCATTCGCTGTTATCGGTTCATTTGTCGGATTGTTCCTATCAGGTCAAACCATTTCTGTTTCGGTAATGATGGGGCTCTTAATGTTAATTGGTATTGTTGTAACGAATGCCATTGTATTAGTAGACCGAATCATTCATATGGAACGAGATGGAATGAATATGCGTGAAGCGATTCTTGAAGCAGGATCAACACGTCTTCGTCCGATTCTAATGACAGCTATTGCAACAATTGGTGCATTAATTCCATTAGCAGTTGGTTCTGGTGGTAGTGGATTAATCTCTAAAGACCTTGGTATTACTGTTATTGGTGGTTTAATCAGTTCTACTTTGTTAACACTTGTTATCGTCCCTATTGTTTATGAAGTTCTTTCCAAACTATTTAAGAAAAATCGTAAAGATATTGACGAAAGCTAATGCTATATGACAAAAGCCAGTGAAGGGTTCTTCACTGGCTTTTGTCTGTCTTCTTTTCCTCTGATTTAGCTATTATAGTGGGATGAATGCTGCTTCTACTGGCTGTTTTTGTAGTTATGGCTTGTATTTCCTTCATGAACGCTACTTCCACTGCTTTTCCTTGCATTTCTGGTTTTCATTTCCCTGATGAACACCACTTCCTTCAGGGTTTCTTGCCAATATGGTTTTCATCCCCTCTATGAATGCCATTTCTACCGCTTTTCCTTGCAATTATGACTTTCATTTCCCTGATGAACACCACTTCCTTCAGGGTTTCTTGCCAATATGGTTTTCATCCCCTCTATGAATGCCATTTCTACCGCTTTTCCTTACAATTGTAGTTTTCATTTCCTTCATGAACATCATCATCCCCAAAAAATGATTGCACAAGTTCTTTCATAAAATAAGCCATTCAGGAAAAACTATTTTCTATACTATAATGGAAAGGGTTTTATCATGAAAATAAATTGTTCCAATGAATATGATCCATTAAAAACAGTAGTCTTAGTTTCTCCTGAATATATGGCTATTAAAGTCCCTATAAATGATATTCAAAAAAAACATGCAAAGAAAAATATTGATAAAAAACTTGCTGTAAAACAGCATGAAATGTTTATAGAAACTCTGCAAAAAAATGGAGTGGAAATAATCCTTCTTCCAGCAGAAGAAAAATACCATGAACAGGTTTTTACAAGAGATATCGGATTCACCTTAGGAAGTCAGATCTTTGTGGCAGAAATGGCACGAGATGCTAGACACGGAGAAGAAAGAGTTTTAATAGATTATTTAAAGAAAAAAGAAATCACTTATACAGATATTAAAGGCAATTTTATTGAAGGCGGCGATGTGATTATTGACGGGAAAACAATTTTTGCAGGCATCAGTCAGCGTACAAATGAAGCAGCTATCCGCCATTTGCAGACCTTGATGCCTTCTTATGATGTCATAGCTGTCCCGTTTACGGATACATATCTCCATCTAGATTGTGTCTTTAATATTCTTTCTCCTACAGAGGGATTAATTTTTCCAGGAGAATTTCATAAAGAAAAAGAAAAATTACTGCGAGAACGATATGATTTTATTCACGTAAGCGCTAAAGAGCAAGAAACATTAGGTACAAATGTATTATCCATTGGCAACAAAAAGGTAATTAGTTTACCTATGAATGAAGGGGTTAATAAAGAATTGCAAAAAAGAGGGTATGAAGTACTCGAGGTTGATTTTTCCGAAATCATTAAATCTGGTGGGTCCTTTCGTTGTTGTTCCATGCCCTTACTTAGAGAATAGGTAAAGGTAAATTTCATCAGTGGGGAAAAATCCCCGCTGATTTATTCTAGTTAAGTTTATATCTTCCGGTCCGTTAACATTTCCTTTAGATTTCGCAAACTAATTTCAATGCTTTCCAATGGAGTTCTTCTAGTTGCATCCTGTTCAATAATCCACCATTGGATATCTGCGTCCTCTCCTTTTTCAAGAATTGCTTGAAAATCAATACTTCCTGTACCTACCTCAGCAAAGAATTGTTCTTCATCTGTTGTCATATCCTTTAAATGAATAAGCTTCATTCTATCTTTATATGTATCAATCCATTTTGCTGGGTCATAATCTCGCTTCGAAAGCCAGTATACATCTGGTTCTGCAAAAACTAATGTAGGATCTGTATCTTCCATTATCGTGGCTAATGCCGTTCTTCCATCACGCAATGTATCTAATTCAAAATCATGATTATGATAACAAAGAGATATCCCTGCTTTTCGACATTCTGCTCCTGCCATATTCAAGAAAGCAATTAGTGATTGATAATCCGCTTCTGTTCTTTTGTCTGGTAAAAGATAGGGACATACTAAAAATTTACTCCCTAATACTAATTGATCTTGAATAACCTGAGAAAGATCGCTCTCCAAATCAACTAATGGTACATGGCATGCTGCTACTCGTAAATTTAGTTCATCCAATAATTCCTTTAATTCTGCTACAGGAATTCCCCCATATCCAGCAAGCTCTACTCCTTGAAATCCAAGATCCGCCACTTTACGGAGGGTTCCGCGAAAATCCTTCTCACACTCATTTCTTAACGTATACATTTGGATGGCAATCGGTATATTCCTCACTTGTACTTCCTCCTCCTTGTTATTCCTTTCCCCCAACTACTCCCTAAAGGGATAGTCAGACAAAATAAGCACTCCCTATCATTGTACATGAGAACGTTATCATTTTGCAGATTAATATGGTAAATCGCTGATTTTTTTGGTAAAATGAGCAAAAATCAATTGGAGGTATATGCCTTTGGAAAACCATATCAGAAAAGTGATTGACCAAACGGAAAAGGAATTTAACATAAAGGTGCTTTATGCATGTGAATCCGGAAGTCGGGCATGGGGCTTTCCATCCAAGGATAGTGATTATGATGTGCGGTTTATTTATATTCATCAGCCAAACTGGTACTTATCGATTGATCGCGGCCGAGATGTAATCGAGATTCCAAACCATGATTCATTATCAATCCCTGTTGATCCCTTATTAGATATGAGCGGCTGGGAACTAACTAAAACGCTTAAGCTTTTTCGCAAGTCCAATCCCCCGTTATTAGAATGGTTACGCTCTAATATGGTATATTATCAGCGTTTTTCAACCATCGATAAAATGAAAGAACTAGAAAAAGAAATATTCTCGCCTGCTTCCATTATCTATCATTATTTAAATATGGCAAAAGGAAATTTTCGAGAATACCTACAAGGAGATACAGTTAAAATCAAAAAATATTTTTATGTATTGAGGCCAATTTTAGCAGCAAAGTGGACTCAAATATACCAAACGGTTCCGCCAATGGAATTCGAAACATTAGTACAAGAACTTATCCCTGCTGGTGACCTTCTTACAAGTATTATAACTTTATTAGAAAGAAAAAAATCTGGCGAAGAATTATCACTCGAACCACGAATCAATCTTATTAATACATTCTTAGAAAGTGAGATTTACCAGCTAGAAGCGTACGCAAAAGGGTTGCAAAAAAATTCGGAAGATCCAACCGAACAATTAAATGAACTATTTCGATTTTCATTAAAAGAAGTCTGGAATTATTAAAAGAGGTCATTGAAAAAGCGTTTATGTGAGAACAACACTTTTTCATGACCTTGTTTAGTTACTACCTAGTTCTATTTAAAAAGTAATTGCTTTTGCATATGCAAGTGGTTAATATGAAAGCTAAATATAAAGGAACAACTGAATGCTAGTCCTTAAAATATGGATTCAAATGAATTAGCACTTCATTAATATTATCGTGCTTTGCCATTAATTTCTTTTTTATTTTTCTAGATAAATCATGACCTTCCTTAATGGTTTTATCGTAATCGATTGAGATACGTAAATCGACTAATATATAGTGACCATGTTCTCTAGCACGGAGTCGGTCAATTCGCTTTACTTCAGCAAATGAAGAAATTATGTCATGATACTCTGCTAAAATTGCCAAATCTATATTCCGCTCCAGTAAAATATCAAAAGCTTCACTTACCATTTCCTTCGCAATTTTAAAAATCAAATAAGCAACAATGATCGTTGCCATCTTATCTCCATAAAGAAATAAATGTATATTCAACTTTTCTCCAAGGATAGAGAAAAGAACACCTATTGCTGCTGCAATGGATGCCACAATATCAGCCTTATGATCATAAGCAATTGCTTCAATTGCTTTACTGCTTTGTTCCTTCGCAATCCTCTTACTATATCGATATAATAGCACTTTCGAAATATAAGAAATAACAGCAACCCACATTGCAATCATACTTGGTGTTGTGATGGGATGGAATAACCCAATTATTACTTCATATACCAAGTAGATAGAGACACATAAAAGAATCATACCAACAATACCAGATACAATTATTTCTGCCTTACCATGTCCATATGGGTGTTCCTGATCTGCCGGTTTATTCGCAATTTTAATAACGACTAAAACAAGAACAGAGGCAAACACATCTGCAGCTGAGTGAATCCCATCGGCAAAAACCGCATCACTATTCCCTATCCAACCCACTATTATTTTCCCAATTGTTAAAATAATATTACTAATTACACTAATCCAAGCTACTCGTTTGGCTAGCAATTCTCTCGATCCCAAATCTCATCAACCTCTTTTATTTTCCAAAAATTTCAATACACTTAAAAAGTCAACTTAAACATATTAGCAGAAAAGAAAGCAGTGGGTCTAGAGAAAAAAAGTTGCCTTCTTACAAATTAATCATTTACTTTTCTTTACGAATGTATTCGTTTGTGGAATAAATCAAAGTAAGAAAATAAGTTATAAGATAGATTGTTTTCTAAGTTATATTCTTTATGGATGATTATTTTTGGATGATTCTTTATGGATGATTATTTTTGGATAGTTATGTTGCGATGAATGAAGCTAACATTTAAATTCAAGTTGGTTTATATACGGTCAATAAACCAAAATATAATATTATATCAGTCAAAGTGAGGAATTTATCAGCCGCTTTGGATTTAATAGCTAATGTGAGACGGATTTCAGCCTCTGCGAGCGGCTTTTCAGCCAAACTATGGAATTTATTAGCCAAAGCGCGGGTGGAATCAGCCAAACTTGAAAAATATCAGCCAATACTGCAGGGATATCAGCCAAACTAAGATAATTTCAGCCAAACTCCCAATTTTTCAGCAATTACCATAAATAACTACTAGCCCCTGCTTATTTTAGCATGGGGCTTCTCTTTCCTTAGATTACAACTTACGGGCATTTTTTATTATATTTTTTTGGGTAAAACTATATTTATTGCTGATTTTTTTCCAATAGTAGAATAACCAAAGTTTTATTTTTTGCCATTTATATATATTTGCTTTTGTATACTGCAATTCTTGCCAAGCAGAATCTAATTTATTTGCCTCTAGTAATCTTTTACTATAGTCCAATTTTAATTTTGACAAATACAAATCGATATAAGGAACTTCTTCTTTATGAAGCAAATTCTCTAACGAATAAATGATCGGATAGCGATTTAATATGGTCAAATCCATACATACACTGTTTTCTAACCCGCGATAATAAATGGCATAGCTTTCATTGATATAGGCAATCGAATAGTTCATCCCAATTCGTAACCACATATCTTGATCTTCTCCAAGAGGCTCTCCTTCTTTAAATAAACCTATTTTATCAAAAACTTGCTTTCGGACTGCGATTGCAGAAGAAATGATTGGTAAATCCTTTAATGTTTTTTCAACATAGTTTGTAAATATCCCTTCCCACTTTTCAGGCGTTTGATAAATAGATGGGATTATTTTCTTTTTTGTCGGCAGAACGATTTCATAGCTTGTTGCATAAGCACCGCATTCAGGATATTTATCTTTTAAATATATAATTTTCTCAAGAAAACCAGGTTTCCACTCATCATCTGCATCAATAAACGTAATTAATTCAGCGGTAGCGGCAAGTATCCCCTTGTTTCTAGCTGCTGAGGCACCTTTGTGTTCCATCTTAAGTACCTTAATCCGATCGTCGGCCCAAGTTTCCGCTCTTTCAACACTGCCATCTGTTGAACCATCATCTACAATAATAATCTCAAAATCTTGAAATGTTTGCGAAAGAATGGATATAATTGTTCGTTCAATATATTGTTCTTTATTATATAGCGGAATAACTACTGAGACAGCGACCATCTTGCACCCTCCCAATTTTTCATCGCTAGTGATTGTGCAGCCTTTATCGATAGTTTTGGATACCTATATTGGCCAGCTATAATTTGTTCAAGAGCATGCCATATACTTTCCTCTTCAAAGGAATGGGATGGAATAATATACTCTTTATCTGCTTGAATTTGCTTGGCCCATCCATCACATTTAGGATGATAAGAAAGAATGATCGTCGGTGTATTTGTAATATAGCCAAATACAGAGCTATGAAGTCTCATCCCAATCAATCCTTTTAAGGAGGCAATGGTTCGAAGAGTGTTTATTGGATCCTTATCATAAGACAGATGCTTAATAGGAATTTTTGTGTGTAATTGGTCGATGACTTCACGGTGAATGTCTTGATCTCCAAAAAGAGGATGGCCATTAAAATCAATAAAGACTAACTCTTCTATTTCCTCCTGGTTAAGTCCATTTAAAACATTGACTATTTTTTTCATTCTCGTCTTTTCAATACTTGTATCTCCACCAATATATCTCTCATAGTGACATAAGGAAATTCCTAAACCTTTTCTAGCATGCAACCCATTAAAATTTTCACCAACTACAAGTGGTAAAAGGACTGCTAAATCAAATGTTAATTCTACATTTATATCGGAAGAGAAAGAACGAATTAATTCATAGCTTTCTTCATCTCTACAGCCAATATAATTAAATTTTTCGATAAGCTTTTTACATGCACCTTCAGCAGCCGAATCTCTAAATGGTCCAAAGGATACCCCAATTGCAGCTGCTCCTTTCCCTCTATTTAAATCGATTAAATCGCTATCTCTTGTCATTTTATCTGTCGAATGAAAAACAGAGCCGCCGCCAAATAAAATAAAATCACTCTCATAACAATGCCTGTACAAACGAAGTAAGTTTTCATTACGTTCTTGTTCTTCTTGAACAAAAAGTGCTTCCATTTCTGCATTCAATGGCAGAACAGGCTTTTGTATACATGTCCCATAGATTTTATCCCCAGATAGAAATTTCCGGCTTCCCCAAGAGGATACTAGTAACAATGCATCATCTCCGCCATTCTGTTCTCCATAATAACCTGAAAGAATAATCTTACTCATCTAAGTGCTCCTCCTACCTCTCATATCTCTTAATAGTATATGGACAATCCATAAAATGGTGACTAGCAGTTAACATTTGGACCATTTGCTATGGTCCGATTTATGGGGGACAAGAATAGTATATATAGTAAACATTAGGGAAAGGACATGATGCTGATGACATTAAAGAAGAAAAAAAAGATACTTTTTATTACAAAAAATTGGGAAAATGGGATAGAAAGAAATACGTATTATTTAACAAAAGAATTAAAAAAATACGTTGATATAAGAACCTGGGAGGAAGACGGTAATATAAGTGAAACATTACAGAAAATGAACTTTCAGCCTGACTTTATCCTAGTAAATGATTTACGACCTACCCGATCACCAAAAGTAACTGGACTAAAGGACTGCAATATTCCGTTCGGGATTATCATGCATGATTTAAAATACCAAATGGATCAAAGAAGAGCATTCATTAAAGAAAATAATGTGAAATATATTTTTACCCATTATAGAGATTCTTTTTTGGAATGGTATCCAGAATTTAAAGATAAAATGATATGGTTTCCCCATTATGTAAATATTGATGTATTTAGTGACTTCAAGCAACCGAAAACAATTGATTATTTAATGATGGGTGCTGTCCATCCTACTATTTATCCATTACGTCAAAAAATTCTTGATCAAATGAAAAGTTTATCAAATTTCACCTATCATGAGCATCCTGGCTATTTACACCAACAGTATGATGAGAAATCGTTCAAAGTAGCGAGCAGCTTTGCACAAGAACTGAACAAAGCAAAGATTTTTTTTACTTGTGATTCCATTTATCATTATCCTGTAATGAAATATTATGAGACTTTAGCTTGTAATACTTTATTACTAGCTTCTTGCACAAAAGAGATTAAAGATTTAGGATTCATTCCTGGTGTTCATTTCATTGAAATCGATGAGGAGAATTTTATGCGAAAGGCACAATATCATTTAAGAAATTATGAAACATTAGGGAAAAAAATTGCTTTAAATGGCTATAAAATGGTAAGAAAAAAACATTCTGTACAAGTTCGAGCGCAGCAGCTCCTTGATCATATTGAAGAGATTCTTGCTAAGGAAGGGGGCAATGAACAATGAGAATATTATATCTTGGTTATTTGGGCGTTAATAACATTGGAGATGAAGTTTGTTATGAAGCATTCGCTCAAGCTTGCAAAAGATGGCTTCACGAAGACTATACTTTATTTTCCTACCCAATTAATTCTTCTAAAACCCTAAAAGAATTATATGGAGAAAAACCATTTGATATCGTTATTCTAGGAGGAGGCTCTTTATTTCAAGGCAATTTCTTTATCGATTTGGCATTAGAGGCAATCGAAATGAAACTTCCTCTATATTGCTATGGAACAGGCATTGATTATATGACGGAAGAAACAGTTGAATCCTTTAAAAGGGGTGAATTTCAGTTATCCTCCACCACCTTCAATAATAAAGAGATTAATAGAGATAAAATAAAAAAAGTGATTGAATACTCCACATTCGCAGGTCTTAGAGGACCACTTACACAGAAGTATATAAAGACTTTAAATCCTTCGCCAACGAGTAATTACCAGATAATTGGTGACTCTGGGATGCTATTTACACCCCAAGAAGACGACTATATAAAAAGTAAATACTTGCAGGATCAGGATAAAAAAATAATTGCGGTCAATTGGGGAACCACCCAAAACATCCTTTTTGGCTACGATGAATATAAACTTAAAAATCAAATTATTAAAGCATGTACCAATCTTTTAAAAAAAGGATATCAAATTGTTATTTTTCCAATGTGGGATTTAGATGTCCCTCACTGCAAGGAACTATATGAGAGCATAAAGAAGAAAGGAAAAGTCACATTCATTCCAGAAGTTTGCACAGCTTCACAAATTTATTCTTTCTTATCGCTTTGCCACTTTTCTCTTAACTTAAAGCTGCATGCAAATGTACTTTCTGCATCAAGCGGTACCCCGTTCTTCCAATTAGCTTATCGCTCAAAGGGTGTAGATTTCGCCGCCTCTGTCCACCAATTACCTTATACGTTACTAACCAATACGGAGAAACTAGCTGAAACGATTGAAAACAAAGAATTTTATTTAACAAGCAATAAAAACCGAAAAAAGCTTAGATTAGCAAAAGAGAGAATTGTCGCAAGACATAAAGACTTTATCTTGTCATTAAAAAAGTAATTTAAAAGGGATGTTCCTTTTCTGCGGAACATCCCTTTTATACATATAAAAAGTTGCGTATAACCGATGATTAACAAAAAAATAAAATAGAAGCTCTTTAAACCTTTCCCTTTTATGGAGCCATTCTCTAATAAAGGGAAGGAAAGCTTCTATTAATCGGCTGATTTTATTTTTCATAATCATTTATCTGTTTTAAGCATAGCTCGTAAACGTCCACTTTTTGATACAATCTATACCATTCCACTGTATAATAAACAGTCTGATCAATATTCCATTTGGGATGCCAATCTAAATAATACTTTGCTTTATTTATATCTAAACTAAGAAGCTTTGCTTCATGTTCTGCGGAATAAGAAGGTTCTGCTTCCCATGTGCCACCATTCCAGTGTTCCACAATTTTTTCGGCTAGCTGTTGTACGGTTATCTCACTATCTGATTCTGGTCCAAAATTCCAGCTTTCCGCGTATTGTGTTTTTCCCTCGTATAGATAGGCACCAATTTTTAAATAACCTGAAAGCGGCTCTAATACATGCTGCCACGGACGAACAGAATGAGGAGAGCGTAATTTAATCGCTTGATCAGACATTAAGGAACGAACGCTATCAGGAATAATGCGATTTTCCGACCAATCCCCTCCTCCTATTACATTTCCTGCTCGTACAGAAGCAATTAACTTACCATGCTTAGAATATGACTCAATTGGAAAGAAGGAATGCTGATAAGAAGAGATTAATAGTTCACAGCATCCTTTACTGGAACTATACGGATCATATCCTCCCATCGGGTCTGTTTCACGATAGCCCCATACCCATTCTTTATTATCATAACACTTATCACTCGTTACCATTACACCTGCTTTTACAGAAGGTGACTTTCTGATTGCTTCTAACACTTGCATTGTCCCCATTACATTCACTTCATACGTATAGACAGGGTCTTGATAAGATTGCTTCACTAATGGCTGTGCTGCCAAATGAAAGACGATTTCAGGTTGATATTCTTCAAAAACTGCTTGTAGTTTAGCAGCATCACGAATATCTCCCCTAATATCCTTCACTTTATTGTTCAGTTTTGCTAATTTAAATAAACTCTCTTCTCCAATTGGATCTAAAGAATAACCAATTACATTCGCGCCAAGCTTCATTAACCAAATAGCTAGCCAGGAACCTTTAAAACCAGTATGACCAGTTATTAGAACCGTTTTATTTTTATAAATTTTTCGCCAATCAGTTGTCATAACTAACACCTCCATTCCCACTAATGAAAATGATAATAACTTTTATACCAGGCAATGGTTTTCTTTATCCCCTCTTCTATGGAAACAGCTGGAGTCCATCCAAGCACTTTTTGAATCTTTGTAATATCAGGGATAGGCGCATTTCTTTCATTCTCCCTTTTGGGAATGGCGCCATATAATGGTACTTGCTTTGTACCTAAATGGTGATAAATCAAATCAACAAAATATCGTAAAGGATAGGCATTTCCAGAAGCTATATTTAATATCGTATTATTACTTCCTTCATATGTGGCTGCAAGGATTAAGCCATCGACGATATTGCCGACATAACTATAATCACGGTATTGATCACATGACGTTAATTTCACCTCGTCACCACGCAGTACTTTTCCAATTATATGAGAGAATAATTTATGATTATCTTCTGCTTCCCCAAAAATATTAAATGCCCGTAAGGTGATAATGGGAAGCTTATATTCCTGTGCTAACTGATGGGAAATAATAGTAGATGATGCTTTTGTACTTCCATAGATATCAACTGGTTCTAATAACATATCTTCATGAATCTTTTCCTTTTTATCTCCATATTCAGAACTACTGCCAAGACAAATAATTTTTTTACAATTGGTATCTTTGGCTGCAAATAAAATATTCATCGTTCCAACAATATTAGTTTCATATGCAAGTAAGTCATTTCTATTACTTGGGTTTGTTCCATAAGCTGCTAAATGAAAAATATAATCTGGTTTAAATTCATGGATAATTCGACATATGTCTGAGCGATTTTGAATATCTGCCTCATATTTTTTTAAATGAGGCAAATATTCCTGTACTCTCCAAGGATTGGAATGTTCCCGAACAATGACAGCGATGGACGCATTTTCTTTCACAAGCTGTTTAATAAGATGGGATCCAATAAAACCATAAGCACCTGTGACTAACACTTTTTTATTTTTTAACTTCATATCACCCACCTCTTATAATGAGGCAATGGAATAAGGATTTTTGGCTATATATCCGCTAGGAAGATTAGCAAAGAATTGGGCGTCATTAGATAAGCTGCTCAATATCTCCCTTACTTTCGTTAAATACGGATGATAAATATACGTTAAAGTGGAGGAAGAAATATCTACTTTTTCTAGCTTCCACAAATCAAATTCATTCTCATTTAAGATCAGCAGACTTCCGAAATGATAAAATATCAATGGGTTATTGTCAATATATACATTATTCTCCCTCATGGTTACTTCTTGTTCTGTATTATTCAAAATAAGATTCCATGGAGCAGCGTTAATTCCTGGGTTTTGATTCACTTTAATATTTTCAAATAATTCAGGGATGCGGTCTAAATACAATTGATCTCCCCATGATTTACGTTTATCGTTATAAACCTCTGAACATTCTTCTAAACACTTCTTCTTCCACCAATTTAGAATTTTTCGGCTATTACGTTCGTTTTTGAAGCCGATAAATCCTGCTTGATATTGTCCATGGAAATGTTCCAGTATATCCGTTCCGCGTTGACGACATAAATAAACAGAAAATCTACCAAAGTCATCAATTACAGAAAGTGGGTTGGAGAAGAAATATAAATCACTGTCACAATAGAAGAGATGGTCAATCTCTGCGTGTGTGGATAGTAAGTGTTCCAGTAACGTCGCTTTTATTGTCCAACAATATTCTTGCAGCGTTCGTTGTTGTTTTATCTCTTTTAATTGTGAAGTTTCAAAGGACTCTACTGGTATTAGCGTGACATTTTTTAAGTTTAGATTGGATAAGACATCATAGGTTTCTGAATCCATTGTACAAATCCACATGTGAAAATTATCTATTTGTCTGCTAAGCGAGTGATACATTGCAAGTCCTTTAACTAAATATTCTTTACTAAATATGGAGGTTAATAATAAATAATTATCGTATTTAATCATTCTTTTTTTCAATTTTGTTGATTGGTATTTTGTCTTCGCTTGAAGAAAGTCTTTTGTTGATAATGTTGCCTTAATAATACCAGGATAACTATTTTGATAGTTTTTGATTAGCTTTTCTAAAAGATCAAGGTATGGAACATAAATATAATTCATAATTTCCTTTTGAATATTTATTTGATGCATACTCCATAAATCATATTTATCACTATCATATATGGTTATACAGGAAAAATGATAAGCAACAAGTGGATCATTATTGATAAAAACTTTATCTCCTTGTAAAGAAACGTTGAAATCATTATTGTAGATAATATTCCAAGGTGCAGCATTTACTCCTAAATTAGAAGATATGCGCACGTTATCATACATTTTCGGCAATTGATCTAAATACTTTTGATCTCCAAAACGTCCATTGCTCTCAACTACTCCGCACCATTCAATGCAGCGATCCTTCCACCATTGAACAGCTGACAATCCAATTGCATCTTTTCTAAATCCAATAATACCTGCTTGGTACTTTCCATATTTTTGTTCTACCCACTCTAGATCTCTTTGTGGAGTCAAAAAGATGGAAGCAGAACCCCACTCATTAAAAATACTTGCTGGATTAGAGAAGAAATAAATATCTCCGTCGCAGTATAATACTTGCTCAATATCATTATTTTTTAAGATATATTCAATTAAGAAAGATTTTAATGTCCAGCAATATTCATTAATCATTCGTTCTTGTTTAACTGCTCTTAATTGATCATTCTCTATTTCTTCTACTCTAATAAGATGCATATTTTTAAGATTTTTTTCATTTAAAAATTTGTGCGTAATAGCATCCATACAACACACCCATAAGTTGAAGTTATCACTATTTTTAGCAAGAGACTCATAAACCGCCATAATCTTAATGCAATATTCTTTGCCGGCAATGACACAGAAATTTTGGTTTGTTGCTGCAATTGGTTCAGAGAGGGATGATTTTTTCTCCTCTGTTCGTGTAATTGCTGTACGTTCTTCCTTCGCTAACGCTTCTTGTTTTGCTTTTTCTTGACGCTTTTTCTTGCTTTGCTTTTTCTGCCTCTTTGCTTTTTCCTTCGCTAATGCTTCTTGCTTTGCCTTTTCTTGTAATTGCTTGCTTTGTACGTTCTTCCTTCGCTAACGCTTCTTGTTTTGCTTTTTCCTTTGCTATGCTCTTCTTGCTTTTTTTGCTAATGCTTTTCCTTTTTCCTTTGCTAATGCTTCTTGTTTTGCTTTTTCCTTTGCTTGCTTCTTGTTTTGCTTTTTCCTTGTTTTGCTTTTTCCTTTGCTAATGCTTCTTGTTTTGCTTTTTCCTTTGCTAATGCTTCTTGTTTTGCTTTTTCTTTGCCTTCTTGTTTTGCTTTTTCCTTCGCTAGTGCTTCTTGCTTTGCTTGTTTCGCTTTTTCCTTTCTTTGCTTTTCTTGTTTTGCTTTTTCCTTTGCTAATGCTTCTTGTTTTGCTTTTTCTTGAGCTAGCTTTTCTTGCTTTGCTTTTTCCTTCGCTAGTGCGGCTTGCTTTGCTTTTTCTTGGGCTAATGCTGCTTGTTTCGCTTTTTCCTTTATTAATGCTGCTTGTTTCGCTTTTTTCTTCGCCAATGCTGCTTGTTTTGCTTGTTCCTTTACTAATGCCGCTTGTTTCGCTTTCTCCTTTGCTAATGCTGCTTGTTTCGCTTTTTCCTTCGCTAAGGCTTCTTCTATTACTTTTACTTGGGCTAATGCTCCTTGTTTCGTTTTTTCCTTTGCTAATGCTACTTGTTTCGCTTTCTCCTTCGCTAATGCCGCTTGTTTCGCTTTCTCCTTCACTAATGCTGCTTGTTTCGCTTTTTCCTTCACTAATGCTGCTTGTTTCGCTTTTTCCTTCACTAATGCTGCTTGTTTCGCTTTTTCCTTCGCTAATACCTCTTCTTGCGCTTTTTCTTGAGATAATGCTTCTTCTTGGGCCTTTTCTTGAGGTAATGCTTCTTCTTGGGCCTTTTCTTGAAATAATGCTTCTTCTTGGACCTTTTCTTGAGATAATGCTTCTTCTTGCGCTAATTTCTCCTTACTTCTTGGAGAACTATTATTCGTTTCACAAATTATACTACTTTTTGCATCCGCATTATTTTCTGATGTAATCTCTTTCTTTGGAGAAGGTAAAGCTAACACCTTATTATTTTTTTTAGCACCATTTACGACGTCAACTAAATTATCAATGTGAAACTTCACCGAAATCTCTTTTGAAAATAGTTGAATATTTAACGTGGCTGACTTTTCTTGTTTCTCATTACTCGACAATGCTTTTAAAAAGTCTGATATGATATTTCTTTTTAGCCATTTCATGGCAATCCTCTCTCTCCCTTATATCTATTGTTCTTTTTTCCAAATCTTTCTTGCGTCTTCCAAATCCTTTGGCGTATCAATAGATATCCATGTTCCTTCATGCAAATAGACAGCAAGTTCTCTCTTTTCAATTAACTTTCTTAATGGCTCTTCCTCTAACACACAATCTGGCTGGGCTGATAGATACTGAAAGAACTCCTTATTACAAACAAAAAATCCCCCATTAATCCAGTCATCTAAAATCGGCTTTTCGGAAAAGCGATTAGCAATTCCATCTTCTATATCAAGTACTCCATATTGATTATTTTTTTTGATGCCTGTAAGTGTAACTGCTTTTCCTTTTTCTTTGTGAAAGGCAATAAGTTTATCTAAATCAATATCAGACAAACCATCCCCGTAGGTTAATAGAAAGATATCATCATCCATATATGGTTCTAACTGTTTAATTCGTGCTCCAGTCATTGTATCTTGACCAGTATCTATACAAGTTATTGTCCATGGCTCTGTTTTTTCTAGAATGGTATATTGATTGTTTGCTAAATCAATTTGTATATTATTGTTTCTCCAGGCTGAATTAACAAAGTAATCTTTTATCTGGTCTCCTTTATAGCCCACTGGCAAAATGAACTCTTGATGACCATATTCACTATAATGCTTCATAATATGCCATATAATCGGCTTCCCATTAACATCAGCTAAGGCTTTTGGTATATTCTCTGTTAAGCCTCTCATTCTCATTCCTTTGCCCCCACATAAAATTACAACTTTCATTCTTTCACCTCTTCTCTTAGTATTTTCATGCCATTATATGTACAGGCTACTAATGATGCATAGGTTGTTTCCTTAGGTTTAGTAAGATATAGGCGCATTTTTGAGTAATTTGGAGGAGAAACTTATAAGACTGTCCCTTTTTTGGAGGATATTATTGTTCTTTACGCTTATTACTGTAGCGAAGACAAAAAAATACTTTTTATAAATTTATATCTAAAGAAAGAGGAGAAATTATAATTTTTTCTGGATAAGGGGGAATTTCAAACACATATAAAAAATCCTACAGTTTTACCTGTAGGCTGTGTTTATCCCTTTTCTGAATAAAAAAGCTATAAGGCAAATTTACCTCATAGCTTTTTTATTATCTTATCCTATTCTAATCTCATTACCTTCTACTATCACTTTTTCATTCTCTTCAAGGTTAGTAAATACCATTGGTGTAATGATGGAAGGAACCTTTGTTTTAATTGCATCAAAATCAATTTCCATTAATTTTTGTCCTTGTTTTACTTTATCTCCATCTTTAACAAAAGAAGTAAACCCTTCCCCTTTTAAACTAACTGTATCTAATCCAACATGAATTAAGATTTCTTTTCCATTGTTATCAGTCATGCTTACTGCATGCTTTGTTGGAAACACATTCATAATTTGTCCGTCTGCTGGAGCAACTAATACGCCATTGGATGGATCAACCGCTATGCCGTCTCCCATCATTTTTTGCGCAAATACTGGATCTGGAACTTCTGTAATGCTTAATAGCTTTCCTTCTAATGGTTGAATATAAGTTTGAGTCGTATTCGTTTTTTCTTCCTTATTTCTCTTAAATAGATTTTTAAACAAGGTAGCACCCTCCAATAAAAGATTCACTTCCTATTTTAACTTAATAACAAAAATTTTCCCATAAATCTAATAAATAATATTTCTAAAAGCCTATATCTGCACGAAATGTTATTACTTTATATAATAGACAATAGACTCATATGCTCTTAGCTTTATACTTTCTCTCATGGAATCGGAATCAGGATAATTAGATAGAAGAATAGTACCCGTTAATCCTGTCCAATCAATGTGTTCTGGTAAAGTAAATGTCACTTCATCTTCATAGAAATTATTAACGACTAATAATTTCTCTTTATCTGTACTGCGTAAATAGGCAAATATTTTATCATCTTCAGGAGCAAGTAGTTCATAATCTCCGTCTGTAATGATATTGTATTCTTTCCGCAGCTGGATAAGTTTTTGATAGTGATAGAAAATAGACTCTTTATCCTTTAATGCATTTTCTGCATTTAGCTCTCGATAATTTCGAGCCGTTTCAATCCATGGCGTTCCATCCGTAAATCCAGCATTTTTCTCACCGTTCCACTGAACAGGTGTACGAGAGTTATCACGAGATTTTCTGCGCAAAATTTCGAGAATTTCTTCTTCTGATTTACCGTTTGCTTGTAAAATATTATACATATTCAAAGATTCCACATCTCTATACTGATCAATCGAAGTAAATTTAGGATCTGTCATGCCAAATTCTTCTCCTTGGTAAATATAAGGAGTGCCTTGCATCATGTGGATGGTAGTAGCAAGCATTTTTGCAGATTCCTTATGGAATTCCCCATCATTCCCATAACGGGAAACAATACGTGGCTGATCATGGTTACACCAGAAAAGGGCATTCCATCCTCCCCCTTCATTCATACCAACTTGCCATTTAGATAAAATTTGTTTCAGAGCCTGAAAATCCATTTCGCCAATTTCCCACTTCTCTCCGTCGGGATAATCAACCTTTAGATGGTGGAAATTAAAAGTCATACTTAACTCATTTCGCTCAGGCTTTGTATATTTAACGCAATGCTCTAGTGTTGTAGAAGACATTTCTCCAACTGTCATACTGTCATATTTGGAAAATACTTCTTGATTCATTTCATGGATAAACTCATGCACACGAGGTCCATCTGTATAAAATTTCCTTCCATCTCCAGGCGCTGCGGAACCGTCATCATCTGGGAAATCTTGATTTTTTGAAATCAAATTAATGACATCAAGACGGAAACCATCTACACCTTTTTCAAACCAAAATTGCATCATTTTATACACTTCATTACGAAGCTTCTCATTTTCCCAATTTAAATCAGCTTGCGTTACATCAAAAAGGTGTAAATAATACTGGCCTGTTTTTTCATCATACTGCCATGCATTTCCGCCAAATTTAGATTGCCAATTCGTTGGTTCACTGCCATCTTCTTTTCCATCTTTCCAAATATAAAAATCACGATATGGGTTATCTTTAGAAGATGCTGCTTGTTTAAACCATTCATGTTCCGTTGAAGTATGGTTAACAACGATATCCATAATAACTTTCAGACCTTTTTGATGGGCTTCCTTTAATAGCTGATCAAAATCTTCCATCGTTCCATATTCATGATGAATGGAATAATAATCACTAATATCATAGCCATTATCCTTTTGAGGAGAAGTATAAATAGGTGTTAACCACAATACATCTACCCCTAATTCTTTTAAATAATCTAATCTTTTAATAATCCCTTGAATATCTCCTACTCCGTTTCCTGTTGTATCTTGAAAACTCTTCGGATAAATTTGATACACAACTGCCTTTTGCCACCATTCTTGTTTCATCTATATACACCACCGATGTGAAAATTATATTCTTTTTCCTGTCTGTAAAAAAACAATACAGTTAATATTTACGTTTTTTTACTTCCTATTTAATTACTAGTACTTCCTCAAAAGGCATACGAATCGGTTTGACATTATAGCAAATGTTACTTCGATATGATTCGGCATTTGAACAAGACTAATGATTTTTATTCTCTTTCATCATAACATGTATATACAAGTTGTCAACTGATTAGTAATGCGTTTTCAAAACCTCTTTGTCCTAAACCCAATTAGTTCCTACCCCTAACTTGTCCGTATAAACTTCCTTACATTTTCCGCTCTTTTTTCTGTAATCCATAAAAAGAAGGATTTTTGTCAATTCCTTAAAAACCATTGGTCATTTACTGCTTTTTTTGATAAGATATCCCTATAATTTTTAGAATTTAATTTAATTAATCAATAATATTCTCTTTCTTGTATAGAAAAAAAACATTGATATAGATAATGCTAAATAGAAATGTAAAACGGTTGATCATTATCTTTACAGAAAGAACAGAAAAAATTAAGTAGAAGGAAAGGGCTAATTAAGACATAGAAAGCTTAAACTCCATTCTTTTTTTCTGAGAAATTATTAATTTATCACTGGTGGAAAAGCTCATTTACTCCACATATAATGTAGGAACATGTATACTATTAATAGATTTAAACTAGGAGTGAGCATTTTGAAGGATGAATTAGCTTATATTGGGAACAAAATCATAGAAAACAAGGACATCCTTGCTGAAAATACAAATAGGCTGCTTTCACAATTTTTACAACAGCAGACATCTAATTTTTCTCTCCCATATGCTGAAGAAGATATGCATAAATGGAATGCTAAGCTTTTCTTTATCTTAGCTGAAGCGTTAAAAGATAAGAAAGATTCGGAAGGAATTGAGTATTGGTCGGATAAAACTGGGAAAGCCTTTGTAAAGAACCATATTCCCTTACAATCTGCTCTGCGTTCCTTATCGATTTACCGAAATGTAATCTGGGACGTATTCACAGAGGAATTAGAACAGAAATCTTTCGCGCCGATTACCATGTTGGATGTTGGCAAGATTATTGATCCTATACTCGATGAAATTAGTGCTTACATAGGGCATATTTATGAAGAGCATAACACGCAGATTATGAAGCTTGCTTATACCGCTTTAGAAGAGCTGTCTGTTCCAGTTGTTCCAATAGCAAAAGAAACGGCCATCATTCCTCTTATTGGGGAAATTGATACACAGCGGTCTCAATTAATTTTAGAAGTTGCGTTGCAGGAATCTGCCAATTTAAAAATCGAATATCTCATTTTGGATATTTCAGGGGTGCCAATCGTCGATACAATGGTGGCAGACAATTTATTTAAAGTCGTTCATGCCTTAGACCTAATTGGTGTTAAATCCATCGTTTCTGGTATTAGACCAGAAATTGCTCAAACAATTATTTCATTAGGAATCGACTTTAGCAAAATTACCACATGTGCCAATTTACACACGGCTTTAGCTAGTATTGGCTTGAAGCGGGTCGTAGAATAAGATAAGGATGTCTTAAATAGTTAGTTAACTCTTTAAGACATCCTTTATTATTTATGCTGTATATCTCTCTTTTTCTATTTCCTTTAATGATTTGCCCCGCGTTTCTGGTGCCATAACAAATCCCACGATTGCGGCAATTAACAAAAATCCAATCATAATTAAACCAGAAGTTTTAAATCCTAAAGTAGTAATCATTAATGGTACTACTAGGGAAATTAAGCCCACAGAAATACGTGCCGTTGCAAATAAGAAGCCTTGTGCTTTAGCTCTATATTTTGTATGAAACAACTCACTGGACCACAAGCCGTAAAATGCCTGCGCTCCAAAACCAGCTGCAACACCCCATAAAATTACAAATGTAAATAATTCAAACATTCCCATAGATCCTAAAGATAATACTAACCAAGCAACAATTCCTAACACTGCTCCAATTGTATAAAGTAGTTTTCTATTTACCTTATCTCCTAATTTAATAAAGACAAAATAAGTGGATGCAACAGTTAATATCCATAGGAAGGCTTGTAATAAATTAGCATGCGCAGCTGTTAATCCACCAACAGTTTCGTAGATATATGGCATAAAGTAACCCATCACTCCTGCCACTAAATTCCAGAACACATAAATTCCGATTAAAAGAACGATTGCTTGACGATTTGCTTTAATAGAGAAAAGTTCTTTAATAGGATTGGCGATTTTTTCCCCATTTTGTATTTGCGCTTTTTCTTTCTGTTTCTCTTCTTCCCAAATAACAGATTCATTGATTTGCTGTTGCATAACCCACGTTATTAAAGCGATTACAAAAAGTTGGGCAAATATTATTCTACTCCCTAATAAACCTAATGGTGCTAATAATACAGATAATAATAATGATATTGCTGGTCCTACTGACCATGCTAACTGACCATAGCCTATTCTAGCTGCCCTCTCCTTATCAGGTGCTTCTTCTGCAATATATGTCCAAGCAGCTGGAATCGCAGCACCTACAGCAATACCTGTAACAACATAACCAACTAATAGCATTGGAAAGTTAAAAGATAAAGTAATTAATAAAACACCAATCATATAAACAAGAAGGTCATATTTATAGATAAATTTTCTTCCATATTTATCTACCAAAATACCGCCTATTAAAGCACCTATTGCGGAGCCAAACCCATTAGCACTTAATGCACCCAATAAACCAAGCTTAAAATCATCTAAATGCAGGTATTCCATCCAAAGCGTCAATCCACCAGCACCAGCAACAATGGAACCCGCCTCAAGATAATTGGACATAGCTACTGTAATCGTAGCCTTTTTATTATTTTTTTTTATAGCAGTAGTCATCCCAGATCTTCCTTTCTATTCAAGATAAAATACACTTTTTAGTGGCTTACTAACAGGACTTTTGTCTGAATTCGTTTTCATTAAAGGCTCCATATAGTTCCACCATTTCTTGCAAATGTCCGTTTCCGATACTTTCTCCCAAGTGTCTACATCCTCAACTTCTAAATAAGCAAATAATTGGCCTGATTCTTCTTCTAAGAAAATAGAATAATGATGCACTCCATGAGACTTTAACGTCTTCTCCATCTCTGGCCATAGTTCATTATGTCTCTTCTCATATTCTTCATAATGATTCTTGTACACTTGCATCATGCTTGCTATTCTGGTTCGATTTTGCATCTTCTAATAACTCCCTTCTATATTTTGAAAGCAATTACATCACTGTTATCTACATATTAACGCAGGGAATTTTAGCATAATAGGAGACAATAATAAGAATAGGGGGATAAAAAAATGTTTTTTAATAAGGTTCTCATTTTATATAAAGGAAATATTAGAAGGTGAAAAAAAGGAATGAAAATCAACACAATTCTTTCTATCAAAAAAGGCTACCAGAAATCCTTTTTAACTTGATTTCGATAGCCAAAACTTTATCTATTGTTATTATTCATCCTTCTCTTCTTCGATGTGCATCTCTATATTGAGAAGGAGTGTATCCATACCATTGCCTAAACAATCTACTAAAATATTTTGTATCCTGGTAGCCTATTTGAACAGCAATATCTGCTATTTTGTGATTTGTTGTTTCCAATAATTCCGTTGCTCTTTTCAATCTTGTTTTGGTAATATAATCTAGGATTGTTTCTCCTGTCTGTTCCTTAAAATAAGCACTGAAATAAGTTGGACTCATGTATACCTGTTGAGCAATTAATTTAATTGTTATCGCTTCTCCTAGATGTGCTTGAATATACTCTTTCGCTTTTTGAACAGAATTTTTATTTTTTCTTTTTGCTGCTTGAATTTTATCCATTACAGAAAACACCCAAAACTTGATTTTATCCTGTAATTGATAAAAATCAGCTGTATTTTTGGTTAAGGAAATGACCTCCCGAAAAAGTACTCTTTCTTCTCCGAACCCTTCTAATTCAACCCATCTATTCACAATTCTAATTCCAAGTAAATGAACTGCTTCTTCTAAAACATTTGCAGCTTTGATTAGTCGTAACTTTTTAAAATAATCTTTGAGAGCTGCAATTACTTCCTCCTTTCCCTCATTTTCTAGACTAAATAAAACTTGCTGAATGGATTTGATAATTTCTGAACTTTCTTTTTTATTCTCCTCCTTATATACAGACAAATGTTCTAGCCAAAACACTTTATTACAGCCGTAAATCATTCTATTCATCATCATATTTTCTAAGTTCCTTTGATTTGTGACGAATTCTTCCAAGCTTGTAAACGGGGAGCTAACAGCAATTGTAACAGTATTTTTAGTGACACTTTTAATTCTTTCTTTCCATAGTCTCAAAAATGCTTCTACATCACTATCTAATTGTTCAGAATCTCGATATTCTATTAGCATCCATATTGAAAATAAATCATCTCTCCATATCCAATTTCGAATAATGAGAGAAGGAGACCATTCTTCTAGCGTAACCTGTAAAGAGGACAAAATATGATTGTTCGCATGCTTCAACCAAGCCGTATACTCATCAGACCAAGCCTGTTTTATATTTTGATCCAAGCAAATGTATAATAACTGAAATGATCCCTTTCCTAATAACTCTCGCCACTTCTTTTTTTCTTCTTCCGAATGATCCTCTCCTTGTAATTGACTTAAATAATATAATTGCTTAGTATAATCTAACTCCTTTGCTTTTCTTAAAAGCTGTTCCTTTTCTTCTTCTCCTTTTCTTTTTGCTATAATTTTTTTTTGCGCTTGCAGCAAAACATCTTTTAACTGATCTCGATGAATAGGTTTTAATAAGTAATTGGAAACACCTTCTTCTAAAGCAGTTTGTAAATAGACAAAATCATCAAATCCACTAATAATAATAGACTCAAAGGAAAATTTTTCTTTTAATCTATTTATAAGCTGAAGGCCTGAAATTTCTGGCATTTGAACATCTGTTAGAAGTAAATCAAAGATAAGTTTCTTCTGTTCTATTTTTTCGATAGCTTCTATTCCATCAGAAAAGGCACCAATAATGTCCCATATTTCTCCCTGGGCTTCAACCATCCGTACGATTCGTTTTAAAATTTTCGGTTCATCATCTACAATAATAATTTTAATTCTCTCCATATTCTTCCCTACCTTCTACCCTTTTATCGAAAGTCATACAGGGATTCGTAATCAGAGGTAGTACAATCGTTACTGTCGTTCCAAAGGACTCCGAGCTCTCAATTGTTATTCCATTATGCTGAGCAAATAGCATTTTAATTCTTGCATGAACATTTGCCAATCCCAGCCCTGATTCTCTTGTGAAATAATCTTTCTTATTTAGATTATTTTGTATGCTCTGAAGCATTTCATTGTTAATACCAGGACCATTATCCTTTACGATAATCTTTAAGTTTTTTTCCTCAACAAGAAGATTAATAGAGATTATTAATCTTTTCCTCTTCTTCATCCCATATTTAAAGGCGTTTTCGATAATTGGTTGAATAATAAATTTAGGTGAATAGCATAGAGGAAGCTGATTTTCTCCTATAATTTCATAGCTGACTCTTTCCTCAAAACGAATTTTCTGCAATGTTAAATAGTTTTTAATATGAGTAAGTTCCATATGAATAGGCACTAGGCTTTCACTGCCACTTAATGAATACCTCAACATTTGACCAAGGATTTCCACCATAACGATAGCTGTTTCCTTGTCTTCTTCCTCAATAACTGCCCCTATTGTTTCTAATGTATTGTACATAAAATGCGGATTTATTTGTGATTGTAGTGCATAAATCTGTGCGTTTCGCTGCTGTAACTCAATTTCATAGTTTTTCTGAATTAGTATTCTCAACTGCTCCAACATGGACCGGAAGATTTCAGCTAACTCCCCAACTTCATCTTTATTCATTGGAGGGATTGTAACATGTAAATTGCCACCTTCCACTTCCTTCATTACTTTACCAAGTTGCTTAATTGGTTTAGTTACAGACCAAGCGATAAAAATCGAAATCACTGTTGTAATAATGGTTAAAATCAAAAAAATGGTTAGGGTATAATTCTTCACAGTATCTGTTCTTTCTGTTAAATATTTCATTGGGATACTATGAACAAGAATCCAATGTTTATTCACTGATTGATTCATACTATACAAGATATTTTCCTTTTTATGATTAACTGTACGAAAACTACCATTTAATAGAGGATATTCCGCAGCCCCACTATCGGTTTGGCCAATTTGTGTTTTATCAGGATGATATATAATATATCCATTCTCATCCATTAACCACATTGTAGCCTTATTGTCTTTATCAATGTCATTTATTATTCTTCCAATAAAATTCACATCTATTGCAATAATTAATGCACCTAAACTTTCCCTGTTTTCGAAATCTGTAAGTTCCTTTACTAATAAAATAAATGGGATATCCTTTTCAAAAGTTAAATTTGTTTTATTTGGCAAAATTATTGGCGTTTCACCAGCTAAGTCATGCAATTCTCCAAAAGGAAGAATAGAGTTTTCAACATCCATTCCATTAAATTTAACTTTTGTACTTATGTAATTCCCATTATTCGTTATCAAAAATGCTGCTAAAATATCAGATCGATTACTGTTTAAATAATTGTTTGATAAAAAACTTTCTACTATATATCGTTCTTGTAAAAAAGCTGATTTTTCTTTGTAGGGAGTACTTCTAAGAATGGACATTATTTCTTTAGAATTGTAAATGGCATTTGGTAAATCATTTAACAGGTTTAACTCATTTTCAATATTTTTATTCGCTTGATTTAATAATCTAGGAATATATTCTCCTACTTGTTCCTCTATTGCTTTTGTATTTTGGTTATATGTAATATATCCTAATATCCCCATAGGAATAACTGTCATTATTATATAAATAATGATTAACTTACGCTTTAAAGGGGCTTGTTCTAGCTTAAAGAGATATACTCGGTTAGAAATCATATTGATCGATATTCTCCTTTGTAAAATCAATTGGCTGCCCCATAATAATCGTATCGTCCTTTACTCTAACAACACCAACATTTTCAAATGACATATTATCTGCCACTTTATTCCCCAATAAAATCTCCTTTGTTACACTGACGGTTAAATATCCTAATTTTTGGGGGCTCCATAGGGTCCCAACCTGTATCGCGTTCTTCTTTATATAGGGACGTACTAAATTAGGACTCGATAAACCCACGACTGCAACCTCTCCAACCTTATTCGCATCTATTACGGCTTGTGCTGCTGCGGGAGGTCCTACGGAGGAGCTTCCAATGATCCCTTTTAAATCCGGATAATTCTCCAATAATTTTTTAGCAATCATATACGCTTTTTGCGGGTTATCATTTGATTCACTTACTTCTAGAAGCTCCATATCTGGATAATTTTCTTCTTGGTGAATAACCATCCATTTTCTCCATTCCTTTAAAGTAGCAGCATGATCGGAACCAGTAATAATTACATAGGAACCCTTTTCTTTTATATTTAAAGATAGAGTATCCATCACATGTCTCCCTAGTGTCTCCGGATCAACAGAACTAACAAAATATTTCCGATACTTTTCATTTGTATCCGAGTCCCATGTTATCACTACAATTCCTTTTCGCCTTGCTTCCATTAATATAGGACCTAATTTTTCTGGATCATTTGCTGAAACCGCAATAGCATCAACCCCTTTTTCTATATATTCCTTCACAAGCTGCTCTTGCTGTTGCCAATCAGCTATTAATGGTCCTGAATATAACACATGTACATTTAAATCTTTCCCAGCCTCAATTACTCCTTCTTCTACTGCATTAAAGTAAGGAATTCCGCTTACTTTTGGTATGACAGCAATTGTATACTTCTTTTCCGCAGAAAAATCGCCTACTTCCTTTGCAGAAAGATTATCCTCTTGATAAATAATTTCATATTTTTGATTAGATAAATTAACTGTGCATCCGCTTACAATAATCAAAACTATTAAAATTATTATTGGATTTCTCCGCATCCCTTCTTCACCTAACCCTTTTTCTTTGCTTGATGAGCAAAAAATTGCTTTCTTTACATTATATAAAAAATAAACAAAAAAATATATGTTTGTTTATTTTTGTATTATAGTTTTTCACTTGGATTAATACACATTTTATCCTTCTTTCAACAAATATGAAAAGCCATGTACTTGCTTGTGAAAGATAGTTCTAGTATAGAATTGCCTGTAATGGCCAACTATTTGCAACTAATCAACATGTAAGTGGAGTAATCTCTACTAATGGGAGTTTGATAGATTACATAAATAAAAATAGAAGAGAGAAGTCTAGTCTTGTAACTACAAACTACTCCCTTCTATTAGAAATATACAAAATTTTCTAATTCACTATATATCCTTTACAAAATTTCTTTATACATAGAAATTACTTCTTCCTTCGTAGGCTGAAATGGATTTCCAGGAGCACATGCATCCACTAATGCAAAACTTGCTAGTTTTTCCAAATCAACCTCTTCCACCCCAAGTTCTGATAATTTAGCAGGAATGCCCACTATTTTACAAAGCTCTTTAATTGCTGCAATTACTTCCTCTGCACATTGACTGTCTGTTTTTCCTTCTACAGAGATACCGATTGCTTTTGCGATTGCAGGAAACTTATGTGGATCTCTTTTTGCATTTTCTCTTTCCACAATAGGCAAGAGTAATGCATTACATACACCATGCGGTAAGTCATATACACCTCCTAATTGATGGGCCATCGCATGGACAAATCCGAGACCAGCATTATTAAATGCCATACCAGCTAAAAACATAACATATGTCATTTGTTCCCGGGCTTCTATATCATGACCGTCTTTTACTGCCCTCGGTAAGTAGGTAAATATTTTCTCGACTGCCGCTAATGCAGTTGCATCTGTTACTGCATATGCTCCTGGAGTTACGATTGCTTCAATCGCATGAGTCAGTGCATCTATTCCGGTTGCTGCTGTTAATGCGGCGGGCTTATCTAGCATTAACTCAGGATCATTGACTGATATCGTTACTAAACTATTTTTATCCACCATGACCATTTTTACTTTGCGCTCTTCGTCTGTAATTACATAGTTAATGGTAAATTCACTGGAAGTCCCCGCAGTTGTATTTATCGCAACAATTGGTACTGATTTATTTTTCGTTTTTCCTACTCCTTCATAATCTCTAATATCTCCACCGTTTGTTACAAAAAGGCCGATTGCTTTGGCGGTGTCTTGAGGAGAGCCTCCACCAACAGATACGATAAAATCACATTCGTTTTCTTTATATACCTCTACTCCTTTGTATACATTTACTGTAGTTGGATTCGGCTTTACCTCTGCATAAATGCAATACTCTATTTTCTGATCCTCTAAGACTTTTTCTACTCTAGCAACAATTCCATTAGCATTGAGAAAAGCATCTGTTACCACTAATGCTTTTTGCAATCCTAATTCTGCTATTTGGGATCCAACTTCCCGCAAGCAGCCTCTTCCCATTAAATTTGTACTTGGAACATAAAATACATGTGCACACATTTGATTTGCCTCCTTTTGTTTGTTCAATAATTCACATAATTATTTATAAAGAAAGAGCGATTTGCCCTGACTCTTTTATAGATGTAATATGCCTTCTCTAGGTACTACTTGAAAAGCATCTGCTAAGTCTTGTAACTGCTGGTCCGTAATGGTTTGCTTAATCTTTGAAGCATCCCCAATAATCGTATAAATTTGTGCTGCTTTTTCTGCTGTTTCAATCAGCCCGAATGTTTCATCCATTGTGGATCCGGCACCAAATATTCCATGATGTGGCCAAACAACTAAACGATGCTCTCTCATTTTCGCTGCTGTTTTTTCTCCAATTTCATCTGTTCCAGGAACCATCCAAGGCAGAATCCCGATTGCATCCGGAAAAACAACAATACATTCGGTACACATTTGCCATAGTGTTTTTGTAAAACTTGCTTCATCTAAATCATGCATAAATGTCATTGCAAGTATATTTGTGGCATGGTTATGCATGATAATCCGATGATTAGGGTCTACTCGTAAACGTGCAATATGGCTCATAAAATGGGAGGGTAACTCACTTGTAGGATTCGACCCATCTGCAAATCCCCATAGTATATGCACTTTTTCTCCACTCTTATCTATTTTTAAAACACCAAGTGTATTTGCAGGATCTTTTTTCACATTTTTAAAATACTTCCCAGAGCCTGTTACAATAAAATACTTCCCTGCCAATTCTGACACTGGAAACTTTAGAGGGATAGACCGAATAATTTTGCCAGTATCCAAATATTGTTCCACTAACTCTTCTTCTAAAAGATAACTGATATTTCCTCCATTCCGTTCATCCCAGCCCATATTCCACATATTAAATGTTGCTTCACACATTTCTTTAATAAATGGAGCATCTAAAATATTTTGCTTTTGCATAATCGCAACCATTTCTCTTCACTCCCTTAATCTGCTAATCTTGATTTTCACATCCTTATTTTACGACTTAAACAAAAATAAGTCAACATATTCAAAAGTAAAAACAGTTTAACTATGCGTATTTACTGTGAAACATTTTTGTTTTCTTTTGTTTTTTTAAAAAATCACTTTCTCTCCAAATAAAAAAAGATAGCACCAATATATTTTCAAAAATATTGGTGCTATCTTTCTTCATTTTCCGCCCGTAAGCTTGAACAGATTTTTTTATGATGGAACGACCTGAAAAGAGATATTTTTTTCTTGAAACCAATTTTCATATTCTTCCGGAATACGTTCATCTGTAATAACATATTGTATTTGATCTAGATTGGCAATATGAGCAAATGTCTTTACTCCGAATTTGCTTGAATCAACAAGAAGAGTAACCTCTGATGTTATATTCATCATCTGCTTCTTTAATAATGCCTGCCATTCATTAGCATCACTTAGACCACTTTGCACATCTACTCCTTTGCATGATAGAAACAACTTACTAACATAATATTGTTCAAGGGAACGTTCAGCCAGTGGTCCTACATAAGATAATGATTTCGACAAAAGCATTCCACCTGTTGATATTACTTTAATTTGTTCCTTCTTACTTAATTCCAAAGCTACTTTAATAGAATTAGTAATCACAGTTAAAGGCATATCAGGTAATTGTGACGCCATATACCAGGCAGTAGTACTACCATCCAAGATGATTTGTTCTCCAGGCTGTATGCGCTTTACCGCTTCTCGGGCTATTGCTCTCTTTTGCTCTGCGTTCGTAACCTCTCTCTCCATGAAAGGAGTATCGCTAGGTTCTTTTTCAATACTCACTGCCCCTCCATGACTTCTCATCAAAAGCTTATCCTGCTCTAATTTTTCTAAATCTCTTCTAATCGTTTCCTCCGTTACCGAAAAAATTTCACTTAATTCTGATACGCGTATACTTAATCTTTCATTCACAAGCTCCACAATTTTTCTACGTCTTTCTGCTACAAGCACTTTCGAAGTTCTCCCTCCATTTTTGTTTTCTTGGGATTAAGTTGATATATGTTTATTACTATAGCATATTTTTCGTTTTAATAAGAAGCCCTTCCATAAAAAAAGGATGAAATAAGATAATCCTTACTCCATCCCTTCCATCAAACTATTGTGCTTTGTTTTTATTATAAATATCAAAGGCTACAGCTGCTAAAAGTACAAGCCCTTTAATTCCTTGCTGCCAGTCAATGCCAAGTCCCATTAGTGACATTCCATTATTCATGATTCCCATTACCAAACCACCAATAATTGCTCCAGGTATGGTTCCAATGCCCCCATATGCAGAAGCTCCACCGATGAAACAAGCTGCAATGGCATCAAGTTCAAAAAGATTACCAGCTTTTGGAGTAGCCGCATTCAAACGTGCAGCGAATAAGAGACCAGACAATGCAGAAAGTACTCCCATATTAACAAACACCATAAATGTCATCTTTTTCGTTTTAATCCCAGAAAGCAAAGCCGCCTTCTCATTTCCTCCAATTGCATAAATATGTCTTCCTGCTTTTGTTTTGTTTGTTACAAATGTATAGATAACAATCAGAATACCTAATACAATTAAAATATTGGGGATGCCCTCATAGGTTGCGAGAACAAAGGTAAAGATATTCAAAATTAAAATCATTCCTACTAACTTCGATACAAACAGCCCAAATGGTTGAACATCAAATTGATGTTTTAATTGATTCCTTCTGTTTTTTAATTGAAGGAAAATGATGATGATAGATAAAACAGCACCAATTAAAATCGTTAATAGATGCAATGATCCTCCACTTATATCAGGAATAAATCCAGAGCTGATTTTCTGAAAGGATTCAGGAAAAGGAGCAATCGATTTCCCTTCTAATACAATCATCGTCAACCCTCTAAATAGGAGCATTCCTGCTAGTGTGACTATAAATGCTGGAATACGGACATACGCAATCCAAAAACCTTGCCATGCTCCGATAACAGCACCTAATACTAAAGAAATGACGATTGCTAAAAATGGAGACATTTCATAATTTACCATCATAATGGCAGAGATGGCGCCAACAAATGCGGCAATCGATCCTACCGATAAATCAATATGTCCCGTGACGATAACAAGTAACATTCCAACTGCCAGAACTAATATATAGCTATTTTGTAAGATTAAGTTTGTAATATTTAAGGGTTTTAGTAATAAACCATCCGTAATAATTTGAAACAATACCATAATGAATACTAAAGCGATAATCATACTATATTGACGGAAATTAACATGAAAAAGTGATTTGTTTTTTTGTGAACCTACTGGATTTGGTTTTATTTGTGGCTGCATTGTTCGCTTACCCCCTTACTTTACTTTTGGTCATATATTTCATTAATTTCTCTTGATTTGCTTCTTCTTTAAGAACTTCTCCTGTTATGCGCCCTTCATTCATTACATAAATACGGTCACACATCCCTAATAGCTCTGGTAATTCAGACGAAATCATCAGAATACTTTTTCCCTCATTGACAAGATCATTAATGATTGTATAAATTTCATATTTAGAACCAACGTCTATTCCTCTAGTAGGTTCATCTAAAATTAAGATATCTGGCTCTGAAAATACCCATTTACTTAATACGATTTTCTGTTGATTACCGCCGCTCAGATTTCCAGCTTTTTGAAAGATGCTTGGTGTTTTTATTCTGAATTTCTGCCGATATTCTTCTGCAACCTTTATCTCTTGATTCTTATCTAACACAGCATGTTTAGAAATACGGTCAAGCGTTGCAAGCGTAATATTCTGTTTAATGTCTTCCATTAAAATTAAACCATTACCTTTTCTATCTTCCGAAACATAGGCTAGTCCATTATTTATTGCTGCAGTTACATCTTTGAATTGCACTTCTTTCCCATTTTTTATTATTTTTCCATTGATATTCTTTCCATATGCTCTTCCAAATAAGCTCATTGCTAATTCGGTACGTCCAGCTCCCATTAATCCAGCAATCCCGACAATCTCTCCCCTTCTAATCGTTAAGGAGACATTATCGATTACTTTCCTATCCATATGCTTTGGATGGTAAACATTCCAGTCTTTTACCTCAAAAACAACCTCTCCAATATGGGGAATTCGCTCTGGATAACGATTGGTAAGATCTCTTCCTACCATTCCTTTGATAATTCTGTTTTCATCCACCTGATCATTCTTTACATCCAATGTCTCAATCGTTTTTCCATCTCTTAAAATGGTGATAGAATCGGCAACCTTTTCAATTTCGTTCAGTTTATGAGATATAATGATGGCAGACATTCCTTGTTTTTTAAGTTCTAATAATAAATTTAGTAAGTTTTCGCTGTCATTCTCATTTAAAGAAGCTGTTGGTTCATCTAAAATAAGCAGCTTAACATCCTTTGATAAAGCTTTTGCGATTTCTACTAATTGTTGTTTACCTACTCCAATATCACTTACCTTTGTATTTGGTGATTCACTTAATCCGACTTTTTTAAGCAATTCCCTTGTACGCAAAATTGTTTTATTCCAATCAATAACGCCTTTGTTAACGATTTCATTTCCTAAAAAGAGGTTTTCTGCTATCGTCAATTCCGACACTAATGCAAGCTCTTGATGGATAATTACGATTCCTAGCTCTTCACTTTGTTTGATGTCTTTAAATGTGCAAACCTCATTATGAAAGAAAATATCTCCAGAATAAGTACCATGTGGATAAACTCCGCTCAATACCTTCATTAAAGTTGATTTACCAGCACCATTTTCCCCACAAAGGGCGTGTATTTCTCCTTGCTTAACCTTTAAATTAACATCATCTAAAGCTTTAACCCCTGGGAACTCCTTCGTAATATTTTGCATTTCAAGAATTATATTTGCCATGTCCTTCACCACCTCTATTTTTTTTACTATTACTGCCCCAGCTGCTCTTTCGTATAATAATTCGTATCGACTAATTCAGCTTCATAATTTTCTATATCCACAGAAACCGGTTTCAAAAGATAAGCAGGAACTACTTTTTTTCCGTTGTTATATGTTTCCGTATCATTTACTTCTGCTTCCTCTCCATTGAGTAAAGCCCTTGCCATTTCCACTGCTTTCTTAGCTAATTCTCGTGTATCTTTGAAAATGGTTTGCGTTTGTCTTCCATTTATAATTGCTTTAATAGAAGCAAGCTCTGCATCTTGTCCTGTTATAATCGGCATCGGTTTATCTTTGCTTCCATAGCCAACACCCCTTAATGACGAGATAACCCCAATACTAATCCCATCATAGGGAGACAAGACGGCATCTATCCGTTCAGAGGAATAATGAGCACTTAATAAATTATCCATTCTGGCTTGAGCTAATGCTCCATCCCAGCGGAGTGTCGCTCCTTGACTAAATTTTGTCTGCTTACTTCTTACGACTAGTTTGCCAGAATCTATATATGGCTGAAGGACTGACATTGCTCCATCGAAGAAAAAGTATGCATTGTTATCATCTGGAGATCCGGCAAAAATCTCTATATTAAATGGCCCTTCAGAATCTTTTAATCCTAACTTCTCCTCAATATATTGACCCTGCAGCTCTCCTACTTTAAAATTATCGAATGTTGCATAATAATCTACATATTCACTGTGCTGTATTAAACGGTCATACGAAATAATTTTTATGCCATCCTTATGTGCTCTCTCTAGAACGCCTGTTAATCCGGATCGGTCATCGATGGGGGCAATGACAAGAATATCTACACCTTTTGTAATCATATTTTCAATTTGTGCTGTTTGATTCTCAATCACATCCTCTGCATATTGTAAATCTGTTTTAAAGCCAAGTTCTTCAAACAGTTTTTTCATATTTTCTCCATCATTTACCCATCTTTCTGATGATTTGGTAGGCATGGAAATACCAATAAACCCTTTTGACTCTCCAGAAGTTTTTTCAACTCCACATGCAGCAGTAATAAATGTTAGTACAATGACAGCAATAAATGTAAACACTTTTTTACACAAACAAACTTCCCCCTTTCTACATTTGTCTTAAGCTTTTATTTTGACTAAACTTACTATAGCATCTGCCTCAAGTATGGTCTTTTCAAATAATTTACTATTTTTATACTTTTTTAACTTAAATTAAAACGCTTTCATTTTAATTAAGAAAATAATATCTATGTTGTCTTCTCTATCCCTCTACTGATCATTAGTTGAATAATTGGCTATACGGACAGTTGATCTCCCACCTATTTTCCCGAGCTGCGTTTAGTCTTATTTCATAAAAAAAGAAGCCCCTTTTTCATGGCCTCTACTCCTTCACTGTATATTATTTGTTTCCTCCATAATATTTCTGCGATATTTATTAGGGGAAACACCCATAATCTTTTTAAATGCTGTACTAAAATAATGCTGCGTTTCATATCCGACTAGCTGAGATATTGTGATAATTGGATAATCTGTTGATTGAAGTAAATATATTGCCTGTTTCATTCGTTTCGTTGTAAGGAGCTGGACGAAACTTACTTTTAATTCCTGCTTCATTAGTCTGCTTAAATAAACAGGAGATACCTGTAAAGTGATCGCAACTTTTTCAAGTGAAAGGGAAGAATCCGCATATTGATGGTCAATAATACTCTTTGCTCTTCTCACAATAGGTGAAATATTCATTTCCTGTTGGATCATTTCTTTACAGATTTTATATAAGGAAAAGAGATGTTTGTAATCCACTTCATTGTTATTTATATAGGTGGCAATAGACATTTTTAGTTCTTTTCTGATAGATTCCTCCAACTGTAAAGCCACCTCATTAGTGATAGTTTGCCAGATAATTAGGACAATCAGTCCTGATTCATCATGAAAATAACCTATTTCCTTGTGTTGTAAGAATAAGAGAATATGATATTTTAACGATTCTTGAATCTCTCCTTTTTCCTTTTCACTTAAAATAGGCTTGTTTTCGAGAAATTCTAAACAAGAAATAACTACTAGTTGTTTAGGTATACTTGTATTTAAATAGTAAAAAGCTAATTGTTCCTTTATTTCCTCATTCGTTAATTTGCCCCCTAACCATTCACGGAAGAAATTATGTTGTAAGGTCGGCAGATTTTTAGTGAATTGTTCGGATGTTCTGTCCAGTAAAGCCCTTTTTTTATTTACTTCTACTAACTCCATTTTAATCTTATTTAACAATCCCATTAGATGATCTGGATCGATAGGTTTTAATAAATAATCGAATACATTTAATCGAACGGCTTCTTGGGCATACTTAAATTCATCATAACCCGTTATAATAATAATTTGGCAGTCTGGCAGCTTTGCTTTTACCTGTTTAATCACCATTAGTCCATTTACAATTGGCATATTTATATCTATAAGGAGGATGTCGACAGAATGCATCAGCGAAAGCTCTATCGCCTCTTCCCCATCCTCCGCTTCCGCTATAACATTCATCTGAAGTGCAGACCAATCAATGGCATTCCGTATCCCTTCCCGAATAATAGGTTCATCATCAGCAATTAACACATTCCATATTTGTTTATCCATCCATTCTCACTCCTTCTTTTCCTCTAGATTCATGGGAAGTTTTATCGCTACTGTTGTTCCTTTATCATGCTCACTATCAATTGCTAGACCATACGCGTCTCCATATGTAAGTTTAATTCTTGCTTGTACATTCATCATGCCATAGCCAAAATTTATCTGTTCCTTCCTTTCCTTTTTTAAGATCACAAGCGTATTTAGTTTTTCTCTTAGTGCATGTAACTCCTCCTCTTCCATGCCTTTTCCATCATCCGTTACTTTTAAAAGTAAGCACGCATTTTCTTGAATAGCAGAGATGTTTATGTTTCCAGGTCCTCTTCTTTCTTTTATTCCGTGATAAATGGCATTCTCCACTATAGGCTGAAGGACCAACTTAAGGATTGTTACTTCTGTCAAATTAGAATCATATATAATTTCATAACTTAATTTCTCCTGATATCTTGCCTTTTGAATCATAAGATAACTTTGAATATGCTTCATTTCGTCTTTTAAGGGAATCATATCATTGCCCTTACTTAAACCAATTCTGAAAAAGGAAGATAATGATGCAACTACCTCTGCAACATCTTTTGCCCCATGCTTTCTTGCCATCCAATTAATAGTATCTAATGTATTGTATAGAAAATGTGGCTTTATATGTGCTTGCAGGCTTCTTAATTCTGCTTCTCTCTTTTGTTTTTCTTGCATTTCTGTTAATGTTATTAAACTATTAATCTTTGTAATCATATGATTAAATGTTTTTCCAAGTCTGCCAATCTCATCTTTTCGTTTCCCCTTATAACGGATTTCCATCTGGCCATCTTCAATTTTTCTCATCATCGTCATTAATTCAATGATCGGATTGGAAATTGAATGAGAAAAATAATAAGACACCGTTATACCGGCAAAACACAGAAAAAATACAAAAAAGAACAAATACAATTGAATTTCTTTTACTTCTGCTACTGATTCATCCGAATGAAATATCCCAACTGTTGTCCAATTGGAAAAAGGGGTTCTTTGATAAATAAACTCCATCTTCTCTCCATCTACTACCTTTTTATAAGCCCCCCAATCGTCTTCTAATAAAATCGTTTCTGGAATCTCGAGTGCTTCACTATTAGAAGTAGAATAAATCTCTTTGCCATTTTCATCTATTACAGTTAAAAATCCCGATAATCCAATATGGACATTATTCATCGCTTCTCCAATGACTCTTAACTTTAAATCGATTAATAAGACACCGGTTATTTCTTGTGTATCTCTATCGACAATTGCCCTCACTACAGTCACCACATCTTCATCCTTGTAATTAATTTGACTGATAATATGACGCTTTTCAGGCTTCCCAATAATTTTAAAGATCCCCTTATTCCGGACTGCCTCTTTATACCATTCCTCCTTTGTCAAATCCACTCTATCCTCTGCATAAAGTTCATTACTAATATATTTTCCTTCCTTATTGATTAATAGGATTCCTGCAATTTCTGGATATAAGGATGTAAACCCTTGCATTTTTTGGCGAATGGAATAACTTTGATCCGTCTCGTTTCCTTCCTTTCGATCTGAGGAAAAAAACGTCTTAATTTGTGCATCCATCGAAATGAGATAACTTACATTTTGTACATTCGTTATGGACGACTCTAATGTCGTATTTACTTGATTGATTAATTGCAAGGTATTTTTTGTTGCCTGTTCTCCTAAAATTTTTTCCACTGTTACACCGACTAATAAGCCTAGACCAATGGCTGGGATAATACTAATTAGTAAAAACAAAGCAATCAATTTATCTCTTAGTGAAAAATCATTAACTTTCCCTAATTTCGCGAACATTTATCTAAACCTTTCTTCCTTACTTTGTATATTCGGCATAATATTCTTTCACATTATCCTTTGTAACAATGGTAATTCCTGTATCCACATAAGGAGGCAGGCCATGAGGGTCGCTAATGATGTCCTTCTGATGCAGTTTAAAGAGAAACTGCATGGACCAATAGCCCATATTCCATGTCCCCTGAGCAATGGTTGCAGATATAGTTCCATTTTCTATGTTATCTAATGTCTTTCTGTCTACATCAAAGCTGATAATCTTTACATTTATCTCCTTGTTATCTTTTGCTGCATCTGCTACCCCGACTCCCCCATTCGCTTCTGTTACAAATATCCCTTTAATATCTGGATATTTTTTTATTATCTCTTTTGCTATTTTTTCCGATTTCAGTTGATCGCCTTCTCCGTTTCGGACTTGCACCACTTCTATATTCGGATAGTTTGATTTAATGGTTTCCACAAACCCTTTTGTTCTTTCTTGATGGTTTAACTGATCTGGCAGCGTAATAACGGCTACTTTTCCCTTTTTATTTATAAGAGATGCCAGCTTACCTGCTGCCTTTACACCCGCTTCATAATTGTTAGTGCCTAAAAAGGCTGATGCTTTGCTTAATGGTGCATCAGAATCGAACAAAACAACTGGAATCCCCATCTCCACAGCTTTATCAATGGTAGTATTTAGATTATTTGGATTTATGGCAGAAAGAGCAATCCCTGCAGGCTTCTTGGCAATCACTTGCTCTAATATAGTAATTTGCTCATGCAGGTCATATTGTGTTCCCCCTCTATAAGCAACAGACACATTCCATTCATTAGCTGCGTCCTCAAATCCCTTTAATGCCGACTTCCAGTAATCCATCCCTGCCAGAAAGGTTACCATCACGTACTCGTCATTAACTGCACCTTGTAAGCGCTCTCTTTTCATACCGTTATTATCATCTAAAGCATTATACAAATGAGAATAATAAAAATAAATACCAAATAATATAAAAACAAACATATATACATACAGTAACCGCTTCAAAAACCACACCTCCAAAGGAAAAAACTGTATGTATCATTATACATGGAAACATTTACAGTGAAAAGAAAAAACAAGTATCCAACATGCAATTCCATCTTTAAACCATAAAAAAACCACTCTCATGGTGAGAGCGATTCCTTTATATTTTATCTTTTGGAAAGAACTTCTTCCTCATACACTTTCACTTCACTCAGCCAAGATTCACGCACTGGTACATCCATTTGTTCACAATAGTAATCCCATATTGCCCCAAATGGATATGTTTTAAATTCTTCCATTAATGCCAATCTCTCTGTGAAATTTCCTTCCTCTTGTAATTGTTTTAATTTATCATTTGGAAGCAATAATGCATTTAAAAGAGCTTTAATCATATTTCTTGTACCAATTGTCCATGCTGCTACTCGGTTAATGCTTGCATCAAAGAAATCAAGACCTATAATTACTTTATCCAATGCATCATTACGTACTATTTCAACAGCAATTTCTTTCAGTTCATCATCTAAAATAACAACATGGTCACTGTCCCATCTTACTGGCCGCGATACATGTAATGCCAATTTATCGCTAAATAAAAGCATGGAAGAAATTTTATTCGAAACAGTCTCGGTTGGATGATAATGGCCTGTATCCATGAGGCATAATTTATTATTTTTCAAGGCATAGCCTAAGTAAAATTCATGGGAACCTACTACATAAGATTCCGAACCAATTCCAAAAACCTTGCTTTCTACTGCATCTAAGTTATAGCGTTCATCTGTTTCTACAGCATAAATTTTATCTAAGGAATCCTTTAATCTTTTTCTTGGGGTTAAACGGTCGCTTGGAATGTCTTTGTAGCCATCCGGTATCCATATATTCGTTAATGCCGGTGTTCCGAGCTCTTTCCCGAAATATTCAGCAATTTTCCGACTAGCAATACAATGCTGAATCCAAAAATCACGAATTTCTTGATCTGGATGAGCTAACGTTAATCCATCAGCTGCTTTTTCATGGGAGAATAAAGTCGGATTAAAATCCAGCCCTAAGCCATTTTCTTTTGCCCATTGCACCCAATTTTCAAAATGCTTTGGCTCTAACTCATCTCTTTCTACGGCTAGCCCATTGGTTTCTGCATAAATAGCATGGAGATTCACGCGATGTCTACCAGGAATAAGCGAGAGCGCCTTCTCTAAATCGCTTCTTAATTCCTCCGGATTCGTTGCTTTCCCAGGATAATTCCCAGTTACATCAATACCACCAGATAATTCTCTTTGATTTACTTCAAATCCAGCAATGTCATCCCCTTGCCAGCAGTGGATGGAAATCGGAATATTCTTTAGCTTTTCTAATGCTTCTTCTACATTTACTCCCCATTGCTCATATTGTTTTTTTGCTAGATCAAAATTTTCTTTAACCGACATGATTGTATCCTCCTTTTATTTGATTACATCTTCCGCAGCTTTATATGCTTTTATCTCAAATGATTGCTTTATCATTTGTCTAGCCTCTGATAAACTATCTATTTCTCCTAATGCGATGAATTGAGAAACAATATTCCCAATTGCTGTCGCTTCTATCGGTCCAGCATATACATCCTTCTGAGACGCTTCTGCAAGTAGCTGGTTTAGCATTTCATTCTGACAGCCGCCGCCAATAATATTAATACTCGGAAAAGTTTTTTCAAAAATTTCTTCTATCTCATTTATCGCTGTAACATAGCTATCTACTAAACTATCATAAACACATTTCGCTATTTCTCCAGGTGTTGTCGGAACTTGCTGTCCTGTTTCTAGACAATAGTTCTGAATTTCTTCTACCATATTGTCAGGCTTTAGAAAACGATTATCATTTACATTTACAATACTTGAAAAACCTTGTGCCTCTTTTGCTAATTCAACAAACTTGGCAAAAGAGTATTGGTTATTATAATTGCGTCTGACTTCCTGTATCATCCATAGTCCCATAATATTCTTTAAGAAACGATAGCAATAATCAATTCCTCCTTCATTAGTAAAGTTATAATCTAAAGCCTTTGTCACACAAATTGGAAATCTATTTTCCACCCCAATCAATGACCATGTCCCCGAACTGATATAGATTGTATCGTTAAAAGCTGGAACTGAAATTACTGCTGAACCTGTATCATGAGTCGCTGGCAAAATCACTTTCATATCAAAGCCAAACTCTTCCACTAATTCTGGTCTTAAATTCCCAAGAATCGTATTTGGCTTTTTAATTTCTTGGAATATTTCTTTATTGATCTCTAATATATCAAGTATCGTTTTATCCCATTTTTTGGTGAAAGCATTTAATAACTGTGTCGAAGTAGCATTGGTGTATTCATTCACTGCAATACCTGATAATAAATAGTGTAAATAATCAGGTATCATTAAAAAGGTTTTCGCTTGTGCGAATACTTCTGGCTGTGTCTTTTTTAACGAATATAACTGATAAATAGTATTAAATTTTTGGAATTGAATTCCCGTTTCTAAATACAATCTTTCTTTCATTATTTTCTGGAATACTTCTTCCATCATGCCATCCGTTCGATCGTCCCTATAAGCAACAGCATCTGTTAAAAGTTCCCCCTTTTCATCTAGTAATACAAAATCTACTGCCCATGTATCGATACCAATACTTTCAGGAGTAATTCCTATGTCATTACATTTTTTAATTCCTTTTTTTATTTCCGAAAATATCATATCTATATCCCAACAATAATGCTGTCCTTTTTTGATCATCTTATTGTCGAAACGGTGAATTTCTTTCAGTTCTAATTTTTCTAATTGAACAGACCCGAGAATAAGCCTACCACTTGAGGCTCCAATATCTACTGCCAGTGTATATCTAATCATTTACACCTCTCCTTGAAAAGGAATTAGAAAACGTTTTCTTAAGGATATTGTAACGGGTTTCATTTTTAAATAAAATAACGCACTTTTCTTTTTTATTGTCCTTATTTTCCATATCTCGTTCATTGTTTTATAAAAGGAATGAGATTACAAAGAAAGAACTAGCAAATTACTATTTTGCTAGTTTCAATCGAAACGCTTTTGGCGTCATGCCATATTTTTCTTTAAATATCCGATAGAAATAACTTATATTATCATACCCTACTTCTTCTACAATTCTCTTAATCGGAAGATCAGTTGTCTCTAATAGATTCTTTGCTTCGCTCAGTCGCTTTTCCTGCAGCAATTCCTTAAAAGTATAGCCTGTTGCTTTCTTAATATTTTTACTTAATGAAGACGTTGATTGGTGAAGGTGTCCAGCAAGTTCATTCAGTGTCCCTAGCTGATAGTGCTCTTCAATGTAAGTCAAAGCCTCTATGACTACATACTGATCTTGTGTTACTCCTTCATTTTGTTGAATCTTATCAGTATTTTTTATCAGTTCAATCATTAATAATCCCATATAAAGCTTCATCGTCGATTCAGATAAAATGGAATTATTACTTTCTTCTTTTAATAGTTTCCCAATTATATCCTGGATTTCTATGACCTCTGAAACCTTGTAATATAAATACTGACCACTCTCTTTATGTTTAAATAAACTACTAATTAAAAAATCTGTCAGCTTATTTTCTTCATGTAAATATTGAAATATAAATTGAAAAAATGGCGGCTGAATGATGAAATTAACGACGATATCTTCCTTATCACATGCCTCTATTTCATGTTCTATGTGCTGATTTAAAAATAGGAGTTCTCCTCTTTTCAGCACGATTTCATCATTCCCGACTTTCTGCTTCAACTGACCATTTACGACATAATTAATCTCAATATAATTATGCTTATGTTTAGGAAAATCAATAAAACGTGTATGCTTTCTAACCGCTATCATTTTATCATTACGCAAAAACTTTTCACTTTCTATTATAAAATTACTTTGACTGGTATAGATGTCTTTCATTACCCCTTGTTTTTGCTGAACAATGCTTATTTCTTCCTCTGTTAACTTCCTTAATTGTTCCATTACAACATGATCCAAGAAGGTCAGCCTCCTAATTTAACTATCTTTGATTATTATGAGAGGTACAGAATGGTTTAGCAACTATTCCGAGGAAAAGTACATATTTTTTGATAAATAAGGTGGGGAGGAATTAACGCTAGCACACAGAAAGTTCAACTGTAAACCGTGCATACATAAAGCAGCTCTCCCTATAAAAGAAGCTAAGCTGCTTTATCTGTATTGCCATTCTATTTTAAAGGATAGCCCTCTTTCCATTTCTAATCTGCTGTTTTCTTATTGCTCCTGTCTAAATGCTTTAGTCTTGATATTTTTATTTTCCAAAAACTCTTCTATTTTTTTCTGTTCTCTTCCGTTTACTACATTACTTCTTTTATTTAAAGAGGCCATGTTTACTGTAGGAATGACATCTTCATTCAGGTCGTCTGTAAGTTGGTCGAGCACTGTATCTAATTCATTTAGCATCTCATTTAAACTTATAATATATCTACTTATTCTTTCGGATTCTTCTTGATAACCTTGGGGTAATGTATTTTGTGAGATATAGTTTAAAAAGTTTTCATCATTTTCTCTTGTAAGCCTGTTAATTTGCTTTAACTTCTCTAAATCACTTTTCGTTAATTCTTTTTCTTCATCTATTATCTCTTGAAAAGGGGAACTAGCAAGATATAATTCTTCATGGGTGTCTAAGTATGTTTTTATGCTTGATTTCATTTCTTCTTCATCAATGACACTATTTTGTTTGTCAGAATAAAAAATGGTACTAGGAATCTTCACATTATTTGTATCGACTATTTCCTCTTCCGTTTTCATTCCCCCTCCTTTTGAACATGCACTTAATAGAAAAAGAATTAGGATACTATAAAATATTCTTTTCATAAACGCCTACTCCCCTTTGTAAATATAATATTCCCTGGCTTTAGAGGACTAATAGGAGAAACATCACAAATGGTATGTCCACTTAATCAAATTGACCTTCCATTAATTGTTGGTATTAGCTAGAAAAATATTTTAGTCATTCGTTAGTTACTATTTCAAAAGAGATGTCCTCATTTCCCTCGTCTTAATACAAAACAACTTTTAAGCAATTTTTATCCGTTAGTTTAATAAACATCCATGAATATTTTAACATATATTACCTTATTTAACATTAAAAAGAAGTGTGATTTTCATGGAAATCACACTTCTTTTATGCTTATCTTTATCTCTTTGAGCCTCTCAAAAGAACAAATTAGGATAATAATCCAACCAATATTATCTAGTAAAGGCTGCTGGAACTCCTCCATCTACTGTCAGCATGCATCCAGTAGTTTTCTCCGCTTTGGAGGAAGAGAAATAACAAATCGCTTCCGCTATATCCTTTGGAAAAATATTTACCAATAAAGTGGTCCGTTTTTTATAATGTTCTTCTAGTTGATCTGGTTCAATTCCATAGTTAGCTGCTCGCTCTTCACGCCACTTAGAGCCCCAAATAGCGGATCCTTGTAATACGGCATCAGGTAAGACAGTATTAACACGTATACCGAATTCTCCTCCCTCTGCTGCAATACATCGTGCAAGATGCGCTTCCATTGCTTTTACCGAACTATAGGCCGTAACATTCTTCCCTGCGTAGACAGAGTTTTTAGAACCAATGAAGACCATACTTCCACCTAGTCCTTGTTCCTTCATTTGTTTGAACGCTTCTCTTGCAACTAGAAAATACCCTGTACCAAGAACATTTAAGTTTAAATTCCATTCTTGTAGAGACGTTTCGTCAAATGGGCTAGAGGTAGCAAGACCAGCATTATTGACGATGATATCCACCCCTCCAAAGGTAAGAGCTGTTTTCTTGTATGCTTCTTTCACCGCATCTTCTTTCGTGACATCCATCTTAACGGCTAATGCTCTCACGGAACCATACTTCTCATTTATTTCTGCTGCAACCTTTTCGGCACCTTCTATATTAAGATCTGCAATAACAACATGTGCCCCTTGCTCTGCAAATAGTCGACATGTTTCACTGCCTATCCCGCCAGCTCCACCTGTAACAAATGCGACTTTACGAGAGAATTCAGCTTCTTTCGGGGCAAGGGATAATTTATACAATTCTAGTGGCCAATACTCTATTTTAAATGATTCATTTTCATTCAACGAGACGAAATTACCTAAGGCTGTAGCTCCCTTCATAACAGAAATTGCACGGCGGTATAAAGCACCGCTTACTTCTGCCATAGCTAGTGTCTTCCCAGTATTAACCATCCCAATGCCAGGTATTAGAATAACACGCGGAGCAGTTTCAGAAATTTGATCTCCAGTCTCTTTGTTTCTATCAAAATACGATGTATATTCTTTTTTAAATTCTGCTACACCTGATTTAATTTTTTCTTTTAAACTAGCAATATCTTTCGTTGTTGGATTCCATTCAATATATAAAGGCTGTCTTTTCGTATGTACAAGATGATCTGGGCATGCTGCACCAATTTGTGATAAGGTTTTGGCATCCTTACTATTTACAAATTGAAGCACATCAGCCCCTCTATCGTAGGTTAACAGCATTTGTTTTTCTCCACTAACCGCACCGCGGATTACTGGCATTACTTGGCTTAAAATTTCTTCTGCCTCTTCTTCATTTAAAGCAGGATATTGTTCTCCGCCAAATACTTGCTCCTCTTCTATTTTATTATGAATATAGTTTTCCGCTTCGTTAATAATCGCAATTGTTTTGTTATAGCTTTCTTCGGCAGTTTCTCCCCAAACAACAAGACCATGTTTCTCCATTAATACTAATTCTGCATTTGGATTATTCTTCACCCCTTCTGCAATCATTTTAGATAAGGTGAATCCAGGACGAATATACGGAACCCAAACGAAACGATTCCCATATATTTCTTCGGCAATTTGTTTTCCATTATCAGCACAGCAAATACTAATAATGGCATCGGGATGTGTATGATCTACATGTTTATACGGTAAAAATGCGTGTAATAAAGTTTCAATAGATGCCCTTGGATGAGAACTATCAATCATACAATGAGATAGATAAGCAACCATTTCCTCATCTGACATTTCTTCTCTTTCCATTAACGGTTTTATATCCTCTAGCTTTAGACCAGTAAAATTATGCGCTTTCATTGTTGCTAAATCTGAACCACTTCCTTTTACCCACATTACTTCTATGTCTCTTCCACGGAAATCCTTTTCGGTTGTTTTCATAGAAGTATTACCGCCACCCCAATTACATACTGCTCGATCTGTCCCAATTAAGTTAGAACGATATACAAGTTCTTCTAATCCCTTATTTAACTGAGAAGCCTTTTCATTATTCCATAAATTCTGTACCATTAATATTTCTCCCTTCACAAATTGTTTTTTTATACCCCAAATACATTATATAATATGTTTGTTTATTTTTGAAATAGTTTATTTGTTTTTATTTATTTTTTTAAAGACTATTCCTATCAAAAGAGAAAGAATATGATGTATATCTCTGTTACGCTTACGTTTATTTTTGTTTTTTAGTGAGTAATGAGGTTGTTTTTGCTTTCTTTTGCTTGATGAACACCACCTTCCCCGGATGCTTCTGTTTTTTGCTTTCATTCTTTTGATGATCGCCACTTTTCTCTTTTACCTTCTTCTTTCTGACTTTCATTCCCTTTATGATCACTACTTTTCCGAATGTTTTTGTTTTTTGGGCTTTCATCCTCTTAATGAACGCCACTTTTCTTTTTCCCGCCCTACTTTTTGGCTTTCATTCCCTTTATGAACACTACTTTTCTGAATGTTTTTGTTTTTTGGGCTTTCATCCTTTTAATGAATGCCACTTTTCTTTTTCCCGCTCTACTTTTTGGCTTTCATCCCTTTTATGAACACCACTTCCCTCCGAATGCTGCAATTTATCGCTCTTCATCAAAAAAGAAGCTTAAGACAGGTTCACCCTATCTTAAAGCTTCTTTACTGTTATTTTCCTAGCAGTTCTACAGTTTCTTCTACACCGACTGCATATGCTGCAAATTTCCCATCTTTGATTTTTATCATCGTTGGTGTTCCTGTAATCTCAATTTCTTCCGCGTTTTCTGGTACTTCGTTTCCGAAAGCAGTATTATGTGTTGCAATGATTTGGTTTTCTTCGTTCGCGACAATTCCCCAAGCAGTATTTTTATCATTTTGGAAATTCTCTATGTTTATGCCCTCATTCCATACTTCTTTCCCGTCTTCGATTTTCCCAATTACTTGGTCATACTTTTTATGATGCTCTTCCCAGTCATACCAGCTCGATTCATTTTTTTCGTCCTGCATATCTACAACATAAATAGGTATTTCACCATTATTGCTAAAAGAAAGAACATCTTTTTCTATTTGTTTACAGTATGTACAAGTGGCTTGCCAGAAATAAACGATATATTCTTCCTCCTGTTGATTAAAAGTAGCTGATGCATTTATTTTCTGTATGTCTTCAATCGCGTCATTATCCTTACTCTTTAGTGTCCATATAGCTGCGATACCAATAATAATAATTAACACAATTACACTAAATATAATAACCGGTCTATTTTTTCTTTTCATTCTCAATCTCCTTTTTCAAACCTATTAACTATATTCTATCTAAAAAGCTCTGTAAATAAAGCATCAATCCTCCACTAAATTCAACATAATTGTGAACATACCTATTTACCAACGACAACTGAAATGGGAGACTTTTTAGCATAAATTCACAATATTCGTCTTATTCATTCCTCCTATGATAAAATCAAACTATCTGATAAAGGAGTTGAATCGCATGAAAGAAAATATAATAAATCGTTTTGTATCGTATGCAGTTGTCGATACCCAATCAAATGAGAATAATTTAGAATGTCCGTCTACACCAGGACAATTAACATTAGCCAATTTATTGGTGGAAGAGCTGAAAGAAATTGGTATGGAAGAAGTAACGATTGATGAAAACGGATATGTGATGGCAACTTTGCCAGCAAATACTGAGAAAAAAGTGCCGACAATCGGCTTCCTTGCACACTTAGATACCGCTACTGATTTTACAGGTAAAAATGTTCGTCCACAAAAAGTGGAAAATTATGATGGGGAGGATATTATCTTAAACGAAGATTTACATATCGTTTTATCTCCGAAAGATTTTCCAGAATTAAAAAATTACGTAGGACACACTTTGTTAACAACGGATGGCACAACCTTACTAGGAGCAGATAACAAAGCAGGTATTGCTGAAATTGTAACAGCTCTTATTTACTTAAAAGAAAACCCAGCAATTAAACATGGTAAAATTAGAGTGGCCTTTACACCAGATGAGGAAATCGGCAGAGGTCCACATAAATTTAATGTAAAAGCCTTTAATGCTGATTTTGCTTACACTGTTGATGGCGGGCCATTAGGCGAATTGCAATATGAAAGCTTCAATGCTGCTGGCGCAAAAATCACAGTGAAGGGAACGAATGTTCATCCTGGTACAGCAAAAGGAAAAATGGTTAATAGTATGAAAATAGCGATGGAATTACAAAACCGCTTACCAGCAAATGAGGCACCTGAATATACGGAGGGCTATGAAGGTTTTTATCATTTACTATCCTTTGAGGGAGACGTGGAAGAAACAAAGCTTGCTTATATTATCCGCGATTTTGATCGTACTTCTTTTGAAGAGAGAAAAAGAATCCTGCAGACAATTGTAGCGGAGTTAAATGAAAAGTATGGTGCCGAAACAGTAAAACTGGAACTAAACGACCAATACTACAATATGCGGGAAAAAATTGAACCCGTAAAAGAAATTGTGGATGTAGCCTATCAAGCAATGGTAAATCTCGGTATTACACCAATTGTTCAACCAATTCGCGGTGGTACAGATGGTTCACAGTTATCTTATATGGGACTGCCAACTCCTAATATTTTTACAGGTGGAGAGAACTTCCATGGTAAATATGAGTTCATTTCTGTCGATAACATGGTAAAAGCGACAAATGTAATCGTAGAAATTGTCCGCCTATTTGAAGAACGTGGATAAAGGAAAGAAGGCTTTTGATGCCTTCTTTTCTAAATTTGCAACCTAATTTTTATAGATTTTTATTTCGTTAACCGAAGTAAATTTTGTACTTTTAACAGTTTAGTATATAATGATTCAGTGCCAAATCCCTATTTTCTATGGATTTAGTGGTGAAAGAAAAGATTAGAGGAGTTTTGCAATGGATACAATGAGTAAGATGCAAGAAGAAGTAACACAAAATACAGAATTACATCACTATATATTAGAAACTTTTGGACTTCAATCGAAGAAAAAAAGAGTTCGTAAAAAACTTTTGAAACAAGTAATCTCACAAGAAAAAGTTCTTAAAAAATTGGTGAGCGAATTTAAGAATACAGACCAAGAACAGCCTGTAGTTGCTAAAAAAGAAGAAATAAGCACTGTTTCCTTTGAGAAACTACCCGTTACTACTCTATTAAAAATCGGGAAAGAATTTTTTAAAGAAGAAGAAAGTGTTCGTTTTTATTATAATAAAAACAAAGAACCTTTCTACAAGAATAAAGAAATGCTTATTACATGTATTTCAACAAATTACGCTGCAGCACCAGCTGATATTCAAAAAGAAATCATAACTAAACTATAATTATTCTCCATGATGAGATTCACTTATGGATAGCCACTTCTATTTATCCTCTTATACAAACGAAGTGGCTACAATTTTTCATTCTCACCTTTCATAAAAACAAGCAAGCGCATCCAATCCGCTTGTTCGATATCTCACAATCTGCTATAATTTTGATGTAATACATAGATTAAGAAAGGGAGGCATACAAATGATTAAGGTTGCACCCTCCATTCTCTCCGCTGATTTTGCTAAGCTAGGGGATGAAGTGAAAGATGTAGAACGAGGTGGCGCTGATTACATTCATGTGGATGTAATGGATGGTCATTTTGTACCAAATATAACTATTGGCCCACTTATTGTGGAAGCAATTCGTCCTGTGACAACTTTGCCGTTAGATGTTCATTTAATGATTGAAAATCCAGATGCTTATATTCCAGCATTCGCGAAGGCTGGTGCTGATATCATCACCGTACATGTAGAGGCCTCTCGCCACTTGCATCGTACTATTCAATTAATAAAAGAACAGGGCGTAAAGGCTGGAGTAGTATTAAATCCAAGTACGCCAGTAGAAATGATTAAGCATATTATCGAAGATATTGACATGGTTCTATTAATGACAGTTAATCCTGGTTTTGGCGGACAGGCTTTTATTCCTAATGTCCTTCCTAAAATTAAAGAAGTACGTCAGTTAGCAGATCTTTTAAATCCAACACTTGATATTGAAGTAGATGGTGGTATTAATACTGAAACTGCTGTATTAGTCAAAGAGGCAGGCGCGAATGTTCTTGTTGCTGGATCATTTATTTATAACAATCCTAACCGTGAGGAAGCAATTAAAGCAATACGTGGATAAATAGTAACAAGGAGTCTATAAATTTAGATTCCTTTTTTTATATTTTAACTAACCCAATTGTATGATATTGGTACAATAGACTTTCTATTAAAGCTGCTTTAGACTCCTCACAATGAATAACGATAATTAACTCCGCTTTACTTGGTTTTATCTTTTCTTTATTTCTCCACCGCTTATACAAGTAATCTACCGGAATGGTAATACAAATTCCCACTATTAAACCAATTAATCCCCAGAGAATTGGACCTAAATAAAGAACAAATCCATAGATGGTACCCAAAAGCATCATAATCATACTCACACTAGCAACAAAGAACATATTAAAACCATCTGCATTGAAAGGATCCATATATTTTTTCTCTACCCCTTTTTTATTAAGAGATGATACAAATATATCTTCCTTGCGAATATGATGCTTTTCTAATTCATGTAGTACCAATTCGACTTTTAAGGAATGATCAAAGACGGAGATAATATTCATGGATTATTGTCCTTTATTTTAAAGTTTCTTTTAAGATAAAAAGAATATTTTTGTTCAAGATAATGGCTCTGCTCTAGTTTAAACAGTTGATTCATTTCAATGGCATGGTAATATGTATCACATGCAGCAAATAGATAAATGGACGGCAGAAACAGAAGCCATTCTACGTTTAAGGTGGAGGAAACTAAACCGTATAATCCTCTGCAAGTGAAATAAATTCCTTCTAATGCTCTTGAGTGGTAGAGTATGATTAAATGACTAACTAATAAAAATAAACCAGTTAAAAAGTTTCTAAGAATTAAATGACCAAGACCTGGAGTAATGATGGACCAAAATACTGGAACCCATTTATTTACTCGCTGCAAATAATTGATTTCCAATGGATGGATAACAAATGGCATTAGTGGATATCTTTCCTCTTTAGCTAACAGCGAAATTTGATTAATATCCGTAGTTATTCTGTATGCATCCCATACATTAAAAATATAAATTCCTACATAGAAAAAAAACCATCTTATATCCAGCGATTCAGCAGCTAATTGAAATTTACCAATACAGGAGTACAAAATAGCTAAATTTAAATGCGCCTGTGTATTAATCAAAAATTCCCATATAAATAAAAGCATTCCTATCAGAAACTTCCCAACCATAATATGACCAGTACCTGGCATGGCAAGAGCCCACCATAGTGGCATCAAAGGATTGTTTACTCTTAAATAATTTGTTCTAATAATAGACATATTCATCTTTTTATATCTATATGATTGCTCATTGAATTGTTGCACCCGTCCTCACCAACTCGTTTTTTTTAGTATGCTTCCTTCTGCTTATTTTTTATGCATATACTTCGTATCTAATTAAAACTCCTTACTTAAAGTTTAAAAATAATTATATTAAAAACATTAATATTTTTCATAATAAAATGATTATTATGAATTCAGACTCTAAAAAGCCACAATTTATTCCAATTTTATGTTCTAACAAAAATTTTTTTGACAAATCTAGTATCTTTTCAGTATTATATTAAAATAATAGAGGAGGTTTCTTTAATGTCAGATTTAAATAAACAGAAAATTGTGGACAGTGTTCCCCAAAAGGGATTTTTTGGTCACCCTAAAGGGTTGTTCACACTTTTCTTTACAGAATTTTGGGAAAGATTTTCCTACTATGGGATGAGAGCCATCCTAGTTTATTATATGTACTATGAAGTATCTAAAGGCGGATTAGGTATTTCCGAGGGTACGGCGATTGCCATTGTATCTATCTACGGTTCACTTGTTTATATGTCTGGGATAATCGGTGGATGGTTTGCAGATAGGATATTTGGGACAAGTAAGGCCGTTTTCTATGGCGGTATTTTCATTATGCTTGGTCATATTGTATTAGCTGTGCCGGGTAGTATTACCATGTTCTTTATTTCCATGATTTTAATTGTAATCGGAACAGGATTATTAAAACCAAATGTATCAAGTATTGTTGGAGAAATGTACAGTCCTGAGGATGCGCGCCGTGACGCTGGTTTTAGTATCTTCTACATGGGAATTAATCTGGGTGGATTCCTATCACCAATTATTGTTGGAGAAATCGGAATGAATTATAGTTTCCATCTTGGTTTCGGACTAGCAGCAATTGGTATGTTATGTGGATTAATAGTATTCATGATGACAAAGAAGAAAAATTTAGGACTTGCTGGTACAATTGTGCCAAATCCATTATCTAAAAACGAAAAGAAAAAAGTATATTCTTCTATCGGTATTAGCATAGTGGTCCTTGCCATCATTCTAGCTATTTTAATTCCATTGAAAATCTTAACTTTCGAATCATTTGTCACAATTGTCGGAATTCTCGGCTTCTTAATTCCAGCTATTTATTTCATTGTTATGTATCGCAGTCCAAAAACTACTCGTGATGAACGATCAAGACTGATTGCCTATATCCCACTCTTTTTAGCTGCCGTTATGTTCTGGGCGATTCAAGAACAAGGATCAACCATTCTTGCCGCCTATGCTGATAAACGAACACAATTAGAGTTTGGCGGATTTAGTCTTTCACCAACTATTTTCCAATCCATCAATCCATTGTTCATTATTATATTTGCACCAGTATTTGCATGGATTTGGGTTAAGCTTGGAAATCGTCAACCTTCTGTATCTAAGAAGTTTTCAATTGCTTTATTGTTTGCCGGTTTATCCTTTATCATTATGATGTTACCAGCCTATTTAGGCGGAGTAAATACATTAGTTAGCCCATTATGGTTAGTATTAAGCTATTTCCTTGTAGTAGTTGGGGAGCTATGTATATCTCCAGTCGGCCTGTCTGCAACAACTAAACTGGCACCAGCTGCTTTCTCTGCACAGACAATGAGCCTTTGGTTCTTATCCAGTGCAGCTGCACAAGCACTAAATGCACAAATCGCTCCATTATTCACAAAAATATCTGAAGTTGCATATTTCGGTATTCTTGGTGGAGTAGCTATTATCTTAAGTATTATCCTTTTCTTGTTATCACCTATGATTCAAAACAAGATGAAAGGAATAAAATAAACAAAAAAAGTGGAGGAAATCCTCCACTTTTTTAATGTAAGGAAAAGTTAAATTTCTCCCTAAGTCATTTAGTTCCTTCTGTTACCGTGCAAATTTCATATGCTTACTAAACTCTTTTTCAGCAGCTTTAAAGCCCGATGCTGTGTCGTTTTCACTTTACTTTCAGACCAGCCCAAATTCAAAGCTGTTTCTCCTATAGACATTTCTTTTAAATATCTACAATAAATTACCTTTTTTTGATCTTCTGTACAACAACAAAGTAAATGATTAATCCAATCAAGCTGTTCTTTCTTCATCGCAACTTCATCAGGAAGTGCCTGTTCATCCTTTATATGACTAGGTATTTCACAATCAAAGGTATAGGAATTTTTTTGTTTTCGAAAATGATCAATGGCAATATTTTTCGCAATCGTATATAGCCAGGTTCGTTCACTACTTTCTCCTTTAAAGAGACACTTTGTTTTTAACAGTCTTATAAAAACTTCTTGTACTAAATCTTCTGCCTCTTCCTTTTTCACCCCTAAATAGATCAGAAAATGAATTAATTCTTGACTATATGTTTCATAGAGCTCTTCAATCGAACCCATTTCCCCCACCCCTAACAAAACCAGTGAATCAACGGACAGATAACAATCAAAAAACTCCTATTACTAAAATTCCAGAGAGCATTTTTTATTCCATTATTAAATAGTAAGTATGTATTTCTTGCGAGTTCTTCATTTAATTATTATTATCCTAAAGTATTTATCTTTTTTGTTACAAAGCAATTACAAAACTAATTTATTGTAACACCAATGAAATATATTATACATCTTAACGTAATAAAAATTCCAGTTTTTTCTTTAAAAATTGATTAATTTTCTATTCATTTCATTAAATCATTAATTGTAACTAAATTCTTTTATTGTAGTTAGTTTCCAACATCCTAGTTGAGGGGGTTTTTTAGCAATGCTAAATTCAAATACTTATATTTTCTCCATAAAATTGCGGATGGTTATTGTCGATTGAAGTAACGTAGATGTTACTTCTTTTACAATGGATATACCATGGGTAGAATCACCATGAATACATATGGTATCTGCTTGAATAGGTATCTCTTCACCTTGTACAGAGGTAACCTTTTTATTCTTAATCATATCAATTATCTGTTTAGCTGCCTGTTTAGGGCAGTCGATAAGAGCTTGTTTATGTGTACGTGGTGTTAAACTTCCATCTGATTGATAAGTTCGATCTGCAAATACCTCGTTAGCAGTTTTTAAGCCATAGCGTTTCCCCGCTCTAATCAATTCACTGTTCGCTAAACCGAATAGAATATACGCAGGATTTATCTTGTAAATAGCTTTGGCAATCGCATCAGCCAGTCGTCCATCTTTCACAGCCATATTATATAACGCACCATGTGGCTTTATATGCTGCAAGGTTCCGCCCTCTGCTTTCACAAATGCTTCTAATGCTCCTATTTGATAAATGACTATATCATATACTTCATTGGGTGATATATTTATTTCTCTCCTCCCGAAGCCAAGAACATCATTAAAGCCTGGATGGGCACCAATCGCCACTTTATTCTCCAGTGCAAGATTCACCGTTTTTCTCATGGTAGTTGGATCACCTGCATGAAAACCACAAGCAATATTTACACTAGTTACATAGGAGATAATTGTTTCATCATTCCCAATTCGATAAGCACCATAGCTTTCACCTAAATCACAATTTATATCAATAGACATATAAGTACTCCTTTGCAATATTTAATATAACCATATTCAATTTAGTAAATATAAACATCAGCTACTTTCTCCCTGCTAAGCTTTATTACTATTTAGATAATTCAAATTACATAACGATGATTTTATTTTACTTTTGAATAAAGAAGGAAGCAAAAAAGATGGAGCAATTCCTCCATCTCTTCTTATAAATGTTTATTACTCTTTACTTATCTGTCACTAAATTACTTTCGACATCTTTTTCTTCCGTCTCTTGCATAATGGATTCCCCTTCTATATCTATTCTTGGAAGAATCTTATCAAGCCATTTTGGTAAATACCAAGCTGTTTTCCCCATTAAAATCATAATAGCTGGTACGATTGTCATTCTGACGATAAAAGCATCAAAGAGAACTCCAAAGGTAAGGGCAAATCCCATTGACTTAATAATAGGGTCAGGGGCAAGCATGAAGCCAGCAAATACTGCCATCATTATGAACCCAGCTGCAATAACAACTCTTCCGCTATCTTGTAAACCTACTAATACTGCTTTTTTTGCATCACCGGAATGGGAATATTCCTCACGAATTCTACTTACTAAGAAAACTTCATAATCCATCGCTAATCCAAATAAAATTCCAATTACAATGACGGGTAAGAAACATAACACTGGATTCGCAGCATTAAATCCAAATAATTGTAGAAAGTTTCCATCTTGAACTACAAATACCACAAAACCAAGAGTAGCTCCCAACGATAATATAAAACCAAGAACTGCCTTTAGTGGTACTAGAATTGATCGAAAAACAACTACTAGTAATATAAAAGCTAATCCAACTATCAGTATAGAGAAGATCGGCAATGCTTCATTTAACTTATCAGAGATATCAATATTAACAGCCGTTGCTCCTGTTACGAATAGTTCTGTAGAATATTCCTTTTCCATTTCACTAAAATGATTTCGAATAGAATGAACTAAATCCTTCGTTTTGACGTCATTCGGCCCTGTCTCTGGTGTTACATTAATCATAAAGATTTCTCCAGACGGACTAGGTATTGCCGGACTAATGGCTTTCACGTTTTCTAGCTCACTTATTTTGTTTGTAACATCTGTTAATGCTTGTTCAGCATTCTCTGTTTTTTCACTTACTTTAGCAATAACAATTAAAGATGCATGATAACCAGGTCCATATGCTTCCGATAACAAATCGTATGCTCGTCTTTCCGTTGTTTTCTCTGATTTTGTTTCATTATCAGGCAATCCTAATTCCATATGAAAAAATGGAATAGTAACAAAAAGAAGAAAAGCGATGCTTAATATAGAGATGATCATTGGATGTAAAGAAAGCATCTTCCCCCACTTACTTGTTAAGGAACTTTCCTTATTCTCTTTCGAAAATTTTCCTATTAATTTATTTTTCTTAGAAGGATGGACTTTATCACCATATATTGCTAATAACGCCGGAACCAAAACTGTTGCAATTATAATTGCGATTAACACACAAACTGCGGCTGCTATTCCCATTGCAGTAAGAAAGGGAATCTTCGCTACTGCCAAGCCCAATAAACCAATAATAACAGTCAGTCCTGCAAACACAACTGCACTACCAGCCGTAGCTGTTGCAATTGCTATCGCCTTCTTAACTGAATTGCCTTTTTGCAATTGTTGTCTAAAGCGTGAAATGATAAATAATGCATAATCAATTCCAACAGCAAGTCCAAGCATAGCAGCTAATGATAAAGAAAAGGAGGTAATCTCAAAAAACTTTGTCCCAATCATAATCATCATTAACCCAATGCCTAAACCAATAGCTGCTGTAATAATTGGCAGTCCAGCTACCAAGAATGAGACAAATGTGATGGCTAGTACTAGAAATGCAATTGCAACCCCAATAACTTCAGTAATTCCACCAATTTCCATTTCCGAAAAGGCAACATTACCTGCAATTTCTGTTTCTATCCCTTCTCCACGTGTCTGCTCTATTTTTTCTAAGATATTCTCCTTAGATTCCTCTGATACTTCATCGGCAGGAATCTTAAATGTTACTGTAGCGTAACCAATTTCTTTTGATTCATTAAGATTTCCAAGCTCTGAAGGTGTAGCTACTTCTGTTACTTTCTTGTCTCTTTTAATATCGTTGAGCGTTTCTTTAATTTGTTCATTTACTTCGTCTGTTTCTAAAGTTTTCCCTTTTGGTGCCTTCATGACTAATTGAACTTGGCCATTTTCAGGAGATTCACCAGTCTGAAATTCCTCCTTCAATAATTCACCTGCAGCTTCTGATTTAGTACCTGGAATAGTGATTTCATTCTGAAACGATGGTTTCACACTTAAAGCTATAATCACCATGCTAACTAGGATAATCAGTGAACCACTTAATACTTTTTTTCTATGATTAAAGGCCCATTCGCCTATACTATAAAGAAATTTTGCCATATAAATCCCCTTTCGTCTATTAGTTCCATATGTTCTGCCTTTATACTACAGAAAAAGAAAATAAAAAAAATCGTACATTTGGGCAATTGCCGAATGTACGATTGGGCATAGTTTGGAATTTATAGATGAATATAACCTTTCTCAATAGATATTGCTACAGCTTCTGTCCTAGTATTTACTCCTAATTTATTATAAATATTTGTTAAATGCGCCTTCACTGTTCTTTCTGCAATTCCCATATCAAAAGCAACATCTTTTGTTCGAAATCCTTTTGCTATGGCTTGTAAAATAAAAGTTTCTTTATCAGTAAGGATAGATTGGCTAGATTTCTGATTATTCTTTTGAGTATCCTTAAAATTTAAGATTGTATTCAATATATTAGGCTGCAAAAGGGTTTCCCCTTTCACAGCAGCTTCAATAGTCCTGAATAGATTTTCTCTAGTAGTATCTTTCAGTAAATAACCTTTTGCCCCTAAATTGATTCCTTCTAGAATTAAATTATCTTCATTATATGTAGTTAAAATGATCACAGGAATGGAAATATTTCTTTCGTTTAATTTTTTTATCGTGTCTAATCCACTCAGGATAGGCATATTTAAATCCATTAAGATTACGTCAGGTGATAGTTCTTCTATTAAATGAAGTGCTATTTCTCCATTTTCTGCTTCTCCTATCACACGAAACATATCATTTGTTTCTATCATTAATTTTAATCCTTCTCTTACCACTAAATGATCATCAACAATTAGTACATTATACAGGACGTTTCCTCTCACTTCCATTTAGATTGGGACTTCTACCAAAATAGTCGTCCCTTTTCCTTTTATACTTTTGACATCCACTTTTCCACCTAATAATCTAACTCTTTCCGTTATACCTAACAAACCATATTTCCCAGTGTGTTTGCCAACCATATTTGCCGCAAAACCAACACCGTTATCTTCTACTTTAATAACCATTTGCTTTTCCACTTTGTTAATATGTATTTTCACTTGTGTCGCTTGGGAATGCTTTATAACATTTGTCAAACATTCACTTACTATATGGACACTGTGTTCCAGTATAAATGTTGATAATGGAGGAAAGCGATCTATTGTGTAAGTAATCTCTGCAGAAGTTGCTTCCTTATACTTTTGAATTTTCCCCAATACGATACTATTAAAATCCCCTTGGCTAGTATTGGAATTATATCGTAAATTATCAATAACAATTCTTGCTTCCTTTAATGTTTCTCGTGCTTGCTGCATAGATTTTAGAACAATTTCCTGTGACTTTTCCTTATTTCCATTGTCTATATAAACTTGGATTGCTTCTAATTGCATAATAAAGCCCGCAATTCCTTGAGCTAATGTATCGTGTAAATCTCTAGCCATTCGCTGTCTCTCATTAGCAAGTGTTAGTTTTTCCACTTCCTTATGAGCCGTTTCTAGCTCTTTTAAATAGTATTCCATCCGCAGTCTCGCATTGACCTGCCTATTATAAATAACCGTATAAAAAACTACAATGGTCAATATGATGAATAAAATAGGGATAAATATCGGTAATTCTTCTGATCCATAACTTAAAACTATCTCTATACAGAACAGGCCATAAAAAATAATAAAAAATATAAAAATCTTTAGTTTGCTTTCAAAAACTGTTATGCTCTGTGCAATAATTATTGGCAGTAAACCAATTAAAATAGCTGGGGATCCTGCTGGTATCCAAAATGCGGATAAGAAGATTAAAAATCCTTGGCTTATTACATAAAGCCAGGGATAAATTCGACTCCATGTTTTTGAATACCAATAAGCAAGACAATGCCCTATCATAGCACAAGTAAAAATAATATTATTTATTATGGACAAATGATCAAACGATTGAAGTAATAGAGCTGCAATATAAACAAGACTAATCCATAATAAAATAGGGATTTTAGTTGAATCTTGTAAAATAATCGTGATATTCTCATATGACTTTTGAAATTTACTCATTTTTAATTCACCTTATCTTTAATATAGACCAAATTATACCTTTAAATTGAAAAATCAACAAATTAGAGTCGCACATAACCATTCATATTTGTTTGATGGCCTTTAAAACAAAAACAAAGCATCCTTTGTAAAAAATGATTACGAAAGATACTTTGTTATATGAATTCTATCTAATTACAAAAATTACTCCGTTACTTTTATTTTCTTTAATTGGTCATTTAATTCATTCAATTGATTTTCAGATAGTGCGTTAGGTAAACCTTGATTCACTATTTTTATCGAATAATCCTTCGCACTTTCTTGAGCCTCGACTTCTAATAAAATAGGAAGATGAGTTTGCAGCAATTCTCGACATTCTGGATTATTTAACAGGGATTCGATTCGAACTTCAATAGAATACTCATTAACATCTCTTGCATTAGGAATATTACTGTCTTTATCTGCTGGAAAATCACCAATTATATTTTTCAACCAAGATACACTTAAAGCAAACCATTTCGAAAAATCATTATTAACCAATTTCTTCAATCCTGAAGACGTTTGCCCTTTGGCAAGTGAAAGTCCATGAACTCCCTTTTGAAAAATATGCGATTCAAAAGCAATTTTGTGTTCATTTAATGCTTGCATAAAGCTGATAGTATTTTCAACCGGAACTAATTCATCTTCAAAAGTAGCAAATAAAAATGCAGGCGGTGTTTGATTATCCACTTCTTTTTCTAAAGATGGTACAGAGAATGCTAAACCTCTATTCCATTTTTCTAAAATACACGGATACCCTAATAACATTGCGCTGGGTCTAAGCTTACCCATTGTTCCTAATGATGCAGCCAAATGCCCACCTGCTGAAAACCCAATAACAGCAACCTTTTTCGTTTCAATATTCCATTCATCGGCATTTTCATGTATAAGGGAAAGAGCTTTCTCTGCATCGCTAAACGCATTAGTAAAGTTAGATTCTTTCCCTACAGAATAATGGAGGATAAATGCGTTATATCCCTCCGCCAAATATGCCATTGCAATCGGTTCTGCCTCACGATCAGAAATACCATAATAACCTCCGCCTGGGAAAATTAAAATAGCTGGCCTTTTGCTTATGTTTGCAAATTCCGCTGAATTATCCAATATATAAGCTTTTAATAAACTTCCAGAATTAACGTTAACTTGTTTGATTAGCAATTCTTCTCTTCCTCTCCTTAAAAGTCAATTCCATTTATACCATATTTCAAAGTACCCACTAGATGCTTCTATTCCTATTACTAATCATACTCCCAAATATTATTAAGCGCTTACTTTTTATTTCTACGTGCTTCTAATTCTTTAATAATCTGAGGGTATTTTCCATCCAAATCATATTTACGCAAAAATAGATAGGTAAGAACAAATAGAATTAATGGAAGATAAACAGTTACAACCAAAATACTGAAAATTGCTGAGTCCGGCTGTGTTTCGAGCGTTCCATCATAATTACCAAATGCTAGTATCCAACCAATTAAAGCACCTGCTAGACCGCTTCCAACTCTCACCCCAAAGCTATTTGCACTATTTACCATCCCGACTAACCTTTTGCCAAACTTCCATTCCCCATATTCAACTGTATTATTAACTAAAACTCCACCTACTGCCATCATCGGTATCGTTGCAAATGTACCAATTCCTCCTAGAATTAATGCAGCGGAAAAACTATAAGGCATAAAACAACGAATGAAACTAGCAAAGATCCCTAAGACAATTCCAATTCTTGCTGTTTTGGCAAGACCGAATTTTTTTATCATTGGTCCAACTGCAGCAAATCCAAGAATCACTGGAATTAACCCCACAGCTCCCATAATTCCAACTAAATTTTCATTTCCAAGTATATACTTTGTATAATAGACTCCAGTTGATCCTGATAAAATATATGTCATATTTATAAATAATTGCGCAAACAACATCATAACCCAATATTTATTTTTAAATAAAAGTTTTATGCTTTCAAAAAAAGGAACATTATCATCCACTTCACCTTTGATTGCTTCTACTGCCTCTTCTTTAGACGATGCAAATGTAACTAATAATGAAATACATGAAATTATCCCTATAACTACAGCTACTTTTATCCAAGCAGATTGGTCTCCACCAAGCATATTGGTTATTGGAATCAATCCAATAGCTATAATCATACCCATTATATATCCATAAATAGAACGAGTAATTCCTATCTTTCCACGTTCCTCCGAACTTTTTGTTCGCATTGCCATCAAACTATTGTATGGAATAGCAACTGCGGCATAAACGATAGCAGTTGCTATTATTAGGGTAATTAGAGCATAAATTGTCTTGGTTGTTGAAGAGGCCTCAGCTGGTACTGTAAAAAGCAATATAATGGATACTAGAGCTGGAATTGCCATCCATAACATCCAAGGTCGCGCTTTTCCATATTTAGACTTGGTACTATCAACAATTTTTCCCATCACTAAATCTGCAACCGCATCCAAAATTCTTGTTACCAACATAAGTGTACCAACTGTTGCAGCAGCTATCCCAACCTTATCTGTATAAAAATAGGTTAATATCCCAACAAGGCCATTTATACTATTTAATGTAACTGTAGCTGCTCCATCTCCAAGATAATGATAAAATCTCATCGTTTTTTTTATTCCTTGTGAATCATAGCCTAAATCAATTTTCTTTTTTCCGCTCGATGCGGGAGTATTTTCTAATATTTCCTGTTCTATTTTCATACCTTTCTTTCCTCCTTCATTCATTTTTGATACCGCTTACTTTATTTATTTTATTGCACTTTCTGATATAATTATGGTACTTTATTTCTTTTTTTAGTAATTTAAATTCTAAATTAACCAGTATTAACAATATAATTTAATAATTCCTCTAATTTATCGATAAGATTATTAAGCTTTCGCTTATAAAAAGGAAAAAAGGAAGATTTTTTGTATCTCCCTTTTCCAAAAATTTATTATTGAGCAATAGTAACTTCTTCTTTATTCAATTCATCAATCACCATTTTAAATAAGGTATAAGATTCCTTAGGAGCTGTGGCAATAATTTCACTAATTGATAATTGGTATGCATATTGTATCATCGGATGATTCAATAATTCTGGAGAATAAGTATTGAATATTTCCACAGCCAAAGGCTCCTCCATAATTTCCTTTAAGGTGGAATCCATTGTAAAACGCTCTCTATCTAAATTTATTTCTGTTGCATATTCATAAGAATAGGAGCCTGAACCTACTTCGATTGGTTGTTCTTTTTCTGGTAAATAAATAACTGCCGTTGTATTTGCTGGTATCTCTATGTCAACTTTAATCTTATTGTCCCTACAAGACCAAGAACTTTTAATGGCACCATACATACTTTCAAAGGATGCTTCTACAAATGTAATTCCTTTTATAAATTGTGGCTTAATGAGTATCTTCTTATATCCAGGCTCTAGTTGATTGATCCCGGCTAACTTTCGATACATCCATTCTCCTATTGCTCCGTAAGCATAATGATTTAATGAATTCATTCCAGATTCATCAAAATCCCCATTTGGCAATATTGAATTCCATCGTTCCCAAATGGTCGTAGCTCCCTTTTTCACAGCATATAACCAGGATGGATAATCTTCTTTTAAAAATAATGTACCTGCCAATTCATGAAGATTATTTTCTGATAAAGCATGACATAAATACGGTGTTCCAACAAATCCCGTCGTTAAATGATTTTTATGATTTAATATATTTTTTTCCAATGATTCTTGTATTCTTTTACGGTATTTTTCTTCTACCAAATCAAAGTGTAGTGCCAGTACACAACCTGTTTGGGTTTCAGAAACTAACCTTCCATTTGGTGTTATATATTCCTCATTGAATGACTTTTTAATAGACTCATATAATGATTGATAAGTTTGGGCATCGTTTGTTTTGCCTAACACTTCAGCTGTCTCTTTTAATAAATGTGTAGAATAAGCATAATAAGCATTCGCTACGAAATAGGGATCAGTTGCTCCCGTTCTTTCTGTACTACATTCCTCTTTATCCAACCCAAGCCAGTCTCCATATTGAAAGCCAGCTTGCCATAATCCATTGCTTCCACAGCGGGAAGAAATGTAATCAACCCATCCTTTCATACTTTCGTATTGGTCTTCTAATATCCTTTTATCACCATAGGTCTGATATATTACCCAAGGAATAATAACTGCAGCATCACTCCAAGCTGCTGCCCCGTCTTGATTTCCTAATATATTTGGGACAACATGCGGAACTCCGTATTCCTCTGTTTGCTCTGAAGCTAAATCTCTCAGCCATTTAGTAAAGAAAGAAGCAACATTCATATTATAGGCAGCAGTCCCAGCAAAGACTTGTGCATCTCCTGTCCATCCCAACCTTTCGTCTCTTTGAGGACAATCTGTTGGAATATCTAAAAAATTCCCTCGCTGACTCCATTGAATATTACTTTGTAACTGGTTCACTAGTGGATTAGACGTAATAAAAGTTCCCGTTTCCTCCATATCAGTATGCAATACACAAGCTACAAAATTAGGGAGATGAATAGCTTCTAATCCTTCTATTGCTATATAGCGAAATCCGTGGAAAGTGAAATGTGGACGGAAAATTTGCTCTTCTCCATTGCAAATAAAATGATCTACTGATATTGCTTGACGAAGAGTTTCTGCATAAAAGTTCCCTTTTTTATCTAATGTTTCCGCATGACGAATAGTAATCTTCTGTCCTTTCTGTCCAACAATTTTCAATTCTATAAATCCTGTAAGATTTTGACCAAAGTCTATTACCTTTTCTCCTTTAGGAGTAGTTAATAATTCTTTAGCTTCTAGTCTCTTTACTATTCTTACCGGTTCATTTTCCTGTCCCACTAGTAGACTCTTCTCAAATGGCATAGTAACGGCTTGGGAAGTGATTGACTCTGTGAAAGTTGTATCGATTGTTTCTCCCATATAAATTTCACTTGTTCGAATACTTCCTGTAGCCACTTTCCAACTATCATCTGTCTTAATGATCTCTTCTGATCCATCCTTATAAGTAATATGAATTTCTGCTAGTGCAGCCACCTTATCTCCATAGTGATTAGGAGTACATGTAAAACCAAATATGCCTTTATACCAGCCATTTCCCACTATTATTTCCACTTTATTGTTCTCTTGTAGCATGTTATCGGCGTTATATGTTTGATATTGAAGACGCTTATGATAGTTCGTCCATCCTGGTGCAAAATAGGTATCTCCGAGTTTTCTACTATTAATTTTCACTTCGTAAACTCCAAGTGCTGTTGCATACACTCTTACTTTTTCAATACTCTTATTCACAGTGAACTCTTTCACAAAAACAGGACATGCTGTTTCTTCTGGAGGTAACTGATGTGTAATAAAGTCTCCACTAAAGTTAACGCCAGAGAGTAATCCGGTTTCAAAAGAATCATTCGCTATAGCGTAGTTCCCTTTATTATCCCAAACCTCTATTTTCACATCATATAAAGTACGGGCTTGTAATTCCAAACCTTCATAATCTACTAAAATCGATTTACTGCTTTCCTGTATGCCAGTATCCCAGCAAATTTTTCTATCATTTTGTACAATAATTCGGTAGCTTTCTTGCCATACATTTTGTTCATTTGAAGCGATTTTCCATGAAAATCTTGGCTTCTTAGTATCTAATCCTAAAGGATTCTTCTTGTATTCAACAGTTAAATTTTCTATTATCATCTTTCACCTCTCCTTTTTTTAGTAAAAATACACTTACAGATGATTAGATAATCTCATTCCCAATTCATTTTTGTTACCGCTTTCTTATTTTAAGATAAATTTTTATATTTTTATGGTAATATGCTCCTAAATTTAGTAATTTATTTTTATAAGTTGTTTTATTCAAAACAGAAAGGCGGTACTTCCATGTCTGATAAAGCTAATGGCACTTTAAAAAATCTTTGTAGCCTTCTCTCTGGATCTTTTCATTTACCTATCTTTTTTGTACTACCAAATGGCGATATTTCATTTGAAGTGATTGGTGATAGAATCCTCAATCCGCTTTACAAAAATGATAAACAGTTACTTTTTACCTTACTAGATTTTAATCCTAAAGAGTATTACAACTTCCCAGTGATAAAAAAAACACATCTTTATGAAAACTATCTATTAATTAGTGTTATCGACAATAAGCAATTTGTGGGAACCATCATTATTGGACCTTCTCTCCCTTATGCTTTATTTGAACATACAATAACTGGACTAATTAATGATTTTCACGTTTTTGCAAAAAACGAACAAGTATTTCATTATTTTAAGTCACTTCCCATTATTGAGAGTGAAAGGCTACTAAACATAAGTGCCATAGCATACCACTTAATTAATAACATTTTATTACCAATAAAATGGATTGAAGAAGAAAACAAACAATTTTTCCATAAAACAATTGACTATGATATTAATCTAGTGAAAAGCACTGCTAACAATCCCGTAGATCCTACAGCAATGCATCATAATCCTTTACTAGAAAAGCAGTTACTCTCCATAATTAAAGAAGGACATATAGAGGAATTAAAAAATTTCACAAAATTAGTAGTAGAAAATACAGGTGTTCTTTCTAAATCAAGTTATATACGTTCACGGAAAAACATAGGAATTGCAGGAATTACCTTAGCCACTAGAGCTGCCATAGAAGGTGGCGTTCATCCTGAGGTTGCCTTTACTTTAAGCGATTTATTTATTCAACGATTAGAAGACATGAATTCTATCCAAGACCTTGAAAAAGTGCAATTGGAGGCTTTTTTTGCCTTAACCAATAACGTATTAAAGATTAAAACAAGTCAAAATTCAAAAACTATTACTAAATGTAAAAATTATATCTATAATAATCGTTACGAAAAAATTAGTCATGAGGATGTAGCAAATATTGCAGAACTAAGTCCTAGTTATTTTTCTGTATTATTTAAAAAAGAAGTTGGTCTTTCAGTAAGCGAGTATATTCAGAAAGTTAAAATTGATGAAGCGAAGAATCTGCTTGAATATACTAATACCCCACTATCTGAGATTTGTTCTTTATTAAATTTTTCTGATCAGAGCTATTTTACAAAGGTGTTTAAAAAGCACACAAAAATGACACCAAAACAATACAAAGAAAATTATCATTTAGATAATAAATAGAGGGAGAACAAAAAACCCCTCTAGGGGAGAAAACCGGTTATTCTGTTTCATCCCTAGAGGGTATTTCATTATTCTACTTCATATAATTAGTTATCATTTGTCCCATTTACAGCTGCAAGAATCTGATCAAGCATTTCTTCTGTAAATAGTCCATTACTCATTACTGCTGCATTGTGCATGGAGGTTCCCATAAACATCTCTTGCATACCTGCGCCTAAGCCGGCTGTTTCATCAAGGTCCACTTGCCCCATAGATTTCATAATTTCCGCTCCAATTGGATGTTCCAATAATTCTCCAAATGTGGAATGTCGATTTAACGTTTTCTTAATACTAACAGTTGATTCAACATAAATCTCTTCTTTTAGCAAAATTTCACGTGAAGATTTACCAACTAATATTTCAAAAGCTCCTGTCTCCACATGCCAATCATTTATAGTAACATTGTAATAAGCAAATGCTCTCTTATCTAATTCAAATTCAACAGTAGTAGACTCTCCAGATTTTAATAAAACCTTTTTAAATCCCTTTAATTCTTTTTCTGGACGAGGAATAGTTGCATCTACATCCTTCACATATAGCTGGACTACTTCTTTTCCCTCCATGTCTCCCGTATTTGTTACTTTAACAGATACAGTAAGGAATTCATCGTCTTTCATTTGTTTCTTATTTACTTGTAAATCGCTATATTCAAAGGTTGTATAACTTAAGCCATAACCAAACGGAAATAATGGCTCTACATCTCTTGTATCATAATGTCTATATCCTACAAAAACTCCTTCACGGTATTCTACCGTTTCTCCATTCCCTGGAAAATTTAAATAGGATGGATTGTGCACAAGCTTTTGTGGAAAAGTTTCAGCAAGTTTTCCACTTGGACTTATAACTCCAAACAAGATATCTGCAATAGCTCCTCCGATTGCTTGGCCACCTAAATACCCTTCTAAAACGGCCTTCACCTTATTAAGCCATGGCATTTCAACCGGGGCACCGTTACTTAATACAACTATTACATTTTCTTGAACTGCCGCTACGGCCTCAATCAATACTCGATGATTTTCAGGAATTCTCATATGTTTGCGGTCAAATCCTTCTGATTCATATCTTTCAGGTAAACCGGCAAAAATTACCGCAATCTCAGCTTCTTTTGCATGTTTAACCGCATCCTGAATTAATTGTTCATCTATCTCATCACTATCCAGTAAATAGCCATCAGAGTAATCAAGCTTGATAGAGCTACCAGTAATTTTTTCTATTTCCTCGTAAACATTATCTACTTTTGTAGGATTAATATGAGAACTCCCGCCACCTTGAAATCTTGGACTTTTCGCGAAAGCACCAATAACCGAGATAGATGTAGGTTTTTTAATCGGTAAAATATGGTCCTCGTTTTTCAAAAGTACCATACATTCTCTTGCAACTTCTCTAGCCAATAGATGATGCTCTTCTTTGCTATATGTTATATCCTTATTATTATCCACCGCTTTAAATACAATAGACAATATTCTTTCTACCGCTTCATCCAGTTTACCTTCCGATAATTCCCCTGACTTAATCGCTTCTAGTATCTTCTTTTTGCCTAGTCCTCCACTTGAGGGCATTTCAAGATCTAACCCAGCATCCAATCCATCAGCTCTTTCATTCACTGCACCCCAATCAGAAACAACCATTCCTTCAAATTCCCATTCTTCTTTTAAAATGTCCGTTAGTAGTTTTTTATTTTCTGAACAATAATCACCGTTCACTTTATTATATGCTGACATTACTGACCAAGGTTTCCCTTCTTTTACTGCACCTTCAAAGCTAGCAAGATATATTTCCCTTAATGTTCGTTCATCAACAATCGCATCTATTGCCATTCGCTTATATTCTTGATTGTTAACAGCAAAATGTTTTAGTGAAGTTCCAATTCCATTATCTTGAACCCCTTTAATAAAACTAGTTGATAGTTTACTTGATAAATATGGATCCTCTGAAAAATATTCAAAGTTTCGCCCACATAATGGCGAACGTTTAATATTAGCACCTGGCCCAAGAATAATAGACACATTTTCAGCTTGACATTCTTCTGCAAGTGCCTCCCCAACTTTATTGACCATTTCGTTGTCCCAAGAACAGGCTAACCCTGCAGCAGACGGAAAACAGGTTGAAGCAATACTTTTATTGATTCCTAAATGATCGGAAGCTCCTTCTTGTTTTCTCAGACCATGTGGGCCATCTGTCATCATAATCGATGGGATATTAAGTCTTTCAATTGCTTCTGTGTTCCAAAAGTCCTTACCAGAGCACAAACTCACTTTTTCTTCTAGAGTTAATTCCTTTATAATTTCTTGCACATTTCTTGTCATTTTATTTCCCTCCATTAATAACGCTCTCTATATAAGAATAAAGAAAAACTTACTTATTTTATGGTATTTTCATATTTTTTCTATAACTATTCTTATATACTATGGAAAATTTCACCCTGTTGAATCTTCAGGGATCAATCCGTTTAAAAATGGCTACCTCTACTTAATAATAATTTATCCTCTTACACATTCTTAATTTATTTGCAGCACTTCTCCATCCTCAGATTGAACAGTACAAGAATAAGTATATTTACCGCTAGCTAAGGAATATTCTTCCCCATTTGGTAGAATAAGCTGACAAGTAGTAGATACAGGCACCTCAATATTTATGGAAAATACTCCTGCTTTCAGCTCCCATTCTGACCTAGCAAGGCCATATGGCGTTTTAATACTTCCTTTTGCAAACGTTATATTTCCTCCAATAACTGGAGCAATTTTAAATTCTTTATACCCTCCACTAATTGGCTCAAGACCTACCATCCGCTTATATAGCCAGTCTCCCACAGCTCCATTTGCATAGTGGTTAAATGAAACCATTCCACCATTTGATTCGTCATCTGATTTATTACCAGATAAATCACTAATATTAACGGTACCATCTGGTCGCAATGCATCCCATCTCTCCCATATTGTATCACCTCCAGCTTTCACTTCATATAACCAGGAAGGACATCCTTCTTGTAATAATAAGTCATAAGCAACATCCACATATCCATTATCAGAAAGTGCAAAAAGTAAATATGGGGTACCTGTAAACCCAGTTGTAAGATGATTCCCTGCTTCTCGAATCAGACGAACTAAATTTTCTACCATTTTGTTTCTCTCTTTTCCTTCCACCATTTTAAAGTGCAGCGGCAAAACATAGGCAGTTTGAAATTCTTTTTTCAAAGTTCCATTTCCGTCTGTAAATACTTTTCGATATGCTTTAATGATGGATTCCTGCAAATCACGATAATGTTTCGCGTCATCAGAATAATTCAGTATTTCAGCAATTTGTGCAGCAAGATTACATGAATTAGCAAAATAAGCAGTTGCAACCCATTTTCCTTTCTTCATCCATTGCTGAACCGTTTCATCTGGTGCACACCAATCTCCAAAATGGAATGGAAATCGCCAAATATGACGTCCATGTGGCGTTACTGACATAAAGGACGACCACCATTTTGCTGCCTTTAGAAATTTTTTTATTGTTGGATACTGCCGAATAAGTAATTGTTTATCTCCTCTAGCCAAGTATTCGGCCCAGGGAACTAAAATACAGCTATCACCCCAACAAGAATTAGCCATAATTGGCCAACTATCACCTGCCTGTGGAATAACCATGGGAATTCCACCACCTTGCCCTTGTTCTGCACGCATATCCATTAGCCATTTATCAAAAAAGCGACTAAGATCAAAATGATAGCAAGCTGTTGAAGCAAATACAGCAATATCCCCTGTCCAGCCTTGCCGTTCATCCCTTTGTGGACAATCGGTTGGAATGTCAATAAAATTCGAACGTCCTCCCCAACGAATATTACTATGTAATTGATTAATTAATTCATTGGAACATTCAAAACTACCGATTTCCTCAAAGTCTGAATGAAGTACGTAAGCAGTCAATTCTATATCGTCAGGTTCTATTCCGCTTACCCCCACATATCGAAAGCCCATATACGTTAATTTAGGGGAATAACTTTGCTCTCCTGTTTTACACACATACGTTGCAGATGCTTTTGCAGTACGTAATGATTTAACAAATAATTCGCCATCCACTAATACTTCAGCATGGCGGAATAGGATAGTCTTACCTTTCTTTCCCCGTATTTTTGCTGCTATAACCCCTGCAAAATTCTGTCCAAAATCATAGATAATTTCCCCGCTTGGTGATATATTATAATCTAATGGATACATTACTTCTTTCACTCGAACTGGCAGTCCATATTGAGCCAACAATTTAGGGTTTTTCCGAGGAGCTGTTATCGTTGCTTGGTTCCAAATTACAGAATTTAAATCTACCGTTGCATCATAATGCTCTCCATCATACCATTCTGCCATTTGATAATTCCCATCTTCTGTTACTTGCCATGACTCGTCTGTACATATAATTTCGGAAGTTCCATCCATATACTCTATATGTAGCTCACAAATTAACGCCTGACGATCTGCACTAATTTTATTTTTTCGCTTGTAATTGAATGAACCTGCAGCCCAACCACCACCGACTACTGCAATCAAGGTATTATTACTTTGAAGCTGTTTTTCCACCGGATAAGTTTGATACTGGATTTGATGATAATAAGAAGTTAGTCCTGGAGCAAAGTAATCTTCTCCTACCTTTTCTCCGTTAAGCATTAATTCATAGATTCCTAATGCAGTAGAATTTATCCAAGCTCTTCGAATCTGTTTTTGTATAGAAAAACGATAGCGAAATGTCATTGGTTTTGGTGAAACTTTTTTTGGAAAATCATAATCTCCATCCGTGATCCACTTCGCTCTCCACGGTGTATCAATTCTTCCCGTTGTAAAATAAGTGACAGCTTCTGCTTGTTCACCACTTGTTCCAATAGCCAAAATATGAACTTTATATTCAGTAAACGGTCTCATTTCTCCATCATATAAATTATTCAATTGGTCTGTAGTTTCAATTTTCCAATTCCCCACTGTAATTGTTGCATTTTGAAGTGACTCTCCTAAATTAGTTGATTCTAAAGAAAATGAAATATTTGGCTTTCTATCTGTAACACATCCATTTGTTACACCTTCCACTTTAATAGACGCTATTTTTAGCATTATTTTCCTCCCGTCTAGCTAGAATTTCAGCCTGTTTCTTTTCAATATCCTTTTCCACATTAAGCATGGATAACATAATAAGTAGTAACACACTAATCATTACTTCTAACCCTACAAATCCAAACGTAATAGCATTTTGGACAGGGGGTGATTGCACCGCAATTAATTCTCCTAATTGATTTTGATATGGTGCCACATAACCGGAATAGGATAGCAACCCATTAAAAATCCCTGTACAAACCCCTACCATAGTAACTGCAATAATATTATATATGGACATTGCTACCCCATCACATCGGACCCCTGCCTTCCATTCTATATGATCCAGCGTATCAGCAAACAATGCCATAAATACATATGCACTCGGTAAACCACCTATATTCTTAATAAATTGGCCCACAAGCACTAAACTCATATCGTAGGGAAATAACCAACATATTACTCCTCCGATAAAAAATAAAGTCAAACCTAGCATCGTCAGATTTCTTTTCCCCATTTTTTTTGCTAACGGCCATACCAAGAACATGCCAATCCCCATTGGTATACCTCCAATAGCGGATACCATCATCTGGGTATATCCATCATTATATGTTCCCAATACATAGTTACTGTAATAAACGAGGCTTAAATTTTTTACAGAAGCACCAATGGTAAAGAGAAAGAAATAACCAAAAATAACAAGCATATATTTATCCGTAAAGATTATTTTTAATTGCTTCTTAAAAGAAACTTGTTCTATGGTAGAATTTAATCCTTCTTCTGTAACTCGTTCTTTAGTAAAATAATATTCTAATAGAGTAAATGGCAATACTAGTATAGAAAGAGCTCCAATAACTGTTATCCACAGTTCTTTATTAACTCCAATCACCGGCATTATAACCATTGGAAATATTAAAGCAACAATTATTCCACTCATCATAATTGTTGTGATCTGATTAAATACTGACAATTGCCCTCTTTGTGTCGTATTTCTAGTTGAAAGGGGTACCATTAAATTATGACTCATATTATAGATGGTATAAGAGAAGGCATAAAATAAGTTGTACGATAGCATAATCCAAGCAATTTTTAAATGAATATTTGATTCTGGAACGGTTAACAAAAGAATGCCAGAGAGAGAGACCAATGGCGCTGACAATAATAGCCAAGGTCTCGCCTTTCCTTGTCTAGTCTTCGTTCTATCTATTACATATCCCATAACAATATTAACAATAACATCTAATAGCTTTGATACGATTGGAAATATTACTAAAAATGTTCCATTCCAGACAGTAGTTAATCCTAATACATCTGTATAGTATACATTTAAATAAGTCGCAAGAATTGCATTTAATAACAACGCACCTGCAGGACCTATTAAATAGCCTAAGAAACGCTCTTTTTTTGTAGTATCTAACTCATTCACTCTCGAATTGAATAGGTCAAATTTTAAAATTCCACTTAAATGCCTCATGACATTTTCTCCTTAAATAGGGAATAGTTTATTGAAAGTCTACTATTCTCTTCGTATCCTACTTTATTCCACCTCAAAAATTTACTTATCTGCTATTCTTTTAAATATCTAATTCTGATACTATTTTCTTATATTCTCTCATTTCTGTCGGAGCATGTAACGGTTTCCAAACTTGAGCAAAAAACGGATCTACTTTTGCTCTTTCTCCATAATTCCAGCTCTTGCGCTCACATTCTGGGCACCAATGCCCACCTTCTAGCACTAAGCGTGGACTAGCATCAAAAGTATGTGAAAATGCACATTTAAAGGTTAATTTTGATTTCCAATCACCCATTTCCATTGTTTCAGATAAGCACTCACCACCACGAAATTTAGCTGCTCCTTTTACATCCTTTAAATCCAATTGACTCTCCGGTTTGTCCTCGTCATATCCATGATCGATAGGTATCACCTTGTCCCAATCTCGAAAGTGTTGAAAATCACTGTGCTTTTCAGGGATTTCTTCCCACGCTTCTCTGCTTCCCCAATATGCATCAATATGTTCTTCCACATTCTCCTCTATAAAGCGAACTGTACCATGTTCCGTTCTTGCTGGTTTTATAAGCATCTTTTTCATCATTTTCCCCATTAGTTTTTCACCAAATGGCAATTTACAGATGATTTTTGAAGCAGTTGCTTGCATTCCAAGATTTTCTAAATAGGCACGGTAAAAGTAATCCATTCCATCTCTACGGAAGTGAAGGTAGTTTTCCAATTTATCCGAATCTAAATAATATTGACCATGAAAATTTCTTGTTGCATACCATTTTGGATTAATGACATTATCTAAATTTTTAAAACCAATGGCTCCATATAATACTTGATACATTTCATAAGTGCTAACTCGACAGCTTTCCCCACCACCGATATTATAGATATGCCCCCAAAATTCAGCTGGTAGTTTCCCCGTAAATTCATAATTACATAAATTACTCATTAACCTTCCTGAATCTCGATCAGAAACATATTCTAAAACATTATCTAAACAGTTATGGAACATAATAGCATCCATGATCTTACTCATTGCAGGACCCATAATACCAGTTTGGCGTAAACTTACCCAGTATTTTAATCCAGATTCAATCACCAAGCGCTCTGCAGCTACTTTAGACACAGCATAATAATCAAACATACTTGTTTTTATTGGATCACCAACACGCCCCCAATGAATTGGCGGCATTCTGTCTCCTGTTTCAGCAATAGTACCTATAAACACTAATTTAGTCACATCTTGTTGGCCATGAGCATAGATTGCATTTACTATATTTTTTACAGAACCATAATTAATTTCCATTGCTTTTTTAGGGTAGTAATCTGCGGCTGGTGATACAAAGGCTGCGATATGTAGAATAATATCGACATCCTTCACACACTCATTCACTAAATCTTCATTCAGAAGATCTCCATACTTGATTGTTACCTCGCTATATGCCTGATATGGTTTCAAAATAGTACGACTTTCTTCTGTATCTAGAGCAAGGATAACAATTTCATATAAATCAATATCTTTTATCATTCGCTTCAAACTCTCTTGTCCCATGCCCCCTGTTCCACCAGTAATAAAAACTCTTTTTTTAGTCATATTCATTTTCCTTTCTATTTTGATTGTCTACATCTCTAAAATGCAATACTTGTCGTTTATTTATTATCTTTAGGCAGTGGAGGCATTTTATCTTTCTTTAACATGTGCATTAGACCTCTGAATAGGTTACCGTTAATTATTTCAATTAACCCTTCTGCAAGCCGATAATTAAACCGCCCTGAGCTTGAAACAGTCATAGAGCGAATACTGTTATTAGGCAACATTTTCATTAAGAACATGCCGTTTTTCCGTTCCATATCTCTTTCTGGTCCTTCTTCCATCCTTTTTGAGCGATTAAACTGCTTTTTTCCAACCCCTATAACGGATTTATAAAAAATTCGCCCAATAAATGAATTTTGCAGCTCATCCAATCGTGAATCCAGCGAATACTTTTGGCTCCCATTATTCAGTGATGGAATTTGCCTACCTAAAAGCTGTTCAAATTCTTCTATTTTAACTTCTCTTAATCGTTCCACATTATAGTAGCAAGGAAGTATTTCATTAGAATAAGGACTTGAAATAGGCTCAACACCCTCAATGATATATGAGCTTTGCAATCGAATATCTTCGGAAGAAGCCGCCACTAACAACGAATATTCACCATTTTCTAAAACCCACTTTTTTTCCTTGATATGGTAATAAGCAAGATCTTGTTTAGTAAAACTCATTTCTATACGTTTGGTCTCACCTGGTTTCAAATAGACTTTTGCAAATGCACGAAGCTCCTTATCCGGTTTAAATACATCCGAAGTTGGATTAGCTACGTATAATTGGACTATTTCTGCCCCTTCATGTACTCCTATATTAGCGATAGTACAGCTGACATATATTGTGTTGTCTTTTTCATAATGTGCAATATCTGAATAGTGAAACTGTGTATAACTTAGACCATAACCGAAAGGATACTTGACACCTTTTCCTTTAAGTTTGTCAAAATAGCGATAACCAACATATATAGATTCTTTATATAGCTCTACTTTATTACGAATAAATTCATCGCCAAATGGAACATCCTTATATGTCTTCATCCACGTTTCTGCTAATTTTCCTGAAGGTGAGACTTCTCCAAAAAGTAACTTCGCTGTTGCTTCTCCTCCTGCTTGACCAGGAAGATACATATTTAATATCGCATCCATGTCTTTTTCAAATGGCATCTCTACTGGTGAACCACTAAACATAATAAATATGATTTTCTTCTGCATTTTTCTTAATTTAGTTAAGAGTGAAAGTTGATTACTAGGAAGGGCTAAATTATCTCGATCGTATCCTTCACTTTCTGTATAATCTGTTTGTCCTCCGAAGAAAAGAATCGTATCATAATTCTTTGCCATGTTGATTGCCTCATTCTCATAAGCTTCCTCAGGATCTATTTCTGATTCCCGATATCCAAGGACAAACTCATAATTAATCTGCCTTGCATCAAACGCAGTCTTTGAGCTAATTAACTTGGTTGGATTGACTAAAGAGCTGCCTGCACCTTGAAATCGCATTTTATCGAATAATTCTCCGATGATAAGATACTTCTAATTTTTGGCCAGTGGTAGACTACCTTCGTTTTTCAATAGTACAGCTCCATCTGTTGCAATTTCGCATGAGAGATTGTGATGTTCTTCTTTATTGAATTCCGCACCTTTTTTAATTGGAGAAGTTCGTTGGATAAGCTGTAGTATATTTGACACAGCTTTATCTAAATCTTTCATCGATAGCTCTCCACTATTGGCTGCGTCAATAATTTGTTTTCTAAAAAAAGTGCAATCACCGGGCATTTCTAAGTCCATTCCAGCTTTTATGCCTTCTACACGATTAGATACTGCACCCCAGTCACTTACAACTGCTCCATTAAATCCCCATTCTTCCCTCAATATTTCTGTCAGTAATTCTTTATTCTCAGCACAATAAGTACCATTAACCTTGTTATATGCACACATAACCGTGGCTGGTTGACTTCGCTTCACAACCATTTCAAACGCTTTCAAATATATTTCTCTTAAAGCCCGCTCGTCAACAACAGAATCCCCCATAAATCGATAGTTTTCATTATTGTTTACTGCAAAATGTTTAACAGAAACACCGACACCTTCTTTTTGTACTCCATTTACAAATGCAGTACCAAATTCACCTAAAATGAGGGGATCTTCTGAATAATATTCAAAATTCCTGCCACATCTTGGATTTCTTTTTATATTAATAGATGGACCAAGTAATAGGTTAACACCAAAATGCTGACTTTCTTTTGCTATCGCTCTTCCCATTTCCTGGGCATTATTTAAATTCCAACTTGATGCTACTGTTGCTCCAGTTGGAAAAGAAGTAGTTTCTTCACTTTGATTTAGTCCTAAATGATCTGCTTTTTCCCCTTGTTTCCTTAAACCACAAGGTCCATCTGTCATATATATAGAAGGAATAGATAGCCTTGGAATATCATTTGTTTTCCAAAATTCCGTTCCGGCTAATATTGCTGCTTTTTCCTCAACTGTCATGTTAAGAAGTAAATCATTAATTGTCTTCACAAAGTTCTATCTCCCTTCTCTATTTACAGCTATTTTATCCAAATTAATCAGATTTTTATTTTATATTTGTTAGCTAAATTATAAATATGTTTGAAATTCAGCTTGTATTTTTTCAACTATGATGCTATTTTGATAAATAGAAAACACTTTCATTTATTTTTACAAACTAAATCTTTTTTAAGGGGGATAATTAGAAATGAAAAAAATGACAACTATTTTAAAACTCCTTTATCAATCTACATTAATCCCTTCCTATATCTACAAATCAAATGAAAAGATACACTCATTTCCTGAGCAAGAAAGCTATATATTACCACCAGTTGAATATACAAAAAAAATGATGCAATCAAGCAAAAAAATTTCTTACTTATCCACTTCTTTTTTTGCCTATTATGGTGTTATAAAAATAAAGAATATGACGGACTCTTCGATTATTGTTGGACCAGTTAGCCAAATCCATTATTCCAAAGATACCTTACGAACGATGAAAAAGGAATTTGTCATTTCTGAACATAATTCCATGCAATTTGATGATTTTTTCAAAGCTATTCCACCAATGCAGTTACAGCAATTTCTCAACCATTTAGTTACCATTCACTTTTTAATTAATGAAGAAGAAATCAAATACATAGATTTAATAGAGCTGGGATCGGAAAACATTTCAATCAAAACGAAACAAACAAAAAATATATATGAAAAGAAAGAAATAAGTTATTTCAACAATTCATATGATGTAGAAACTAGAATGCTAAAATATGTGGAGTTAGGAAATAAAGAAGGGCTAGATCAATTTATTGAACAACCATTTATTACACATGAAGGAGTCATGGCAAGAGATAATTTACGCCAGGCAAAGAACACATCTATTGTAACAATTACATTAATCACACGTGCAGCTATAAGAGGAGGATTAGATACAGAGGCTGCCTTCCAATTGTCCGATCTTTATATTCAACAGGTCGAACAGCTCACTTCGCTTGAATCCATTCAAAACTTGAGCCAAGAAGTCTTATACCATTTTACAAAAAAAGTAGCAGAAGTAAAATTTAGCCTAACTGACAATCCGGATCTAAAAAAAATAACCCAATATATTATGAAAAATACAAATCAAATGATTACCGTGAACAATATAGCTGAACATTTTGGATATAGTAGGACCCATTTATCTTCCAAGTTCAAAAAAGAAATGGGCATAAAATTAAGTAGCTTTATCACTGTCTGCAAATTGGAAGAAGCCAAGAATTTATTATTATATACCAATAAATCAATCAGTAATATTAGTAATTATCTATGCTTTTCCAGTCAGAGCCATTTTCAAACTGTCTTTAAAAAAAATTATGGGATTACTCCAGTCTCATTTAGGAAAAAAATGAGGATAGAACTAAATTAAATAATGAACTGTAAAGGTGAATACTTCTAATTCCGCTATTATGTACGGTAAGCGTTCTCGTATAAAAAATGAAATTAGTGGAGCCTAAGACCATATAGTAAAGCAAAAAGTTCCGTGCTAGCCCACAGGACACGATTGTATTTTTAACTTGCAGGCAATAATATTAATTTTAAAGTGTAAGGGGGAATTTTGGATAGGGTTTCTCCTGGAAGAACTGGCTCTTTAACGATAAATTATGAGAGCCATGTTTAAACTTAGAGCTTAATACAATTGTCCGAGGCTTTCGTAAGATTCGCTTAATCGAACGACAAGCCCCGTCTCTACCACAGAAAAAATTAGTTTTTCCCTATAAAATTTAAGTGGTAGTTAAAATTATATTATTACATTTACTAATAATAAGAGAACTAGATACCTTATATTTTACGGACGCTCTCCTTTTATGAACTTACAGTTTTTCACTCGTTTTTTTGAAAATGGTTTTCTTTACAAAACTGCCTTAAAAATAGAAAAGTACTTCTCCTTAAGAATTCTTCGATGTTCAACTTCTTTTACTCTTTCTTATTAAGATCTCTTCATATCAATAATAAATTTATACCGGTCTCCGCGATAAATAGATTTCACATATTCAAAAGGAGTTCCATTGGCCAAATAACTAAAACGCTCCATCAGCAGCACTGGTGCCCCCTCTTTAATCCCAAGAGATGCACTTTCATTTTTATGGGATAAAGTTGATTCAATTGTTTGGGTAGCGTGACTAATCTTTTGATGTAAAGTTTGCTCCACATATTCATATATAGAACCATGTAAAGTCTCTTCCTGCAGCTCCTTAATCAAGAGCGTCGGAAGGTAGGAAGTTTCGAGGGCCATTGGGATATCATCCGCAATCCGTAATCGGCTAACCTCATAAACCTGGTCTCCCTCTTCTATCTTCAACTTACTGGCGATGCCTCTTGGACAAGGAATCGTTTTAAAATCAAGAATTTTTGTTTTTGGTGTTAACCCTCTTGAATGCATATCCTCCGAAAAACTTGTTAATCCAGAAAGCTCTTGCTCTACCTTTTGTGCAGCAACAAAAGTCCCTTTCCCTCTTTGTCGAACAAGTACGCCTTCAGCTACTAAGTTATTAATAGCTTGACGAACCGTCATCCTGCTAATACCGTATTTCTCGGAAAACTCTCGTTCAGAGCTAATTGGATCACCAGGTTTTAGCTCTTTAATGATTTCTTTTATCTCCATTTCTAATTGATAATAGATAGGAATATGTGAATCTTTAATGATCAACTATACACACTTCCTTTATTTTCTTTCAAAATGGATAAAGCCTCCTGATCAGCGATGATTGTAACATCCGGATGTTTTTTCAAAATAGAAGCAGGAAGATCCTCTTTTATATCGGAGTGAAATAACTGATTAAGAACAGGGGCCTTCTTCACTCCAGACACAAGCAATATGATTTTCCGACTTTTCATAATAGTGGAAATCCCCATTGAAATAGCATGTGTTGGTACCTCATCCATACTAGTAAAATAGCGAGCATTTGCCTCTCTCGTCGAGTCAGCTAATTGAACCACATCGGTCGTGGAAGAGAATGAAGTACCTGGTTCATTAAAACCAATATGTCCATTTTCGCCAATTCCTAAAACTTGCAGATCCATTCCACCAAAGGAATCAATCAGTTTCTCATAATTTTCACCAGCATCTTTATCATTTACATTTTTGGCAAAAGGCAAATGAGTTTGATTTTCCGGAATATTTATATGATTAAATAAGTGTTCTTTCATATAATAGCTATAACTTTGCGGGTTATCCTCTTCTAAACCAACATATTCATCTAAATTAACGGTAATAACTTTTTCATAGGACGTATGGTTCTCCGTAAAATCCTTTATTAAATACTGATAGGTTCCTACTGGGGTTCCTCCAGTAGCAAGTCCTAGCACACTATTTGGCTTCGTTTGTATTTGCTCTATTATTTTTTGGGCTGCTACTTTACTCATTTCATCATAATTTTGTACTTCAATTAATTTCATGCTGAAAATCCTCCATTCGAATATACAATTTTCCCTTTACATATTGTTAGTGCTACTTGATTATTTTCATCTAATACGACTAAATCTGCATCTTTACCTTTTGCAATACTTCCCTTTTTATCCAAGACACCAATTTGCTTGGCGGGATTATAAGATGCCATCTTTACAACATCCTGTAAAGAGCAGCCTGTAAAGTTCATCATATTATTGATAGCATCCTTCATTTTTAATGTGCTCCCAGCAAGAGCACCATTTTCTAATAACGCTTTGCCATCACGAACAATTACCTTTTGTCCACCTAAGGATGAAATACCATCCTCAAGCCATTTTGCCCGCATGCTATCTGTAATGAGAATGATATGATCAGCCCCCTTTTGTAAAAAAGCAAGTTTAACTATTTCTGGATGAATATGAACACCATCGACAATCATTTCAGCCATTAACTCCGAATGAAGCAAGGCTGCGCCTGCAACTCCTGGATCACGATGATGCAGACCTCTCATTCCATTAAACAGATGAGTAACATGATTGACACCAGCTTGAATGCTTGATAATACTTGCTCATAAACTGCATCTGAGTGTCCTATTGATGGAACGATATTCTCTGCCTTTAAATAGCGAACAAGCTCAAAGTTTTCATCTTCCTCAGGTGCCATCGTCACAAGTTTGATTTGATTATTGGATAATGTCTGCCATTTTTTAAATAACTCTACATTCGGCTTTTTAACAGATTGGACTGGCTGTGCTCCAACTCTCTTTTCGGAGATAAAGGGACCTTCTAAATGAATCCCGATGATTTCTGCTTTTCCTGATTGATCCGCAGTCTCGACATACTGGGCAATAGATGTGAGTGCATTTTCAATACTTTCTACCTCTTGTGTCATGGTGGTGGCTAAAAAGCTTGTTGTTCCTTCTTTTGGCAATGTCTCAGCCATAATTTCTAAGGCTTGCTGTGACGCATCCATTGCGTCAGCATTATTTGCTCCATGGATATGAATATCAATAAACCCTGGTATTAAATTCATGCCCTTTGGAAAATCTAGTATATGTGCATTTTCCCATTCTTTTTCAAGGAAGGAATCCATTAACCCAATCGCATCGATTTTCCCTTCCTTCACTACTACATACCCATTTGAATGAATTTCCGTTTCTGTGTAAATACATACATTTTTTAATATTAATGCCTTTGTTTCTTCCGTCAGCATGATTCTAAATGCTCCTTTTCTTAAAAATATGCGCGTCTATATATCTAGATGTCTATACCAGTTGGTTTATATCAATGCTTCTTCAATCCATTAAATATTAACCTATCAGATATCCACTATTTTTTTATTTCCCCAAACTAAATAGAGATAACCGGTTTCACATCAAATTATAGTTATTTCCTTTTCTTTCGTCAAGTTCCTATTGTCCTTCTTGCTTTTTCTAAAAATATGAATAAATGATATCGGCTAAAACCGCTTTTAGCTGATATCATTTATTTGAACTTACATTTTCCTAACACTTTCGCGATAAATAATTTCATACCCAGAAACTGTTTTCATGGGAGTATCGTCTCCTTTAATGAGACTTAGCATCTTTCTGGCTGCTAGATTGCCAGCATCTTTATAAAAAAACTTTGCAGTGGTTAAACCTGGATGTATCATCTCAGTCATTTCATACCCGCCAAATCCGGTAATGGAAAGATCACAAGGAATAGAAATCCCCTTTGAATAGATTGCTTTCATTGTTCCCATGGCAATATTATCTGTAGCACATACAATGATGCTAGGGTGAAATCGATCGATTATTTCAGAAACAATCGAAAATGTTTGTGCTTGATCCATCTTCACCTCAAAAAATTGGACATCAATATTTGCTGTTTCCTCGATACTTTTCTTAAACCCTTCTTTTCGATCAATTCCTATTGCAACATTTTTCTCATGGAGACCAAGGAAGGCGATTCTTTGATGACCTTGAGATAGTATATATTTCCCTAATTCATATGCTGCATCATAATCATTATGAATTAAACTTGGAATCTCCTCATGCTGCTGCCCTACAATAAGTACAGGGATTCCTAGTTGTTTGATGATCATTAAATGACGATTCGTAATTTCTGTTGCCAATAAAATTATCCCAGCAACCTTCTGTCTTACTAAAGAATGAATATTTTCTATTTCCCGCTCCAAATCCAGATTTGAATGAGAAATTAACATTTGGTAATTCCTTGCCTTCAACTCTTCATCTATTCCTATTAAAGTTCGTGAAAAAGGGTACGAATCTAATTGAGGCACAATCGTTCCGATAATATTTGTTTTCTTTGCTTTTAAGCTTTGAGCAAATGCATTAGGCGTATAGCCGGTTTCTTTGATAATATGCTGTATTTTTCTTTTCGTGGCTTCGCTGACAGAGCCTTCATTTAAGTATCGAGAAACAGTACTTTTTGCCACGCCCGCAAGTTTAGCGATATCACTAATAGTTGTCACCTATAAACCTCCTTATACATTGCTTTCTTCCGGAAAAATCAGTTACAGAGCAGGCACACTTTGAAACCCGTTAATTAAGAAAGCCTTTTCATTTTTCTTAATGTAAAGCTAGATTCCCTTATTTGTTCTTATCTCTCTATATTATACAGGATAAAAACCAATAACGTCTGAACTATTTTTTCTATTTATGGAAGTATACCTTTTAGCTTGTTGATTCATAATGATTGCTATAAAGAGTTTCTTTTAGTGTTAATTATGAAGGTAGGGAATGCAATGAAAAATATATCATCTCTTCGACAAAAACATAAATATAGGTATGAACTATTTCAGAGTGCGAACTATTTAAAACAACCGATTATTTCCGTTATCACACCCGTATTTAACAATGAAAAAACAATCCAGAAGACGATTGAATCAGTTTTACAGCAATCCATAATGCCCCAGATTGAATACATAATTGTTGATGATGGCTCTAAAGATCAAACTCGTTCTATCTTAAAAAAATTTGTTAACGAGCATCCTAATATTAAACTCGCTCTTCTTGCGAAAAACACAGGCACCCCTGGCTATCCGAGAAATTTAGGCATTGAACTTTCATCGGCCCCTTACTTAACTTTTTTAGATGCAGATGATTGGTTTGAAAAGACTGGCTTGGAAAAACTCTATAGTGTACTAAATGAAACAGATGATGATTATATAGTGGGAAAAACAATTAAAGTCACGTCTAAAAAAAATGCCATAGTAGGCGAACATGAATCATGGAAAGAAAGGAGAAGTATCCCCCCGGCGAGTATCCCACATATTTTTCATCATTTAGGACCTAGAGCAAGATTGATGAAATCTAGCATCATAAAGCAGAACCAAATTCAATTTCCTGAGATGAAGTATGGAGAAGATAAGCAATTTTTCATGGAAGTATTGACTAATTGTAAAAAAATCTCAACAACAGAAGCTGTTATCTACTATTTAAATCGCTTAGATGAAAATGACGAATCCTTGACGAAGCAGACGAATGTATTAAATAAAATGCACTGTAATCGAAAAGTAATCAACTACTTTAAAGAGAAAGAAATGGATTCAGAGTTAAAGCGAATGGTCCTTAATCGCTTGTATGAGTTTGATTGCTTTAATCGGTTTATAAATCGGTATCATACGCTAAGAACGGAAAATATTCAAACGTTTAAAGGAAGATTAGATGCGTTTTTAAAAAGGAAAGCATATATATCCACCATGAAAAAAATGTTACGGACGACTTCTTCGTTGGATTATGAGATCAGTGACCATTTTTACCATCCTTATAATAAGGTTTGTTATCAGTTATTTTCACAAAAACGCTATAAGGATATCGAAACATTATTTCGATGGATGAATCAAGAAAAAATAAAAAAACATGTAGTTAAAGACGATACTGCTTACTGGGTTTCTCCACTAAGCCCGCCTTATAACTTTATTAGAGTCCCTATGTATGCTGAATTAATAAATTGTGAATATACGAATGGTTTCTTCCGTTTCGATATTCGTATTGCAGGTGATCACCCAAAAGAGGTTGAACATCTCCTGTTCCGCGATCGAAACAACATCCATAACCAGTTTATGTTTCCGATTGAACCATATGAAGGGGTTTTAAAGAGAATTATGATACCAGAAGCATTCCTTACCCCTCTAGGAAAATCAGTTTATACTATTTATTTATCTTATAGAGATTATCATAAAGTCCAACTACATATCCCAAACCCTAAGCTACGGTTAAAAAAGCAGCAAACAGATAAGCAGCATTTTTATAAAACCATTCACAATCACTTGGCGCTAAAGGTTCTTTAATATTAGGTTTAAGAGTTGATTTCATAGAGACCACCTGTTTTCCTATAAAACGAGTGGCCTCTGTGAAACCTTTTTCTTCTCCCATTTGTATTCAAGCATCAGCCAGTCTAATCTTTTTCCTTAGCTTTTTTAAAGTGTCTCAATAAATCGATAAAAAGCTTTTGTTCCATTGTCATTTCTTTTAAATACACCTGCATGATGTAAGATTGTTTCAAACACAATTCCTATTTCTGTTTGTAAGATAGTACTTACATTTTCTTTTGTCATCTGTGGATTTTTCTCTTTTACTGTTTTTGCCCACGCTAAGTGTTTTACAATAGCAGGCTCTTGTTGAATGCGTTCTTCAAAATCAACTTTGACGATATTCTCTGCAAGGATGCTCATTTCTTCTTTCAATCTTCCTGGCAAAACGGCTAACCCCATCACTTCAATCAAGCCAATATTCTCTTGTTTAATCGCATGAACTTCCTCATGTGGGTGGAAGATCCCGAATGGGTATTCTTCACTTGTACGATTATTGCGGAGCACTAAATCCATTTCATATTGGCCATTACGCATTCTTGCAATTGGTGTGATGGTATTATGGCGAACACCGTTTGTATATGCAAGAATATCAACACTTTCATCACTATAATCCAGCCATTTTTTTAATATATAATCAGCTGCTTCCACTAATTGTTGTTTGTCTGTTCCATTTAGACGTAAAACAGACATCGGCCATTTAACAATTCCTACATGGATAGCAGGAAACCGCTCCAACGTAAATCCAGCTTCTATTTCAGCCTTTGCCATCGGAAATTCATGATATCCCCCTTGAAAATGCTCATGGGCAAGAATGGACCCTCCAACTATTGGCAGATCAGCATTAGACCCCATAAAGTAATGAGGATATTGGTGAACAAATTCTAGTAATCTAGTAAATGTCCTTTTCGAAATGGTCATTGGCTCGTGCCTTTCTGAAAAACATATGGCATGCTCATTATAGTAAACATATGGGGAAAACTGCAGGAACCATTGTTCCCCTTCTAAAGTCACTGGTATAATACGATGATTTTGTCTAGCCGGATGATTAACTCGTCCGGCATAACCGGCATTTTCTTTACATAATAAACATTTAGGATAAAAGCCTTGTTTTACTTTTTTTAGAGCAGCTATTTCTTGCGGATTTTTTTCTGGCTTAGACAAGTTAATCGTAATCTCTAAGTCTCCATAACTCGTATGTGCCAGCCACTCTTCATTTTTAGCAATTCGATCCGTGCGAATGTAATCAATCTTTTTAGAAAAGTCATAAAACCAACTAGTTGCACTCTTTGCCCCCTTATCCTTGTAGAGCATGGCGAATCTATTATTTATTTCAGATGGCAATGGAACAAAGCAAGCCATTAATTTAGTATCTAATAAATCTCGATAGGTTATTGTATTTTCTACCAAAAGATTATGTTCTGCAGCCCAATCTAAAATAGTATCTAATAGTTCACGCAACTCTATTTCCGCTGGATCGCTAACCTCAGATGGGACAAAATCATCCAATTCCAAGATTTCGAGTAATTTATTCCGCACTACATCTATATCCCATTTCGTAATTAGGTTTGATTCTATTCCATAATGAAGCAATTGTTCAACATGATGATAAATAGTGGTTGTCATCTAACATTGCTCCTTTCCTCTTAGTACATTCTCATTTATTCTTTATAGCCATTCGGATTTGCTTGGAACCAGCTCCAGGCACTTCCTATCATTGTCTCTAGTGAAGTGTACTGTGGATTCCACCCTAACTCTACTTGCGCTTTCTCTGATGAAGCAACTAATCGCGCCGGGTCACCTGCTCTTCTTGGAGCAATTTCTGCTGGAATAGGATGCCCTGTTACCTTTCTCGCTGCCTCAATTACTTCTTTGACCGTGAAACCTGTTCCACTCCCTAGATTGTAAATACCGCTTGTTTCTTCTTTCTGCAATTTTTTTAAAGCAAGGATATGGGCATTGGCCAAATCAGTAACATGAATATAATCCCTTATACATGACCCATCATGTGTCTCATAATCATTTCCAAAAATACTAATTACTTCTCTCTTTCCTAACGCTACTTGCAGTATAATGGGAATTAAATGCGTTTCTGGAAAATGATCTTCCCCTAATCTCCCATCTATATGCGCACCTGCTACATTAAAATAACGAAGAGCTACATAATGAATCCCATATGCTGCTTCACACCACTTTAGCATTTTTTCGATGGCTAGTTTGGTTTCTCCATAGGGATTTGTTGGAATTGTGTCATCACTCTCCTGAATCGGAAAATTCTTTGCCTCTCCATAAGTTGCTGCAGTTGACGAGAAAACAATTCTCTTCACACCATTTGCATGCATTACTTTTAATAAAGTCATCGCACCATTTACATTATTATCATAGTATTTCAACGGATTTGTTACACTTTCACCTACTAAAGAGTCAGCAGCGAAATGGACTACTGCTTCAATCGTATGTTTCTTAAAGACCTCTTCTAAGAAGCTTTCATTCCGCAAATCCCCAATATATAGGGTTGCTTCAGCTCTTACAGCAGCTTTATGCCCAGTTTGAAGATTATCAACAACAATTACTTCTTCACCTAGGTCTAATAATTCAGAAACCATATGACTTCCGATATAACCGGCACCACCACATACTAATATCGTCATATTTTCTCTCTCCTTTTTTTAACTGTTCCTATTCAACAATTTCCTTCGCTCCATCTCCAACTTGAACAACATAAAAGTCTGCCTTTAATCCTGTTTGCTCCGCATATTTCGCTCCGACCTTCTCGATAAAAGATTCAATATGTTCATTGTTGACAATGCTGATCGTACAACCTCCAAAGCCTGCACCTGTCATCCGAGATCCAATAACGCCCGCTTGTTCCCAGGCAGCTTCCACTAATGCATCTAATTCCTTTCCGGTCACTTCATAATCATCACGTAAGGAGATATGTGATGCATTCATTAATTGTCCAAATCCTGCAATATCTCCTGCTTGAAGTTTTTTTACAGCTTCTAATGTTCGAGCATTTTCATACACAGCATGCTTTGCTCTCATTCTATCGACATCTTGCTTAATCAAATGAGCATGCGAATCGAATTCCTCTGGCGTTAATTCACCTAATGATCGAATCTCTAATTCTCCCTGCAAGTCTCTTAATGCTCTTTCACACTCTCCTCGTCTCTCATTATATTTAGAATCAGCTAACCCCCTGCGTTTATTTGTATTGGCAATAATTAAGGAAGCAGCATCTAAATCTAGTGGACTATACACATAGTCAAGTGTGTCGCAATCTAGTAATATAGCATGTTTTTCTTTGCCCATTCCGATTGCAAATTGATCCATAATTCCACAGTTCACGCCAATATATTCATTTTCTGCTTTTTGACACATTTTTACTAAACTGACTTGATCAATTGCAAAGGAATACAACACATTTAGCATAATGGCTGTCACTACTTCAATGGATGCAGATGAAGATAAACCAGCACCATTGGGAATTTCTCCTTCATATAAAACATCGAATCCAGCATCGAGTTGATATCCATATTGCGCAAGTGTTACTATTACTCCCTTTGGATAATTCGCCCAATCATCTGCTTGATTAAAGGATAGATCGTCTAAAGAAACTTTAATAATACCTAAATCCGCAAAATTTGTAGAATAGAATTGAATCACTCGATCTGATCTTTTTCTTACAAGTGCTGTCGTACCAATAGATAAGGCACAAGGAAAAACATGTCCTCCATTATAATCAGTATGTTCACCTATTAAATTCACACGTCCTGGTGCAAAAAAAGTACGTATGCTTGTTTCTGCTTCATTAAAAATATTTGTAAAAGTTGCCAATAGATTTTTTGCCATTTCTATCTCTCCTTTTTATATGAATATTTATGCTACTCTTAATTCCAGACTTCCATTAAACCGTTTACAATTTTATTTTATGCTTCAAACCTTTCTCTCTCAATGGTAAAATAAGAAAGGGAAAAGGGTAATAATTTGCTAATAAATTTCAAATTTTTATGCCAAACACTTAATTTCTATCTATTACTCCTATCTTATCCAAGGCAAGTTTCTACCAATGCCAGCTCTACTAAGAAAGGAGCATTCTATTGTCCAAAAAAGATAATAATGTATTTGCTTACAGATTTACGGAAAAAATTACAAAAGAGGTAGCCCAAATTTGGTCAATCGGATGGGAAAATCAAACTTCCCATCTATATAATTGGAAAGGAAAAAAGCGTAAAGAGGATAGTATGTATATTTTTCAATATACCGTATCTGGAATTGGTGCTATTGAACTCGGAGGTAAAAATCATAAATTGACAGCTGGAAAGGCATTTTTAATCGATATTTCAGAGGAATACAGATATTATCTGCCTCCAACTAGTGAGCATTGGGAATTTATTTTTATTACACTATATGGTGAAACGGTAAAAAAATGCTGGCACTCTTTTACGGAAAACGAGCAGCCGATTATTCAATTAGCTTCGGACTCGAGACCCATTCAGCACCTTCTGCGTATTTATCAGCTAGCAAAAGATAAACAGATAAATAACGCTTTTCAAGCTTCAAGTCTCGCTTATTCCTTTATAATGGAATTGTATCAATATAAGAAGAATATTGGAGACATTCAGCTTCCTGAAAGTATACTAAATGCGACATTATTTGCTCAAAATCACTATCATAAACCAATCGGACCAGAAGATATGGCAGAAGCTGCTGCGCTTTCCCGCTTCCACTTCACTCGTTTATTTAAAAAGGTACTTGGAATTACACCGATTCAGTATTTAACGAATATCCGTATCATAAAGGGAGCAGAGTTATTATATCAAACCAAATATTCCATTGAAGACATTTCAGTCCAAGTAGGTTTTGCGAATGCCAACTATTTTACAAAAGTATTTCGGAAATCTACTGGTATCACTCCTGGAGAATTTCGAAAGAAGAATATTCGACCAAGCGAGGATATTCTTCTTTAATGCTTATTTTTCATCAAACATTTCCAAGCTGAACATTCCTTTTTCATATATAAAGTTCAGCTTTTTCCCTGGTGTAAGCATATTCTCCAAAATATCTTTTGAGGCTTGAAGGGCAATAGACATTCTAATTAGCTGCTCATGATCCTCTTCTTGATATGTACCTGCTTGTTTACTCAACGCTTCCACATGCTGTTGAAAATGGAGTATTTGGTTATAAATAGCCTCATATGTCGTTTCAATCTCATTATTCATTCAAAAAACTCCTTACCCATAAGATAAATTAAGTTTAGCATATTTTTGCTTTATTTTTATGTTCGCCAGGGCAAAAATTTATTACTAATCAAGAGATCAACAATAATTTTATCTTTTGAGGGAGAATAAGGGGAAATTAATTTAAAATAATGAATGAAAACACTTTCAAAATCATTTTGTTTCATTTAAAATATAAATAAAGAATTTTTTTTCTATGATAATGTAATTTTATGAAATATTTTTTACACAATTCTTATTAAAGGAGTTTTTAATATGCAATTATCATCCCTATATTTAGGTGTAGACATTGGTACAACGAGTACAAAATCTGTCTTATTTGCTGAAGCTGGCAAAGTATTAAGCATGCATCATGTCGAATATCCGCTGTATAGCCCTGCACCAGCCATCGCAGAGCAAGATCCAGAGCAAATTTTTCAGGCTGTATTGGAAACAATGAAAACAGCTATTAAAAAAGCGAACGTCAATGCTAGTAAAATAAAATTAGTCTCCTTTAGTTCAGCGATGCACAGTGTTATTGCATTAGACGAAAAGGGAAAACCAATAACACGCTGTATTACTTGGGCCGACAGCCGTGCTTCCTCTTGGGCAAAAAAAATCAAAGAAGAATACAATGGCTTGGAAATATACCGTAGAACAGGAACGCCAATTCACCCTATGACTCCTTTATCTAAATTAACTTGGCTAAGAAATGATCAACCAGCTATTTTTACAAAGGCAGCTAAATTTATTGGCATTAAAGAATATATTTTCTATCGCTTATTTAACGAATTTGTAATTGATTATTCAATTGCTTCTGCAACAGGAATGTTTAATCTTGAGCACTTAACTTGGGATCAAGAAGCGTTAAAAGTTGCCGGCGTAACATCTGAGCAGTTGGCAAAGCCAGTTCCGACTACCCATTATTTAACAGGACTGAAGGATAAATATGCAGCGGAACTTGGAATTCCTGCTGAAACTCCATTTGTGGTTGGCGCAAGTGATGGCGTACTATCTAATCTTGGGGTAAATGCTATTGACCCTGGAGTTGTCGCTGTGACAATCGGTACAAGCGGGGCGATTCGTACTGTAACAGATAAACCAGTAACCGATCCTAAAGGAAGAATCTTTTGTTATTGCTTAACAGAAGATCTGTGGGTAGTTGGTGGATCTGTAAATAATGGTGGAATGACATTCCGCTGGGTTCGTGATGAATTAGCTTCCTCGGAAGTGGAAACGGCAAAGAGACTCGGAATTGATCCTTATGAAGTTTTAACAAAGATTGCTACTAGAGTTACACCTGGTGCGGACGGTTTATTATTCCATCCATATCTTGCTGGGGAAAGAGCACCTTTATGGAATGCCAATGCAAGAGGATCCTTCTTTGGACTAGGATTACATCATAAAAAAGAACATATGGTGAGAGCCGTATTAGAGGGAGTTATCTTAAATCTTTATACGGTGATGTTAGCCTTACAAGAAGTGATTGGAGCACCAAAGCAAATTCAAGCAACAGGTGGTTTTGCTCGTTCTGAACTTTGGAGACAAATGATGGCAGACATTTTTGATCAAGAAGTAGTCGTTCCAGAAAGCTTTGAAAGCTCTTGTCTTGGTGCCATCGTTTTAGGTATGTATGCACTTGGAGAAATTGATGATTTTTCGATTATGAAACAATTAGTTGGCAGTACATATTCCCATCAGCCAATCCAAGAAAATGTTGATATCTATCAGGATTTAACCGCTATTTATATCCGTATCTCTCGAGTATTGGAGAAAGAATATGATGCCATAGCATCCTTTCAGAATAAATGGGTTAAATAAGCACCACAAACATCTTGAGAAAATTACTTGCATATAAAGTTTTTCAGTCGTATTCAAACCAAACAATTATACGGTGCTGCCAATATCTCGTATAATTGTTTGGATTTTTTATGCCATTTCAGAAAGAAGGTTTGTGGATCATCCACAATCTGTAATGTAACAAATTGGGCTTCGCTGCTAAATGAGAGATTTAATCTTTCCACCTTTTATTAGTTAGCCTGCTGCTATTGCTATGACCCAGTTTTTTTATTGGAAAGTTCAACCCAGAAAGGATATAGTCCGAGAACTAATAAGATAAAACCTATCAGAATAAATACAAGGACAAAGGAAGGTCCAAAAAGAAGATTACTAAGCAGCGTAAATGTGATTATTAAAATAGTTACCATAAATGTTATCCTTCTTGTTCGAGAGGTAACATATTGCTTTTCTCCACAATGTGGGCAAATCAGTTTATTATCTAATGTAAAGAAGTTTTTTTAAGTTTTCTTATAAGTCCATTTTTGATTACACTTCTGACAAGTTCTCATGTAGTTTCTCCTTCTTTTTCTGTAAGCTTACCATAGCCAAAAAACATTCCGATCCGTTTATATTGATTTTATTAAAAAAATCCTTTAGCATTTTTTAGCTGCTAAAGGATTTTCTTGTCATTCTATTTTGATTCTACACTATGTCCACCAAACTCATTTCGTAAGGACGCAACCACTTTTCCAGAGAAGGTATCTTCCTCTAACGAACGATAACGCATCATTAAAGATAAGGCTGTAACTGGCATAGCAGTTTGTAAATCTAAGGCTGTTTCTAGCGTCCATTTTCCTTCACCAGAGGAATGCATTACTCCTTTAATCCCTTCCAGCTTTGGATCCTTAGAAAAAGCACTTTGTGTTAATTCCATTAACCACGAACGAATGACAGAGCCGTTATTCCAAACCTTTGCTACTCCTTCATTATCAAAATCATACTCGCTTTTCTCCAACAGCTCAAATCCTTCTGCAATGGATTGCATCATGCCATACTCAATTCCATTATGAACCATTTTCAGAAAATGGCCGCTTCCAGATACTCCAGTATACATATAACCATTTTCCACACATAAATCCTTAAACAATCCTTCTACCTCATCAAATATTTCTTTATTGCCGCCAATCATCATACATGCACCATTTCGAGCTCCATCTACTCCGCCGCTTGTGCCAACATCTAAATAGAAAACTCCTAGCTCTTCTAAATCTATTCCTCTTCTTTTGGAATCTTTATAATGGGAATTCCCGCCATCGATAATAATATCCCCCGCTTCGACATACTTCTTTACTTCCCGTAAGACATTTTCCGTTACTTCTCCTGCTGGAACCATTAGCCAAATTACTCTTGGAGCTGGCAAATTTCTTACTAATTTTTCAATTGTATTAACTCCTGTTACATTTTTATTAGAAATTTCTTTTACAGCGCTTTCATTTATATCAAAAGCTGTTACACTATACTTATGGTCCACCATATTTAAAGCCAAGCTATAGCCCATTTTTCCTAAACCTATAAGACCGATGTTCATTCGTTACCTCTCCTTTTGAAAAAATATTTCTTTCTATATACAATTATATAGAAATTTTTTCGAAAATATACCCCTTTGCAAATATTTTTTGAAAAAAATTATTTTAATAAGAAATTTTTTTTCAAGAGACTAATTGTGTTATACTACAACTATATTAATTTGGAAAGGATAGAAGTCAATGGCGCAAAATTGTCTTGGGAAAATTCGTTCCTATTACGCTAGACTAAGTGAAAAAGAAAAAAAAATCGCTGATTATATTCTTGTTAATCCAGAAAAAATCATTCATTCCACCATTAACGAATTAGCAGAGGATTTAGGAGTAGCAGATGCTACTGTTTTTCGTTTCTGTAAACGAATTGGGTTTAAAGGCTATCAAGCGATGAAAATAGCATTAGCATCAGAAGTAATTGAACCTATTCAGCAAATACATGAAGAAATTAATGAAAATGACAGTGTAAAAACCGTTACTGAAAAAGTATTTAAGTCGAATGTACGTACACTAGAAAATACATTAGAAATATTAAATGGTCAGTCGATTCAAAAAGCAGTAGAATTTCTCTTACAGGCAAATCGGGTTGAATTTTATGGTACAGGTGGTTCAGCAGTTATTGCGATGGATGCTTTTCATAAATTTGTTCGAACTGGAATTAAAGCGTTTTCATTTGTAGACTCTCATTTTCAACTGATGTCCTCTTCTCAGCTTTCAGAGAAGGATGTTGCTGTAATCATTTCGCACTCTGGCACTAATAAAGATACTATTAACATAATGAAAACAGCCAAAAACAATGGTGCCAAAACAATCGGCATCACTGGGTATCCTAAATCACCAATCGGCCAGAATACAGATGTAGCACTGTTCACAAGCTCTGAGGAAACAGAATATCGTTCGGAAGCTTTATCATCAAGAATTGGTCAGCTTAGTTTAATAGATGCATTGTATGTTAATGTAATGATTTTAAATAAAAATGTTGCTAATCAGTCATTAGAAAGAATAAGGAATGCCATTTCTGATACACGAATTTAACGGCAGACAAACAATATTCCCTACTTCAGAGTTTCAGCAAACGCAACAAAGGAAGTTAATTATGGTTGTTCTTACCATCACTAACTTCCTTTATATATATACGCTATAATAGCTCCATATTAATAAAGGGAGTATCATAATCAAGCTTTCCTATAATTTTTTTCAAGTTCAGCTTTTCTCCCTTTAAGAAAGATTCTAAATCGATGATAACAGGCATTCGATCACTCCCAAGCGCAAACCACGCTTTTCTTTCATTAGGCAGGTATGCTGCGGTGTGCAGTGTTCCAGACCAGGCATTATACTTGGTTGAAAATATCTCTTTATCTCTATCATTCAATATTCGAAAGGCCTCATACACATTTGAATGATTTCCCTGCTGCTTCTCAATATTCTGCTTTCTTTGTATAGATTCATCCATCTGATAGCGGTTTTCTTCTTTTAATATTTCAAAGTGATTCGTACTAATATTAGATTTTCTGGCAATAACCGAACGTGGTGTTGCTTCTACAACAAATGCCTCTCCACTAGGATCTAATAACACATAGCTAAAGGATGTTCGATGTGGTATTTCTTTTAATAAATCAATGGCCTCTTCTACATTTGCACAAGTTTCTAAAATCATTCGACCAATCATATTACAAATAAAACCATCCCCTGAACCAACTCGATTAATAAAGTTATAGCCCATTGCGAGACCTTTTTCATTTATCCCATCTATTCTTCCTGTTATCTGCATAGATGGACCGATTACTGCATATCCCGTATCAGTTGGCTGATAAATCATATAACGACCCTCATAGGAACCTGGATGACTATCATAGTTTCTAATTAAATACTGGGAGCCTGCTAAAATAGAACATCCACTTCTTCCATACTCTACATAATGACCGCCAAATTCTCGTAATGCATCCTCTGTTCTCCACTGAAGAGCGTCTGCTAATCCATTGATTTCTGCTAGCATTCCAGGAATAAATTTGTTTAAGAGCTGGATGGATTCTTTTTCATTTATGGTAAAATAACGTTTCCGCTTAGATGTCCAGTGCTTTATCCGATTAGGGAGAATGGGTGAATCCTTTAATAATTCTCCTTGCATATATCCAAAATCATAATGATTTCCGCGAAACTGGATGAAATCACTATATACTTGTTTCATTAACATTTCCCCTTTAATTGCTTCCCTATGGAGAGTTGAAGTATGCTCTATCTCAGTGAAAGGAAAAGACTTCTAGCAGTTCAACTGAATAGTTGAACCATTCGAGTTTTACAGATGTCCACCTTCCGCGCATTCACCATAAAAGGTGAGAGCTTTACTGTACATGAAGCAAAGGGGAATGACAAATAAATTGCTCGTTTAAATTTGTCTAAATTAAATAATATCACTTTGCTTTCCATAAACTCAAATTACTAAATAGTTGACAATGATTGATTTAATACAAAGTTGGGATAATGTACTCCAACCAAAAATAAACCTGAACAATTACACAGAAGTGCTAATAAATTACGCATAATTGTCAGGCTTAATTATTTTAGGAAAGAAGTTAGTGGTAATCACTCGTAGACGGATACACTTAGCTTGCTATGGGGTGAGCGCCAAACCTCCTCGTCACTCGGTCTCAGACTTTCCTGCAACTCCTATAAGAGTCTTCGTATTAATCTCTTTTGAAAAAACAATGCAACTAAGGGCTCTTAAAAAATCCCTTGGAACGGATTGGTTCACTACTAAATTAGAGAGTAATTTATCTATATTTAGTTTTTTCTCCTCCTCTTACTAACCGTTTTCAGCTGTCTTATTTCTAACACTCTTCTTCTTCCAATTATTTATTATCTTCTGTAAGTTCTAAAGATATCTTTTTTCTACTCAATTTTGTCGCAATAGGTATAAATATACTATTACCTACAAGAAACATGGTTACTCCTATTCCTATTATTAGCGAATAATAGATCGAAATTTGACCTGAATCTATTAATAGAATAACTGTGGTAAAAATTAGTCCTGCTACTATCCCCAACAATAAGCCTATCAATAGATAGAGATTGATTTGAGTTAATATGATCTTTTTAATTCCCTTTCGATCGATAGAAATTGTCCTTAAGATTGCGAACTCTTTTCTTTTAGAATAAATGTTGTTTCCTAGTGTACTAAATACTCCTAGCATCACACATATTAGAATCACAACCATAACACCAATAAAAATAGACCATCTTTGCAGGAACATCTTATTCGCTTTTTCAACAGACTGTTGATATACATTGATCTGGAGTTCAGGATACTGCCGTTTGAGTGTTTCTAATGCTTGAACAGTTTGTTTCTCATTGTCAGAGCTAATGTACATCGCACTGAATTTTGTAAAGTCATTTTTAAATTTTTTATTTTTCCAGTCAATATAAGCATCTGCATCAGTTAGATTAGTTATTACCGCTCCTATAGTAAGTGTATCTACAAAATCGGTCCTCTGCTTTTGATTCGAAAAGAGTCCCATGTCAATAGAATCTCCTACTTTTAAACCATTCTCTTTTAAAAATCTTTCTGATACCACTATCAGGTTCTCACTATCGTCCTCCATTTTTGGAATAATTCCTTGTTGTTCCATCTTAATAAAATCCACCAAGGAATAATCAATAGCTTTTGTTCCCTCTTCATCCATTATCTCTGCTGAATTATTCGTACTTCGACTACTAACCTCGATGACACCACTTATTGTCTGAACCTTCTTTTTCAAATCTTCCTGCTCTATATTGGAGTCATACCCTAATCGACTCGTCAACACAATAGTGGTTGGATATTGTTCCTTTAAATAATTCTCTTCATTTTGTTGGATTGTTTTTAACATAACCGAGCCAAATACTGCTATAGTCATCATAGCACTGACCGTCAATATCACAAAAGTATTTTTTCTTACTTGTGGTACTAGATTTTTAATTGCAATATAAGAGACATTTCCAAGCGTCTTTTTAATTACTGGTAAGAACCATGTTAAGATAGTTCCAATATAAATAGGAAATAGGAGATAAATACTAATTAACAAAATTATGGCTCCTAGTAACACACTCGCTACTCCCATCATTGCTTTACCAATACATATTAATAAAAGGGCAATAAATAGAAGGGCAAAGCCAATAATTTTACGAATTTTTTTATAGCCGAAATCACGATTTTCATTTTGTTGCATTATTAAAATTGGCAATAATCTCGAACACTTATAAGCTGGAATTAGCATAAAAACCTGAATGATCATTCCACTTACGAATGCAACGATTAAACTTTCTATGTAGTTAAAACTCACCTTAGGTACATCAAATAAAAATATTGCCTCCAACCACGGCTTCATGTATTGGTGACTAATTAAAGCCAGTAAAAAACCTCCAATTGTTCCTGCTGCCGTAATAATGCTGCTTTGAATTAATATAATTTTAGATAGCTGTTTTGTTGTTGCCCCCATGGAGCGAAGAATCGCAAATTGGTTTTTATATTTATATAAAAATAATTCGAAATTAGAAATAATTAGCAGTGCTGTAATGATTAACATTAAAAAGGTTAAAGAGAAAATAAAAACCTTGAGGGATTGCACATTACTTTTTAAAAATTCATCTTCTTCTGCAATATCAATTCTTAAACCATTATCATATTTCCTTAATTCACTAGCAAGCAATAAAGTATCAGCTTGCTCATTTGCTTTGATTAAAACATAAGTTGCCTCTTTCGTTTCACCTGTCTCTTGTTTGACTAATTTTTGCACTGTTTGTTTAGTAAATAGAAGTATATCTGGTGTAAGTCCACTTGCATTTAAGTCTTCTATAATTTCCGTTACTGTAAATTCATTATCCTCAATAGATACTTTTTGACCAATTTCTAGTCGCAATGCTTCAGCTAAGCTCTTATTCATGATAACTGAGTTTTCTTGAAGATTCTGTTTGAAGTGATATCTACTCTTTGCTAAATTATCATTTTCTACACCAACAGAATAAATTTCCCCTTGTAATGTATCTACTTTTAAGTGAGTTATAATTACTGGAGATAGCATATCAATATCCTTATTCGATCGGAAGGAATTAATAAGGTCTTGATTTACACTTTTATTTAGCTTGGCTTCATATCCAACCGATAGATCCATCTCACCGTACATTTTCTGAACTTCTTCTCTTAACGAACGTTCTGCATTTGTTGCATAGGAGACCATAACAATTACTAAACAAACCGATAGAATAGTACTAAAGACAGAGGTCCATGTAATGAACTTATTGGTTTTAAAGAAACGCAAAGCTATTCCTCGCAATGTTTTCGTCATACTCTTGTCTCCAATAGTTTTCCGAACTTTTCTAATATATCATCTATCTTCTGATCTCCAGCTGATTTATATTCATTCACAATTTGTCCATCATGAAAAAAAAGAACACGGTCAGCATATGCTGCAACGTGCGGATCATGCGTAACAACTACTATGCTTTGTTTCAAAGTCTCTTTCATATTTACTAAGACCTGAAGTATCTCTTTTGAAGTGTTATAGTCTAAATTTCCTGTTAGTTCATCTGCTAACACTATAGGTGGTGCTGTTATTAGGGCTCTTCCAATAGCAACACGTTGCTGTTGTCCACCTGACAATTGAACCGGCCGATGACTCTTCCAATTCGTAAGGCCAATAAACTGTAACATCTCTTTCACTTTTTCATCAATATGAGTCTTCTTATCTCCCTTTAAAACAAGTGGTAAAGCAATATTTTCTTCCACTGTTAAATCCTTCAAAAGGTGGAAAGATTGAAAGATAAATCCAATATTATCCCGACGATAAAAAGTTGCATTAGGTTCTTTGTAAATTTCTTTTTGGCTTTGTCCATATAATTGAATTTCTCCTTGATCAGGTATATCTAGAGCAGCCAATACATTTAACAAAGTACTTTTACCAGATCCACTTGTTCCCATAATAACAATCATTTCACCTTCATATAGTTTAAAAGAAACATTTTTTAATGCTTGTACCTCATAACCTGTACCTTTATAGATTTTTGAAAGATTACTAACAACTAGAACTGGATTAGTTACCAATCTGTTCCACCTCCACCGCTTTATTTTCCTCATTATACCAATTTGACTAAGATATGTACATTTTTAATAGAGTCCTTTTTTACTATTAATTCTTCAAATGTACCTCTCCTCCATAATCTTCCCTTTTATCAATACCTATAATTCTATCAGAATATTTAGTAGGTTCTAATCTAAGTGATATTTTATTAGTATGCCGATGAAATAATGACTTTATCTAAAATGGACTATTAAAAGTTAGTTATAATTTACCCCATTATTTCAATCATAGAAGACTTCACCAGTACCTTCTCGATTACTTATACACAAAATTTGATCTGTTTAAATACGGGCTTAAAGTTTTCTAGAGGCGAATAGAGCTTCTTTACTCCTACATAAAAATAGTAGCACAAACCATAATCATAGTTTGTGCTACTATTTTTATGTCAGTTTGTTGACAAACTGAGCTTTTTTATCTAGATAAAAAAGCTTGATTACAATACTTTCTTAAAGAATTTATAAAATGGATCGTTGCATTCTTTCGTTCCCATCGATTTTTATAATTGGACTTGGTTTGAACTCTCCCTCTAATTCTAAGTGCCTCATAAAGAATGTCAGAATACCTTAAATCAAAGTCCTTAATTACTTCTGCACAGGCCAGTTCCTTTGATGTAATCTTTCCTGTTTTCAATGTATAGTACACTCGACATAAGGTTAATACAATGAACTCAATCCAAAAATCGAATAAAAACAAATAGCTTCGGGAAGCTTTACTCGCTATATAGTGGTTAAGATTGTACTCCATCTCCTGCATAACATCCTTCCAATCTATATTGGAGTAATAAGTAGAAAAATTTGGACCGTAAACAGCATATGAATCATGGACAAGCTGATAAACCGCAATTTTCATAACCTTTCTTTTTCCCTTACACTTTGTACCCTCAAAAAACGGGAAAGATTTATGTAACTGTAATTGATTCTGCTCATCCAAAGATAAGTACTCACATTCAAACTTTTTGACCAATGGACTTTTAGCTTTAACCTCCTTATGAATTTGCGATAGTTTTATTAACCCTTCACCTGTCAATTCCTGACTAAAAACTGTAACAAAATCAATATCACTGCTTACAGGATGAAAGGCACCTATAACAGTTGAGCCATATAAATAGACTCCAAGAACTTGATTTGGAAACATTTCGTTCAACCTGCTACTATAAAGCATCATTACTTTCTTGACTTCGTTATGAATCATGTTTCTTAACCCCTCTATGTTTCAATTAGCTTAACTCCTTGTTTAACAATGCCTTCCCATAATGGATATTTCTTAGGTTCAAGCATAATCATCGTAAATCCACTTAGGAAAGATAAATAAGCCCATGTTTTATCGCGAAGATCTTGTTCGGTTTCATTTAAACTAGAACGCTTCTTCAACAATCCAGTCATTCTCTCCACAAACTCGTAGGTAATCGAAACTGCTTCTTGCTCTAACTTTGGAAACCTACCAGATTGGGAAAACAGATATTGTAAAATTCGTAGGGTTGATGGATCTTCACGATATCTCCTCACGTGATGCCTCACCATCTGCTCTAATTGTTCTGGCAGCTCTAGGCTTTCTGGTAAATAAAGTTGTCCTTTTCTAATATCTTGAAATGCTTCTTTAACGGTATTCTCAAACAAGTCCTCTTTGCTAGGAAAATACAGTAAAATCGTAGCAGGATTAATACCTATTGCCTGTCCTATACTCGAAAGGGTAGTCTTAGAAAACCCCTCACTTGGAAATTGCCTTTTTGCCTCTTTTAATATGATATTTCGCTTCTCTAGTCGCTGTTGATTGTTGACTGTTCTTGCCATTCATCATCCCTCACAATACATTAAATAAATAAACATATATTTATTTAATTTAAATGAATTATATATGAAAGTAAATACTTTTTAACACATAGAGTTGATTTTCATCTATTAGACAAGAGAAACCCAACTGATCTTCAAAAGATAGTCCTGAAAAAAATGCTAAAAATAAACTCGCTACTGTTAAACTAATAAAAGCTTCCACTTTAAAAGGGAAACTCCAACAATAACAATGACAATGGAAAGTAATGCAATATTCAATAAATAGGCATCCATATTATTACCACCTTTCCCCTTAGGTTTGAAAGCGTTTTCATATAAAAGGAATATTATACGAATTTTTTTCTTTTATCAATATTATATTAAAGAAAATTTTTTATTCATGTTGTTAAAGAAAAATATAATTCAATACATAACTGTAATATATATTGCCATTAATCTTTTTTGAAGAATTTAATTAAATGTAAAACCATTTCCCCTTCTATTACGTCTATATTAATAAAGCATTATCTTTTATTTTCAAGTAAGGAGTTAACAACATGAAACGCTTAAAATGGAGAAATATTTTCATACTTTTTATTTGCCTCACTCTTTTAGTATTTATTTTCAAATTTTTCGATAGTGACAAAAAACAGGCTGCTGAACCCTCAGAAAAACAGCCAGAGGTCAAAATACAATATGATCAAAATTATAAGACAATTGAAATAAACTCATATACTAAAGATGAAAAGCATGGAGGCTACTGGACCAGCTATCCAATCCTTCCAGATGAAGAAATCACTGCTGCATTGAAAAAATATATTACAAGCAAAATTACCGAATATGATAAACGAATTCAGAAATCAAATGTTCCGGTTACGCAGGAAACTTCCTTACATATTTCCTACACGATTACGCATTACAGCAAACAAACAATCTCGATTCTTTTTGAGACGTTTGAATATATTACAGGACCTAAAGGGAATTTGACAACAGAAAGTTTAACATTTGATTTACAGACACATAAACAGCTTTCATTAAAAGACATTTTCCAAGAAAAAAGCAATTATCTATTTCTCCTTTCAAAAATCAGTTATGGCGAATTAATAAAGGATAAAGACCTAGCAACAGACAAAGCGTTAGTAAAACAAGGAACTTCACCAAATGAAAATAACTTTCAACACTTTGCGATTCTAAATGATTCTATCCTTTTTTATTTTCCTTCTAACCAAATTGCTGCAGAAAAACTAGGTGTTCAAGAACTTGCCATCAAAAAAGATATCTTACAAGATAAATTACTAGCAATCTATCAAGAGGAAGAGAAAAATAAAAATTTACTTGCAGAAGCAAAACCGAAAAAATTGGCTACCGAATTACCAGAAGGAGCGAAAATTGATCCATCAAAAAAAGTCATTGCTTTAACATTCGATGATGGTCCAAGTAATAAACCAACAAAAAAAATTCTCAAAGCATTAAAGAAATATAATGGCCATGCTACGTTTTTTGTTCTTGGTGAGCGGGTTCAATATTATCCAAACATCCTTCAGGAAACGATTGAGAACGGGCATGAAATAGGGAATCACTCATGGAATCATCCGCTTCTCACTAAAATGAATAAGAAGAGAGCCTTAAAGGAATTTCAAGATACAGATAATTTAATAAAAAAAGTAACAGGAATGGAACCTACCCTTATTCGCCCGCCCTATGGAGCCATTCAGCCTGAACTAAAAAAAGAACTAGATAAAGAGATTGTGCTTTGGACCATTGATCCAGAAGACTGGAAACATCCATCGAAAAAGAAAATTGTTGATAAAGTTATGAAAGCAGCGAGTGATGAAAGCATTATTCTTATGCATGATATATATGAAAAAAGCGCTGATGCAGCAGTGGAAATCATTGAAAAGCTAACGAAAGAAGGGTATCAACTTGTAACTATTTCTCAATTAAGGGCCGTACAGGAGGAGAGAAATAGTAAATAAAAATGTAATAGATTTTTTGTTTTATAATAAAATCAATCTTTGTAAGCACCAAAATTTTTGGTGCTTTTTTCTTTATAACCAGGAAACAACTATCTATTTATCAAACTTCACATAAGATAAATTAAAAATAAAGGAGGCAAACATATGCAGCCAACCATTATCACTGGGCTAGATGGCGTAATTTATCAAAACTTCCCCCAGCCGACATATGGAGCATGGAACCAACAACTTCTTGGAAAGGAAAACTCTTATTACTATCTGATTGGTGGACAAATGTATTATATTGCTCCAAGGCCACAAGGAACTCAAGCTTATTACCCTTACTTAGGTCCAAATGTACCGTTAAATAGAGGACCATGGTATTGATATTTTCCGCATCTACCAGTTGCTTAAAAAATGCTGTTTATTATGTATTTGGTTAGCAGGACTATTCAAATTAATAAAATTTTGAAGTACGTTTACAAAGAAAAAAGCTTCTCTAATGAGAAGCTTTCAGACCGTCGACAAACTCCTAATTCAGTAATTAGGAGTTTGTCTTAGTTTATAAATATACATCTTTTAAATAAGAGTTGATTTCCGCTGCAGGGGTTCGCTTTCCGCGGGGCTCGCGCTGAGCCGCTTCGGCCTAAAGGCCTGCAGGGTCTCAGACTGTCTCGCAGATCCCACAGGAGTCTCACCCCTTCCCCTCCAATCAATGCATTATAATTCCATTTACATTTCCTAAATTCCTTTTGTCAACAAGCTGAAAGCTTCTCTAATGAGAAGCTTTTTTCTACGTTCCTTTATAATGACCTGTACTGGGTTCGAACCAGTGACCCCTTGCCTGTCAAGCAAGTGCTCTCCCACTGAGCTAACAAGTCATGATTATAGATTATTATTACCTGCATCTTTTAAAATTCTGCTTCTGTCCTTATCATACCATGTCCTCTCTCCACATTCTAGGAAAATATAGAAAAAGTGATGGTCTGCCATCACTTTTCCATAATTATTGAATTCCCTCCAGTAACTGGTCTAATTGATTCGTAATCCTTGCTTCTGAATCGATATCTAAAACATAGTTTTGATTGTCTTGCTTCGCAATTTGATTATCTGTTACATAAGCTCCAGTTAATAAATTCGTAGCACCTAGGTTTGCTAATACAGGCTTTAAAGCATAATCCATTACTAATAGATGGGCAATAGTTCCTCCTAGCATCAGCGGAAGAATTGCCTTATTTCGAAGACTCTTTTGTGGCAATAAATCAAGAAAAGTCTTAATAATTCCGGAATAAGACGCCTGAAATACAGGTGATAATACAATGACACCATTACTTTGTTCTACTTTCTGTCTTGCCTCTATTATATCCTTGTTCATAAAATCTGCTGTAATTAAGGCCTCACTTGGTAATTGATGAACTTGAATAATATGAACACCCACATTCTTCTTTCCTAAATAATCTACCGCAAATTGTAAAATACCTGTTAATCGTGAGTCTATTTTATGTCCACCAGCTATGATGGTTACCGTTGTCATGAAAGCCTCTCCTTTATAATAAATTCCCATTATAAAAACGATGTTTTTTATTTATCCATTATTCTAACACGAAAAAGAAGAACCGTGCTGAAATGGTGATTTCTAAATTAAATGCAATATTTATTACTTTCCATATAAATATGTTCACAATTCCGTCATATTCTTTTGTACATATTGTGAATTGAATCACAATCTCACTTTTTTCTTAAGAGTATTTGATATATTTAACTTGTAAATAATAAAAACAAAAAAAGAAGGGATGATTTTTATGTTTATGAGTTTTTTAAGAGAAAATAAAGTCGCAGCTGGGCTTTTAACCATTATACGTTTGGTGCTAGGTTATTCTTGGTTTACTTCTGGATTTGGTAAATTAACTGGCGGAGGATTTGACGCTTCTGGATTTTTAACAAATGCCGTTACTAATCCAGTTACAGGACCAGACGGAACCGCGGTTTATGGATGGTATACAAGTTTTGTCGAAGGATTTGCTTTACCAAATGTTGGACTATTTAATGTGCTCGTACCAATTGGGGAGGTATTAGTTGGTCTTGGGTTAATTTTAGGTTGTTTAACAACGGCAGCAGCATTCTTTGGTGTCATTATGAATTTCTGTTTCTTGCTTGCAGGCACCATCTCTCATAACCCAACAGATATCTTAATGGGCATGATCATTATGTTTGCTGGAGCAAATGCAGGTTACTACGGATTAGATCGATGGGTATTACCATATATCAGAAAAACAATCTTTAAAAAAGAAGATCATAATGCAGAATTTACAAAAAAACCTCGTTTAACATAAATAGAAAGTTGCTAGGAAATTTAAGCGGATGACCTGTAAGAAAAAAACCGAACAATTTACGATTTCCCTTAACATTTACGTATAATTGTTCGGTTTTATATTTAGTGAAAATAATTATCTCACGGCCTCTTCCTCTCTCTTATCATTCATTAATTAAACAAACCCTATCCTCTTTTAGACTTTTTTGACAGTCAATAATCCGTTGATTGCAGCTTCCTTTAAATAATAAACTTAAATCTTTTTGTTCTAGCACAAACCGACCATCTACTAAAACATCTACATACATACTTAGTTGGGTAAATTCATCAGATTGGGCTGCTCTCAATTCTTCCCAAAGAAATCCAGTATAACACCAAATATTTTTATTTAATTGTTTACATTCCTTAGCTAATTGCTTAAGCTCTGTTATTTGTAGCATGGGCTCGCCGCCACTAAAGGTAATATCGTTTAAGGGATTTTGCTTTACTTTCCTCATTATTTCGTCAATCGACATTTCTGTTCCGCCATTTATTTTCCAACTTTCTGGATTATGGCATCCTCTACAATAATGCGTACACCCTGCAAAAAAGATAGTAGTTCGCAAACCTGGACCATCTACTATACTGTCTTCCACAATCGATAACACTCTCATCGATGTTTGACCCTTTCCCGTTCTTCTGCCCGTTTTGCATTATTCCACCGATTAAGTGATCCAACAAGATAACCAGTTATTCTCCGAATCCTTTCAATCTGGTTCTCATTTTCCTCCCCACAATTTGGGCATTCATTATCGATTATTCCTTTATGTCCACAAGTCATGCATCGATCCACTGGATGATTAATGCTTCCGTAGCCAATCCCTGCCTCTTTCATCGTCCGTACGATTATTTCTATAGCGTCTACATTCTTACTGGCATCGCCGTCCAATTCTACATACGTAATATGACCAGCATTTGTTAACGCATGAAACGGTGCTTCGCGCTGAATTTTTTCATGAATAGAAATGGGAAAATAAACGGGAATATGAAAACTATTCGTAAAGTATTCTCTATCTGTCACCCCTTTAATAATCCCAAATTTCTTTCGAGCAGCTCTTAATGCTTTTCCAGCGAAGGATTCTGCTGGAGTTGCAAGAAGAGAGAAGTTTAGCTGATATTTTTCCAAGGCTTTGTCTGCCTTTTGGCGCATAAACTGAACAATACGTAAACCAATTTCATACGCCTTTTCACTTTCTCCATGATGGACACCAAGCAAGGATACTAGGCATTCCGCTAAACCAACAAACCCAATCGATAATGTACCTTGCTTCAGAAGTTCTTCTAGTGGATCATCCACATTCAGTTCTTCTCCGCCTTGCCAAACACCTTGTCCATATAAAAACTTGAAATTCGCTACTTTTTTCTTTCCTTGATAATAAAATCTTTCAAGGAGTTGATCAATAACCAAGTCGATCGTTTCATCCAGTTTGCAGAAAAATGATTCTACCGTCGTTGACTCTAAAGCCAATAAAGGAAGATTAACACTTGTGAAAGATAAATTCCCTCTTCCTATTGTTTGTTCACTTCCATGGATATTTCCCATCACTCTAGTGCGACACCCCATTGTGGCGACTTCTGATTGAGGAGTGCCATTATAATAAGCTAAATTAAATGGGGCATCTATAAAAACAAAATTGGGAAATAATCGTTTACTTGTCGTCTCCATCGCTAATCGGAATAAATCATAATTGGGGTCATTCTTTTGATAATTAATTCCGTCTTTTACTTTAAATACGATAATTGGAAAAATGGGCGTTTCTCCTGCCCCAAGTCCTGCTTGGGTTGCCAATAATAAATTCTTTGTCACCATTCTTCCTTCTACTGATTGATCTGTTCCTAAATTTACAGAAACAAATGGCGTCTGTCCACCGCCGCGGGAGTGCATGCTGTTGCAATTATGTATAAATGCCTCACAAGCTTGATAGGTTTCTCTTTCTGTCCATTCCCAGGCCTTTTTCTCTAGTTCCTCCTTTTTTTGAATTACCTCCTTTAATCGTTCTTTATTTTTTCTATATGTTTTCTGTATATATGGCGCAAGATCATAGTCTAACATAGGGATGGATTGTCCGCCATGCTGCTGATTTTGATTAGCTTGCAAAATAATTGAAGTAAGAGCCATTGCACTCATAATTGATTTTGGTTCTCTCATATATCCATGACCAGTATTAAAACCGTTTTTTAAGATTTTGGCCAACGGGATTTGACAGCATGTTGTAGTACCAGAAGAATAAAAGTCTAGATCATGAATATGAATATATCCTTCTTCATGTGATTGTTTTACCTTTTCCGATAATAAATGTTCCATTGTATAATATTTAGAAGCTGTCGCAGCAAATTGCATCATATGACTCATCGGCGACATTCCATCTACATTTGCATTTTCTTGGATAAAGTCTTGATTGTTGCTGTTAATTATTTCTACAAATTGATTTAATAGTTGAACTTCATTACTCATTTAATTCACTCCATTCTAAAGGAATCCTTATCCATTATAATAGAACGAATCATCATTTCACTATATATTGTGTTTATTTCACAAAAAATACACAATATATAGAAATACAAACATAGAAAAATTCCTATCGCTCTAGCTTTATACTATTCACAAAGTGCTTTTATTGATAAACTAATTGTAAAATCATCCGTAATAAAGGAAGGATAACTATGACAACAAAAGGGACAATTAAAGAGGAAACTATCTTTAGTAAAGAATTAGGAGAAGAAGTGACTTTATTAATCTATCTCCCACCAGCATTTTCTCCTCTTTATAAATATCATTTACTTATTGCACAAGATGGGAAAGATTATTTTCAATTTGGCCGAATCGGCAGAGTAGCTGATGAATTACATGGCAATCATCAAATTGCGGATACCATTATTGTTGGAATCCCCTATTCCTCTGTTCATGATCGTCGCAGGAAATATCATCCCGATGGCGCACAGAATAAAGCATATATTCGTTTCTTAGCACATGAACTTGTTCCCTATTTAGATAAACAGTTTCCCACCTTCCAAATGGGAATGGGACGTGGACTCATTGGCGATTCATTAGGTGCAACTGTATCATTCATGACCGCTTTAAAATATCCGCATACTTTTGGAAAAATTATGTTGCAATCCCCCTTAGTAAATGATGGCGTCTTTGATGCTGTTCGTAAATTCGATTCTTTTCATTTACTAGAAATAGATCATATTATCGGTATAGGGGAAACAGCTGTAAAAACAACCATCAACACAACAGAGGATTTTCTGACTCCTAACCGAGAATTATCTCATGTTTTGCAAACAACAAATGCTGATTATTCATATGAAGAATTTAATGGGGATCATACATGGAAATATTGGCAGCCTTATATTGCAAAAATGCTCCTGAAAATGTTTCCTTCTTAAAAAAGGGCATTCGATTGACTGTTTTTATTACCTAACGGAGTATCTCGTTAACCATTAGGATTTTTTCTGAAATCTTTGAACTTAAATGACTAATTTTGTTATAATATCTTACATATAGAACATTGAAATCGTAATAATAGATAGTCTATCTTCTATATCTTTGTACACTCTTTTATTTTGAAATGGAGGTTCGTCGAATGAAATACGGTATTGCTATTTTCCCTGGTAAGGATTTGCAGGATTTAGCTAATTCACTTCGAAAAAGATATGACCCGAAATACGCTTTAATTCCCCCACATATCACGTTAATTGGTGATTTTGAAGCTAATAATGAGGAAATTGAAGAAGTAAGTAAAAAACTAGCAACGATTGCAAGTCATTATCATTCTATTCCCATTAAAGTGACAAAGGTCAGTTCTTTTAAACCCGTAAGCAATGTTGTTTATTTAAAGATTGAACCAAGTACAGACTTAGAACATCTTCACCAAGAACTAATCAGTACATTGGGTGTTAGTCCAGAGCATCCATTTGTGCCGCATATTACACTTGGGCAGGATTTATCGAGTGATGAACATTTAGACTTATACAGTAATTTACGCATGCAAAACTATCATTTTGAAGAAACAGCGGATCGTTTCCATTTGCTATATGAATTGGAAAATGGCTCTTGGACAGTCTATGAAACATTCCGTTTAGGAAAGGAATAGTGGAAAGTGGAAGTAGTTATCGTTAAAACAGATAAAGAGTTAAAAGATGCCTTTTATGTTCGTCAAACTGTTTTTGTACAGGAGCAGAATGTACCAATAGAAGAAGAAATAGATGCATATGAAGAGGAAAGCGTTCATTTTGTCCTCTATGATGACGACAAAAAACCTATTGGTGCTGGACGTTACCGGACATTTGATGAATACGGAAAGGTAGAAAGAATCTGCATCCTCTCCACTAATCGAAAAGGTGGAGCTGGAAAAGCCGTTATGAATAAAATCGAGGAATATGCCTTAAATAATGGGGCTCCTGCCTTAAAACTGAATGCCCAAACACAGGCAATTCCCTTTTATAGCAAACTAGGATATGAAGTCATCTCGGATGAATTCCTAGATGCTGGTATTCCACATAAAACGATGATTAAGCATTTATAAAATTTTAAGGCTGCCCAATGGTTGAAAGCACAGCTTACCTTTAAAGCTTGTGATTATCCGCCATAGAGCTGCCTTTTTTGTTTCCGCAATTATCGAAAACAGAGGTTTGAGGTTTAATTTTCCTCCATCTGCCTACAATAGATGGAGGAAAGGGTGAGTTGAATTGGAATTCACACATATATTTAGCGAACTAATTATCGGCTATATTTTATTGCTGCTTTTAACAAAAGTATTAGGAAAAACACAAATCACGCAAATTACTACCTTTGACTTTGTTTCTGTTTTAGTACTAGGAGAGCTTGTCGGAAATGCTATGTATGATACAGAGACAGGAATAAAAGAAATAATGTACTCTATTCTTGTTTGGGGAGGATTAATTTACATAACAGAATTCATCACCCAAAAGTTTCGGAAAACCAGACAACTTTTAGAAGGAAAACCATCCATTGTTATCAATAAAGGCAAGATTGATTTTAAGGAATTACAGAAAAATCATTTGGATATTAACCAATTACAACATTTACTTCGTGCAAAAGATGTTTTTTCAATAGCAGAATGTGCTTATGCGATTTTAGAAACAGATGGGACGATAAGTGTACTCAAGAAATCAGCATACAGGAATCCCACAAAGCAAGATATGAATTTATCGTTGGAAATCACAGCTCTTCCAATAAGTGTTATTCTTGATGGCGAAATCATCAAAGAAAATTTACCTCGAATCGGTTGGAATGAAGAGCAATTAATGCAAGAATTGAAAAAACAAAATGTTCAATCTCCAAAAGATATCCTCTATGCCGAATGGCAGGAAGGATCGCCTTTATATGTGCAAAGCTACCAAATGAATTAAAGCAATTTAGATTTGTGCATGAAAATAAGTGCCTTTTCCAGTTAGTTCTGCAATTAACTTCTCATTGGCTACTTGTTCTTCATGCCTTTGTTTCTTCTGGTAAGACGTCTGAGAAGGATACTTTAACTCTAGATTGTTAGAAAAATTAACGATTTTAGCCGCTGGATAAATCTCTTCTTTCTTATAATTCCGTGTTTTGCTTACAATGTCTCTGACCGCGTACTGCTCGGCTTGATAATGAGAAATTGGCAGAATATATCCCATCAGAATCTGTCCCTTCTAGTTTATTATTTTATCCTTTTCCCTTCTTTTCCAAAAAGCAAACCCCTTTTCTACTCTTTAAACAATCATCTGTTTTTGATATGATAGATATTATTTCAAACTTATGTACAGCTACAGATTTATTAATAGATTCGAGGTTTCCTATGTTAACAGCTTTTTATTATGATAGACTTATTTCCTTAAATACCATTGACAGACAAGAATTACAGAAAATTTATGAAGCTGGCAAAAATGGATTTCTCGCATGCTCTGTATGTGGAGAAGCAGTAAAACTTTATTTAGGGTTAAAAAGTACTCCCTATTTTTATCACTATTCAGCTAAACAGCCCTGTATGACAGAAGCATCTGCTGTTGCACAGGAACAAGCTGCTATGACTGAAACCGATTATGAAGAAAGAAATGGGTTCCGGATTCCTAAGAGTAGAAATATTTCCAAAGACCATACAGAAATTACTCCTTTTAAACCGCCTATGTCTATAAAGGCGATTACCCATACATCTGATGTCGCTGCTAGTCAACCAGTTACTTTTCCAAAAGAATCTTATTTAAATACACTGAAACAAAACGGCTATTCTCTTGATATTACACAAAGTGAGGCTGTCGCAATAGATGATGGCCCCATTCTAGTTCTTGCAGGGGCCGGAAGTGGGAAAACCCGAGTGTTAACAATGAGAGCAGCTTATCTCATACAGGAGAAAAAGGTAGATCCGTCAACCATCATGCTCGTTACCTTCACAAATAAAGCCGCAAATGAAATGAAGGAAAGACTCTTGCACTATCCAATGATGAATAAAGGGATTGTGCAAAAAATTGTTTCTGGGACTTTTCATAGCATTCTCTACCAAATTTTAATTTTTCATGAACCGGAGAAATGGCAGCGAAATAAATTATTAAGCAGTAATTGGCAGCGAGAGCTTTTGTTAAAGGAAATTGCCCGTGAAAGGCAAATAGATGAAAAAGACTTCCCTTTCGATGCAGCTCTTCAATTAATCGGTGCATGGAAAAATAGTATGCTTCTTCCCCATGAAATAGAGCCTCTTAATGACTGGGAAAAGAAAGTTGCCCAGCTATATAGTGGATATGAAACAAAAAAAATACAGCGAAATTTATATGACTTTGATGATATGCTTCTGGGCGGCTATCATTTCTTTCTTGAAAATCCAGCTATTTTAGAAACCTATCAAAAGCGTTTTACTCATTTCTTATTAGATGAATTTCAAGACATCAATAAAGTTCAGTACGAATGGATGAAGCTAATGGCAAGGTCAGCTCATTCTATCTATGCAGTAGGAGATGATGATCAATCTATCTATTCTTTTCGTGGTAGTGATCCAAAATACCTTTTAGATTTTGAAAAAGATTATCCAAATGCTAAAACGATTATTCTTGATTATAATTACCGCTCTTCCCAAGAAATTGTATCCATCGCTAAATCTACAATCAGTAAAAATACGAAGAGACGAGCAAAAAAAATGATAACTGGCTATTCTGGCCAAACTCCCATTGCCTTTTATCCTTATGATGAGGAAGAAGAAGCTACGATGATTTTGACCGATATTCAGGAGAAAATAAAGACAGGCTATGAACCGAAGGATTTTGCGATTCTCTTTCGAACTAATACAAATAGCCGTGCCATGTTTGAGCGATTAGCTTCTTCCAGTCTGCCATTTCGTTTAGAACAAGAGTCAGGTTCTTTCTATCAAAGGTTTATTGTGAAAAGTATGATGGCTTATTTAAAGCTCATTCATGATCCAGATGACCAGCAAGCAGTTGCTGATATTCTCCCAACCCTATTCTTAAAAAAAACGGTATTACAAGATATTAAAGCAATAAGTATATTAGAAGATTGCAGCTTTTTAGATTGCCTAGTTTTTATTAAAACAGGATTCGCTTTTCAAGAAAGCAGATTGAAAAAGATTCCAGAAATAGTAAAACGATTAATTCGTTATTCTCCTCTAGATGCTATTAATTATATTGAAAAGGAATTAGGCTTTCAGGAATTTATAAAAAAACGGGGAAACGAAGGAAATCAATGGGATAAAGGCTCTGATGATATTCGCGATTTAAAGGTTGTTGCACGTAAGTTCCAATCGATTAAAGAATTTGTTCAATATACAGACCATATGACTGCCATGAATGAAGAATTACGAAAGCAATATCGAAACGAAGATAATGTAATCACATTAAGCACGATTCATCGCGCCAAAGGTTTAGAATATAAAACAGTCTACATTGTTGGTACGGTTGATGGTTCCATTCCCCATGACTTTGCATTAGAATCGTTCCGCAATAATAACTTCATGCCGATAGAAGAAGAACGTCGCCTTCTCTATGTTGCGATGACAAGGGCCCAACAAGAACTATATTTATCGATTCCTATGTATTTAAGAGGGAAAAAAGCAAAGGCTTCGCGTTTATTATCACCCTTGACTATGGTTGCTATTAATGCAGCTGAAAAGAATCGACTATTATAAAAGAATCAGTAATTCAAGCCTTACTGAGATACATTCTTACAAGAATCATTTAACAGGAAAAAAATAGGGTAACTATATCGTCAATTCGAGTAGCTACCCTTTTTCATTTTTACTTCTTGTTAATCATTTTAGATAATGTATTAAAATCAAGCTGTTTGCCATCTTTAATAATTGATTCAACAATCTTATCTTCTGTTTGCTTAGGAACAGATTTTCCAGCAATTTGTGATACTCTGCGAATGACACTTCTTACTGTTTTTTCATCTTTAAAATTAGCATTTTGTAAGGAATTCGCTAGTTCTAAAATATCCTTCATATTAACGCCAGTTTTAGACTCAATGTTTTTAAAGAAATTATTGTTCATACCTGTGTTTCCTCCTTCGATGAGCTACTTTATATTCTATGAAGGAAAGAATAAAAGGTGAAAACTCAAGAAAAAGAAAACAAAAAATGAACAAAGCGCTTAAATAAAACAAGAAAGGAGCTCTCTTTGCAAGAGAACTCCTTTTCCCAATGACTAAATGAATTAGCTGTAGAAGCTAGCTCCTACGATAATTAAAAGGATAAATAAAACAACGATTAATGCAAAAGAAGAAATTCCATATCCTCCTCCGCCATAGCCGCCGCCATAGCCATATCCGCCATAACACATTCCTGCATCACCTCGCTTCTCCTTGTACTCCTTAACAGAATATGGGGAATTGAAGTTTATGTGTAGGCAAGCTACTATTAACGAATAGAATGTACGATTGTCACAGAGTTAATCATTTATTTCTCCGTTTAAGCAACACTTTTCCGTGTCTGCTTTTCTTTTATAAGATATACTGCATTATCCTTTAGGTTTAAACAGTAGTGCTCCTATAAAGCCAAATACGATTGCTGCTGATATTCCAGAGCTTGTCACTTCAAACATACCTGTTAATACACCGATAATGCCATGCTTTTCAGCTTCTTGCATCGCCCCATGTACTAAGGCATTCCCAAAGCTTGAAATTGGTATTGTCGCACCTGCTCCTGCAAAGTCAGCAAACGGCTCGTATAGTCCAAATCCATCTAAAACTGCACCAGCCACAACTAATGTTGTTAATGTATGTGCAGGCGTGAGCTTTGCAACATCAAACATAAGCTGACCAATGACACAAATTATGCCACCAATCACAAAGGCCCAAAAAAACATTGGGAGCATATAGATTCCTCCTTCTTTCTTTTATAAATAAGCATTCTATAAAGAAAAAGCACTGAATTAAATTTCGATTGATACAGCATGAGCGATACAAGGTATTGTTTCCCCTTGTTGAACGGTAAGCGGTGAGAGAAGCGCACCAGTGGCGACACAGAGGATTCTTTTATACATACCTTTCTTCATTTCATTTAATAAATGCCCGTACATTACTGTTGCGGAACAACCTGCACCGCTGCCTCCAGATTGTACAGGCTGGTCATTTGTATATATTAACAAGCCACAATCTTTCATTATTTTTTCATCAATTGTTAACCCTTTTTCCTTTAAAAGGGCTATTACCGTTTCTCTGCCGATTTTTCCTAAATCGCCTGTTACAATTAAATCATAATAAGAAGGATCTAATTGTAAATCTTGGAAGTGAGCAAGGATAGTATCAGCAGCTGCTGGAGCCATTGCCCCACCCATATTAAAAGGATCTGCTAATCCCATATCTACGACTTTCCCTATTGTTGCAGAGGTTGTGTAGGGAAGTCGCTCATCTGACTGATTCTTCGTAATTAAAGCAACACCGGCACCTGTTACGGTCCATTGAGCAGTCGGCGGTTTTTGGCCACCATATTCTGTTGGATAACGAAACTGTTTTTCGACTGCTGCGTTATGACTAGAAGCACCTGTTAATACATTATTAGCTCCTTGATAATTCACCATAAAGGAAGCAAGTGCTAAACCCTCCATAGACGTGGAGCAAGCACCAAATAATCCGAAATAAGGGATTTGCAAATCTCTTGCAGCAAAACTGGAAGGTGTAATTTGGTTGATTAAATCACCTGCTAAAAAGAACTGGATATCTTCTCGCTTGAGTTCTCCTTTTTTCATGGCTGTTTGTGCTGCTTCTTCCAATAAAATGCGATGAGCCTGTTCATACGAGGTTTTTCCCATCCATAAATCATCATGTAATACGTCAAAATCAGCAGCTAATCTTCCATTTGCTTCAAAAGGACCGCCTGATACTCCGGTAGATTTTATTACTGGATGATTTTGAAATACCCAGGACTGTTTTCCCTGAAGCATTAGAATCCCCCCGTCATCATAATAAATAGTGTTTTTATAAGAGCAACTACAAATGCCGAAAAAACACCGAACAATATAACCGAACCAGCTAGCTTAAAAATATTTCCTCCGACTCCTAGCACAAATCCCTCTGTGCGATGTTCAATTGCGGCAGAAATAATGCTATTACCAAATCCTGATACTGGAACTGCGCTCCCAGCACCAGCAAACTGGCCTAACCGGTCATAAACTCCAAATCCAGTCAATAACATCGAAAGAAATATAATGGTAGCAGAAGTTGGATTTCCCGATGTTTGTTCCGTAAAATGAAAGAAATATATATAGAAGTAAGAAATAAATTGACCAATCATACAAATAAATCCACCTACAAAAAATGCTTTAATGCAGTTCTTAAGAACAGGTCGTTTCGTTTCAAATTTTTGCTCGAATTTTTCATATTGCTGCTGCTGTGGTGTCTTGTTTTTTTTCTTACTATCCGCCACCTTTTTCCCTCCTTACGTTAATTCATTATTCAATTGAATAATCTCTTTCAAACGTTTATCTGCTTTTTCTTTACTATAGTCCGGCTTCTGGATATTATCCCATAAGCGGATGGTCTCTAAGAATATCTTAAAATCACTAGAGACAGTGAATCTTTCATCTGGATATTTTGCTTCAAGCTTCTTCGTTAATTCCTTTTCAATACTTTTCATTTTAAACCTGGCCATTTGCTTTACCTTATATGCAACTAATGTATCTTTCTTCCCCTTGATTACTGCAACATCATAAATGGACGAAATGGTATTCGTTTCTTCTTTTATTCCTTCTACTAATTTTTCTTGGTTTCCATCAGTCTCTGTATAAAGAGCAATTGGCGCTGGATTAATCCTTTTAAGCATTGACCATCGGCTATTCGGTGTTTCCTTCGCACAACCAGCTAAGAATACACATATGCTAAAAATCAATAGATAAGATGCATGCCTTCTATTTGTCATATTCTTCCCTTCCTATGTAAAGATGAATTAATGTATCTTTATTTTTTTCGATTTAGGCAATAATTATTAGATGTTTCTACAACAAAAAATATCCAATTTTTACAAACTGGGTTTAAGTCATAAAAAATACCCGCACAAAGTCGGGTATTTTTTGTTATTTTGCTAATTTTTTTCCACAGTTACATCCAGATTTTTTTCTCTTTGCTTTAGTCGGTTGCGCCTTTACTGGCTCAGTCACTTTAGGTACTTTTTTTCCCAGCAACTCCAATCCCTCCAATAATGATGATTTATACATGTATAAAAACATTAATTTTTAATGTTCTTATCACATTGTATGTCAGGAAAAAATGTATGTGTAAACAACTAGCCTAGCAGTTAGTAACTATTCAACAAACACTCGTTGTAAAATAGATTCTAACAAAGACGCTCCTCCAGCTATCGCAAAGACAAGAACAAATGGTTCACAAATAACTGGAAAGAAATAATATAAAATGGTAAGAAAGATTGCAACCCATACTCCGGTACACCAATAACAACTAATTAATTCACCAATAAAGCCGCGAATTTTCCCTGACTTAGGGATAATATAAACTTCTGTTTGCCCGTCTTTATTTTGTTCCTCTATTTCTTCTAAGAATATTTTCCGGAAAAATTCAGTAATCTGATCAAACACAATCAATCTTGTTACACGAAAGCTTGCCAAAATGAGTAAAAAAAACTCCATCCAATGGATTTCCATCTCCATTCTCCTCTCCGATTGTCCAAAATATTCTAAACGAATGGTCATATGCCCAAATTTCAAGAAAAAAGGCGTTTGTCCGTAACCCATAAGGCTCTTCGGCAATATGTTAGTAATGTAAGAAACATAAAGAAAGAAACAAACAAGGAGGAAAACAATTATGGGTTGTGGAAAAAAAGAAGATATTCACGGTACATCCAGCTGCGTTTGCGAAGTGGTTCGTGCCATTAAAGATATCCAGGATAGCGCTGAAGACAATTGCGAATGTGAAACTAACTGTTTCTCAGAGCCTTTAGGATCTCTTGTATCTCCAACAAAACGTAAAAAAGCAGATACACGTGTATTCGTATTAAGTAGTGCAGATGGCTCTCCATTCCATGCATTCTTTACAGGTCATGACTGCAACTGTGTTTCCATCTTTTTCAGAGTTGAAGATATTTTTGATAACTGCTGTGCAGTATTGAGAGTTCTTGCTCCTATTGGTAAAGATGGGGAAACTCTAGATATCGTTGGACACAAAGGAATCGACTTAAGCAAAATTTGTGAATTAGAAGGATTCCAACGCACTTCAAGCTGTATAACTGTTGACTTAAACTGCTTCTGTGCTGTTCAATGTATCGCTGACGTTGACTTAAATGTTTGTGACTAATGAATTACTAACTTTGTAAATGCTATACACTCGGAGGTCGTCTTTAAGACGCCTCCGTTTTTATGGTTACTCCTTTCTCTCCGCTTTATATTTTATGCATAGGAAGAAGCAGGCATGTTATCAGACGAGTTTGATTCTATATGTTCACAAATTTGTTGAATATTGTATCGTGAAGTTTATTACTCCTTAAATCCTCCCTAATTCTTAAGCATTTTTTATGCTTGTACAATATTCAGCTTTTATAACTTCGATAAATAAAAAAAGATTATTCCAAATGGATAAATAGTGACAAATATATCCTAGCGAGTAATATAGTGAATAATGCCGCTATTATATTGATGACACCATAATATCCAATTTGAAATAACCGTCTATTAACCGGGAAAGAATGTTTAAATACCAATCATTTTAATCTCTTCAATCGATGCTATATTTAAAGTAACGATTGTCTGATCCATTAATTTTATATCGACTTTATCTGCATTTAAATCAACAACAAATCCACGAACTTTCTCCTTAGCAGTTACAACCAAACATGGGACTGGAGGTAACTGTTTTGGAAAATGAAGTAAGTACTCTAATTTCTCGACAATTCCCATTTCTTTAAAGCTTTTTAATCGTTTAAAGGCGGGTTTTCTTGGTACTTTTTCCACTTGCTGTTCCTGATAGGTTTGAATTTGTTCTTGCACATTTGTAGTGCCTTGTTTTTCGACTCCTTCTTTCACAGAATCTTTTTTCGCTTTTACTTCTTGGAGCGCCTCTTCCTTCTGCTTTTTTTCCATCAGCTCTTTGTATTGTTTCTGTTTAGAAATATTTGCTGAATAGCTTACTTGCATATTGCCCTTCATCGTTTTTGTGCCTGACTGAGAAAGATAAGGTTTACTATTCTCACTATACATCTTTATCACCTCCTAAAACAGATAACACAAAATTTATAGGATTCATCCTAATGTATGCATGATTCGCCTAATATGTAACTTGAAATAACAAAAAAAGAAAGGTAGTACAAAGAGTAGAATTGGCGCAAAGAAAAAGAACAAAAAAAAGACAGTCAATCAACTGATCGGCTGTCTTGTATGAAATTAACCAACAATATGGAAACCTGAGTCAACATGAATGTTTTCTCCTGTTATCCCTCTTGCTAAATCACTGAATAAGAATAATGCTGTATCGCCTACTTCTTCTGGAGTAGTTGTTCTTCTAAGTGGAGAACGTTCTTCAATTTCTTTAAGAATGGAATTGAAATCACTGATTCCTTTTGCTGATAATGTACGAATTGGACCTGCAGAAATAGAGTTAACTCGAATCCCTTCTTTTCCTAGGTCAGCAGCTAAGTAACGAACACTAGCATCTAATGAAGCTTTAGCAACACCCATTACATTATAATTTCTAATAGCGCGCTCTCCGCCTAAATAAGTAAGTGTAACAATGCTTCCCCCTTCTGTCATTAACCCTTTAGCTTCTTTTGCTACAGCAGTTAAAGAATAAGAGCTAATATTATGGGCAAGCAAGAATCCGTCTCTTGTTGTATTCATATAGTCACCTTGCAGCTCTTCTTTATGAGCAAAAGCAATACAATGAGCAATGCCATGAATAGTTCCTACTTCTTTTTTTATTGTTTCAAAACAAGTAGCAATCTCTTGGTCATTAGTAACATCGCATGGTAAAACAATACTATCTGTTGAATCTAAAGTTGCAACAAGGTCACGAACGCTTTTTTCTAATCTTTCCCCTGCATAAGTAAAAATTAAACGAGCACCTGCTTTATGCAAGGAAGTCGCAATTCCCCATGCAATACTTCTTTTATTCGCAACACCCATAACTACATAGGTTTTGCCTTTTAACGAAAAAGTCATTCTTATTCCTCCTATATACTATTACAAGTTATTAGTACCTAGTACTAATTTTACTACAAAAACGCAAAAAAAGAAAGCACTGTTGTAATAGGCGATTTAATCATTTTCTTCTATTTAAAAAACTCTATCATTTCTTTCAGCAAAAACTATTCATTAACCCCATCTTCCCTTTATCTACTTTCATTCCCATTAAAAGGAACCAAACTCTGAAAAAAGCTTTCTCTTCCTTTTATCAAAAGAAAGAGAAAGCTTGGTTTACTTGCTTACTTATAATTAAACTCTAGTTGGCGTTTTAATTCTGTTACATACGAGTGTGATCCTGTAACAAGAAGATGATCATTAAGCTGTAATTCTGTATCTCCATGTGGAATAACAAAATCAGAGCCTCTGAAAATGCGAACGAAAATAACGTCTCCCGTAAATGGGAATGAGCGCAAGGACATCCCTTCAAATTCTTTGTTTCTTAAAGTAATCTCATGTAATGCTGTTTCCGTATTACCAAGTAAGGCAAATATATTTGGTGATTGAATTAATGCCGTTAATAATGCCTTCGTTGAAGTAAGCATAGAGAAAACTTCGATATCTTCTCTGCGCAGCACTTCTTCTTTCTCCATGTTCTCGACACGACAAATAACTCGGTCTACCCCTGCCCTTTTTATCATCAAGCTCATCTCAGCATTTAAGTAAGAATCTCCTGTGGAAACAACAACAATATCAGCTCCATAAATATCTGTTTGTTGCAGTATATCCTCTGAATAATTTTCCAACTCAATGATTTCAAATAGGGAGTCCGCAATTTGAAAATCATGTTTTTCTTGTTTTTTATGATAAAAAGTAACATCATACAATGTGGACTTTAACTCTTGATAAACCTGCATGGTTACCTGATTAACCCCAATAATAGAAACATTTATCACTTTTTCACGTGCAGCCTCTTTAGGGAATAGCTTTTTAAAGACAACTGGCGTAATGATACAAGAAATAATCGCTACCAGAATAAAAGTACCACTCATTTGGGTAGTAATAATATTCAATCGTTCCCCAATTGTCGCTGCTGCAATTACAAGGGATAAGGTTGAAGTTAATAAAAATCCAGATGCAACAATTGTTTTAGTATCATACCATTTTTTTAAATAATAGATTGGCAGCAGCTTACTTACTAATAATGCCACTAATAGTAATGGGATAAATAGCAATAGTTTAAGATCAGTAAATAATGACCATATATCCATCTCCACACCAATCATCACAAAGAATATAGGAATTAGAAATCCATAACCAAAGGAATCAAGCTGATGAACCAATTCCTCATTTGGCGATAATAATGACACTAGGACCCCTGCCAAGAAAGCCCCCAAGATATGCTCAGCTCCAACAGATTCGGAAAGTGCAACAAGAAAAATGATTAGTGCAAATACTGCTCTCGTACCAATTTGCACGGTTCCTCGGGAAAGAGTATCCATAAATTTTTTATTTTTTATTCTTCTACCAACAAAGTAAAGAATTAACCCTGCTCCAAAAAGAATTAATAGCAGCCAAGTATTTCCTCCTGATTCATGGATAGAAGCAAAAACAGCAAGCAAAATCATCGTGACTAAGTCTGCAATTACAGCCACTAGCAAAATAATTTGCCCAATAACTGATTTCATTATATTTGCTTCTTTTAAAGTAGGTACTACAACTCCTAAAGAGATAGTTGCAATAATTATTGTCATTAAGAAAGTACTATCAACAAAACCAGCGAATACAAACAAGAAGCTTAATCCAATGGAAAGAACGAGAATTGCTGCAAAAATAATAATTGCCGTTTGAAAGGATTTTGGCTCCAATTCTCCATTAGGCAGAGTCTCTCTTTTTTTCTTACTAGAGAAAGCAGAAAAGTCTATCTCTAACCCACTTAAAAACATTAAAAAGATAAATCCTAATGTTGATAGCGTTTCTAGCCACATATCCTGTTCGACTAGATTAAATCCGCTTTTTCCTATAATTAATCCCATCAAAATTTCGGCAACAACTACCGGAATGACATTCAATTTAAGTCGCTGCAAAATAATGGGGGTTAATAGAGCTACCGTCACCACGATAACTAGTGATGCGAAAGATGCACCATGTGCCATCACTATCCCTCCTTTTTTTTCTAATTTGTTAAATAACTCATAAACATTGTTGCCATACCAAAATAAATCAAAATACTGATGATATCATTTATTGTCGTAATAAACGGCCCTGAGGCAACGGCTGGATCAATTTTAAATTTATGCATAATAAGAGGAATGATTGCCCCAGCTATTGTAGCAACAATTAGTGTTCCAAGAATCGAAATGCCCACTAGCATTCCTAAAAAGAAATCACCCTTCCATATATACACCACAACCATTACAAGCAACCCACAGATTGTTCCGGTAATAAGCCCTGTCCCCGCTTCTCTTCCTATTAACTTCCAACTGCTTTCTTTGCCAATATTCCCAGTAGCTATCCCACGAACGGCTACAGCTAAGGCTTGTGTTCCGGTATTTCCAGCCATTCCTGCAATAAGCGGAATAAATACAGCAAGGATAGCAACTTGGTCTAATGTTTTTTCAAATCGACCAATTAAGCTTGCAGTAAACATGCCAAGAAATAATAAGATAATTAGCCATGGCAATCTCTTTTTAGCAGCAGAAAAGGGATGCTGGTCAACGAAATCCATGTTTGAAACAGCAGCAAATTTAGAATAATCCTCCGAAGCCTCTTCTTGCATGACGTCTACAATATCATCAATGGTAATAATCCCAAGCAGCCTTTTTTGAAAATCAACCACAGGCAATGCCAAGAAATCATAGTCTTGCATTTTTCTTGCTACTTCCTCTTGGTCTTCACTTACAGAAACAGAATAAATGCGATCATTCATAATTTCCTTTATGAGCGTCTGATTATCACTAACAATTAAACTTCGCAACGAGACAACGCCTACTAATTGCTTTTGTTCATTAACAACATATATATAGTAGATTGTTTCCGCATTAGGAGCTTCTCTTTTCAGGATCTCCATAGCAGATGCTACCGTTTGTTCTGCAGATAAACTAATGTAGTCAACTGTCATAATACTCCCGGCTGTAGACTCTTCATAGTGCATAAGTGCTTTAAGACGTGCCGTAGTCGGCTGATCCATTATTGCCAAATAGCTTTCTACTTGCTCTTTATCCAACACATTTAAAATATCGACAGCATCATCAACGGACATATTCGCTAATGTCTCTGCAACGTAATCGGGTAATAGTTTAGCAAACAACGCTTGATATTCCCAATTATCCATTTGTAAGTTCTCGAACATCTCTGCAATTTCACTTGGAGCTAAATATTCAAAAACTTGAGCTCTTTCTTCGATCTCCATTTCCTTAAAAAATGAAGCTTGATCATATGGATGTAAATCAAGGAAATTTTTTCGGAATTCTTGTAAGTTTTCATTTTGTAAAGAATGGAGAATTACAGCATGCTGTGCTTCATTTGTTAATATTTTCTCTACCATCTAGTTCTTCCTCCTCTCATAAAAAAATAATATGATTTTTATAGTAACAAAAGATAAACGATTTGTCTTTTATTTATACATAAACAAATTACTCTCTTTATAATTCCCCAAATAGAGAAACAATTAACAAAAATGCACATTATAGCAATTGGGTATAGTAAAAGGTAAAGGAGTGATTTTAATGAAGCTTGATATCATTGGAGATATCCATGGATGTTACGAGGAATTTACGCTTTTAACTGAAAAATTAGGCTATAGTTGGGACCAAGGTTATCCTTTGCATCCAGCAGGAAGAAAGCTTGCCTTTGTTGGTGATTTAACAGATCGAGGTCCCGCTTCCTTAGCGGTTATCGAAACGGTTTATTTATTAGTTAAGAAAGAGTTAGCTTATTATGTACCTGGAAACCATTGTGATAAACTATACCGTTTCTTCTTAGGAAGAAAGGTAAAAATTGCCCATGGCTTGGAAACAACTGTTGCCGAATGGGAGCAATTAAATAAAAAGGAACAACAAAGAATAAGAAGGATGTTTAAAGAGTTATACGAAAATGCACCATTATACCATATCTTAGACAATCAAAAAATTGTCATTGCCCATGCAGGTATTCGTGAAGATTATATTGGACAGTACCATAATAAAGTAAAAACCTTTGTGCTTTATGGCGATATCACCGGAGAGGTTCATGGGAACGGTTCTCCTGTAAGAAGAGATTGGGCCAAAAAGTATAAAGGAAAACCGATTGTTGTATATGGACACACCCCTGTGCGAAATGTAAGAGAAATGAATCGAACATACAACATAGATACCGGCGCGGTCTTCGGAGGGAAATTAACGGCACTTCAATATCCAGAACTAACTGTTGAATCTGTGTGTTCCAGTATGCCTCTTATAGATGAAAAATTTCGCACATTCGATACAGAAACAGCAAAGAATCATTAATTCAGTTTAGCAAAATAAGTAAAAAGAGTGAAGGTTCCTTTTAAATGGATTCTTCACTCTTTTTTAATTTCTGTTCGAGCCTTTTCATATCATCAGGGAGATCAACTGTAAAAGTAATCGATTGTTTCGTCACAGGATGCGTAAACTTAAGATAAAAACAATGTAGAGCTTGCCGATTTATCCAATCTCGTTTTCCTCCATATAAATCGTCACCTAAAAGCGGATGTCCCTGATAAGCTAGATGAACACGAATCTGGTGCGTTCTTCCAGTCTCTAAAGACAATTCCACAAGAGATAAATGCTTATCCTGTGCTAATACACGATATTGTGTAATGGCTGATTGGCCATCTTTCCTTACTTCTCTTTTAATAATACTGTCCGAGCATCTGCCAATTGGCTCATTAATGGTAGCAGCTAACGGAGAAATTTGCCCTTCAGCAAAAGCGAGATATTTTCTTTTTACATCACCGCCTTTTTGCTGTTCACTAAGTAAATGGTGAATGTGACGATGTTTCGCAATCAGCACTAATCCAGATGTATCCCGATCTAATCTCGTGACAATATGGGTTGTTGCTTCAATTCCTTGCTTTTGATAGTAGCCTACTAAAGCATTAGCCAAACTACCACTAGGATGCTCTCTTGATGGTATCGTATTCATCCCATATTCTTTTTGTACAATTAATAGATACTCATCCTCAAAGACAATGTTTAACAAGATCTGTTCTGGAATTAAGCCGCTACTAGGCAGCTCCGGTGGAAAAGAAACCACTAATTGATCGCCTTCCTTTAACGTATAGCGAACATTTTCTTCTTTTTCGTTAACAAGAATCTTCCCACCCTTAAACTTTATATCTGTTATAGCTGCCTTAGAAATTTGTTGAGTCTTCAAAAATTCCTTAATGGTCATGCCTTTTTCCTGCTGCATAACCCACTCTAACGTAAAGCTCAAGCTATCGCTCCTGTCTCTTTCTTATTCAGAAATGAAAGAATCATGTACTCGTTTCCAAAACGGAAACGGTCGAAACCTTGCAAACCGTACTTTTTCTTCTGCTACTCGATATTGAATCGAATGTACTTTTTTATGTAATAGATTCAAATGATCAATAGAGATTTGAAAATTAGGTTCATTTACTGGCTTTAATACACATGTATGATGTTTCGGTAAAATTAATGGGGAGCCAACCGTTCGAAAGACTCTATTATTTATAGAAGCCATTTCTGCCAACTGTATTGCTTCAATGGAAGGATGCACAATCGCTCCGCCTAAAGCTTTATTATAAGCAGTACTTCCAGAAGGGGTAGATACACAAAGACCATCCCCTCTAAATCGTTCGAAATGTTTGCCGCTCATTTCTACGTCCATGACAAAGGTTCCTTCCATACTTTTCACCGTTGATTCATTTAATGCTAAATATCTCGTTTCTTTCTCCTCATTTTGATAACGAACTATCACTTCTAAAATTGGATATTCAATAATGTTATATGGCGTTTTTGCTATCGCAATGACGAGTTTTTCTAACTCAGCTGGCGTCCAGTCTGCATAAAAACCTAAATGACCAGTATGCATCCCAACAAAGGCTGTTTTATCTAAACGATTGCTGTATCGATGAAATGCATAAAGAAGTGTCCCATCTCCCCCTACGGAGACAACAATATCCGGCTCTTCTTCATCATATTCCAATTCAAAATCAAGCAAATATTGTTTTATTATTTGGACTAAGTTTTCTGATTTCGAATCACCCTTTGAGGTAACGGCAAATTTCATAAGTTTGGTAGCTCCTCTTCTCAGTTTTTAGAAATGCAGAATATCTTTGAATTTTCTTTTGTGATTTATAACTAAAAACTACTTATTCTTATCATTTTCTTTCTTGCGGTTAAAGAAAGCCTGTGCTTCTTGAATTTCGCCCCGGATTAAAGACATTTCTTTATCTAATCGAAAGGCAGCTTCTGCAGCTCCTTGCAATCTCATTTTAATATCTTCGGGAAATTGGCCTTTATACTTATAATTTAGCGAATGTTCAATCGTCGCCCAAAAATTCATTGCAAGCGTACGAATTTGAATTTCGACTAATAGTTTCTTTTCCCCATTTATGGTTTGTACTGGATAGACAATTACCACGTGGTAAGAACGATAGCCGCTTTCTTTCCTATGTAAGATGTAATCTCTCTCTTCTACAATCTCAAAATCATTTCTTTGTCTTAATAGTTCAACAACTCTTATAATATCGTCAACAAATGGACACATCATCCGAAGTCCCGCGATATCTTGCATTTCTGTTTCTAGTTTATCTAAAGATATGCCCTTTTCATTTGCCTTATCCAATATACTTGCTATTGGTTTTACACGTCCTGTTACAAATTCTATTGGAGAATGATCATCTTCATGATCAAATTGACGTCTCATTCCTTTGAGTTTAACCTTTAGCTCATCTACCGCTTGTTTATATGGCGCCAAAAATTGATCCCACTGTTTCATATATATAACACCTCAATTCCAAGGTTCTTTTCAGACGAGGCATTTCTTTTATAGAAGATTTGTCGATTACTATCTATTTTTTTTCAAAACAGGCAGAGTTACACCATTAAAACATGTATAAATCTGCTTCTATTCAATCTAACAAATCATTATAGAAAAACGGATGAAACTCCTTTTTCCATATCCTCTCCATAATTTCCATTTCCTCGAATATTCTCAATTAAATATTCTAATTCCTCTTTGAAGTTTTCAAGCAATAAATGCCCCTTCTCATCTTTTACAAAAAATGAACTATTTGACTCTAACGCCTGTTTACAATCCTTCCATACGCTTTCCGGAATTTCTAGATAAACATATTCATTTTCCTTTTCAAGTAAATATATAAACGCAAGAGCATCAGAATCAACAAGTATTTGACCACATGCCTTCGCATTTTCTAAATTGACATCCTCTTGCAGTTGAAATACTAGTTCATTTTCCTTTTTAATCGTCTCTTTAATCTGCCATTTTTGTTTCATTATTCACCCTCCAACTATGCATATTTTACCACAACCACAAGAATTATCATAGAAAAGCGGAAGCGCCTTGTCAGCGGTGTACAAACTGGAGGACTAGCGACTGAGATAATGGAAACACGATAAGCGTCAGCGAATCGATGTTGACTTATCGTAGGGAGGTAGTCTGAAGTTTGCTAACCGCTAAGCGCTGCAGCTAGACAGATAGAAAAGCGGAAGCGCCTTGTCAGCGGTGTACAAACTAGAGGACTAGCGACTGAGATAATGGAAACACGATAAGCGTCAGCGAATCGATGTTGACTTATCGTAGGGAGGTAGTCTGAAATTTGCTAACCGCTAGGCGCTGCAGCTAGACAGATAGAAAAGCGGAAGCGCCTTGTCAGCAGTGTACAAACTGGAGGACTAACGACTGAGATAATGGAAACACGAACATAGCTTGTTTCTCTATCTCCTATTATAATAATAGACAAGAAGGTTTAAGAAAGGATCTATATATGTCTAAAAATCAAAACATTGAAATCGAATTTAAAAATATGTTAACAAAAGAAGAATATGAACTGCTCCTAACCCATTTTCAAGTGGGAAAGGAAGATTTATTTGAACAAGAAAATCATTATTTTGATACAAGTGATTTTGCTTTAAAAGCTAATCACTCCGCACTTAGAATTCGTAAAAAAAAGGCAGAATATGAATTAACATTAAAGCAACCTCATCCAGACGGGCTTCTAGAAACAAATAAAACTCTTTCCAAAGCGGAAAGCGATGATATTTTCTCTACTGGGAAAATAAATGATGAGCAAATTTCTAGTTTGTTAAGAAACATGAACATTGATCCTGCATCTATTATATATTTTGGAAGCCTACGAACAATTAGGGCAGAAAAACAAATTGGAAATGGTTTACTAGTTTTGGACCATAGTTTCTATTTAAAAAAAGAAGATTATGAGTTAGAATATGAAGTAAGCAATCGGGAAGAAGGAGAAATTTACTTTCAGGAGCTATTAGCCACCTTAAAAATTCCCGTTCGAAAAACCAAAAACAAAGTACGTAGATTTTATGAAGAAAAATATAAACAGAAGTAATTTAGTATATTAAAAAATACGATTAATTTGCTAGATTATTCTACACCATTGTACCCAGCAATAAAGTTTCTCCCCCACTTTATTGCTTCTATTTTGTTCACTGCAAAAGTGTTGTTACTTAATTGCAAATGTCTTATTTTTCGTAAATGGAGGAAAGCAATGAAAATTGATCAGTTTAAGGTAATGCTTGAACTCCAAGCTTTACAAGGTTTAAATTCACAAAACACCGGTAGTTCATCTACCCTCTTCCAAGATTTTCTGAGTAATATGTTATCATCCGAAACAAAATTAACGGATTCAATTGAAAATAATACACTAGGAGCAGCCTCCATACCATTAGGCTTAGCAAGTACTGGTTCTCTTATGCCATTAAGTTTAACAAAGCTGTCTTCTTCATCGGCAACTACCACTTCTGATTTCGATGAAATGATTAAAGCAGCAGCTGAAAAATATAACTTACCGGAAAAATTAATCAGCTCTGTTATCAAAGTGGAATCCAATTTCAATCCTAATGCAACAAGCTATGCCGGGGCATCTGGATTAATGCAGCTAATGCCGAGCACAGCAACATCATTAGGTGTGCAAAATGTTTTTAACCCATTAGACAATATTATGGGTGGCAGCAAATACTTAAAACAAATGTTAGATAAATATAACGGAAATGTTGAACTTGCTTTAGCAGCCTACAATGCTGGACCTGGTAATGTGGATAAATATGGTGGCATTCCGCCCTTTAAGGAAACACAGAATTATGTAGCTAAAGTAACGCAGCATTATACGGCATAATTTCCCTCTCGACCTGTTTACAAGCTATTTATTTGTACAATGAAATATCGATTGTTACAATATAGTTAAAGTACTGCTATAAAAGAACGCTAAAGGAGTTTTAAATATGGTCGAGAAAATGTCGACACCTTATGAAAAAATTGGTGAAGCCACATTAAATAAACTTGTAGATGCATTCTACAATCGTGTTGGTCAACATCCTGACCTAGCTCCTATCTTCCCAAAAGATTTAACAGAAACTGCTCGTAAGCAAAAACAATTTCTTACACAATTTTTAGGTGGACCACCTCTTTACTCTAATGAACATGGACATCCAATGCTGAGAGCGAGACATTTACCTTTTCCAATAACAGAAAAGCGCGCCTTGGCATGGTTATCTTGTATGGATGAAGCCATGGAAGAAGTAGACTTAGATAGCGAAATACGAGAAGAGATTTTTTCAAGACTCGTGCTGACAGCAAAACATATGGTTAATTCGGAGGAAATTGAAACTAAAAAAGGTGATAACACGTGATGGAAAAAGACATTTCTATATCCAAGCCGAAAACAGCTGATGACAATTGCCAAGATAGAAAACCACTCGAAATATATATGTTTATCGACCCACTCTGTCCTGAATGCTGGGCGCTTGAGCCTATTATGAAAAAATTGCAGATTGAATATGGACGGTATTTCTCCCTTAAACATGTATTAAGCGGTAGACTATCTTCCTTAAATTGCAGTAAGAAGAGCAAGCATGCGAATATTGCCGAGTTTTGGGAAAAAACCGCTAGCCGTTCAGGAATGTCATGTGATGGTTCTTTATGGTTTGATAACCCTATCGTTTCCCCACACCTACCTTCCATTGCACTTAAAGCAGCAGAATTGCAGGGTCGGAAATCTGGGATGAAATTCTTGCGAAAATTACAAGAACTATTATTTCTAGAGAAAAAGAATATTGCTACCTTTGAAGTTCTTAAGTCCTGTGCTAAAAGTGTAGGAATCGATGTAATAGAATTTATATCAGATATTCATTCAAATAGTGCAGCTAAAGCTTTTCAATGTGATTTAAAAATTACACGGGAAATGGAAGTAAATGAAATACCAACATTAGTCTTCTTTAATGAGAATATTGAAGACGAAGGCATAAAAGTTACTGGTTACTATCCATATGAGGTATATGTACAAATTATCGAGGAAATGCTGCAGATTCAGCCAGAAAAAGCAGCTCCACCTCCACTAGAAAACTTTTTAGAATGCTTTAAACTTGTTGCATCAAAGGAATTATCTGTTGTTTATAATAAATCCATTCAAGAAATTGAAAAAGAAATGAAGAAATTGCAATTACGACAACTAGTAGAACAAATACCAGCTAAATATGGGGTATTTTGGAAATATATCGGTTAAAACTGGGGGATGTGGTAATCTATAAAGATGCCATGTCTATTTTTTTATTATTGAAAAGACGAAAAAAATAAAAAAGGACTTGCTGTCTCAAGGCAAGGCCTTTTTTACTTTTACGAACAAAGGGGATGGGAGAAATTTTTCACGGTCAAACAAAGGGGTATAAGTTTGTTTGTGATTAACTTCACAACTAAATAGTATCATAATTTAATTATATTCTGCAATACAACTGGGATGATGTTCACAAAATCTTCATAAATTCAAACTGATCGCAAACGAAAAAAAGCGTGTAATAGAGTTTTCCTCTAACACACGCTTTACTATTCTTAAGTCAATTAAATTTCGTTTAATAAGCTTTCCATCTCATTCAATTTTTCTTCAAAAACTTGGCATGCCTCTTCGATTGGCGTTTTGCTTGTCATATCCACTCCAGCTTTTTTAAGTACTTCAATTGGATAATCAGAACTTCCAGCCTTTAAGAACTCAATATATCGTTCCACTGCCGGTGTCCCCTCTTCTAATATTTGTTTACTTAATGCTGTTGCAGCACTATAGCCAGTTGCATATTGATATACATAGAAATTATAGTAGAAATGCGGAATTCTTGACCACTCTAAGCCAATTTCCTCATCAATAATAATATCTTCTTCCCCAAAATACTTCTGATTTAAAGCATAGTATTCCTTTGTCAGTAAATCAGCAGTTAATGGCTCATTATTACTTGCTTTTTCATGAATTAATTGTTCAAATTCAGCAAACATCGTTTGACGGAATACCGTACCACGGAAGCCCTCTAAGAAATGATTCAGTAAATATAGACGCTTTTGTTTGTCAGTTATTGTTTTTAGCAAGTAATCGTTCAATAAGGATTCATTGCAAGTAGAGGCTACCTCTGCAACAAAGATGGAATAATTACCATAAGGATATGGCTGTGATTTTCTTGTATAATAGCTGTGCACAGAATGCCCGAATTCATGTGCTAACGTAAATAGATTGTTTACATTATCCTGCCAGTTCATTAAAATATATGGATTGGTTCCATAGGATCCAGAAGAATAAGCCCCACTTCTTTTCCCTTTATTCTCATGTACATCCACCCAGCGGTTTTCAAAGCCTTCTTTTAAGATAGACGCATATTCCTCACCAAGTGGAGCCAAGCCCTTTATTACTAATTCTTTCGCTTCTTCATAAGGAATTTCCATTTTTACGTCTTTTACTAGTGGTGTATATAAGTCATACATATGCAGTTTTTCTAGGCCAAGGACTTTTTTACGCAATTTCACATAACGATGTAATAATGGTAAATTCTTATTAATCGTTTCCACTAGATTTTCATACACTTGTTCTGGAATATTATTAGCAGCCAGTGCAGCATGTCGTGGCGAATTATAGTTTCTTATTTTCGCATTAAATGTATGACTTTTTACTTCTCCACTCAATGTGGAAGCAAATGTATTTCTAAATTTGCCATAAGTATCATAGACAGCCATAAATGCATCGCGGCGTACACGTTGATCTGCACTTTCCAGAAAGCGAGAATAACGACCATGTGTAACTTCTACTTCTTCTCCGTTTTCATCCTTAATGCTTGGAAACTCCAAATCGGCATTATTCAGCATCCCAAATGTATTGCTAGAAGAATCTAATACCTCTGATGCTTGTGCAAGCAGAGCTTCCTGTTCAGCATTTAACACATGTGGTCTTTGTAAATTGATTTCTTCTAAAGCCTTCTTATACAGCTTCAATTCATTATTTTCTTCTAAATAAGCATTGATAACTTTTTCATCAATGGATAATAATTCCGGAACCATATAAGCTAACGCACTTGCAGCATGTGCATATAAACTTTTAATACGTCCGTCTACGCCTTGATAGAAGCTATTAGTCGTATCTTGATCATAACGCATATGTGCATATGTATATAATTTCCCAAGTCTTGATAAAAGCTCATCTTGATATTGCAAAGCTTCATAAAGAACATCTGCACTTTCGGAAAGCTTCCCTTGATACTCTGTTGCTTTTTGAGATAATTTCTTTACTTCTTCAAATTCTTTATCCCATTCTTCATCACTTGCAAATATATCCTCTAATCTCCAAGTATCTTCTACTGGAACTTCATTACGCAGTGGTAATTTTTTTACTCCTGTTTCTCCTGACATATTCCATCCTCCACTCTTTTTATTTCGGAATTCGAAAATAAACATTATTAAATATTCTCCGATTTCCAAACCAATTCCTTCTTATTCTACCAAATTTTCGATCTATTTCCGATTTTAATGCATGAACAATTTTTCTACATATACATTAGCATATGTATTTTATGTTATTTCATTTATCTTTATTGCTTATTAACCAATTTTTTTAATTGTTTATAGAACATTGCTTCTTCTTGTTCCTGTATTTCATAATTTCTGATTTTCTTCTTATAAAGCATCCGATAAAAATGAGGTTTTACTTCCTCTATAACCTTCAGTTCCACCAGAATGTGTAAATATTGTTTAACCGCTTTTCTCCAGTCTGCCTCGCTTATAAAAGGAAAATCTCTTATTTTAATTTGTCTACTATCGATTCTCTTATGGAAATTCACATAAATCTTTTGAAGGGGGTATATTTTCATCTCTTCTTTAAAGCTATCAAGAAAAATAGTAGCCTGCCAATATAATGGTGCTGTTTCGAGGAGAAACCCTTCCTTTAAAGGGATTCCAATAAATGGAGGTAAGAAATGAGGATGCAGATCATGAACATACAACTCTTTTAAAAATTGATCATTTGTTTGGTAATGTATATCCTTTGTTTTTTGCCGATGAATAATCTCTCGCCAATAAGTAAAATGCCATTTTTTTCTGGGAATTAGAGGCGGCTTTCCCTCTATTTTTACTAAAGGATAGCAAAAAGTAGTCACAAAGAATTGGGAGATGGATATTGGTATTGGGTTTTGAATCAAATAAAATGCCCGGTCATATGGACAATAAGATGGCAGAAGATATTGGTTGTGGTATAAGATGAAAAACTGATAAATAAATGTAGAAAGTTTCAATTTGACTGGATTCCACTTCTTTAAATGACAAAAGCCGATAATCCAAATAGGATGAATATTTACTTTTCGATAACCTTCTGTACGTTTCTTTATTAACTGTGGAGAAATCTTAGCACATTGATATTCAATCACATACTGCTTCTTATGAAAGACAAAACTAATATCTGCCCGCTGCTTTATTTCTGGATAATAAGGCTCTACTTGGGGGTGAAGATTCAATTCAGCTAATTTCTGATATAATTGCAACTTTCCTTGTAAATGATAAGTAGACTCCGCCTCTCCATTACTTGAACAACATGCTTTCCTTTCATGGGCAAAATGTGTTATCTTTTTTTCTCCCATTTTTAAGAGAACACGACCTTTACATTCTGGACAATATAATGGAGTTTGCCGTAAGCCTTTTAAATCATCTTTCTCCTTCCTAGTGAACAAGTTGATTATTTCGCCAGCTTCTGTTATGGCTGTAAACAAAATAAATTTCCTCCTTTTCGATTTATTCTATACTTATTCTTGTTTATTCTTAGAATCCCTTCTTAAACTTTCTTCTTATTTGAATTTTCCTTCTTTTTTATAGAACATGTAACCATACGAAAAAAGAGCTCGTTTTTGCCCATTACCTTCAAATAAGTAATGAATAAATACGTGCTCTTTATATAAAATCAAAACCACTTTATAATAAAGGTGATAATAATCTTGAAGTCGATTCAAGCATTCTATAGCCATAATGTCTCTTATTAAAGGTCTTTTCTTCTAATTCGATTGATTGATTTATATCTTCCAGAAAGTCTTTTACAAGCTTTTCCGTACTTCTTGTTTTATATAAAAATGCGCTAACTTCAAAATTTAAATGAAAGCTTCTCATATCCATATTGCATGTCCCGATGGAGGCAATTTCTCCATCTACAATAATAATTTTACTATGCATAAATCCGCGGTTATATTCAAAGACCCTGACGCCGGATTCTAGTAACTCTGGGAAATAAGAGCGGGAAGCATGGAAAACAATTCTTTTATCCGGTTTACTAGGAACGAGAATACGCACATCTACACCACTTAATGAAGCAATTTTAATAGCAGAAAATATATCTTCATCTGGAATAAAGTAAGGGGTAGCAATCCAAATCGATTCTTTTGCCGTAGTAATCATACTAAAAAAGATACTTTTGATGACGCTCCATTCATTGTCAGGTCCCCCCGCAATCAACTGTACCCCACCATGCGAGTTTTCCTCAGAAATAGGCGTTAAATATTCCTCTGTCAAAAAGCTATGGTTTGTCATATAAAACCAATCTTGCAGAAAAATTAATTGTAAGGATCTAACAGCATTTCCTTTTACTAATAAATGAGTATCCCTCCAGTATCCGATCGAAGGATTTCTTCCCAAATATTCGTCGCCAATATTAAGACCGCCAACAAAACCAATATTGCCATCAATTATGATAATTTTACGATGGTTTCTGAAATTAAATTTACTATTAAAAAAAGGCATTTTAACTGGACCAAAAGCGATAACTTCAATCCCTGCCTCTTTCATCTCTACACAAAATTTTTTTGACAGCTTCCAAGAACCAACTGCATCATATAAAAATCGCACCTGGACCCCAGCTCTTGCTTTTTCAACTAATATATCCTTTATCTCCTGACCAATGGCATCATCTCTTACAATGTAATATTCTAAGTGAATATGATGTTTTGCTTTCTTCAGTTCTTTCAAAATAGCTGAAAATGTTTCCTCTCCATCTGTTAATACCTCTGTTGAGGTACCGAAGGAAATAGGCGTATTTCCAAGTTTCTCAGCTAGGTGAAATAAGTTGCGTTGATGTCCATCGAGTATCTTTCTCTTTTCTTCTCTTCTAGAACCAATTTCTTGTTCAATCTTCAGAAATGCTTCTTTATCTAGAAAATATTTTTTACGGTAAATTCTTTCTTTTCGATAGTTTCTGCCAAAGAATAGATAAAAGACAAACCCGATAATTGGAAAACTCCCCAAGACTATTAACCAGGTTAATGTTTGTGTGGGATGTCGATTTTCAAAGAAAATAACCAAACCGATAAAAACAACTGATAAACTGATCACTAAACTTAATTGTCCGTAAATTCCTCCCTGTATAGAGAAAAATATATTAAACACATAAACAAAAAGTGCTGCTACGATAAAAAATAAGCCTAACCTAGCAGTATGATTCATAATAGACACCGCCATTCTCCCAATTTACTTACATTAAGCTTAGAGTTATCTCTTTATTCCTATATATATACCCATAATTACCATAAATTACTCCACAGATGCTCCATGATCAATTTATTAGGGGAGAAACTATTCTATTTATATTAAAAATTTGCCCTTTCTTAAAGAGGTTTCTATTAATTCTGAAGGATTATTTTTCTCATAATATGCAAAGAAACTCTACAATGAATGGACACGGCCAAACATTGTAGAGCTTCTTTAATTTTTTTGTATATGATTAGAACTGCTAATAATTTAGTGAAAGTACTTTCTTAATTCCATAAAGACTTCATTCTCAATAATAACTTTACCATATTCTTGGAGAACATGAATGGTCATTTTAGAATCTTCTTGAGCATATTCAAGTAAAATACTTAATGCATTTTCTACTTCCTCTTCTGCAATTTCTTCATCAAGAAATTGGACAAATAAGTAATATTTTCCATTGTAGTTATAAAGTTTTGTATCGATTCCTTCCAGCCCTTGCATCTTGGATAAAGAAATAATATCCTCAAAGTCATTAAACGTTAAGAGGAACTCGAGACTTTCATCGAACTCTTCTTCTCCCTCTTTAATCGTAAAGTGCTGATCCATTAAATCTTCAAAACGTTCATCAATTGGTAAATCCTTTAGCTTATCCTCTGGAATAGAAATTTCAAATTTCTGTCCGTCTTTCGAAAGCTGTGCTTTTGTAACCAAGATTTCCAACCCTTTTTCTAGAGCTTGAACTTGAATCCATAATGGTCCATCAAATATGAAGTCTTCCTCTTGATGTACTTCATCCATCATTTCCCAAAACAATTCTTCACTGCGTTCCCGATTATACCAAATCTCCTCACGCTTAAATCCACGTTCTTCTATATCAATATACGAAATATAAAACTTTACTGTATGATCATTAATTCTTTCAATTTCCATACGCTAACACTCCCTTCAGACTATGATGGAAGGGACAAGAGACCCCCATACAGATTGTTTTATTTCTTACAAGTAAATATTCTGAAATAAAATTTTTATTTTTCCTTGTATTGTACCTTGTACTTTATATTTTATGACAAAAGCAGTATAAATGGAATTAAAATATCTTGGGAATGGAAAAAACCATTAAATGCCTATTCAAAGGCATTCACAATTTTCAATTATCTAAATAAATGAAGCCTTATTTAAACTCAGCAATTAGTTCTTTTAATACCATATTCCTGTACCGTTATATTTAGTAGTATTACCTCATAGAAATTATTTCAAACTAAAAAGTCCAGGCAATTACTAACACTTTAACCAGACTATCTAATCAAGTTAGATTGGTTTCTACCTTAAGCAATAGGAATGCCTCTGTTTTTTCTTAATTACTATATAAAAAAGAAAAACCTGACTGAACGGTACTAAATTTTCATTTAGTGCCGCCTTATGTCAGATTTTTTATACTTTGTTCCTAATTAGTTAACTAATCTTTGTGCTTCTCTTAACTGGAAAGTACGAACTTTTCTTGGTAAGAATCTGCGAATTTCATCTTCATTGTATCCTACTTGTAGTCTTTTTTCGTCAATGATTATAGGACGTCTTAATAGACCTGGATTATTTTGAATAATACCAAACAAATCTTGTAATGGCATTGTTTCTAAATTCACATTTAACTTTTGAAAAGTTTTACTTCTTGTTGAAATAATTTCATCTGTTCCATCTTCCGTCATACGAAGAATTTCTTTAATTTCCTCAATAGAAAGCGGTTCAGAAAATATATTTCTTTCTTTATAAGCAATTTCATGTTCCTCTAACCATGCTTTTGCTTTTCTGCAGGATGTACAACTTGGTGAAGTGTATAATGTTACCATTTTACAAATTCACGCTCCCTTTATTTAGACATGTAATTAACTACATTCATTATGATTATAAATAACTTGAGTTATCTTCTTGATAATTCTTAAATTATAATTAATTCAATCAAGTAATTTATATTAATTATTATACACTAATTGTTTGCTTTATGGTATATGTTTTAAAAAATTTATCCACAAGTATCATTAATTTCTGTATATAAGCTGCTACTAATTAAGGTAATTGCTGTGATTCTCCTCCTTTATGTAAGAAAAACTCGTTATGAAAGTACGAATCCTTCAGTTATTTTGTTACTTATCATTATAGACGTTTGAAAACCAAAAAAGTTTCAAAAAATTATCTCATCTGTTAAAATATTTGTTCTAAATATATATTTTCTGATTATATACCCATTATTTCTTTCTATTAAACCCCTATATATTCTCAATTAAGCAGATTTTAATGAAAATATAAAAAGATTTTAATAAAACTCTTTGTTAAATATATGGCAGCTTATCGTCAGCAGTTATCTTCGTTACAAGGTGACCGCTCATTTTGTAGGAGGGCGGTCACCTTGAGGGTAGCTGTTTTATTACACTTTAATCAAATTTCATCGAATAAATTTTTTCGTTTTTGTTCCATATTTAATTGAACTACTTCATCGACTGGTTCATACGATTCTCCGTAAAATTGGAAATCTTTATAGGTATGAATTTTATTATACGTTCTTACCAATGCTTGATAAACAACCTCTTCTCCTTCATTATTAGGAGCCCAGTAGAGAATTTCCATTGCATTCACTTCCCTAGTTGCTAACGATAAACGTTTATAACCAATAGAAGTTGCATGCTTAAACCCTTCACGCTGATAAAATTTCAGTCTTTTTTGAGTATCACTATCTTTATAATTTATCGGTTCCACTTCCAAAATAATAGGTTTTCCCTTTTCTTTCAGCTTTTCCACTAATTGATGACCAAGCCCCTGTCCTCTTGCTTTGTCAGAGACAAATAAATAATCGACAAAAACAAAATCCTCTGCTTCCACATACATTAACACATGATACTTTCCTTCATCCTTATGATAATATTCTGGAAAGTCCTTGAGTAATGCTTCCATATGTTCTTGTGATTTCATTTCTTCCACAGGGAAATATTGATTTAACTTATCATACCAATGCATCTAATTTAATCTCCTTTATTCTCTTTATTTTTCGGTGTATAATCGACATTCTTTGTATAATTATTCCCAGCATTCCATAATAAAAACTCATTAACTCCTTGATCATTCAAAGCTTCAATTTGTTTTTGAACCTCTTCTTTTCCATATACTTGATAATTATCTTTGCCCAGCCAGGCAGCTGTAAAATCCTGTAGCCATGGTCTTGAAATAGGTGGATTCTCTAATTGATTTAATTTTTGCTTTTCTACTTTAATATACTCCCTTACAAGTTCATAGGGGAATAAATCTGGCTTTTCAATCCCAAAATAATTTGTCCAGTGACTTGGATAAATCATAGAAGAAATAACATCGACATGTTTGCTTATTTTTGAAAAATTCTGGCCAATTCCAGGAGCTTCTTCTAAGGTTGCTGTATATCCAAATATATCAACAGAAACCTTCACATTATATGGCTCTAATTTTTCTTTTGCATATTGAACAAAGTCCGTAACTGCTTCTACTCGTTTCTCCCCTTCACTCTTATCTAATTTACGATAATCTCCTTTCGTATAGTTTAGTATATCTCCTTTATTTTCAAATCCTTCTGGAAAACGCACATAATCAAACTGTATCTCTTGAAACCCCATTTTTGCTGCCTCGATAGCAATATTAATGTTATAATCCCAGACCTTTTTTTCAAACGGGTTAACAAACGCTTCCCCTCTCCCATTCGTCCAAACCTTCTCTCCTTGGACAAAAGACCATTCGGGCTTTTCCTTAGCCAATACAGAATCTTTAAAGACAACAATTCGCGCAATCGGATAAATTTTCTCCTTTTCAAGCTCCTCTAAAAGCTTTGTCATATTTTTTATCGATTGGCTGCCAATTTCTCTATAAGGTGAATCCGCTTCCGGCATAAAAGTCAAATTACCATGATCTTCTTTATAATCAATAACCATAGCATTCAAATCTGTTGTTTTCACTAATTCCATTAATTGACTCCATTTGTTTCCTTCAATGGAATGACTGTTTACATAAATCCCCCTCACAGCATCCGGGTATGTAAAATCGAAATGAGTCTTCATTCTAGGTAAAGAAGCTGGTAAATGCTTTACCATAATTTTCACTTGTTTAGTTGGATGTTTAGGAATTATCTTTTCCCCTTTTGCAAATGCAATATTGGGAATCAACAAATATATGCTTAATCCAATGGATAATATTTTCTTTCTCATCGTGAAAACTCCCATCTACATACAGTATCTATTATCTATTGAGACTCTATCCATGATGTATCCCTTTTATTGTAACAAACACAAACAAGCATAATCTAGCAATTTCCAACTGTACGTAGGTATCCATTCTAAAAAGCCGACAATCAAGGATTGTCGGCTTGGAATTTACTTATTCTCATTGTGCTTTATATTTTTTATATTCACTTTCAGAGCAATAAACAAAATGTCCTGGTTTAATTTCTCTCATTTTAAGCTCTTCACCCTCTTGATATTGATGAACTGCTGGATCATAAACCGTTCTTTTTCTTGTTCGCTCTGTTTCTGGATCTGGCAGAGGAATCGCTGATAATAACGACTGTGTATATGGATGAATCGGATTATTGTATAATTCATCTGCAGGCGCTATTTCCACTAATTTTCCGAAATACATCACACCAATACGATCACTAATATATTTCACCATGGATAAATCATGGGCAATAAATAGATAGGTAAGCCCCTTTTCCTTTTGAAGCCTCTTCATCAAGTTTACAACCTGTGCTTGAATGGAAACATCTAATGCAGAGATTGGTTCATCTGCAATGATAAAGTCTGGATCTACAGCTAATGCACGTGCAATTCCAATTCTTTGTCTTTGTCCGCCTGAGAACTCATGCGGATAACGATTGGCATGCTCTTTATTTAAACCAACTGTATGAAGCAGCTCATATACTTTTTCCATTCTCTCTTTTTTGTTTTTCGCTAAACCGTGAATATCAATGCCTTCTGCAATTATATCAGCAACGGTCATTCGAGGATTTAAAGAAGCATATGGATCTTGGAATATCATTTGCATTTTACGATTAAATCTCTTTAATTCTGCCCTTGATTTTCTTCCATGAACATCTTCTCCATTAAATAAAACTTGACCGCCTGTTGCATCATAGAGGCGGATAATCGTTCTGCCAGTTGTCGATTTTCCACAACCAGATTCGCCTACCAAACCTAATGTCTCTCCTTTGAAAATATCAAAGGTAATATCATCTACTGCTTTGACAACATTAGGAGTATCAACATTGAAATATTGCTTCAGATTTTTTATTTCTAATAACTTTTCTTTCAATTTATTTATCCCCCTTTACTAATACTGGTGTTTCAAAGTTAGAGGGTAACGTTCTTATTCTTTCTTTAACTGAAGCTGGTGGTTCTACTGCTGGCGCATTCGGATGCAGTAACCATGATTTCACAAAATGTGTTTCAGACACTTGATACACTGGCGGCTCTTGTTCAAAATCAATTGCTAATGCGTATGGATTTCTCGCAGCAAATGCATCTCCTATAGGAGGATTCGTTAAATCTGGAGGTGTTCCCGGAATAGCAGCAAGCTCATCTTCATTATCATTGTCTAAACTTGGCATAGATGCAAGAAGCCCCCATGTATAAGGATGTCTTGGATCGTAGAATATTTCATCAACTGTTCCCATTTCAACAATTTGACCAGCATACATTACAGCAACACGATCAGCCACATTTGCGACTACCCCTAAATCATGGGTAATGAAGATAATACTCGTATTCATTTTCTCTTGCAAATCTTTCATTAAATCTAAAATTTGCGCTTGAATCGTAACATCTAAAGCTGTTGTTGGTTCATCTGCAATTAATAGATGTGGGTTAGCAGCTAAAGCAATGGCAATCATCGCACGTTGTCTCATCCCACCAGAAAATTCATGCGGATATTGTTCCACCCTTTTCTCTGGTTTAGGAATTCCAACTAAGCTTAACAATTCAACAGCTTTCTTTTTTGCCTTTTCCTTGTTCATTTGCTGATGTTTTATCAGTACTTCCATGATTTATGTACCAATACGCATAGTCGGATTCAAAGATGTCATAGGATCTTGGAAGATCATACTCATTTCCTTCCCACGGATACTTTCCATCTCTTTATCCGTTTTTTGAACAATATCTTCTCCATTAAATAAAATTTGTCCTCCTTTAATATGGCCAGGAGGCATCGGGATTAATTTCATTAATGTTTGGGACGTAACACTTTTACCTGATCCGGATTCACCAACAATAGCTAATGTTTCCCCTTTGTATAAATCAAAGGATACTCCACGAACTGCCTGCACTTCTCCTCCATACGTATGGAATGAGACTTGTAAATCCTTTACTTCTAATAATTTTTCCATGTATCTCACTCCTTACTTACGTAGTCTTGGATCAAGAGCATCTCGGATTCCATCGCCAATAACATTAAAGGCAAATATTGTTAAACATATAAACAGTGCAGGGAAAAATAATCGCCATGGATAATATTGCAGTGCTCCGATTCCATCATTGGCCATCGTTCCCCAGCTGGCTAATGGAGGAGTTAATCCTAAACCAAGATAGCTTAAAAATGCCTCTGTAAAAATAGCATTAGGTACAGTTAAAGTTAATGTCACAAGAATTGGCCCCATTGCATTTGGGACTAAATGTTTGCTCATAATTCTTGATACACTTGCTCCTAACGTTCTGGAAGCAAGAATATATTCTTGGCTCTTTAAGGATAATACTTGTCCACGGACCATTCTCGCCATATTAATCCAACCAGTTATACTCATTGCCAGAATCATCGTCCATATTCCCTGGCCAAGAACAACCATTAAAAGAATTACTAGTAAAAGGTAAGGAATACCATATAATACATCCGCTATACGCATCATTACTTCATCGGTTTTTCCACCTTTATAACCTGCAATCCCTCCCCAGATTACGCCGATAACTAAATCAATCAAGGCTGCCGCTACCCCAATAAATAACGATATTTTCGCACCATACCAAATTCGAGCAAACATATCTCGGCCAAGGTCATCTGTGCCAAAATAATGTTCAGCACTTGGAGGCTGATTCGTTTTTGTATAATCATTCTCATAATAATTGTACGGAGTTAATAACGGCCCTATTAAAGACATAACAATTAAAAGAATTAAAAGAACAAGTCCAAAAACCGCAAGCTTATTTTTCTTAAAACGAGTAAAAACATCTTTCCAAAACGACAAACTTGCTTTGGATATTTTCTCTGACTCTATGCTGCTATTGCCAACTATTTCAAATTTATCTTTCGAAATTTCTTGCATCTTTACGCTCCTTTCTTCCCGCCCGATAGTTTAATTCGAGGATCTATTAATCCGTACAATAAGTCGACAAGAAGAACAGATACTAACAGGATAATACTATAGAAAACAGTTACTCCCATAATCGCTGTATAATCACGGTTATTTATACTTTTGACAAACTGTGATCCGAGACCTGGAATACCGAAGATTTTCTCAATAACAAAACTACCTGTAACAATTCCCGCCGATAAGGGCCCCATGTATGAAACAACGGGAAGAATCGCATTGCGGATGGCGTGCTTTACAGTAATATTAAAGCCGCTTATTCCTTTTGCTTTTGCCGTTTTAATATAATCATTGCTTAACACTTCTAACATTGAAGATCTAGTTAAACGAGCAATAAATGCTGTTGGTCCAGCTGCTAATGCGATTGCAGGCAGGACACTTTGCATAAATGTTCCCCATCTTGCTACAGGGAATATCCCCAGCTTCATCGCAAAAATATATTGCAGAAAAGCTGCCATAATAAACGAAGGTACTGATATTCCTAATACTGCGACAATCATCGCCAGATAATCTTGCCATTTATTATGTCTTAAAGCAGCAATTACCCCTAATGTAACACCAATGGCTAAAGCGATAAAAATTGCTTCTACGCCCAAGACTAATGATACCGGGAATCCTTCATTGATTAATTGATTCACCGTTTGGCTCTTATATTTAAAAGATGGACCAAAATCCCATTGAACAACTCTTAGCAAATACTCTCCATATTGGACATACCAAGGCTGATCAAGTCCATAATGGGCGTTTAAATTTGCTTCGATTGCAGGCGGCATTTTCTTTTCCGATGTAAATGGGTTACCTGGTGCCATCCTCATGAAGAAAAACGTAGCTGTTATGATTAACCATAAGGATAGCGCCATAAACAGCAAACGTTTTGTTAAGTACTTTATCATGGTTTTACCTCCATTTTTTCTAAACCAATGCCAATTAGCAAGGAAGAGGATGCCCTAGGAAACGAGCTTACTTAGAAAGTATCACTCGTTAAATAAGGCAGCCTCTTTTTTCTCTTTAGCTTTGTACTTTCATAAAAAATTAAAGTTCGAATTTCCTATAGTATGATGAATGAACAAAGCCAACTATTGTATTATTCAAAATGTGCCCATTTTAACTGTGCTTCCCCTAAACCTGAAATGACTACATCTTTTAGATTATCTTTTTGTACCCATGTATTTGTATAGAAATAAACAGGTGCAATTGGAAGTTCGTTCATTAAAATAGTTTCTGCATCTTGTAATAATTGTTTGCGTTTTGCCTCATCTGTTTCTTTTTGTGAAGCATCAAGAAGTTTTTTGTATTCAGGATTTTCCCACCCAGTATCATTATTTCCTCCGTTTGCATCACGGTATAATTCTAGGAAATTAAATGCATCATTATAGTCACCAGACCATGACATACGTCCAACCTGGTAGTCACCAGAATCAATTTTCTCTAGATAAACTTGCCATTCTTCATTATCTAGCTCAACATTAATTCCAAGATTTTTCTTCCACATATCTTGAACCGCTTGTGCAATCTTAGCATGTGCTTCACCGGTATTATATGATAATGTGATTTTTGGTAAGTCTTTTACACTAGCATAGCCTTCCTCTTTTAAACCTTTTTCCAGAGCTGCTTTTGCTGCTTTGATATCATTATCTTTAAAATAACCTTTTTCGTTTTCTGAAAACATGGTTGGAGGAACAACTGCCGTTGCTGGAATTTGTCCACCTTGTGTAATTTGCTCAACAATTGCTTTACGATCTATCGCATATGTTAAAGCTTTACGAATATTTTCATTGTTAAATGGCTTTTCTTTTGTATTAAATTTATACCAATAAGTACCTGCTATCGCTTTGATATTTAGGTCACCTTTATCTTTTAAAGCTTTAATAGAATCAGTAGGTAATGCACCAAAAGGTAAGCCAGCCCAATCTAATTCATCGTTATCAAACATGCTTAATTCTGTTGTTGGATCTTCTACCATTGTCATTTCTACTGTTTCTAATTTAACCTTGTCTGCATCCCAATAGTCTTCGTTCTTTTCTAAAAGGATAGACTCACTATGATTCCATTCCGTCATTTTGAAAGGACCATTCGTTACATAATCATCTCCAGCATTTTTATACCAATCTGGATTTGCTTCTGCAACGTTTTTATTAACTGGGAAATAAGTATAGAAAGCTAGCAATTGTAAGAAATATGGCGTTGGGTTTACCAAGGTTACTTCTAACGTTTTTTCATTTACTGTTTTAATAGCAACATCATCAAGACTACCTTTACCATTATTTGCTGCTTCAGCACCTTTAATGGCATATAGTTGATAAGCATACTGTGATTGGTTTTGAGGATCAATTGCCCATTTCCAGGCATATTCAAAGTCTGCTGCTGTTACTGGATCACCGTTTGTCCATTTTGCATCTTCGCGGATTTTGAACGTGTAAGTTAACTGATCATCTGATATATCGACTTTTTCTGCCATAGCTGGCTGCGGAACTCCATCTTTATCAATTCGAGTTAACCCTTCAAAAGTTTGAATTAACACTCCACCAGATGTTGAATCTGTAGCTAATGCTGGATGTAATGTTGGTGGTTCTGAAACAATATTTAAACGAAGATTTTGTGATGATTTATCACTACCACCTTTGTTATTACCACATGCAGCAAGAAAAGCACTGAGTGTAAGCACTAAGCTCATTAGTACAAGCATTCTTTTTCTCATGTAATTACCCCCTTAATAATTTCCTCAAATGGAACTTCGAAAATAGCTTTCCCACTCTAAACCTCAGAATACACAAGCAGTCATTTCCTAAATAGTCAGTCAATTAGAACAAATGACAGTTTCCAATTAAAATAGCAGCACGGTAAAACGCACAAAATATTATATAGGAATAATTTTTTCATTCATTACAAATTATTTATGTATTCTTACATGTTTTTAAATAGTCTGAAATATTACTATCTAATCCATTCGCAATGACAATTATATAGTTGGATTATTCAACACGCAAGAATTTTGTAGAATTTTGTAGAATAAAAACAAATCTGAAATATATAAATCTACAGAATAATTATATTAATATAAATTTATCAGAATTCAAAATTATTCCTTGCATCCATTCTTTTTTCTTAAAATTTGTCAAACTTTAAGAAAACAGCCTTTGCATATCAACTAATCATGCTAAAATGGTTATAATAATGATATTGATAATTAAGTTTCTAGATTCTATTTTTAACAGTACTAACGTATTTGCTTGAAGAAAACTGTTTCTCTTGCAGATAAACATGGCTCTAAAATAAACTATTAAATAGAATAAACCGCTTGATTAGAAACATCCATAAACTAATCAGGGGTCTAGAATACATATTGGAGGAAGTATTTGATGAAAACTATCTTTTCTGGGATTCAACCAAGCGGCACCATTACATTAGGGAATTATATAGGTGCATTAAGTCAATTCGTGGAGCTGCAAGATGAATACAATTGTTTCTTCTGTATTGTGGATCAACATGCCATTACAGTGCCTCAAGATCGCATGGTACTTCGAAACAATATTCGCAGCTTAGCAGCTCTGTACTTAGCTGTAGGAATCGACCCTAAGAAAGCGACTTTATTTATTCAATCAGAAGTACCAGCCCATGCCCAAGGAGCTTGGTTGATGCAGTGTATTTCTTATATTGGCGAATTAGAAAGAATGACACAATTCAAAGACAAATCAACTGGTAAAGATGCTGTTTCTGCTGCATTATTAACCTATCCACCATTAATGGCTGCAGACATCCTTCTATATAGTACAGATATTGTTCCAGTTGGAGAAGATCAAAAACAACATCTAGAATTAACTCGTGATCTAGCCGAGCGTTTTAATAAAAAATATAATGATATTCTTACAATTCCTGAAGTACGCATTCCAAAAGTAGGAGCTCGCATTATGTCCTTACAGGATCCTACAAAGAAAATGAGTAAATCTGATACAAATAATAAGGCAACCATCACTTTATTGGACGAGCCAGCACAGATTACGAAGAAGATTAAAAGTGCGGTAACAGACTCTGAAGGTATCGTTAAATTCGATAGAGAGAATAAACCAGGGGTTTCCAACCTTTTATCTATTTATTCTATTCTTTCAGGGGAAAGTATCCAAAGCCTTGAAGAGAAGTACGAAGGAAAAGGATATGGAGATTTCAAGTCTGACTTAGCCAACGTTGTAGTGGATGCATTAAAACCAATTCAGGAAAAATACAATGAGCTAATGAATTCAACGGAATTAGATGACATTTTAGACGAAGGTGCGGCAAAAGCAAATAAAGTGGCAGGGAAAATGATTAAAAAAATGGAAAATGCAATGGGATTAGGACGGAAACGACGTTAAGCTCCTCCCTTATCAAAACGATGGCTAACTCCATCGTTTTTTTATGCTTCAAATCAAGCAGGGTGAAGATTTCAGATGAGGAATTACAGTTTACACGGGGTTATGAGAGGTGTGAGAAAAATTAATATCGAGGTGAATTTATCTTTATAACAGAGCAACCCTTTCTGTTACTTTATCCTGATAAAAATTCGCAGAAGAGAGTAGGACATAACAAAATAATTAATGGATAATGACGAACAATCTCTAAATTAGTAGGGAAACCAATTCGTTCCATTACGCTACAGACACTCTATGCGCCGGGGAGCAACCTAAGCCTGTGGGGTCTTAGGCTTTGCTCTACTTCCCGCAGGAGTTGAGTGTCCTCCTAACGATCCCCCTTCTAAAAAGGGAATAAAACCCAAACAATCACAGGAAATATACTTGGTATCTCCTCAAATTGTTTGGGTTTAACTTAGTGCTAGGATACTTAAGACTCTGGCTTTTTTATCCTATTAATTTTATTTAATTGGTTACTATTAATTTACTTTCGGGCCATGCTCCATTTCCCAGAGTTTTTCAAAAAAAGGCTGACCTTTTATAATATTCTCACAAAACTGTTCATGCTTTTTAGACCATCCGTATTTTGTACACTCATATAGTTCATTCCACGCATGTTCAAAATCTAAATGCTGAATCTCAAAATAGCGTTCTGGGCTCCATTCTGTGTACCAATAACGAACTTCTGCTACATTTTCAGAAGAATGTAATTGATCTAATGCCATAAACAATAATTGCTTTAATTGTCTTTCTTTTCTCGTTAATCCATTCATCACATGAGGATCAGGTGATAGAATATGGAACTCTTTTTTCTCTTCGGTGTTTTGAAAGTTATAATAAATCGTTTCTTGATTTTCAAGCAATTCATAAGCCAATTGTTCTTGTCTAGGTATCATTCGGCTTTTTCGAATTGGAACAGAGTATCCGATTGTATCTACTACTAACAGACCAATCCCATCAGAAACAACAAAACAATAATCCAATTGAATTCGTTCATGATTCTTTCGTAGATATGCCTTCTGATAAATCTCTTCTAATAATTGTCGCGGTATTTCTGCCAAGTCATTTTCTATGTAATTATATAAGCATGAATCTACTTTCAAAAGTGGCACTTGGTCCAATAATTCAACACCATCATCTTTTCTCCATTCATGAAAGTGACATACATTATATCCGTTTTCTTCCCCTTCAAACCAATTTACCCAAACATCATGAAGATACTGCATATTTTATCCCTCACTTCAACAACTGTTTGTCCATAAGTATTGTCAGAGCTTAGTAAATTTATTCCTATTTTCAAAGGATTATTTTTTTCATATGATTTTCTCTTTGCATTCCAGTTTTCTAGTAATAGACATATAAATAGCGGAATATCATTTTTCTCTTTAAATATATTGCCAAAGTTCATCCTTAAATGGAACGATTCTTTTTTTACTAGGTTAGTTTCGGATTCATCCATGCCATTTTTTATAACCTATTAACATAATATGTACAAACTTTCGTTAACATGTCTTTTTCTTTTTGTTAAGAGGAGATTCCCTTTCGTGTTTCCATAAAAATAGCGAGCCATTTTGCTAAACTCGCCATTCAAATAGTAGTGTGATTTTACAAAAAAACTTCACTTTTAATTGTGAAATGATCCTTTTCTAAGATTTTGTGCTTGGAATGTAATGAATTAACAAGATAAAAACCTGTATTATAGCCAATAAGGCGTGGATAGCGTCTATAACCGTACAATAAATCATCATGTTTCTCTTCTGTTTTTTTTACATGTAAATATTCCTTAAGCTCCGTCTCCCAAAATTGCTTTATTTCTTCTTCATCATATAAGTGACACCAAGTGGCATTATAGGCTTCTCCGCAGTTTTCTTTCACCGCAAGCTCTGCTAACCCTTCCATTATGATGGAATCTAATAAAGTATAATCTTCTATAGCTTTTTTTTGGTAATGAATTCGGCATACATGATGATATTCATGAATAAAAAGGGCTTCTAGCTCTTTTTCATTTTCTACATCACCAATAAATAAGAAAAGCTGATCAGGAAATGATACACCCGATTTATTTTCTTCTCCTCTCCATGAAGACTGAAAGGGAAATACATATATGGGTATATCTGGTCCCTTCCATTTTTTTTTATACTTTGAAAAAATCCGCTCTAATTTATTCCACGTATCTTGTTCCTTCATCTTCTCAAATGCTTGTCTCGAATGTCTTGATGGCTTATACATTCCAAATCTCATTAAATATCGATATATATTTTGAGGCTTATCTCCATCAAATGCTGATTGAAAATGTGCACATATTGTAGTTGGTTCATAAAAATTATCTTCTAACCATTTATTTGTTTTGATTACCCCCACCGCTATTTCCCCTCTTCACTCATTTTTTCCTATTCATTTAAACAGTATATGGATTTCAAAATTAGAGGTTCCATAGCTGGCAGTGTATGATACTATTTAACCTTGATAGCAGCCAGTCTTTTCAAAACTACCTATACAAAAAGGGATAGACAATAAAGAACTCCACTCCCAGTTCTTCTTGTCTATCCCTTTTCTCTGTAATCGAAATAAATTTATATATCTAGCTTTTATTTCTGTAAATCTTTCAATATTCTACTTCCACATCCACATCGGATGGAATGCTTCAATTTTTTTATTGGTTGTTTACATTCTAAACAAATATTCTCTTTTTTTCGTTCACGCATTTGAACACTGCTCACAGGTTCCATAAAATTGGAGGCTGTGGGAACTGATATGGAACTTAGATATGGATTTCGCAAATGCCTCTACCTCCCTTAAAGTAGGATACCAAATATCCACTATTTCTCCACAATTGCTACAGACAATATGATAATGATCCTCTTTCTTCCATTCATATTTACTTAATCCTTCTCCGAATTGTATCTCTTTTAATAACTGTAATTCCGTAAATAGATGGACATTATTATAAACAGTTGTAATACTTACCGAAGGCATATTCTCATTTAGGACATGGTAAATTTCATCTACTGTCCAGTGCTTGTTGTCTTTAGAAAGTATGTTAATTAATTCTAGCCGTTGTGGTGTTAAACGTATATTTTTTTCTTTTAAGAGGTTTTTAGCTCTTTCTATACTAAGCATAGAATTCTTCCTTTCTACGTAATATGCTAGTTCACCTTCTAAAGAAAGCGTTTTCTTTCTAAACTGATTCACTCCGAATTTTCTATGTTAAATAATAGAATTATAGTTTTAATTATATACACTTTATAATAATAGTCAATATTAATTTAAAATTATTATAAATAAAGAGTCGATGTTTTATTTTTGTAATAAAAAAACTGCTAAGCCTCGATTTATAAATGAAGCTTAGCAGTTTTTTATTAAATGCTCTTTCAAACAAAAACCATTAATTATTGATATTTTTTAAACACAATTGTAGCGTTATGACCCCCGAATCCTAGGGAATTACTCATTGCTACATTTACTTCTTGTTTTCTATGTGTGTTGATAACATAGTCTAGATCACAATCTGGATCTGCTGTTTCAAAATTAATCGTTGGTGGCACGATGCTATCTTTTATGGCTAATACGCTAAAAATAGCTTCTATTCCCCCTGCTGCACCTAGTAAGTGACCTGTCATTGATTTGGTTGAACTCATTGGTACTTTATAAGCATAGTCTCCAAATACTTCTTTGACAGCCATTGTTTCAAACTTATCATTATAAGCAGTACTTGTACCATGGGCATTAATATATGAAACATCTTCTGGAGTAAGTCCTGCATCATTGATTGCCATTTTCATTGCTCTTGCTCCACCTTCGCCTCCTGGTGCAGGGGAAGTAATATGATAAGCATCTCCAGTTGAACCATATCCAACTATTTCTGCATAGATTTTAGCTCCTCTTGCTAATGCATGCTCTAATTCTTCTAGAACAACAATTCCTGCTCCTTCTCCAATAACAAAGCCATCACGATTTGCATCAAATGGTCGGCTTGCTGTTTTCGGATCTGGGTTAAAGGATAAGGCCGTATTTGCACAGAAGCCTGCTACTGACATTTTAGTAATCGGCGCTTCAGCTCCACCAGTAATCATCGCATCTGCATCGCCACGCTGAATTACTTTAAAGGCATCTCCGATTGAGTTTGTTCCCGTTGCACAAGCAGTAACTGTACAAGAATTCACGCCTCTTGCTCCTAATGTAATAGATACCTGTCCTGATGCCATATCTGGAATTAACATTGGTACGAAGAAAGGACTTACTCGTTTATATCCTCTTTTTTGGAAAGTTTCATATTGATTTTCGAATGTCTCCATTCCGCCAATACCTGACCCAATCCAAACCCCAACACGCGGTGCGTTTTCATCAGTGATTTGCAATTCAGCATCCTTTACAGCCATCAAGGAAGCTGCGACTGCATATTGTGTAAAGCGATCCATTTTTCTAGCATCTTTTTTATCCATAAAATCCTCTGGATTAAAGTCCTTCACTTCTGCTGCAACTTTAGCTGGATATTCATCTGCATTTATTCTAGTTAATGGGCCAATTCCAGAAACTCCCGCAACAATATTTTTCCAGGTAGTTATTGCATCATTACCAAGCGGTGTTACAGCACCAATACCAGTAACAACTACTCTTTTATTTGTACTCATGACTTTTTCTCCTTTTTTGTAATTATCATCAACTTAAAAAGTATATTCTATTTATATAGGAAGAAATTTATTATCTGCCCCAGCGCATTGCAATCGCGCCCCATGTCAAACCTCCACCAAAACCAACCATTACAAGTACATCATCATCTTTGATTTTACCAGCTTCTAGTTCCTCCACCAATGAAATCGGAATAGATGCTGCACTTGTATTTCCATATTTATGAACCGTTTTCGATAGTTTTTCTTCTGGTAAGTTTAATCTTTGTCTGGATGCTTCCATTATGCGAATATTAGCTTGGTGGGGAATAAGAAAGTCTACGTCTTCTTTAGATAATCCAGCTTTCACCAAAACATTCTCACTGCTTTCTCCCATTTGGCGAACAGCAAATTTAAAAACTTCTCTACCATTCATGTAAATATAGTCTTCCTCATCTAAATAAAGATGTTTTCCACCTGAACCATCTGCCCCTAGCTCAAAAGAAAGAATGCCTCTTCCTTCAGAAACCTTCCCTAATACAGCAGCTCCTGCACCATCACCAAAGAGAACAGCAGTATTGCGATCTTCCCAGTTCGTAATTTTAGAAAGCTTTTCTACCCCAACAACAAGTATATATTTATAAACACCTGTATCAATAAATTGTTGGGCAGTTATCATCCCATACATAAAACCTGCACATGCAGCACTTAAATCCATCGCTGCTGCTTTTTTAGCTCCTAGTTTTTCTTGAATCATACAGGCAACAGAAGGGAATGATTGATCTGGCGTAACAGTTGCCACCATAATCATATCAATATCTTCTGGGTGAATACCTGCATCATCAATTGCTTTCTTTGCTGCAGCTAATGCAATATCAGATGTATCTGTATTGTCGTCTGCAATTCTTCGTTCTTCTATCCCAGTTCTTGTTCTAATCCATTCATCATTCGTATCAACCATTTTTTCTAAATCAAAGTTTGTTAAAATTTTCTCTGGAAGTTCACGGCCAATACCAATTATTCCTGTTCCCAAAGCTTTCAGCTCCTTTATAGTCACCGGTTATCCGGTATATGTTTCGTTTATGACTGTTAATTAGTATAAACAGTCTTTTCATTAAATCCTATTAGAATGATTGCTTAAATGATGCCAGTCTGTTGAGTTTAAATCGGTGCCTTTGGTAATTCACAGACAAAGAAGCTTATACCGTTTTCTTCGTTTATTCTCACTGTTATTCCAAAGAAAACATTATTCATACAGTATTATATTATTATCAATTATTATGACTTGGTACTAATTTTATCAAATTCCTCTACCCTTTTGCAACATATTTTACTTTCTATTACATTGGTCTAAGCATTCCTTGATATTTATCATAGCATATTAAGAGCATCATTCCATAATCGTGAAATAGGAGGAAATAGTGTGGAGGATCTTAAAGAGGAATTCTATGATGAAAAAGATAATGAAAAAATAGAAGAGGAAGAGACAGCAATTGATCACTTTTCCATGTTTATGTTTGGTACAAACCGTCAATCTGTTAGAAAAAAGCAGCAGGTTGAACATTTCCAGCATAACGACAAACAACCATCCTACAGCAGAAGAGAGAAAGGGGATGATTGGATTCTTGGAAGAAGTGGCGGAAAAACACAGCAAGTAGAAGAAAAAGATGAAAATGTAAATATTGATGCGGTTGCAAATTTTTTAAATCAAATTGACTTGGAACTTCTGATAAAAAACGTTGATTTGTTAATGACATCAGCAAATGACTTAAAACCTATTTTTAAGAAAATTACCCCATTTATAAAAAAATGGATGGATTAACTTTGCAAAATATCATTACTTGTTAATCCATCCTCTTTTATGATTTTTAATTTTTACTAACGGATCAAATGATTCCACATAAGTGTAATCCATTTACAATACCATCCTCGTCGTTACTAGTTGTAACATAGCTGGCTGATTTTTTTACAATATCAAATGCGTTTCCCATTGCAACTGGATATTTAACGAGTTCAAACATTTCTAAATCATTTAATCCGTCTCCAAATGCATACGTATTCTCAACAGAACAATTTAAATGAGTTAACAAATACTTTATGCCTGTTGCCTTTGACTTTCCTTTGGGGTAGATATCACATCCATAAGGTGAATTTCTTATAAACTGAAAATGTGGGAACTTCTCCTGATAATAGACTTCTTCATCTGGTTCACAAAAAATTAACATTAAATGAATGGGTTCTTGATTGTACAAGCCTTCATTTATAGGAGGATATTTCCCACCTACTCTTTCATAATTCTTCCTAATTAAAGTAGACCCCTCATTTGTAACGCAAATCTTTTCCGCATTATAGAACGCCATTTCATGCCTATTTTTCATTGCATCCAGATGAAGTTCTTTTACTACACCTACTTCTAATGGATTTTCATAAATCGTTGTTCCTTTATACACTACATACTGTCCATTCATAGCAACTACTGAATTAATACCTGTAGCTTCTAATATATATCCTATTTCCATTAATGTTCTACCTGTAGCTATAATAGGCTCAACACCGTTTTCCTTTAATTTTTTTATTGCCGCAATGGAACTATCTGACACAGTAAGCTTACTAGTCAGAAGTGTTCCATCTAAATCAAAAAATACAATTTTGTTCGTTTCCATATTTGTTTCGCTCCATTTATTTACTTAAGAAGGGGATTCCCAGCCTTTCCAAACGTATCCTCCCACTGACTCTGAAAGACTCTAACATCTCTAGTAGTTGCTGGAAAATCAATTAATTTTTCAATTATTTCAGGAGCTACAGTTATGGTATGAGCTCCAGTTAAACATGCTTCATAGACCTGTTGTACGTTTTTAAAACTTGCCGCTAATACTTCGGTACTAATTTTATGTGTGGTAAACATAGTAACTATTTCACTCACTACACGAATGCCATCTCCTAATAAATCATCAATCCGATTAACATAAGGAGCAACATACTTTGCTCCTGCTTTTGCCGCGATTAACGCTTGAAATGGAGTATATATGGTTGTGGCTAACGTTGGTATTTTTTTTGCAGTTAACGCTTTTATTGCTTTTATTCCTTCTTCCGTAACAGGAATTTTTATAATTATCTTCCCTGAAATCCTTGTTTGGAAATACTCAGCTTCCTTTACTATTTCACTTGCATTATCTGCAATAACTTGAATAAAAAGCTCTTTATCTTCTCCTAGAATTTTCCGAATATCTTGAAGAACTTGAATATAGGGCTTTTTTTCCTTTACGAGAATAGAAGGATTAGTAGTCACACCAGAAATAGGATAATATTCATTTATTCTTTCAATTTGCTCAAGATTTGCTGAATCAATATATAGTCTCACGGAAAGATTCTCCTCTTTTCTTTTTAAAAAAATTTGGCAAAAAATTAAAAATAGAAGATTCCCAATTCATTATCTACTTGCACCTTATTTTTACTTAACTCATTGCAATGATTATAATTTCTAATTGGAAATCTCCTATCGAATCTTTTTACTCGGAAACAATTCGTATTTTCGTACCAATTTCTAAAACTGGCATGTCTTTATCATCTATATAAAGAGTACCAGGAAGTTCAGGAGTTGTAGCCCCATTAAAGCGTAATGTAATATGTCCCATAGATGTTAAATTTTGTTCTACAATCTCACCAACAGATGTTATTTCATATGATTCATTATTTATCATTACTTTTTGACCTGTTTTTATCTTATCCTTGACACCAACCACTTCAATTCCGTAGCAAAATTCTGCTAATTCTTTAGGTGCTCCTTCTCCAAAGAGAATGATCATCTTTTCTTCTAGAAAGCTTGTGGCTAATGGCCCTATACTATTAATTGTGTTTTCGTAAATTGTTTTCATCTTAACCGGCATATTGATATGCCATTCGCCTCCATTAGTTGTTTTATTATCCTCTTTCTTAATTACTATATAATCCAAAGCTTGCTAACCAAGCAACGAATACTCGTGGTACCCCTATTAAAAATCTTGAATATAATACGGACGGTACCCCTACTTCCACTGTTTCCGCTTCTGCCTCTGCTAGACCTAACCCGACAGGAATAAAATCTGCTGCACATTGTGTATTTATAGCAAAAACTGCAGGTAACGCTAAGTTTGGTGGGATATTACCCTTACCAATTTCAACACCTATTAAAGTTCCGATAATTTGGGCAATTACCGCCCCAGGTCCCAATAACGGTGATAGAAATGGTAAAGACATATTAAACCAATTAATAAGAGACCAATAATGTTTCCTGCTAATGGAGACATTAAATTAGCGAATACGTTTCCAATTCCGGAACCTTGAATGATACCAATTAATAATGATACAAATGCCATAAATGGAATAATTGTATTAATTAATGTTTGAACTGCTTCACGACCAGCTTGATAAAAAGTACTGATTACTTTCCCTGCTCCAAGCCCTATTTTTGTTAGAAGTCCTTGTTTATGATTTTCAGCCAAAGTTTGAGAGATTTTTTTGTCTGTACTATATTTATACTCTTTCTTAGGTATATTATCTTCTTTATCTACTGAACTCGCATTCTCCAAGACAGCTTCGTTTTCCATAAGTTCAATTTGATTTAATCCTACCGCAGACACATAAATGTCTTCTGTGATAAATTTTGCTAAAGGGCCGCTTTTTCCTGTAGGCATTATATTAATCGTTGGTATTCTTTTTTGTGGATAAATCCCACATCTTAATGTCCCACCACAATCTATAATTGCAATGGCAATTTGCTCATCAGGTACAGATGTTTTAAATCCATTTACCGGCTCCGCTCCAGTTAATTCCACAATTTTATCAACTATATCTGGTTTTGCTCCTCCACCAGTAATATACACAATTTTATTTCTTTGCTCCGTTGGAGTAACTATCAGCGGACCACCAAATCCACCATTTCCTTTTTTTATTTTTATCGTTCGATAATATGCCATATCGGAATCCTCCATCTTAATGATTTAATTTCACTTCGGAATTTAATTTTATTCCTTGCTGTTTTTCTACCATTTTCGTTGTAAAATCCGTAATCCAACCTGCGAAGAAATTCATAACTAATCCCACTAGGAAGTACCTAACCGCTAAATCAGCCGTGCTAAAGCCTAATTGTTCTATTCCTGCGGCAATTCCTAGGAAAATAAATAGCTCTCCTGGGTTAATATGAGGAAATAGCCCATTACTTGTGTGACAGAAATAAGATGCAGATGCATAATAACTAGGTTTATATTTCTCTGGTAAAAATCTTCCTAACGATAACCCCATTGGATTACCTAACATAAATGTCCCTAATAATGGTAAAACTAAATATCTTAATAAGGGATTTTTGGAAGAAGCCGACGCTAAACGATTAATACGATTTTCACCTATTAATTGAATGATAGTATTCATCGCTACCAGTAGTAATAACACTACTGGAACTATACCTGTCATCCAGGAAATGAACGTCTCTGCTCCTGTATCAAATAAATTTCTAAATCCTTCAGCAAACTTTATGATATAATCCATGAATTACACCTCTTCTTATTTTTTAAATGAAACGGCATTTTCTGCTCGTATCATCATTCTTTTAAAGAAACTATCTTTTTCTGGCACGACTCCACCATTCATAATTATCTTGTAATTATTTGAGGCATCTAAAATTGCATCTCTTAGTAATTTATTGCAATGCTTTAAATCTTCATCTTTTAAATTTCTAATATTCTTATCAAGAAAACCTGGCAAATCTCGAAATTTCGCCATTACGGTGACTCCTTGCAATTTTTTTGCGGCAAGGATTCTGCCATTATTATTGATTGCAAACAAAACAATGGTGCCTGCTTTAATCCGGCCAGGTTTCTTCCCAATCGCTACTTTTCCCATTCTTCTAAGTTCCGTATAGCCTTTAGTAAAATGTTTAATCTGTAAAAATCCCAATCCCATTTGAATAACAAATGCTCCTGCTATTAAAAGCATAATTATAATTAGTTCCATTCATTCACATCCTAAATATCCTTCTCTATTCCATCCTCGAGATAAAGACATAAATCTTCATATTTTTTAACTTGAATCAATTTATTCACCAATTTTGTATTAGAAGATATATTAATAATTTCATCATAAATTTTCACTAATAAACCAGCATCATATTCTGTATGTTCTGGTAAGGCTAACAAAAATACTAACTTTAACGCATGATTATCCTGCCAGACTGTTTCTGGAAAAATCCCTACCGCCAGCTCTATTTTGTCTGACTGATAATTGAGGGTATGTGGAAGTGCAATATATTTATCAAATATCATCGACCCTTTTTCTTCTCTTATTTGCAAGCGCTGTTTGAAGCCATCATCCACATAACCATTTAAAGTTAGCTGATCAACCATCCAATTTAGATTTTCTGAGTAACTTAACGATTTATCTAAAATAAAGAATTTTTGTTTATTTAGCAGTAGTTTAATAACAGAATGGAAACTTGTACTACTATTTTCTTTAATTTTAAATTTATCTAAGTAACTAATATGTTCGATTTGTTGCAGAACCTTTTTCTCATCAAAGATTTCACTAATGATAACTAACGGCGTTTGAATGGCATAGGGTATATTAACTGTCGAAAAGACAATATCATACTTATCTAATGTATTCTTACTTAATTCATTTTCAGAAAAGATATCTATTTTAGTATGGGGGTCGAGTATTTTTTTCAGCTGCATTGCTACAATTTTTGCTGTCCCTCTACCAGTTCCACATACAACTACTACCTGTTCTAATTTCTTAAGATTGTCCTTGTTATTCTCAATGAAAACACCAAAATATAATGCGATATATCCAAGTTCTTCTGCTGAAACTTTCATTCCATATTCTTTGAAAATACTTTCTCCAACTATTTCTGACATTTGATATGCCAAGGGGTACTTTCCTTTGATATCATCTAATAAAGGATTTTTCAATTGGATATTAAACATTAATCGATTTATCATAAAAGTAAGATGATATTGTAAATCCTTATAAAAATCTCCACTTTCTTTTACCTTATTTAAATTAAAGCCTAAATTAGTGATACTATTATCCAAAAGATTCGTGATTTCCTTTGTTACTATAACACCTTCAATGGAATGGCTATTAATTGGTGTCCTTCTCCCGACGATTGGCAATGCAATAAAAAGAATCTCACATCTAGGTAGGCTTATAGATAATTTCCTTTCAAGAACTTTGCTTATTTCTAAGGCTATATTGAAATCAGGTGAATTTACTATCTTATGGTAGTTATCATCCATTTCTTTTATGGGGTGACCTTTTAAAAAACGATCAAGCATAATAATAATAGAATGAAGCAATCTATCTTTCGTACTTATCTCAAAGTCATAATGATTGGCGACTTCTATAATTGCTTCTTTAATATCTTTATCCAATGAATCTTCGGTAAAAAGATATGGAAATAAATTATCCAATATAAAAAATCGCAAATCTATTTCTCTACCTTTTAAATACATCCCCTTGTTCTGTTTTCCTTTGATGGCAAGATTATACGTTTCGAGAGCCACTGATGCTTTTTTTAATTCATTCACTAATGTTGTTCTTCCTAAATTTAACTCAAAGGCCATTTCATCCATAGTTATTATTCCATCATCATTCAATAACATATCGATAACAGTTGCGATTCTTCTTTGAGGTGAATCAACCATTTGAGAGAGATTATTAAACTGCTCTATAACCCTATTAAGCTTTTCCTGATTGTGAATTTTCAAAAAAAAACCTTTCCCTCTTTCATTAATCAATTCAGCTATTCCTTCTAATTCTTTATTAAATTGCTTAATTACTAGCCGAACAGTTCTTGCACTTATCCCCATTTGCTGCGCAAGATAATCTAAAGGACAATACATTTTTTTAGCAGTTAATTCTATAATTTTCCCTATGCGACTACTGGAATTTAAATCAGTCATTTAATTACCACACCCTTATATCCTGTTGTTCATATATGAACTATGCTTATATTCAATTCACTAAATATATCATAAAGCATTGGTATATTAACTGATTTATTCATTAAATGGCTAGTTTATTAGCCACGTGATTTTCCACCTGATATATTAAAGGTCGTCCCTGTAATATAACTAGCTCTATCTGAAGCAAGATAGGACACTAAATCACCAACCTCTTTTAATTTACCCTCCCTGCCAATCGGAATTGATTTACTGTAATCAGTTGATAAATCGTCTACAGTAACACCTCGAGTATAAGCTAAAGCTTCATTGTAAGCACTCGTGCGCAAACCTGTTTTCTCTAATATTCCTGGAGCAATAGCAACTACGCGAATATTATATGCTCCTAACTCTTTTGCCCATGCGCGAGAAAATGAGATTAGCGCTCCTTTGGTAGCAGAATAACAACTCTGACCTGCCGATCCTTCTTGACCCGCTTCAGAAGCAACATTAATAATTACCCCTTTACCTTGCTTCAGCATTTCCTTCGCTGCCGCTTGTGCACAAAGATATGGACCTTTTTGATTAACCGCAACCATAAAGTCAAAATCTTTTTCATTTAATTCATATTGTGGTTTCTCTCCTTTTATATCAACTAGCAATCTTGGTAAGTTCACCCCAGCATTATTAACTAAAATATCAAGCTTTCCATATTGTTCAATAACTTTATTAATCATTCGATCAACACTTTCTTTATTGGTGACATCACATTTTATAAGAAAAGAACCATCTGCTTGCTGCCCCTCTTCTCCTACTAAATCAGAGATAATCACCTTCGCACCATTATTAACTAACTCTTTTGCAATAGCAAAACCAATCCCAGAAGATCCACCTGTTACAATGGCAACTTTCCCTTCCAGGTCTAACCATGAATTATTCATTTATATTTCCCTCCTCATTATTAAGCGTTTTCATCACTATGTTTTTAGTATAAAGCTCATTCTTTATTACATTAATACCTTTATTTGCACATAATTGTGCAGACTCCTGTATTAATTTAAAAATGCATGATTTCCTTCCATTTCAGCCAAAGCAGTGAGTATTTCTGGTCACTTTTTCAATTTTTTGGTTCAAAAAAAAACAATTTTTCAAAAGATATCAAGCTTTCTTTTGAAAAATTGTTTTTGATTTTCTATTTTAATTTAAATTTCATTCGGCAATTTGCCTGTGTTCTTATAGCGTTCTAAGTCTTTCTCCAACCGTTCTATAAACTCTTTATCAACATTGGGACTATATTTCCCTAGAAAAATGGTATCGTCTCTAATTCCACATGCACGATTTCCAGACTTTAGTTTCCCCTCATTAAATGCTTGAGCGATTTGCCCATACAGCTTGGGTATATCTTGAATGGTGCTTGTTAAGACCGCATATTTTCCTATAGAAGACTGATCTGAAATATATCCAATCGCGTATAAACCATTTTCTTTCATTCTTTCAATGATCCCCACATGAAAACCATCACCGACTGGATAAACCACGTCTACCTTTTGACTGATCTCCTTATCTAACAGACTCATCGCTTTTTCACGGTTATCCCAATCATTAACGAATTCTTTCAAGACCTTTACATCCTTATTGATGTAGTGGACCCCTGCTTCAAAACCATTGGCCTCCTCTTGCCAATCGTATGCACCAATAACGCCTACCATATTTGTTCTTGTCATATGACCGGCAACCATCCCGCTAAAAAAACCCATCGGATAATTCTCTAGTTTAATATTACTTGTATTCGATTGTGTTGCAGGTTCTCTTCCATTTAAACTAACAAAATGGATGGAGGGAAATTTTTGAGAAAGAATGTTAAAATACTGCACAAAGTTTCCGCCGTGGCCAAAAATTAAATTAACCCCTTTTCCCTGTAATTCCTTCACTGCTCTTTCTGCAATTGTGTAAGAATCAATAGACTCTTTATAAAACACATCTACCCCAAGTTTCGTATGTATATTTAATAATCCTTTATATCCTTGCGTCCCCCATGCCTGATCATTTACTGTTCCAACTACAAGAAGACCAACTTTTTCTAATTTTCCTTGTTTCTCCAGTGAAGTATGAAAGAATAGAAAAAGGAAAAGAACACACGCCATTAGAGGAAGGATAAAAAAAATCTTTCCCCTAATTATTGATTTACGAATGTTCATCCATGCACTTTTCATTGTATTTACTCCTATAATACTACTAAATTCTATTAAATACGTAATGCTTCTTTTGCTTTTCTATGTTATCCTTTATTGTCCCTTTGTTTTCAATGATTACTTCTTGTAAATTTCGAGATAATTGCAGAACCCTTTTTGTTTTTGGTATATCCCATTGTAATTGTTCTAAGCATCTTTGCCAATGGTTTATTTCCTTACTCTTTAATAGAATATCATTATTTTGTCCTTTCGTTGTCATTTTTACTACTTCCCTTACCGCATCTTCAATAAAAATTGCATCCATTGTATACTCGCGGACATTTAACTGAATATCGTTCTTCTCTTTTCCCTCTACAATCTGTTGAAATAAAAAATCACTTGGCTGCCATGGACCATAAAGTGTTGGTAAATGGATTACTTGTATATCATGGTCAACTAAATTATCTTTTAAAAAGGTTGTAAAATCTCTTTCTGCCTCTCTAGAAGTAATATTCACTAAAAATGTCAACTTTTTACCGCAGCTCGTTTCTTTGTCTCGAAAATTTGAAAACAGATTTTGGATCTTTTCGTATATTGATATTTGTTTTATTGTATAGAGGTCAAAGTATATATGTTGTACATTTGGATCTTGGAGAATAAAAGGGAGCTTATCCAAGCTTTTCTCACTAAAATTCGCATTGCGCCCAATTTCCATTCTCTTATCTTCTAAATCTTCTATCGAAATTTCCGGATAGGAGATGCCGATTATTTCCTCTCCTTCTTCTAGTAAGGTGGAGCATATATGAAAGCCCACAAACTGATAAACGCCAAATATTACAGCTTTCTTCATGAAGAAGCCTCCCCTTAAAATTACTTAATGTATCATATGCAGTAAAAAAGACAATTATTTCATCTGCTTAATAAAAGCTTTCTTCAGAAGCCATTTTCATATGAAAAGTTCAAAAAAGATGGTGTTCTAATATAGCCTTTGCTACTTGAACACCATCTTTTCTTTCAAAGTGTCTTCTCATATTTCTTAAAAAACGTTGCAATTTGTTTCGGAATGGCACTCCTTTTCTCTGGTAATACATAGGATACAAAAATAGGCAGGTCTTTTTCTTCCCAAATTACAGAAGCTTTTTTTAATCCATTTGATTGGTAATAAGATCTACCATTATGCAAAATATGAATTATTTTAGTTGGGATTTCAGCCTCATCTAACTGATACTCCTTTTTCTCCTTTACTACTTCGAATAACTCCTGCTTATTGGTATTAAAAGCGATACTTATCTCATTCGTTAACTTTTTTATAAAAAACTTATGCTCTTTCTCTCTATCTAAATGTTCTTTTAAAGATAAAATTGGGTTTAACAAAACAACAGATCGAATATTGTCTTTCATCTCCATCATTAATTGAATCGCTGTCAGTGCCCCCATTCCTTCGGCAATTATATGAATTCTCTGGTTCAATATTTCTGTTCGAATAATATGTTCATATAATCTTTTCGCCAATTGCAAAGCTTTTTCACTGCCCCAGTTCTTTCCATATAGATTGGAATAAAATATCGTATATCCATTATCCCGTAACGATTCAATTAAATTCCGCTTTCCTTCATTTTGGTTCCAAAAACTATTAGTGTCAGTTACATAATTTCTTTCGTCTCCAATTATTAAGATACCGAAACCATTAGGTCGATGAGGATAATGTATCATGTTCCATTCGGTATCTAACAGGAAGTTCCGGTTCTCCATCTTAAAAACTCCTTTTTAGCATTTTCCTTTTAATAATGTATGTCTCTTTAATTAAAACGTAAGGGAGTTTGCCTATATTTCAAGAAGAAATGCGGAATCATCTCAGAAAACAATCAGATTTTTTATCTATTTCTGTTATAGGAATGACATATTAACATAATCGGAAATATTATTTATAATGGAAAAAGTGAAGAATTTAAGAAAGCTCTATCATTCACATTTATTATTTAGCTTCTATGTGGTAAGATGGTTATGATAAGCAAGCTATAAAGAGGTGATTTCGGTTGCGTTACATAATGACAATTTTTTGGACATTTTTACTTGCTCAAATGTTAGTTTATGTTGTTGGTTCAATGAATGGGGTTCCTTTTAATTTTTCAATGGGACTAATTCTGACAGCTGTCTTTTCCATACTAGTTTTCATTTTATCAGCAATTATTCCAGATGAACCTGCTCATGAAAAAGGTTCTCATTAAAAGTCTGTATACTGTAAGGTTTGGGTGATTAAATATATGCACTAATAGGGGAATTCTATTCGTGTATTTTGTTTAATCACCTTTTTTTATTGCAGCCATAAAAAATGGCCTGAATACAAATATTTACTAGTTTGTCCAATTGTATTCAGGCTGTTACATCCTATCAATAGCCGAAAATTACAACTTATGTTTTAAAATAATATGTTCCTTTTCTTCATCAATTAAAACATGATCATTTTCTTTTACTTTACCAGCAATTATATCTTTTGCCAGCAGTGTTTCAATTGTTTTCTGCAAATATCTACGAAGTGGTCTTGCTCCAAATTTTGGATCAAACCCATTTCTTGCAACAAATTCTTTCGCCTTTTCCGTCATATCAATAGTGATATGCTGATCTGTAAGGCGAGCTTGCAATTGAACAACAAGCTTGGATACTATCTCTTTAATATTTCCGAGTGATAGAGGCTTGAATAAAATAACTTCATCAATTCTGTTTAAAAATTCTGGTCTAAAATGCCCATTTAATTGATTCATAACCCCTTCTCTTATTACTTCGGGGATTTCCTCTGTTTCTCCCGTGTCCAGTAAAAGATGGGAACCAATATTGGATGTCATGATGATGACTGTGTTTTTAAAATCCACTGTTCGACCTCTAGAATCTGTAATCCTGCCATCATCTAGAACTTGAAGCAGAATATTGAATACTTCTGGATGAGCTTTCTCTACTTCATCCAATAGGACAACAGAATATGGTTTTCTTCTGATTGCTTCTGTTAATTGGCCCCCTTCTTCATAACCTATATATCCTGGAGGAGCACCGATTAAACGAGACACTGCATGCTTTTCCATATACTCGGACATATCGATACGAATCATTTGTTCTTCACTATCAAAAAGCGTTGCCGCTAAGGTTTTGGCAAGTTCCGTTTTCCCAACACCAGTAGGTCCCAAAAATAAGAAGGAGCCAATTGGTCTGTTCGGATCTTTTATTCCTGCTCGCGCTCTTAGTACTGCATCACTTACTAACTGCACTGCCTCTGCTTGACCAACCACTCTTTCCTGCAGAATTGCTTCTAAGCGTAATAACTTTTCTCGCTCTTTCTCCACTAGCTTGGATACAGGTATACCAGTCCACCTTGCAACAATATTGGCAATTTCCTCTTCTGTCACTTCTTCTCGAAGGAGACGGTTCTCCTGTCCTTCTTTTGTCTTTTCTTCCATCTCCTTAATTTCTTTTTCTAATTTTGGAATGCTGCCATGTCTTAATTCAGCTGCTTTGTTCAAATCATAATTATTTTCCGCATCCTCCAGCTCTCTCTTTTTTCGTTCAAGCAGTTCTTTTTTCTCATGGATGGATTGTAAAGCATCCTTTTCCTGCTGCCATTTTGCTTTTAAGACATTAGAACGTTCTCTGAGATTAGCTAATTCCTTTGCAATAACCGCAAGTCTCGCTTTACTTTGCTCATCCTCTTCTCCATGCAATGCCGCTTCCTCAATTTCAAGCTGCATAATTTTTCTTGTTAGTTCATCTATTTCAATTGGCATCGAATCGATTTCTGTACGAATCATCGCGCAAGCTTCGTCTATTAAATCGATCGCTTTATCCGGCAAGAAGCGTTCTGTTATATACCTGTCCGATAAAGTTGCAGCTGCAATAATAGAACGATCTTGAATATTTACACCATGATGAATTTCAAATCTTTCTTTTAGTCCTCTTAAAATAGCAATCGTATCTTCCACTGTCGGCTCCGAGACTATAACCTGCTGAAAACGGCGCTCAAGTGCAGGATCTTTTTCAATATATTGACGATGCTCATCTAATGTTGTCGCACCAATACAGTGAAGTTCTCCTCTTGCCAGCATCGGTTTAAGCATATTTCCTGCATCCATTGCACCATCTGTTTTTCCTGCGCCAACAATTGTATGCAATTCATCAATAAATAAGATGATTCTCCCATCACTATTTTTCACTTCCTGTAAAACAGCTTTTAAACGTTCTTCAAATTCGCCTCTAAATTTAGCTCCTGCCACTAATGCACCCATATCTAAAGAAAAAATAGTTTTATCTTTTAAACCTTCTGGGACATCTTTTCGAACAATCCTTTGTGCTAAGCCTTCTACAATAGCCGTTTTCCCTACCCCAGGTTCTCCAATTAAAACAGGATTATTTTTGGTCTTTCTTGATAGTATACGGATTACATTACGAATTTCATTATCACGGCCAATCACTGGGTCAAGCTTGCCCAACTTTACTTCTTCTACTAAGTCTCGTCCATATTTACTAAGTACTTCATATGTCGCTTCGGGATTTTTGCTTGTCACTCTCTGTGTCCCCCTTATCTCTTTTATTGCTTTCTTTATTTCCGCTAATGAAATGTCTTCTTCTTTCAATGTTCTTCCTACTGTAGAAGATTCTACTTTATAGGATGCCAGTATAAGATGCTCTACAGATAAGTATTCATCTTCCCATTCCCGCATCTCTTCTTCTGCCTTCATTAAAAGCTGCTGCAAACCAGCAGTTATATATACCGTACCTTGTTGAGAACCACTATATGATACTTGTGGCTTTTTCTTTAATTCTTCCGCTAATTTATCGCTCACTCTATTTGGATCTTTTTTTAACTTGTTTAAAATGGCCGTCATTAAATTATCCTGTTGATGAAGAATTGCCATAAATAAATGAATATCATCTATTTCTTGATGACTTTCTTTTTTTTGCAAGGGATTGTGCTTCGGTTATGGCCGATTGGACTCTTTCTGTCATCTGCTCTACATTCATTTTACAAGACTCCTTTTTTGACCTTTTTTGACCTTTGATTTTATTATAGTATAATTTATCCATATGTAAAGGGATCTCTCTTGGACAAAGAGTAAATTCAAAACAATGATCTCAAGGAGATAATCATCATGAAGCAGACTCTTTAGAGAAATCCCTTTTTTAAACGATTATACGAGCCTTTTATTGGTATCATCGTATAATATTGGGGTTATCTTATTATGGTTTTCTTTGATATGTCCATAATCGATTATGATTCGATGTTTCTGGAAAGCGGTCTCCAGCTTTCAGTTTTAGCATTTGAGGATTATTTACGTTACTTCCGGTTTCACCAATTTCTATATACAATCCATTATTTGGTGCCTTTTGCCCTGGACGAAACTGTCTATTTTGACCCAAAATAAACTCCTCCTTTATCCATTACCAATTCAAAAGCTAAGTAAACACGAAGCAAATATGTGTTACTTAACTGCTTATTAGTATTACCTTTTTTCAAAGTGAACATTACGGAAAATAATGACTGGCTTTTTATTGGAATAAATACATTTTCATTCGAGCATGCTATAAGTCCATATCTATTTTAAAAAAATAACCTAAAAAGACTGTTAACAAACAATATATCTGTTAACAGTCTTCATACAAATTATTTTAAAATTTCCACCAATAATGCTTTTTGGGCATGTAATCTATTGCCGGCCTGCTGAAAGACGTAGGAATGACTTCCATCGATAATTTCTGATGTTACTTCTTCTTCACGATGGGCTGGTAAACAGTGTAAAAAAATATAATCCGATTTTGCATGGTTCACTAATTCTGCATTAATTTGAAAGCCTTGGAAATCTTTTAAACGCTGCTCATTCTCCGCTTCTTGCCCCATACTGGTCCATACATCTGAATAGATGGCATCGGCATCCCGAACAGCTTCTATAGGATTATGAGTAAGGACAATTTTACTGCCACTTATTTTTGCAAAAGAATAAGCTAGTTCCGCCACTTTTTTATCGACTTCATAATTTGGTGGTGTCGCAATGGAAATATCTGCCCCTACTTTCGAGCAAGCGATAAGTAAAGAATGAGCCACATTATTTCCATCACCAATATACGCAAGCTTTAGACCTTCCAAACTCCCTTTTACTTCCAATAAAGTAAGTAAATCTGCTAATGCTTGACATGGATGATATAAGTCCGTTAATCCATTAATAATAGGAATGGTTGCATGCTCTGCTAATTCTTCGACAATATCGTGAGAAAAAGTACGAATCATAATGGCATCTACATATTGGGATAACACTTTTGCGGTGTCTGAAATAGTCTCCCCTCTGCCAATTTGCAGATCTCGACTATTTAAATATAGAGCATGCCCTCCCAGCTGAAGCATCCCAGCTTCAAAGGAGACTCTTGTTCGCGTTGATGATTTCTCAAAAATCATTCCTAATGTTTTTCCTTTTAGAGGGGCAATTATTTCTCCCTTTAAGTGGGATTCTTTTATTGCCTTCGCCTTATCTAATAATTCAAGGATTGTTTCTTTTGAATAGTCAGCCAATGTTAATAAGTCTTTTCCCTTTAAATCTAGATTAGATGTAATCATCATACTGTACTCACTCCTTTTCTTATATTTGTATGCCATTCCTGAATCGAATGAACGGTTATGTCTTTTCCTTTAAAAGAGGAAATAAATGCTTCGAGACTTTCTTTTTGCGTGAAGGTAATAATACGATTTCTCGTTGCTAATTCGCGAGATTGTCGATCTTCTTGTAAGTTTGTTGGATTATAAAAGGCAACCGTACTCTTATCTGCTAGTAACGATTCTACTGATTGGTTATCAGCGATTTCAACTGATAATTGGACTTGGTCTGCTTTATCATAAAGATCTGCTAGATCTTCTGTTGTTTTTAAAACAATTTTCATCTCCTGCTTTGGCAGTTTCTTTAAAGTAGGGTGAAATACTTTTTTCAACGCATCTTCTAGCGTTTCTGCAAGTGCAATTCCTTCTCCTGTAGAACGCATTTCTGGTCCCAATTTAGAATCTAGCCCTTTTAAAGCATAATTGGAATAAACAGGATACTTAATACAAGTAAATTCTATATCATCCGAATATGTTTTTTCTTTTTCGGTCAATGTATATGTCCCAAGCAATATTTTTGTCGCAATTTGTACTAATGGTACACCAGTTACTTTGCTTACAATCGGTACTGTTCGACTAGCGCGAGGATTTACTTCCAATACATATACCTCTTCCTTATTGATGATATACTGGATGTTCATTAGTCCTTTATAGCCTGTATGCTGAACAATCTTTTTAGCGTAAGTGATCATTTTTTCTTTTACGCTTACTGATAAATTTTTAGCAGGCAATATAGATAGACTATCTCCTGAATGTACTCCCGTTTTCTCGATGTGTTCCATAATCGTTGGAACACAAATATCGACTCCATCTGTTGCTAAGTCCAGCTCTGCTTCTGAAGCTTCCATAAACTGATCAACAAGGACAGGGTAAGGTACCTCTGTTTGTAAATAGGATTGTAATTCTGCTTCATTATTTATCCGTTCCATTCCCTTACCGCCAATCACATAAGATGGACGGATAAGAACTGGATAGCCTATCTTCTGGACTGAAGCAATAATCTGCTGCTCATTTTCTGCGATATCTCCTTGGATATGAGGAATATCTTCTTCTTCCAATAGCTTATAAAATAAATCTCTATCTTCTAAAACATCGATTGTGTCACTGTTTGTTCCAAGAATATGGACACCATAGGATTCCAGTTCTTTTGCTACATTAAGAGCAGTTTGACCCCCTAATTGGACAATGACATCATCTATCCCTTCTGATTCGATAACATTCATAATATCTTCCACGCTTAATGGTTCAAAATATAGACGATCTGCCGTGGCAAAATCTGTACTCACGGTCTCTGGATTATTATTAATAATGATTGTTTCCAGACCTTCATCTTTTAAGGCAAATACGCCATGAACCGAGCAATAGTCGAACTCTATCCCTTGACCAATTCTGATGGGACCACTGCCGATAACAAGTACTTTTCGTTTAGTACTTTTATTTTGCTCATTTTCACCATAATAGCTGGAATAGTAGTAATTAGTTTTTGCTTCAAATTCTGCTGCACAAGTATCAACCATTTTATAAATAGGCATCACTTGTAATTGTTTGCGTTTTTCTCTTACCTCTTTTTCAAAGCAATTCCACGCATTTGCTAAGAAAGCATCACTAAACCCCTTTTCTTTCCATTTCAGTAAACTCTCTTTTGTTACTGTTTGGAGGGAAGTATGGAATATTTCTTTCTCCATCTCAATCAATCTTTTAAATCGATGAAGGAAGAATAAATCGATTTTTGTTAAATCATGTATTTTAGCAAGTGGCTCCTCTTTCCTAATTAGTTCTAAAATAATAAAAAATCTTTCATCCGTTTGTTCCAGCATTTTCTCGTATAACACTTCCACTGGCATATGCTTTAATTCTGGAAGGGTTAAATCATTTCCCTTTATCTCAAGAGAATGGATTGCTTTTAGCAAGGCCCGCTCCATATTGCGGTCTATTCCCATTACTTCTCCTGTCGCCTTCATTTGCGTGCCGAGTTTTCTTGATACAGTAGGAAATTTATCAAATGGCCACTTTGGTATTTTTACTACGACATAATCTAATGCCGGTTCAAAGCTTGCAAATGTATCTCCTGTTACTGGATTTATTAGCTCATTGAGACAATAACCAACTGCCAATTTTGCAGCCATTCTAGCAATCGGATACCCAGTAGCTTTTGATGCAAGGGCGGATGATCTACTCACCCTTGGATTTACTTCAATTAAATAATATTTCTTACTGTTCGGATCTAGTGCAAATTGGATATTGCATCCACCTATAATTCCTAGGGCAGAAATGATTTTAATAGAAGCAGAACGAAGCATTTGATATTCTACATCTGTTAATGTTTGGGACGGAGCAATAACAATACTATCGCCCGTGTGAATTCCGACTGGATCGATGTTTTCCATATTGCAAATGGTAATACATGTATTCATACTGTCACGCATTACCTCATATTCTACTTCCTTAAAGCCAGCAATACTTCTTTCCACTAAGCATTGACCAATGGCACTTTCCTTCAAACCGCCAGATACTAGACTAATGAATTCTTCCATATCCCCAGCGATACCACCGCCTGTTCCACCTAAGGTATAGGCAGGACGAACAATGATAGGAAAGCCAATTTCATTTGCAAAGTCTATCGCTTCTTCGACTTTATGCACAATTTTACTTTCTGGTACTGGTTCATTTAATTGATACATTAATTCTCTAAATGCTTCTCTATCTTCTCCCTTTTTGATTGATTCAATAGAGCTTCCCAGCAATTTTACTTGATACTTTTCTAAGATGCCTTGTTCACTCAATTGAAATGCCAGATTTAATCCCGTTTGCCCTCCTAAAGTAGCAAGAATTCCATCAGGCTTTTCTTTTTGAATAATCTTTTCTAAAACATCTACTGTCAATGGTTCAAAATAAATCGAATCAGCAAAAGTTTCATCTGTCATTATCGTTGCCGGATTATTATTTACAAGGATGACTTTATATCCTTCTTCTTTCAAAGCCATGCATGCTTGTGTGCCAGCATAATCAAATTCAGCTGCCTGACCAATTACAATTGGTCCTGAGCCTATTACAAGTATGGTTTTTATCGTCGTGTCTTTAGGCATATGCAAAAACTCTCCCATTATTTGCTTTAACATTTTCTATAAATTCATCAAATATATAACATCCTTCTGAAGGACCTGGATTTGCCTCTGGATGAAACTGTACCGTCTGCAGTGGATAAATGCTGTGAGACAGCCCTTCTACTGATCCATCGTGAAGATTATAAAATCTTGCTTCACAACCTGTAGCAGATAGACTTTCTTCTTTTACTACATAGCTATGATTTTGAGAGGACATAATCACTTTCTTTTTCTTCCGATCCATTACAGGATGATTGGCTCCTCTATGTCCAAATGACAGTTTGGTAGTTTCTGCCCCTAAAGCTAATGCTGCAAGCTGATGTCCTAAACAAATACCAAGAGTTGGGTAATGCTTAATCACTGCTTTAATCGTTGGTAAAATACTGATTAACTCCTTTGGATTCCCAGGTCCATTTGATAAGAGAATGCCGTCAGGCTGCAGTGATTTAATACTAGTAAATGGTGTATTATAGGGAACGACCGTTACTTTACACTCACGCTCTAATAATGCTGTTAACATACTTTCCTTTTTTCCAAAATCAACAAGGACAATATGATATTCACCCTGCCCATACGTTTGAAAGTTCATTTCCGAAACCTTTGCTACTTTAACATCCTCCTTTAAAGAAAATGTTGGTACAGAAACTTCTTTCTCTTCTGTTATAATGGCTGGCATAGAACCAGATTTTCTTATATTTTTTACAATAGAACGGGTATCAACATGTGCTAGCATTGGGATATTCCATTTATTTAAATATTGCTGTAAGGAATATTCAGCTTGATAATGAAATGCGTCACTATTCGATTCATATACAATAACACCTGCTACATGCGGCTTTTTACTTTCAAAATCTTCTTTGTTTATGCCATAGTTTCCAATTAACGGGTACGTAAAAACAATAATTTGGTCTTTATAGGAAGGATCTGTTAGTACTTCCTGATATCCTGTCATTCCAGTGAAAAATACGATTTCTCCCTTTATCTCTTTGGCATCGCTATTTGTAACGAAATCGCCTTTATATTTCACACCATTGCTTAAGTGAAGATAACCTTCCATTTGTTAACACCTCTATAATGAATGTATAGTTACTCTTTATTTCTTATAATTATACATTATCATGCAAAAAAATACACATTAGATTGTTACTTTTGCATGAATATTTAAACTTTTTTGCATTATTTCCATTCCCTTAATAAAATCTTCCGGTGAAGTATTAAGACTTGGCAATAAACGTATAACCTTTTCCCCAGCATTTAAAACGATTAAGCCTTCTTTTCTTAATTCTCCTAATATAGAAGCAACGGGTATATCCAATTCAATTCCAATCATCAATCCTAAACCTCGAATGTCCTTTACATGTTGATTTCCGGCTAATTTTTCTTTTAAAAGGCTAAATACCCATTCACTTTTTTTCTCGACTGCTTCTAAGAAAGCTGGTTCAAAGATTATTTCCATTGTTTTAATAGCTGCTGCCATCGCTAAAGGATTTCCTCCAAATGTGGTACCATGGCTGCCTGGACCAAAGAATTCCTTTAGCTTTCCATCTGCCACAATAGCTCCTGTTGGAATTCCATTTGCCATTCCTTTTGCCACACTAATAATATCTGGTTTAATACCAAAGTGTTGAAAGGCAAATGCTTTTCCTGTTCTGCCCATTCCTGTTTGAATTTCATCAATTAGCAGCAAGACACCCTTTTCTTTGCAAAGTGCTTCAACACCTTGTAAAAATTCTTGAGAAGCTACATATATACCGCCTTCTCCTTGCACTACTTCAAGCATCACGGCAGCTACGTCTTCTGTTAATTGTTCTTTTAATGCATTTAAATCGTTAAATGGAACATACTCAAATGTCTCCAGCATCGGCCCATAGCCTTGCTTTATTTTATCCTGTCCAGTTGCTGACATTGTTGCAAAGGTTCTTCCATGAAAGGATTGCTTAAAAGTAAGAATTTTTGTTTTTCCCGTTGCTTTTCTTGCCAGTTTAATGGCTGCCTCATTTGCCTCTGCCCCACTATTCGCAAAGAAAACAAGATCCAATCCAGATGCATTCGTTAATATTTCTGCTGCCTTTTCCTGCACAGCTAATGGAAAAAGATTGGAAACATGCCAAAATTTATTTAATTGTTGCTCAACAGCAGCTTTTACTTCTGGATGGCAATGTCCTAAATTGCATACCCCTATTCCTGAAGTAAAATCTAAATAAACGCCACCATTCTTACTATACAAATAACTCCCCTGCGCAGATTCTGGCTCTATTTCCCACTTTGAGTAGGTTGGGAATAAATGACTCATTCTACAATCCCTTCTTTCACAACAATTTTTGTTCCGATTAATTCTTCGCCATCAAAAAACTGTTTTTTTCCTGATATAATCATAACACTATTTAATCCACTCTCCAGTGCTGCGATAGCAGAGGTAACCTTCGGAATCATGCCCCCATTGATCTGTCCAGTGTTGATGTAATGAGTGATTTCCTCTTGTGCCATTCTTGCTTGAAGTTCTCCATCTATTAAAATTCCTGCTACATCTGTTACAAAAAGGCATTGTTCGGCATGTAAATACTTCGCAACTGCTGATGCTACATAATCTGCATTAATATTTAATTTTCTTCCGTCTTCTGTAATCCCTAATGGTGTTAGGACGGGAATCAAATTTTCCTCTAAAAGGGAGGAAATCAACCTGATATTAACTTCGGATACCTCCCCGACGAGTCCAAGCTTTTCTTCATCAATAAGAGAAGCTTTTATGCAATTATTATCTGTTCCATTAAGGCCAATCCCATTCAAGTCATGTTCTCTTAATAACTGAACAAGCTTACGGTTTGTTTTGCCTGACAGGACCATCTCGACTATTTCTAACGCCTCTTTCGTCGTTTTACGGAGTCCATTATGAAAGGCAGCTTTCACTTGAAAATAATCAAGCATTTCATTGATATCGGGACCGCCTCCATGGACGAAAACTAGTTGATAGCCTTTATTCTTTAACCTTTTTAAACTAGTAAAAAATTCTGAAGTTAGTTGATCGATTACACTTCCGCCACATTTTATAACAATGGTTTTCACTAGGTATCACCTCAAGTTCTGTAGCTGGCATTTATCTTGACATAATCATAAGATAAATCGCAGCCCCAGGCTTTTCCTTCGCCTTTGCCATTATGCAAATCTACAAATATCTGAATAAAATCTTGGTTTAAATACTCGATTGCCGTTTGTTCTGAAAACGACTGTGGTTCACTTTCCTTAAGCATAAGGATATCGCCAATCGCTATGTCTACTCTTGATGGATTAACGGCTGTTTTTGTTTGACCGATAGCGGTGATAATTCTTCCCCAGTTAGCATCTGATCCATAAATTGCAGTTTTCACTAAATTAGATCCTACTATTTGTTTAGCAATAACGCGTGCTTCTTCGTCATTATTGCTTCCTGAAACCTTTACTTCAATTAGCTTTGTTGCCCCTTCACCATCTTTAGCAATCTGTTTAGCCAGACTCTCACATGTTGTAGATAAAAGCTCCAAAAAGACCGGATAATCAGGATGTTCTTCGGTAAGAGGTTCGTTTTTTGCCATGCCATTTGCCAGTACAAGGACTGTATCATTTGTAGAAGTATCTCCGTCTACTGTAATTTGATTAAAGGTAGTAGGAATCACCTTACTTAACGCAGCTTGAAGAACTTCCGATGGGATGGCTGCATCTGTCGTAATAAATCCAAGCATTGTTGCCATATTAGGATGAATCATACCAGATCCCTTTGCTGTTCCTCCCATCGTAACAGTTACCCCCGCAATAGTTGCAGAAAAGCAGCATTTTTTCATTACTGTATCAGTTGTCAAAATGGCTTCTTGAAATGCTTCTGCATTTTGTGGAGTGGAATGAAAGATTAATTGATTAATTCCTTCTTTTATTTTATCCATTTGCAGATATTCACCAATTACACCTGTTGAAGAAACTGCCACATATTCTTCCTTTATTTGAAGATAAGTTGCCATAATTTTTCTCATTTCGTAGGCATCCTTTAAGCCTTTTTCTCCTGTACAGGCATTTGCACAAGCACTATTTACGACAATTGCTTGAATTCGTTTTTCTTTGGCAATAGATTCCTGCGTTACTTTTAATGGTGCAGCTTGAAAGTGACTTGCTGTGTATACAGCGGCACAATTTGCTGGAACGGCACTTACTATTGCGCCAATATCTTTCTTGTTGTACCGTAGTCCAGCATGAACACCTGCAGCTTTATAGCCAATTGGTGTTACTATACTCCCATCCTTTATTTCTTCTATATGGGATTGAATATTATTCATAATCTGCACGTCGGCTCCTCCTTATGGGTAAAGCGGCAGAAACTGCAAACCAGCTGTTTCCTCATAGCCATTCATAATATTTGCGTTTTGAACGGCCTGACCCGCAGCCCCTTTCATTAAATTATCAATAACCGATACAATCGTTATCCTGCCAGTCCGTTCATCCACATTTATTCCAATATCACAAAAATTAGAGCCTGTAACTTCTTTTATCGAAGGATAGGTATGAAGTGGTCTCACTCGTACAAAAGGACTGTTTGTATAAATTTCTGTATATAAACCATGGATTTGCTCATTTGTGACACTTTTACTTAAAGTAGCATATATAGTTGCCATTATTCCTCTGCTTGCCGGCAAAAGATGGGTAGAAAAAGTAATAGCTTTCGACTCAGAATTCCAATCAGCTAACTGCTGCTCTATTTCTGGAATATGCTGATGTTCATTCACTTTATAAATTTTTAAATTTTCGCTCATCTCAGCATACATATTAGCCCTTGAAGGACTCCTTCCCGCTCCAGAAATACCAGATTTAGCATCCACTATAATACTATTTGGCAATATCATGTTTTCTTTTACTAGGGGTGCTAATCCTAAGAGCGTAGCAGTCGGATAACATCCCGGATTAGATATTCTCGTACTGGAAGCAATGTTTTCTTTATTCCATTCAGAAAGCCCATAAACAAAGCTATTAATAAGGTCTATGGAAACAGGCTCCTTTTTATACCATTTCTGATAATCGTCTGTATTCCTTAAGCGAAGATCTCCAGATAAATCAACCATTTGAATCTCTTTATCTGCGAATTCTTGAACCAGCTTTCCAGATACACCTGTAGGAGTAGCAAAAAAAACAATATCGCATTCTTTTGCTATTTTTTCTGGATTAATTGGTTCTAGTTTGTTTTCCATTATATTAAATAAATGAGGATATTCATTCCATACTGGGACTTCATCTCTTGTTGTATGTACAGACTTAATTGTGAATGAAGGATGACTATGCAAAATTCTGATTAATTCTGCACCACCATATCCTGTTGTACCGATTATAGATACTTTCATAACTTCCTCCTTTCGACTATAAATGTATATTTAATCATTTTTATTTATATTTATTAATCTAAGATTCTCTTATTATAAAAACTACTGCATATAAAATCAACACTTTTTCATAAAAGTAATAGTTTTCTTATTTTTCTGATAATTAATAAGGTATATGGGGATAATATTTTCTTTGATTGGTGAAGAATAATTAAGAAACAAAGCGGATTTGAATTAGACAAAAATATTAACATCAGAAATTGCAAATTTTTTTAGCTTGCATACATGCCATTTATAAAGCAATTTATCAAAAACAAAGCAGCCAAAATACACTTAGACTCCTATGTAAGCTTGAGAAACATTCTAGTCTTCGAAAATACTCGAGTGACTACCGAAAGGGAAGTGTATTCAGACTGCTAGCACTAAACAGCAAACTTTATAAAAACATGCTAATCAAAAATTCATCTCTCATTTTCTTCCTAAAATTACGTCAATAGAAATTCATTTAACAACATCATCATATGAGGGTTTTATCTCATGGTGTCAGAAATTTTCACAAAATGCTTATCTATAGATCTTCTACCACAATATAGGCAGCTTTTACAGGGCCATGGACACCAACCACTAAATCCATTTCAATATCTGCCGAGTTACTTGGCCCTGTAATATAATTAATACAAGACGGGAGTACTTCTCCGTTTTGTACTTTTTCCCGTAAAACTTTTGCTGCTTGAGTCATTCTTGGCACAATTGTACTTTTTGGAACGATTACAATACTATTTATAGGTAAAAAACTGACTGTTCTGCCACGATCTTTTCCACTATACACAACAACTGTACCTGATTCCGCTAACGTAAGTTCACTTATGGTAATCCCTATATTCGCCTGTTCTGCTTTGGAAATATTTTCTTTTCCTAAAGAGGCATCCCATTCAAATACATCGATATTTTCATCAGGCAGTTTCTCTTTAAATAGTGATTCTAATCCATATTGCTGATAACGTGGATCCTTCCAAGTAACAACCTTTCCTCCGCCAAACTCTTTTATTAAATGATGAAGTGTATGCTTCAATTCCTTTTGTGAAGTAATGACTAAATCTGTATGAATAAGTGTGCATTGGGATTTTAATACTTCAACTAACTCATCCTTTGTCGCATCTTTAAGCACTTCTTCTTGTGGGTAATAATTCCATTTCGGCCTTTCAAGTTTTGTTTTTCTTTGTCTGCCTAATCTCGAGGCAATGGTTTCAAGAAAAGCATCTCTATTGTGAATTGTTCCTGTCATTATTGTCCTTCCCCCTTCTCTCGATTCTTGAACCAATCACGAAATCTCTCTTTATTTGGGGCAGGAAGATCACGAATATCTGTCCATTCTTTTAACATTCCGATCCCTTTTGTAATTTTGTCTCCTTTTACTAATGGTTTCGTCACAGCTGGTGCTATTTTCGAGCCTATATTATACAGCTTTGGCGAAGAAGCACCGATGCCAAATGCTTTGAATATCATTTTTTCAGAAATGGGGGCTTTCCCTTCCTTTTCCACAATTACTTGTCGATGCTTATGGAGCAGCTCATGAAGCGGAATTTTAACTGGGCATGCATCTGTACATGCTGCACAAAGAGTAGAAGCATAGGGAAGCTCTTTATATTCTTCGTATCCGCCTAACAGTGGAGAAAGTACTGCTCCAATTGGTCCAGAGTAAATAGAGCCATAGGAATGTCCACCAACCTGTCTATATACAGGGCAAACATTTACACAGGCTGCACAGCGAATACATTGGAGAACAGATTGAAACTCTCCACCTAAAATATCTGAACGTCCATTATCTACAATCACTAGATGAAAGTCCTCTGGTCCGTCCACATCCCCAGCTTCTTTTGGACCCGTTAATGTTGTTACATAACTTGTAAGCTTTTGGCCAACGGCACTTCTTGTCAACATTCCCACTAATACTTCCATTTCATTAAAAGTGGGAACAATGCGCTCCATTCCCATTACGGCAACTTGTGTTTTTGGAAGAGCTGCAACTAAATCGGCATTACCTTCATTTGTTACGAGTGTAATCGAACCTGTTTCTGCTACAGCAAAATTGCAGCCTGTAATTCCCATATCTGCAGTTAAATATTCATTTCGAAGTACTTGTCTTGCATGCCATGCTAATTCTTCTGGTTTTTCTGTATTTGTATAGTTTAATTTTTTTGTGAATACATCCCGGATTTGTTCTTTATTTTTATGCAATGCCGGAACAACAATATGAGATGGAGGATCATGGTCATCTACTTGCAGAATATATTCCCCTAAATCGGTTTCAATTACTTCACACCCTGCCTCTTCTAACTTTTGATTTAACGAAATTTCCTCTGTTACCATTGACTTTGCTTTTACTACTTTTTTCACGTTTTTATCTATTGCCACTTGTTCAATATAGGCACTTGCCTCTGCTGCAGTTTTTGCAAAATAGACATGACCGCCACGTTTTGCCACCTGTTCGCTTAATTCATATAAATAATAATCCAGATTTTCTAAAACATGCTGGCGAATTTCTTCCCCGTGCGAACGCCATTCCTCCCAGTTTCCCATCGCCTCTGTCACATTATTTTTTCTCGTTTGAATCGTTTGCTGTGCTTTGGAGACAGCCCCACGCATAAAGTCATTTTCTAGTTCTGTCGACACTCTATCTTTAAATTTTTGTGAACTTGTTTTCATCGACATAGCTTATCATCCCCTCTGTTATGCTCGACTATTTAAAATTTCTGCTATATGTAATGCTTTAATTGGTTTACCCTTTCGATCAATTCTTCCCCCAATATTCATCAAGCAGCCTGCATCTGCACTAACTACATACTCGGCATTCGTTGATTCTACACAGGCTACTTTTTCGTCCACCATCTGCTCAGATATTTGCCCCATTTTCACAGAAAAAGTTCCTCCAAAACCACAGCAATTTTCCTTTAATGGTAATTCCGTATACTCTACTCCTTTCACATTTTTTAATAGCTTAATAGGAGCCTCTTTAACCCCTAGTAATCTCGTCATATGACAGGATGTATGGTAGGTAACCTTCCCCTTGAAAGTTGCACCTACATCTTCTACTTTTAAGACATCTACAATAAACTGTGTTAGTTCAAAAGTTTTAGCGGCAAGTTCTTTTGCAATCGGCTCCCATACTGGATCCCCTTTAAAAATATGCTGATACTCATGGAACATATAGGCACAAGAACCAGAGGGGCAGACAATATACTCTGCATCTTGGAAGGATTTCATCATTGTTTTCATCACTTCCTTTGTTTCCTTTACATACCCACTATTATAAGATGGCTGCCCACAGCATATTTGTGTCGTAGGAAAATCGATTTCACATCCCAGTCTTTCTAACAATTCAACCGTTGCTTTCCCCACATCACTTTGAAACATATCAACTAGACATGTAGCAAATAATGTCACTTTCATCCTAAATATCCCCCTTTTTAAGAATAAATGTACTACCCATTTGATGTTTATATTCCTATGAACAGGTCATCAGATGACTTGTTTACAATAAGACTGACTCACGATAAATAGATAAAAAGAGTTACATACTTTCCCCCTATTTGATTTTGCTTATTTAGACTACTTCCCAAAAATTAGTAGATTTTAGAAAAATGAATTAGTTGGAAGGTTAGAACAACCAGAACACAAGCATACTCAGCTGGGATTAGTGAGACATTTGAGATTATGTATGTCTAAATAAACAGCGGTTTATACCAAGTCCTATATATTTTATGTTCCATCCTCATTACAGTAATTTTAAATAAATATTTCCATGAAGCGTTTTCATTAATATAGACTTTGTCGCTAAAATTTGCAAGAATAAAAAATGCAAATATCAATTTTCCAATAGCGGATCATACCTTCTGTTCTTTTTCAGCAAAATACTTTTGAAGCACTGCTTCTACCTTTTGTAAATGATAAAGCATCGCCTCACTCGCTTTTTCCGCGTTTCTTTCTAAAATAGACTCATAAATAGTAAGATGTTCCTCATAAAGTCGTTCCGTTGTTGTTTGTTTAGAAAACAGCCATAAACGTCTTGTTTCTTTCATTGCTTCCTGCATAATATCCGAAACGTTGAGCAATAAATTTACCAGTAAAGGATTTTGTGAAGCTGCTGCTACGCCTAAATGGAAGTTTAAATCTGACTTTTCACCTAATTCTTCTACTCCATTTGCCTGTTTCATTTCTTCTAGCGCCTGTTTCATTTTTTGCAAATCTTCGTTTGTACGTTTATTCGCTGCTGCAGCTGCAGCACCTACCTCCATAATCCTTCTTACTTCAAGGAGGTGATTTAGATCTTTTTCCTTCATCAAAATTGCTGTAGGAAAAGAAAAAGAAATTTGATCGGCTTCAAACCTTTTCACATAAGTACCTTCCCCTTGCTTCATTTCAATTAAACCTTTAGCTTTTAATGCGGAAAGTGCTTCCCTAACGGCTGAACGGCTTACTTGGAAGTTTTCGGCAAGCTGCTGTACAGATGCCAACTTTTCTCCAGGCTTTAAAGCTCCTGAGCGAATTCCTTCATGCAAGGCTTCTGCAATTTCTTCATAAATTTTTTTTGGGCGGATCTGCTTAAATTCCATCGTTCTACCTCCAACGCGTTCATCCTTTTTATTGTTATTATACTGCTAAAAGTTACATTTTGCATAAAAAAAGACATAATATTGTCAATTTTATGTTGTTTTTTAAAAACTCTCATTTTATAATAGGTTCATCGAGTCATCAGATGACCTAATATTTTACAATTTGTTTATGATAACGATTACTTCATCTGATAATTTAGATCAAACATTCATTAGAAAGAAATCGTAAGTAGAAAATTAAGGGGGCTGAAATAATGACGTTTACTCAAGACTTCACCGCTGTTGGCGACAATTTAGCATTATCCGCGATAGTTGCCGTAATTCCAATCTTATATTTTTTTTGGGCACTTGCCATCAAACGCATGAAGGGACATATGGCTGGAATTACAACCCTGCTTCTTGCTTTACTCCTTTCCGTAACCGCTTTCAATATGCCTATTGGAATGAGTATTATGTCTGCGAGCCAAGGCATTGTTTATGGCTTATTACCTATTGGCTGGATTATTGTCACGTCAGTGCTTTTATATAAATTAACAGTGAAAAGCGGACAATTTTCTATCATACGAAATTTTATTTTGTCTATTACAGAGGATCGTAGACTTCAAGCATTGCTTGTAGCTTTCTCATTCGGGGCATTTTTAGAAGGCGCTGCTGGCTTTGGAGCACCTGTTGCTATTTCTGCTGCTCTTTTAGCTGGATTAGGCTTTAATCCATTATATGCTGCAGGCATCTGTTTATTAGCTAACACGGCACCTGTTGCATTCGGAGCGATAGGTATCCCAATTACTGCTGTTGAGGGACCAACTGGTATTCCGGCTTTTGAAATATCTAAAATGGTTGGTCGACAATTGCCTTTTATTTCCGTATTCATTCCGTTTTATCTTGTAATTATTATGGCGGGTTTTAAACGTGTATGGGAAGTACTTCCCGCTATTTTAGTATCAGGTATATCATTTGCACTTACACAATATTTATCTTCTAACTTCCTCGGACCTGAATTGCCTGATATTTTATCTGCGTTAGTTTCCTTATTTGCATTAGTTATTTTACTAAAGTTCTGGAAACCAAAAACAATTTTCCGATTTAAAGGTGAATTAGAAACAGCCGCTTCAGCTGAGATAAAAAAAGCTCCAGATCCTACATACTCTCCTGGTCAGATTTTTCATGCATGGTCTCCTTTTTTAGTATTAACTGCTTTCATTTCCCTTTGGGGGATACCTGTTATAAAAAATGCACTAACTGGCCATTATGAAGGGACAAATTTTATTTTAAAAGGTATTAATGGGTTGGGGGAACGATTGACTTTTCTGCCAGAAGTTCCATTACTTAACAATAAAATTATTAATGGCACTGGTGAAGCAGTTGCAGCTATTTTCAAATTAGAAGTGTTAGGAGCTGCCGGAACTGCCATTTTATTTTCTTGTATTGTAACAAAATATATTGCCCGCCTTTCTTGGAAAGATGTGTATGCTACAGCAAAGGAAACCCTTCACGAGTTAAAATTTCCAATTTTAACCATTTCGTCTGTAGTCGGTTTTGCCTATGTAACAAATGCCTCTGGTATGTCGACAACACTTGGAATGACCTTAGCTAAGACAGGAGCTTTATTTCCATTCTTTTCTCCCGTATTGGGTTGGCTTGGTGTATTTATTACTGGTTCTGATACATCTGCCAATTTAATGTTTGGAAATCTGCAAAAAGTAACTTCATTGTCTGTTGGTATGGATCCTGTCCTTGCTATTGCAGCTAACTCAAGTGGAGGAGTTACAGGAAAAATGATATCTCCACAATCTATCGCTGTAGCTTGTGCAGCTGTTGGTCTTGCTGGTAAAGAATCCGAGCTACTACGCTTTACCTTAAAACATAGTGTATTCCTACTATTAATAGTATGTCTCATTACTTTCCTGCAACACAATGTACTTTCTTGGATGATCCCTTAAAAAAATTAAAAAGAAGAGCAGTCTCTTAGATGAAAATGCTCTTCTTTTTCCGATCTACAATAATAATTGATTCTGAACCTCTTCCAACAGTATTACCTTTACTATATCCCCACATTTGTATCCAGATTCCCCTCCTGGCAAAATTGTAAGCCCATTGGCAGATGCCAAACTACTAACAATATTTGATTTGTCCATACCGCTAGTCCGAGTTTCTATCTTTCCATTTACAATAGATACCCTACTTCTAATAAGTCGAGTAAAGGAATTGGCATCTGGGAAATTCTCTTTTAATACCGCGTCCACAATAGGTAAGCGCGGGTTTTCTATAAATAAAAGGCTTTTTATGATCGGATTTGTAAATAACTCAAAACCAACATAGCAAGCAGATGGGTTCCCTGAAAGTCCAAATAATAATTTACCATTTAAATTCGCTACCGTAGTGACACTGCCAGGCCTCATTGCAATTTTATTAAAAAGAACTTCTGCTCCAAGCTTACGGTAAATTTCTGGCAATAAATCATAATCGCCAACTGAAACACCACCTGTTGTTATCAACATATCAACCGAATCTATTTTTTGGCGAATAGCTTCAAAACTTATTTCCATGACATCTGGCAACTTGCCGAAATAGCGAGGAACCGCTCCTGCTCGTTCAATTTGTGCTAGTATCATATAGGCATTGCTGTTCCTTATTTTTCCTTCCTCCAGTTCCTCATGCACTTCCAATAATTCCGTTCCAGTTGCAAATAAACCTATAGTTGGTTTTTTGGCAACTGGAACTTGTTCTATACCAAATGTTGCTAAAACCGCCACTACTCCTGGATTGATTTTAGTTCCTTTTTTTAATAAGACTTCCCCCTTTTTTACATCCTCTCCTTGAAAAGAGATATTTTCTCCTTTATGTAACATATGATCTATTTTTATATATGATTGGCGATTTTTTTTCCGCTCTACCGTCTTCTCAAGCATGACTACTGCATCGGCATCACGTGGTAACATGGCTCCTGTCATAATCCTGATTGCTTGGTACTCACCTATTTTTTTGGTCGAAACTTGCCCAGCACCAATTTCATCAATTATTTCAAACTCAACAGGCATTTCATATGATGCTCCATTTGTATCCTTTGCTCGTAATGCAAATCCATCATAGCTGGAACGATTAAATTTAGGCACATCATGTATTGCTTTTATATCTTCACTTAAATAACGGCCATTGCAATGATAGATTGAAACATATTCCTTTTCTCCTTCTCTCTTGTGTTCCATCACTCTGCTTATTGCCTCTTCTATTAGGATAGGAACTCTATTTTCCACTGTCATCGACTTTCACTCCTTATTTCCATGAACCAAAAAGAATGATGTATATCCTTCCACCATTCCTCCAAATCTCTTCTGTTCATTTTGTCATTTAATCTGCGGCATTCTATCCGCCTATATAAGACATTTCGACTTTTTTTCGCTGTTTTACTGTTTCTTCCGTTCTTTCATCGGAATAACGATCCCTTCTTTGTTCCCAAATGTTTTTTATAAAGCCTTCTAAAGCTGAATCATCCGCTCCTTCTCTAAGAAAATCACGAATATTATGGCCATTCCCATTAAAAAGACAGGTATATAGTTGGCCATTTGCAGAGAGCCGCGCTCTTGTACAGCTAGAGCAAAACGATTCGGAAACGGAGGTAATGAAGCCGACCAGCACATTTGCATCCTTATATTTATACTTTTTAGCTACTTCCCCAAAATAATCAGCCTCTACAGGCTCCAATTCAAAAGACTCTTGTAATTTCGCATATATTTCTTTTTTGGTAATAACATCTTTCATTTTCCATCCGTTAGTACTGCCAACATCCATATATTCAATAAACCGAAGTTCTAGCTCATTTTCTTTACAGTAGGTTGCCATTGGAATTATTTCAGAATCGTTCATTCCTTTTTTGATTACCATATTGATTTTTATACCTAAGCCAGCATTCTGGGCTGCCTCTATCCCTTTTTTTACGGGAGCAGCTCCTACATTGCGCCCATTCATCTGACCAAACAATTCATCATTTATACTATCTAAACTAATATTTACGCGCTTAAGACCAGCCTGCTTTAAATCATGGGCATATTTAGGAAGAAAGATTCCATTTGTTGTCAATGCAATATCCTCTAGACCTTCCAGTCGAATAAGCCTGTCAACTAGCACTGGCAAATCCTTGCGTAACAATGGTTCTCCACCAGTTAAGCGAATCTTCTCGACTCCCAATTCTACAAATATCTTGGCAATTCTTTCTATCTCATCATAAGTTAATAATTCACTTGGAGGAAGAAAGGGATAATCTGGACCAAATATTTCTTTCGGCATGCAGTATTGACACCTTAAATTGCAGCGGTCAATCACACTAATGCGCAAATCTCTTAATGGACGATTTAAAAGATCCTTCATATCATTCTCACTTCCTTTTCCTATACATTCACCAAAATTCCACTTTTATATTTTTATCATACCATTTTTCATAATATACAGTATATTAAAAACAAAGAAAAAAAGAAGGTTTCCCTTCTTCTTCACTCCCTGTTTATCGTACACCTAAGGCAATTTTTGCATATCTGGACATTCTATCTTTTGTCCAAGCTGGCGACCAAACGATATTTACTTCTGTGTCTTTAACTTCTGGAATATCTGTTAAAGCTGCTTTTACTTGATCCACAATAACGCCTGCAAGTGGACATCCCATTGCTGTTAGCGTCATGGTTACAACCAATAATCCATCTTCATTCAGCTCTAAGTCATAAACTAATCCTAAGTTTACAATATCAATTCCAAGCTCTGGATCGATAACAAGCTCTAGTGCACCCATTATACTGTCTTTTAATTCTTCATTCATTCAAAGGCACCCCTTATTTTTATTTATGGTAAAACGTATTTAAATATCTTCTAAAAAAGGAAGCTTTATCTTTATAGTTACACTATAACAAATAATTATGATTTGAAAAAAGGATTTGAATCACGCTTTAATTAATCCTTCTGCTAAATGTTTCTCAAACCATTCCACCGTTTTCAGCATGGCTCTTCTGCTTACTTTATGGCCAGTATTATCTTCAGAAAGATATGTTAGGCGATCTGGCGCATCTTTATATAAAGGTTTTATATGCTCATAAAATTGGTGGGAATAAGCATAAGGTACAACTTCATCTTTTTTGCCATGCCAGAACATAAGAGGACGTTTTTGTAATTTTTCTGGTGCCTTACTAAGGTCCAATTCCTCTAACTGTTTAATTAAATCTTCTATTTCATGATCACTTAGCGGCAACTCATAGCCCCTTTTCTTCACTTCTGAAATGGTATAATGGGCAAATTTCTCATAATATGGCATTCCCATTAAGCTTACTGCCGTATTAATCCAAGGATACTTTCTTAATGCACCTAATGTAACGATTCCCCCCATACTTGTTCCTACGATCCCAATATATTGATCATCGATTAGCTCTTTGTCGCTGAAATAATCTTTTATCACTTCTATTTCCTCAATCGTCTTCATCACGATATTCCAAAAATGCATGTTTAATTCCATCGCTGATAATCCTTGGTCTCGCTCTCCATGATACAAACAATCAGGCAATACAACACGAAATCCCTTCTCTGCTAAATGATAAGCAAAATGAAGATTGTGTTCCTTTGCACTAGTGAAGCCATGGGTAAATTGAATATATGGTCGTTTTTGATCATAGTGGTCTTTTTTTACAATATGCAGTACAGGTATTTCCTCTATATGTAATTTTTCAACCAAAATCATCGCTCGCCCCTCCTTTTTGGAAAAAATAAATGATTCATGTAAAATAAAGTATAACTTCCTCTTTGATGATTTGTGAAACCAATCGGACTTTAAGGACAGTTATTTCCCTCTAATCAAGCCATAAGCGTAAAGAATAGAAAGGAAATTTATCTCTATCATTGATTTTACATAACTTAACATAAGTGAAAGTAGAATTAACGAATAAAGTGTAATAATATTTTATATGTATAAGTAAGTGTAACATGAAGTGGCTTTTTTTTCGAAAATTACGCCCCTTAAAGCTAGAATAAAATAAATTACTATATTGACACTAAAGGAGACACTATGACAGAAAAACATCTAATTGCCTTAGACCTTGACGGAACGTTATTAAAAGACGATAAAACCATTTCTCCTCTTACCAAAAAAGTTATCCAAAAAGCAATGGAGGATGGTCATGAAGTAATGATTGCAACAGGGAGACCCTTCCGCGCAAGTGAAGCGATCTATCATGAATTAAATTTACATACTCCTATCGTTAACTTTAATGGAGCTTTTATTCATCATCCTAAGGATACCAAATGGGGCTTTTATCATTCTCCCCTTGATATACAAACAGCAAGGGATATTGTCGCTGCATGCAATGATTATTCTTTTCACAATATTATTGCGGAAGTAATGGATGAGGTTTATTATCATTATCATGATGAGAAATTGATTGACATTTTTTCATTAGGGAATCCCAAAGTAACTGTCGGAAATTTATTGGAATTTTTAGAAGCAGCACCTACTTCTATCCTTATTCATGCGGAGGAAGAACATGTTGCAGCCATTCGCAAGCATTTATCTGAGGTTCATGCCGATCTAATTGAACATCGCCGTTGGGCAGATCCCTTTCATGTGATCGAAATTGTTAAGTTAGGAATAAATAAAGCGATTGGCTTACAAAAAGTTTCTGATTACTATCAAATCCCACAAAGAAATATTATCGCATTCGGCGATGAAGACAATGATTTTGAAATGATTGAGTATGCTGGAAAAGGTGTCGCTATGGGAAATGCGATTGAGGAACTAAAGACCCTTGCTAAGGATGTTACTTTATCCAATGAAGAAGACGGAATTGCTGTATATTTAAACGAAGTTTTAAATCTTCGTGTTCTCTAAAGCTGGTTATCATTACCGTCTTTAAAGACTAAAATTACGTCCATACTATAAGCGAAACGGTCACTACTGTTTCCGGGAAAATCAATGCTTCTTTTGTCTTTCCAATTATACTCTAACACTCGGAGGGATCATTCAATGGGAAAACGAAATAAATCGAAACGCTTCGTACAACAAGGAGTAGATTCTGTATCCAAGCATTCCGAACGTATCCCTTATCATATGACATATGCTGAAGCCGAGAGCTATAAAATGTCAAATGAAAGACAGTCTCATGGAGGATTAGAATAAATGGGAAATAGACTTTTTCAAGAAGCCAGACAAGCAGTTGAGGCAGCTAAATATGGGAATGGGAATGATGGCTTAGTGGATAAAGCAAAGAATGCGATAAGCTCTGCTTACGCAAATACCACAACAGCCGAACAACACCAATTAGCTGCATTACAAAAAGAGCTAGAACAAATTCAGACACACTAATAAAAAAAGCAGTCCAAGAAGGAAGCCTCCATAAGCGCTAGAAAAGCAAATGCTTGGGAGAAGGGCCTTTTATGGGCTGCTTTTTATTACGGAAAGTATAAACCGGAGTACCATTTGTTTTTATTCCCCTTACGAAAATGTTTCTAACACTACGGAATATGGCTCTTTTCCTTCTTCAGAAAAAAATAAAATGATTGTTCCATTCGTCGGTAAATCTTTTTCCTCTAAATGAATTTTCAGCGAGAATTGCTTATTACTAACTTGTAATTTCTGGTTTGCGATGAATTCATTGTGACCATCTTCGACAGAATAAAAAATAGTCCCTGTCGTAATTGCTTTTCCTTTCACAAGATAATTCCCTTTTGTACCACTAACAGTTACATCTTCTATCTTGACTTGCTCTTTCCCTGAGTTTGCTGCTGCTGTTATGGTTAGAAACGGCAGGAAGCTGCTAATTAACATGCATAAGAATACGACAGTCGCTTTTTTCAATATAGTTCCTCCTTTAAGCTTTTCTAAAGAAACCGAGTACTGCTGTTGTTTGCACAACATTTGTAAATGCTTGTGGATCCACTTCTTTAATAATCCGTTCGATATCAAATAACTCATAACGAGTCACGACAATCATTAGCATTTCCTTTGGCTCATTGGAAAATGCTCCTCTTGCTGGCAAAATCGTAATTCCTCTTACTAATTTTTCATGGATTGCTACTTTTAGCTCAGCTGTTTTCTTCGTAATAATCATCACCGTTAATTTTTGATGGGCTGTATGTATCGTATCAATCACTTTGGTTGCTGCATATAGATTCACAAGCGTATATAACGCTTTTTCCCATCCGAACATAGCACCAGCTGTGATAATAATAGCTCCATTTAGAATAAAGAAATACGTACCGACAGGCTTATCCTGCATACGTGAAAGAATCATGGCAATGATGTCCATGCCACCCGTTGAGGCCCCCCACTTTAACGTTAATCCAACCCCCACAGCCGCAATGACACCGCCAAAAACTGCATTTAACAAAATATCATGAGAATAGCTTGTTTCCGGAATGATTTCCATAAACAAAGACATAAAAGCAACACTTAAAAAACTAAAAAAGGTAAATGATTTTCCGACTTTAATCCAACCAACTATTGCGATTGGAACATTAAGGATAAATAGTAAAACCCCTGTAGAAATAGGCGTTATTTTGGATATAAGCTGAGCCACTCCTGCAAAACCACTGGCATATACATCAGCAGGTATCAAGAAAAAATTCATAGCAATCGCATTTAATAGTGCCCCAAAGATAACAACGATTAATTTTTTTGTTAATAACCAATACATAAGTGTCCTCCAATACGATATATAGTAATTTTTACTATTTTTACTTTAACTATTCAATTGTTTTTTCTCTAAAAGTTTTATAAACTACAAATAAGTATGCCTTGTTTTCAAAAAACAAGGCATTTTCAAAGAGATTATCGTTATTTATCATAACCGTACTCCAATAACCATATGTTTTTATAAAAAAAAGAAAGAAGTGGAATGAATATGACTTTTAAAATCCTAGCAGATAGTGCGAGTGATTTACCTCTATCCTATTATGAGAAGAACGAGGTTACACTATTACCGCTAAAGGTTAACTTAGACGGTAAAGAATACGAGGATTTAAAAACGATTGAACCAGCCACTGTTTATAATGCCATACGCAGTGGACAAGTTCCAAAAACATCACAAGTGTCGCCAGCTTTATTTAAAGATGTTTTTACAACATTGGCTCAAAATAAAGAAAAAGGTATTTATATTGCTTTTTCTTCGCAATTATCTGGAACATACCAAACAGCAGTAATGATTTCAGAACAAGTAAAGGAGGAATATCCCGACTTTGCTTTAACCATCATTGATAGCAAATGTGCATCATTAGGTGCTGGTTTAGTTGTTCAAGAAGCAGTGAAACTCCGCGATCAAGGTAAAGACGTAAGTGAAATTATACCACGACTCCAATTCATATGCGAGCATATGGAGCACTTATTTACTGTCGAAGATCTAGAATATTTAGCAAAAGGCGGACGTGTTTCGAAGGCCTCTGCGTTCCTTGGTGGATTACTAAATATAAAACCTTTATTACATGTTGAAGACGGGAAATTGGTTCCTCTTGAAAAAATTCGCGGCAAAAAGAAACTCCTGCGCAGAATGATTGACCTAATAGCAGAACGAGGAGATAAGCTGGATCAACAAGTGTTCGCGATCAGTCACGCAGATGATGAAGCAACAGCTGCGGAAGTAAAAGAAATGATTATGGAAAAATTCCAGCCAAAAGAAGTATTCATTTCCTCTATCGGTGCATCTGTAGGCTCGCACACTGGTGCTGGAACAATCGCTATTTTCTTCTTAAATAAGCTACCTGAATAAGCACGATAAAAAGTATAAAATTTACTCCTTTCACTCATACTAACAATGTTCTAATTGAACAAAAGCTGACGTTGAAAGGAGTATTTTTTAATGCCACATACTTCTGATAATGATAAAAAGGCAAAAGACAATAATGCATTGCGTCATGAAAAGAACATGATGCGTGAAAAAAACCGCAAAAAAGGCAAACATCAATATAGTAAAAAGACAGACCATCTGTAAGAAGATGGTTGCTAGATGAATACGAAAAAAGAGCTGCCAGATTTTAAGGCAGTTCTTTTTGATTGAGACTCTAGTTCAGTTTTTGTATATCTCTATCTTCTGTAAAGTGATGGAAATTAGTTTTTTGTTCCCTTTTGACTTCTTCTACTGTCGAAACAGGCTCTAAGACGAGCACCTCCTGAATTCCTAGATCTTTTCTAAAGAAAAAGGGCATCCCAAAGCTATAACCACTTTGAAATCCCCTATTTAACCTACATTTTAATTTTTTTGATTATCTTCCTTTAAATATGTCCAGCCTTCTTCTTGGTATACTTTATTTTCTTTCATTAGTCTCCCAAGTGCTCGTTTAAACGAACCTTTGCTTAAATTAAAGCGTTCCTTTATATCCTCTGGCATACTCTTGTCTCCATAAGGCATTGCGCCTTTTCGAGTTATTAAATAATCCAAAATTAGTTGGGAATCTTTATCAAGCGCTTCTTCTTTTCTTGGCAATAACGATACATTTACTGTTCCATCAAGCTTAACATCTATGATGCGCCCATTTACTTTTTCCCCTAATCTTGGTTCCTTGCCTCGCTCAGATTCATGGATAAATCCTTTATAGCCTTCTGCTGTATAAATCCAGCTTCCTACTTTTGCTGTTCGATAAATGTACCCATGAATATTTTTATTAAAATCTTCTCTTGTTGCTTTTGCTGCCATCTCTTCAATAACAGGATCTGTTGCTGGTTTTACATATAAATAGTTATTCTTATTTACCTTTAATGTTATATAAAGCATATCGCCCACTTCTGGCCATACCTCTTCATGTACTGGTAAATCATCTTCTCCTAACAGCATGTCCTTTTTCAACCCAATATCAAAGAAACAGCCAATTCCTTCTTTGCGGTCTGTTACTTTCACCCAGTCGTATTTACCAACCGCAATAGATGGAATAAAGGTACTTGAGCAAGCTCTTCCCTGTGAATCACTGTAAATAAAAACGCGGACTTCATCACCTTCTTCAAATTTCTGATCAGTTTCACTAAAGTGTAAAAGCACATCCTCGTCTTCCTCTTCAATTGTCAAAAAATACCCAAAAGATGCAATCCTAGCCACTGTTAATATTTCTACACGCCCCATATAATCTCTTAACGACATTTAGTTTCCTCCTTAAATTCTTGTCTATTTTCAACTTTACTCTATATTCTGCCATCCTAATTATTCCCTTATTAACGAATACTTCATGCCTAAAGTTGTTACAACTGCTTAATTTTACTATAATACAAGCATAAAAGAAATTGGATTTACTACAGATGCTTTTAATTCGTGTTAAATTCCAATTAATCAGGAGGTAAATATGGCAAAAGAAAGTTCATTTGACATTGTATCCAAGGTAGATTTTTCGGAGGTAACGAATGCTGTCCAGCTTGCAATGAAAGAGATTCAAAATCGCTATGATTTTAAAGGGAGCAAAAGTAATGTGACGCTGGACAAAGAAGAACTGGTTCTTGTTTCAGATGATGAATATAAATTAGAACAGCTAAAAGATGTCCTTATTAGCAAAATGTTTAAACGTGGTATTCCTATTAAAAACTTAGATTATGGCAAAATCGAAGGTGCTTCCGGCGGTACAGTTCGTCAAAGAGCGAAATTAGTGCAGGGAATTGATAGAGATAATGCCAAAATTATTAATACATTAATTAAAAACAGTGGCTTAAAAGTGAAAACTCAACAACAGGATGATCAAATTCGGGTTACTGCTAAAAGCCGTGATGATTTACAAAAAATTATTGCTGCTGTGAAAGATGAATCAAAAATTACGATTGATGTACAGTTTGTCAATTATCGTTAATTAGAAATAACAACGAACACCAAGCTGGTCAACGCCACTTTTCTTTCAGCACAAGATATTTATGGTGTTCATCATGTGTATGAACACCACTTTTCTTTCAAAACAAGGTATTTATGGTGTTCATCATGCGGATGAACACCACTTTTCTTTCAAAACAAGATAATTATGGTGTTCATTAAACAAAGGAACGCCACTTTAATCAAAAACTTTCATCATGCTTACCCCTTCTTTTCCACAACTCCATATCACTCAACCCTATTTTTACCATGTTTATTTAAAAGAATTTGGGAAAAATAAGTAAACATGTACAGAATTAGAAGGAGTGATTGAATTGACTAATAGTAATAAGGAACAATTACAACAAACATTTCCACCACAGCATCAAGATCAGCAGCCAGGCATTCAGACAGAGATGAATCCTATACCTAAAGATGTCGATCCCTCTTATAAAGGCTCTGAAAAATTAAAAGGAAAAACTGCTATCATCACTGGAGGCGATAGTGGAATCGGCCGTTCTGTTGCTATCTATTATGCAAAAGAAGGTGCTGATATCACTATCGTATACTTAGATGAGCATGACGATGCCCAAAAGACGAAAGAATTAGTTGAAGCTGAAGGAGTAAAGTGCTTACTGCTTGCTGGAGATATTGGTGATGAAGGCTTCTGTAAAGAGGTTGTAAAAAAGACCGTTTCAGAATTTGGCAAGGTTAATATTCTCGTAAATAATGCTGCAGAGCAACATCCACAATCAAGCATTCTAGATATCACGTCAGAACAATTAGAAAAAACTTTCCGCACCAATATTTTCTCAATGTTTCACTTAACAAAAGCCACTCTGCCCCACTTACAAAAAGGAGATGCGATTATTAATACAACGTCTATTACTGCGTATAAAGGTAATGAGACATTAATTGATTATTCCGCAACAAAAGGAGCTATTACGGCTTTCACTCGCTCCTTATCAGGCTCTCTTGCGGAACAAGGGATTCGAGTCAACGGGGTAGCACCAGGACCAATTTGGACTCCACTTATCCCATCTACTTTTGATAGTGAGCAAGTTGCTTCATTTGGAGGAAATACTCCTTTTAAACGCGCTGGCCAACCTTGTGAACTTGCCCCAGCGTATGTATATTTAGCCAGCAATGATTCTACCTATGTAACTGGACAGGTTATCCATGTCAACGGCGGTACGATTGTTAACGGCTAAATCTTTTCATATAAATTCACTCAGAACCGCTCGCATGCATTTTGCGAGCGGTTCTTTCTATGCAGACAATTCTCTTCTCTTCTTTTAAAATCTAGCTAATCTGGCAACACTAGTGGCAAAAGAGATAGCAAGATTACAAAGGGAGTGTGAGAAAAGTGATTGATTTAGCCTCTATTTACCATCGCAGTGGAGATAATTACTGTTATTTACAAAATAAAGACGCTCTCCATATCCGGATCCGGACAAAAAAGGCAAATGTCACTGAAATAGAATTAATCTATGGAGATCAATACGAAATAGTCGACTATCAATGGGTATCCCAGCGGTTATCGATGGAAAAAAGCGGTTCTGATTCTCTATTTGATTATTGGCATTGCACGATAACAAATAAAAAAAGAGTTCGCTATGGCTTTATTCTCCGAGATTCGGAACAGCAAGTAACTTATACAGAAAAAGGATTCTTTCCCTTTATTCCAGAAGATGCTGGCTTTTACTTTTGCTTGCCATATCTTCACCTGAAAGACGTTTTTACTCCACCATCTTGGGTATCACAAACGATTTGGTATCAAATTTTTCCAGAGCGTTTCCGCAATGGGGATAGCTCTTTAAATCCAGTGGATACTGCACAATGGGGACAAGAGGAACCTGGCTTATATAATTTCTTCGGCGGAGACCTTCAAGGCATTATGGACGCCCTAGACTATCTTACAGACCTTGGAATTACAGGGATTTATCTTACTCCTATTTTTCACGCTGAAAGCAATCATAAATACGATACGATTAACTATTTAGAAGTAGACCCGCAATTTGGCGATAAGGAGATGCTTAAGAACCTTGTGAAAGAATGTCATAATCGTGGAATTCGAGTGATGCTTGATGCCGTTTTTAATCATTGCGGCTATCATTTCCCGCCCTTTCAAGATGTGCTAAAGAATGAAGAGCGTTCACGCTATAAAGATTGGTTCCATATCCATAAATTCCCTTTAAAAGAGAATGACATGCTGCATTATGAAACATTCGGTTTCTATGAAGCTATGCCTAAATTTAATACAGCCAATCCAGAAGTAAAAGAATATCTACTTCATGTAGCGGAATATTGGATTACAGAATGTGATATTGATGGCTGGCGCTTAGATGTTGCCAATGAGATTGACCATGAATTTTGGCGTTCCTTCCGATCTGTTGTAAAATCATTAAAGCCTGACATTTTTATTCTCGGGGAAATTTGGCATGATTCCTTACCATGGTTAAGAGGAGATCAATTTGATTCGGTGATGAATTATCCATTACTAACAAAAGCATTGCAATTTTTTGCATATGATATGATTTCTCCTCAACAATTTATGGAAGAAATGACTACAACCTTACTGGCCTATCCAGATACAGTCAATAATGTATTGTTTAATATTATCGGCAGTCATGACACGCCGCGAATCCTTCATGAATGCAGTTACCGGAAAGAACGTGTGAAGCTTTTATTTACTTTTCTTTTCACCTACCCTGGCACCCCTTGTATATATTATGGAGATGAAATCGGCTTAGGTGGCGGCAGCGATCCTGGATGTCGAAAATGTATGCTTTGGAATACAGAAGTACATGATACGGAGCTAAAAGAATTTGTTAAGCGATTGATTCAAGTACGCAAACAAAGTTCCCTTCTTATCAATAATGGCACTTTTTATTTTTTATCCCAGTCTGATTCCTGTTTAGCCTATTATACAAAAGAAGAAGATGAAATTCTTTTAACCGTTATTAATAAGAGTGACAAGGAAGCACAATTTCTTCTACCTTTTCCATTACGCAGAAAAAAAATCTCTCTTTTATTAACAGAAGAAGAGTATGCTGCTGAATCAGATGATCTTGCCGTAATACTAGGACCATATGAATGTAGTATCCTTCGTTTCAATATGAATTATAAATATATCCATATAAGGTAATCTATCAGGTGAACATCGATTAAGATGATCACCTGATTCTTTTTTCCAAGAAATGAAAAATAATGATTGTTTCCTGCCTTTGAACGTACTATATTTACTATTATATCGAATTGTTACAATTGTCAGGGGGAAACAAAGTGAATCAGCAATCAACACCTAAATCCATTGGGATTCCACTCCTTATATCGATTATCGCTATCTCGTTTTCTGCGATTTTCGTAAAATGGTCGGAAGCACCTGCCACTATTTTAAGTATGTACAGAATGTGGCTTGCCTGTCTTATTATGATTCCTATGGTCTACATCCATCGAAATGATTTCAAAAAACTAACAAAAGGAGATTGGGCATTCTTATTTTTCTCAGGCTCTTTTTTGGCCTTACATTTTGCCCTATGGTTTAGTTCTCTTAAGTTTACTACTGTAGCCAGCTCTACGATTATATTGGCTTTACAGCCTATTGTTTCTCTCCTTGGCGGGTTTATTTTCTTTCGGGAAAGAACTACCTCTACAGCTATTATGACTATGGGGATTGCCATTATTGGGGCGATGATGATTGGCTGGGGAGATATTGGATTAGACAGCAATGCTATTATAGGGGATCTTCTTTCCTTCTTAAGTGTAATTGCTGTAGTCGGCTACTTATTAATCGGCCAAAATATTATCAAAAAAATGACCCACTGGATCTATACCTTTACTGTTTTCTTTTTTGCTGCCTGTTTGTTAACCGTTTATAATCTACTGGCTGGCGAAGCGTTAACTGGCTATTCTGGCAGAGAATGGGGCATCTTTGTTTTGCTTGCAATTGTTCCGACACTTGCACATGTCATTAATAATTGGTTACTTAATTATATTAATGCAACTACTATTTCCATGAGTATTCTCGGTGAGCCAGTCGGAGCTACGCTTTTAGCTGTTTTACTATTAAATGAGCAATTAATCCTCACACAACTTTTAGGTGGATTACTCGTTTTGTTCGGGGTGTTCTTTTTCCTCCTACAAAAGCAACCTAAATCTACCATTACACAAGAAAAACCAATTGGTTAGATGAGCAAGAAAACAGTAAGACTAAAACATAATCAAATATAATTTATAAAAGGCGAGCTATTCAATATATTTAAGTGTAATAGTTAATAGTGTAAATCTTAGGCTGGAATATTATTCCGGTCTTTTTCATTCCAAACCCCACCAATCAATTCCTTAGAAATTGCAAAAATCTTTTCCTCTTCTGCATATTCCTAGTAAAACAGCAGACACTACTTTAAGCATCTATCAAATTTCCAATTAGAAGATTCCTTTTTCATGTTAAAAGAAAATCTATCTTTAAGTCAGTTATTTGCCACTATTATAGGCTTTAACTTAGGGACAACGCTTGTGGTGGTGCTTGGTATTACAGCAAAAGAGGATGCATGGATTACCATACTTCTATCTACCATAACCGGCTTAATTGTGTCTTCTTTTTTCTACATATAAATGAGCTAGTACCTTCTAAAAATTTGTTTGAAATTATTGAGTTTGGGTTCAATAGATTTATCGCAATCCCTATTACCCTTGTCTATTCCCTTTATTTTTTATCTAGCCGCAAGAACTTTCAATTGGAGAGTTTATTGAGAGAATTGATGCTCTAGCTGTTTTTATTATCATATTAGGAAAAGTTATCAAGGACTCTATCTTTATCTACTCCGGCTTAAAGGGATTAGAATATATTTTTAAACAGTCCTATCGCTTCTATGTTGTACCGATTATTTGTCTATTTCGATGTTTTCTATTTTTCATTAGTATGGAAAAAAATGACCATGTTCGAGAAGGTGCAGTGGTGATTCCGTATCTCTTATATATGCCTCAACAATTTGCTTTCCCTTGCTTTTTATTATTTGTTCTATTAATCAAGAAGGTTAAATCACAAAAAAATCCCTAGATAGCGAGTCATTTCTGCCAGCTAGGGATTGTTTAATTATTCACTATTTATTCGACAATATTAATCTGATAGTCTTTAAACCAATGATGGATTTGTACTAAATGGGCAAGTAATTGTGGACCTGTCATCAATTGGCCAAACCATGGTTCTTTAAATGCAGAACCTTCTGTTTCAATAATTTTAGTGAGACGTTCCTTATCAAAGAACTCATATAAAACAGAACTTTTATCCGTTAAAGCGCTTTTCAGCATATTCGTTACTGTTTTTGTGTAAATAGGATTATGTGTTTTAGGATATGGACTTTTTTTGCGATAGAGCACTTCATCTGGGAGGATTCCTTCTAACGCTTTCCGTAATAACCCTTTCTCTCTTCCCATGTAATTCTTCATTTCCCATGGTACATTCCACACATATTCAACTAAGCGATGGTCAGCAAATGGGACACGTACCTCTAGGCTTGCTCCCATACTCATTCTATCTTTCCGCTCTAATAAAGTAGTCATAAACCATAATTGGTTGAGATAAAACAATTCTCGACGCTTAGCATCTTCTTTACTTTCTCCCGCTAACTTTGGTGTTTCTGCAATGGTTTGATTATATTTATCCATCATATAATCTTCTAATTGCAATTTATTACTCCATGAATCTTTCAATAAGTTTTGTCGTTCTTGAATCGATCTCATCCATGGGAAGCCTCCTCTTTGCAAATCAGCCTCTCTTCTAAACCATGGATAGCCTCCAAAAATTTCATCTGCACATTCCCCAGATAAACTAACGACAAAATCCTTCTTTATTTCTCGGCAGAACCATAAAAGGGAAGAATCTACATCCGCCATACCAGGCACATCTCTGACTGTTACTGCCTCATGTAAAAATTCAGCCAATGTTTCTTGGGTGATGATACAGTTATGGTGAATGGTTCCAAATGTATCTGTCATTTTTTTTATATAGACACCATCTGAATTTGGCTGAAATTCATTTGCTTTAAAGAACTTATCATTGCCTTCATAATCGATGGAATACGTATGAAGCGGTCCTTTCCCTGTTCTTTCATATTCCATGGAAGCAATTGCTGTAATAGCACTTGAATCGACTCCACCTGAAAGAAACGTGCTTAATGGTACATCTGATACTAATTGTCTTGTCACAGCATCTTTAAAAAGAAATCGCACTTTTTCGACCGTTTCCTCAAAGCTATCCGTATGTTCTTCACTCTTCACATTCCAATAACGCCATACTTTCAGTCCATCCTGGGTAAACTTTAATGCATGCCCTGGCCGAAGCTCTTTAATCCCTTTGAAAATACCGCTTCCTGGTGTATGAGAGGGTCCAAGTGCAAACACCTCAGCTAACCCTTCTCTATCCAGCTCTGCTTTCACATTTGGATGGGCTAGCAATGCTTTCAATTCAGATCCAAAAATAAAACCAGTGCTAATTTCCATGTAAAATAATGGTTTCACTCCTAAACGATCTCTTCCAATAAATAAGGAGTTTCGTTTCTCATCCCAAACAGCAAAGGCAAATATCCCGTTTAAGTACTGCAGACAATCTTCTCCCCACTCAATATAGGAAGTAAGTAAAACTTCTGTATCAGAATGACCTTGAAATGAATATCCTTTTATTAGTAATTCTTTTCTTATGTCTTCGGTATTATACAACTCACCATTGTAGCAAATAGTGTAGTGAAATCCTTGTTTTTCTTTTGTCATTGGTTGAATACCATTTAGCGGATCTACTACCACTAAGCGTTTATGACCGAATCCTGCATGTAATGCAGTCCAAACATTAGTATCATCAGGGCCTCTTTTTGCCAATGTTTCAGCCATAGCCGATAAAATTTCCGATTCGTTTCTTAAATCTTTTTTGTAATCAACCCAACCTGTTATTCCACACATGATTATCATCCTTTCTTTCGTGGAACTTATGATTAGATACCAATCAATCAGTATGAGGTATTCTATGCACCAAATCAAAAATGGTTATTTGTCCATAACAGGTTTATCATTTGTTCCATTCAAAAAAGAGAAATTAATCGTTTTCAATGTTTTAATGAAGGAAAAAGAAGGATTAGTTATAAAATTTTGTTTATCTGTCTAAAAAGAATTTATGGGCGTGTAATCTTTGGGAGGTTTACAATGAACAATCAGCATAGATCAAAACTTATTGAATTTCAAACACGTGCCTTTACGAAAGGTACAGTCGAATATATAAATAATCAATGGATTTTTTTTGATGAAGAAACAGAAGAAGCAGCGATGCTGGATGAATATTTGCATCAAGAAATTGAGATTCGTACTTTCAATCGCTGGCGAAAAGGTATTCTCCTGGAGGATGGCAAAGTAAATGTTTCTGGTACCATTCATTTTCTAGAGCATGAAGACCCTATCCGCATAAGAAAACACCTTGTGTTTGCTTTAGAAGAATTATTAGACGACTTAAGCGACGATAGTTTTTATCAATTTATCACTACTTTAAATTCGATGAAGTTCTCCATATATGATTGTATATACTGTTATAATCATCTTACTTTTTTAAAGGAGGAAAAGCGAAAGAATGGGGTTAATATGATGATTTTTGATAATGAAGAAGGACTTTGTAGTGTTAATCATCATTTCTTTTATAATGAAAAAAGCACAGATCGCTTTGAATTCACTTTAAATACTGGGAAACGAATGATTGTGGAAAAATTAACTTCTTAAAAAGTGATATGGGTAGACTGTCGGCAGAATAAATGACTGCCGACAGTTTTTACTGTCTGATGAGCAAAAAGAAGTCTCCTTATTTCCACCCAAAAACAACTTCTGTTAATTTTTTGCCGCCAATTTCCGCTTCTTCTGTTCCGATTTTTTTCCCGCCAATGGCTTCATAAAACTTACAAGCTGGATTCTCTGATATAGCCAAAATAACCATCGGGAAAAGCCCGAGTTCTTTTAAATATTCCATTACTTTTTTTACTAACAAGCTTCCTATCCCTTGTCCTTGAAAGGCTTCCAAAAGGTAGATGGCGTATAACTCGCCAACATAACCTGGATATTGTCCACTTCTTTCTTTTCCGCCATTAGCGAAACCTATAATTTCTCCAGTTTCATTTTCAGCAACAAAGACACTTCCAGTCGGGATTGCTTTCTTCCATATCTCTTCTCTTTCCTCATAATTAAGCCTTTCTAAAAATAAATCTGGAACTATTCCTTTATAAGTAGTGCGCCAACTATCTACATGTACCTTTGCAATCCTTTTGGCATCCTCATCCTTCGCTTTTCTAATAATCATCTGTGCTCTCCTTTCTTCCTTCTATATGGAGGGATTTCTTCACTTCCCATTTCTCATGCCAAGTTACTTCAACTCCAATTGAACCTGTTTGTATCCACTCTATTGCCTTTAGTACAAGTGGAGAAGCATAATGAATGGATAAATCGTTTTATTAACACCATACACGCCAAACGGTCGATGAAACTTTCTCTCTTCTTCTTTCAATCCTATCCCCCCTATTCATTTGATTGCACTCTTTCTAAATATAATTAACTTGATTTTATCAGAATTCAAAAGCTTACTCCATTCTCTAAAATCAACTGCTATTGTTATAGTCATCATGTTTCCAAAACGAAGGTAGCCGTCTCCCATGTGTCCATTATTTCTTCAAAAAAGCAAAAAAAGCATAAGGAAGTCTATTCTATCCTTACGCTTTAAGCACTCTACTTATATAGCCATACAACCATCTCACATTCTCCTCTATTTCCCCAGGAATAATAAGGAATGAGTGTAAGTTCTTTTTTTTCTATATTCCCCTTGAAATTAAATTGGTATAATGTTTCCTGCCAACTTTTATCGACTAGTTCATGATCTGCTTCTACCATAAGTTGGGTAATTCCATTTAATATACCTGGCTGATAGCATACCTTTGCCCGCCCAAGATTTTTGGGATTGACATGATAGGTTTGTAATTTCTCTTCATTATCTATCGATTCTGCACAGTAAACAAAAGGACCTCTTTGTATAGCTATACGATTAACATCGGCAACTACGTTAGGATTTGCTGTGACAGCCAATACTGGTGTCTCAAAGACAAGTTCCACTATTTCTCCATTCCACTTCCTTTTTAATTCCACATAACCATCAATCAAATTCATTTCGACTGGAATTCCTTCCACATATAGTAACGGATTTTTTAACCACTGGGGAATACGAATTTTTAAAGTAACGAATTGCCCATCCGTTTTGAGGTGATATTTCACTCTATTTTGCTTCGGAAATTCTGTCATTTGCTCTAAAGAGCCTCCGGAAAAGTCTAGCTTACTAGCAACAAATAGATTGCTGTAAATGATTTGTCCTTCTTCATCCCATGTATAAAAGTAACGCTGTATCGAACCGATTGTTCGAGCAAAGTTTGGAGGACAGCAAGCACAACCAAGCCAATTTGGCCGCTGGGACTTCACATGCCCTTGCCCAGGATTATTCTTACTTATAGACGGATATACTTCTAGTGGATTCACATAGAAAAAATGTTTCCCCTCAATAGATGCCCCAGAGAGAACACCATTATATAATGCTCGTTCCATAATCTCTATGTATTCTGCCTTTGGTTCTATTTTAAACATCTCATACGCAAAATAAATAAGAGCGATGGATGCACATGTCTCACAATACATGGTGTCATTCGGCAAATCATATTCACCTGTAAATGCCTCCCCATGTACAGTGGAACCAACACCCGCAGTTATATACATCTTTTTCGAGATAACGTCCCGCCAAATTTCTTTACAAGCCATAAATAGTTGTTCATCGTTTGAATGTTTTGCAATTCTTGCCATCCCAGTTGCCATATACAACATTCGAACAGCATGCCCTACTGCTTTTGTCTGTTTTTTGGGCTGAGTATATGCTTGTAAATACTTTAAATCAATCTTTGGATAATCATTTGTTATTCCGTCTTTATTGTTTTGCTCTACTTGCTTGTCATAGAATAATGGATCTTTTCCCCTCACATCTATAAAGAAGACTGCTAAATCTAAATATTTCTTCTCCCCAGTAAACTCATACAACTTTGCTAACGCCAGTTCAATTTCTTGGTGACCATCAGCTCCTTGTATTTTTCCTTCTTCATAACCAAAATGCTTTGCGATATTGTCTACTACTTTTAATGCAATCTGCAATAGTTCTCTTTTCCCTGTAGCTTCTGTATAGCCTATAGCCGCTTCCATTAAGTGTCCAGCGCAATATAATTCATGACTATAGTGCAGCTCACGATATTTTCTATTAGGAAATTTCACTTGAAAAAAAGTTTGTAAATAGCCATCTTTTTCTTGTGCCTTGCCAATTAAATCGATGACACTGTCAGCAAGCTCCTCTAATTCCTTATCTGGAGAAATTTGCAAACTGTAAGAAACTGCTTCTAGCCATTTGTACACATCACTATCTTGAAAGAACCATCCGTAATGTTCTCCATCTTTTAATCCAGCTGCTATACGAAAATTTTCGAGAGCATTGCTTTTTTCTGCTGGTAAACTCTCATCCTCCCTTTCCCGCTCAATATTAATATCCATATCGTTATCCATCACTTTATATTGAAAGGGAATTGTCTTGTTCTTAATATTTTTGACATAATAATTCCAAAATGTATCCTTTATATGCACCTTGTTTATGGCAAATTCTCTTAACAATTTAATTCCTCCATTCTTTTCTGGTATCGCTTACAATAGTTTAACTGGTTTCGTTCATGATGTAAGTAGGATAACAAATAGATGTGGTGGACATAAACTAGATGATCATGCTACCATATCTTCAAAAGGAGGAAAAAAGATGCCAGCAACGTATATATATTCCCATCTAAAAGGAGCGGTACCCTTTCATTCAGCTGGTTTATTTGTATCAGATGTTTCATGGTCTCATGCACCAAGAAGAAATCCAAATGAAGAAATTATCCTATGTATTTCCGGTACTCTTTATTTAGAGGTAGATAATACCGCATATGAATTGAAAGAAAATGAATTTCTTTTCATTCCTGCCAACACATCTTTTAAAGGTAATAAACCCTCAGAAAAAGGCCTGTCCTTTTATTGGTTCCACTTTTATCTCCCTCAAGGAAAAGAGACTGTTTCAGATCCCTTCGTACGAAAAAGCTCTACTCCAGAAATATATTTACCTTTGTATTCATCTGAAATGAATCTTTGTAAAACCATCATTTTGTTAAATCAATTAATCGCAAGCATGAAATCATCTCAAACAAATAATGGATTTCTAGATTATTTAGTAACAGCGATTCTGCTAGAACTTAGTGAGGAAGCCCGTAGTGTCTATGAAGATACCGAAGAGAGGGAACCACATAATCGTTTCTTACACTATGTAAAAGAATGGATTCGGATGAACAGCAATCACCCCTTAACAATTGAAGAGATCGCCAATCATTTTGGATATAATAAAGCTTACTTATCACATACTTTTTCCAAAAATACCGGGACAACGATCAGCCAATTTATTCTTCAAGTTAGAATGGAGAAGGCAAAATCATTATTATTGAATACGAATGATACTGTTACAAAAGTTGCTGCCGATTGTGGTTTTAAAGATGAGAAATATTTTATGAGAGTATTTAAGCAAACAGAAAACATGACACCAACTGCTTTCCGTTCTGCTTTAAGGCATATTAAATTAAATAATACTTAAGATAACAATACTATAAACTTAACAAACTTTATCAATAAAAATATTAACATTAATATTAATCACCCCTTACACTAAAAGAAAACATTTACAGAGGTTAATTTACATGTTATTTTTTGTATAAGAAGGAAACTTTATAGTTAATTAAACATACTGAAAGAAGGGGTCTATATGCAATTGGGGATCGATAAATCCTCTTTAGTCGTGTACGAAGCTTTAGCAAGTGAAGTTCGAATGACAATTATTCAGTTACTGTCTAAAAATAAAATGAATATAAAAGAGCTTGCCAAAGAATTGGGCATCAGCAGTGCTATTGTAACAAAGCATGTAAAAAAATTAGAAGATGCAGGTCTAATAAAGACCGAAAAGGTTCCAGGGAAGTCTGGCTTACAGAAAATTTCCATGTTAAAAGTGGACCACATTGAAATCAACTTTCCGAAGAAAATCTATCATTCTTTTGCTTCTTACGAAACTTCTGTTCCAATTGGTCATTATACTGATTATGATTTAAAGCCAACCTGTGGATTAGCTTCAGAAAAGGATTTTATTGGCAGAGTAGATGAACCGAAGCTCTTTATGGATCCAAAAAGAGTGGAAGCAGAAATTTTGTGGTTTACTCAAGGCTTTATCCAATACACCATCCCAAACTTTTTAAAAAAGGAAGAAAAAATCCAGCAATTTGAAATTAGTTTAGAAGTATGTTCAGAATTTCCATTTTCTAATGATAATTGGCCTTCTGATATTACCTTTTCACTAAATGGGCTAGAACTTGGAACCTGGAGAAGCCCTGGCGACTTTGCAGATACACGAGGTAAACTTACTCCTGAATGGTGGCCGCATAATTTAAATCAATACGGACTTCTTAAAACACTGCGAATTACAAACCATGGTACATATATTGATGGAGATCCGATATCCGCCATTACCATTAATGAATTGGATGACAACTGTGATCGCTGGACATTTCGAATTGAAGTGAAAGAAGATGCTGAATATGTTGGAGGTGCCACTATTTTTGGGAAAAAATTCGGGAATCACCCACAGGACATTATTTTCAAAGTCTATTATTTATAAGAGAAGGATTTACTTTAATAAGTTGGGAAACAGTGACTTGTTTCCCTTACCTTCCTCGTTTCTTCCTTTAACGATAAAAAAGTCCTCTATTATTAATAGAAGACTTTCTTTCAAACCTATTCATTCAGCCATTTATCGGCAGCAAAAACAATTCCTGCCCTTTTTCTCGCTACTGTAAGAATCTCCATCACTTGAAGACTATGTTCTAGTCTTTTTAGCATTTCACTTTTGTTTTTCTCGCGTATTATTTTTTCAAATGCCACGAACTCTTCATACATTCGATGATTATGCTCATTTTTATTTATCTTCTCTTCTACATTACTAGCATTGCTGATAATAAATGAATCTATACTGTTAACAGGTCCATCAACTGTCAAGAAGCCATTATCGCCTTGAATAGTCGCAAATGATGCTCCCCAGCTATCTTTTGAACCTATACATATCGCTTTAAAGCGCTCATACTCTAAAATCAAGACTCCAGAAGTATCAATCCCTCGTGACAAATTGGGATAATACTGCACCTCCATTGGTTTTCCGAATAACCCAACAACGAAATGAATATTATAACTATTAATATCCATCAAGGCGCCACCCGACATCTCTGGATTAAAAGCTGGTAAAATGTTCCCCTCCTTAAAAGCATCATAACGTGAGGAGTACTGAGAATAATTTGCTTCTACCACCTTGATATCTCCTAGCTTAGGCAGCAATTCTTTTATTTTTAAAAAATTCCCTCTGTATTGATTAGTAATTGCTTCTATTAAATAAAGATCATTCTTTTGGGCAATCCTTTCTAATTCCTTCAATTCATTCAAATTAGAGGTAAAAGGCTTCTCACAAATTACATGTTTTCTGGCTTCTAAAGCTAGTTTTGTATAGGAATAATGAAGATGATTAGGCAATGCTATGTAAACGACATCTATATCGGTATCTGCAAGCATCTCTTTATAATCCACATATATTTTGTTTATAGGATATTCCTTTTGTAAGTCTAACAAAAATTCTTTTTTATTGGGTCTTCCAAAAATCGCCACCAAGTCAATTTGTGGTATAGATTTAAGCATAGGTAATAAATCTTGAACAATCTTTCCTGCTCCCACTATTCCAAGTTTCATTTTATTTACATCCCTTCATTCCCTCTTCTAAAATTGCCAATTGTAATAGCGTTTCCTCATCTTTTATTATTTTTTCTTCCCCATAGATGATTGTATTATACATTCCATCATACACTCGCCCATAATCCCCTGCCTCTGACACAACTTTTTCTTCATGGTAATTTCCATTCTCATCTATATAAGTTAGGGTGCCATAATGTTCTGGTTGGTCTACCCCAAAACCCTCTCCATCAGGCATATAGAAAAGTTTTAAATGTTCCTCTTGTCTATCTTTCGAATGTTTAATGAAGCTTCCCTTCTTACCGTAAACAACAAAGCTTGGTCTTTCTTTTAGACGGAAGTAACTTGACTTAATTGAAACCTTTAACTGATCATAATAAAAGTCTAAATCAAAATAGTCATTCATTCGTCCTTGACCTAATAATTGTCGTACATCATAATGAACATGCTGCGGTTTTCCAAAATAAGATATGACCTGGTCGATCGTATGGGTACCATGTCCGTACATAAAGCTGCGATAATTATTATAAACCTGGACTGTTTCTGGCACTTCTGGTCGATAATAGTCATAATTCAATTCTACTTCTAATAAATCTCCTAATTTACCACTCTCTATCACCTTTTTTGTTGTCAGAAAATCTGAATCATAACGGCGGTTTTGATAGCATTGAACAACAAGTCCTTTTTCTTTTGCATACAGGAATATTTCTTCGGCTTCTTCTACCGACATCATAAATGGCTTTTCCACTAGCACATGTTTATTATGATCTAAAGCTAACTTAGCAAATGCATAATGAGAGTCATGAGATGTTGTTACTACGATTAATTGAATCTCTTGATCCTTGAGTATCTCATTTAAATCCGTAGTATAATGAATATGTTTATGTTTCTTCCATGTATCATGGGCTGGATTTCTACGATAAATTGTTTTCACCTTAATATGGTCTCTTTGTAAAGTAAAAGGAAGATGATACCTATTTGTACTTTTGCCATTTCCTATGTATCCAATTGTCAGCATAAAAGACACTCCTTTTTTCCTTAATGGGACCATTATAGGATGGAATAACAGAGAATTCCATGTAAAGCTTTAGCCTGAACGGATTTAGGATAAAATGTTCAAGCTTCCATCTGAAATGAAGCTGATTTAATGAACAAAATGTTCAATTTTAAAGGAGTGAGCCGATTTGTTGCTAAAACAAATTGCAAATAGAACGGATTATACAACAGCAGAAAAAAATATTGCAAAATATATTTTGGAGAATGCTAACTTAATAGAGAGAATGACAATCCAAGAGTTAGCACAAAAAACATTTACTTCCCATACTTCTATCATTCGCTTTACACAAAAGTTAGGAATGAAGGGTTTTAAAGATTTTAAAATTATGCTTGTTAAATCTATTGAGCAAAAAAACCATGTTTTATCTGAAATTAATCCCAATATCCCATTTGAAGATGATGCTTCTCTTATGAAAATCAGCCAGGATATGATGTATTTAACTCAACAGGCCATCAAAGAAAGCTATGAGCTCTTAAAGGAAGAATCCCTTTTTAAAATGACTAAGTATCTATACAATGCAAACCGTATCTTTATGTATGCTGTAGGAGATTCGCAAATTCGGGCCGAAAGTTTTCAAAATAAACTTTTGAAGATAAATAAATATGCCATAATCGCAACGGCCCGTAATGAATTTGCCAATAACACTGTTAACATTGATATAAATGACTGCGCCTTTTTTATTACTTATGAAGCTAAATCAAATGAAGACTTCATTGCTGCTCGTATATTAAAAGAAAGAAAGGTGCCTATTTTATTGCTAACCGCCTTTCCTGAAAGTAAATTAGCCAAAATGGCAGATGTTGTTTTAACCATACCAGCTTTAGAAAAGAAAGAAACATACAAAATCGCTACCTTTGCATCACAAGTATCCATTGATTATGTGCTTAATGTCTTATTTTCCAGCTTGTATCAAATAAATTACTCACAGAACAGAGAGCATCAAAGAAAAAGTACGGAATTAATAGATCGCTTTTCTTTTTAGAATATAAGAAAATCCCTTAGTCTAAATATAGTTAAACTAGAGGATTTAAAACAGCACTAGCTGCTAAGTCTTTCTTGCACAGCTGGCATCCACTGGCAAAACAATCTTCTATTTTTCGATGAATTTTCCTTTTTTTGAAAAAAACAAAAAAACTCAGCTAAACCTTTAAGGTATTAACTGAGTTTCTTTTGTAACTTCTACGTTATTGCTTTCTCACCTTTAGATAAAAACGAGATTGGCTGGCATCAAAAAAGCCAGTTTTCTCGATATGCTGATACAAACGATAGAGTTCATTCTGGTACTTTTCTACGCCAAAATCAGGAACTTGCCAAGGAATCGCCTTTAAATAATAAATAAGTGCGCCCAAGTCATAGAAACGCTGGATAGGAAACTCCTCTTGGTACTCCAAAACCTCCCATTCAGTGAGAGAAAACTGGTTAAGAGCAGCTGAAAGTTTCCACTCTTTAAATTCAGGATTGAGCGGAACTCCAAACCAGTCATTTATTTCCTTGCAATCTAAACCTCCAACTTGCTGGGTAAGAAAAATACCCTTTGGCTTTAAGATTCTTTTCACTTCTTTTACAGAGTAAGATTCATGTCTGTTAATGATTAAATCAAAATGATTGTCGGGAAATGGCAATTCATTATCATCAACCACTTCCATCACTCTCACTCCTAATGGCTCAAGCTTCTTTTTGGCAATCGATACGTTCGGCTTGTACCCTTCCGTCGCATAAATGATACTTGGAAAATAGCCTTTCAATAAGGAGAGAAACTCTCCTCCCCCAGTTCCCATATCCAATACAGCTGTGGTTTCCTGCATTGCAGAAATTACTTTGCTCCCGTAAGACCAAGAAATCATGCTGTTTTGGATTCTGCCTGTATCATAAATGCTAGAAAAGTCCCATCCTGAAAATTTCTCGTTTATTTCCTCTAAATACCTATGAAAATTAATATCTGTCACTTTTTATTCCTCCCTATTTTTTATTTTTCAATAAAGAATAGGGAGGTCCTCTACAATAATGGTTTTATATTTCATGTTCCAGTGATCTCATACTCTTTCTCCCTTATTAGTTCTTTCAAGCTCTTTGAAACTAAGTACCTGCCACTCCAAGACAGATACTTATCCAACATATTTATGTGTGTATACCCTACATATCTCTAATGGTGTCATTTGTTAACCGAACAAGATTACCACTCGGCTCAAAAATATTAGAAATGAAAAATGTCAAAGGAAGAACAACAACATCTAAATAGCCTTTCACTATTTTTCAGATCAATTGTTCCAGATCCCTCTTCCTAAACTTGGAAATCTATACTCTTAATTATACACTATTTTTTATTTTTTCAAAATATTACACCTTATATTTTCTTATACATGTCTTTTTTCTATAAGCTGAATGCCAATACCTAGCATAATTGTTCCCATCAAACAAAGAATCCCTGCCGGAACCATAATATCATTCCAAGAAGCACTGTCGATAACACCTTTTTTTAATAGTTCCATTCCATAAGTAATAGGAACAACTTTGGATAACAAAATCATTATTTTCGATGTAACAATTTCAATTGGCCAATAGGCTCCGCCAAGCATCGCAAAGCTTACAGATACCAACGGAATAAAGGCATTAAACTGGCTTGGTGTTTTCACAAGACCTGTTAGGAGAATAGTCAATGCCACAATAGCGTATAAATATGGAATGATTAGAACAAACACCAAATGAAAATTCCCATTAAAATCAATATTTAATCCATACCTGAAAAGAAGGAAAATCATTATTATTTGGATATAACCTATCGAAAAACTAAATAATAAATTCCCTAAATATATTTGTGCTTTTGAAGTAGAGGATAAAATAAATCGATCCCATATTCCACCTTGTTTATCTCTTAGAATTTCAATAACCGTAAAGGAAACGGTATAAATACAGAAGAATAAAGTAAACCCAAAGAGCGACTGGAGTGATTGATTATAGCTTGCTTCTTTATCCGTTAATGTTTGTTCTGTTTCTACAGGTATAATTGGTGTCTCTTTATTATGTGCAAGCACCCTTTGAGCTTCTTCTTTATCCGCTGCTCCATTGATCAGCGCTTGTTCCTTAAGCATATTCGCATAATAGGTTTGAAGATAATTTTGAACCATTAATACATTGGACGTATCAGCTACTCGAAAAATAGTATAAGTGTCTGGATTTATCGACACTCCTATATCTGTTTTTCCCTTTGCTAACTGTTCTTTTACTTCTTTTTCTGTATAAATAACAAACGAATAACTTTCACTTTGATTTAAAGCTTCTAGAATATCAGTTGTTTTCTCCGATTGTTCTGTATAAACTGGCACTTCTACTTTTGTGAAAGAAGACATCCCAACTAAATAAGCAAAAACGATACAAATGAAAGAGGTTACAATAAATCCACCTGGCTGTCTAATAAATTTCTTACATTTCCCCCATAGAATTGCATTCATTGGCGAACCCCTCCTCTTGTTTTCAAGGTAATCACACTAATCAACAGCAAAGTAATAGAAAATAGGAGGATTGCTTTAAGATGGCTCCATAAATCTGCCAATGAATAGCCTTGATATGCTTTTAAATAAGCAGTAAGGGCTGCACCTCCAGGAGAATATTCGCCTAATGTTTCCATAAATCCACCAATAGCACTTACATCAAAAAAGCTGCCGCCAATAAACGCAAGAATAGGTACGATTAAGGAAGACATAATACTCTCCACATTTCGTGACTTAGCAGCAAAAGAAATAGAAGTTGCTATAGTAGCAAACGCTGCAGCCATTAGATTTACCGTTAAGATAACAACTAATTGGTTTATCATACTAGAAAAGACGACTCCATAAATCATTGCTATTAAGCTGAATAAAATGGTCTGCTGTAAAAAAGATAGAATAAAGGCTACAGTAAAAACACCTGCAAAAAACACAAACTTTGGAACATTTGCCAGTAAGATACGTTCATACAAAAGCTCTTCTTTTTGCTGATAAGCAAAGCCTGCTACCGTTGTAGATATATAGAATACAAACATCACAGACATGCCGACTCCATAATAAGCAAAAGCGCTGATTTCCTTTTTCTTTTCGATATTTTTGATTTGTCCATTTACCTTTTCACTAACTAATGTCGAATAATCGATTTGAAGATCTTGGGCTGTCTTTAGATACGTCCACTCTTTTTGATAATTCGTCATAATATCCTCGATAATAGTTGCCTGAAGGGACTCTTGGTTTTTTGTCTTTATTATCCACGATGGAAGTTCGGTTTCTTCCTCTAAAAAATTTGTATAAAATTCAGAAGTAAATCCTTCTGGAATATATACTACACCGTCAAAATCCTTTTCCTTTACTATGGTCCGGTCACTATATTCCGTAACGGAAAGGAATTTCTTTAAATCAGGATTTTCCCCGACTGCTTTCATAAATGTAGCTATCGGCTGCAGAGCCTGAATATGCGCTATTTTTGCTTTTTTCTCTTGATCGCTTAGAGGAGACTGGTTTATTTTTTCTATTATTTCTTGTTGGGCTTGCTGTTCTTGATCCTCTACCACCATAGCTAGCTTCGCTTTTACTTCTATTTCACTATCATTATCCAAAGCCCCTAACGCGCTGCCAAGTATCGTGATAAGCACAAACGGCATTAACAACAAGACAACCAGCTCTCGCGGTCTTCTCCAAATCAGTAATAATTCTTTTTTTATCATTTGCCAAAGCATCTGGAATCCTCCTAATCTCTTAATTGACGGCCAGTTAAATGCAAGAACACATCTTCTAAAGTAGGCGCCTCAATATTTACAGAGAGTACATTTGTCTTCTGTTCTTCGGCAATCCGCAATATATCTTTTAACAAATTCACTCCTCTTGGTACGATAACCGTAATCACCGATTGTTGAATCGAGATATTCTTAATGCTTTCAAGATGACGGAGTGCTTCTGTAAATTCATGTTTGACGATTTCCACCTTAATGTTAATGGCTGTTTCTGCCGATAAAATATTTTTAATATCCTCCTTCGTTCCAGATGCAATGATTTCACCATGGTCCATAATATAAATCCGATTACAAAGAAACTCTACTTCTTCCATATAATGACTTGTATAAAGGACGGTCATTTGCTTTTCTTCATTTAGTCTTTTCACTGTTTCTAAAATATAATTTCTGGATTGTGGATCAATTCCAACAGTTGGTTCATCCATAATAATTATTTCCGGTTCATGTATTAAAGCGACACCAATATTTAATCTCCGTTTCATTCCGCCTGAAAAGGTTTTGACCAAATCCTTTTCCCGTTCTTTTAAACCAATAATTTCAAGAACTTCATCTACTCTCTTCTGTAAAATTTTTTTAGGAATCCGATGCATTTTACCAAAAAAGAGTAAGTTTTCTCGAGCAGATAAATCCATATAAACAGCGAGTTCTTGTGGTACTACTCCAAGAACTTTCCGTAAAGCCTGCGGTGTTTTTAAAATACTTTCATTATTTAAACGTACGTCTCCCTCTTGAGGAGAAACCAAAGAAGATATCATAGATATTGTTGTAGATTTACCTGCACCATTCGGTCCTAGTAAGCCTACAATTTCTCCACGTTCTAAATATAAATTGACAGAATTCACAACTTGCTTCCCTTTAAATGATTTAGATAAATTTATTATTTCTAACAAGGTCATCATCCTTTCTATATACAGCATAATGAAAAGACTCTTCCATTCCTATACCTAAAGGTCATTTTTTCCAAAAATAAAATGACTATAGTCATATCTTTTTATGCTAATTCAATAGCTGCTGCTTATTTAAGCATACTTTCATTTAAAAAGGGTAAAACAAATAAAAGATAATCATCGGAAAGGAGCTGTACTAATTGGGCATTCTAGTCTTGGTCATCCTTATTGCTTTAAACGCTTTCTTTGCAGCTGCAGAAATTGCGCTCATTTCCTTAAATGACAATAAAATTAAACATATGGCTGACACTGGCCACAAGAAGGCTAAAATAGTGCATAAATTGCTGTCAGAGCCGAGTAAATTTCTGGCGACAATCCAAATTGGGATTACTCTAGCAGGATTTCTAGCCAGCGCTTTTGCTGCGGACAGCTTTTCTGGTCACTTAACAGAGTTATTTTTAAGTATGGGTATTCCTCTCTCCAAAGGATTGCTTGACTCTATCTCCGTCATTATTATTACGCTGCTGTTATCTTATTTCACACTTGTATTTGGTGAATTAGTTCCTAAACGAGTTGCTTTGAAGAAAGCAGAAGGAATTGCGATGTTCGCCGCAAGTCCGCTAACAATGCTTTCTAAAATAACAGCGCCATTTGTCGCTTTCTTAACCTTCTCCACTAACCTGGTTGCACGGCTTTTCGGCGTTCGTCCAGATGATGAAGATGAGGAAGTAACAGAAGAAGATATAAAAATGATGATTGATGTAGGAAATGAAAGAGGAAGTATTGATGAAGATGAGCGAATGATGATACATAATATTTTCGAATTTGATAATAAAGATGTCACAGATATTATGACCCATCGCTCTAATATGGTAGCTATTCCTTCCCATTATACGCTAAATGAGATAGCTGCTCTTGTGAATCGTGAAATGTATACTCGCTATCCTGTATATGAGGGAAATATGGATAATATTATCGGTATCCTACATTCTAAAGATCTATTAGCCTATATGGGTAAAGAAGATACCTCCTTTCAACTAAGTAGGATTATTCGCGAACCATACTTTGTACTAGAATCAAAAAGAATTGATGAATTATTTATCCAGATGCAAAAAAATAATGTCCTTTTCGCAATTGTCGTTGATGAATACGGCGGAACAGACGGTATTGTGACAATGGAGGATTTGGTGGAAGAAATCGTCGGCAATATTTTTGATGAATACGATGAACCAAAACCTCCTGAAATTAAGATTATCGGGGAACATACCTATTTATTGCAAGGGACTATCAGTCTAGATGATGTGCAAGAGTTATTGAAAATTACCTTGCCGATTGAAATTTATGATACATTGAGTGGTTTTCTCATCAGCAGGATTGGCTATATTCCTAATGAGAATGAAAAACCAACCATTCTCTATAAAAATTTCGAATTTCAAGTCGAAGAAATTGTGGACCGCAGAATCAGTCAAGTGAAGGTTACAAAAATAATCGAAGAGCAGTCCCCATCAAATACTTCTTTAGAAACATAAGTGTTTTCCAAGGAACAGACTTAAACTTATGTTTTGGCTGGGACATAAGTTTCCCAGCCAAAAATATAAATGGATGTGATTATCCCCACACACTAAAATACACTACTCTTTCCATTAGACTGGATGAAAGCCCCTGTCTTTCGCCTGCTCGATTTCATTTTATTATCCATTTCATGGTGTCACATTTTTGTTCTTAAATCTATCATTTATACCGATTACAGTGTCATTTACATTCCCCTCTTCATATGTTCCGCAGCTATCCTGCTGAACCAACATTTATCCGAGTGAGTAACCAAATCATATTACTTTAAAACTTTTCCTATGAATTTGCGTTTTCCTTTATTATACTGGTAATAGTTTGCATTAAGTTTCTGTTATTATTGGAGGTTTTTTTCATGAAAAAATACGGAAAGGATATCCTAGTGATTATTTTTGGAGCCTTCCTTTTTGCATTGGCTGTCAATTTATTTGTTATTCCTAATGATTTGGGAGAAGGAGGAGTAACCGGTTTAGCCATTATAGCTTATTACTTATTTCAATGGTCTCCAGGTATAGTCAACTTTGCTTTAAACACCATTTTGCTTATAATCGGTTATAAATTTTTAAATAAACAAATGATTATTTATACCATTATTGCTGTTTTTTTCAACTCGTTATTTTTACATCTAACAGAGACATGGTCAATCCATTCTGACGAATTATTTGTTAATGTTATTTTCGGCGGCGTATTTGCCGGAGTTGGAATTGGATTAATTATAAGAGTAGGCGGTACAACAGCTGGCTCGACTATTCTAGCAAGACTAACCAATAAATATCTCGGCTGGAGTATAAGTTACGGCTTATTATTTTTTGATCTTCTTGTTGTTTTTGCCTCCTTCTTCCTAATAAAGGCAGAAGGTGTGATGCTGACAATTATTATGCTCTATGTTGGAACAAAGGTGATGGAATTTGTCATAGAAGGCGTTAATCCGAAGAAGGCAGTGACGATTATTTCCAATTACCCTGCAGAAATTGCGGATCAAGTAAACGAACAATTAAATCGTGGCGTAACTGTTCTATCAGGTCATGGCTACTACACAAAAGAGAACAAGGAAATACTCTATATTATTATTAATAAACAAGAAGTTGTGAAACTAAAGAAAATCGTGAAACAAACAGATGAGGATGCTTTTATTACCATTCATGATGTGAGAGACGTCTTCGGCGAGGGCTTTATTCACCTTTCTAAAGCGTAGTGAGGCATTTTCACCCGAACCATTATACAGAGCTGCTAATAAAGCTCTTATATAATCGTTCGGGTTTTATTTCAAAAAAAAGAAGGTTAGTGGAAAGCAGCCGCAGATGACTCTATTTCGCTTTCCTATTACTTAGCTGGCAATGAAATCAAATATAATCATTCCGCACCGCATAAATAGCTAATTGTGTTCGATCTCTTAATTCTAATTTTGCTAGAATTTGAGTGATATGATTTTTAATCGTTCCAACAGATAATAATAACTCACGGGAAATTTCTTTATTTATTTTCCCTTGGCCTATTTTTTTGAGAATTTCTATTTCTCGTGTTGTTAACACAACTGTCTGATTCAGTTCTTTCTCAGGCAGGTTCTCTTTTTTTAACAGCTTTGGCATTAATTTTGCGGCAACTTGATCATGTATCGACATGCCGCCCGCCAAACAACTTTTGATACTATTTACTAAAGTAGTATTATCTGTTGTTTTTAGCAGAAAACCATTCGCCCCTTCTTGAAATACCTTTATTGCATAATCTTCATCATTAAAAGTAGTGAGGATAAGTATTTTTATATGTGGAAATTGCTGACGAATTTTTTTCGTCGCTTCCATCCCATCCATAATTGGCATACGAATATCCATTAAAACAATGTCTACAATTGTTTTTTCTAATAAAAACAACACTTCTTTTCCATTTTCCGCTTCAGCAACGACCTTGATGTCTTCTTCTTGTTCAATAATCATCTTTAAACCATTTCTAACAATTGCTTGATCCTCCGCAATTAACACGCGAATCATCTTCATTCCTCCCCAACAGGAATATTTCCTTGCAGGATAAATTCTCCATTCGATTGAAGAATCTCTAATTTTCCATGTCTTTCTTCTATTCTTTTTTTCATATTCTCTAAACCAAAACCAAAATGAAAAGGATGCTTATGTATATAGGGATTTCTGATTTCAAATGTCAAATGCCCAATTGGGGAAACACCTAGTGTAATATGCACAGCTTTCGAACTTCCATACTTCATCGCATTTGTGATACCTTCCTGTACAGATCGATAGAGGACAGCACTTTGTTTATTACTAAGGTTTGCTTGTAGTACCCCTTGCTTGGTTGTAAAATGGACGTGAATATTGTTTTCACTTTCCAATTTTTTTATCAGCGTAATAATAGAAGCAATTCCTCTTGGCTCGTCTACTTGTAAAAGACGTACCGCTTTTCTTGTTTCTTCTAAGCTGTCAGCTGCCATATTTTTCAAAGTTAAATATTGATCCTTTTTCTCCTTAATCCAAAATTGTTCGATTTGCATCATTAATGCAGTCAATTTATGACCAACGGAATCATGCATCTGTCTAGCAATTAGATTTCTCTCCTCCACTCTTGCTGCATGCTCATTATAGTAAGATTGTCTTTTCTGTATCCGATAATCATTTAGTAAAGATTCATATGTATTTCTTATTTGGCGATAATCCCCCTCCAGCTCATTTACATGAATAAGTAAATAGGAAATTAACAGAAGAAAACTTATCCAAACCAAAGCTAAATAGGGAAACATTATAATAACTATTGCAGCATTGATTAAAAGAAACAAGCTAATGACAATACGAAACAAATTAGTTGATATATAAGTACTCATTACTATCATAAAATACAAAAGCATTAGTAATAGATAGCTATATAACTCTCTTCCTACTGTAAAGAGGACTATTTCAAGCATAACAATGATAGTAAGAAACGGTATGCTTTTTCTTTTAAATACAGGCACGAGAAAATAGAATCCTATAATAATAGAAAACAGAAATAAGTGCATAGCAAAATGCCAAGCATCAATGTTATATGCTTGATATAAAGTGCCCAAACATAAAAAAAACAGAACCACTATTTTTATCGAAAAGTCCTTCATTGTTTCTCCCTTTTCTCCTTGATCTTCTTTATAAAAAAGCTTGTAAAAGATACCTCTTCTACAAGCCTCTTGATCGTTTCTATTAAATGCTGTATCCAATCGCTAACACAAGCGCAAAAGAAACTACCAATAAAATCCACAGCGTTTTTGTATTTTCGGATTTTTTCGTGCGAATAAGTACCATTTCAAGCATACCGATAACCCAAATGCCTACAAGCATCTTAATTGTATGCATGAAATCCATCCCTGTTTTGGCAATTAAGCCAATTCCAGAACCAATAATCAGAATATACACTACCCGTAACACCATATGTACGATTTTACTTCCCTTTTCTTTTCCTGCTTTATGTAAACCGAATGACAAGGCAAATAGAATTAGCCCAATAATCCATGTCAGTACATGAGCATCTGTTGAACTCATATAGATCCCCTCCTTTTCTCCATTATTTTACCATAGATTACTTTAATCCCTCTATTTTCGACTTATTATTCCTCAGCTGCTACTTGATTTATTAAGGTACCAATTCCTTCCACCGATATTTCAATGCTATCCCCTGCCTTTAAGAAGCGTGGTGGGTTAAAACCTTTCCCAACTCCTGCAGGTGTTCCTGTGGCAATAATATCTCCAGGCTCTAACGTCATCCCTTTAGACAATACACTTATTACTTCTTCGATTGGAAAAATAAAATGCTTTGTATTGGATTGTTGTCTTATTTCTCCATTTACTTTAGTAGTAATATTTAATTCATTCGGGTTGGGAATACTATCCTTTGTTACAATCCATGGTCCAATTGGCGCCGTCGTGTCTAAACTCTTTCCTATAAAAAATTGTTTATGTTTCTTCTGTAGATCTCTAGCGGTGATATCATTTAAGATGGTATAGCCAAATATATAATCCAATGCCTTCTCTTTCTTAATTCCTTTTCCTTTTTTTCCAATAATAACAGCTAGTTCGCCTTCATAATCAAGCTGCTCTGTTACTTGTTTATGTTCCATAATATTCTCCATATGGCCAATAACCGTGGTGGGAGCTTTCGTAAAAATCATCACATGCTCAGGAATGTCCGCTTTACTTCCCATTTCTATTGCGTGTTCTTCGTAATTTTTGCCAACACAAAAGATATTTTTTCTCGGTCTAGGAATCGGTGCTAGAAACTTCACTTTTTCCATTGGTATATAAAGATTTGTGCTATCATAATGCTCTTCTGCCCAATGCATTAAACTTTCTACCTTGTTCATGAATCCTTCTTGTTCTATACATTTAATAAGATCTTCTGGATACGGTCTTCTTCCCGTATGCTTTTCCTCTGCATCATTTAATGGTAAAACTCTCTTTTCCTCTACTACTCCAATAAAAACTTTATTCTTCCACGCAACCGTTGCAAGCTTCATAGATTAATCCCCCTATAATATCATTATATATATTAGAACATTTAAGAAAATTATAAACTTTCTCAAAAATTTTTCCAAATAAAATTCCCCCCCTCCATTCTGAGCGTTTCTAAGACAAAAAATCGCTATTTATAGCAGTGAATTAACTCCTATTCCTTTTTCTTGTCATAGTACAATCATTCAAAAGAATATGTTAGTTAAGAATAGTATGAAGCTATCTAGGTGAATGTATCACCTAATCCGTTATTTTCCATAGTATGTATAAGAATATTGTATAAAGGATGTTGTATATGCCAGCAATTGTTGGAGTAGCTCAAGTTATATCCGTTGGGGGTAGCTCTATTTTTAATATTGGCGATGTATACAAAATGATGCCTATCTCTAATGCGAAAACCTTTTCTGGATCAGGCTCTTTTAATACAGGGGATGGATTAAAGATTACCAACTACCGCAGTTCTACCAATACGTATGATAACGATGGATTGGATCAGCCAATTGCTGCGAATGCGTAATTAGACTAAAAGGTGATGTGTCTAATGAATTATTTTATCCAACAATCTATAACCATAAATTCAATTAAAATCGGGGGGATTTCTAACTCTTCTGTATTACAGATAGGCAGTGCTGGAATTATTAAACCTGCCTCATACTTATATAATACGGGAGGATTTACAGAATCAGCTCCTGAACTTCAACCAGAAGAACCTGGAATGGATGTAGCAGATGAAGATACCGTTTTCTCACCTGCTGTTCCCTTGCAATCTCCTCGAAAATAGGAATGATTTGCAATAAGGAAAAAAGGGGGGATAGAAATGTCTTATGATTTTTATCAATACAGTGAAAATATGCGTCATTATTTACAATTGCTTGAAAAAAGAATTAAAGATTTAGAAGCACAGGTTGCCAATCTTACGAATGAGGTTACGGCAATCAGCGAAAAGCCAACTGTCCATATTGATCGTATCGATTACAGCTTTGACCAATTAAAAGTGGAAACGTTAGAAGGAACCTTGAATATTGGACTTAATCCTGAAGACTTAAGCAACATTGAAGAACTTGCCATTAATCCAAATTCACCAACCCAACAGCCTCAGGCCCCTTTCTATCCACCCATTGATCCTAAGCAGATGATGAATCGATCCATGGATATAGAAGAGGTCATGCATCAATTTATTCAATTAGAATTGCCAGAAATCATTCGGCAAAAGCAATTAGAACTTAATATGCCCGAAGAGGAATCCTATGTCACCTTTATTCAAGAGGATATTACAAAGCAATTACCAACAAGGATTCAATATTATTTACAACAAAATACTAACCGTAAGCAAAGCGGCAGCACTTTATCTAATGAAGCAATTATCAACGCTTTAAAGGAAGAAATGGAAAATGGAGTTCATTTATTTTTAAGTCATATACCAGATAACATGAAAGGAAGTGGAAAAGAGTGAATTTTCAAGTATATAATCGAGAGCTTCAAGTAGGTAGAATTGATATTATAGGGGTTGCCAGCTCCTCTATTTGCTTAATAGGAGATACACAAACGATTCAATTAGCCTCCACCTTCGATACACCAGCCGAATCTTTAATTATTGGCCCTTTTGTTCCACTGCATCCAAAAATTTAACTATGTTACAGCGTACATCTGTTGTTGATTTAATCACTATTAATACCGTATCCTTTTCCTCCATTGTAGAAATCGGAGATGCAACTTACCATCAATCTGCCTCTAGGGCATTAGCAGTCCAAAGACAAAAAGAGTTCTTTTATGGTTCGGAAACAGAATATGAAGACTATTCTGTGTTTACAGAACCCATTCCCTTACTTCCTATTATCGAAAATGTAACATGTCATTTTGAAAATAGGAAACCGATCATTAAAGTAAATCATATAAATATTATTGGAATATCTTCTGCCTCCTTATTACAAGTAGGCAATTGCCGTCATCTATATGCAGAAGCAAGAATTAAACATATCCGGCAAATAGAGCAACCACTTGCAGCGGAAACAGAAAATAATTTGATCCAATTAAATGAGCCTAGTCAATTTAATACTACAACCCCTGAAAGCCCTATTTCCATTACTGGCACAAATCTTATAGGAACTCCTTTTTCTAATAACACAGAAACAAGTCTAGAATAATAGAAAGCGGAAGATAAAAATTTTTTCGAGAAGAATATTTTAGTATCAGATTAGAATAGATACCACAAAAGGAGGTTAAAAAATGCCTGCAATTGTAGGACCAGTACAAATTGTTAACGTAGGAGAAGGAATTGTGCAATTTGGGGATTCATTATTTATTTCTCCCAAAGGAAATTCAAAGGCAACCTTAGGCTCTGGTACCTCCAATACGGGAGCATTTATTATAACAAATAATGGATTAAACGCTAGTAACTATATAGATACTAGTTTACTTGATCAACCAGTTGTTGCAAATAACTAGCTGCTAAGCCCTTTCATTCGAGTGTTCATATATTTTTCAAGGAGGAAAGAATTATGCCTGCTATAATAGGTCCGATTCAAATTGTTAACACAGGAGAGGGAATTGTGCAATTTGGAGATTCCCTCTTTATTTCTCCAAAGGACAATGCAAAATCAACAATAGGCTCAGGTACTGGAAATAATGGTGCATTTGTAATTACTAATAATGCAGTCAATTCCAGTAATTATACAGATAGCAGCGGGATTGATCAGCCTATATCCGGTAATAATTAATAAATATTCTCCTCTGTTTTCTACATTAATTTGGCCTCCCACAATTTTTGCGGGGGGCCATTTTTATACGACTATGACACGAGAATTTTTACAACTTTAACACATGTGCACCATCAAAGAAGAATAAGTATTTCTCTTCTATTTTTCGCTTTAAGATTTTTTCCAATGCTTCTGTATAAAGCTCTATTTGCACTTTATAGCGTGATTCTAATATTGGTTTTGCTTCTTCATATCCACTCTTATAACGACCAGATATTGTGTCTGTTTTATAATCAAGCAATACAGTACCTAAGTCATCTTCAAAGAATACATCAATAATTCCTTGAATGAGAACAGGCTCTTCTTCTCCCTGCCAATCTGCATATACTCGGCTTGCTGGATAGGCAATATTAAAAGGAATTTCTCGTACAAGCTTTGGTGCCTGCTGCATTCTTTTTCCTAAAGATGATTGGAAAAAGGATAAAATAGAAGAAATATCAATAACTTCGGCCTGCTCAGTCGTTAATAGTTCTTTTTTGACCATCTCTTCTAATAATTGCTTTAGACCAGCTGCCGTAACTTCTGCCTTTACATCTACATGCTGCATAACCATATGCATAGCTGTTCCGATTTCTGCTGGGCTTAATTTTTTTTCCTGCATGAATTTCGGTCGATTCCAGACCGTTTGCTTCCATTTTTCAGCAAGGTCTGTCCCACTTTGAGCATCCCGCAGTTCTCCTTGGCGCTTCAATTCGGATACAGACTGCTTAGAGCGATGAGAGGTGCTTTCCTTAGAAGAATAGGACCATGCGAAAGTTCTCTTAATGTCTTCTTTATAAGCAGAGAAACGATCCATTCGCTTTCCTTCCGATACTATTTCAAGCCATTCATTTTCTTTATTTTCTTCCTCCACCGATCGGTTTAGAAGCTCCTCTTTTTGAAGAATTTTCACTTCCCAATTAGATGGATGAAAAGAAATTTCCTCTTTTTCCCTCCAACTTTCTAAATGAATCCATTTGTTGTCACGATGTCTCACTAATGCTGGACCGATCCAATCTAAGTATGACTTCGCTTGGGCACGATCAAACTCATTTAAAAGCCAATTGGAATGTTCTGCGATTTGGGACCATTTCTGTTTTGCCTTTTCTATATCCTTCACCGCACCTATTAAAATCAGCTTTTCCTTTGCTCTAGTTAATGCAACATATAAGACGCGCATCTCCTCTGCCAGCAACTCCATCTTTTTCTTTTTAGCAAATGCAATTTGCGGGAGGGACGGATAAGATATTCGCTTTTTTGCATCAATATATTTCGTAGCAAAACCTAAATCCTTATCCAATAAAAAGTTCTTTCTTAAATCCATTGTATTGAAATTACGGCCCAATCCTGCCATAAATACAAATGGGAACTCTAAACCTTTACTGCTGTGAATTGTCATAATTCGAATAACATCTTCTTGTTCGGTTAAAGCTCTTGCAGCACCTAAATCATTGCCGCGGTCCCTCATTCTCTCTACAAAACGAAGGAAGCGGAATAACCCGCGAAACGATGTTTCTTCATATTGCCGAGCCCTGTCATAAAGTGCACGCAAATTCGCCTGACGCTGATTTCCTGCTGGTAATCCCCCCACAAAATCATAGAAATATGTTTCCCGATAAAGCTTCCAAATTAGTTCAGATAACGCCCCTCTTCTTGCCTCAGCGCGCCAATCTGCAAATTTATCAAAGAATGGTCTTATTTTTGCATACAAAGCTTCTTCTTTCTGATTATTGGATTGAATAAAAGCTTGAATAGCTTCATAAAAAGCTCCTTGTTTCTTGGCAATCCGCAGCTTACTTAATTCTTCTTCCGTTAATCCCACAATGGGAGAACGAAGAACTGAAGCAAGCGGAATATCTTGATATGGATTATCGATAATCTTTAGTAAAGACATCATGATATCCACTTCTGTGGATTCAAAATAGCCTGTTGTTAAATTAGCATAGGTCGGGATATTATACTGCTTTAATTCTTCCATTATTTGCGGAGCCCATGTCATAGACCGCAATAAGATGACCATATCCTTAAAACGAATTGGTCGATATGCTTTTTGTTTTGCGTCATATACCTCTTGGTTTGTTTCAAATAATTCTTTTACCTTTTCGGCAATTACTCTTGCCTCCAATTGTGATTGCTCCAGTTCCGCTGCATCAAGTCCCGTTGACTCTCCGTCCATCTCCATGTCTTCACTTGAATCACGCTGATTTACTAATGCAACTTCAATCGGATAAGGAGTTTCTTCTGGATAACTTGCACCTAGCTTTAATTCTGCGCTTTCATCGTATTCGATTTCGCCTACTTTTACACCCATAATTTGCTTGAAGAGAAAGTTTGTTCCTTCTAAAACTTCTTTTCTACTGCGAAAATTTTTCGCTAAATCGATTTTATAACCAGCATCTTCCCGTTCTTGAAACCGAAGATATTTCGCTAAGAATAGATTAGGCTCTGCTAATCGGAAGCGATAAATACTTTGTTTTACATCGCCAACCATAAACAGATTTCCTTCCGATTCACTATCCTTTGTTACTAGCTTTAAAATAGATTCCTGCACTAAATTTACATCCTGATACTCATCGATAAGCACTTCTTTAAACTGATTTCGATAAAACCATGCTGCTTCTGATGGAATAAGCTCCGTATTGGTTTCCTTGGGTTGACTTAAGATAGCTAAACAAAAGTGCTCTAAATCAGCAAAGTCCACTAACCCTTTATCCATTTTTATTTGTTGGAATCTTTGCCCAAAGGCCTCCACTAGATAAACAAGTGTCTCCACATGTGGCTTCATCGCCGCCATATCCTTTAAGAAGCTCTGTGGTTTTCTTGTAAAAAGATCGCTTTGCATTTCTTGCAATATTTTTTTTGCACGATCTCTGATTCTTTGTCCCTCTTCCACTAGCGCTGGATCATATTCGTCTCCTTTGCAAGGTTTTGCCCGTGAAAATTTCAATGACTGCATGGCCTCATATAAAGTTTCCCAGGAATGTGCCTTTGCCTTTTCTAAAATAGACACTAATTCTAAATCGTCCAAGAAGTTGCTCGCTCTCGGGGCGGGACCTCCTGGAAGCTTTGTCAATTCGTAGCCATACTCAAGCAGCTTTCTCACACCGTCTAGCTGCAGCTCCACATCATCGATTAAATGCTTCATAAATGGTAATTCAGTAATATCTGCATCTTCTTTCTTATCATACATGTCGATTAAAGACTGTAAATAAGCAGACGGAAATGGATTAGAGCGGGAAAAATCATATATTTCTTGAATCATTCGCTGCAATGCATCATCACTGCGATCATTTGTAAAAGCATCTACTAAATCAAAAAAAGCGAGATTATTTTCCTTTCCGTATTCCTCTTCAAAAAGATCTTCTAAGCATTCATCTCTTAATAATTGTCCTTCTGTTTCATCCGCAATTCTAAAACCTGGATCCAAATCAATGACATAATAATATTTTCGGATAACTTCTAAACAGAAAGAATGAATGGTAGAAATATGGGCTTTATTTAAAAGGGCCAGCTGTCTTTTTAAATGCTGGGAGGCTGGATTTGCATTGATCTCCTTTTCCAGCACTTCGCCGATCCGGTGCTTCATTTCTGCTGCTGATGCGTTCGTAAAGGTAACAACGAGCAATTCATCCACATTAATTGGCTGATCGGATACGATTTTTCGAATCATTCTTTCTACTAATACGGCTGTTTTACCTGAGCCAGCTGCCGCTGCGACTAAAATATTTTGGCCACTAGACATAATTGCTTTCCACTGATCATCTGTCCAGGTAACATCTGCTGGCTTGTCTGGTATATTAATCTCTTTCACTTGTATTAGCCTCCTCTCTAATTAATTGCAGTACTTCGTCTTTTGAGTAGGCTGGCAATTGTCTATATTGGTTTGTTTCTAATGCTTCATCAAATTGACAGACAGACTTAAACGAGCAGAAAGTACAAGGCTTCTTGTCATTTAATCGATAAGGTTCTATGCCTACTTCCCCACTAATAATCTTATTTCCTGAATCTCTATATTTGTGACGTACAAATTTTTGCATTTTGCTAAAGTCGTCTCTAGTAGCTACCTTCGATGCCTTCGTAAGAGTGCCATCGGTTTTAAAGCCTGCCGGTACAATCGGCGAATTCCCTTTTTCCAATGTTTCATCCATTAACTGAATGACTCGTTCTTCTCCAAGCATTAACCCATTCATTTTAAATTTCTTTAATAGCTCTTCTTCGATTTCATCTAATGTGAGGATTTTTTTACTGGAAATCATCGGATTATGAACATGAAAATATAATACTCCAGCCGGGCTCGCTTCCTTATCCACCAAAATCGTGCTGTTTGTAATAATTAAGTCCAAATAAGTCAGCATCTGTAAGGACAAGCCATAGTAAACTTCATTCATATTTAATTCTTGCCCGCTTGATTTATAGTCAATTACACGTAAATATACTTCATCCCCTACTTCTGCTTTATCAACACGGTCGATTCTGCCAATCAGATTCATATTCGTACCGTTTTTCAGCGGAAAAGAAATCGATGGCAGCTTCCCTTTTGGTCCAAATTCAAGCTCTAAATCAATTGGCGAGAAACCGCTATGTTTGGCATGTTCGCTTAAAATAAGAGAAGCTCTGCTAATGATTTGTTCTAGCTTTCTTTTTATATAATGATGTCTATTAGTACTAAGCAATATCTCATTCTGCAATTTAGGTGCGAGCATTTCTACCGCATCTCTTGCTAAACTTTCACATTGCTCTCTTGTTAAACTAGACCACATTAACTCTTGATGCATAACTGTTTCCGCAATATATTTTAAAGCTGCATGAAATAAGTCACCAATAGCAGGCGCTTCTAAACGATATACCTGCCGTTCACGAAGCTTTAATCCATGGGTAGCAAAATGCGAAAATGGACAAGCATGAAATAACTCCATTCTCGAAACACTTGCTGATATGGTATCTCCATACAATTCACTGCTTGTTTGTTCCGATAATTTCTCGGTTTTATTTTGATAAGTTAAACTAGAAAAAACCTTTTTGGCTGGTTCTCTCCAATTTGGGTGTTCGATATACTCATTGTAAACATCCCACCAGAAATCATAGATAGGATACTCTCTTTTCTTCAAATAAAGCTGGCCAGTAAGGTAAGACAAAGTTGTTTGTAAATGAACCACATAATCAAGCTGGCCTTCTTCTGACAATTCTTTCGGATCAGACATATAATAGACAGTTTCAGCTTTTGGAAATAGATCCTGCATTCTTTTGATATAAGTAGATGGCAAGATAGACTTTCCTTCATCGTTTGCCAGTGGATAGGTTAAATAAAGATAATCCGTTGGCGTTGTAAATGCTTTGTATGCAAGAAACTCCTCGTCTAATAACCTTGTTTTGCTTGTAGGAGCAAGCTTCATCCCTTTTTGTTGTAATGATTCTCTATCTGTGTCTGCAAGTATGCCCTCATCCTGAAATCTCGATGGAAAAACACCCTCATTTAGACCGATAACAAACGCAACCTTTATATCATTTAAACGAGACTGTTCTAAGTCAGCAATCAATACTTGATCCAGTGCTGGAGGAACAAGAGAAAACTTTAATGTATCTAGCCCTGCACTAATCACCGTTGCAAATTGCTTGGTTGAAAATTCCTCTTCCCCTAGTATCTCCACAAATTGATCTAATAGATCTACTATACTGTTCCATGCTTGATCATGCTCTCCAGCTTTTACTAGCTCCCCTTTGCTTTCTAACTCATTCTTCCAATACTCCATCTTCACCGGCACTTCTAGCTCTTCTAAAAATAAATATAGTGCTTCACATTTCGCTCTGCCGTTTTTCCCTCTTTTCAAGCGGTTTTGAAGGCGGATTAGAGGCGCAGTTAAAGAGAGACGCAGCTCATTTAATTCTTGTTCGAATTCCTTTTCTGCGTCCGTCTGCACACCTTGTTCAAATTCCAGCCCCTTAATTCTTCGATACTTCCAGCGTTCTTTTGAAGTCCACTTACTTCCCTTTATTCCATATGCAAGACAATAGTTTTCAAGCCTGTCTACTTTTTCTCTAATATTATTTTTGCGTTCATGAAGTGGAAATAGTAACTCTGTTTTTATCGAACGAAACACAGGCTCATAGCGCCAATTTGTATCGAAAATTTCTAAAGAGGAACGGATCAGCTCCACCAAAGGATGATCATGCATTCGACTTTTCTGATCAATAAATATTGGTATATGATAATCTCTAAAAACAGTTTCTATAATATTTTGATAAGCTGACAAATTACGAGAGAGTAAACTAATCTCTCGATAGCGATAATTTTTATGTCTAACGAGTTTTATGATTTCCCGTGCAACCCCTTCTATTTCTGCACGCGGATTTACGCTTTCACCAAATTTAATAGTTGTATCTTTAGTAAAAGCTACAGCTGGTCTACTATCAAAATGACTCTCTATATGAACTAACGATGGATGGCTATTTTTTTTGAATTCCGTAAGCTTGATAACCTCGACTTTCACTCCTAACTGCTTAGCCATTGCTTGGATTGTTTGGAAGGATTCTGTTGTCATTCGGAATAAACTTAAGTCATCATTTTGGAAAGTAAAAGGATCTAATGTATTCGTAATCGTCACCTTTTCACATGTATGCATTAACTGCTGAATGATTAAATACTCTTGAGGCGTAAAACTATAAAAACCATCAATGTAAATTTCAGCATTTTGCAAATAAGAGGACTCGCTAATCTTTTCCGCAAGCAAACGGAAATAATCCTCACCATCAATGTAATTTCCAATTATTCTTTCTTCAAATTTTTCATAGATTAATTCAAGGTCACTGATTTTATCCTGTAAAGCTTTGGTTGCTTCTTTTGTTCCTTCTAATTGTGCTTTCGTTGCTAACAGTTCCTCTGGAGTAACAGTATATCTTCTAAATTCCGTGACTAATTGTTCTACCTGATCAATAAATCCGTTCTTATCGGCAACCTTTTTAAATAGAGTTAGGTCATTTTTATTCTCTTCTATAATTTTTCGAATCAACATGCTTACACCCATACTATTGATGTGATAGCGGCTGATTCCGCCTGTTTCTTGCAACACTCTCCATGCAAGGCGGGTAAAACTATATACTTGTGAACGAAACATTCCCTGAACATTCGAGCCAGACAACAAACGTTGATCTGACATAAAGGTCATCTGATCTGGAACGATATAAATAATCGGATTCCCTTCTGGATTTTCAGCAAGTTTCGCTTGGATTTCTTCGATACAGAATGTTGTTTTCCCAGTACCAGATCGACCTGTTAATAAGCGGACAGTCATCCAAAATCCCCCCTTTTTTTCTATCTCCATTATTTCTTCTCTGTAATTATCATCATAACATAGAAACACATGTTTCTATAGAAAAGTGCTGCTGGATAATTTTTCTCTTTTTCTAAGCGTTAATTTTAACAAAAAAATGCTGGGACATAAGTATCCCAGCTTAAGGTAGACCCAAACAATTATACAAAGATACAGATTCATATAATTGTTTGGCTATTTTATTAATTAAAAAAAGATGCTTACGTCCTACTCTTCCCTAAAAGGAAAATTGTATTTCATTAAATGGCCAATAGCGCAAGCTGACTTTCCCAACTACTTGGTCAATAGAAATAAATCCGAAATGTCGGCTATCCCAGCTCCCTAATCGATTATCCCCTAATACAAATAATTTCCCCTTCGGAACTGTAACTTCTCCAGTAATCTCTTTTAATGTAAAATTCCCTGTCAGCCTTCCTGAAGAAACTTGTTTGCGGTAGTCATCTAAGAAAGGCTCCTCATACTTTTTCCCATTTATAAATAGGTGGTCATCTCTATATTCTACTTTATCTCCAGGGATGCCAATTACTCGTTTCACATAATCATCATTTTTATTTGCATGAAAAACAATAATATCAAAGTGATTAAAATCAGTCATTTTATAACCAACTTTATTAACAACTAATTTATTTCCGTCCTGCAGGGTAGGCATCATCGACTCGCCTTCCACTACATAATTGGAGAAGAAAAAAGCACGAATTATAATAAAGATGATAATTCCGATAGCAAATGCCTTTAACCATTCTATGCTTTCTTTCTTTATTGCTTCTTTCAACCTCTATCTCCTCCAAACAATATTTACAACCATTTTTTAATGGCTTCTCTCTTTCTCATCAATCCCTACATTATTCATTTTCATTTCGATTCTTTTTCCAATAAACCAAAGAATAAAGATAGCAATCACAACAGGTATCGTACGTAATGGCTGAGCAATCATGGATCGTAAATCATAACCAATAAAGCTAATCGTACTAATCATAACAAGCTTACCAGCGATTACTGCCAGAATATATTGGCTTGTACTAATTCTCGATAAACCAGCTACTATATTTACAAGTGCAGATGGTGTAAATGGAAAACATAAAAGCAAGAACAAAGGACCAAATCCATGTCTTTCAATCCAGATCATTGGCTTCTGCACTTTTTTATGATTACTTAAAAATCTCAGCATTCTTTTTTTTCCATATTTCCTAATAATCGAGAATACAAGCAATGCTCCTAAAATTGTTCCAACCCATGAATAGAGAAATCCCAGCCAAAATCCAAATGCGTTCACATTAGCCATAATAAAAACAAACAGCGGCAAAAAAGGTAAAAACGCTTCTATCAGCGGCAGCAGGACCCCTGGCAACGGTCCAAATGAACGATAACTATCAATTAAATCCATTATTCTATCAAGTGTAAACCATTCTTTCATTAAGTTTATATCCATGAGCACAAAACCCCTTGTATAACTTACGCATCTTTTCGTATGTGTATTCTTTCAATAGTGTTGATTTTTTAATTAATCCAATAAAATACAAGGATCATTCCGCTCCTTATATAGCCATTCTCATTTTAACATCGGCAGACCCAAAATTCCCCTGCCTTTTCCATTTTAATTCATACATTGCTAATAAACATAAAGAGTATGTTAATAAACACTCCATTTATTGCGCTAGAAATTCTTTTATCGCTGCTTTATTCGCTTCTAAATCGACAGATAATACAGCAGCCCCATTCACTCTCATATCTTGAAAAGTTCCGTCTACTGGAACTCTTAACGATTCTACCTCATGACTTTTTGAAGTCAGTAAATCTTTCCCGATAAATAGCATGTCGCCAGTATCCATGCTCGTATTAATATATGGCATAATAACTCCTGCCAATTTGGGTAATTTTGCAAATGTTTGAACCGCAGAAACTTGATCAGCGATTGCTTGTAATGTTTTTTGTTGTCTTGATACTCTGCCAAAGTCTGATTCTGCATCGTGTCGGAAGCGTACATACCCCAGTAACTGTTTTCCATTTAAATGTTGTAGTCCCGGCTCTAATGTCACACCAATATTTTTAGACATTTGCTTTTCTACATCGATCTCTACACCATTTGGGAATGCTTCATCAATTACTGCTTCAAATCCTTCAAAATTAACAATTGCATAATATTGTAAATCTATATCAAAATTTTGTTTAATGGTTTGTCTTAGTAATTCAGGACCGTCAATCGTATATGCTGTATTGATTCTACCTTGTCCATATCCTGGTATATCTACATACATGTCTCTCATTAACGATATGATTTTATATGTTCCTTTATCTGGATGATATTGGGCAATCATAATTGTATCTGTTCTAGATTGCTTTTCGCCTTTACGCTGATCGCTTCCCAGTAAAAGAATATTCGTGCCCCCATTACTATCTTTTTCCCCATTAAATTCATATTTAACCTCGTCTATTCCTATCTTCCCTAACGATTGCTTTTCGCCTTGCTTAAATTGAAAAATACTATATATAGTTACAGCTAGTATAAATAGAATAAGGAATAGAAAGAAGACTCTTCCTTTTCGTAATCTCCTTCTTTTCTTTCCTTTTCTATACTCCGCTCTCCCCATTTCTTTTAATCCTTTCTATATCAATCTCATTTTTTAATTATTTCATTATTAATTGTAACCTTCGCAAAAAATTTATAGACCTTCTTTTCCATGTAAATTCCTACTGTTATCTAGCCCCTTAATTGCTTTGTCATTATCTTTCTTTTTACTATCATATCAAAAAATGCTCCATTCTACATTTTTTTCTGCTTAAAATTACATTGCAAGGTAACATTGTCCTTTTTCTCTCTTTTTCCATATACGCTCCTCTTAAAATTTCTCTTCCAAAAGAATATTCTTATATCAACAAAAAGAGGGCACCCAACGGCGCCCTCTTAATTTCTTATATATACTCTAAAAACCAATTGTTAATATAGTTTAATCTTTCTATTCGAAGTGCGGGTTTGCCACTCCTGGAAAGTTCATGATTTGATTCTGGAAAACGGACAAATTTTGTTTCTTTCTTTTGTACCTTTAAGGCAATAAACAACTGTTCTGCCTGTTCAATTGGACAACGATAATCTTTTTCACCATGTAATATTAGTAAAGGTGTTTGTATATTATAGACATAGGCTAACGGAGAATGCTTCCACAGTGTTTCTATATCATTTAAATCTGCTTTTATTTGCCAATCAGTGAAGTAATACCCTATATCACTAACCCCATAGAAACTAATCCAATTAGAGATCGAGCGCTGTGTAACAGCTGCCTTGAAACGGTCTGTATGTCCAACAATCCAGTTTGTCATAAAGCCGCCATAGCTTCCCCCTGTAACCCCTAAGCGAGAAGCATCAATAAAATCAAATGTTTCTATTGTATAATCAACGGCATCCATAATATCTTCATAATCCTTTCCACCATAATCTCCACGTACAGCATCTACAAATTGCTGTCCATATCCATGGCTTCCTCTCGGATTAATAAATAATACAGCAAAACCATTGGAGGCTAATGTTTGAAATTCATGAAAATAAGAATTAGCATACATTGCATGCGGTCCTCCATGAATCTCTACTACCATCGGATATTTTTCGCCCTCTTTAAAACCTTGTGGCTTCATTAACCACCCATGAAGCTCCCAACCATCCCGAGACACAATTTGAAGCGGCTCTGCTTCAGAGAAAGCATGAGTTTCGGCAAACTCCTTATTTATATTTGTTATTTGCTGAGTTTCGCCAGTCTCTAAATTTAATGTATATAAATCTCCAGGATGTGTAGGTGTGCTAATAGCCACTACCGCTTTTTTTAAACTGCCTCCTGTAGATAAACCATAAACATGCTGGTTATCTATAAGAGATGGATAGATAGCTCCAGAAGTATTTCCAAAATAAACAACTGTATTTCCGTGATCTGTTGCTAAAAAGGTAAAACTTTCATTGTCCTCTCCCCACAGCATACCAGGCGTTACAGTTCCCTGTTGAAAATCACCGATTGCATAATCCCCAACATTCACATCCCATTCTGGAGTTAAGCATTGTAGAGAATCCGTTTCTATCTCATACACCCATAGCTGAGATAGGGTAGCATTTTCATACTCTCTGCCGCTCCCTATTAATCCTAATCTTCTACTATCAGGAGTCCATGTTGCTTTTCCGTAATTTCCATTGCTTTCCGTAATCTTCTTCCAACTGTCTTCTTTTCTATTATAGAGATAAATATCAGAGATAAAACTGAAATCCTTTTCTTTGCTTTCATCTGCACTAATTGCTATGTATTGCCCATCAGGTGACCAGCTTTGCAAATAATAATTATTTTCTCCAGAAGTAAGTTGTGTGATTGTTTTATTCTTAATATTTAAGACAGCAATATGATCATAGCTGCCATCCCAAAAGCCCTTTCCGTCTGATTTATATTTCATATTTGTCACTTCTAGAGCAGAGAGCTTTTCCTCCTTCTCATCTGTTTTCATCTCTTTATTTTCTACTGTTTCTCCTTTTTTTAAATGGCATTGAAAAGCTATTTCTGTCCCATCAGGTGACCATACTGGATTACTCACTCCGTTCGCTAAAGAAGTAAGCTGCTCCGCTTCTCCACCTTTTTTACTTAATAAAAATAATTGATTTGTTCCAGAACGATTAGAAATAAAGACAACTTCTTCTCCAGTCGGTGACCATCTTGGAGAATGATTTCGATGTTTCCCAAACGTCCATTGCATTGTTTCAAGTGTGTTTAGATCTTTATGATAAATATTGGAATAATATTTATCAGTCTCTTTGCAAATGGAAGTGACTACATACAAACATTCTTCCCCTTTTACTTGAGGATCCACCACAGATTTTAATTCATATAAATCTTCTGCATTTATTCTTTTACTTTCTTTCACTTCCATCTTCCTTCCTTATTAAAATAATTATATATTTCGACATCTGAAATAACTTTCCCTTCTTCAGCTGCCTTTTTTCTTTTCTATATTTTATCAAAGATAGCAATTGAGCCTCGTACATTACAGAGGCAAATCTGTAACCCACCCGAAAATTGTCATTATTCACTTGAAAATAGGAAATAAAAAAGGTATGATCATAAACAGAGAACAAATGTTCTGTTTTATATTGAAGGAAAGGGGTAACGAGTATGACAAGAATTCCTGAAATAGAAAGAGATGTTATGGAAAAAGCTATTTATCTTCCTATGCTTTTAACAATACTTAATCGAGATCTGCAGGTCATCAAAATAAGTAATTTAAAATTAAAACAACCTTATATAGATTTACTCGAAAATGCAATGAAAGTAGTACAATCGGAGTTAAGAAAAACGAAGAGTTATATGTATAAGCATACAATGAAGATTCAAGAAGTAAATCGTGATGAAGCATTTACCATGTTTTTATTTATTTATAACGGCTATGAAGAATATCATAACTACTTTAACCCCCGCCTTCGGAATAAAGTTCAAGAATTATTGGAACATTATTTATACAAAAGGTTTACTATTAGCTAACAAAAACAAATAAAAAAAGTTCAATTACTATCCTGCTTTTTTTTATACATCATTTGAGCTTCTGCTAATTTTTTTTGTTTATCCACCAGTAAACTTTTATATGTTAACTTGGGATTAATACTTGCTTCATGATTATAACGCTGTAATGTTTTAAGAGAATTTGTCCGCATTATTTGATTTCTTAGGGTATAGAGCGAAACCCCTATTTCTACACTTTGCAAATTTTGAAACGTTATTCTTACCTTAGAGGCTTCTATTTTTTTGGTATCAAGAATATGATGAAGAGAAATCCATGCACAGTTGTTATTCCTAGGAGAATGAGTGGGAAAAAAATAAACGGAATTAAAATCATCAATTACAATTGGAAGTTTATGATAATAGGTCATTAGTTGGCGAGTCCCCTCCCTTCTCCCTTCATAAGAACTTCCCAGATAACCACATGTTGCTTTCACAATCATTAACGGACTAAGTTTGCATAAGAAAACATTATTATGTTCATATACCTTTGAATAGATATCGCCATTAGCTACAATAGAAGGCAAGACTGCAAGCGTATGATAATTAATATAATACTTATCGACTATTAAAAAATTTTCTTCCAACGATAAATCCTCCTTTTTTAGTAATCTTCCCCTATAATAGCACTTTTTACCTAATGAATCTTAAGACAAAATAATTTTTCAGAATATAGACATACTTTATAATCAAATTTCATAATTTTTAAAAAACAAATTGATAATTATCCATTTCTCCCATATAATATTAAAAAGGCATCAGGAGGGAAAGACAATGAATGATAAGTCCTATACTGAGTTTACAAAGTTAAGTGGCCAGAAAAAAAACACAAATACTTATGTAAAAGACCTCTATATTGAAATGTTGCTTTCTGAAATTCAATTAAATAATGAAAAAGCAAATTTGATGTCCTTGATTGATAAAGCCATTGATGAACATGACAGAGAAACATTCAACGAACTGAGCAGCGAATTTAATTTATTATGTAAGCGCTTCGGAACTTGATAATAATGGATTATTTTAAAGCCAAAGGATGTTCTTAAAGAGTCTAATCACCTACTATGATTAAATTTTTTAAGACATCCTTTATTTTTGGATTATTTTTTCTGATTTTGTAATCGAATGCTTTCTTCTTCCAGCTTACTAATTCTCTCCAGCATCGTCGGATGGCTATAGCGGAATATTTTTACCAATAAAGGTGGATTCACTTCACTCAGTCCGGTCTTTGCTAGCTTCTGAAATGTAACAATACCCGCCTCTGGATTTTCTGTTAATTCGACTGCATAATGATCAGCTCTTTTTTCCTCATATCTTGAAATGACATTAGTTAATGGATTTACAGTAAATAGCAGCATCGAAATTAATAAAAGAATTAAAGGGAAGGACTGTATATCCTCTACTTTTACAATTTTAAGTTCTGTCCCCCATCGATTTACAATCCAGTGCAGCAATTTATAAATAAAATACAAACCAAATAAAGAGGAAAATAAGGAGATGCCTATTCCTATATAAATATGTTTTTCTACATAATGAGCCATTTCATGTGCCATTACAAATAAAATTTCGTCATTATCTAATTCCTTTAAACTAGTATCCCACAGCACAATTCTTGCATTGCTCCCTATCCCTGTAACATAAGCATTTAACGCCCTCGTTTTATCTGACATATTTACTTCAAAAACATGCTCGGCTGGAATATTAGAAGCACTCGCAAGCTTCAATATCTCTGCCTCTAATTCTTTATCCTTTAAAGGGGTGAAATCATTGTATAGCGGGTCAATGACGACAGGCTGAATAAACGTGAGAAATAAAGTAAAAGGAATGGATAATACCCAGGCATAAAGCCACCACCTCTTTTGACTCTTGCTCATTAGCCAGTATAAGACGGAAACAATAAGAAACATAATGACATAATTCACCCAAAAATCAATGAATTGATCCTTCATCCAAGAAGGAAAGCTCTGGGTAGAAATATGATAGGTTTTCGATACAGAATAACTAATATAACTAAGTGGAAAGGTAATAATAAAGGCAGTTATATTCAGCCAAAATAAGTAAATAGCCGTTTGTATCGACTTATATTTCGCAGAAGCCTCTCCCCATTTTTTAAATACTTTGGAAAAACCAAATAACAAAACAAATAAGTAAAAAAGCCATTCAAATGGTGTAGAAATAAAAAACAAGAAGTTCCTTACCCGTGAATATTCCCCACTTAATACTAATTCTCTGCTATTTAAAAAGGTACTTGGATCTGCTTGGGATCCTTGATATTCAAAGGGCAAAGCTGGACTAGTATATTGAAATAAATACCAATAAAAAAACAAACCGTATAACACATAGGCAACTACTGCATAAAAGCCAATTTTTCTAGTCATAATCTCCCTCCTGCCTGCCTAGTACAACCTATTATTAATAAGTAGTCCAAAAAGAATTTTTTTAGAACTAAAAGGAGATATTTTCACTATTTATTTTGATGTAAAAAAAGCGTGTCCAGCTCTCCGTTGCACTCTTACTTTCAAAAAGGGTATAAAAAAAGCATCCAAAATAAGAAGAAACCTTCTATCATTTAAGATGCTAAAAATTATTCTTCTATATAATCAATAAATCAATTGCAGAAAATCTTCTTTTGTCACATTTCCAAAATAATGCTTTATGGAAATATCACCTAATGCCTTTTCTAATTCGGAGCGGTCATAGCGGACCCCGATCAGTCGTTTTTCAATATCTTCTACATCGCCAACTCCAAAGAAATCACCATAAATTTTGCAGTTTTTCACAATTCCTTTTACTACATCAAATCTTACATCGATTTGACCAACTGGGAAACGATGTGAATGCTGTAAATTGAATTTAGGAGATTTGCCATAATTCCAATCCCAATTTTGATATCTTTCTTTAGATAATTGATGAATTTTTTCCCAATCTTCTGCTGTTAAGACATATTCTTGAATATTCTCTTCCCCTTCAAAAAGATAGCTTAATAACAGGCTGCGAAATTCTTGAATGGATATTTTTTCTGGAAGAAATTCAGTAATGTTTGCTACTCTGCTTCTTACTGATTTAATCCCTTTGGATTCGATTTTGTCTTTTTTCACTTTTAGCGCTGACACAATATGATCCATTTCTGAATCAAATAATAATGTTCCGTGCGTAAACATTCTTCCTCTTGTAGAAAATTGTGCATTGCCAGAAATTTTTCTACCTTCAGCAAGAAGATCATTACGACCACTTAATTCAGCATTTACTCCCATGCTTTTAAGTGCTTGAACAACAGGCTCGGTGAATTTTCTAAAGTTATGAAAGCTATTCCCGTCATCTTTCGTGATAAAGCTATAGCTTAAATTACCTAAGTCATGATAGACGGCACCGCCGCCAGATAATCTTCTAACAACATGTATGCCATTTGACTCTACATAATCAGTATTAATTTCTTCTATCGTATTCTGGTTTTTCCCAATAATGATAGAAGGTTCATTTATATAAAATAAAAGATACGTTTCATTTATGTCTAAGTTTTTCAAAGCATACTCTTCAATTGCTAGATTAATGCGTGGATCTGTTATCCCTTTATTATCTATAAACAGCATAAAAAGACACCCCTTATAATTTTGTAGAATTATATCCAATTTTCCCGAATTTAATTACCCTTTTATACTATAACGAAAAAACGGGAAATAATCACTTCATTTGTACTTTTTTCATCGAATTGGCAAAGTTTAAGAAATGGAGTGATCTTTTAGACACCATATAAAAAGCTGCAACTATGTATCTTCCCCACACTCTATCAAGGTTTCGCACAATAGAGGTAACTTAAGAAGATATAAAGTTAGCAGCTTTTTCAAATTATTCTACTGTTACTTCTACTTCCTTATTTGTATAATACCGTTTGTATTTAAAAATAAAATAAACAGCTGTACCTGCAAAGAATACAAGTGGGTAAATACCAAGAATCTCTGCATTATGCCACATAAAGTCCATATCACCAGTAGAGATAACTGCTTTTAATCCAGCTACTGAATAAGACATTGGCAATAGATTGTGAATATGTTGTAAAACATTTGGTATTAACTCTAATGGGAAAGTACCCGCACTTGTTGTTAATTGGAAAATCATGATGATGACGATAATAAATCGTCCTGGGTTTCCAAATAAAGTAACCAAAAATTGAATAATCGAGAAAAACACTAAACTAGTTAGAATGGTAAATAGGATAAACAATGGTACACTTTCCACTTCCATTCCTAAGATGACTAGCAACACAAAGGAGGCAACTAAAGCCTGTAAGATTCCTACCCCAATCAAAATAATCGTTTTGCTTAAGAACCAACGAATTCCACTTTTTGGCTGTTCTTCTGGTTCTGCAAAAGAGAACACAATTGAGAGCATTAATGCACCAACAAATAGTCCTAGCGAAATGAAATATGGAGCTAAGCCAGTTCCATAGTTTGGCACATCCGATACTTTGTCTTGGTCAACTAAGATTGGTTCAGCTATCATGTCATATGTTTTTTCATCAGAATGGATGGAACTTGCTTCCTCAGCTCCGTCTGATAATTTAGACGAAAGCTCCTTGCTTCCATCTAATAAGGATGATGTTCCATTTACCAATTCTTTTGATCCATCTTTGAGCAAATTGGTTCCATCTGATAAAGCAGTCGATCCTGTTGCAAGTGTATTCATCCCTGATACTAAAGTATTTGCACCAGAAGACAATTTAGTAGAACCATCAACAGCTTTTGCGAATTCAGAAGCATACTTATTCATACCAGCCACAAATTGTTCCTGACCAGCTACCTGCTGTTTTACCCCATTTTCTAGCTGGCTGCTTCCATCACTTAACTGATTAATGCCTGTTTGCAATTGTTTTTGCCCTTTATTTAAGTCTGTTATGCCATTAGACAAGCTTGTTCCGCCGGCTGCAAGCTGGTCTGCTGCTTGACTTAACGCTTTTGTATTGGTGGCAATCGAAGAACTGCCGTCCACCAACCCTTTAAGTGCTGCTACAAGCTGCTGCTTATTTTCTTCTGGCAAACCTTGCAGCATGGGCATTATCGCATTAATTGTTTCCTGTAAGGTTGTTGCACCTTCATGCAACTGATTAGCTCCAGCAGCTAATTGTTCTGATTTATCGCTCCAGTCTGTTAAGCCTTGTGTTAAAGTATTGGAGCCTGTTTGCAGCTTATTTGTCCCTTCTATTAACGAAGGAATATTTGCTTTAACTGTGTTGATTCCATCTTTGGCTTGCGAAACACCATCAAGAATTGCCTGGTCTCCCCCTTGCAGTTTCTGTGCAGCATTATTTAATTCCCCTTGGGCTGATTGCAATTGCGTTAATCCTTGCTTTAAATCATCTGCTCCATTGGCAAGCTCTTTCACTCCATTATTAGCACTATTAACACCATCGGAAAATTGTATAGACTTTTCAGCAAGTGTTTCTAGATTTTTATACACTTCTTCTGTACCCGATTTTACTTTATCTGTTCCATCTTTTAAATCTTTTGCACCATTACTTGCTGTTTTTAAGCCGTCTGACATTTCCGTAATATTTTCAAAAATAGATTCCGCATAGGTTTCTGTCACTTCTTTACTAACACCTTGCTTTATTTTTTCAATTGCGGAATTCCCTATTTGAGAAGAAATAAAGTTATATCCTGGATTAGAAACATATTTTAGATCCAATTTTTGTGGATTATCTTCAAGTAATGTTGTCGCATTATCGGAAAAATCCTTAGGGATTTCTATCAGCATATAATACTTCTGATTTTTTAAATTTTTATAAGCAGTTTCTTTATCGACAAATTTAAAATTAAAGTCTTCGCTGTCCTTTAAATTTTCCACTAAATCTTTTCCAATATCTAATGTTTTTCCATTCATCTCTGTCCCAGTATCTTCATTCACAACGGCAACAGGCAATTTATCTAAGTTTCCATAAGGATCCCAGAAGGCCCATAAATAAATACCAGCATATAATATCGGAACAAACACAATAGCGATAACAGAGATCAGCATCATTTTATTTTTAAAAATAGAGGACAGCTCTGCCTTTAGTAAACTTTGTTTCATATAATTCCCTCCATTTTTAATCAATCATTTATCCTTTAAAAAACAATTCTAATAGCTTAGTTAAAAGAAAAACATCCTGGTTATTAACTTTAATAACTAACAGACTATTTTCTCATTTATTAAGCGGGTTTGCTAATCCATGAAATAAATGTAATTCAAAACTAGAAGCTATTTCCTCTGTAGTAAGAGGTGGATGTTGTTTCTCCCACTCAAAAATAAGCGCTAAGTATACTTTAATAATAATAAAGGATGTCAACTCTGGATTCTGGGTTTCAATCTCTCCTTTATCTATCGCTTCTTGTACACGTGTTTTCATATAATTTAAGATCGCATTTTCTAAATGGCTAATTACTTCCTTTACTTCCAGTGTACCAATTTCTCGCTGTTCTTGAAAAAGCTTAACCGTCAGATGATGCTCTTTACGGTATTCAAGCATATTCATCAGTGCACGATGGGCATTTTCCATAAACGTAGAAGAAGGATCAAATGACTCATCTGCTCTTTCCTTCATTTCTTTAATTAAATCATTAACAATTTCAAAAAAGAGCTCCTCTTTATTTTTAAAAAAAGTATAAATCGTTCCTTTTCCTACATTTGCAATTTTAGCGACATGATCCATAGTTGTTGCTTTATAACCAAACATAGAAAATGATTTAGTCGCCGCTTCTAAAATAAGCTTCCTACGATCAACAGCCAAATATTCCACCTCTTTCTTTCCATGCGAATAAAAACAGTTTCTCCAGTTATGTAGAAGAGATTTTCTCTCCAACCATTTATTCGCACTTATTCGCCATTTATGCATTCATTATTGATTCACCACAAAACTGACTAAAATAACATTTCGGTCAGTTAGTACAAAAAAGAATATATCACAGAGTTAAACCCGTTGCAACAAAAGAAACCAAGTGATTTTCGAAAAAATCACTTGGTTCCGTTTACAATATAATAACATCAACAAAAAATAATTTACGGCACTTTACCCTTTAATAGGTACTGCAATTTCTTTTAAAACCACTGTTGCTAGTGCGTCAATAAATTCCGGCTGAGCATTTGGCATTTTTGGTCGATAATAGCTTGCTCCAACTTCTTCCGTCACAACAAGGCACTCGTAATCATTGTCATATAAGACTTCTAGATGTTCCGCTACAAATCCTACTGGCACATATACAAATGCTTTATATCCATATTTCGCATGTAAATCTCTTGTTAAATCCTGGACATCTGGACCAAGCCAAGGATCTGGTGTATTTCCCGCACTTTGCCAGCCTAGATAATAAGTAGATATACCTGCTCCCTTTGCAATTAACTCTGCTGTATCCTTTAATTGGTCTGGATAAGGATCTCCATATTGAAGGATTTTTTCTGGCAAACTATGCGCAGAGACAATTAACGCTGCATTTTCGCGTTCTTCTTGTGACATTTTAGCGTATGTCTGTTTTAATTGATTAATCCAATAACGAATAAATTTGGGCTCCTTATACCAGCTTTCGATACTATGAATGGTTAAGCCCCCTAATTTTTCTGCTTCTTCTTTAGCACGATTATTATATGCCTTAATACTAAAGGTAGAGTAATGAGGGGCTAACACAATACTCACTGCTTCTTCGATTCCATCTTCATGCATCATCTTTACTGCATCTTCTACAAATGGTTCAATATGCTTCAATCCTAAATACATTTTAAATTCAATATCATCTTGTATCTCATTAAGATGTGCTTCTAAACCCTTTGCTTGTTCCATCGTAATTTTTGCTAATGGAGAAATGCCGCCAATTGCTTCGTAGCGACTTTTTAAATCTGCCAGCATTTCATCTGTCGGCTTTCTACCATGTCTAATATCTGTATAATATCTTTCAATATCTTCTTCCTTATATGGTGTACCATATGCCATAACGAGAAGCCCCATTTTTTTTCGACTCATTTTTCATTACCTCGCTTCTTTCTATTATTTTGTATCTTTTTGATTTTAGCTATCCTTAAAATCCCTTTTATTTGCCTGAGCGCTTACTACTTAGTAAGTCACCGGAATATTCATGAATAAAACCAGTCAATTTTTTCAACACAGCTGGATCTACATCTGGGAACACACCATGTCCTAAATTAAAGATAAAGCCTTGCTGCTCTATTCCCTGTTCAATGATTTGCTTTGCTTTTTCCTCAATAACACTCCATGGTGCAAGAAGTACTGCGGGATCTAAATTTCCTTGTACAGCTTTGGTTACTCCCATTTTTCTTGCTTCTGATATAGGTAAGCGCCAATCTAGCCCAACTACATCTAAGGAAAGATCATTCCATTCAAGCGCCAAATGACTCGCCCCGACTCCATGCATAATGAAAGGAACATTTTCATTCTCCAGCTCAGAAAAAATCCTATTCATGACCGGCTTTATAAATAATCGATAGTCCTCCACATTTAAAGCACCTACCCACGAATCGAATATTTGAATCGCACTAGCACCTGCATTAATTTGCGCCTTTACGTAGGTAACCACCATATTACCAAGCTTTTCCATTAAAGCATACCAAGCTTCTGGTTTAGCATACATAAACGCTTTTGTCTTATGATAGTTTTTGGATGGTCCACCTTCAATCATGTAACTAGCAAGAGTAAAAGGAGCGCCGGAAAAGCCTATTAACGGAACATTTAATTGTTCGGTTGTAAGCAGTTTAATCGTGTCAAGGACATATTTAATATCTTGCTCAGGATGTAACATACCAAGTCTTGTAATATCCTCCATTGACTGAATAGGATTCTCTATCACAGGTCCGATTCCTGATTTTATTTCCACATCAACCCCAATGGCCGGAAGCGGCGTCATAATATCTTTATATAATACTGCAGCATCGACATCATACTGATCAACCGGCAATTTCGTAACATAAGCACATAGCTCTGGCTGATGCGTTATTTCAAATAAAGAATATTTCTCTTTAATTGCTCGGTATTCAGGCTGCGAGCGGCCTGCCTGTCGCATATACCATACCGGAACATATTCAGTGGGCTGTCCTTTTGCCGCTTTAATAAATGTATCTTTCATCTGTTTATTCATCCTTTTGATGTCCACCTTTCAAAGGTATGTATTTCGTTCTATATAGTGATTAACGTTTTTTATTTATAATAATTATTAAGTTATAATATTTATAAACAATATGCAAGTAAAAAGTTTTTTAAACAAATTTTTTTATGAACAACATTTGTTTCCAAGTTATTACCATCCCAATAAAAAGGAATGCCTGTCCTAGACATCCCATTCTTTTTTTTACTATATGTAAAAATCTTCTTTCCCAATCATGCATATATTTCAATAATATATCTTTTTTACTATCTTTGCATAGATAACTTATCACTTTGTCACAATTTAGACATTTTTTACCCAAAATTAAAGGAGATTACACCTCTTTTGCTAATTATAGGCAGCGCATACAAAAAGTTAAATCATGAGAACATAAGGGAAAAGCTTTAAATGGAACTAGGCATCTCGAATAACACGGTAGTTAATGTTAATATACAAATGAGAATAGTTTAAGAGGGTTTTATCGTAACTTTCCGCTTTCTATTGTATGCTTAAAATATCCTTATGACTTGGAGGGAGATTAGTGAATATCTATCTTACTAGCGGAACCTATGATTATTTAGGGAAAAAATACGAAAGTAAGTTTTCGAATGAAACATTGTTATTAATGCAGGAAGAAGCCAGCGATCGGGCAATACTATTACACGAAAGTCAAGCTCCTTCTTTCTTCCAAGAACCAAGAAGCTATGACATTTTATTCAGTTATGGAATGTTAGAAAATAAAGGGTTTATTACCATGAATCATATTCCAGTAAGTGAAGAAAATAAACCTGTTTTCGAGCATAAGATGATGAAGTACTTTACATCTATCCCAAACAAAACAATGACAGCTATACGCTTCCTTCGTCCTGCTAAGGGAGACACCTATATCCTCTTTTGTCTATGGGAAGAAAAAGCGAATTATATAAAATGGAAACAGCAAGAAGCAAATGTAGAAGCTCCCATAGGTAAGAGTAATGAAAAAAGCTGGAATAGTTCCCAGCATTCTATCTTTAATGGAAAACCGTATTTTGTACAATTAACGATTCCAAATGAAGAAAAAGCGTAATTAATCTAGTAGCCAGCTGAACTTATGACTATCTTGTTTTAATAATGCCATTCCTATTGGCATACACAGCAGCTTGGGTTCGGTCGGCTACTGCTAATTTCGATAAGATGTTGCTTACATGTGTCTTTACTGTTTTGATTCCAATATATAGTTCTTCACTAATAGCCTGATTAGTCATTCCTTCTCCAATACACATTAATACATCTAATTCTCTTTCTGTTAGATCATCATGTGGCTTTCTTTCTGTTGCTCGCAATTTTTTCACCATCACGTTAGCAACCTTTGGCTCAATCACTGCTTCGCCAGTATAGGCTTTCTTAATTGCTTGCACGACCTCTGTAGCACTTGCTGTTTTTAATAAATAACTAAATGCGCCTGCTTCTATTGCCGGAATGACTTGTGCTTCATCATAGAAGCTTGTAATTATGATTACTTTGCAGCTAGGATACTCTTTTAAAATAGCCTTTGTTGCTTCAATACCATTCCCGTTTTCCATTAATAAATCCATTAACACAATATCCGGCTTCTCCTTTAGTACAAGCTGAACTGCCGTCTGACCACTATTTGCCTCTCCCATAATGTGAATATTGGGTTCTGTCATTAGGTAAGAAATAATTCCTTTTCTCACCATTTCATGATCATCTACTACTACCACTCTAATCATTTTCCCACCCCTTTGTTGGCACTCGAATATCAATATAAGTTCCTTCTCCCATTTTCGAACGAAGTTCCATCACACCACCAATTTCTTCACAGCGCTCTCTCATTGTCTTTAACCCATATGATGCAATTCTTTCTATCGTCGGATCAAAGCCTTTGCCATTATCACTTATATGTAGAGAAGCATATTCTTCTCGTTCTTCCAAAATGATTCTTACTTTATCTGCATGAGAATGACGAAGCACATTGGATAGGGCCTCTTGAACAATTCGAAAAAGATGTTCCTGTCCAGCCGTAGATAGACCATCTATTTCATCAATGCTTGCAGAAAAATGAAGCATTGTTTTTTCTTTCAGCTCTTGAATAAGCTTGATTATGCCATCACACAACGTATCATTGCTTAATTCAATCGGTCTTAGATGAAGCAGCAATGCTCGCATTTCCCCTTGCGCTTTTCCCGCAATCGAAACAATTTCCTGTAACTGCTGCTTGGCTAAAGCAGGATCCCGGTCAAAAATTTTATATGCAGCAGAAGACATCATATTTAATGCAAATAATTGCTGACTAACAACATCATGCAAGTCCCTCGCCAGTCGTTGTCTTTCTTCTATTACTGCGGCATTGTGGGCTGTTTGCCCGAGCGTTGTTTTTTCATTTGCTAATCTCTGCAAAGAATGAATTTGCTCTTGTTGATAATCAGCGAGCTGATTAAGTTCTTCTTTTACATCATAAACATACTCACTTGTTGCAAGCGGCATTTTTGGCGGTATTTTTCCTCTCCTTAAAGATGATATAAACCAAAATATTTCATCTAATTGTTTCTTTATTTTACCGCTCCATTTAAAAGCAAAATAAAAACCCACCACTGTTATCAGAAAAAAAAAGATGGCAGCTAAGGCAAAACTCCCTATCCAAGACGTTGCAAAATTTGGAAGTAAATAGATACTTATAAATAGCAGCAAAGAAATAATCAAACTTGTTAAAATGATATTTCGATAATATCCATAACGACTAATTGTCTGTCTCATGTTTCCCCCTTATACCTTTTGCACTGTAATATCGCCAATATCAAGCAAAATATTTAGCTTTATTTTTTTTATTGCCTCTTCATAATAGGCAGATTTATGCTCCAGACTATTTCCAATTCCCTCCTTAACCGACTGCAGAATTCGTACTTCTCCAATCTTTACTTCGGCTTGAACATAAATGGCTAGATCATCTGGAACAATAATTTTCACATCACCAATCCTCGCATGGATAAACAGCTCGGTTTCTCCTTCAGGAATAAAAGCTTTGCTAAAATCAATATAGACATCTCCTAACCCATGAGAAATTTCCATCGGTTCGACAGCCCAATTATCTGTATTATACTTAACATCTCCCATGCGAAAGGATTTCTTGGTATAACGTTTTCCGCCACTGTCATATTCAAAAGTGAACTTAGGTTTGATGAGTCCTAGTGCCATTAAAATAATAATTAATGGCCATAATTTCCAAAAATCGATAAATCTAAATTCTAATACTTGAAAACGATCCAAAAGGAGAAGAATAGAGAAAATAAGAATAAATAAGGTGAAAAATAAATTGCTTTTTCGTTTTAATGTTATTTGATAGAGCGAAAGCAGACCATAAACAAGCAGCAAAAACGGATATATTATGACAAATAATTTTTTTATTTCCAAGGAAATGACACCAATATTAACAAGTAATAAGATTACTCCTACAATAAGTAAACTAATAGAAAACATTATTTTGGAGATTGATCTTCTCAAAAACTCCCCTTCTTTCCTAGACATCTATAGATAGAATTTTTGTGAAATTCTAAAAAGCAGTCTTTTTCAACTATAAATCTATTGTACTACCTTTATGTAATTTTTTGCTCCTTCTTTCGATGTTTTTTTCTCCACCTTGAGAAGGAGTCTTTGGCACATTTTTCTTCCGGATTTTTAGAATAAATCCTTCCTCCCATTCCAAAGCAATGAAGTGAAACACACTATATTTCAAGGAGGTACCAATCACCTTTTACATACAGCTACATAATCTGTATTAACCGAATGGTGATAGATGCCTATAGCATCCTCCACTTCAAATCGGGAAAGGAGCTGGATTTATTTGGGTATCGAATTAACAGCACTTCATTGGATATATGTACTATTTATTGTCTTTATCATCGGCTTTATGGTAATGAGAAGAGATACTACCTTTATTTGTATCGTTGGAATCTTTCTATTAGCGATAACAGCGACCGGATCTTTAAGTACCTCGATTAGCAGTATTTTCAATAGTTTCATCTTTGCTATTACAGAATTGTTACCTACTATTGTTGTTATCTCTATTATTGTTGCAATGAGTAAAATTTTGACGAAAACAGGTATTAACGATGTAATGATTTCTCCCTTTTCCAAACTTATTCGTTCACCTGGACTCGCTTATTGGACGATCGGAATAGTAATGATGCTCATTTCTTTCTTTTTCTGGCCATCCCCCGCAGTAGCATTGATCGGAGCTGTTCTCTTACCAGTAGCTTTACGGGTTGGTCTGCCAGGAATTGCTGTTGCCATGGCAATGAATTTATTCGGCCATGGGATTGCATTATCAGGAGATTTTATCATCCAAGCTGCGACGAAACTTACAGCAGATGCTGCCGGCATATCTGTCGAAGACGTCATGCATGCAAGTATCCCCCTTGTCATTGTTATGGGGGTTGTAACAACTATTACTGCATTTTATTTTATTAAACGCGATATGAAAAGAGGAACACTGACTTTTGCAACTGGTGTCACCTCTATTAATAAATCAGATATTCTTCCCCAAGTAAATAAATTACTACTAAGTAGTACACAAAAGAAACTGTTCGCCATTCTGATTCCCATTCTCTATATTCTTGATGTTGTTGCAATGTTTTTATTAGATTTACAAGGGGGAGATGCTACCGCACTGGTTGGTGGAACATCCATTTTTATTCTTCTTTTAATAACATTAGTAAGCTACAAAAATAAAGGCTTGGAGAAAACAACGACTTATTTGATCGAAGGATTCCAATTTGGTTTTAAAGTATTTGGACCGGTTATTCCAATCGCTGCTTTCTTTTATTTAGGTGACTCTGGTTTTAGTACGATTATCGGGGACTTTCTCCCAAAGGAGTCCCACGGAATCGTCAATGATCTCGGTATTGCTCTTGCTTCCACTGTTCCATTAACGAAAGAAATTGGCGCCGTTACACTAACAGCTGTAGGAGTTATTACCGGCTTAGATGGTTCTGGCTTCTCTGGCATTTCATTAGCAGGTTCTATTGCAGGGTTGTTTGCCCATGCAATTGGCAGTGGAATAAGCACATTAACTGCTTTAGGGCAAATTGCTGCCATCTGGGTTGGCGGTGGAACTTTAGTCCCTTGGGCATTAATCCCGGCTGCTGCAATCTGTAATGTCGATCCATTTGAATTAGCAAGGAGAAATCTTCTTCCAGTCTGTATCGGCTTAGTAGTGACTACTATTTTTGCCATGTTCCTCATCTAACTAGCGATAGTCAGTTAAAAATTATTTTTACTGGCAAACCCAAATAATTATACGAAGATACTAATGTATGGTTCGTATATTGTTTGGGTTTTAAACCTTTTTAAAAGGAAGTTCCATGAAATTTTCTATAACTTCTTTATCATCCATTAGCTACTTAGTTTTGTTCCTGCTCCTTTTTGTTTATGAAATCGATCATAAAATGTTTCATAGAAACCTACCCATACAAACAGCCAGATCCCTCCTAATAAATAACCACCAATAACATCTGTTGGATAGTGGGCCTCTAAAGCAATTCTACTTATACCAATTAGCAAAATGAATACAAAAGCAATAACTGCCAAAATCAGCTTTCCTGCATTCCCTTTTATTTCTTTCGCTAGAATATGTGCAATAAACAAATAAAGAAGTAATCCTACCATTGCATGCCCGCTAGGAAAACTAAAACTGTCTGTCTCTAATGCTTCAGCAGCTATGGGTCTAGGTCTTGCCACTAAATCTTTCACCCACTTATTCAGTTCATTTCCTAGTCCAACACAAAAGACAAATGCTGCAATTCCTACAAAATCTTTCTTTTTCCACCAAAGAAAAAGAATAAATAGGAAAGCGATAATTCCAATGCCTATTTTATCTGCAATGGATGATATGCCTTCCCAAAAAGGAATAAAACTAGCTGGAAACAATGTATGTATAAACTGGGTTAGTTCTGTATCAAATGCTAATATTGCTTGTCCATTTACAGCTAGGATTAGCAGGATAAACAATAAGAATGACAGGATTATTAATCCCCAAGCCATTTTTGATTTTCTAATATCCATAATTCCTCCTAAATGAATTTCATTTTAACCTTATTTTAACAACATCTCTCTTATAAGGATAGGCATAATCTTTACGATACATAATAGTTTATCCGCTTTTCACCTCTCTTCTTTATTACTACATGCTATAATAAAAATATTCTAAATAGTCAAACGAGGTGGAAGATATGCTACAAATTATATGGGAACAACTAGATAACTATTATAATGAAATGGTTAAAATACGGAGATACCTTCATCAATACCCTGAATTATCATTCAAAGAGGTTAAAACAGCTCAATATATCATCTCTTTCTATGAAAAATTAGGAATTCAAGTTACAGGAAACGTCGGAGGTAATGGAGTAGTCGCAAAAATATCAGGGGGAAAACCTGGAAAAACAGTTGCGCTCCGTGCTGATTTTGACGCTCTTCCAATCCAAGATGAAAAAGATGTTGCTTATAAGTCAAAGGTTTCAGGTGTCATGCACGCCTGTGGTCATGATGGGCATACTGCAACCTTATTAATACTTGCTAAAGTAATAAATGAGTTTAAAGAAGAATTAGCAGGGAATTTTGTTTTTATTCACCAGCATGCTGAAGAATCAAATCCAGGTGGCGCAAAAGCGATGATTGAAGCAGGCTGCCTGGAAAATGTGGAGGCTATATTTGGCACTCATTTATGGGCGACACTTCCCACAGGGACTATTTCCTATAAAGCAGGACCCATGATGGCAGCAGCAGATGAATTTAAAATTAAAATCCAAGGTCAAGGGGGACATGGAGCACAGCCGCACAAAACGAAGGATTCTCTTGTTACCGCATCTCAACTGGTCCTTAACCTTCAACAAATTGTCAGCAGAAAAGTAAATCCTATCCACCATGCTGTTTTAACAGTAGGCTACCTTGAATCTGGTAATGCTTTTAATGTGATTGCTGACACAGCGATCCTAGGGGGAACAGTCCGGACGTTTGATAAAGAAACGCAATTACTTATAAAGGAAGAGCTGGAGAGAGTAATAAAAGGCACGTGCTATACAGCAAATAGTACATATGAATATGAATACGATGACGGCTATCCAGCAGTCGTTAATCACCCTGAGGAAACTTCCTTTTTAGCACATTGTGCGGAAAAGGTCCCAGGAGTGACCGTTCTAGAGGGAGAACCTGAATTAACTGGCGAGGACTTCTCTTATTATCTGCAGCATGTAAAAGGTGCCTTTTTCTTTACAGGAGCAATGCCTGATACAAATGGTCCGACTTATCCGCACCACCATCCTAAATTTGATATTAATGAAAAGGCTATGCTTATTGCCGCAAAAACATTAGGTTCTGCTGCTATTACTTATAATATTTCCTTAAGCGCTGCAAAGGCTAGTACTAACTTAAATTCATAAAATCATAAAAAAAGGAAAGAGATTCTAAACACACGAATCCTTCCTTTTTTCATTTGTTTTGTTCCTGAAAATAACGCCAGCGATAAACATTCTTAGCTGCTTCTCCCAATTGATCCATTAAATTATAATTAGCGTAGGCACCCACAGCTGCCCCAATCCCCGGCACCAATTGCAGCATTTTTACAAAATCAATAAAATCGCGATATTCCTGCTGTAGATCCTGCCAATTAAGGCTAGCAGCTCTCAGCTTTTCTTCTTCCCAATTCTCTATTATCTCTAAAACTTCTCTTCGTTTTCCTTCACTTGAAAAAGCTAGCTGAAAGATATAGAGCAAATAGATTCTTTCTTCCACTTGAGCCGTATCGTAACCATATGTGGCTGCGGCTTCCATTAAAAAGTTCATTTTAATGGAAAGCAATAAGGGAAAATCAGCCAATCCAAGCAATATCCCACCAGCCCCCGTTCCGGCACCTTCTACAACAGCAACCTTTTGAAATTGACTTATTTTTTTCGTTAACTCTTCATCTTTTCCTTGCAAAGAACGGAAGATAGGTGGATTTTTTTTCTTGATAATATTGCTGCCGGCAAGTGTTGCTTGAATCATCTGTTTAATTGCTTCCGTAAGGGTCTGATGAACTTTATCTGGTATATAAGAATTTATTTTATTTTGCGCTTTTTTGGATACTCTATTTAAAATAGAAGACCGTTTTTGGATTTTCCGTTTCCACTCTTCTACTTCTTTTAACGCTCTTTGTTCATATTCATTCATTTATCTTCCTCCTTGCTTATGCTTACGTTCCATAAAAAAAATAGTTCCTGATTTTTTGAAGTTAATTATTAAAAAAGGAGCTTCCCTTCTAATACACACTAAGGTTTAAGCTCCTCTTCTATTTATCCCTTTTTTACTTTTTTATTTATATAAAACGAAGTAAAGAAGATAATAAAAACAATATTAACTACTAAAGAAATCAAAGCATACATCCAATCTCCTTTTAAAGCAATAATTAGAGACAAAATGATTCCTTGGCAACTTAAAATCACAGCTAAGATTTGTTTAAATGATTTTTCTCTAGCAGAGGCTGCCACTGGATAAATTGTAATCCACAATTTATTATCATAGGCATTCCAAAGCGGCAGCAGCTGCAAGCCTGTTAAGAAAACAAATAATACACTTATGAATACTTGTCCAGGTCCAAAAGATAAGAAAAAGATGAAAATTCCACTTATCAATGTTAGCCGAACCGTTAAGCCGAAATAATCTCCTGCACGGACATAGGTTCTCCAGTATAAATGCGTAAATACCTTTTCTCTCGCAAAAGAAACGCGGCTGAATAATACATCTAGAAAACGTCTTCGTTTTATACGATTTCTTAAACTCGGTACCTCTGTAAACATATTGGCAAAGCGATAAAAAGAGGCTAGTCTTTTTTCATCTTGTTCAATTAAATATTCCCATTTTACGCCTTTATTGCTTGTCGCTTTCTGAAAGTATATAAGCAAGAAAGCCATAATTAGAAGAAGAGCAAGAATAAATAACGGAGACGAGTCAGCAAATAATAAATACAAAATAGCTAAATTAATCAAAAATCGTACAACACTATCTATATGATGATAACGCACATTTACATAGTATTGTATTTGCCAGCGAATCAGCAAATTAGCTCCTTTACTTATCAACAACACAATAAGTAGATACCAAAAGCGACTAAAATCACCACCGTGTACTTTTGCATATAACGGCATCAAGGCAGCAAGAATGATGACAAGCAAGTAGCCTTGAAGGACAAAACTAATCATCATGGATTGGAGAAAATACCTTTTCATTTTGGTTTCTACTGCAATTAAAAAGATCCGGTCAGCATCCTTTAAAAAAGTATAGGTTGGACTATTTGTCATAAAAAGAGTAAGGATAATGCTCATAATAAGCGCAACAGGGAAGTCATTCGAAATCGTTTTTAACCATGCTTGATAATAGAAGGCTCCAGTCCCTAGTAAAAAAACTAAAACGATGACAACATGGCCATTAAGAATATACTTTAAATATTGACTATATTCTTTCGCTGTCTGCCCAGCTCTCTCTCTCCATAACTGCTTCTCATTAAATTCAAACATGTTCTTCTTCCTTTGTAAGATAGATATAAATATCATCCAATGTTGCAGCTGGCATGTTAAAGGCTGTCCTTAATTCTTCCATGGTTCCTTGACTCTTTATTTGGCCTTCATGAATAATAATAATCCGATCACAATATCTTTCGGCTGTAGCAAGAATGTGTGTAGACATTAGAATCCCCGCTCCCCCATCCTTCATTTTCTTTAGTTGATCTAATAACGATTGAATCCCAAGCGGATCTAATCCGACAAATGGTTCATCCACTATATAGAGAGAGGGTTCCACTAGAAAAGCACACATAATCATTACCTTCTGCTTCATTCCTTTCGAAAAATGAGCCGGAAACCACTTTAGTCTTTTTTCCATGCGAAATTCTTTTAATAATATTTCCATCCGCTTTTGATAATCAGACTCTGACAAGCCGTATGCCATGGCAGTAATTCTTAAATGTTCTTCTAATGTTAATTCATCATATAAAATAGGCGTTTCAGGTACAAAGGTAAATTCCTTTCGATATGCCTCTTTATCGCCTTCAAACGTCTTGCCATTAATAAGGATTTCTCCTTTATGCGGCTCCATCAATCCAATGATATGACGAATAGTTGTACTTTTTCCAGCACCATTTAATCCGATTAAGCCAACCATTTCATTCGCATGAATAGAAAAGGAAATATCCTTTAAGACAGGATTCCGTGTATACCCTCCAGTAACATTCTTTATTTCTAACAACGCCATCTATTGTACCTCCAATATGTATTATCTATAGTTTAACAACATTCTTCCTTAAATAAAAATGATTGCACAGAAAAATTTTCATTTTCTTCGTATATAAAATCTTGTTCAGGATATTCTATTTATTGAAGGGGAGCACCAAAGAAATATTGCAGTATAACTCCAATATTAAATGAGGTGTTTGCAAAAGATTCTATACAGATTCTTTAAAAAAGCTTCCATTCGTTTATAAAAGGGGATGTTTGCCTTGCATAAGCAAGTTAGGAACAGAAGATCAGTAACACCAAGCTGCTTCATTACGAAAACAGCCTAATTCATTTCCACTTTGAAATGAGGTGTTTGTCGCAGACAGTCATCCATTCTTTATACGTTTTTGACATATAAAGACATTTTAAGGGGATGGTTCGTTTGAACAATGATCGATTTCTCTAAAGCTTAACACAATTCATTTTTTAAATGAGGTGTTTATCAAAGAGAAGAACCCTAAAATAACGTTAAATAGAAGTTCTCTCCTTCATTAGAGGGTGTCCTTAAAAGGTATTCTTATTATGTATATCCATAGTAAAGAGGTTTATTCAAACTTCTCGCTTGGACAATCCATATAAGAGGATCCTTTCCAAGGCACCCTCTTCCTTTTGTTGTTCAATAAAATAGTTCCTGTGTTAAAATATTGATAATACATAATGAAGGAAGGTATTTTTATGAGTGATTGTATTTTTTGCAAAATAATTGCTGGAGAAATTCCGTCTAAAAAAGTTTTTGAAAATGAACATGTAATGGCATTCTTAGATATTAGCCAAGTTACTAAAGGACATACATTGGTGATACCAAAACAACATGTAAAGGATGTCTTTGAATTAACTCCTGAAATTGCAAGCAATCTATTTGAAGTTGTGCCAAGTATTGCTTCTGCCATTAAAGAAGCTTATGCACCAATTGGTTTAAATCTCCTTAACAACAATGGTGAAAAAGCCGGACAATCTGTTTTCCATTATCATATGCACCTTATTCCACGTTATGGAAAAGGAGATGGTTTTGGAGCTGTTTGGAAAACAAATTTTGATGGATATTCAAATGAAGAGCTGACAGAGATTGCAGAAAAAATTAATTCTAAAGTAAGATAAGTCCATTAGCTTATTTTCTTGAAAAAACTTTCTAAAAAAATTCATATTTTCAAAAGCTATTTAATAATAGTTTCGTTTTTTATTGGAATACCGCTCCCTTCCTTAAAAAACAACTACGAAGATTCTAGTATCTGGAAGGAAATATTTTTCTAATAGCATGAAAAAACAAAGCATCTTTTTGAAAAATTCTCACTTTTTCAAAAAGGTGTTTTTTTCATCTGTACAAATCAGCTGAATTTGTTAGTATAAGGGTAATCTTTTTGTCTTTAACGCTTTACTATTTGAAAAGTTAATTTAGGAGGAAAGAACGTTGAAAAGAGCATATAACTTTAATGCAGGTCCTGCAGCTTTACCAGAATGGGTTTTACACGAGGCAAAGGAGCATTGGTTAAATTTTAATGATACAGGTATGTCTTTAATGGAATTAAGTCACCGCAGCAAAGATTATGAAGCTGTACATAATGAAGCAAAGGAACTACTTACATCTCTGCTTTCTATACCAGATAATTACGAAATTCTTTTTTTACAAGGTGGAGCAAGTCTTCAATTTACAATGATACCAATGAACTTGCTTCCTAAAAGTCAAACAGCTTATTACGCTCTCACTGGAGTATGGTCAGAAAAAGCCATGAAGGAAGCCTCCAAGCTCGGTAATACGGCCATTTCAACTTCAAGTAAAAACGATAATTATACCTATATCCCTGACCATGAACAGATTAACATACCAGATGATGCAGCATATCTCCATATCACAAGCAACAATACCATTTTTGGCACCCAATGGAGCAGCTTTCCAAGCAATTTATCTGTCCCTTTAATTGCAGACATGTCGAGTGATATTTTAAGCACACCAATTGATGTTTCACAATTTGGAGTTATTTATGCTGGCGCCCAAAAAAACCTTGGCCCCTCTGGAGTAACTGTAGTGATCATTCGAAAAGATTTAATCAAAGAAGATCCTGCTTTGCCAACCATGTTAAGTTATCATACACACGCTAAAAATAATTCTTTATTCAATACCCCGCCAACTTTGGGGATATACCTTTTATCCCTTGTTCTAAAATGGGTAGAGAAACATGGTGGAGTGGAAGGTATTGCTGCCATCAATAACGAAAAAGCAAAACATTTATATGAAGTAATCGATCAAAGCAATGGTTTTTATCGCGGCCATGCAGAAAAAACAAGTCGTTCTAAAATGAATGTTACTTTTACTTTACAGTCAGAAGATCTTACAAAGGATTTTTTAAGAGAAGCAAAGGAAGCAGGATTTGTTGGTCTAAACGGGCATCGCTCTGTGGGCGGCTGCCGAGCTTCTATTTATAATGCCGTTCCCCTCGAACATGTAATAGCATTAAGTACATTTATGAAGGATTTTCAGCTCAAGTATCAACAATAAAAAGACTTTAGCTCTATAGAATTCCCTTTACAATAGTAATGATGGCTTGAATACGTTATAATGATGAAAAAAAGAGCGAGGTGTAAGCAAATGAGTGCAAAATCATTCTTATCAGGATTTTTAATTGGAGGAATCGCAGCCGGAATCACTACCTTATTAACTACTCCTTACTCGGGTAAAGAAGTAAGAAAAGCCTGCAGTGATAATGGAAAAGCTTTTCTTCAACATATTCAAGAATTAAAGTTAGATTTAAATGAGATAAAAGACTCTATTAAAACAGCTACAGTAGAAGGTAAAACGGTATTTAGTACTTTTATTGAAGATCTTAAGCTTTCTTTGGAAACATGGCGGGAAGAAGTAAAACCACATCAAGAAATACTTCAAAAAGAACTAGATGGGCTACAATCCACGATTAATGAGTTAGAAAATGATTTAAAATAATTTAATCGCTTTTACTATACAGAAAAGCTAAGAAAAAAGGAGGAATTCTAACATGAATTTCCTCTTTTTTTCTATTCGCTCATGTCCTTTCTTTTCATGTTATATTTTTTAACACATTGATGTTAATTCTTATTCGCATATAATTTTTCATCACTCATTTTTTTTGTTTTTTCTTTTTTCACTTTTACATCTCTTTTATTATAATTTAATTTTTTATTCACTTTTTTTGGGACTTTTCCCTCCTCCATTTGTTTCCTCTTTGTCTCTAATTCTTATTTTATCCTTTCATTTTTGAGAGAAAATGTATAGACAACTTCTGAATTTTTATTTCTGATATTACATTTTTATGCAATAAAGCGCTTTCTTAAAAGGAAAATTCTTATTTCTAAAAATTTTGTTAATTTTTATCTTTATTAATTTTTGTTTTATTGGCATAATGTTTATAGATAACAGAAAAGTAGGTGAATTTTGGATGGATGAAAGTCAGATTTCTATGAAGGACGCTTTACTCTTCACACAAAGAATTGGACAACTTAGTAAAGCATTATGGAAGGCGATTGAGAAGGACTGGCAAAATTGGATTAAACCATACGATTTAAACATTAATGAACACCATATACTCTGGATTGCTTATCAGCTAAATGGCGCTTCTATTTCAGATGTAGCAAATTTCGGTGTAATGCATGTCTCAACTGCATTTAATTTTTCGAAGAAATTAGAAGAAAGAGGACTACTAGAATTCTCGAAAAAAGAAAATGATAAGAGAAATACGTATATTTGCCTTACGGACAAAGGGAAAAAAGTGTTTGTTCAAATTATGGAAGAATACAATCCAAGCAACAGTTCAGCTCTATCCGCCTCCTTACCAATCAAGAATTTATATGGAAAGTTTCCGGAGCTTTTAGACATAATGACTATCGTTAAACATATTTATGGGGACAATTTCATTGAAATTTTTGAGAAATCCTTTACTAATCTTGACGATATTTTGGAAGAGGATGAAGGACATTTAAAGCAAAAAGAACCAGTATTTACTAAATAGAGATAATATTAAATTGGGGAATAGGACTCCAGGTTTGGGACAATCTAGACCGGTGGTAAAAAAGATAAGAAGGCAGATTGCTTTCTTATCTTTTTTTCGGAAAATTCAAACAAAAATACATAGAGAATAGGTTTTCTTCTTCTTAGAATTACTAAATATAAAAAATGTCATAAATTTGTATAAAGAGACTATTGATTTTTTACTCTATTCATCGTAAAGTAGCAAGGTGAGTTCGCTTGATTAAAACGCAAGATAAGGCAAAGAAAAGATATTCTTCCAATTATTAGTTATTCAAGCAAGAACGTATCATCACAAGTAACTAAAAATTTCTCCCTATGGAGGGTATTAACATGAACTGTTGGAAGACTGTCCACTTCCATAAAAAATATGGAACTCAGCGCCTATTTATTTTGTCTACTATGACAATGATTGGTTGTTTTCTGTTTCTATATGTACCAATTATAAGCTATTTTGCACATAACAAACTTTCTGACGATTACTTTTTACTATTTATGGCAATGTTTTTACTTATGTATCCATTACACAAGCTGCTTCATTTATTACCTATGCTTCATTTAGGCGATAAAATAAAAAAAACTTGGACTAAGCATTTGCAAATTTTACCAATTCTTCACATTCAAGTTAAAGAACCAATTGGTAAAATGCAGTTTCTCTTTGCTTTAATTATTCCATTTGTTATCATTAGTGGAGTATTATTTCTATCTTGTTTCCTTTTTACAAGTTATGTTCATTATTTTTTAATGCTTTTCGCTTATCATACAGGGATTTGTGTTCCTGACTTTATTCGCATAAAAAATCTATGGCATTCTCCGCGCTCTTGTTATGTAGAAGAAAATGAGGATGGATTTGAGATATTAATAAATAATGTTAGTGAATTATCGTAAAAGAAGTCTATTATTGTTTTGTCGCTCATATAATGATATAAAACTAGATGGAATGTTGATTATTCTTTCTTATCGATAGATTATAAGGAGTCATCTAAGTTCTTTCCAGAACAAAATCTCCAAGTTTATATCAAAAAAGTTTATAATACTATCTTTTTATCCTTTTATTTGATAATGTAAATAACATACAATAAATTCCGCTTATAAGGAGGGAATCAATGATGATCTCCATTTTTATTATTTTAGCTATTTTTATTTTATATAATATTAATAGACTTACAAATGCTTTGTGTTTACAAAAAGAAATTCCTGAAGAAAAGCAGCCAAAAGTTTTTCGTACAATAAATGTTCTTATTACGATTCTTTTGATTTCTTCCTATGTAGATATTCTTTTTTAACAAACTCTATTTTCATTAATTAGAGCTATGTAGAAAAGAAGCAGTGTGTAGTTGGTAAGTAACCAACTATCGTACTGCTTCTTTTTATATTCCTTCAGGTCAACTTATAGCCAAGCTGCTCCGATGATTACTAATAAGATGAATAGTACTACTAATAAAGCAAAGCCTCCACCGTAAACTCCTCCACCAGACATGAAGATTCCTCCTCTCTTTATCGTTCCAGTTGTTTTTTGGCGCATCTAGGCAACCCCCTAGTAAGATTGCCGTTTATACGCTTATAGCTTACAGCCATGCAGCGCCAACGATAACTAATAAGATAAACAATACAACGATTAAAGCAAAACCTCCGCCGTAAACGTTACCCATAGTAACACCTCCTTTAAGGTTGCTACCATTTGTTCATTCATTTCATGGTGTTTCGGTTTTTCTTATTCTTTTATTTAATAGCTTAAGAGTCCTTTTATACATGCCCCATAATGTTTGCTCATATAAATCACACTAAGGCCCTATTGGTCACATCTTAAGAAGCTAGTTCTAAATAAAAGACATTGCTGTTAGGAACATTATTATGAATAGTCCACCCTTCTTACTGTCTTTTTTTCTCTATAAACCGTAACAACCTTCTGAATTTGCTAAGAGCGAATTCTTTAGAGCTCTTTTTCAAGCTCAATTTATCATATGTATTTGCCCTAATTTCGGAACAGGACATATACCCATTTTTTATAGGGATAGAAAGGGCAAGAAGATAGGGTTTAGATTACCCGCAAAAAAAAACAAAGGATCCTATCTACAAAATCCCTCCTAAATGAACCCCTGGTTAGGAACGAATCTTATACATGTCATCCTTTGTGATATTAAATAAGTAACCCTTCAGGCCTTATTCCCACCTATCATCTTCTAATTTCCATAAGATGTCCTTATTAACTTCGACCAAGTCTTACAAGATCAAAGCAACTACTTTCTACACATAATCTGAATTTTTTGGAGATATCCAGCCGCTTTCCCTAAAAGGTGCACCGATCTTCTCTATTTCAATAATTCTAAAATATCTACGTGCCATTTAATTTTCATATACTCTTTCTTCCCTATCTCTACGTTTTTTCTCTTCTTCTAACCTTTTCATGTATACCTCTCCTTCTCGTTCAATTATTTCATTTTCTGCTGCTCTATCCTCTTTCCCGGTTTTAACCGCCATAAAGGCACTAATCGCTATTCCTCCTAATACAAGAACAACCCAAAGTGGAATTCCTAGCATTGAAAATTTCCCCTTTCTAGTAATTTCTATCTTTTATTTCATCCTATGCTAGGAAAACTAGATTATTCCCTTGAACATAATTTATCTAGCTGGAAGTTAACTATATTAAAATCTCCCAACACAAAAAGGAAGAGAACCCATGGGAACTCCTCCTTAGTTTTATTTATGGAAAGTCGGCTTATAGAAAGAACGATTTTCTAACGGAAATACTCTTTCCGTAAATTCACCTGGTTTCACTCTATCTAACACACGATCTAGCATATTCATTTTGGCGTCTAAATTGTCAATATAGTGTAAGATTTCTGCTTCCTTAATTAACGGCGCTTTCGGGCTTCCCCATTCAGGTTTCCCATGATGGGATAATACTAAGTGTTGAAGTATTACTACTTCTTCTCCTCTTATCCCTAATTCATCTGCTGCTTTTCCTATTTCATTAATCATAATAGAAATATGTCCAAGCAAATTCCCTTCCAAAGTATAAGAAGTAGAAATCGGACCAGATAATTCAATTACTTTGCCTAGATCATGAAGAATGATCCCTCCATATAGCAAATCTTTATCCAAGCTCGGATAAAGAGAGGCAATCGCCTTCGCCAAATCAAGCATACTAACAACGTGATAAGCTAATCCAGAAACAAATTCATGATGATTTTTCGTTGCTGCTGGATATTGCAAAAACGCTTCTTGATGCTTCTTTACTAAATGTCTTGTTATTCTTTGTATATTAGGATTCTGCATTTCAAAAATGTAATGTGTAATTTTACTTAACATTTCATCTGTAGTTAAGGGCGCTGTTTCAAGGAAATCAGCCAATCGAATGCCCTCTTCTCCTGATGCCACCTTAATTTGGCGAATTCTTAATTGCAGTTTTCCACGATAACTTTGAATATCTCCATTCACTTTAACAATCGTTTCCGGGCGATAGCTCTGCTCATCCATTTCTGTAGCATCCCAAAGCTTTGCTTCAATTTCTCCACTTTTATCTTGAAAAATAAGCGTCATAAACGGTTTTCCGTTACTTGCAATAGCCTTTGTTGCATTCTTTATTAATAAATAAGATTCAAATTGCTCCCCAACTTCATATTGAAGTACTCCTTTTTTCTCCAACTCACTCTCTCCTTTATCTTTCTCTTTATTTAGTATAGCACGAAGTCATTCCAACTTTATAAGCTTGTTTCTCTTTCCTCTACTGGTAATACATGCAAGCTTTCAGCGGGAAAATATTTTAGTAGATGACGATGACAAGTAAAGAAAATCAGCTGATTTTGCTTACAATTCTTTAGTAATTGGATCACTTTTTCTGTACGTTTTTCATCAAAATTAACGAAGCTGTCATCAATAATAAACGGAAAACAAAAGCTTTTATAAAATGTTTGTGCCAAAGCAATGCGAATGGATAAGTAAAGCTGTTCAGTCGTTCCCTGGCTTAATTCCTTCGCTTCATAAAAAAGATGATGCTGACTCTCTACTAAAAACCCAGCTCCTTCCTCCTTGGGAACAATCCGAATATATTTCCCTTCCGTTAGAAAAGCGAGATTTTCCTCTGCCTTTTGCAGCATAGCGGGCAGCTGTTTTTGTTTATATTGTTCAACGGTTTTCGCTAACAGCTGTTTTGCTATAGCAAACTTTGCCCATTCTTTCACATCTTCCTTAAATTCCGACTGAGCTTGTTTAAAGGAATGTAATAAATCTGTATATGTCCCTCCGCCTTCAATTCTAGAAATGGTAAAGTTAGTTGCTGCTGCCTCTTCTACGAGTTCCTGTAAGCGAGAAGCTAATTTATCCATCCGCTTTTTCTTTTCCTCTAATTGCAGCTCAGGATTTAGAATTTGTTGATACAATGAAATATGCTCTTTTGCTATATTAGTCATTTCTAATTGAACGTTAATCGCAGCAAGTCTTTCTTTATATTTAGCTCTCTCCATTTCCAAGGTGGCCTTTTCACGAAATGCCTCTTCATCCGTAACATCTGCAAAGGAAAATAGCGCAGCCTTTTCTTCTGCATAGCGATTATATTCTGTTTGGTATTTAACCAGATCCTCTGATAGTTCTGTTTGCTTTGTCCGTAATGCTTCTTTTCGATCCGTTTTCTTTTTTTCTTCCTTTAGTGTCGTTTTTAAACGGTAGCACATATTAGCAATTGTATCTTTCTCATCTCCTATAAAAGTTTTGAAGAAATAGCTGATTTTGCTAATAATTTCCTCACTCTCTCGATGAATCTCCTCCAATTCTTGATGATAGGAATTTCTTTCTCTATCTTTTCCTTTCCATTCTTCAATTAATAAAAAGGCATCATATATTTGTTGTGTCGCTAGTTCATATGGAATGTTAAGTTCATTAGCCAATTGTCTTAACAACTTCTGATGGGAAAGAAAATCCCCTTCCCACTTTTCAAATGCCTCTAATACCCTCTCATAGCTTTCATTTTGCTGCTCCAATTTAAATTGGAGTTGTGTGAATTTCTCTCTTCTCGTCGTATCCTCTTCAAACTTCTGAGCTTCATAACGAGAAATGCCTTGTCCCTTTTCAAAGCTTTCGACTAACTGAGTACGTTCTTCCTTAATAAGTACTAATCTCTTCTCTTTTTTGCTGATTTCATTTTTAGCTAGTTTTCTTCCAGACAGGAAAAACAACACATAAACAACACATACAACAAAGCAAATAAGGGTTATGAACCATTGCTCAAAAAACAAAGCTCCCGCTCCAGCCAGTAGAAGAAACACCGTTAAAACACTAGTTATCATTGTATTATGCTTCATGCGTTTCTCTTCTAACTTCCTCTGATCTTCCAGTTGATTTATTTCTCTAGAAAGTAAATCTGCTTTTTCCTTGTTCCAGCTATATTGATGATCTGCATTTATACGTTCTTCTAATCTAGCTCTTTCTTCTTTTGGCAAGAGCCTCTGCTTATTCTCCTTCACTGCCTCTTCTAAGGATTCTAAAGCTGTTTGCTCAGCCTTTAGCCGCTCGTCAAGCTCTTCTTTCTGCTCTTTTAATCTCCGTTGCTTAGAAGCAGCTTGTGCACATTGCTCTTTTAAAAAGATGCTTGTATTACTTTCCTTCAATAACATTTTCTCTTCAATCGGTAAATGCAATTTACTCTTTAAACTATCAATATCTTCTTCTATCTTATTAACTTGATTTTCAACTTGCGTCTGCCGATTTTGTAATTGTTCATATACGGGGAACTTTTCAACAGCAAGTAAGATATTATTTTCAGCGATAAGAAGTTCTTCCTGTATAGGAATGCTTGCTATTTCTTGTTCCATTTCTTCCATCCGTACTTCTATATGCCGAATTTCAGCTTCTACAGAAAGCAATTTCTCCTTCAAGGCTTCCCATCTCATTAATCCATTTTGAGGAAAATTGAAGTCTTTGCAGGTAGCTAATTTTTGCTCTAACAATTCCTGCTCACGTACCATCCCTCTAATTTTAATCCATTCTTCCAATAACCATTTTTCATGCTCTTCTTTTTTTAACTCTGCTTCTGTCAGCTGTCTCTCTTGTTCAATCTTTCTTTTCTTTGCAAGTAATTGTTCATATTGATTATTATCCTTCTCTGCACTTTTTAATTGGCTATGCTTATCTCGTAAAACTTGCAGTTTTTCATTAAGGACAGGCTTCTTCCCGCTAGGCTTGTAGCGTACATCTAGTTCCTTCTGCAGCTCATTTTCTACTTTCAATAAGCGGTCAGATCCGACAGCGCCAGTGGAAAATAAAAAGCGCCCCAGCTCTTCTCCTCTTAATTGCTGGACATTTTGCAATCCATGTAAATTAAAAGAAAAGATTGATTGATAGAGAGCTTTATCGATTCCTGCTAATAGTTCATCTAGAAGCTCCTCTTGTCCTCTTCTTCCATCCGCTAAAGTAACTGTCACATCCCCTGTAGCTTTTCCTTTTACGCGTTCGATTGTTGTTAATCCGAATTTTGGAAAATAGATGTCTAATTTCCCGCCATATTTATGCTGCAGCTTTGGCTCATAGCGTAATTCCGTCTGCTGTTTTGTTGGGAATCCGAATAAGATGCTATGAATAAAACTCATAATTGTCGATTTTCCTGCCTCATTTTCGCCATAAAACACATGAACAGGGGAGTGAATGGAAAACGTTATATTTTCTAGCTTTCCATATCCGTAAATCGTTATTTTCTTTAATTCCATATTAGTTGCCTCCCCTCTTCACCAGCATAGTCAGCAGTAAATCTTCTGCCTCTTCCGCTAATTCTTGTTTTTCTTCAGCTGTAAGCTCTTCTAAAAAGCGATGGGTCTTTGGATGCTGAAATAAAGGTGCAACTGCTTCATTCACTAGTTCGAAATCCTTTGTTACAGCAAATAGTTCTTCATAAAATGCCGATTCCCTTAACAAATTCTCTTTTAACCATTCTGTATTTTCCTGTACTTTTATCGAGTTAACCCAGACAAAGGAGTCCTCATCTACCTCATCTTGCTGAAGGATCTCCAATAAATCAGAAGCTAGAAAAGAGTCTTGTAAACGCAATTTCTCTATCTCTAGTGATATAAGGTAAGAATATTTCCTATCTCCAACTGCATCCATTTCTTTTCGACAGAGCTTGTATAAATCATCAAATGTATGGACAAAACTGGCATCTATTTTCACTGTTTCCCAAATTACTTCAGAGGTTGGAATAAATTCTAAACTGGCATCCCCATCCCTTAGTTCCACATAATAGCATCCCTTTACTTCTGTTTCCTTTTTATGTCGTCCTTGAATGTTTCCTGGATAGACAATCGGAGGCACAGACTCTAAAATTTCCCGTTTATGGATATGTCCTAGGGCCCAATAATCCATTTTCTTAGCAAGTAAATCCTTTACTTGAAAAGGAGCATAGGCGCTATGTTCAGTCGAGCCCTCTAAATTGCCATGCAGAATTCCAACATGAAAATTTGCCTCACCGCTTCGTTCGTATTCAACAATTCTTCGCTCTTTAATATGTCTTGTTTCATAACTAAATCCATAAAGATTCACCGATAAATTATTTTTCACATATTTTTTTACTGTTACCATCGATGGAAAAACATGAACATTAGGAGGAAGTTCTATTTGTACCCAGCTGCCATTTAAATGATCATGATTTCCATGTATCAGATACACTTCAATTTGATTTTCCTCTAAGCGCAGCATTTCATTTCGGAAGCGAATTTGCGCTTTTATACTTCTATCTTCCCCATCGTATATATCTCCAGCAATAATTATAAAGTCTACCTTTTTGCTGATGGCTGCATCAATAACCTTTTTAAATGCAGTAAACGTGCTTTCTTTTAGTTTGTTATGTATTGTTATGGGCAAATTCTTCAATCCAACCATGGGGCTGTCTAAATGTAAATCTGCACAATGTATAAAGGATATTTCCATACTCTCACGTCCTAAAACTATTTGCTTCTATTCTACCATGCAAAAAATACGAATGCACGTTCTTATCCTTTTTTGCAGCTTGTTTTGGAACATAAAAAATGCCTCACTTATTATGAGGCATTTTCCGAATTATTCTTTTTTCGTTAGCTGCAGGGCTTTTTTTATATCTTTATAAGAGTTAGATTTTCCGTACATAAGGACGCCGCCTTTATATACTCTTGCACCAAAAATAGCAAGAATCATAATGGTTGCCACTAAAACAACAATTCCTAAAATAGGTTCCCAAACTGGCAAATTCAGCATTCCTACTCTCATAAACATAAGCATAGGTGTAAAGAATGGGATATAAGATGTAATTGTTACAAAAGTGGTATCAGGTGCGCTTAATCCGAACATCGCAATCATAAATCCGGCCACAATTAATAATGTCATTGGCGTAATCATTTGCTGCACATCTTCAATTCTACTTACAAGCGAACCTAGCAATGCAGCCAGAGTAGCATATAGGAAATAACCTAAAATAAAGAAGATCGCCGCATAGATAATGGTACTTACAGGCACTTCGCTAAATCCGAAGAATCCTTCCATCGAACCTAGGCTATCATTGTTAGTTAATGAAAAATAACCTACAAGCATCAATATCGCCAGCTGAGTTAAGCTTAATAAGCCGATTCCCAGAATTTTGGCAAACATATGCTTAATTGGAGATACACTTGAAATTAAAATTTCCATTACTCGTGAGGATTTTTCAGTCGCCACTTCTGTCGCTATCATATTGGCATATAGGATAACGGCAAAGTATATTAAGAATAAGAGAACATAAACTAACCCTCTAGCCTGGTTTAATTCTTCTTCTGTCTTTGCATCTTTCTCAAGAGCAATTTTTTCAAATGCAACGGGTTCATTCAATTTCGTAAGCTGCTCATTCGTTAAATTGAGTTGATTCGCTGCTAATTGACTTTTAACCATTTGAATACTATTGGTAATATTATCGGAAACAGTTGTTTCTGCAATATCCATGGTATAATAAGTCGCTATAGGTAATTTACTTTCATCCATATTCACTATTAGTAAACCACTATAATTTCCTTCTTCCACTTCTTGTTTTGCTGCTTCTTCACTGTCCTTATAAGCAACTAATTTTAAATCTTCATTTAACGTCTCTGTTGCCTCTTGAATTGCTGGTAATAAAGAGTTGCTTTGATCAATTACGGCTACTTCCGTCTTTCCTTCATCACTAGAAAAAGTATCGATAATCGTAGTAATATTTGTTAGTGCAACCACAAATATTAAGGTAATAGCCGTTGTAATTAGAAATGATTTCGTTTTGAACTTACTTAAAAAGGTATGAAATAAGATAACCCAAAAACTATTCAAGAGAAGCACCTACCTTTTCGATAAAAATATCATTTAAAGAAGGCTCTTCTAATGCAAATTTGCGAATAAAGCCTTTTCCAACTATATCATTTAGAATTCGCTCCGCAACTTCTTCTCCTTCAATTTGCAAAGAAACACCTTCTGCTGTTTCTTTTAATTTTAATACGCCTGGATAGCGAATTAAATGTGTCAAATCAAAATCAGCGTGTATGGTTACATTCTTCTTCCCAAAGCTTCTCTTAATAGCCTTAAGAGAGCCATGAACAACAGGCTTTCCTTTATGCATAATACAGAGATGCTGGCATAATTCCTCGACATGCTCCATCCGGTGACTAGAGAATACAATACTTGTTCCATTATTTTTCAAATCTACTACTGCACTTTTTAACTGCTCCACATTTACTGGATCTAACCCACTGAATGGCTCATCTAAAATTAATAATTTAGGCTTATGTAAAACAGCACTAATAAATTGAATTTTTTGTTGGTTTCCTTTGGAGAGCTCCTCTACTTTTTTATCCATGTATTCAGGAACCTTAAAGCGGTTTAGCCAATATTCTAGCTCATTTAATGCTGCTTTTTTTTCCATGCCTCTAAGTCTCGCTAGATAGATAAGCTGATCCCGTACTTTTAGTTTAGGATATAGACCTCGCTCTTCCGGCAGATATCCAATATATGGACTTGTTGAGTAATTAATCGGCTTACCATCCCAGGTTATTTGTCCTGCTGTACTTTCTAATATTCCTAAAATCATGCGAAAAGTTGTCGTCTTTCCTGCTCCATTGCCTCCAAGAAAGCCGAACATTTCATTTTCAGGAATCGAAATAGATAAATCATCTACTGCTGTGAACGAACCAAATTTTTTTGTCACGTTTCTTAGCTCTAATGACACAAAATCCCCTCCTCACTCTTTAATACGAATAGAACGGTAAAAGGTTTCAATGGATATTACTATTATCTGTAGGAAATAAGAAATGATTAAAACTTGAGTGGAATAGAACCTGATGTATATTGAGTTTCATAAAAAAAAGCTGCTATATACTCTATTGAGTCTAACAGCAGCTTTTTCCTTTTAATGTGGTAAGAACACTAATTGATAAAGGAATAATACGGCAAATACGTAAACGAGTGGATGAACCGTTTTTCCTTTTCCTTTTACTAGCTTTAATAATGGATAGGAGATAAATCCAAGGGCAATTCCTGTTGCAATGCTTGATGTAAGCGGCATGCTTAGGATGACTATAAAGGCTGGGAATGCTTCATCAAACTCTGACCATTTCACATCACTTATTGCCCCGATCATCAAGCTTCCTACAATTATTAGGGCTGGAGCTGTAATAGCAGATAAACCAGAAATGCTGCTCACTAAAGGAGCAAAAAAGGCAGAAATAATAAATAAAACCGCAATTGTAACACCAGTTAAACCAGTACGGCCGCCTGCTGCAACACCTGATGTCGATTCAATAAAAGCAGTGGTTGGGCTTGTCCCAAACATTGCGCCAACAGATGTTCCAAGTGAATCAGCAAGAAGTGCCTGCCTTGCTTTTGGAAGCTTATTATTTTTTATTAATCCAGCTTGCTCAGCCACCCCAATCATCGTACCAGTGGTATCAAAAATAGTTACCAATAAAAAGGAGAAAACGACAGCGTACAATCCATGTTGAATAACATCGCCAAATGCTGAAATTGGATTGCTAATGATAAGGCCTTCTGGTAAATGCGGGCTTGCCATAATTCCATTTTCAAAGGATAAGTAACCAGTAAAGTAAGCGATAATGCTTGTTACAATCATCCCAATAAATAACGCACCTTTCATATTCAGACTAAACAGAACAATCGTAATAGCTAAACCAATAAGGGCGATTATAACAGTGGGAGACTGAAGATCTCCTAGTCCAACTAGATTTTCTGGATTGGCAACAATAATTCCCGTTTGTCTCAACCCGATAAATGCTATAAATAAACCAATACCAGCTGTTATTCCATGTTTCAAATTATCTGGAATAGCTTGAATTAACTTTTCTCTAAATGATGTTAATGACAAGATAACAAAAATAATACCGGCAACAAATACTGCAGACAGTGCTACCGTATAATCGACGTTATTATTTCCAACAACCGAAAAAGCAAAGTATGCGTTTAACCCCATACCCGGTGCAATAGCAATAGGATAGTTTGCAAATAAAGCCATCCACAATGTCCCGATAGTAGCTGCTATGATGGTTGCTAGGAATACTTGGTCAAATGGAATTCCTGCTTCTTTTAAAATTCCTGGATTGACTACTACTATGTAAACCATTGTTAAGAAAGTTGTGAATCCAGCCATTAACTCTGTTTTCACAGTTGTATTATTTTCCTTTAACTTAAACATGAAAGAACCTCCAAAAAACGAACATTTAAAAACAACATTATCTATGTTATTCGTTTTTACTGCAAAAAGCAACTATTTTTCTCGATCGAAAAATGGCAATTTAGTGAAATACCTTTATTAGTTTGACACCAGTCTTTCTTTTCCATACGAAAATAATTCACAGAAACAAAAAAAATCTACCAGAACGGAAATAGTTCTAATAGATTTTTAATGATCCTTATTTAGATGCTTCTAATGAAAAATGTTCATTTAACAAAGCAATTTTTTTATCTGTATATTCCACGAAACTTTCATTATATGTTTTAGGATGCTTGGGATTAGAGAATTGGGTAATCTTCCCCGTAACAGGATGAATAAACTTGCTGGACGCTCCACAGCCTACACCAATAACCGTCTGCAGTTCTTCCATCATCATAATATTATAGATACTTTCCTGGTTTTTCTTCGAATAGCCGACATTCTCTAAATTTCCTAGAATATTTTTCTGACGGTATAAATAGTAAGGAACATAATCATGTTTCTCTGTCCATTCTTCCGCCATCTTCATCATTTCCTGAATTTCCTCTCTATCTGCTACCTTGTATCTGGATTTATTACGCGTCATTTCAGACGCACGTTTAAATGACAGGGTATGAACAGTCAGTGATTCAGGCATTAACTCTTCTGTTTTATCAAGAGAATATTGAAATTCCTCCACACCTTCACCTGGAAGTCCAATAATTAAATCCATATTAATATTATTCATGCCATGCTTACGTGCTAAATGATATTTATCAATTGTTTCTTCTACTGTATGATGCCTGCCAATCGCTTTTAAGGTTTGTTGTGTATACGATTGGGGATTAATACTAATTCGATCGATATTGTATTTTTTTAACACTTCCAGTTTATCTGGCGTAATCGTATCCGGTCTGCCTGCTTCAACCGTGATTTCACGAATGTTTTCTACATTTGGAAAAGAATCATGCATACGCTCATAAAGCATGTCCATTTCTTCGGCTGAAATACTTGTTGGTGTCCCTCCACCATAATAGACGGTTGTTATATTAATATTTTTTTCTTTCAGCCAGTCCCCTATCTTTTCCATTTCATAATGAAGACCGCCTAAAAAGGAGGAAACAGAGCCTTGTCGTCCATTAATGGCATACGCTGGGAACGTACAGTAAGCACATTTTGTCGGACAAAACGGAATTCCAATATAGATGCTTACTTCTTTTTTCAAATCATATAAATCAGGAATCACTGCTAGTTGGCGATCAATGATTTTCTGCATGAGCTCGATTTTTTCATCGGACATTAAATATTCCTCACGAAGAGATTGATGCGCCTCTTCTATCGGTGTTTGCTTTTGCATATGACGATGAAGAAGTTTTGTTGGGCGAATGCCCGTTAAAATCCCCCATTTCTGCACCATACCTGTATACTCTTGCAGCATTAATAAATAACTTTTGGAAATGGCTTTTTTCATTTGCTTAAATATTTCTTTATCCGTTAATTGACTAAGATCTGCATGGCCGTTACATATAGTTTCTTCTTTTAATTCCTTGAGCTTGCCTTTTACGATAAATTCATGTCCAATAATTTCTGTTTCGAACTCAACATGAAGGTCTGCCTTTTCTTCTGGTTCCCTATAAAGCACCTTTGTATCTTCAAAAAACAAATTGCCTATGTGCTCTAACGGCCTAATATAACGTTCATCTGTTAACCCTTTTATATATATTTGTTTCATCGTTATTTTTCAACTCACCTTTTATTCTGAAATATTATCATGCTTTATTTAACCAATTATACTGTAGTGTAAAAAAAATAACTAGAAAGGTCAAAAGACTTTCTGTTAGCTATTCAAAAAAAGGGAACAGGAGAAGTCTCCGTATGACTTCTCCTCTATAAAAATATAAATAATAGCTATTTTATAATATTCATCTTGCGCAAAAAATCAATGGGATGCTGTTTACGGAAATGTTCCTTGACCATATAAGCAACCCCTTCTTGATCATTAGATCTCGTTACCCAGTCAGCCGCAATTTTCAACTGATTTGGAGCATTTCCCATTGCCACACCAAGACCTACTGCTTCAATTACCTCTAAATCGTCTAAGCCGTCTCCTATGGCAACCATTTCGCTGCTCTTTATTCCAAGCTTCTCCCCTAAAAGTAACAACCCGCTTCGTTTCGATACACCAGCTGGTAAAATATCTAGACGCAGCTCATTATGTTGAACAATATGGATATTGTCAAACATCTTTTCAAGCACTTCTTTTGCATCCTGGCAGTCTTTTTTCTCTTCAAAATAAACTTCCATTTTGGGCGGACTTACTGGTTCTTCTAATAAAACATCACTTAAAACATCGACAAATTGGTGGGAATAAAAGACTGGATCTCCAGACGACAAGACCGTTTTTGCAAGCATGTTATGATGGAGTTTTGATTTGTTAGCTAGTGAGAATTTTTCATGCACTAAACGAATTTGGCATATGAATCCTTCTAAGAATCGGACAATATCTGATGTAAGGTCTTCTGCGATTCGTTTAACAAAAATAGTATCATCTTCATGATTGGCCACTAATGCTCCTTCGTGTGCCACGATGTAACTATTTAATTTCAACGCTTTTGCCACCTTTTTCGCAGAGGGCAAGCTCCTTGCGGTTACAAGCGTTACATAAATTCCCTTTTGCTGTACATATTCAATCGCCTCTTTCGTCGCTTTCGTTAAGCGCCCATTTGATTGAAGGAGAGTACCATCGATATTTAAAGCTAGTAAGCGATATATCATAAATTTCCCCCATTTCTTCGATGTATTGTCTTTATATATCATTTATGTAGAAAACAAGCATAATAGAACTTTTGAGGGAAGATTAAACAAAAGATGTATGGATTTATTCTAGTAAGATTTTGCAATGTAAGGGTTGGTTGTTAGATAGTAAAATCTAATCCATTCTGGTATCCATCTCTATGGAAAAAATTTCTTTTTACTTTTTTGAATAAAATAGGTCATTTTTTTTAAAATAATAAACGTAACACAAATTAAATTACTCAAGGAGGAAACATTCATCATGGCAAATAACAATTCAAATCAATTATTAGTTCCTGGAGTATCTCAAGCATTGGATCAAATGAAATATGAAATTGCATCAGAGTTTGGAGTAAACCTTGGAGCTGAAACTACTTCACGCGCTAACGGTTCTGTTGGTGGCGAAATCACTAAAAGATTAGTACAAATGGCTGAGCAACAACTTGGCGGCAGCAGATTCTAAGTAATAATTAAATAAATTTGGCTAAATGGAGGACGGCGCCATGCCGTCCTCTTGTTTTATAAAAATAGCAAAAAGAAACGTCATCCCGCTACAAAAAAAACCCCTACTAAAAGTAGAGGAGTTTTGCCAGTATTATTGTTGTTGAGCAGGACCATAAAGCTCTTCTAATGGTTTCATGATGATTTGGTTCAATTCACCAATTAATACGCTCATACGTTGTTCTGCTTCCATCAGTTTCGAAATACTTTCGTGTTGTTGAACAAGTGCTACTGTTTTTTGGGCTTGTTCTACTTCTTCTTGTGTAATTTCCTGACCAGACATTTGCTTTTGCTGAAGCTGTAATTGAATATTACGGAAATTATCAAACATTGCTTTCGCAGAAGGATCTCCATTTACCGTATCATACATCTTTTTCAATTCTGTATATTCATCACTTTGACGAATCGCTTTCTCTAAAGCATTAGCAGGATCATGTAAATTTACTGCCATTTAAACAACTCCTTTTCATTAACAATTGACTCCACTATAACAAACTATGCATCATAATACCAGAAATACCTCTATTTCAGAAATTCAAGAAAGCTTCTAAAAACTTATATATGCTGTTCTTCCCATCTAATCGATAAATCTTTTTCCTATGTCTTTCACAACTCTGCTCATCTTTCATAAGATATATCAGCACCAAAATAGGCGAATATCCGTATTGCCTCTTCATAACTTGAAAACAAATGGGGAATCTGGATGACTCTGAAATTTTTGCAACTAACAAAAAAAGATGATTTTCAAAAAACATTAAAAGGATTATCTATTGCAATCAGTCCCTCTTTATTAAAATTTTTACAAGTGGATCTCCATGATGCCGTTTATGTATGTATAGCTAAAATGCTTATTCCAGTAAATGTACAAACACATTCTCTTGAAAAACAAGATATTGTTTTTAGTACAGATTTAGAAAAAAACTTGCCCATTCCTAAAGAAATCAACACCTATCTTCTGCCCTATTATCACAAGAATCAAATAATCCATTTAGGCCCTGTTATTGGTATATTAACAGAAGTGAACGACGATAAAGAGGATATTTCTTTTCCTGCTATTCAACATCTATGCAAGGAATTGACGGAAGAATTAACGCAAATAGGCGGATTCTTTTATCTGTTCGGATTACAGCATGTTCAAGATGATTTCGTTCACGGTTATTTTTTTGCTAATAACACCTGGTCTAAACAACCATTCCCTTATCCGAATGTTATTTATAATCGCCTTCATTCGCGAAAGGCAGAGGCAAGTACTTCTTTTTTGAAGCTCAAAAAAATATTAGAAGACAAAGAAATTCCTATTTTTAATAGTAAATTTTTTTCAAAGGATGAAACATATCAACTTCTCGTTAAAGATGCAGCAGCTGCTCTCCATTTACCGGTAACGGAGCCTTTAACTGCTGAAAACTTACACTTTATGCTAAAGCATTTTCCAGTTCTCTATGTGAAACCTGTTCATGGAAGCCAAGGCAGAAATATCATTCATATTGAGTCCATTAACAATAATTATATTGCTACCATTTCTTCTGGAAAAAAGAAAGGAAAAAGCCAGCTTTTCACGGAAGAAAAAAAACTCTGGAAATGGCTAGAACGCTATAGTAAGAGAAGATCCTATATTTGCCAGCAAGGAATAGACTTTCAAAAATGGCAAGGGCGCGCCCTTGACTTTCGTATTCTTTGCCACAAAAACTACCACGGGAACTGGACGATAACATCTACCGTTGCTAGGATTGCCCAAAAGAATGCAATTGTTGCCAATCTTGCCCAAGGCGCAGAGATGAAGCCTGCAAAAGCTGTGTTAAATGAATTGCTGCATACAGAAAATGCAGAACAAAAATTAGAGGAATTAAAAATATTAGCAATCAAAATTGCCAATCTCCTCAATAAAAATACAGATGGATACTTAGGTGAACTTGGAATTGACATCGGTATGGATAAACAAGGACACTTATGGATCATTGAGGTAAACTCTAAACCTTCTAAGAAATTAGAGGAACATATTGAAAAAACAAGGCCATCCACAAAAGCTTTACTTGAATATTTTATTACACTTTCCTTTTCCCCTTGTTTAAAGGAGCTATCAGACGATGAATAATTTCGGGATCATGTCATTATCCCTCGACCATGAAAATCATTACATTCACCAAATCGCAAAATATGGAAGGGATTTCGGATTTACTATTTATCATTTTGTCCCTTCTACTTATCATCCCTTTACACATACCGTAAAAGGAAAACAATATATACCAGATTCAGATAGTTGGATAGAAGCAGAATTTCCAGTTCCTTCTATTCTATATGATCGCTGCTTTTATCATGATGATTCACATTCCATTCAATGCAAAAATATTATTCAGTGGCTGAAAAAACAGCCAACAATTACCTTTCTCGGCAATGGATTGCCAAATAAATGGAAACTATACCAAATATTATGCGAGTCAGAACTTTCTGCATATATTCCTGAAACTTTTCTCTTACAATCAGCCAAACAAATAAATTTTCAACACTTAAATCCCGTCATTATTAAACCAATAAATGGTTCTCAAGGAAATGGACTTTATTTTATTAGAAAGCAAAATAATGAAATCTTAGTTAGAACAGATAAAAAAGAAAAAACAATAGAAAAAATATTTTCGGATCGGGTGACTTTTAATAAATGGCTTGACCAGCTTTTAAATAGAAACGCTTATATCATGCAGGCACATCTTCCCCTTGCTAACAAAGAAGACCAGCCATTTGATATTCGTGCTTTTCTGCAAAAAAATCCAAACGAAGAATGGAACATTATCGAAAAAGGAGTCCGCATTGGCGAAAAAGGAAGAATTATTTCTAATTTAAGTGCTGGTGCGTCGATTTTCCCATTTGAAGATTGGTTTCAAACTGCTCACTTTCCATTAAAAGGCTTTCTTAAACAAGAGATGGAGGAAATTCTTACTCTCCTTCCTTCTATTTTAGAAAATTCCTTCTCTGCATTATTTGAGATTGGCGTAGATATTGGCATTTCACCAAATGGGTCGTTATGGATTCTTGATGTAAATTCAAAACCAGGGAGAAAGGTGATCATGACAGCATATCCACATCTATGTGAAAAGCTCTATAAAGCCCCAATCCTTTATGCTGCTAAACTTGCTGATGAAAAAAGGAGGAATCGAGATGAAGAAACTATATCCTATCGAAATAATCTCTAACAGCGAACATACTGTCTACTTACCAACGGACTTTGAAACAAATAAAAATTTGAAAATGATTGCATTTGGAGCCGTCAGCAAAGAAGCCACTATAAAAAAACATAAAAAATCAAAAAATATGATAGGCATTAGTTCCGATCTTTTTAAAGATTTACTACTGCCTTCCAGCAGTTCAAATGTGCACTTATTTTCAGATGACGAAACCATCTATATTGGACCACTCGTAGGCATATTCACTTCAGGCTTTTCAACAATTAAAGTTCGCCCAATCGGAGATCGTTCGATTCTATTTTCTAAACTTCTTTCTGTCCAAAAAACAGTTGGAGTCATTGCTTTCCTATTTGGAGAGCAGCATATTAATTGGGAAACAGGAACGATTCATGGACTATTTTACGAAGATGGCTGGAAATCAGTAGAGGTTCCTTTTCCTAATGTCGTTTATGACCGTATCCCAAATCGCCGAATTGAAAATCTCCACCGAATCCAGACCGTTAAAACCCGATTACAGAAAGAATATTCTATATCCTGGTATAATCCTGGCTTCTTTAACAAGCTCGATATTTATGAACGGCTTCTTCAGGATGACAGTATTTCCGATTATTTGCCTGAAACCCATGCACTCACTAATTTTTCTGTCATTGAAAGAATGCTGAGCAACTTTGGCAATGTTTATATCAAGCCTAAAAATGGAAGCCTTGGTAAGGGAATCTACCAAATACTATTTGATAAAAAGGATGGCTGCTATTATACTCGCTTTAAAGATGAGGAGCAGGGCAATCGCTTGATGAAATTTGATCATTTAGAAGGATTAATGAATCACTTATTTGAAAATCAGAATTTATCTCATTATATCGTTCAACAAGGTATTCACTTAATTCGTTCAGAAAAAAAATCAGTTGATTTCCGTGTGCATACCAATAAAAATAAAGATGGCAAATGGGAAATGACGGCAATGGCCGCAAAAATTGCAGGCACCGGCAGTGTTACCACTCATCTTAATAATGGTGGTACGGTTAAAGCAATCGAGGAATTAACCAATACAGATCTTAATTGCGAAGAAATAAGCAATAAACTATCTAAGGCTTCCTTGCAAATAAGTAAGGCCCTGGAAAAACAAATGGAAGGATATATCGGAGAAGTCGGCTTTGATTTAGGATTGGACCGAAAAGGACGCGTATGGTTATTCGAAGCCAATGCAAAGCCGGGAAGAAGTATTTTTAAGCATCCTTCTCTTAGAAAATTCGATTTAGAAACACGCAGAAAATCACTCGAATACGCAGTCTTCCTAATGGATCAAAGTATTAAAAGTCTTGAGGATATCTACCAATGAATATTTTTTATGATTCCGAAAAAGAATGTTGGTACACAGCCTCGCGGGACACTTACTTTTTTGGGACATCTAACATGCGCTTAGCTACTTCAAAGCCAGCTGCCAACCATGCAGCTTTCCCAATTGTCCCACACGAAAATAAGGTTGGTCCATTAATCGGAATTATGATTGCAAGAAATAAGCATAATAAATTAATTGGAAATGGAGAGCTCTTTAAACAGCTACAGGAAAAACTTCAACAACATGCAGGAGGAATTATCGTTATCTTTCCTCCTGAAAACTTACAGACAGAAAAACTAACGGGATATATATTTTGTTCCAGCAGAAACAGTTGGATAAAAGCGATTACTCCGTTACCAAACATCGTCTATAATCGTGTTCCTTTTCGAAAAACAGAGAAGCAGGAACCCTTTCAGACAGCCGTATCTTTATTGAAAGAACAAGAAATCCCCTTTTTTAACGCTTCATTTATTAATAAATGGGAGCTTCATCAATTATTTCGTGATTCTCCCTTATTAAAAGAGCATTTGCCTAAAACCATTCTTTTAAAGCAGAAAGAAGACTTTGCTGATTTTCTGCTTACGTATAAAAATATTTATTTAAAACCAGTAGAAGGCTTTAAGGGGAAAAATATTTACCGTATCAGATTAAAACAAAACGATTCTATCCATGTCAGTACAACCGAGGAGACCAAATACTACTCTACTTTAAATCAAGTCTGGGAACAGTATCAGCAAGATTGGCTCCAAAGACAGTATTTGCTCCAAGAAGAAATTGACGGAGCTTTATACAATGGAAATCGCTATGATTTTCGCCTATTAGTTACCTTTGAAGAAAATCACTATGTCCTTACTGGGGTGGGGGTGAGACAATCAACCCAGCAGAATGTTACAACCCATATACCTTCCGGCGGAAAATTACTTTCCTATCAGGAAGTACAACAAAAAGAGCATGACTTATTTTTCCAAAAAATAGTTGATCACTGTGGAATCTTGTTAACTCAAAAATATGGTTTTACCGGAGAATTTTCCATCGACGCCTGTGTTGATAAGAATGGCCGGTATTATCTTTTCGAGATTAATGCCAAACCAATGTTATTTGACGAAAAAGAAATTGAAGAAAAACGATGCCAGCAGCTAATAAAGCTTTTTTATTCATTAACTAATTTCCCCTTTCAGAATAAATCGCAGGAGATGACCCATCCTAAAACTTAGGAGGGATTATCATGAAAAAAGCTAAAAAAGATCTCGCATACGAGGGAAAAGAAAAAGCTTATTTAGATATTGATCGAATCATAAATGAAGGGTTAGCAGGTGGAGCAGTAATAAATAGAGAAAATAACACAAATATGGAGGAAGCAAGAGAACTACCGGAAGAAGAACCCCCTCATCTAATCGAATAAACTGTTTAGGCATCCCCTCCTTTCGCTTATTATTGGCAAAGGGGATGCTTTTTTGCTTTCATTCGATTGATTTTAAGATTTTGTCAGCTAATGTGACGGATTTTCCAGCCAGATTTTTGTTTTATCACCCAAATCTGTGGGCTTTTCAGCCAAACTTTCTTTTTATCAGCCAACACACCGGACTTTTCAGCCAAACTTTTATTTTATCAGCCAAAACACCACTCTTTTCAGCCAAACTTCCTCACCATAAACCATCATCATCACTTGCCCCTTTTCTATAAAACGGTATAGAATAAAATTATGAAAAAATTTCGGAGGGATCCATCTATTGAAGCATAAATTATTAGCCTATTATAAACATAGTTTGGAGCAAGCAGCCCCCCCTTCACCATCACAGCTTTCCGATTACTATTGGTTCAAGGTTGATTTTCAAGATGATTGGATTGGGATTCAAAAACAGGAGATTGATGGCTCTCAGCTAGAATTATTGAAAGCTTGCTATGATTTTTTCCAACCAGATGAAACTCTAGAAAAGGAAGAATATGCTTGGAATCAATATCTATATTTTAACGGAGAACAGCCCTCTTTCAAAAATATGGAGACAGTACGTTTTATCCAGTTTCATATTAAAGGTGATACGGCTTCTATTGAAAGAAAATTAATTGAATCGGCATTTGATGGTTTTATTCATGAAAATAGTCTTATTATTTGGAACGGCTCCAATGAAGGGGCTGTAATAGAGCAAAATGCACAATATTTAGAGGAGGAAGATTTCACCGCTCTTGCACAAGCTTTGCAATCCGATTTCTTTTTTTCCATTTGCTTTTACATGGGAAAAGAGCTGAAACTTAATAGTTCTATTCCGGTTATTTTTGGACAAGAACGAAACTTATTTTCAAAGGGTTTAGCATTTATGCCGAAATCCACCGTTCTTAGCTTAGAAACGATTCTTCCTAACCTGTTAATCAGCAGACTGAAGGAAGACGAACTTGATTTATTTAAAGAATGGTTTTCCATTTTTGAAGAAGACAAAGAATTACTGCTTACCATCAAAACATTTATTGAAAATAATGGACACAGCACTAATACAGCAAAACAATTGTTTATCCATCGCAATACCTTACAATACCGACTTGATAAGTTTACAGAAAAAACAGGTTTGAACCTAAAGAATTATCATTCCTATATCACCACCTATCTTGCCTGCCTATTCTACACTAGCGGGAAGTAGCTCATAAAGCCATTATTGGCTTTTTTTATGGAGAAATTTTTATGGAGAAATTTCTATACAAGTTCTTAGGCATTTTGCTCAAAACTCTGTAAGCGTTTTTCATGCATTTCGCCAATTTGAAAACGGTATCAAAAATGGTAAAGTAGAATTATCAAATTGGTAGGGGGAAAACAAAATGGCAGAACTAGTGTTAAAGAATATTTATAAAATCTATGATGAAAAAGTAGAAGCGGTTAAAGATTTTAATTTACACATTCAGGATAAAGAATTTATCGTATTTGTTGGTCCTTCTGGTTGCGGTAAGTCTACAACTCTACGTATGATTGCTGGTCTTGAAGATATTTCAAAAGGTGATTTCTATATTGATGAGTTACGTGTGAATGATGTTGCACCAAAAGATCGTGATATCGCGATGGTTTTCCAAAACTACGCTCTATACCCACATATGACAGTTTATGATAATATGGCATTTGGTTTAAAGCTTCGTAAATTCCCTAAAGCGGAAATTGAAGAAAGAGTAAATAACGCTGCAAGAATTTTAGGATTAGAAGAATATTTAAAAAGAAAACCAAAAGCATTATCCGGTGGACAACGTCAAAGGGTCGCACTAGGCCGTGCTATTGTTCGTGATGCAAAAGTATTCTTAATGGATGAGCCATTATCAAACTTAGATGCTAAATTACGTGTGCAAATGCGTGCTGAAATTTCAAAGCTTCACCAAAGACTTCAAACTACTACTATTTATGTAACGCATGACCAAACAGAAGCAATGACAATGGCTTCAAGACTTGTTGTTATGAAGGACGGAGTTATCCAACAAGTTGGTGCTCCAAAAGAAGTCTATGAAAAACCTGAAAATGTTTTCGTTGGCGGATTCATTGGTTCACCAGCAATGAACTTCTTTGAAGGAAAAGTAGTAGACAATAAATTAGTACTCGGCGATAATGCTTTCATTATTCCAGAAGGAAAATTAAAGACATTACGTGAACAAAATTATATCGGTAAAGAAGTTATTTTTGGTATCCGACCAGAAGATATTCACGATGAATTGGTATTCTTAAATAGTTCAGAAAATACAAGTTTTGATGCGAAAGTAGAAGTGTTTGAATTAACAGGTGCAGAAAGTCTTGTATATTCTACTCTTTCTGGAAAGGAATTTGTTGCTCGCTTAGATTCTAGAGCAGACCTTCAAGCTGGTCAATCTGTAAAATTAGCACTTGATATGAATAAAGGTCACTTCTTTGATAAAGAAACAGAACTTCGTATTCGCTAATAAAAAAAGTTAAATTCAAAGCTTACCTTGCTGATGCATGGTAAGCTTTTATTAATGGTTAGCCTCTATTCCTGGATAAACAATACCTCTTCTTGTCCACATTGTGGACAAAGCACAAGATGGGGGCATAAATGTGCAGATAAATCCTGATAGCCGTTTTCTAGCTTCATTTGATCAATCGGCATATAGGCACTATAGTCATCATAATAATCCATCACTCTGCCCTTGTCTTCTATGCGATAACCACAATTAGAGCAAGTTCTTTCTAAACTTTCCAAGCCATTACAGATAGGACAAATGGAGCCCATTTCAAATCCACCTCTCTTGATTCCGCCCCTAAAATCATCTTTTTTATGCGTTAAATTTATTCTTACCTTTAGTTTCTCTATTGATTTAGAAACTATCCAGCAGGAATAAAAGGAATTAATTTCCTTGATTTTTTCTAGAATAAGATAATGAAATCCAACCATAATAATAGTACAAGCAGCAACCAAGGTAAGAGCAAACATAAGCATCTATCACTTTCCATGATTATTGGGTTATACCTAGTGGTAGTAAGATATATCTTACAGACTGGTGCAATTCCAGTTAACCCAACCAAAAAAACAACTAGAAGGAGCTGGAACACAATGGCAAACAACAATTCTTCAAATCAACTTTTAGTACCAGGAGTATCTCAAGCTCTAGACCAAATGAAATACGAAATTGCATCTGAATTTGGTGTAAACCTTGGTGCAGAAACAACTTCTCGCGCTAACGGATCTGTTGGTGGAGAAATCACAAAACGCTTAGTACAAATGGCTGAAAAGCAACTAGGTGGATTTCAAGGCTAATTGAAAATTTAATATAATGGCTAGAGCCCTCCTAATTTTAGGGGGGCTTGCTTTATTTAGTGTATAACCACTTTATCGCATGGAGAAATTGTTGAATAAAGTACTCTCTTTTATGATCCGCACTTTCTCCCAGAATAAATTGATATTGTTCCTTTGGCAGTTTTTTAAAAAATACTTCATTTACCAGCAAAACATTTTCAACCATATACCTTTGGATATTCCCCTTGCTCTTTCCCTCGTCCTCACCAACATACAAAAAAACACTATTCTCCTTCTGCATCTCATTTTTTTGTACATAGGAAAGGCTGTGCGGATACCATAGTGACGGGGAAAGGAGCCCAAATTTAGAAAAATAGTCAGCAAAGTCATACATGGCATATAAAGAAATCAGCCCTCCTAAGGAGGCTCCTATCATTCCTGTGTTTTGTCGATCTGCTTTTGTTTGAAACATTGTATCAATATATGGTTTAATCGTTTGCGTAACAAAGGATAAATAGGCTTTTCCTTCCCCCTTAAATGGAGGCAAAGTGGGATTAAGACTAGGTGAATACCAAGGCGTATACTCATTAAGCCTCTCCTTTGGTTCAATTCCTACAAGTATTACTTCCTCTGCTATATCTAAAGAGAATAATTCTTCTAATTCATGTAAGATAGGATGAAAAAGATTTCCTCCATCATGAACGTAGATTACTGGAAAACTACTTGATAATTTATTATAAGAAGGTGGCAGGTAGATACTCAAAGTTCGAGTTTGTATCTGGACCTCCCTTAACGTTCCCCTCATTTTCCTACTTCTGTGACCATCCATTTATCTACCTCTACACTTTAGCTTTTACTAATAAATAAACAAAATAAGGTGCGCCAATTATACTTAAAATTATCCCAGCTGAAATTTCTGCAGGTGCGACAATTGTTCTGCCGATAAAATCTGCTATTAACATGAAGAGGCTGCCAATTAACCCACAAACTATCATAGAATTTCGATGTTTTAATCCAACTAACAGTCTTGCCATATGTGGAGACATTAGTCCAATAAAACCTATGCTCCCTGAAACAGACACACATGCTCCAATCATGCCAACAGCACATAATAATAATAGCCATTTTTCTTTTTCCACTTTTACTCCTAAACCAATCATTACTGTTTCTTGCAATTGAAATAAATCAAGCGAGTACGCCTTTCGAATAATAAATGGAATGATTAGTAAAAACCATGGTAACATTGCAAGAATAAATAACCAATTGGCATTATAAATACTTCCAGTCAGCCATACTGCTGCCATTTCAAAATCCTGTGCTTTCATTTTTAAGGACATATACATGGCCAAAGAACCAAATCCAGAATTTATGGCTATTCCAGTTAAAATGAGTTTTTGCGAGTTCAGTCTTTCTCTATCTTTTGCTAATAAAAAAATAACAAATGCAGCAATAAATCCTCCAACTAAGCCAATAAGCGGCATACTTAACACAATCCATAAGCTATCCTTATTAAGATTAAGCACTCCTTGAAAGAAAAACATATAGGTAACAATCGCAGCTCCGGCTCCACTGTTAATTCCTAATATTCCAGGATCCGCAAGACCATTTTTCGTTATACTCTGCAGGATAGAACCTGCAATCCCCAATCCGAAGCCAACAAAAATGGCCAAAATAATTCTAGGCAGACGGAACTCAAATATAACTAGATCCGTATTAGCATCAGGATGATAACGAAAAATACTCCTTCCTATATCTTGAAAAGAAAGAATATATTCTCCTTTGGATAAACTAATGATCATGATGATGAGACATAAAGCAATTAATACATAGATCGATACATAGGTTCTTTTTCTTTCATTATCCACGTTGAGTATTCCCTCCTCCCTTTGTCTTTATTAAATACAAGAAGAAAGGAACACCTAAGAAGGCTGTTACGATTCCAATTGGCGATTCAAAAGGGTAATTAATGAAGCGACTGAGAGTATCACATATAACGAGAAATATGGCCCCTATCATTCCAGAGCATGGAATTATTTTTCGATAGTCAACTCCAACTATCATTCTTGTAATATGGGGAATAATTAAACCGACGAAACCTATTTTTCCCGCCAGCGAAACAGAGATCCCCGTCATCACTACAACTGCTGTCATCGTTAAAAGTTGAATAATGAATGTTTTCTGACCAAGGGATGTAGCAATTTCTTTTCCTAACGATAAAATAGCAATCGATTTGGAAAGCGATAATGCCAAAACAATTCCAATAATGGCTATAGGAAAGCAAATAAGCAATAGATCATTATTAAGCTGGTGCAAGCGGGCATTATACCAGAAGCTCATATTTTGGGATACTTGAAAATAGGAGGCAATGGCAGAAGATAAACTGCTTAAAAAAGATCCAAAAACGGTGCCTATAATAGCAAGTCTTAAAGGAGAAAAACCATTCTTCACAACGGAAGCTAAACCTAAAACTAAGAAAACACCTAAGGCAGATCCGAGAAAAGAAAAAGCAACCATTTGAAAGGAGTTCAATCCTGGAAAAAATACAAAAGCAAGTGTTATCATAAATGCTGCACCATCCGAAACTCCCATTATGGACGGCGATGCTAAATAATTCCTTGTCATTCCCTGCATCATAGCTCCGGACATTGCCAAAAGGCCGCCTATTAATAATGTTCCTGCTGCTCTAGGAAATCTGGCTGTCCGGATAATGGTATGCTCCACATTTTCTGCATCAAAATTAAAAAAGGCATCAAAGACTTCCTTTAATGAAATATTCATTGTCCCTAACGAAATAGATAAAAGAATAACTGCAACACATAAAAAAGGCGCACTATATATAATCGCATATGCTCTTACTGTCTCTTTATCCAAATTTGACATCACCTGATCGAATGAACCTCCTTTCAAAAAAAGACCCCCACCAAGATGGAGAAATGAGGTGGGGATAATTCCGTTTCCTTGTTCGCTCTCTTATTTAAATAAACCAGCAAAAGCTTTAAGAAAAGTTGTTTTACTCCATGCAGTTCCCCCAGCTGCCAATGGATCGACTACATTTTCATACACTTGATTATTTTTAACAGCATCAAGGCTCTTCCAAATAGAATTATTCTCTAAATCAGCTAATGCTGTTGGACTATCGGTGTTTTCTGTTTCCTCAAACTGAATAAATAAGTAATCTGGATTCATTTCCGCTAATTTCTCTAATGAAATCATTTCCTGTGCTTTTGCTTTTTTTACTTCTTCAGGAACATCAAGGCCAAGGTCTCCATATAGAACGGGGTTAAAATATACCGTTTCAGGATAAATATATAAGCTGCCGCCTCTTAATCTCAGCATAACAACTTTTTTCTCAGCCAGCTTATCTTGAATGCCTTCTTTTGTCTCTGTAACGTTTTTTTCATAATCCGCAATGATTGTTTCTGCCTTTTCTGTTTTATTTGTCAATTGCCCTAGTAATATTAAATTAGCTTTCCAGTTTGTTGAAATGTGAGAAACAGGAATCATTGGTGCAACTTTATTTAGGTTGTCCGCCACCTCTGGTTGAAATTTACTTGTGCCCAGAATAACATCTGGTTTTAGCTGCAAGAGCTTTTCTACACTTGGCTGCATTTTTTCGCCAATTTGCTCTGCTTCCGACATCGAGTCGCCTAGATAAGCAGGGAATTTTCCAGCTGTTGCAATGGCACCTGCTGGTTTAATCCCCAGCATCGCTGCATCTTCCATCGCTTCTTGGCTTGCTGTTACAATTGTCTCCACTTTTGCAGGAATTTCGTATTTTTCCCCTAAATAGGTAACCTCTTGTGTCGTACTTTGTCCGTCCCCTTTACTATCTTTTATCGATGAAGATGTATTTTTTTCTCCCGTTTGACTACAAGCTGTTAATAATAAAAAAGCCGCTAGGAAAATAAAAAATAAATTCTTTTTCATATACTCTCTTTCCTTTCTCTATATAACCCTAATTGAGATTGATAACCTTTATCAATTAGAATTATACTGAAAAAAGCTCTGATTATAACATGGATAATTTCCGCTAATATGCTTGTACTTTTTCCTTTTCTATCATCAGCTCTCGGAGATTATCAAGAACTCTTAAATGGGAACTTGCAGAATACTCATTCCATGGATCTGAATGGATAAAAGCAACTTTCCTATTTTTAACTGCTGCTATACAATTCCATTCTATTGAGCATTTCAATTTGTCCCAAGCGTCAATTGTCTCCATATCCTGGCGAATATTAACAAATAAATAAGTTGGATTTAAGCTTACTAAGTCAGAAAGTGTAATGGCTTCGCTTAATTGAATATCTTCTTCAGGCTGTGCTGACGTAAATCCTAAATCTTTATACACAAGCTCAATAGCTGTTCTAGAACGATTGAGGACTATTGTATTTTTAAATAGGCTTACTACTAACACAGCTTCGTTCTGCAATGATTCCTTCAATAACTTTCTTGTTTCCTTTACTTTATCTTCATATATTTTTAAAAAGTTTTCTGCGTCTGTTTCGCAATTAATATAGGTCGCTATTTCTAACAATTGGTTTTTCCAACTGCTATTTTTGAATGAATAATAATAGACTGGTGCAATTTTTTCGAGTTCCTGCTTCTCTTCAGCTGATATATCATCCTTCGCGATTATTTTATCTAGTTTCACTGCAGACAGTTTTTGTATGTTGTTTTCCCATTCTGAATGAATCTTGTAGGTATTTAAATGGATAAGAATATCATCTCGAAAATTCTGATAATAATAATTGGTCCATTTAGGATGCAGTGGAGCTGCATAGGGAATTATCTGAAGTGCAAGTAAATGACCGGTAGTCGAAAAATCATAAGATGCAATCTTCACCTCTCGCTTCTTCCTATAAATCGTTGGCGGTATTCCAACGATTTTTTTGAACACTCTACTTAAATAAAATTCATCCGTATAACCAACGCTTGCTGCAATCACTCGCAAGCTATTCGATGTTTTGATTAGTAATTCTTTTGCCCCGCGTATACGGATTTCTGTTAAAAAATCCTGCACACCTATTCCATACTCTTTTTTAAAAAGCTGGGAGTAGTATTTAGGGCTTAGCCCCGCTCTTTTTGCTAATAAAGCGGTAGAAATCGCATCAGCATAATGCTTCTCCATATATCTTTTGGTCTCTTCTATCGCAATCATTGTATCTTTTGGAATTTTTTGCTGTTGATTGGTCACAAAATAATGAAAAATCATCGAACGTTTTGCCTTTTTTAGAAAATGATTATTTATTGATTCATCTTGTTCTAATTTGAACAGGTCCTCCATTATAGGCTGAATTGTGTCAGCTGACTGAAAAACAAATGATTTCAAGATACTTTTCTCATTCTTTAGCACTACTTTTGTATATGTATCCCTATTTATCGCTTTCTTTTGATACAATTGAAATGGCAGCAAATAATAGTCAGCACTGCAAGTTTTTTTAAATTGAAGTTGATAGGTGCTATCCGCTGGAATAAATAAAAGATCCCCTTTACTGAAGAGAAACTTATCGATATCAATCGATAGCATCCCTTCTCCCCTATTAATATAAATAAATAGATAACTAGTTGATAAAACTCGCTCTATCTTCTTGTCATATAATCGTTCTATACGGCCATAGTCTAATTCCATACTCTCCCAGTTATGAATCATCTCATTTTCCTCTCTTGTTATTTTCTTTATTTATATGTACAATATATTCACCTAATTAATATTGATAATCATTATCACTTATTTTACCAAATTATTGCATAGAAAGAAATAGGTGGCGATATTCTTGATGAAATGGAAAGAAAGCTTTTATATTCCCAATACAGAAATTTGGACATATTCTATTGATGAGACAAAAAAATATAAACTCTTTGTCTATATCCCAAATATTCCCGTTCCTGAAGATGGATTTCCTGTCCTCTATCTTTTGGACGGCAACGCTAATTTTGGTAGTTATGTAGAAGCGGTACGCTTGCAGACTAGAACACGAGAAAAAACCGGATTACATCCTGCTGTTATCATTGGTATAGGCTATGAAACTACTGAACCTTATAGTGAGGAAAGATATTTCGACTTTACTTTTCATGCAGACCAGACACAGCTTCCTAAAAATCCAACTGGCACACAATGGCCTCCTCTTGGCGGCGGCAGACAATTTCTTTCCTTTATCGAACAGAAATTAAAGCCATTAGTAGCGCAAAACATTCCAATAAACACAAAAAAGCAAATGATTGCTGGTCATTCACTCGGAGGTCTTTTTGTTCTTTATACACTCTTCACCGTCCCTTCTTCGTTTCAATATTATCTGGCAAGCAGCCCATCCATCCATTGGAACGAAGAGCAGCTATTAAAAGAGCTAGACTTCTTTCCCAAAAGGCTAAACAATCTAGACACAAATAAATTGCTGCTTACCGTTGGAGAAAAAGAGAAATCACATTTTACACAAATGCATCAAAAGGCAATTACTCTCTCTGAGAAATTGCAGTATTATCATTCTCCTTCCTTCCAGCATATTTTTCATGAATTTAAAGAAGAAGATCATCTTACTGTATTACTGCCATTAATCAATAAAACGATACGTTTTATAAATGATAAATGAATTTTACTAAAAAAGGTTTTAAAGCAATCAGGTGGGCTAATCCCTTTTTTGGAGGTTAAATCGGATAGAAGAGATGGAGGCGTGGTTATTATCAAAATAAAAATGAACTTAAATGCGGAAGAAGTGAATGTACAGAAGGTACAGACTTTATGGCCTTTAAAACAAACAAAATGTCTATAAATAGCGCAAATAAAATTTATACCATTTTGTTTAAACTGCGGAGAAGTCAATTTAATCCGTTTTGATATCGCTATTTTTATAAAAATAGCATACTAAGTTAAGGAAGTCTTCCCATAACTAAAAAATGGTACTAGCGTTTGCAAAATAATAGAATAGTTAAAGTTTACAGCAAAAAAACACCCGAGGCTTGCCATATAAAACGAATGCGGCAAATCTCGGGTGTTCCTATTTCTCCACAATAATTAACTTTTCCTAACTTACTAAACTTGCCCCTTGCTGCAACTGATACATTTGATAATACTTGCCCTTTCTTGCCATTAATTCGTCATGGTTCCCTTTTTCTACTATCTCCCCATGATCAAGGACAAGTATTTGATCCGCATTGCGAATCGTTGATAAACGATGGGCTATAATAAAAGTCGTTCTGCCTTCTTTTAGGACTTCCATTGCATGTTGAATTATTTGTTCTGTTTCTGTATCAATACTGCTTGTTGCTTCATCTAGAATTAGGATTGCTGGATCAAAGGCCAGAGCTCTTGCAAAGGAAATGAGCTGTCTTTGTCCGCTGGATAAAGTACTTCCCTTTTCTATCACAGGCTCATCATATCCTTTTTCTAAATGCTTTAATACTCTATCTGCCCCAACATCCTTCAATGCTTTCTCCACAGCTTCTCGTGAAATAGAAGGATCGTTTAAGGTTACATTGGACGCGATAGTTCCTGTAAATAGAAAAGGATCTTGGAGAACAATTCCCATATATTTACGAAGATCTTGCTTTGAAAATGACATAATATCTTTTCCATCTATCTTAATCTTTCCTGATTGAATATCATAAAAACGGAATAAAAGATTCATAATCGAGCTCTTTCCAGATCCCGTATGACCAACCAATGCAACTGTTTCACCTTGTTTTGCTTCAAAGGAAATATTCTTTAACACATAGTCGTTATCTTTATAGGCAAAGTTAACTTGATCAAAGGTGACATTTCCTTTATATCTTTCTAATGTAACATCTTTCACATCTATTCCATCTTCATCCAATAATTCAAATACTCGTTCCCCTGCAACAAGTGCTTGTTCTAAATTGGCCAATTGATTGACAATACCTTGTACTGGCTGGAATAGTCGGTTTATATAATCAACAAAGGCATAGAGCATTCCAAGAGAAAGTGCTGCAGCTGCTGATAAAGACTGACCAGCAACATACCAGATGAAAACAACAAATACGATGTTTCTTAACACGTTCACTAAGTTATGGGAAGTAAGACTGTTTAATCGAAGCATCTTATTTTGATAGCGAAAATGCTCGTTATTTAAATTCTCAAATTCTTTTCTCGTTTGTTTTTCTTTGCTAAACGCCTGAATGATATGCATCCCTTGAATAGATTCATTAACCATTCCATTAATATCACTAATTTTCGCTCGAATAACATGATTGTATCGGGAAGCAAATTTGCGATATCCGATCATCCATATATATAAAATCGGCAGTAAAATTAAACATATTGCCGCAAGTGGTGGATTTAAGATAAATAAGGCAATATAGATTCCAATAATATTAATTCCACTAGAGAAGAAGTTGGATAGGACTGTTACATATAGTTCCCTAATTGCTTCTGTATCGTTTGTTACTCTAGCAACTACTTTACCTGCAGGAAGATTATCGAAATATTTGATAGGCAACCGCTGAATTTGGGCAAATACATCTTCGCGCATTTTCTGAATAATTCGGTTGGCTGACTTTTGTAATAAATAGTGCTGGCCATATTGGAAAATGGCAGAAATAATGACTAATCCAAAATAAAAAGATAACAGCTTTAAAATAGGCGTAATCTCGGGTTTATAGAAATCAAATACTTCCGCATTTGATAACAGCGTGGCAGGATATGTTTCTACGTCTGTCCCTTTTCTTATAGTCAATGTTCCGTCATGAAACTCGCGACTTCCATCAAATGAAATCTTCCCTTCCACAAAAAGAAATTGTCTTCCCACTTGGAGGATTCTTACTTCTGCAAGCTTTTCTTCATCGGAATCAAGATACGCTGCTTTTTTGTAGAAATTCCCCTTATATTTTACTGCCTCTTTTGTTGATTCTGTTTGATACCATTGTGATTCAATCCCCGTTATATGATCATCAATTACCTTTTTAGCAACAAATGGACCAGCCAGATCGGCGATAACAGCAATTGTCAGCATGATTAACGCAGCAATAATAATACCTTTGAATTTTAATGCATATTGAAATAATCGTTTACCAGTAGTCATGCTTTCACCTCCGCTTCATCTGCCTCCACTTTTGTCTGTTGCGTTATATATTGTTCCTTATACCAGCCATTTTGTTTCATTAACTCCTCATGTGTTCCATGTTCTGCAATATGGCCATCTTCCATCACAATAATATGATCGGCATGCTGAACAGCAGTCATTCGATGAGTTGAAATAATCGTTGTTTTTGCTTGTCGTTCTTTCTTTATATTCGTGATAATTTTTTGTTCTGTTTTTGCATCTACCGCTGATAAAGAATCATCTAGAATGAGAATTTCTGGTTTACGGATAAGTGCTCTCGCAATCGATATCCGCTGCTTTTGTCCCCCAGACAAAGCTACTCCTTTTTCCCCTACAAGTGTTTCTAACCCCTCTGGAAGCATTTCGATATCCTGGTCAAAAGAGGCAAGACGAATTGCTTCTTCTAATTCTCCTTCAGCAGCACCTTCTTTTCCAAATAAGATATTTTCTCTCACTGTTTTTGAAAAAAGGACATGATCTTGGGGAACATAGCCAATCCAGCCTCTTAATGTATGCAAATCAATGGAATCAATGCTATTCCCATTAATCACCAGCTTCCCTTCCCCTTTCGGATATTCTCGAAGCAACTGTTTAATTATCGTTGTCTTTCCACTACCTGTTTTCCCAACAATCCCAACTGTTTCTCCTCTTCTAATAGTCAAATAGATGTCACGAAGATTCTCTTGTTTAGACGATGGATATTGAAATTGCACATCTTTGAACTGAATAATTTCAGGAACTTCTTCTGTTTTTCCATTCTCCGGATTACTTACATCCGCCTTGTAACTCAATGTTTCCTGGACCCGATCTAAAGAAGCGTTGCCTCGCTGCATAATATTCATTAATTCACCAACAGCGAACATTGGCCAAACAATCATTCCTAAATAAACATTGAATGTAACAAGCTGCCCAATTGTCAACTGCTGTTGAAACACTAAGTAAGCACCATATCCAAGTCCAATTAGATAGCTTAAACCAACAAGAATTCGAACAGTTGGATCAAATAAAGAATCTATTTTAGCCACATGTAAATTCTTCTTATAGACATCTTCTGTGAAATGATGGAATTGTTTTTGTTCTTCTTTTTCCAAAACATAAGCACGGATTACTCGGACTCCTGAAATAGACTGAAGAACACTATCATTCATATCACCAAATGCATCCTGTGCTTCCATAAAGCGTTTATGGATTCTCTCCCCATATATTTGCATGATAATGGCCATAATAGGCAGTGGAAGAATTGCTGCCAATGTTAATTTCCAGCTTACGGTAATCACCATTGTAATTAAAATCGTCAGCATAAAAATCGTAGAATCAACCAATGTCAAAATTCCAAATCCTGCTGTAACGGAAACAGCCTTTAAATCATTGGTTGCTCTGGCCATTAGATCGCCTGTTTTATTTTTTTCAAAAAAAGTTGGCGTCATCTTAAATAGATGATTCATAAATTTACTTCTTAACTTCAATTCTAAAATATTGGCTCCACCAAATAGCTTATACATCCAAAAATAAGTGATAATATACGTACTTATGGTGATCCCTGCCACCCCAAGTATATAGATCAATGTCTTATTGCTCGTTAATGATCCAATCGTTAGTTCATCAATAAACATGCCGAGGATTCTGGGCGGTAACACTTCTATAAACCCTACAAAAATTAAAAGAATAATAGCTATTGTATAACTCTTCCAATGTTCTTTAAAAAACCATTTTAATTTAAAAAATATCGAAAACATTCACTCATCCCCTGTCTCTCTTCATCTGCAACTAGCCACTTTCTAAATCCTTTAATGCCTTTCTTGCTTCTTTGATCATAACAATCATTACCTTCTCCTCCTTTATTTTTTGAAAACAAATGTTGATCACCCAATTAAGAATTTTTCCACAAAAAAAGAGACAGACCGCAACCATGCGATCTATCTCTTTTATGACAGAAAACTACACAGGCTACCTATATGGCAACCATCTACATCCGCACTAAAATGATCGAAAAGAAAGCAGAAGGTTACCGACATATGAAGTTATAAATACATCATGTCTATTTAGTCTTCTCATCGGTAACTCCTCCTTTCTCTACATTTATTTTCCAATATAATTGAGATTAACATGTAGATTTTATAATGTCAATTGCCATTATTCCGAAAATTAAAGATTTTTAATAATTTAATTGAACTTCTTCTTTTCCAGCTATTGCGTCTTTTGCCTCCTTTTCTTTTGCTAATTTAGGTAATACTAGGCTGTAATAAAAACCGACTAAAAGAAAGCAAGCACCGACAAACCAGTATATTATTTCAATAGAAAACCATTTAGGATAACCAATAGAGATAAGTCCTAATGTAATAGACTGTGACAGCATCATTAACGGGGTTATCCACCCTTGAACTCTTCCCATCATCTTCGGCTCAATAATCGTCGGCATCCAGCCTCCTATTGCAATATTAATCAGCGGAAGCCCCAGTGCTAAGAAGAAACAGATGGTTAAGAAGACTAAGATATTCGGTGAATAAGATGCCAAAATAGTCATTATGGCAATATAAAATGCGCCAGTGATAATCAACTTATACAATTTAACCTTCTGTGCAAGAAGAGAGGAAAGGAAACTTCCAATCATAACCCCTGCTCCAAAGACAATTCCAAAATAAATCGATACTTGTTCGTAATTATCAGGTGCTAGTTTATATTTCAAAATAAAGACCTGCATGACGCTAAATCCACCATTGACCACTCCAAAGGCAATAAATCCATATATTAATGCCATCAATAACTTATTGGTCAATATATATTTTAAGCCAATCATAAAGTCACTCCATATAAAGCGAATATTTAATTCCTTTAAAGTATGACTGCCATTAGGCTTTCGAACAGTTTCATCCAGCTTCATTGATTTAATAAGCAATCCGCTAATAGTTAAGGTTGCTACATCCACTAAGATTGCGCCATAAATGCCTAGTGTCCAATAAACAAATATTCCAATCGCATTACCAAATAACATAAAGATACTATTCACTAATTGATTTAATCCTGCTGCGGTTGTAAAATCATCTTTTTTTAATACGCCTTGCAGAATACCTTGTTCCGCTGGGAAAAAGAATTTTTGAACGGCACTTCTTAAAAACAACATCATAAAAATAAGTGGCATCCAGCCAATAAGAACTGCCCCCAACACAAATAGTGACAATACAGCTGCAATCATCTCACAATAATAGGCAATCTTTTGGCGGTCCATCCGATCTGCTACAACTCCGACTAAAAAAAACACGGCTAAAGTTGGCAAAGAAAACATTAATTCAGTCACTGTTGCATAAGCAGGCTGCTCAGAAAAACGATCGAGAATATAAAACATAAAAGCCGTTAAACCAATAACACTGCCCATTTGGGAAGTGACATTGGCAATAAAGAGTCTAGTAAAGCTCGTATTTTTGAATATTTCTGCAAATTTCTTCATCTATTATCCCTCATCCTTTAGTTGATGAGTTCATTTTAGCTTTCTTCCTTTGGAATAAGAACATTCATCCGATGGTTTCTTCGTCGGTCTACAGACGGAAAGAAATTCCATTATAAAGGCTGATGCTCCTCCATTTCAGTAAGGAAGTGAGGGTTCTCTTCCGATGAAAAATAGAGATTGCTCTGTTGTTACTTATTAACTATATCAGCAGGATGGGAGGCTCTATGCTCTCACTGTTCTCTTCTTTCTTTGTTCTGCTTTCTTTCGGTACAGTGACCCGTCCTCTTTTCCCTTTTCCCTTTTCCCTTGACTTCTCTTCCTCTCGGGCTCAAAGAACGCTTCTGTCCCCTTAGCAAGTAGCAAGCAAAACTTGCACGGACATATACCTTTTCTCCAAAACAAATAGGCTGTCCCTAAATTAATCTTGAATTGGTCAGTCATTCAAGATTAATTTAAAAACAGCCTATATCTTATTTCACGGTGCTTATTCGCCTAAAAGTTCATTAAAACGATCCTTTGATTCTTTTTCGTCAAAGCTAGAAAAAATCCGGAAATGATCTTCGTCAATAATACGAAAATGCTGACTAATGATATTCTGCTGCAGAATAAATCCGTTCTTTTTTTCTACTTCTCTCCACCATACTTTTCCGCCCAATGTTTTCTCTTTTCGGTAATCCATTCCATCACGAGCAACGGTCTCCAACACCTCTAAAGGTTCATTACCAAATAAGAAGCGCACTGTTTCAGTTTCTCTAAAGAGTGCGCAAACTGCTACTACAGTAGACCAGCCAGCATATAGCCTACCTTTCTCAATTTGCACTAACGTCTTTTTTGACAAGCCAATAACCTCTGCCATCTTATCTTGGGTATATCCCGCTTCTGTGCGTATTAATCTCATCTTTTCTGATACACTCTCAATAATTTCTTCTCTAGTCAAAGTTTCTTCATTCCCTTATTAGTTATGTGTAATTTTACACCATATTTACTATATTATAAGCTTCCTTTAGACAAATTTCAATTTAAAACTATTTGTTATTTAAAATTTATTTTTATTCTCCAACTTTATTTGACTAAATATTTGCTTTACTTCCTAAAAAAGGAACTAGTAATGGCAGAAGCGAAATAAAAATAAAAAAAGCCTATGTTCTCCATGAAAACAAGGCTTTCCTATTTATTATTTTGCTAGATTGTATTGTGTTAGCGAATCCTTTAATTCCTCGTTACTGCTCTTCATTATTTCTGCTGTTTTTGCCACATTTCCAATAGCAGAAGTTTGTTCATCTGTACTAGAAGCAATTTGTTCCACTGCCGCTGCAACTGACTCTGATACTTCTGATACTTTTGCAATAGAGCTAGAAATATGATTATTTTGCTCTACAACTCGGTTTAGCTCTACTGTCATTTCTTTCACTGCCTCAATACTATTTACTACAGCCCTAGCAATTGCTGTAAATTCTTTTTCTGTATCCTTTACGGCAGTATCTAATTCAGCGGTTTGATTAGTTGTTTCATAAATGGACATAACCGTGCTTTCCATTTCTTTCTCGATATTTTGAATCATATCTTGAATCTGTTTAGTAGCCGAATTTGTCTCTTCTGCTAAATTACGAACTTCATTGGCAACAACTGAGAAGCCTTTTCCATGCTCACCGGCTCTAGCAGCTTCAATGCTTGCATTTAAAGCAAGCAGGTTTGTTTGTTCTGCTATTCTATTAATTGTAGAAGTAATTTTAGAGATATCTAAGACTTTTTGATATAAGCCACTAATTCCAATACTTACTTCATTCGTTGATTTGCTAGCATTTTCATTACAAATTTTTAAAGTATTAATAGTCTTTTGTCCATTATGTGATGCTTCTTGAGCATTTTCAGTTGCTTTCTTAATGATTTGATTTTTCCCTTCCATATTATCGATGGAATTGGTTAAGCTATCTATCTCTCTTTTCACTTCTTCTAATTCGGAAGCCTGGCTAACAGCTCCCTCAGCAATTTCAGCCATTGCTCTACCAATTTCTTCTGCACTAGCCAATGTTTCTTCAGCAATTACAGATACATCACTAGCTTGACTTATTCCAGTTTCATTTACATTTTTCAAGCTTGAAACAAGGAAGGCAAACTTTTCTTGCAATTCGCTAATAGAACGATTCAGCTGGCCAATTTCATCTTTCGATTTATCATTGAATTCAACAGATAAATCACCATGTGCCAACCTATGTACCTTGTCATTAAGACGGGATATGGCTTTTAATTTCCCCTTCATTAGCACATTAAAAACCAGTGCGCTTAATATAGTAAGAATAATTACTGAAGCTACTATGATTAAATAATCGCTATAAGTGAAGGATAACAAGCCTTGCAAATTTTCGTTTTTAGCAATAAAAAACCCGCTAAAAGCACTAATACAAGTAGTAATAAGGAGAAGCACATTAAACCCAATAAGCGATTTCCCTTTAAAATTATCTTTCTTTTTCATTCGTAACATCCTCTCTTCCGCCGTCCATAATAAGGAGCCATTTCCTAGCAACACCTTTAAATATCCTTAAAACGCTTTCACATATAATAACTTTGTTCTCTCTCTATGTCTTTAATATCGGTAATTTTTACCCATTTTTTAGCCTTTATTTGTAATTCTTTTATAAATTTTTTTACAGAAATAAAAATAGGAGAAATGCCTAATTTTTTTTTCATTCACGTAAGAATCGGAAAGTTTACGAGCCAAATTTTTTTCTAAGCATAAAATACAACGATATCTCCTTCTTAGAAAATTAGAAAGGATGACTGATGTTGTTTAATATATTTGTAGATCAACAGATTAAATTACGTTTATTAGAGCGGACGGACTCTCATGAACTATTTCAATTAGTGAATAAAAATAGGAAGTATTTAAGAAAATGGCTTCCATGGGTGGATCAAATAACTTCTCCTTATCAATATCAAACAATCATTCCCATATGGAATCAACTTTTCACAGAGCAAACAGAACTAAATGCAGGTATTTTTTTTAATAGCAGATTAGTAGGAATGGTTACATTACAACAAATTGATTGGGCAAGCCGCAAAGCTAGCATCGGCTATTTTTTAGCTGAAGATGCACAAGGGCATGGCATTATGACAAAATGTGTTGTTGCTATCTTAAATTATGCGTTTTACTATTTAAAGCTAAACAGAATCGAAATACAATGTGGGGTAAAAAATAGCAAAAGCCAAGCAATTCCTGAGAAACTTTCCTTTAAAAAAGAAGGAATTATCAGAGATGGCGAATTTCTTTATGACCATTTCCATGACCTATATTCCTATAGCATGCTGGCCAGAGAATGGGCAGCCAAATATTAGATTTCTATTCCACATGTACACGAGAAGAAAGAATTTTTTATCTGCAGGACGTATTTCTCATCTTACTGGAGGTTTATGCACTTAACTACTTTACGGGCAAATTTCGCTAACACACATTTTCTATTTTAGCCGTTTTATTGCCCGTTAAGAGTGGAATAATAACAAAGAATCGCTTGAATCCTCTTCCTCTCTTTATCTTCCACGATTTTATTTTATGTAAGAAAAGGTATAATATAAGAAAATAGAAGTTTTAGGATACAAAAAGATTGTAAACTAATACTGCCTTGAGAACAAAAGAATGGTGATGAACGAAATAATGATTGGAATGCAACTACTATTAATTGTCATACTGACTGCTTTTTCTGCTTTTTTTGTAGCAACAGAATTTTCTATTGTTCGTGTGCGACCTGCAAGAATTGAGCAACTTGCAGAGGAAGGCCACAAAAATGCGCGTACTGTAAAAAAAATCATTGAAAATATTGATGCTTATCTTTCGGCTTGCCAATTAGGAATTACTATTACGTCTTTAGGATTAGGATGGTTGGGACAACCTACTATTTTGAAATTGATTCAGCCTTTAATGAATGAGTTGGCTGTACCAGCTGCTTTATCACAAGGTTTAGCCTTTGTTTTATCTTTTTCTATTATTACATATATTAATGTAGTGATTGGAGAGCTCTTTCCGAAGTCTGTTGCTATTATCCTTACAGAGAAGGTCTCTTTATTAGTGAGTAAACCATTAATCTGGTTTTATAACATTATGTATCCTTTTATATGGATTCTCAACAAATCATCTAGACAAGTAGCGAAGTTATGGGGAATTACCAATCCTACAACCAATAGTGACGCCTTGTCAGAAGAAGAACTGCAGATTGTACTAAAGGAAAGTTACAATAATGGGGAAATTAGTTTATCTGAATACAACTATGTTAATCGTATTTTTGCTTTTGATAACCGGCTAGCAAATGAAATTATGATTCCAAGAACAGAAATGGTTACTTTATCAGACCATTTATCCATTGATGAAGCAATAAATATCATTCAAAAAGAACGCTATACGAGGTATCCACTTACCAAAAATGATGATAAAGACAGCATTATTGGCTTTATCCATATTAAACAATTACTAACGGACTGGTTAAAAAATGAAGGTTATGAAAATAAATCATTATTGGAGTATGCACAACCGATTATTCATATAATCGAAACAACTCCAATTCAAGCTGTTTTCTTAAAGATGCAGAAGGAAAGAACGTCTATTGCCATTCTTCATGATGAATTCGGTGGAACAGCTGGTCTAATTTCTGCGGAAGATATCTTAGAAGAAATCGTTGGCGAGATTAGAGATGAATTTGACGAAGAGGAAACGCCTCTTATTCAAAAAATTAATGATCATCACTATATTCTTGATTCCAAGCTTCCCCTGACAGAGGTAAACGAGGTTTTATCGCTATCAATCGATCGAGAAGATATTCATACACTTGGTGGATGGATTTTATATCAAAATCCGAATTTAAAAAAAGGGGAAACAATCGAATATAATGGCTACTTATTCAAGATTGATAAAATGATTCGACAGCATATTTTTAGCTTTGATGTTCAAAAAATACCTGCACCCTTAGCAGAAGATAAATAAATTTTGTACGATGAGCCGTTTTATGTGTAAGAACGGTTCATCGTACTATTTTTGTTCCCTCTTCTTTCATATCTTGGATATAAGACAATTAACATGAAATTTCTCTTTTCTCATATATTTATTTTATAGACAGAAAATTAAAAAAGTAATCGCTATCAAGTTTGACTGGATAGTTTGGCTTACCGTATAATAATTAGTAAAACTAAACAATTGCGAGGTGGTATAATGGGATTGTTTATCTAAATAAAGAAACTTCATACTGCTTCTTTCATACAAACGTTTATTATACTAGCTTCCGCATCGAACCTGCTTTATAAATGTAATTTTTTTATAAAATATAAATCACTGGTGCATCCTCATGGCTGGAAAAACTGTGATTATGTGTAGAAAATAAAGAACTTTATTACTAGATTGTACTCGATAGAGATTTCGCTCATTTCAATCTGAATTAATCAGGAGGTGACTCCTTACTCGGTAAACGAGATAAGGAAATTTATTTGGACATATTTAACTTGGTTATAATAGCCATTTTAATTGCTTTGACTGCTTTTTTTGTAGCTTCAGAGTTTGCTATTATTAGAGTTCGTAGTTCAAGGATTAATCAGCTTATAGAGGAAGGTCATAAAAATGCCCTTTCCGCCAAAAAGGTTACTAGCAATCTCGATGAATACTTATCTGCCTGCCAATTAGGGATAACTGTTACAGCGCTCGGTATTGGTTGGATTGGCGAAGAAACAGTTCAGCACGTTTTAGCACCATTACTACAAATTATCCATGTTCCTGATACAGCAATAACCGTCTTATCCTTCTCTTTAGCATTCGCCTTCATTACTTTTTTACATGTAGTAGTTGGTGAACTTGCTCCCAAAACATTCGCCATTCATAAGGCAGAACAAATTACTTTATGGGCAGCAAAACCATTAATCCTATTTTATAAACTGCTTTATCCCTTTATATGGACTTTGAATGGCTCTTCTAGAATTATTACAAGAATGTTTGGAATAAAGGCTGCTTCTGAGCATGAGTTAGCACATACAGAAGAAGAACTTCGCATTATTGTTTCTGAAAGTTATAAAAATGGTGAAATCAACCAATCGGAGTTTAAATATGTAAATAATATTTTTGATTTTGATGATCGAATAGCTAAAGAAATTATGGTACCACGAACAGAAATTGCTTCTCTTGAACAATCAAGTACATTAGAGGAGTTGCTTAACCTTATCCAAAAAGAGCAATTTACTCGATATCCAATTACAGATGGGGATAAAGATCATATTATCGGCATGATTAATGTAAAAGAAATCATGACAGAGTTACTTAAATCAAGAGATCTAACGACTAAAACATTAAAGCCATATATAAGGCCTGTCATCCGTGTAATTGAAACCTATCCTATTCAAGATCTATTGTTAAAAATGCAAAAAGATCGTATTCATATGGCCATCTTAATGGATGAATATGGTGGAACATCTGGATTAGTTACAGTGGAAGATATTATTGAGGAAATTGTTGGCGATATATGGGATGAATTTGATCAGGAAGAGGTCCCTACTGTACGCACTATAAAGGAAAATCATTATATCTTGGATGCTAAGGTGTTAATAAATGAAGTAAATGCTTTACTGCAAATAGACATAAACGATGAAGTCATCGATACATTAGGCGGCTGGATTCTCACTTCTAATTACGAAGCGTCAGAAGGAGACACAGTTATGTTCAAATCTTACGCTTTTAAAATTGTGGAAATGGAAGACCATCATATTAAATACGTCGAAGTAAAAAAATTATCCGATGTCCCGGTACAGCAAACAAAGCATATTACGGTGCAGCAATCCATTCCCTCTCCTTCATCTGAGGCTGAGATTGTGTCCTAAAACATTTAATACCAACTTTAAATAGAGGGTGGGACATAAGTATTTCAATCAAATATACCCCCGAACAATTATACGTACACACTAAAAAATACTCGTATAATTGTTCGGGGGTTAATTAAATTTAAGAACGAAGGTTTGTGGTGATCACCGCAGCCTGAATACACTTCGCTTTCGATAGGGTACTCGTTAAGGCTATGTTCTCCTTCTAAGAGATTTCATTCAATGGCCGTAGCTGATTGAAGCAGAATGGAAATAAATTTTCTCTTCTTTAGTCATTCACCATTGACTCATCAAATTTATAACCTACACCCCAAATAGTATGAATAAAAGGTTGTTCCTTTGTGCCAATCTTATTTCTTAACCGTTTGATATGGACATCTACCGTTCTCTCATCCCCATAGAACTGATAGCCCCACACTCGATCTAATAGCTGTTCCCTTGTGAAAACTTGTTTTGGATTACTGATTAAATAATAGAGTAGATCAAATTCTTTCGGTGTTAAATTAGTCATTACTTTATTATTATAGATGACTTCTCTTGTTTCCTTGCTTATTTTAAAATGCTCTGTTGTAAGAAACTTGTCTTCAACCTGGTTCGTTGTTTCTTTTTGGTATCTTCTCGTTACCGCTTTAATTCTTGCCATCAATGTCAACGGGCTGAATGGTTTTGTTACGTAATCATCTGCCCCCATCTCCAGGCCAAGCACTTGATCTGATTCGCTGTCTTTTGCAGTAAGCATAATAATCGGAACAGAACTAACTTCTCTAATCTTACGGCAAATCGTAACGCCTTCCATTCCTGGCAGCATCCAATCAATAATGATAATATCCCAGTTTTGATTTTCTAGGAAAAAGTCTAAAGCTTCTTTTCCATTGTGAATAAAATTCCCTTCATATCCTTCTTTTAAGAAAAACATTTCCAGCATGGAGCAAACACTCTCATTATCTTCGATTACAAGTATTTTCATCCTAACACTTCCTATTTTCTAGCATTCCTTCTTTGCTACTTATTATAGCAGATGTAATGTGCAAGTTTCATTTCCAGCTAGCGAAAAGGAAGAAAAATAGTGTCTTTATTTGAAACAACCAAAACTCTAAACGATTCATCCAATATTTCTGCATAAAAAGTTTTTTAATTGTAGTAAACTAATAAAATGAACTATCCTAGTTAATAACACCACCTATAAAGGAGTTATTGATATGATTCATTCTCTCGCTATAAATAAAGAGAAGCAGCTACTCACTAATCTTTCCGTTGAAGAGCTAGTTGCAGGTGATTATGAATGGTTTTGGGTTGACTTTGATCAGCCAATCGATGAAGAAATTGAAAAATTACATCATCCTTTTAATTTTCACCCCTTATCTATTGAAGATTGTCTTCATAATTTACAAAGGCCTAAAATTGATTATTTTGAAACCTATACCTTTTTTGTCACTCATTGTTTAAATCCTAAAACAGTGAAGAAGGACGAGCTTAATATTTTTTTGGGGAACAATTTTATCGTTACTTTCCATCATCATGCCTCTGTGGAAGTCAATGCCGTAAAAGAAATGTTACTAAAAGAGGAAACTGCAGCATGGACACAATACACGGTTCTTTATCAGCTACTCGATCACCTTGTAGATAATTATTTTCCTATTGTCTATGAAATTGAGGATTCTCTCGCAGAAATCGATGAAAATCCTACTAATAAAACGATGGAAGCATTGCTGGATGAATTATTTTCTACTAGGCACCAGCTGCTTTCCTTGCGACATACAGTCGTCCCAATGAAAGATTTATTACATCAAATGATTAATACGGAAAAACTGGCTGCTCTCTTAATGAAAAGAGAATATTATTCTGATATCTATGACCATTTATTAAAAATCAGTGAATTAATTGAATCCAATCGTGAATTAACAACAGACATAAGGGATAGTTATCTATCCTATAATTCTCATCATTCCAATCGAATTATGCAAATCCTTACTGTTATTACAACTATTTTTATGCCACTAAGTTTCTTAGCAGGCTTATATGGGATGAACTTTTTAAATATGCCGGAGCTGCACTGGCAATATGGATACTTCCTTCTATTATTTGTTATGGCCAGCATAGGAGTGGGCATGTTTATATTGTTCAAAAGAAAAGGATGGTTTAAATAATATTCTGTTATTAAATGCAGAGCATTGATTAGCTATATTTCAAAACTATTATGATAAAATAGAATTATCACTATTTTCACCATATAGGATTATTACATAGAATTTGGGGGGATTAACGATGGAGTCATCAAATTTTCAAACAGAGGCTATCCTAGAAAAACCACAGCATAAGATTATGCCGAAAAGAGTTTTAGCAAAGAGAATAATTTTCATTATTATCGGCAGTATTTTAATGGGAATAGGCATTGAGGAGTTTCTTGTTCCTAATAAAATACTAGATGGAGGAATTGTCGGAATTTCTATCATTCTCTCCCATTTATCTGGTGCGAAATTAGGCTATTTTATCTTTTTACTTAATATTCCCTTCTTCTATATCGGCTACAAGCAAATTGGCAAGACCTTTACTCTTTCCACTATGCTAGGTATCACAGTCCTTTCTCTTACTACAATTTTATTACACGATGTACCTGTATTTACATCTGATTTACTTCTCGCAACGGTATTTGGTGGTATTATCCTCGGCATTGGTGTGGGAATTGTCCTCCGTTTCGGCGGCTCCCTTGATGGAACAGAGGTATTAGCTCTCCTTTTCAGTAAAAAAAGCCCCTTTTCTGTTGGCGAAATCATTATGTTTTTTAACGTCTTCATCTTTATTAGTGCTGGATTTGTTTTCTCGTGGAATCGAGCAATGTATTCACTAATTGCCTATTTTATTGCTTTTAAGGTCATTGATATTGTTATAGCTGGTCTGGATGAATCAAAATCAGTCTGGATTATTAGCGATCATTCAGAAATCATCGGAGAAACGATATTAGCAAGACTTGGGCGCGGCGTTACATATCTAAAGGGTGAAGGTGCCTATACTGGTGACACGAAAAAAGTCATTTTCTGTGTCATTAACCGTCTCGAAGAAGCAAAACTTAAAACAATTATTGAAGAGTTGGACCCTGCTGCCTTTCTTGCCGTTGCCAACATCTCGGAAGTTCGCGGAGGCAGGTTTAAGAAAAAAGATATTCATTAATATTTTTCTCTTTGTTATTGCCTAAAAAGCTAAACATTTTTTAGGCTCCCTCTTTCTACGCAATCTTCCTTCTATGGGCACTTTGGAACCTTCCAAATAACTCCATACTTAGTCAGGAAAATAGAAAATCAAAACTATTCCTAGGTTTATTTCTCTTCTTTTTTGTGAAAAATTTCATTTGATAGGAGGTTATGATTTGCGGAAAAACATAACATTATCGATTATAATCGGCTCAAGCTTTGTTTGTTTACTTTGGCTAATTGGCTTAGGCTGGGTATTAATCGACTATAACATTCAGCCTGAAAGAAGCGCCAAAATAGCTAGTGAAGAGAAAATAAAAGAAATGGAGAAAGATGACATACGCCTTTTAGCTCTAGGTGATTCCCTTACCCGTGGAACCGGCGATGATACTGGGAAGGGTTATGTTGGTTATCTTTCTGATGCTCTAGAAGAAAAAACAGAGGAAGATATCACTATTACCAACTATGGGATCAAAGGATTAACGACCGATAAATTGGCCGAACAAGTAAAAGAAGACGAAGTACAAAGACAAATAACTCATGCTGATCTTCTCTTTATAACAATTGGCGGGAACGATCTTTTTCAAGGGGGAGAATCCTTATCTGAACTCAATGAAGATTCTATAAACAAATTAATGAAAGCTTATTCCAAACAATTGCAGGCGGTACTTACATCGATTCGATCCATTAATAAAGACATCCCCATCTATTTAATGGGCTTATATAATCCTTTTAATGATTTAGACAATAGTGCTTTAACTTCCCAGGTAGTCCGCACTTGGAATAATGCGACTGCTGAAATATGTGCTAATTATCCGCAAACTATTTTTGTTCCAACCTATGATATTTTTCAGCAAAATGTTCAGCAATATTTATATTCTGACCATTTCCATCCAAATAAAAAGGGCTATCAGCTGATGGCTGAACGGGTAGCATCCCTTATTTCCTGGGAGGTAAATGACAATGAGTGACATTACGTTATCAGTTTCGCATTTAACGAAAAAAATCGGAAAGCGGGCTATTATTAAAGACATTAGCTTTGAATTAAAAAGCGGAGAAGTATTTGGTTTTCTTGGACCAAATGGTGCTGGGAAAACAACAACCATCCGGATGCTTGTTGGATTAATCAAACCTACCTCTGGTCAAATATCCATTTGCGGCTATGATGTCAAAAAAGATTTTGCCAAAGCAATGGAACGCTTAGGCTGTATTGTGGAAAATCCAGAGCTTTATCCTTATTTGACCGGATGGGAAAACTTAAAATACTTTGCCCGAATGCTGACAAATGCAGATGATAAGCGAATAACAGAAGTTGTAGAGTTAGTAGGATTAACGGAGCGTATTCATGACAAAGTAAAAACTTATTCCCTAGGAATGCGCCAGCGTCTTGGAATTGGACAGGCATTATTAAGCAGGCCGAAAGTTTTGATACTAGATGAACCAACCAATGGATTAGACCCTTCTGGGATAAGAGAAATGAGGCAGTTCATTCGTTTTCTGGCAAAAGAAGAAGGTCTAAGTGTATTAGTCTCCAGCCATTTATTAAGTGAGATTCAGCTCTTATGTGATCGTGTATCCATTATTTTAGACGGTAAAATCATCCATACTGAATCAGTACATACTTTACTGACGCAAAAGGAAAAATTAATTTGGCGATTTACCCCGTTAGAAAAGGGAATAGAAATCTTGAATAAACTTGCTCCATCTGTCACAGTCCAGGAAGAAATGGTGATTACCCCCTATATAGAAGAAGAAGTTTCTAAGTGGAGTCGTTCATTGATGGAAGCCAATGTCGCTATAAAAGAAATGAATCGGCAAATCCCTTCGCTTGAGCATCTATTCTTAGAGCTGACAGGAGGTGATTCTGTCGGTGAATAAACTCATCTATAATGAAATGCTAAAGCTCGTGAAAAGTAAACGCTTATTGGTTGTGACGATTATCATCGGAATAATGATCATGATGTTTACCTATGCACAGCATCGTGAAATGGAAAATGTCAAAAAAAGAATTGGCGATACAGACTGGCGCGTCACCCTGCAGCAATCAATTGTCGATATGCAAAACAGAATCGGTTCAAGCGGGATTTCCGAAGAATTCCGCTCCCAGTTAAAAGTTCGCATCGACCAAAGTCAGTATTATCTCGACCATAACATCAACCCGCAAGATCCAGGTGCTCCCACCTTTTTGCGCGTGTTTCTCGATAATTCCATCCAGCTGCTGCTACCGTTAATGGTAATGATTATTTCAGCTGATATGGTTTCTTCGGAAAAAAGTTTAGGGACCATTAAGCTGTTGCTGACAAGACCGGTACGGCGTTGGAAAATCCTTTTAAGCAAATATATTACGCTTATTCTCTCGGTTTCCTTTATCTTACTTATGTTCGGGCTATTTTCTTATCTCATTTCCGGATTATTCTTTGGATATACGGGATGGACTGCACCAGTGCTAACTGGATTTACCGTGGAGGCTGGTGAATTAAATACTGCCAATGTCCATTTAGTCCCACAATGGCAATACATTCTCATGATTTTTGGACTCGGCTGGTTTGTGTCTGTTGTCGTAGGGACGCTCTCCTTTATGTTCTCTGTCCTTATTAAAAGTACAGCAGCAGGAATGGGCGCTATGCTCGCATTCTTGATTTCTGGTACTATCATTAGTTCGATCGCTTCTTCATGGGAATCAGCCAAATACTTTTTTATGGTAAACTTGCGTCTAACAGATTATCTCCAAGGGAATATACCGCCAATAGAAGGCATGTCTCTTCCATTTTCCCTGATGGTACTATCTATTTGGGGACTTGCCGGGATTATTATCTCCTTCCTTGTCTTTACAAGAAGGGATGTTTACTAAAGTTTAATGTTGTTATACGCATAAAAACGGAACTTCCCATTTTGGGAGACGTTCCGTTTTTGCTTATATACTTTCAGCTTGTTTGACTAACGCCCCCAATAGTTTAAGTGAAACTATTCACATTATATAATGATTTCACTTTAAAATAAAAATAGGACTGCCAAATTACAACAGTCCATCCTATATCAAAATAATTTATGAATTTCTCTATATTTGTAAGTTTTCTTATCTAAGAAAAGTCCTTTTAGTGTATTTATTAATAATAATCTTTCTGCTTTCTGACCATATTAATAAAATAAGAATTGAACCGATGATCTTTAGTTAACTCAGGATGGAAAGAACATCCTAAAAACTGACCTTCTCTTGCTGCCACAATTCGGTTATTATGCATTGCTAGTATTTCAACATTCTTTCCTACTCTGACAATATGTGGTGCCCGAATAAATACAGATGGAAATCCATTGGCAACTCCAGAAATATCTAAATCTACTTCAAAACTTTCCTTTTGCCTACCAAATGAATTGCGTTCTATGTGAACATCCATTGCACCAATATGAGGCTCTTCGTATCCCTCAACTGACTTTGCTAAAAGAATAAGTCCCGCACATGTTCCAAACATCGGCTTACCAGATATAGCAAACTCCTTTAGTGGGTCCATAAAATCATATTTATCAATTAGCCGACGCATAGTAGTACTTTCCCCGCCTGGTATAATCAACCCGTCAATTTCTTTTAATTGTTCCAGATTTTTTACTACAACAGCCCCTGCTCCATTAGCTTCTATGGCAGCTACATGTTCTCTTACAGCTCCTTGTAAGCCAAGTACACCAATTTTTATATCACGCATCCTTTTCACCTACCATCCGCGTTCTTGCATACGTGCTTCTGGTGATAAAGTAGCAATCTCTATCCCTTTCATAGCTAATCCAATATTTTTAGAAATTTCAGCTATTAATTTATAATCTTGATAATGAGTAGTTGCTTCAACTATTGCCCTAGCAAATTTAGCAGGGTTTTCTGATTTAAAAATACCCGAACCAACAAATACACCATCTGCACCTAATTGCATCATGAGAGCTGCATCCGCTGGTGTTGCAACACCTCCAGCTGCAAAATTAACTACAGGTAGACGTTCTAATCTTTTAATTTCTAAAAGAAGTTCATATGGTGCGCCTAGTAATTTTGCTTCTGTCATAATCTCATCTTCATTCATATAGATTACTTTACGGACCTGTGCATTCACTTTACGAATGTGTCGAACTGCTTCTACAATGTTACCTGTTCCTGGCTCTCCTTTCGTACGAAGCATAGACGCACCTTCGCCAATTCTTCTTGCTGCTTCTCCTAAATCACGACAACCGCAAACAAATGGAACAGTATATTCATTTTTATTTAAGTGATATTCTTCATCGGCTGGTGTTAGTACTTCACTTTCATCAATGTAATCCACGCCCATAGCTTCTAACACTCTTGCTTCTACAATATGACCAATACGTGCTTTTGCCATAACAGGTATTGTTACAGCATTCATTACTTCCTCTACAATAGTAGGGTCAGCCATTCGTGCTACCCCACCTGCAGCACGAATGTCAGAAGGTACTCTTTCAAGTGCCATTACTGCTACTGCTCCTGCTTCTTCAGCAATCTTTGCTTGCTCGGCATTAATAACGTCCATAATAACGCCACCCTTTTGCATTTCAGCCATTCCACGTTTAACTCGTTCAGTTCCAATTTCCATGATTCTCCTCCTATAATTCGATATACTTTTCATTTTTCTCAACGATAATGAAAAATTTAAAAATTAAACGTTCTCAAAAGCTAGCTTTATTCCTAAATAGATAAGAGCAATACCAGTTATTCTGTCAAAGTTTTTTTCAACAGTAGGTTTTTTAAACCATGAACTCATATAGTCAAGAATATAAAGATATAAAGTAAACCACACTAGAACAGTCAAGATAAAAAGTCCTGCAAGTATAACTGATTGAAGGATTACATTCCCTTTCATATCAATAAACTGGGGAAGAAAAGAAATATAAAAAATAATTGCCTTAGGATTTAAAAGTGTACTTGCTAATCCTTGCAGATAACAATTTTTATTTTCTTTTGACCTTTTAGGAGTAATGTGTGATCCGTCTACTAAATTCATTTCAGATTCTATACTTTCAGTCTTTTTATTTTTTATACTAGACAATAATGCTTTAATTCCTAGATAAAGAAGGTAGACACCACCAGCATATTTTATGACTTCAAAGAGCACTAAGGACTTTGCAATAAGGGCGGTTAAACCAAGTATTGAAGCTATTGCATAAATAATATGACCTGTAACAACTCCATAAGAAGTCATCCGCCCCATATGTTTATTAATGGTAAGTGCATTTTTAGTAATCAAGATAAAATCTGGCCCTGGGGTCATAATAATAATAAGGGAAACTAATATAAACATATAATAATGTGACATATAAAACTCCTCCCAACCTTAATGGGTTTTATTTAAAATGGTTAGGGTGATTATTATGAGTTCATCCTTCTAATATAAGAGTGCTTGGATAGTGTATTTGTTACCAAAACTCGAACTTCCTTAGAATGTGGCTCCAAGTAAACCTCCTAAAACCTACACCCATTTATACAATAAAAAGTGTTTTCGTTAACAAATGATCCTTGGTCTGATACAAAAAGATTTTATTTACGTTATTTTAGGTACAGCTCTGCACCGTATCAATTTACTTGCAGTTCTGCAATGGAATATAATACTGCTGTTCCGCTGATTTTTACTCTATCATCTACCAATTGGCAGTATAATGTTCCACCTCTGCTAGAAAGTTGTCTTGCTACCATATGATTTTTACCCAAACGTTCCGCCCAAAAAGGAATAAAATTACAAGTGCAGAACCGCATACTGGATCTTCATTTACTTTCAGCTTTGGAAAGAAACATCTAGAAACAAAATCAAAGCTTTTACTCTTTGCAGTAATTAAAACGCCTTGACCATCAGGTAATTTTTCCAATTTAGAAGAGTCTGGGGAGGCATTTTTTACTTCTTCTTCTGTTTCTAACACTAACATTAAGTCCCTTCCCAGGTAGGCTTCTACAGGTTTAATACCAAGCGCTTCCACCATTTGATCTGTTAAAGGAGTAGATTCAAGCACCCTATTGGGAAAATCCATCTCGTAAAGTTCATCATTTTTTACCACAACAAGCTCACCACTCATTGTCTGAAATTTAATTTTATGAGATCAATTTCTCCACCAGGTGTAAACCACCTTAGACGATATCCCTCTTGCTCTTTTACTGCAAACGCTGTTTCCGATAAATTATTTTCAATAGCTATTTTTTGCATTGTTTCTTTGGAAATCCAATCATCTAAAATACAAACTGCAGCTGGGTTACCTTCAAAAACTTTTTCTGCAAAAGCATCGACTACAAAAACACTTCATATCGTTTAATCCCTCCATGTGTTATGATGTTTTAGTTAATATGAATGCATTTTATATCAAATGGAATATAACACTCAAGGAAGTAATATAACACTTAAAGGAGTTAAACCATGCAAATTGAAATTCAACGAAATGGTGAGGTTCCACTATCAAAGCAAATATATCAATCAATAGTTGATAGGATTCGTTCCGGTCTTTTACAAGAAGATGCCCAGTTACCATCTGTGCGTGATTTATCTAAACAACTTGGAGTAAGTTTGGTAACAGTAGTAAAGGCGTACCAGTTATTGGAACATGAAGGACTTGTTAAGTCTATCCAAGGTAAGGGAACTTTTATAAGAGTTAAAAACAGTGGTGAAGTACCTGATGTAGAAGAGATTCACTCATATGATTGGCAGTTATCTGTTCAAGATTATTTGCCAAGATCTCAGTTTGCACGTTTTCATATGGTCCCGGAGAAAATTCACCTCTCTTCCTCCATGATAGATCCTGGGTTACTTCCTAATCGGCTTATAGAGCAATCGATTATTAGAATGCTTTCCGATAACCCAAGAATTGTTTCTCAATATGGAGAAATCCAAGGGGATGAACAACTTCGAATAGCTATGAGTGAATATTTAAATGAGCTAGAAGTTCCTTCTACGCCTGATAACATATTAGTTACAAGTGGTTCACAACAAGGAATTGATCTTGTAACACGTACTTTCGTAGGACCTGGGGATGTGGTTGTACTGGAGGCTCCTACTTATCCTGGAGCTATCGATGTTTTTCGAGGAAGGGGAGCTACAATCCTTACTGTTCCTGTTGATAAGGATGGTTTGCGAGTAGATATTCTCCAAAATATATGTGATAAATATAAACCAAAAGTAATATATACTGTTCCTAATTTTCATAACCCAACAGGTATTGTTATGACATTAAAACGGAGAAGACAAATTCTTAAAATAGCCCAAAGTATCCAGTGTCTTATTATTGAAGATGACCCATGCAGTGAGATTTACTTAGATAGAAAGCCTCCTGCTTCTATAAAAAGTTTGGATTATAATGGGCATGTGATTTACTTGAAGGGGTTAAGCAAAACACTTGCGCCTGGTTGTAGAATTGGCATATTGGCAGCGACTGGCTCCATTTTTAATCGATTAATGGCTGCAAAGGCAAATTCTGACTTGGGAAGTCCGTTACTAACACAAAAAGCTATTTTATCCTTTATTAATTCCAAAAGAACGATGGACCATTTGAAAAAGTTAAGAACTGCGCTTAGAATTCGCCGAGATTTGGTTTTGGAGTTACTTTCTCAACAAATGCCAAATGGAGTATCATGGATTATTCCAGAGGGAGGATTAAATATATGGATCAGCCTTCCAACCTGGATTGATAGTAATATTATTTTATTAGAGGCAAAAAAGCAGAATCTAAGCTTTTTGCCTGGATCAACTTGTTATCCTATAGAGCAAGAAAATAATCATTTGCGAATTAGTTACTCTTATATGAACGAACAACTATTAAAACAAGGAATTACTATATTATGCAATATCCTTCAAAAAGAAATTGCATCAAGAAAAACAAGTGATTCTACGCCAAATTTTTAAACAGAATTATTAAAATTTAAAAGAGCGCCTTTATGAAAGATACTACAAACTAAATAATAAGCTTAAAGGTGGATACTATTCAGAAATAGGCGCCACCTTTTTTTATTTCCGAAGCTATTAGAAGTTGTCATGATTTCTTATTCAATGTGCAATGAGTAATATTTACTTTAAGCGTATTAGCCATATGTTAATCAAATTTATCCTTTAAGTAACAGAAATAATCTACCATTTAATACCTATTTATATTTTTAGTGTTTTAGGCAGGTGCAAATTATACAAAACCTATAAAAAGTCTTTCAATAACTTTAATCCCTGTTCCAATTCTTCGGTACTTTTAACGGAAGTAAGTGAAACTCGAATAAAGGCTTGGTTTTCTTCTTTTTTTACAGAAAATCGATCAGAGTGATAAATATAAATTCCTTTTTCCATTGCACTTTTCTCAAAAAGAACAGCATCGTACTTATTTTCTATAGGTAACCAACGGAAGAAACTTAATGGATTTTCATGCTTGTTGACTTGAAAATACTGCCTATAAACTGCGTTCCTTTCTTCCGCTATTATTTTCTTTTTCTGTATAATATCTATTGCCTTACCTGAATTGATTAATTCTGTGATGATTTCAGCATTTAGGGATGATGTTTTTATATTGATGTTAAAAATCCCATGTCTAATTTTCCCGGCAAATCGCTTTGAATATGTGATAAAACCGACTCTTAATCCCGAACTAAGCGACTTTGAAACACTTAGGCTATAGACATAATTATTAGGAACAAAATGAGAAATTGGCAAATAATGTTCAGGGGCTAAAAAAGAAAAAATATCGTCTTCAATTAAAATTAATTGGTAGGAGTTAATCACTTTAGCAATTTGATCTCTGCGTTCCATACTCATTGTTATGGAAGTGGGATTACTACAAGAAGGTACTAAATAAATCCCCTGAATTTCATTGATTTTACAAACCATCTCTAATTCATCTGCTGACATTCCAAAAATATCTGATTCAATAGGCACAAGACTAATATTTAACATGGTAGCTAATTCGATGAAATTGGGATAGGTATACTTATCCACTGCAATTTTGTCACCTGAATTAAACAAGGACATTAGAATAAGTGATAATGAATTTTGTCCTCCTGATGTAATGGAAATATTCTCGATATCAGCATCCATATTAAAATGGTTCATCCATTGTTTTGCCGCCATACGATGATATGGCATACCTAATGGGTTGCTATAATTTAATAATTTCTCTAAATAGTCTCTCTGCACAATATCTCTTGTTGTCTCCGCAACTACGTCATTACTAGTATCCAGGGGTTCCACCATTCCCATTTCGATTATAGGATCGTTCTCATCTCTTTCTGCTTTTGTTATAGCAAATTCAGTACCAGATGCAACAAAAGTTCCTCTACCTGTAACTGCATAAATCAACCCTTTTAACTCACAAATCTTAAAAGCCCTCGTTATCGTACTTAGATTAACATCCAGAAAATCAGCTAACTCTCGTTGTGGTGGTAATTTTGTATTCGGTTTTAGATATCCATTTATTATGTCGTATTCAAGTAAACTGGCTATGGAGCGATAATAAGGAGATTGTAATTTTTTTCGATCTGGTTTCCATGACATAAAGTAATCTTCAAATGAATTTACTGGCAATTAAAGATCCCCCCTCAAAATTGTCTTGCATACAATTTTAATGTTGAACGCATACAATGTACATGATAATTTATTGTTAATAGATATTCAATTTTTTAGGAGGTTAAAATATGAAATGTTATATTGTAGATGCTTTTGCTGAACAAGTATTTGAAGGAAACCCTGCTGCTGTTTGTATTATGGAGGCTTGGATATCTGATAACAAAATGCAGTTAATTGCTAAGGAAAACAACTTATCTGAAACTGCTTTTGCGGTAAAAGATGGGGATAAATATCATTTAAGATGGTTTACCCCAGGTGGTGAGATTGATCTTTGTGGACATGCTACTTTAGCAACTGCTTATGTATTATCAAATTTTTATGATCAAGAGGAAAAACAATTTACCTTTAAAACATTAAGCGGAGATTTAACTGTTGTAAAAAAAGAAGAACTCTACGAAATGGATTTTCCAAGTAGAATGCCAGTAAAGGTGAATGTTACTGATGAGATGGAACGAGCACTTGAGATTAAACCTCTGGAAGCATTTCTAGGAAGAGATCTCATGTTTATTCTCGATGATGAAACACAAGTTATCAATGCTAAGCCGAACTTTTCTGCCTTAAAAGAACTTAACGATGGTTTGGGTGTAATTCTGACAGCAAAAAGCAAGGAGTTCGATTTTGTTTCAAGAGCATTTTTTCCAAAATTAAATGTTAATGAAGATCCAGTCTGTGGTTCTGCACATTGTCAACTTATCCCTTACTGGTCGGAGCAATTGGGAAAAAATGAAATGGCAGCAAGACAAGTATCTGAACGTGGTGGGACTTTATTTTGCAGGTTAGATCAAGAAAGAGTTAGTATCAGTGGTTATGCTACTCTGTATTCTATAGCAGAACTACAACTTTAAGAGGTGATAAATATGAGTATAGAAGCAAAGCTTTTAGAATTAGGATATTCCTTACCTTCAAACTCTACTCCAAAAGCCATGTATGTTCCAGTTAAGCAAGTAGGTAACCTCCTATTTGTCTCGGGTCAGGGCCCTTTCTTAAGCGAAAATGATTTTTACTCGGGTAAAGTAGAGATTGACAAATCATTAGAAGAAGCTCAAAAAGCAGCTGAAATTTGTGCTTTAAATATTCTTGCTGTACTTAAAGAATTTACCGGTAATTTAGATGCAATAACGAACTTTATTAAGTTAACTTCATTCGTTAATTGTTCGGAAAATTTTGATAAGCACCATATTGTTACTAATGGGGCCTCAAATCTCCTTTATAACGTATTTGGAGATTTAGGAAGACACGCCCGCACAGCAGTAGGTGTAAGTCAGTTACCGTTTAACATTACTGTTGAAATTGAAGCTATTGTAGAAATCGATCCTGCATCGCTTGCAAACAGAGAGTAAGATATACTCTCTGTTTGTTTCTTTGCTTAAAAGCTACTTTTTGAGGTGATATGAATTGAAGAAAGGTATTACTCTATTAGTTATAGCAACCCTATTTTGGGCGGGAAACTATGTATGTGGAAGATATTTAGCACCAGCTTTACCAGCACCATTATTAAATACAGTACGTTGGGCCATATCTAGTGTAATTTTAATAATATTGCTATACCTGAAAAAGTTTAAATTTCCAATTATATCAAAATGGAGAGAGTTTACCCTTCTAGGTTTTTTCGGTGTATTTGCCTTCTCTACTTTAAATTATTTAGGACTAAAAGAAATAAATGCTTCACAGGCTGGAATGATATCAGCAGGAATACCTGTCATTATTCTTCTTCTATCCCCTATATTTCTAAAGGAAAAAATTAATCGATTTGCCTGGATAGGAGCAATTCTATCTTTAATTGGGGTTTTCATATTAATTAAAGGTAAACAAACAAATACTTCAGGAAGTTCCTTAATCGGTGAAATTGAGATTATTCTATCATGTATTTCATGGGGGATTTATACAGTTTTAGGTAAAAAATTCGGCAAAGATTCAGACCCTTTAACTTTAACCACGGGGGCAGCTTTATATGGAACTATTTTTAGTGCTTTAAGTTGTATAGGTACTGTTCAACTAAATGCCATTCAATTAAGTCCTATTTCTTGGATATGTATTATTTATGTAAGCACCTTTGCTTCCGTACTAGCTTATTTAGCATGGAATACTGGTGTAAAAATGATTGGAGCAAGTCTTTCCGCACCATTTATTAATTTACTACCTGTATGGACAGTATTGTTAGGTATCGTCATCTTAAAAGAAAGTGCCACTATTTTTACTATTATAGGTGGTTTAGTAACGATTATTGGGGCCTTAATCACCACACTAAAACCTAAGAAAAGAGCGATTGAAAATTGAAAAACAGACCTCACTATGCGTGGATTATTGTCTTCGCTACTTTTATTGCCCTACTCGCCGTTCAAGGAGTCAGACTATCCTTTGGTGCCTTTATCATTCCTTGGGAAAAACAGTTTTCTTTGGATAGAAGTCAAATTTCGCTTATTTCTACACTAAGTTTTATTACTTATGGTATTTCACAACCGATTATTGGTAAACTTGTTGATATTTTTGGTGCTCGTAAAATAATACTTTTTAGTACGGTATTAGTCTCCATCAGTATCACATTGACCAAATTCGTTAATGAACCATGGCAACTATTCTTGCTTTATGGCATATTCGTTTCATTGGGAGTTGGTGGTAGTTCGAATGTAGCTGCAGCAGTTATTGTAACGAAATGGTTTCAATCCAAACGAGGTCTTGCATTAGGAATAGTAGAAGCAGGATTTGGTGCAGGTCAAATGATTTTGGTCCCTTTATCCTTAATACTTATTCAAGACTTAGGCTGGAAAGGGACCGTTTTAGCATTAGGAGCATTTCTATTATTAATTATTATTCCACTTATCATGTGGTTATTGAAGGATTCTCCAGCAGATAAAGGACTAGAGCCATATAATGATGGTAAAGAGATATTTAAGGAACATCAGAGTGATACAGCCACTGTTCCTGTAAATAGTATTTTTTTCCAAAGGAATTTTTGGTTATTAATTTTACCTTTTACTATTTGCGGCTTTACTACAACCGGTTTAATGGACACACATCTTATTCCCTTTTCTCATGACCATGGATTTTCTACCAGTGTTACCAGTACGGCCGTAAGCACTTTAGCTGCTTTTAATATAATTGGTATATTGCTTTCTGGTTACTTAGCAGATCGTTGGAGTAGCAGGAAAATGCTTATTATCTTTTACTTCATTCGATCCATTTCTTTTATTATTCTATTGATGAGCCACAATGCCACATTATTAATCATTTTTGCCATTATATTTGGTTTGGTAGATTTCGCTACTGTCGCTCCTACTCAATTACTTGCGACTAAACTATTTAAAAATTATTCAGTAGGATATATTATAGGATGGCTCTTTTTAAGTCATCAAATAGGTTCTGCGCTTGGTTCCTACATACCAGGCTTAATGTATAGTCACCATGGAGAATATTCTTTAGCATTCTATCTTTCCATAGTTATATTGATTGTTTCTACTATATTAACTTATATTCTCCCTGAACAAGAAGGTAATAAAACCCTTAATAAAAAACAGCAAGCCTCATAAAAGGACTTGCTGTTTTTAGAATTCTTCTTCATCAAATCTCCCCAATAAACAAACACTTATCTCTTTTCACGAAGAAACTTAGCGTTAACTTTTAAGTAAAAGCACTTCTCAATTAAATAAATGGCTTTTTCTGTGACTTTGTGAATAAATGTACTTAAACAATCCTGCCCCTTTAGTTTAATAACTTCAACAAAAAAAGCATTAATCCTTCTTAGACTAATGCTACCGGTTAGCTAACCATTAAGAGCGCTTCGCCACAGAAATTGTAAGAAAATTAGGTTCTTACATGGTAGTGGAATAACATTGTTTATACCTACATTCCTATGGTGCAAAAGGAAAAATAAAATCTAACAAAGGGAATAAAGACCAGATAAGAAGTAAAATGTTAACTATTAACCCAATAAACTTGGTTATCCCCTTATAATTAACCTTTTGCAACCAATAACATAGGACATATATCAATATAATGGCATATGGTAGATTGTTGCTTCCAGATACAAGTGTTATTATCATTGAAGATAAAATAATTATTCCTGCAATTATATTAAATAGATGTAACGTTTTACTCATTTTCTTCCCTCCTTAATCCAATCTAACATATATTTCCACATTTAGTAAACTCGTTATCAATTAGTCGAGTAGAAGAGAGCCTTTCTACCTTATGGTAAATTGTACTCTCCCCCCTCACAGAACCGTGCTTGCGCAATTAACGCACACGGCTCCTCCTAATTATCTTTTACAGAATATAGCTAATCTCTTTTCTTAATTCATAAATGTTTACTTTAATTCTTGGAGTTGGAAGTGGAAACTTCTGTAGAAAGAGTCTAAATTTATCCCAGGTAAAGGATTTCCTCTGACTTCTTCTATTTAGCCATTTATATAGTAGTTCTTCAATCTTCTCTTTAAAACCATTTACAGTTTGCGTATTGTCTGTAATGCAGTAATAGTTGTAATAACCTATAAGTGACCTTTTAAATCTATCCATGATTAAATGAATAGATTTATTCCTATTAGTCTTCAACCATTCTTTAGTCTCTCTGAGTTTACCTTGGACTTTCTTCCTGCTCGACTTCCGTTTTACACGAAATTTCCCTTGTTTACTTTTGCTGCAATAATGGGTAAATCCAAGAAAATCAAAGGTTGCTGGTTTGCTATTTCCTATTCTTTTTGCGTTATGTTCCGCAAACCTCCCGAAGGGAATGACCTTCGTTTTATCCTCTGCTATCTCCAAATTAAATTTCTTTAATCTCGACTTTAAAGACTCATAAAATTGTTGAGCTTCTCTTTTGTGTTGAAAACAACATACAAAGTCATCTGCATACCTTACTATATAAGCCTGTCCTTCACATTGCTTCCTAACCACTTTCTCAAACCATAAGTCGAGAACATAATGGAGATAAATATTTGCTAAGATAGGCGATACTACTCCACCTTGAGGTGTACCAGTTTCCGTTTTGTATCTCCTACCTTCTTCCATATATCCACCTTTTAGAAACCTACTGATTATTCTCAGAAGGTTTGGGTCGGCTATTCTATGTTTCAAGAACTCCATCATCCATTTATGATCAACATTATCAAAGAAACCTTTAATATCTACATCTACTACATAGCTTACTGCTCTCTTTTCAATATAAAAGTTTAGTATTTTCAACGCATCGTGGCAGTTTCTATTTGGCCGAAACCCAAATGAACAATTTAGAAAGTCATTCTCATAAATCGCATTAAGTACTTTGGCAATACCTTTTTGTACGATTTTGTCCTCGTGTTCGGGTATCCCCAATGGTCTTTTCTTGTCAGAATTAAGCTTTGGGATATACATTCGTCTAACTGGGACAGGGCGATAACTTTTGCTTTTCAGTCTACTTGCCAAGTCCATTATGTTTTCTTCCAGATTCTCGGTGTACTGTTCTTTAGTTGTACCATGCACACCGGTTGCCTTCTTGTTCGGCAGCTCAAAATGACAATGAGTGAGTGATTGTTCGTTTAATAGATGCGCAAGAGATGTAAATTTCATTTTGGTATTAGATTTTGCTAATTCTGCTATCCTTAGTAGTTTTGTTTCCATTTCTTATCCCTACCTCTGTGTGTAGTAAATGTTTCCCTAATAAGAGTGATAACTGGTAGCTAGCCTTTCCTCCATCGGTATTACCCAACTTCATTGGTACTACGCTGCTATCCGACTCCCTAAACAGCATTTGGTTTCCTTGCTTATTATCGCTTGTACACCATACTCTTCTATAAAGAAGAGACCGATAGGGTCTCCCGAGTTGCCGTATCATATCGATGTATAACGTGCCAAGGTCTCTGACTCCAAAGAGGTTTTATCCTTCTTGCCTTTAACAAAGGATAAAATGTTGCTTTCTGCACGCAGGTAAGGCATCAGCCCTCTCGGTTTACTAACGTTTATGGAGCTCAATCCCTTCAACCATATGGCTTTCGGCCCGCTACCTCACTGTCTACGCTTAAAGATTAAAGTTACCTTTAATCCTCCAAGACTCGCTACGAGCGAATGGCTAATTCTTACTCGGCGGGAATCCCACCCGCTATATGATACGACCTAGGCTCGGCCGCACACCTGCCCCGTTAGTTCTAGAAGAACTGGCAAGATTACGATGAATACTATTCGTTTTTAAATAACTTTATTGTTTATTAAACAACTATATAGTTGTTTAAAGGGACATTATTATTCGTGAACACCAATATAAATAAAAAAACCAGTATTAACAATAGTTTGTTAATACTGGTATTATGACAAGCCATACTATAATTGACCTGTGAATTATATTATATCTTGTCATATGAAACGACCAATTATTAATGAATTTATATTATAAATATGTCATGATTTATACTAACAAATGTCATATATAGCGACCAGTTGGAAACTGGGCTAATAAATAGTCCTTTATATCTTCATTTATCCAACCTGAATCAGTTGGCCCTGGATTAATGGAATTTACCCTAATTCCATTAGGCGCAAATGCTACGGATAATGGTTCTGTTATCGCAATAATCATTCCTTTTGTAGCAATATACGCCAAATTATTAGGATCAGGTCCACCAGAAACAAGATTTATAATTCGGCCATCTTTTTTAGTTCTAGATACTTTTTGGGGTACCACCAGCAATACGCGGATTTACAACGTTAAGGAAATACAAATATAAAAAGCCTAATTTCTCAGGTGTTATAGATGAGAAATTAAGCTTTAATTACTCAGATAAGCGCCCTTTCGTTGAAGAAGGATACTTCACATTAATGCAAAAAAGAACCAGACATTGCTAAAAACAATGACTGGTTCTTTTTTACTTACTTCTTAGCAAAACGATTTAATTTGTTAGTTAATTTAATCAAAGCCGGTAAAAAGATAGGCAGGGCAATTAAACTCAAGAACAAAAGTCCTACTATTACAACAATTGCAACCTGAATAAGTGTCAATACGCCTGAAGGGATTAATGCTGCAAATGTACCACCGAGAATGAGAGCAGCTGATAATACTACTCCACCGATGTGTCGAGACGATTCTACAATCCTAGTCGCAATATCTCCTTCAATCTCATTATACCGCATCATCAAGAAAATGCTGTAATCTACTCCCAATGCAACAATCATAATAAAACTAAAGAATGGAACATTCCAACTTAACAGTTCATAATTTAAAATGTGTGTACTAATGAGTTCACCAATCCCTAATGAGGTAAAATACACTAAGATTAATGAGCCGACAATAAATATTGAATTAGATATAGATTTTGTGATGAACACTAATACAAGGGCAATACCAATTAGCATTATTGAGGCTGTACGCAAGAAATCTGCCTGAGATAGATCTTGTAAATCTGTATTTCTAGCAGTTATCCCCGAAATGGCAGCTTTAGCATTTTCTAGCTTTGTACCATTTAATTCTGCTCTTACTTGTTCATTAATGTCTTTAATGATTGGCATGGCTTCTCTCGAGTATGGATTTACATCTAGAATAATGGTCATTTTTGCAATTTTCCTGTCTTCTGACATATAAGTATTCAAAGCCTCTTGGAAATCATCACTATCCAATACCTTTTTTGGAATGAAAAATTTCTCAGAACTGTTCGATTCACTTAGTCCATTTAAGTAAGATTGAGCATCCTCAAAACCACTGCTTACTTCATCAAGTCCTTCTGTACTCGCAGATAGTCCAGATTGTAATTCTCTCATTTTTTCTTGTAAGTCATTGAGCCCATTTAATAGTTCTTCCTGACCATTATTAATTCGGGCTATACCTGATTGTAGTTCCTGTGTTTTACTTGCAATTTGCGTTGAACCACTAGCTCCTTCATTCAAACCTTTTCTCAACTCTGTAGTGCCGTTTTGTAGTTGATCTACACCGACCTTGACTTGATTCAAACCATTATTCAATTCTGCTAATGAATTGTTTGCCTCTTTAAATGAAGTCATAGCAAATTGGTGTTCTGTTCTTAATTCATTCAATTGTGTTGATAATTGATTTAATTGTTCTTGAGCAGACCAAGAAATTTCTAGAGTTTTTTGGATGTTAGGATCATTGGCTGATTCTGGATTTGTTTCAACATATTTATTCATTAATATCCCAATATTTTGATACCCTGCTTTTGCACCATCAATTGCTTTAGTTATACTCTCAAAATATTGGTCATATGAGCTTAACCCTTCTTGTAATTGACTATAACCAGAATGCAGTTGGGATGTAGCACCAGAAAGCGTATGAACGTTCTCATTTAATGATGCTAACCCGTCTTCAATTTCCTGAGCTCCAGTTGCACCGCTATTTATCCCTTTTGTTAATTGGTTCATAGCATTATCCAACGCTTTTACGCCATTTTCTACTTCCTTTGTTCCATCAATTAGTCTCTGAACATTCGCAGCACCGTTTGTGTCACTTTTTTTCAATTGGTCTTCCGCAGTAGATAAACCTTCATTGATTTCTTCAATTCCAGAATTGGCATCTCCTAATCCCTGATTGAGATCATCTGCCTGATCATTGATATACAACCCCTTAATTTTATCCCCAGTTGGTCTTGTCGGTGAATTCACCTCTGATACACCCTCAATCCCTTCAATCTTTTCCGTCAATTCATCTAACACCTGTAAACTACCTTGGTTAGCTAAACTATCATCTGATTGAATGACCAATGTTGCTGGAGAAGAGAATCCCGGTGGAAAATGTTCCTCAATGACACTTATACCTTGTTTTGATTCGTATTTATCAGGAACTTCCCATAGGTCGTTAAAGTTAAGCTTATTTGAATAGTTAAAGATGAAAGGTAGGGAAATTATTAACACAATAACTAAAGATATAATGGGGCTAAACACTGAATTTTCCACCAAAAATCCCCATATGCGACTATCTCCGTGCCCTTTAAATTTTTTGATTGGGTAGAACATTCCTTTTCCTAACAAAACCATAAAAAAGGGATTTAAAGTAACCAAGACAAGGAGTAAAACAAGAACTCCAATAGCCACTCCTGAAGTAGCTTGGTACAATTTAAAATTTGCCAAAACAAGTGAAGTAAACCCAATTAAGACAGCTAACCCACTGTATAAAACTGTTTTCCCTGCCGTTGCAAACGTTACTTTTACAGCTGCAAGGGCATTTTCCTGTTTACTCAATTCCTCTTTAAATCTTGTATATAATAAAATATTATAATCCGTTCCTATCCCAAACAATACGACAACAACGAACACTTGTGTAAAGTTAGAGAAAGGAAAATTTAACTTATCTACAATTTGTGCGATTACTCCCATTGAAACTAAATAAGAAACCCCCACTGTTAAGAGTGAAATAATCGGTACAATTGGGGAACGGAAAACAAGTATTAATACGGCAAGAATAAAGACAACAGCAATAACTTCAGTCTTCTTTACTCCTTCTTGTGTTGAATTTTCAAAATCATTTTCTATCAATTTACTTCCTGTTAAAAAAGTCTTCACGTCATTTGATTCGATCACATCATTTAGTTGATTCGCAATTTCTGAAATTTCACCTTTGCCTTTATCAACCGAGATTTGTGTCAAAATAGTTGTTTTATCTTTAGAAACCAGTTTTTCTTCTAATGCTGCACTATCTAAATGAGTAACAAGTGATGTAATACCTAATTCTTTTTCTTTGTCCTTTAATTCATTGATAATTGAGGTAATTTCCTCTTTTTGCTTATTTGTTAAAACCTTTTCACTTCCACTGTTAAAGACAGCTATAATTTCATAGGTCTCACCATTCTCTTTATCCATTTGTTTTAAAATCTCGTCACTTAGAACGCTTTGTTCAGTATCAGGGAGTTCAATTTGCCCTTTTTCACTAACTAATTTATCCATATCGGGCATGGTCGTTAACATTACAAAAGTAATAATACACCATAAAACAAAGAAGAGACTTCTCCAGCTTTTCAGTTTTTTCATACTTGTTCCCCTTTCTTCGGAATGAATATTCATTCCTATCACTTGAGGCTATTGAATCAAATGATTCTAATAGCATTCCAAAAACTGTCTTCCAACTCTTTTACCAAGTCTGGAGAATACGTTAATTCTCCTGTTTCCATCATCTGAACCAACATTACAACTGGTTCATATACAATCGCAATTAAAGCAGGTGATGGTAATTGGCGAATAAAACCATTTTCTTTTCCATCCTCTATAACACTAATAAAAAATTCAAGAAATTCCTTAAACGTTCTTTTACTATTTTCATCCAGGTAATAACCTTTATGATGAGAATTGAAAAAAAGAAAAGCATTAACATTATGTCTTGCAAATTCAAACAATCTATTAAAAATGTAGCTAAATTGTTCACGTATGTTGGATTTAGAAGGGAAATCCAATTTTATGGCTTCAGAAAACCTAAGAACACATTTTACAAACAAAGAATTAACAAGGGATTCTTTATTTTCAAAATATCGATATATAGTTCCAGCACCCACTTTCGCCCTATTAGCTATCATTGGCACGGTCGTTCCATCATAACCTCGTTCCACAAATAATTGCATTGCTGCTTCATAGATATTTTCTTGTTTATTATTAGGCATTTTTTCACCCCCTCCCAAAGGAATGAATATTCATTCTCGAGTTATAATAATAAACAAATCGCTAAAATGTCAAGTTCCCTAAAATAATTTTTCTTTATTAGATAATAATGATAGAAATTTATTCTTGATGTATAAGTCTTGTTTCATTTTTGTTTGAATGTTTTTTACTATTGAATTTCTTAACAAATTTTGATGAATCCACTTTGTTCTCATTTGACTATATTAAAAAAATTAGGTATATTAAATCCATAAGTTTAAACTCTTAAACATATAAACGTAAAGGAGAGTAATAATGAAAAAACTAAAAGTGGCAGAAACTTTAACGCTGCCAAATGGAACAATAATAAAAAATCGTTTCTTTAAATCAGCTATGAGTGAAACTATGGCGAACCGTAAAAATCAACCTAATCAACTTCATGTTAATTTATATCGTGAATGGGCAAGTGGTGGTACAGGTATCTTGGTGACAGGTAATGTGATGGTTGATCGTAGTGCATTAGGTGAACCTGGTAATGTTGTTGTCGAAGATGAAAGAGACATGGATGTTTTAAAACAATGGGCAAAGGCAGGCACAGCTAATAATACACAAATTTGGATGCAAATTAATCATCCCGGCAAGCAATCACCACGTACTCTTTCAAAAGAACCTGTAGCACCGAGTGCTATTCCAGTAGGAGGCAGTTATGGAAGTGTATTTAATAATCCCAGAGCTTTAACTACCACTGAAGTGAAAGAGTTAGTTACTCGGTTTATTACTACAGCTAAAATCGCTAAAAAAGCAGGTTTTACTGGCGTTCAAATCCACGGAGCTCATGGATATTTAGTGAATCAATTCTTATCTCCTCATGATAACCAAAGAACTGATGAGTATGGTGGTACATTAGAAAATAGGATGAGATTTTTAGTAGAAATCTATACAGGAATGCGTGAATCTCTTGGTTCAGATTTTCCAATAGGGTTAAAATTAAACTCAACTGATTTCAAAGATGGTGGATTTACCGAAGAAGATTCTATTAAAGTTGTGAAAAAGATAGCTGAACTAGGGATTGATTTAATTGAGGTATCAGGAGGTAGTTACGAAAATCCTAAAATGTCTTCAGGTACAGGTGAAGGAAGTGATGAAGTTTTTTTTCTTGATTATGCAAAAAAAATAAAATCCATGGTTGATGTGCCAATTGTTGTTACTGGTGGTTTTAGGTCAAAAGATAGTATGGAAGAAGCATTAATGAATAATAAAACGTCGATGATTGGTATTGCACGTCCACTTGCTTTAGTCCCAGATATTCCGAATCAAATTTTGGAAGGACGATATATAACGGTTAATACACAGAGATTAACAACTGGTTTTAAAGCATTGGATAAAAAGCTAGGTGCACTTATCGGAAATAGTTATTATGAACAACAAATGAAGCGAATTGCAAAAGGAAAAAAACCCAAAAGACATCAAAATGGCTGGAGTCCATTATTCCATACACTAATGTTGCATGGTCCGACTGCACTCTTACCACGTCGTTCAAAATAAAAAGGAGAAAATCCACATGACAAATTTTAAATGTAGTTTAGATATATTAAATGAATGTATACCTGTCTTTGAAATGCTTAAGGACAGGCAACGTCAACAAATATTGGTACATTTAACTGAGAAAGGACCGTTAACTGTCAATGAAATTGTTGAATTATCTGACCTATCCCGTCCAGCGATTTCGCATCACTTAAAACTATTGCTACAAAGTGATTTAGTCACATTTGATAAAATAGGTACTCAGCGAATTTATAAAGCAGTTTTACAACCTTCTATCTTAAAATTACAGGAATTAGTAGATTCCTTACAACGAGATCTTTAAATAATATCGTACTTTATCTAATCTTATTTAAAAGCGTAGATGCTTTTATAAAGGATGCTCTAACATGACTTTGTTTATATTTATATGACTAAGAGGAATTCCTCTCCTTAAAGAAATGCAGGTTTATAATTACGTAGCTAATAGAAAAGCTACGTTTCTTCTTTTACTACACTAGATAAACAGAACAGCAACTGCTACACCAATTCTTATACCATTATCCTGCCCCGTTAGCCCCATAACAAAAAAGGAACGCCGCAGCGAATCCTCTTGTGCTCAGCACTTGTTAGTTGAACAATCAGCTGACCATCTTATTTTCAAATATTCACTTTATAATTTAGTGTAAGTTCATCACCTGGTAATCCCCTAATTCCCCAATTATGTTTAGGGGTTTCATATATGGTGATTTCCACATCCTGAGAGGTTATGTTTAACTCGTTTTTAATTCGTTTGAACAGTAAATTAATCAACTTCTTCTTACTTTCTATTGTCCTACCTTCAAATATACTTATTTCAATTATGGTATAATCCTCTGTTCTTCCGTCCGCAAATAAAAAATCATCTTTATCCATAGGAAAGAAGCGATGAAACCTCTTTTCTGATGGATACTGAAATGCATCCATAACACAAGAATGTATTACCTCAGATAATTGTTTTTTAATTGGGTTTAAACTTTCTTTGAGACCAAACACTCTAATTTGTGCCATTCTCGATTCATCCTTCCTTATCTACTCTAAACTCATCTGACTTAATTAAAAGATATTCAATAAACTTTATAAAAATCCTTCTTCAACTATCCTGCTCCTTTAATACCTTAATAGATAAAAGTGCATTCATCCTTCTTGAATCAATGCAACAGTTAGCTAAAGAACTAGTGTATTATCTTATCTCTTTAAAGTCCCTATCCAAACATCACCCTTGTCGAGACTATATTGCAGGAAACTCCCATCTTCATCTTTAATTCTTACGGCATCATAGGCTTTTCCCTTAATCCTTGATACTTCTTTTTCGGTTAAAGCACCTTCTTCTAACCATTCATTTAAGTCATTTTCATCGTAATAATCACTCTCTATATGCAAATCCCATTCAAATTGTTCTAACTTGTCTCTCAAAGAATGAAATTTATCAAATGGAAACCCCTTATTTTCTTGCCTTCTTTTGAAGGTTTCATCATAAAAATCAAGACAATTTCTATATGCGACAACAATTTGTGAATTAATAAAATGAGGGTCATAAAGCCAGAGTTTCAAATAAAAGTCTTCATCTTCTTTTTTCATTTTTTGATGCCACTCTAGGTAAACTTCGATCATTGCATCAAGTAAAAGGCTTTTATACCAATTAGGAGGATTTCTTCGTTCTAATTTATAAAAAGGATTAATCCATAATTTTTCGTATTGTCTTTGATAATTCCTTAAGTAGTCCATATCTAAATTCATTGCATTTTGCTTCCATCTTTCGATTTTTCTTTTATGTCTTTTCCAACCTCGTATTTTCTTCTTTTTTGAAAAATAAAACACTTGTACACTTCCTTTATTGATTTATATAACTCAATGATACCTTATCTTCTTGTTTAACTAACCTCCCTCAATAAAAAATGCGATACCCCTGTCCTAAAATTAAGACAGGGGTCATAAAGTTGTTGTTAAATTGTTTAGAAAAAACACATTATTGGATAATATATTCTATCATAAAGTTACTCCTGCATTATCTGAATAAGGTTGCCGCATGTATCGTCGAAGACAGCTATTGTTACTTCGCCCATTTTTTTCGGCTCCATTGTAAACTTCACGCCGTTTTCCAATAATCGTTCATACTCTTTACGAATATCTGCCACGCCAAACATTGTTACCGGGATGCCTTCGGTAAACAGTTTCTTTTGATACTCTTTAGCGGCCGGATGGTTATTAGGTTCGAGCAAAAGCTCGGTACCTTCTTTGTCTTCGGGAGAAACAAGCGTTATCCACCTATATTCTCCTGCTGGAACGTCATGCTTTTTTACAAAGCCCAAGGTTTCTGAATAAAACTCAAGTGCCTTGTCTTGATCTTGTACGAATATACTGGTAACAATGATTTTCATATTTCTTTGCCTCCTTTGATATTGAAATGTATGTTGCTCTAGTCTCATTAACTATTTATATTATACTATTAAGAGCGAATAATAAAGTCAGCTCAATTTTTGGGAGAAACAATGGTTCTCTCTACAATAAACCTGAACCTATAGTTACATAAAAAATATTCATTTGCAGTTAGTGTACACTTGTAAATTCCTTCTTTTACTCTGCTTCTTACATTAGATATCAATAAATGTAATATAGCAGCCAATCACCTGCAGACATTTGACGCAAAAGTGATTGGCTGCCATACCGTGACACAGCTTTGCAAACCCACCTTCTATGGCTAAATTTTTATAAGAGGCGGATTCAACACCAATCCAATATCTGCTATTCTGACTTGTTAGATCCGCCATGACTCAATCCCCTACTCCTCAAATGCTAAACTCATTTTCAACCGATCTAGTTGTAAGAAATGATGTCTGTAATGCATTACAATCAACAAAAACCACTCCTGTGCGTTTAATGCACCAAATGCCGGATGAAGCATCTTATTACTTACGACCGATTGATGTAAGATTGACTCCATATTCCTCATCCGTTCTACAACCCTATGAAGCCCATCTACCAGGTACTCCATGCTCTCAGGTGGTTGCGGAGTATAATTCGGCGAAGCAGGGACCTTAATACGAACGGCAGGAAATTGTTCTATTTTAAACACTGCCTTCCCCTGCTCCGTTTTTTCCATCGCTGGATTCAATGTCGATTCGCTGCCATCTAAACATTGCTCGGCATTATGCAGATGAATAAAAGCTGATTGAATTAAATGTACATACATCTGTCCAATGGACCAATCATCCTCGTTCAACTTTCTATTTAATTTCTCCATATTAAATTTTTTTAGTTCTGCCAAATATCTTTCTACTGTAATTTCAAATGACTTCAAAACTTCCTTTGTACTACTCATCCTTCTAGCAACTCCTCATCATTTTGATATATTCATAGTATAAAAAAAACACTACTGACAGGTGTATGTCAGTAGTGTTCTAAAATTTTTCTCGCTACTTCTCGAACCTTGTGACGCAAAGATTTCGGTTCAATCACCTCAATATCTCCGCCAAAGCCAAGTAAAAAATGCAATATTTCCTCCGGATATCGAACACGAAATTGAAAGATAACCTCCTTCTCCCGCTCTTCAATGGTATCAATATAAAAATTAACTGCCTCTATAATCTTGTCGGCGATTTCTGGGATTGCCCTAATTAAGATTTTTTCATCTCGATTGTCAGGTGGCCGATAGCTGCTTAGGTCAAAATTATTTGGTAAAAGAAATCGTTCCTCCAACACAGAAAGTTCGGTCATCCGTGACAAGCGAAAATGACGTATATCTTGTCTCAAATCACAGTGTGCGATTAATATCCAATTTCCATGGACTAGTGTTAATCCATATGGAGAAACCTTACGCTTATTTTTCCGCTTCCCATCATTTCCTGGCATATTTTTGATATACACAAAACTGATTTTGCATTGTTTCAATATTGCGTCACGAACTTGATTAAGATAAGTTCTTACCCTATCTTCAGTTGATGGTTCACCTACATGAAGCAGTCGCATGGTTTCCCGAACAAGTGTTGACTGGTTGCGAACTGATTCCGATAAAGTAGCCTCGATTTTTCTTTTAGCAGTCTTAGCATAAATACCGTAATCAGTATCCAACCTTTGTTCAATAAAATCAGCTCCCATGAGCAGAGATACTGCCTCTTCTGCTGTAAAACTAACCGGGGGCAGAAAATATCCTTCCATTAAGGAATAACCCAGACTAGGAGCGCCTAAAATCGGAACCCCAGCCTCACTTAGTGCTTGAATGTCCCTATATATCGTACGCACACTTGTCTCAAATTGAGAAGCTAAATCTTCTGCCCTCAGCGTTTTGCTTCGCTGTAATTCAAGCGTGATTGCAAGCTGCCGCTCGGTTTTGTTCATTTTTTGCTGTCCTCCACAGTTTATCTTTCAAAAATCTATTAATTCAATCAAAGTTCCCGCCCAATAGTTGAATAGCAGCATGCAGATTTCTAAAAAAGGATCCACTTTGCAATGTATACGCGCTAAATGCTTCGATTTGTTGCCTCGTAACGATTCTAAATTTCGCTATCCAACTAAAATTCCCCATAGCAACTCTCTGGTTTCCATCCATGTTCACCAATTCTTAATCTAACAAATATTCTTCAGCAGAATTAATCATCTCTATCCTCAATTTGCAGATTTATTTCTTATAATATCATAAAAAGTTTTGTACTAAATGCCCCGTTAGTCCAATAAGGAAAAATGATGCAGCTTACATTAACAAAAGCGTTGTTGAACTGAGATCAACAACGCTCCTGGTTTTAATATCCCCCTAATTCTTTTCTATTTGGGGCATGTGGTGGTTCCTCCATCCATCCCCTGTCCATTAAAATATCAGCCCCATCCTTTCCAAACTTCAAAATTTCAGGAATTAATTTCAAATATTCAGTAGACAGGTCAATTCGTGATGTGATAGATAATGCATGCCCAATATAGGTCAACCCTTGCGTATTAAGCGTGGTTACAAGGTTCATAATTAACCTTTCCGAAAATGGAGATATAGTAGAGGTTGAAACTTCGGTATTAATCATGATAGTGCCAAGTAAATCATCTTTAATTAAGGCATCATTCAGAAAGCGTATTTGTTTTTTAGCTAACTCTTTTCCTTTAATTAAATAATTTTTTATCTCTTTATCTTTTACAACTTGAATAAAAGCTGTGAGTAAGATTAAACCAAAATAGTTCCTTTCAATGTTAAAAAACATTTCAGAAATTTCAATTACATTTAGTGGCCGTTTTGGTTCAATAAATTTAGACAGTAGGCCTTCTTTAGTAACAAACTCGACTGAATCAGGATATGGAATCATTGTTGGTCTATCATATATTCCTTTAGATAGCATCAGATCAACTGATTTATTATAAAGGTCTAATGAAGAAGTCAAACAATTAGAGAAAAAAGTTCTAATATCTTCTCTTGCAACATTAGAAAGCTGAATACTATAGTTCATTAAACCTATCCGACTCATACCATAGATATAGCTTACTGAAAATAAATCAAAAAACAAAGGTGGTGCTGTGAGGTCAAGATCATCATCTGAAAATCCCTTTGGAATAGGGAAGCCTTCACTTTTAAATATGCTTTCTATTTCTTCTATATGTTTATTAGATATATCTAAAGTTAGTTGAATTAGAGGGTTAACATCTGTGTAGTTCGAATGATGTAAGAAATGCTTTGTAAGACAGATAGACAAGCTATCAGATATATAAGTTCCCCATAAACCTGCAATTTCAGTTGATGATAAGCCTACTGAATGTTTTGGCTCCATTGAAAATCTCCTTTTCAATAAAATTTTTTCTAATTTAAGTATGCTCAGTTCAAAGCTATATATACCGTGAGATCGAGTTGCCATAACATCATTCCTGTTCTGCCAACTATACACTTCTTTCAAATAGTAAGCATTAATCATGTAAATGAGCTGAATAATAACAGTATATCTACTGATTTAAAGATCGTTTCTTTCTGCCGCATGTAAAAGACAACAACCCTCACAGTTAACAAAAGTTTATGGAAATCCATCCCTTTAAAAATATGGTTTCGGCCCTCTGCCTAACTGTCTATGCTTAAAGATAACTTTACTCCTCCAAGCCCCTCTATATGGATACCACGAACAATTGCATAATTTGTTCAACATTTTCTTGAGTACTCCGTCTTTATATAGTGAACTGACTTTCAGAATTAATAAACTGGAATAAAGAGACTCTAAAATAAGCGATGGAAACTAGGTGCCTAGAATGGAAAGAACCAACTCAATCTCGAGTTGGATTATATAATAATGCAGATAGCGCAAAAACTGTTCAAATGATAATCGATACAATAAAAAAAGAGAGAAAATGGTCGGGAAATACATGTGAAAAGAGGTTTTTTATTAACTCGCTAGAAGCTCTGGAATCCCGGTATAGCCACGAGCTTTCAAAACCATAAAAAGATGCTTTCCTTCATTCAGGAAAGCATCTTTTAGCACAATAATAAAAGTGTTTTTAATCAAAGATTTTTAATTAAGCCTCTGTTAAAGCTTAATGTTGATATTAATAGAAATAACGGAAGTTCCATAAAAATGGAACTTCTATTTGATTTTATTGTCTTATTGAACTAACGCACCCAATCGTTGAATAACCTAACTACCATCTTTCTCTAATTTCTTTTATGACAACTTCTGGATTATCCCAATGTAACATATGAGAAATATTAGGTACTAAATTTACAGTTGCTCCTGTTTTTTGTGCAAAGATGCCTGAAGTTATATCCCTATACGTATCTTGTGACTTAGGAAGGGTTGCACGGAGTAATAAGATATTTAAGTTATTAGGGAGTTTTTCATAGTACATACCTTTAATAATGTTACCAGCACTTTCTTAGGATAATTAAGTATATAGAATAAAGAAACAAAACTTCCCCAAGAATGAGATAAAAACTGACCCATAGTTGAATAAAAGAAAAGCCCTTTATACAGTAAGCTTAAATAATCTAAGTTTATCATATGTTTCTGCATTTGGAATTTAATTCCCTTTTACTATCATATCGTTCATAGTGACTTCATTTTGCTGATGATGATTGCTCTCTAACACTTGAAACCACGCAAAAAGTTGTTCAGATACGTGGTCGCCACGCCGTTAAAAAGCTGTATCCAACCTTTCAGTCTTCGGTGGTAGTTGTTGACGTTCTTGATGTGATATAGACCCTTGGTGTAGGTATTAATTACACTGTATCTACTTTACAAGGCAACTCTTTAGAAGTTGATTTGTCACTATTAATAAAAAAGGGAATAAATAACAGTGGGTAAATCATTAAATACAAATTTACTGCCCACCAGCTTATATCAAACTCTAAACTAAATCCCCAAAATGCAATAGCCTGCAAACCCGAACAAAAGGTCAGCACTAATGAAATTAAGGCATACGGCTTCCATTTTGCACTTGTTTTCTTATATAAGTATAAGCTATAGAGCCCTGTTGCTGAGATGAAAATATCTAAAGGAAAAAACGACCAGTTCCAAGCAATAATAATGGGATTATCATAATCCTTAAAGGCCCATTCTATAGGAATAAGACTGAAATATGTAATAATCCAATATATGATAAAGCCTATATCGGTGACGAGAAAAAAAGGCTTTAAATATTTCATTAACAAAATCCTTTCTTATTTAAATATTTCTTTACTGCTGAAATAAGACCAAATGTAGTCACAGTTAAAATAAACAATTATAAGAGTTCATTCCTACAGGTAATAGAAGTAAAATAGGATAAAATTTGAATAACTAGTATGACTACTCGCTCATCTGAGACTTGTGATCAGATGCTTCACTATGATCGACAGTAAAGTTAAGAGTTACAACGCCGATTATAATAAGAAAAATCGCAGTAATTTTCACAAGACTTAAACTCTCATTAAAATAATATACTCCAATAATTGAAATAATTAGGATTCCTATACCTGACCAGATTGCATAAGCCACAGAGATTTCGATCGTCTTTAATGCCAACGTTAAAAATACTAAACTGTTTAGATAGAAGAATATTAATAAAATACTTGGTAATAACTTTGTTAAGCCTTCAGATAATTTCATACTTGTTGTACCAGCAACCTCAAATACTATTGCCAAACATAAATATAGCCAAGAAATATTAATCACCTTCCTTATATTTCGAAATGCCATTCAACAATATATCCATAACTGCTTCTAATTTTTCTTTAATTGTTAATGAGCTTTGCGAAGCATAAATTTGATTAATAGCACCTAGATACAACTCAATAAAGATATCTAGATTAATATCTCGAAGGTTTCCTTGTTTTATCCCTTGCTTCATCAAAGTAAGAACAGTTGACCATTCTTCTCTTAGGAAAATATCTAATTTCTCCCATTGTTGAAAATGGTGCTTTTTTAAATCGGACAATAAGCGAATATCCATAATCCCGAACTCTTCAGGAGTACTACAAAGGATAAGTTTAATCTTATTTAACACATTTGTATTCTCATCCATAACAATCTCTTGTTCATTTTGCTTTATACTATGAATAAGTTTTTCGATAATCTCGTCAACAATCTGATCTTTTGAAGAAAAGTATTGATAAATTGTTCGTTTGCTTGTTCCTAAATTAGCAGCTAACTCACTCACTGTAAAACTAAATCCTTTTACTTGAATCAATCTAATTGTTTCATCAATAATTCTATTATGCAAAAACAGACCTCCTACCAATACGAATGAAACTCATTCGGTTTTATTGGTACCAGTATAGTATAATATCTAAAATTGCACAATAGTTTTTGTTATAAAATGTAATAATGACAGATACTCGAACTCTATTTCCGGAATGAGAGGCGCTGCATTATTTAGTCAAATAAATAAACAAGAACTTCTACTTATGAATGATTCTGAGCCAGCGTCTTCATAGAACAATTTCAATCGTACAATCCACCTTCAGTTAAAAACTATCTTAATAGCTAATCAAATTTGATCATTAAAAGAAACCATCAAATATTAGATGGTCCCTTGTTCATATTTGCAATTATTATCCCTTGAATATATAAAGAACAGTTATTTATCATGTACGGATTTCTTTATTTGTTAATAAAGAAATACCTTAAAAAATACTAATTATCTCATCATATTAAGTGAATGATTATCTTTAAACGCACCTCTCCCTTTATTTAACTCTTGAAAGGCTTTCTATTAAGTAGTTTAAAAGTAATTGTTTGGAAGAAGTCATGTTATCATACCTCAAATTTCTCATAATACCTATCTTAATATCTGAATTGTTAATCTCTACATCTAATTTTTTACAGTTGTCGGGAATAGGCATGGAAGAGACAATTACGCCTATTGCTCCATCTATTGATATAATAAACTGTGGGATTATCGATAATTGGCTAATTGTATAGCAAAAGGGCTTTTTAGAAATAGTTAGTAATTCTTTTTCTAACTTTAACTGATAAATGCAGTTCTTTCCTCCTGTAACAATTGGATAATCGCACAGCTCTTCTAAGCTGTACATTCTACTTTTATTAGCGAAAGGGTGTATATTGGAGACTATAAATGCTAGCTTCTCTTCATATAAAGATTCAAATGTGTATGGAAACTGTCCAGCAATTTCTGCACATATGGCAAAGTCTATTTCATTTTTCTCCAGAGCTGCTGCTAAAGAATTTGTATTTCCTACAACAAAGTTGCAAACGATTTTAGGCTTTTCCCTACTAAATCGAGCTAGAATACTTGGTACTATATTCGTTATTGAGTCAATAATCCCTATATTAATAGTTCCAACTTCTTCTTTTTGTATTGCCTTTGCCTGCTCCGTAACAAACTTCCAATGGTTGATAAGATCATCAACTTCTTCCGCAAATATTTTCCCAGCAGGTGTTAACTCAGCCTCCCATCCTCTATAAAAAAGGCTAATTCCCAATTCCTTTTCTAATCTTTGAATTTGATTCGTAATTGTTGATTGTGCATAATGCAGTGATTCTGCAGCTTTTGAAAATGTCCCTTGTCTTAGTATCGTTTGAAAAGTAATTAGTTCTTTTAAATCCATTATCTTCCCTCTTCATCGAAATTATCGAATTATGTTATTTAATTAATTCAATTATATAGATCAAGAGTTATAAACTACAATGATATTAATAAGATAGAGGAGGATATAATATGCCATTTATTAAAATTAGTTATCTTGAAGAGCAATATAATAAGAAGGAATTACAATTTATTAGTACACAAATAATGAATTCTCTAATCAAAGAATTTAATGTCCCAGATGATGATTTTTTTCAAGTATTTGATTCACACAAAAAAGAACAGTTCCATTTCAATTCCCACTATTTAATCAATGCCAAAAGAACTAAAAAACTTTTGTATATTCAAATTACATGCGGAATAGGCAGAACTATTGAGCAAAAGAGGAATCTATACCATACACTAACTGATAATCTTAGTGAAAAAAATATTGTCACTAAAGAAAATGTTTTTATCATTCTTAATGAGACTCCATTGGAAAATTGGTCATTTGGTATGGGAGAAGCACAGATGGTTACTAATTGGAACGCTGCTACTACCATAATAAAAGAAAATCATTTATCTAAGAAAGAAATAAAATCAAATATTAGAAGTACGCTAGGAGATTTAGCTCCTGCATTTGTAGACTATACTGAAAGTGTGCTTTTCGGTGATTTATGGAAGAGAAAAAACTTATCGATGCGAGATAGAAGTCTAATTACGCTTTCTTCCTTAATTACAGCAGGTAACATAGAACAATTACCATTTCATATCAATTTAGCGATGGAAAATAAAATCAAAGAAGATGAAATAATCGAGTTAATTACGCACCTTGCCTTCTATACTGGTTGGCCTAAGGCAGCTTCTGCACTGGATGCAGCCAAAAAAGTATTTTCATCATAATCTGTATTGGCTAAAAGTGTGTTGAGCATAGTTCAACACACTTTTACTGTAAACATTCTATTTTATAAAAAAGCCATACTTATTTTATCTATTTTGCTAGATTGATTATTTGTAAGATTCTCCATTGGAAATTATAATCCTGCTACCAATTAGCTCTTATCAATAACGTAACTTAATAGTTTTTTTTATAGCTAAAGTTCCCCATTCTTTTCCTATGTATCCAAAGATATTTTCATTTTGTATAACATAATCGAAGATGCTTGATTAGCAGTTAATTTCCCATATAAACATCCGTTAGTTTAATAGTTTTTGAACCTTATCGGCAATATAATCTCTTAATGAGATAAGTTCGTCTTTCTCAAAAGTCTTAGTACCATTTCCATTTTTATAAGAATCGACGACTTTACGAATGATGGTCCTTACATTCTTCGGAAATGTTTTAAGCCCCCAATTACCAGCTTCTTGCTTGGAGGAAACGACTCCTTCTTTAAGAAACCAAAATACTCTTATTAAATTTAACGAACAATAAATGGGGTCTTTTTCGATATTTTCCAAACAATCGTAATAGTCACCTAGTATGGACGATATATAATCTGCGCTTGGAACTAAAGGAAATACTTCCTTTATAGGTTTACCTTCTACACAAATGCCTCTTTGATAAGTAATCGTTAAATGAGCTGCTAAATCGGCATCTGAATGAATGTCACTATTTAGATACTGATAGGTACCATTTAACAAATCTCTTTCGAAGCGTTCTCTCCAAAACTCACTATAATGGAAGTCAAATGCAGATGGATGCTGCCAATGCCGTAATTGATCCGTATTTAGAAAACTTATTTCAATGGGATATGGAGAATTGGAATAACCTAATAAGAACCGCGCTAATTTTCTTTTATCTTCTACTTCTAATGACTGATGCGTAATAACCAAAGCATCCACATCGCTGCTTTTAGGATTAAATCCTCCCATAGCCAAAGAACCATGTATATAAAAACCAAGGTAATTGTCTTTTATAATTTCCTTCATACTTTTGTTTAGATGAAAGACAAAATCCTTCACTTCTGAAGAACATGTTTTCCAAACATCCCCCATCTTTCTCCCCCCTGTTTTTACTCCGTTACCAATATGCTTATTTGTTAAAAATAGTAATTTTAGTTAATATTAATACTAACTATCGCCAATGTAAACATTTACAACTATCATATTGCTGTTCTGTGGGGAAATAAGAATATCGTACAAAAAAAGGATAGATAGAGCGAATTCCTTCCACTCTTCTATCCTTTTTCTTTCAATGCATATACTGTATGATATTTTATCATCCTTCCCTACTTAAAGCTTCACACGATAAAAGCAAAGTATAAAATAAGTAACAAGCAAAGTACATACATAATTGGATGAACTTCTTTATAACGCTTTTGTGATACTAAACATATTGGATAAAAAACAAATCCTAATCCAATCCCGATTGCCACACTAGAAGTAAGAGGCATCATAATAATTGTTAAAAAGGATGGAATGACAATTTCTAACTTCGTCCAGTCTATTCTCCTAATTTCCATGGCCATTAATGCCCCTACCACAATTAATGCAGCAGCTGTAACTTCCACTGAAATAACGGCAACAAGTGGTGAAAAGAACAATGCGATTACAAAACAAGCTGCAATGACGACAGACGTAAAGCCTGTTCTTCCTCCGACAGCAATACCTGCCGAAGATTCAACACTCGTTGCAGGTGTCGATGTGCCTAAAATAGCCCCAATGGCACCGGCAGCAGAATCGGCAAGCAGCCCTTTACCGATATTAGGAATCTTATTATCCTTCATCATTCCAGCTTGACTAGTTAAGGCAATTAATGCACCTGCAGTATCAAAGAAGGCAACAATTAAAAAGGTAAAGATAACTGTCAGTATTTCTGGCGTAAAAATCTCATCTAAATGAGAAAATACAACACCAAATGTTGGTTTAAGGCTTGGTATATCTCCAACAACCGAAGAAGGAACTTCTATTAATCCAAAAATCATTCCCACAATCGTAGTAATGACCATGCCATAAAAAATCCCGCCGTTAATGCCGCGTACTAACATAACAATTGTAATGACAAGACCTATAATTGCCAGCAGGGTCATAGGGGACGTTAAATCACCAATCGAGACAAATGTATCTGGATTGCCAATAATAATTCCGCCATTTTTCAACCCAATAAACGTAATGAAAAATCCAATTCCAGCAGCGATTGCATGCTTTAAACTCGCTGGAATGATATTAATGATCTTCTCGCGGATTTTCATTAAACTTAATAACATAAAAATGATTCCTGCAACAAAAACACCCGTTAAAGCGACCTGCCATTCTATTCCCATTCCAATACATACAGAAAAAGTGAAGAACGAATTCAGGCCCATACTAGGTGCAATTGCGATTGGAAAGTTAGCAAGTAAACCTATAAGTAATGTTCCGATAATCGCCGTGAGCGCAGTTGCTGTGAATACAGCACCGCTATCCATTCCGGATTGGCTTAAGATAATTGGATTTACAACTAATATATATGCTATCGATAGGAAAGTTGTTATTCCTGCAAGTGTTTCCTGCGCATAAGAAGTGTTCCGTTCTGCAAATTTAAAAAAGTCTCTCATGTTGTAGTCTCCTATTTGCTAAATTATAGATCGATAGGGAGTGATTCTAAGATTAGTTTTACCACTAATTCATTTTATTTTCCCATTAGATAATAAAAAAAACTTTGACCCTTATTTGGTCAAAGCTTTTCTACAAAACGGAATAAAAATGTTATAAAATTCCCATTCCTTGTAGACAAGCTATTTATTGGTAGCTGGTAGAAACTTTCAAGCCATATTCTTGAATTTATACAAGGTCTATCTATTCTTTTTAAAAACAATAGGAGAATGATAACAAGATTAATTTATTATGTCAATAGTATAAATTGGAATAGAATTGTCTAGTAACAAATGCAAAATACTGAGAATTGAAAGCAAACCAACTCGGAAAAAGCCATAAAAAAGACCATTTCGGTCTTTTTTATGGCTTTGCTTCTTCTACTACTAAGGAGATGAATTTATCATTTTTTGTATTATGATTCACCGCAACAATAACTGTTTTTTCCTTTCCACCCTCTTTTACAAGAAATTGAAAGGAATCTTGTTCTTCTTGCGGAGATATTTTTTTGCGTCCTAAATATTTATAATCAGTAACAGACTCTTCTGGATAATCTGCCTTTACTACAGCCATTGCAACAGACCCAAATTTCTTATAATCTAACTCTTGGACAGCTAAATGATGGGATGGAAACATAAATGCCATAACTAATACTGATATGGTAACAATAAGAACGGATAAAGATTTAGTCTTCATATTTACCTCCAATGTTTTTTCTTATTATGAGTCTCCCAGCATTTTTTTATGTATCGCATCTATTTTTTTGGCTTCCTCAATCAGCGTTCTGGGAATGGTTTTATTTCTGGCCCATTCTTTAGAAAAGTTTGTCAAGGAAGGGTGGCGCTCATCTACCAATGGACATATTTCAATTGTATATGCGGGTAAATGATAGGTCGTAATAAACCAATCTGTAAATCCACCCCCTACGGCGTCTTTAGGTGGAACCCCAAGCTTGTACCCAGTTTCTTTTGCAAGAACTTCTGCAATCATCCGATCTCTGTCCTCATTCACTCCATTATTATATTGCCAAAAAATCTCCTGACCAGAAGAATGGTAAGCAACCGCAATCGTTGGTTTTATTTTTTCTGTTAACTCGACAATGGCTTGTACCTCTTTTGCTTCAAATGGAGCTTTCCCTTTATAATTTTTATAAAAAGGTTCTTTTTTGGAATCCTTTATATACTCCCATCCAGCAGGATATTGTCGATTTAGATCCACTCCTAGCCCATTACTTTTCCAACGCGTAAAATCATTTAGGCCGCCATTCATCTTCTTTATTTTTCTTTTCGAGAAAAACGGAAATTTGTTGATTTTCCCCTGTTGAATGGTGACTCCATCTGGATTGATCATCGGTACAATCCAAATCGAATAGGAACCAAGAAAATTGTCTCCATTCTTTATTGTCCTTGCAATATCCTCTGCCATTTTCATGGTTAATAAAGAAGTAATCCATTCCCTTCCATGATGTGCACCTGACAAAAGGATACTTTTCTTTCCTGTCCCTATTTGGATCGCATAAATTTTTCGGCCAAATTCTGATTTCCCAATCGCATGGACTTGGAGCTGTTTCTTATATTTACTTTTTAAAATCCAGACATCGTCTTGAAAGTTTTCATATGTATACACTTCACTCGCATCTACAACTGATTTCGCGTAGGACTCCTTTGTATTTACACAAAGAAAGACTGAAATTGCAGTTAAAATAATAATAAGTCGCCTTTTCATAATAACCCCTTTTTTCTTTATATTGTGGATATGCAGGAGTCCTTATTCATATTGCGTTGAATTTATCTTCAATGAAGCCATAAGAATTTATACAGGTAAAAATAGAAAATCCTTTGAAATCAATATAGCCAACTTTTAGTGGGTAACATTCTTACCTTTATCCATATAATATAATCATCTCCTTCCCACAAAAGGAGGCATTAAGATGAACAAAACAGATTATGATCGAGCCCTATACTATACTCATCGATCAGAGTGGGATAATCTTCTCATATTGATGGTAAGAACCCATGATAACTTTCTCTCAAAAAAAATTGAACAATTTCTGCATGCCTACAACTTTGAACATGATTATTCTGTCATAGAAAAACATTTATATTCCTTATTACGCTACATCGATCACGCCAACGATTTAGCCGAAGAAGAATGGATTCACACAACTACCATGTAATAGATAGAATCCCACCAAAAAACCACGACTCTTCTGTCGTGGTTTTTACCTTTTCATTCATATTACATCTATGATTGATTACTTTTTATATTCAATTCGGTATACATCAAAGCGTCTATCTTTTAATTGGCGGACTGTTCCTCTTTGTCGCTGTCTTCTTAGTATTTCTAAATCTACATCCCCGATCATAACCATTTCTATATTAGGGTTTGTTTCCCCAACAATCCCATCTCGGGCAAATTCAAAATCAGATGGCGCAAAGATAGCCGATTGGGCATATTGAATATCCATATTTTCTGTTTGCGGTAAATTCCCGACAGTCCCAGCAATCACCGTGTAAACCTGGTTTTCTACAGCTCGAGCTTGTGCACAATAGCGTACACGTAAATAGCCTTGACGATCTTCTGTACAAAACGGGGTAAAAATAATTTTTGCCCCCATATCTGTTGCAATCCGGGCTAGTTCTGGAAATTCAATATCATAGCAAATTTGAATCGCAATTTTCCCACAATCTGTATCAAAAACCCTAATGGCATCTCCTCGTCTTATTCCCCACCATTTCCGCTCATTCGGCGTTATATGTAATTTATATTGTTTTTCAATCGTACCATCACGTCTAAAAAGATAAGCAATATTATAAATTTCTTCATCATCTTCTTTTACAAAATGAGAACCACCGATAATATTAATATTATATCGAATCGCTAAATTAGTAAAAAGCTCAATATACTGCTCTGTGTATTCTGTAACCTTTCTAATAGCCGTACTTGGAACACGTTCATCTAAAAACGACATTAATTGCGATGTAAGCAATTCAGGGAACACAACAAAATCCGATTCCGCATTGGAAGCTACATCTGTATAATACTCTACTTGATTGGCAAAATCCTCAAAGCTCTTTATTTGTCTCATCTTATATTGAACAACGCAAATTCGCACAGGATAGCTGCTTTTGAAAAAACGTTTGGATTTTGGCATGTATTCCACATTGTTCCATTCCATAATCGTTGCATAGCTTTTCGACTGTGCATCATCTGGTAAGTAATTAGGGTTAATCCGCATTAACGTGAAACCATTTAGTAATTGAAAGGACAGTACTGGATCATATATTTTATGATGCAAAACTTCTTGAACATATTCTCTTGCTGTCATTTGATCTTCATATTTATAATAATTTGGAATTCTGCCGCCAATGATTATACTTTGTAAATTTAACTGACGCACTAACTCTTTTCTTGCTTCATAAAGACGATGTCCTATTTTCATTCTTCGGTATTCTGGATCTACCATGACTTCAATTCCATAAAGATTATAGCCATGGGGGTTATGATTTGTGATATATCCGCCGTCTGTCACTTCATCCCACGTATGGCGGGCATCATATTCGTCAAAATTTATAATTAAGCTAGAGCATGATCCAATAATTTCCCCATCATATTCTGCAACAAATTGTCCCTCTTGGAAAATCTCAATATGGCTTCTTAATTGATCCTTTGTCCAAGGATCCATGCCTGGAAAGCACTCCGCTTGAAGCTTCATGATTTTATCAATATCCTGGTATTCTGTGTTTCGGATAATGAGTTTTTTTTCAAATTTCGATAAATCCAATTTTGGCATATTATTTTACTCCCTTTATGTATGATCTTCTTAACCCATACTCTTACATTTTATTTACTATTTCTACATTTCCCCATTTTTTTTAGATATAATCTCTCTCCTTTTGGAATTCTAGTTTGTTTACATCAATTCCGTTTACCTTTATACTTTTTCTATAGTGAAAATATTCCTATCAATTTTTAGAATTCAATAAACACAATAAAGGAGAATCGTATGAAAGAAGAAACAAAGCAAAAGGACTCCCGGGAAAACATTTTATATTTAGCATGGATTGCAGCTGTCCTCAGTATGTTTGGCAGTCTCTACTTTTCTGAAATTAGAGACTTTATTCCATGTACTTTGTGTTGGTATCAGCGGATCTTAATGTACCCGTTTGTGATTATTTTAGGAATTGCGGTAATCCGAAAAGATTATAAAATCAGCTTTTATACCATGATTCTTTCTGGGATTGGCGCATGTATTTCCATTTATCACTACTCCATCCAAAAGTTAGCTAGCATCTTTGAAACATCATCAGCCTGCGGACCAGTTTCTTGCACAGGTGAATACATAAATTGGTTAGGATTTATCACGATCCCTTTTATGGCACTAATTGGATTTATTATTATCTTTACTTGCAGCATTATTATTTGGAAAAAAACAAAGGAGATGAATCAATGAAAAAAATTCTGTTTTTTCTGGTCTTTATTATTATTTTATTTGCTGGGGTAGCTTTTCTATCTCATATGAAAAAGGAAAAAGCTGTGGAAGGCAATCTCTATAAGAAAGCAGATTTGAGGCCAGCTACAGTCGAATTATTAGATAATCCGAATTACCAAAATATCATCCTTCCTGATGAACTCGAGGAAAAATTAAAAACAGAGGAAGACGTGACAGTTTATTTCTTTAGCTCTGAATGTCAATATTGCTTAAAAACTACTCCTGAATTAATGCCGCTTGCAAAAGAATTAAATGTATCTATTGATCAATATAATTTATTGGAATTTCAAGAAGGCTGGGATAAATACAATATCGAATCAACTCCAACCATTGTTCAATACAAAAATGGAAAAGAAGTAAGCAGAACTATCGGCTACAACGAACCTGCAGTCTTTAAACAATGGCTCGAAAAATATAGTGTAAAAAAATAAAGTCGTTAAAAATTGTATCCAAAAAGGCCATCGTCTTTCAATTGACTGTGATGGCCTTTTGTCTTTCCTAAGAATAAGGAATAGGAAAATTAGAAAAAATTATAGTAAGTATGAATTGTTCGCCTCTGCATACATACTAAAATTCGCTTGATCGCAGGAATCCCCGTTGCTGCTGGATTTAAAATTATCTAAATCGAATGGAAAGAATATGTCCAATTCCTCGAGAATATGGACATTTTTTGCAAAAAGATGTTTATATTTATGCTTATTCTCTGGATCTTCCAATATATTCACAAGGGTTTGAAGACTGGCAATTACTTGATAAGCTGTTTTTAATGTGCTTAATAACTGTGCTTTTTCCGGAGTAATAGTTAGAACCTTTAAGCGCTCGAATTGATTAATTTCCTCATCTGAAAAATAGAAAGGAAAAACCTTTGAATAAAAGGTTTGAATCAACTCATCAATTCTTTCCTCTTGGGTTTGGGTTGATGCAAAAACGACTTTCATAAAACGAAACACCCTCTTTATTTCTATAAATTTACACAACCTATCTGTTACCCATAGTCTAACATATCCCTAAAAACCATTTCTGTGGTAATTAAAACCATGATATGATAACTAAGTTATATTTAAGACACTTTTATTATTCATTCTTATAAAAAACAAAGGAGATTTTATGTATGTTATTTGAAAGAAAGGGTGACTGGCTTTTCCTTAAAATCCCTTTACAATGGGAAGGATTATCAATTGAGGAGTTCTTTTCGCGAGTATTACTAGCTTCGAAAAAGCAGATTCATTTGTTTAAAATGGAGAAAAAAGTTCAATTAAATAACCAAAATGTACCATGGAATTCCCTACTTAAGCAGGAAGATATTTTAAAAATTAAGCTCTTTCAGCAGCAGCCAAATGACATTATTCCAACCTATATGGATCTCACTATTCTTTATGAAGATGATTTCCTTTTAGTCGTAAATAAACCTGATTCCATCGATACCCACCCTCATTCTTCTGAAGATACTTCTTCCTTATTAAATGGTGTGGCCTATTATTTATTATTAAGTGGAGAAGAAAGACAATTAAAGCATATCCACCGATTGGATCGGGATACTACCGGCTGTATACTTTTTGCTAAACACGATTTAGTTGCTAACATGCTTGATTATCTTTTAAGAGAAAGAAAAATTAAAAGAACGTATATCGCTCTTATTGAGGGATTTTTAGCACAGAAAAAAGGAACGATTAATAAGCCGATTGGGAAGGATCGACATCATGGCAGCCGTAGAAGAATTTCAGAGACAGGACAGCAGGCAATCACCCATTTTAAACGAATCAAGCGGCTGCCCTTCGATGATTTAACGCTTATCTCTTGTACTTTAGACACTGGCAGAACACATCAGATTAGAGTCCATTTAAGCTCCATAAATCATCCTCTTGCTGGAGACAAACTTTATGGCGGAAAACCTATGTTCCATCGACAAGCACTTCATGCGGCGAAAATCCAATTCACCCATCCTATCTCTCAGGAACAAATTACAGTCTTTGCTCCACCATTAGACACCCCGCCGATTTTCCCTGATGAAGATTGGGAATCGTTATTAAGTTGAAGGATATGTTTTCAACAAAAAAAGGAAATGGCTTAAAAAAGCTCATTTCCTTTTTTCTCTATCTTTATGTTGTTTTACGCATTCCACGCATAATCAAGCTTAGAATAAATACTAGCACGACAGCGCCGATAATGCTCGGAATAATGGCGAAATCAGCAATGGATGGACCCCAATCTCCTAAAATTAATGATCCTAACCAAGCTCCAACAAAACCGGCAATAATATTACCAATAACTCCGCCAGGAATATCCTTACCAGTAATTAATCCTGCTAACCATCCTATAATACCACCTATTATTAATGACCATAAAAATCCCATATTTAACACTCCTTTTCTTATAGTGTTGATAGTTTTCAATGAGATAGTGAAAAACATGCTGCAGCTATGATTTTCCCGTACGGTTTATTTTCACTATCTGCTTGTACTTATATTTACCACCCTTTGAGTCTTTTAAACATATCTATTACATTCATTGTTTTAAAAAGATTCATTCAAGTGCTTCCTAACAAAAAATCTACGCCTAATTAATTAGGCGCAGACCTTTTGTTTGTTTCGTTTTATAGTCCTTAAATTTATTAAAATAATAATTCATCTGGATTACTGCCAAGTCTTTCATTCATATTTAAGCGATCGATTTGATCCATTTCCACTAAGCTTAGTTGATAATCAAATATCTCTGCATTTTCTTTGATTCTTTCTGGATGAACAGACTTTGGAATAATAATATTTCCATGTTGCAGATGCCAGCGTAAAATAACTTGAACAGGAGTTTTTTCATGTTTTTTTGCAATATAATTAAGTGTCGGTTCATTTACTAACCGACCTTTGGCAATTGGCGACCATGCTTCCACTTTTATATCTTTCTTCTTACAATATTCTCTTACGCTCTCTTGGGAAAGTCTTGGATGTAATTCGATCTGGTTAACAGTTGGCTTCTCATTTGCATTAGCAAGTAAATGATCTAAATGATGTTCATGAAAATTACTTACACCAATTGCTCTAACTAATCCTTCTTCATATAATTTCTCAAGTGCTTTCCATGTTTCCACATATTTATCTTTTCCCGGCCAATGAATTAAATATAAATCTAGGTAGTCTAAATCTAATTTTTTCAAACTCGTTTCAAATGCTCTTAAAGTGGAATCATATCCTTGATCATCATTCCATACTTTAGTAGTAACAAATAACTCCTGTCTTTGGATAGCGCTTTCTTTTATCGCTCTGCCTACTCCTTCTTCATTCTTATAAATGGCAGCAGTATCAATAGAACGATAACCAAGATCCAAAGCAGTTTTTACTGTATGGAAAACGGTGTCTCCCTCTTCTACTTTAAAAACACCAATTCCTAATTGTGGTATTTCTACTCCATTATGCAGCTTCACTTTCTGTTCGATGCTATTGACCAAACAAAACACCTCCAAAAATCAGAATTATCCATATAATAACACTTATTGGAATACTTCTCTATAAATATGAATTAATCCTTTTAAAAAATCGCCTGCTTCCTAATATATTTTTATTTTAAAATAAATAGAACGATTTTCTCCCACCATTTCCATGGCACAATATGCTTAAAAAGAAATGTACCTTTTGTTCCTTTTCCGACTATATAACGCAGTCTTGGATGCTTTTTCTTTGCGATGGAAACTATCTTTTCAGCCACTACCCTTGGATCTCCATTTTTTTTACTGCTATTATGTAAATATGTATCGAGCTGTTTCATATAAGAAGAATAAGGAGAAGAAGGCAAGGTAGATTTTTCAGCAATTTGCTTCCCTGTTGTCCAAATATTTGTTTGAAAAGAACCAGGCTCTACCAGAACGACTGGAATAGAAAAAGGAGCTAACTCTAATCTTAGGGCCTCACTCCATCCTTCTAATGCAAATTTAGAGGAAACATATGGAGATAGGCCTGGAAATCCAATTTCGCCACTTATGCTGCTTATATTAATAATCATTCCTCTCCGCTGCATCCTCATAAGCGGAAGAATACATTGCGTTACACGAATGGCTCCCAAAAAATTTGTATCCATCTGTCGTTGATATTCACCGATCGATATCTCCTCTGAAAAACCCGCTCCCGCATAGCCAGCGTTATTTATCAGTAAGTCAACTTGGCCTATTTTCTGTACATATAAACTTAAGTTTTCTACAGATTGGTCTGAAGTAATATCTAAAGAAACTATGTCTATATTAGAAATTATCCCCATTCTTGTTGCTTCCTCTACTAATTGCCCACTTTTATTCGTATCTCTCATCGATGCTATAACTGTATAGTTCGCTTTTGCAAATTCTAGTGTCATCCATTTCCCAAATCCACTATTCGCTCCAGTTATTAGTACTACTTTTTTTTCCACTTTTTCCCCTTTTCCTGCCACATATTATTCATATTCCCTTCTTAACATGGACATTATATTGATTGTTGTTCGTGTTAACACTTCTCGTTGTAATTCTTCTATTCTTAAAGCCTTTTGATTGCATAGAGTGGATTGGGCATAATCTCCCCCACCTAATAAGAAATCTGCTTTCTTCTCGATAATCATATTGTTCGTTCCTTAAGTCCATTGTAATATATAGAACTAGTTTATGGGATCCTGTTCTCTTCCCATAAGCCAACTTTCTCCAATAAAAATTTCATCCATTAACAGTGGCTCTCCCTTCTTTTTTGGACATTCTACTCTTACTTTATTATCATAAATAGAATTGGACACAATATAGGATGGAGATATGGAAAAACACACTCCATTCTCTGGAGAAAAATATTAAATCCGTGCAAATATTGTAAAAAAGTAATGTAGTTTTCTTAAAACTTTGTAAAGCAAATATTAAGTTTTTGTAAATTTCGTTTCAAAATACTATGCTATTCGACAACTTTCCTATAAAATATGTAAGGCTTAGTCATAATTTGTTATATATTAATGGAGGTAACCATAATGGTTTTTAAAAAACAAGATAAGTTTGCTGTTATGTTAAAAAATATTGCTTCAAATTTAAAAGAAGGAGCAGACTTTTTTGCTGACTATAAACTAACAAATGTTAGCGATTTAAAAACTTTTTCTGAAACAATGAAGGAAATTGAAACAAAAGGTGATACATATGTTCATGAAGTTATCACAGAATTAAATAAAGCCTTTATTACGCCGATTGAAAGAGAAGACATTCTAGCTCTTACAATGAGTATGGATGATGTTTTAGACGGTCTTGAGAGTACTTCTGCACTTTTCGAAATGTACAATATCATTAGTGCAGATGAATATATGCTTCGTTTTGTGGAAGAAATCAAAAACTGTGCAGTAGAAATTGATAAAGCAGTAGATCTGCTTACAACTAAAAAATTACCTAAAATTAGAGAGTATGCAATTAGAATTAAAGATCACGAATCAAAATGTGATGGCATTTTACGTCAATCGATTAAAAACCTTTTCTCTGTAGAAAAAGATCCGATTCGTATTATCCAATATAAAGAAGTGTATGAAAATCTTGAGGATATCGCTGATTACTGTCAAAGTGTTGCCAACACACTTGAAAGTATCATTATGAAGAACGCATAAGGAGTCTTTTTCCAATGAATACATTATTAATACTTACAATTTTAATCGTTGTCTTTGCCCTAGCATTTGATTTTATTAATGGCTTTCATGACACAGCCAATTCCATTGCTACTGCAGTATCAACAAAAGCACTAAAACCGAAGCATGCCATTATTATGGCAGCATGTATGAACTTTATTGGTGCGATGACCTTTACTGGTGTGGCAAAGACAATTACAAAAGGAATCGTAGATCCTTTTCAATTAACAAATGGTTCTCTCGTTATCCTTGCAGCATTGATTTCTGCTATCATCTGGAATTTAGTCACTTGGTATTTTGGAATTCCAAGTAGTTCTTCCCATGCAATTATTGGATCAATCGCTGGAGCAGCAATTGCTTCTTCTGGTTTCTCCTCTCTTAATTACACTGGGTTTATTAAAATCATTGAGGCATTGATTCTTTCGCCTATCATCGCTTTTATTGTTGGATTTACCATTTACTCCATTTTTAAATTCTTTTTTAGGGATTTAAATTTAACAAAAACAAATAGACGTTTCCGCTATTTCCAAATATTCACTGCAGCATTGCAGTCTTATACGCATGGTACAAATGATGCTCAAAAAGCCATGGGGATTATTACGATGGCTTTATTAGCTAATAATTATGTTTCAACAAGCGAGGTGCCATTTTGGGTACAATTTGCCTGTGCTACTGCAATGGGACTAGGGACTTCTGTAGGTGGTTGGAGAATTATCAAAACCGTTGGTGGAAATATTATGAAAATTCGACCAGTAAATGGGGTAGCTGCTGATTTATCAGGAGCTATGATCATTTTCGGATCCACCTTAATTCACCTTCCAGTTAGTACAACCCATGTTATCTCTTCTTCTATTCTCGGTGTTGGTTCTGCACATCGTTTAAAAGGAGTTAAATGGGGAACAGCACAACGAATGATTATTACATGGGTTATTACATTGCCAATTTCAGCAAGTATCGCTGCAATTTGTTACTATATCCTGCATTTCTTTTTTTAAGTAGAAGGATTATCATATACGGCTTAATAAATAAGGCCATAAGAAAAACATCTTCACCCAATTGGGTAAAGATGTTTTTCTTATTTTAAAGGGTAGCCAATCTTTTTTTAACGCTGTTTTCGTTAAGATTGTTGTTTTTAGGTGAAAATTCCTGATTTCCTATTTTTCTGTTAAAATAAGGATATATCTAATACGAAATAGAGAATAGAATGGGGTTGATTATATTGAAATTGCTATTAACCTCTAACGGTTTTTACAATGATGCTATTAAAGAGCAATTTTTAAAACTCATTAACGGCGAACCAAACGAACTGGACGTTGCTATTATCACAACTGCATCGCCGCAAAAGGATAAAAATAGATTTGCTCAGAAGGCGAAAGAGAACTTTAAGGATATGGGGTTTCAAAACATAGATTTCATTGATATAGAGTTTGATAACCCAAAAAGTCTTGCACATAAAGATGTCATATACATCAATGGTGGAAATCCATTTAACTTATTATTCCATACTAAACAGAGTGGGGCAGATAGTATCCTACGAGAGTTAGTTACCAAAAATGTTGTTATTGTAGGTGTAAGTGCTGGTGCTGTTATACTTGGTCCAAACATTAAAGTCGTTCATTTCTTCACACCGCAAATGAATGTACTAAATACTAAGGATTTTTCTGCATTAGACCTAACGGACAAACTTGTTTTTCCTCACTATGACCGAGAAGATTTGTTCAAGGATAGTACAAGCAAGACAATTGAAGATAGACTAAAAGAATTTGAAATCCTTGAAGGATGCGAAGTTACGAGATTAAAGGATTATGAATATATCACAGTAGAAAAGTAATTTATTGACCTCGAATTAGAGGGCTTTTATTATGCACTTCTTCTAAACATCTCAACTGTCGTATAGTTTGATTTATGGACAGCACTAAATAAAAGTTGCTTCACTCGTTCTTTGTGAGCCACCTTTGTGCTTTGTTCAAGGTATCTGAACCAAAACAGGTAGTTATCAAGATATTTGGTTGCCACACCTTGAAAACGGTCCATAAATTGTTTTAGTCGTTTGTGATAAGCATTAACGTGTTGAATATGGAAGATAGATTTTTTCACATAAATCCCTTTCCGCAAATTCACCATTTCGTGCTGTAATCCCTTATCTTCGGCTAACTTTTTATAGTTCGTAGCTGCATCTGAACATAACAAAGCAGAGGTGTCGATAAAGGCACCTAATACCTTATCTATATCTGTTGATTTAATACGCCCTTTTCCAGCCATTTGAGAGATGACTTGTCCATTTCGATCTTGTGCTACAAGAACACAGACCTGTTCCTTTGAGATACCTCGTTTTGTTGCGACACCGCCACGCTTACGAGGGTTTCTATGAGTAATAGACTTCTTCCCTTTGTCACTTCCAAAAAAAAGGTTTCATCGCTTTCAACAATCCCTTTTAAAGTTTGATTGCCTAATGAACGGAGAGCATTCAAGATTTTATGTCGCCAGTAAAAAGCCGTAGAAATATGGATTTCTAAAGTATCAGAGATTTTAGGTAGCGTATAGCCTTCTACCATCATTTCAAAATATTTAACCCATTTATGAGGGTATCGAGAACCTGCCAACGGAGTATTGGTCATATCGTTAAAGGTCTTCCCACAGTCCTTGCACAAATATCGTTGCCTCGCACGATATTTGCCATTCTTCTTGACCGATACGCTTCCACAATGGAGGCAAGCCAAACCGCCAGAAAAACGAGTTTCACGAATATCTTTTAGCATCTTCGCAATATCTTCTCGTTCTTCAGGGAATAAGTCTTGTTTCATTGCTTCGTAGCTTTTTGTGTGTATTTTATGATGAGCTTGTGCACATTCTTTGGTTGAACACCACTTTTTCTTACAGCCGAGCGCATTCTGGCTTTCCTTCCCTTTATGAACACCGTTTTTCCTTGCAGCAAATAAATGCTCGCAATCTTCTGTTACTTAATTTCGCTAAATCACCAGTTTATAGAATTTAATAGCAAAAGTAGTACTTTTACCTATCTTACTTCTAACTTCAATAGCCCACTTGCTCAATCAATTTTCATCCTCCTAAGTCAATTATGTTCTTCTATGTTTATACTCTTACACATATGTATAAGAAGAATGGACAAGGAATAGATAGGATGATGTTTAATGATAGAAAAAATAGCGGCGATATTTGTCGGGAGCTTATTAATAGGCATGGGGGTAAATGGATTTTTAGTCCCACATCATCTGTTAGATGGGGGCATAATTGGAATCGGCCTTATTTTGCACTATCACTACGAGGTTCCGACAGGTCTGTCTATGATTCTTTTAAGCATTCCCTTATATATACTGGTGTGGTTTTATAATAGGGAGTACTTTTTTTATGGCATAATTGGCTTCCTTGCTTCTTCCATCTCTATTGATTTCCTATCTTTTTTACGTGATTTATTTTCATTGAAGCTTGTATTAAGTGCGATTTTGGGCGGAGTGATTATTGGCGTAGGAATTGGCCTCATGCTTCGATTTGAGACCAGCACTGGAGGGACGGATCTCCTTGCCCAAGTCCTGTCAAAGATACTTTCTATTCAGGTAGGTCTCATCATTTTTCTAATAGATGGAATCGTTTTAGCCAGCGGCTATAAAATAATTGGGCTGACAACTTTTTTAGCTTCTTTCTTAACTATTTTCTGTGTGGCTGTGTTTACGACTTTATTATCCAAAAACTCCCCTATAAGGAAGGAGAGGTAGCTATTACCTCTCCTTCCACTTGACTTTAAATGCGACTTTTCACTCTTTATCTTGTTCTGGTATCAATACTTGGCCCACTTTCCCCATCTTTAATAAGGTTTGCATAATCGTTTTAGAAAGTTGGCTAGTTTGGTATGGTTTTACGAGATAATCCATCGCTCCTCGTGATAATCCCTTTTCTTTTTCATCTAATGCAGATGATACGATAACCGGAATATTTCTGAGTTTTTCTGATTCTTTGATATGATTCAAGATTTTCCAACCATCAAAATTTTCATCTTCGAGCATGATATCAAGCACCACTGCATCTGTCGGGAGCTTTTCTAACATTTGCATTGCCTCTTGACCATTTTTATAATACACAACTTGGAAGCCGTTATCTTGCAATTCATGAACAATTAATTCTCCCAGGCTAATATCATCTTCTATCACCATGATCGAGTAAGTTTGCTTATTTTCTATAGATACTTCATCAGAAGCCTCCATTTTATGGACAAGGGGAAAAATAAGCGTAAACGTACTTCCCTTCCCATAATCTGATTCTACTGCCACTTGGCCATCATGGGCAATCATGATTTCTTGAACAATAGACAGTCCAAGGCCCGTACCACCAATCTTTCTTCGGTCCGTATTATCTACTCGATAAAACTTAGTAAATAATTTACTGATCTCCGCTTTTGGGATTCCTAGGCCTTCATCTTTAAACGATACTCGCAGCTGCCCGTTCTCTTTATAAATATTAATCTCTATTGTCCCTCCATCGGGGGAATACTTAATAGCATTACTTAGAAGATTCGCCAGCACTTGTTCAATCTTCGCTTTATCACCAATAATCATGGTTTCCTCTATCAACTGATTTATTTCGATTCGATGAGAACTAGTATTAATGGATAGTTTTTCCTTGACTCTCTCTACTATTGGCATTAAATCAATGTACTTCTTCTCATAGGTTTGCTTTCCTGCTTCCATTCGTTGAATATCTAGGAAATCATTTATTAAGGAGGTCAGCCTCTTTGCTTCACCATATATTGTTTGTAAGTACTTTTTCTGCTTTTCCACTTTTAATTCTCGATTTATCATTAATTCTGTAAATCCAAGTATGCTTGCTAACGGTGTTCGCAGCTCATGACTCACTGTGCTTACGAACTCAGACTTCATTCTATCCACTTCATATTCTTTTGTTATATCCCTATAAACAAGGATGGTGCCGAACTTAGTGTTTCCTCTATAAAGTTCCTCCGCATAGATATTAATTACTCGTCCATCTTTCATAAAGGCACTATAGGAATCCGTCTGTTTTTCCTTAATGGATGCTTCTATATATTGAAGCAACCCTTCTTCATCCATAAAATGAGCTGTTAATGGCTGCTTCCATTCATCCCATCTACAGCCAGGATAAAATATTGTTTCCTTTGTGTCCCCAATCATTTCTTCAAGCTTTTCATTCACGAATATTATTTCACCTATTCCACATACTACCTGAATACCCTCTTGAATGGTATTTAAGATATCGTAGTTTAATACACGATCATTTTCTGTTTGCTCAAATAATTCAATTTTATCTAAAGAAATACTTATTTGTTTTGCCAACGCAATAAATTCTTCCTTATCAAACACCGAGTAAGGATCGCTAAAACGACTCAGCATCATCACTGCTGTTATTTCATCATCCGAATTATAGACAGGAATATACAAATCATGTGTAAATCCTTTTTCAAGGTGATAGCCTTTTTCGGCCAATACCATTTCTCTTGAAATAATAAATGGGTCTTTCTCTTTTTTTAGTCGATCGAGCATTCCTTGCCATACATAATTTTTAAATTGCTCTGCTCCTTCTTCGACAATTCCGTAGGATGCATATGCTTGATCCTTTAATAGTAAGATAATTCCTCTGTCTGCCTGTAGAATTGCTGCTAGATGGGTAATAATACTCTCTAATACTTCATTTTTATCTAATGAATTCGAAATGCTATTAATTAATTCATTTCTTCGCCTTAATGATTCCCTATTTGCTCTAACTGTCTCTAAGACCTCTTCTAATTCTATTTGTTGTGCATGCAGTTCATCCTGCTGTGCAAGTAATTCCTCATTTTGCGCCAATAAGTTTTGTTCTTTATCTTGAACACTTTGATACATTTGATAAAAAGCAGCAGAGAGTTTCCCTATCTCATCAGCTCGCTTGGTGTCTATCTTTATCTGTGCATCATTTCCTTTCGCAATTTCATTTGCCGCAACTGATAAATCGGCTAACGGTTTGCCAATTTTTTTTAATCCAGCCCGCCCTATAAAATAAATAACCATCATAATGAAAATAATATAGACAAGAAAGCTGATTTGAAAAATGATGATATTTTTATCTAGTTCATTTACCAAATTATTCAGTTCATTCGTCATCGATTGTAAATAGTTATGTAACGAACCCTTTATATGACTAATTCGATCTGCTCCCCCATCATCTGAGAGTTTCACCACTTTGTCGATTTCTCCTTCATCAAAGTAGTTTAATGCTTTGGGGAGGATATCCTGAAAATAATAAGAATGAAAATTTGCTATCTCTTCTACTAACACTGCATCTTCATCTGTTGTAGCAACAGCTTTTAGCTGTTGAATCAATTCATTTGTCTTGGCATCCATTTTTAAAGCGGATGAACGCATATCGGGATTATTAAACGCGAAGTATCCTCTTGCTTCTGATAAAGCATTTTCTAGCATATCTTGTAATTCTCTAGTGATTGATATTTTTTCAAGGATCACTTCCCTTTCTTCTGCATAGCGATCATTCAATTGCTTTTGACTGAGTGCAAGGAAGGCACAGCCCATAAGGAAAAGCAAACTAAAAAAAAACAGTAAAGCTACAAACTGTCTTGATATGCTTTTACCAAAATAATCTTTAATTTTCATTCAATATTTCTCCTACTTTGTCTAATAAAGCAAGCGGGCTAAATGGCTTTGCCATAAAATAATCTGCTCCTGCTCCCATAATTTCATGTTGCTCACTCGCTTGGCTTTTGGCAGAGAGCATCATAATTTTAAGATGCTCTCTCTCTTTATCTGCTCTTACTTTTTCAATGACTTCTAAGCCGGTCATAATTGGCATCATATAATCAAGGATTAGTAAATCATATTGGTTCTCTTGAATTAACTGAAATGCTTCTTCTCCATCTTGTGCTTCATCCACGATGTACTCATCTTCCAATGTATCAACTATCAACATTCTTAATACTTCTTCATCTTCTGCTAATAAAATTCTTTTCACCATTTAATCCCCCAAATTTATTTCTAAAAAGGCATCCTTTAAGAGGTAATACGATGCCCTTAGCCGTTCATGGTAAGCTGGCATCTCCCATTCGTCCCACGTGTACCATTTAGCATCAGCAGCTAGGATTTCATTATATCTATTAAGCTTAGGGAAGGAAGAGATTATTTCCTCCTCTTTTTCCATTACCGCTGCTATTTGGATTCCCTTAGCCTGTACACTTTCCTCTAATCCCTTTTGCCATAAATCAGCCATTATCTCTTTCCGGCTCGGGTCTTTCATATTCAACAAGGCCCAAGGTATCCGGACTTCAATCGTTTTTTTATCTTTGCTCACGCTTATATCGGTTAAGCTATTAAATTCTTTACTAGCAGGATTTCCATTGCCAAATAGAAGATGTCCAGTTACATAAGATTGAAATGGAATTTTAGTATCTGGGAGCTCTAATTTCTTATTTAAGGTCAGTCGAATAGGATGAAATACTCCATTATCCTTTTTCTTTGCATAAGCTTCTTCTTTGATCATATGCAAAATGGATCCATAATGATAATGGAAGGAATCATAATAACTATCAACTAATATTTGCGAATTGTGTTCATTCGCTATTTTAACAAGAAAGTCAACGCCAAACGTTGATTTAATTGTTTTGTTTTTAAGTGCAATTGTTTTTTGGCCTTGCTTCTCAATGGTATTAAACAATAGATAGGTTGTATCTGTTTGTAAGTCTATTGGCTGGTGATAATCAATTCTCAAGTTGACCTGCTGTTCATCACTTGTTACATATATAGACTCTATTCCTTTTTGTTCCCTTCTATCTTCATACAAAGGAGAAATGCCGAGTTTTTCCCAGTCCTTTTTCTTTCCATCTATATAAATGGGCGACTCATATTTTCCAGGATCAAAGCTGAGTAAGCCAAAATGCTGTTCATTTGTTTGTAGATTGGACCAATATGGTCTTCTATCAGGATTATCATAATCCATCGTATTCCATGTTCGCTTGAACCATTCATCCTGCCAAGCAAATAGTAGCCCACCTGCATAATTTTCATCGACAATCATTTGAAACATTTCTTTATCGAAATTTCCTTGTTCTTGTTCGGAAAGAAACCCTTGTGTCATTCCATTTACATTCTCATGCGTTTTTCCTCTCGATGCGGGTACACCAAATTCAGCAATTAGAACTGGCATATCATGTGCTTCTCTTAACTCCTGTAAATAAGCTCCATAATTACTCTGCTTCCCTTGTTTATTTATATAGCCTTTATATGCAGGCTCATAGTTTAAGAAATCTGGATAATACGGATAGACATGATAGGAAGCAAGGAATCCCGCATGAAAATTCTCTGTCGTCTTTATATAATTGGGATTTACGATGGCCATATCTTCTTTTGGATCCGGCTCATAACGATGTTTAAGCAAGTCCGTTGTTACCCAATTGGTAAAGCTCATTGTATGCTGCCAGTCATATTTATCAACCTCATATTTCACCGTTTCATCCATCTTCTGCGCAAGCCAACTTTCAAAAGGAGAAGCATCTTTTGTTTCAAAGTAAGTTCCATCATAAGAAGCTATGCGTTTATGTTTCTCATTTGTATTCTGTACTACCTCTGGATCCCATTCGATTCCGATCATAATGCCTAATACATATTTTGATATATCATATGTATACTCACCGGAAGCATGGCCAGGGGCAGCAGCTATAGATGCATTCCCATGAATGATATCTATCATATTCTTCAACTCTCGATCAAAATCATTATCCACTTCCTTCGCGTAAGCATCCTGTTTTTCTAGGAGAGTCTCTTCATTAATCCATGCACCATGAAAAAGATATAAAGGCTCCTCTGCCAACTGATTATATTCATACAATGCTTGATAGAAAGCGGGTGGATGCAAGGTATACACCCTAATTGCATTGGCATGCATGGCGCCAATATCTTTAAACCAGCGAAAATACTCATCCTTCGTTATCGCTGTTTCTCCTGGAAAACTTCCTGGCTTTGCAATCCCCATATTAACTCCTTTGACAAGGAGATTTGTCCACTTATTGTCTTTCAACACCTGAATATACGTATCATCTGTTTTCGTATTTATCTTCAAATGATTCACAGTTGTTGTTTCCACATTTGTACTTGCATGATCAGCGGAATGTAAACCATTCTTTAGAATCCCTTTCATAATAGGTACATAACTGTTCCAATAAAAGGAGTGGCGATAAGTAATAGATCTTTTCCACGTATCAAACCCGACTGTTTTATAAAGTGCTGGTACCTCTGCTTCATCTGCATAGTCACCTGCAAAATAATAAGACGTGTATAGTTTATTCTTGTATTGAATGACTGCTGGAAACTGACTAGGTAAGCCATATTCTGATAAGACCGCTTTCCCTTTTCCATTTACTGGAAGTGTATACGTAGCAAGAATATCGGTCTCATCCTTTGCAGCAACTATATCAAACCAATAACCATAATTCGATTTAATAGGCTGATTGAACAAATCTTTTCCTTTATCAGTAGTCGAAAATTGAAGGGCTCCGCTATTAAGTTCTTGATCTGACAATACAATGAGATGATCATCGCTATTAATCAAGATTAACCCTGATCCTTTAAATGACCACTTGTCATCATAGATGTGCTCATATCTTTCTTTGACCCATATAGGAATTTCCTCGCTTTCCATGTCAGAAAAATATCTGCCAATCCAGCCACTCCATGAAAGTTGGAGAAGATTTGTTATTTTTTCACGAGCTTGATCACTAGTTGGATCTGCAAAGGTATTAAATTCAGCAATCAATGTTTTATTGGTGTTTTGAAACAAAGCTGACTCTACCCTTTCAACATCTTCTAACGCTAATCCGCCTTCCATATGCTTCGAATTCATTCTGGAAGCATCTTCCTTATCGATTCCATATTGATCTGTCATATATATCACATCATAGGAAGATAAATCTTTTGGCAAATGGTTTAATTGCTTGTGTTTTTCCTTTAGGGGATTAAATCCGACATAATCACGTTGTTTGCTATAAGGAGCATGGTTAGTTTTCACATATTTTTGATTATTCAACACCCATATCAATCCCGCATGTTCCCGATAGGAGGAATCCGACACTGTTTTATCCATAATTAAGACATTTAATTCCTTTGAATGCTTTAACTGCCAAAGCCAAAAAGGACTTGTTAAAAGTCCTACACCAAAGAGAATAAGTAAAAAGAAAATAATCGATTTATTCCATTTCATTCGGATACTCCTTTACGGCTCATTTCTCCCCAACTCTTATCTCTTCTTATTAATTGCCAAATGCCTTCGCATCGCCAAAAAACAGTTAACGGGCGGTACCAAAAAGATTCTGTCAACGAATAGAAGAACAATGAAATGATATGGGAAACCTTCGGATATTTTCGTAAACTCCATTCTTCTAATAACACTGCTGCCATTGAAAAAATAGAGCCATAAATACAGGAAAGTAATAGAATTAAGATAGCAAATTCTAAATATACGCCTCCAAAAAACAAGGCAATAATCGTATAAACATATCCTAAAAATTCAATGATGGGGCCAAAAAACTCAATTAGCCAGAAGTATGGAAAAGATATGAGCCCGATATTTCCATATTTCGGGTTAAGCGTTAGCTTTCTATGATTCCAAAGACTTTCATATAATCCACGATGCCACCTTCTTCGCTGTCTTCTTAAATATTTTATTTCTTCCGGAACTTCTGTCCAGCAGACTGGGTCTGGCACATAAACAATTTTCTTTTTTTCCTTTGTCTCTTTTAATAAACGATGGATTCGTACAACGAGTTCCATATCTTCGCCGACTGTATTTGTTTGATAGCCTCCAGCCTTTAGGACCCATTTTTTTGAAAAAACACCAAAAGCTCCAGAAATAATTAATAATAAATTATGTCTACTTAATCCAATTCTCCCCATCAAAAAAGCTCTTAAGTATTCGATTATTTGCATAATAACCAAGGGATGGCGAGACAATCCTATCTCGAGGACTTGTCCGTTCTTAATCTTACATCCATTAGCAATGCGTATACTTCCACTTGATGCTATCACTTCTTCATCACTATCCATAATAGGCTTCATTACCTTTAAAAAAGCATCTCTTTCTAAGACTGAATCACCATCTAATGAACAAATATAAGGAAAATGAGAAAAGTTCAGTCCTGCATTTAAAGCATCTGCTTTTCCGCCATTTTCTTTATCGATTAAATATAATTTAGGGAGCAGCTTCGATTGATAAATCCCTTTAATAGGCTTTGTCGTAAGTTGTTTCCTGACAACCTTTTCTATATGAACCATCTCATATTGTTCTATCATTTTCTGCAGTGTTTGGTCCTTTGATCCATCATTGACAACAATGATTTCAAATTGAGGATAATTAATGCTCAACAAGGACCGTACACTTGGAATGATTCCAGCTTCTTCATTATAAGCTGGAACAATGATAGATACAGGTTTCGTATACCATTCATTTGAAACATCATCAAATGTATCTTCTCTATTTAATTTATATTCCTTTCGTAGCTGAAGCATGGAAATGAAAAGAATAACAGAATAAAACAATATAATAATTATCATATAAACAGCAATAAACGTGGCAAAGATTTGTACAGCAATTGACCACCATTGATAAAACATGCTAATAAACTCCTTTATTTAACCATTCTCTGGCCATATCCTTGGCAAACTTATCCTCTGATTCGTTAACGACTTCTAATAAAACTTCTCTGCCTTTTTTAAAGCTTATGATGGATTCAGCTGCTTGAGATCGCACCCACCAAGAAGAATCATGAAGAAGCTTTACTAACAAAGGAATATATTTATCGAGGCTACTTCTAGATCCTAATAGTTTGGCAACCATCATTCTCTCCTGCCAAACTTCAGATTCTGCCAAGAAAACGTAATCTTCCATATTTCTCACATAGCCTATTGCAGCTATTGCCTTCAAAGCCCTTAATCTGATCTCTTCCTCATATTTTACGAAAACATCCTCTAAAAACTGAATGTACTCTACCTTCTTTTTCATGCTTATTACGTCTAAAGTTGCTAATTGTAACGCTTCTCGACAATAATAAAAAGGTTGAATGAGTTTCCTAAAACTATCAGGCTTTAATCGGAGCAGTATACTACGGTAATTCTTTTCCGTAAGCTCTTCATCCTTATTTATAAGGCTCCAAATGTTTTCATATTGAAAGGCTGCTAAAATCCGATAGATTTGGATTTTCTCTTCTTTATGACAATTTCTTTTAGATAATCGACTAATCACCTGGTGTTTCATTTCCTTCATATGAAAATCTTCTATTTTATAAAGGACATTCATCCGTTTACTCCAATATCTAGACTTTATTTCTTTCCGATATTTATCTTTCAAGAAAAAGTCAGCAAGTTCGTGAAGCCGTTCTTCTTCCTGTTCCCCTTCTATTCTCTCAGAAAAATCAGTGAGAACCTGTTCAATTGCCTGCTTGTCTATTCTTGATTGCATTATATCCTTCACTCTTTCCTTCCCCTCCCGAAGATAGGAAAAGATTGGTCCAATCAGCTGCTTTTTTCGCTCATTAATATGGTTATTTTGTTTATTCTCTATTACTTTCCTAATGACTAAATAAGTTAATAAGCATAATAAAGTAGCAAATAAGATGATACTAACAATTTGTAATACTCTTACCTCTTGTTCCAAATTAAATCATCCTCATAATTAACCTTGTTATTCTTGCCTGTAACTCTTTAATACTGAATGGTTTTGTAACATAATCATCTGCTCCTAACCGTAATGCTTCCGCAATATCTTGTTCACTTTTTCTACCAGTCAACATTAAAATATGAGCATTATGCTGATAAGACGTCTTTTTAATAATTTGCAGGAGCTCTAGGCCATCCATTACAGGCATCATTCCATCCAAGATGAGAAAATGCATCCCATTCTCTTGTAATCGCTTGGATTCTAAAAATTGAATCCCATCTTCATATTCTGTGACATTTATGGTAAGGTTATTTATCTCGATGGAATCTAATATATTTTTTAAAATAGAACGAATGAAAGAATCATCATCAACAATCGAAATATTTAATAATTTTTTATTCGTTGCTTCCTTCCTTTTATTAGTGCTTCGAATACAAGCACGTCCATCTTCCTTGGCTAAATAAAGCGCCTCATCTGCCTTCTCAAGTGCTTTATTTAATGGTATATCATTTGAAATGACTTCAAATACACCAGCAGAAAAGGTCAAAGAAAATTTGCCACCACTTTCTTCGAATTCTATTCCTGAAAAACGCTTCAGCATTCTATTTAATACATCGATAACTTCAGATTCTCCCGCTCGTTGAAAAAGGATGACAAACTCTTCTCCACCAAATCGAAAAAGAGTATCTGTGGTTCGAATATTTGTTTTCAAGAATTGGGCAAAAGCTTTTAATACCTTATCCCCTGCAACGTGACCATATGTATCATTGACTCGTTTAAAATAATCAATATCTACAATAGCAATCGTACCAGAAGTTTTTGTCCGAACTGTATCACTAATAAAACGAGTATACGAATCCTTTAAAAACTTGCGATTATATACTTCTGTTAATTCATCAATTAATACAGACTGGTCAAAGATTTTCTTTCGCTCGATATGTCTCTCAATTCGAATCAGAAATTCTTCCATATCGAGTGGCTTTTCCATATAATCATCTGCGCCCTTCTTATATGCAGCTATTCTCTTTTCTCTTGAAGTATCAATACTGCATATAACCTTTGGAACAAATGAGTGCTTTGTATGCATCTGAATATCATCTAAGATATCTAAACCAGTTTTAAATGGCAGGTTAATATCAATAATGATACAATCTGGCTGCATTCTGTAAAATTGCTCAATCGCCTTCTCCGCATTAGAATTTGCCATTACCATCCAGCCTTTACGTTCCAGCATTTCCTTTAAAAAAATCAATAAAGAAACATCATCATCAATTAGCTGAATAAGCGGTACGTCAATATCTCTATAATCAGGAATTTTATTAATCTCTTCGTGAAAATGCTCGTATTCCTCACAAATATCAAGTAACTCACTTAAAAAGTTCTTTAATTCAGATTGAATCCAATCTCCTTCTCTCTCCTCCACCTTTATCATTAACCCTGAAACTAAATGAAATAACAAATCCAAATCTAAAGTACCAGAAGTTCCTTTAATCGTATGTAATAACCGATAGACTTCTTCATTTTTTATGATCTCTGTTGCTTGTTTATTTAACAATTCATTTAACTGCTGTGTCATCCTCGTAATAAATATTGCTTTATATTTATCCAACACTAAATTCCTCCCGCTTCTTTAGCCACACCATTTAAGACTGTTTTGATATTTTTCCCGACATTAAAAAATTAATCATACACTTTTCATCCTAAATATTAGGAAAACCAAATGATTGCGCACAAAAAAACAGACCAAAAAACTGGTCTGATTGCTACAATAAATATACCATTTCGATAGATGTGAATAATTAAATTATATTCTGCTTCATTATGAAATTTTCCTTTTATATTATATACAAGGAAAACAGAATATAATAGAGAAACATTTCCTAATTTCTACTTTTATTACTTATTAATTTCCCTTCTTCATTCTGCGATTTTTGCGATCACAGCTTTCCATTGCTGCCAAAATTGTCCCTCTAAATTGATTTTGTTCCAATGCAGTAATTGCTTCAATTGTCGCTCCACCAGGTGTGCATACTTCATCTTTTAATATTCCTGGATGCTTACCTGTTTCTAAGACCATTTTTGCTGCTCCTAAAACAGATTGTGCAGCTAACTTGTAAGCTTTCTCTCGCGGTATTCCACTGCGAACGCCACCATCTGCCAATGCTTCAATAAACATATAGACATAGGCTGGAGAAGAACCGCTAATCGCTGGAATATAGTCCATTAAGCTTTCTTCCACGACTTCCACTTGCCCAAATGCTGCAAACATTTCCATTATAAAAGCAATTTCCAGCTCTGTAACTCTTTCATTTGCGCAAAATACAGTCATCCCTTCACCGACAAGAGAAGGAGTATTTGGCATGGAGCGGATAACCTTTGCATTTTTTGATAACTGTGATTCTATGTATGCCATCTCTATTCCAGCTGCCACTGTAACAATGATTGTTTCATTCTTCACATAAGAGAGGATTTCTTGTAAGACCTCTCCATATAAATGTGGTTTTACTGCAACAATAAGTATATCTGCAAAGCTTGCTACTTTTTTATTATCTAATGTCGTTTCTATTTGAAAGGTTTCCCTTACCATTTGCGCGCTTTCCGCAGATTTCGTACTAGCCAAAATATCCTCTCTACTCAAAAAAGAAGACTGCAGCATTCCATTTACCATTGCTTGAGCCATTTTTCCACAGCCAATGAAACCAACTTTTCTTTTTTCCACTCTGATCTTCCTCTCATGTTTGTCCTTTTACTCTTACATAGTATGAGAAGAAAATCAACAAATCTATCTAAGCTGTTTAGTGTTTAGAATATTAGCACATCATTTTCGGACCATTTTTTCTTTGATAATACTGCTTAATTTGATCAATTCTGATTGCTTCTTCCATACATAAATTCCCTTTATCTGAATGAAAAGACAATAAACTAATACCATATTCGATTAAGGAAACAAGAATAATCTCCATTTCCATTCCATCCAGTCTCAAAATACTGTCATTACTGGTTGTGACTTTTTCCTTTACCATTTCTAAAATGAATAGAATTCCTCTGGATGCATTTCGTATACTAAAATCCAATGCTTCTTTTATTAATAAAAGATTTTCCTCGGTTACGTATATTTGCTCCTTCACTTTAAGCCTCCTAATTCACTTGAAATTCTATCCTTATCTCGAACATCCTTTAACCTCTATATAATCTGGAAGAAAAATCTCATCTGGTGTTTTGGAAAAAATACTAGATATCTGTACTGCTTGCTCATAAGATAATCCTCGTTTGCCATTTTCTATTTGCCAATAATAAGACTTTGTAATTCCTAACTTATCAGCCATCATCTGATAGGTATAGCCATATTGCTTTCTTATGATACGCAGCTTATTCCGATGCATTTTTTACACCTCATCTTCCCCATTCTCATTTTTTTCCTTATTAAAATTATACGGTAAACAAGTGGTTTACTTCAATATATAATTCCGAATTTGTTAACAAAAATTCATTATTTACTGTTAGCTAAACGTTAACTTATAATAGAAGTAACGAAATTAGGAGCTGGTTTAGATGAATTTTCCAGAAAGATTGAGACAATTGCGGAAATCTGCCAACATTTCTCAACAAACGCTTGGGAATGCAATGAATGTAACAAAAGTATCTATCTCAGGATACGAAACAGGTAATCGCAAACCTGATACAGACACCTTACAAAAATTAGCAGATTATTTTGATGTAAGCACTGATTACCTCCTAGGACGATCAGAAGCAAAGGAAACTAGAGCTAGCTATCATAGTAAAGTATCGGATAATAGTATGACGAGCGAAGAAGCAGAGCTGCTAACTCAATTGCAGAATTACCCGACCCTATATAACCATCTTATTAACAACCCTGAAAAGACAGTTTCACAGTTATATAGGATCTGGCGTTTCTTGGAGGACGAAAAGCAAAATAAATAAGAGCTTCTTAACTTAACAAATTTCTTATAAGAGCGTATAATATACATAATTCTTATAAGAAAGGTTGGTTTTGATGACTAATCTGCTCAAAACAATTCCAGTACCATTAGTCCGAACAAATCAATGGACTATTTTTCTATCTGTATTACTTAGCTTAGTTTTTCAGCAATACTGGATCATGCTAATTCCACTTCTCGCAGGGCTCTGTGGATTATTATTCCAATGGAATCCTATTATGAAAACAGCGAGTATATTTCTTAAAAAACCCATGAGAGAATATCATCAAGAGGATTGGGAGCAGCAGCAATTTAACCAAATAATTGCTGTAATATGCTTGGCAATAGGTTCCCTTTCCTTTTTCTTAGATTGGAATGTTCTTGGCTATATCTTTTCTATTATGGTCGGACTTTCTTCGATTATTGCCATACTTGGTTTTTGTATTGGCTGCTTTATCCGGTTTCAATGGAAAAAATATCAGTATAAGCTTCTTTCTTTTATCTGCTTTCCGATCATTTGTTTAAATGCTTCTAAAGAAACTCCTTTTGACTGCTCTTCTCCATATTTTCTCACATTTACAGCATTTTGTTCTTTTTCTTTATCCCCTAATACAAGCAAATAGGGAATCTTTTGCATTTGTCCTGCACGGATCTTATATCCTAATTTTTCATTGCTGTCGTCTATCTTTACTCTTACTCCTGCTTCTTTTAAAACTGATTGAACTTCTAGACAATAATTTAGATGAACATTGGATACCGGAATAATTTCCACCTGTATTGGAGCAAGCCAAACAGGAAAGGCGCCTGCAAAATGTTCAATTAGTATGCCAAAGAATCGATCAAGCGACCCATAGATAGCACGGTGAATAACAACTGGACAGACTTTTTCATTGTTTTCGTTGATATAAGCTAAGTTAAAGAGCTTCGGCATTTGAAAGTCAAGCTGAATTGTTGCACATTGATGGCTTCTTTTTAAAGCATCCTTTATATGAAAATCAATTTTCGGACCATAAAATGCACCATCGCCTTCATTAAGAATATAATCTATTTCTAGCTGTTCTAAAACATTTCTTAATGCTCCCTCTGCTAATTCCCAAATGTCATCCCCATCGAGCGAATCATCCGGTCTAGTAGAGAGCTCTACAGTGTATGCAAATCCAAAAGTACGGTAAACTTTATCGATCAATTGAAAAATGCTTTTAATCTCTGCTTCTATTTGGTCTTCTCTTACAAATAAATGGGCATCATCCTGGCAAAACGTACGAACACGTAACATTCCGTTTAGTGCACCACTATATTCATGACGATGTACCTGCCCAAATTCTGATAAGCGAATCGGCAAATCGCGATAGGAATAGAGACTATTTTTGAAGATAAGCATATGTCCTGGACAATTCATTGGCTTTAACGCAAATTTTTGTTCATCCACTTCGGAAAAGTACATGTTTTCATGATAATGATCCCAGTGGCCAGACTGCTTCCACATTCGCTCATTCATCATCAAAGGAGTTCTTACTTCTTCGTAATCCGCCCCGCCTTGAAGCTCTCTTGAAAATTGTTCTAATTCATTGCGGATGATTTGTCCTTTTGGTAAATAAAACGGCATGCCAGGTGCTTCTTCTGAGAACATAAACAGCTCCAATTGCTTTCCTAGCTTCCGATGATCTCGTTTTGCTGCTTCTTCAATCATTTCTAAGTACTCTGCTAATTGCTGTTGACTGGAAAAGGCAACACCGTACACACGCTGCAATACTTCCCTATCACTATCCCCTCGCCAGTAAGCACCAGATACACGCATTAATTTAAAAGCTTTAATAAAACCAGTCGAAGGGAGATGAGTTCCACGACATAAATCAATAAACTCTCCTTGCTGATAAAGGGAAATCGATTCATTGCTTGGTATAGTCTCTAAGAGCTCCAATTTAAATATCTCTTCTTTCTCTTCAAAAAGCTGTTGCGCTTCCTCGAACGATACTTCTTTGCGAGTAAAAGGAAGGTTTTCCTTGATAATTTTCTTCATCTCTTTTTCAATGGCTTGCAAATCATGGGAAGTTAAACTGTGAGCGAGTTTCATATCATAATAAAAACCATCCTCTACCACTGGTCCAATTGCTAACTGTACATTGGGATACAATCGTTTTATCGCTTGTGCCATGACGTGGGCACTGGAATGGCGCATAATGGATACACCTTCTTCCGAATCAATTGTAATGATAGCTAAATGTACATCCTCTTCTATTTGATGGCTCATATCTACAAACCATTCGTCATTGATCTTTGCTCCAACTGCTTTCTTCTTTAAGCTAACACTAATAGACTCCGCAATTTCTGCGACTGTGCTTCCTTTTGGATATTCCTTCTTACTCCCATCTGCTAATACTACCTTAATCATTTTGTTCACTCCTTATCATTTTTTGGTACAAAAAAAACACTCGTCCCTATTGAAAGGGACGAGTGTTTTCACCCGTGGTTCCACCCAAATTCCCATAAAAAAACACAGTGCTTTTCTTATGGCTTGGTGCAGTAACGCTGCATACACGATATTGACTACTTCTCGTTCACCAATATAGCTCAAAGGTGGTAAATTATTTTCCTTTGCTAGGAAGCTCACACCTATCCTTCCCTCTCTGATAACAGTAAAAATAATTCATGTCCTTTTCATCGCATATTATGAAATTGTAAAAACAAAAAACGCACTCATCCCTAATGAAAGGGACGAGTGCGTTTACCCGTGGTTCCACCCAAATTCCCATGAAAAATACACAGTGTTGTTCATGGCTTGGTACAATAACGTTTGCATCTACGGTATTGGATACTATCAATTCCCCAATACGGCTCAAAGGTGGTAAGATACTTATTCTGCGTTAGGAAGTTTTCAGCAATTCTTCCCTCTCTGGAAACCGAAATAGTAGCTCATGTCCTTATCAAAGCTTTTTATAATCAATTTTTAAAATATTCTATTACAAAGTAAAAAATTATGCAACCTTATTTTTTATTTTATTTATCTCTTTATGCTTTCTTCTTTCATTTACAAGACTTTTTGAAGCGAGAAAAATCGCTATATGACAAATGTCATATAGCAAGCATGACATGTATGTCTGCCAATTTAATTGATACATAATTATACTATAGATATCCATTAAGAGAAGGGAAATTAAAAATGAATATAAAAAACTTAAAACAATTAAGAACTGCTGTAGCGCCATTTGAGAAATCCACTGTAAGAATTAGTGTCTGGCAGCTTGCCAACACCATTTTACCCTTTGTTTTACTTTGGTTTGCTGCATTTAAAAGCTTAAGTATTTCTTATCTGTTAACCCTTGTGTTCGCCATAGCCGCCGCAGGATTTTTAGTTAGGATTTTTATCATTTTTCACGATTGCTGCCACTTTTCTTTCTTTAAAAACCGTAAAGCTAATAAGGTTTTAGGAACAATTACTGGAATCTTAACCTTATTCCCCTATAGCAAATGGCAGCATAGCCATTCTATTCATCACGCAACAAGCAGCAACCTGGATAAACGAGGAGTCGGCGATTTATGGATGATGACGATAGAAGAGTACGAGAATGCCTCTTTAATGGTAAAAATCCAATATCGTTTATACCGTAATCCGTTCATCATGTTTATACTAGGACCAATTTATGAATTTCTTTTAGCCAACCGCTTCAACCGTAAAGGAGCTAGATTGAAGGAAAGACTAAATACTTATATAACGAATATGGCGATTGTATTATTGGCTGTGCTTCTTGGCAGTACGCTTGGCTGGTCATCTTTCTTGCTTGTACAGCTGCCGATTTTTCTTATATCCGGCTCTGTTGGCGTATGGTTATTTTATGTACAGCATACTTTTGAAGACACGTACTTTGAAGAAGATAAAAATTGGGATTATGTAAAGGCTGCTGTAGAAGGAAGCTCCTTCTATCACCTTCCCAAATGGATGCAGTGGCTGACTGGCAATATTGGCTATCACCATGTCCATCATTTAAGTCCGAGGGTTCCTAATTACAACTTAGAACTAGTCCATAAACAGACAGAGCCCCTGCAAAATGTTCCAACAATAACACTTGCAAGCAGTCTTCGCTCTTTAAAGTTTCGTTTATGGGACGAAAAGGACAAAAAATTTATCAGCTTCTATGAATGGAAGAAGCAAAAGAAATCCCTTTCCATATCTGCAAGATCAGAAATGCAATAAATAAAAGCTTCTATCAGTCAGGTCCACTATCTTTAAAGCAAATGATTCCGTTTGCTTTAAGCAACTATCTGAGCAGCAATTAGGCCATTAATTGCTGCTCCATTATGTTAAAATGAATAAATAACAGTCAATAAAACGAGGTTAGAAACTGATGATGAAAAGATTAGAGGTTTTAAAAAAAAGCACGGGGATCTCTCCTTATATTTGGACATTGCTGACCATTCTGCCATTTTATTTCATATTCCATGCCTCTTCTGCAGTTGATGTAATATCAGGCATCATCCTTACCATTTTATTTTTTATTTTTTATAGAATTGCTTATCTGTCAAAAGGCTGGACAATCTATTTATGGCCGTCCTTATTAATCGGAATCTCCACCTTTGCTATTTATACATACAGCTATGTGTATTTTTCCTTTTTTCTTTCCTATTTTATTGGCAATATTAAAAAGCGGATTCCTTTTTTTATCCTTTATTTTATCCACTTGGCAGTTACTACATTTGCCATTTACTTCAAAATTATAATAGGCGATGCCTTGCTGATAAAGCAGCTGCCTTTTGTACTGATCATCTGGTTTGGCGTAATTTTATTGCCATTGAATATCCAGAACCGCAAAGAGAAAGATCAGCTGCAGGAACAATTAGAAGATGCGAATAAGCGTATTTCACATTTAGTGAAACTCGAAGAAAGACAGCGAATTGCCAGAGATCTTCATGATACTCTCGGCCAAAAGCTATCTCTTATTGGTTTAAAAAGTGATTTAGCAAGAAAACTTATCTATAAGGACCCAGAACAAGCCCGCATAGAATTGAAAGATATTCAGCATACTTCTCGATCTGCGCTGAACGAAGTCCGAAAAATGGTCTCTGAAATGCGCGGCATACGATTAAAAGACGAACTCCTTCTTGTCCAAAAAATATTAGGTGCGGCAGAGATAAGCCTGACATGCGATATAGCTTCCAATCTAAGAATTTCATCGATTGCAGAAAACATTATCAGCATGTGTCTAAAAGAGGCGGTTACCAATGTGGTTCGACATAGTAATGCCACCGCTTGCTCTATAAGCATCAGCCAGAACAAAAAAGAAACAATCATGGAAATTAAAGATAATGGAAGCACTCCTTTTCAAGAAGAAAATATGCACAAAGGAAACGGACTAGCTGGCATGAGAGAAAGATTAGATTTTATCAATGGTACTTTAGAAATTAGTGCCGAGGAGGGAACCATCGTAAAAATTGCGGTTCCACGTGATGGAAAAATAATAGAAAAGGAGGAATTAATATGATCCGCATTGTCATTGCCGAAGACCAGCGCCTGCTTTTAGGTGCTTTAGGTTCATTGCTTGATTTAGAAGACGATATCACAGTTGTCGGCAAAGCAAACAATGGAGAAGAAGCCATTCAGCTAGTCAAGGAAAAGAATCCAGATATTTGTATAATGGATATCGAAATGCCTGCAAAAACAGGCTTAGAAGCAGCGGAAGAACTTATGAGCCACCCTTGCAAAGTCATTATCTTAACTACTTTTGCAAGATCTGGTTATTTCCAGCGCGCATTGAAGGCTGGCGTATCTGCCTATTTGCTCAAGGACAGTCCTAGCGACGATTTAGCCAATAGCATCCGCAGTGTAATGGAAGGAAGAAGAATTTACGCACCAGAATTGGTTGATGATGTTTACAAAGAAGAAAATCCTCTTACTGAACGGGAAAAAGAAGTTCTGATGCTTGTTGCGAACGGCAAAAACACAAAAGAAATCGCCCAAGAGCTCTCCATTAAAACAGGCACTGTAAGAAACTATATCAGCATGATCCTCGATAAACTCGAAGTAAAAAACCGCATAGAAGCCATCACTAGATTTAAGGAAAAAGGATGGTTTAAATAGAAAAAGGACTGGATTCCCAGTCCTTTTCTATTTAAAGTAGATTTCTAACCATAGCCAATTTACTGAGCAAAAAACTCAGGCAGTTGACCTTCACGTTTATCGAGCATAATCTGTTCTGGCTTGATGCCCTGTTCACGCAGTACTTCAATGTTCTGTATCAAGAAGTCATCACTGCCAACAACATAGAATAGACCATCCTTGTCTGCAGCTAAATTTTTCACTTCTTCATAATAATCATTACGGTTATCAACAAACTGGGCTTCAAACTTTTTGTCAGGTACAGATGTAAAAATATCTGTAAATAAAAAGGCTTTTGATGAATCAATATTCAAAGAATGAATGCGAGTGACGTTGTCAGCACGGTCGAAATAATCCAGTACAATCGGTCGAAAAGTTGCCAGTCCAACCCCTGATGACAGTAGATAAACATTTTTGTTTTCTCTTTTAAGCGGTAAGTTTGAATGTGTTTTAAAGATAGCGACTTCATTTCCGACTTCAAGATTTCTTAAAATCGATTTAAATTCTGAGCACTGCTCTCTGATACGCGTTGTAATTGCGATTACATTTTCGTGTGGTAAAGAAGAGATAGACATATGGCGAATCAAACTGCGGTTTGGTTTGTCTCCGGCATTGAAACCTCTCAAAGCGAAATGGGTGTGGGAACCTTCTTCCCATGTAAAGTCTTGCGGACGGTCAAGCAAGTAAGTTTTAACCTCTGGGTTTTCCTCAATAATCTTATTTATTTTCGTCCAGTATATTTGCATGCTATATTCTCCTCTACGGTAACAATATTGTACTATCTACTATACAACAAATGATAATTATTCTCAATTATAAAGATTACTTTTATAAAGAAAAGCAAAAATCCTTACCCGCCTATCATAAATAGGAACAGGTAAGGATTGGTAAGATTAGAACATAATTATTTTTTCACAGCATGTATATAGTGAATGGTTTCAAATGCTTGCAGGTTATCATCCCGATTAGAAAAAAACTGCTGTTGAATTTCTTGTGGTGATAGATGTTCATAGATTAATAATTCCTCATTAGCAAGTAAATCTTCTAATTCTGCAAGAGAAGCAGCAAACTTCATTGGTTCTCCGGCAGCTTGTGCCATCTGGACCATATTTTGCACACGATTAAAAATACCAGGTTCTGTAAACAAACCCTCATCGGCAAAATCAAAAATAATCGAACTTCCTTTTGAAAGGTCTTTAAAAAAGCCATGCAGCAACTGCTGAAGCACATCTTTTGTTAAATAATAAGATACCCCAAGTAAACTAAACACTGTTTTCTTAGATAGGTCCAATCCTGCCGCAGCTAGTTTTTCTAACGAAAGCTCTTTCGTGAAATCCATTGCTACAAACTTTAAATGAGCAGGAATTTCATAGCCCGCTTGCTCTAACCGTTTAATCTTAAATTTCTGTGTAGATGGGTGGTCAACTTCATATACAGTAACATTTGGTAATGTATCGTAACGCCAAGCAAAAGTATCTAAACCTGCACCCATAATGACATATTGTTCAGCCCCAAGCTGACATTCGTTCCGAACAACATTTTCTGCGTAGGCCGCTCTAGCAAGTGGTGTTGGTGATAGTTGAATTTGTGTAACCCACTTTAATATTGCGTCCTGATCACCTTTTAATTTTTCAGCCATTTCAGAACTAAAAAAAGTAATGCCATTAGACATATTTGCTGCAATGGCTTGATATTCTTCTGGTGATAAGAAATCTTGCGCTATATAATCATTGAATATAATCGGGCAGTCCTCTTTCACATGATATGCTCGACTAAATGCTGAAATTAAAGAAGTTAAACTTGATTCATTATTCTTCATCGCTAACACCCCAAAAAAAAAGATTCCCCCCTGGCCAGGAGAATCTTATTATATCAGCAATGTTTATTATTGTGAATTATAGCACAAATTAATTTTTTTGTCAAATATTTCAACTTATCTCATAACTATTTTCCAGGAAATACCTTTAAAACAAAAGACGTAAATAAAAGTGCGCATCTCATATACTACATGGATTTAGACACTTCTTTTAGTACTGACCTTCTCATTCCCAAACGTAGACAAGGGCTTTTCCAAACAATAGAGTTTTGTTTAGCATTTTTTATACGCCGTTTTATTCCTAACTCTCAAAACTATCCCATTAGCTTCCCAGCTTTTTCTCCCCAATAATTACAACATCTGCTTCAAAATTATGCATTCCAATAACGGTTATATTATCTTTAAAGGAAACATCCGCTTCCGCAAATCTTCTTTGCTCTAAATCTATTATGGTGAATTCATAGTTTTCTAATAGCTTATTTAATTTCAAGGTAGTGTTAACTGGCATATAAATAGCTATCTTATTTAAGCCTGCAGTACTCGCAACCCTAATTTCTTCTGTATTTTTTAACACAATATCCAATGGCTGCAGATCATGGAGACTAAATAATTTAAATAAACTTTTTGCAAAAGCATAATCCCACGCACCTTCAAATTTCACTGCGTCTCTCCAATCAAAAGGCTTATCAAATGCCTCACCAACTAAGCCAAATCCTTTCCCTTTCTTGTGCCAGCTCCATATACCATGGGCTCCGTATGTAATCCCTGCTTCTGCTCCTGATAATAAACTTTGCCACGCTGCTTTTCTCACATCAAATCTAGTAAATCTTCCGTATAAATTTCTGCTATAACCCATTTGCTCGTAACATGGTTCTGAATTAATAGAAGGTCTTTTTACCGGCTTATTACTAAACTCTTCTGCGAGCTGGTAAGACATACTTTGAAACTGAATATTATGACCAGATTGAAACATATAAAAATCCAAACTATCACTATATAGTAGCTCATCAGGTATTTCCATTAGTCTCCCTCTAACATGTAAAGTAGTTAAACATTGAGGACTTAACTTTTTAATGGTATTTAAGGCTAAAGAATAATAGGTAATAGTAAGTTCAGTTGGAAAATCAGTATCCCCACTTACTAAATAAATAGGATTATACTTAGAAAATTTTCCATTGACGTATGTTACGTAATCCTTAACTACATCTAAAGGCATATTATTCACACTACTAATTTCTGACCCCCAAGTTTCTGGTACATAGTTGCACCATAATAAAACCAATGCAGGAACAAATCCTTTCTCAACTGCCATTTGCACCATTTTTTCTGCTCGTTCAAAGTATGCTTCATTTCTCTTGGAAAAATCGAATGATCCATCCTCTTTATATTCAAATGGCTTCATATTTAACTCAGTTTCACTCGCATCCCACTGTTGAAGAATATTAATTTGAAGTACATTAAATCCTTGAGTCTTTCTAAGCTCAAGATAATCATTCCACTCTTCTAAAGCTGCATTAGTAAAGGCACTCCAAACCGTATCTGCCAGGTAAAAAAACTTTTCTCCATTGGTTGTTTCCAAGCATTTTTTATTCTCCGCAACTCTTAATTTAATCAATTGATTCCCCTCCAAATTAAATAGTAAAGAGAAAATAGTTTCATTACTATTTTCTCTCTCGACTCTGTTAAATCGCAATTCTATTACCCTACTAAATCCATTTTATATGATTATAGATTACTCTCACTGGTTACTGCAGACTTCTCTTTCGCTGGTTTAGTACTCACTTTTTTGGAATAGCCAAATAAGAAAGTAAGTACAAAAGCAGTTACTAGAGCTGCAAGCAACGAAACAGCAAAGCCATAAAATTCAGAACTGATTCCGTCTGGATCAATAAACATCGGTATCCCAAAAACTCCCCCTGATGCAAATCCCCCATACATTTTCGCACTAAAGAAGCCGGCAATTGCACCACCAACGCCACCGCCGATACACGCCATAATAAACGGCTTCTTCAGTGGTAAGTTAACTCCATAGATGGCAGGCTCTGTAATTCCTAAAAATCCTGAGATGGTGGCAGTGGTTGATAACGATTTCATTTTTGTTTCTTTTGTTCTTAAGGAAACAGCTAAAGCCGCTCCAGTTTGAGCAAATACAGTACAATACAGTAATGCATTTATAGGATCAAATCCTAATGTAGTGATATTATTAATAAATATTGCGATAAAGGCCCAATGCAGTCCAAACATTACTGCAATTTGCCAAATTCCCGCTAATAGTAATCCCGCAATAACTGGGCTTAATGAGTATACAGCCATCGCTCCCTTAGCTAATAATTCACTTGCATATACAGAAACTGGTCCAATTATAATAAAAGATAATGGAACAATTATGACAGTAATAAATAAAGGAACAAAAATCAATTGCAATGATTTAGGAATTACTTTCAGCAGCACTTTTTCTAATTTAGCTGTTAAAAACGAAGCTAGTATAATCGGAATAACCGATTGCGTATAATTCATAAGGATAACGGGAATCTGAAGAAAACTTAATGCTTCCCCCGCATTATAGATTTCAATCATTGTCGGATAGACAAGAGCTGCACCAATAGTTGCTGTAATATAAGAATTCGTTTTAAACACTTTACCAGCTGAAAATCCTAACAGGATAGGCATAAAATAGAAGAATGCATCAGATGCGGCGAATAAGATCTTATATACTCCCATTTCTTCATCTATCCATCCAACCACCGTCAGCGCTACCAAAAATCCTTTTAGAATCCCAGCAGCTGCCATCGCTCCCATTACAGGCATAAATATACCAGAAATAAGGGACACAAATTTGCTAAACAAACCTTTTTTTTCATCCGATTCTTCCGCAGCCTCTACATTTTGAGAAGTTCCTCCCCCAATTAAATTGACCACTTCTGCATATACAATAGGAACTTGATCACCAATCACTACCTGGTATTGCCCTCCGCTAATAACCACGGTCATAACACCATCCATATCTTTGATGACTTCAGTATTTGCAAGTGATTGATCCTTCAGATTAAATCTTAACCGTGTTACACAGTGTATAACACTATTGATATTTTCTTTCCCGCCCACCTCTTGAACAATCTTCTTAGCAAGTGCTCCATAATTCATTTTTTGGCCTCCAATCAACATTATCCTAACTAGTTAATTAAATAACATGCATTTAAAAATTGGGGATACAACAAGAACCTCAAATAGATTGTAAGAGCATTCACCTCCCTTACATAAATTAAAAGCGCATTCATTTACAATCTTCTTAGATTAAGAGAGTGTGCACTGCTTTCATCCATTCCGCATAATACCGCTCGCTCGTTTCTCTATCCATTTTCGGGCTATAAATACGTTTTTCATTATTTAACTGAGATATTTCTTCAACTGATTTCCACATATTCATTCCAAGACCACCAAGATAAACAGAACCTAGTGCTGACAGCTCAGAAACATGTGAAACAATGACTTTGACTCCTAATAAGTCAGAAAGAAACTGCATTAGAAATTCGTTAGCTGTTGCACCGCCATCCACCCTTAACTCTTTTACCACTACGTTTGTTTCCTTATATATTAATTGAATAATATCTTTTACTTGGTAAACGATACTTTCTAACCCTGCTCTTACTAGATGTGACTTGTTTGTGTTTCTGCTCATCCCAGTAATTCCTGCCTTCGTATTGGGACTCCAATACGGTGCACCTAATCCTACAAAAGCAGGAACTAAGTATACTCCTTCATTATTATCTAGTGTTTCTGCTAATATCTCGGCTTCTTCAAAAGTTGTGAATAGAGTAAGATCCTCTTTCATCCAGCGGATAATATCACCGGTTGTATTAATAATCCCCTCTAAAGCATAGTGAACATTGCCATTGAATCCCCAAGCTATTGAAGTAACTAACCCTTCTTTTGCTTGAACATATTCATTTGTATACACCATTACAGAAGTACCTGTGCCAAAAGTAGCTTTTGCCATCCCCTTATTAAAACACCGCTGCGCAAATAAAGCTGCTTGTGAATCGCCTATTACTCCCGCTATCGGCACCTTATGTATTAATAGTTCACTGTCCTCGACCATTCCAAATATACGATCAGAAAAATTTACTTCAGGGAGCATTTCCTTTGGTATTTCAAAAATCCTCAGTAATTCATCATCCCAACATAAAGAGTGAATATTAAATAAAAGTGTTCTACTTGCATTCGTTACATCTGTGGCGTGAACCCTTCCATTTGTCAATTTCCAAATTAACCAGCTATCAATTGTCCCAAGTAGAAGCTCTCCCTTTTCTGCTCTTTTTTTGAGACCTGGGACATTTTCTAAGATCCATTTTGCTTTCGTTGCCGAGAAATATGGATCTATCTTAAGTCCTGTCTTCGCATGAACCTTTTCTTCACAGCCCTTTGCTTTCAAAGAAGAGCACATAGACGTCGTTCTTCTGCACTGCCACACAATCGCGTTATATACCGGCTCACTCGTATATTTATCCCAAATAACAAGAGTCTCACGCTGATTCGTTATTGTAAGGGTCTTCATTTTTCTCATTAAAGATTGATTTGAATCAACAATACTATTTATTACTTTCTTCACATTATCATATATCTCAATCGGGTCATGTTCCACCCAACCCGACTGAGGATATAGCTGCTTATGACTTGTCGTTTCTTTTGCAATGATAGAACCCTTTTCATCAACAAGTAATGCTTTTGTGCCAGAAGTACTTTGATCTATTGCTAGGATGTAACTATCGCTCATCGCTGTCTCCTCCTATTGACCAAGTAATTTTCTAGCGATACTTGAAATATTCTCAGGACTAATTCCATAATGTTGAAATACTTCTTTCGTGGTTCCTGCTACTGCTGGTTCATCTGGAATTCCTATTATTTTCACGGGAACAGGACATTTATTGGAAGTCACTTCTGAAACCGCAGAACCAAGCCCGCCATATATGCTGTGTTCCTCGATTGTAATGATGTATCCCGTTTCTTTAGCTGCCTTGATAATCGCTTCTTCATCTAGTGGTTTTATCGTATGCATATTTAGGACCCTGCAGCTAATCCCTGCTTCCTTTAGCAAAAAGGCAGTATCAAGCGCAACACGTACCGTCTCCCCAGAAGCAATAATCGTTAAATCACCGCCCTCATGCATCGTAACAGATTTGCCAATTTGAAAGTCGTACTCATCACTTTGATAAGAGTCTTCTACTGGATTTCTACCAATTCTCATATAAACAGGTGTATCATAATCCACTAATGCTTCAATCATTTTTTTCGTTTCATGACGATCAGCCGGCATCATAACATGTAAGCCTGGTATCGCTCTTGTCACCGCTAAATCTTGGACAGAGTGGTGAGACATTCCAAGCGCTCCATAGCTGATACCACCGCTGATTCCAATTAGTTTCACATTTGTTCTTGAGTAAGCGATGTCCACTTTAACCTGCTCTATACTACGCATACTCAGAAAACAAGCTGGAGAAGCAACAAATGGTATTTTTCCAGAAGCAGCCAATCCCGCTGAAATCCCTACCAAGTTTTGTTCAGCAATTCCTACTTCCACTAACTGTTCTGGTAATGCATCTGCAAAAGGAACCATCGAAGCCGAACCTCTAGAATCACTTGTTAAAACGAGAATGTCCTTATTGTCCATTGCTAAATCTAATAAAGTATCGCTTACCACTGTCCGGTTTGCAATTTTATTGCCAGTATTTTTTTTTAGTATGACGTTATTCATGCTAATACCTCCAAACGCTTAGAAAGTTCCTTCATTGCCAGTTCATATTCTTCTTGAGATGGAACATGATGATGCCAGCCAGCCTCATTTTCAGCGAAAGAAATTCCTTTTCCCTTAATTGTATTTGCGAGTATAATAGTAGGCTTCCCTTCTGTCTTCGGGATTGAATGAAAGACTTGCACTAATTCAGCTATATCATTGCCATCCACTTCGATAACGTCCCAGCCAAAGCTCTCCCACTTTTTATCAAGAGGTTCATTGCTCATTACATCATCTGTACTGCCCGTAATCTGCAATCGATTTCGATCCACTATTCCTACTAAATTATCAAGCTTATATTGCGATGCTGCCATAGCGGCTTCCCACACAGAGCCTTCCGCGAGCTCTCCATCACCCATTAATGTAAAAACTCGATAATCCTTATGATTCATTTTGGCCGCTAATGCCATTCCTACGGATATGGATAAACCATGTCCTAATGCACCGGTATTCATTTCTACGCCAGGAACTTTATTGTTTGGATGCCCGATAAGTCTTGTATTGAATTTAGAAAATGTCTTTAATTCTTCTTTTGGAAAGTAGCCTTTATCCGCTAAAACAGCCCAATAGGATTCAACAGCATGACCTTTACTCTGAATATACCGATCTCGTTCTTCCCAGTTTGGATTAACTGGATCATTCTTCATTACCTCATAGAAAAGAACGGTTAAGATATCTGTATTGGATAAGGATGAACCGGTGTGGCCAGTGCCAGCCTCATAAACCATATCAATCACTGTCATTCTAATTTCTGCGGCTTTTCGTTCTAATTTTTTTATATCTATCATAATTATCTCCTCCATTGCATCAATAATTTATGTCACTGCCTCGCAGCCATGCGCGAATTTCCTCTTCAGTTGGATTAACTGGGTCGGGAGTCAATCCAGGAATATACTGACATGCTTCATAGATTATTGGTATTACATTGGCATGAATGCCTGTAGAATGGTGAATATATGGTCCCTTCACTAATTTTTCTTCCCAAAGCGGCCAATCATTTACTTCAACCCACACGTAGGAGCCTCTTGAATACGGTCCTTCTATCCCTCTTGCCTTTCCTAAAAAGATGGAATATTCCCCATTATCACCATCAAAACGAGCAATGGTCATTTCGCCGCCTTTTATTTCTCCTTCATGTGTACCAGGTGAATGATCATCAAATAAAAAGTGTTTATTCAATTGCGGTTTTTCTTCGACACTTAAAGAAACCGGGAAATTACCACAATGGAATAACAGTTCTCCATTTGGATTTTCGGGATGCCTAATCGTAATGTCCGCAAAAAAGGTTGGCAATGTATTTAGTGTTGCTGCTTGCACCATGATTGAAGTAATTGCGCCATGAATATCGGTTTCACAAGTAACAGGTATTTGCTCATCTGTCAAAATCGCATTTGCAAGGCAGGGCATAATTCCAATAATGTCTTGCAAAGTGGACCAGCATTGAATAGCAATAGCAGAACTGCCTGTTTCTTCCGCGTATTGCTTCATACCAACTTTTAGTGCAGCAATCCGACGAACATCTTCTTCCTTAACCGTACTCCAATCAAGTGTTTTTTTAATATAAGCTACTGCTTGCTCAAGTTCAGCGCCGCCCTCTTTTTCAATCTTAAGTGTTTTCTGTTTAATTTGATCTAAGGTAATCGGATATATTTGAATTCCGAATTTCTCTAACAATTCTCCTTCATTACAAATGACCGACCAAAAATCAGAAGGTCTTGTGGAGATTTGAAGGATTCGAAGTTTCCTAAAATGCTTAACAACATTTGCAGCCCCTATAAAGTTTTTAAAACCCCTCGCAAAAACTTCAGAGTCAACACTACTGTTTGTTATGTAAGTAAATTGGACCTTAAACCTGCGCAATACTTTTCCTGTCGCAAAAATTCCACATTGCGTATCCCGCAGTCTCATTCCATTTTCCAAAGGAGCTTCATCTCTAGGTCCCCAGATTAATACAGGCTTATCGATAGCCTTAGCAATTTTAGCAACAAGATCTTCGGTACCGAAATTACAATGGGGAAAGAATAATGCATCAACATCTTCCCTTTTAAATCGTTGAATGATTGCCTGTTCATCTGCACGGTTATATAGTAATCCTTCTTCATTGATTCCTTCTAAATCCACAATCTCCATATCCAAGCCGAAACTTCTTATCTTCTCTTTTATTAGTTCTTTATATTTGTAAGCATCCTCTTTACTAAACACGAATCTCCGTGTTGGCGCAAAACCTAATTTAAACTTTTCCATGATATTCCCCCAATTGACATTCACTACTAAACTTTCTAAACTATCCTAAACTTTTCTAAACCGTTATAAACTATACAATTACATAATAAGTTTTGATTTATTTCTCGGTATTAGATTAACACCTAAACTAAATTAAAGTCAATAATTTTATATAAACTTTATTTATTTTTTATCATTTTGTAAACGTTATTTTTAGTTAAGTTTAGTTAAATCGTGTAAAAAACCCTAATAAAATAAGCATTATAGTAATCATTTAGTAGTTTTCTAGTTTGACACAACTAAACTTTTTAACTAAACTAATATATGTACTCATTGGAAAATTTTTATTTACTTATATAGGGTGGAGGATTTAAATGAAGATAGATGATATTGCACAAATAGCGGAGGTATCCAAATCAGCTGTTTCTTTGGCGTTAAATGGAAAACCCGGTGTTAGTCAAGAAACGAGAGAAAAAATATTAAAAATCGCAAAGGAAAATGGCTATAACCCAAGAACTTTTTCAAAAGGGAAAAATACTTCTCCAACTAAAATATTTCGTTTTGTAGCATGTACCCATACCGGTATCGTTACCGAACAATATCAGTCGCAGTCTTTTTTTATGGAATTAATCAATAATATTGACCAGTCTATCTCATCAAAAGGATATTCCTTAATCATCTCCTCTATAAATATAGATTCGCTCGAGCAAGAAATAACGAATCTTGAAATGCAGCAACAGTCTTCTGGTATATTGCTGTTAGGGACCAACCTGACTGAAGAACAGATTAAAACCGTTTCTAAGCTGCAGCCAAATTTAGTTGTTTTAGATACTTGTTTTGAAACTTTGGATATTAACTTCATTGTGATGAATAATATCATTGGCGCTTACCAAGCGGGGGAATATTTGATTGAGTTAGGTCATAAGGTAATTGGATATGCAGAATCGGTTTCACGCATGTATAATTTTGATGCGAGGAGAAAAGGATTTCAAAAAATAATGAGTGAAAATGGATTAACCATTAAACCTGAACATATTTTCAAAATGTCTCCAACCGATCTTTCTGTGCAAGAGGATTTCAAACAAAATATAATGGAGTTAAAGGATAACCTACCATCCGCTATATTTTGTGAATGTGATTACATGGCGATTAGTATCATTAAATCACTCCATGAATTAAATATCCATGTACCGGAAGACATATCCATCATTGGATTTGATAATATTGTTGAATCTCAAATTGTCAGCCCAGAACTCACAACTATTCATGTCAAGAAAGACAAGATTGCATCACTAGCTGTTGAGAAGCTTATTCGAGAAATAGATGAAAACGAAGAAGATAAAATGAAAATATTTATAGATACAGAATTAGTGAAACGGAAATCTTGTGTAAAAGTTCCAAATCACAAAACGATACTAAGCTAATAACTAAAAGCAGAATCTAATTAGACTCTGCTTTTATTATATTTACGACTATCAAACTCCAGAATACGAAGAGAAACCTCCATCAATCGGCAGTGTCATACCGGTTATAAAGATTGAATTTTGTAACAGCCATACAACGACATTATCACATAGAATTGACAGCCCAATGTATCAAACCTGTCATTATAAGCAATAACGCCATAAAGAAGGTGATGTACAGCATAAGTCACTTTATAATGTTTATTTCTATTATTTGCTTATACATTACAAACCCTGGCACAATCGATATCAGCCATACAATCATTCCTTGAATGGAAAATAAATACGGTGAATTTGCTATCCATAATCTAATAAAAGAGGATAAAGAAAGGAACGAAACTTTATGACAACAAGAAAAGAAATTTTTTCTTATGCAAAAGAAAAGTATGGTACAAATCCAGAGTATCCATGGAAAAAATTCCAAAACTATGCTGTGTTAAGACATGATAATCAGGGTAAATGGTATGGTTTAATGATGAATGTTCCTAAAAACAAACTAGGATTATCAGGAGAAGAAGTAGTAGATGTCTTAAATGTAAAATGTGAACCTGAATTAAAAAATCAACTTCGGAAAGAAGAGGGTATCTTGCCGGCATACCATATGAATAAGGAACACTGGATTTCTATCGTACTTGACAGCCCATACCCTAAAGATGATATCTATAATTTACTTGATACTAGTTATCATTTAACAAAATAAAATGTGTTTACTACAACCTTAAAAGGTTACAAAGAGATAATTTACATTATAATGAATCCGTATATGAATCTACAGTTTTCTCTAGTTAATAACCTCTATATTTTTAGTTTTCTCAATTTGTAGTATCATTAATAAAGGACCCTTCTTTTAAAAAGGAAGAGTCCTTTATATATATTATAATCCCTCGTCTATCTATTAAGCAGGACGAGGAGGCAACCTCGCCTTTTGTTATTTAAGCTGATTATATGAAATTAATCTGTGGATATGGACAGCAAGATATGCTAATTCCTCATTAGGAATGGTTGTATCATACACTTGTTTGATATATTCCTTAATTTTAAATGCACCATCCATAGCCTGAGGATACAGGCTGGCAATCTGGTCAAAAAGCACATTATCTTTGTCTTCAAGCATGCTATCACTATAGAAACGTTCTACAAAAAATTTAACATGGGTTATAAACCGAATATAATGTACATTTTTCTCATCACTATTGATGTTCAACGTATAGCGAACAAGGTTAACGATGCTCCCAATCATTCTGGCTGTCTTCATTGCATCTTTGGATTCTTGTTTTTCTCCTTGGGCATTTACTAAATGGAATGCTATATTTGCTGCTTCTTCAATTGGCATCTCTATATTTAGCTTTTCATTCAACAACTTTAATGCGTGAACTCCTATTTCGAATTCTTCTGTATAATAATTTTTAATTTCCCAATATACACGATTGGTGATATTGATATTCTTTTTATATCGTTCCACAGCAAAATGCAAATGATCCATTAATGTAAAGTAAATACCCGTATTGAGCTTCGTATTCAATTTACGCTCTGCATAATTGACTATTTGCTGAGTCAGTTCAATAAATATAGATGGCATCGCATCTAATAAACTTAGAAACTCCTTCACTTTAACATTTTCAACCGGTATAAACATTTGATCAGCTTTGTTTTCTTCAATCACACTACCAACTTTTTTTCCATAACCGATTCCACTGCCTAAAAGAATATATTCTTTCTTTTGCGCATTTTCTACTAATACTACGCTTGAATTTAGGACTTTTTTTATTTTTATCACCTTAGTCACCTTCCATTAGTAAGTTTGATTCATTAATCCAATTGTCTTCCATTACTTTCAATCCCCTTTAGATATTTAAGTTTTTTGACCATTTAAGAAGTGAGCGCGATGATTAGTTGTTGATCTGCTTGTATTCTCAAATGCTTTATAGAATAACTCCCTCTTTCCACATAAAGGGTCTGCATATGCAGACCCTGACTTGCTTATATGTTTGTACCGTTAGTTTCAATGACTTGTTTATACCAATCAAAAGATTTTTTCTTGATCCGTTTCATTGTTCCAGTTCCATCATCTTGTTTATCTACATATATAAATCCATATCTCTTCTTCATTTCTCCTGTACCAAGTGAAACGGAATCAATACAAGCCCAGCTATTGTAAGCAATAAGAGGAACTCCTTCATCAATTGCTTGTTTCATTTCTTTTAAGTGGCTTTTGAAGTAATCAATTCGATAGTCGTCATGAATCTCTCCATTTTCATCCAATTCATCTGATGCTCCCAGTCCATTCTCTACAATCATTAATGGAACTTGATATCTATCATTCAAAGTATGGAGTGTGTAGCGCAACCCAATTGGATCTATCTGCCACTTCCATTCACTTTCAACTAAGTAAGGATTTTTTACCCCACCAAGGAGATTTCCACCTGTTTGTTCTTGATTTGGATCAGCACTAACGCAGACAGACATATAGTAACTAAATGAACAATAATCTACCGTATTTTCTTTTAATAATTCGTCATCCCCAGCTTCCTTTTGAATGACAATTCCTTCTTGTTTAAAGTAGTGATCTGCATAAGATGGGTAATATCCTCTATGCAGTATATCTGCGCAATAATAAACTTTCATCTGCATTTCTCTAGTTGCAAGAATAATATCTGCTGGGTTACATGTTAATGGATAAAATGTTAAGTGTGTAATCATAGAACCAAATTGGAAATCGGGATTTATCTCTCTTCCCTTCTTCACAGCAAGAGCATTTGCGACAAATTGATGATGTAATGCTTGGAAGCGCAGTTGAGCGTTATCCTTTGTCAAATTAATTAGCGCTCCAGTCTCATCATAAATTATTCCGCCTGCTTGATATGCCTTTTGGGCAAGGGTTAAACAATTGATTTCGTTAAATGGAATCCAATACTTCACGACATTTTTATAACGTTTGAATAATACTTCTGCGTAGCGAAGATAATGATCAATCATTTCTCTGCTTGCCCAGCCATTTATGGTTTTAGATAAATGGAAAGGAAATTCATAATGGGCAATAGTTACAAGTGGTTCTATCCCATATTTCTGTAATTCTTCAAATACACTATCATAAAATTTCAGCCCAGCTTCATTCGGCTCTAACTCATCTCCATTAGGAAAAATTCTTGTCCAATTTATTGACAAGCGGAACATTTTCAATCCAAGTTCAGCCAGCAATTTAATATCTTCCTTATAATGATGGTAGAAATCAATTGCTTCATGTGTTGGATATCGTTCACTAGGATCTAGTTCTAGTGTTATTCGTCTCTTTTGGTGAAGCGACCCACCTGTATACATATCTAGAGTGCTTATACCTTTACCATCTTCTCTCCAAGCGCCTTCAATTTGATTTGCGGCTGTTGCTCCACCCCAATAAAATCCCTCTGGAAAACCTTTATTCATCATAACCATCTCCTCATTTTTAGTTTTCTAATAACGGTGATATATACATCAATGTATCTTCGGGTTCAACCTGCTTTATATCCGCAACTTTGACGGAGTAAGCTTCCTTATTTGTAATAATGGCAACTGTGACTGGATCAAACTTTTCTCTGATTCTATCTAGATCAAATTTCAATAATAGATCTCCAGTTTTTACTTCATCTCCAACTTTAACTTGAGGTTCAAAATACTTCCCAGCTAACTCGACCGTATCAAGACCAACATGGAAAAGAATCTGAGCCCCTTTGTCAGTTGTCATTCCCAATGCATGATTCGTTTCAAAAATCATTTCGATTTTGCCATCAGCCGGGGCATATAGCTCTCCTATGGAAGGAATTACAGCGATGCCATCTCCCATAACTTTAGAAGAAAAAACATCATCATTTACATCCGATAAATCAATCATTTGTCCAATCAATGGGCTTTTAAATTCACTTTCGCCTTTTAATGTTTTTTTAATCCCATTCTCTTGTTGTTCTTCTGGAGTCTTTTTATCCATTTGTTTATCTTTGCCTAATAATAAGGCAGAAACAAATGCAACTAGAAACGAAATAACCAAGCCGATAATAGCATTAATAATATTTTTTGGTAATTCGTCAGAAATAAACATTGATAAGCTTGCTAACCCTGGCCCAACAAGAACGAATGACTGTAAACCAGAAATACCAATGTAAATACCTCCTACAAAAGCACCAATCATTACACTGCCTAATACCTTTTTATTTTGGACAGTTACGCCATATAATGCAGGCTCAGTAATTCCAAAAAGAGCGGAGATCCCTGCAGAAATAGCTGTTGATTTCAATATTTTATCTTTTGTTCGTAAAGCAACTGCAAAACAAGCTCCGCTCTCTGCAATATTGTGTGCAAGAGAAGCTGGTAAATAAAGGAGCTCTTTTCCAAGTTCACTCATAGTTGTAACCGCATAAGGGACCATTGCTTTATGCATACCTGTTGCAACCATAAACGGCAATACAGCTGCCAATAGTGCTACTGCAATCCAGCCTACTTTATCAAAAATAAAAAGAATGACTGCAGACACCCCTTGTCCGAATGTAAAACCAATTGGTCCCAAAACTAATAATGCAATTGGAACAGTAATTAAGAGTGACATCATCGGAACAAAAAAGATTCTAATTGGTTTTGGAGAAATCTTTGTAAATAACTTTTCTATCTGTGCATAAAAAAGAACCGTTAAAATTGCTGGAAAAACTTGATAAGTGTATGCAATATTCTCTATATTAAAACTGAAAAGCTGCGCTCCTTCTCCAATCATGGCTGCCATATTTGGCAGTACCAGCGCTCCTACTGCTGAAAGAGCAACAAGCGTATTAACTTTCAGCTTATTAGCAGTTGTAACTGCTACCAGTAAAGGAAGAAAATATAACGGTGCGTCCCCTATCATGTTTAAAATTTGATAGGTCTGTCCTGTCGAATCCATTAACCCCGTAACCGATAATAACAATAAAACCGACTTTAGGATTCCGCCGCCAGCTATTGCTGGAACTAGTGGCTGAAACACACCCACGATAAAGTCTAATATAACGCTTCCAATTTTTTGCTTTTGTTTTGGTTTACTAGCAGTACTTGTAGATTCCATATTTTTTCCTAAGAGTTTCATAACCTCATCATATACTTCTACTACTTCATTTCCAATGACAACCTGGCATTGCACGTTCATTTTTACAGCCATTACACCTGGAATGCTTTTTAATTTTTCTACATTTACTTTGCTATTATCATTTAAAGTAAACCGTAATCGTGTTGAACAATGCTCAAAATGGGAAACGTTTTCATTTCCACCGACATTCTCTAACACTAAAGCAGCTGTCTGTTTGTAATCCATCCTTCATTCCTCCTTTTTTCAAATGATGAATGTAACTGGTTTAAAACACAAAAAGGCAGGACCTAAAATGACAAATAAAAAATATTCGTCATTTATAGATCCTGCCTGCATTACCAGTCACATGTCTAATTATATTTATTAGATTTGTCTACATTATATAATCCCATTTGAAAAGAGTCAATCTTTTTTAAAATTTAAGAGTTCGTTTTCTAGAATAATAGCTTACAGTCTCATTTTATAAAGAGCCTCTCTTATAAATAAGCAATCTATCTCACTTGCCAGTATATCCATCTAATAACTACTTACCAAATCCTTTTTTTTCTTAGTAATTATTTTAGTTTCGGAAACGAAAAGGCCAGTTAGAGTCAGCAAGGTGCCAAGAGCTGCCATCCAAGTTAGAGGTTCCTTTAAGACTATCATCGCCGTGATAACAGTAATTACGGGAACAAGATAGATATATACACTTGCTTTAATTGCCCCTAATTTTTTAATGGCTAAATTCCAAGAAACAAAACAAAGTGCCGATGCGCCTAACCCTAGAAAAATGATGTTAAATAAGTAGATCGGCTGGGCAAAACGTTCGATTCCTAGTTTAAAGTCAAACAAATATAAAGCAGGGATCATAAATAAAATACCGTATAAAAAAATCCGCCTTGTAGCTTGAATCGTATTATATCCATAACTACTAATTTTCTTCGTAATAACAGAATAGATAGCCCATATAAGAGTTGCTGCAACAGCAAGTAAATCACCTAATGGATTTACTTTAAAATTGGCAGTGCCATTAAAGCTGATGAGAAAAATTCCTATTAAAGCTAGAATAAAACCAATGAAGAAATTTAATCGCAAGGGTTCACTTTTCAAATAATAATAAGTGAGAATAGCAGTGAAAAATGGCACCATCGCACTTATTACTCCTACATTAGAGGCAGTAGTAAAGGTCAAGGCAATATTTTCTAAGAGGTAATAAAGTGTTACCCCACATAACCCCGCAAGTAAAAATAAATAATGATGCTTTCTATTTTTCATTTTTAGTCGATATGGATAAATGATGCTCAAGGCTACAATTCCAATAACAAAACGAAAAAATAATACCTCAATGGGAGTAAAATCAGTTAATAATATTTTTGTAGATATGTATGTTGTCCCCCAAATCAATATCGTGATCATTGCTGAAATATGTCCAAACTTCATCTTGTTCGCCACTCTTTCCTTCTAGTTGAAACGATTTAATTTACACTATCTATATATATATTTCGGTATTGTCCAGGCGTTAATCCAATAAAGTCCATAAAATAATGGCTGAAATGGCTTTGATCCACAAAACCAGTCTGAGCAGCTACATCGGTTGGTTTCATCCCTTGTTCTAATAGCTTCTTTGCTTTGTTGATACGCACTGTCTGTAAATATCGATAAGGTGTAATTCCGCGAATTCGCGCAAATGAACGTAATAAGGTGTATTTATTCATATTGCATACCGCCACCAAATCATCAAGAGAAATCGGATCAACATAGTGCCTTTCAATAAATTCACAAACTTTTGATATTTCCTTGGCCATCTTATCCAATTTAATGTTTTTCTCTATTGCACTATATTCTTCAATCAATTGTTCCATTAAGAAATAAAAAGTTTCTTCTTTCTCCAGATCTCCTAACTCAGCCATGATCATTTGATGCAGCCGCTGTAATAATTCTGCATGTTCACTACGGAAGGCGACTGGACCTTTAAAGGAAGGCAGATAGTCTTTACCAGTGATTTCTTCAACTACTTTTCGCATTACTTCTGGCGTAATATTTAAACAACGATAATCTAAGGGCTCATCATCCATTTGTTCACAAGCATGATTATCAAAAGGATTAAAAAAGATAAGATCTCCACTATTAATAACATAATCTTTATTTCTGCATGTCAATTTTCTTTGACCACTCTCGATAAACCCAATAACATAATATTCATGAAAGTGATTGGGGAATTTTTGCATAATCCCGTGAAAACGATAGGCCTCAATTTGCAAATCTTCATCATAACAAATTTTTCTTTCTTCCCTTCTCATCTGATACCGCTCCCCCTTGTCTTCTGTTTAAATAGCTTAGCATATTTTTATTAGTTGTTCTTGTAGGATATTGACTAAAAAAGCTTTAAGCAAATAAAAAAAGCGTCAAAACCATTTATCCTGGTAATAGACGCTGCTATCAAAAAAGTTACCTCACTTTTTCCATAGCTTAGTTCAAACTCATCATCAAAATTTTTGTTCCTCTAATGAAAGAATCATTTTCCGCAAACAGACGTTGCTATTAATGATTAGCTAAAAGACTAGCTTTATTACATTTCGTAAAAGTTATCTCTTTCTACTTTGCACACTCTTAGCGCAAAGCTTTGGTACCACTCTTTTTTTCCTAATTTCTGCGCAGCAAGATGGACGGAGTTTTCCTTCCAATTCTTTATTGCCTCTAAGGAATCCCAATAGGAAACAGTAATGCCCAATCCCTCATCACGTGCACTTTCTACACCTAAGAAGCCTTTCTGCTGTGAAGCTAACTCTACCATTTTTTCTGCCATTTTTCCGTAACCTTTATCGCCTTCCGTTCGCTGGGAAGAAAAGATAACCGCATAATAAGGAAGTTTAGGAGTTTTAGCAATCCCATTCATTTTTAATTCCTCCAATACATCTCATTTTCAAAATCACTATTAATAGATGTTAATAATATCGTTTTACGTTTAGTCTGGTAAATTGCTATTTAACAATTGATTATATTCACTCCAAAACTCATCATACATGTTTTTATCAAAGTCATCAGAAATTCGTTTCTCTTTTGAAGAACGAAAGAATTCCCTTGCCTCTATCGCAAATTGACAAACTTGAAATTTATATTCGTTTCTACTAAGCTTAACCTTTAAATCGGGATAGTAGATGCTGCCTGATTGATTGTCGGTACTAGTAAACTTAACAAAATCTGAAAGAAATACGTCATCCCCACAATGTTTTACTGTCCAATGAATGGAAATAGGACAACTCGTCATCAATAGTAAACCACATCCATGGAGAATTAACCCTTCATCCTCCTCGGGAGCACAAAGATAATTATTATCTAATGTTCGTAACAAAGCTAATGCCGATTCACTAATCCCCCATTCTTCATCTATTCCGGATTGAGTAATAACGGTGTCATTAACCTTTAAATATATTTCTCCATGAGAGCATAGATCCTCTTCTGAATCAGTTGATCCTAGCCAGTATTGTTTCTTGATATTGATTTTAAACTGTTTCATTGTTTAACCCCTTATAATCCATTTCTAATTTTAATCAAACTTTTAATTGCTTTTATTACTATTCTTTTTCCAATAACTTACTTATTCTATATAGTTTGGTATATTCCTTCTTCTCCCCCCATGCCTTGATAGTTTGATAAGTCATCGTTTTTTTTTAGGGTGATTACTATTTAAGTACATTAGGATAATAATAAAAAACGTCTAATTCCTCATGAGTCAAGATTTTAGACGTTTATCCTGTTCTTCTATTTGTTTGAATAAGTAAGGAACTAATTGCTTACTTAAAGTAAACTTCCCCAATTCCTTATATCCTGTAATAATTTACTCCAATCTTCTCTATTAATATTTCAACTCCAATTGTCTATTAGGATAATCAATCACCAAGCTTCCATTATGAGCGATATCCATCCCAAAAACACCATCTAACTTAAAAAAAGTCGCAAGATCTGTTAACGTCTCTCTCACATTTTTTAAAGTAATAGATTGATTTTCATCTAAGTAGACAGGGAGAGTTTCGATAGTATCTATTTCTCTTTCTTTTACATCACCTAAGCCACCAGAATATTTAATGGTTTTGTCTATTTTAAGTTCATCGATTTTAGAAAGAAGCGTTTTTCCAAAATGAGACTTATTTGCACCTGTATCTAAGCCAAAATACAAAGGAACTTGGTTCTTCCCTTTTACTTTTATTATCGGGTATCCACAAAAGAAAAGATTGTTCTTTTCCCCATCTTTTTGTCGATGCTTCTGAATCATAACTTTCTCTTTTCCATAATCGATCTCGAGGTGTAGATATTGGATGATATCCCATCCTATTATGCCGTCTATCTCCATAACTTTTGCTGAATGAGGAATTGGTATCTTTAATAAATCGCTCGCTAATACTAATGTCGACTGATTTAAAATTGTCAGATCATCAATAACAATGGTATCAATGATTGCCAAATCTGAATTGAAATTTTGGTTTGTGGAATTGCCAACTTCCAAGTCTTCGTTTTCTATAAGGGCCATGCCACATTCTTTCACTATAGAATCAGAAATTACTGTCATCCCCGCTCCTGTATCTAACCAAAAGCATTTCTTCCTTCCATTAATCATTACATCAATGGTTGGTGAACCAGATATGCTGCGTTTCATTGGAATACAGATTTTGTCATTAGAAAAGGAGAAGGTTGCCTGTTCAAACTGTCTTAAAGCTTTTGCAATGATCCGATTACTTTTATCAATGCTTTCATCTTCCAAGAGGCCTAATACCTCTAATTCTTTCCATTCAGAGTTAATGAAATAGAGCTCGAACAATATCTTGGCACAGCTACTTTGTAAGGAAGGATCATTTGACTCCATATACAGTTTTTTTAAGCAATCCATACTTAAGTCTTCTTTTCCTTCAGTCAATAACTTTAAGGCAGAGACAAACACTTTTTGTTCATCATTCATTCCTGATTCTGCAAAATCGAATTTTCTAAATTCATTGAATATTGTCATTTTTCATCCCTCCTATAAAAGCTTAAACATTCATTTTATACTAGTCAAGACTTACTATACTCATTATTCTAAATATTACATCCGATTTTTATTAATTCATCTAACATGTACTTTTCTAATGGACCGAGCAGCATAAAAAACACCGCCAAATCATTAAATCAACAAGAAAATTCTTCATAAACATTTTCCTTTCCGTAGTTATTTTGATTATTTCTGCATTATTGACATTGATATACATACTACCTAAACAAGAATGTTATGCTTCTGCTTCCTTCTTTTCCAAAACTCTTTACAGACAAATATAAATAAAAACAGACAACATTAGTTGTCTGCAAAAAATAGAAATTATGTTACCTGCCTTTATGTTTATTTTTAGCCTTTTGAACCTTACAATTTCTAATATACGTCTTTTTTTCTTCTCTTAGCTGTTTATTTTTAGCTGATTTTGCTTTCTTCCGTTGTTCATATTCAGCCTTGATGGCTTCTTGTGCTTTAGAAGAAACAGAGCATTGCTTTAATTCTTTTGAGACTTTTCTTTGAATTCTTTTAGGATTAATTTTCTTTTGTGATTTCTGACAAATAGGTATCCCTATTTGTTGATTAGATTCAATTACCCTTAATAATTTTCTGTTCACAAAATCTAATACTTCCTGATCTTTTGGTTCTTTACCGAAAATATATCGGCAGGCTTTAAGTTTATTTTCAGACACAATTTCTATAAGCCCTATATAAAATTGACCATCATAATAAATGGTTAGTTTCATTATAGGTCCCTCCTCCATTTATACTAGAACGATGGACATCCCGAGGAGGGGAAGGCTACTGACATTAAATTTTTTAATGCATTCGGACTACCAACCGAATTGTGTTTTTTCATTCCAAAATATATTATACAATAATTTACTTTTTATGTAGAGGTAATAAGATAGTTTTACTCTGTAACTGATCTTACTGAATTATTCTCCTACGTTTATGATAAAAGAATTTCTTTATTTAATACAGGAAAGCCGTTTAGTGCCGTAAGCGTATTAAAAAAACTCGTTTAGCAATTTATCTGTTGTAAGTATTGTGGCAAATTCTTCGTGCAATGTAGCTAGAGATATATTATGGATAGCAGCTGCATCATAATATGTACCATCTTGGTCCTTCATACCAAAAGCAGCTGTTGCATCTGAAATCAAATATGTATCAAAACCTAAATTACCACTCATCCTTGTCGTGGTAGATACACAATGAGGTGTCGTTAAACCAGTGATTACAACTGTTGTTACTTCATTAGCTATTAAAAAGTCTTCTAAATTTGTACCAATAAAGCTACTGTTTACTTTCTTATTTATTATTACTTCTTTATCAATGGGTGCGACGATTTCCTTTATAGCGAATCCTTCATTGTTAGGATGAAATACTGAATCAGGATTATCAGAAGTATGCTGTATATGTATTACTAACCATCCTTTTTCTCTCCAGAATTGTAGTATCTTGCTTATGTTTACTTCTGCATTAAGGTTGTTTCGCTCTCCCCATTTCTTATTATCAAATGCTTTTTGCACATCGACTATAATTAAAGCTTTTTTCTTGTCCTTCATAGATTTTTCCTCCTAGCATCCATTTCCTATCACTAGTTCAATTTTTTCTGTGATAGTTATATAAGCCTCAAACTCCATCGTGAAAAAAGTTACCTAACATATCTTCCAATACCAATTGTTAAATTAAAAAAGCTAAAGATCAGACATAATCTTTAGCTTACATATTAATTATTCATTTAACGAAACGTATGTTCTTTTTTAGGGACATCTCAAATAAGACATACTATTCTCGCTTCTCATAATATTATTATAATTCATAACTCAATATAAGTCTATATCTTTTTGAAAATATCACCTATATTATAAATACCTAGGCCTAGGCATCACATATTAGCGTTAGCCGAAAGGAAGATTACTATGGGAAAATTTATTTGGGATAAGAACTTAAAAGTTCGGCTTATTGGAGAAGGCCTTTTTAACCTGCTTTTTTGGATGTACTTCCCCTTTATCACCGTTTATTTTGGCGAAATACTAGGCTTTCAGATTGCAGGTTTACTAATGGCTCTGCCACCTCTACTAAGTATAATTGGGAGCTTGTTTGGAGGAAATTTTGCTGACTCTCTAGGACGGCGGCCCGTTATGCTTCTTGGCACATTTCTTCAAATGCTGATGTTTGTCATGTTTGCCCTATCTACATCACCATGGATAGATTATATTGCATTTATCGGAATTGGTTTAGGTTCTGCACTCTACCGACCTGCAAGTTCGGCAATGGTTGCAGACTTGGTGCCTGAAAGGAATCTTCGTCAGGTATTTGCGGCTTTCATGACAGTCAATAATATTGGTGCTGTACTTGGTCCGGTCATCGGAGCCATTTTCTTCTTCCACTATCGTCAAGAACTTCTTTGGACCTGTGCATTAGTTTTATTCCTATATTTATTGGCGATTTATTATATCACTTATGAAACATTACCTAACTCTAAAAAGGAACTTGATTTGACAAGCCCTCTTAAGCATTCTTTTAAAGAAAGGTGGAATGGATACACCATAATCTTTAGAGATAAAATTTTTATGGTATATGTAGTGGCAGGAGTTTTCTCTTTATTCCCAATAATGCAGCTTGACCTATATTTGCCGGTATATATCATAAATAATATACCAACTCAGCCACTCTTCACATGGAATAGTAATTCACTCCTATTATCCAGCAATGAAATTTACGGATGGCTTGTTGGCTTAAATGGCCTCTTATTTGTCTTATTTATTCTTCCTGTCACGAACTGGTTTAAGAATTGGCAAGAACGGAATATATTCATTCTTTCATCACTTTTAGCAGGAATAGGCACTTTTCTAGTAGGAATAAATAATAACATCTGGTACTTATTCTTTGTAACGGTTATCTTCACTTTTGGAGAAATTGTGCGTACACCTGTAACCCAAAGTTTTGTTAGCCACTATGCACCTGAACATGCCAGAGGTCAATACCTTGCGGCCGATAGCTTACAAAATTCTCTAGGAAAAGCAATGGCCCCGTTAACCGTCTTTCTAGCCAGTTTTACACCACCTATGGGCATCTTTAGTTTAATTGTAGTTTTTTCTTTTATTGGTGTACTATTATACATTAAATTATTCCGTATGTACTCTCCCAAACTAAAGATAATGGATGAAGATTAAGCATAGGATTAGGCGTAGTTGCCAATTACGCCTTTCTCTCCGTAATCATATAAACTTAAACGATTTATTAGGACCATCGCTATACATAAATGACGAGATTTTATACACCTTACAAATCGGCTTGACAACTTTCAAGGGAATAGTGCAGACACAATGGGATTATTTAATGTCCATATCAGTAATGTCCTATTGCCCGTTTTATTATTATTTTTCTGCTTTCAACGCTATTTTTCGAAGGTTCCAATATTTCTTCTAGTAGAAAAGGATAAAAGTGAAGTACCACCCGTTCTTATGGGTGGTACTTACTCGAGTGGATTTCCTCTCTCTTTCTATGCTTTTACCATTGTTCTAGGTTTCCCTGTAATCAGTTTACTACGCTGGCTAACATGGTGTTTTTTCAAAATAGATGTATTTATTTATCGTTATAATGAAAAACTAATTCAAGAGTATTAACATGTTAATTTAAACGGGGCACTTCCTGTAAAAAGGACTTGCGCTTTATTTGAGATATCTACTAAAAAATCGCCCGCAGAACTCATGTAAAAGTATCAAGATCACTTTTTATGCCCATAATGAACTAATTTTAACTAGGGAAAACCATTAGATCTTATTATGGCTGTTTTCACTTCCTCTAGTTTCACTAGGTCAGTTTAATATCCTAGTAAACTGACTTCAAACCAGTTTTTCTTCTCTAATTTCATTTGTATCAGAATTAATCTTTTTTTTATGAGCATATGCAGTTAAAATGCATAAGGCGGCAATTAAATAAAATACAAGATTTGTACTTATTGGAAGGTGATAACTTCCCAATTTATCAAAAAATACTCCTCCTAAAGTTGCTGATATTGCAGAAGCAAATGAACCTACCATTGCTATGATAGAATAAATTTGACTATATTCTTTAGCTCCAAATGTTTTTCTTACAAAATAAGGGATGGCTACTAAAGAAATACCTTGACCTAAACCTAATAAAAATCCACTACCAACTAGTGATACTTCACTGGAAAACCAAATAAGTCCTCCCCATCCTACAATACCAAATATCGCATATAAACTAATTACCAAATTCGCATGGAAAATATCTAATAAAATCCCTATTAAAAATTTACCAGCAGCTGCTCCTAGCATTATTGCTGATACAACACTGGCACCTACAGTTAGATTAAAACCTTCATTTACTATATGGCCAGAAACATGTTGTACAATCCCGCCAACCATCGACAATGAAAACATGGTGATTAAATAAAAATAAAAGGATGAAGTACGATAAGCCTCTTTTGCAGTTATTCCAAGTACTACCTCTTCTACGACCTTTTTATTATCAAGAGTGTTACGTTCTCTTCCATAAGGGAGTTCACCCTTTTCCGCATTTGGAGCACTACGAAAAACAAATAAAGTAAATGGTAAAATACAAACTAAAATTAAAATGCCTGAAACAATTGTAGCCGTTCTCCAACCATTATTGATTATAATACTGCTAATCATTGGATTAAAAAATGCTCCACCTAAGCCAGAAACTCCTAATGCTACTCCCATTACAAGTCCTAATTTCTTTTCAAACCAATTTCCTAGCAGCACAGGTATCGCAACTACTAAAGCGAATGCTTGTGCAATTCCAATTAATGTCCACACAATCAAAAAGGGAACTATAGATGTAAAAAATGCAAATAGTATAAATCCGCCACCAAACATTAATATACACAGAGTTAATAGTAACTGGGTATTAACTTTCGACATAATTCTACCAGAGAATATTAAAGTGACGGCACAGGCAATTGCTTGTAAAGTTAATGTTAATGATAATTCTGTCTTATTCAGACCTAGTTCTTCAGTAAGTGGAGCAAAATACAAGCCATGTGTATTTACTACTAAACCAAAACCTACAAATGACATCAAGCAACAGCCAATAAAAATAATCCATGGATTGGCAAATGTTTTAGTTTTCATTTTGTTCACTTCCTAATTTATTTTTATTGTCTATATCTAACAGTAAACGATACAGTGCGCCATATAAGTTGGCATCATTATGGAATGCACTGTTACATATTTCCGGACGAGTTAATGTTTGTTTTGCCAATGGTATCTCATCCAAAATTTGATCATATTGAGAGTTAATTTGGTCAACAACTAAAGTTTGTTCACTAATTCCCCCACAAATGACAAAACGTTTTAGATCTATAACGGACTGAATATTAAAAATTAAAACAGCTATATTTCGACAATAATCATTAAATATCTTGCATGCCACTGGATTTCCTGCTTTAATTGCCTCAAAAACAGCAGGCCCATCATCAATATTTTTCAATTGGAGTTCCCTGGCAATTGACTGTATCATGCGGACAGCAGAACTATTATAACCAAATAACTTTTCATTTCCGGAAGCGTTATCATTTAACATAAAACTTAATTCACCAGCTTGGAAATGACTTCCTTGTATTAATTTACCATTAATAATAATCCCCCCACCAATACCAGTACCTAGCACAATTGCAGCTCCCTCAGAAACATCCTTTAATTGACCTAGCCACATTTCAGCTAAAGCTGCAGATTTCCCATCATTTTCTATACTAATAGGAACATCCTCTCTTATTTTTAATGCTTTTGTTAACTGGACACCATCTAGAAATGGTAAAGATCCACCAAAATGAATCGTTTTATTATTTTGATCAATCTTACCTGGACAACTAAAGGCAATTCCTTTAATTTGTTCTTGATACTTTTGAATAATCAATTCTATTTCAAGCTTAAAATATTCTAATCCTTGCTTAGGGGTAGGTATTTTGTTTCTTTCTATTATGGTACCTGCGCTATTTATTAAAGCGTATTTTAAATATGTACCTCCTATATCAAATGCTAAATAATTTTTTTGAAGTCTCATTACCATAACTCCATTCTTTTCATTGTTATATTTTCACACAACGCTTATTTTTCCTTAACAGTAGGTAACATCAAATGACAGCCATCAATATCACAATAAAGAGTTTGTTTTGCAATAATATTACTCTCCCCTACTGTAGACCATAGTTTTTTTGTATTAGAATGAATATGATACATTGGAAAATTCGAAGAGGAAACATCAATTCTTATTTTAGATCCCACTTGGAACTGCCATGCTATATCCCACATATCAATATCTAAAGCAACTTTTTCATATTTTTTATAGGAATTAGAATGAGTCCCATTTTTGTTAGAACAAATAGAAGTAATACCATCTGTTATATTATACGAATCACCATTAGCAAACTCCTCACACACTTTCACTGTGAATGCGGTATCTTCAGCTGAAGAACTAACTAACAATTTAACTGATATTTTTCCCATAACCGTTAGAGCTTCTCCTATTGGCTCCGACTTAAATATTAAAACATCGTTTCTGTCTTCGTAATCTTCTTGTTTAGTAAAACCATGTGGTAAATTAGTAAAACCTGGGGAAATCCATGCTAAAAGCGCACTTCCACCATTTGTCATCACAGGATTTTTAGGATCATAGTCAAATGAAACGCTTCCCTTTTTCGAAAGTTGGTCTGTTAAGCCATAATCTGCACTGAAAAATAACTTAGTTTGATGGCTTTTGGGCGGCCAGGTTTTAAGTTTTTCCCACTTTTTCATACCGATAACATATACTTCCGATTCAAGTTTTGCTTCTTCTCCTTTAAGCTGACTATCAAACCACAGAAGATGTGCATGAATATTCATAAAACCATGTTTACTACTCATTGGATACTGAAGTTTCCCTGTCGTATTACCTAAATGATCCCACGGTCCAATAATGAGTTTACTTCTGTCTTTTATCTCTTCATTTAATTGTTCATAGGCATACATGGTGCCATCTAGATGATGATCTGCCCATCCACCAGTAATAACAATAGGAATTTTAATTTTACTCGGTATTTCTTTTAAATTTTTCCAAATACTATCCTGCCAATAAGAAGAATCTTCGGAGCACTCCTTAATATAATGCTGATAAAAAGGCAGTTCCGTACCTAATAACTTTTTGTCTCGCTGATTAGCAGGTAGTATCTCCAGTGCTTTTTTATATAAATCGGCAATAGATAATTCACTCTTCACACCAGAATTTGCAAATGCCCAAGATGTATAAATATCTTCTCTAAACATTCCATTCATATAGATTTGACTAAAACGATCTACACCAAATACTTCTATAAACATTGTTTTGACCTCTTTAGGTAAACAGTCCGCAACAATCCACTGTGTAAAACCTGAATACGAACGGCCAAAGGTACCAATATTTCCATTCATCCAAAGCTGTTTAGATAGCCATTCTAAACTATCAATTCCATCTTCACGTTCATTGATAAATGGTTCCCACTCACCCTCAGATTCACCTGTTCCACGACAATCTTGAATAACCAAACAATATCCATGCTCTACTAGAGGAGTATAAATAGCCTCCAACACAGTTTTATTATTTGGATAGGGATTTCTAGTAAATAAAACAGGCCATTCCTCCCCCTTATCGGGAAAATAAATAGTAGTAGCAAGCTTAACTCCATCTCTCATCGGAACAAATTCTACGACTTTATTTTTGCATGTATATCGACCTTTAGGTAAGCTCTTCTTGCTTTTATCATAAAATTCCGCCTCACTCATATTAAGAATCCTACCTCCCTCTATAATTCTCTAAGGAATTTATTAAGCACTTATGCAATTTTTCGAATTTTAATGGTGAATTACCGAAATTATCAGCAGCAAATTCTTAGAAATTTCATGTCGTACTTGAGTTTAAGAATTTGTTTCATACTTACTTAAAAATAGTGCACAATGTTTTTTCTAAAAAAAATGTTTTTAGAACATTCAATTATACGGAATGCTATTCCATAATTAAAATAAAAAAATTTGCTTATCTTTATTGAAAAATTTTTACGATTTCTCCCCTTCCAATTATTTAAATTTAATAAGCACTTTAAAATTAATTCCATTATTTTGAATGATATACTTTATAATGGAATGAAAATCTGTTATAATTCAAATATTAGCATACGCTTTCATTTTTTTCAATCATTATTTTATCCTTTTACATGGAGGTCATCTAATGGCAAATGGTACTAATGTTACATCTAAAACTTTAGAAATTCTAAAGGCTTTTGTTGATAAACAAACAGAATGGGGAGTTAATGAACTTGCTAGATATTTAAACTATCCCCCCAGTTCTTTACATAGAATTCTAAAAATACTTAAAGAAGAAGATATATTACATATGCATCCATCTAATAAGAAATATACTATTGGAAACGAGTGGATTCGCATTTCTTCTGTGGTAAGTTCTAATGCAAGTATAAAAAATGTTGCTAATCCCTTCTTACAAAAGCTATCTTTAGAGCTTGACCAGTCGGTATATTTGGCTATTTACCATAAACAATATAAAAAGTTATCTTTTATTTCTCGCTTCCAAAGCACTAGTGCACTGCAATATTTATTGGAATTGGGAACTTTACAACCTATTCATGTAGCAGCCAGTGGCAAAGCAATACTTTCTTACTTAGATGAAAAAGAGATTGCGGAAATATTTGAACAAGAAAAAGTTTCCCTAGAAGAACAAAAACATATATGGAAAGATATTGAGCAAATAAGAAATCAAGGTTTTTCCTTTTCATTAAATGAGCGAAAAAATGAATCTATTGGAATTGGAGCACCTTTGTTTGATGCGACAAATCAAGTTATTGGCAGTATTATTTGTGCTATTCCCATTAACTTATATAAAAAGGAAAGAAAGGATGAGCTAATTAGTAGTGTCATAGAAGTAGCCCAGAATATATCTTCTGCTTTGGGATTTCAAAAAGAAAATAGCTAACATGATTAGACTGTCTAACAAAGAAATTAGATATATGATACTCACACTTGACGAATAGTGATGTTGGTCATGACTAACTCTTAAAAAAATCTAGCCGAATCTACGGCTAACAGCCCTTTATAACCTAAACGTTTTAAAGGGCTGTTGTTATCCGCTTAAACTCTCCTCCCACCTATAGCAACTTAATAAAGCCTTTGTCTTTCCCTCTACAAATAAGCATAAATTCGTAAATTTAGCGTTAATCTTTCTTAATCTTAATTACGGTATAATAAAGAAAACGTCGAATTCCTTATGTATCAAGGTATTAGACGCTTCGTCTTAGCAATTATTGTAGCGTTAATACGCATTATAAGAACGTTTGTTTCGTTTTATATTTGAGTTTATATCGGATTATATATGGAATGTCTTTTTTTAAAGACATTCCATATATAATCCACTTATTGTACTAACACCCCCCTTACTTTAAGCACATTTATTCACAAAGTAATCTTTTTTACAGGTCATTTAGTGGTAGTCCCAGGAAAATGCGAATTTACAACGTTAAGCAAATTCAACCATAAAAAAAGTCGAATTCCCTGTCCTTTAAGGAAAACGACTTTTTTATACGACTTCTTCAAGTAAATCCCCATTAACCTTTTTTAGGGACTATATGTAATCTCTGCACTGTGAAATTATACCTGAGCTAGCCCGCCATCTACGAACAATTCAACTCCCGTCAAGTAACTGCTTTCGTCTGAAGCAAGGAAAGATACAGCGTTTGCTACTTCTTCAGGTGTCCCAACTTTTCCAGCTGGAACAGTATTTTTGCTATTTTCCATTACTTCTTCAAGTGCATCACCAAAAAGCTCATCGTATGCAGGTGTAAGAATAGCTCCTGGACTAACCACATTTACACGGATTTCAGTACCTTTTAGGTCAAGAATCCAGTTGCGAACTAGTGCTCTTAATGCTGCTTTAGATGCTCCATATACACTAAACGCTGGGTTACCAATTGATCCAGCAGTAGAGCCTGTTACAATAATAGAACCTACTTTGTCCGGGAATAGTGATAACGCTTTTTGAACAGTAAAGATGGTTCCTTTAACGTTAATGTCGAACGTTCTATCAACCTGCTCTTCAGTAATTTCACCTAATGGAAGGAAGTTGCCGATGCCTGCATTAGCAAAAAGAATGTCCAACTTACCTTTTTCCTGCTTTATAATGTCATATAGTTTGTCTAAGTCTTCAAGCTTAGAAATATCACCTTGAACACCGGTTACGTTCTTGCCAATTTGGTTAACAGCTTTATCAAGTTCGTTTTGTCTACGTCCCGTGATATAAACATATGCACCTTCGTTTACAAATTTTTGTGCTGTAGCAAGACCAATCCCACTAGTTCCACCCGTTACAAGCGCTATTTTACCTTCAAATTTACCCATACTTAACACTCCTTTAGAATTAATTTTATTTTATGTCTAGTACCTTAAGTACTTGAAGAACAACTTACAAGATATAGTATCCTTCAGTAAGCACATTATCGGAAGTACCCACTTTTTTGTGATATAGTAACTAAAAAGTAATAAATGTGGAATGGAGAGCTTTAGACATGAAAAAATTTAGTTGTGGGTTTGAAGTGACAAAGGAAGTTATTGGCGGAAAATGGAAAGGTCTTGTATTATACTTTTTAATGAATGGACCAAAGAGAACGAGTGAATTAAAGCGCATTATCCCAAATATAACTCAGAAAATGCTGATTCAAACACTTAGAGAGCTTGAAGCCAGTGGACTTGTGAGCAGAAAGATGTATAATCAAGTACCGCCGAAGGTTGAATATTCATCCACTGAACTTGGAGAATCTCTTAAACCTATCTTGCAGGAGCTCTGTCAATGGGGAAGCCATTATGCGGAGCAAGAGTATGCAGAAGGTGAATATGAAATTGTACAACCAGAACAAGTTTCATATCAAGATAATATAATTTCATAGAGATCTAAAGGGATTAGTCATCTTAATCAATACCTTCAGAATAAGGTTTAGGAATACTTGAACGCACTATCAAGATATAATTACATAATGTAATACAGCATTACCTAAAAACACGGAGCTACTTTAGATTAGATGATTCTTATTATTATTTTAACTTTATAGTTTGGTGTATCTGATATATTTTCTAAAATTACAAAAAGAGAAAAACAATATATTAAAAACTATTTCAGATGATACTATTAAAAATTAGTCGAGATAAACTCGGCTATTTTCATTGCTTAAACTTTCTCTTGTTATTCAATTATCCTCCCTCAATAAACAAACACTTATCTCTTAAATACGCAGTTTTTCTCCATATTGCTATCTAACTTGTTTAACTTTATAGATTCAGTTAGTGTGAAAAGATCATAAATAAGCAGTTTACAAAGAAAATGAGCGCAAGAAACTAGCCAACCTTCGGTTCATTTCAAAAAGTTGGATAAATAGGTATGTACGCACCAATGGATGTCCACATATCTTATGGAGGTCTACCCTCCCAAGTCTCACAGAGTCTACGCTCCTACATTCCTTCGTTCAACCTTTCCATAAGGTGGATGTCGGTCATGCTGCCCTACAGGATCTTGTCCTTACGTTAGTTGCGTTGCCGACTAATCCCATGCTGATTTTGTCTGTTCATCTGTTCAAATCTAGTCGATAAAAGTTAGTTTTATAGTGATTAAGCTGCTATTGGTTCTTGGATAAATGCATGCATATGTGGGATGTCCTTCAACATCTTCTCCTCTTGAAACACAAACTGTTTCTTACCAATAGAGAAGAGTATGCGGATGAGCTTATTACACAAAGCAATTAAAGACTGCATCTTTTTCAACGGATTGTCAGGTCTCGTTGTGTAGTAATGATGTAGGGCTTTAAAGGCTTTGTTCTTGGCTACTAGAATCATAGATGCCCGGAATAACAATGCTCGTAATTTCTTTCGACCACGTTTGGTTATTCTGGTCCTCCCTTTATGCTTACCTGATGTATTTTCTTTTAAGCTAAGCCCTGCCAGTTTGGTTATCTGACGAGGATGATTATATTCACTCAAATCGCCTACTTCAGCGAAGAAACCCGCCACTGTATCGCGTCCAATACCTGTTATCTCTAACATTTGATCAACACCTGGAATATCTTGAAGCAGTGTATCCAGAGTTTGGTCAAGCTCTTCGAACTTGGCTTGAATGAGTTCATACTTTTGGATTAAGGTTCTTAATTCCATTTTAGCCATCATGGCACCCTGTCGGATGCCAATCGAGCGATTGGCTGCTTCTTTTAAAGCTTGAATTTTCTTAATCCCTATACTACGTTTCACAGCTTGCCTAAGGTATTCTAGTAATTCTTCTTCTGTATATCTAACCAATTCTTCCGGTAATGCTTCAAGCTTTAATAAATGAAGAGCTGCTTTCCCTTCCCAACTTTTAAAAACAGTAAAGAACTCTGGGAAAAATCGATCTATCCAGTTGTGTACTTGTCCTTGTACAATCTGTAAGTCAACAGTTAATAGATCACGTAATTTCTTAGCCACACGCAGCTCCGCGAAAACTCCTTGTGGTATCGTTGGTTCGGCGTATCTACCATCTTTGATTAGTTGTGCAATGACTTTTGCGTCTTTGACATCATTTTTAGTGGGAGAGTTATCGTCTAGCTCCTTACTATGCTTGACGTGTAAAGGATTGACCGTGACGAACTTAATCTGTTCCTCCTTTAGAATATGAGCTAAATTAAGCCAATAATGGCCTGTAGGCTCCATTCCAGTAATGACAGACTCCATTTCGCATGACTCTTTTATTTGATTAATCCAATCAATAAATGTCTTAAATCCTTCTTGGGTATTATCAAAAAAGCAAGTAGAGCCTAGCTCCATTCCACGATAATCCTGCGCTCTAGCTACATGATGATGTTTGGCAATATCAATACCAATTACTAGAGTTTTAGGTGTGATTTGAGCTATTTTATGATTTTGGTTATAATTCATAGTGAGACCTCCGAGTAGATATTTTGTCCCTTTTAGCTGGCCAGGCTTAGGACACATTTATCTTATCAAGAGGTCTTTTTTCTTTCAAACCGCATTTTCACTTATTACAGGAATGCTGCCCCGTTCGTACCATAGCCAAAAAAGGGAATTAATCCTTCATGGATTAATTCCCAATAGTTCAATGAGGTTCCAAATTTATTATAAATTCTTTTTAAATAAAACCCTATCTTGATTTGGTCCGTCATAGTCCTTATACACGGGAACTCCATCTACGACTGCATCTCCTTGTTCAATATCAAAACCCATATTAGTATGAAAGGAAATTGAAACTTTATTAATAGGTGAAGTTACACAACGGATTATACTAGCACCTTTTTGTTTAACCACATAAAAAAATCTGTTATAGAGTGTTTTTCCTACACTGTGTTTTCTATATTCTGGATGTACTCCAACGAAATGAATATACGCCTCTTCAGAATTTGATTGTGATAAAAACCCAATTAGAAACCCTACTATTTTTCCATCTTTTTCAGCAATAAAACTTGTATCTGTAAAATGATCAAAAAAGAGCTTTGGTAACTTATCAGCCATTTGTCTTCCACCCCACCATTGATTTAGTAATGGCGAGATTTCATAGTAATCTAAACTGTTTACTGAACGAATCTCCATTTTTAATCCCCCTACCTTGTATGTTATATTTACCCACTCCTATACTAATACCAATTTTAGCACATCTTTTATTCACTTCTGTTCAACTAACCTCCCCTTTAGCGACACAAGAATATCGCTAATCTGTAATTAAAATATTGCATAAACTCCAGTTAATTCAATACGAAAATAGCAACTACAGGATGTATGGAATTATAAATCTGCATACCATTTTGTAGGTTTATCAAATTTTCCACAGCCATTTTCCACTTTAGCAACATAGAATTGGCCTCTCTTTTCTTTAATGAAAGCCACGGTTATTGATTATGTATAATTATTTTGTAGTTGAACTTATTTATATACACCTTTTCTTTTGAAAACCCAATCTTCTAAGGCATCTTCGTGTTGTTTAGTGAATAATTTCGGTATTTTATTTATTGGAAAGTACTTCAAATCCAATGTCTCAATACCATCTGCAGTAAGTTCCCCATCAATTGGCTTACATTGAAAAAAGTGAGTAATAGTCTGAGCTTTATCTCCGTTCGGAAACTCACCAGAATATTTAGAGTAGACACCAATAAGATGTTCAACCTTAACATTTAATTCTGTCTCCTCAAGAATTTCTCGTTTTGTTGTTTCTTCAAGAGATTCCCCTAGTTCCACCGCCTGGAAAACCCCACTCATTTCCATCTCCCCTTTTTTGTAAAAGAATCTCATTTCGTTCGTTATAAACAATACCTCCAGCAAAATTAAGAAATATTAAATCTTGTCCCACTTTTCCACGAATATAGCGATGTAGTCACTGGATGTAGTCATAAATTTCCTCCTATATATAAAATACAAGTTAATTATATGCCAAATAGAAGAAAATGGTATTTCAAGTTATATTTTTCCGTCTTCCACTAACCTTTTATTTAAGGATGATTTTTTAACTTCCATTTCTAATAAGATTTAATATTAAATTCATTAGGATTTTTTATAATAAGGCAAATAGGAACTGATATGTAAAACAAATTATTTAAAGTCTTCTTTAGATATTGCTATTGAAGGGTAATGCCCAATTTGGGTTAAATCCACATCAAAAGGGACACTGTAAACCATATAGTAGTTGTCATCGTTGACTACAGAATTTATTTCCTCGATAAAACTTCTAGCTTTGTTAGAATCTGTAGTTGCATAAACTACAGCGACAACACCAGCCCCCTCTTCCATCCATCCTTTTAAAATAAGTTTCAATGGATTACTGTCTTTCAATGCAGTCTCTATCATATTCATATATTCGTTCATTTGAATCCTTCCACCTTTCTAAATAATAATTAGAACACTCCTTATCCCCATCAAATTTATATTACCATAGCAATACCTGAGTTTTAATGCATTAACTCTATACTGTTAATTCCTTCTCATACTAACCTCCTTTAGTGCAATAAGAAAATGCGATACCTCCATATTACAAAGTGTTGCTATAGTAACATAAGAGCCGCTCTACACCGAGAAATTTTTTTACCTAAACTTGTTATTTTAAATCCATTTTTTCGGTAAAATCTTACTGCTTCGTTGTCTGTTATAAGGAACCTATGTTAATGTTTATAAGACTATAAATGGTATAAAATATAAAGTTAGATGGTTCAACCTGCCCGTTAGCCCTAAAATAAAAAGACTTCCTTTTTATTTTAGAAAGCAGCCAATAATTGCAGAAAAGACTATTAGGGCTGCCCCCTCACAAGGCCATCCTAATAGTCTTTTTCCTAAATTGTATTTTTACCAATTAATATATCCAAATCAACAGTTATTTGAGCCGAATCCTTAATTAAAAAAGATTTTATTTGTTCCTCTGTTGTTGACCAAGTCAACGGAGTCATTTGAACCAACCATTCAATTGAGGATTTATTAAGGTTCATGGTATAGCTTAATCTTGAACATTCTACAAATTGAAAACTCTTCTTAAATCTCTCCATAGTCTCTGCATTAGAGTAAAACTGTTTTTCGTTTTTTTGAAAAAGATGTTCTCTCAACTCTTTTAAGTAACTATTTTGAGGTACAATTTTGATTACTATACCATTTGGTTTCAACAATCTATCAAATTCAGCATAATTTGAGGGTGATAGGATATTCAGGATAACATCAAATTGTTTAAATTTAAATGGTGTGTTCGCGAGGTCAGCCACAGCCCAAATCTTATCAGAATAGTTCTTAGAAGCTACCATAATTCCTTCTTTAGAAATATCTATTCCTACTCCTAATACACTTTTGAAAAAGTTGGAACGAACAATATCACAAATATTAGAAAGATGTGAACCTTCGCCACATCCCGTATCAAGAATAGAAATTGTTTCTTTTGTCTTAACAAGATGTTCCATAATAAACTTTGCAATTGCATGGCTTAATGGTGTAAAAAATTCCCCTTGGGTAATAAGTTTTCTTCTTGCTTCAAAAAGGGCTTTGCTGTACTTAGTATTTACTGAGTGAGTCATCAAGTTCAGATATCCTTGCCTTGCAAAATCAAATGTATGGTGATTTAAGCAGATTAAACTTTTAAAATCGATAACCTGCATAGACGATCTACATATTGGACAAGCAAAAATGTTTTCAAAATTACTCACATATTTCGCACTCTTTATTCTTTTATTTTCTTTTAACAAAGAAGTCACCTCATTCATTCGTTTTTAGATAAATGAAAAGGCATAGACAAATAAACCCTCATCAAATTTTTTTGAAAATTCGAGTTGGATTTTATCCTAGTCTATACCCTTTCTATCTATAGCGAATGAATTGAATAATCATGACACTAGCTCCTTTATTCCATGTGCAGCATTAAGCCTCACAGTAAATAATAACGAGTCTTTCGAAAATTGGCAAGACTATAAAGCACATAAGAAAAAGCTATTTCTCATCTATAAGATTACCTTTAGTTTTAGAAGTGAAATTATAAAATAGATAACGAAATGGCTCTTTCTTAATAGCAGTGAATTTATACATAAAAATAAGGAAAGGTGAATTTGAGTACTTCAAATTCACCTTTCTCATTATTATATTCCAGCCTTAGACTCATTGCATTTCTATATAAATTCATTTAGCTTGTTTGAATTAATTCAAAACTTTCTTTTAAAGGTAAATCTTCACTACTAGAACCGATATAAACATCAAATTGACCAGGCTCGCTAGCAAAGCTTAAATCACTTCGATAAATATTCAATTGCTCCTCTGTAATTGTAAATGAGATTGTTTTCACTTCGCCTTTTCTAATAAATACCTTTTTGAAGTCTTTTAGTACCTTTACTGGTCTAGCAGTACTGCCAAACTGGTCTCTTATGTAAAGCTGCACAATCTCATAACCGTCATAATCCCCAGTATTTTCAACCTCAACTGTTATAATTAATTCATCATGGCTATTTTGCCTTATTAACTTTTTATTAAGTGAGACAGAGTTATACTGATAAGTTGTATAAGATAATCCATAGCCAAAAGAGAATAATGGTTTATTAGATTCATCAATATATCGTGAAGCAAAGCGATAAAAAGCATTTTCTGGCAGATCTGGTCTCCCTGTGTTTAACTCATTATAATAGATTGGTATTTGTCCAACACTCCTTGGGAAAGACATCGACAGCTTTCCTGATGGATTACTTATCCCATAGAGAATATTCGCTAAGGCCTTACCTCCCATAATACCAGGAAACCAAGCCTGTATAAGAGCATCTGAGTGTTTTTCTACATCAGTTAAAATTAAAGGACGCCCACTATAAATGATAGTAATTATTTGTTTATTTAATTTTTTTATAGCTTCGAATAATTTTTGTTGAGGTTTAGGTAATGTAATCTCTGTACGTGATCCACCTTCACCACTCTGAAAAATACTTTCACCTAATGCTAGTATTACAATTTCAGAGTCCTTTGCTAAGTTAACAGCTTCTTCTATTAATTCATCATTACTTATTCTTTCATTTGGAATTTTATCTTCAAATTTTCCAAGTAAGTGTGCAGTTTCCTTCTCTATTAAATGTGATCCTCTGCAAAAGGGATTCTTATTATTCCCTAAAATCTCGTTTATCCCATCTTTCAGTGTAATAGTGTCATTTATATCGCCTTTTATAGCCCACATACCAAGTGTTGATTTTTCATCGTGATATGGTCCAATAATTGCAGCCTTTTTGCCCTTTTCTAATGGCAAGACACCATTATTCTTTAATAAAACAATCGATTCCTCACTTAACATTAAAGCAGTCTTTTTATGCTCAGAACATAAGATACTAGAGTTTTCTGCTGATCTTTCTTTTAATCCTCTATATGGATCTTCGAATAAGCCCAGATCATTTTTCAAGGATAAAATCCTATAAACTGCTTTATTTAGTAAATCCATCATTTGCTCATTGTTATTAACAATTGCACCTAATTCATTAGCAAAAACCGATGTTTTCATATCAATATCTACTGTTGCTTTTAATGCTAGCTGCGCTGCTTCTTTTGGTCCATTAGCATATCCATGAGTAATTAATTCCTCAACAGCTGCATAATCTGAAATAAGTACTCCCGCGAATTTAAATTCATCTCTTAATATCATTTTATTTAACCACTCGTTACCGGTTGAAGGTACGCCATTTAAAGTATTGAATGCCGTCATAACAAGCTTAACTTTTGCTTTTACTGCCGATAAGTAACTCGGTAAATATACCTCCCGCAATGTATGCTCAGACATATCTACTGCATTGTACTCACGCCCTGCTATAGGAGCTCCATATGCTGCAAAGTGTTTAACACATCCAGCAATTTTATCTTTCGGTATTTTTTGCTCGGAATTACCTTGAAGTCCTTTTATTACTCTTTCTGCAAATAATTCCGCCATAAGCGTATCTTCTCCAGGAGATTCCATAACACGGCCCCATCTTGGATCTCTTACAATATCAACCATAGGAGAAAATGTAACGTGTAATCCTTCTTCATAGGATTCCTTAGCACTAATGGAAGCTGCTTCTTCTATTAAATCAAAGTTCCAACTACAAGTTTGTGCCAATGGAATGGGAAAGATAGTTCTAAATCCATATATAATATCTGCCATAAAAAGCAAAGGGATTTTATGGCCTGAGTTTTCTAAATATTTCTCTTGAATTTTAATTATTTCATGAGCATTAGTAATATTTAAGATTGATCCTGTATGATAAATATTATAATTTTCATTTAATCCTAATTTTTTTATTGGACCAGTTATCGTTTCTTCCGTTTCATTAGTAAAAAAATCTCCAGTTAATTGCACAAGTTGACCGATTTTTTCCTCAACGGACAGAGAATCGATTAAAGCCATAACTTCATTTTTTTGCATCGATACTCCCTCCTTATTATTTTGTTTTTGGGTGATCTTTATATCCAAAAAGATAGGTAAGAATAAATGCCACACCAAACCCGATTAGGGATACTAATAAATATCCAAAAATTTGACTATTCAGAAATAGCAAAGTCCCTGGAATAGCTGTGATAGACATTCCTGTGGCTGATAAGTGCATTAACCCAGCTACAAATCCACCAGCAGCACCCCCTATTAATCCCATAATAAAAGGCTTCCCGTATCTTAATGTAACACCAAAAATAGCTGGCTCAGTAATTCCTAGTAATGCAGACATAGTGGAGGGATATGCAATAGCCTTAGTTTTCACATTTTTTGATTTAACCGCGACTGCAAATGCTGCTCCTGCTTGAGCACAGATCGAAGCAGTACTTATCGGGTTAACCAAATTTTTTCCTGTATCAGCAAGCATTTGGATTTCAATTAAATTAAGAGGATGGTGCAATCCTGTTATAACGATTATTTGATTAATCCCACCATAAATTAAACCACCAATACCAAATGGTAATTCTAAAACATATGTTACTGCATGTAATAATAATAATTCTACTTCATGAAAAACAGGGCCAATTAAGAAAAACGCTAAAACTATCATGATTAATAAAGTGAAGAACGGAGATAAAATTAAATCAAGAGCACTCGGCACTCTTTTTCTAATAAATCCTTCCACCTTTGCTCCCAAAGCCCCAACAATAAATGCAGGAAGAACAGAACCTTGATAGCCTGCAACTTTTATAATTCCGAAAAATTTTAAAGGCTCTGCTACATTTTGTGCAACATCCCATGATGTGGGCAGACTTGGATGTACAAGCATTAGCCCTAACAGAATTCCTAATAATTGCGAACCTCCAAATACTTTGAAAGCAGACCAACAAACTAATACAGGAAGAAATGCAAAAGCAGTATCTGTTAATATTTGAGTAAACTTAATAAAATTATCTGAAATATGGTCTGGCGTTAAACCAAATACTGCGAGGATATCAGGTTGTAAAATCAATCCTCTTACACCCATAAATAACCCAGTAGCTACCAATGCCGGTATAATTGGCACGAATACATCTCCGAACAAACGTATCATTCTTAAAAAGATATTATCATCTTTATCTGAAGCAATCTCTTTCAATTCAGACTTTGTTGTTCCCGATACGCCTTCTTGCAACATCGCATCATAAACATGATTTACTGTACCCGTTCCAAAAATAATTTGATATTGACCAGAAGTAAAGAAGAAACCTTTAGCAAAATCAATATTTTCAATCAATTCATCATCAATTATATCCCTATCTTTTACAATTAATCTTAGCCTAGTAGCACAATGAGCCATCGAAATAATGTTGTCAGTCCCACCAATACCACGTATTACTTCTTGAGCAATATTTTTATAATTTTTTTTACTCATTTCTCCCCCTCATTTCTGTTTATTAATTATCAAAAACACGTGTAATTTAGCTAACCACACAAACAAGGATAACAGGAATACGTTTACATTACGTTGCATTTTCTTACTAATTAAGGGTCATTTTTTGACCTTTTATAGTATTTGGGATTAATATTCATGGTTGATCGAAAATAGTTTCTAAATGATTTTACATTTGAAAAACCTGATTCATAGGCAATTTGTGTAATGGTTTTATCTGTTGTATTCATAAGCTCAATTGCTTTTTCTAAACAAAGATTTCTTTTAAAATCTATGAAAGTCTGTCCAGTTATTGTATGAAATAATCGAGAGAGATACGCTTCAGAATATCCACAGGCATTGGCAATTTCTTTTAAGCTAGGATTATCTTTATAGTTATTTTTGAGATGCCTTATTACAATTTCAAGCTGCTTCAATTTTAATTGTTTGCGATTATTATCTTCACATTTCCCATTAGCTCCAGAGGAAAAATTTGTTACCAACAAATATTTTAGATGAAGTATTTTACTCTGTTCCAATAAGTAGTCATATTCGTTCGTCGATACATGGTATTCTATAATTTCAGTTATTATTTTCCTAGTATAGTCTATTACTTGCGCATCATATTTGTTTTCGCAAGTGCTTAAATGAATCGATTTATTTTCTTCTTCAAGAAAATTTCCAGGAAACTGAATGATGCATACATTATTATGAGTTATACTTTGGGTAGAATGTGGGGTATTAGAATTGATTAATAGCAAATCTCCCTTTCCCAGGGTAACAATTTTTCCTTCATACCAGACTTTTAGCTTTCCTTCTACACAATAAATTAGTTCAGGACTATCATGCCAATGCATAGGGATAATTCTTTCTGTATCTTTGGCTTTGAATGAGAAAAATTTTATTGTTTTTTTCTGATTTATTTCAATATATTCATATAGTTCACCCATCAGTAATTTATCCTTTCGCCCCTATTAAATATTTTCCATACATTATAGCAGATTAATAAAATGATGGAATTTAAAATAGTTAGTGCATTAATAAAATTTATTCATAGTTTTTTTATTTAAAATGGAATAAAATATATTTTTTGTTCGTATAGCTCATACCGTTTTTTATAAAAAAATATGTCATTTATAACCTTTATCCTTCTATTCCATAGTACAATTCATTACGAACCATATGGTAATTTTAACTAACCACTTTTCTAAATTATTAACTCCTCCACTAATGTATTCCCTTACAAACTAAATTCATTTCTCTCGCATAATGAATAGCCCCTCTTTTATAATAAAACAAAAGGAGGAGTAGCAAATGGATTATGTTAAATTAGGATCTACTGGTTTAGAAGTCTCTCGTCTTTGTCTTGGTTGTATGAGTTATGGGGAACCCGATCGTGGCGGCCATGCATGGACATTAACAGAAAATGATAGTCGTCCCTTTATCAAAAAGGCATTAGAGCTTGGCATTAACTTTTTTGACACAGCTAACGTCTACTCTGATGGTTCAAGTGAAGAAATAGTAGGAAGGGCATTGCGTGATTTTGCTAATCGTGATGAGGTCGTTCTTGCTACAAAGGTACACGGAAGAATGCGTCCAGGTGCTAATGGAGCTGGTCTTTCCCGCAAAGCAATTATGAGTGAAATTGACAATAGTTTAAAAAGACTGGGCACCGACTATGTTGATCTCTATCAAATACATAGATGGGATTATGAGACACCTATTGAAGAAACAATGGAAGCATTACATGATATTGTCAAAGCTGGCAAAGCCCGCTACATTGGTGCATCCTCCATGTTTGCATGGCAATTTTTAAAAGCAAATCATGTAGCAGAGAAAAATGGCTGGACTCGTTTTGTTTCCATGCAAAATTACTTAAATCTGCTCTACCGGGAAGAAGAACGAGAAATGCTTCCCCTCTGCAAAGAAGAGGGGATTGGAATCATCCCTTGGAGCCCGATGGCACGCGGCCGCTTAACTAGAGATTGGGAAGAAACAAGTACGCGTAAAGAAACAGATGCCTTTGCAAAAACATTATACTCCCACACAGAAGCAGCAGACCGTCAAGTAGTCGAGCGAGTGAAAGCAATAGCAGAAAACGCGGTGTGCCTCGTGCCCAAGTTGCCCTTGCATGGGTTTTACAAAAAGAGCCTGTTACTGCTCCAATTATTGGTGCAACGAAACTGCATCATCTAGAAGATGCGGTTGCTGCACTTTCTTTACAATTGTCACAAGAAGAAATCGCTAGCTTAGAAGAACCATATGTCCCACATCCAGTTCTAGGGTTCAAATAATTTTTTTAACCGGGCGTAACCATTAATGTTCGTCCGGTTATTTTAAAAAAGGGAAAAAAATTAGTTTTCTCCCATTAAAGCGAAAGATAAGCTAATTTTCCCCTCTTGATAAAGTTCCCAGTCTTTTTTATCTATACTGTAGATAAGCAAGGTTACTGTCGTAAATATTGCTTTAAACTGAGCGAGTTTCAACGAAGTATCATCTACTTCGCCATAGTTAGTGAAAAATTGTTTTCTCCCTTCAGAAGGGCACAGACTGTAGGCAATCGATAAATCCACGGCAGGATGACCAATATGCGTATCTCCCCAATCAATAATTCCCGTTAATTCCTTTTTTTCATTAATAAGCATATTACGAATATGGAGATCACCATGTGTAAGGACATGAACAGTTGGGACTTCTATATGGGTTAATTTTTTCGCATAGTCTTCTGCTAAATGGAATAAAGGTATATCTTCATGCATACGCAGCTGCTTAATCGAATCGATTAAGCGGGATTTTCTTTTATCAATATGAAGTCGATCAAATTCATCGTATGGAACAAGCTTGAATTGCTTGGTGGAGAAAGAATGCAATTTTTTCAAGAAGCTTCCTAATTGCTCTGCCATCTGTATTCTTTCCTTATTCGTTAAACCTTCTGGAGTATTTCCTGGTAAATACTCATATCCTATAAAAATTCGCGGAAAGGCCCGGCTGGCTGACCCTATATATATCGGCTTAGGTATGGGGATAGGCAGCTGATCTGCAATAATCCGCATAGCTCCCATTCACTTGTTAAAAGCTTCACCGCTATTTCTCTTCTTGGGAAACGAAACGTATAACAATCGTTAACGAGAAGAATTGTATTATCAAACCCCTCCCCTATTTCTCTAATAGAATGAACACTAATTGGAAACTGTTCCTCCAATAATTGAGCAGCTTTCTCCTTTGTTATGGTGTATTCGGGGTCCCATATATTTGGCATTAGACTCCCTCCTTTCTAATCATTTTAATGATAAACAAAAATAAAGCCAACCAAAGAATAAAACTATTCTTTGATCGGCTTCGTCATAGAAGGATAAGAGGACTTAAATGGTCTTCAACCACCATTGCAATAATTGGTAAACGGTAAAGGGTAAACGAGTAATGGGTTAGTGGTCATTGGTTTAGCCAGCACCATGTAAACGTACCTTTGTACACAAAAAGAGAAATCCTTCTATCCTTGAATAGGAGTCTCACCTATTCAAGGCAATAATAGATAAGTAAGTTTGAGTTCCTTTCGCGCATTTTCAAGATAGGAGCAGCAATTTTGCTGCCTGCCCGTTAAGCATGCTATAAAAATTAAAAATATTTTTCCCCATCAAATTCTAGCTCAATTTGATAGTTTTTACTGTTAATTAAATTGGATAAACGGTTTGCTTTTCGTTCACATTCTAAGCTTTTTAAACGATAATCCTCTGGTTCAAAGGTGGCTACCTTCATTAGTTGGACTGTTTCACTATAAGAATAGACGTATTCTTCCTTTTCCGCTGCCGCAAACTCTTTATATTTTCGGGCTTTTGCGCGGAGCTGTGTCGCCAGTTCAATTGCTTCCACAATGGTGATATTTGTATTTTCAAAGCTTATTTCGTTTTCGATATTGGCACTATACATTAATTTATCAAGCAATCGATAATCAGTGCGTACTTCTTCTAGCTCTTGCTCAACATCAAGGATTGTTCGTGTTTGCTTCGGAATAGGCTTGCCTGCTTCTACTTGTACAAATGCAACTCTATCCATTTCCTCTTCTAGTTCATGAATTCGCTTAGAAAGGACACTTTTTAATTTAACTGCTTCTGCTTGTGAAATTTTATTCATCTTTACCTCCAATAGGAAATGTTAGTGTGACTGGGGAATTATCTTGAGGCTATTAATTGGAAATTACTAGAATCCTATTTTACTATTAAACAAGTATTTTTTTCAACTATTAACCTATAAGAACAAAAAAAAGGATTCCTTAAAAAAGGTCATCCACTGTTTTTTTCTTATTCTTTTATGATTACTTCCGGTTCCTCTTTTTTCGTCTTTATGATAAACATTGAAATGGCTTGAACAATCGCAATACAGCCCAGCATGATTCGAGTATAAAAATGATCTACAAGAATAGCGCTGATAGCTAAGCAGCTATAGCACGTGATAATGATTTTGATTTTCTGCTTTTTCGTCAATGCGCCTTTACGAAATCCTTTCACATAGTCACGATAGAACGTTGTAGAACGAAACCATTTATTAATACGCTCAGAACCTCGTGTATAGAAAAAGGATGTTAATAATAAAAAAGGTGTAGTTGGCAGCAAAGGTAAAAAGGCTCCAATTATTCCTAAAACCAAAAAAACTGTCCCTAGAAAAATATAGATCCATCGATAAACAGGCTTCATCTTTTGCTCCCTTCCTACCCTTTTTAAGCAACATTCCATTTCATAAACGGCCAAATTCCTAACGTCTTTTTCTTTTCACCCCTCTAACAACATCTCTTAAACCAAACAGAAGCATAATTACACCAGAGGATAAAAACTCCACACGGAAGATATCCGTATCAAGTACTCCTGCTGCATAAAGAACAATTCCAATGACATTAATTAACAGAATGATATTTACGATTTTTGTCATTTGCTTTCCTTTCTTAGGATTAACTTCTATCCTAATCACGTACAGTATGTAATTACTATTATTGAATGAAACAATCTACGTTACACTATTCTACTTCGCCATTTTACAATAAAAAGAAGGAAATAACTATGTTTTCTTTTAAAATGGGATAGAAAGATTTAGTCTGTCTCCAATATTTTCCCCTTGTTTGTAAGTACATAAACTTTAGAGAAAGCAAATTAGCTCATTTTGTCAAAAAGTTCTTTTTCCTTAACATTTCGATAACGAATCTTGTTATTAATGACTTAAGAATTATGCTTAGAAAAGAATAGTACCATTTCCACCACTTATTCCATTCAATTAATTTTGTCTTATTTTCAGCCCATAATTCAATAATAAAAAAGGGAAGTGTAAAAAAAATCAATTTATAGAAAATAGCAAAGGGTTTATCTCTCTTCGTTAATTGATTATAGAAAACAGTAAATGTCGGATAAATTAAGAAATCAAATAATATATGTATATTAAATATCGTCGGCAGAAAGCGAACTGGATATCTAATTACTTTATGAGATGTTAAAAGCATATCAAGCAAACCATTGGTAATAGCATTATACACAAACACAATAATCCAATCTCTAATTGGGGGTTTTCTATATAAAATCGGCAGCAGGATCAATAAATTCCCGATAAGTAATCCATTTAAAAATCGTTTCTCCATTTTATTTTTCTCCTTAAATACCACCTCAGCATTAATATGCGCTTCCTTAAGCGGTTTATTCGATACTTTTGAATTATGTATTAGTTACAAAGGTAAATGGAATACTAAACCGTAAAGGTGGTGGATGTAATGGATTTCCCAACGATACAAACAAACTTCTGGGATGCTGTCATCGCAGTCCCTGTAGTGATGATTATGACACAATTACTGAAAATGATGATAAAGATACCGAAAAAATATGTTCCGACCATCGCCCTAGCTTTGTGTATGGTAATGTAAAAGGTAATACCTCTTTATAAGCCTCACCACTTAGAAAAGAGTAATTATTGTCCCCTTCATGAAATTCAGGAATAGCTCGCATTGTAGCAATAAAATAATGACTCGTCATTTTTCCACTTCTTTCTCAAGAATTAATTTAATATCGAGTAAAATCTAATCTTTTTTAATATTTGCTAGTATTGTATTATATCAATTACCAAACGGTAAACTATCTACTTAGGAATAGGGGATGAAAATGAATAGATTTTCTCTTGCTACTATATTAACAATTTTTATTCTGATTTTATTTATGATGGATATGATTACCGATAGACTTTTTGTCATAGCCTTTATCCCTTTGAGTATTTGGATGCTATTTATCGGTGTCTCTGCATTAAAAAAAACATTAAAAAGTAGAAAACACGGTTGAAGAAGATACAAACAAGCTTAAATAAGAAAACGCAAAAATATTCCTTTTTACTCTTTCTTACTAGTCATGCTGTACAAAGAGAGTAGTTTCTCTAAGTTTTAATTTTTGTAAAAGTAAAGACTTGTATCCATCATTAAATTTTGTATCATTTAGGCTTGTTAAACCTACTTAAATACCACTTTGTCAAAAGTATCTAATATTTCACCCTGTATATAAGGGTCAAACGAGAGTGTGCTCTTAAGAAAATAAGTTGTTAAAACACGGACATCCTATTTCATCACACTTGTCCGATCAAAAAAAACACAACCCATTTAATGAGTTGTGCTTCTATTCTTTATGCGTACATCTGTCCCTCTTCCTCTTTCCGGAAGAAACTTGCCATAGCATTAAACACATCGGCTTTTTGTCTTAGTAAGTAGTAGCGGAATCTTTCATCTTGAATATTTTTGTAGGCAGACATGAGCGTACTGTGGCGATTGTATTGGTTCACTTCCCCATAGCCAAACATATTGGATACTTCCATCAGCTCTTCTACTAGCTTGACACATCGAGCATTATCAGACGTTAAATTGTCTCCGTCTGAAAAATGGAAGGGATAAATATTAAATCTGCCTGGGTCATACTTATCATTAATCAATTCCAATGCTTTTCGGTAAACAGAGGAACAAATCGTACCACCGCTTTCTCCTTTAGAAAAGAAATCTTCTTCCGACACAACTTTTGCCTCCGTGTGATGGGCAATAAATTCTATTTCTACTGTTTCATATTTGGTGCGAAGAAATCTCGTCATCCAGAAGAAAAAGCTTCTTGCCATATACTTTTCCCACAAGCCCATCGAGCCGCTCGTATCCATCATCGCAAGGACAACTGCTTTGGACTCTGGTTTTTGCACTTCGTTCCACGTCTTGAATTTTAAATCCTCGGGATAAATGGGATGAAATGCTGGTTTCCCAGACATGGCATTGCGCTTAAATGCTGAGATCATTGTTTTTTTCTTATCAATATTACCCATTAAGCCTACTTTTCTAATATCATTAAATTCAATATTTTCCACAACAATTTGATCTTGTTCTTTTCGTTTTAAATTCGGCAATTCTAATTGCTTAAATAGAGCTTCTTCTAATTCCATTAAAGAGACCTCTGCCTCAAAATAATCTTCTCCTGCTTGATCTCCTGCTCCTTGCCCTTTTCCTGGGCCTTTTTGATTTCCAGAACCATCGCGTGCGACCACATCGCCAACTTGACTGTCTCCATTCCCTTGCCCAATATGTTTGTTTTTATCGTAATTATATCGAATCTTGTATTCATCTAATGAACGAATAGGAATTTTCACTACTTCTCGCCCATTTGACATGACGATGTTTTCTTCTGTAATTAAATCAGGGAGGTTATTTTTAATGGCCTCCTGCACCTTTTCCTGATGTCGCTGTTGATCATCGTGGCCTTTGCGATGGAGGGACCAATTTTCTTGGGATATTACAAACTGATGTTTATTTTGCTTTTCGGTCATTTTACCCCTCCTAAAAAATTTTTTCTACGTTTTGTGCACATATAAAGTCCTCTGCGCATACACTAATTTGGGTATCACTCTATCTAAATAAAGTGATTACTCTATCATATGCAGTTGCCTTAAATAATTTACTAATAATTTCGATAATTTTACTTTTTTTAGAAATAGCTTTAGACATGCTCCATCTATTCACTTATTCTATCTTTAAGCCAAAAGAGGAACAGACGCCTTTTAGCCTGTTCCTCCTTGACCAATTTAATTAACGATTTAATAAGCTTCCTACATAACGCAGCAACTCGTTTGCTGATGTGGAATTATAGCCATGTTCATCGATAAGACGTGCAACCACTTCATTTACTTTCTTCAATTGCTGTTCATCTGGTGTCTTAGTAGATGTAGTAATTTTTACAACATCTTTCAGATCTGCGAATAACTTCTTCTGGATGGCTTCCCGTAAGCGATCATGAGAGTTATAATCAAATCGTTTTCCTTTTCTTGCATAGGCAGAAATGCGAATCAGGATTTCTTCACGGAAAGATTTCTTTGCATTTTCGGAGATACCAATTTGCTCTTCAATCGAACGCATTAGTTTTTCATCTGGATTGATCGGCTCACCAGTTAATGGGTCACGAAGCTTATTTTTATTGCAATAGGCTTCTACATTATCTAAATAGTTATCCATTAACGTTTTAGCTGACTCTTCATACGAATAAACAAATGCCTTTTGTACTTCTTTCTTCGCAATTTCATCATATTCCTTCCGTGCTAAGGAAATGCAATTTAAATACTTTTCTTTTAATTCATTCGTAATAGAAGAATGCTGATCCAAGCCTTCTTTTATGGATAAAAGCACATCTAATGCATTGATGCTTGTAACATCCTTGCGAATAATGGTAGAAGAAATCCGGTTAATCACATAACGCGGGTCAATGCCACTCATTCCTTCATCCCCATATTCATTTTGCAGTTCCTTTAAATCAGCCGAACTAAAGCCTTCTACACTTTCGCCATCATATAGACGCATTTTTTTCACTAGATCAATATCACCTTTTTTAGGCTCCTTTAATCTAGTTAAAATAGTAAAGATAGCGGCTATCTTTAAAGTGTGTGGGGCAATATGAACATCGGCAACATCACTTTCGCGAATCATTTTCTCATAGATTCTTTCCTCTTCTGATGCTTTTAAATTATATGGAACTGGCATGACAATAATCCGGGAATGCAGTGCTTCATTCTTTTTATTGGAAATAAAGGAGCGATATTCCGTTTCATTTGTATGGGCGACAATCAACTCATCAGCAGAAATGAGAGCAAACCTTCCCGCTTTAAAGTTTCCTTCTTGTGTTAAGGATAATAAATGCCATAAGAATTTCTCATCGCATTTTAACATCTCCTGGAACTCCATCATCCCTCGGTTTGCCTTATTCAGCTCGCCATCGAAACGATAGGCTCTTGGATCTGATTCAGATCCATATTCAGCAATTGTCGAGAAATCAATACTTCCCGTTAAGTCAGCAATATCTTGGGATTTCGGATCAGATGGACTAAAGGTTCCTATTCCAGTTCGCTTATCTTCTGAGAAAAATACTCTTTCGACGATTACATCTTCGATTTTTCCATTATATTCTTCCTGAAGTCTCATCATATTAAGTGGTGATAAGTTTCCTTCAATGCGGATTCCATATTCATCATAAAAATCTTTTCTTAGACTATGTGGGATCATATGAAGTGGATCTTCATGCATTGGGCAGCCTTTAATCGCATATACCGCTCCACGATCCGTGTACGTATAGGCTTCTAAGCCTCTTTTTAACATGGTTACCAATGTAGATTTTCCACCACTGACTGGACCCATTAATAATAAAATACGTTTCCTTACATCTAAACGCTTAGCAGCTGGATGGAAATATTCCTCTACTAATCTTTCTAACGGCTCTTCTAAACCAAAGAGCTGATCAGAGAAAAATTTATATTGTTTTTTTCCATTTACTTCATCAATACCTGCATCTTTAATCATGTTATAAACCCTTGAATGCGCGGATTGACCAACCCATGGCTTTTCCTTCAATATTTCTAGGTATTCTTCAAATGTCCCTTCCCACTTCAACAACTCTTCTTCTTGTCTATGCATCTCGATTTTCTTTAATATACTCATATGGACCTCCCCTGTCACTTTATCAGAGACGATTAATATAATCTATGCACCAGCGAATACGAACATGCTTAAAAGAGGGAATAGTTTTTTTAGTGAAGCGAACTAATTGGAGGAAAAACCTTTTCTTTGTAGGAAAAATGCTGTCTTATAATCACTAATTTCTTATTTTACTAATAAAAAACAGCATCGGTATACTTCCGACACTGTTTTTTTGTTTATTTCAAATCAAATTTTTTCTGCTGCACAAACTCCTTCATATACATACGCGATTTATGCTCAAAATGAGCAGCCATTTGCGCAGTCCACGTATCCGATCTTGCTCCATTTGTTCTTTCCTGATAATAAGCTGTGATTTCTTCATTATATTCCTGTAGTCCTTTTTTATATTGTGCATCATCCTGCTCATATTGATCTTCATGATAAATATGATGAAAAGGAGCTCTAGGCTTTTTCTCTGTTTGTTGGTCTGGATAACCTACAACTAAAGCAAATAATGGCAGTACATGATCAGGCGTTTTCAATAGCTGACTTACTTCCACTAAATTATTGCGAATACCACCTATATAACAAATACCAAGTCCTAATGATTCTGCAGCAATGGCCATATTTTGCGAAGCAAGCGCAGCATCAATAAGGCTTACCATAAACTTTTCCGTGCTTTCAATGGAGTCCTGAGCGGCTTCCTTCTTTCCTTCCATTTCAGCAGCAACTGTATGACGATATAAATCAGCACAGAAAATAAATAAATGACCATTATTCTCTACGTATTGCTGATTTCCAGCTAAGGATGCTAGTTTTTTCTTTTTCTCCTTATCCTTTACCCCAATAATACTATATGCTTGTACAAAGCTAGAGGTAGAAGCACTTTGCGCAGCTTCAACAAGGAGACGAATTTGCTCTTGTGTTAACTCCTCATCTGTAAATTTTCTAACAGAATGATGATTGAGTATGGTTTCGATTGTTTGATTCATGAGATCTTCTCCTTTGTTTTTTCTTATTGTCTCCCAAAATTACTGATAGTAACTATATCCTATATAATATACCAATAATCTTTCTGACCAAAAGAATTAGCCTGCTTGCTAAACTAGGTGCCTTTTCTCACTGTAATTCCAAAAAATAAACAAGTATACGTAGAATCTTCGTATACTTGTTTCGATTTATCCAGTTTTCTGGTTTCATTTTATTTTAAATGAGCGAAGTTTTGCTGCCTTAAAGCCTCATAAATAAGGACAGCTGCTGTATTCGAAAGATTGTAGGAAAGAATATTGTCCGTCATTGGAATTCGTAACGTTTTATTTACATTATTCTGAATGACTTCTTCAGGGAGACCTGTTGTTTCACTTCCGAAAATAAAATAATGCTCTTTATTTAGCGTACTGTAATCGAAGGAGTCATAGGGAGATTCCCCTGCCTTCGTCACATAGTAAAAAGCTCCACCTTCATTTTTATCGTAAAATTCCTCTAAAGAGTCATAATAATAAATCTTAACAAACTCCCAATAATCTAAGCCGGCTCTCTTTAACGCTTTATCCTCCATAGAAAATCCAAATGGACGAATTAAATGAAGCACCGTGTCTGTTCCCGCACATGTTCTGGCAATATTGCCTGTATTGGAAGGGATTTGTGGTTGGTATAAAACAATATGTATTGCCAAGTTTGTCACCTCTAAACTGTTACTTTCCGTTCCATTATACACTTTGTGAAAAGGAAATGCGAAAGAGATATGTCTCCTTTTTATCCATCGATAATCGTAAAAAATTTGTATTTAATATTCGGTGTATAAGCTGTCGAATCTTCATATTTCCAGTAACGCATGCGACTATTATACGTATGCGCATTTACTAATGGCTCGCCATTCGCATCTTTCCCTGTAACAATCGTTGTATGATTATATTTCCCATCGCCTTCAAAATCATAGCAAATGACATCTCCAAGTTTTAACTCCATGGCACTATCCACCCGCTTTGCCCGCAATCCAGCAGTAGAGGTTTCTAAGTATCTTGGGAACGCATTCGCTACGGCCCAGCTATAACTCCAATTGTTATTTTGCATCCACCAGCCTTTATTTCGATTAGGATAGCCTCTCATTGGTGCCCCGCCTTCATGCACACACTGAGATATATAATTGGTGCAATCTACTTCAAATTGATGGTATTTCGGATTATAGCTATTCCACCATTTTTCTGCATATTGAACAGCCTTTAAACGATCATACTTATAGCGGCTCTCTCTTTCTATTGTTTCTCCCCATTCTTCCGCTAATGGCACCTCTCGATAGTCTTCTGGATAAGCTGGCAGAATCTCTGTATCTTCAATTATTACCCCCTTGAAAACAACAGCTTTTCGATTTTCGACCTCTTCTTCAATCAAAAAAAGCTCGCCCTGCTTGATAAAATATTGAAAATGAACAGAATACACTAATTCTTCTGTCTCATCCGCCTTTTTTTCCATATCTTCAATTTTCCCTTTCGCCTTCACATGAACAATTTCAGCCTTTCTTTTATGCATACTATTTCTTTTTCTCTCTAATTTTTCATCCACTACTGCTTCCCTATCCTTTGTAACACATTGCTGAATCCTTTTCTCGATTAACTCCATTAATTGTTGTCTCATTCCATCTACTCCCTTCATTAATAACTATGTTAAAGCAGAGTAGAAGTGTACAAAAAAAGAAGGCATTGCTAGCCTTCTTTTTTCATCTCGTATTAATTTGTTAAAATGATAAAAGAGTATTTTCTAATGAACGCCTGTTTTCTGCTTGCTCTGTGGATTATTACGTTCATCCGACTTATGAACACCACTTTTTCTCTTGCTCCACGAGATTTCGGCTTTCATCCAACTGATGAACGCCTCTTTTCCTCTTGCTCCACGAGATTTCGGCTTTCATCCAACTGATGAACGCCTCTTTTCCTCTTGCTCCGAAAAATTTCAGCGTTCATTCCTATTAATTATTTTGCCAACCGCTGTAATGCATCATCCATTTCTTTTAATACTTCGTGATCGGCTTCTTGTTGTCTTGCTAATTCTAGGGCTGTCTTTGATTCATCGCCGCCAATTTTCCCAAGTGCCCAAGCGGCTGTTCCTCTTATTACTGGTCTTGGATCTTTTTTCATGACTGTAATTAAATCACTGATTGCTCCTTCTTCTTTAAAATGAGCAAGTGCAATAATCGCATTACGCTGGATCGGCTTCTTCCCACGCCATGAACCAGAAATATGACCATATTTTTCTTTAAATTCTTTATTACTGATAAAAAGAAGTGGTTGAAGCAATGGTTTTGCTATTTCAGGGTCTGGTTCCATTTCTGGATGATTATGAAAATCAATGCCCTTATTTTTCGGACAAACCGTTTGACATGTATCACAGCCATAAATTCGATTTCCAAGCTTTTCTCTAAATTCTTCCGCTAAAAAGCCCTTTGTCTGTGTTTGAAACGCTATACATCTTTGTGCATTTAATTGGCCACCTTGAACAAGAGCACCTGTTGGACATACATCAATGCATTTATTACAAGTTCCACATTGATCCTCCATCGGTGTATCAGGCTCGATTGGAAGATTGGTAATCATCTCCCCTAAGTAAACATACGAACCAAATTCAGGAGTAATGATTGCACAGTTTTTTCCAGACCAACCAATTCCCGCTCGCTGGGCAACTGCTCGGTCTACCAATTCTCCGGTATCGACCATTGACTTACACAAAGCATCTGGAATTCGTTCTTTTATATAATCTTCAAGCTTCTGCAAGCGATCTTTTAAGACAACATGATAATCTGTTCCCCAGGAAGCACGACAAAAAATCCCTCTGCGCTCCCCTTTTTTGCTGACTACTCTTTCCTTCATTTTAGAAGGATAAGCTAATGCAATCGAAATAATGGACTTTGGCTGATGTAATAGAAGGGAGGGATTTACCCGCTTATCAATATCCTTTTCTTCAAAACCAGATTGATAGTTTAACTCCTGTTGGGTTATTAGTCGTACTTTCATTTCTTCAAAGGTGCTCGCACTTGTAAAGCCTATTTTATCGATTCCGATCGTTTTACTATATGCAATGATATCTTTCTTGAATTCACGGTAATCCATAGGACCCCCTCCTTCCTTTTCATTGGTTTTTTATAAAGATTACGCTAAAATATAGAATAACATAGACAACTATTATATTGGAGGTGTATATATTGGATATTTCAATCGCAAAAGAGATTAAAGAACGGATACCTAATTTTAAGATTGGCTACATTTATTACCAAGGTATGCAAGTAATGGACACGCCGCAAATGATTAAAGGGCGGATGCGACTTTTTCAAGAGTCTATTTTTTTTGATTTAGAAGATAGTAATGTAACGGATATCCCTTCTATAAAAGAATGGCGGGAAATCTTTAAAAAGACAGGCAAAGATCCAAATCGTTATCGCCATTCAGCCGAAAGCCTGCTGAGACGCATCAAAAAACAGAATTACTTAGAACCAATTAATAGTAGTATTGATATTAATAACTTCTTTTCCCTTCAATACGGTATTCCGATCGGTATTTATGATTGTGCCAATCTTCAAGGAAAAATAAACATACGTATCGGAAAAGAAGGCGAACAATACGCTGGCCTTAATGGAAGAATAAATTCCATTGAAAATTTGATTGTATCAGAAGATGAACTTGGTCCATTTGGCAGCCCCTTTGTCGATTCAGACAGAGCCCCTGTCCAATCATCTACGAAAAATGCCATTCAGATTATTTATCTCCCACCCTCTATTGCAAATGAAAAAGCCAAACAAATGGTAGAATCTCTACTAAAAATGTTTGTACAAGTTCATGGAGGAGAGGCCTCATTTTCTATTGTGGAATAATATGGTTGGAAGAAGAGCTTTTTATAGAACGCTTCTTCCAACTATTTTTTTCGTAAAATATAAAAAACGCAATGCTTCGTTCTTAATGAAACGAAACACTGCGTTGTGAGCTATGTATGGAGCGGGTGATGGGAATCGAACCCACGACATCAGCTTGGAAGGCTGAGGTTTTACCATTAAACTACACCCGCATTTATTAAGTTTTCTTTACTGTTTTTTAACATGTCCTTAACATGTTTTTTATTATATAATCATCATGTAAAAAAAGCAACCTCTTTTCGACAAATTTTTTAATTTTTCTTCAGCCTCTTTTTCTTACATGATTCTACTGCTTAAAGTTTTCATTGGTTAAGGGAATCTACTTATTTATTCAAACCTTCAAGCTAGGCTCCTAGATCGTCTCTGTCTCGGGGCCTTCCAATTCGTTTCTATGATATGTCATAGGTAGATTCCCTCGCCAAATCTTCTACATCAACATTCTATTCAATATCGAGATAATTATTAATACTTTTTTATTTCTTTACAATTCTTTTACTTTTAGTTGGCAGGGTTGAAAAAAGACCAGTTTACTTTTTATAAGTAAATCCGGCCTTTTAATTTACAACATCTCATTTAGGAAAAATGGATTTTCCCTCTTTCCACGCAAAGCCTGCAATTCCTACTAACAGTGCTCCCATAATGAGTACATAAGTCGTTACAGCCCCAGCTACCCCAAAAGACTGAGATAAATAGCCAAGACCAATAACTGGCAGGCTCACACCAAGATAAGTAATGACAAAGAAAGTAGATACAATATTCCCTTTCGTTTTACTTGGAGCTACTTCATTAACTAGTGCTAGACTTCCTGCATAAGCTGGTCCATTTCCCCCGCCAATCAATACAGCAGAAATCAACAATAAGGTCAGTGATTTCGTATCAATCGTAATAACTAGAAGGATAAGACCCAATGCAAGGAACACATATCCAATTGTCATTAATTTCATTAGTGATAATTGTTTTAATAAAATTTGATTAAAAGCAGCGGCGATTAATCCAAGTGCTACAACTACGCCTGATATCGTTAAACTACTTACAGTTGTAAAGCTAGACAGATTAGATGGAATTAACGACATAAACATACTAATAATCGACCATGCCACAAAAGAAGTAAAAGATGCTAGTAAGAATGGTTTCATTATCTCTTTTGGAACAAATGGCTTCTTCAATTGAACAGGCTTTAAACCTGGTCTAATATTTTCATTTAAGAAAAATAGGAAGATAAAGCAGGGAATGATAAATAATAAATGTACATAATAAGATAATCTCAATGGAATTGGAGCAAAATCACCAAGTAATCCGGAGAGAATGGGGCCGAACGCATTCCCAAGGGTAACAGCAAGAGCACATATTAACGCAGTCTTTTTTGTATTTTTATTCTCATCAAGCTCCGTTAAAGCAGCTACTGCTACCCCATTTAAAATTCCAACAGATAATCCTTGGAATAAGCGACCAATAAGCAGCATTCCCAGACCATTCGCTATGGTGAAGCAAAATGTTCCTATAAGGGAAAAGAAAATTCCCGGGATAAGTACTTTCTTTTTTCCAATCTGATCGGATAATTGCCCCGCAATCACAATTGCTGGAATAACCGTAAAAGCATAAATAGCAAATACAAGGGTAATCATTCCCGGTGTAAGTCCCCATTCTACACGGTAAAGAGAATAAAGGGAGGCAGGAATATTCGTACCGAATAATGTTAAGAACAAGCTGCAGGCAACTAGCCAGTAAGATACTTTCTTGCTTAGTGTTTTTTGCTCTCTTAGGGTCTGAATAGTATTTGTACGTTGAAGCAGTCGTTGCTGAAAAGCAGATTGATGAATGGCATCTGCATCTACCTCTACAACATCCATTAATCCCTGTAATCCTAGGATAAGGTTTTGTACTTGCTTCTCCTCTGCCGAACTAGAAATTTGTATTCTCGTCGTTGCTTCTCGTTTATATTTTTTCGTTTTGATATCTTCAATATTAACATGATGCGTTCCAAATAAACTGGATATACGAGCCAGAACTCCCGGCTGATCGTTTACAAGCATTGAAATGCGATATGCTGAAGTCATGAGCTCTTCACTCCCTTATTAGTTTCCATCTTCTATTTTATGATTGAATAAATATAAAGTCTATACATTTGTAAGAAAATATAACATGAATTCTTCGACAAATTATTCCAAGCTGATATTACACGTTTTATTCTATTTTCCGATACATGAATCATCTTATATTAACAGTATTTTCAGAAAAATCTTGCATATTTTATGTATATTTTTAATTTAGTATTTCGGGAACTATAATAAGATCGTTAACTTTCGGTAGAAATGTGAACAAATTTCGAATATACATTATTATTGTGATTTTTTTCACATAATTTCATTGACCTCTTATGAAATCAACATGATAATAATAGAGTAAGAAACATTACTACAGTGTTAATCGAAGATAACCTTTTTTCAGGAGGATTAGGAATATGGAAGGCGCATCTCTTTATGAAGTAGAAAAATTAGCCTTAAAAAAATTAAAAATTTATAAACGCAGTAAGTTTCGCTTTTTTATGCGTGCCGTTGTCGCCAGCATGTTTATTGGATTTGGAGTAATTGTTGCATTTAAGACAGGGAATTTCTTCTATGCAGTGGAATCTCCTTTTGCCTATCCTATGGCTGCATTAGTATTCGGCGCAGCTATTATTCTTATCGCCTATGGTGGCGGAGATTTATTTACAGGAAACACCTTTTACTATACTTATGCTGCATTAAGAAAAAAAATCAAGTGGACCGATGTCTTTAAAGTTTGGGGAACTAGCTATGCAGGAAATATAGTCGGAGCAATTTTCTTTGCTGTTTTCATTTTATTAACCGGGCTGTTTAAGTCACCTAGTGTCAATGACTTTTTACTTCACGCTGCAGAAACTAAATTGCAGGCACCCATAAGTGAACTTTTCTTTCGAGGAATTTTATGTAACTGGCTTGTTTGTTTAGCATTCTTTATCCCTATGGCTTTAAAAGAAGATATCGCTAAAATAACGGTAATGATTTTATTCGTTTTCTGTTTTTTTATCTCAGGCTATGAACACAGCATTGCTAATATGGCAACATTCTCTATTTCTTATGTTTTAGATCAAAATCCAGCTGTCACTATCCCAGCCATTATTCGTAACTTAGTGCCCGTAACAATAGGGAATTTAATCGGCGGGGTTGGTTTTATGGGGGTTATGTATTATTACGTTAATAAGCCTTTTATGGAAGACGACGAAAAATAAACATTTTTATTAAAAAGAGCCGATTCTCCATGAGTATCAGAGTGTGGAATCGGTTTTTTATTATTTTTTGGACCATTTCCTTTTTTTATTTGCTGTAAGGAAGTATATTAAAGGCTAATTTTGCGGATATCAGCCAAACTCCATTCTTTATCAGCCAAAATTCACCCTTTTTCAGCCAAACCACAAACACCACAAAAACAAAAGAAAGCGGTGATTGAACACCGCTTTCCACACAAAACAATTAACTAATGCGACAAAATCAATCCATCCTCCTCTGCCTTTTCCGGTTTGTCTGCTACTATTTCGATTAAAACTTTATGGGGCAGACATATAATTGTTTGACCAGGTATGCCTTTCCATCCCATTTTGACGCCAATTTGGTCTGGACTATTATCTTCTTTAATTCTGATTTGTTCATTTTCCACTTCGATTAAATTATATTGTTTTCCTTTTCCTTTTATCATAAATTGTTCATTTTCTGTATGACCTGTTAGTTCTACTTCACGAATGACTTTCCCGTCCTGTGTAATGACTGCCATGACTTTATTCCCTTCTTCTTCCTTCCCTTGGTGCATCGCAAATACGACCATTGGGACAAATGAAATGATTAAGAGGAGAACAACCATAATAATATCAAAAGGCTTAATCATCTTGGAGTATTTTCTCATCGAAAACGTCCCTCTCTGTGTTAGCTGGTTTACACTTTTATTATAAAGGGTTAGATAGTAGAAACATATGGATAGCGTCAAATAGTCGATAAATTGCCATATGTTCGGAAGGGGTTGATAAAGAAGTGAAAAGCCATCGATCATCTTCCTTCGATGGCTTTTTCGAACAATTAAGGTTTAAGGACAACTTTAATTACTTCATCCTGGTGATCATTAAACATTTGATAAGCATTGCTCGCATCATCTAATGCAATGCGATGTGTAATAATTTCCGTTGGATCAATTTTTCCTGTAGTAATCCAATCAAATAACATGGGCATATAGTGTATTACTGGTGCTTGTCCTGTTTTAACTGTAATATTTCGTTCAAAAATATTTCCTAATGGGAACATATTATATTTAGATCCATAAACACCTGTTAAATGCATGGTACCAAACTTACGAACAGCATTCATACCAATTTCGATAGCACTGATTGTTCCGCCCTGAATCTTCAACTTTTGACCAATTGCTTCCATAGGTGTTTTCTTTCCGTCCATGCCTACACAATCGATTACTACATCGGCTCCACCAGAAGTCAGTTCCTTTATATAGTTGCCTGTATCTCCATGATTATCAAAATTAACAATTTCCACTTGGTTCATTTTTTGAGCGTGGTTTAAGCGATATGGAATATTATCAACTGCTATAACGCGCTTTGCCCCCTTCATCCAAGCAAATTTTTGAGTCATTAATCCAACAGGTCCACAACCTAAAACGACGACCGTATCGCCCTCTTTTACGCCTGAATTTTCGACACTCCAATATGCCGTTGGAAGGACGTCGGACATAAATAACAAGGCTTCATCCTCTAATTCACAGGACTCCGGGATAACAAAAGGAACAAAATTCCCGTATGGAACTCGTAACAATTCTGCTTGTCCCCCTTGATAATCTCCATACCGTTCTGTAAAGCCAAAATATGCTCCCGTATCTGCAATGTCCTTATTGGAATTAGCATTATCACATTGGCTTTCCATATCATGCTCGCAATAGTAACAATGTCCGCAAGCAATGTTAAATGGTAGTACAACACGATCTCCTTTTTTTACTCTTGTTACTTCAGGCCCTACTTCTTCCACAATTCCCATAGGTTCATGTCCTATGACATAGTCTTTTTCAGCCGGCAATGCCCCCTGATAAATATGTAAATCAGATCCACAAATAGCCGTGGAGGTAATGCGAACGACGATATCATCCTTTTTTTTAAGCTTCGCATTTTCCACTTCCTTTACTTGTACATCTTTCGTTCCTTGAAATGTAACAGCCTTCATCAGCAAACTCCTCCTGTTTTAGTTGATTGTTTATCTATACCATTTCAAGAAGAAGCTACAAACATCCAAATATTTCCGTTATTTACTGCAGGAATAGATTCGAAGTGCGGTTAATTTTAGGCGTAACTGCCGATAAAAGACTAGATTTGACGGTGACGGTTAGGGTAAAATTGGAAAAATATACTAATTCACTTGATATAGCTACACACCCCAAAGATTTCAAATTTTGAAAGGAATGCTGGAAAGTGATGAACCCTTTTTAACGAGTCTTTAAAAGGATGTAAGCCTTAGACAGAAAAACAAAGAAATGTGGGGGAAGAGACAGACTAGTAACCTTAAAATTGCTGTTGTGGTAGTTCAGAACCGTAGTTGCAGGTTATAATCAAGGCCGAGTGCGAGCGGAAGAAATAGATGCGGTTATAGGGAATGATAGTGAACCAGCTTCTTTGCTATGCGCTGATACTACAACCTATAAGAAATTCGCTCTGATAAAGACATTGAAACACGAGCCTATTAATCTTAGGAAAGAAGGATATGTTAAAAAAGGTATCCACCACCTTAGGTATAAAAAAGCCATTCTATAAAATGAAACGGCATATTTCCTAATTAGTTTTTTAATATGTGTTGGACTTTAATTTTATGCCAAATAGCCTTCCAATTCTTTTTTATAATTCGCTCCTCGTAAATTGCAGCAAGTTCTTTTATTTCAATAAAATAGGGAGTCGGTTTCAGTTCTAAATTAATGACATCATCAGTTCCACAAGGAGAAGTAAGAACCAGTTTATTATCCTTGTCTATCTTTACTCCGAGAGCAGTTGCAGTTTCTGGAAACTTTGAAATAGCATCTTCCGAAGAAGAATAAGGAGGAAGATTATTAATGACGTGCATTCTTGCTTCATTTTTAACAGACCAAGGTATATTAGGCATTATACTTTTCAACTTATTCTCTAATTTCTTTTCAAAATTCTCATCAATTTTTGCGTTATCAAAATAAATAACATCTACGTCTGGAGTCTCAGTTCTTTCCTTAAACCCGTGCAATGTGTCCCAGATTTTTGAACGTACAAATCCAGCACATATCCACCAATCAGGCAAATTCAATGAACTCGCAACCTTTATAATCTCCATCATTTTTTCATCGCTTTGGATTAGCTTTATTATATCTTCTCTATTCTTTAACATCTTAAAGTTATCCCCCTTTTTCACAATCGAACATACATTCTTATTCTAACACAACAAAGCGGGAAGGGATAATATTCCATAAGTTTTTTAAACACATTTAACCCTTAATATCTAAAAAAGCAACAATGTTTACGAAAAGACCATACAAAGGCGTGACCAAAAAAAGTGTCAAAAACTCGAATAGAGAGTTTTTGACACTTTTCATTCTCCTTATTCTAAAACCTGCCTGACCGAAAAATCGAGTAAATAAGCCAAGCAACCATCAACATGGCGATTGAAAAGCCAATTTCAATGATTGGAAATTTCCAGAGAACGGTTTGTACTCCGCTAAGTGCAACGCCAATAATGAGACCGACCATCACGATACTCAATGCCAGCAGCACAATACTAAACGCGATTTGATTACTGAATCGATCAATTTTTTTGATTAATAAATCTAACTGTGGGGAGGTAAATTCCACCTGCACTTTTCCCTTACGAAGAATTCCCATTAACTGTTTGGCGGTAATCGGAATATCTTTTAATGAAGCAAAGTATTCTGGTATTTCCTCTACTATATTTTTCACTATTTTCCACGGCTTGAGCTTATCAAGAAATAGCTTTCTTCCAAATGGCTCCGCCACATCAAATACACTAAAAGTAGGATCAAGTGCTACAACAACTCCCTCCATCGTCATAAGCGCCTTTCCTAAAAGGGTTAATTCGGAAGGAATTCTTATGTTATGACGGAAGGCAATGATAAATAAATCATTAATTGCTTCACCCACACTTACGTCTTTCAGCGGAATATTATAATATTTATCGCGTAACTCTTCCACATCAGCTGTTAATTTTTTTATATCAACATTTTCGGGAATCATGCCTAAATCAGAAATCGCGCGAATGATTCCTTTCGTGCTTTTATTACGAAGAGCCACAACGAAGGAAGCAAAACTCTTTTTCGTATAAGAAGAAAGCTGGCCTACCATCCCAAAATCTAATAAAACGATGCGCCCATCCTGTAGGGCAAGTACATTTCCCGGATGAGGATCGGCATGAAAATGACCAACCTCTAGAATTTGATAGAAAATCGTATAGGCTAATCTTTCTGCAAGCAGTTCGCGATCAATTCCAGCTTCATCTAATCGCTTATGGTCAGATAGCTTTATTCCCTCTATATAATCCATCGTCAATACCTTTTTTGTGGAATAATCCCAGTAAACTGACGGGATGACAACATATCCTATCGATTTATTCTGCTCTAGAAAACGCTCCATATTTCTGGCTTCGATTCCATAGTCTAATTCAATCAGCAGACCTTTTGCAAGTTCATCAACAATTTCGCGAAGGCCATACTGCTTTGCCCAACCCCATGTATTCTCCGCGATTCGGGCCAAATCGGCGATAATTTCTAAGTCTGTTTCGATGATAGCATGAATATTAGGACGTTGTATTTTGACAGCAACCTGCGTCCCGTCTTTAAGGATTGCTTTATGCACTTGCCCAATGGATGCTGCCGCCAATGGAGTTTCAGAAAAATGTTTGAACAGATGATCGACAGAATCACCTAATTCTTCTTCTAAAATCTGAACGGCTTCTCCATATGTAAAGGGAGGTACTTGGTCTTGCAGTTCTTTTAATTCATTAATTATTTCTGGCGGAATTAAGTCAGGACGGGTACTGGCAATCTGCCCAAGTTTAATAAAAGTAGTTCCAAGTTCTTCGAGTATTAAGCGGATACGTCTTCCAGTGCTTTTAGGAGGATGTTCTTTATGAAAGAAAAACTTCTCCTCCAATCCGATCTTATTGGAAAAAAAGCCTATTCCGTTACGAGCGAGAATAGACGTTATTTTGCGATATCTTTTCATCTGTCTAATACGTTTACTTACACCCATTTACAAACCTACTTTATTCGTCGAGATTTTTTCTTTCTAATGCCTCTATTCTTTTTTCTAATTTCTTTACATCCTCTAAAGTAGCCAGCTTTAATTCTCCATAAGCAGCATTTACCTTTTCTTTTGCTACTGCTTCAAGCTGACCTTTCATTTCCTCTCCCTTTTGAATCAAATGATTGATTAAATCTTTTGATTCATTTTTGCTTACCTCTCCTTTTTTCACTAATTCTTCAACTGTTTTTTCTACTTGTTCTTTACCTGCAATCGCTAAACCTAAACCTAAGGAAAGTGCTTTTTCAATTGTTGTTCTCATCCTCAAAAAACCTCCTTATATTTTTCTAGCATGCTTCATTTTCCCATTGACTACTTTTCTATTTGTCATTAAAGTAATGCAAATATGACTCAAAGTCAAATCATTCGAGTGTAATTTCTTTCTTTGTACCAACATACTTATGATATGCTTAATAATGTAAATAATGGTGACTTTTTCATAAGGAGGTGTCAAAATTATGGAGAATAAAAGAAGTCTGTATATCGAACTAGTCTGGGGTTCCATCGGCATGCTGATTATCTCTCTGGTTATTGCCAATGCCCTCTTGTCCTCCGAGCACTCCTTTTCTGTACCTACTCTTATTCTAGGGTTTGCTCTCATAAACGGTTATATCTTTTTCCTAGAAAAAAGAGCGGGACTCAGCCAAAAAGTAATCTGGACACGATCATTGATTCTTGTTTGCTTTATTATTATTTACATCGTTAACAACTCTTCATAAAATGATCTTAAAATTAACTTCTTAGAACTTCTCACTCCCATTTTTCTTTATTTCGCTGTATGATAGGAAAGTCGCATTATTTCTTGACTATTTTGTCATGGAATAGGCACATTTTACTTAACTACTATATACTGTGGATTTCTTTCAAAAGATAAATAAATCTTTTACAGTCATTATTTAGCTAGTTAACGAGAAATAAAGAACGGAGTAATATAGATGAGTACATCCATACATTTCATTTCCCAATTCGGCTACATTGCCATTTTTGTGCTTTTTGCATTAAGCGGTTTAGGCATTCCTGTTCCCGATGAAGCATTACTAACCTTTGTAGGCTATCTTTCTTCCATTTCCATAATGAATTTTCTAGCTGCAGATATCATTTGCTTTATTGGTGCCCTTAGTGCAATGGTTATCAATTACACATTAGGCAAGAAAATTGGCAAACCCTTTCTGCTTACCCACGGAAAATGGATCAAGCTCACCCCTAGCAAATTAGAACGCGTGGAAAATTGGTTTGATAAATATGGCCCTTGGACAATAGTCATTGCTAATTTCATCCCAGGTGTCAGAAGATTAACATCTTACTTTTCAGGCATTTCTGGTATGAATCTATCAAAATATATGTTATTTGCTGCAATCGGTTCTTTTCTTTGGTGTTTACTTTTTAATATTATTGGTTACTACATGGGAGTGCTTCCATTTTAAATGGGAACACTCTTTTTTTAAGGGGAAATTCCAGCTTATATACTGTATCTTCTAGCTTGCTAATAGTTTATTTCAGCCTAAATAATCAAGACTATGATGAAAGTAGTGGCGGAAATCCAGCTCGACTACACAAACTGGAGTAAAGTGAAAAGGGACTTTATCCTTAGAATGAACGCAATTTTTACTGGAGTAAGGCGAAATCTAGCTTTCATCCATCGAATGAACACCATATTTCTATAGAGTACGAATAATAAGAACTTTCACCGTCTCGCTAGTGAATATGCCCGCACACTAAGAAAACAGCTACCAGTTAGGTAACTGTTTTCTGTTTTCTAATACAAGAGACTAAATTTAGCTCATTCTGATTCAAATGAGTTCTGATTATCCTGCCAAAAGAAGTTAAATATTGCGGTTTTTTTCTCCCCATTCACATAACTGTTCTAAAATAGGCAGGATCGATTCTGCTTTATGTGTTAGACTGTATTCCACTTTAGGAGGAATTTGAGGATATTCCTTTCGTATAATCATCCCATCTGCTTCTAAATCTTTAAGCTGCGAACTTAATGTTTTAAAGGTAATTGTTCCTATTCTTCTTTTCATATCATTAAAGCGAACAGGTTGACTTTCTGAAAGGAGATACAGAATTAGCATTTTCCATTTACCTCCAACAACTGTCAGTGTATATCCAAAAGGCGTCTCTTGGATATTACCCTTTTCTTTATAATCAGCCATACTCATATTGACACTTTCCTTTCTGATAGTAGCTATCTAAATAGTGCGTACTATTTTTTTCTTTATATTCATTTTATACTTACCTTAATTCGAGATAAAGGAGAGAAAAAAATGACTACTATTAAAACCTACAATCACAACCTATGGGACCACGGTATTACCCAAGGATATAGTGTCAACGGTACTATCTACATTTCAGGTCAATTTTCGCACGATAAGGATGGTATGTTCGTTGGCAAGGATAATATTGAGGCACAAACTCGCCAAACATTAGAAAACCTTGATCGAGTTTTGAATGAATTTGGTATCACGAAGTCCAACCTCGCTTATGTGGAAATCTTTCTAACAAACCCGCAGGAGCACACTGAGCCAGTCATCAGTCTGTTCAAAGAATACCTGGAAAAACACAGACCAGCCGGCAGCCTCATCGGTGTAACTTACCTGGCGTTTCCGGAGCAGTTGATTGAAGTCAAGGCTGTCGCACACTCTGATTAAGTAAGTTACAATTTCAAAATAAATAATGTACCTTGTAATGATATTGATTGCAATATCATTACAGGGGCATAGTTATTTTAAATTTCCTATTACTAATGTCACTTACCTTCCACTTTAGTTATGATAAAATCAAAATCTGTTTGATTTAAGAAATATCCTTAAAAGAATGACATTCGTTTTTATACTTTTCTTTTTAACCATGTTCCTTCTGCTAACTTTTCATCGATAAAATCCAAAACGGTCTGTAATTGGGCCATCTGATTTTTTACTTTTTCCTTTTGCTGAAGCATACCTGCTATCATTTCAGGGGTCATCTTACTTGTTTCCGCAATACCAAGATATAATTTCACTTCTTCTAAACTAAGATTTGCCTTTTTCATACAAGTGATCATTTGAAGCCTATCCATATCAGCTTGCGTAAAGACTCGATGCTTATTCGGCAGCCGTTTAATGTTTGGAAGCAAACCAATTTTTTCATAATATCTGATTGTATCAATACTTAGTCTAGTAAGAGTACTTACCTGTTTAATGGTATACATTCGTTCGTCCTCCTTCTTATAAAGTCATTATAAGATATGGAGTTAACTCCAGGTCAAGGAGAATTCTTTTTATTGACATGGAGTTAACTTCATATTCTATACTTCCTTCATCACCAATAGGAGGTAATAAAATGATTATAGCAGAAAGAAAAACAGCTCTTGTTACGGGGGCGAACAGCGGAATAGGTCTTGAGCTGACTAAGAAATTAATCGAGAATGGGTGGGCAGTTGCAGCTTTAATTCGCTCTGAATTTCCAAAAGAAGAGCAAATGCTGCAGCAAAAAATCCGCGCAGGAGAAATCCGAGTTTATCATGCTGATATAGCTGATTTTAGGCAATTAAAGTCTGCTTTGAAGCTAATAAAAGAGAAAGAAACAAAGCTTGATGCTCTCTTCAATAATGCAGGAGGCAGTTTCTCGAAGCTCGTCTTTTCCCCACAAGGGCGTGAACTGCATTACGAAATTCAGACTGTGGTTCCCTTTATCATTACGATGGAACTACTTGATCTTTTAAAAAAAGGAAAGCCTGCTATTGTTATACAAACTAGTTCAGATGCATTTAAATTTAAAAAATCTTTCGTACCAGAGGAATTGGCAAACCCGCCTAAATTTCAGAAATTGATTGGTCCCTATGCATCGACGAAGTTGGCAATTACTTTGTGGACGCATGCTTTTGCGCAAGAATTAAAGCGAGAGGGTGTGACAATTATCAGTATAGATCCAGGCAATAACAATACAATGCGCAAAGGGAGAAATGGCGGGCTGCCACTAATTATACAACCATTCATCCATTTATTTGGTCCACATCCTAGTGTGGGGGCAGGTCGGTTGTTTGCTGGATTAGAAAAATCTCCGCATGAAGCTGGGCTATATTTTAGAAAAGGAAAGCCTGTGGAATTCAAATTTAAACAGCACGCAGCCCAAGTTTTACTGCAAGTGCAATATGTATATGAAAAGGAATATTTATCACTTTGAAAAAAACAAGGAGGCTGCCAAAACTCTCTTGACAGCCTTTTTTCCTGCAACTGCTTTAGGCAAAATTTCCATTTTGCAGGAGAACTTTATGTAATTTTTCTTGACACTTTTTTTGATAAGAATGCTTATTGAGTTTACTACTATTGAATTTCCCAATACATTGTCGGACATCCTTATCGTGAATAATTAGCCCTCTACACTCTTCATCATTAAGGTAATTTCGGAACCATTGATGTTTTTTTAGATGTTTTACATTTCTGCATACCTCTTCTTCATCAACCTTTAGAAAAGGTATATAAACTGCAAGATTTAATAAGTCGAGTAAAATTCCCAATGCTTTACCTCCCTAATAATTTGTTAATAAATGGTACGCTTATATGGAATAAAAAGTTTCACCTTATGCAATTTTTAGCTGTCCTAATTCTCATTCTTCCAACCGATATTTGGCCAATACGTATTCTGTGCTCCGGTAATTCTGCACAAACTATGCTAATTTTGACCCACACCACGGACAAAATTCAATTTCAATACTTGAAGTACCACCATCATGTATAATCAATCCGTAGTCATGATCCTTTTCATCGAATAAAATTAATTTATCTGGACAGTCATAGGGATTTTCATGAATATCACACTTGAATGTTGCATGATACCCCATCCCCCCCATAGCAATGCGTTTTCCTCTTTCTCATCTCCTTACAAACCATTAAACACCTGTACTAAATGCTATCAGGCAAATGATGTTTGTACATTTCTAATGCATCATTATGGCCCTTTAGCACATTTATTGTTTTGGGATTTGGATGAACATAAATAACGGGATAGTCCTTTTCATCCATTTTTTCGTTAATTGTAAATGCTAACTTTTCTTCCTCTAAGGAAAATTGTGCATCAATGCCAGCTTTGTTTCCACGAGCATCTAATCGTATCCATTTATTTAGAGATTTTAAATAAACGGCATTTAAAGCATGTAGACAATATCCTTTTTCTGGAGAGTCAAACAACATCAATCGCTGATAACAGAAGCCTGTTGGAATATGCTGAGAACGTAATAAAGCTGCTAATAGATTTGACTTTGCATAACAAATTCCTTCTTTGTACTTCAAAACATCGGATGCCATACAAGTCACACGTTTCCCTTGAATATCCCAGGAGTGACCTATTTCATCACGGACGAATTCAAAGGCTGTTTTGGTTTTTTCAATTTCTGTTTGCGCTGAATTAAATAGGTCCTCTCTTTTCTCTTTAATGATTGGATTAGAATAATCAACTTCCTTTTGTTCAGATAAGTAATCTGTTAATTGGCCGGACTCACAAATCAATTTCATTAACTCCATCTCCTTTAATCTATGTATAAAAATTTACATATACGTATTATTATACACTTGATTTAAAACAGAGTTAAAGATGTACTATAAAATCGCAACATTATTATGCCAATTGGAGAACAAGAAAAGACCAAATCACAAATGATCTGGTCAGCTAAGAAGTATTAGTTGGAATATTTTCTCCCCGATAGGAACAGCTTATTCCAATGTTTCCATTCTTTTATGAAAATAAATCTGAAGATAAATAACGTTCTCCTGTATCAGGTGCGATACATAACACTTTAGCAGTTGATGGCAGTTCACTTGCTATTTGCACAGCAAAATGCGCGCTAGATGCACCCGATGCCCCTACAAAGATTCCTTCTTCCGCTGCAAGACGTCTTGCCATGACTTCTGCATCATGATCTTTTATTAATAAGACTTCATCAAAAATGTCTCTGTTCAAGATTTTCGGTATAAATCCTGGGCCTGTTCCTGGAATTTTATGAGGGCCTGGTTTACCTCCTGATAATACTGGAGAACCAAATGGCTCTACTACATATATTTTTATGTCTGGAATCCTTTTCTTTAATTCTCCTCCAACACCAGTAACTGTTCCACCTGTGCCAGCTGTCAAAACAAGTGCATCCAGCTTTCCTTCAAACGCTTCAAAAATTTCAACAGCAGTAGTACCTCGATGGGCATCAGCATTTGCTGCATTTTCAAATTGCATGGGAATAAAGCTGTCAGCAATATCTATAGCTAAACGATTGGCTTCATCAATTGCCCCTTGCATTCGTCTGTTACCTGGGGTTAAATATACCTCTGCTCCATATGCCTTTAATATTTGGACACGTTCTTTTGTTGCATTATCTGGCATTGTAATGATACAACGGTATCCCTTTACGGCAGCAACCATGGCAATTCCTATCCCTGTATTACCTGAGGTCGGTTCAATAATGGTGCTTCTTCCCGGGATAAGCTTTCCCTCTTTTTCGGCACGCTCAATCATATTTAAAGCCGCACGATCTTTCACACTTCCCCCTGGATTAAAAGATTCTAATTTGATAAAAACCTCTGCTCCAGTAGTATTAGGTATTTTATTCAATCGTACAGTCGGTGTATTGCCAATTAATTCAAGTACAGAATGGTAAAGCTTCATTTTTCTTTATTCCTCCTATAATTTCCGAGCATATTTTTCAATTATATTACTCATCTCCTCTACCTTGGATGTCACTTTATCTGCATAGGTAAAGTCTCCATAGCAATAGGGATATCTAAAATTTAATTTGTCATTATTACATGTATAAATGTCTGGTGACCGTTCGACCATATATTCTGAGTATGTTTTGGCTGATTCTTCACTATGTTCGACTTGATTATTGCTGACAATGAAATCAATATAACCAGGTCCCATATTATAGCTTTGGATGATTGCTTCTATATCTACTCCTTGCTTTTGCCCATACTTGTACACTTCTGCAAAATGAAATACTCCTTGCTTAATGCTCTCGGATGGATCTTCAATTGCATTTCTCTTCAGCCCTGCTGATTCAGAGGACTGCATGGGATCATTTCCTTTTCCGCGACTTTCTTGATCCATGATAGCAAGTAAAACAGGTGCCAGCTCTTCTGCATTTAATTCATTTTTTTCCAGTTGAGTGGCGATTTCTGGTAAATATTTCAACAATCTTTGTTCTTTATTTTGCTTAATTGTAGTAGAAGCAAATAAATAGCCAAAATATATAACTAATATTAAGACAATAATTGTATTTGTTGTAGTTTTCCTTCTTCTTTTCATCCCTATCCCTCGTTGACGCTTAAATATCAATTAAGCGTTTCGTTTTTGAACGTTGCATTTCCCGATACATTTATCCATTATACAAGAAACACTGTCGAATTTCATTCCTCGTAAGAGAACTTTTAAATTCTCCCAGCTTTTAAAAGAAAAAAAGACTTAGCTGCGCAAACATACTATGCGCACACTAAGCCTAGCAGTTGAATCAAACTCTTTCAATAGAAGGTTTTCCAGCTTCGATTAATGCTTTGTCTTTTCCTAAGAAAATCGACAGGATCATAATAAAAATTCCTGTTCCTAATAATAACCATTCGACTTTAATAAAATCGGCAAGCGGTCCAAATATTAACATGCCAATTGGCATCATAGAGGTAGAAATCATCCCCATGACACCGAAAACTCTTCCTAAAAATCCTTCTTCTATTTTTTCCTGCAATAAGACGGTGGTTGGTGTATTAAAAATGGGCATTGCCACTCCGAATAGCGCCATAAATACTAGATAAATCCAAAAGAATGGAATCATCCCGAGTGCAAAAGTGCAAACTCCCATAATAATGCTTGCTAGGGTCATTGTTTTCACTTTATTCTCAAATCCACCCCATGCGGCAATGACTCCTCCGCCTACCATCATTCCAATGGAAAAAGCTATTTCAATGGCCGTTAGCCGCCAGACATCATCTCCAAAGCTGCGAGTAACCTGCAAAGGAGTTAAGAATGCTGCTGGTGCCATCAGCACAAAAAAGATGGAAAAATAAATAAAGAATTTTTTCAAAAAGGCATGATTATGGACATACTTCAGTCCTTCTTTAAAATCACTAAAATAACTTGTCGATTGTTCTAGCGATGCCTTTTGATGTGCAGGAATCTTTAAAAAGGCAAGCAAGGTAAAAATAGCAATAGCTGCCGTTATAACATCAATGAAAAAAATCGCTTCGATGGATGCCATCGTCAATAAAGCAGCACTAACCATCGGAGATATAAACATTATTACTGCCTGAATACTTCCATTAACACCATTCACTTTTGTCAGCTTATCTTTTGGCACTATTTGTGGCAAAATCGCCCCAACAGATGGCGTTTGAACACCTGTTCCAAACGCTCGAACTGCTGCCATCACAAAGAGCAGCCAAATGGAATCATATCCCATTAAAAAGAGCAGCGCCAATATTAATGTCGCAAATGCAATTAATCCATCAGATATCATAATCAAGAGTTTCCGGTTATAGCGATCGGCCCATACTCCAGCCACTGGCGACAAAAGAAACGTGGGAAGAAATCCACAAAGGATATATAATGTCATCATTAAACCGGATTCAGTGGTTAACGTTATATGCCACATAATAGCATATTGCACAAGTGATGATCCAAACAAAGATATCGTCTGGCTGCTAAGAAATAATACAATATTCCGATACCAATTTTCTTTATTATTAACTGTACTCATTTATAAACCTCACATTCTAATTTTTTGTCATGTGAATAAGTCTATCTATTAGAGCAGAAAAAAGAGCGAAGACTTGGTATCTCCCCTCTTTATTAACCATTATTAGGTTTCCAATAAACAGACAGACCAATCCCACTTCTTCTCAAAAGAAGACTATCCAAACGTATTTAGTTAACGATGAAATGTGGGAATCTTAGTCTCATTGATGCTGTCACAAGGAAAACCTCCGCTTCATTTATATTCCAATTAATCATAGCATATGCATCGCCTTTGCTACAATTTGCTTACAAAATAAATTTTTTATTTCTTTATTTATGATTGCTGATTAAATTAGCCAATCATGTCTGCTTTTTGAGATAAGATTTTCTTTTATCAGCCAAATTCGGTTTCTTTTCAGCTGAATTTTTCTTTTATCAGCCAAACTTCCTTTTTATCAGCCAAACCTGTCCTCTTTTCAGCCAAACTTTTCTTTTTCTTATCAAAAGAATTTTCCTTCTTAATAACAGAAAAGCTAGTACTCTTCAGCCGAAAAGTACTAGCTTTTTTAGATTTCAACTAGAAATGATTATTTTGACAGATTCATTTTCATGCTGCTCTAATAACTCTCTAATATCGATATCATCGATAAAAAAATCATCTACATATTTCGTTCCTCTGTAGTAATGCTGCTTGCCTTCAAAGTAAAAAATATCAGCTGTTCCTTCATATGTATAAGTTTTCCCCTTTGCACAAACAATAGTAAGAATGATTTCTTTCCCATTGTAGCCTCTATAATACTGCGATACAGGGATATTATTAATAACTAATACATCTGAACCGATATCTCGTTGAATGACAACGATTCCTTCTAATTCCTTCATTTCTTCTTCCTCAATTATAAATACTAATTAGACTAAAATATATAAAAAATATCTCACAAACATTTTCACTTATTAAAAATCGTATTGGGCTTCCTTTTTCGCTCGTATTTCCGTATATGTCTCTGTTAATACTATTGTATCTTCCACTAATCGCTCAATGCGGAATAACACATCATCATCTATAATTTCTTTGCGCTGAAAATCTTTTTCCTCAATAAATACATATGTTTGAACAATCTGCGCTTTCATATAAGCCAAAATCGGTTTTAACTGCTGTTCTGCAATTAAATAATGTTTAGAAGAACCTGCCGTTACAATTATACTAACTACTTTATCGCGAAACGCATTTTGCGGCAATAAATCAAAAATGTTTTTCAACGTAGCAGGTATAGATGCTTGGAAAACTGGTGTACCTATAATAATCGCATCTGCTTCCATCAATGTCTTGGTGACAAGCCCTGTGTCCCCTTCATATTCTAAATAGTTTCTCCCATCACTAAATTGGATATCATAATCCGCCAAATCGAGTAACGTTATCTCAATATCGGGATAATTATCCGCAATAGCTTTCATTGTGTAATCCATCGCTGTTCTCGTTTTAGATCCGACCTTTGATCCGGATAATCCAACAATTTTCATAATCTTATGCCTCCGATTTTTTTGTGTATTTTCTAATAGCCGGCAAAATTTCCGTCCCAATGATCTCCACATTTTTCATAACATTTTTAAATGGCATACCACCAAAATCAATTTGGGCAATATAGCGTTGATGATTAAACATTTCATGTTGATAAAGAATTTTTTCTATGATTTGCTGTGGACTTCCGATATTCATAATGTTATGCGGATCTACCCCTTGAGCAAAATGCTGTTTTGGGAAGCCAGCACCATTTGTTTTTTTCATGCCTTCATTAATATGTGGGTACATATCTTTTAAAGCTTGCTGAGATGATTCTGCTGCATAGAAGAAGCCTGCTGTAGCCACTGGTAATTCGACTGGATCAAATCCGCTGTTCCGAGCTGCTTCACGATAAGCATCTACTGTTCGTTTGAATACAGATGCTGGACCGCCTAAATGTGCCATAAACATTGGAGCTCCTGCCATTCCAGCTCTGATTGCACTTGCTGGTGTCCCTCCAACAGCACGCCAAATCGGAATAAAACTTTTTTTAGGTCGTGGTAACACTCTGGCATTTCTTAACGGGGCACGGAATTCTCCATTCCAGTTCACTACTTCCTCTTCATTAATTTTCATTAATAATTCAAATTTCTCTTCAAACAATTCTTCATAATTACGAAGATCGTAACCTAACAATTCAAATAAACCGACTCTTGAAGCACGCCCAGCAATAATTTCAGCACGGCCTTTAGAAATTAAATCAATTGTTGCAAAATCCTCATATACCCTGACCGGATCTGATGTACTTATAATAGTAGAAGAACTAGCTATTTTAATATTTTTCGTAGCTTGTGCAATAGCTGATAACACAACTGAATGCGCTTGTGTAACAAAATATTCTTGATGACTCTCTCCAACACTAAAGAAATCAAGTCCTGCTTGATCTGCTAATTTTGCGTATTCGATAATCTCATGTACACGTTCTTCTGCAGAAATTCGTTCCCCTGTTAGTGGGTTTGGTAAATGATCCCCTAATGTATAGATTCCAAACTCTAATCCTTTGCTTGGATCTAATCCGTATTTTTTCAATTTCTTCACCTTTCTTCTATTCAGCATTATTTAAACTATTCTTTAATTCCTCAGGCGATCTCTCCCAATAATCATTGTTAAAATCAACAAGGAACTTTTTTAACGACTGCTTGGAATCGTAATCCATATTGTCTAACGCAAATCTTCGTTTGATAGCTTTATCAAGGCTATTTACATGCTCTGGCATCGCCTTGTAGCCAAAACGTTTTCTACTTCCTTCTTTCATTTTCTTTGCTACCAAGATTTCGCAAGCACCAGCACCAGAATAATAAGCACCCTCTTCGTTTCTGTCCAACGCAATCCAAATAACCCAATATTTATGCGGATCCAAATCTAGTACTTCTTCTTTTGTCACATTCTTAAAAAATACTTTTTGTTCCACTTTACTCCTGCCATGCATAGCACCTATATCAATAAATACTTCCTGGCTTTCTCGATCAATAATGATTGGCGTTACATTCTCTAAGGAGATAGATCCTACACCATAGCCGCCATCACCTTTTGTCGGATCATTTCGCAAAATATTAAATTGTGCATTTTTTTTGGATGAACCTTCCTTTTTATTGTCCATATTTGAGTTTGTTCCTCCTTTTTATACAAGTCCCTTATGCTTTTTTCTTATTTAGACCAACTAGATAAGGTATTTTCGGAAAACTAACTTACCGCTTCAAAATGACTTGTCTTGATTGCTATATTAAGGGGAATGGCGTTTTATGGCAATTATTCTGTTTGTTGTTACTATAAATAAGGATTTTTGTATGCTCATTTAATTTATAGCTTGCCATCTTTAGAGTGTGGCTATGTATGAAGTTTGGATGGAATACAGTGGTCGGTGAATTTTTGAATTCAGGTGTTTATGAACACCAATTTTCCCTCTTGCTGACGAACTTTTGGCTTTCATCCTCTCCATGAACACCACTTTTCCCTCTTGCTGACGGTTTTTCGGCTTTCATCCTCTCCATGAACACCACTTTTTCCTCTTCCTGACGAACTTTTGGCTTTCATCCTCTTCATGAATACCACTTTTTCCTCTATATGACGGTTTTTCGGCTTTCATCCTCTTCATGAACACCATTTTTCCCTCTTCCTGACGAACTTTTGGCTTTCATCCTCTCCCTGAACACCACTTTTTCCTCTTCCTGACGAACTTTTGGCTTTCATCCTCTCCCTGAACACCACTTTTCCCTCTTGATGACAGCTTTTTGGCTTTCATCCTCTTCATCAACACCATTTTTCCTCTTGATGACCAGGTTCTTGCTTTCATCCTCTTCATGTCAGCAGGCCCATTATTCTCTTTATATAGAAAGAAGTAAGTTTCTTCCCAAACAGAAGTGCATTTCTTTTTTATCTAAAGAGGACAGTTCTAATGCATCCAATTGGATACATAAGAACCGTCCTCCCTCTGTTTCCTTATGCTGGGTTTACTTCTAATTCTACTTTGATTTTGATATCTTTTCCTACTAGTACGCCGCCTGATTCTAATACCGCGTTCCAAGTAAGTCCAAAGTCTTCACGGTTAATTTTTGCTTCTCCTTCGAAACCGTAAACTTCTACGCCCCATGGGTTTGTGCCTTTTCCACCGTATTCTACGTCAAATGTTACTGGCTTTGTAACACCCTTAATAGTTAAATCACCTGTTACTTTATAGTCATCACCATCTTTTGTAATCGATGTTGATTTAAAATCAATTGTTGGGTATTTTTCTGTGTCGAAGAAATCTGCTGATTTCAAGTGATTATCGCGATCTTCACTATGTGTGTTAATGCTTGCTACGTCAAATTTAAATGCAATGCTAGCTGTTGTTAAATCTGCTAAATCTGCAGCTTCTACGTCTGCTGAGTAAGAATCGAATTGTCCCTTCACTTTTGAAACCATCATATGCTTTACTTCAAATCCTACACTAGAATGTGATTGATCTACTGTCCATTTTGCCATTTTAAAATTCCTCCATTTTCCTCTTATTATTTACTTTGAATTCAAGATATTTATTAAAAAAATTAGTTTCCCTCAATCTTATTGAATATTAAGGCAAACTTATTAGAGATATTCCTATCAAAAATACTTTGAAATAAATTATCTCTAATTAAAGATAATTTTACACACATCTATTTGTTTTGTCTACACTTTTGTGAAATTTTTTTCGGAATTTTTGAAAGAGGAGTTAAATTAAACTAATTCCAAAATATAGACATAATTTCATTAAATATAATTCAATCATCTATTTTAAAAATTCTCCTCAATAAGGACCACCCGTGAGAACGGGTGGTTTTCTCTGCGGCTGAAAGCCTTTATTACTGACCAAACCCTAAAGGGCTACTGAAAGGTTCGCCAATTGTACTACTTCTACTGGCCAGACCTCAAAGGCCTTCTCTCCTAATTTTTTCGTTTCTTTTTCTTCACTTCTTCCCCTGTAAATGGATCAATATATTCCATCATTGTTAATTGTTCTGCGACTATATCATCTTGTATTTGATTACGGATATATTCTTCAATTACCTTTTTGTTTCTTCCTACCGTATCTACATAATATCCTGTACACCAAAATTTTCGATTTCCATACTTATATTTCAATTGTGCATGTCGATCAAATATCATCAAGCTACTTTTCCCTTTTAGATAGCCTACGAATGCTGATACACTTAATTTTGGCGGAATACTCACTAACATATGTACGTGATCCTTACACGCTGTTGCTTCTATTATCTCCACGCCTTTCCTCTCACATAAGGTACGTAAGATTTGCCCAATATCTTTCTTTATTTTCCCGTAAATTATTTGTCTTCTATATTTTGGTGCAAATACTATGTGATACTTACAATTCCAAGTTGTGTGTGCTAAACTATTATTGTCTTTTGACATAAGGACTTCCTCCTGGCTATTTATTTTCGGTTGGCGAACCAAAAAATATTTTAGCACCAAGAGGAAGTTTTTTTAATACCACGCTGTAAGCTTTTTGGAACCCTAGGCATAGCCCAGGGTTTTCTTTTCTATAAAAAAAACCCTTCCGCAACTGCGAAAGGGTCTTTTCAACTATTAATTTTATTAAATCTTTGAATATTTAACTTTTCTAAATACCAGGAATCCAATTCCGGCAGCTAATAATATTGCCCCAGCTACAATCATTGTATACATGTTTGTAGCTGTATTTGGAAGAGCATTTCCATCTGCATTGTTGTTTGTTCCTGGTGTTGCACCTTTATCTCCTGGCGTTTCTCCGTTATCTCCCGGGGTTTCTCCATTATCCCCTGGCGTTCCTCCGTTGTCTCCCGGGGTTTCTCCATTATCCCCTGGCGTTTCTTCATTATCTCCAGGAGTTTCTTCGTTGTCTCCTGGCGTTTCTTCATTATCTCCAGGCGTTTCTTCATTATCTCCAGGAGTTTCTTCGTTGTCTCCTGGCGTTTCTTCATTATCTCCAGGAGTTTCTTCGTTATCACCTGGGATTTCTTCTTCGTCTCCTGGGGTTTCTGGCTCAGCTCCACGTAAATCGACAATTCGGCCTTCAAGGACAGGATTTACCTCTCCACGTAAATCGTCTACCATATAAGAGCGTAATTGTTCCCAGTCAACTTCCCCAATGTCCTGTACCCGACCTTCTGCATACGCATTAGCAAATACTGGATACCCATCACCGCCTTTAGCAGTAAAGTTATTTGTCGTCACAAGGTATCTTTGGTCTGGTTGAATTTCTTGAAATTCCCCATTTATATTTACATACATAGAAACAACTCTGGAACCGGAATCTTTAGTGCTATCATAACTATACTTCATACCAGCTATATGAAGGAAACCTCCATTTTCCGCTGGAGCTTGACTAACACTCTGCTCAAGAATTTGCTTGATTTCTGCACCAGTTAATTCTAACACCACTGGATCGTTTCCAAATGGAAGAACTGCAATGATTTCTCCGATAGTAATTGGACCTTCATTAATTGCTGCTCGAATTCCACCGCCATTTTGAAAGGCAATTACTGTTTTTGGATATTTCTCTTTTGCTTTTGCTAACATGGCATCTGTAACAAGATTACCTAACTCTGTTTCATTAGCACGTACACTTACCGTACTTCCTTCACCTAGACGAGGGTTTGCTAATGTCTTTAGTGCAATTGCTCCTGATTCCTGAGTAGAAAGCTGTGTTATTTTATCTTTATATGGAGCTAATATAGCAGCAGCTTCTGGATCTGCTTCTTTTTGTGAAGCATTTATTAGCTGTCCTTCATGCCCAGAAACAACACCATTCTCATCAAACTCAACCGCTAGTTTTCCCAAATATTGTGCATATTGGTATGCTTGAACGATAAGAGTTGGATCTTTCTCCACACCATTCTCATCTGTTTTAATAACGGTTGGCTCATCTAATTGAGTATGTGAATGTCCACCAACAATTACATCAATTCCATCTACATACTTGGCTAATTGTAAGTCATTTCCGAAATCAGGGTTACTATCATAGCCAATATGAGTCACCGCAATAATTTTGTTAATCCCCATATCTTCAAAAGTCTTAACTGCATTTTCTGCCTTTTTAATATAATCTAAAAATTTTACATTTACCGGACTAGAGATGTTTGCTGTATCTTCTGTTGTCAACCCGAAAATACCAACCTTTTCTCCGTTAATTTCTTTCACTATACCATTGAAAATTTTTCCGTCTTCTGGTGATGCAGAGAATTCATTCTTTTGCAGATCTTTCATAAAATCATCGCCAGAAAAATCAACATTAGCTGCAAGGAATGGAAACTTTGCACCCTTAACAAACTCTGCCAATGATTTATGACCATTCTCATTAGAACCTAAATCAAATTCGTGATTACCAAAGATCATCCCATCCAAATTCATCATGTTTAATAGAGCTAGGTCTGCTTTTCCACGATATTCATTGAAATAGAGTGTGCCGGAAAAAACATCTCCTGCATTAAATACTAATGCATTAGGATCTTCTGCCCGCACTTCTTTAATAGCAGTGATCATATTTGGCAGTAAATCGGCACGAGCATGCGTATCATTCATGTGCATAATCGTTAACTTAAAATGATTATTACTCTCTTCCGCGTATGTACTAGCTGGTGAAATAACAGATACTAATAGTGCTAATGTTGTTATGATGCTAAAAAGAAATGCAAAATGCCTCTTCCTGTTCATTTAAGCAATTACCCCCTAATTAGTTTCGTTGACTTAAAGCAAATAAAAATCAACTTTTCTCCCTTATTGTAGAAATTCTCTATTAACCTATGATGAAACGGTTGTAAATCTCTGTTAATCTAGCTTATCTACTTATTCATAAATTAAATACTTTCTTGAGATAGGTTCTCAACTTACATCCCGTCATTAAATGCCTATAACAGGACAATTGCACCTCCCAACCTTTTTCTATATTACTAGTACCTGTTAAAATCTCATCTTCCATATTCAGGAAAAAAGTAAATTTCCTCTTCGCGATTAATGAAACGGTAGAAGCTTTTATCAGGAATCCTATCTTTACAACTAGTATAGAAAAGATTGTTTGTATTTTCTACATTTTTTTCATTTTTTTAAGAAAACAGACGAAAAAAATACCCAAAAAGGCGAACATTCAATATATTAAATACTTTTCCTGCCAACTTTAGGACTTAAAAAAGATATCCTCTTATATACTAAAATATTCGCACCTTCCCGAAATAAGTGAGACTTGGACATAAAGGAGAAAGACTTGCTCAAATTTCGATAGATTATTATCTTCTATTTAGATGTTTTTTTGAAAAGTTAAGTTTTTTTACAAAAAAAACAGGCATCATCTAAATGATACCTGCTTTTTCTCTTAACAAAATGTATCTTTTGACTTTGGTACAGAAAGTCCAAATAATGGACGAAGATACAAGGCAACAAATGTCCCAGCTAATGCTAATATTCCCCACACATAACCGTGAACACTGAATGATGCAATCCCGCCAAAGTAAGCACCTACGTTACATCCAAATGCTAGACGTGAGCCATAGCCCATTAGTAAGCCGCCAATGATGGAAGCAAGCACATTTCCAAGCGTCACTTTTGAAAATTTAAAGAGACCGCCAGCTGCTGATGCCAAAAAGGCCCCAAGGATAACACCGAAGTTTAGAATCGTTGTAGAATCTGCAAAAATAGAAGCTTCTAAAGCTTGAGCATTTGCCCCTTGCCAGAATCCCCAGCTTGCTACATCCATACCAAAAAATTGTGCCACTTTTGAACCCCATAAAGCAAAGGCAGAGGTGATTCCCCATGGTGTACCGCGTGTCATTAAGGTTAAAGCATTAAGTACAGCTAACACGATCGCTGCTGCGAATAATGGCCATGAACCGCGGAAAATACGTTTCCAGCCAGTTGTTGTTGGAAGAGGAGCCATTTTTGGCGCTTTTCTTTTTCTTTCCACAACTAATGTAATCCATGCAATTACACCAAATAGAATAATGGATACAATCCAAGCTCCACCATAGCCAAGACCAGTTGATGTCGCTAATGAAATTGGTGCAAAAGATGGTAAGTCTTCTGTCCAAAACGACAGATGAGCTGCACCAATTGTGGATCCGATAATGAAGAATAGTAATGTTACAAATGCAACAGAACGTCCGCCGCCTACTGCATACAAGGTACCAGAAGCACATCCGCCCCCTAGCTGCATGCCAATCCCAAACATAAAGGCACCAACGACAAGACTAACACCAACCGGTGATACATAGCCAGTAGCTCCTGTTCCAAAAAAGGAAACGCCGTATGCTAAAATTGGAGCAAATAGCGTTACCGCCACTGCTAACATCAGCATATGAGCGCGTAACGCCTGCCCATTTCCTACTGAAGCAAGTCTGCGAAATGCGGATGTAAAACCAAAACGAGCATGAAATAATGTATATCCTAGTAAGAGACCTAAAACTAATAATATCGGCTGCATACTTTTTTGTGTCATTAATAAATAGACTAGTAGAATCGCTGCTACAATGAGTCCACCAATAATTAAAGGCATCTGTGGAGCCTTTAATCCTTTTGGTTGTTCTTTTTGACTCTTTATCTTTTGAGCCGATTGAACATTTACTGAAGTTGTCACTCCAAAACACCCTTTCCCTATTAATATAGTCGGAATTACTTTTATCATCTTAATGGTATATTCAATTTATGTCAATATAAAATTACCTTTTAAAAAGCTATATTAAACTTTGTTAATTAAAAAAATAACATTCCGACTGTAAATACACCCTAATTTTTAGAAATAGACGTTTATTTTTGTTTTACTACTCTCTTTGAATAAGATGTTCTTTTCCCCTATAGAGGGATTCACTCCGTAGGATTTGCGCTAAATCTCTGCCTGTTTTTCTCGCCATCCCACAGAGTCCTCTCGCTTTCACTTCTATAAAAAAAATACTTTGTCTTTTAAATATAATCAAATATCTTTTGATAGCCAAAGGGTAATATGGACACAATGCTTACACTTATTCCAATGGAAAAACTTGAAAAAATAACAAACTTTCGCAGTGATATTTCATCACTCTTAAAAGCGACAACTAATGCCTTTATTATATAAAAAACGGTAATAAATATAATGGCAGCTGAAAAAAAGCTTATTAAAAACACTTCCATTACTTTCCCTCATTTCCATATAATTGGCATATCAATTTGATTTATTTCACATAATGCTTTTTGAAGTCAGGATAGATGGAAAATTTTCTCCGCAAATCAATAAGGTTCTTCCCAAATGAGTTTTCTAATATATCACGATGTTTCTCCAATATTTCCATTAAGTATAAATCATGGATCATTACTTCTGTAATCGGCATTACAAGTCCAACATGCATGGTCCAAGCTGCACGGCTTTCTTTTCCCAAGGAAATAATCCCAGCTAATACCTCTTGATCATCTCCACTAAAGACTAGCCATCTACCACCGTATTCCTCCGTAATTTCTTGACTCATATCATGGCGATATATATTAGCAAAATCTGATACTATTTCTCCATATGCAATAATCGTGATTGTTACGCCTCGATTTGCAGCCTGCTCTAATTCCATTTCTAGTTCCTTGAAATCCTCTGCCCATATTTCCATCAGTATCCTTTGTTCAGCAGAAGCAATACATTCTTTTACTTTAACCAATATCTCCTTACTTCCAGTGATGTTCCAGATGTTTTCGCGATCACTTGTTGTATTCTCAAATTTTTCCAATAACATTTCCGCCTGTTCAAAATTCTCTTCTGCTTTTAAGCGGCGATTTCGTATCAATTCTTTCGCTGGTACGGGAATGTATTGTGGTGTATTGCCATAGCTGACAAAAATGTCGCCACGATTGACAAGACTTTCCAGTACTTCGTAAATTTTGGAACGCGGCACTCCTGAATTTTTGGCAACGGCGTAGCCCGTTAAGGGAGATTCCGCTAATAAAGCTAGATAAGCCTTTCCCTCATATTCCGTAAAATTTAAATTTCTTAATGTCTCCAAAGTATTGTCTTTCATAGTCCCTCCGAATAGTTGCTACTTTAGTAACTATTATTTTACCAAAAGCTATTGCTTTATCACAAATCATTCTGCTACTATTTTAAGTAGTTACTTTTGTAGCTACTATTTTGAAAAGTGGTGTTGATGATGGAAAAAGGTATTCATATTTATTATTTAGCATGTATTAGTGCTGTGATATTGTGGAGTGGTTCTTTTATTACAACCAAATTAGCTTACGAAACCTTTGCGCCGATTCAGCTTGGAGCTGGAAGAACACTTATAGCAGCCCTTATTATCTGGATCATTCGCAAAATAACAAATTCAACAGAAAAAATCAGAAACAAGGATCGTAAACGACTTTTTTTAAGTGGTTTATTGGGAATTACCCTTTATTTCACCTTAGAGAATATAGGCGTTCAAATGACTTCTGCTTCTAATGCCGCCTTAATTGTTGCGTCCTTTCCTGCCATTACTGCACTGCTTGAATTTTTCCTTTATCGCTCCAAGCCTTCCTTACAAAAGATTTTAGGAATCTTTCTGGCTATTACAGGTGTTGCTATTTTGACACAAATTAAAGTAGATGGAAGCAATCAATCCTTTTGGGGGAATCTTATTCTTCTAGGGGCTGGAATAGTTTGGGCATGCTACAACTTTGTTACAAAAGATATAACGAGGAAATATTCAGCAATGACCATAACATCCTATCAAATGACTGTAGGAACTTTATGCTTTATACCGTTTTTACTTTGGGAAGATGAAGCGTGGAAAATGCCAAATGTGATCAGCATAACCTCTTTGCTCTTTTTAAGCATTGGCTGCTCCGTTGCTGCCTTTATTTTATATAATTATGGATTAAAAAAACTGTCTGCAAGTGCTTCCGTTTCCTTTATGAATCTTGTTCCTGTACTTGGGATAGTCTTCTCCGTTTTTCTTCTAAAGGAAATCGTTACATTGACCCAGGTTATTGGCGGAGCAATTGTCATTATCGGTGTTATTTTAAGCTCCATTCAAAAAGAGGAATTACCTCAACCGCTGCCATCGGAAGCTTCTGTGGAATAACAGCATGCAAAAAAACCAGAAGCTATCTACTTCTGGTTTTCCTATGTTTACAAATTATTGATTTCCTTTTTTAACCCACTCTGCAACGGTAACAGTACGTTTCGCTTGGTGTTTAACTGCACCTTGAACGTCTTCGATCATTTTTCCATCTTGTCCTACTGTTACACTTGTTCCATAAGGGTTTCCACCTGCACCGAAAAGAACTGGATCTGTATATCCTGGTGCAGCAATAATAGCGCCCCAATGCATCATAGAAGTGTATAAGGATAATAATGTTGCTTCTTGTCCACCATGTGGATTTTGCGCAGAAGTCATGGCACTAACTACTTTGTTTACTGTTTTTCCGTTTGCCCATAGACCGCCTTGTAAATCAATGAATTGCTTCATTTGAGAAGGCATTGTACCAAAACGTGTTGGAACACTAAAAATAATCGCATCTGCCCATTCAATATCTTCCGATGATGCAACTGGTACATCTTTTGTTGCATCCACTGTTGCTTTCCAAGCTTCATTGCTGTCAATAACAGATTGTGGCGCTAATTCTTGTACTTTTACCACTTTCACTTCTGCGCCAGCTTCTTTTGCTCCTTCTGCTGCCCATTGTGCTAGTTGATAGTTTGTTCCACCCATACTATAAAAAATTACTGCTACTTTAACATTTGACATATTTTCCATCTCCTTTGATTTTCCAAATAATTTGTTTAAAAATCCCATAAGTACACCTGCTTTATTTTTTTATTGATCTCTTATAAGAATCACCTCCACTGAAATAGTCTTTTCAATGTTAGCTGTTCTTCTTATTCCCCAATTGTAGAAATTTATGATTGGTTTTTCTCTTTTTAATGATTAGTTATTCATTAAGGCCGAATACCATTTAGAAGCTGCTTTTACTTCCTCTGCTGTTAGCTGATGGCCTCTGTTTTCCCAATGCATTTCGACATTCGCATTCGCATTAGCAAGCATTGATTGTAGTTCATTTGATTCTTCTTTTGAACAAATTGGATCATTCGTTCCTGCGGTAATAAATACTCCTTTTCCTGTTAAGTCAGGGAGCGTGATTCCTCTTCTTGGAACCATTGGATGATGTAGAATAGCTGCTTTTAATGCATCCTGATAGTGAAATAATAAGCTTGCAGCAATATTGGCACCATTAGAGTAGCCAATTGCCACGATATTGTCTCTATCAAATTCATATTTTTGGGCTGCTTCATCTAGAAATTCATTTAATTCCTTTGTACGAAAAATTAAATCTTCTTCATCAAATACACCTTCTGCTAAACGCTTAAAGAAACGCGGCATGCCGTTCTCTAAAATATTCCCACGGACACTTAGCACTGAAGCTTCATCATCAATCATTCCCGCTAGTGGCAATAAATCTAACTCTGTTCCGCCTGTTCCGTGTAACATCAATAACGTGGGTTTTTTCGGATCTTTTCCCTTATTGAAAATATGTTTCATCCCTTCTCCTCCTCTAAGATTCTAACCTCTACTTTAGGCAAAGCAGCTGTTAACTCATCACGCTTTTCTTCTAACCACTCAGGAAGCATAAGCTTCTCTCCCAGCTGTTCTACTGGCTCATCCACCGCAAATCCAGGTCCATCAGTAGCTATTTCAAATAGAATGCCGCCTTCTTCATGAAAATATAAGGCTTTAAAATAGTTTCGATCCTTCACTTCCGTTGGATAATACCCTTTTTCTTGAAGCAGCGTTCTCCATTGCTGAAGCTCTGTCTCATCTTTTGCCCGCCAAGCAATATGGTGGACAGTTCCTGCTCCCATGAGACCACGAACAGACGGGGTCAATTTGATATCTATCACATTTCCTATCTGTGCATCTGCAAAGAAACGGAGATACCCTGCATCTTCTCCTACACATTTAAGACCCAATATATGTTCTAATACCTCTGCTGTTTTGTTCGGTTGTGCTGAAAGTAATGTTGCTCCGCCAAAACCTTTAATAGCAGCAGCGGGATAGATCGAACCTAGCTGCCAATTACTTGCTGGTCCTTCGTTTCGTTCCACTAATTCGATTTGCAGGCCATCTGGATCGACAAATTGCAAATATTTTTCGTTAAATCTCGCAGCACTTTCCACTTCTACACCAAAGGAAAGAAGACGATTTTTCCAAAATGCACTGCTACCTTGTGGAATAACATAACTCGTTACACCAACTTGCCCTTGGCCAATTCTACCTTTCAGCTGTTTTTCCCATGGAAAGAAGGTAATAATTGTTCCTGGTTCCCCTGTTTCATTCCCAAAATAGAGATGATATACTTCTGGGCGATCAAAATTAATTGTCTTTTTTACCAATCGTAGACCAAGGACACCTGCATAAAAATCAATATTTCTTTGTGCATCATTTACCATTGCTGAAATATGATGAATTCCTGCTGTTTTTTGCATCTTATCCTCTCCATTTCATGGAACTATTGTGGTCTTACTTTTGTAAACATGTCACCAATTTTTGCATAGTCATTTCCCGCTAATCTGCTGACAGCTGCTAACCCTCTTGGATCAATTCTGCCATTTTCATACAGGGTAGAATCAATGTGATAATGAACCACTCTTCCAATTAGAAAATCACATCCAGGAAGTGCCTCGGTACCTCCCAATTCTAATGAATGTTCCAATACACATTCCATACGAATCTTAGCTTCCTTTATCCCCGGTACAGAGATGGCGCTGCTATCTATCGGTGTTAATCCTGCTAATTCAATCTCACTTTCACTTGGCGCAAGACTTGCTGCCGTTTGATTGATTTTATCAACATTTTGTTCATCTACAATATGAATGACAAATTCCTTTTTGTTTAAAATGTTCCTTGCCGTATCCTTTGGTTTCCCATTGGAACGCTGAATGGATAACGATATCATTGGCGGATTAGATGATACAATATTAAAGTAGCTGAAAGGAGCCCCATTTAAGACACCCTCTTCCGACAAGCTAGTAACAAAGGCAATAGGTCTAGGAATTATGCTTCCAATTAGAAATTTATAATTCTCTCTTTCTGAAACGGTTTTCGGATCAATGGAATGCATCAAATCATCCTTTACAAATTAGTCGAGATTTCTAACATCAATTGGTATTAATCTGCTATTAAGCTGTTCTCTATATTGTTCATATTGACTTGGCAGCATTAATGTCTCCCCTAGTGTTTCTTTAGATTCATCAATGGCAAATCCTGGAGGATCTGTCGCAATTTCAAAGAGGATTTCACCATGCTCTCTAAAATAGATGGCATTAAAATAATTTCGATCCTTAACAACTGTTACATGGTATCCATTTTGCGAGACATGTTTTTGCCAGTCTAATTGGTCAAGATCATCCACTGCTCTAAAAGCAATATGATGAACAGTCCCAACACCCATCTCTCCACTTCTGCCTGTAGTTAATTTTAAATCGATGACATTTCCAATATCGCTAAAGGAACGGAAACGTACATATTCTCCTTCTTCGCCAACTTTTTTAAACCCCATCACTTTTTCTAAAAGTTCTGCTGTTTGTGCAGGTTGTTTCGATAAAAGCGTTGCACCGCCAAATCCTTTAATAGCATTTTTAGGTGTCACCTCACCAAACTGCCAGCTATTATTTTTCCCTTCTGCTCTTTCTACTATTTCTAGCAGTAAGCCATGAGGATCAGAAAAAGCTAAGTATTCCTCTCCAAAACGCTCTGTTTTTGTGAAAGAAATATTAAATTTTGCTAACCTTTTTTCCCAAAATGAAAGAGCTCCTTTAGGCACCACATAAGACGTTACGCCGACTTGCCCGTCTCCAATAACTCCTTGACGCGCTCCCGCCCATGGAAAGAAAGTAATAATCGTTCCTGGATTGCCGCCTTCATCTCCAAAATATAAATGATATGTCCCTGGATCATCAAAATTGACAGTCTGTTTCACTAAACGCAATCCTAATACACCTGCATAAAAGTCAACATTCTCTTGCGGGTGGCCTACGATTGCCGTAATATGGTGAATTCCACTTGTGCTCTTCGTCATTCCCGTTCACTCCTATTCCAATTTTCTAGCAAGCTTTATTTAATTACTATTTGTTATAAGCAGAAAAATCATTTATAGAAATTCTCTATTTTGCTCATTACTACGAATTAAAATATTATTAATTCGAGATATAACCTCAAAAAAAATCACATCTCTTGTGCATGAAGCCCTAATTTTTTGAGCTGTTCAATCAGTATTTCTTTTTCTTTATTGTCTAACCCGCCACATATCTCGTTCATAGCTGCTCTATGCTTTGGAAAGACTTTGTCCATAAGCTCGGTTCCCTCTTCTGTTATTACCACATAGGTTATGCGGCGGTCTTTTGGACAAGGTTTTCTTCTGATTAATTTTTTATTCTCTAATTTATCTACAACATAGGTAATGCTGCTGCTTGCAATCAAAACTTTTTCACCAATCTTTTGAATTGGCTGATCCCCTTTGCTATAAATCAATTCCAGCACAGAAAATTCTGTAGGGTTTAACCCGAGACATTTTATATCTTCTTCTACTCGTTTCTTTATCGATTGCAATGCTCTCGACAACACAACGAATACCTTTAGTGATAAATCTTCTTCATATTTACTTACTTCCTTATTATCCATGATAATCTTCCTTTCAATTATCTTGAATTCGAGATAATTATATAATACTTTATTTGTACATGTCAACTACTTTTCATAAAGTGATATACCAAGCGTGTATTAAAGTGGTGTAATCTACATTTGCTTATATAGTCTTACGAATTTCCATTATGCCCATTTCAAATAGCTTTATAAAGAGCTTTTTGACTAAGTAAATCTATTGCTTGTCTCTGTACTTTGATTGCATGTTTCCCATAAAAGATCAAAAGGAAAAAAATACACAAAAAAGAACCTTAACACTATGTTATAGTTCAGACTGTCGACAAACTCCTAATTCAGTAATTAGGAGTTTGTCTTAGTTTATAAATATAGATTCTTTTAAATAAGAGTTGATTTCCGTTTCAGGGTTCGCATTCCGTGGGGCTCGCGCTAAGCCGCTTCGGCCTAAGGCCTGCAGGGTCTCAAACTGTCTCGCAGATCCCACAGGAGCATTCCTGTGGGATTAGTTTCTGTGGTATTGCACAAAAAAAGATCCTCCTTTATGATGCTTATATTGAGACCAATCAACACAGCGTCAGAAGGAGAATCTATTATGAATAATACCCGTAATCACCGTTTAAATCAAGTGTCTACTTCCACTTTAATCATTGGAATTGACATTGCTAAAAATACACACTATGCATGTGCGGTGGACGATCGAGGGGTTGAGTTAAGTACCTCTTTTTCTATCCACCAGTCTCATCATGGTTTTCATCAATTTTATCTCAAGCTTCAAAATCTAAAGGCAATTCATCAAAAGGATGATTTATTGATTGGATTCGAGCCTACTGGGCACTATTGGATGAATTTAGCTGCTTTTCTTACCCAAAATGATATTCGTTTTGTCATGGTCAATCCTCTACATGTGAATCGTTCCAAGGAGTTGGATGATAACTTACAAACGAAGAATGATAAGAAGGATGCGAGAGTCATTGCTAAACTAATAACCAATGGATACTTTAGTGATCCTCGTCAAATAGAAGGAATAGAAGCAGAGCTTAGAGAAGGTTCCTCTATTCGGTGGAATCTGAAAAAGGACATTTCGAAAGTGAAGAATCGTATCATTCGCTGGACGGATCGTTACTTTCCTGAATTTAAAGTAGCATTTAAAGATTTAGGGCTGAATGCATGTGCCATATTAAAACATACCCCTTTACCAGTAGACTTAATGGAAAAAGAAATCGAGGAGTTAGTCCTTTTATACTTGGAAAAGGAAAAACTAAAGTATCCAGCAAGACCTAAAATAGCACAACTAAAGAGAGTGGCGGTACAATCTATTGGATTAACAGAAGGCTCCAATATGGCTCGTATAGAAATTTACTCTTTAATTACTCAATACGAACTTCTGACAAAGCAATTAGAACAGGTAAATGAAAGTTTAAAGACACTAGCAGAGCAACAAGCGGAATATCATTATTTATTATCAATCCCTGGCATTGGGGAAACTACCGTTATAGATTTACTAGCAGAAGTGGGTTCTCTCAAGCATTATAAACATCCACGCCAACTTATTAAATTAGCGGGATTAACCTTACGAGAGAACTCTTCTGGAAAGATGATTGGACAAAAGCGAATCTCCAAAAGAGGGAGAAGAAAGCTGCGAGCCCTTCTCTATCGTGCTGTCTTGCCTTTGATTAGAAATAATGAAACCTTTTATGATTTATATCAGTATTATATCTCTAGAAAAGAAAACCCTTTGAAGAAGAAAGAAGCATTAGTCGTTCTATGTAATAAAATGTTAAAGATTTTTCATGGACTTTGTCAGCAAGAAGTACTGTTTGATAAGGAGCGAATGAGACAAGATCTCTCTATCCTCCAACCCAAATAAAAATCTATAAGACGGTTATATTCAAAAAGATGACAGGAAAGCTGGCTTTTAGAGAGACTTACGACTTAGAGTCCATACAGGAGCATGATGCCAGCCTCTGCCTTATGATGAGACCAAACGAAGGAATGTAAGCGCGCGACGCTAAGAGACATGGGAGGGTACGTCCTCATAAGAAGAGTAGAGATACCGGATGCATCTAATAGTGTATATTTGTCAATAAATCCCTATTGGCTCTAGCGTCGCGTCCACTTACTTACCAAATATTATAATTAATGGAATAGTTAGTTAAAATATGATTCAAAGAGTTTTCCTAAAAAAATATTGGACTAAAAAAATAACGCTGTAAACGTTGGTATATCAACTTTCCTCGAGGGAGTCTCACCCCTTCCACTCCAATCAATGCATAATAATTCCATTTGCATTTCCTAAATTCCTTTTGTCAACAAGCTGCACTTTGTTTTTAGTTCTTTTCTGTTTACTAATTGCATGTTTTATTGGTTGAGCTTATAACAGAAAAATGATGTAAAGCATCCTTTTTCCAGATAAAGATGCTTTATTGGATTAGAGTCGAAATAGTTAAATGCTTTTCTCTTACTCTATTACATATCTATTTTAAACCAACTAAAATAAAACACTGATCATCATTATTAAATTTCTCCTCTCCTTCATTTTGAAGAGATTGCAAGACTTTTTCTTTTAACCCTATCAATGGTTCAGATGAATGCTCCATTAACAAGGAACCTAGCCGATGGAAGCCAAGAGGTTCTGAAACGCCATCGGTGTATAAAAGAATTCTGCTGCCTATATCATAATGAAATGTTTCTATTTCATACTGTATCCCCTCAAATGTCCCTAGTGGAGGTGCGGTTGCTCGAAGTTCTGACTGACTCCCTGCAGAATTCTGAAAGATAGCTGGTGGATGTCCACAATTCGTATACTCTATCGTTTTTTTATCGGTATCAATTACAAGATAAATAGCCGTACAATAATGCCAGGATTCTTGATTGTGATGAAATAAAGTATGTAAATGATCATCTAATTCTTTTATCACTTCGTTAGTAGCAGTTCCTTTTGGAATCAACCTTTGGAATAAAGATTGCAAAGACATAGTTATTAGTGCTGATGAAATACCGTGTCCCATTACATCTAATAGAATAATTCCATATCGATGATTATTTATTTTATAACAGCCATAAATATCCCCTGATAATTCCTTCGATGCAGAATAATAGGATTCCATTTCGATGTGATCGGCAGATATTATTTCAGGCAGTGATCTTTCTTGTATTTTCTTTGCTAGATTCAATTCTCTATGTGTATCTTTTTTAAATTGTTCATTCTGCTTATTCACTTCTAAAAGTTTCTTCTGATTTTCTTCCAAATTATGAAGGGCTTTCTCCAATTTTACATTAACAATGCTTATTTCCTTTAATGCATCCTCCGTAATTTTTTTGGACATAATTAACTGGTTTTCGTATTCATTTCTTCTCTGTATAGGGATAATTACACAAGTTATAATTTGACTATTCTTATCTTGGCTGAGTGATGCGTTAATCAGAACGGGTATTTCTTCTCCATTCCTATTAGTAAAAGAGAGATACATTTCTTCTACTTGATGCTGAACAGTTACCAAGGGAAAGAAATAAAGTTGCATAAATACCTGTGAAGGCTTAGGAAGAATGATATTGATGTGATGTCCAATTAATTGATCTAAACGATAACCAAGTAATTGAACTAATGTATCATTAATAGATAATAGAATACCCTCTTTCGAAAGCGTAATAAAACCACAAGGAGCTTTGTTTAATTGCTCATTCATAAGACGGGATCAACAACTTTACTAGGAACTTCTCCCAAATATTCTCGAATTAATTGAATCGTCTCTTCTGGATGACTCATATGCGGGCAGTGTCCAGTTGCTTTCATGTATGTCAGCCTACTTTTCGGAACATGTTGACTCAAATACTCACCTACTATAGTTGGAGCAATTATATCTTCAGAGCATTGCATAATCAGAGAGGGCACGGTAACTTTTGGCAATTCTTCCCGGCTATCCGCAAAGAAACAAGCCTCTGCAAATTTACGAGCAATTACGGGATCAGTAGAACAAAAGCGATTTTCCAACTCCTTTGCAACATCTGGCCGACTAGGATTATTGGTAACGGTTGAAGCAAAAATAGTTGCCCAGCCAATATAATTTTTATCCATCATATCAATTAAGCCTATTAGATCTTCTTTTTCAAAACCTCCAAAATAATCAGGAAGATCATTAAGATAACAAGGAGAAGGACCGACCATAATAAGATGGGAAAAATATTCCGGATGTTGCAGGGATGCTAATAAACCAATCATTCCTGAAACGGAATGACCAACAAATATTGCATTTTTAAGATTTAAGGCTGAACAAACATCTAACAAATCTTGAACATAACCGGAAAGATCGCTGTATTTATCCGAATCAAATGCCTTTATATCTGATTTTCCCATCCCAACATAATCAAATAAAACAATTTGCTTATCGCTTTCAAACGACTCTGATACAGATTTCCACACCGTTTGATCACATCCAAAACCTGGTGCGAAAATCATCGCTTGATCTCCATTTCCTAGAACATTGACATTATTTCGGTTCAGGATACTAGGGTTCATAACAACGCTCCTTTCTTATCCTATCAATTAATTATAAAAAATTTTCAAGCCCTACTCTTTCTAATAAACCATTCATTCAACATTTTTATCCAAACATTACCAACCGATTCCCCATACAGTAAAACGGATAAACAATTAATGGACTCCAAAAAGTCACTTTGGTATTATAAATAACGTCCTTTAAATTAATTATATTCTTTATTTTATCACTGATTCAAAATAAAGAAAGTATACCCACTTAGTTCTAAAAGTTGGTAAAAGAACGAGAAGGAAAAACCGCCTTTTGTTCAAAGCCGATACCCATCTCTAGAATTAGTCATCTAACATAACACTATTGGGGAAGTCACAAACAATTATATATTGAGCTTGAGGGAGCATTTCTGAAGATTCTTTTTGAATGAAGGAAAACAACGAAAGATAACCGCTAGTATGATAGCTGGAACACTTATAAAATAAGGAAGAGAAAAAAAGTTTCTGCTGGAGCTAGAGTATTCCCCTTCATGCTGAGGAGAGCAGGAGAGCTTAAGTTCAAGAAAATAATATTATAATTAAAAGAAAAACAGGTGAATCTTACTCGCCTGTTTTTCTTCTTATATTCTCACGGTTAAGAACGTTTTTGTTTCTTTCTAGAAGAATCTGCCTTTGTTTTTCCTGTTTCCTTTGAAGTTGTTCCTTGACCTTCTGGCTGGCTAGAACCTAAACCAATTGTGGATGGATCTGCTTTTCTGTTTGTCATTCTATTCACCTCCACAGATTAGTTTTCCATGAATAAATGAAGTTATGTGAATCGTTGTAAAGAATGAAAAATATTCATTGTAACTTTAAATGCTGTTCTTCGTATTACTTTATATAAGGATAAAGCAAACAACCGCAGTATAGAAAGAAAACTTCTATCAGTGATAACCACTGATGGAGCGACCTTCAAGGATACATCCCATCCCTAACTGACAAATTTTCCGGAGTTTGAGCTGGGCCAAGTAATAAGAGAAAGGAGGAACGACTGTCATGAACAATCAGACAAACACTAATTCAATTATATCGTTAACATTTGGTATTTTATCGGTATTAATTCCCTTCATTGGTCTTATCTTAGGAATTATCAGCATTATTTTTTCAAGAAAAGCAGTAAATGAAATCAATAAAACGGACGAAAATGGGAGAGGCTTTGCGACAGCAGGCTTAATAGCGGGCATAGCGGGAATAATTCTCCAACTGTTAGTACTGTTAGGGATTATTGCGTTTTTTTCACTGGCCACTTTTGGATAAACTATATGTTTTTGTGAGGCTCCCCCTTTATGGAGAGCCTTTTTTGCATATACGAATCATATCTATGTTGCGTCGGACAGTACCTATGACATTTTACTAACAACTTTTTAAAAGCGTTTCTGCCCTTTCCATTATTTAAAAATATATTTCTAGAAAATAACCGTAATTCTAGTTCCTTCCCCTAACTTGCTATCTACAAATATCTTTCCGCCATGTGCTTCGACAATCTGCTTAGCAATAGCTAATCCTAAGCCACTTCCTTTATGTGCTTCTCCTGTATTTGTTCCACGATAGTAGCGAGAAAATAAATCCTCTAGTTCTCCTTCTTCAATGCCATTGCCGTTATCCTCTATCCATACTTTAATCGTTTCTTTTTCTTGACCAATAAACACTTGAATATAGGTATCGGGCGGATTATGAACGATGGCATTATAAATTAAATTCATTAACGCACGTTGTATCAAGGTTTTATCACAGCTAAATAAAACTTGCTCGGTTTCCGTTGAAAAATCAAGATTCGTTTCCTCGTATAAAGGATGATTCAAAATTTGAATAATGGACTCCCTTACGATCTCCACCAAATTTGCTTCTGACTTTTTCAAGAGAAAGACATTGCCTTTTAATTTATAGGTTAGGTTCAAATCATCGATTAAATGCTCAATATAGGCTGATTTATTTAAGATAATATCCACATATCGATTCTTTTCTTTAGCATCTAACTCGTAGTCTTGCAGCAGTTCCGAATAACCTTTAATGGAGGAAAGTGGTGTTTTTATATCATGAGTAATATTCGTAATCCATTCTTCTCTCATCTTTTCTAATTTTCTGCGCTCTGCTTCATTAGATTGAAGTGTATCCGATAATTCATTTAAATTCTCAAATACTGTTTTATAAACACCCTTCACCTGATCTCTTCTCCAAAAGTCCCCTCTCGCAAGCTTTTTAATCCCCTCAATAAGCTGAACAATCGGCTTTGCCAGCCTTCTACTAAAAAAGTAGCCAAATATTAAAGCAATTAACGTTACAACAATTACAATGGAAACAATCACGAGCAAAACATCTCGCAGTAGTGTTTCTGTCCGATAATTGATATAAGCCTTTCCAATAACTTTCTCTGGATACCCCATAATATAGCTCAAATGACGATTTCCTTTTTCTAGCATCCCAACATATATAGTGGAGTTTTCTAGTGCTCCCGTAAATTTATGATAGCGGATTATTTCAGCAGGCGTATAATGGGTAGGCACTTTTTCCGGTTTAAACTTACTGTATATCTCCGTTCCGTTTTCATCTAAAACTTGAATCCAAATTTGTCCCTCTTCGAGATCATCCAGCTTGTTCTTTGCAATAGAAACTTGATCATTTTCATATCGAATATTGTCTACAAAATCCAGTGTATAATAAGTCGGGTTCTGATAGGGGAATATACGTTCCTTTCCCAAATAGCTACTATAGAAGAAAAATACATTAAACAAAAGAAAAACAAAAATGGAAAGCAATAAACTTAATATCATAAAAAAGAGAAACTGCGTTGTAATCTTCCACTTCATCCTTCATTTCCTCTAACTTGCAGCTTATAGCCTAGTCCTTTAACTGTTTTTATCCATTTTGGATTACTAGGATCCTCTTCAATTTTTTCGCGAAGGCGGCGAATATGGACCATAATAGTATTATCTAAACCAATGAAATCTTCTCCCCACACAGCTTCACAGATTTTATTTTTACTAAAAATCTGATTCGGATGTTTGGCCAAATAAACTAATAATTGCAGCTCTTTCGCTTTTAGCGGTATGGAGTTCTCTCCTTTTTTCACTTCTCCAGTATTCGGTGAAATGATGATATCCCCAAACGTAATCTGTTCATCTATATTTTGGCTTTGAATCATATATTGACTTCTTCGGAGTTGAGCCTTAATCCGAAACACTAATTCTTTTGTGCTGAAAGGCTTTGTTACATAATCATCGCCACCTATTCCAAGTCCGAGCAATTTATCAATTTCCTCTGATTTTGCTGATAAAAAAATAATTGGCGCAAAGGTTATCTTACGCATCTTTTGACATACCTCATAGCCTTCCATATCAGGAAGCATAATATCGAGGATAATAATGTCTGGATTAAACGTTTCACTCAGCCTAATTCCCTTTTCACCGGTCGCTGCTTTTTCGATTCGCTTAAAGCCTTCCTTTCGCAATACGGTTTCTAGTAAATTTAAAATATCGACTTCATCATCAACTAATAGTATTTTCTTTTCTGTTAATCCTGTTAATGACATATTATATCCCTTTCTTTTCCACTTCTATATTGCTATAGTACATCTTTTGCCCGAAATCGTAAAAGGCCAATAATAATTGCAAAAAGAAAGATACTTATCGATATAACAAGCATGCTTGTATTTTTTCCACCTACTTCAAATACATCAGTCATCGAAGCAACAATTGGATAATCCCACGGATAAAAAATCCAATACTTCTCTGAATTAGCAACAAACATGGAAGGAAAAGCAAGTCCCGCTCCAATCGCTATAGGTACAGCAAAATGAGTGAAACGATAGCTTAAATAAAAAACAATCCCGATTATCGCGAATGATGAAAGCAATAATAAAGCAAATCTTTTTGCTAACCATAACAATGGAACTGCTTCTAACCCCAGAAAATTAGCTGCTAAAATAATTCCCGCAAACAGTAAAACTAAGCTATAGAAAATAATTCCGCCCCCAATAACAAGCTTTGCTAAATATACTTTCACTCTGTGTACTGGTAATGTCAGATAGTACTTCCAACTATTATTACTATGCTCCATTCTTGACATCATCACGAGAACAAGGGTGATAATAAGCGGGAAAATAATCCAGCTGTAAACAGTAGCAGTCCCTTGAAATAAAAAGTCTTTAAAAACATTCCCCTCCCCTTCTGCATGGCCAGATTTGGCAGAATCCCAGCCTTGATAAAGAGCAAGAAAAGTAAAAATCGTAGTTGCTAATAAAATTTTTGACCGCTTTAATTTATATAATTCTACTTTTAATAATGTAAACATTGTTTTCCCCTCCTACAGAACATCTTTTCTTTTAAATTGCCATATTCCAAAACATAAAAATAACAACGTAAAAACGAGAGAATAAGGCAAAAACTCTGCTAATTCCTTATTGACCAGTCCATCTGTAACGTAAGGATACGTATAGGGAAAGAACTTTCCTGCTTCTGGATATTGAAACTTGACAATACCGGATACAATGACTCCAGCAAATCCAATCGCAATAGGAATGATCGTATTCTTAAAATAAGAGCTTAACCAATTATGCAAACTAGCAACAGCTAATATCATCACGATTTGTTTCCCCGCATAAACAAGATAATTGCTCCATTCCACCGCTTCAGGAAAATCCATCATATATCCTACTAAAATAAGGCCGAGCACATTTAGGATTATAAGCGCTATACAGCACAAAAGGCCTGCTAAAAACTTAGAAAAATATACAGTTTCTCGTTTGATAGGTAAGCTAAGAATTTGCTTCCAATTATTTTGGCTTTCTTCCACTTGAAAGATTAAGGAGTAAATGATGCCGATAAACATCGGTAAAAACATGCCCCACCCAAGAACACTATGATTTTCTAACAAAAGAATATCCCATGAATTATAACCAGGACTTGCTGTATCGCGTAAATAGTCATAGCGCTCATTAATATCTAAGAACATCGCCAATGTCGTTCCAGTAGGAATAACTAGTAAAAATAACCACAACCAGCCTTTTTTCTGCTTGTAGCTCTCTAACAAAATCAAGGTTGCAAGTTTCATAACACTGACTCCTTCCCTGTAATAGATAGAAATATTTCCTCTAAGGAGTTCTTTTTCATCATTAATTGATGTACATCATATCCATTCATAATCAGCTCTCGATTTACTTTCGCTGCCTGATAGTTTGGTTCAAGGTATAAATAGTTCGTATCAGATTCGAAAGATATCCCAGCATTTTTTAAATAAGTTTCTACCTCTGCCCTCGGCTCCGCCTCTAGTTGAATGACCTCCTTTTGTTTCTCTCTTAAATCATTCATTGAACCTTGAAATAGTAATCTTCCTTTGTTAATAATCCCAACATGGGTTGCCATTAGTTCTATTTCGCTTAAAATATGGCTGGATATCAAAATCGTAATGCCATAATCCTTTGGCAAACTTTTAATTAGTTCCCGAATTTCGATAATGCCAGAGGGGTCCAATCCATTTGTCGGTTCATCAAGAATCAGTAATTCTGGTTTTCCTAACAGAGCTTGAGCTATTCCTAACCGTTGTTTCATGCCCAAAGAAAACTTTTTTACTGCTTTGTTACGAACTTCTGTTAATTTTACAATTTCTAAAACACGCTCTATTTCCTTTTTTTCTGCACCTAAAATTTTTCGCGTTACTTCTAAATTTTCATAAGCAGTTAAATGACCATAATAGGAAGGTGTTTCTACCATGGAGCCAATGCGGCTTAGAATAGTGATGCGGTCATCCTTAATCGACTTATTAAATACCTTCACCTCTCCTTTTGTTTCTTTAATAAGTCCGAGCAGCATTCGAATCGTCGTCGACTTTCCAGCTCCATTTGGTCCGAGAAATCCATAAATCCCTCCCTTTGGAACTAATAGGTTCACCTGATCAACGGCTAAAAACTTTCCAAATTTCTTCGTTAAATTGCTTGTTTCAATAATATAATCTGACATAACTTTCTCCTCCATTTCTTTTCTTCCATTTATTCTAGCCGCTCCATCTTAACTGTTCGTTTTCCATACCTTAACTAAACCTTAAAAAACTATAATTTTTCACCTGCACATAAATAGAACAAAAAATACAGTCTTTAAATTAAAGTTATTTTTTCATATAGTTATCACACGGGAATGCAATAGAAAAGGAGTAGTATAGATGAAAATAGAAGAACCAAAGATACCTGCGAACCTACCATCAAGAAATTTTCACGATATATTGTACGAGGAAGAATTAGAGTTAGAAGGATGCGAAGTTCATCACTCCATGTTTGAAGAAGAAGCATACGATAGGAGGGGTTAACTCCTCTTGGCTCTCGCTAATTCACCCCAGCCTCACTCTCTCAACCTGATGAAAGGAAAAACCAAACCCTAAAAAAACCTTAGGATTTAAAAGGTGTACCGAATAAATTATTTTGAGATTGACTTTTTGTTAGTTTTTTTTTATGATCTTCGTGTGTATCTTTTAAGATACACACGAAGATATATTGATAATTAATACTAGTGTGCTATTATTAAAAGTATAAAAATACCAATAATAGGAAGGAAAGTATGAAATTATCAAAAATTTAATTTCTACAGGGTTATTTTTTTCAATATTTGGGGTGTCTTCTATTACAAATGTCAAAGCAGAAAGTGGAAATGATGATCGTATAATAACTCCTTTGGCATGTCCAGAAGTTGGAACATATGTAACAACATATAAATCTAAAACTACATTCTACAAAACAAGATTTTTCACATACTGCAACTAATCCTAGTAGTTCACCAGACTCAGTAAGTAAGTCGGCTTCAATTTCACATTCTGCAACTGTAAATATAGGAGGGGAAACTACTTTTAATGCATTAGTATCTGGAGCGAAAATTAGTGCTAATGTTGGATATGGTTTTAATAGTGGTAAAACACTCACACTTACTTGGTCAGTTCTTAAAGGTACTTGGGAATTAAGAGCTGGGAGTAAGTGGGTTAAGTCTACAGGGACAAGGTATTATGTTTCTCCTCCATGTAATTTGCCAGTGGCAACAACAGTTACAGCTAATTATACGCATGCTACTTGGAGTGATAAAATAATTATTAAAAACTCAAGTTAAATTTCAGAAAAATCATATTTTTCGTGTTTTTAGGAGGTGAAAAAATGTTTTTAAAATTTCTATCTTCTATTTTAATATGTACTCTAGTTTTAATTGGTTGTAGTATTCCTGACGAAAAAATTACAACTCCCTCTAATAGTAGTACAAAAACAGAGTCTCAAAATTCAATTGTTTCTTTGGAAAATATAATAATTCCTCCAAAGTTTAATATAACTCATTTTAAAATGGATTATCTTGATAAGAATAAACAGCTCATTTTTACAATGAATTATGAAATAGATACAGATCTTTATGATATTCTACAAAAGGGTTCACAAGTTATGTACTTTGCTTTAGAATATCCTGAAAGTGAATTTGATATTTTTGATTCTCGATATAGTGAATTTATTATTGCAGAAAAGCCAAAAAATTATAAAAATAAATTTTCAGTACAGTTTATTAAATCATTAGAATTAAATAAAGATGAGTTAAAAAAAATAAAAGATAATATTTCAAAAATTAATCTTGTAGTTGCAGATAAAGACAAGGATATAATTGCAAAATTTATTGATTTGTATGGTTTTAATAATTTTGATTCTAATGAATCAAATTCTACAAATCTAGATGATGAAGATACTACCGAATGAGAAGCGATTTTTCAAAAATTGATAGCTGAATTGTATTATTGATAAGAGAAAAAGCCAAGAAAGTTGTTAAACTGAACTTTTTTGGCTTTTTCAATTAAGTCGCTGTTAATAAGTTCGAACTTACTATTTCAACCTGATAAAAAGGAAAACCTTCTTAAAAACATTTTAAAGATGTTTTAAGCTTATTTCAGAAATTAACTAAATCATTAGAAGCCAAATAAGAACTTCTAAGGGGTATTTAAGAAAAATGTTATTACTAAAATTGTTTTATTAGAAATATTAGTGTACCAACAACTGCTGAAATTAGAGAGCATGTTGCCTAAATGTCTCTAGCATTAATCTTGATCTGTTTATGTTTATCTTTATATTCCAAGTCATTTTACTCCCTTCAGATGTATTTTGTAGAGAAAGAACTCAAATCCTTTTTTGGTGGACTGAAAAAATAGGTTCTAATAGATTGTTCGTTTAACTCCTGTTTCATACTCAACATAGATGAAAGTTTTTTATAGAATAATGCTTTATGTAGACAGCCACTACAGTCAAGATTGCACATTGAAAGTCGCAGCAAAGCATCTGCAATATGATTATGCTTATCTTTCCAAACTGTTTGTTCATATAACAAATATAACCTTTACCGAATACTTGACCCATTATCAAATATCACAGGCGTGTTATCAGTTAAAAAATAGGCAGCTGCCGATTGGCAAAATTGCCATAACTGTGGGTTACAATAATTTGCGATCCTTTCATCGCCATTTTAAAAAGATTACTCGCATTTCGCCTAGAAAATAGCGAGAACTCTCGTAAGATGTATAGAAAGCCGATATTATGTCCATTTTATAGATACAATGCTTAAAGGTGGGATTTCCATGGAAAACGCCTCCAAGAGATTGCAAATATTGATAGGCGACACGTTACAAATACTTGATCATATGAAAGTAGATGCTGACAAAGATCCTTTGCTTCAGCAAGTAAAGAATGATTTACAAGAACAGAAGAACAAAATGGATAACTTTCCAAAATTAGACGAAGAAATCATCAACACAGCCATTTCGATGACACAAAGTCTTGATAGAATAAACAATATGGTTCAACAATTGGAAGCTAGCTTAATGGAGGATTATCAAGCATCAACAGGGGGCATTGATGAATATCAGCATATGTCTATTGATGAGCAAAGAGAACAGCCTGAAAGCTATCATGATAAGATTGATTACTTAAGTGCTGCCAAAATCCGCGAAAATATAAGTCGAATGAATGAAGTACTACTCAGCATAAGATCTTAATAATATTTAAGTAAAGAGGAGGGGAGATTCCATGCCTTTCGTTATAACTTCACCATGTATGCATGAACAAGCAGGAGATTGTGTAGATGTTTGTCCTGTTGATTGTATCGCAAAGGGAGAAGATCAGTTCTATATTGATCCTGATATTTGTATTGACTGTGGTGCATGTGAAGCAGTATGTCCAGTTTCCGCCATTTATCATGAAGAAGAGGTACCACCAGAAGAACAGCCTTATATCCAGAAGGCTATCGATTTTTACAAATCATATGAAGGATAACGAAAAACAAATCAACTTTATTTTTGTTGATTTGTTTTTTATTTTTTTCTTTGTGTTAGGAAAAGTATTGATTGATGCCTTATGCTATCCTTTCCAAAGTATTAAAAACCTTGCCAGAAATCTTCTGACAAGGTTCTTCATTACATCTTAATTTGAGGTCAAGCACCTATCTAACGAGATTAAAGAGATTAAGCTCCCTCTTTCTCCACGTTAGCATCTATATCTTCTTTTAATTTATTTACTTTATCTTCAATTTCAGCTGGAATATACTTCGTCTTATTCAAATATGTTTTACTTAATGTATAATCAGGAACTGCCTTAAAGGCATTTGCTAAAAAGTAAAAATTCACTTGGGCATCACTGCCAAGACCGATTGTTTCATCAATGATTGTTTGATATTCGCCTTTTTCCAATAAAGCAATAAATTTCTTATCTTCATCTGTTAATTCTTTTGCTTTTGTTTCTTGTTTTGCATTCGTTTGTTCTTTTACTGGTTGCTCTTTTTTCTCTTCCGCTGAATTCCCGCATCCTGCAAGCAAGAATAGGAACGCGGCCATAAATAGAGAAAGATATTTCATTTGAACCTCTCCTTATACCCATATAATATAATTACTATTCCATAAACCATAAGTATTATGTAGCCTATATAAACACTTGGGCAAAAACAATGTTGCCCACAGTTCTTAGACTGTTGTGTATTATTAGAAAAATTAGAATATTATTCAACATTTATCCATAATAGCTTCTAAAATCTCCTAATGAAGATGCTTGACTGGAACATTTTAACACATGATTTTCATTATATCAATATATTAAGATTTGTTTATTAATTCTAAAAAATCTATCATTTTTGATAATCATATCGCTCTTCCTTTTCTAAAATAGTCTAAAAAAACAGTGCTGAATCCCAAAAGGGACAGCACTGTTTATCTAGGCATAAATTATAACTCTTCGCCATTTGTCGCAATAACATTTTTGTACCAATCGAATGATTTTTTCTTTGTTCTCTTTAATGTTCCATTGCCATAATCGTCTTGGTCTACATAGATAAAGCCATATCGTTTAGACATTTCAGAGGTGCTGGCAGAAATAAGATCAATACAGCCCCAGCTTGTGTAGCCAATGAGATCTACCCCCTCTTTAATTGCTTCTTTCATCTGCTCAATATGTGCCCGCATATATTCAATACGGTAATCATCATTAATAGAACCATCTTCTTCTACTTTATCATGCGCACCTAATCCATTTTCAACGATAAATAAAGGTACTTGATAACGATCATACATTTTCTTTAGCGTAATACGCAATCCTTTCGGGTCGATTTGCCAGCCCCAATCAGATGATTCTAAGTATGGATTTTTCACTCCAGAGAAGAAGTTACCTTTTTCTTTTTTCTTATCTGGTGCTCCACTTGCCACCATAGACATATAATAGCTAAAAGATAGGAAATCAACAGTATGTTGTAAAAGCAGCTCTTCATCCCCTGGAAGCATTTCAATCTGAATATTATTTTCCTCAAAGTAGTTCAGCATAAAGCTTGGATAGTATCCGCGCACTTGAACATCTGTGAAAAATAAATTCTTCTGATCCTCTTCTAATGCTGCTAATACATCATCTGGATTACATGTTTCCGGATATACTTCCATACGTGCCAGCATACAGCCAATCTGTGCTTCAGGAATAATCTCATGACATGCCTTCACTGCTCTAGAGCTTGCCACAAATTGATGATGTAAAGCTTGATAAATAGCTTGTTCTTTATTCTCTACCTCATCAATTAAAATACCACTACCAATGTAAGGGGATAGCGTTGAGATATTAATTTCATTAAACGTTAACCAGTACTTCACCTTGTCCTTATAGCGATTAAAGACAGTTTCAGCATAATGAACAAAGAAATCTACTAATTGTCTATCTACCCAGCCATTATATTTTTGAACAAGGTTTAGTGGGATTTCATAATGGGACAGCGTCACTAATGGCTCAATTCCATATTTAGCCAACTCATCAAATACTCGATCATAAAAAGCTAAGCCCTCTTCATTTGGCACCAAGTCATCCCCGTTCGGGAAAATACGCGGCCAAGAAATAGACAGACGGAATGTTTTGAAGCCCATCTCTGCAAAAAGAGCAATATCTTCTTTATAGCGATGATAAAAATCAATCCCGCGACGTTTCGGAAAATTGTCGCCGCCTTTGCCAGCTAATAGTGCTTCTAATTCTGCTTTGCTTTTCACATCCATCTCGATATCATCGCCACGTTCTTCCTTTGGAACGAATGTGACCATATCAAAGATCGATAATCCCTTTCCGCCTTCATTATACGCACCTTCTAATTGATTGGCAGCTGTAGCTCCCCCCCATAAAAAACCTTCAGGAAATCCGTTTTTCTTCATTATATGTTTCCTCCCTTTTCTAATCTCTACCTATAATGATACGCTTACAAAAAAGAAAAAACTGGTCTCTTTCAGACCAGTTAAAAAGAAGGATATCGTTTTTGATAGTGATAGATAAGAATATCAAACAAACGTAATAAGGTATAACTACTCACAGCACTATTATCAATTTTTCCACATTGTATTATCTCATCAAATATTTGTTGGTGCTTCTCAGGATCTGAAAAAGTAATTAGTAATTTCTTTCCATTTGCCGCCTTAATTTTTTCTTTGATTGCTAACGCTTCTGTCAGGATGTTTCCTTCAATGGAAATCGTAATAATCATATCTTCTTCTGTCAAATGAGATACTGTTTCCAATTGTTTAAAAAAATTCGTATTGCATTCACATAGCTTTCCAAGCAGAAATAATTGCTTTTGAAGCTCCATCGCTTGAATCTGATGTTTTTCAAATCCTAGTATGACAATTCTTTTAGACTCATGAATCTTTTTTATGATACGGTCTAGTTGTTCCTTAGAAATCCCTTCCATCATCTCGATATTTTCCTTTAGTTTTAATTCAAATGTTTCTGTAGTTAAGCTCTTTTCCCTTTCCTCATACATTCCCCCTTGATAAGCTACACTGCTGCGGAGATTCGAAAAGTTGCGGAAACCAATGCGCTTACAGAAACGATTAATCGTAGATGGGGCTACATTACATACTTCTGCAGCCATTTCTAAAGAATAGCCTTCTATATGATGAATATTTTCCAGGAAACTATTGGCGATGGAATAGTTAATATCCTTTTCTAAAGAATTATTTATATATGCTAAAAGTGTATAAATTAATTGTTCCAAAATTTCCACCTCATGATGAGAGTATCATATTTTTTTAAGAATGGTTAGGGATTTGAAAGAATGATGAGTAAATGTTAGATTCCCACCTTTCAATAAAAGTTCAAAATAATTTATTTTATGTATATTTTATGAATATTCTTTTTCTATTATTTACTTTTTTTTCTAATTATTCTATATTTGCATTAATATACTAGAAGGGAGGAAATTTTAAATGAAGAAAAAAAACTTTGAGATACCTACTCGTTCTAAAAACTGTAATGGAATTAATTGCGGTTAAATTTATTGACCTTTTTGAAGATTCCCTCACAATTTTTTAGAAATCGTGAGGGAGTTTTACTAATTTATCAGATATATAGATAATTCGCCCCTAATCTAAATTATTATTTCAACTGTAATTTAAGGAGGAAATATTAATGTTTATCTCCAAATATAACATTTATATTAATGAAGATAATCGCATACTTTTTGATTTATTAACTTTTGATATATATGAGTTAAATGAAGAATTTTATAATGGTTTCATTAAACTCTATAAAGGTGAAGCTTTGAAACTTTGCCAGATATTGAAAAATATATTCAGCATAGGAATCCTGTTAATAGTATATTTGATAAATTTACTCCTCGCATTGATAATATTAAGCTTAATGTTTCGCATGGCTGTAATTTGAGATGTTCATATTGTTATGCTGGGCAAGGGAATTATGGTGATAATAGATTATTTATGAAGGAAATAATTGCTGATCGAGTAACAGAATTGATAGATAACTATATTACCAATATTAAATCAATTACCTTTTTTGGAGGAGAACCTACTCTTAATCCTAAGATGATTAAATATTTCTGTGAGAAATATCCTCATCTAACTTTTATGATGCAGACTAATGGCACAAATTTATTAAATCCAACTATTATGAATTTAATCTTAAAGTATAATTTTAAAGTTACTGTCAGTATAGATGGACCAAAAGAAATTCATGATAAGTATAGAAGAGATATTAAAAATAATCCAACGTATGAAAAAATACTAGATAATGTAAAAAAAATCCAAATGACAAATCCTGATAAAATTCTTTCCATTCAAGCAACTTATTCTCCTTCTACTAATCAGCTTTATTCAAAAAAAGAAATTGCTAAACAAATCTATCGTGACTTTGGTATACCAAATATAGCAGTTAATGATGTATGGGAAGTAGGAACGTCTAAATATGTTTATAATATAGTTAGAGAAGAAATTGAAGAAGACTTTGAAGAGTTTCTAAATGAACAATCTTATTTTATGAGAACTAACACTTCTGATATATTATCTTATTTCTTTTCGAAAGAAATAGATTGGTTTCACTTTTGTGAAGCTGGTTTAGAGTTACTATCTATCGATCCAAATGGAAACATTTGGCCATGCCATTTATTTGTTAATACTTCTGAAAAAATCACCAATATAGTTAACGCAGATATAAATTATGTCTGGAAAAGAATTATGAGTTATCCTGAAATATTTCATTCCAAAATGAAAGAACGAAAAGAGTGTGAGTTATGTATTGCTCGCTTCAGATGTGTCATATGTAAAAGAACTAATGAAAATCCATATCAAGAGATTAGTTGTAAGAGTAAAAGGGAAGAAACAAAAATTGTTTTCGATTTAATCGCAAAACACCATGATAGAATAGAGGATATCGTTTCTAAATTAGATAGAATTCATAATATTATTTAATTTTCCTTTAACACCAAAATTCTTTTGTAAAGAATCAACTTAAAAGAAGGTGACTACTTGTCTAAAAATATAAATAAAAAATGGTTAATTATTTTTATCTTTTTACTACCATTTGCAGCATTTGAAAATACCTTTAAAGCATTTGTTTTTAAAGAAGTTTTCGATTATTTTGAAGCCGCAAATAAACTTCCTCTTGTAAATTTAATTATCTTTACTATTGGTGGTTATTTCTTGATTATGATTAGTCAAACATTATATAACTTTACTGTACATCAGATAATTTTTATGAAGATTTCAGCCTTAAAACAAAAAATTTTTAAAGTTTTTATTTATTCAGATAATTTACTCCAAGAGAAGAATACTGCATCTTATGTTTCATTCTTATTAAATGATTTAAAATTAATTCAAACCAACTATTATGACTCCTTATTAAAAATTATTCTAAACCTAATAATTTTTTTCATATCTATTAGTGCTATTTTCTTTCTTAATAGTACAATGGCTATTCTATTAATAGTAGTGTTTATTATTCCTAGTCTTATCCCACAATTATTTAAAAAAAGGATTGTTAATCAAACAGAAGACTGGACAAATAAAAATGAAATTTATACTGGAAAGGTAAAGGATGCTTTTACAGGTATAGACACTATTCGAGGATATGGTATGGAAAAGCGAATGATTGATGATCATATTACATATAATTCTACTGTTGAAAGAAGTTTTGCGACATTAAATAATTGGCGTGTACTTTCAGATAATATTGTAGGTTTTTTTGGGCTTTGTGGCTTTTTCTTTGTTAATCTATATGGAATAATCCTTGCCACTCGAGGGGTTATTACTATTGGAACAGTTCTAGCAATTATTCAGCTTTCTAATACTATTATTGCTCCAGCGCTTGATTCATTGGAAGAGTATAATAAGATATTAACTACCAAAAAAATTCGTGATAGAATTCAAAACTTTATAAAAAGCACACCCGATATACCTGCTAATCATCAAGCAATCTCTTTTAAAGATGCATTAACATGTGAGAATCTCACATACAAAATAGGAGATAAAATGATTCTTTCAGATTTAAACCTTGAAATAAAAAAAGGAAAAAAAATTCTTATTACCGGTCCTTCAGGTTCAGGAAAAAGTACCTTATTGAAAATACTTCAAAAGAGAATTCAAAATTATCAAGGTACTATAAAACTTGATGGCGTAAACTTTCTAGATGTTGATGCAATTTCTTTTTATAAAACAATATCCATGATTAATCAAAAGCCGTTCTTATTTGATGATACGCTTCGAAATAATATAATACTCGGAGAAAATTACAGTGAAACAGATATTATAAATGCCTGTTCTCGGGCTGGACTAACTGAAGTAATTTTTGATAAAGGGCTAGATTATAAAGTTGGAGAAGACGGAAAGAATTTGTCTGGGGGACAGAGACAGCGTATCGAAATAGCACGAGCCTTTCTAAGAAATCGTGAAATTCTCCTTATGGATGAAGCAACATCCTCTTTAGATAGGGAAACTGCTAAGGAAATTGAACAAATAGTCTTACTAGATAAAGAACTAACTGTTGTTTCTGTTTCTCATCATTTTGAAAAAGAAAATTTATCTGTTTATGACGAAATTATTGTTTTGATAGATGGGAATATAGTAGAATTCGGCTCATTCGAACAACTTATGCACAGACCACATTCCTATGTGCATTTCTTAGCATGATTAAGAAGAAAATCAGAAATAAATATTTATTTAATTAAGGAAAAGAGAAAGGGCAATAATAATTTGCTCTTTTTTTATTGATTTGAGGGCCCTTTCATCAGCCTGCTTGACTTAAACCATAGTTTAAACCGTATACTAATATTGTCGACAATGATTGGAGATCTCCGAATGAAATAGCAGTGAAACATCAGCTAAATTTAATATTCCTGAATCAACGATTAGGTATTATGAAAAACAAGGATTACTTCCATTGCTAGAACGCGATGAAGCTGAAAGGCGATTATTTTTAGAAAACAAGATGGCACTATTTGAAACCGTTATTTGTTAAAAAAATACGCATATGTCGATAAAAAGAATTAAACAATATATTGATTGGATTATCGAAGGAGACAGCACCATCCAGCAAAGCCTTGCCATGATAGAAAATCACAAACATGATTTTAATCACTGAAAGATCGTTAATGAAGGAGTCCCTAAAAGTAATGGAAGAGAAAATTTCACGGTACTTGAAAAGATCGAGGAAAGAAAATAGGAAGTAATTAAATAGAATATAAAATAAGTGGAAAAGAGGAATCCCAATGAAACTCTCTAATAACACTATTCTCATTACAGGCGGAAATGCCGGAATCGGCTTAGCTTTTGCAGAAAGATTTATGGACGCTGGAAATACGGTGATTGCATGTGGCCGCAGGGAAGATGCACTTCAACAGGCAAAAGAAAAATATCCTAACTTGATTACATATGTGAGTGATCTCTCTGTGGAAGCTGACCGCATCGCATTATTTGAATGGGTAACAGCGAATTATCCAAAGGTGAACGTATTAGTAAACAATGCAGGCATACAACAACGGTTTAATGTGTTAAAAGCGGATGCAAAGAATGATTGGAGCTATTTCAATAAAGAAATTACCATTAATATGGAAGCTGCTATTCATATGTCTATGCTATTTGCACCTTATTTTTCAGAAAAAGAAAATGCGGCCATTATTAATGTAACATCCGGCTTAGCCTTTACTCCGATGGTTATTGCACCCATTTATTCAGCAACCAAAGCAGCGATGCATTCATTCACTGTCAGCTTAAGACACCAGCTTTCCGAGACATCTATAGAAGTAATTGAAGTTGCCCCTCCAGCAGTAAATACCGATTTAGGTGGAGCTGGGTTACATACAGCAGGAGAGCCTTTAAACGAGTTTGCCGATGGAATATTTCAAGGGTTAAAAGAAGGTAAGGTAGAAATAGGCTATGGCAGTTCGGTAGATCGCTTGCGGATGTCTCGTGATGAAGTGGATCAGCATGTGGAGAATATGTATGAGGCGATGAAGAAGACGATTGAGTAAGAATGAATTGGACAAAAAGCTCACCATAATCTTGGTGAGTTTTTTGTCTATCTAGTTAAATCCTCTATTCCGATCAACCAATGTTTACTTGAGTAACTTTATTTTCTCTTCTTATGGTGTTTCATCTTTTATAGTTTTTCTGTACAAGAGACTTTTCTTTTTTAATATAAAACGGATATTTTATGTTTTTGTAAATCCTCTAGTTCTATTTTTGATAAGGGTTTGTCTACAATCATATAATCAATATCAGAGCAATTTAAGCTTTGATGTAAGTATTTCTGATTCAATTTATCATGTGTTACCATCAGAACAACTTCTTTTGCCCCTTTTCTGAATGATTGCTTTATTAATGCTTCTCCTTCTGTTGTTTCTGTTGCACCTACAGAAAAATCAAAGCCACGACAAGAAACAAATGCTAGATCAACATTATAAGTTAGGGCATCATGATATGCCTTAGACCCATTAACTGTAAACCGCTTAGGAACAATCGAACCTCCTAGAATATTCACTTTTGCTGATGTGTACTCTGATAATAGACTAGCTGTAATAACTCCATTTGTAATCACTTGTAAGCCTTCAAACTTGTTTAATTGATGAACCAAATGTAATGCTGTACTGCTTGAATCAATAAATAGATTCATATCATTTTGAATCAATTCCTTTGCCAATTTTGCCATTCTTTCTTTCTCTTTATCATCATTAAACTTATCAACTTTCATTAAATAAGGAATATCAATCTTTCGGCGGTCAATAATCACGGCGCCGCCACGAGTTCTACGAATTAATCCTTGATTTTCCAATTCTATTAAATCACGCTTTATCGTTGCCTCACTATAATTTAATAACTCAACCAAATCAGTAGTCTTCATAAAATTTTCTACTTTTAAATGATTAACAATTTTATCTTGTCTTTCCTTTTGTATGGATGTTGTCATTCATATCCCTCCTTTCAATAAAGCTATGTTTTACTATTAATCTAGTTAAAATGCATGAAAGGCATGGACATAATCGTCCACACCAATTAATAACATTTAATACAAATCAGCCTTATTTACAGTGTTCAAGATATTTAATTTATGACGTACAACTTCCTTTACCTTCTCATTCGGCCGAATATACACTTGATTTGGTTCATACATGCCTGGATTATCTGCTAAAACTTGATGAACCTCATGAAAAAACACGCTCTTTAAATCAGAAGATAAATTTACCTTCCCTACTCCATATTTAATTGATTCAATGACTTCAGAATCGGGGTTGCCTGAACCACCGTGTAACACAAACGGAATATCTATTCGTTCATTTAATTCTTTTAGTAATGGAATGTTGAGTTTTGGAATAACGTCTTTTGGATAAAGTCCATGGGCGGTTCCAATTGCAACAGCTAAAGTATCAATACCTGTTCGTTTAACAAAATCAACCGCTTGATCTGGTTCAGTATAGATAATTTTATTTGAGCCACCTTCATAGGATCCATTATTTCCAATCGTTCCTAACTCTGCTTCAACTGAAACATTCACCTTATGCGCCAATTCTACCACAGCTCTTGTTATCTTCACATTTTCTTCGTAATCAGATAATGAGGCATCAATCATTACGGACGTATAACCATTTTTGATAGCTCGCATCACATCATCTATATTTCCTCCATGATCCATATGGATTACAACAGGAACTTTACTATATAATGCATATTCTCGAACAGCAGCAATAAACCGGTCTCCTAAATAAGCGATCTCATCTGGATGAATTTCAATAATTACTGGCGCATTCTGGTCTTCTACTTCTTCCATAATAGATTTCAACATATCAAAACTACAAATATTAAACGCTGGTACCGCAAACTGATTTTCCTTTGCCACTTTTAGTAAATCTCTCATTGTATATAACATATTATGCAATCCCTTCTTTGTTTTCCAATTCTCTAGATATGTTTTGTTCCTTTTTAATTGGTGTTTTTTTTAGTAATCCTACTGTCACAGCTGTAACAACTGTACCTGCTACTAATGCAAGAAGATACATTGGTAGATTGTTAATGACGTTTGGAATAAACATAACCCATACTCCACCATGTGGTGCCATTGACGTCACTCCTGAAGCCATTGAAATAGAGGCAGCAACAGCCGATCCAGCCATTAGACTAGGAATCACCCTGATGGGATCAGCGACTGCAAAGGGAATAGCTCCTTCGGTAATATAAGAAGCACCTAAAATCCAACAGGACTTTCCAGAAGTTCTTTCTTCCTCATTAAACTTTTGTTTAAATAATATAGTAGCAAGTGCTAATCCAAGTGGAGGTGTCATTCCTGCTATCATACATGCAGCAATTGGAGCATTTACACCTGCAGACATTAATCCAATAGAAAAAGTAGAAATTGATTTATTAATTGGGCCTCCCATATCTGCGGCCATCATTAATCCTATTAATAATCCAAACACAAGTCCTGAAGTTTCTCCTAATCCGTTTAAAAAGCTAGTTAATGTATTTAATAACCAAGAAATAGGCGTATCAATTAAAAACACCATAGATAGACCGACAACAGTAATTGCTACTAGTGGGACAACAATGAGCTGATAGATAGCCTGAAACGATTTTTTCACATGGATTTTATTTGCTATTTTATCCGTAATATATCCCGCTAATATTCCACCAATCATTCCACCTAAAAAACCCGAACCTCCAGCTGAAGCTAATGTACCGGCTACTAATCCTGGTGCAAATCCTGCTCTTCCTGCAAATGAAACTGCGATTCCTGCTGCTAAGGCTGGGACCATGAGTGCAAAAGCAGTATCGCCACCTATTTTGGACAAAGCAGCAGCCATTACATTGTATTGGTCACTGTTAGGATTCGATGCTTCTATACCAAAAGCAAAGCTTATTGCTATTAGAATTCCCCCAGCAATTACAAAGGGGAGCATATAGTTAACACCATTCATGAAATGGTTATACACACTCTTCTTATTCTGGAAATTCTGTGAGGTATTCTGGTTACTTTCTTGTTGATGAATATAAGTTCCCTTTCCATTAATAGCTTCTTCAATAACAAGATGAGGTTCCTTAATAGCTCTTGCTGTAGAAACTTTTTTCACTTTTTTTCCAACAAATCGATCCAATTCTACTATCTTATCTATAGCAAGTATTACTACATCTGCCTCTTCTATATCAGCGGCCGAAAGCACATTCTCTGTCTTTACACCTTGTGTCTCGAATTTCGTTGCATAACCTTTTTCTAATGCGGTTCTTTGCAGTTTTTCTGCAGCCATATAGGTATGGGCAATTCCAGTTGGACAAGATGTGATGCCAACAATTTTCATAATGAGCTCCCTCCTTTATTCATTAATAAGCTTTGTATATCACTTGCATTGCTTGCTTGTTTTAATTCTAATTTAAAGTCATCATTCATTAGTTGCCTTGCTAAATAGCTAAGTATATCTAAATGAATATCACTTGCTTTTTCAGGCACCGCTAACAGAAAAACACAATCAACATGTGAACCATCTAGCGCAACATAATCTACTATTTTTCCTGTATGAGCGAAAACGATCACAGGATTTTTTACTGTTTTACTTTTTGCATGTGGTATGCCAAATCCATCTTCCATTCCAGTTGGAGACTCCTTCTCTCTTTTTTCTAAGTCTTTTATAAAACGTTTCTTACTTGATATATAACCACTTTTTTCAAGAATAGTAGCTAGACGGGAAAACAAATCCTTTTTCAATTGAATCGTCGAATCAAACAAAATACAATTCGTATCTATCATGGATGAGATATCCATTGTCCCTCCTCCTTCGCTATAGGTAAGCGCTTACCTTTCAGAAATGATTCTATCACCATGCACCAATTAGTTCAATGAAATGAACGAAAGTTGACATTATGGCTTTTTTATATAGAAAATAGTCATTTAAATGATTTTTTTCGTTCATTTTTTCTTCAAGATGATCATCTACTCAACTACATTTTTTTAAATTAACGAATCTAAATAAACAATAAAATCGTGCCTTGCTAATGGTGTGATGAAACTTATTTAAAACGGAAAACAGCAATCAAGAAATTCCGATACAATTGTCACAGCCTCATCTCATTCACTGCACAAAAAACAGGCACCCTCTCTATTTGAAGGTGCCTGTTTGCAGAAAACATACTAATTATGCGTAATATGTTTAGGTGTATTCATCTTTACCGATGATTTACGAACCAATATATAATAAGACAAGAATGCTAGTAAGCTTGATGCGAAAATGATAACTCCCATCGGTACAGCGGTATGTTCTCCGCCGATTCCTACTAGTGGTGCTGTTAAAGAGCCTAGTAAGAACGGTAATAGACCTAATAGCGCAGATGCACTTCCAGCCATATGCCCTTTTGTTTCCATCGCCAATGAAAAAGACGAGGTTCCAATAATACTAATGGAGGTAACGAAAAGGAAAATAGGAATTGCTACTGCCACTAATGGTGCATGCACTAAAATAGCAATTACTAATAAAATCGATGCAGACATGGAAAGAGCTAAACCACTCTTCAAGAATGTTTTCTCTGAAAATCTCGATAAGCGGCCAACAATTTGTGTTCCAATAATTAAACCAATTCCATTTAAGCCAAACAATAAACTAAATACTTGTGGGGAAACGCCATAAATATTTTGATAGACAAAGGAAATACCAGATACGTAGGCAAAGATCCCTGCCGTTGTGAAACCTTGTGTAAAGGCATAGCCGGCAAATTCACGGTCTTTCAGTAAAGAACCGAAATTCGAGACTACTTTTTTAATATTGCTTGGTACACGCTTTTCCACTGGTAATGTTTCTTCCAATTTAAAAGCAACGACTAAAGTCAAAATAATTCCAACACAGGTTAATACAAGAAAAACTACTTTCCAACTCGCGAAAGAAAGAATAGCTCCGCCTATAATTGGTGCTACAATTGGACCAAGGTTTCCGATTAACATTAATGTTGCGAAAAACTTCGTCAGCTCTCTTCCACTATAAAGATCGCGAACGACTGCTCTTGAAATAACAAGGCCTCCTGCTGCTGCAAAGCCTTGGATAAAGCGAGCACCTATCAGCATATAAATATTTGGTGCGATTGCACATATTAACGAAGATAGTAAATATAAGCCAAGAAATGTAAGCAACGGTTTGCGACGTCCTTGAACATCACTCATTGGTCCAATAATTAACTGCCCGAAAGCAAGCCCTAACAAGCATGTTGTCAAACTAACTTGAACTAAGGATGCATTCGTATGAAACTCCTCAACGATTGTTGGAAATGCCGGCAGATATGTGTCTATTGTAAATGGACCTAATAGGGAAAGAGATCCCAATAGAAAAGCAATTTGTAATCGTTTCGTTTTGGTTAATGAATTCAACTTTTCATCGCCTTTCCATATGAAATATTTATTATTTATTTGAATAATGACCTGAAAAAAATGCTTCTTTCAAAGAAGGAAGCATACTTTCATATTGTATTATGAAACGTGGAATATTTCACTAATAAAGCTCACTTTTTTAAAATAAGTATTTTTTATAATAAAGTACTGTCATTTATTCATATGAAGGATAGTGTATTTTATATCAAAAAATTATCTTCTAGCCCAATTTTTCAAATTGCTGTTTTCCGGTTTAAATGTAGATTATTTGCAGCTAATATAGATAACCATCTCATTTGCCTTTTCCATTCTTGTTGAGCTTGTAATATTGATATAGGTTGAAATTTAATAGCATCACCAGGCTTTTTCTGAGCTACCAGGGGAATATCTGTGCCTATGACCATACCGATTTTTGTATAACCACCAGACATTTGGCAATCTGCCATCAAAATAATGGGCTTACCATTTGCCGGGACTTGGATTGTTCCTGGTGCTGCAAATTCACTAAGTATATCTGCAGACTTCTTATGTACTAGCGGATCTCCATTAAGACGGTATCCCATTCGATCTGATTGATTAGTCACTTGATAAAATCCTTTTACAAATATCTCCTTCGACTCTTCTTCAAATTCCCTATCATGCGGCCCCCACACAAATCTAACCACTTCATTTGAAAAATTCGGAATATAACAGCCTGGGATTCTCCGATTTTTCACCTCATTCATCCACTTAGGATGGAACGGTCCTATTGGAATATAATCATTACTTTGAAGAGCTCTTCCTTCTATTCCTCCATATCTTCCGCGAATAAAAGTTGCTTTACTTCCCATTACTGCTGGAACATCTATCCCGCCAAGGATAGCAAGATAGCTGCGACAGCCATTTTTCCCTTTTCCAAACTTCAAAATAGCTCCATCTTCGATATGGATAGCTCTCCACATAGGGATTGCTTTTCCATTTAATGCTGGCGATAAATCTGCTCCAGTAACCGCTATAATCCCTTCTCCTTTGAAAAGTATTTCTGGTCCTAATAATGTTATTTCTAAAGCAGCATAGTCAGGTGGATTGCCGACGATAATATTAGCCAGCTTCAAGGAAAGAGGATCCATCGCACCAGAAACTGAAACACCAAATGACTGATAAGATGGTCTCCCTAAATCTTGGATGGTTGTTAATAAGCCTGGTTTTAAACACTTTATATATTCCATAATTGATTCCACTCTTTTTGTACTTGACTGTTCCAATTTTGGGCGACTTCAGCTGAAATAGGCTCATATTTAACATAATCTCCTGCTTTGATAAGGTTAGGAGGATTCTTTGTCCCATCAAAAATATCCATTGGTGTCCATCCGACTAAGTGCCAACCTCCTGGAGATTCGACTGTGTAAATAGAAGTCATTTTGTCAGCGATAGCAACCGCACCTTTGGGCACTTTTACTCTTGGATTTGATTTTCTAGGAACAGCCATTCGTTTATCTAGATTTCCCATATATGGCAAGCCTGCAATAAATCCAATCATATAGACATAATAGGCATTTGAAGTTATTATTTCGATGATTTCCTCTTCACTTAAAGCCAACTTCTTTGCTAACTCAGGTAAATCAAGACCATACTGTTCATCAAAAACGACTGGAATATGAACCATCCGTGATTCTTGCTCTCGTCCGCTAACTTCTGTAAAATCAATATCGCTAAGCTTATCTTTTAATTGCTCAAAATTTATTAGCAGCGGATCATATAATATCGAGAAATTGCACATACCCTTAACAATATCTTTAACACCGCGAATGTTTAAAGACTTGATCACTTCAGCCACATGCTGCACCATCTGGTTGTTTTCAATTGATAAAATTCCCTCAAACTGGACGATTAAAATTTGTTCTCCCATTGGCAGAAATTCTATCTTTCTTTTGGTTTTCGGGGGTATTAGTTTCAATGAACTCACCTCTTGTCACTAAGCTTATACTCTACATGGATCTCTCCTCATTTTCTATTAACTTTATATGGGATATGATAAACTTCTATTTATTGTTTGTAAATAACAACTGTGTTAATTTTTAAAATATTCAAATAAAAATGCAAGAAGATTGCTGATTTAGGTTCCCTTTCCCCGTTTACTCGTCATATGAGTATGATGAATGGAAAATCATCTATTTTACTTATGACTCTCCATCCTGCTCCCTCCCTTCTAAAAAAAGAATGCGTACAAGAAATTCTTGCACGCATTGTAAACTATCATTATTATTCGTTGGTTAAGTCTTCCCCGTTGGAAGCTATTACTTTTTTATACCAATGAAACGATTTTTTCTTTGCTCTATTTAAAGTGCCATTTCCTTCATTATCGCGATCCACGTAGATAAAACCATAGCGTTTTTTCATTTCGCCAGTTCCTGCTGATACCAAATCAATGCATCCCCAGCTTGTGTAGCCAAGCAGATCGACACCATCTTCGTCGACTGCTTCCTTCATCGCTTGAATATGTGCAGCAAGATACTCAATGCGATAATCGTCTTCTACATACCCAGATTCATCTGGTGTATCGACTGCACCAAGACCATTTTCTACAATAAATAAAGGTTTTTGGTAACGATCATATAAATCATTCATCGTGATGCGTAAGCCTAATGGGTCAATCTGCCATCCCCATTCGCTGGATTGAAGATAGGGGTTTTTAACAGTAGGGAACAGATTGCCCGCTGTCTTTTCCACATCAGAGTCTTCAGCTGCCGCAACACGAGAAGCATAATAAGAGAAGGAGATAAAATCAACCGTGTGATTTTTCAAAACCTCTAAATCTTCTGCAGTCATTTCTACCTCAATGCCTTTTCTCTCTAATGCTTTGAGTGCATAAGCTGGGTAGGCACCTTTTGATTGAACATCAATGAAAAAGTAATTGCCTCTATCCTTTTGCTTTCCTTCCCAAACATCTTCTGGTCGGCAGCTATAAGGATAGTAACTTGCAGCTGCCAGCATACATCCTATCTTATTCTCCGGATCAATTTCATGGGCGATTTTTGTTGCTTCCGCACTAGCTACCAATTCATGATGGGCAGCTTGGTATTTTATTTGCTCCTCATTTTCTCCTTCTTCAAAGCATAGTCCTGCGCCAAGAAACGGAGCATGCAGAATCATATTAATTTCATTAAAAGTAAGCCAGTATTTAACAAGCCCTTTATAGCGAGTAAATAATACAGTGCATAAACGTTTATAAAAATCAATCAGCTTTCGATTTCTCCATCCGCCATACTCCTCAATTAAATGCATCGGGCAATCAAAGTGAGTAATTGTCACTAACGGTTCGATTCCATATTTATGACATTCATTAAATAGATCTTCATAAAACTGTAGTCCCTCTTCATTCGGCTCCGTTTCATCCCCTTTTGGAAAAATGCGGCTCCACGCAATCGATAATCGATAGGTTTTAAAGCCCATTTCCCCGAACAAAGCAATATCTTCTTTATAACGATGATACATATCAATTGCTTCTTTCGCAGGATAAAAATAACCTTCCTCAAAAGAATACATCTTCTTTTTACCCGTAATAATACTTCTGCGATCAGGACCAGTTGGAATAACGTCCACATTTGCTAGACCTCTGCCACCTTCATTAAATCCGCCTTCACATTGATTCGCTGCGGTCGCACCGCCCCATAAAAAATCTTTTCTAAATCCCATTGTTTGTTCCTCCTATTTCATTACTTTTATTACTTCTTCACCAAAGTGAATGGGACCTTCATTTGCAATTAGAATATCTCCTACTTCTGCTGAATTTGTAATAACAACAGGTGTAATTACCTTATATCCTTTTGCTTTGATTCCCTCTAAATCAAATTGAATCAATTTGTCTCCTATTTGAATTTCTTGTCCTTTCTCAACAAAATATTCATATCCTTCTCCATTCAATTGAACCGTATCGATCCCTACATGAATCAATAGCTCCACTCCGTCTTCACTAGTAATACCAATAGCGTGTTTTGATTCAAATGTCGCACTAACTATTCCATTTACAGGGGAAAGCACAGTCCCTTCGGCTGGTTCAATGGCTACACCTTGTCCTAATATTTCCTCAGAAAACATACCATCATCTACATATTTTAAGCTGTGTAAATTTCCTTGCAGCGGAGATACGATTGTTGCACCACCGATACTCAAATTAGGTGTTTCCTTTGTTGTTGATTCATCAGCTTCCTCTTTTTCTTCTGCAACAGGGTCTTTGTATAAAATTAATGTCGCAATAAATGTTACAACAATACTAATAGCTGCCCCAATACATGCATAATAGAAGAAACTTAGTGTATTATCTCCAATATAACTAGGTAATGTTAATAGACCAGGTGAACCGCCAGAAAAGTTACGGACTCTACAAATACCCATGAATAGCCCGCCTGCTGCTCCACCAATCATAGCAGCATATAAAGGTGTCTTAAAGCGTAAGTTTACTCCATATAAAGCTGGTTCTGTAATACCAAACAAACCAGTTAGACCAGCAGAATAAGCTAATTGTTTAATTGTACTATCTTTTGACTTAACACCAACCCCAATAGCCGCAGCCCCTTGACTCACGTTCGATGCAAGCATACCTGGATAAATCACGGTATCATAACCAGTTGTCATACGATTGTTAATTCCAATTGGCACTAGACCATAGTGCGTACCAGTTGCCACAAGTAATGGACTAAATGTACCAACCAATAACGGCACGATCCATGGACTTACAGATTCTAATGCGGTGATTCCGTTTGAGATAGCATCACTGATTAAATAACCGATTGGTCCTAATACTACTAAACTTGCTGTTCCTACTATAAAAATGGTAATCATTGGTTTACTAAAGAACTTAATAGCTTTCGGTGAAACTTTATCTGCAAGTGGTTCAATATAAGACATAAACCAAACGGAAAGAATAATCGGGATAACAGAAGAAGAATAGGAAACGGCCGAAATAGGAAGTCCCATAAGTTTAATGGCTTCTCCGCCTTCTTTCGCGATATTTACCATTGCCACAAAGTTAGGATGCAGCAAGATTCCCCCGACCATCATCGCCAAAAATGGGTTGGCTTTGAACTTTTGAGCAGATGAGACAGCTAGTAAGATAGGTAAAAAATAGAAAGCTGCATCTGCCATGAAATTAATAATCTGATAACTTTGGCTTTCTGTTGTTAAAACTTTAAACACTACTAATATAGAAAGTACTGCTTTTAGCATCCCTGCCGCTGTAATCGCTGGGAGAATCGGGGTGAAGATTCCTGTTATCGTATCGATGACCTTTGCAAAAGCAGAACGCTTATCTTCTCCCTCACTCTTAGCTTCATCATTAGCAATATTAGTTTGTGTAATAATTTCTTTATAGACATTTCCAACATCACTTCCAATAATGACTTGGTATTGTCCACCTTTATTAACTACTCCCATTATTCCTGGCGTACTTTTCAATGTTTTTTCATCTGGTTTCTGATCGTCCTTTAAATTAAATCGTAACCGTGTAGCACAGTGAGTTAAACTTTTAACATTTTCCTCACCACCAACTTTATCGATAATCACTTTAGCCAAATCTTGATAATTCATTTGGTTTGCCCTCCATTATTTTTATAAGCTAAAAAATATTTGTTGTAGTTGTAGTTTAAAAGGAATAAAAAAATACCTAAATGAAACCTCACAAACAGTTAGAGGTTCATTTAGGTATAGCCTGCATTATCAGTAACAATCCTAATCACTAGTTATTCTTTTTATATGAATCGTCAGGTAGATTAACTCATCTTCTTCTAATTCTCTTCCAAATTCTTTCTTAATGTACTCTCTAATTTTTAGAGCACAAGCATACTCATCTGTATACTTTTCCTTCAGCATGAAAATAAAACTAGACGTTCCGGCATCATCCAATTTAACCCCACTAAACATTCGTTGAAAGAAAAATTTCAAGTGGGTGATAAATCGTTCATAATTTAAGGAATACTCGTCTAAATCAATTTTGAAGTGATACTTTACAATATTAAGAATATTCTGGATAACCTTTGCCATTTCTGATACTTTGCTTACTTGACCCATATCAAGCTCCGCATTCACAATATGCAAGGCGATAAATCCAGCCTCATCTTCCGGCAAGTCAACACCGAGTCTGTTTTTTACAATCGATAACGCTTCTTTCCCAATTAAGAATTCATGATTATAAAATCTTTTAATCTCCCAAAGAAGAGCATTCTTAATTTCCATGCCATTCTCATAGCGCTCAATTGCATAACTGATATGATCGGTTAATGTTAAGAAGATATTTTCGCTTAATTTTTTTCCAAGCGATACTTTTGCAAAGCTGATGATTTCATTTGCCACTTGAATATGTTCCATCGGAATAGAAGAAAGCATTTGAGTTAATTTATTGACGCTCCACTCTTTTGAACTGAGATACATATTCTCAATCTTCGATTCATCAATAGCATCACCTGCTTTTTTCTTAAAGCCAAGCCCTTTACCCATAATGACAACTTCTTGATTATCATCATTCCTAGACAATACGATATTATTATTAATTACTTTCCATACGTTCATAAGATAGTCCCTATTCTTTTATTTTCTTTCACTACAACAAAAAATAGGTATAGCCCACAATAAAGCGGTAACAATCCTTTAAAATCAGTCTATCATAGGTAATTTCTACTGTCAATTTGATATTTTTTAAAATCTTGAGACAAGCTGCCTTTGTTTATTCCTAAAATAAAACGGAAAAACTATGTAAGCATAAAAATTTATCCAAAGTATTTGTTACTATATAATGACACTAATACTTTTAAAAGGAGAAAATAATAGATGAATAACAATGAGCTTTTATCTTCTTTTACACTACCTAATGGTGTAACCCTTAAAAATCGAGTCGTTATGGCTCCCATGACTAATTTCTCTTCTAATCAAGATGGAACAGTCACAGCAGAAGAAGTTGATTATTATGCACATCGATCAGCTGGAGTTAGCATGGTTATTACTGCTTGTACAAATGTTACGCGTAATGGTCAAGGATTTCCTGGGGAATTTGCTGCCTATAGCGACGAATTTATTCCTAGCTTAACAAAATTAGCTTCTAGTATTAAAAAACAAGGCGCAAAAGCAGTTCTGCAAATTTTCCACGGTGGACGAATGTGCCCTCCTGACTTAGTAAATGGAGATGTCGTGAGTGCTAGTAATATTCCTGCTGAAGGAGAAGGAAATGCTATTCCAAGAGAATTATCAGAAGCTGAAGTCGAAGCTATTATCGATGCTTTCGGAGAAACAACTCGCCGTGCTATTGAAGCTGGTTATGATGGAGTAGAGATTCATGGAGCAAATGGATATCTTATTCAACAATTTTTCTCTCCTCATTCTAACCGCCGTGAAGATCGCTTTGGTGGAAGCCTTGAAAAACGAATGACTTTTTCTTTAGCCATTATTGATAAGGTTAAAAGTATAGTTGAAAAACATGCTGCCTCTCCTTTCATTGTTGGTTATCGTTTTTCTCCTGAGGAGCCTGAAACACCTGGAATTACCATGGACGATACCCTTGCTCTAGTGGATAAACTTGCCGATAAAGGACTGGATTACTTACATGTATCTCTACAGGATTTCCATTCAACACCAAGAAGAGGAGTAGAGGATATATCCAAAACTCGTATTGCCTATTTACTTGAAACCATCCATAATCGTGTACCGTTAATTGGCGTTGGCTCTATTTATACTGCAGAGGATGCTCAAAAAGCATTACAAACAGGAGTATCTTTGCTGGCATTAGGTAGAGGCCTTATTATCGAACCACATTGGGTACAAAAGCTAGCGGAAGGAAAAGAAGATACAATTGCTACAACACTGAATAAAGAAAAACAAAAAGAACTCGTCATTCCAGATCCACTCTGGAATGCCATTATCAATGCACCCGGCTGGTTCCCTGGTGTATAAAAAAGAATGCAGCTTTATCAAAAGCACCTGCTAGCAGGTGCTTTTGATGTCTATTTTTTGGAAATCACAGTAAACATTCCTGTCATATTTGGGGAGAAGTCCTTAAAATTATATTTCTCATAGAACGTTTCTTTACCTTGTGAAGCAAACAAACCAACAAACGCTTTGTCTGGGGCATTCGATTTCAAATATTCAACTAAAAGCGCCATTATTTCTTTTCCAATCCCATTTTTCTGATAATCTGGATGGACCACTATATCTTGAATATAAAAATAAATCGCTCCATCACCGACTATTCTGCCCATCCCAATAATTTGTTCCTTATCCTTTACAGTAATGCAGTATAGCGAATTCCTTAATGAGGTTTCGGCCACGTCAAAATTCATAAAATTTGCCCATCCTACTGATTCACACAAAGATCTATATTCAGTTAAGGTGGGGATATTGTTTTCAAACTGATAGGTTTTCAAGTATTTTACCTCCACAGCCTCCAAATTCCGTCTCTAATCATTCCATAGAAAAATCTTGGATTTTACTAACATTGTTGAAAGATTATAAAGTTACGCAAAATACTTATTACCCACTATCAAAATAATCCCCGGTATACCTACTATTATTCTGCCAAGCATAAAATCAAAATAACTAAAAGCTGCAAATAAGAAGAGTAGAATCCCAATTGTGATGGGGAAATTAAATTCCATTCCGTGCGATCCTTCCATTTAAGCCTGTAATAAAAACAGAAAAAGCTGCCAACAAGGAAATAAGCTTCGATTATAGTCACTCCTAAGGCCTGAAGCCAACCACCATCCTCTTTTTTTAGCTATTTATATCAAAGATAAACAACTTCTTTTTATCCCTATATGGAATATACTACCACATCATAAATGATAATAATTAGATAAATCTTCAAAAATCCACAGTCCTTTTCTTTATATAAAAACAACTCCCTTTTCAGGGAGCTGCCTAATATATCCATTAAAGAATCATTCTCTTCACTTGTTTTACATAAAAATAGCGAACGATTAAGAAATAAAGAATCTGTATGAAAGCAAAGCTTCCTAACACCAATGCTGCCTCTCTTGTAATATTAAAATCAAACATATTGGATAAGGCAATAAGTGCGACAGAACCATGGATTAAAGCGACTATAATCGGTGAGAAAAATAAAAGAGCTATTTGTCTGTTGACGACTCTTTTCAACTCCGTCTCCATTAATCCAATTTTAGCAATCGATTGGAATTTGCGCTTTTCTTCCTCTAAATCAGTAAATAATCGGAAATAAAGGAAGCTTCCTGCAGAAACGAAGAATACAATCCCAATAAACAAGCCAATGAACAGAATAGGTCCAAACGCTTTATTGATTTGATATATGGCATAGTCAACAGAAAAAGCTTTATAGGATAATTCCTCATCCAATTTTTCCCCAACTGCAAGGACTTTGTCTTCTTGTCCTTCTTTCGCTTGCCATACAACACTTAGCTTGCTTTTTATTGGATCATCCAGCTGATCATAAATTTTATCATTTACTACATAATAAGCCGTTATTTCTGTTAAAACAGACGCATCTATTACTCGAGAAGGCGTTAATTCTCGGCCGCCTTTTAAAGGAATGGCCGTTTCCAATAGCTTTTTGCTAGGTTTCTGTCCGCCCTCCTTTAAGACAGCATCACTTTGTTCTACGACAATGGCTTCATCTTCCTTAGGATGAATTTTCGCCTCTCCAATTAGCTCGGCAAAACGATTGTAATCAGATGCTCGTGCAATTAACACGTTCTTCTTTTCCCCAGCTAGTTTGTAATAATTCAATTGAGCCTCTTCACTGCTCACATCAAGCTTTTCATTTTCTATTAATGTATTCATTTTACTCTTATCTTTGGCAATTACTTCTTCACTGTCCTCTTCCAATGGAGAATAAGTAAAAGTATAGCGATTTATTTCTTTTATTCCTTTTGTTATATAGGATTGGAAACCATATAATGTTCCAATGGCGCTAAAAGCCACTGTTGATATAATCGCCACCAAGAAAAAGGTTCTTGCATTATCTTTCATGCGAAAAGATAAATCGGAAAACAAGAGCATGTTTGTTTTTTTCCAAAAAATAGACTTATTCCCTTTTATCTTGCGGATAAAATACACACTCAGTTGAGTAAATAAGAGATAGGTTCCGAGTGTTACTAAGAGAACAACTGGAACCAGCGCGTAAACAACCAATATTCCCTCTACAGAAATTGCAATAACATATCCTACAAGTAAGAGCAATCCTGCTAAAATTGATAGAAATAATGAAGCTTTCGGTTCTCCTTTTGACTTTTTATCCCCTTTGATTAAGTCAATCAACTTATTGGTACGAAGAATAAAGGAAACAAAGATAGAAATAAAGAAAAAGAGAATCAGAAAACTAATAAAGGTCACCACAATTGCCAATGTAGGGAAATAAAAATGGAGTGATTCTGTAATAATTAATACATTCTCGGCAATCAAAAGAATTACCTTCGCAAATACTAAGCCTGCGAGAATCCCACTCACTGTGGCAAAAAAGCCGATTAGAATATTTTCTAGAAAAACCAAAAGACGAATCTGCCGGTTAGATGCCCCAAGCATCATTAATAAGCCAAATTCCTTCTTTCTTGATTGTAAGAAAGAGCTCATAGAATATAAAACAAAAAAGAAAGAAAAGATATAAATAATTCCGCCAGCAACACCCATACCAAATAGTGCATTACTATTCATGTCGGGACCAGAAAAGGCTGGATGGAAAGCAAAGATAGCAAAGGTGAAGAATACCATCACCGTAAACATGCTGCTGAGAAAATAAGCGATATACAGCCGTTTATTACGAAGTACGTTATTAAACGCGAACTGACGAAAAGTCATTGCCGTCGCCTCCCATCAACGAAAGCATATCGATTATTTTTTGGAAGAATGCTTGTCTACTATCTCCTCGATGTATTTCAGAATGTAGCTTTCCATCACGAATAAAGACTACTCTATCAGAATAACTAGCCGCTTGGGGATCATGTGTTACCATTAATAAACTTGTCTGTTTCCTTTCATTAATCGAGACAAGCATATTCATCACATCTTTTGCTGCTTTTGAATCTAAATTTCCTGTGGGCTCATCTGCCAATAATAGCTTTGGTTCATGAATCATTGCTCTGGCAATAGCAACCCGCTGCGCCTGCCCACCTGAGATTTCATATGTGCGTTTATTCAGAATTGTTGTAATCCCCAATTCCTTAGCAATTTCTTCTGCTTTCCTCTTCATTTCCTTAACAGGAGAGCCATCCAATGTTAATGGTAAAACGATATTTTCTTCCACTGTTAAAGTATGCAATAAATTAAAGTCCTGAAAGATAAAGCCTAATTCATTTCTGCGAAACTTAGCTAGTTCGTTTTTCTTTAGCTTATGAGGCATTTTCCCTTCTATTTCCACAGCACCTGTAGTTGGACCATCATTCGTAGAAATGATATTAAGCAGCGTTGTTTTTCCACTTCCAGACGGCCCCATAATCACCACAAATTCACCTTTGTCAATTTCAAAATTAATATCAGTAAGGGCACGGTAAGCTACCTTTCCTTCGTAAACCTTACTTACGTTTGTAAGTTTAAGCATAATCCTTCTCCTCTCTAACAATTCTAGTAAAAGTATAGCCTGTAGAGGATATGGCATACTATCGATTATGCTTTCAGCAATCTTACATTGATGTAAGGTTTTGTGTATCCGAAAAAATAATCCTTATCGTTGTACCTATTCCGACCTTTGATTCCAATTCCAGACGATGCTCTAATCTCTCTGCCACTTCTTTTACTAAATAAAGCCCCATACCGGTAGATTCTCGATATTTGCGGCCATTTTCTCCTGTATAGAATTTATTAAAAATACGCTTCTGATCTACAATTGGTATACCAACACCAAAGTCTTGCACCTCCAGGACAGCTTCTCCTGATTGTTCATATAAAGAAATAATGAGATGATTTGTTTTCCCTGCCGAATATTTCACAGCATTATGAACAAGTTGTGTCAGGAGAAAGAATAGCCACTTTTCATCTGTCTCTACAGTAATGCCTTGCTTTTCTTCTTTAAATTGCGGATACACTTCATTGCGAATATAAAAACGCTTATTTTCTTGATTCACCTCATGTATTAACTTAGAAAGAACGACAGGCTTAATTTGAAAATCTTCTGCAATGGTGCGAAGTCTCGCCATATAAAGAACAGTATTCAGCCCGTTTCGCATTCGGTCTGTCTCTTCCCGGATACTCGATGATTCTGGCTCATCAAGCGTTTGTGCTGTCAGCTCAATAATCGAAAGAGGTGTCTTCATTTGATGGACCCAGCGATCCATAAAGAGGAGATGCTCATCTTGTCTGTCCTCTGCTTTTTGAATTTCTTCTTGGTATAAACGATACTGTACCATTAGCAACTGATCGAGAGCTTCCGAAATTGGTTTTGCTTCCGTCGTATCCAAAGAACCATCTAATGTTCCGATTGAATGTTCAAGCCTTTGATAAAATTTCCTTCTACTCACATATTGATATAGTAAAAATACTGTTAAAAATACGATTGATAAGAAAATAGCATATAGACATACTCTAATTCCTCGGTAACCATCCAGCCAAAATATAAACGGAATCAAAAGACATTGGATGAGCTGTATGATAATAAATAAAAAATGCTCGCGAATAAATAGCTTCATGCTTGTTCCTCTTTCCAAGTCGGCCGCAAGCGATATCCCGCTCCCCTTACTGTTTCTACTGCCTCCTCAATCCCTAGCTCTTGAAATTTTTTCCGTACACGCGTGATATTCACATTCAATGTATTCTCGTCGACATATGCTTCATCATCCCAAAGCTTTGCTAATAAATCTTGCCGGCCAGCAACACGTGGGTAGCGATCAAGTAAGCTTTCGATAATGTCTGTTTCTTTTTTCGTTAATTGCGTTACTTTGTCTTTAAATCGTAATTCAAACCGTTCTGGATATAAGCTCAAATCCCCTTCACGAAGCACTCTTTCCTCATGTTTTAAGGAATATTCCCCATATGCTCGGCGGAGCTGGCTTCTAATTTTCGCCATCACAATATCAGGATGAAATGGCTTTGTAATAAAATCATCCCCACCATTTTCAATTGCCATTACTTGATCCATTTCGCCCGTTCTTGCTGAAATGAAAATGACCGGACAAAGGGATTCTTTGCGAATTTGCCGGCACCAATAGTAACCATCGAAGCTTGGAAGGTTAATGTCTAATAGAACAAGGTCTGGTTTTTCCCTTCTAAATGTCTCCATTATAGTTTCAAAATCAATTGCGGTGATAACTTCATATTGATATTTCTTTATGTAGGCACTGAGATGTTCTGCGATTTTTACATCGTCTTCGATAATCATGATTTTTTGCATCGTTAGTTTCTCCTAGGACTTGATGATTTAGTTTAAGTTTAATTTAAGAGGAGATTCTGTTCAAGATTAGGTTTTGTAGAAGGGAAGGGAGAAAACAAAAAAAGAAGCAAAAGGACTTCTGCCTCCCTGTCTCAAAGCTGATACGCTGAAATCCTCCTGCACCATCGACAATCGCTGCTTCATATTGTTTCTGCACCTATGTCCTCCGTTATTCTTTTTAATCTGTCTTACTAGCCAAAGGTTTTCGAGCTTTTTCCTCCGATTGCATGATTCATTATTTGAACATCTTTTGGGAAATAATTTTGAAGAAACTCTCCTAGCCTTCTTGACCTTTACCATCTTCGTATTTCTGGACAGTTGAATCCGTCGCAAGAAAAATTCTAATTTATTTAGCCTCATAAAATGTCTCCCTTCCTTCGATGGTATTTGAGGAATATGTTCACGTTATCATTTTCTTGCGAAAAAAGCACAGATAATCTTATCCCTTCTATAATAAATCACTGTCAAAATGTTAACGTTAATAATTCTCGTTTAGTTTAGCAGAGGTATCCATTCTTTTAATTTTTTCCCGACATTTCAGGCATCGCCTTTCCTATCTCTTCATTTTTCTATAATACAATGGAACATACCCAGTCACTTCCTTAAATACCCTGCCAAAATGGGTAACACTTCCAAAGCCAACTTTTTTGGATATTAAGTTTACTTTCATTGAAGAACTCTCCAATAGCTTCTTCGCCTCTTTAATCCGCACACTGTTCAAGTACTCTACAAAGGTAAACCCTGTTGCCTCTTTAAAAAAACGACTTAAGTAGTATGGACTAATATAGAATTTCTCTGCCACTGATTGAAGCGAAAGTTTGTTCATATAATGGCTGTTGAGATAACGTACAACCTCCGAGATCCTCTCATGCATAGGGCTCGGCGATTCTAATGGCTGCGTGTTATTTTGTTTAATATGCCGGCAGCAAATAATAAGCATCTGCAGGACCAATGTTTGGATATATATTTCATAGCCTGGTCTTTGCTCTTGAATCTCTTCAATAACCTTTTGCGAAAGACTATCTATGGCAAGTAACTCATTCAGCGGGCACCTAACAATAAGGTAATCATTCTCAAACAAGGGTTGATAAATATCTAGATAAGAAGGACTTATTTGCGCAAGATGTTTTTCATGAATATTAACTATAAACCGCTCATGTTTTGGCTTTTCTGTATTTGTTGTCCGATGGAGGATATTAGGAGAAATAATAACAATATCTCCTTGGTGAATTACTATAGTACGATCCTTAATAAAAAATTCCCGTTTGCCAGAGATTAAATAGTAGATTTCAAATGTACTATGGAAATGATTAGCTGGCATATGATGGCTTAATGCTTTTCGCTGGGACACTATGAATGTTTCCTCCGCATTATGAAATAAAATATCTCTCAGTTTATTCCCCTCCCTTCCCCATTGCTCCTCTTTATTATACGTATCCAAAATTGCAAGATATAAGAAGTTTTTAGATTTTCTCGCAAAAATAGTACATAATTCTGTGCTACCCTAGTCTTATATTTAGGAAGGAGGAATATCAGGTTGACATTCTCTGAATCTAGCACTTATGTGAAGGCAAATGAAACTTTAACCCCTATCCAATGGGCGGAGAAGGCTTGCGAAACAATAATGACTAAATTTGAAGCTGAACAACTTCCACCAGAACGATTTCATTATCATCAAGGAGTCTTTTTATCTGGGATGGAGAAATGCTGGAAAGAAACAAAAAAGGATAAGTATTTTACTTATATAAAGAAATGGGTCGACAGCCATATTCGCGAAGATGGAAGCGTCACCAAATTAAAAGTAGATGAACTGGATGATATGCAGCCAGGTGTGCTTCTTTTCAATCTTTATGAACAAACAGGCGATGAACGATACAAAAAAGCACTTTATCATATTGTTCCCTTATTAAAGACCTTAAAGTGCAATCCCTCTGGCGGTTTCTGGCATAAGGAACATTATCCAAATCAAATGTGGCTGGACGGTTTGTATATGGGAGGCCCAATTGCCGTCCAGTTTGCAAAAGCCTTCGGAGAAACAGAATATGCTGACATGATCACACACCAAGCACTATTACTGGAGAAACATACGAAGGATCCAGAAACTGGCTTGTTATATCATGGCTGGGATGAAACCAAAGCAGCGGAGTGGGCTGACCCCATTACTGGAACCGCTCCAGAATTTTGGGGCAGAGCAATTGGCTGGGTCCCTGCAGCTCTCTTGGAAATATTGGAATACCTCCCTGAGGACCATAAAGATAAAAAAGCACTAACAAGTATGCTTCAAGACCTGTTAATTGCTTTAACCAAATACCAAGATTCGAACAGCGGTTTATGGTATCAGGTAATTGATAAAGGACATTTATCCGACAACTGGCTGGAAAACTCTTGCTCTTCCCTGTTTGTTCATGCCATCGCTAAAGCAGTCCGTTTAGGCTATCTAGAAGACAAGTATTTGCCATTTGCTCAGAAAGGCTATCAAGGTGTGATTGATACATTAAAATATGATACGAATGGAAATCTAATCATTGGTAATATCTGCATTGGTACAGGAATCGGGGACTATCAACACTATATTGCCCGTCCTACTAGCGAGAACGATTTACATGGGGCAGGTGCTTTTATTCTCATGTGTGTCGAAATGAACCATGCTTTAGGTCAGCAAGCGAGTTAAAGCTACATTCCAACAAGATAAAGTGGAGGGGCGATTTTTCAGCCTAAAAAAAGCAAACTCTATCGATTGCCCCTTCTACTTAATGATAAATATAAATTCTCTTCCCCTATCCTTCTGTCCTGTTTTCTCGGATACTTTGTATAGAAAGAAGCAAAAGCATAGAGCACCCGATTTATCTTTTATCTGATTTCTCTCTCATTCGATTAGCATCCTCCCTTGGTGGAAGACCAAACATACGAGAATAATCTCGACTAAATTGCGATGGACTTTCATAGCCTACCCTAAATGCGATATTAGCAATATCTGACGAATCAGCTAATAATAAGCGCCTAGCTTCCTGGAGTCTCAATTGTTTTTTGAAATAATTAGGGCTCATGGCTGTAACCTCTTTGAAGTGCCTATGGAGAGAAGCATTACTCATATTAGCTATTTTTGCAAGTTCCTCAATTTTAATAGAGCGAGTATAATTGTTGATAATATATTCAATAACATTTCTTATTCGCTTACCTTTGCTGCCCTCTATAGCCATTTGTTCTAAAGATTCTCCGTGCGGACCATGTAAAATCCAATAGAGAATTTCCTTTGTAAATAACGGTGCTAGTACGGGGATATGTTCCGGTTTTTCTAGCAATCTAGCTAACCTAATAACAACATCCAAAAGAAATGGCTCTATCTTGCTGACATACATAGCACGCTTGGTATTTTTCTTCATGCCCATTTGAATATCAGCTTCACTCAATACTTCTACGATTTGATGAGGTGTAAATTCAAGCTTAAGAGCCAAATAAGGAGTGTCAGAAGAGGCTTTTACTACTCTTCCGGTAACCGGCAAGTCAGCTGATGCAACAATGTAGTTGCCATAACCATACCTAAAGCGTTCCTTTGATAATAATACTTCCTTCTCCCCTTGAACGATAAGGCAAAAGGATGTTTCGTTTACTCTGGCAATTGGTTCGGAAGTAATTGATTCACGGATTAGGAAGAGTGAGTGGATAGCAGTTGAATGAACCCCATCCTCTTCTGAATAACGTTCAATGAGTTCGGCAAGTTCTTGCAGATGTAAGTTGATTTTTCTAGACATATGGGATTCTCCAGCATTTTTGATAGTCACATTCTATCTTATATTTGTCGATTGTGTAAATGATTTTGATAGGATTAAGCAAAAACTTGAAATGATTAAGATAACGTTTACGCTTTCATCTGTTGCATAATAGACATAGCCTAATATATTCAAAAAGAGCTAGGAGTAAATGTCATGATTGAAAAACAATATCACTTTAGCGCTAGTATTGGATTGGCTCGTCTAGCAAGTACATTAGTACGTATTTTCTAATAAACATCTATCAAAAGTAGTTGTTGAATACAAAGGGATTACAGTTGAATTGGATTATACACTTGAGTCAATCATGGATGTTATGTCCCTTGATATTAGACCTGGTGATCTATTCCACATAAGGTTCGTGGGAATAGATGAAGTTCAGGCTCTGCAATTAATTGAGGATCAATTTGGTAGGATGAATTTATAAATAGCAAGATAGAAATAACTTCAAACAGCGAGGGGGATTAACATGGAATACACAAAACTCGGTAATACAGGCTTAGATATATCGCGATTATGTTTAGGTTGTATGGGCTTTGGGGATGCGAACAAATGGATCCACCAATGGGTACTTAGTGAAAAGGAGTCTCGTTCTATTATCAATAAAGCACTTGAGTTGGGGATTAATTTTTTCGATACAGCAAATGTGTATTCTCAAGGGACAAGTGAAGAATATCTAGGGAGAGCTCTAAAGGAATACGCGAATCGTGATGAAGTGGTAATAGCAACGAAAATATATGGGCAAATCCATGAAGGACCAAATGGATCCGGACTTTCACGAAAAGCAATTATGAGTGAAATTGATAAAAGTCTTCACAGGTTGGAAACAGATTACGTAGACCTTTATATTATTCATCGCTGGGATTACCATACTCCTATTGAAGAAACAATGGAAGCATTACATGATATTGTAAAGGCTGGTAAGGTAAGATATATTGGGGCATCTGCTATGTTTGCATGGCAATTTCAAAAGGCACTACACGTAGCAGAAAAGAATGGCTGGACTAAATTTGTCTCCATGCAGAATCATTTAAACCTTATTTACCGCGAAGAAGAACGAGAAATGCTCCCACTTTGTAAGGAGGAAAGAATCGGTGTAACACCATACAGTCCACTAGCATCAGGGAGATTGACGCGTGATTGGTCGCAAACAACGTACCGTTCAGAAACAGATCAAATTCAAAAATCTAAATACGACGCAACTGCGGATACTGATCGATTAGTGGTAGAGCGAGTTGCAGAACTTGCAAAAAAATATGGTGTTCCCCGTACTCAGATTGCGCTTGCTTGGTTGCTGCAAAAAGAAACGGTATCGTCCCCTATCATTGGAGCAACTAAAATATCTCATCTGGTAGATGCCGTTGGTGCCCTAACCATTAAGTTAACAGCGAATGAGGCTGCATTTCTAGAAGAGCCATATATACCACATTTAATAGTTGGACATAGTTAATGAGTGATTTCATTTGAAGCATATTCTTTAAATAAAAGAGACAAATTCGGACAGCTTACAGAAGTAAATTGATTTTTGGTTTTAAATCACTACCTTATAGATTAGGAAATAATCTTATATTTATTTCTTCGTCAGAATGTTCCCTTCAGCCTAATAATTAATAATAACTTAATTAAGAAAAGAAACATACATTAGCCCTCCTGTTATGAAGGGCTTATATAATGTAGTAATTGAAAATGGGCCCCTACTATGCAAAATTGTCAATTGGTTGATGGAGCCATTAATAATCATGCAATTTTTTTATATTGCGACCTTTGCCATGAGGGATACATAATGGCGTCCCAAAGAGAGGATCTTCAGTCACTTCACATTCTAGGTTAAAAACGTCTTTAACCATCTTCGCTGTAATTACTTCTTCCGGTTTTCCCTGTATATAAACAGATCTATCCTTAATTGCAATCAGATTATTGGCATAGCGGCAGGCTAGATTTAAGTCATGAAGAACCATTACAATCGTACGGTTTTCTTTTTCATTTAATTCGAATAATAAGTCCAGAACCTCGATTTGGTGGGTCATATCCAGGTAGGTTGTCGGTTCATCCAGCAAGATAATATTGGTATTTTGTGCAAGGGTCATTGCAACCCAGGCACGTTGTCTTTGTCCTCCAGATAACGAATCAACCAGACGATCGCTCAGTGCAGACATACCAGTCGCCTCAAGAGCGTTATGAACGATTTGTTCATCTTCCTCCGACCATTGTCTGTACCATTTTTGATATGGATAACGGCCTTGTTTTACTAATTGCAAAACCGTTAACCCTTCTGGAGCAACAGGGCCTTGCGGAAGAATTGCTAATTGTTTGGCGATTTCTTTGGTGGACAGCTCAGAAATTTTTTGTGCTTCAATTAAAATGGATCCAGACTGTGGTTTTAATAAACGAGCTAATGAACGTAACAGTGTTGATTTTCCACAGCCATTACTGCCAATAAACACAGTGATTTCTCCTTTAGGAATCTTCATATATAAATCATCTATAATGACTGTATCTCCATAAGATAAGGTCAAGGAATTTGTCTCTAAAAGAACCATTGTTTAACTTCTCCTTCCTATACTTTTCGCTGCTTATATAAAAGAAAAATGAAATAGGGCGCTCCAATAGCAGCAGTAAATATTCCCGCAGGAACTTCAATCGGAAGGAATAGAGTTCGACCGATTGTATCTGCTATGAGGACTAGAATTGCGCCAATTAAAGCAGATAAAGGCAATAGCGCACCAAAAGAAGAACCAACTAATTTTCTAGCTATATGAGGTGCCATCAGCCCAACAAAGCCAATTCCACCTGCAAACGCTACAGCTGTGCCAATTAAAGCTGTACTAATCAGCAATAAAAAAAGGCGCTGCTGCTGTACTTTAGAACCTAAGCCAATTACTATTTCTTCTCCGAAATCTTGAATGTTTAAAGTCCTTACCATAATAAATGATAGTATCAATAATAGAAGAATAATAGGTGCAGCAATCTGAATCTTTTTCCAATCGGCAGTACTGACAGAACCAGTAAGCCAAATATTTGCTTGACTAGCCTGATAAATAGGCCCTAAGATCATGAACAAGTTGGTCAATGCCTTTGTTAACGACCATAAACCAATTCCAACTAGGACGAGACGTACAGGTGAAACACCTTTTTTCCATGCAAGTACATATAGTAGAAACGCTACAAAGGATGCCCCGATAAAAGCTGCTAAAGGCATCCACTTAATGCTTATCGTTAATGAGTGATTCATGTCACTAAATAAAGCCAAAAATAGGACAATAGCTACTGAGGCACCACCTGTAATTCCAATAATATCAGGAGAAGCCAAAGGGTTTCGTACAACAGCTTGTATTATAGCCCCAGCAACTGCCAAACTCATCCCCACTAATATAGCTAAGAGAATTCGCGGCATTCGGAACGACTGGACAATTAAAGTGTCAAAATCCGAACCATGCCCAGATAAAATAGTTATGATCTGCCAAGGAGAAATGTAATCTTCCCCGATACCTGCACTTATGAAAAAAGCTACTAGCAGAATGATAAGGAATATAGATGTAAGGAATAATGCTCTACGATCCATTAAAAAGGAAATCTTGTCATTGGCCGTTCTAAACGATAAATATTTCTTCATGAAGACTTTCCTCCATTTCGTGCTATGTATATAAAGAAAGGGGTGCCAATGATGGCAGTCATTATTCCAACAGGTACTTCTTGGGGCATAAGGATTAATCGAGCACCAATATCGGCCAACAATAACAAGATTCCTCCTGTAATGCCGCAAAAGGGTAGTATCCAGCGGTAGTCATTACCGACCAGCCATTTTACTATATGAGGAACAACTATACCAATAAAGCCAATGGGACCAGCTACTGCAACCGCCGAGCCCGAAAGCAGGATAACCGAGATGCCAATCAGCAATTTGACGGTACCTGTACGCTGGCCAAGTCCTCTTGCTACATCTTCTCCCATGCTATAAACATTCATTTTATTAGAAATTAAAAAAGCTAGCAAAGTTCCGATAATCATATAAGGTAGAACAGAAAATAAAATCTCCAAGCTTCTTCCTTGGACGGAACCAGCCATCCAAAATAATACTTCTTCTAAGGCAGATTCATTCATGACTAAAAATCCATGAGCAAACGATGAAAACATGGCTGCCATGGCTGCGCCGGCTAGTGTTAATTTTATTGGTGTCAGTCCTTCATTACCTAAAGAACCTAGAAAATAAACAATAAATCCAGCGGCGGCTGCACCTAAAAAGGCTAGCCAAGCAAATGCTTGTAATGAATTAATAGAAAAAAAGAAAAGTCCTATAATGACAAAAAAACTGGCTCCTGAATTAATACCCAGTATATCCGGAGAAGCCAATGGATTTTTAGTCAGTGCCTGTAATAAAGCCCCTGTAATCGCTAAACTGCTGCCAACGATAGTTCCAATTAATGCTCTAGGAAGGCGAACTTCTTTAATAATAATATGCTCATTCGAACCATTGAACTGCTGAAAAGCTTGTATGGCTGTCTTAAAGCTCGTATCGGCGTAACCTAGTACAATACTAAAAATGAAAATAGTACATAATAATAGTAAACCAATAATAAGCCCAATGATTCTCCTTCTGTTATTCAATAGTAACATGTAGTTTTCCCTCTCTAATAGTTTCTATTTTTAGTTTAGGAGAAGTCATAGGGACTGTCAATGACTATGAGAATCATTTTCAATTAATGATTGACATATTTTTCATTATAAAATAATATCTAATTGTTATTGAAAATCATTATCAAATAAAAAAGGGGAGGAAAATATGCTTACATATTTTCAACAAAAACGATTTACTCCAATGCTGGTATCACTGTTGGTCATTATATTTGTTGTGCTGGCGGGATGCGGAAATAACGAAAAAGAAGTATCAGGAAATAAAGAAACCTCCAGCGATACAAACACATCGGATAATAAACCTTATACAATTGAACATGCAATGGGAAAAACGGAAATTAAAGGGACACCAAAGCGTGTTGTCGTATTGACGAATGAAGGCACAGAAGCACTTCTTGCTTTAGGGATTAAGCCAGTTGGGGCCGTCCAATCATGGCTGGGAAATCCATGGTACGATCACATCAAAAAAGATATGGATGGTGTGGAAGTAGTTGGAGTAGAACATGAAGTAAATGTAGAAAAAATCGCTTCATTAAAACCAGACCTAATTATCGGGACAAAGATACGCCAAGAAGCTATCTATGACAAACTACGTGCTATCGCTCCAACTGTTTTTTCCGAAACTTTAAGAGGTGATTGGAAGGATAACTTTGAATTATATGCAAAAGCACTGAACAAAGAAGAAGAAGGGAAAAAAGTGCTTAGCGCATTTGAAGACCATGTTGCAGAAGTAAAAGAAAAATTAGGGGATAAAGTGAATCAAGAAGTTTCTGTGGTTCGATTTATGGCTGGAACTTCCCGGATATATTATACGGACTCCTTTTCAGGTGTAATTTTGGATGAATTAGGATTCAAACGTGCCAAACAGCAAAAATCACTTTTCACTGCTGATAATCAGCTTGGTAATCTTGCTATTGAAGTAGGAAAAGAGGCTATCCCGAAAATGGATGCAGATATCCTTTTCTACTTTACCTATGCTCCACAAGATGACCAAAAAGCCTTAGATACAGCAAAGGAATGGACAAGCGACTCCCTGTGGAAGAACCTAGATGTCGTCAAAAAAGGAAATGCTTATGAAGTAAACGATGCAGTATGGAATACAGCAGGCGGGGTTATCGCAGCCAATCAAATGCTAGATGAACTGGAAGAGATCATGCTAAATAAATAGCTACCCTAAAGAAAGACGCGATAAGCCACCCCCAATAAAGCCCGGCAATTATACGGAGAAGCTAACGTGATTTCGTATAATTGATTGGGCTTTATTAGTTTTAAATGAAGACTTGTGGTAATCCCCCTCAGCCAGCTTTAATGTTTGTGAGCATATACGAGATTGTTAGAAAAAATGGGAGATTTTTTAAAGAGGTCCATTGTGTCGCTAAAATCTAAAATCGGCAGGAAGATTTTAGTAGATATATATGCAAAGTGCATATAACAAGAAATATTAGAGGTATTTGAAACAATATGTGTTATTATTCTGTATACTTCTTATTGTATAGGACATTTCTTTTTTATATCACAAACTGTTAACAATAATTTAGATAATAAATAGCTTGATAAAGATGAAAAACTTGGATGGATTGGAGGAATTATCTTGCGTAAGGTAGAAATATTTTCATACGATGAAAAATGGAAGCAAATGTTTAAAGAAGAAGCAGCGAAGCTACAAACCATCTTCGGAAATGAAATTGTAGATATTCATCACATTGGCAGTACTTCTGTTCCAGGGTTAAAAGCAAAGCCAATAATAGACATAATGCCTGTCGTTAGAGATATTAATACAGTTGATAATTATAATATATATATGCAAGAAATTGGCTATGAGCCGAAAGGAGAAAACGGTATACCTAAACGGAGATATTTTCAAAAAGGCGGGGAAAATCGTACTCATCACGTTCATATTTATCAAACTGGAAGTTATGAGATAAAAAGACACTTAGCTTTTCGCGATTATTTGATTTTACATACAGACTATATGAAGAAATATGCTTATCTAAAAGACAAACTGGCTCAGCAATTCCCCTATGATATTGAGTCATACATAAAAGGTAAGAATTATCTTGTTAAGGAAATTGAACGAGAATCATTGAAATGGTATGAGGCAAGCCAAAAATTACAGAGCTAATAACTAAGCTAAGTTATTAACTAATAGTTAGCTTTTATTATTTAATAAAAAGGGCTGCATTGCTCAAATTTCCGTTTCTATAGTTAATGGATCTACATAATAGGGTGCGATGCTTCAATAAAGAAGCATCGCTTATTCTTGGGCAACTAAAGGTGCAGTTAAACTTACACAAGTTAATTATCTTAAATAGGTTTAATTTATATATCCAACCAATAATCGTCGTTTTATATATTTTTACTCAATAAAACGATATATCATCATAATCAATATCATGGATAAGGCGTCCAACAGCTCCGATACACTTGTCTTCTAGCTGCTGCATAAACCCTATATAATGTGTTTCCCACTCATTCTCTGTTTCAACACCGTCAGCAACAATGTCTGAGAAATCGCGCATTCCCCCTCGTAATTTCTCATAAAATACGATTTTGGCTAAAATAGCTAATTCGATATCATCGAAAGTATCAAAAAGTGCATCATATTCGCCACCATAAAGACATCCCGAATTCAATAAATCTAGATAATCATGTAATGATACAAAATGCTTCCGAATTAGTTGAACTTTTTTTCTGTGTTGTCACTTTCCATAATACGATCTACTAAATTCCGCATTTGAATATCACTCATTCGATCATTCTCACTTAACATTAAGACCATTGTTTTTTTGGGCTCTTCGACTTCTCTGATGATCAACGTTTCGAAGCTACCGATTTCTGCTGCATTATTTACCCTTTGAATCAATTCATCTCGATACAAATTGATATAACGGGTAAGTGCTTGATCCGTTTGTAAGGTTTCCTGCAATTGATCGACCGCTTCATGAATCAACTTAGTTCTTTGATTAGTATGACAAGCTATTAACATTCTGCTCAACTGACCAAATTGAACTTCCGAAATTTTAACATTAGTAGCTTTTCCTCCGGATAATAGTGAAAAAACAGCATTATTTACTAAAAGCTCAAATATATTGAATAGCTCAATTCGATAATTAAAGCGACATATTTTCTCGAAATTTGTCAAAACATACAATAATTCTTGATGACTAAAAAAATGACAGAATCTTGTCTCCATTCGCAGTCGTTCTAAATATTGTTTCATATAAAAAACACCTTGAAGTCGCATATCATCAATAGCTAAAGGATAGTCAATACTCGCCATTGTATTTTGGGCCTCAAAAATAATATTATAATGGTTCATAAATACAGGTAATGATTCATCAATGGTCATATTATAGGCATCAACAGGCACATCTAATTTCATCTTTTTTACTTCTTGATACAGCTGTTTAGCGTCCTCGAAGTAATGGCGAAGTAATTCAACACCTTTAGCATGTATATTCTTTATATTCTCAAAATTTATATGCGCAATAGCTTCTTCAGGATCCTTAAAATGAAGTGCATAGGCATCCATAGCATACATTAGGGATGCCATGATACCTTCCGCTGTTTCCGCTGTCACCGACGTACTTTTTCCTTGGGTATACCGCCGTATCAATTGCTGTAGAACTTGCATAATCTCTACTTGTATCTGGTAAGACTTCTGATTGGTAATAATCCCCACTCTCTGACCTTCCTGCAAAAGAGACAGGATATATTGACTTCGTTTTAACCGCGATCGATCGATAATAATATTAGAAATCGAGCGAGAGCGATCTTGTGTTTTATCTATTTCCACGCATTAATCATCACCTTCAAATAAAGAATCACGACACATCATATCCCTTCTGAAATTCTCTGCAAGTTCTTCCATTTTACTTTTTAATAGTTCTAAAGATCCTGCACAGGGACCGTTATAAAAATCATTCATCCGTTGAATAAGTTGTACGTCCCCAATCTTATCTTCCGTTTCATTTCGAAGATAATAAAAAATCTCCTGAAGTTCATTTATCGTTTCAACATAATGCTCCCGCTCCATATAGGGTGAAGTAGAAAACACCTCAATTAATTCCTTTAACACTCCAATGTCCAGCTCAACTCTCGCATGATCACGCAGCACTTTATTTCTGAACACCACCAACGTTTTTACATCATTTGGCGTTAGAGCCAAACCTCGCTCTTTCGTTTTTTCATTTAAACTAAGTAGTTCCATCATTGTCTTGGACATGTGAGATAATTGGATGGAATTCAAAATTTCGGTTAAATTCATAAGCTCTCTCCCTTCCTCTAGCCCCCTAAAAAGTTTTGACTTTTCTCCTAAATAAAGTCACTCCATGTAAAATCAACACTTAAGATACCGATAGGGTGCGAGTTGGTCGTATAGTTTCTTCTAGAAGCTAATTTTGGATTACGAAAACAAATAAGATTATTATAATAACCAAACGCTCGACAAATTGATGGACGTACTGAATGAATACCACACCGATCGTTTATTTCGTCATAGAAAATACAGGTCCCAAAATAACGCCGTTGGTGTTTTAAATCTAGGCGTGTTTTTTTAGGCATAGATTTTATCTTCTTTTTTATTTTCTTCAACTCATCTTTTGTAATAGGAACAGGACCGCAACACATTCCTTTGCAGCCATTACAAGGTAGACTTTCCACTAATCTAATCATCTCCTAAAAAAGGTAAGGTGTTTAGATCCATTCAATGATATGGATTTTTTAGTTAATAACAAAATTGGAGTATAAAGCGGCATTCATATGCTGTTCTATTATTCAATAGCAATAATAAAGTTGTTTCTTTAGTCACTAAATATAAAAAACTGTATATATATGCTTTGCGAAGAATTAGATAAAAATTTCAACAGGGATTTAAAAAACAATTACCAGGGTAAGCACTAACAACAGATTATTCGGTCATTTTTCAGTCACATCCATTTAAAGTTGTGTTATGTTTCTTGATCGTATGAATGTAATGAAGTTTCAAGGGCTAGGAATCTTTTCAATCGTCAAATGACATCTAACTAATTTTTCAGGTGATAAATGTTCATAAATGAGTAAAGAGGATTTTTTTCTAACATTCTCTCCATTTCATCTCATAAGAAAAATATAACTTCATTGGTTCGCCACTTACTGAAGCCATTTTTACCATACTTTCACCTCTCTAAGGATCCCTTTTTCTTCAAATTGACTATATAGGATTTCCAAAAGCTGATAATAACAAGATTAAACTTGACTCATCTTTCTTGATACTTCATATTAGAACAAAAAAAAATAGGATTCTCCTGGCCAGGAGAATCCTATTATATAATCATATTTAATAAAAGTAAATTATAGCATAAATGAATTTTTTTGTCAATATTTTTGGTGTGTTTTTTAATATTTAAGAATTATATTCTCTTGTGACAAAAATAGAAAAAACGCCTCTACCTTGAGACGTTTTTCCTATTTATATTTTTCTCCATATTAACGAGTAGTCTATTTAACTTGACTCAACTTCTGTTACTTAACACTTAACTGTAATGCTTTCAGATTTTCGCGCATTGCATCTAGATAGCCTAAGTCCTTTTCTTTCAGTTCCTTAGATAAAACCTCTAAATCATACAAAACAGCTGTCTTTGTCCCTGTTTCATTAGCAACTGTTTTTGCAATTGCGGAATTTGCTCCATGTTGGTAATAAATAACTGGAACTTTATGTTCCTTAACAAGTGTTCCGATCTCTGCCATACGAGATGGGCTTGGTTCTACTTCTGTAGATAAGCCGCCAATGGCAATTTGTTCTAGATGATAGCGCTTTGCAAGATATCCAAATGCTTGGTGCTGTACGACAAAAGCTCGGTTCTTGGCATCTTTTAAAGTAGTTTCATATTCTTTATCCAATGCTTGAAGTTCTTTAATGAAAGCTTCTGTATTTTTTTCATAGATGTCTTTTCCATCTGGATCAGCCTTAATCAATGCATCACGAATAATCTTCACTTGCTCTTGGGCTAACACTGGATCTAACCAAATATGTGGATCGTGATTGTTATGATCATTAATAAAAACAGTTACAGGCTCGGATTCGGCAAATGTATGATGCTCCTCGTCAAATAGTGCGGCTTTCACTTCAAAGCTTTCCCCAGTTGTTTTGTATTCAAAATGGTCACTTCCTTGGCCAGATACAACTTCCCAATCTTCCTCTTCGCTGCCTCGTGTATACCAATGCCAATGATCGTAATCCGTCTCTTCTTTAAGCTCGGCAACAAGTGATACAACATCTCCTGTATGATAATGATCCGCTAATCCAACAATTTCAATTTTTTCTACACTTGCATCACCTTTATGGTCGTGATCTTTGTCGGCTTTCTCTCCATGGTCATGGCCTTCTTCTCCATCAGTATGCTCATGACTAGCTTCCTCCCCATGATCGTGGCCATGATTATTAACAACTATTTCTATCGGGGCTGACACGGCAAATTCATTATGATTATCATCATATAATACTGCTCGAACCTCGAAACTTTCGTCTGCTGCTTCATATTTAAACTTAGGCCCGCCTTGATTCGGAACAGTTACCCATTCCTTGTCCGCACTCTCTCTCGTATACCAATGCCAGTGGTCATAGTCTACTTTTCCCTCTAATTTTGCTGTTAATTCAATCATGTCACCAGTATGATAGTGGTCCGCTTTTCCTTGGATTGTTATTTTTTCATCACTTTCCTGATTTGCTTCTCCATCGGTATCTTCATGATCGTGTTCATGACGATGACCTGATTCATTCGTATCCTCTACATCTAGTCCATCCGCCGTGCGTGCTATTACAAGATTATCGTTATCTATCGATTTTAATAAGCTGTTTACCCAATACTCCATTTCTTCGCTGCTATAGACGAAAACATTTGCTTTATTAACCTTTGCTACGTCTTTAGCACTTGGTTCATAGTGATGGGCATCTTGCCCATCTGAGACCATTAACGACACATTTGCCCGATCTCCTGCCACTTGCTGAGTAAATTCATACATTGGGTAAAAGGATGTCACAACTGAAATTTTATCATCCGAACTACTTTCTCCCTTTTGACACCCTAAAAGAACTACACTCATTATTACACCTAGAAAAATAGCTAGTAACCAATTCCTTTTCATCTTATTCTTCCTTTCATTTGCCTAAACAAAGCGTAATGATTACGATTTAAAAACTAGTATTTTCTCATTCTATTTAAATCAAATAAACATCGTTACTTTTAATAAATATTAATGTGCTAACATGTCCCGGACTAACCCATCAGCATCTAATTCAGATGGATAATACGTTGGCCAATTCGTCACTTCTTCTAACAGTTTCTCTCGGTCGTCTCCCCAATATAGATGGTAATGGGCGGAATCAACTGGAAAAATATTATGGTCACTAAATTGGATATATCGAGGCATCTCCTTGGATCCATCTACTAATTTAAAAATAAAGCGTACACCTCTATTTCCTTTTTCATAGGTGAGTATTTCATAACCATCTGATTTATACTCTCCTGAATATTCTTTATCCTTTTCGAAAAAGGTCACCACATTATCCTTAATGGTAATGCGATCTACATCTGTTTTATAGCCTACTGTATAGTACTCCTTATATTCTTCTTTTGTCATATCGCCATTTTCCGCTTTATGTGCAAACACTTCATCTAAATCTCCAGAAAGAAGATACGGATAAACAGACTGCCAATCTCCCTCCCAATCAGATAGTTCGCGATCCTTTACTTGGTTATCATCAAAATACCCTTGATATATTTTTTTACTTGCTTCATCATGTCCATGATGATTATCAATGACAATTTGAGCTGGCACTGATTGGGCAACTGCCTTATCATCACTATCGAATAAGCCTGCTTTTATTTCTAAACCATTAACAGATGCTTCACCTGTAAATGTTGCTGTTTCTTGACCAGAAACAACTTTCCATTCGTCATTGGCACTTTCTCGACTATACCAATGCCAATGATCAGCATCTGTTTCTTTATCTAATACCGCTGTTAACTCAATCTTATCTCCAGTATGATAGTGATCAGCAATTCCTTCCACTTTTATACTTTCCGGAGCTTCATGCACAAGCTGTGCTGCATCTTTTTCCTCTTTATTCGCTTTCTCTTCTTTAGTTCCTTGACACGCGGCTAAGAACACACTTAATAATAATAAGCACGAAACGCTAAATAGCAGTTTTTTCATTTTTCCCCTCTTCTCTATGTATTTTAATAAATCGTAACCATTACGTTTTATAACCTACCATTTACACCACTTTTATGTCAAGGGTTTTTGGGTATTTATCTATTTAATTAGCGGGACAAGGGGACAAACCCCTTGTCCCTCCTACAGTCAAAAAAGAAGCAAAAGAAATATCCCCTGCTTCCCTACTTAATCCGATCTGTTCCCTTCAATTCCCCAACAGTAGCCGCACCGATTCCGAACATTGTCATCTGTAATTCCAGTTCTCGCATCTCAAACAATTCGATTAGATCTTCTGGTGATTCAGTAGCTTCTTTTAAAATGGAACGAGCAAAACCAACCATATCTGATCCTAGTGCTATCGCCTTAGCAGCTTCCATTCCATTTTTGATTCCACCGCTGGCAATAATCGGTTGATCAATTGCTTCCTTAACAGAAACAATGCATTCGGCCGTTGGGATTCCCCAGCTGCTGAATGCTTCGGCTGCTATTTTCTTGATTTTCTCTTTGGAGCGTAGCTTTTCTACTTGACTCCACGATGTACCGCCTGCACCTGCGACATCAATAAAGGAGATGCCAACATCAGTCAGTTTTTTCGCGATGGTGCCATCGATTCCAAAACCAACTTCTTTTGCGCCAACAGGAATATCTAGCTGTGTACAGACTTGCTCGATTTTTCCAAGCAGATCTTTAAAATTGCGATCACCTTCTTGCTGCACAATTTCTTGGATACTATTCAAATGGAGCACAAGCATATCTGCATCTGTCATCTCGATAATTTGTTTGCACTGGTCGATTCCAAAACCATAATTAAACTGCACCGCTCCTAAATTGGCGATGATTGGAATGGATGGTGCATATTTTCGGATTTGAAAGGATTCCCGATATTTTTCATTTTCAATCAGTGCTCTTGTGGAACCTAATGCAAAGGCCCATCCTCGTTCTTCTGCCGCAATTGCAAGGTTTCGGTTAATCGTCTCCGCCATCGCAGCCCCGCCAGTCATTGAGCTGACTAAAAAAGGAGTCTTCAGCTTTTTACCGAGAAACTCTGTGTTTAATGTGATGTCATCAAAGTTAATTTCCGGCAAGGCATTATGTAAAAAGCGATACGCTTCAAGACCAGTCGTAATATTATCTCCTGTGACTTTTTCATTTAAAACCAACTCAATATGCTGGGCTTTTCTTTTGTCAATTGAATCAGTCATTCTCTAAACTCCAGTCTCATTATATTTGGCTGCAGGGAGGATATCTAAAGGTACGATACCAGCCTCCTGCCATTCTTTATGTAATCGTTCCAGCTTGTTTATACTTGTAAAAGCAATACCACAATCGCCGCCGCCAGCACCAGATGATTTTCCAGCTCCATAACGATCAGCAATTTGAATTAACTTTTCTAATTCCGTCGTTTCAATTGCCCCGCCAGTTTCTCGACTTAGCTCTAATAAAGCAGACCGGTTAGCGGATAAACTCGCCATCGCCAGCTTTAAATCGTTCTGTTTAAAGCCTTTCACCATTGCGGAAACAGCATCACGACTTTTCTGAAGGAATCCTTGATAGATATGGGAATCTTGCTGCTTTAATGGTTCAATCTTTTTTATTAAAGAAGCCGTTTTCGCAGCACTGCCTGTCCAGCCGACAGCAAGCACTAATTCTTCGGGCGCTTCTAGCTGTTCTATCTGGAGGTATGGCCAGCTCTCTTCCACCAATTCAGAAATAGAAACTTGGTCTGCAAGCTTTCCTTTTAACCAGCTTGCTTTAAATGCTGCATAGTGAAGCCAGCCGCCATATGTCGATGCTGCTACATCTGCACAGGATCCACTGCCTTGTGTCTGATAATGAGCGATTGCAGCGAGCTTATAAATATGTTTTTTCGTAACAATTAGTTGATCTTGATACAGTGCTAAAATGGAGGATACGACCGCAACTACTACTGCTGCACTAGATCCTAGGCCATATTTCCGACCAGTGGAAACATCATCTAATTCGCTAGTAACACTAAGTGAAAAAGGCTTCGTATGCACAGACTTTTCTCGTAAATACTGATGAACCACAGCCAATGTGTTTTCGATAAATTCCAATTTTGCATTAGTATCTTCCAAAACAACTTGTCCATGCTCGAATCGACAAGCAACATGGGGAAGACCTATTTGCGGCAAGGACAGCATCTGTTTTTCACTAAATGTCACTTTCGCTGTAATAAATCGGTCAACTGCTACAACGATTGCTGGATAGCCTGGTTCTAGCACTGCATATTCCCCAGCAATAAACAGCTTGCCCGGAACTTTTATTTCATGCATCTGGACTCACTCCTTTTAAAAGTCCTCATTTATACCACGCTTAACTGGACGTAACTCCAAGAGCTGGTATGGATAAATTGTCCGTAAAGACTCGATAAATGCCACTTTCCTCCGTGAAGGAGATAAGTTTTCTTTAACGATCCCTTTTCCTTCTTATTTTACCATTATCCCACCCATTCAGATAAATATTGAATTCCAGGTCCTGGATGACATACAACTACATCACGAACAGAAGCTACCGCTGCCAGTTTTTCTTTGATTATATGTTCTTGCTCTGGTTTACAGAGGACTTTTACATTCGGTCCGGCATCAATGGTGAAATAAGCCTCTAGCCCTTGTTGACGCAATTCCATCACCTGTTGCATAACATCGAGCGTTGCACTTTGCCAATATAAAAACGGCGGCTTTGCGCCTAACGTTGTAGCATGCATTTTCATTGCATTTGCTTCGGCAATTTCACCTAGCTTTGTAAAATCACGTGCATTTATCGCTTCTTTCATCTGCTGTAAATCCTCAGCTACTGTCGCTAACCAGCCCGCATAGAAAGGAGAAGTTTCCACTGTCCGCTGCATGCCGTCTCGGCTCGATACCGATTTAGGACCAGCTTCCACTACAACAGAAAGGACACTAATATCCCACGCTTTTTCGTCTAAAATTTGCGTTGCAAACGAATCCGTTCCGTCTGTCTTCTCGCCTTTCTGCCATTCCACAAATCCTCCAAAAATAGAGCGTGAGGCAGAGCCAGAGCCTTGACGGGCTAAAGCAGAGAGTTCTGTCCCTGTTAAATCTAGCTGTAATGCTTTACTTGCTGCGGCAGCTAACGCTGCATATCCCGAAGCAGAGGAAGCAAAGCCAGCAGCTGTCGGCACATGGTTCACCGATGTTACCTTTGCAAAAACTTTTGTGCCTGCAATGTTCCGGACATGATCAAGAAAGGCTGTTATTTTCCCAATTTCCTGATCGGAAACTTGGCTTCCATCTAATATCAAGCTATCCTTTTCAAACTGGTCAGAAAACTGAACCTTGGTTTCTGTGTAAAAATGGTCTAATGTAATCGACAAACTACTATTTGTCGGTAAAAATAATTGGGTATTCCGCTTTCCCCAATATTTGATTAATGCAATATTCGTGTGAGCTCGAGCGATCGCTTCCATTAACCACACTCCTCCATTATTACTAGCATTCCGCTATTGTGTATTGCCATGTTTGGGCAGCACCAGCTTCCAGTAAGGCATCAGCCACTTTTTTTCCGATTTGCTCACTTTCTACTAATGCTAAAATACAGCCGCCGCGGCCGCCGCCTGTTAATTTTGCACCGACTGCTCCTGCAGATCGAGCTGTGTCTACTAAAGCATCTAATCCTGAATCACTTACACCTAACAAAGCTAAATGCTGGTGTGCTTGATTTAATTTATCGCCAACCTGTTGAAAGTCCCCTGCAGCCAGTGCTACTCGCGTCTCTTGTGTTAATATGCCAAGTAGTGTGATAGATTGCTCTATTTGCTCTGGTTTGATTTCATACTTATCTCGGATTGATTTAACTGCTGCAAAGGTATCGCCAATCCTGCCACTATCTGCTATAACCAGATGAAATGGCGCGCCAATTTGCACTTGTTCAACCTCTTGCTGTTTTTGAAACCAAATCGGAGTGGAGCTGGAAGCTGTCATCATATCAATCCCACTGGGTGTTCCATGCGCAAATTTTTCCGCCCGCTCCACCAAAATCATTAATTGACTGTTGCTTAGCTTTTGATTGAAAAAGGCAAAAAGACCGCGAACAAGCGCGATTGCAATTGCCGCACTTGAACCTAGTCCTCGTCCAATCGGAATCGTGGAGGAAATCTTAATTTCTAAACCGCAAGACTGCTGCTCCAAAACCTTTAATGTCTGGATAATACAATCACCAATTCCCTCCATCTTTTCTGGAATTTGCTCTATTGATCCTTGATAAAAAGGGCTTTCGATTTGTATCGAGCTTCCCCTTATATTTTTAACAGTTACTTTTACTTCTATTTGTTTAAACGGAAAAGCAATGGCCGGCTGTCCATAAACAACCGAATGCTCTCCAATTAAAATTAGCTTGCTATGTGCTCGGCCTACCGCAATTTTTTGTGGAGTTTCAAGCATCGATATCCCCACTTTCATCGAAATATATCTGTTAGGATTTTTTAAAACCAACTAATAATCCACGGTGCTGAATAAAGGATCATAAACTGAACGCCATAATTGACGCCCCAGCGGTGCAGCATACCAGCAAATAAACCGATAACTAGTACACCGATAATATTTATCCAACCAGCGTCCATAAAAGCTAATAATAACACAAGTCCAAAAAATAGTCCTAGAATTGCTTCATGGGGAACCCAGCGAAACACAAAGGCACAGATTTGGTTGGCATACTTCACTGAAACAAAATAGGTGATTACAAGAGCAATCGTGGCCCCGATTAATGTTGCCCACACAAAGTCTGCATTAGATAAGAGGTGATGCAAATTATGCTCTGGTGTAAACACTGGCGGTGCGTTAAAGAGAGCATTTGCTGGGCCAATCGCCATCGGAGACAACGGGATACCGAGCGCAATCAAAGGAATCAATGTTCCAGAAATATAGGTAGCATTTGTCAATCCTTCCATTGAAGCGATTGCTACTGACGCTTTTTTCACAGGATCCTTGATGCGACTTGAAAATACTTCTCCAAGAAAAATCGTCATGCCGACAGGGCTCATAATAAAGTAGAGCCAATAAAGCTGGCAAGCATACTTGTTCCCGTTTCCTGTTTGGTCAATATTTTAAAAGGATTTGGAAAACCTTTAGAGGTATTCGTTTCCGCAAAACGAATCGTTTTCTTTGGATATCTTGGCATACTAGCTCGTTTTTCTTTATGTAATAGTTCAAACAATGTCAAAATAACAGGGCCAATGGTAATTCCTAAGAAAAAGGATATGAAGACATTCGTTCCTTCAGGCACAACCCCAATTCCCCAATAAAGATAGCGTAAGCCTTCTATTAAGAGGGCAAATGGCAGAATCACTAGAAGTGATAACAGCTTATTTTTCGTCATTAATGCCAGTAAAACAGCTCCAATGAAAAAGAGGGGATTTGCGTATTCTTTGATAACATCCGCAAATGGAATTAAGATTTGCGCCATCAATAAGCTCACTGGAACCGCTACAAGCGTCCCAATTACAGAACCAGATGCCATTTTGCGGATACTGATATCTGGCATGCCATGTTTTTTTAACACGAGGGCATGCTCTACCATCGGGGTCGCCATCACTCCCCCTGGAATTCCAGCAAGTGCGACTGGAATGGAATCTGTTACTTTATTGGCAACAATTGTAGACATAAAAAAGGTTAAAACCACAATAGGCTCTACCCCCGCAAGGACAATTGCCAGCGTTACCGGTGCTAAAACAGCTGTTTCGTCTGTCCCCGGTGCTACACCAATTATGGTATACAATACAGCTGCTAAAACGGCTGCAGCAATCATCTCAATAATTAATACGATATCCATTACTTTTCTCCCGTTCTTTCAAAGTTTCTTTTTGGCTTAATGATAAAACTACAGATAATAAAACCGATAATGGCACCGCCAAGTCCAAAAAACAATGGCTTTGGTGCCTCATTTGGTGCAATAAAATAGGCACCCATAGTCGTTATACTACAAATTATTAGTGCGATCACTAAATCTTTTATATTGATGAGATCCTCCCAGACCTCAATATTATCGTTTTCCTCTTGATTATGTTTATTTTCCATACAATCAAACTCCTTGTATTTAATGAGCGTAAATGAGCATACTGTTAGGTTCCGCTTCCCCACGAAGATTATACACTAAATCCCAACTGTTGAAAATGATTCTCAATTAAATTCCGAAAATTAAATATGTATTCATGGTTGTTATACCACAAATAGTAAATGCTATAACCATTATTTATTCAGATACTCCAATTTCTCTATATTTTTATATGAAAGAAACCTCTTTTTCAAAAACAAAAACGATGAACCACATTTAATCATTAATGTGAATTCATCGTTCTTAAGGTTAATTAATCGCAAGCAGCCATTATCCCTTCCCTAGGTTAGTTACCCTAACTGACGTTTAAATGCTCTATTAGCGAAAAAATAAGCCATAGCCATGATACCGACACACCAGCCAAGAGCTATCCAGATATCATTTCTAACGGTGCCTTCATACAAAAGAGCACGAATGGCATTTACAATGGAGGTAACAGGCTGATTCTCTGCGAACATACGGATAAGCTTAGGCATGGTTTCGGTAGGGACAAAGGCTGAACTGATAAACGGCAGGAAAATCAGCGGGTATGAATAAGCTGTAGCTCCTTCCATAGTTCCTGCTCTTAAGCCAGGAATGACTGCTAGCCATGTTAGTGCAAGTGTAAATAGTCCAAGTATTCCAGCTATCACAACCCAATCTATAATAGCCGCATTGGAACGAAATCCCATCAAAAGCGCAGCGAGGATAACGACCGCGACAGTAAGCATATTGGAAATAATTGAAGTCAATACGTGCGCCCATAATATCGAAGAACGTTTAATAGGCATTGTAACAAAGCGTGCCATCAGCCCGCTTTTCACATCCGTAAACAACCGCAGCGAAGTGTAAGCCACACCGGATGCGATTGCCATCAGCAGAATGCCTGGCAGTAAATAATTGACGTAGTTATCCGTACCAGTTTCTATTGCACCACCAAATACATAGACAAACAGCAGCATCATCATAATCGGCGTAAGCGCCACTGTGATTATCGTGTCTGGGCTGCGCATAATATTGCGCATTAACCGTCCTAGTAATACCCATGTTTTACTTTTCATTTATATTTCTCTCCTTTTCCAATTATTGCGAGGAAAATTTCCTCCAACGTCGGCTGTTTCTCGATATACTCCACTTTTCTTGATGGAAACATCTCTTGAAGTTCAGTCAGAGTACCAGTAGTGATAATCTTTCCGCCATGCAAGATGGCAATACGGTCTGCCAACTGTTCCGCTTCCTCCAAATACTGAGTCGTTAACAAGATGGTCGTACCACCGCCCGCAAGCTCCTTGACTGTATCCCAAACTTCCATCCGCGCCTCAGGATCAAGACCTGTCGTTGGTTCGTCAAGAAAAATGACAGACGGCTTTCCGATTAAACTCATGGCAATGTCAAGTCTACGCTTCATCCCGCCCGAATATTGGTCTGCCCGCCGGTTGGCTGTGTCAGTCAGGCTGAATCTAGCAAGCAAATAGTCAGCAGTCTGGACTGGATTAGAAACTCCCCGCAGCTTTGCAACCATGATTAGATTTTCACGACCAGTAAGCATGCCATCTAATGCTGCAAACTGCCCTGTCAGACTGATGCTTTGACGGACATTATCTGGTTGACGATGGATGTCAAAACCATCTATACTTCCTTTTCCATCATCAGGTTTCATCAACGTGGAGAGAATGTTAACTATCGTCGTTTTGCCCGCTCCATTTGAACCTAGCAATGCAAAAATTTCGCCACGCCTCACCTCAAAATCTATCCCCTTTAATACTTCTTTGGCTTTAAAGGATTTCTTTAATCCCTTTACAGAAATTGATGTTTCACTCATGCTTTTCCCTCCTTATAGAAGTGCTTACCTAAAACTATATTGGCAGCATTCAGCTATTTAGTCAGACTAATATTCTGTATCACTTACTACCGATATAAAAAAATAACTGAATAGTTAACAATTCACCTTGGCAACAACCATCCAGTCCATAATAGCCTTTTTGTTTACTCTTGCTAAAATCGTTTCATGTTGATTTATTCATGATACTGCGGATGAAGCCAATCCGACCAAAATTTAGGATTTACATCATTAGCTTAAACCTCAATAGACAATTGCGGTTATCCGCGACCAATAGTATCATTTAATTTTTTACGATACTTATCATTCCAAGTTTCCTCATCCTTCACTAGCTCGTCACAAAAAGCTGCTACATCCGCACCTGTAAGGTCAGTAACTTTCTTTCCTTCAGCTGCTCCTGCCTCGAAGAGATCGAGAATACCGTTAAAAATGCGGCTGCTGCCCTCCCAATCAGTGGGACCACCACCAGCATTCCATATATATTTTTGAATTGCTTTATAAGCGCTGCTATATTCACCTGGAAGTGCTTTTGCACGTGCCTCCATCGCCTTCCATTCCCGTTTTTCTTCCAGACTGCCTATTATCTTTTCAAATATACTCATATTACAACATCTCCTTTGTTTTTTTTGTTTTAAGTTCATTAATTTTGCTTGATACAAACTCCCATTTTTCCCAAAACATTTTAAGCTGCTCTTGGCCAGCTGCATTCAGCCTGTAAAATTTTCTTGGCGGCCCCATATTGGACGGCTTCTTCTCGATATCAACTAAATTGTTTTTCTCCAGCCGCATGGTAATCGTATAAACAGTCCCTTCCACTACATCCGTGAAACCAAGCTCTCGCAGCTGCTGCGTGATTTCATATCCGTAAGTTTCCCCACGGCTTATAATCTCAAGCACGCACCCCTCAAGCACTCCTTTCAACATCTCTGTAATATTTTCCACATTTCCACCTCACTTACAGTTATTTTATATTTCAATACTATGCATCATCAGTACATTGTGTTACAGATATCAAGTATTACTTATTACTGGTATATAATAATACATATTAGATTTGTTTGTCAAGACGCAAAGAGATTTCTTTATGATGGTATGTCATATGAAAAGAAAAGGCTAAGATTATTTTGAAAATCTCAGCTCTGAAGGATAAAAATTCAATATAATAGTTTCTTTAATTCTTTATCATCTGTAATCAAGTTTCTATACTCTTTCCCATTTATACTTAAACAGCTTGCTTCAATAAAGAAGTTGTCTTTATTATTGACTTGGAAATAGAAATTTGTTGTAGATGAAAGTGTTTCCATTTCTTTTAATGCACTATTTAGGCTTTCAATCATAATTTTTTCCAAATCCTTGAGGAAAATAGCTTAATTCTGTTAATAATAAATGAGACTCATCAAAATTAGTTATTCAGTCTATACGTATCATGATTCTGGTTCTTGATAAATATAATAAGACATGACTTGTTTAAACGTCATATTAATTTTAATTAACCAATACAAAGTATGATCTTATTCGTCAATTTAGTAACTCTATTAACTCATCCGCCTCTTTACTTTTAATGATTTTTTGCACAATCGCCTTATTTTCGATAATAGAAATTAGCTTTTTAAACATGCCATCCAATTCACTATGTGTTCCTTCTTTAATATTTAATAGGCAGACAAACTGAACCATCTGCTGCTCATTCCATTGGACTGGATTTTTCAATGTGCACACTGTCCAAAAAGTTTCTTGCGTTACGGGAACCAAGGGATGGGGAACAGCCACGAGATTCCCATAGCTAGTCGGGGCTATTGCCTCTCTTTCTAAAACAAGATTCATATAGTCTGCTGGTACAAGATTTAATTGGTATAACTCCTTACTTAGAAATTCTATGATGCTTTCTTTATCTTGCAGGTCTAATTGAAGATAAATTCTAGATGCATCTAAGTAATTCCCTACCTTATAAGAAGCAGCTTTTAGATGGTCATGAATAGATCGTATATCCTTGTCCTCTAAGAAAGTATTCACCACTTGGACTGGTATCCCAAAATCTTCCCTTATCGGAATGGTGCTAATAATTAACTCAATATCCGTCAGGTCATATGAGGATAAATTATAATAATTAATGGTATCTATTATTTCCAGTTCTTGTTCAAATCTATTTTGCAAGCGATAATACAGTAACTTAGCACTCCCCACACCTGATGCACAAACGATGATTGCTTTTTTCCTTTTCTTCTTCTCTAATTCTAACCGTTCGAGCGCAACACCTATATGAAGAGAGATATAAGCAATTTCATCTTCTACCACTTCCATCCCTAAGTACTCCTCTATACATTTGCTGGCTATGATAGCTCCTTCAAAGGCAGCAGGGTATTTCCTCTTTATATCATTTAGTAAAGGATTACGTATACTCATTTTATTACGCAATCGATTCATGGCAGGGCGGATATGCAAGGTTAAAGCTTGGATAAACTCTCGATCTTGGCGAAAGTCCCAATTCAATTCAGTGCGCAGTCTTTCTATCATCTCATTTATGATCGTCCCCGCCTCATCAAACTTACTAAATTCGACTAGCTCTCTTTTATGCAAGAGCTTCGTTCCAAGTAAATGAACAATAATATAATTTATTTCTGTATTAGGAAACGTTAGACCAGTAAACTCTTCTACTTTACTAATAATCTCATCCGCTACTATCTTTTCAAATGGATACTCTTCCACTAGAACATCTGTTAACTCTTCTATTACAAAGCCTTCCTGAATTCTTCTGCATGCAATCGCTATATGTGTAGCTAGGTTTTCCAAAGAGATATCAGATATATCAATCTTATATTTAATCACCTTTTGTATGATAACCTCTTTAATCTTTTTTAAAAGAATCTGATCAATAAGCTGCAGAGAGTCTTCTTTAACAAATGTCTCTTGATTACGACTTAATAAGAAATTGGATAAACATAACCGTTTCATATATTCATCACCATGCACTTTAGAGCCATAATGTGGCCGGTTTATTAATTTCAAGTTATATTTATCTAGAATCTCCTTCACTACTTTTAAATCATTATTCAAGGTAGACATCGATATAAACAGTTCATCTGTAAAGTTTTCTAGTTTAATAAAATCCTTTTCTAGAAATAAACGCTTTAAAATATAGAGAACTCTCGTATTTTTATCTGCAAAATCATCCACTAGCTTTTTTTTATCATTAAAATGTTCATGAATAGTATTGGAAAATAAGGCAGGATTAACGATATTCAGTACATAGCCTTTTCCTCTAATGGAATCTATTATAGTCCCGCATGACTCTGTCGTGTCCTGCATCAATTTTATTTCTTTTCGAATAGTCCGATCACTGACACCCAATTCTTTAGCCATCCAGTCTGATGTTACAGGCTCCTTTGATTCTGATAAAAGAAATAAGATATCTTTCTGCCGGCTTGATAGTAAAGCCAATTTCAATCAGCTCCCTTCATTGTCCAATCATTGGACCATTTTTACTCAACTTACTAAATTATACATTTAAGCTCAGTACATAGGAAAAAATGGAGTTTAAAGCAAACTCCATTTAGACTATGAAAGCAAATCCTGACCTACTAGCTAGATTAATAGGTACAACAGAAGGCATGCCTTCGAAAAAGATCAAAGTTCTTCCCCATTTGTTTCAATAACGTGTTTGTACCAATCAAATGATTTCTTCTTACTTCTTGCTAAGGAACCTTTTCCTTCATTATCTTTATCTACATAAATAAAGCCGTAACGTTTTTCCATTTCACCTGTTCCCGCGCTAACTAAATCAATACAGCCCCATGGTGTATAGCCGATTAAGTCAACACCATCTAATTCGACTGCCTTTTTCATTTCAGCAATATGATCACGGAAATATTGAATTCGGTACTCATCATTAATTGATCCATCTTCTTCCACCGTATCCCTTGCTCCTAGACCATTCTCCACAATAAATAAGGGAATATTATATCTTTCATATAGAGCATTTAATGAATAGCGAAGTCCTACGGGATCTATTTGCCAGCCCCAATCGCTCGCTTCTACATAAGGATTGCGAACAACGTGGCCGAATTCGCCATCAGATTCACTGCCTTCGACTTCACGACTACTCACTACTTTAGACATGTAATAACTAAAACCAATATAATCTACGGTACCTTCTTTGAGAATCTTTTCATCCTCTTTCGTAATATCCATTTCAAAACCATTGCGTTCCCAATATTTCTTCGTATAATTAGGAATCTCTCCTCTAACATGTACATCGCCAAAGAACCAGCGATTATGCATTGCTTCTGCCGCATACATAACATCATCGGGATGACAGGAATATGGATAAACAGGTACAATGGCAAGCATACAGCCAATTTTAAAATCAGGGTTGATTTCCCTGCCAATCTTCACTACCTTTGCACTTGCAATTAGTTCATAAAGAGAGGCTTGATACATCGTCTGCTCCCGATTTTCCCCTTCCTCATATTTAATTCCTGAATTAGTGAAGCTCGCGAAATCCATGCTTGTATCTGCTTGGTTATTGATTTCATTAAATGTCATCCAATACTTTACTTTATCTTTGTAGCGTTTTAATACCGTTTCCGCATATTTAACGAAGAAATCGATACACTTTCTATTTCTAAATCCACCATATTTTTTTACAAGATGATATGGTAATTCAAAGTGAGAGAGTGTAATGACTGGTTCAATATTATGTTTTAATAACTCATCAAATAAATCATCATAGAATTGCAGTCCTTCTTCATTTGGTTCTGCCTCGTCTCCATTTGGAAAAATTCTTGTCCAAGCAATAGATGTACGGAAACATTTAAATCCCATTTCTGCAAATAGTTTAATATCTTCCTTGTAGCGTGAATAAAAGTCAATTGCTTCATGGTTTGGATAATTGTATCCTTCTAGCACACCATCTGTAATCTGACGGGCGACACCATGTCTTGCTGCTGTCATTACATCCGCAACACTTACACCCTTTCCCCCTTTATTCCAGCCTCCTTCAAGCTGATGAGCCGCAACCGCTCCACCCCATAAGAAATTTTCTGACAACGCTGTTTTTGACATAATGAGTTTCCTCCATTTAAGATATTAAGTTATTAATAAAAAAAAGAAAGCGGTCTATCGTTTCTTGGAGAACCGCCTTCTTCCTGTTAAATGCTTAGAGCTATGATGGACAACTACTTTCGTGTAAGCATCCGTTTCTCCAAATTTAATTATTAGATTATAATACTGATTCTCCACCTTTTTCTTGTATTACTAACTTGTTATCATACATTTTAATAAATGGGAACCAAACCAAGAATGCTACAATACCGCAAATTAGTGCTACAATTACCGCCATATAGTCTCCCGCTGTACCAATAAATGCTCCAATACCAATTGGCGATGGCCAAGGTACTTGTGCAATGATCGCATCAACAAATTTCAGCTTGATCGCCCAATACCCAATCGAAGCCGAAGCCATTGGTGCTAAGAAGAATGGGATTGCCAAATATGGATTATAAACAATTGGCAGACCGAACAATAATGGTTCATTAATATTGAAAATACCAGGTGCAAGCGATGCTTTTCCTAATATCTTTAATTGCTGTGACTTAGCTAAAAAGGCAATGAAGAACACCAATCCTATAGTTGCTCCAGATCCACCCATAATGACAAATGAGTTCTGGAATTCACCAGCAAAGGGAATATTCCCTCCCTCTAAATTTGTCTGCATATTAGAAAGAACAATAGGTGTTAAGAATGCACCAATAATATTGGCGCCATGAATTCCGACAATCCAAAGGGCATGGATTAAGAAATAAATCACCATGATTCCTAACCAGCTGTTTGTTAAATTCACAACGAAGCTAAATGGAACAGCTACTACTTTGAAAATATCTGTACCTAATGCAACTAGAACCCCATTAATAGCCAAGATAACGACAGCCACTAAAAAGGCTGGAATTAATGCTGTAAAGGATCTAGATACCCCCTCCGGTACTGCTTCAGGCATTTTAATCACCCAATTTTGTTTAACACACAATCTATATAACTGCACGGCGATAATCCCGAGAATAATTGCTGCAAAAATACCTGTAGTACCTAACCGACTCACACCATCCCCAACCATCTGCCAGCCATTTACAATGGTTGTCTCATCATCTATTTGATGAATGAGCGAGATTTTCCCACCGTCTATTACTAGCATAGGAATGGTCATAAAGAAGGCAAACATAGATAGTAAAGCCCCATTTAACGGGTTTAAATTTAAGTTATCTTCTTCAGCAATAATTTTCGTATACTCATATCCGATGACAAGGTTAAAATAGAGTGCTAATATTCCCATTGTTGATTTATTTGCTAACATATACAAGTCACTAATCTTAAAGAAAGTACTATTGAAAAATCCTTCTAAAAAAGTAAGTGTCTGCGGCAATACATTCAATACTAGGAACATAGAACCAACGATAGTAAAGGGAATGGAAGCCATCCCTGCTGCCATTACTGCCCGCACAAAGCGGAAGGAGGCAACTTTCCCCATTGGACCCATGAGATATTTTTCAAAAAGAGCAAATACTTTATTTTCTACTGACATATAAACTCCTCTTTTCCATGGTTAATTAATAACTTTCTCATATAGTTTAATGCGGCTATAGTGTTTATCTTCATTTAGACAAATCTTGTGCAAACGTTTTAGCATGAAAGCAGCTAATAATATACCCGAAATTAAAATAGTTAGAATGAACACTCTAGATTCATCTTGATTAATTAAGAACGGATAAAGCAAAGCAAAAGTAGAAGAAAAACAAGCAGGCACTATACAAATTACATTTGCAGCGAGCAAAGCCGTAAAACTGTATTTTGTAAATTTGGGATGATGGCTAGGACTGCTGTAAATCTTCACTTGCTCCACAATACTAGCTACCATAAAGACCAATAATACGAAAGGAATAAAAAACAGCTTTGAATCACTTAGCACCAACGAAATAAACCAATATAAATTGGTAAAAAAGAATAGGGCAGTTACATAACGAACAAGTAAATACCGATTAAAATACATCGTTTTTATACTTTGTTTCTTTCTTTGCTTTTCTAGCAAGGCTCTTTGTTCATCATTCATATGAATCCCTCCTTCTCTTGTTCTTCGCTATTTGCTTCTTCATTTATTATCAAACCACTAATAGATACCGCTTTCATTTTTTGTAGTGAAAATTAGATTGAACGGACTCCATCGTAGAAAGGGAAAAACTAAAGTAGCTTCCTTCTCTTTCTATCCATTAACCCCTTAGTTCGGCAGTTCTTGTAAAATTACGTTTGCTAATTTTTCAATCCCCATCGGAATTGGAACATACGCTTGTGGTGGTATGTTAACAACCGGCTTTCCTACACGATCCCCTGTTTCTTTCAGCTTATTGAAATACATCTTTGTTTGCGGGCTTACTAAATATAGATCAAATTCACCCTTCTCAATCATCTTACCGCCTTCATTTGCAGATATAGCATCTAATACAATATCCTGACCTTTTGATTTAAAAAACTCCGTTGTCTTTTTGGCCATTAGTGATGATGACATACCAGCTGCACAAATAATTAGGGCTTTTTTCATTTTATATTCCTCCAATAATTAATAAGATTTTTTGATTAAAATCAAACAAATTCCCAGCTTAGTTAGGTAGTTTCTTATGAAGTTCTATGAATTCCTTTGCCATATCGACAACAGTCATAGCATTCATTAAATGATCTTGCGCATGGATAAGCAATAACCGAATTTCAAATTTTTCTCCACGAGCTTCCCCTTGAATCAAATCTGTTTGAAAGCGATGAGCTACGCGCATGGCTTCATTTGCTTCATCCAGTTTTTGCTCTGCTAAAGAAAAGTCGCCACTTTTAGCATCATTTATTGCTTCCATTGCTAAACCTCGAGCATTTCCTCCATTTAAAATAATTTGAAAACTAATTTCTTCTAAGTTCATGCTAATCCACCCTTACGTAAAAAAATATGTGCACCAATTCTCCTATTAGCAGTAAAGATAAAGCTAACAGTACATTCGACTTAAGTCTCTATCGATTGCTAGCTTAAAAGATTAAGAGACTAATCTGGATGACTAAAAATGGTTTGTTAGCGATTTCATCTCTTGCTATCAACTGCTTAACTACATACTATACCTAATTTAATTTAAAGTTAATTTAAACTCTTTCCTTTGCGCAACGGAAACCATTACCATAAAAACGGGTGTCAGGCACCACAAAAAGACAACTGTCTTTTTACGGTGCCTGACACCCACTTCTATATATTTTGACAGCAATTCTTTGTATATAAATTTTTAAGAAAAGCAGTCCTAATGGTCCAACAATAATCGTAGAAATGTTTTGAAAATAATAGTGCCACAAGATGGATATCAGATAGCAAAGAACATAGGCAACTATGGAGAAATAAGTCTCTGCCTTTGATACTAAATTACTTTTTAGAAACTCCCTTCTTAATTGATTAAGATACTTTATTGAAAACAATAAGATGATTCCTATTGCACAAATATAGATAACCATATTCTCTGCTATAAAAACGACTATACAGAAACCGTAAGAGATCCGGTCTAACTTAGTAGCCGCATTTGAAATTGGTGTATTTTCTATTATTTTCCCCATTTTGTAGAATAATTTTACTTCTGAAATAACATCAATATTATAATGCTCAACTATCCTCTTCATTTGAAGATTCAGTACATGCGATATAATAAAAAGAACGCCAATAATAATTATCATAAAAATTGGCCCCTGATTTTCTGAGTAATACACATGTCCCAGTGTAAGGAAACCAATAATTCCAATGATCATCATTACTATATTTGCATATATATACTTTTTAATAGCTTTAATCTCTTTATTAAAAGAAAGTACAATATAGCAAGTCAGGATTAGTATAAATACACTAAGAGTTACTAAAAATAAGATCATTTTAAATATATTAGCATCCATAGAAGTATATGGAATTGTCAACATAAATGCGAGTAGACTTATATAAAATACTAAATGAAGCCTCAAAAGTATTTTCATATATACATAACCTTCTTTAATTTAAATTATATGATTCCTTGTGACGTTTATTGTAACGTATTGTACAATTAGGATGAACGTCTTATCCAAGCTTTACTTTAGAAAATCCCTTTTAGTTGGTATATGCTTCTCTGGATTTATTTGTGATTTAAGAAGTTATTTTGGCCTTTGAATAATCTTACGGGGAACTTTTTTACGGTGGAAAGTTAAATATTTAAATTCACCATTAATTTAGTATATTATAACATTAAATTAATATAGGAAAGAGCATTGAGTTAGACTTTAATGCTCTTATTACTATTTATATATCTAATCCTAGCCAAGTTCTAAAAAGCCCTGCTTCCTCTCCATCCGCAACTATTCCACTTCCAGGACTTGTTGTAAAAGGTAGCCATTGCCAGTCCTCACACCCTACAAACCCTATTCTTGACCAATTATTGAGGAATTCAATAAAGTTATTTGCCAATATATAACCGTGCCCTTCACCATTATCGTGACTAAGATATACGATTGGGGCATCTTCCATGTTACTCATATCAAATGCTAAATAATCCCCATTCCCTACTTCACTAAAGGCTAATTTATTATGCCAAACTACATCATATTCATCTTCGGGATCAGAAAAAACATTTTCAATCCATCCCATACGATCTTCTTCACACTGAGAAAGAAGTTCTAAGCTCCAGTGAGGAGTACCAGAGAATATTTCTCTGAATTCTTTTGGTTGCTCCATATTGTCAGGTAAAAACCACCGCAAACTGAAATTACTTGAGAACTCATTAAGAACCTTCTTGAAACTTTCAGGTAACTTTCTCCCAAGTTGTTCCTCTGTTTTGATTATTTGTTCAAGCGAAGCTGGCTCATCAATAATAACTTCTTGAACCTCTCAACCAATTTCTTTAATCTTAGATGTAATAGCCTCAATTCTATATCTAATTAATTCGTAATCCATTTAATCATCTCACCCTTATCTTAAATATAACATATCAACCATTTTGAATTTTCTGTTATTTTCTAATACTCACGCTAATTCGGTTCTGCCCATCCGGGTCTTATTATATTTCTCTTCAAAAGGAGAAAATGTAAAAATAATTGGGGAATGACGAAAATTCAACAAAGATGGCTAACAAAAAGTCCCAATGTAACAATGCGCTCGTGCGTAAAGATAATATTTATGTATAAATTTATCTCCATCAAAATATCTACCTTCTCTTAATTTGACCTATGTCTTCGGAAATCATGAGTTAATGACTTAAAGCGACATTGACAACAAAGTCAATCCAATTTCCCACCAACCTTTCATACACCGTACGTAGCCAAAATACATTAGTATTCTTAACTTCGATGAATAAGGATTTCAATCAACTGGTATTTTTAATTCTGAATCATCAATAATCAAATTTTTATACTCTTCTTCATTAATAATTAATGCGTTAGCTTCAATAAAGAAATAGTCCTTATCATTAACTTGAAAGTAAAAATTTGTAGTTGATGAAAGTGTTTCTATTGCTTTTAATTCACTATGAAGGCTTTCAATCATTATTTTACCAAATCCTTGAGGAAAATAGCTGGATTCTGATAATAATAAATGGGACTCTTCATCAAACTCATTTAATCTAAAAGTATCATAAGCTGGTTCCTGAAATACATAATAAGACAACACTTGTTTAAACGTAATATTAATCAAATTGCGATTTCTATCACCCATTAATTTAAGGGTAATAGTTTCTTTCAGGTAATTAATATTCAAGTCAATAATAGCCAGAGACTCTATTTCCGAAAAAAAATGTTGTAATTTTCTTTCTGTATTCATTTTATCTTGCACCTATGCTCCCTCTCTTCTTTATAAAATGGTGTCAGGCACCATCAAAAGACAATTGTCTTTTTACGGTGCCTGACACCCACTTCACACTTTACAAGTGCTCTATCAATCTTTCTATATCCGCCTTCAATACTTCCTTTTTATCGTTATGAAGCAGCTTGATCATATCTTGGAGAAATTTAATCGCTTGATCGTTTTTTCCTTTCTCTAGGTGTTTTTGGGATTGCTTTAATTTATTGCTTAAGCTCTTATAAAGACTATCCTTAAATTCACCTGATTCCTTGTACATATCCAGTAATGTTTGAATGGACGTATGATCTGCTTGATACGGTCTAACTAAGAAATGATCAAACTTGGTATTATTATAATTGGACCTTACCCCTACTTTCCCTTGCGTAAAGGCAGTACGGCTGTTATCCGTAAAATTAATCTTTGGTGTCGCCATATCATCCACATATACTTTAATTGTTGTCCCAATCACTTCAATTTTCATATGATGCCAAGCAGCTTGTGGGTCTGTGATCGAGGCACCATCAAGATACTCCCAATTATAATTTTGCTTTCCAAGATGGACGCCGTCTTCATTTATATAGGCCACATATCCTTGCATAAAATCAGCATTATTTTGGCTATACTCAATTCCGTTTGCTGGATTATTTACTCGGAAGATGACTCCGCCGTCTCCGGATCCTTCAGCCACTTTAACATCTGCTTCGATAATGTAATCCTTCCACTCTTTTTCACCGATAACTGATTTTGCAAAGGTTTCGCTACTTGCATTGTACTCGCCTATTATTTGTGGCTCTGGTACTTCGATTTCCTCTAGGAATTCAAAATAATAGAAGTCAAATTCGCCTTTTACTATTTCTACTTTAATCGTATGCTGTCCTGCTGGTAAGGAAACATTTTTCTTAATAACGCTTTGCCAATTATTCCAATCGCCAGTGCTAGGGACATCAATAACACCTGTCAAATCAATCGAATCATCAAGCCATAATCGGATTTGACTATCTTTAAATGTTGTAGCTACGTTTATGGCTAAATCATAGCTGCCTTCTTCTGCGATATCGACATTATACTTCAGCCATTCTCCTGTTTGATTCCAGCCAACATTGTAGCCACCTTTTGGATTCACACGGATATCGACTGCATCCTGGCGATACTCTCCGCCAATATTTTCAATGGTGTTGTCGTGATAGGCAACACCTTCACCACCAGTAATATAATCTGCCGCCATTATTCTGCCTGGCAGCTTTTTATACTGATCAAATTGGTGGAACATAAATTTTGAAAGCTCAAAGCCACCTTCTATAGCAACTACTTTTAACGTATGCTGCCCTGCTGGCAAGGTTATATCCTCTAGTGATACAGTCTTCCAACTGTCCACGCTGCCCGTTTTCGGCAGATTAATTTCTCCCGTTAAATCTAGCTTATCATCTAACAGAAGCTTTACTTTCGATCCATCCTTTACAGAGGAAACAAATAAATCAAGACCATAACTTCCTTCTTCTAAAATATTCACATCATATGTTAACCATTCATCCGTCTCAATCGAGGTAACTGCATAATCCCCTGAGGTAGTTTTTCGAATGTCCACATCGTCATTACGGTACTGTCCCCCACTATTTCCTTCCGACTTATCATAATAAGCTACATTTTGCCCACCGTTGTTATAGTCTTCCGCTTCAATGAGCCCAGGTAGCGGCCGATGAACATCAAATGAAGACAATTCCATTTTCGTAAAGTCAAATTCCCCTTCTACGAATTCTAGTTTCAAAGTATGATTTCCCTTAGGCAACGTAATTCCATTTTTAATGACAGCCTGCCAATTGTTCCAGCCGCCAGTAGCAGGAACATCAAATACGCCGGTTAAATCTATTTTATCATCTAACCATAGACGCGCCTTTGCACTTGTAAAAGTTGTTGCAGCATAAAGCTTAAGATTGTATTCGCCAGCTTCTTGAACATTTACATTGTATTTCAGCCATTCACCAGTCTGATTCCACCCAACAGCATAGCCGCCGCCTTCTGGATTGGTTCGGATATCTACTGAATCTCTTCTAAATACTCCACCAATATTTTCTGGTGTCGTATCATGATAGGCAACTCCTTCCCCACCAGTATTGTAATAGGCTGCATTTATTACCCCAGGAACCTGTTTATACTCATCGAAATCAATATTTTGCTCTTCAAAAGGACCAACTTTCCATGTCCCCTCGACTTCATCCCATCCTTCAGCATCCCCATCATTAAAATCGTCATATAATACATCAACTGCTTTATAGCCTTGTACTTTAAAGCTTGAAAAATCAAACGAACCCTTTATCACTTCAATCGTTAGCGTATGCTTTCCTTTTGGTAGTTTCAGCTTTTCGATTGAGAACGTTCTCCAATCCGTTGATTGCGGAATACTTACATCCCCCGTTATATCCGACTTTCCATCTAACAAGATTCTTATCTTGGCATCTTGGGAGGATTCGCCAACTCGTAAATCCAGATTATATAAGCCGTCTTCGGCAATATTTACATTATATTTCAGCCATTCGCCTTTTTCATTTGATTCAATGTAATAACTGCCGTCAGAATCGTCAGCAATATCTACATAATCTTGGCGGTAGGCATTAACTGCTTCTTTCCTTGTTTTATCATGATAGCCGACACCTTCACCACCAGCATTATAATGAACAGCCTCAATTGTCCCTGGTAAAGGCTTGTACGCATCAAAGACATTGCTGCCGTCAACTTTATTGCTAAAAGCTGTATAGGCAAATGCTCCATGTACATCTGATGTGGTATAGCCGATGCTGCCAGCACCAATATTTCGAACTTCTCGTGTTTGCTTTTGCATGCCATCGACAAAGATTCTAAATGTATCTCCCGACCTTTCTACTCTCAATTGATGTAGCTTTGTGTAATCATAGCCTTCTGGCAGATCTGCATACTCCCAGCCTTGTTCCTCACCATCCACAACAAAATTAGTTTCCAATCGATTATGCTTCGAGCTTAGGACAGCTGTTCCGTAGTTCTTTTCATCCTTATAGGAGAAAACTACACCAAGTCGCGGATTTTCACTCTCCCCTTTTTCTACCATTTTCAGATTGAATTCTGCTGTATATTCCTTATCTGTAGATACCTTACTCACTTGTCGTGACCATTTTGCATCACCCAATTTCTTCTGTTCCAGCCAATTAGAAGTATCTTTCATGATACTCCATTTCCCTCCATTTACATTTTTCCAATCCGCTCCAAGTTCGGTTCGATTAAATCGATCACTAAAATCCGGTAAAGCAGGATCAGGCTGTTCAGAAGTTGTCGGCCCTAACACGAGCATTTTCTCGCCATTCCATGCAATGCGGTCGAAGTTTATGTTACGCCCTGGGTTCGCATGACTATGATAGACGATATAGTCGGAATCAAGGTCTGGTCCTCGCACAACTGTGTTATGACCTAAACCTACATTTTCCCCTTCTGTGTTTAGTAAAAGTGGATTCTGTTCTTTATTCGTTGTATAACCAACATTAGGAGAATCACTTACTCCATAGTCAATACGGTATGCTTTATTCCAAATATGGTTTCCTGTATAAGTCATATAGTATTTGCCATGTCTTTTCAGTACGGTTGCCCCTTCTGTCCAGCCATTCATTTTTGCACCTGTATCCGTTGCCTTGCCAAATTCTGTCGGCGTTGGCATAGAGCGTGCATCTATTCTATTTGATCCTGTACTATAAAAATACCATTTGCCGTCATCATCAATAAAAACATGTCCATCAATCCCCATCCCAAGATTATCGGTTTGTTTTTTAAAAGGACCAAGAGGGCTTGAACTTTTATAGACATAATGCCCATTTCCACCTGGAGATGTATACATATAGAAATCGCCATTCCAGTAAACAACTTCCGGGGCATAAGCAGCCTTCGTAGTAGGTTCTTCTGTAACAAGACCAGCATATGTCCAATTCATTAAATCTTCCGATGTCCACGCCTTCACACCGCTTTTATCATCTACGGTACTAACATAGAGATAATAAATACCATTATGCTTTAGGATATATGGATCCCCTTCTCCATAATACTCCCCGCTATCCCATGTCCAAGATTCTGGTAAATCCATCGGGTTACTGTAGGCCAATGCTGCATACGGTAAAGAAAGCCATAAACTCATACACAGTAAGACTTTTACTAACTTCTTCAGGATAATCCCCTCCCCATATTTGTTGAAATACCATCTATATAAAAAGGGCATACCTGATCAGTTATAAATTGATTTTGTACACCCTGAATACCTATATTCTAGTAAAATACTGTTCTCTTAAATTTTGTTGGATAATGTAATCTACTATTACCATCTCATTGTTTAGAAATCATATAGGAAGAGAGGAAAACGATTCATCTAAAAATTATCTACTTAATGTTGTTTTTTAAAAATAAAAGCGCTTACAAACATCTTATATTATCCTCATTCGTAAAAATATACTAAATTTAGTATATAATATACCTTTTATACTTTTTTGATGGAAAAGTCCTACTTATTAGAAGAAAAAGGAAAGAACTGCAAGTGGAGAAAAGGTGAGGAGGATATTTTCCCAACAAAAAAACTACCATAGTCAGGTAGCATTCTTACTTTCTATTTTCTTCGGCAATCACTACATTTACTGGGATAAATATTCGTTTTGGTTCGTATTCTCCAGCCATCTGCTGCATTAATAACTTCACCGCATCCTTGCTGCACTGCTGGATATCCTGCTGAACAAAGGTAATCCCTTCTATTCCAGGAAAATCAAAAGTAACCAACTCTATTTGACGCAAGGACTCTTTTTGAACTTCTAAAATAGCACGATGCGCATACTGTGCCAATTCCGCATTCATCGTAAATAGGCAAGCTAGCTTCGGGTTTTCTAATAAAAATTGTTTAATTATTGCAGGCGTTTCCTGAACGGAGATTTTATCAAATGGCAGTGTTAGCCAAAGGCTTTTATCAATTATAATTTCTTTTCTAAAAAAAGCTTGTTCAAATCCTTTTGCTCTTTCTTCCGTAACCGTGTTTGTTATTAAGGGAGAGATAAGTCCAATCTGTTCATATCCTTTATCCAACAAATAAGAAATAGCCGCAAACGCCCCTTGAGTATTTTCGGAACTGACACTATAGGTAGAAATATTTTTCATATATCGGTCAATCAATACGAGGGGAAACTTATCTAGTGACAGTCGAAGAACCGCTTCATTATACATTTCCTTTTCTGCAGGGAAAATAATAATTCCTTCCACACCAATCATACGAAAAGTCTCAATAGCTTCCGCTTCTTTTAGTTGTGATTCTCTAGAAATCTTAATGACTAAGTTATACCCTTGCTCCGTCACATATTGTTCAAGAAAATTGACAAAATCCTGCTCCACCTTTGTCTTCATCGTTGGAATAATTAATCCAATCAACCCACTTGAAGTTTGGTTTCTTGCTATTGAACCTGTTAAACTACTTTCAATAACAAACGTCCCTTTCCCCTTAATCCGCTCCACAATTCCTTGATCCGCTAAGCCAGCCAACGCATTCTTGGTAGTAATCTGGCTTACATGAAATTCATCCATCAAATCCTTCTCAGAAGGAACTCTATCTCCTACTCTCCATTTCCCGTCCTTTATCCGCTCTATTATCTTATTTTGAATCTGCTGATATAATGGTTCGTTTTTGATTGTACTCATCCTCCAGCCGTTTTATTGTATATATAATGGAAAATATATATCTACTATACTAAGTTTGGTGTGAAAGATGAAGGGGGAGGTTGGAAAGATGGTTACTTTTAGAACTATAAACCTTTAAAGAAAAAAAGGCACTACAAGCATCATTATTCTATATTTTATAAATAATATCATTACTTTACTTTAATAAAAATTCATTTAAATGGATCTATATTTAGGCGATAAAAACAATAAATTTACTAACAAATACGTTCTGGTGATGAATTCATCATGATATGGCTATGTTTGCAAAAAAATAGTCATAATTCTTTTCTATATTTTTCCCCTTATTTTTTGCTGTCCTTATGCCTCTTGATTCACATCGTTTATATACTAAAAACAGTAACATTCATACCCTTCTCTTTAAACGTATCAATTTGAACCCTCCATTTACAAATAAAATGCTGAATAATGTCGAAATAAAATTTACAAACACATTAAAAAATGTAATATAATTTACAAAAAAAGGAAATTAGGAGGAATTTCTACGAAAATATTAAAAAGGTCTGCCATATTTTTATCAGTTTTTAGCATATTGTTTCTGGGTATATTTCAAAATGTACCTCAAGTTTCGGCTGACTCTTTAGTAAAAAATACCAAGGTAACAGAAGAATTAGAGCTATATTTAGATGAAAACAATATTGAATTTAAGGATCAAGATAATACTCTTACCTTTTCTAGCATTCATGATAATATTGAATATATACTAACCTATTACAAAGAAGATGGTACATATCAAGCAAATGCTTATGATGTAGTTTCGGGGAGCGAATTAAATATTCAAGAATTAGAGACAAAACAAGAGCAAAATGGACAAGTTGTTATTAAACCAAGTACTCCTGAATCTGGTGGTATAACTACTATGGCTCTTCCTATTGTTTTAGTTCCAGTAGCAGCATGGGTTTTTGAACACCTCGTAGCTATGGCTATTGCAGCAACAATCGTAACAGTGGTTGCTGTATCTAAAGATAAAGTAAAAGCCGAATTAGAAACTAGATTGAAAAAAAAGAACCCAACTATTATATATAGAGGTGGCTCTTCGACAGCTTATAACTTAACGCCTAGAAAAACCGATACAGGTGGACTTTCATATTATCTCAAAATGCCTTCTGGAAAATTCACTGCCACTACAAAAGAAGCAGTGAATAATACTAAAGTATTAAAAGCAGTAGTTGATGGTAGCAACCATGTTTCAGTAAAACCAAAAAATTCAGCAGATATGGCTGGGTGGATAAAGTCGAAAGATAATGCTAATGAGAAACCACATAAATTCACTCGTATATTACAAGCTATTTCTGTTTCATCAAAAAATTGAGGGGTAATATATTATGTCTAAAAGTTATGAAATAGAGGATGAAGAAATTTTATATTACGTATATAACTTAAATTGGCTATTGCCAAAAGAATATCAAGAAGTAGCTATTGATTTTCTCGCTAACTTACCCCCAGACAAAACCGATATGATTTTACCTAAATACGGGAAAGAGTGCTGGGAAAATGGTGTACATGTTATAAAAAAAATTGGCTATCCTAAAAATAAGAAAGCATTGCCAAAATTAGCCAGACTGTTACAGGACAGAAATTGGCCAGGTTCTTTAGAAGCAATTGAAATTTTCCGTGAACTTGGAAAAGAAATTGCTATCCCTTATATAGAAAATGAGTGTATTTCAGCAACTAAACAACAGGATTTAGACTGGTTAGAGCATTTATTTTTTGCTTGTAACAGCTTAAATTATAACGAAAATGATTTTGAGCACAAAGATGTTTATAGATTTATGAAAAAAAGTGCTGAATCACTTTACTAAAATTAAGCTATTTAAAGATACTACTAGTACAAAAGTACCAAAAGGGACTTAAGAATGTTCTTCTATCAACTTTCTTGAGTCTCTTTTTTTCTTCCAAAAGTTATGAGAGTAGGATTAATAGTCTCCCAGACGCTTTATAACTTTAACTACAAAATTTAAATCATCGTTCTATTCAATAAACCCCTGCTTCTTGCTCCGAATATACTTTGCGATTGTTTATTCATTTCATTCAATCATACTCACGTAATATCCTTTCTCCTAAAACGTTCGGTTTCCATGATTATATTCTAAATTCGCATGTCATTATGGATCATCAATGAACTTTTGCCTTTTAAATATCCTATAAAATACGATACAGACATTTTGGTGTGTATATGATAATGGATTGCATGTGCTTCCATCATTTCTACATCTTTCATATCACATAGTTTTCTGACAATAGCACCTATATCTTTTCTAAATTTCCCATACACTACTTTCTTTCTGTATATTGGGAATAAATACGATACTTACTGTTCCACCTTGTATATAATAAACTATTGTCGCTCGACATGAGCAGAACTCCTCTCGTTATTTGAAGTTTTTTCTAGTATAATTCTACAAGTCATTTGCATACAGGCATATCCTGTGGTTTAAAAAGATTGATGAAAAATATCCAAAAAGCCATAGCCCTTTGGATACCCACTACCTATTCTTTAATAACTTTCCTTCTCCTCAGCAATTTTGATATTTCCATATGCCTCTTCACTATATACGCTTTCTCTCATCAAACGAGTTCTAAAGTATTCTTCTAATTTCTTGTCAGTACAAAAGATATAGCAGCCCTTTTGTCCTCTAGTCATTAATGTGCGATACGTGTTACGAATAATTTTATCTGCTATTTCTCGAGCCTCTTCAGGAGATTCTTTAAGCATTTTCTTAATCCCCTTCAGTGATTGATCTGTTTTTGCTCTTTTTGTATAATCCGTTATAACTTCTCCATTTTCATATCGCAAATCATCACCAATTATAACTCCAACATAATCAAATTCTAATCCCTGACACGTATGTATACATCCTGCTTCATGCACAGAATTTTCATCAATAGCCCATGTTGTAGAGCTATCCAAGTTCCAGCTGATTCCGAAATTATGCTCTTCAATTTTAATATCATGGAAGTTGGAATTCATCCGATTATCCTTAGGCCATTCCCAACAATATCCGGAAACAATTCTAGATTTGTTATTGATTTTATTACTCTTCTCAATTTCTGCTTTCATTTCATTTGGACTAGAGAACACTTTGAAATCATAGTCTAATCCCATATCATTCGCATTTGCTGTTTCACGTATTTGCAATACATCATCTAGCCAGGCAATATATCCATCTGAGCCATCACATCTAAACTGTGAAGATAATACACCTGTTGTAACTTCTGCACCGTATTCTTTAGCAAATTGCATTATCATCTCAACACTTCCGATATCCTTCAGCGTTACTCGCTGATTTTCATCAATAAAAAATATAGACATTCTAGCAGTATGGATGATTTCCTTTACCTGGTTCTCCCCTAGATTTTGAAACATCCCAGATTTCTCATTTAATCTATGAGCTTCATCAACAATCAATACATCCAATTCATCTTTTTCCGATTCTGTATAGCTTCCAGAACCTTTGAATAAATTATCAATTCTTGTTTTTCTAAAGTCACCCTTCAACTTAGTAGAGTAAACATTGCGGGGGGCTGAATTTTTTGTGACATATTGACAAGTCATTGTTTTATTCGTCAATGCCACTAACAAGTTGACAGCCAATACGGATTTCCCAGTGCCTGGTCCGCCTTCAATTATCATAACTTGCTTTGTATCCGTCTTTATGGCCTTTTTTGCTAATTGAAGTGCGGTTTCATAAAACACCTTTTGTTCATCAATCATCACAAACTCTGGGTTACCATTTAGCATATTCGATAATGAATCCTGAAGTGATTTGGAAGGTCGAATTCTCCCTTGTTCCATTTGATATAGAATTTCTTTCTGATCTCCAAATTTTATATATTTCTTTATAAAATTTCGGAGCTTTTCCACTTCCCCTTTGGCATAAACAGGGGCAAGGTTAAGATAATAATCATAATGTTCATCTGTTAATGGATCATTATCACGAATTCGATAATTATGTAAATATGCACATGGCTTTAATTGAATGAATTGCTCTTGTACATTTTCATTGTAATCTTCAATTAGTGCAGCATAGGACCACGCTTGGTAAGAAGGATGAGTTACTTCATGCAAACCACGGTTTAAGGCCGTTTTAACAATAGCCTCTTTCCCCTCAACCTTTTGTACTTCTGACCATTGCTTCAATTCGACAATAACCACAGAATCTTTCTCACCATCATGTCCAGATAAAAGAAAATCCACTCTTTTGGATGTATAGGGAATCTTATATTCAATTGCAATCCCTGCATCATTCGGGATTAATGGATCATTTAAAACACGATACATATGTAACATCGAATTATCCCAAGAACGAATTTCCGACTCACTTGTATGTCCTAGTTTCAATTCAAATTGAGTGAGTATATGGGAAACAAGAACATCTTTATCAACATGTTCAAGAAATTCTTGTTTATTAGCTTCATAGACGATCATTTATGGACCTCCGAAAACAGTTCTATATTAATGAGAATATTTTACCATAGAAATTTGAATTCTTTTAGATTAGAGAAAAAACAACAGAATAAATAATTTGTCTACAACACAATTCCTAAACTCCATTATTACTTGACGTGTGAATAGATTCACACATCAAGTAATAATGGAGGATTCTATGCCAAAAATTTTTCGTTTAAATGAAGCAAGGCATCTAATAGCGCTATGCATCTTTTTGAGGATAATCTTTACGAAGATATTACTATGAAGATGGTTTTAGATAGTTTGTCTATGCACCCCGGAACATTTTATCGGTAAGAACTCAGAGGCAAACGGGATGCTATGGAGATGCGAAATCTTGTTACAGACTATACTAAGAACTTTTTTGACCATTACATACTGCAGAAAGATGCGAATCTAGAAAATTTGGCATACGACGGCGTGGACTTAATCAAAAAGACCAGCAATAAGTGACATAACCGATAAGCTGAGTTAAGCGCTTATCAAATAGCTAGCTGTACAGACACAAAGCCGATAGCACTATTACATAGTTATCGGCTCTTGTCTATTTATTTATTCTAAAGGAAAATGAGTTTTAAGAATGTCCAATATAAATTACAAATTGACAATACTGCCCGTAAGTTTAATGAATTAACAAGCAAATAACGATCAAAAGTACGTCTAATAGGCAATAAGAACACGTTCTTATCCATTCGGGTAATCAGTACAAATTCTTGTTCTTGGCTTTGGTAATCCTTTCATCAATTAATTCAGCCCTAAACAGCGAAGTGATGATTTCCGTGGCAATTTCACCAAGTAAAAATATAGGTTTTTGAAAATTTCAGCGAACATGCTTATAGTTTATAGTCTCTGTATACCTTGAAATTGCTTATTTGCCCATGCAGCATAAGAAGGGTGTGTCTGAAGTAATTCTTCATGTTTTCCAACTCCTGTAACATGTCCATACTCAAATACAATAATTTGATCCGCATGTACAACTGTCGATAATCTATGTGCAATTACAATGGTTGTACGATCTTGCATCAAATAATGCAGTGCCTTTTGGACCTCATGTTCTGAGTCACTGTCCAAGCTAGCGGTTGCTTCATCTAACAGCAAAATATCCGGTTGTCGCAACAAAGCACGAGCAATAGCTATACGCTGGCGTTGTCCGCCTGATAGCTGAATTCCTCTTTCTCCTACCTCTGTTTCATACTTTCTTGGTAAAGCGTCAATGAAATCATGGGCATATGCAAGTCGGGCTACATTCATCATCTCCAACTCACTCACTTCGTCTTCTCGCCCATAGATAATATTTTCTCGGATTGTACCTGATATAAGAGAGCTTTCTTGAGACACATAACCAATTTTTTTGCGCCAATCATGGAGTGAAAAAGAGTCGATTGGCGTATCACCCCAATATATGTTTCCAGTTTCCGGATCATAAAATCTCTCAATAAGCGAAAAAATGGTTGTTTTTCCGCTTCCGCTAGGACCAACAAAAGCAGTTACTTTACGATCTGGTATCGTAAAAGAAGCATTTAGCAAGATTTGCTTATCTCTTTCATAACCAAAGCAAACCTCGCGAAACTCTAAGATATTATGCTTGTCCGGCATCACATCCTTTTTGTTGTCAGCTTCGAGGGGCTGTTCCAAGATAAGCCTTAGCCTCTCTGTCGATCCCATTACTTTTTTTAAATTCGAAAAAAATGCTCCAAACTGTTCAACAGGCATCATAATTTGAAACAAAAGTAATATATATGCTACAAGTTTCCCTGCAGTAAGAGCTCCCGAAGAAACACGCACTCCGCCATAACCGATAATTACAACTAGTAGCACAATCATAATTAATGTCATCAATGGCATCAATACTGCATTAACCCGAGCTTCTTTCATTTCCGATTGAAATAAATCATCCATGTTAGCTTCACCGTTTTTTAGTTCTTTTCTCTCCGAGTTAGAAGCCTTAACCAGTCTCATTTCCCCAATGATTTGGGACAGCGTCGAGGATAGTGCTGCCAAATGTTCCTGTAAACGCACGGAATTTGCATACATCTTATTCCCCATCGGCATCATTACGGCTAAACTAATAGGTAATACCAACATAATGATTAACGTCATTTGCCAATCTAAATAAAATAACATGGCCACTGCACCAATAACTGTAATCAAGTTGGAAATAAAGTTGATGAAGTGATCGGTAATGAGTGATTTAATCTCATTTGTATCGTTTGCGATGCGACTCATAAGATCCGCAGAGCGGTAGCGATCAAAGAAACTCATCTGTAAATGAAGCATCTTTTCCCAAAGCTTTTTACGCAATTGATTGACCATTCTATTTCCAACATAAGCTAACAGATAGTATGAGAATCCACTTGATACGGCTTGCAAAATAAAGATAAAGACAAGCTGTATAATCGTAGTGGCATTTATTAATTCCAAACGAAATTGGTCAATTATTTTTCCAGTAGCTATCGGAACAATCAACCCCACAAATGAACTGATAATGCTTAAAATAAGGGCTATGCTTAGAACCAGCTTGGGAACTTCTGTAGAAAATAAAAGCTTCGCTAAATAGCGTAGACCGGTTTTATTTAAAGAGTTGTCACGCTCGCGAATATTTGTAAATTTCTCTTGATTGCTCATAATTACTCCTTACTATATTTTTTTAAATTTTATACTGGATACCATTAAATAGGAAAAAGCAAATAATGAAATCACCGATATAAGTGTTAAATTATTCGTGCTTGGTGCAATTACCGAGTAAATGGACAGAATAAAACCTGCCACGGTTATTGGAATTCCACGAAAGATACCCTCAAACTCTTTGATATTAAATTGTGCTAATCTATATGAACCGCTGACGACGTATAACAATAGAGCAACTATACCTACAAGTCTCAGCTTGCCAAGATCATCAAAGTTAAATTTAAAATAAACAAGTAAAGCTGGAGCAATCCCAAAGGAAACCAAATCGGACAAGGAATCCAATTCTTTACCGAATTCACTACAAACATCTAATCGTCTAGCGATTCTTCCATCGTATCGATCTATAAATGCTGCAATAATAATATATATGGCACTTGCGAAGTAATTTTGATTAATAACCTCGACAATTGAAAGTACCCCAAATGACAAATTTACAAAGGTAAGCAGATTGGGAATATTCTTTATAAACATAGGTTCTCCTCACTAATAATGAATTTTATTATGACTCCCATTTATTGATATTTGGTAATCTGGTTAAATCGTTTTCGCACTGTAATCTACCCTTTCCTGTTTGCTTATGATATATAAGATTATGGGAGATTTCTTAAGATGGGGGGTTCATAATTCTTAAGAATTCTTAAGTCGCTTAGTATTTACATTTTATGGGTAGCTAATTTAACAACTTGTTAGTACAACTGAATGATAAATGGAAAAGGAGCATTGATATGAAAGAAATAATAAAAGCAGACCATCAACCAGTCTGCTTTTATTGATTATATAATTCTTAATGCCAGGATGCTGATAAACCATGACCTCGAACGCTCCATTTGCAATCTTAACCAGATCGCCGTCCTGTTGCTTCACCACGGTTCTGTCCCTTATGGATTTATTTTCTCAATTGTTTTTCTTCTGCACCTTTATCATCATGGATCTATATATCTACTTTGAAGCTATATACACTACATTTATCAACAAGTATAGAACAAATAAGAATAAGGCTACCAAGAACACACCATTATTCTTTATAACAATCTCCTGATAATTCATTGAATATATCAACACATAGAGATAAAACATACAGAACATAAACACAGCTTCAATAAAAAAATAGTTTAACTCCTTATGTTAGAGATTAATTTATTTAGATACAAATTCAAACAGCGGAGAGTGAAGCCCCATTCCCTCCTTGACTCGGAAACAACTGATTTTGGTTCCAGTGACAAGTTGGATGCCCCAAAATCATTCAAAAGTCTGTGCTGTTTTATTTAAAATGACAGGTAACGTTACCTGTAGCAAAAAAGTATCTTTTCGTACCGATACGTTCAACGTCCCGTTGTGCTTCTGTATTATTTTCTGGCAACTAACGAGCCCAATTTTGTTGCTATCTTCCTTTTCGGCTTCACGTAAAATTTTATTCTCGAACCTAAGATCGACCCATTGTTGTTTCAAGGAAACCTGAATATGAATGGGATGCATCGGATCGGCATACTTTCGAATATTTGAAAATATATTATCAAATACACGGCGTATAGCGACCAAATTGATTTCCAGTAAAAATTGCTCATCATATGGATCTGCTTGAACTTGAATATCTAAATTATCCATAACCACCAGTTGCTCATCAATGAGTTGATCGATAAGCGCTCTGCCCTCATATAATTCAAATTCCACTTCCTCTTCTTCAGCGGCAGAGGACACCGTAAAATATTCGAATAGTTTGTCCGATAGCGCTTTGATTTGATAGGCCTTTTCCCGGCTATTATGGATATATTGCAGCAAATCCTCATGAGTCTTATACTTGTTAAGCTCGATGATATCCATATACCCCAGCAAAATTGTAAGTGGAGTGCGTAAATCGTGGGAAATTGCCGTGATCAATTCGCGATTGGCCATCCTCATCCTCTCCTCACTGCCGAGTCGCTCGGCAAATGATTTCCTCATCTCATCAATACTTTGGGCCAAAGAGGATAATTCATCCTTTCCAGAAATAGTAATTGAATAATCTAAATTTCCACCTTCAAGTATTTTGATCTCTTGTTCAAGTACTCCAATATAAGATGTTTTCTTATTAATTATCAGTAAGAAGGAGATAATGAATATAATGGCTGCTATGAAAATACCAATAAACAAAATGAGATTATAGTATTGATACTCATAAAGGCCAACCAAGTAGATCTGGGCATCTTGATCCGCAAAATGGACGGTAGTAGGTATTTCCGAAGGCGTAAATCGAGTTAGTAGCTCTTCGTTAATAGCAGGATCAACCTCTTTATTTGATGAGAAAATTAATTTCTCTTTTGCAAAAATATACAGATTCAAATATCGCTCATTATTTATCCATTCAGACAATTGCTCCCGATCACGAGTGGACACTTTTTTGCTATTCACAAACTCTTCGAATCGTTCAAGCGCGTCTTGCTGCCTATTTTCCATAAAAGCGGATTTGCTTAAATAACTATTTAACACTTTCTCGCCAACGACTTGTAAAATGCCGAAAACACTTAAAGAAATAGCTGAGGAAATTAAAACTGCCAAAACGAGCTTGATCTTAAGTTTTTTCCCCATTAGTAATCTATTCAATTTTGTACCCCTTTCCCCAAACAGTCTTTACATATTTAGGGTTCTGCGGGTCATCTTCCAGCTTACTTCTCAAATTACGAATATGGACCATAACTGTGTTATTACAGGTATAAAAGTAGGGTTGCCCCCAAACACTTTCATATATGTTTTCTGCCGAAAACACCTTACGTCGTTTCTTAGCTAACAGCAGCAAAATCTGGTATTCAATTTCAGTCAAAGTGATTTCCTTCTCTCCAACAAATACAGTCTTTGCATCCTGGTAAATCGTAAGATCCTTAATGATAATATGCTCCGTTTCCTCAGTCTTCTCCTTGCCACGATAGACATAATATCTCCGCAGTAAAGCCTTCACTCTCGAAACGAGTTCTGTATAAGAAAAAGGTTTGGACAAAAAGTCATCACTACCTGAAGAGAAGGCCAATTGTTTGTCCGAATCCTGCGTTTTCGCAGTAAGAAATAAGATCGGTGCGCTTGTTTTTTCACGAATTTCCAAACACGCCTTCAGCCCTGATTTATTGGGCATCATCATATCTAAAATAATGAGATCTGTCTCTTCATTTACTTTATTAATCGCATCCTGACCATCTATCGCTTCAATCACTTCATAATTCTCACTTTCTAACAAAATCCTTACAATTTCTCGGATTTCACTGTTATCATCAGCAATTAAGATTTGCTTGTTCATCTGATCACCTCGTCTAATATCAGTATAATAGTCGTTTTGTGCAACTACCAGTAAATACAGTCGACTTAAGAATTCTTCAGAAATTATGTATGTAACTCTTAATTTATCCATTCTATACTACAAACAGGTAGAAGTAATTACATAAAGGAGTTTTAAGCTATGCCACAACTTTCAAAAAAAACAATCGTAACAATACTATTAGGTCTAACTCTCATATTGTCTATTGGTTTGATCTATTATTCTCCTACCATTATTAAGATTATGTCGTCCATGAACAATTTTAGGGCGTTTATTCATTCAACAGGTAATTGGGGACCGGTCATGTTTATTTTATTTCAGATTCTTCAGATCGTGGTTGCGCCTATTCCAGGAGAAGTCGTACAGGTTGCAGGCGGTTATATTTACGGGGTTACATTAGGATCCTTATATACTACAATCGGCTTAATAATAGGCTCAGCGATTGCTTTTTATTTCACTCGATTTATCGGGCGCGATTATATTTCAAAGCTACTGCAAAAGAAAAAATATAAGTGGATGTCGTTAATACAGGATGAGAAAAAGTTTTCTATCTTTTTATTTATCTTTTTCGTGATTCCAGGTTTGCCGAAAGACCTGCTTGTATTTGTGGCCGCTCTTACATCCATGAGTTCATTAAGATTCTTCACCATACTTATAGTTGGTCGTCTGCCGTGGATTATTGCATCTGACGCTTTGGGGTCCACCATTCATATGCAGCAATATAGCATAGCCATTATCATATCGGTTATCGCTGTTATTGGTTTTATTCTCGGATATATCTATAAAGATAAAATGATGGATCGATTCTCCAATGTGAAGAAAACAAAAGGGACAAGTCATTCTGCCAAGTCCAAGGTAAACCTCAGCATTAACAAAAAGGAAAGTTTGTGTACAAAAAAAGGAGAATAAATCGAATACAAAGAAACAATTATTTTGCAAAGAAAGAATACCTACCGATTTTTATTTTTGCAATTATTGGTGGAGCGTAAAATCGATGGAATCACAAACGCACGCAAGGAATAGCCCTAATCATTGTAGATACCTAATTATGCTTATTCAAGTGATTTCTAGGCCAACTTGTTTGGGGCTTTATCAATTGATATAAAAAAATAATATCCCAATAGTTGCAAGTACAGAAAACCCTTTAAATAGAGGAAAAATATAATGCAACAATTTTTAGTAAAACTGACTGTACCCATTCATACTACTTTCAAAAGTTGAATTAGAGGAATTATAGCCATCACAATTAGTAGGGTCTATTGGTCCATGAAGGTACAGAAATGTATAATACGGAATGATAAACATACCTAGATTGTATAATTACAACTAATAATTCTACATAAGTTCACATTTTTTTATTTAGCGGCAAGCATCTTTTAATATGTTATTGATAACATTTCATACTTTTTATACCCTTATTGATACTACCGTTAAGAAGCTCTACAAAGTGCCAGATCACTCGATTTTGACTAACAGCTTGTGTAAAAAGATATCGTATCTTATCGTTTTCTATCTTGTGCTCTAAAAACAAATAAAGCCCACAAACGTTGACTTAACAACATTTGCGAGCTTTATTTAGCGATTAATCTTGACATAAATTAATCTGATGATACCGGTGGTCGGGGTCGAACCGACACTCCAGAAGGAACACGATTTTGAGTCGTGCGCGTCTGCCAATTCCGCCACACCGGCGCGTTTATAATTTGTTTGGGTAATGCCGAGGACCGGAATCGAACCGGTACGGTAGTCACCTACCGCAGGATTTTAAGTCCTGTGCGTCTGCCAGTTCCGCCACCCCGGCATGATATGTAACAAATTTAAATTATAAACGATTATGGAGGCGGCAACCGGATTCGAACCGGTGGTAAAGGTTTTGCAGACCTCTGCCTTACCACTTGGCTATGCCGCCATAAATATATTGGAGCGGAAGACGGGATTCGAACCCGCGACCCCCACCTTGGCAAGGTGGTGTTCTACCACTGAACTACTTCCGCGAATGGCTGGGCTAGCTGGATTCGAACCAACGAGTGACGGAGTCAAAGTCCGTTGCCTTACCGCTTGGCTATAGCCCAATACTATATATATGCAATAAAATAAAAAAAGTGTCAAAATAAATGGGGCGAATAATGGGAATCGAACCCACGAGTGTCGGAGCCACAATCCGATGCGTTAACCACTTCGCCATATCCGCCATAATATTTAATTGAAATTGGCAGGGGTAGTAGGAATCGAACCCACACCAAAGGTTTTGGAGACCTTCGTTCTACCTTTAAACTATACCCCTAGATGAATGGTGGAGGGGGACGGATTCGAACCGCCGAACCCGAAGGAGCGGATTTACAGTCCGCCGCGTTTAGCCACTTCGCTACCCCTCCGACATAAAAGGTGGCTCAGGACGGAATCGAACCGCCGACACAAGGATTTTCAGTCCTTTGCTCTACCGACTGAGCTACTGAGCCATAACTTAATGCTATTTATTTTTTGAAAAAATGGCGGTCCGGACGGGACTCGAACCCGCGACCTCCTGCGTGACAGGCAGGCATTCTAACCAACTGAACTACCGGACCAGATTGCGGGGACAGGATTTGAACCTGCGACCTTCGGGTTATGAGCCCGACGAGCTACCAGACTGCTCCACCCCGCGATAATAATAATGGTGGAGGATGACGGGATCGAACCGCCGACCCTCTGCTTGTAAGGCAGATGCTCTCCCAGCTGAGCTAATCCTCCATAAAGTATAATGGTATGTATTGGTGACCCATACGGGATTCGAACCCGTGTTACCGCCGTGAAAGGGCGGTGTCTTAACCGCTTGACCAATGGGCCATATTTGAAAAGTTATAATGGCGGAGAGCAAGGGATTTGAACCCTTGAGACAGGGTTACCCGCCTACACGATTTCCAATCGTGCTCCTTCGGCCACTCGGACAGCTCTCCAATATGGCTCCGCAGGTAGGACTCGAACCTACGACCGTTCGGTTAACAGCCGAATGCTCTACCACTGAGCTACTGCGGAATAATGGTATGCCTGGCGACGTCCTACTCTCACAGGGGGAGAACCCCCAACTACCATCGGCGCTGAGAAGCTTAACTTCCGTGTTCGGTATGGGAACGGGTGTGACCTTCTCGCTATCGCCACCAGACTTTTCTCAAGACATATTTTATTATACATGTTTTTGAGATTTTTTCAAGTATAATTTTAGAAAATTATTCCCTGAAAACTAGATTATGGTAAGAAGAAAGAAACAAGTAATCATTTTGTCCAGCTTATCGCCGATAAACAGGCGTTTCCGCTTTTCATTTTAGTTAAGTCCTCGATCTATTAGTATCAGTCAGCTCCACATGTCGCCACGCTTCCACCTCTGACCTATCAACCTGATCATCTTTCAGGGATCTTACTAGCTTGCGCTATGGGAAATCTCATCTTGAGGGGGGCTTCATGCTTAGATGCTTTCAGCACTTATCCCTTCCGCACATAGCTACCCAGCGATGCCTTTGGCAAGACAACTGGTACACCAGCGGTGCGTCCATCCCGGTCCTCTCGTACTAAGGACAGCTCCTCTCAAATTTCCTACGCCCACGACGGATAGGGACCGAACTGTCTCACGACGTTCTGAACCCAGCTCGCGTACCGCTTTAATGGGCGAACAGCCCAACCCTTGGGACCGACTACAGCCCCAGGATGCGATGAGCCGACATCGAGGTGCCAAACCTCCCCGTCGATGTGGACTCTTGGGGGAGATAAGCCTGTTATCCCCGGGGTAGCTTTTATCCGTTGAGCGATGGCCCTTCCATGCGGAACCACCGGATCACTAAGCCCGACTTTCGTCCCTGCTCGACTTGTAGGTCTCGCAGTCAAGCTCCCTTGTGCCTTTACACTCTACGAATGATTTCCAACCATTCTGAGGGAACCTTTGGGCGCCTCCGTTACTTTTTAGGAGGCGACCGCCCCAGTCAAACTGCCCACCTGACACTGTCTCCCACCCCGATCAGGGGTGCGGGTTAGAATGTCAATACAGCCAGGGTAGTATCCCACCAATGCCTCCACCGAAGCTGGCGCTCCGGCTTCCAAGGCTCCTACCTATCCTGTACAAGCTGTACCAAAATTCAATATCAGGCTGCAGTAAAGCTCCACGGGGTCTTTCCGTCCTGTCGCGGGTAACCTGCATCTTCACAGGTACTATAATTTCACCGAGTCTCTCGTTGAGACAGTGCCCAGATCGTTACACCTTTCGTGCGGGTCGGAACTTACCCGACAAGGAATTTCGCTACCTTAGGACCGTTATAGTTACGGCCGCCGTTTACTGGGGCTTCAATTCAGAGCTTCGCACTAACGTGCTAACCCCTCCTCTTAACCTTCCAGCACCGGGCAGGTGTCAGCCCCTATACTTCGCCTTGCGGCTTCGCAGAGACCTGTGTTTTTGCTAAACAGTCGCCTGGGCCTATTCACTGCGGCTCTCGCAGGCTTGCACCCGCAAGAGCACCCCTTCTCCCGAAGTTACGGGGTCATTTTGCCGAGTTCCTTAACGAGAGTTCTCTCGCTCACCTTAGGATTCTCTCCTCGCCTACCTGTGTCGGTTTGCGGTACGGGCACCCTAAATCTCGCTAGAGGCTTTTCTTGGCAGTGTGGAATCAGGAACTTCGGTACTATATTTCCCTCGCCGTCACAGCTCCGCTTATGTGGTAATGGGATTTGCCTCATTACCAGCCTAACTGCTTGGACGTGCTAATCCAACAGCACGCTTACCCTATCCTCCTGCGTCCCCCCATTGCTCAAACGATTTAAAGGTGGTACAGGAATATCAACCTGTTGTCCATCGCCTACGCTTTTCAGCCTCGGCTTAGGTCCCGACTAACCCTGAGCGGACGAGCCTTCCTCAGGAAACCTTAGGCATTCGGTGGATGAGATTCTCACTCATCTTTCGCTACTCATACCGGCATTCTCACTTCTAAGCGCTCCACCAGTCCTTACGGTCTAGCTTCAACGCCCTTAGAACGCTCTCCTACCACTGACATCATAGATGTCAATCCACAGCTTCGGTGATACGTTTAGCCCCGGTACATTTTCGGCGCAGAGTCACTCGACCAGTGAGCTATTACGCACTCTTTAAATGGTGGCTGCTTCTAAGCCAACATCCTGGTTGTCTAAGCAACTCCACATCCTTTTCCACTTAACGTATACTTTGGGACCTTAGCTGGTGGTCTGGGCTGTTTCCCTCTTGACCACGGATCTTATCACTCGTAGTCTGACTCCCAAGAATAAGTATTTGGCATTCGGAGTTTGTCTGAATTCGGTAACCCGATGGGGGCCCCTAGTCCAAACAGTGCTCTACCTCCAATACTCTAAATCTTGAGGCTAGCCCTAAAGCTATTTCGGAGAGAACCAGCTATCTCCAAGTTCGATTGGAATTTCTCCGCTACCCACACCTCATCCCCGCACTTTTCAACGTGCGTGGGTTCGGGCCTCCATCCAGTGTTACCTGGACTTCACCCTGGACATGGGTAGATCACCTGGTTTCGGGTCTACAACCACATACTATTTCGCCCTATTCAGACTCGCTTTCGCTGCGGCTCCGTCTCTTCAACTTAACCTCGCATGTAATCGTAACTCGCCGGTTCATTCTACAAAAGGCACGCTATCACCCATAAATGGGCTCTAACTACTTGTAGGCACACGGTTTCAGGATCTATTTCACTCCCCTTCCGGGGTGCTTTTCACCTTTCCCTCACGGTACTGGTTCACTATCGGTCACTAGGGAGTATTTAGCCTTGGGAGATGGTCCTCCCTGCTTCCGACGGGATTTCTCGTGTCCCGCCGTACTCAGGATACACTCAAGAGGGAACGAAGTTTCGACTACAGGGTTTTTACCTTCTACGACTGACCTTTCCAGATCGATTCGTCTACCCCGTTCCTTTGTAACTCCATATAGAGTGTCCTACAACCCCAAGAGGCAAGCCTCTTGGTTTGGGCTAATCCCGTTTCGCTCGCCGCTACTCAGGGAATCGCGTTTGCTTTCTCTTCCTCCGGGTACTTAGATGTTTCAGTTCCCCGGGTCTGCCTTCAGTACCCTATGTATTCAGGTAAAGATTCTATCCCATTACGGATAGAGGGTTTCCCCATTCGGAAATCTCTGGATCAAAGCTTACTTACAGCTCCCCAAAGCATATCGGTGTTAATCCCGTCCTTCATCGGCTCCTAGTGCCAAGGCATCCACCATGCGCCCTTTCTAACTTAACTAATTGGCTTAAAGCCTTAGTTTTTTTAATTCTTCTATTTAAAATAGAGAATCTAAGATGGCGATTACTCGGTTTCTTTCTTGGTTCTTACATAATCTAGTTTTCAAGGAACAATCAGGCTTATTCAGCCTATCATTTTGAGGAATTGCTCCCTCAAAACTGAACAATCAAATCGTCAACAATCTTTGATGGAATGTAAATTCCATTTTCCTTAGAAAGGAGGTGATCCAGCCGCACCTTCCGATACGGCTACCTTGTTACGACTTCACCCCAATCATCTATCCCACCTTAGGCGGCTGGCTCCAAAAGGTTACCCCACCGACTTCGGGTGTTACAAACTCTCGTGGTGTGACGGGCGGTGTGTACAAGGCCCGGGAACGTATTCACCGCGGCATGCTGATCCGCGATTACTAGCGATTCCAGCTTCATGTAGGCGAGTTGCAGCCTACAATCCGAACTGAGAATGGTTTTATGGGATTTGCTCGACCTCGCGGTTTTGCTGCCCTTTGTACCATCCATTGTAGCACGTGTGTAGCCCAGGTCATAAGGGGCATGATGATTTGACGTCATCCCCACCTTCCTCCGGTTTGTCACCGGCAGTCACCTTAGAGTGCCCAACTGAATGCTGGCAACTAAGATCAAGGGTTGCGCTCGTTGCGGGACTTAACCCAACATCTCACGACACGAGCTGACGACAACCATGCACCACCTGTCACTCTGTCCCCCGAAGGGGAACGTCCTATCTCTAGGAGTGTCAGAGGATGTCAAGACCTGGTAAGGTTCTTCGCGTTGCTTCGAATTAAACCACATGCTCCACCGCTTGTGCGGGCCCCCGTCAATTCCTTTGAGTTTCAGCCTTGCGGCCGTACTCCCCAGGCGGAGTGCTTAATGCGTTTGCTGCAGCACTAAAGGGCGGAAACCCTCTAACACTTAGCACTCATCGTTTACGGCGTGGACTACCAGGGTATCTAATCCTGTTTGCTCCCCACGCTTTCGCGCCTCAGCGTCAGTTACAGACCAAAGAGTCGCCTTCGCCACTGGTGTTCCTCCACATCTCTACGCATTTCACCGCTACACGTGGAATTCCACTCTTCTCTTCTGCACTCAAGTCCCCCAGTTTCCAATGACCCTCCACGGTTGAGCCGTGGGCTTTCACATCAGACTTAAAGGACCGCCTGCGCGCGCTTTACGCCCAATAATTCCGGACAACGCTTGCCACCTACGTATTACCGCGGCTGCTGGCACGTAGTTAGCCGTGGCTTTCTGGTTAGGTACCGTCAAGGTACAAGCAGTTACTCTTGTACTTGTTCTTCCCTAACAACAGAGTTTTACGATCCGAAAACCTTCATCACTCACGCGGCGTTGCTCCGTCAGACTTTCGTCCATTGCGGAAGATTCCCTACTGCTGCCTCCCGTAGGAGTCTGGGCCGTGTCTCAGTCCCAGTGTGGCCGATCACCCTCTCAGGTCGGCTACGCATCGTCGCCTTGGTGAGCCGTTACCTCACCAACTAGCTAATGCGCCGCGGGCCCATCTGTAAGTGACAGCGTAAACCGTCTTTCAGCTTTTCCTCATGAGAGGAAAAGGATTATCCGGTATTAGCTCCGGTTTCCCGAAGTTATCCCAGTCTTACAGGCAGGTTGCCCACGTGTTACTCACCCGTCCGCCGCTAACTTTAAAAGCAAGCTTTTAAAGTCCGCTCGACTTGCATGTATTAGGCACGCCGCCAGCGTTCGTCCTGAGCCAGGATCAAACTCTCCAATAAAGAGTTGATTAGCTCATTGCTAAACTCTAGCTTTTTGTTACTTGTTGTCATTCTATAACGTTAGTTATAAAACGATTATTGTTGACGTTTGTTCGTTCAGTTTTCAAAGAGCAATTTAGTTAGTCACTTAGGAAGCGACTTTCCTAATATAACATCTATCAACCTTTATTGTCAATAGTGTTTTTTAGAAATTCTATTCCGTCGTTTACTTCAACAGTTCGTGTTGTTTCAGCGACGGATATTAATATAACATTATTCTACGATAATGGTCAACACTTTTTCTAAAACTTTTTTATTTTTTTTCTAAAACACGATAGCATCGATGATAAACACCTGGGCTTTTCGTAGAAATGTTGACTACTTCTATTAAATGCTTATCGATTAAGTATTCGATCAACATTCCTAAATCAACTGCGTAGATAAGCAGCTCTTCTTTTTCTAACAGTTCGTTAAATGTCCAAGCGTCTTTTTCTTTTAATATATCGAGTATATAGCTTGTGCTTGTTCTCATTCTTGAATGAATTAAAAATTCACTTGCTAAGAATAATAGTTCGAGTCTCTTTTCAATAGGCTCATCACTATTTACTAATTCTACATATAGTTTATAGATTTCTGGCTCCATTTGTTTTACTTGGCTCCATACCGTTACTTCTGGGTGAAATCCATTTTCGATCACAGCTAATCGAGCTAAATGGTGTAAGGAATGAACAATATCATTATAGGCGTCCAGATAATGTTTATTTTCAAAGAACGCTTTCCCATCCATATATCGTTTAATAAGCTTGGCGAATTCTAGCGCCATTTTTTGTTTTCTTTCATTAACGGGAAATTCTTTCAACTCATTTTTGAGTCGATAAATAAATTCATTACGATCAAAAACAACTCGTCCATTGTATATCCATTCAAAGATTCTTTTGTTATTCCCTAATAAAATCCAGCTTCTTAATTGTTTTTCTGTAACAATATGTAGAGCCGCTTTCTTATCTGCATATGTATAGTGCTTGATAAAAACAGGCTGTTCTGCTTCTTTCACAATAATTAGCATGACTGTATCAAAAGTATCGGTCACGGTCATTTCGTTTTGTTTCTTATCAATGATTAATACGCCCAATGTATTTGTCTGGCTAGCTCTTTCTTGATATATAGGACGAAGAATATCTTCCATCGTTATTCCTCCATCTCCATGAATAAATTTTATACGTTTCGTATTATTTCGACATTTTCTCTTAAAATCCTGCCCTATTTCCAAGGCATACATGAAATCTTACTATAACTTGTTTAAAAATAGAATTACTTTTTGCTATCATTTCTGCCATATAATATTTCAGTCTCGTTTCAACGATTAAACAGAAAAAAGAGGATATCTTTTTAAGATTTCCCTTCGCACAACGTTTATACGAAAGTAACTCTTAAAAAGACAGCCTCTTCTATTCTCTACATTAGTGCGCTTCTTTTTGAGCACAATCAGGACAAGTACCGTAAATTTCCAGACGGTGGTGGCTGATTTTGAATCCTGAAACATGGCTGGCAAATTGCTCTACCTCATCAAGTCCTGGATAATGGAAATCAACTATTTTGCCACACTCTTTACAGATAATATGATAATGGTGAGAAGTTATAAAATCAAACCGGCTGGAGGAATCTCCGTATGTCAGTTCCTTTACTAAATTCACTTCACGAAAAACTCTTAAATTATTATAAACAGTGGCTACACTCATATTTGGAAATTTGCCTTCAAGTGCTTTATAAATTTCATCGGCAGTCGGATGTGACATTGAGCTTATTAAATATTCAAGTATCGCATGACGCTGCGGGGTAATGCGCACTCCTGTTTCTTTCAGCTTATCAAGAGCTTCTTGCAACTCATTATGTTCCACGGACATGCACCCCATTTCTAAAAGATATTCTTATTTTATAATGTTTATAAATAGTGTACTAATAATAGGAGGGTTTTGTCAACACAGTTACTGTAAGAGCGCGGTTTTCTAGATGTATGAACAATCTGAATAAACAATAATGATTATTTAACAATAGATACTATTACATAATAGTCGATGCTAAGATGTTATTGATAATACACTTATATTATATGCATGAGACCTTACTTTTTTCACCAGAAGTTTTATCCATTTCCCCTTTTCTCCATAAAAAAAGACCAACGAACGCTTTCGTTGGCCACCGACATATATATGAGGAGGTATATGCTCACTATACAATATGCTCTTCGGCTTTTAATGAATGGACAAAAGTCCCTACCTTAAAAATTAGGCTTCGATTTTTTCTAAAGCTTGTTTGATTTCTTCTACATGACCAGCGACTTTTACTTTGCGCCATTCCTTCACAAGCTTCCCTTCTTTATCGATCAAGAAGGTTGATCTTTCAATTCCCATATACTCTTTTCCGAAATTCTTTTTTAGTTTCCAGACATCAAAGCTTTCCGCTACTTCATGATTTTCATCCGATAATAATGGGAATGGCAGCTCGTGCTTTTCGATAAATTTCTGATGTCTTGAAATCGGATCAGGGCTGACTCCTAGTACTACTGCGTTGTATCCTTGGAAATCTTCATGATTATCGCGAAAATCACATGCTTCTGTTGTACATCCTGGTGTCATATCTTTCGGATAAAAATATAAGACAACATTCCTCCCTCGATAATCGGATAATTTTATTTTCTCTCCATTATTTGCTTCTAATTCAAAATCTGGCACTGCTTCTCCAATATGAACAGACATTGTATCCCGCCTTTGCTTTTTTATTCAAGCCTACCTAAAATGCTTCCATGAATCAAGAAAAGCAGTTTGCTAGTTGTTCAGATCAAATACTGCTCGTGCTACAAAAGCAGCAGGAATCGTGTATCCAATCAATGCTTCAATAAGGACAACCATTCGTCCCATACCAATTGGCATTAAATCACCAAACCCTACGGAAAATAAGGTCACCCCGCTAAAATAAATACTCGTATGGAGTGTATGAAAGAAATCATAGTTTAAAGAAGGCGCCTGTCCATCATTATAAACCGGGATGCCATTCATCTGGAATAATGTATAGATTAGACCAAAGCCAATCATAATGGTGATATAGACAAAGATTAAGTACATAAAATTCTCGAATGAGACCCATTTTTCTTTTCTGCGGTAAGGAACAAATAGTGTTTTTAAGCTCATTGCAATAAAAAATAGAATGAGTGCTAATAAGACATAAAACATTTCCTTACCTCCTTACTTCCTTGCATAAATGTGATTCCTCTATCATTAATATCTATGCTTGTCTTGTTTATTTATTCGTTTATCCATTTCTCCTATTGAAAACGTACGAAAGGTACTCTTAGGTTAAAAAGCTGTTTCCCTTTAACTTCTTTTAAAAAGTGCTAAAATGGGGGAAGGTATTTTTTATAGAATGATACGATTTATAGGAGGTTTATATGTTACATACAAATTCAGAACGATTGCATGAAGAAGCTTTAGAGATTATTGTTGGAGGTGTCAATAGTCCTTCGCGCTCTTATAAGGCGGTTGGCGGCGGATCACCGATTGTAATGGAAAGAGGACAAGGTGCTTACTTCTTTGATGTAGACGGAAATCAATATATCGATTATTTAGCTGCATACGGTCCGATTGTTACAGGACATGCTCATCCACATATTACAAAGGCAGTAACACGCGCTGCAGAAACTGGCCTATTATTCGGAACGCCAACTCCGCATGAAGTGAAATTCGCGAAAATGCTGCAGGAAGCAATTCCTTCCATGGAAAAAATCCGTTTTATGAATTCTGGAACAGAAGCAGTAATGACTACCATTCGTGTTGCTCGCGCGTATACTGGCAGAAATAAAGTCATCAAATTCGCTGGATGCTATCATGGTCACTCTGATCCAATGCTTGTTGCAGCTGGTTCAGGTCCTTCTACGCTTGGCACACCAGATTCTGCCGGTGTTCCTGCAGTAATTGCTGCAGACGTTATCACGGTTCCTTTCAATGATTTAGATGCCTATAAAGATGCATTGGATAAATGGGGCGATCAAGTGGCCGCTGTTCTTGTCGAGCCAATCGTTGGGAACTTCGGAATTGTTGAACCAGTGGAAGGATTTTTACAGGGAATTAATGATTTAACACACGCAGCAGGCGCACTTGTTATTTATGATGAGGTAATTACTGCTTTCCGCTTTACTTACGGTGGAGCACAGGATTTATTAGGTGTTTACCCTGACCTGACTGCCTTAGGAAAAGTAATCGGCGGCGGTCTTCCAATCGGCGCTTATGGCGGAAGAAAAGAAATCATGGATCAAGTGGCACCAGTTGGACCAGCATACCAAGCAGGAACTCATGCTGGAAATCCAGCCTCCATCCAAGCTGGAATCGCTTGTCTAGAAGTATTAAAGCAAGAAGGCGTATACGATCATCTCGATAAATTAGGCGCATTATTAGAAAATGGCATTTTAGAAGCAGCTGCCAAATACAATGTTCCAATTACTATTAACCGCCTAAAAGGAGCACTTACTGTCTTCTTTACTACCGAGAAGGTCTACAACTACAAACAAGCAGAAAGCACTGACAGTGAAATGTTTGGCCGCTTCTTCAAGCTATTAGTAGAACAAGGAATCATGCTGGCACCATCCAAATACGAAGCATGGTTCATCACTATCGCGCATACAGAAGAAGATATCGAAGCAACCCTGCACGCAGTTGACCAAGCGTTCGCTGCATTAAAAGAAGAATATAAGTTTTAAGTTTAGAAAAAGGTTCAGAGGAATTCTGGACCTTTTTTATTTTCACAAAAGTGATCTACTATCTCTTCCCTCTTTTAAATTAAATAGATATAAGCTCTCTCTAAAATTCCACCACAGATGATTGAAGCGGAATGAACGCCGAGAAGACTCCCCGCCTGCCCCGCGCCCCCAGCGGAAATCAGTCCCCTATTAGAACGTTTTACACCCTCTACTATTATGTAAAACCATTTCAATTTTAACAACAATATGTCCATTTTTTTAAAATCCTTCGAAAAAAGAAAAAATCAGTCATCAGTCTATTGAAGTTCACATCTAATCAATGTATAGTACATTATTGTGTTTACTTTTCGTGTTTTTCGCAAAAAGTAAGGGGTATAAGAAAATAGTTAGAAAGATTAAATGAAAGGAACACTTATTTATGACATTAGGAGCGCGCGTTCTGAAAACAGGAATCGCCATCGTGTTAGCTTTATTTCTAGCGCAACTTTTAAATGCACCAACTCCTGTTTTCGCAGGAATTTCTGCCATTTTTGCTATACAGCCAACTGTCTATCGTTCTTATTTATCGATCATTGAACAAGTACAAGGCAATATCATTGGTGCTATTATCGCAGTCATCTTTGTATTAAGCTTTGGTAACAACGTTTTTATTATTGGACTTGCCGCCATCATTGTTATTACAATCAACTTAAAATTACACTTAGAAAAGACAATTACTTTATCTGTAGTTACCTTGATTGCCATTATGGAATCACCTACAGATGATTTCATTACCTTTGCGATTATTCGCTTCTCGACGGTAATGCTCGGAATTCTTTCTGCTTCGACTGTCAATCTGATTTTTATACCACCTAAGTATGAAAATAAATTGTACAATCAACTTTCCGATTTAAGTGAGGAAATAACAAAATGGATCCGCCTAAACATTAGACATGCATCGGAACATAGTCTGTTAAAGAATGATATCGATAAAATGTCGGAACGTTTAATGCGCATTGATCAGTTATATATCCTGTACAAAGAAGAGCGGAATTATTTTAAAAGAACGACTTTATTAAAAACGAGAAAATTAGTCATTTACCGGCAAATGATTGCCACATTAAAGAAATCTTTTCAAACCTTGAAAAAGATTCATCGATATGAAAATGAGTTATTAAGTTTGCCGGAAGATTTTCAAAATATTATTCAACAGCAGCTTGACTGCCTTATTCACCATCATGAACATGTCATGCTTAAATTTATTGGAAAAGTAAAGCCAAATGTTGTTTTTGAAGAAGGCAGCATTTCTCTTGACCGAAATATGCTTTTCCAAGAGTTAATGCTTTACTATAAAGAGACAGAACCATCCGTACTTGAAAATGAAGAAGAATTAAAGCAATATCATATGATGCAAATTGTTTCTGCCATTATTGAATATGACGAGAATGTAGAGCATCTAGATACATTAATCACTTCCATTCAAGTTCATCATCAGCATGAAGCTGATGTAACGATTGAAGAGTAAAATAAAAAAGGATCCAGATACTTGCTTCTGGATCCTTTTTTATCTCTAATTTCCTAATTGCTGAATTTGAAATAGATCGTGATAATGACCTTGCAATTTCATTAGTTCCTCATGTGTACCATCTTCCATAATTTTTCCATGTTCAATCAAAATGATGCGATCGGCATGAGTAATCGTAGATAAACGATGGGCTACAATTAGGGTCGTTCTGTCTTTGGCCAGTTCTTCTAGTGATTCTTGAATGGACTGTTCACTTTCCAAGTCTAAGGCAGAAGTAGCCTCGTCCAAAATTAAGATTGGCGGGTTTTTCAAGAATACTCGTGCAATTGCTACTCTTTGCTTCTGGCCGCCGCTTAATTTCACGCCTCTTTCGCCCACTTTTGTTTCATACCCTTCCGGAAGCTGGGTGATAAAGTCATGAGCATTAGCAGCTTTAGCAGCGGCAATTACTTCCTCTTCAGTCGCATTAGGCTTTCCTATCATAATATTTTCCCTAATTGATTCACTGAAGAGAATATTTTCTTGCAGAACCATTCCAATTTGATCACGCAAGGAACGTGCTTGCACATCTCTGATATCTATTCCGTCTAAGAGAATTCTCCCTCCTGTTACATCAAAGAATCTTGGAATAAGACTTATCAAGGAAGACTTACCGCCACCGCTCATCCCAACAAATGCTACTGTCTCTCCTTGTTTAATATGTAAGGAAATATTATCTAATACTTTCGGATCGTTTGTATCGTAAGCAAAGTCCACTTCTTCAAAAGTAATATCTCCTTTTACATTTGTACAAGGAACTGCATTTGGTTTATCTTGAATATCGTATTTTTCATCAATTAAATCAAACACCCTGTCCATTGATGCGATAGACTGTGTTAAGGTCGTAGAGGAATTCACTAATCTTCTCAATGGATTATATAATCTTTCAATATACGCAAAAAATGCCATCATCGCTCCAAGCGATATATCGCCATTCAATACTTGGTAGCCTGAATAGGCAATTACAATCAATGGCGAAATATCGGTAATCGTATTGACGACAGCGAACGCTTTCGCATTCCATTTCGTATGATTGACCGCTTTTTCTAAGAAGGTATTATTATACTTTTGGAAATGCTTTTGTTCATGATTTTCTGTCGCAAAGCTTTTAATAACCGAAATTCCTTGGACTCTTTCATGGAGAAAGCTTTGTACGCCTGCTAAAGCTTGGGATCTTTCTCTTGTTAATTTGCGTAAATTCCCAAAAAAGTAGCTAACGGAAAGCGCGTAAAACGGCAGTAAAATAATAGAGACAAATGTTAGCTTTACGTCCATCGTGAACATGATTCCGATTGTAATCAAAATCGTTACGGCATCTAACCATAAATTCATTAGGCCGGTTAAAATAAAGTTTTTCGTTTGTTCCACATCATTTATGACACGGGAAATAACTTCCCCTGCACGGGTATTGGAATAATATTTCAGGCTCAATTTTTGCAGATGCATAAAAAGCTGATCTCTAATATCATAAAGAATTTTATTAGAAGTCCATTGAGCGAAATATTGACGATAGTATTCAATCGGTGGTCTCACCACGATAAAGACAATGGTCATAATAATCATGATTGTCCACAGATTGCTCATTTTAGTGGCCTGATCTAAGGCTGGATTATTGATAATATCATCAATTACATATTTTAATAACAATGGAATTAATAGCGGAATGGCAAATTTCACAATGCCGATAATGATCGTCCCAATGATTTGCCATCGGTATGGCTTTACAAAGGTCATATACCTTTTAATACTGTCCACATATACTCCCCTCTCTATGTTGCATTTGTTCTTTTTCCTTTTTTTGTGTTTGGAAAACTTCATTTTAGCTCATTCTGTTAAAAATACTGTGAAAGATAGCGCGTAAACTGGTGAGCATGACTGATCTGCTCTGTGCTCTTTTGAAACGGGCACAGAGGGACGGGTCTCTTTTACCTTTTTCCACTCTTTCTTCTCGGTTCGCGCATTTTCTTTTCGCTTCGGGAACAGAGAGCCCCTCTCTATTTTCTTCAACTCACTTTCAAAACCAAATCGGGCACAGAATCAATCCCCTCTAAACATCACTCATTCCCCAAACCAAAACGGCCCACGAGCCATCAATCTTCGAACTCTTAATCGTTTTAATAACAATGAACCATTTTATCACTATTCGCAGCGAATGCATAAGAAAAAAGCCTGCTGAAATTCAACATGCTTTTTTCAGTCATCCATATTAACTTCTGTACGTTAAGTATCTTTCATACCACAAATCAACAAAATCTGGTGCAAAGGGACCTTTTCTTTGTCTTATCCAATGTATTAATTGCGTTACTTGCGTCTTCAAAATACGATCAATGACCTCTGGATATTTCATTTCTTGGCGGTGACGTTCATACTCATCTTCATCTAGTAAATTGAATGTCATATCCGGAAAGATTTTGATGTCCAAATCATAATCAATATACTTAAGTGCCTCTCCATCGTAAATAAACGGTGAGCTTAGGTTGCAATAATAATGAATGCCATCTTCTCTAAGCATGCCAATGACATTAAACCATTGTTGGGAATGAAAATAACAGATTGCCGGTTCACGTGTTACCCACGTTCTTCCATCTGATTCCGTAACAATTGTACGATCATTGCCACCTATAATTAAGTTCTGCGTCCCTTTAAGTATTGTTGTTTCGTCCCAGATTCGATGGATGTGCCCATTATGCTTATAACTGTGAATTTGTATTGGTTCACCCTCGATAGGTACACCCATTTTTATTTCTCCCCTACTTTCTATTTACGGACGCTTTGTAACCTGTTACATACTAAAAGCGATTCATTATTTCCTTTAAGGCAACAAAGTACGATTCCTCTTTTTTCTTATTATAACGGTTCTCTAGTAAATTTAAAACAAAAGAACCATTGAAATTACACAATGGTTTTAAATATTCCATATTTTTATGAACTAGATGATAGTTTCAGTTCATTTTCTTGGTAGACTTTAATAACTTTTTCTGTTTGTAATTCAAAGATTTTTTGTATTTTCTTTAGCTCTTCCTTCATATTGCTGATTTCTATTTGTACTTCTTTTAGTTCCGTTTCTTTTTGGAGAATTAGTAGTTGTGTTTCTATCTCTTCACACCTTTCTAATTCTCCTTGTAAATATAGCAGTTTTTCCATAATTCGCATTTGCTCTCCAACTAAACCATTAAATACATCCATGAAAAAACACATCCTACTCTTCATTTTTAGGTACTGTATTGATTTATATGTTTCAACTTATAAAAAGGGAACGGCCCTTTTTCTATTAACTCTACCTTTTACTATTTCTTCGTATGTATGTTAATTCCTTTGACTACTTCTGTAGACAAAGAAGAAGTTTTGTCGAACATAAAAAGTTTCGATAACAAAAGCAAAGGGCACTCTCCCGTAAGTGAAGTGCCCTTTGTTTGCATTATTTGCTTGTGTTTTGAGATTTTCTAGATTCAGCTTGTTGATTTTGCTTTCTTACTTCTGAAGCGTTTGTTTCGCTTGCAAATTCAGTACCAAATTGTTGACCTTGGCCTGCTTGAGCGTTTTGTTGTTTTACTTCTTGAATGTTAGTTCCACTTTGTGTAGCACCAGCTTTTTTAGCCATGAATATCACCTCCACGCCTATTAATTTGTCCCAGACACTTCGTTTCTATCCAAAGTTTTTTATTACCAATAAAATCCATATCGATAGAAAGAAAAAAGGAGTTCTCCTTTATAGGAAATCTCCTTTTTTCCACAAGCCAAACCGCCCGGCCCGCTTATACTAGCAACGAAATACCGCCATCCACAATAATCGTTTGTCCTCTTATCATGCTTGCATCATCGCTTACTAAGAACATGACGGTATTGACGAGATCTTCCATTTCGACCATTCTGCCAGCCGGTGTTTTTTCCGCTGCCGCTTGAAGCAATTCTTCTCTATTTGGAAAATGTGTTAATGCCTCGGTATCAACTGCTCCACCGGAAACAGCATTTACTACAATATTTTTCGGTGCTAATTCTACCGCTAAATATCTAGTTAAGGCCTCTACAGCAGCTTTACTCACTCCAACTGTTGTATAGTTTTCTAAATAACGAATCGCTCCCAGCGAGCTGATGCTAACGATTTTTCCGCCTTTATCCATTAGCTTCGCTGCTTCTTGCGCACAGAATAATAAGGCTTTACTATTAATATTCATTGTCCAATTCCAGTGAGATTCTTCTAACTCCATAATTGGTCGTAATACCCCAGATGCTGCGTTGTTAATAAATACATCTAAGCGCCCAAACTCTGCTTTTACTTCTGCAAACATCGCCTTTATTTTGTCTACATCTCCAACATTTGCTTTTACTAGAAGCACTTTTCTGCCAAGCGCCGTAATCTCGTCAGCAGTTTCTTGTGCTGCTTTTTTGCTTCTTGCATAGTTGATAACAATATCATAGCCTTCTTTGGCTAAGCGAATGGCTGTTGCCTTTCCGATTCCTCTACTGCTTCCTGTAATTAATGCTACTTTGTTTGTCATTCTTATTAATTCCTTTCCCATCCATTTACTTCTCATTTTACCTCTATTCATGCATACTTCGCAATTAACATCCACACAATAGAGGAGAATACGGGAAAAGTAAAGGAAGGTATAACACATGTATGTTGGCAGAGATATGACCGAATTAGCCCTTATCGCTAAATCAGATTGGAAAGATAATGAACTTGCCTACTTTCATCACTCCCTGCAGCAAATGACGCCTTATCTCAATAGCGAAGGTGTCAGTATTCACTGCAGCATCATAGAGGAAATGGAAAACAGAGGCGGGTTAAAAAGAAACGAAGCTGATTATACACATGGGACAGAAGTAAGCTATGAGTAATAGGGGATGACCACAAATGGTCACCCTTTCTTCACTTGCTCTGGTAAAAATTTCAGCATCTTCTGATGAGATACAGGGAATGGGAATGGTGCAATTTCATCCGCATTTACTCTTCTGATATCTTCCTTTTCCTCTTTTAATGCTATTAACTTTCCGCTATATACATTGATGTTCCAGATCAAATGTGAAAAAACATGTTCAATCCTAGTAATCATTTCGCCAACTTCTACTTTAGCCTGATAGTCTTCTAACAGCTTCTCCTCAAGCTGTGCTTTCTCGCTCTTTAACACTTGAACAATTTCCATATTAGGAAATTCCCATAAATTTGCCAGCAATCCTGTATTTGGCCGTTTATGAATCAATGTTCGTCCCTCTTCATCTGTTAAAACGACTGCCGCAAGCTGGATTGACTTTTGTTTCTTCGTTTTTGTCTTTACAGGAAGCTCTGTAACAGTCCCATCCTCAAAGGCATGACAATGCTCTCTTACTGGACAAAGCAGGCACGAAGGAGAAGTTGGTGTACAAATTAAGGCACCGAGCTCCATAAGCGCTTGATTGAAAAAGGACGGATTCTCATGCGAGATCAGCACACGTACTGCTTCTTCAAATGTCTTTCTTGTTTTTGGTTTTGCAATATCTTCCCAAATCGAGAGAATCCTCGATAAAACTCTCATTACATTTCCATCAACAGCAGGTTCTGGAACTCCATATGCTATACTCAAAATTGCACCGGCTGTATAAGGTCCTACTCCTTTTAAGGACGCAATTTCTTTCGGAGTATCTGGCACTTTGCCCCCGTACTTTTCATGCACTTCCTTAACAGCAGCATGTAAATTACGCGCTCTTGAATAATAACCTAATCCTTCCCAGGCCTTCAGTACTTTTTCTTCTTCTGCCTCTGACAACGCCTCAATGGTTGGAAATTGCGAAATGAATCGATTAAAATAAGGGATAACCGTATCTACCTTTGTTTGCTGAAGCATGATTTCAGATACCCATACTTTATAGGGATCTTGATCTTGTCTCCATGGCAGTTCCCTTTGTTCCTCTGTAAACCAATTTAATAAATCTTCTCTAAACCGCTCGACATCTACTTGATTTTTGATTATTTCTTGCCTATCTGTCACGATTAACCTCCAGATGTTAATTATTAATTTTTTTTGGGAATAACAATATATAGATTTCTTTTACTACTATTGGACATGGTGTGCATCATAGGATGGAATGGGATAGAATGAAAGTAGCACAAAATGATTCACGTTCTTACCAATAGCCAAGTTTGATAGCAATAATAAGTATAAATATGTAAATTTACCTCATTTTAAATAGAAGAGCTATTTTTTGATAAAATTACGCGTTTGTCCGATTGTTTGCCAACTTTATTTATTATTTAATAACATTATCCGTATTTTTCATTATGCGAATATGTTAACTGTTTGTAGTGTATCTTTTGTTAAGAAAAAAGAAAAGGATATTTTTATTGTAATTATGGTGTTTTCATCCAAATAATTCGGAGAGAAAATCAGGGAGGTTTGGTATTTTGGATACAGGAACACATATTGTTATGGGGATTGCGCTTGGCGGGTTAGCCACGTTAGACCCAGTTGTTGCTTCTGATCCTGCAACAACAACTGGTGTAATAATCGCCACTATCATCGGCTCACAAATACCAGATATTGATACAGTATTAAAATTAAGAAATAATGCTGTTTATATACGCAACCATCGTGGAGTGACACACTCCATCCCAGCAGTACTCTTGTGGCCCCTACTTATACTTGCTGTCATGTACCCGCTTTTCCCAGAGGCAAATTTGTTTCATTTATGGCTTTGGACGTTTATAGCTGTTTTCCTGCATGTATTTGTCGATATATTTAATGCCTATGGAACACAGGCTCTACGTCCTTTTACAAATAAATGGGTCGCATTGGGGATTATTAATACATTTGATCCCATCATTTTCTCCATGCATATTGTAGCAATCTTATTTTGGGTATTTGGATCAGATCCTGGATATACCTTTTTAACTTTATATATCGTACTGATTGGCTATTACCTTCTGCGGGTATTTACACAACGGCAGGTAAAAATAAATGTGAAAAAAAGAATTCCAGATGCAAAGGAAATCATTTTATCGCCAACCATGAGATATAACCATTGGCGTATCGCTGTGATGACCGACGACTCCTTCTATGTCGGCAGGTCCCATCAGCACGAAATTGAAATTTATGATAAGTTCCATCGTATTCCAGTTCCAGATACACCAGTCCTAACCGCAGCTCAAAAAGATAAGAACCTATCTGCTTTCCTATCCTTCTCTCCTGTATTTAGGTGGGAAGTTATCGAGCTGGATGACCAATACCAAGTCCGCTTCATTGATTTACGCTACCGAAGCAACGGGCACTATCCATTTGTCGCCGTTGTTCATCTCGATCTAAACTTGAATATCATCACTTCCTACACAGGCTGGATCTTTAGTGAAGATAAGCTGAAAAAGAAACTCGATATCTTAACCAATTAGCATGAAAAATGGTCGACTTTTAAAGTCGACCTCTTTTTAATGCAATTTCTTTTTATCATCTGCAAGGAATTCTTTATATTTTGGGTTTTCAGCTACAAATTCATGAAGCTTTCCCCCGTAGTTCTCAATCCACTGACTAACAACTCGTTCCGTTACCTCTTCTCCCTGATATTTACGACCCGCTTTAGCATAGGTTGCCTCAAAATCCTCCCATAATAATTCCACCCATGTTTGTGCTTGGCCAACTGAAATAAACGAATTAAGCTCCAATAGCCGCTCCACTAATTTCTTCTGTGCTTCATGCATTATTTCATTCCTTCTTTCTTTTTTGTTTTTACTAATAGATTGCTGGTAATTAACAAATACTATCCATTGTAATAAACAAAGTTGAAGTTTATTACCTTTGACTTAGTTGATTCTTTGGAGGTATGACGATGGGAAATGTAGATAATACAAATGATGTTAAGCTTGAGGGAGAACCGAGAGCAAAAACAGAATACGCTTCGAAAAGAGCCAATGGCACAATCAATACACATCCTCAAGAGAGAATGCATGCTTCCTCACATCGCAAACCAAAAAAATAAGCAGATTTTTATTCTGCAGGAAAGAGGGAGAGACCATTTTTGGTCCCTCCACTCTTTTCCTTATGCTTTCTTCTTTAATAATGCGATTGGAATCCCCTCTTCTTGGCTTCCATCTACTTGTCGCTTTCCCCACGCAAAAACGCCATTCATATAATCGATTTGAAAAAGAACTCCTGGATCGCCTTCTATTTCATATATTTCATTAGCTTTATAATCTTTAGGATTTAATAAATACGATTTGGCAAGAACTGCTTTTCTTTCTAAAACAGCATATTCATTAACCATACCAAGCTGCTCTGCTTTTTTTGCTTGATCATTTAAAGTGGATATTTCCATACGGAGCTCGTGTTCTGTCATCATGCTATATCTTTTTGTCAGCATTTATATTCCCCTCCACTACCAACTAGTTTAATAAAAATCCTCAGAATCGGCAAAAAATCAGCTTTCATTTCTACTGAAGTTTGTTGTTAACACTACGCCGATAACTAATTAGTCTTCATTTTCTATTTCGTCTAAATACTGTTCGATAAGATCCATAGAGAATCCTTTACGGTATAAGAACTGCTTCATTTTTTGCTTGAATTCATATCCAGTGAACTTGGCAAATTTTCTTCTTGCCTTCTCCCCATGGATACGAACGGTTTCTAATTCATCTGTATCCATTTCCACAATCTCCGGCATCCTTTTTACTTGTTGGATAATATCAGAGGTATATCCCTTTCTAACAAGAGTCTGTTCTAATTTTTGGATGATAATCTTCTTAGAATCCTTTTTCTTGCCAGCCAAAAATTTTGCAACAATTTTCTTCGCTGCTTGCATTTGATCCTTATAGGAAAGCTCCTCCATCGAACGTTCGATTAATTCCCGCTGGATCCCTTTTTCCCTTAATTCTCGTTTAATCGTTTCTGCTCCTTTGGTTGTCGTATTCCGTTGAGTGCGAACATAGGAAAAAGCGTAATCCTCATCATCGATGAATTTCATTTCCTTTAACTTTGTCATTACCTCTGCAACCAATGCATCATTTTCCATTTTAGCGGAGAGATGCTTCCTTACTTCCATTTCCGTTCTTTTTACCTTAGACAAATACCGAACGGCCATATGATATCCTTTTCTTATTTCGTCTGTATATTGGATTTCATTTAATAAGAGCGAATCCAGCTCCATCCCTTTTCGCAGCTTATATTTAATTAGAACTGTTTCATCTACGCTAAATGCATACACATCTTTTCCCTGCTTCAGGGTAAAAATATTATAACGGTCATTCAATTCCTTCTGTCTTGTTATTTTGCTTATAATCATTCCAATCACCACATTATCTATTTTTCGCCTTCTCTAAATCATCCCATGCGAACTTTATCTATTTCAAATGTAGCACATAAAAGGTGGAAAGGCATACTTTTGCCTCTCAACTAATTTCCCTTCGCATTTTGAATCTAATTTATATAACTAGGGAAGAATAAAGAACATAGTAGAAAAAATGGAAAGGATTGTTGTGATATGGAAGGGAAGAAAAAGCAAAAACCAAAGCACACACTATCTAGTATGCAAGCCGTAACCTATCAACATGAATTTAAAATGGCTGATCGAGCAGCTAATAGAAAAGATACTAAATAAACGTTTAGAGGAAGAGATGGCTTACAGCATTCTCTTCCTCTCCCTTTTTAAAACCCTTACATTTTTGTGGATAATCAAAACCTAATTCTGTTGATAATGTGGATAACCCTGTGGAATACTTTAATTTCCGCCATTTACCTTGTTAGTAATTAAGTTGATAACCTCTCCATTTTTCCACAATCACTATTGTGATTATTTTCTGAAAAAACCATCAACAAGCTTCCCTCTCTTGTGGCTAATTTGTTTTAACTTTTTCACTAGAAATAATGCTGAAAGAGTATTTTATTTCCCCATTTACCATTCTAAAAACGAAGAACCACTTAATCACTGCAGAAATTAAGTGGTCCATCATGATTTATTCCCCTTTTATGGCCCGTTTTCGTATAACCAAGGATATACTTAAGCCCGCTACCAACAGGAATAATCCTCCGATTATCCAATTATATTCGTTTGTTGCAGTGTTCGGTAATGTTTTCCCTGTGTTGTCAGTCTGCGGATTTTCTGCACTTGGCTTATCTGTTCCCGGCTCTTCTGCTCCTGGCTCTTCTACTCCCGGTTCTTCTGCTCCTGGCTCTTCTGCTCCCGGTTCTTCTGCTCCTGGCTCTTCTGCTCCTGGCTCTTCTGCTCCCGGTTCTTCTGCTCCTGGATTTTCAAAAAGTGATTGCATTTCGGTTTCTGTAAGAACAATTCCATCATATACGCGTACTTCATCCATTAAACCTTTAAAGGGCATGTCCCAATAGTTTACACCTAAACTAAATTGGGCATTAACGGTTGTAAAGACATCTGGAAAATTCCCATCAGAAAATTTTTCCTCTCCATTAATGTAAACCTTTGCTTCTCCTTCATTTACCGTAAATCCGAAATGTGTCCATTCATTTTTGGGGATTATAGAGTCAGATACCGCATCATACCATTGGTCACTATTATGGGACCATACCTTTGTCACATTCTGTGCATTCGGCACAAGACTAATCCAATTATTCTCTGTTCTCGCACCGAAGAAAGTCGTTGTAAATTCCGTGATTTCTTCCGGTTTCATCCAAAGTGATATGGAATACTTATTACTTGCAATTAAACCATCTGCCAATTTAAGTCCAGATTCTCCGTTAAATTTAGCAGCATTCCCTGCAATACCCTTTGCAAACGTAACTTCCCCGCCTGTATTGTGAATGCGATCACCTGTTACTATTGCATCGGCTTGATTACCAGATCGATCTGCAAACCCATCATTAAAGTCATAATAGGCAGTTAATCTCCCTTCCTCTTCTGCTAATACATGAACCATTACAGACAATGTTTCTTTCGCATCCCCTAAAGTAATAGTTGCTGTTAATTTTACATCAGCATTTTCAGAACCAAATGGCGGTCTTGTTACAATCCCATCATTGGAAATGATTTCTGGCTGTGAAGATTCCCAGACAATGGCTGTACCTTGCGCTGCTTGAGTTGGCAAGGAGATATCCTTGATTGCCTCGGTCGGAATGGCCTTAATTAGTTCCGCTTTCACACTTGCTACCACTTCTTGGTTTGATTTACTATCCACACGACTTCCCCAAATTACGACTCCCTCACCAGACATAGCACTAAAGGTCATCACCCATTTCGCGGCTGCAGGATCATATTGACGAATAAATACACCATCGTATATTTGTCCTTCTATCTCAACTTCGACTCTGTAATCATCGTATAGCTTCCATGTCCCACTTACAGCACCGGAAACTGTCTTATCTGCATTTAATTTAATCCATTGCGATTCTGTTAATTTCCCCGTAATCTCTTTGCCGTGATTGATATACTTATAATCACCAACAATATCTTTCTCAGACACAGTCTCTATTGTTTCACCCGCATATTGAAATGGAGTTGGCACTGGCCATTTCTCCTTGTTTTTAAAGGTTTGATGGACACGCACTTGATGCAGTTCTCCTTGCTGAGGGAATCGAGCATGTGTCACAATAAACTCTTTACCAAGTTCTTCGTCTATCAAATAAGAATTATGTCCTGGTGACATATATCCTGTTCCTATCCCACTGCCCTCTTCTCCAAGATCTCTTTTAAACAAGAAATTCCCCATCATTTTATTCCCAATTTCTTTATGATCATCATTGCTCGGGAAATTCCCTGGTCCTAAATTAAAGCTTTCTGGAAAAACAGCAGCATTACCAGCGGCGTCTTCATACGGGCCATCAATCTTTTTTGATCTAAACTGCCTCATTTGATAACCACCGTCAGAAGCTAATCCACCGTACGTAATGTAAAGATAGTAATACCCTGTTTCCTTATCGTAAACAGCATATGTTCCTTCCCCAGATCTTCCATATCCCCCAGCAATCTTCGTACCGAAATATCGATCAACTATTCTGCCATCCGAGGTTTTTCCATCCTTTCCAGGATAAATGGGTACACCAGTTTTCTTATCTAGCGGCAAAATAAACGTTCCACCTGACCAGGAACCATATGTCATCCATAAATCTCCATTCTCATCATAGAGAATATTTGCATCAATCGCATTCGTATAAAGGGCGTTATTATAATTTCCCTCACTTGTAAACCAATCTGGATTTACATTATCTAAAGTACCGTCTGCAATCAAATCTGCGATATTCGTATTTTCCCAATGTTTATTAATCACACTCTTATTATCAGTCGTTTCAAAATTGGTAAAACCAGAATATATAATAGTATCCCTATAATCATAAGGCCCCTCTATATTCTTCGATACAGCAATGCCTATCGCTGAACGAATATAGGTAGAAGATACACTATAATACAACATATAAGCTCCCTTTGAACCATCATCCCAAGCATAATCTTTATTCCAAAAAATATCAGGAGCCCATACAGAATAACCCCCAGTGCTATCTGCATCATTTTCCCCTGCCCATTTAAAAGACTCTGCAAGATTTTCAGACAAATTCCCATAGATTGGATTATTTTCTGGCGTTTGATATTCACTTGTCACCAGAGAAGTCCAATTCATTAAGTCCGTTGATTTGGCTGCTGCTATATGTGATCCAAAAACATAATAAGAGCCATTATTCCCTTTAATGATGGACGGGTCGTGAACGGAAACATGCTGAAATTCGATCGAATCAGTTTGAGAGCCTTCTGCCTTTACCTGTTTCTCCTTTTCATAAGGCCATGGAAATAGTACGATTATGACCAACAAAAAAAATAACCCTTTTTTTATAACACACTTCACCGTTTCATTCTCCCCTTCACTGCTTTCGTTTGTAAACGCATACATTTCTATCCATAATAAATCCCATCTTATCTACATTTTTTGATAGGAAGTCTTGTGATGTACAGAACCAAAGTGAACGTTCAGATTTTTTATGTAAAATGGGGTACAATATGGATGCCTTTCGATGATACTAATATTTAATCAATTAATTAAGATTAACTTTTACATTAACTATATTTCCACCCCTTTCTTAACTTCTATCTTACCCTACTCCCCATTAGCTTACTATATTCCCAATCCTTAAACAATAAAAAAACCATATTTCATGGTAATATTCATATAATTATCAAAACTAATCTACTTACTATCCTATGTTTATGTCCCTTAATAAATACTATTTTAGATTACAAAAATAAACAATAAATGTTTTTTATCTTTATTTAATTAATATATTAATTAATTATATATTCGTTTGATTTTATGTAGATAACACCCTCACCGGTAGCAGTACTATATTTCCTCTGCCATTTGGAAAAACAAGGTTGTTTTATTCCTATCATCCCATGAAAGATTCAAAAAACGCATCCATTCTTACAAGCGCTCCCTTTCAAACAGCTGAAAATTCCCTCTTGTTTCAAGTAAGCAATTTCGGGAAAATAGAACTAACTAATACTTTTATTTAAATAGACAGACTCTAATTTGTACGTTTTGATTAGGCTCGTGCTATAATTAATAAATAGTATTAATTTTGTAAAAATGTTAAAGGAGATCTGTTTATGACAAAATTCACTGGCTACATTGGCACATATACAAAAAAGACTAGTAAAGGTATTTATTCATTTGTATTAGACACAGAAGCGAAAAAAATCACAGATGTTTCTCTAGTGGCTGAAATTGAAAACCCTACCTATTTAACGGTTACAATCGATAATCAGCATTTATTCGCTGTCGGTAAAGAAGGCTCTTTAGGTGGTGTTTCTGCTTACTCTATTCATTCAGATGGCAGTCTTGCCCTTATTAACAGCGAATATTCGGAAGGAGCATCTCCTTGCCATGTAAGTGTAAATGCAGACAAAACGCTTGTTCTATCTGCAAACTATCATAAAGGAACTGCCGAATCCTATCCGGTACATACAGATGGCTCATTAAGCAGTGCTGCATCTATCATCGAGCATACAGGGACAGGCCCAAATCCAGCTCGCCAAGAAAAACCTCATATGCATTTTGCTGGATTCAGTCCTAATGATCAATATGCTGTTTCTGTTGATTTAGGAACAGACCGAGTAGATACGTACAAGCTTGTTGATGGAAAGCTAGAAGAAGTTAGCAGTTTATCCGTTAAACCTGGAAGTGGTCCAAGACATATCGCCTTCCATCCTAATGGCAAATTTGCTTATGTCATGACAGAATTAAGCAATGAAGTCATTGCATTATCTTTTAACGCTGAAACTGGAGCATTTGAGGAATTACAATACATTTCTACACTACCGATTGATTTTACGGAAAATAGCCAAGGAAGTGCTATCCATCTTTCTTCAGACGGAAACTATGTTTATGCAGGAAATCGCGGCCATAATTCAATTGCGATTTTCCAAGTAAATGGGGAAACTGGTCAATTAACCTTTATTGACAGAACTTCAACAGAAGGAAACTGGCCAAGAGATTTCGTTCTAGATCCAACAGAACAATTCTTGCTTGCATCCAATGAACAATCGGATACCCTTACTTTATTTGAAAGAGATACAGTTACTGGAAAACTAACTTTATTGCAATCAGAGATAGAAGCACCAGAACCAGTATGTGTAAAATTCTTAAATAATTAATTCAATCATAAAAAAGGAGAAGGGTCTCGTAAAAAGCCTTCTCCTTTTTCTCTGTCCTTAAGCTAAGTAAGCTTCCTGCACTTGTTTATTGGTAATCAACTCTGCTCCTGTTCCTTCTAATACAATTTCTCCTGTTTGAATGACATACCCTCTACTGGCAATTTGCAAAGCTTGAAAGGCATTCTGTTCTACTAATAAAATTGTCATTCCTTGGTTATTGAGCTCTTTAATAATTTCAAAAATTTGCTCGACAATAATGGGCGCAAGGCCCATGGATGGTTCATCCAACATTAGGACTTCTGGCTGCATCATAAGCGCTCGCCCTATTGCCAGCATTTGCTGCTCGCCACCACTCATTGTTCCTCCTTTTTGCTCGACTCGTTCTTTCAATCTCGGAAAATACTCAAATACTTTTTGCATTCTTGCTTCCGTTAATTGTTTATCCTTTACAGCAAAAGCGCCAATTAATAGATTTTCTCGTACAGATAGCTTAGGAAAAATCCGCCTTCCTTCTGGCACTTGGGAAATCCCTAAAACGGCTGTCTTATGTGCTGCTATATTAGCAATATCTTTTCCATTAAAAAGAATACTGCCTTTTTTGATTGGAACCTGGCCGCTAATAGATTTAAGGGTTGTCGATTTGCCAGCACCATTACTTCCAATGAGGGTAACGATCTCTCCTTTATCAACATGTAAACTAATTCCTTTTAATGCCTGAATTCCTCCATACCAAGCTTCTATATCCGTTAATTCAAGTATCTTTTCCATGCTGATTCCCCCTTTAAGCAAGTGATACTGCTCCTTTTCCTAAATAGGCTTCAATTACTTTCGGATTGGAACGTATCTCTTCCGGACCACCTTCTGCAATTTTTTCTCCATGATCCAATACGATGATATGGTTTGAAATTTCCATCACCAGCTTCATATCATGTTCAATTAAAATAATGGTCAAATCATATTTCTTACACATATCTTGAATTAAACCGGTTAATAGACTTGTTTCCTTCGGGTTCATACCAGCAGCAGGCTCATCTAATAATAAAACGCTAGGCTTTGTAGCTAGAGCACGAGCAATTTCTAATCTCCGTTGTGCTCCATATGATAAATTTGCCGCTGCTTCATTTAATAGATCAGCAAGCCCAACATATTCTAATAGGCGATATGCCTCTTTCATTGCTTTCTCTTCCTCCTGTTTAGCCTTTGGCAATTGAAGCAATGTCCCAACCAAGCTGCCTTTGATATGGTTATGCATTCCGACCATGACATTTTCCAATACGGTAATATCACTGAAAAGGCGGATATTCTGAAAGGTTCTGGAAATTCCTTGTTTCGCTACGACATGCGGCTTATGCCCGGCAATTGTTTTTCCGTCAAGGAGAATTTCCCCAGATGTCGGTTTATACACCCCTGTTATCATATTGAAAAAAGTCGTTTTTCCCGCTCCATTCGGTCCTATTACCGCTGTGATGGAATTCTTCTCGACAGACATATCAATATTGGAATTCGCAACAAGTCCACCAAACTTTTTCGTCAATCCTTTCACTTCGAGTATATTCACTTGTGCCCCTCCTTAAGCAATATAGTAGACTCCTGCTTTTCTGTTATGCTCTCTTTTAATTTCTTGACATTAACCTTTTTATTTTTTGCCGGTATTAATCCTTGTGGACGATATAAGGTCATAATAATTAAAAGGGCACCGAAGATAAATCTTTGCATTTTTGCTGGAGATAAGGCATCAGGAATAGTGGTTACTTGGCTTAGCCACCCCGTTAATTCGGTTAGCACCTGTAAGTTTAATATCGTTACAACTGCCGCTCCCAGAATAACACCTGGCACACTTCCCATTCCTCCAAGGATGACCATAACAAGAATGGTCGTAGATTCTAAGTAAGTGAAACTTGTTGGATCCACAAACATTTGCTTTGCGGCAAACACAACTCCCATCATTCCGGAAAACGATGCCCCAATAGCAAATGCCGTCAACTTTGTTTTTACAAGGGGAATTCCCATCGCTTGTGCAGCAATCTCATTTTCTCTGACCGCCTTCCAAGAACGGCCTAATTTTGTATGTTCCATTCTAGTCACAGCATAAATTACAATAATAAACATAACTAGCACAATATAATAGAATTGGTTCGGCTGTGACAAAGTAATACCAAATAATTCAGGCTGTTGAATACTTGGCAGCCCCATCGCTCCATTCGTGATATTTACTGGCTTATCTAAGTTATTAAATACAATCCGGATTATTTCCCCAAAACCTAATGTAACAATAGCCAAATAATCTCCTTTTACTCTTAATACTGGAATCCCTAATAAAACCCCAAATAGAGCCGCTACAAATAAACCAATGATAATAAAAAACCAAAAGCTATTTCCGGACAATGGATATGTTCCAAAGGGCATGAAGTTATTCGCTTGTGCTGTCGCAAACACGCCATATGTGTAGGCGCCAACAGCAAAGAAAGCAACAAATCCTAAATCAAGCAACCCTGCAAGACCAACAACGATATTCAGCCCTAAAGCCATACAAACATAAATCCCTACCATAGTTGCTACTTCCATATATGCTTGATAGGATGGTCCTTGACTAGCTGAAACCGGGAGAACAATCACTAAGATAAGTAAAGCAATTCCCCACTTCATTTTATTTCCGAGATTCATATAATATAGGAGTAATAGCGATAACAATAATAGTAAAAAAGCAATCACTGATTTTTGCGAGAAAGCCAATGCAGCAGTAGTCACCAATACATACGCAAAGAAAAGAATAATTTGGGCAACTTTATTTGTTTGGATGGTTTTAATCATGTTAGCCATCTTTTCCACCTACACTTTCTCTGCTACGGCTTTGCCAAATAAGCCTTCTGGTTTAAAAATAAGGACGATAATCAATATGGCAAATGCAACAACATCTTTATATTCTGCTCCCATAATCCCGCCTGTGATAACCGACAGATTCGCTGCTGTGAACATTTCAATCAGTCCAATTAACATACCGCCGAGCATTGCTCCGCGTATATTGCCAATTCCGCCTAAAACTGCGGCAGTAAAAGCTTTAAGTCCTAGTATAAATCCAATGTACGGATCGATTGTTCCATATTGAACAGCAAATAATACACCAGTGGCGCCGCCTAAAGCAGATCCTACGAAGAAAGTAACAGAGATAACCTTGTTCACATTAATAGACATTAAAGATGCTGTGTCTCTATCTTGCGCCACGGCTCTCATCGCCATGCCCCACTTTGTTTTGTTAACAAAAAAATCTAATCCTACCATCAAAATAACGGCTACTATAATAACAACTAAAAACGAGCTTTTAAAACTTGCAGCATGAGAACCGAAAACAGATCCGATATTTATTTTGTCAGAAAATAGATTAGGCGAAGTAATTATGTAATTCCCTTTGAATAATTCTGTGATGAATCGAACGATATCCTGTAGTAAAAAGGAGATACCAATGGCTGAGATAAGAGCAATTAGCTTTGGTGCTTTTCGGAGTGGACGATAAGCCACTCTTTCGATTCCCATTCCTAAAAAACCTGTGATGAGACTAGTAATTAGGAGCATGACAATTAAGGAAAGTACAGCAGGCAGCATCGAAGTCCATCCTAGACTTGTTAAAGTAATTAAGATGGCCGTGCCAATGAATGCTCCTGACATAAATATTTCCCCATGAGCAAAATTTATCAATTCTAATATTCCATAAACCATTGTGTATCCCAATGCAATAACGGCATACACTGCTCCTAATGTTAATCCATCAATTAAAACTTGCGGTAATGTTTGTAAAATTTCAGTTAGCATTCTCTTCCCCACACTTTTGATTTAATGGTTTTAGTAGATAGAGTTTAACCTCATAAGATGAAAGATTTCCCGCTCGGTTACTCAACAGATTCTTTCTATTGACGAAATCACCATATATGCTTATTTCTATCTACTAAATAGCTAAGATTAATATCCGGCATTTAGTTCTTTGCAAATAAAAAGGACGGTTGATATCCATGTCCTTTTTATTTACTCGTTTATTGGCTAATTTCTCCATCTAATGTAGCTGGGTATTTGGCTTCAGCAAATTTATAAATAAAGATTTTTGCGAATTTATTATCTCCTTTCTCATCAAATCCAACTTCTGTCACTACCCCTTTGTAATCTTGTGTAGCACGCACAGCTTTGGTAACCTCTTCACGAGTTGGTAATTTGTTATCATTCTCTTTAATTGCTTTTTCAATGCCTGCTAGTAAAACTGCTGCAGAGTCGTATGCATAGGCAGAATAGGACTCAATGTTTTTGCTGAATGCTGCTTTATAATCTTCAGCAAATTTCGTTCCTTCTTCTGATTGGGTTGTATCACCGGCAACGGAAGTAATGAAGGTATTTTTCACAGCATCTCCTGCGATTTCAACAAAAGTAGATGAGTCTAAACCGTCTCCACCCATGAATGGGATATCTAATCCTTTTTCACGTGCTTGCTTTACCAAAATTCCCCCTTCTGCATAAAGGCCACCGTAATAGATTAGATCAGGTTTTTTAGAGGCTACTTGGTTTAAAACACCGTTAAAGTCTTTTTCACCAACGGTAATTCCCTCATAACCAACAACTTCAGCTCCTAAATCTTCCGCTGCCTCTTTAAAGGCATCTGCTAGACCTGAACCGTAAGCTGTTTTATCTTGAACAACAAAAATTTTCTTTGCCCCTAAAGTTTCCACAGCATATTGTGCCCCAGCAGGACCTTGGAAATCATCACGGGCAACAACACGGCTCACTGTTTTTAAACCGCGATCCGTATAGTCAGTGGCTGTACTTGCCGGAGATACACTTACAAGATTATTTTTTTCATAAACTTCAGATGCTGGAATGGAAACACCTGAGTTTAAGTGACCGACTACCCCTAACACAGATTTATCCGCAACCACTAAGTTAGCATTCGCAACCCCTTTCTTCGGATCTCCCTGATCATCCTGTGCATCTAATTTAAGTTCGAATCCTAATTCAGCAAACTTATCCTTTTGTTGATCAATAGCCAGCTGCGCTCCTAATTTAATTGCTTCCCCTAATGTAGCGCTGCCTCCAGATAGTGGTGATTGTGTAACAATTTTAATTACTTTTTTGTCTCCTGAATCCCCTGAATCCGAGTTTGCGTTTGAAGCACAACCACTCATAAATCCTAAAGCTAATGTTGCAGTCATCGCGAAAGAAAGTACTTTTTTGGATAACATAATATGCCCCCTATCATTGTCTTTTTATCTATGAAACTACAGGATATTTTCCCAATTGCTCCTGTTCCATGTTTGGATTATAATCTTCTTCTAGACAAGTGTCTTTTATATTGTCAGAAAATTTAACAGTATATTTTCTAAAAAGTTAATATATTCTGACACTTTTCTTCGTACTTCGAAATGATTAGGAATGATTGGTTGTTCAGCATATTGGACATTTGTTGGGGGGAAATTTAATTTAGTTTGAGGATTGGATGAAAGGAAAGATAGCAATTGATTGGGCATTACTTTCTAATATGGGGAGGTTGAGTGGAGCTCATTCGCTTTGTGGGTGTGGTGGAAACGGGGTAGTTTCATTGTCAAATTGTCTATTTTATCGTTGTTTTAGTGATTTTTTAGTGATTTTTTAGCATTTTTTCTGAGATTAATAGAATTCTACACTCAAATTGAATGTAGAGAGTCTGAGTTTGGCTGATATCAGCCAAACTTTTCGATTTATCAGCCAATCTCTACGGCTTATCAGCCAAACTTACAACTTATCAGCCAAACTTACAACTTATCAGCCAAACTTACGATTTATCAGCCAATCTCTACGGCTTATCAGCCAAACTTACAACTTATCAGCCAAACTTTACTACTTATCAGCCAAACTTACCATTTATCAGCCAAACTCTACGGCTTATCAGCCAAACTTTACTATTTATCAGCCAAACTTTACTACTTATCAGCCAAACCCTATTACTTATCAGCCAAACTTACCATTTATCAGCCAAACTCACATCGTTATCAGCCAAAATAGGGTCAACTTATCCCCAAGGCATATCTGTACTAATAACACTTGCAAATGCTTTACTATGCTCTCTTCTATCTTTACGGATTTTTACGCGTTGTTCTGCTGTGTTATAAAGCATAGTTTCTTCCTCGGACTGGGGGATTACTTTAGGAACCCGTCTTGGCTTGCCGTTCTCATCTAATGCAACAAAGGTTAAAAAAGACGTAGCAGCAAGCTTTCTTTCCCCTGTTTTTAAATTTTCTGCTATTACCTTCACAAAAACTTCCATCGATGATTTTCCTGTATGTGTAACATAGGATTCTAGACATACGGAATCTGTCGGGCGAATAGGAAACAGGAAATCAACGGAGTCCGTTGAGGCTGTGACTACATCGCTTCTTGAATGTCTCGATGCAGAAATAGAGGCCACATCATCTATATAACTCATCAGTTTCCCACCAAATAAGGAATTATGATTATTTGTATCAATTGGGAATATTCGGCTTGTTTTTACTACTAATGATTCCTTGCAATATTTTTCTTCTTGAACTGTCATTCCGAACAGCCCCCTTTTTTTTAAGTAAGTATTGGAAATTGTAATAGAAATATTGTAGATCTACCATCTGAATTTTGTAAAGATAAATGTCCTCCCTGTGCTTTTGCGAGGAGAAGACTATATGGCAATCCTAAGCCGAGCCCACGCTCGATATCTTTCTTATTTTTCCCTCGATAAAATCGTTCAAAAATATAAGCCTGTTCTTCTTCTGGTATGCCATAGCCATTATCTTCTACTAAAATTTTGATGTTCTGATTATCATGTGTTAAACGGATTGTTATTTTTCCACCCTGCTTCCCCTTGATAGCATGTAAGCTATTATTTAATAAATTTACGATAATTTGTTGAAAACGAACACTATCAAGCATGGTGAAAATCGGCTTTTCTGGATTTATAAAGGTAAGTTTCGCAGAGGACAAAGAGTCCGTATGGACAATTTCCCATTGATAAATAATTTCTTTTAAAGTCGCCTGTACATTCAGCTTTTCCTTATTCACTTTAATTGAACCAGCACTAAAGCTATTAAAATCTAGTAAATCCTCTACCATGCTTTGCAGTCTGCCAGCTTCCTTTAAACTCATCGATAAAAATTGGCTTTTCTTCTTTTCTGGAATGACATTGTCATTGACAGCTTGAATTAAAGCACTGATAGAGGTGATCGGTGTTTTTAATTCATGGGTAACTCCTGCGAGCAATTGTGTCCGTAAACTTTCCAATGCATAGAGCCGCTTAGTCATTTCGTTAAAAGACAGCATCAATTGGTGTAACTCTTTTTCCTGCACTTCTTCATTTAATGTAATATGATAGTTACCATTCATTAATTGTTGAGCAGCGTTGGCAACCTCTTCAACCGGCTTTGCCATCTTTTTAGATAAAGAATAAATAACGAACCAGCCTAGCAGCGCCAAACTAAGAAGCAATAATCCCAGTAATTGATATTCTTCTTTATTTAAATGCTGTAGCTGATTATGCGGCTGAATAATATAGACTGAACCTGTTGGCGTCCCATCCTTAATAATAGGTGCTATGACAACGGATGCTTTTTGATTATTCCAGAGTGTGACCTTTTTAATCGTTAATTCACTGACTAAGGGCAAAGACTCAATTAGCTGCTGTTTTTCGCGAGAGTCTGGTGGGAAGTTCTGATTCATAGAGCGTATATTACCGGCAGCATCTTTTAGAAAAACATCTAGTGGCTGCCCTTCATTGATAAACTTCTGTCTATCCTGCAAAAATGGCAGACGAATATCCTTCAATCTGCCTTCTCCCATTTCATTAGCATGCTCCGCTATTTCCTGGGCAACTAATTTTGTTAATTCTAAGCGATTTTCCAAAGCATTATGGCGAATCCACAAAATTGAAATAATCCCGATAATCAAAAGACCTCCACATAATGTCAGCAAATATCTTTTTGTCCAATAATATAGAAGAGGCGTTTTTTCTTTATTGTTTTTCCTGAATATAAAATTGATAGCCCAATCCGCGTAATGTTTTAATTTCGCCATCTTTTGGATCCCACCCATTTAATAATTTCCTTATTCTTTTAATCGCTAGATCAACCGCCCGATCACTTCCATCATAGTCATTTCCCCATACATGATCCAGAAGCTGATCCCTTGTAAATGTTTGATTTGGATTGCTTGCTAAAAAGAGAAAGACAGAAAGATCTCGCGGAGTGAAGGGAACCTCAATTCCATTAAGAAAAACTTGATGGGAGACATAATTTATTTTTAAATCGCCATAGTATTTCACTCTCTCATCTTCTTGATAATGGGAGGATCTTCTTAGTACCGCTTGGACACGGGCGATGACTTCCTCCCCTACAAACGGCTTGGTAATATAATCATCCGCTCCATTTTCAAACCCTTTTAGTTTTTGCTCTGTATCTGATAAAGCTGTAAGCATAATAACAGGACATGCCGATTTCTTACGAATAAACGAAAGAACGCTCCAGCCATCTACATATGGCATCATAATATCTAATAGAATAAGGGCAGGAGTTTCTTCCTCTAGCTTCTGTAAAGCCTCTTCTCCATTATAAGCATAATCTACATCATAGCCTGCATTTTCTAAATATGCTCCTAAAACCATAGAAATTGCTAGTTCATCTTCCACAATTAGAATCTTTTTCATCATCTTTTCCTTATGCTTTATTTTTTACTAATGAAATCCATTATACCGATAATTATCAGGAGAAAAAATAGATCAGCCTTCTATCCAGCTGATCTACTCCTCTTATTGATATCTTAATGCTTCAAGGGGACTTAAGTTAGATGCTTTGTTCGCTGGAAAAATCCCAAAGATAATGCCAATTAATACAGAGAAACTAACGGAACCACCGATGATCCACCACGTAATCTGGGAAGTCATCTCTAATGTGCTCGACAATATGTCTGCACTAGCGATTCCAATAGCTGCTCCTAAAATTCCGCCTAATGCACTAAGTACAATGGCTTCAATTAAAAATTGGAGCATGATATCTTTTTTCCGAGCACCTATCGCTTTTCTAATCCCAATTTCCCTTGTTCTTTCTGTAACCGAAACAAGCATGATATTCATAATTCCGATTCCACCAACGATTAAGGAAATGCTGGCTATGCCGGCTAATAACAATGTCATCGTATTGGAAACCGAATCGAGAGCCTCCGATACAGATGATTGATTTCGCACAGAATAAGAAGTTTCATCTCCATCAAACTGATTGTATAATTCTTGCTTCATTTTTGCCATTCCCATTTCAACTGAATCCTCATCCGTCATAAGCACTGTTGCTGAAGTTACATAGGTTTGACCGATAAAGCGTTGTGCTGTTGTAAATGGAATGAGAACAGAATCATCTACAGATCCAGTTAACTCTTCCCCTTTTTCAGCAAGTACTCCGATTACTTTATATGTTGTTCCATCAATTTGAACGGTTTTATCGACTGGATTTGTAAATCCAAATAACTCGGATGCTATATTATACCCCAGCACCACTACTTTATTGCGATTATCCAAGTCAATGTCCATGACATTTCTTCCTGACTGTAAAGTAATATCCTGTACCTCTTCATAAGAAGTAGTAACACCTGTAACAGTAACTCCAGAGCTTGATGTCGTTCCATTTTTAAGCGTACTAGATGTTGTCACTGTTGGTGAAACAGCCTTTACTTCGTCAAATTCCGTAAATGCCATTAGTTCATCATAATCAACAACCTCTTCCTCACTAGAGTTTCCCGATAAATTCACAGAAACTGTTGTCGTTCCTAAGCCGGCAATGTCATCGGAAACAGAATTGGAGGCTCCCATTCCTAATGAGGTTAAAGCAATAACCGCTGCCACACCAATGATAATACCCAGCATGGTAAGCACTGCTCTTAATTTATTCATTGCTATATTTTTAAAAGCTATCTTGATTGCTTGTCCTAATTTCAAGAGACAACTACCTCCTTTGTCTCTGCTAGGCGACCATCTTGAATGCGAATAACTCGCTTAGCCTGTTTAGCGATTTGTAAATCATGGGTGATTAAAATTATGGTATGTCCTTGTCTATTTAGGTCTTTCATTAAATTCATTACCTCGACTCCTGTCTTACTGTCTAACGCTCCAGTCGGCTCGTCAGCAAGCAGGATTGGCGGATTCCCCGCAAGAGCTCGGGCAATGGCCACGCGCTGTTGCTGTCCACCAGATAATTCTGTTGGTTTATGTCCCGCTCTTTCCAGTAATCCTACTTTTTTCAATGCCTGCATGGCAATTTCTTTTCTTTCCTTACTTCCGATTCCTCGATAAACCAAGGGCAGCTCCACATTTTCAAAGGCAGACTGTTTTGTTAGCAGGTTAAAGGATTGAAAAATAAAGCCAATCTTATGATTTCTCACTTCTGCTAACTGTTTGCTTTTTAACGAAAAAACATTTTGACCGTCCAAATAATATTCACCAGAATCAGGGGTATCCAAGCAACCGATCATATTCATTAACGTTGATTTACCTGAACCAGACGGCCCAATGATAGCAATAAAATCCCCTTTATTGACTGTAAAGCTTACATTATCCAATGCCGTTACTGTCTCTCCTCCAAGTGTATATTCCTTTTTGACATTCTTTATTTCGACAATTGCGTGCTGTTCTATCATTCATTTCTACCTCCAAACCCACCAACAGGCATTCCTCCGCCTTGGCCTCCTCCAGGCATTTGCCCTCTACCTTCACCATTTGGCATTTGGCCTCCACCTGGGAACATTCCTTGTGCTTCACTATCACTTGATGACTCAAATGTTGGCAGTACTACCGTTGTACCTTCCTCTAAACCACTTTTAATCTCCGCAACTTCAGTATTTTGTAATCCTACTTCCACCGTTTGTTTTGTTGAGGCAGTTTCCTTTGTGCCATCTTCATTCGTGTTTGTGCCATTTGCTACTAGAACATAATATTCATCATTTTCCTTTTGTACAGCTTCTACAGGAACCGTCACGACATCTTCCGCTTTATCCGTTGTGATAGTAGCTTCTGCTGTCATCCCAACCAGCAATCCACTTGGCTTAGTTATTTTCACCGCAACCGCATATTTTGCGACACTAGTACTGTCACTGTTTGCTTCTTTTGCTACACTCGTAACTTTTCCAGTAAACTCTTTATCTTCCAATGCACTCACTTTTACATTAACAGCTTGTCCAGCCTTTACTTTCGAAATATCTAATTCATCTACGTTTACTACCATTTCTAGATTGTCATAATCTGTAACGGTAACGATTTCTGTTCCCATTGATACATTGCCATCTTCCTCTACATTTAGGGCTGTGATTTCACCAGAAAAAGTTGCAACAATTGGGTCGAGCGTATCATTCTCGAACGTTACTAGCTCATCGCCTTCTTCCACCTTATCCCCTGCTTCGACTAACACCTCGTCTACCGTTGCATTCCCTTCAGCAGTGAAAGTCTCTTTATTGATAGCTGCAATGCTTCCGGTACCACTTACCTCTATTTCAACATCACCAGCTTCTGCTGTTGCTGTCTGCGTTCTAGCCTGTGCTCTTACTTCGGTTTGATTATCATTGCTAAAATAATAATAAGAGCCAATCCCCGTCCCTATTACCAAAACTGTTACTCCACTAATAATCCACTTCTTTATACTTTTCTTCATTTTTTGCTTCAACCTCTTTCTATTCTATTTTAATGAATTTACTTGATTCATTGTCTTGCTGTTTACAAGTAATAGAATAAAAGAGTTATGTGTCAGGAAGAAGTCAGGGAGAAATTTTTTTATAGATTTTACAATTTTGTTTTTTGGGGGCAGGGGATTCGGCTCTGTTGCTTTTCTGCTTGTTTGTGGGAATAGAGGCGGATTCTCTGTTAACTTTCTCCGCTTTTATTCATTAATATCCAATTAATCCGATACCTCTCTAATCGTCCAACCTTATCCCTCCAAACATCACGGGATAAAATTCCATTGACGAACATAGACCTCCTATTATATGATAACTTATTGTGTGAAAGTTATTGGATAACGTGGTTCGAGACCATCCCACGTAAAAAAACTAAGGGAGAGAAAAAATGAAAACAAAAACACTTGCGATGAACGGTTTAGTGGCTGCATTGTATGTCGCTGTTACGATTGCGATTGCGCCGATTGCTTTTGGCAGCATTCAATATCGTGTTTCGGAATTATTTAATCATCTTGTTGTATTTAACAAAAAATATATTTATGGAATTGTAGTAGGAGTATTTTTAGCAAACTTATTCCTTTCAACTATTAAGTTATATGATTTAACTTTCGGAGTTGCTCATTCTATTATTTGCTTGTTAATCACAATTGGTATAAGCAAGTTTGTTAAGAGTTATCTTCTACGAATGATTATTAACACTCTTGTATTTACTTTTAATATGTTTATTATTGCCTATCAATTGCATCTTGCACTTGGGTTCCCTTTCTTAATCACTTGGGGAACAACAGCTATTGGTGAATTTGTTGTCATGGCAATCGGTATACCTATTATGCATTTCTTAAATAAACGTATTTCCTTTGGGAAGTTAATGGATTAACTAAAAGAGATCAAAATAATCTTGCTCCTTAAGATTATTTTGACCTTTTTTCGTTTTATCACTTTTATTCTATATGAAATATAATCCAATCATTCTTTGTTTATTTTCTTAATCAATTATCCGTTAACTAGAATTTATATTTCAACTATTAATTCCGATAAACTTCCAACTTTGACCCCATTTACTTCTTTACCTTCAACCATTAATTCAACTATTATCTCTGAAGGCTTTTCCATAGAATAACCTTGTTCCATAAAATAGGAATATCACATTCCATTTCTGTATTTTTATACTTAAATAAATAACAAGCAAGGGCACTATTGGATTTACTAGTAGCAGACTCTTCATTTATACCTTATAAAGGAGGCAAAGTTCCGCAGTAAGTATGAGAACCAAACAGAGTTTCAAGTGTGAAAATATCTAAATGAAAATTTAGAAAGCGCCTATTATCAGCCACTGAGACATCAAAAATTACAAAGAATAAATGTTCATTTATAGAAAAATTAATAATTTAATTTCCCTGTAAAATATATATCTTTATTAAGAATACTAGAAGTATCATAAAGTTTGTTTTTTTCACTAAATCTTGTTTTTTACTTGAACAATATATAAAAAGACAATTTAAACGGAGGATTTCACACAAAAAAACATATGATTCTGAAGTATCTCTTGTATTAAAATTTGAACCGACTAACAAGTTTTTAAGAATTACTAAAGAGGTCAACTACTATTGACGACCTCTTTAGTAATATAAGATCCTTTTGCGGAATTAGAGAAAAAACTATATGAGGACTGCATATGCCAGTTTTGAATTAAAATGATGCAGTTTAGCATATGATTTTTTTTACAATCAATTCTTTCCATTAAGTATATTTTTTTTAATTGTTATCTCTGCAATTAAAAGATTAAGAATCCAACATAACCAGACTGATATCGTATAGGCATTTCCATAGGAAATATTCAATGCATTATGAGTAATGGCTACGATTATATAAATAGTCATATTCGCAAAGGAAAGAAAAAAACTTCGCATGATCCATTGACTGTGTAGGATTACTTTTTTTCTCTTGATATACCAAAACCCTAGTATAGTTGTACTGAGCCATAATGTATTTAAAATTAGAAACCCGATTGTACTTAGCCATCCCCCTGTTGCAAAGAAAGAGACATAAACTCCGGGAATAAAATTTAAAATGATAGACAGGACATATAATCGTCCATTCCAACGGTGAAACTTGATAGACTTTATGCGTATTCTTTTTATCACACCTAATGGGCCAGTGAACAGTGCAATAATAGCCAGCAAAATATGAATACGAATCATTACTATCCATAGGGATTTATTTGTCAGAATAAGATCCTTTCTAGAAATAAATTTTTCAAAAGTAGGATCAACCATAAAATTCTTAGACAATGTATGAAGTATCCATAGGCTTGGGATGATTAAAATGGCTATTCGAATGAATTTTTTCATTAGCTCTTCCTCCATTGCTGTTTAGGAAATAAACTGCGATTAGTCATAATAAAAACAGCGACCATGATGAATAGGAAGGTAATCCAGCTATACCATTTATCTTTGAGACATTTTCTATTAATTTCTTCTCAAGGTACTTTGAAAGAATAATCTTTTTCAGTTTTCTATGTATCATTGCAATCGCGCCGCCAATCAGGACAAGCAGCACGATTGCAATCCCTGCCCATAAGATTGAAGGATAAGATGAATAACCAAAGGGCATTCATCCTCCTGAAATTATCAAAAGAACTAATGCATAATGACTTTTCGTATAAAGTTCAAAGTCGTTTTAAGGACTGTTTTTTATTCATAGCCCGTACGAGAAAAAATCATATGAATGATAAAAGGTAAAGTAAGGAAGCTTCCTAACAAGAATAAATACAAGGAATAAATACATAGTTATATTTCCTTTTAATCAAGACGATGTCCAATTACTTTTGAAGAAGGAAGCATACCAGCCTTCGCCTCACCCACCATTTGGTTTCCATCTATTGAAACACTAAACTTTAAAGTAAGGTTCATAGGTTTCGTTACTTTCATTGACCACTTTAACTGATTTCCTACAAGAAAAGGGTTGTCTAAAGGGACAATCTCTTTTCCTTGCTTTGCAGTTCCGACTATTTGTCCATCATTAGTAGATATATCTATTAATACAGGAAGCTTTCCTATAGGGGTGGAAATGATGGTATCCCATTTTCCTGGAAAATTCCATATTTCATAAGATTGAATAGTGGAAGATTTTCTTGTTTCTTCATCTTGATTTTCATGCTTACTTACATTAGGGACATTTCCTTTAGCTTTCCAAACAGTCCCCCTTCGTTCGTATTCAAATAATTGCTCAACAGCATGTGCAATTTGGGAGCCTAACTCTTGTTCAACTAAGTAAAGGGCAACATCTAATCCAGATGTAACACCACCCCCAGTGATGAGATTACTATCATCAACGACTCGTGCATGAACTGGAATAGCACCTGTGGCACTTAAAAGTTCCATTCCCATATGATGGGTAACGGCATGCCGTCCCTCTAATAAACCACTCATAGCTAATAGGCAAGAGCCACCGCAAACTGTGGTTAGCAAAATATCTGGCTTCGTCATGGCTTCTTTTAATAAATGATTTAATTCCGTTTCCATTGCTTGTTTTAACTTAAATGGCACCGAATCTGGTCCATTATCATGAACAGACCCAGATGCTCCAGGAATAAGAATGATTCCTTTATGGCTTAAATCAAGTTTATCACTGGCTTGAACTTGTAAATGATTTACGCCGCTTGTCACCAAACGCTCGCCGTCAGCAGATACAAGTTTAACAATTACTTCCTCGTTTGAGTACATTGCAGCAGCAGTAAACACTTCATAAGGTGCAATAGCGTCTAATAAATCAAATCCATCAAACAACACAATTTGGATATGCATACATATTTCCTCCGTTAAAAATAGAATTTAGACCGATAAGGAAAGAATATCCTTTGAATATCTCAAAAGATGGTATAAAACAATCACAAAATAATCACAATCCCCCACAAAACATTATTTTAAAAAGAAAAAATGATAAACTAGAATAGAATTTAATTGTGAGATTCGTTTTTAGATGGTGGTATATAAGGAGAGGTGGATTTTCGTGAAGGAAGTACATACGATTCTAGTTGTTGACGATGATAAAAGCATTGTCGATCTATTGAGGGATTTCTTAGAGAATGAAGGCTTTTATGTAAATACTGCTAATGACACTACTCAGGCACTTGTCCTACTGGAGCAAAATGTTATTGATTGCATTGTTCTTGATGTAATGATGCCCGGACAAAATGGTTTTGAGCTATGTCGGCAAATTCGTATGGAAAGCAACGTACCGATTCTTTTTTTGAGTGCTTTAAGTGATGATGTAGATAAGATTCGCGGCTTAGCACTTGGTGGAGACGATTATATAGTCAAAACTGCTTCTCCGGGTGAGATTGTTGCAAGAGTGAAGGCTGTATTAAGGCGCTCCAGTTCTCAGCAAGAATTGAAGAGAAAGGTCTTGGATTATGGAAGGCTTTTGTTGGATTTGTCAACAAGAGAAGTTTTTGTAGAAGGGCAGTCCATCTCACTAACACCAAAAGAGTATGATTTGCTGCAATTGTTTGCAGAACATCCGAAATTTGTATTTTCTTACGACCAATTACTTAAAAAATTTTGGGAGGGAATTGGTGATAAACATACAATTCGTGTACATTTAAGCCGACTACGGGAGAAAATTGAAGCTGATCCGAATGATCCGCAATTTATCGTCAACGTATGGGGTATTGGCTATCGTTTCAAAGGAGAGTAAAATGAAAAATATTCGTATTCGTAAGTTCACCATTCTCTGCTTATTTATTATCTTAATTTTCCCATGGATATTTTATGTGGGGGGGCATTTTCTTGAAACAAAATCGTTCAATCTTGGCATTCAAGCCAATTCAAAAATGACTCAAATTATTGCAATAATCACTGGTCTACTATTAGCCTTTTTAATTGTTGCCGATGCAATGCGGAGATATATTCTCATTCCTTTGGAGAAAATGAGCGTAAGTGTTAGACAGATTGCAGAAGGAGATTTGGATATCCAGTTACCTTCCTCAAAGATTTCAGAAATTGCTGAAGTCCATGACGGTTTTCATGTGATGGTAGATAGTTTGAAAAAATCATTTAAGAAACAGGTAGAATTAGAAAATGAACGAAGATTTGTGATTGCTGCTGTTGCGCATGATTTACAGACACCATTATTTGCCTTACGGGGCTATTTGGAAGGTTTAGAACAAGGTATTGCTGACTCCCCTGAAAAACAAGCAAAGTATCTGCAGGTTTGTAAGGAGAAGTCTGTACAATTGGACCGACTTGTTGAAGACCTTTTCACATTTACAAAGACAGAATTATTGGAGATAGAATTCAAGGAAAATATGGTAGACCTTTCAATTGTTATACAGAATTCGATTGACAACTTTAGCCAGCTAGCTAAACAGAAGCATATATCGATCATTATAAACCAATTTGGCGAAGAGTTTGTGGTCCTTGGTGATTCACACTTATTGGAGCGATCCATAAACAATTTATTGGATAATGCGGTCAGACATACACCTTGTCATGGGAAGATTTTTGTAGAGTGCTATAAGAGTGATAACAATGCGGCCTTTACTATTAAAGATACAGGTGAGGGCTTCTCTTCCGATGAGCTTCAACGAGTTTTTGAACCATTATATCGTGGGGAAGCATCGAGAAATCGTTTAACTGGGGGCATTGGGCTGGGAATGACGATTTCAAAGAGAATTATTACGCAACATAAAGGTAACCTTGTCGCAGGTAACCATTTAGACGGTGGTGCAATCCTAAGTGGCTGGATACCCTTGGCAAACAGTTCTTTCTATTCCAATACTTGAAAAGACTTATTTAGCAATCATTATTAACTGATTCCTTTTCTCTAGATGCTCTTTCTAACAAATATTTTGGTTTACCATCAAACTAGCAGTAAACCGGATTATAAATAGTTATTAAAATATTCAACAAATGGGTGCGATAGTAGAATAAATAGCTATCAAACTTTCTTATAAAAAAATTTAACATAGTTATTAAAAGAAAATCCATTTTGATCAATCTTTCTTCAAATTGGATTTTTTGTTTGCGTTGTTAAATAAGGAGTCAATAACATTTTTTAATCAAACATTATTTCAAAGCTACATGAAGTCTATTATCACTGGAATAGAGCCTACTTGGCTAACTCAAGAACAATGAATAGATGATCAGCTATCTCCAATAAATCAGTGACTATCTCATTGTCTAAGTTGTTGTTACCGACATCAGTAATCGTTACAAGTGCTGAGTTAGTGTGGAATAATTTTATATAATCCTTCAAAGTTCATCCCTGCTGGTTTCTCACTTAATAAAGTGGGATTACGACATATAAGTTCAACCTCGCTATGAATATGTATATATCCTTTTTCATTAACTTTCCTAGTCAGTTTACTACGCTTTTGGCAGAAGAAAAGACCAAATCGTATGCTATTTGGTCTACTTATTAGTTTTATATTTCATGTGGTTGGTCTCCATAAAAAAGGAACAAAATTCCGTATATCTAGTTTTTTTAATACCTACTGTCAACCGTATCTAACACTTGTTTTAAATTACCTTCTCTTTCCGTAATCTCTTGTTCTGCTTGATTACGTTTCTGTTTTCCTTCTTCTTGGATATGTAGTGTCTCTTCTAATGAGCTCATCAGTTTATGCTGTGTTTCTTTTAGCGAATCGATTTCGACCATTGCGGGACGGTTTTCCTTGGCGATTTGTACCATCTCTTTTGCGTTGGCATCCATTCTGCTTGTATTCAGTTTTGCTTGTGTTTCAATCGCATGACGCTGCCTTAAAAGCGTTAAAGCAATGGAAACTTGGTTTCTCCATAATGGGATGGATGTCATGATCGACGACTGGATTTTATCAATAACCGTACGGTTCGTATGTTGAATCAAACGGATTTGTGGAGCTGTTTGTATGGTAATTTCTCTGCTGACTTTTAAATCATAAATACGTTTTTCTAGTAATTCCGCAAAATGAATTAAATCATTGACCTCTTGCAGTTTCATTCGATCACCGGACTCTTCTGCAAGTTTTTTTTGCTCCGGAATAAGCTTTTTCGTCATTTCTTCGTATTTCATTTCCGCTGCAGCAATATATACATTTAAATCTTCAAAATAAGTTTTATTATGTTCATAAAGCTGTTCTAATAAATGAATATCTGCAGTCAATACGTTTTTACTGCGTTCGAGACGCACACTCATCCGATCTATTTGGGCACTTGCCTTTTGATAATTTGATAGAACTTCATGGACACTTTTGGAAGGCTTGCTAAATAATCGGCGGAAAAAGCCCTTCTTTTCTACTCGTAATTCATCAGGATTGATTTCATTTAATTTTTCCATTAAATCACTAACGATATCCCCGACTTCCCCAACATCTTTGCGCTGCACATGCTCAATCATTGTATGGGAAAAAGAAAGTAATTTTTTCTGCGCTGCTGCCCCGTAAGCAATCATCGTACGGTGATTGCTTGGATCTAGTTTATTGGCTAGTTCATATGCTCGTTTTTGATTTTCTGGAGATAAAACATCAATAAGGCGAACAGTTTCAGCTGTTTCGCCTTTTTGCATGAACAAATTATTGCTTTCTCCTAAAGGATCGGAGAAATAATCATCTGTAATGTTTTTCATTTGTCGTTCATCTGTCATTTAGTCCGCCTGCTTTCATCTAACAAATCAGTGTCCTTCTCCTTATTAGAAATATGCTTTACTACATCTAATTCAAAATGCAGATCATCAATATCATCTGATAGGATGCCATGAAGATCGTCTTCCAGCGTTCTAGAAAGCTGCTCTAATGTTCTTCTTGTATCATTTAAAGTTGCCTGCAGTGCTCTGTTTTTCTTCGGCTGGGCAGATAAAAGGGCATACTTTTCTGCGATTTCCACTAATGAATCTAAATGCGAATAATAGAATTTCTCTGCTTTATAGAAACGGCGCGGCTCTTCCTTCGTTAATCGGTAGATTTTCTTTGTTACTCTCATTAAATCGATTCTTTGCTTAAAAGAAGGAAAGTGACGGATAGCAAAAACATGTCGATTTAATCGACTAATTTTCTCATTCGCTTCCTTTAGCTGTGTTTGAATAAATTTATATTCTTTCCTTGATAAACCTTGCCTTACCATTAATTGATGTTTAATTACTCCATCTGTGATGAAATAAGAAACTCCCGTTGCCGCAGCTCCATATAGAACAGATGGGATAAAATATTGGTCAAATGCCACATAACTGATTAGCCATGTTAAAGCACCTACAGGAAAAGAAATGCCTGTTCGTACTAAAAACATTAAAAATGAGTTCACTATAATCGACTCCTGCCTTCGTATTCCTTTATTTTTTATACGTTTCATTTCAGCTTTTGTTTCAAAAATCGATGATTTATTTACTTCTATTTTAACGTAACCAAGTTCCTTCTTGCTATAGACCTTAAATGGAATCTTTTCTACGACTAAAGACGTATTTTGTTATGTGTCCTTACATTATGTGTATGTGGAAAAGCATAAAAAAATGATTTGATGCTTTTATTCTATCAAATCTAGGCTCATGTTTCATGTTTTCTCTTTTATTGGATAGATGTGGAAACAACTATTTTACAGCAAAAAACCCGTAAATGGAATTTACCATTTACGGGGTCCTTTTCTTGCTATCTTATCCAAGGCGATTTGCAAGTCTAGGCTGCGGCTGTTTTGGTTCTTTTGGCTGCAGCTTCATATGTGGCGGCTTTATGATTAAAGTAATGATAAAGGAAACGACACATAAAACAGATATGACTGTAAAGGTCGCATGGAATCCTCCGAGTACTGCTGCAATCATCGATCCAGCCAAAGCTCCAAATCCAAAGCCTTGATAGATTACACCATAGTTTTTACTTTGATTTTTCAGTCCAAAGAAATCAGCGATAATAGCCGGATATACGGTGATAACGCCTCCGAAACAAAATGCAATTGCGGCTACACAAGCAAAGAATAATGGATAGCTTAATGGAACTACATTTAATACAGTGACCGCTGCCGCTGTTACGACTAATGTTCCAGATACTACTTTTATACGACCTACTTTGTCAGACAATGCTCCAAGAATAATACGACCGATTGTATTGAATATCGCTACTAAAGCAACGGCATTGGCAGCTGTCGCCACATCTAGATTCGCTAGACTGACACCAATATCTTTTACAATACCGATTAAGTATAATCCACTCATACATGCGGTAAAGAAAATAACAAAGAGTAAATATGCTTGCTTTGTTTTTAGCATTTCTTTCACTGTATAATTCTTTTGCTCTGGTGCTAAAGAAGTTGTAGTTGTTTCTACTTCCTGTGCTTCTTTTAAAAGGAATGATCCGCCGACAACCATTGCTAAAGCAATAATTCCCCAAATTAAGAAGGCTGTTGAAACACCATAAGCTGCGATTAAGCTTGTATTAATATATTTAAAAACTAAGCTGCCGGTTCCATATGCTCCTACAGAGATACCAGAAATTAATCCTTTTTTCTCAGGGAACCATTTAATTAAATTAGATAAAGACGTGATGTACGCAGTTCCGTCTGCAAAACCTACAAAAACACCTGCTACAAGATAAAGCATCCATAAAGAAGATACTTGTGAAGTAACCATTAATCCTCCACCTAGCATGATTCCGGCACAGGCAATTAAGCGGCGGAGTCCCCATTTATCTTGAATTTTCCCGGCAAAAAGGGTTGCGAAGGCAAGCGCAAAACTAGTAATGGAAAAAGTGATAGCCGTTGCGCTCAAATCCCATCCAAATTTATCAACAAGAGGTTGATTGAACAAGCTCCATGTGTATATTGTTCCTAATCCCATTTGCACAATAATGGTACCAATAACTATCAGCAAGCGATTGCCATTTCGTTCTTTCATTCCGATCTCCTCTTTCTACTCGGTTTATAAACAGTATTTTTTACTATAAAAGGTTGTTTATGCTTTCTTTTGATAGTTAAATTATACCGCCTGAAACATTTTTGAAACCGGTATCAGAATGAAATGCCCTTTATTCGGAATGAATGGTATTTATAGATGCATAATTTGTCGAAATGCTTTGGCTTTGCTTCTGCTTACAGGAATTTCGGCCTTAATATCCTTTAACCTCACCAGATAAGTATGGTTAAACCATGGGACAATTTCATGGATTTTTGAAAGATTCACAGTGTAGGAGCGATGACAGCGGAAAAAGGTATCCTGCGGCAATTTATCATGAAAATCAGAGATACTCATTGGCATCATATATTCATCTGTCTTCGTATAAACTAATGTTACTTTTTCGCTCGCTTCTGCATAATAAATATCATTGACATCTGTCACAATGATATTTTCATTTTTACGCAAGTTTATCCGACGATTTATTTCTGTCGTAATTTCTTCTTCTCCACCGCTTGCTTTTTGGAAAGCTGCTTCTAATTTTGCCAGCATTGCGGCAATCCGCTTTTCTTCATACGGCTTAAGAATATAATCAAATGCCTCTAATTCAAATGCTTGTGCTGCATGCTCTTTATAAGCAGTTGTAAAAATGATATAAGGCTTTTTCGCAAATTTACTAATATTGCTTGCCAAAAGCATCCCATCTAAAGAAGGTATATTAATATCCAGGAAAATGGCATCCACTTCTTCTGCTTGCAAAAATTTAAGCACATCTAAGCCATCTTCAAAAGTGGCGACAATATCAATTTTGCTATGGGTTTGAATTAAATATTCTAACTCTTCTTTTGCTGGAATTTCATCCTCTACTATTATTGCCTTCATGCTATCTCCTTCGTTATGTCAAAATAAACTTCCGTACCTGGCTCTAATCTACGAATGTTTAAACCGGTTCCATACATTAATTTTACTCGTTGATGGACATTTGTTAAACCGATTTGTTTGGAGGATACCTCTTCTTTCGCTAAACGATCAATTACCTCCTGAGCAATCCCTTCTCCAGTATCTCGCACACTAACCCTTACTGTCTCTCCTAAATCTTTGACTGATATCGTTACAACTCCAGGACCTTTTCGCTTTAAAATTCCATGTACAACCGCATTTTCGACCAATGGCTGGATGAGAAGACTCGGAAGTTTAATATGTATATCATCTATCTCATAGTTCACTTGCAGGCGGTTCCCGAAACGAGCCTTTTCAATTTGAATATAGTCTCTTACTTGCTTAAGTGCGAGCTGGATATCAATAAGTTCTTCTCCAACCTCTAAGTTATAGCGCATATACCCCGATAAATTAATAATTAATTCTCGTGCTTTTTCAGGATCGCGACGGGTTGTGGATGCAATTGCGTTTAGCGCATTAAATAAGAAATGGGGATTAATTTTTGTTTGTAGTGCTTTCAGTTCGGCCTTATTTGCTTCCTCTTTCATTTGCTCCACTCGCGATACTTCCATAAGGGTTGAGATAATTTGCGCCAATCCAATTGCCATTGTTTGCAATGTATTGGTAATTGTATAAGCTTTTCGGTAGTAAATTTTTAGAGTACCGGTTACAATCCCTCTTTCCTCTAACGGAATAATTAATAAACAATGAATTTGCGGAGTATGATGATCGGCAATATTATTCCGAATCGTAATCTTGCCACTTCGAATGGTCTCTTTCGTTAAATCACTGATAATCTCTTGGCCGATCTTATATTTTTCCTCCCCAAACCCTACATATGCAAGAACATCTTTAGTATCCGTAATAGCTACTGCGTCTGCTTGAATATCTTCTTTTATAATGGTACAAATAGTTCGCAAAGAATTCCCATTAATAGAACGAAAATAAGGCAAGGTCTTATTCGCAATATTAAGGGCCAGCTGTGCCTGCTGTGCCGCGATTCTTTCCTTTTCTCCTTCTACGCTGGCAATCATCAAGACAATTAGCCCAATGCTCCCTTGTCCTAAAATCATCGGTAAAGCAATAATCGAAACAATATCTATTCCTAAGTCGAAAGGATCTGCCATAAATAATATCAAAATCATTGTTAGCATTTCACATAGCATTCCAGCAACTATTCCATAAATCCAGCGACTACTCTTTTTCACACGAAGGTGAATATAACCAGATACAATCCCTGCTAAAATACTTGTAATTAAACAAGGAATAGAGGTTACGCCACCAATGTCAATTAAATAACGATGTACGCCGGAAACAATTCCGGTCACAATTCCAACCCATGGGCCAAACAAGATACCACCTGACATAATGGCAATTGTGCGGATGTTGACAATCGAACCTTCTACTTGAATTCCCGAATAGGTTCCAAATAGAGCGAAGGCACAAAATATTAGTGTAATTAACGTCAGCTCTGTTGGCGAGTGATGATCCTTTTGCAAGGTCTCTTTAAACTTCGGTACTCTTGTCATAAAAAATAAAGTAATGAGTAAAAGGGCAGCTCGTTCAAATAATTGAATGAGCATTTGCAATTCTAGGGAAGAGTTCATTTTTCTTCCTCCTTGTGTTCAGCAGTCTTTGGTGTATTTTAATACTAGTAATGTATCATTAATTTAAGAAAAAGAATCCTCGAGATTACTGATTTCTCCACTTTCGACATCGACGCAGTAGTTACAGTCCAACTTCCCGCATAGCACCCATTTCTTATCAGCTGGATCAAACACATAATAAGGGGTTAAGGTGAAATATGGCTTCAGCTTTTTGTAAGCTTCGTCTTTAGTAATTTTTATCTCCTTCTCTTTCTTAATTACTTCCTTTTCCTTTGCATCGAGAATTTCATCCCAAAGTTCTTTTTTATCCATATAATTCACTATCTTTCCCTCTTGATCATGAAAAGTAAGGATTCTTCCTGCAAATATACTTTTAGAGACATTTTCCTCAATCCGTGCAAGCAAATTAAAATTTTCTCTATATAAATATTTAAGCATCCATTTACCTGAATCATTCGGATACTTCATGCGCAAAAAATTGGTTACTTCTTGGATACATTTTTCTGTGTCTTCATCCGTGATTGGCAGCGAATCTGGATGTGGAATCTTTAAATATGCATCTTCCACACTTACTTCATTCGCCCAATCTAAGGGCTTCCTATCAAAATCATCCTCTTTTCCTTCCTGCCATTTTATCTCTTTGTTAATGTTTTTTCGAAAACCAAACTTCTCCTCCATAAATGGAAGGCTTCCTTTCCGATCATTTCTTATATACGTTTCTTCCACTCCATATACGATTAACTTGCCGTCCTCATTAGGAAATTCAGCTAAAACTACTTGATCTCTCGCTATATCCTCGATATCTGCTAGCGATAAAGTATATTTTTCTTCTAACTCTTTCTTATTCGTTAACACACTTATATGTTTCGAATAAAATGTTAGCTCTCCGTCTTCGTTAAACTCTACAGTTATTGAAGAGGATGGAGATAATCGAATACCATTCCACTGTTCCTCAAAGTAATACTCTCTTTCGTCTCTTTGCTTGCAAATAAAATCCTTCTCTATATTTAAGCCTGTGAATTCGGCAAGCCATTTTTTTACCTCTTTTACATCTTTATGTGGAAATACTACCCCATTTTTCGCATAGGTTACTCCTTGGACAAAAATAACAGATTCGAATTCCTCCGTATGTATATTTATATCAATCGAAGCAGTCCCTTCCGGATTCTCCTCCTCATCTGTCCAATCGGCGTATTTATTCGGAAACCATTCCATATTTAAGAAATACACTGTCTCGCCATCCAATGTAAGCTGTCTAAATAAATGATGTCTACCTAAATAATAATCTTCTAACCCCCATTGTCTCCTTGTTAAATTAATTAATTTTTCCATTCTTGTATCCATTCTTAACTCCTCCTTTATATCACTTTCTAATCTATCACATCCCATATATCATCTTCCAGCAATATCCATCCAGCCCTTTTTGGCTATTGCAGTATCACCTGCCAATCCATGAATATAGCCCCTTAGGTGAACATCTTCTTCCTTTAACCCTTGGGCATCCTATGTTCGCTAAATCACATCTTTTCATTTCTTCGCTATTCAGTAAATATTCCACTTCTCTTCACACTCTCTAAAAATTTCTTCTATGATACCAACAGCTTGATATTTTTTGTTACATACTCCTTCTATTCTTTTGACTTTTTCCTGCTCGAAAAAAAGTATCCTCATTTGAAGGATACTTTTCGGAACACTTTATTGTCTTTTTTTCGTCTTTTTATTATTTAATTTCTCCGCTGCTGTTAATGGTTCATTGGCAAATTCATGATCATATTGACGAGCTGTATCATTTTGTACTGCTTGCTTCGCATTTTTATTTTTATTTTTTGTCATGATTATCACCTCCACCCATTATTCTCTCTTGCTCCTTTTTGAAATATGTAAGAACTTAGGTGTATTTTATAATAAAACAGAGACCCCCATTTGGCATTGGAAGTCTCTTAAAATTTATTTCCCATGTGTAACTATTTTAACTTTTTGTTTCATGGTTGGACTAAATATATTCCCTTTTTTATAAGCAATCCCTGTAGCTACAATCAGCAGAATACCTGTTACAATAAAAACAGACTGAGCAGGGAGAACTCCTCCAAGGAAACCACCAATCATCGGTCCAAACATTCCTCCTAGTTGATTGGCTGTTTGATTTAAACTAAAGGCTCTGCCACGGAAATCCTCTGCTGTTGATTTCACAACTAACCCATTTAATGCTGGGAATACTGCACAGAAGAAGAGTCCAAAAATGAAACGAGTAATTGAAAAGCCCCAAATATTACTGAAAATGATTTGGGCAAAAGTACCAAGCCCGCCGCCCAGTAATCCGATAAATAAGACGCGGTTAAATCCAACCTTATCCGCCCACTTACCCCAATATGGTGCCATTATGACACTAGCAATACCAGGGAGTGAGAAGATTATACCTGCTAATAAGGAGGCTTTGTCCATGGAACCTCCGACCTCTAATATATAGAGAGGCAATATTGGCTCAATCGTCATGATCGAGCATGAGGTAACAATTGTTAACAAGAGTACAAGCATCAACGGTTTATTGGAAAAAGCAATCCGCAAGTCATTTCTGACAGATCCTTTTTCTTTACTTGGCGAAAAATTATCCTCTTTTACCCAGAAAATAATTAAAAACGTTGCAATAAAAACAAGGAGCCCAGCACTCGCAAAGGAAAGTCGGTTTCCAACTAATTGGGAGATTACGCCTCCAATCAACGGACCCATAATCCCACCCGATGCGGATGCCGTAGAAATCATTGATAATGCATAACCAGTTTTATCTGAAGGAGTATTCGTCCCAATTAAAGCTATCGCCCCAGGAATAAATCCAGACAACAATCCTTGCAGAATACGAAGTACTAATAGCTGATAGGGATTGGTAACAAATGCAGCTAACGTATAAACAACAAATAGCACAAACCCCGCGCGAATAATCATCGGTTTTCTTCCATATTTATCGGCAAGCCTTCCCCAAAACGGTGAAGCAAACGCACCGGCAAAAAACGCTGCACTAAATAGTACTCCAGCCCAAATCTCTGTGTTTTCATGAACATTTAATTCAATAAGAAAAATTGGTAAAAAGGGAATTACCATGTTAAAGGATGCAGAGGTAAAGAAAACCCCTATCCATAAAACAAGCAAATTCCGCTTCCAAATTTCCATTTAGTATCGCTCTCCTAAAACATCAGCAATCAACAACTAAGCCAATGAGATTTATTTCCTCCATCATAGCATACAACCATTTATTTTTATACCCGAAATTTCCATTTCCCGAATAATTTAGGCTGCGGGCGATTACCACAAACCTTCTTTCTTAAAATAAATAAAAAACCCAAACAATTATACGAATTTTTTTAGTGTGTACGTATAATTGTTCGGGATTAAATTTAATTGGAATACTTATGTCCCAACCTTTTTAATGCTTAATTGATTTTAAATTCTTTTACTAATCCATTTAACTCTACTGCTAAGTTAGATAATTCATGTGAGCTATCTGAGAGCTCTTGCATAGAGCTGCTTGTTTGTTGAACGGAAGCGGATGTTTGTTCAATCCCTGCAGCTGCTTCTTCGGAAATTGCAGCGATATCTTCAATCGAACGATTCATCTCTTTACTTGTTTCTAAGATAGATGCTAGATTTTCGGAAACAACTTCAATGCTATTTACCATATCATTAACAGCATCTTTAATACCTTCGAATGTTTCCCCAGTCATCTTAATCTGTTCCGCCCCCTTCATTACTTCTTCATAACCACCTTGCAAGGATTCTGTTACCACACTTGATTCTTTTTGAATGCTTCCGACAATATCGGTAATATCTGTGACGGAGAAAGCAACTTGCTCTGCCAGCTTCCTCACTTCATCTGCAACTACCGCAAATCCTTTTCCATGCTCTCCAGCACGTGCTGCTTCAATAGCTGCATTTAAAGCAAGTAAGTTTGTTTGATCTGCAATCCCCTTAATAACAGAAACTAACTTAGATATTTCGTGCGATTGGGTATCCAAGCCACGCACTTTATCTACAGCTTCCTTCATAATTTGATTAATTACATTCATTTGTTCAATAGAAGATCCCATTAAGCGACTGCCATCATTTGTCATGCCTAATACCTTATTTGATGATTGATAAATTAGTTCCCCTTGATTATAAGCATCACCGATTGTGCCAGAAAAAGATTCCATTGATGATGCTAAATCAGTAGCTGTATTTGCTTGACTTTCTGCTCCTGACGATAGCTCTTGCATGGTCGTTGCAACTTGCTGACTTCCAGCAGTTACTTCATTAGTAGATTGGGATAGGTTCTCACTCTGCTTGTTTACTGTAATCGATACTTCTGATATTTTTTGAATGACCATTCGTAAATTATTGCTCATTTTATTCATGGACTGAGCTAATTGGCCAATTTCATCTTTACCTTTGTAGTTAACCTCTTCTACCGTTAAATCTCCTTGTGCAATCGTATCACTAACCTCTACTACTTTCTTTAAGTTACGTGTAATTCTGCTGCTGATAATAATAATTAGCACCGTACCAATTAGCAATGCTGTAATCATAGAGATAATTAAAGTCTTGGTTGCAACACTTCCACTAGCGATTGCGTCTACCGCTGCCTCTGTCCGACTAACTTGTACCTGTTCTTGCATTTTATTTAAAGCAGTAATTGTTCTATTGCGAATAGTTGTATTGGTTAAACTTAAGGAATTAACCGCCGATCGATCGTTTGCTTCAATCGCAGGAATAATCTGCTCTAAGAATAAGTCATTCATTTGTTTATTGCGATCTACCACTTCATCGAATAACGCTTTTTCATCTTTATTTCGAAGATCTTTTTTTATTTGTTCTTCATATTCATTAAATTTAGTATTAATCACCTGAAATTCATCCACATATGTAGGGTTTTGATAGTCCAGATAATTTAAAATACTAAGACTTTTCTCTCGGGTAAGTGATCCCATTTCCGTAATAATAAGTGCTTTTTCATCTGTTTTATTTAATTGCTCAATACTATTATTAATATGGATTAAACGCGTCGTTACTAATACTGTAGTAATGGTTAAAAGAGCAAAAACAAATAATAATGTTATTCCATATTTCCAGCCAATTGTAATATTATTAAATTTAGTGAACCGGCTATTAACTCCTCTTAAAGTTCTATTCCCTGATATCTTTCTGATATTTAGTTTGCTAAAAATAGATTTCTGCGATTTTTTTTCTTTCTTTAAACTGGTTATTTTTTGTTTTTTAAATTTCATTTTCGCCATCACAAGTTCTCCCCTTTGATGATTTCAAACCTCCACTACTAAAGAGATTTTTCTCTTCTATTCCAAAATAGCAATTTTTGTTTTTTTGTTTATTCCTCCTTCTCATTAAATATCGATCTTTCTGCTTATCTGCCTCTATTTTTATTGTGGCTATGTATGATTGTAATTAGTAAAATAGAATCAGACCCTTTATAAAGCAAGGTACTTTATTACTTTGTATGTATAATACTAATGTAATTTACAGAATAATTCAATTTTATTTACAAATAATTTATCGGACTTTTTACCCTTTTGTTTATATTTAAATAATTTTTTATTATATTATTTCCCTTTATTTTCAACTCTTTAATTAGTGATTCTGTCCAAAATAAAAACAGTGATAGCTTTATCTCATAAAGCTATCACTGTTTTACATTTTTTATAAATAGAGAACCATTAACTCTTCGTCATAATATTTTCCGTTTATTTTTATCGCCTTTCGATCGATTCCATACGTTTCAAATCCAAATGCTCGATATACTTTTTTTGCAGCTGTATTTTCTGCAACAACTGCTAAGTATACTTGTTCTATTCCCTGTAAATCACGTGATTTTTCTATTGTGGCTTTGAGCAATTGCTTCGCCACACCTTTCCCTCTACGTTTAGGGGTCACATAGACAGCGTAAATATTCGCACGATGGCTCATTTTTATCTTGGTTTCTCTCATTAATGTTACAACGCCTACTAAATCCTTTTCCACAAATGCCCCATATACATAAGACGATGGATCACTTAGCCTGCTTTGTGTTCGACTTAGCGGATAATCCTTTTCTTCCTCATAGCTAGAACCAAATGCTTCGGGATTAATTTGCAATGCTTCTAATCTGAGGGCGAAATAAGCCTCTGCATCATCGGGGCGTAATTGCCTGATTTCCATTTGGATCTCTCCCTATCTGATTTGATTAAAGCTGGATTTTGAAATCGGATAAGTTTCTAATTTGCTAGCATTCGCTTTTTTCTCACCTCGAAGTTTTGGAAGTTTATATGTTACTCCCACTTTAACCTGCTGCATTTCTTTTACTCCTTGAATAATTAGTTGCATCGCAAAAATCGATAACATAAAAGCAACTAAAATATAGAAATACCAAAAGCGTCCTGAGGATATTGTACTTCTTCCTACTTGTCCAATTAATCCAGACCACTCATAGGTACTAGACATTGGCGGATCAGGAAACAATGGATCAAAAGATACTTTAGTACCGCCAAAGAAGTAATTAAAAAGACCTAGATGCATAAATATTAGCAACACTTGAATAAACTGCTGCCCAAATAGAATCGTCAAACGAGCGCTTATATGTGGTAAAACATGTCTTGTAAAAAGCTTAAGCTTATTTCCGCCTAATACTTTTGCACTGATTATAAATTCATTTTCCAAGACATGGTTCATTTCTTTTCCGATAAGAACTGTAGTTAGCGGGAGCACCAGTATTGTTAATATCAGTGTTTCTAATAAAATACGCTCTGTAAAAGTGTTTGTGTATCCTTCTATAGTTGGTACAAGTATGGGCCTTAATAGTATATAAGCAACAAGACTCAACGGCATAAAGTGTATAGAATCAGATAATTTTGCGAAAATACTTTGCAAGCCCTTAGTAAAATAGAAGGAATAAAATATAGCCAATATTAATCCTCCTATCACGCGTAAAAAAGCAATCAAGAGAGCAAAAAACAATGTATACTTTGCACCCACCACAAGTTGATCAAATAAGCTGTATCCTAATTTATCCGATCCAAAAAAGAAAGGTTCAGTTGGTGCATGCGGCATAGCAGAAATTAGCGTAGATCCATCATCCGCATAATACAATCTGATTTGGTCAATATGATTATCTGTTATAAGAGAATACGCTACACTATAGCCGATTACACCAATAAAAAATAAACTACCTAAAGCAAACTTCCAATTTTTCATGTATGAACCAAATACTTGAAGAAACTTTATAAAGGGCCTCCCCACGGAAAATGTATGCCATTTTATAAGGCTTATTGAATCCCTAATATTTTTAAAATAAATTTTCACTGATGCAACCAGATTATTTATTCTCCAATGATACTTCCAAGCGTTTTTCTTCACATCTTTCATTGTTTCTTTTTCTTCCCTTACAACCTCCTCCATTAATTGAAAGAATACAAAGAAAGGAGTAAAGATTAATAAGAGCGAGACAGCGATGGTGATAGGAGTAAAATTCTCTACAAGAAAATAGGTAATTCCATGAACATTAAACAAACGTTCCATTATAAATTGACTAGAAAGCATCCCCCAGATAATAATCTTTAAATGGTGATAGGAAATCGGAATAATATTACGCAGTATATGCTTAAGTAAAATGGCAATATTGGCAATCCCTTTGCTTCTGGCAAAAGTAACGTAGACCTTTAAATATTCTTCTTCCATCATTAAAAGCAATATTTTAAATAGCGAAACAGCAGGTATAATAGCTAACGTAATAATTGGGGCTAAGTAGGCTTCATTGGAGTAGCTTGCCACCGCAAATATCTCTACACCCGTTTTCATATAGATAACAACTACTATTGTTTGCAAAAGTGTAGCAATAATAATATCTGGAATTGATTCTATTAAATCCAGAAATCTTTTTAATGGCTGTAACAGAAACTTCGGCAGAAAAAAGGATGATAAGGATAAAATAAAAGCAACGAAGCATCCGAGGAGAATAGCGCAAAGCAAAATTTCCATCGAATAAATAAAAGCTGGCCAGAGTACATCTAATATTGGTTTTTGATCTACACCATTTAATGTGTATACCCAGCCTTCTTTTTGAAAAAATTCCTTCGACAAAAAGGAGAATAGAGTGGAGAAATATCCCTCTCCCTCAGGAAAATCTCTCATTTGAAAGTATTTTGGAAAAACACTTAATGCTAGTATCGCAATAGTTCCTAGTAAATAATAGATAATAATTTTCGCGAATTTTCTCATTGATCCCCTTTTCTCCTATCTAAATATTTATACTATTCAAATTATATGGATATATTAATCAATTATCAACCTATTTTTTCCAAACCATAGGATAAAAAAATGGGGCTTCTAATTTAATTAATAGAAGTGAAGTCTATATATTTATTTGGATAACCGAGGGAATTTCAATCCTATCTTTGCTCTTTTCAGCCAAACAGATCTTCTACTTCTTCTCATCAACCAGCCTTTTCTGCAAGAAATATTGTTTAACACCTTCCGAAAAGTTATCTAATGTCCCAAATACTTCATAGCCATGCTTCTCATAAAAGGCCGGAGCTTGAAAGCTGAACGTATCAAGGTAAATAAATGTACATGCTTTTTCTAATGCAGCTTGTTCCATTTTTGCCAGCAGTTCGCTTCCATATCCTTTTTTTCTGACACTCGTGTCCACCCATAAGAAATCAATATGCATATGCTGCCAAAACATATGACCAGTAATACCTGCCTTGATTATGCCCTCATCATCTTTTACAACAAAACTAATATTTTCATAGGGGCTTTTTAATTTTTCTGGTAGTTGCTCCATATTATAAGCAACCAGTTTTCTTCGAATATAATCACTATCTTCCTGAACCCATTGCTGGATAATTTCCATTATGTCATCCTCTTCTCTTCTTTATTTTTTCAGCAAATAAACTAAACATTTCCCTGACAGCCTCTTTCGGAACTTCTTGATAAGCATCCCCTAAGCTGATTTCAAAGGATGAGTTTTTCTCGTCAATCTCCTTCACATAGCCGCTTATTCCAATTCCTGCTATCTCATGAACAACAGTTAAAATTTGTTCTACTTCTTCTTTTCCCAACTCAAAATGAACGTGGAACATATTAGACACTGGTACAACCGGAAGAGTGCGAACTCCTTCGCACCCATTAAATAGTGCGGCCAGCTCTTTAGCAGATTCATAGTATTCAGCCATTTTCGAAGCGCGTTTTTCATAATAATAGGCAGCAGACAAAATATACGGATACAAACTGATTAAATCACCGCCATATCTTCGCTTCCAAACCTTGGATTGACTAGTAAAATCAGCATTCCCCGCAAGTATGGCCCCAGCAATTCCCCCAATTCCTTTATAAAAAGACAGATAGACACTATCAAACAATGCACATACTTCTGCAGCAGTTTTTTGATAATAAGGGAGCACCTCTAATAATCTTGCACCATCAAGATGGAGTTTAATGCCTTGTTCTTTACAATAGAATGAAATTTGTTCTAATGTTTCAAAGCTTGGTAGTTGTCCCCCAATTTCTCGCTGCGGCAATTCTAACAGCACACAGGCAACTCCACGCTCCATCTCTTTAATATCATCTAACCCTATTACTCTAGTCTCATCGGCCAAAAGAATCGTTTCTATTTTATGAAGCTTCTTTAATCCATCTTGTTCATGTATTTCTAAATGACTTAATGGGTGATAAGCGACTTTTCCTAAATCTTTTTCATCACACCATATACGGAGTGCGATTTGCTGTGCCATTGTCCCACTGGGAAAAAATACAGCCGTTTCTTTTCCTAATAGATCAGCCATTTTTTGCTGAAAGTCTTCTATTATTTTTCCTTGTCCGTAAATATCACTTTCTGCATTTTCATCTATTTCTTGTAACGCTTCTTTTAATACTTGGACATTTCTTTTGCCATGATTGCCTAGTTTATAGGTTGTTTTGTTATAGGATTCCCTTAATATATTTGTCATTCTTTCCCCTACTCCCACTCAGAATATTTCGACTATAGAATAACTATAGCACTTTTATATTCTGCGATGTATTTTTTATCCGTTTATTCTTTTGTTTCCCTACAAAAAGCGACCGAGCCCACTTCTATTTCATAAATGAGTATTTCGACATTTCTCTGTTCCCTTTTCTCCTCCTCCAACCACAAAAAGAACAGTAATCTCTCTCATAAGAAATTACTGTTCCTTGCCTTTAATTATAGCAACTGTGCATTTGTATGATTGACGGTTGCTTCTCCTATATCTGTTTCCCGCTTGAATAAGCGCGTGTATACTCCATTATTATTCTGTAACAGTTCTGTATGGGTGCCTTCTTCGACAATTACTCCATTATCTAATACGATAATACGATCTGCGGCTAATACGGTTGATAACCGGTGAGAAATAATGAATATCGTTTGTTTCTTCGTTGTTTTCAAAACCGCTTCATTAATTTTCGCCTCTGTAATTGGATCTAGTGCCGAACTTGCTTCATCCAAAACAAGAATCGGCGCATCCTTTAGAATGGCCCTTGCTAAGGACAGACGCTGTTTTTGACCGCCAGAGAGAAGGCTTCCTCTTTCGCCAACTTTTGTATTTAGTCCATCTGGAAGGGAGTCTACTAATTCACCTAAACCGCTCGCACGGAGAACCTCATCCAATTCTTCCTCTGTTGCCTCTTTTTTGCCGATTCGTAAATTATCTGCTAATGTCCCACTTCGCATTAATACATCTTGGGTGACAATGGCCATTTGGGAGCGAAGCCAATCTGTATCCCATTCTTTAATTTCTCGACCATCTACTTCAATCGATCCTTCTGTCGTATCATATAATCGAAACAGCAAGTCAATAATCGTTGATTTCCCTGAACCACTTGGTCCAACTAACGCTATCTTTTCTCCTGCCTTAATGGTAAATGAAACACCCTTTAAGACATTCTCCTCTTTATCAGGGTAAACAAAGGAAACATCTTTCAAACGAACGTCACCCTTTGCTCTTGTTCCCTTCAACCCTTGCTTCGTTTCTGCTTCCGATACTGGTTGTGACAGCAAAATATCCGAGCGATCCAACGCTGGTCCTGTTCTTCTGACCGAAAGCCAATTCCGAAGAAGTCGCTGCATTTCATTTGCTGCAATAGTTACTAAGCCACCTGCCGTAAGCATTTGACCACTTGTTAAATCGTTATTCCAAATAAGTAATGTACTAATAAAATATACTAGACCTAATGCAAAACCATTATAACTTGCAATCACTACAACCGATTGCATTCTTGCTTTTAATTCTTTTAGAGAATGTTTCACAAAAGAATCCCTAATGGAAATAACACTTTCCACTTCACTATCGGAAACACCCATTACTCGGGAAAGATGAATACCTGTTACAGATTCTCTTAATCTCTCTAAATATCTAGAGGCTTCTGCCCGAGCGTCCGCTGATGCTGCTCTCGTTCTTGCGCCAACATAGTTCGATGCCCAATAAAAAAGGATTCCAAGCACAACACTTGTGATCATTAAATACGGGTGAATGAAAAGTAGAACGATACTATAAATCACTACCCCTTGTGCACTCGCCATAAAAGTTGACCCTTCCCATGCTAAAAAATTATGAAGGGTATCTGGATCATCCGAAGTTCGTGCTAGCAATTCTCCAGATGAATTGTTTTGATAAAACGAAAAAGGCAGTACTTGCAGATGTCCAAATAATCGTAGTTTTTGCCTATTTGTAACAGACTTTGCTGTAATATGGCAAAAATACTCATCAATTATCATCATTCCTAAATCTAATACAGCAGATAATACCAATAACCACATTAATCCCCATAACCATGTATGATTCTCACTTGGCAGGATGGTATCAATGAGCCAGCTCAATGCTAAAGTTGGTATTAATGCAGAAAAAACTTGGCTAATCGCAATAACGATAGAATCGCCAATTACCCATTTCTTATAAGGCATTAAAAATCGAATAACACGTTTGCCGTCGCCCATTTGCTTTTGGTTGGAGATTTTCTGCTTACTCATCCAATCATCTCCTTTTCTAGCTCGCTATATTGTGCTCGATATAATTGGTAATACTGCCCTTTTAACGCTAGCAGCTCTTCATGAGTTCCTTGTTCGGCAACCATTCCTTGATCAAGCAAAAGGATAGTATCTGCCTTTCTAACGGTTATCAAGCGATGGGCAATCGTAATGGTTGTTCTCCCTGGAATTAACTGTTCCAGCGATTCTTGAACCTTCTCTTCTGTTTCCCCATCTAGGGATGACGTCGCTTCGTCAAAAATCAATACTGGCGGCTGGCGCAATATCGCTCGTGCAAGGGCAACCCTCTGTCTTTGACCTCCAGATAGTTTTAAACCGCGTTCTCCGACAATCGTTTCATATTTATCCTCTAAAGAATCAATCAGCTCTTTTAACCCTGCCGCTTCCACAGCCTGTTCCAGCTCTTCCATCGTTGCATCTGGTTTACCATATAAAAGATTGTTGCGAAGCGTACTATTTAATAGAAAGGTTTCTTGTGAGACCACACCTACCTGTCTGCGAAAACTATTGCGATTATAAGCAAAGAGATCTTTTCCATCGATGGTGACAGAACCTTTCTCCGGTTCATATAATCCCAGCAGTATTTGAATAAGTGTACTCTTTCCGCCCCCACTCGTTCCAACAATACCGATATGCTTTCCTTTCTCTACCGATACCGACACACCTTTTAATACTTGCTTCTCACTTCCTGGATAGGAGAACCAAATATTATGTAAATCAATTTCCCCTTGGACTGAACCAACATTCGGAAGATTTTGTTCATGCTCTTCTGGCAGATCAAAATATTCGTAGATTCGTTGTAAAGCAGGAATCGCCTGCTGAATCGTTAAAGCATTTTCCGCTAAGGAACGAACTGGCTGAAACATAATCGGAATAAAATTCAAGCAGGAAATAAGAGTTCCAACCGTAATATTCCCTTGCCAAATTGCCAATCCGCCAATAAGCATCACCACACCAGGTGTAGCAATATTAAATAAATTTCCAAGACGCCAATTGACTTTTCCGATTAAAGCTGCCCGGATAGAATAATTTTTCCAATTTGTTAGTTTCTGCTCTTGAGTTGCTATTTCGTCTTTTTGTGTTTGATAGGTTCTTACTAGTCGAACACTCTCAATGCTTTCCTGGAGATGCTGATACATATCTGCACTCATGTCTCTTTGTACGGCACTCATCTTCCGCATGGTCTTCCCTAATTTAAAGGATGGAAAAATATAAATAGCAAATACTGCGAACATCACAATCGCTGCTGGCCAATATATTGCAAATACGGTGATAAAAGCCGCTACCGCACTAATCACTTGCTGAAGAATCCGAGGTACCACAGTATTGTTCAAATTCTGAATAGATTCTACATCATGGGTCAGGCGATATAACATGTCTCCACGAGGTGTATTCGAGAAAAAGGACATCGGTGTTCGATGAAGCCTTTTAAAGGCACGAATCTGCATATCTGTAATAACATCAAAGCCAATCTTCACCTGTACAAATTCTTGTAAGGATTCAAATAGCGCTTTTCCTAAAAATGCTGCTAATATTCCGAAAACAATCCATAATATAAAGGCTATCGCTTTATCACCGATTACTTCGTCTACCAATTTCCCGACAAGGATTGGAGGTAGAATCGTAAACGCACCGCCAACTAATGAGAAAAATAAGGCAATCAGTAACTTGCGCCAATATGGTTTAAAATGCTGTAAAGTAGTTCTTAATAAGTTCATTCTTTCTCCTCCCCACAAAGAGTTATTGTATTACAAATAATGAAAATATTCACCATAATTTCTAAAAATTTTTCGGATTATGAAATTTCTTTCTTTTTAAAATAAAAAAGCTACCTTAATAGTAGCTTTTTTCAGCTTATGGTTTTGGATTGATTGTCCAGGCTAAGCCAAACATCATAATGAAGAAAACGAAAATAAAAATACTAAGAGAAATACCTATAATCGCAAACGCCCTTGACCTATTTCTTGTAAATAAACCAATTATCCCTAATAGCAAACTAATGAATGGGATTTTTGTAAAGACTAATTCAGGAAAAATATCCACCTCAAAAATAAGCCCTAAGTTTATTCCTGTTAATGCAACTAAGCTTAATAAAAAGGAAACAAGTCCAGTCCATGTATTTTTTGTTGATCTTATTCTTTGTTTTTTCAATACCAATTCCATAACCTCACTTCCCCTAGCTTCATTCCTTTAACCATATCGTTGTCCTGCAGCTTAACAAGCGATTCTTTTGGACCTGTTACAACAGCTCCATAAATGTGAATACCATTTTTCTGCAGATAGGCGATTCTCTCGGGCAAAGCCAGGGGTCTTTCCGCAATCGTTTCTGCCGTTTCTTGATTTTTGCTTAGCAACGTAAGTATTTCCATGAATTGCTTACTGTTTATTTCATCGCTATTAAAAGGAGACCAATTATCAGGATCTTCTTGTGCCGGATATCCAATAGGGGAAATATAATCGCCATCTGCACTTAAATTTTTCTCTTCTAAACCTGTATCAACTGCGAACCAAATTAAATCTATATCCTTTGGAAATTCACTAAAAAGCTCTTTTTCTGTATATAATTGGTCAAATGAAACAAAAGCCTCTGCAACAGTTCCATCCGGCAATCCTTTTAATACCGTTTCGTCTTGTTTAACTGTATAAGGAATGGCTCTATGGGGGTGAAATAATACTTCCTTATCCTCATCGCGGTATTCAGTAAATGGTTTTTCTGTAATAAAACTTGTATCTGGAAAAGAAGGCGTACTAAAGGTGAAGTGAGCCTTTGAATCTCCAATTCGAACATCCTTTTTTCCTACCCTTTTATATAGATCATAGGATAAATCCATATTGAAGAAGCCTATCTTGCTGTCAATCTCCACTTCTTCTAAGCTTACATTCGGTTTGGTAATATAAATCGTTTTGTCCATGATATCAATTAAATCATTCGCCTTATTTCCTATTCCGTAGTAAAGATAGCTCCCTAGCGTTGCAGCCGGGATGATAAGGAGGAGAATGGTAAGACTATATAAAATGTTGGTAAGTCTTGCCTCCACTTTCCCTCTTCTTACAATCAATTGCTGATCCTTATCTGTAAATGGGATCTCTGCTTCAAATTCATCTATTGCCTCTTGGATTTTATTTAGATAATCTTTCTCTTCTTCTTCTTTAAATCCATCTTTTTTCATAAGTTACCTGCCTTTCTTTCCCATGCTATTTTCCTCTGCCTTTTGAACCATCCTGTTCAATTTTTTTCTTCCGCGGAAGACATGGCTCTTCACCGTATTTTCTTTTAGATTTAGCACTGCAGCTGCTTCTTTATAAGGAAACTGATGGAAATCACACAAAATAATCGCATTTGCTTCTTTCTCTGAAAGCTGGGATATATAGTATAAGAGCTGATTAAAGCTTTCTTTATGCACGATTTTACTTTCTGGTGTGGAATTGTTTATTTCCTCCTGAAAGGATTCCTTTAGAACAATTCGTTTTCTTTTTCGGGTGTAATCGATAAATGCATGATAAGCTACTTTGAATAACCATGGCTTGATTTCCAGAATGTCATAAGTATCTAATTGTTTATATGCTCGGTAGAAGGCATCTTGTACCAAGTCCTCTGCAGTATGATGGTCCTTTGAAAGGGAATATAGATAACGATATAATTCATTTACATACATGCGATATGCATCATCTAGCTCCAAACTTTTTCCCCCTTTCACCTAGACCACGTTTCATTCATACATAAAGTTGCACTTTTTGTAAAAAAATTCATTTTACGTTTATCCCAGTGTACCGAACCGTCAAATATAGGCGCAACCTTATGAGAAGAAGGCAAAAAAATCCCCTCCGCAAGCAGAGGGGATTTCGAGGTAGTTATCGAGCACTAGCACTCACCTAAACTATTCTTTTTAATAGCTTGCCTTACTTCCAATCAAAAACAAAATCATCATCTGATATAGGTTCTACTTTTGTCGCTTTGACATAACCATTTCCTTTTACAGAAAAGAAGTCATGGTTCTTTGTATCTGTCTTCATGCCATTTTCAACAATCGGGTTGATTGGTTCGGAAGGATAGACAGGTTCATAGCCAAGATTCATACAAGCTTTATTGGCATTGTAACGGATAAATTTATTTACTTCCTCGACTAATCCGATATGCTGATATAAATCCTGTGTATATTCCAATTCATTCTCATATAGAGAGTCTAGTAATGCTAATCTTTCGCGAGTAGCTTGTTCTTGTTCCTCTGGTGTCAATTGTGCATATAATTCTTGAGCGAGAAGCCCAACATAGACCCCATGAATGCTCTCATCCCGAATGATTAAGTTAATGATCTCACCTGAAGCAGTTAGCTTTCCTTGTCCAGCTAAAAATAGAGGATAAAAGAAACCGGAATAGAAAAGGAATGATTCCAAATAAACGGAAGCAACCATTGCCATATATAGATCATATTTGTTTATTTTCGGGCTAAACAGCTTCTGGTAATATTCAGAGATACGTTTTCCCTTTGCTTGTAGCTGTGGGTGATTATGCACCCAATTAAATACTTCGTCAATTTCTTCCTCAGACGCTAATGTAGTAAAAATAGTGGAATACGATTTAGCATGGATTTGCTCCATCATCCCCATAAAAGAAAGAACGCCCTTACGCTGCAATCCTTCAATGTGCATGCCAATTAGCGGCATTCCCTCGCCACCTTGCTCTGTATCCAGCAGCGTAAGACCACCAAGTACTTTTTTGTAAGTATCTTGCTCCTCTTTCGACAATTCCACCCAAGTATTTTTATCAGAAGAAAGGCTGATTTCTTCTGGCAGCCAAAACTGTCTAGTATTCTGTGTATAGAACATTTGTGTGAAATCATCTTCATGCTGATTCCAGTTAACAGCATACTTTGTCATTTTATTACCCCCAGTAATTCCAGAAAACAGGAGGAGTTTCCTCCTCCTACTTCTTCATTCTTCTCTTAAACGGCACATGCAATGCACTCATCAATAGCTAGATTGCGAGTTCTTGTATAGTAAAGTGATTTTAATCCAATTTCATTTGCATAAATATAATAACGAGCTAATTCTTTCGTAGAAACATCTGAGTTTACGTAAAGAATCGTTGATATCCCTTGGTCAACATGCTCTTGAGCTGCAGCGATTAAGTCCATTACCTTGAATTGGTTCATATCAAACGCTGATTTATAATACCAGAAGTTCGTTTCATCCATATATGGCATCGGATAATAAGTCGTAGAGTTAGCATAAGTGCGAGACTCAATTTGGTTAACAACCGGCATTACCGATGCTGTCGCATTTTGGATATACCCTATTGACTGGGTTGGTGCAACAGCCAAGCGATACGCATTATACATCCCATGTTTTTGCACTTGTGCAGCTAATTCTGCCCAGTCTTCACAAGTTGGAATATAAATACCTGCAAATAGTTCTTTTACTTTGTCTGTTTTCGGAGCAAAGCTTACTTGTTTATATTTTTCAAAATAAGTTCCTTTAGCATACTCCGATTTTTCGAACTCTTTAAATGTTTCTTCTCTTTCTTTAGCTATTAACATGCTCTTCTCAATAGAATAGAAGTTCATCATCATAAAGAAAGTAGCAGTAAAATCTTTTGCTTCTTCTGACTCATAGCTAATCTTGTTTTTCGCTAAATAGCCATGAAGGTTCATCGCCCCTAAACCGACTGCATGAAGTTCTTCATTAGCTTTTTTAACAGATGGAGCATTTTGAATGTCTGAAATATTTGATACAGTAGTTAATGCTTCAATACCAACATGAACAGAATCTCTGAATACTTCGCCTGGCTTCATCACATTTGGGATGTTTAAAGAGCCTAAGTTACAGTTAATATCACGGCGAATAATATCTTCTTGTCCATAATCCGTAATTTCTGATGTCTCTTGAAGCTGGAAAATCTCTGTACATAAATTACTCATTTTAATTTGTCCAATATCTTTAAGAGCATGTCCTTTATTGGCATTTGATTTATTCATAAAATATGGATAACCAGACTCCAATTGGATTTGTGCGATTTTTGTCAGCATTTCACGTGCAGACATAATGACACGTTTTTTCACGTTCGGATTAGCTACAAGCTCCTCATACATTTCATCCATTCTCATGTCATCCATATGAATGCCATATTCCTTGTACACACTGAATGGTGCGAATACGTATAGGTCTTTGTTTTCTTTCGCTAATTGGAAGAATTTATTTTCCACAATTAAGCCGATTGAAAGTGTTTGGATCCGCGACTTCTCGTCGGCATTGATTTTCTTTGTATCTAAGTATTCCACAATGTCCCAATGGAAAATATTTAAGTAGACAGCACCTGCGCCTTTTCGCTGCCCCAATTGGTTTGCATAAGAAAAAGTATCTTCTAGAAGCTTCATGACAGGCACTACACCTGATGCAGCATTATCAATTCCTTTTATTTGCTCATTGCGGGCACGAAGCTTCGAAAGGTTAAGGGCTACGCCTCCTCCTATTTTCGATAGCTGTCCAGATGTATTAATATTATGGAAAATCGAATTTAAAGAGTCGTCCATTTCTAATAAGAAGCAAGAAACCATCTCACCACGGCGACTTCTACCTGCATTCAAGAAAGTAGGTGTAGCAGGCTGGTAACGCTGTTCAATCATTGCGATTGCATTTTTCTTTGCTTTTTCGAAATCACCTTGTCCCAAGAATAAAGCAACAATAATAATTCGGTCCTCATATGTTTCAAGGTATTGCTTCTTGTCATTTGTTTTTAAGGCATAATCTTTATAAAATTTGGATATGGCCATATAGGATTGAAACTCAAATTCATATGCATATACAAGCTTTGTAATTTCCTCAATTTCCGAAATCTTGTATTGTTCTAAAACCTGTGGATAATAGAAGTCCTCTTCCACCATATATTTAAATCTTTGTTCAATAGAGTCAAAACGAATCAATTTTGGATTGATTTCAGATTCTAGAAATTCAGCAACAGCTTCTTTATCTTTTTCGAGGCGGAAAAACCCCTTTTCATTAAGCTGTGTCACTTCGTTGTTTAGTTCTATATGTCTCATAGCTAATACTTTGCACCCTTTCTCTAACTATCTCTACATCTTCAGGCATACCACTCATTTCAAATTTATGTAAGATTGGTACTCCGTACATGGTTGATATTTTATTAGCACTTAAAGCAAAATTCTGGCCCCAGTTTTTATTTCCACTGGCAACTACAGCATGAAGGTTTGGATGATTTATTTTAAGGAAGTCTAAAGTTGTTTGAGGAACTTGTCCCATCCCGGTTGTGTAAGTTAATAGTATATATGGTTCATGAACTTTTAACCCAGCGCTTATCTCGATTCCTTTATTTGCTGGAAGTCCTAATTTATTAAAAAATCTTCGTACATTTCCCGTCTTACTGTCATAAACAATAAGCACTAATTCTCCCTCCTTGCAAAGACTTGAATAAAAAAAAGAAAAAAAGCTATATTTTAAGCAATACGCTCCATTTCTTACAAAGTCTACTAAATATAGATAGATGTCGATATTCCGTTTCAATATATTGTGTCTAAGACTATATAATCCTTTTTTGAGGTAAGAGTCAATAACGTACTTTTATATTTTTTTGTCAACAATTATCGCTTAAATTTGATAGATTTTTATATTTCCTTGTCGAATAATTTTGAATGAATTTAACTAACATTTGATACAGACTGTTTTCATTCGACTTTTCATTTAAAAAGAAGGCTCTTACTTTTTTATCACCCTAAAAAATATTTGTCTTTAGATAAACGCTAAAAAATTTTTATTACTCTTTTGCATAAGTTCATCTTATAAAAAAATTTTATTTTTCCATTTAAATTCAAAAGTTTATTATAAGGTTGCAGCCAATTTTTTTCCATACATTTTTTGCTTTTTTCTTTCCCTTCTCTTAAAAAGATTACACCTTTTTCTCTAAAAAATATTTGTTTGTACTTTTATTCATAAAGAAAGAAGGCAGCAATGTGCTGCCTCCCTTTATCTCACTCGATATTTCATTCTTATTAGTCCTACCACTTTTTATCAGGACAGCTTTTTTTGTCTAAGCTAGCACGGAAGCGAACAAAACATCCGCATTTTCCACATGTATGCTGATTTAGGTGTTCGCATTTGGCACATATGCTCAATCGCAGCTCTCTTATTTCCTCTCGCGCTAAATCTACTTCGAAAGAAAGCTGTTCTTGAACAAGTGTATCAACATCTAATTGACTAACTTGTTCCTTTAGCTCGCAGCCTACACAAGCCATCTTAGTTTTCCTTTGTTATGATGCTTGCAACACTCATAGGCGGTAAAGTAACCTTTAATGTTCCTTTCTCTACTATATAGCTAGTAAACTCTTTTTTTGCTACAGCCTCTGGTTCTTCAAATGTATTATGGGCATTCATTGTATCTGCCGTAATATATTCTGCTTCCACTATTTCAAACTCCCCTTTTTCTCTGGAAAGGGTAATTTCTCTCGTTTCCGTTAAATCATAGTTACATAGAGAAACGGTTAATTTTCCATCCTTCTTAGAAACTGTATATGTTACATGATTACTTTCATCCCCATAAGAATCAACTAACTCTGCATCCTGATGATGTTTATACAAATCAAAAACATGATAAGTAGGGGTTTTGATCATTTTCTCCCCTTCTGTTAATAGCATTGCCTGCAAAACGTTCACCATCTGCGCAATATTTGCCATATGAACTCGGTCTGCATGCTTATGGAAAATATTTAATGTAATTGCAGCAAGCATAGCATCACGAATAGTATTTTGCTGATATAAGAAGCCAGGGTTTGTTCCAGGTTCTACGTTATACCAAGCTCCCCACTCGTCTACAATTAAACCAACACGTTTTTCGGGATCATATTTATCCATTATTGTACTGTGTTTTGTAATCAATTCGTCCATGTACTGAGCATGCTCTAATACAGAATACCACTGTTCTTCTGGAAAATTTACAGCATCGCCTTTATCCTGCCATACTCTGGTTGGAATGGAGTAATGGTGCAGGCTGATTCCATCCATAAATCTTGCTGCATTTTTCATTAATACTTCTGTCCAATTATAGTCATCTACATTTGCCCCACAGGCAATTTTGTAGATATTATGCTCTCCATATTTCCGAACATAGGTCTGATATCTCCGGTAAAGGTCCGCATAATATTCTGGACGCATATTTCCGCCACAGCCCCAAGATTCATTACCTACACCAAAAAATGCTACTTTCCAAGCTTCCTCCTGGCCATTTTGCCGGCGGAGGTTTGCCATTGGAGATTCGCCATTCATGGTCATATACTCCACCCATTCTTGCATTTCTTGGACTGTACCGCTTCCTACATTCCCATTAATATACGCTTCACAATCTAATTGGCGGATCAATTCAAAAAATTCATGTGTACCAAAGTGATTATTTTCGGTTACTCCGCCCCAATGTGTATTCACTATTGTACTTCTATTCTCTATTGGTCCAATCCCGTCTTTCCAATGATATTCATCAGCAAAACAACCACCTGGCCAACGAACTACAGGAATTTGAATCTCTTTTAATGCATTTACCACATCTTTACGAATTCCATTTTCATTTGGAATATCAGAGTCGGTACCAACCCAAACACCTTCATAAATGCACCGTCCTAGATGTTCTGCAAATTGTCCATAAATATATTTACTTATTGTTGGTCCTTGCTTATCAACTAATAAATTCACTTGCATGTTGTGATTCCTCCATTTTCAATTTTTGGAAAAACAATAACAGGATACTAAGTTGTTCACAATACTATGTACGATATCCTCCTTTCTACTATTGCTAGTTACATAGTTAAAAAGATAAACTCATGACTAAAATATAATACAATAAGAAAGCGTTGTCAATAACTAGTTAGTATACTATTATGATAAAAATATTAATATTGATTAACCTGTTGGTTATATAAAATATTTGATTTTGCTATTCATTTATTCTTGTAGTAATATAATAGTAATAAAGGGGGTACCAAAGATGCAATTAGATATATCGGAAAATTCTATCCCTGTGTACGAGGTTCTATCCAGCCCTACACGAATAAACATTATTAAATTATTATCCAAGAAAAAAATGAATATTGGCGAACTCGCAAAGGAATTGAATATAAGCAGTGCAATAGTCAGTAGACATATTACAAAAATGAGTGATGCAGGTTTAGTAAAAACTGAAACGATCCCTGGCAAATCTGGTCTGCAAAAAATTGCTATCCTAAAAGTAGATCGAATCGAAATACAATTTCCTCAAAAGATTTACTCTGCTTTTGAAACCTATAAACAAGAAATTCCTGTAGGTCACTATTTTAATTTTAAAGTTTACCCTACCTGCGGCCTGGCGACTATCGCTAAAGCTATCGGCGAATACGATGATCCTAAATACTTTATGGATCCAGAAAAAAACCAAGCAGCTATCCTGTGGTTCACAAAAGGATTTATTGAATATCGTATTCCTTCCATTCTGAAAGAAAAAGATAAACTAGAGATGATTGATATTGTCTTGGAAGCTTCTTCTGAATTTCCTTATTCGAATAATGTCTGGCCTTCTGATATTACGTTTTCTTTAAACGGTAAAGAACTGTGTACATGGACCAGTCCAGGAGACTTCTCTGATACAAGAGGCCGTTTTACCCCCGGCTGGTGGCCAAATGATACCAACCAATACGGTATCTTACTTACTATCCGCATCACTAAGCATGGCGTTTATGCTGATGGCAAAAAATTATCCGATACTACCATTGATCAGTTTCGCGAAGAACAAAGTGGGATGTGGGATTTAAAAGTAGAAGTAAAAGAAGATGCAGAAAATCTTGGCGGCGTTACTTTATTTGGAAAAGGGTTTGGAAATTACGATCAAGATATAAATTTCATTACTTATTATAGTAATCCCGTGTAGTCAATCTGATAAAAGTCGTACAAATTAATAGAATAAAACTTTACGTCTAAAGAAAAGGTGTTGGAAGAAAAGCACCTTTTCTTTTTGTTTTAAATCTTCTTTTAATGAACACCACTTTTCCCTCGGTCTTCCTGGATTGTGGCTTTCATCCCCTTGATGAACACCATTTTTTCCTCGGCCTTCTTGGATTGTGGTGTTCATTTGCTTGGTGAACACCTCTTTTCCCTCTTCCTTCCTGGATTGTGGTTTTCATCCGCTTGATGAACACCATTTTTTCCTCGGCCTTCTTGGATTGTGGTGTTCATTTGCTTGGTGAACACCATTTTTTTCTCGGTCTTCTTGGATTGTGGCTTTCATCTGCTTGATGAACACCATTTTTTCCTCGGCCTTCTTGGATTGTGGTGTTCATTTGCTGGTGAACACCATTTTTTTCTCGGTCTTCCTGAATTGTGGCTTTCATCCCCTTGATGAACACCATTTTTTCCTCGGTCTTCCTGCATTGTGGTGTTCATTTGCTTGATGAACACCACTTTTTCCTCTTCCTTCCTGGATTGTGGTTTTCATCCGCTTGATGAACACCATTTTTTCCTCGGTCTCCCAGTATTCGGTTTTCATCCTCTCCATGAACGCCACTTTCCCCTCAGCCTCCCCGGATTGTGGTTTTCATCCCCTCCATGAACACCACTTTTCCCTTCTCTCTCACAAATTGTGACTTCCCCCCCCCTCCAGCAGCGTCATCTCGCCCGCCCCTTCATCTATCAGGTAAAATACCATCCACCTTCCTCCCAAATAAAAAAGCTACATCGACTTATTCGATGTAGCCAAACTCCACGTAATTTTTATTTCAATATAAGTACATCAAATTGCTTTAATTCCACAGCTTCCTTCACCACTTCTCCAGTTAGTAGATTAACTTTGCCAACCAGATCTTTCGGTAATAGCTGCTTGTTTACCTGTTGGTTAATGACAAAATAAAACGAAGCTTCGTCTGTATCTCTTTTGGTAATTTCCAAGCCCTCTCCGTGCGAACAAATCGGCTTTGCCTCTGTTCCTTCTATCACTTGGTTCAATAAATGAGTAAGGCCGTCCTCTTCTACCTGTGTACCAACATACCATACAGTCCCTTTTCCATAAGTGTTTTTTGTAATAGCTGGTGTATTTCCGTAAAAATCTTCTTTATAAAAAGCAACGGTCTCTGCTCCTTCTAGATGAATAATGTCACATAGCAGCTGACAGACATAGACATTACCATCCACAAATTCAACCCCGTTCTTTTGTTCTGGGGCTAATGCGTCAATTTCCTCGACCCAGATTCCTGCTATTTCTCTTAATGGCCCTGGGTAACCGCCAAGATAGACATTATCTGATTCGTTAACTATTCCACTCATAAAAGTAGTAACCAAATGTCCGCCATTTTCCACAAATGCGGTGATTCGCTCTGCCAGCCCAGCTTTCATCATATAAAGAACTGGGGTAACGACCACGTCATACTTAGAAAGGTCACTATCAACCGATATCATATCAACTGAAATATTCTTTGTATAAAAGTATTGATAGTATTGATGAATTTGATCAACATATTTTAAATCTTTATTTGGTCCACTCGTATACTCAAGTGCCCAATAGTTTTCCCAGTCAAAAATGATACCAACCTTACTATGAATGGTAGAGCCTAAAAATTCATCCCCTAATTTCTGTAATTCATTCCCAAGTTCCCTTACCTCGCGAAACACTCTTGTATTTTCATGGCCGACATGCTCAATAACAGCACCATGAAATTTCTCGCATGCTCCGACGGAACGACGCAGCTGGAAAAATTGAATCGTATCTGCTCCATGTGCTAACGTCTGGTAACTTTGTGCCCGCATTATTCCAGGTCGCTTTAAGGAATTATAAGGCTGCCAGTTTTGCTGGCTAGGGGTTTGTTCCATTAACATGAACGGCTGCCCATCTTTAAGCCCGCGCATTAAATCATGACACATCGCTGTGTAGCTCAATGGTGTATTATAGCTTGGATAATTATCCCATGAAACGAGATCCATTTCTTTTGCCCATTTAAAGTAATCTAAATTTTTATAAGTGCCCATTAAATTTGTGGTGATGGGCGTATCGGCATCATATTTTCGTATAGCATCCCGTTCCATCTTGTAATTTTCCAGCATACTATCGGAATTAAAGCGGCGGTAATCGATAGATATTCCAGCAAATGCGGTTTTATCACTGCCAATTCCTTCACTTAGTGCATTCGGAAGAACGATTTCATCCCACGCATAGATGGTATGACCCCAAAATTCCAAATTCCATGCTTGGTTCAATGCTTCAATCGTTTGATATCGTTTTTTCAGCCACACTCGAAATGCCTTTTCACAGTTTTCACAGTAACACTCGCCGCCATATTCATTGTTAATATGCCAACAAGTAACATATGGATTATCTCCGTATCTTTCTGCTAATTTCCCCGCTAGTTTACTTGCATACTTTTGGTAAACGAGACTATTTGGGCAGGCATTATGTCTCTGTCCAAATTTATGGTGTCTGCCCTCATAATCTGTTCGAGCTACTTCAGGATATTTTTTTACCATCCATGCTGGTAACGAAGCTGTCGACGTAGCCAGGATGATGTCATATTTATCCTTGCTCAGCATTTCAACTATGTCATCTAGCTCCTCAAAGTAGTATTCATCTTCAGAAGGTTGAATTTTTGCCCATGAAAAAACATTAATCGTCGCTGAATTAATACCCGCCTTTTTAAATATCCGCATATCCTCTTCCCAAATATCTTTTGGCCATTGATTCGGATTATAATCTCCTCCATATAAAATACGGTTAAAGACTTTTTTCGCCATCTTCATCCCTCCACCTTTTTTTATACATTCATTATAGATAGGCAAATAAAGAAAAAGTATAATAAGAGTAACTAGTTTATATAAAAATATGAACCTAATGTAAGGGGATATATAAATGGAAGTACATTTTAATTTATTAGATGGTTCTAACCCCTTTTCCATCGAAAGCATCGGCTATCAGTGGGAGCAAGAAATGATTATGCGAGCGGATGGCTATCCGTATTACCATTGGTTACAAACGGAAAAGGGGTTAGGGGAGGTCACTATTGAAAATGAAAAAATCCGCTTAAGACCTTCAGAAGGAATTCTGATTGCACCATTTGTTTCACATTACTATGAGGCTATTTCCGCCAATGGCTGGCAAACAAATTTTTTAACGATTAACGGTAGTTTTTCTCCAAATATAGCAGATATCCTTGGAGCTGCTCCCTACTATCTTGCCAACGATTGCCCAGATTTTTCTTACAGTGATTGGACGAGAAGAATGTTGTCCCGTATAAAAAACGAAAACCAAAATAGCCAGCAGCAGCAGCTTTCCATTGATGTGTATACCTTCTTATTAAATATACGAGACCATGGCTTACATAGAACCGTCCATACCAATGATTTATATCAGCAATATATTTGGCCAAGTATCCAATGGATTGAAACAAACTATGTAGAGAAATGTGATATTGCCGATATCGCAAAGAGACTCTATATCTCCCCACAATATTTGAATAAGCTTTTTCGACGCTTTGTCGGTGTTTCTGTCTATCAATATGTCCTTGCATACAGAATAAAAAAGGCAAAAGAAATCTTAGTTACCAATAGAGATATAAAAATCAAGGACATTACGTTCTTAACTGGCTTCAATGACACCAGTCATTTTGTTGCCACCTTTAAAAAGGAAACGGGGTTTACACCGAAAGAATTTCGTTCGTTTTATTAAAGAAGCTCCTCCCTATCATAGGGAGGAGCTGTACATTGTCAAAAGAACTTCTTTTTCCAAAAGACTAGAGCGGTTATTCCTGATAATAGGAAGGAAATCATAATTGCAATGGTGAAAGAATAGGACATATCCTGAAATGGAATATGCACATTCATTCCGTAAAAGCTCGCAACCATTGTTGGTAAGGATAAAATAATCGTGAAGGATGTGAGAAACTTCATGACCATATTAACATTATTGGAAATAACCGAAGCAAAGGCATCCATCATCCCACTTAAAATCGACATATGGGTTTCAGCCATCTCAATTGCTTGCTGATTCTCTATGATAACATCCTCTAACAATTCTTGATCATCTTCATACATTTTCAAATAATTACTTTTGAGCATTTTTTGCATAACAATATTATTCGATTTTAAAGAAGTCGTAAAGTACACTAAACTTTTTTCGATGTTAAGCAAAGAGAAAAGCTCTTTATTTTTCATGGACTGCTGTAGTTCTTTTTCAATGCTATCTGTCTTCTTGCTGATTTGCTTTAAATATTTTAAATAAGCTGTCGCCATACTATACAGTATTTGCAAGGAAAAACGAGTTTTTTTGTACGTAAAAAAGCTCTTCATTCTCCCTTCAGAAAATTGTTGAAAAATAGGATTATCCTTTAAGCAGACAGTAATAAAGCAATTCTTGGAAATAATCATTCCTAATGGAATGGTGTCATAAATTTGTGTCTTTTTTTCATCAAACGAAACGAGCGGAAGATTGACAATGATCAATATATTCTCCCCATCTTTTTCAATTCTTGAACGCTCTTCTTCATCCAATGGATCTTTCATAAACGCTAATGGAATATCTAAACCTGTTGCAATTTCTGTTATCTCATGCTCTGTTGGTGCTATTAAATTGATCCAGCAGCCATTGACTATTTTATCTGTTTCCTGCAACATTCCATCTTCATTTGAAATATAAATTTTTCTCATGCTTTTACCTCCTCTTGTTGTAGAGGAAGTCAACATTCTCTGCCAAATAAAGTTGAATCTTTATCAGTATTCAAACTTCTAAAGGAAGGGCTATATATGACTTCCTCTTTCATGGCCGTGGGTTCTGGTTCAGGTTCCATACACTTTCGAGTACTCATAAAAATTCAACTCCTTGCTTGTAATCTTTAAACCTCTTACATACTACTTTATAATTTATTGATTGTAAACCGATAAAGATTAAATTTCTCTCGTTCTCCTTATACCTTACATAAATAGACACTATCTCTGCAATATTGCTGAGAATACAGGTAGTATTTCTTCCCCTTCCCCTATTACAGCAATATTGCATTTTTGTTTATCAAAGCAAGAATCCATTATTTTGGCGTATTATTCTCCCTGCAGCAACTCTTCCACAGAAGGACTATTTAATTTATTTCTTAATACATATAGTATTGCTGCGCCTACTATGAATGTAATACTATCTGCTAAAAACAGGGACCAAACGACACCATGAAAACCAAAAGTGAAATTAGCAAAAAACAAAATAGGAATTAACACCAATCCTTGCACAAAGGCCATAACAAAGGCAGCAGTTCCCTGACCAGTCGCCTGAAACATCCCAATAATTAAAAACGTAAATCCAGATAAAAACATAGATAAGAACGTTACTTTTAAGATATAGCTTCCTACAGTAATTAATGCGATATCATTAGTAAATAAACCGATAAGGTTGCTGGATGCAAAAAAGATGATTAATCCAAAAAGAACGGCCATTCCTAGTATAAGCTTACTCGTAAACGACACAACTTTTTTCATCCGCTTTCTATCTGCTGTAAAGGAATAAGCTATTAACGGCACTACACCCTCACAAACTCCCATGATGAAAAACTCTGGAAACTGTTGTAATCTTGAGGAAATTCCATAAGCAGCAACAGCTTTATCTCCATATATCATCATAAAGTGATTAAAGAAGAGGGCTGTAACTCCCATAAAAACATTCATCAAAAATACCGGAACCCCAATCGTTAAAATATGCTTAAGGATAGTTTTTTCGAATGAAAAATCCCGAAAAGATAAGGTAAGGAATTTGCTCTTTTTTCCCATATAATAACTAAAATAAATACAAGCCATAATATTTGAGAGAATGGTTGCTGCTGCGACCCCCATAATTCCTAGCTTTAAAACAAAAATAAACAATAAATCAAGTACAATATTTATGGCTACACTAAGTATCATTCCAATCATGGAAACATTTGCCGCACCTTCTGATCGAACTAATTGTTCCATAGTAAAAAATAAAATAATAAACGGTGAACCAATAATTAACATCATTACGTATTGTTTTGTATACTCAAAGGAATGGAGGCTACTACCCAATAATGAAACAATCGAATCTATAAATGGAAGTGTAGCTATAATGATTAATAAACCTAATAAAATAGAACTGTAAATAGAAAACGAAGATACTTGTTTTACTCTATAATAATTTTTTTCACCAAGAAGCCTTGATATATAGGTACCTCCTCCCATTCCTATTAAATTTCCAAAAGCCATGATTAAAGCAAAGACTGGAAGTGCTAGTGTAATAGCTGTAAGCATCGCAGTGTCCTGTAAAAAGCCAATAAAATAAGCATTTAAAATCGAATAAACTACTGTCATTGACATACCAAGCATCATCGGAATAGCAAAATGGGCAACTGCTTTAGTAATTGGTGCTTTTTCAAAATAATAAAGATTTTCTTTTTCCATATTATCACTACTTTCTTTTTATTTAGTTAGAAATCTAACTAAATAATTAGACTTCTAACTATTTAGTTGTAATAAACAGACTTCATTCATTGAACCGTACTTAATCTAAATGTATTGAAAACGAAAAACAATTCAGTTCATATACTTAGAACTCTAACTATATACGGTGATATCCCCTGTAAGATATCACTTTGCTAAAGCTGTTTGTCTACATTTACATTCATTCGTTCTAAAAAATGAAATAGCTGCTTTTTCTCTTCATCACTAAAACCCTCAACCAGCATATTCTCAGCATTAGCAAAAAAAACTTCAAAATCACCTACGATTTTTTTCCCTTTCTCTGAAAGAGACAATAACTTTCTACGCTCATCCTTTGGATCAATTGTACGTTTTATAAAATCTTTTTTTTCCAAATTATGAATGATACTACTGATGGAGGAACCTTTTCGATTAAACCTTGTTTCTAAATCCTTATGCGTAATCCCCTGCTCCTCATGAGCATCAATGAAACCCATAGTACGGGCCTGTTCTAATGTAATCCCATGCGCTTCCAACCTTTTATCACCACTTAGCTTAATTTTATGATTAATGGTGCGAATAAGATATTGAAAATTTACTTCAAACTCCCTCTCCTTCATTTTCATTCCTTCCTTTTTAATTACTTAGAATACTAACTAATTTACCTCACCTTCTATATAATGTCAATAAAATGCTTTTTGTGTTTGTAAAATAGCAACCGATAAACCCAAAACGGTTTCCCTCTATGGAAAACCGTTTTGGCGTCGCTTTTATACTAACTTATGGCCACAATTGGAGCAGAAATTGCCTTCCCCTGTTTTCGTTCCACAATTCGGACAAAAATTGGGCCGTTTTTTCTCTTGATTCTGGGATGCTGCTTCTGGTGTTGGTTGTGGAGCCGGCGTTTGCTGCTGATTTTGCCCCTGGCTTTGATTTTGCTTATTCATTTTATCCATCATTTGATTAGCCATATTCATTCCCATCATCATGCCAGCCATATCAGACGCTGCACCCCCGCCTGACATTTTCCCATTAGCCATGCCATCAATCAGCGAGATTTGCTGGTACTTATCTATATTGCCAACCATTCCGTGTGAGGCATTTTTATTAATCATATCCTGTACTTCTTTTGGATAGCTGAAGCTCATGATCTGGAAGCCTGTAATCGCAAGCCCGCTTTCCATCATCTGGCTATTTAAATCTTCTTGAATGCCTTTGGCAATTTCAAAGGAGTTTGCTTGAAGATTGAACATATCCTTACCTGCTGTGACTATCCACTTCATTAATAATTGATCCAGTACAGAGATAATGCGAATTTTTACATCTTCTACTAAATATTGATTTTTAATCCCAGCAATTTTATCGATCAGCGATATATAATCCTTTACTTTAAACTGAAAGGTTCCGTTTGCTCTTATTGGCATTCCACCAGGAAGTCCAGCTGCTGGTATATTTATTGCGTTTTTCGTGCCCCATTTAACTGTAAATTCCTTTGTATTGACGAATAGCACTTCTACTCGCATTCCACTATTGAATCCGAATTTAAAGCCTTTTAAAGTGGATAGAAATGGGACAATTTGCGACTCAATGTCATACTCGCCCTCCTCTTGAAAAGCTCCTTCTATATTGCCATTGTTTAAAAAGATAGCATCCTGGCCTGGGCGAATAATTAATTTACTTCCCTTTTTAATTTCACGATTTTTCCATTTATAAAAAATCATATCTTCACGAAATTCTTCCCATTCCACTACATTAGCAAATTGATTACGAAAAAATGACATCCTTTTTTAGCCCCTTTCACTAAGTAAAATACTTGTTTAGAATTTTCCTCTGCTTCCACTATGGGAGTGACCACCGCCAGTAATCCCTCCACCGCCACCTGAGTTGTTTTGTGGCTTTCTTTGTTTTGTTACTGTTTTTCGAATAAAGCGATCCTGTCTATTTATAATCTTCGAATTATCCATATACGTATTGCCATCCACGGTTACTTTCCCCCCTGATTGGAAAACCATTATACTCACGATAATCCCCGCAACCACGAGCGAGGCAATCAGCTGAAAGCCCCAATGGAAGAAAAATGCTGGCATTCCACTTGCATTATTTTCCTCTCTATATTCATTTCTAGCCTCATCTATGTCGCTATAATCATAATCATTTTCTAAATTAGCCGGATCATCCACTAAATAATAAGCTGATTCATGCATAAAAGTGGAGAATGCCTCTAAGTAATCGCCGTCTGATAAAGCAGGTGTTATTTCTTCGCGGATATTATCTAGTGTTTCATTATCCAATGCATCTTCCGCTTTTTTAAAACCTGCTAAATAAATATCCCTTTGCTCCATATCAATGGCTAAGATAGCTGTATTACCATGAGGCTGGTCATAGCCTGGTGCTTCTTCATCATAATAATCGTCTACATATTGTTCGATATCTTTTCCATCTGTACCATCTAGCGTAAGAATCAATAAGGCGGTTTCGGCTTCTTCGCCTAATTCCTCTGCTAAGCTTTCCAGTTCTGTTTTTTCTGAATCTGTTAAAAGCTGGGCATCATCAAAGATATATTGCGTTTGATTTTCTGAAGCCGCACTTACTGCATTGCTTGAGAACAGAGTAAATATTGCCAAGGCAATAAATAGTAAACTACTATACTTCCTTAAAATTTTTCTCAAAAGAAGCCACCACCCATTAAGACGGAGATACCTTTTAGTGCAAGGAATGTGCCGCCAGCAATTCCGCTAAACCATAACGCTACCTTGCCTTTACTAATCGGCGGTTTTCCGACTACTTTTCCTGTCTGTCCATTCATCGCAAAAATATGCTCTTGGCTTTCGTAATCGTAACTGACCATCCATACAGGAAGCAAGACATAATCACTCCGGACCGCTTTTGTATCAATATTTCTATCCCGGTAATTTATCGTGTGATACCCAGCAAAAGTGGAATGTACAAAGGAATCAATGTAATCACTCACTTTAGCCTTTGCGCGCGGTAATAATTCTGCGTCCGTATAATTATATTTTTCAGAAATAAAGCCAGCTAGATAAGGTGTTTTAAAATCTTTTAACTGTTCATATGGAAAAGGTTCCAATTTATCCATTAATTCATCTTTCATTTTTTCAGAAGCATCAACTGGAATTTTCGCATAATCTAAATTTATCTTTCGATATGCTTCATAATACTTCGTTTCCGTATAGATATAATCACCGCTTGTATACGTCCGGACCTTTGTGCAAAGGGCAGTTACATCAACATCACTGTTTAAATCATAAAGCCAAAATGGTACATACATACCAGTAATACTTTTTATCCTGTCTGCATTCATAAATCCCTTTGGAGTTAATAGTCCCTTTCTACACCATTTTTGAAAAGCCGCCATAGCTTCTTCTTTACTGATTGTAAAAGGGATCACTTTCTTAGGAGCAAGCGCTCCTGCCAATCGGTCAGCAATAACAACGCCTGCACCGCAAAAGCTACAATTTGTTGCCGTTGTGTCTGCTTCTGTTAGTAATACTGCCCCGCAGTTGTCACAATGGTATTCCTTCACCTCATTCTCTTCAAAAGAAGCGGTCATTAAATTTTCTGGATAGCTCTCAATATTCTCTTCATTTCCACAGCTAGGGCAAGATAAACTGCCTGTATCTGCATTAAAGCTCATATCTCCCCCACAATTTGGGCATTTATAATGAAGGATCAAGTAAATCACCTCAATTTTTATCTCTTCTTATACTAATCATACCTTATTTATCCACTCGCTGCTCTGCTGCCGTGAAAAATTTCCGTTATATACATATACTGATTGAACGTTTAAAAAGTTTCATTTTCATGCTTTGTTTTATAGATGGCAAAGATGTAAACATTTAGTCGACCATAATAAAAAAGTTCCCTGTTCTAAAAGAAACAAGAAACTTTTTATCGGTTGTTATTTCTGCTAGATTAAAATCATCATGTCCCGCAATACGTTTTATAAGCAGGGTTGATCTTCACTGGAGCTATGCCGTACTCCATTTGTGCTTTTGTATATGCATACGGGTTAGAAAGCATTTGTAATAATTCTTCCATTACACTTAAATCTCCGGCTTCTGCAGCATCAAGTGCTGCTTCGACACGATGATTGCGAGGGATGACAACTGGATTATGCTTTTTCATCCGTTCACGAGCAGCTACTTCTCCCCCTTCTTGCCCTGCAATTCTTTCCTTCCAAGCTTTATGCCATTCGCTAAATGCTTGATTTTTATTTAGTTCTAATCTTTCTACTTCCCCTAGTGTTAAAGCACGGAAAGTATCTGTATAGTCCGCCCGATTATTTTGCATGATACCAAGGAGCTTCTCTATCAGCTCAGCATCTTTTTCTTCTTCCGCTGCCACTAGTCCTAATTTTCCTCTCATTCCATCAAGCCAATGCTGCTGATAAAAAGGATTAAATTGATCTAATTGTTCTTGAGCAAGCTCCACTGCTTTTTCCATATCATCATGGAATAATGGCAGGAGGCTTTCAGCAAACCTGGCCAGATTCCACCCTGCTATTTTCGGCTGATTTCCATATGCATACCGACCTTGAACATCAATCGAGCTAAAAACAGTATCTAAATGGAAGCTATCCATAAACGCACATGGTCCATAGTCAATCGTCTCGCCACTAATCGTCATATTATCTGTGTTCATAACACCATGAATAAACCCAACTAATTGCCATTTTGCAATTAATGCAGCCTGCCGCTTCATTACTTCTCTAAACATTTCAACATACGGATTCCCATCTTTCTTAATCGTTGAGAAATGCCGTTCCATAGCATAATCCGCAAGTGCTTTAAGATCCTGCTTCGACTCAAGAGCAGCTGCATATTGAAAAGTTCCTACGCGAAGATGGCTTGCTGCTACTCTTGTTAAGACAGCTCCTGGCAAATTCATTTCACGGACAATCGTCTCGCCAGTAGCTACAACCGCTAAGCTTCTAGTAGTTGGAATGCCAAGCCCATGCATCGCTTCACTAATGATATACTCCCTTAGCATTGGCTTAAGCGCTGCTCTCCCGTCGCCACCGCGCGAATAGGGAGTTCGGCCAGAGCCTTTTAATTGAATATCGAATCGTTCACCTGATGGGGTGATCTGCTCTCCGATTAACATCGCCCTTCCATCACCCAGCATGGTCGGGTGGCCAAATTGATGGCTCGCATATGCTTGGGCAAGAGGAAAGCCTCCTTCTGGAACCTCATTCCCGCTTAATACATCTATTATCTCAGGGTGCTGCAATTGCTCCCCATTTAATCCAAGAGTCTTAGCTAAATCCTCATTAAGTTTCACTAAGCTTGGGGAAATGACTGGATTTACTGTCATCTTAGAATAAAATATTTCGGGAAGACGAGCATAGCTATTATCAAAATTCCAGCCAGCATCTGTTTTTGTCTCTTTATTACTCATATTAGCTCCCTTCCATTCCTTTTTGATATTTCTATTATACCCTTTTCACCGTGGGGAACATGCAATAACATTTTGCAAAAAACAATTCTATATAAAGAAAACAGCTTTCCTTTAGTTGAAAGCTGTCTTCCCTCTGCTATAAAACCAGTTATTCTGCCAATACTTTATGTTGATTTTCCTTTTTCTTTTGGACTTTATTTTGATACATATGATTATCCGCTTCTGTAAATAAGGCTGTCATTTTTCCAAGAGAGCTTTGACCAAACGCATAGCCAATCGACATTCTCACCATATTTTCTTCTACACATTTTCCCTTATCACTTAATCCCATCGTCATCCTCTTGTATAACTCTTCTATTTCATCTTGTTTCATTCCTAGGATTAATAAGACAAATTCATCCCCGCCGATTCTTGAGACCGTAATATAAGGAGAAGAAAAAGTGTTTAATAATTTTCCAGCTGCTTTGATTAAATCATCGCCTTGTTTATGACCATACTTATCATTAACTTGTTTTAATTCGTCTAAATCACATAGGATAATGGCAATTACTTCATCTATTTTCGTATCGAATTCTTCCATCTTTTGTTCAAAGTAAAAACGATTATATACTTCTGTTAATGCATCATGAATCAGCTGATGTTCCAAATTCTCGCGTAGCCTTACTTTCTCGTCGATATTGCGAATGATTCCATGAATCGCTACAAGCTCTCCATGCTCATAAATAGGTGTCGCATATTCCTCAAACCATTTATAAGAACCGTCTGAACATCTCATTCGTTGAACCAATGGCTGACTATAATCAATTGCGCCATGAAGTTTTTTGTACATAATGTCATAATCCTCGGGGTAAATTATGTCTAAAGGGGCATACGGATTTCGATAGAATTCCTTGACCATGCCATCCCCTAATACAGCATCAGCAGAAGGACTAATATACGAATGTCTCATTTGCGGCTTCACTTCATATCGATAAACGATGTCCTTTGAGCTTTCCACTAGGCGGAACATAATATCTTCTTTTTGTATTTTCGCTTTCCACTTATTATATTTACGCTTATCATTTTTTTTCCAAAAGAAAATACCTATCATTACTCCGCAGCAAAAATATAATATCCCCATTTTTCTCCTCACCTTACCATTAGTGAGACTATCATCGACATATTACAGCTATCCAAATAATAGAAAAAAGCTAATCTTCGACCGATTAGCCCTTCTTTATCAAGATAAATCGGTAACTGGCTGACTTAATCTCCAAGATCTTAGTCCCTATAGCTTTGCGTCTTCACCTTTCGATGAATTTGCCTTTATCATTTTATTATATTTAAATAATGAAAATACTCTATTTCCTTTTTCTAGTTTCTATTACAAATTTTATAGGAAAATAGACAGATACACAAGAGAAAGAAAGGACTTTTATCACAATTTTTACCAAACTTCTGAAAAATGAAAAAGAAATCGATTTTAAAAAAAAATTCACAAAATCTCCATTTTTCTTTCATGATTTTTTGCTCTTTTTTGTTATCTTTATACATAAGCAGTCAAACTTGAAAGGGAGAATGCGATTAATATGAAAAAAACTAAACTTATCATTCCGATATTTATTACCATACTATTTGCTGTAACGATTCTTTTAATTATTACCCAAAATAACCGCTATGAAAAAATCGACAATAGCGATGTCAAACAACTTGTTCAAGATTATAGTTCTGGGAAGAAGTCAGCAGCTGCCGCTTCCATTACCTCTGATACATTAACGGTGAATACTCTCGACAACGAAGAGCATCTCTATCGCTTGCCCAAAGAGGAATTTTTTGTTTCTGTTGCTCCTTACTTAGTAGATACTCACCCTTGTGCCATCCATAATTTAGCTGGGTGCCGCGGGGAATTGGCAAATAAGGAATTCGCAGTATATATTGAAGATGACGTGGGGAATGTTTATGTAGATGAACTTATAACTTCTCAGCCAAACGGGTTTATCGATTTATGGCTTCCTCGCAATAAAGATTTAAAAATAACCATCTCCTATAATGGCAAAACAGCTAAATCGGATCTCGCTACTTTTAAAGATGATAATACGTGTATTACTGCTCTTCCTCTGACATAAGGATAGAAGGTATCTAGATGGACATTTAGATACCTTCTATCAAAAGAGTTATTTATATTCATAATAGTCCTGTGAATGATAGCTTCGAAATCCACAAGACTCATAAAGTTTAAGCGCTCGAGCATTTTTTGCTTCTACTTCTAAAAAGATAGGAAGGCCTTTTTCCTTTTCCATTTTTACCACTTTCGATAACGCCCTTCTGCCAATTCCTTTTCCGCGAAGCTCTGGAATAACAACAAAACCGTAAATCCATGCTTCTCCATCGGTTTCAGAAACTCTGATTTTCCCCGCTGTTTTTCCATCTACCTCAATAATCATGCGTTTATCACCAGCCTGCTCCGTTATGGTGTTAACGTAATCGCGAGCATCCTCCTCAGCTATACCAAAGCCTAAAACATCAAGCTCTATTTCTATTTCTTTATCCTGATCATAATCATATGGTCTTAAAGAAATCGCAGCATCCTCTATTAAATCTTCCTTATGCCATTTCATTTGATGTTCCGAAAAGGCATAGGAACATGGTAGCTTATCTAGAAATACTTTTGCACTCTGCGATGCAGCAGGAGCATTCAATAATATACTCGTAGCTTCTCTCTGTCTTGCTGTTTCTAAGCCTTCTTCCAGCAAAGCTGTAAAAATCCCGTTCCGGCGAAAATGTGGATGAACCATACCACACAACTCAACTTTTTTGCCAAAATAGTAGCTCCCTAAAAAGCCAACTAGTTTGCCGTCTACATAATAAAAAAAGTCCTCTTTCTTTTCTCCATTTCTATTTTCGAGCATATCAAAGTTAAGCTTTAACTCAAAACCTTCTTTTTTCTCACAAATATCCTTAAGCTCTCTAATTTCATTAATTTGTTCTTTCGACAGCATATTGATTTCTCCTCTATTTTAGGATGTCACTGCATTTTTATCTGTATTTCCTGAAAAATTTCTTATTAATGAAAGGGAATGATTTTCCTGAGACTGTTTTCCAAATTACCACATTCTCTATTTCCCTGCCATTCGGCCTCTACGACCACATACCGACAATTGCCGCTGTTTAAATAGTTATAAATAATATAAGCTTCGTCTATTTCTGCCTTATCTAACGTAGCGACAGGCAGATTCTTTCTTGAAAGATATGTACAAATCTGCCTCTTCACCACTTGCATATCAAAATGATTTGCTTCATATATTTGCCGGTACAAAATCTGATTTCGTTTAATCAGAAATAGCTTTATACGATCGTTATTTAAATGCTCGACTGCTAGAAAAAGATTTTCAACCATAAAATTTATTACTGTCTCTGTTTGCAGAATCGTCTTTATTTTGGCAATGGTATCTCTTATTTCCGCTGCTTTTTCAAAATCAAAATTACTAGAAGCTTCGCTCATTTCGGCGGACATTTCTTCTAGTATTCTAGTATCCTTTTTTTTAAATAAAGAGATAAGACGATGGATAATTTGTTGATACGTTTCTTCAGCTATTGGATTGAAGCAAATCCCTATACACTTTCCGATTGTATAATTGAGACATGGACTATTACTTCTTATCGTTTTGGAACAATCTATTTTATAAAATGATTGGATTCCTTTTATTGCATTTTCTACTGTTCTTTTACTAGTAAAAGGACCAAAATAATAATGAATATCATCCTTCTCCAATTCATTTACAATCTCCATACGGTAGGATCCCTTCTGCCATCGGAATACGATGTAGTTGTATGCCTTTGTCGCTTTCATCATCCGATTGTACATGGGCTGGATTTCTTTTATTAACTTACATTCCAGCATTAATGCCTCAAACTCTGTATCTGTGACAATAAAGTCAAAATCCTTTATATGCTTCACTAATTTCTCTATTTTACCAATCCGATTTTTCGAATGCTGAAAATATGAAGAAACTCTATTTTTTAATGTTTTGGATTTGCCAACGTAAATGATTTGTCCAGAGGAATCCTTCATCAAATACACCCCTGGAGATGCTGGTAGATTTTTTATCTTTTCTTTAAGCTCCAAGTCGATTCCTCCATTGAACCCTTTAAAAAGTAGTCAATTTAATTCCATGGTTCTTTGTATCAATCTCTACTTCTCCCCCAATGGGGAAAGTAAAGAATGGTTGGATATGACCAAAATCCACATCATATAGGACAGGGATTTGCTGCAAAAGAGGATGTTTATCTAAAATAAACAAAAGCTGCTCTTCAGTCATTTTTGAAGCTCGTTGAAATCTCCCAATTACTAATGCTTTAATTATTCCTGCTGTCTGCAGCAAGGAGGTTAAATCTCTTGCGAATGTTTCTGGAATAGTTAATTCATCATCTTCTACAAATAGAATGCTGTCTTTAAGATTAGGCATATATTCTGTTCCCTGCAGTAAATTTAAGGTACATAAATTACCACCAAACAATTGCCCTTTTGCACTCCCCTCTTGGTATACCTTCCAGCCTCCAGGTTCATATCGACGATTTTCTTGATCCAAATACCATGCATCATCTGTCCATACATCAGAAGGTTCTATGATGAACGCACTAGTTTCCATCACGCATTTCTGAAAATATTCTGTTTGGTATTCCTGCAGCTTTTCCATTTGAAAGCTAGAAAAATGTGGACCAGAATAGGTAATAAAATCAGCCTTGGTTGTAATTGCAGCTGCTAAAGCGGTAATATCACTATACCCACAAAGTATCTTCGGGTTAGCTTTTATTAAATCAAAATCTAAATAAGGCAACAGCTCGTTGCTGTTAAATCCGCCAATTACCGTTAATATTCCTTTTACATTTTGATCCCGAAAAGCATCATGAATGTCTTCCACCCGATGCTCAATCGTGGAGGAGAATTGTAAGTCCGATTCAAAAATGTGCTTCCCAAACGTCACAATAAATCCAAGATTCTCTAATCTTTTCTTTGCTTGCTCTATTCCCTCTTCTGATAAAATTGCTGCACTTCGACTAGGGGCAATCACTCTAATTTCATCACCCTTTTGTAGCTTAGCAGGTATCCTCATGGCTATTCCTCCTCTTTCTTCTTATTAAAGCATAAATAATCACATATTTCTGTAACTTTAAGTTGAAACAATACGTATAATTAACACAAGAAAATTGCTTCTTATTTAAAAAGGAGGAAGATCTATGTTTATGTTTTTTTTCATCATCGGTATCATTTCGATCTTCATTGCGGTGACGATGGTCGGAGCATGGCCAGATGGCAGGCAGCACAGAAATCATCAGTGACGATGGTCGGAGCATGGCCAGATGGCAGGCAGCACAGAAATCATCATTTTACAGAAACCGAACAAGATCGCACATTAAACGCAAAAATTTCCATAATAGCCTTTCTAATTGGGGGAGTATCATTAGCAATAGCTGGAATAATTAATTATTTTACAAATTAAAAGGGGAATAATCCCCTATAGCTCCTTTATTTGCTTTGTTAATTCCAGAAACTTTCTATCTAATTCCGCATATTCCTTATCCTTCGGTGTCATAAAGCTTAATTTTCCTAATACTTCTTGTCTTTCTGTCTCCAGCTTTAGCCGTAATTCTTCTTTATTATCTCTATCCCGTTTTGGAGACTCCGTCCATTGCCTTTGAATCGTTCCATCGCCTATGATTAGTTTACTTGTCGTTGTTTGCTCTAGAAAATAACGGTCATGCGAAACAATAATAAGCGTTCCATTATACTGGGATAGCGTTTTTTCTAATTGTTCCCGGGAAGGTAAATCCAGATGGTTTGTTGGTTCATCGAGTATGAGCACATCTTTTTCTTCTAAAATATAAGCCATTAATTTGCATTTTACCCGTTCTCCCATGCTCATATTTTTTATTGGTTCCTTCCATTGAGAAGCCATAAATCCTAAATGTTTCATCAGTGTTTGTACTTTTCCTCTTTCTTCAAATGTTTCTTTGAAAAACAGCTGTTCCGGTGTTTCCTCTAAAGGAAGATCGAATACTTCCTGTGTTAAATAACCGATAGTGGCTGTCGGTGAAATCCAAACTTCTCCATCGGCCTTTTCTTTTCCTAAAATAATATTTAACAAGGTTGTTTTCCCACTTCCATTAGGTCCCATAATCGCAACCTTTTCCCCATGCTGAATCGTTACATTCACCTTTTTAAACAACAATTTAGCGTCAAACGCTTTCGATAAATCTTTGATTTCCAAAAAGCGTTTCCCCTTCTTTTTATTCGCTTCAATCGAAAAAGCTACCGTATACTCTTCGTCTAAACGTTCCACTTTATTTTTTTCCAGCTCTTTTTCTAACCGTTTTTGCTTTGATTTGACTTGAGCATCCATTCGTTTGGCCTTTGTGCGGTAATATTCTTTTGGGAATTCTTGTTTGGTTGATTGGGCATGCGCTTTCTGAGACCAAGAGGTGAGCTCCTTCATTTGTCCTTCCACTTGTTTAATCTTCTTCTGCTGTTTATCATACTCCCGCTGCTGGGATAATCTCTTTTGCTCACGTGCCTCCATATAGCTCGTATAATTCCCTTTATATTCGATAAGCTGTTTATTTTCAAGTGACCAGATTTTTGTTGTAACTTTATCCAAGAAATAGCGGTCATGGGAAACGATTATAATGGTTCCTTTATATGCTGTTATTTGGTCGAGCAGCAGTGCCATACTTTGTTCATCTAAGTGATTGGTTGGTTCGTCTAATAGTAATAAATCAGCATCGTGGGCAAAGCCTTTAACGAGACGTGCTTTTAATTTTTCCCCGCCACTCATTACTCGGAAGTCCTTTGTCGGCACCTGCCATTTCTCTAATAGCTTCGATTCCAAAAAAGTTTCTTTCTGTAAGTCGTAGTTTTCGGTTTCCTGTTCGACCATTTTTACCAATAAGTCTTCCTTTACCGACTTGATATGTCCATCTGTAGGGACAATTTCTTTATTTATTAACTGCAGTAAAGTAGATTTTCCTGCACCATTTTTACCAATAATCCCAATAACTTCTCCTTGCTGTACACTTGCATTTATATTTGTAAAAATAGTAGTATCCAGCACTTCATATCCGATATTAACTAACTTTAAAAGTTCTTGCATTTTATCAAACCCTTTCAGAAGGGAGAAAAAAATCCTCCCAAATTTTCTCTGGAAGGATTAGCCGTACCTAATTATTTGCTCATTCACAACATACATAACCGATATACAAAAAGCGTGCATATCGACCAATCATTGTGCACATACCATTAGAGATATGCTTTGAAAAAGCGATTTATGGAAATGGGCAGACTAATCCTATTTTTTGTTCCATTTGAAATGTATTTCATTCAAATTTTGGAAAAATAAGATTAGTTCTTCATCGTTCACCCATCATCCCTTTCGTTATAAGTAACTCTAGTATAACATACTTGCTATTATGTATTCCACCCTCTTAAAAATAATTGGTAAATTTTCTCTTTATATTCCTATCTGTACAAGATCAAAATTGTTTAGTATTATTTTAATTATGTTTTGTTAGGTAATCTAACATGTTATACCAGAACTTTATAACTTTAGAAAAACGAAAAGGAGTTGTACGAATGAAAGAAAAGAAAAGGATGTCTAAATTAGTTTTATTCTTCGTAGTTATCTTAACTATGCTGAATATTATTTCTCCTATATCAAAAGCAGAAGCAAAGGAGAAAGTATATCAGATTGCAACAGATATTACATTTGCGCCATTTGAATTTCAGGATGTAAATGGGGACTTCGTCGGAATCGATATGGATTTAATGGCTGCTATTGCGAAAGATCAAGGTTTCAAATATGAAATGAAGCCACTTGGATTTAACGCAGCTGTTCAAGCACTTGAATCAAAACAAGTGGATGCTGTTATTGCCGGGATGAGCATTACAGATGAACGACAAATGAAATTCGATTTCTCGGAACCCTATTTTGATTCTGGTATCATTATGGCCGTCGACAGCGATAATGATAAAGTCTCCTCCTATAAAGACTTAAAAGGTCAAAAGGTTGCTGTTAAAACAGGAACAGAGGGGGCAAGCTTTGCAGAAAGCATCAAAGACAAATATGGTTTTTCCATCGTAACATTTGATGATTCTGCTAATATGTACGAAGAAGTAAGAACTGGAAATTCCGTAGCTGTATTTGATGATTATCCAGTATTAGCATATGGAATCAAGCAAGGAAATGGCCTTAAAATTGTGACAGATAAAGAAGCAGGAGCCTCTTATGGATTCGCTGTTTCTAAAGGACAAAATACAGAGCTTCTTGAAATGTTTAACACTGGATTAGCCAATTTAAAGGCATCTGGAGAATATCAAGAAATATTAGATAAATACTTAGAAACTGGATCAGATGAAGAAGCTAAGAGTGGCTTTTTTGGTTTATTAAAAGAGAGCTTCCCTAGCTTATTATCTGGTTTAAAAATGACACTTATCTTAACAGTCGTTTCTCTATTAATTGCAACTGTACTAGGAATTATCTTTGGACTATTACGTATTGCCAAAAGTAAAATTTTACGAACAATTGCTGGTATATACATCGATATTTTCCGAGGAACACCATTAATCGTTCAAGCATTCTTTATTTACTTCGGAATTCCAGCAGCTCTTGACTTCCGAATTACAGCTGTTGCTGCCGGTCTTATTACATTAAGTTTAAATGCTGGTGCTTACATGGCTGAAATTGTTCGCGGAGGCATTCAATCGGTTGATAAAGGACAGATGGAGGCTGCTCGCAGTCTAGGACTTCCTTATGGAAAAGCAATGAGAAAGGTAGTGCTTCCACAGGCTATCCAATTAATGATTCCAGCATTTATTAACCAATTTGTTATTACACTAAAAGATACGTCTATTCTTTCCATTATCGGTATTAACGAATTGACACAAAGCGGAAAAATTATTATTGCAAGAAACTTAGAATCATTCCAAATGTGGCTGATCGTCGGTATTATGTACTTTATCGTTATTATGATTCTAACAAAAGTATCAAATCGATTAGAAAGAAGGATTAAAAATGGCCAAGCTTAAAGTGACGAATCTGAAAAAATCATATGGTAATCTTGAAGTTTTAAAATCAATTGATTTACAGGTAACAGAGGGCGAAGTTGTTTGTTTAATTGGTCCTTCTGGCTCCGGAAAAAGTACCCTTCTTCGCTGCTTAAATATGTTAGAAGAAGTTACAAGTGGCGAAGTTGTTGTAAATGACTTTAAATTAACAGATAAGAAAAATGATATTAACAAAATCAGAGAAAATATCGGAATGGTGTTTCAGCATTTCAATCTTTTCCCGCATCTAACGGTTCTGGAAAATATCACTCTTGCTCCAGTTGATTTGAAAAAAGCAACACCACAGCAAGCGAAAGAAAAAGCCTTACAACTATTAGACCGTGTCGGCTTAAAGGATAAAGCTAATGAAAATCCTTCTAAATTATCTGGCGGTCAAAAGCAAAGGGTTGCCATTGCCCGTGCCCTTGCGATGAACCCTGATATTATGCTGTTCGATGAGCCAACAAGTGCACTTGATCCTGAAATGGTCGGAGAAGTATTAAACGTTATTAAGCAATTAGCTCAAGAAGGAATGACGATGGTAATTGTTACACATGAGATGGGCTTCGCTAGAGAAGTAGCAGACCGCGTAATCTTCATGGATAATGGCTATATCGTGGAAGAGGGTACACCACAAGAGATTTTTGGAAACCCACAAAATGAGCGTACAAAAGATTTCTTGAATAAAGTATTGTAAAGCTAATGGGGACAATTATTTGTCCCCATTTTTATTCCTTAAAATGCTTTTTCCCCCACTCTCCCATTAAATCAAGAATAGGAATAAAGCTAACTCCCTTTTCTGTTAAGGAATATTCCACTTTGGGAGGCACTTCTTTATAAACTTCTCTGTGCACCATTTGATCTGCTTCTAATTCTCTTAACTGCCTTGTTAAAATCCCTTTTGATATGCCAGGCAATAGTCTTTGCAATTCATTAAACCGTTTTGTCCCCTGACTTAAATGCCATAAGATAATAATTTTCCATCTTCCCGCCGTTAAATTTTGTGTATAAGTTACAGGACAAAAACCCTCCTCATCGATTGAGACAGATTCATTTTGAACAAAAAACCGTGCCATTTTCTCTCTCCTTCCCATGGTACTATTTATGTGACTATGTTATAAAAAAATAACTACTTTCATTTTTTTTACTATGAATATACTATATACCTATATTGGATATCCAACAACACATCTTGTTAAAGTCGTTGGGGTATAATGAAAGAAAAACATTAATTGGAGGGAATTTCAAATGAAACTATTAGTAACAGGTGCCACTGGTAAACTTGGATCTAAAATCGTAAATGTTTTATTAGCAAAAGTACCTGCTGATCAGCTTGCTGTCAGTGTACGCAATCCAGAAAAAGCAGAGGATTTACGCGCAAAAGGCGTAGATGTTCGCCATGGAGATTTCGATCAGCCAGAAACTTTGGCAGCTGCCTTTAAAGGAATCGATCGCCTATTAATTATTTCAGCAGATGGAGATACAGAAACTAGAATTCGCCAACACAATAATGCTGTCGATGCTGCTAAAAACGCTGGTGTTTCCTTTATCGCATATACAAGTATTGCGAATGCACAGGAAAGCACTAACTTCCTTGCTGAAGTTCATAAAGCAACAGAGATCGCTATTCAAAAAACAGGTATCCCTTATTCCTTCTTACGTAATAACTGGTACCTAGAAAATGAGCTTTCTACTATTCAAGGAGTTCAAGCTGGAGCACCGTGGGTTACCTCTGCTGGCAGCGGAAAGGTCGGCTGGGCTTTACAGCAGGACTATGCAGAAGCTGCAGCAGAAGTGCTAGCCGGTGAAGGACACGAAAATACGATTTATGAACTTTCTGGCAAACCTTTATCACAAGAAGAAATCGCTGCCGCTGTTAGCCAAGTGATTGGAAAAGAAGTACCTGTCCAACATGTAGATGACAGTAAATATGCAGAAATAATGACACAAGCTGGCATACCTGATTTTGTTGTTCCTATGCTTGCAGCAATTCAAAAGGATATTCGCGAAGGTACATTAGATATTGAAAGCAATGATTTTGAAAAACTACTTGGCCGTTCGGAAACACCTGTAGTGGATGGAGTTAGAAAGCTTATTTCTAATTCTTAATAAATAGAGAAGGGGACACAATAAACGACTGTGTCCCCTCTTTCATTTCATCAAATGCTGAATCTTCTCCTCTGTCCCTGTTCCATCAACAGGCGTATAAATGCTGCATCTTAAATCATTCGCGCCATGGACTTGTAAGGAGGTTAAATTATAAATCATTTTCCCCGCCTTCGAGTGGCGAAATTCAATTAACACCTCAGGAGCAGAACTTACTTCACTTTCATTCCACATTCTATTAAAGTCTGGATAGTTCTTTTTCATGTCTTCGATAAATTCTTGATACCACTCATCTGCCATATATTGTCCTAAATATGTTCGAAAGATGGAAATGAATCCTTTTACAAAGTCCTCCCAATTGACAGCTAATGCTCTTAGTTCTTTTCTGGAAAAAAGCAATTCAATGAGATTTCTCTTTTCCGATGGGATTTTTTCAAAGTCTAGGAATACTTGCTTGGCGGCTTCATTCCACCCAACGATAAAAGAACGGCGATCCGTTATAATAGTTGGACAGTAGCGAAGTTCCTTTAAAATTCTTTCTAAAGCTGGAGTCATCATCTCTTCTTCTGCCTCTTTAGGAAAAAAAGAATTTCCCTCCTCAAACGCTAAACCGTATACATATTTTCGTTCATCAGAATTTAATTGCAGCGCATCTGCTACTGCATCGAGAACAGAGATAGACACTTTAATATCTCTACCTTGCTCTAGCCAGGTATACCAGGTAGTGCTTACTCCCGCTAATTGTGCCACTTCCTCACGGCGGAGTCCTGCTGTTCTTCTTCTCGTTCCAGCTGGGAGTCCAACCATTTGCGGCTGTATCTTAGATCGCTTTGTTTTCAAAAATTCCGAGAGGGCTTCTAGCCTTATATCTCTATTCATATCCATTCTCCTTTTTAAGCTAGTACTATTTATACTAGTATAAACTACAACTTGTAATAGGATAAGAAAAGGATACAATAAAGAAAAAAGGAATGGGGGAAAAATCGTGAAAAGAGTTGTTGTCACTGGAATGGGAATTATTTCACCGTTAGGAAATAACGTGGATGAATATTGGCAGAACCTCTTAAAAGGGGAATCAGGAATCCGTTCTATCGACCATTTAGATGTATCTAATTCCAAAACAAGAATAGCTGGAGTAGTAACTGACTTTCATCCAGATGAAAGATGGGGAGCAAAGGAAGCAAAAAAACTGGACCGATTTAGCCAGTTTGCTTTAGCTGCAGCAGAAGAAGCCTTAACAAATTCACAATTAGACTTAGATTTAATAGATAAAGAGCGAATGGGTGTTTATGTAGGATCAGGAATCGGCGGTTTGACCACCCTTATCGATAATGTAAATACATTAAATCAAAGAGGTCCTAATCGAGTCAGTCCTAACTTAGTACCGATGATGATTTCCAATGCAGCTGCAGCGCAAATTAGTATTAGATTCGGAGCTCAAGGTCCTTCCCTCTCTCCGGTAACAGCTTGTTCCATTGGAAATACATCGATTGGGGAAGCCTTTCATACCATTCGAAATGGTGATGCAGATGTGATGTTTGCAGGCGGATCGGAAGCTGCTATTACGAATCTTTCCTTAGCAAGCTTCGGGAATGCCAGAGCATTATCGACAAAAAATAACGAACCGGCTTCAGCAAGTAGACCTTTTGATAAAAATCGAGATGGATTCGTGATGAGTGAAGGGGCAGCTATTTTAGTAGTGGAAGACTTGGAACATGCTATAAAGCGTAATGCTCCCATTTTAGCTGAAATCATTGGATATGGCGCAAGCTCAGATGCCTATCATATGGTGGCTACCCATCCAGATGGAAGAGGAGCATATCTTGCTATGAAGCGGGCATTAACTAAAGCAAATATTTCTCCTTCTGATGTAGATGTGATTAGCGCACATGCAACTAGTACACCTGTCGGCGATCTCTCGGAAACATTAGCAATTAAGAAATTATTTGAAGAAGACGCCTATAAAATCCCTGTGACAGCTAATAAGTCCATGCTTGGTCATATGCTTGGTGCTGCTGGTGGAGCGGAAGCAATTGCTTTAGTACAGAGCTTGAGAGAAGGGATTATCCCGCCAACTACTAATTTGGAAACTCCAGACCCAGACTGTGATTTAGACTATGTTCCAGAAGGAGCAAGAAAAGCCGGAATATCCATTGGTCTCTCTAATTCCTTTGGCTTTGGCGGTCATAACTCAGCAATTTTGTTAAAGAAATATTAATAGAAAAGACTAGGAAAAAGGAATGAATCCATTTCCTAGTCTTTCTTAATAGATTAAGCAGCCAGCTTGTTTTTATCGGTGCTTTCTTTATCCAAAAAGGCAAAGTAAGGAATCAATAGTCCCACTAAAGATACAGTAGTAATTATTGCTCCAATTAAAACGTATAAAGGCCGGATCCCCCATAATTCACTTAATGCTCCGCCTGCTATTACGCCTAGCGGCATCAGCGCTCGAATGATAAAGGATCGGACCGAAATAATTTTGCCCATTAAATGATTGGGAACGGTTTGCTGACAAATCGTAATATTATGTATGCTGAAAAATGCCATGGTGATGCCAGCAACGATTTCCGTTACGATGGCTGAAATGAGCGAACTTGTTATTCCTAAATTAATGTATGTCACTCCTCCTATTAATAGTGCCCCTAGCATCAAGCGTCTCCGTGATTGGATTTTGATTTTGCCAACAAGTAAGGTTCCAAACATATATCCTAAAGGAAAACCCGCCATAAAATAACCGTACATGGCATTATTTCCATTTAGCACTGTTTTAATATAGGGAATATTAATCACCATTGTGACCCCTACCCCAAATTGAACAAATGCTAAAAAAATCCCTAACCACACAATCGTTTTTTGTTGAAAAAAGTAGCGAACCCCCTCCATAAATTCCACTGCCCATGTTTTTCTTTCCACTTTCGCTTCTCTTACTTCCATAATACCCAGCAAAAGACATCCACTAAGCATCAGCGCCGTACAAATAAACAATAAAGTACTGCCAATTCCGATATATTCAATGACAATCCCTGCCACAACTGGCGCTGCGAACGTCATTAATCTGGCCATCCCTTCTACATAGGCATTAGCACTACTTAATTGCTCTTTCGAAACAAGATTAGGCAGTATGGCTTGATTAACAGGAGAATAAATCGGAGTTATTAATCCAATGATGACTTGAACAATATAAACATGCCACGGTACTAATGTGTCTGTTACAAACCCAATGAGAGGAAAAAGAAATATCATGCCTCTACTCCAGAGAGCAAAAATCATCATCCATTTTCTACTCCAAAGATCAAGGTATGGCCCAATAAAAAGCTGAAGGATGAGAGAAGGCAGAAAATATAATAGCCACATACTGCCTAACGCCCAAGATGAACCAGTAATTTCATAGATTAATAACGAGTTGCAAAAGGTCCCAAAGGCTCCCGCTAACTCCGATATCCCATTTCCAATCCACATAAACGTGAATGATTTATTGCGAAAAATATTCAAATGAACACCACTTTCTTTGGTTTGGTCGGTTGATTGGTGATTTGGCTTCTCATCTTGGATGCTTTGGCTGATATTTCTCCAGTTTGGCTGATTTCCTCCTCCCTTTGGCTGATATTTTCCCAGTTTGGCTGATTTCCCCCTCCCTTTGGCTGATATTTTCCCAGTTTGGCTGATTTCCTCCTCCCTTTGGCTGATATTTTCCCAGTTTGGCTGATTTCCCCCTCCCTTTGGCTGATATTTCTCTAGTTTGGCTGATTTCCTTCCCGCTTTGGCTGATATTTTCCTAGTTTGGCTGATTCCCCCCTCCCTTTGGCTGATATTTTCCCAGTTTGGCTGATTCTCTCCCCGCTTTGGCTGATATTTTCCTAGTTTGGCTAATTTCCTCCCCGCTTTGGCTGATATTTTCCCAGTTTGGCTGATTCCCTCCTCCCTTTGGCTGATATACCACCTCCTTTAGCTAACTCCTCTCCCTACTCTAGATTAGATATCCCTCCTTTCACTCTTTAATCTCCTTTAAATCGTTTATTGTTGAATGTATTGCTCTAATTCTTTTGCTAATGAGGTAATTGCACTCCTTTTTAATACATATTTTCCATCTTCTATTCCTACTAGCTGTGCTGATCTCAATATTTTTAAATGATGGTGAATCGTGGATTTTCCCATTTCTAATTTTTCTGTTATGTCTTGGAGCGTTCGACTTTGTTCAAATAATAGTTTTACCATTCTTAGTCGAACTTCATCGCCCAATGCCTTGTGCTTTAAAACTAGAAAGTTACTCGGCATATATTTATCGCTCGGCGTAATACTTTCATTGGAAACCGGGTAGTAATAGACTTTTGTTCCTTCTATATCTGCTGTAATATTCCACGGACGATAGATGTATTGAGGAATGAGTAATACTTTATGAACACTCGGCTCGGGTGTATATCGTATTCCTCCTGTAGCCCATTCTACAAATTCTTCTGGATTCATTTTCTGTCTCATTTTTTCCTTTATAGAGACATCTGTTTGTAAAATGGATGTGAGTTTTTCTCTATCTGGTTCTATAACTGCTTCATACCATCCACTCATCACGGTGATGAGATGCTGCTTTAATTGCTGAGAATCAACTTGGCAGATAAAAGAAATATAGGTTGGGAAAAAAGGGTTATCTTTTGTAGCTTCTTTTAACTGTTCTATCGCTTCTCTGCTTCTAGCGGCTGCTTGCTCTCTGATAGGTTGATGGCTTTCACTTATAAACGGAATACATTGATAGATTAATTCTCTCTCCGTTAGTTTATTTATATATTCAGTAAATACGTCCGGACTCGCAAAATCCTGTTGATGAAGTAATTGCAGTAATGCTTTCCATGTATTATTCGCTTCTACGTAGTCTAGTTGCGCTTGTAAATTCTGAGAAAGGTTTGTTCGGACATTTTTCCAATAACTCATCGGCTGATCTAATGAATCTAGTAAACGTTCATTGGTAATCGCAGCGATCCCCAATGCACATTCCCATAATAAAGAATAATTCATTTCAACTTGATATGTTTCTTGTTTCCGACCTGTTGTACTAAATACTTTCATTAGCAAAACACCTCCATCTATTTTCTTTTATTCTAAATCATTCGAATTATACATTCAATATTTTTAGAATATCTCATTCAAAAAAACTCGACCTATTGGTTAAGGTCGAGTTTTCGATAAATGACATTTACTCTTTTTCTAAATGGCTTTGAATACGAAATAAAGATTTATTTTTATATATAATCATACTGACCAATGCAAGGAGAACACCTGAGAAAAGGAAGACTATCCTTACCCCTAATAAGTCTGCCAGTAACCCCATCAATAAGGAGCCTATCCCGAAAATCCCTGTACCAATTGCTCCAAAAGAAGTGTACACGGTTGATAGCTGTTCTTTGGGGACGCTTGTTTGAATAACAGTTTGCTGTGGTATACTTTTTATTTGTGTAACAATACCAACACCGAATGATATACCTAATGCAAGGATAGGAATGCTGTTTAAACTAAATAAAATCGTTAGTAGAAAGCTTATAAAAGAGCCTGCTGCTAAAAACGCTCCTAATTTTCTTTCCACAAAAGAAGAATAGTTCATGCAATAGAGACTTCCCAAAATTAATCCTAAAAAGAATGTTCCATTCATAAAGCCCCACCACTGTTGGTCCACCTTTAAAGCATCCTGAATAAACACGTATAAAACAGCTGCAATCCATACCGTTCCAGCGAGACTTTCTAAAGATTCCACTAAAGCCATTTTTCTTAACACAGGCGTATGAAACAGTGTTTTCCAGCCCGCTTTTATTTGTTCTAGTTTCCCCGCTGACTCTATTGTTTTCCCATCTACGTTTTCTAAAAGGCATAATAAACAACTTGAGACAAAAAATAAACAGCAAACAAACCAAATAAGATTCTGTGGACTTAAAAAAAGAAGAAACAAGCTTCCTACAAACCACATTCCGGCCTGAATCAGCTGTGTCACTGTTTCTACCATCCCATTTGCTTTCATTAATTTTTCCGGTCTAACATAATATGGAATTAAAGTTCTTGTAATTGGATTGGCACAGCCATCAAGAAATGCGATAAGACCTATAATCATAAAGATGATAAAGTAATTCGCTTCTGTTATTCCTGGCAAGATAAACCCTAGTAGTAAGAGTAATCCGGTCTTTCCTATTTGGGATCCTGCCAATAACCGATTCAATCGAATTTTCCTCACGAAAAGTGGTGTTAAAATACTTGATATAAACATACTAGTTGTAATCGTAAACGGCACAAATGATGCCGCTGTTGCTGATTCCTTTACGGTATAGATCAAATTAATAATACTCACCATATAGAGGACATCCCCTATATTGGCAAAAGACTGCCCATTCAATAATAATGTAAAGTTCTTATTTAATTTCATGCTTTATCCCCCGCTAATTAAAAAATAATTAAGTTATTCATTAATAACGGAGATTATTAAATTGGACAGTTCATTCTGATACATACTCCTTCTAAGTAGATAAGCCAGGGGGATAAGGCATATTCTAAGATTTTGTTACACTCATCTTATCATAAAGGAGTAACTTCTTGCTTCTGTTTTTAAAGGAAATAAGCTTTTTGATTAAACAAACGTTTGATTCTACTAATAAGCCACCGTTTCTTCTTATCAAATCGTCCATTTAATTAATAATCCAGCATGTGCTAGACCACCGCCGAATCCATATAATAATACATGATCCCCTTGCTTTAATTTCCCTTCTTTCACTCCGATATCCAATGACAATGGGATCGTACCAGAAGAGGTATTTCCGTAGTTAACTAAACTATATAAAGTTTGTTCGATTGGAAAATTACTTTTCTCGCAAATTGATTCTAGCATTCTTAAATTCGCACTATGGGGGACAAACCAATCTATCTCATTTAAAGTCCTATTTCCTCTTTCAGCAACAATTTTCATCCCATTAGTAACTGTTTTAACAGCCCATTTATAGACTTCTCTCCCATTTTGAACAATACAGCCATTTCCCTGTAAGTCAACACCATTCATTTGAGTAGCTAGACTGGTGCAATATAAATGCTGTCCCCCTTCTCCTTCTGATCCGATATGAGAAGAAAGAAAGCTTGGTTTTGTTTCATCATACTCTACCATTACTGCCCCTGCTCCATCTCCAAAAAGAATACATGTTGTACGATCAGTGAAGTCTGTAATTTTAGATAATGTTTCCGCCCCTACAACCAAAACTTTCTTATTTAGTCCTGATGTAACCAGTCCATTTGCTACATATAATCCATAAGTAAATCCTGCACAGGCTGCATTTAAATCCATTGCTCCTGTATTCTTTATTCCTAGCTTAGCCTGCAGGCTGGAAGCCACACTCGGTGTTTTATATTCAGGAGTCATCGTACAAACAATGATTAAATCAACATCATCAACTGTTTTATCGTATCGTTCCATTAAATCAAGGACTGCTTTATAGCTAAGATCGCTTGTAAATTCCTGCTCATCCGCAATTCTTCTTTCCTTAATACCTGTTCGCTTTACAATCCACTCATCATTTGTTTCCACCATTTTTTCTAAATCATTATTTGTTAAAATACGTTCGGGAACGTATGAACCAATCGCTGTAATACGTGCTTTGGAAATTGACATTCACATCACCTCATTATTCATTTACTTTTATTTTAACACCAATTACTATTACCTGGTACTAATTTTATGCAATTTTATTCTCTACTTTAAAAATATTCGCTCATCTCTCTTTAGAATATGTTTTTTTCGTTGTATTTGCTTTACCTATTTTCACCACAAAAAATCCTCACCTTTTTACAAGGTAAGGATTCTTCTACTTCATTAAGCTAGCCTATTATTTACTTCTTACTTGATATATCAATCCAAACGGCAACAATTAAAATAAGTCCTTTTACTATATATTGCCAAAAGGTTTGGATATTCATCATACTCATTCCATTGTCGATACTAGCCATTATTAAAGCACCAATTAGTGCTCCAACAATTTTTCCTTTTCCACCTATCAGACTAGTTCCACCGATAACACATGCAGCAATCGCATCAAGCTCATACATATTCCCCGCACTTACGGTTGCTGCATTTAATCTACTTGTTAACAGAACACCCGCCACACCAGCGAGCCCTCCCATCGTAATAAACACCCACAGCGTATTCCATTTTATATTAATCCCTGACAATGCCGCTGCCTCTTGGTTTCCCCCAATTGCATAGACATATCGGCCGAATGGTGTTTTATTTGAAATAAAGATAAAGATTGCAGCTATTGCTAAAACGATTAAGATTGGAATTGGAATACCTAAATACCGATTCAACATATAGGTTGCTAGCAGGATAAAAAAGGAATAGGCTACAGTCTTACCATAGTCTATCTTAGCAGCAGGGATCATTAAGCCCATATTTTTTCGTTTTGTACGATGCTTGGTCGTCCAAAGGAATAACAAAGCGATACTAACTAATGCAAGAATATATCCAGGAATGTATGGAAAATAACTAGTTCCAATTTTTTTAAAACTATCACTCATTGGTGCGACTGTTTGTCCCTTACTTATACCAATGAGTATACCTCGGAAGATAAGCATTCCTCCAAGTGTAACAATAAAGGCAGGAACAGCTCGGTAAGCAACCCACCATCCTTGCCATAATCCTAAAAGCGCTCCCACGACTACTGCACAAAGGACTACTAAAGGAGTATTCCAATCATACCAGACTTGCAAAATTGCCGCGATTCCTCCTGTTAATCCTACTAATGCTCCAACTGATAAATCAATATGACCTGCAACAATAATTAGCGTCATCCCAATAGCAAGGACGGAAATAACGGACATTTGCGTAAATAAATTAGAGATATTTCGGGAAGAAAGAAATTCACCTCCAGTGAAAAAACCAAATATTAATGCAATCAATAGTAAAGCAATAATAAGTGTGTAAGATTGCATATCCACTTTAAAGCTTATTTCTCTTTTCTTGCTCTCTTCAACTGTTTGATGTTGAATATTCATTTTTCTTCCCTCCTGTGGCGCATGTCATAATTTTTTCTTGGGTAGCTTCTTCACGTAAAAATTCGCCAGAAATTTCACCCTCAGCCATAACTAGCACTCTATCTGACATTCCTAATACTTCAGGCAGTTCAGATGAAATAATAACAATTCCGACCCCCTGTTGGACAAGTTCATTAATAATCTTATAGATTTCATATTTCGCTCCAACGTCAATTCCTCTTGTCGGTTCATCAAGAACTAATATTTTCGGGTTATTTAACAGCCACTTACTTAGAACTACTTTTTGTTGGTTTCCACCACTTAGTTGTCCAACTCTTGCTTCTAAGCTCGGTGCTTTTAACTTCATTTTTTCCGTTATATCTGTTGCACTTTTCACTTCTAATGCCTGATCAATAACATTTAGCTTAACAACTTTATTTAACGCCGCTAACGTCGTATTTTTTGTTATATCCATTCCTAACACAAGACCGTAGCGCTTACGGTCCTCTGAAACATACGCTAATCCTTCTTTAATTGCATCAGCAGGTTTTTGGATATTTGTTTCTTTTCCATCTATGATGACCTTTCCTTCTTTTTTTCCTTTGAATCCACCGAAGAGACTAATAAATAATTCTGATCGTCCAGCTCCCATTAATCCTGAAAATCCTAAGATTTCTCCCTTTTTAAGTAAAAAGGAAACTTGATTAATGATTTTATTTCCTTGCTCATCATAGACAGTATAGTCTTTCACTTCTAAAATATTTTCTTTACTAATAGCATGCTCCTCATATGGGAACAGTTCTGTTAATTCTCTTCCAACCATCTTTGTGACTATTTTATCCTCTGATAATTCCTCAATGGAATTAGTGCTTATCGTCTGGCCATCTCTTAATATGGTGACCGAATCAGCAAGTGACATAACTTCTCCTAATTTATGAGAAATATAGATGCAGGTAACTCCTTGTGAACGTAGATCTTGCAATAAATTGATTAAGATTTCTACATCACTTTCTGTTAAAGCAGCAGTTGGTTCATCCAAAATGAGTATGCTTGTTTTTTTCGTTAAAGCTTTTGCTATTTCTACCAGTTGCTGTTTCCCGACTGTTAAATCGGCAACTTTTGTTTGCGGATCAATATTTAACCCAATATGATCGAGCCACTTTTGGGCCTCTACATAAATTTCATTCCAATTGATTATTCTTTTTCTCATTAACTCATGACCAAGAAAAAGATTCTCGGCTACTGACATTTCCCCTACAAGCGCAAGCTCTTGATAGATAATACCAATTCCTGCCTCCTGCGATTCTTTAATAGATTTAAATTGTACTGTTTGACCATTAATGATGATTTCTCCTTCGTAAGTTCCCTGTGGATAAACGCCACTTAAGATTTTCATTAATGTTGATTTTCCCGCACCATTTTCTCCGCAAAGAGCGTGAATCTCCCCCCTCTTTACGGAAAAAGTAACATTATTTAAAGCCTTAACACCTGGGAATTCTTTCACAATCCCTTTCATTTGAAGTGCATATGTGTCCATTATTCAGTCACCACCTATTAGTCAGGGAAAGCATGAGCTGCTCTCCCTTTAATTAAATATTTTGAGGCTTACGGACGTTCTGGTCGTTCATTTTCTGGAACATTTTTATAGATATCATCATATGAATGGAATCCATCTTTAACTACAGTGTCAACAATGTTCTCTTTACCTACTTTAATTGGATCCAATTTTATAAATGGCACATCTATCTTTCCATTATTAACAGTTGAATCAGATGACACTTTTTCTCCTTTTCCTAGTTGAACAGCTACTTCAGCGCTCTTTGTTGCAATTGCCTTAATTGGTTTATAAACGGTCATTGTTTGAACACCTTCTGCAATACGCTGCACTCCTGCTAAGTCTGCATCTTGGCCAGAGATAACTACTTTTCCAGCTAAATCCTGTGCTTCTAGTGCTTGAATTGCTCCCCCGGCAGTACTATCATTAGATGCCACTACTGCATCAATATCATTCTTATTGGCAGTTAAAGCGTTCTCCATAATTTTCAATGCTTCATTTGCATCCCAATCTTTTGCCCATTGATCACCGACAATTTCAATATCACCTTTATCAACTAGCGGCTGAATAATATTCAACTGTCCTTCTCTAAACATCTTGGCATTATTATCAGTTGGTGATCCTCCCATTAAGAAATACTTTCCTGAAGGTACTTTTTCAACAAGATACTCTGCTTGCATTTCCCCAACCCGTACATTATCGAATGAAACGTAGGCGTCAATATCCGTTCCATTAATTAATCGGTCATATGCTAACACAGGAATCCCTTCGGCTTTAGCTTGATCGACTACTGTTGACAGGGCATCTGAATTGATAGCAATAATAACTAGTGCATCGATACCTTGTGAAAGCATGTTTTGTATTTGAGATAATTGTTTTGCCTCATCACCATTTGCTGATTGTACTAACACATTTGCTCCTAGCTCTTCTGCTTTTTCAACAAAAAAATCACGATCATGTTGCCAACGCTCTAAGGTTAAATCAGAGACAGAAAGACCAATTGTAACCTTATTTTTTTCTGTTCCTCCTCCGTCCTTATTTCCTTTCTCATTTGCTGGTGTACCATTTGCATCCTGTCCACATGCAGCCATGATGAACATTAGAGATAGAATAAGTACAAACGAAAGAAAACTGTTACGTTTTTTCATAAAAATATCCCCCTAATTTTTAAGTAATTGATAAGATTGAATTCCTTTTCTATTAGTAAGACATAAGTTGATTGCCGAATATGAAGTCGGCTCTCGGTACGTATAGGCGAGTAGAAATGACTTCGTCTCTTCCCTCCTCCAAACTGTTTGTAAAACGCTTTCATACAAAGAATATATTTTTTCCTCCCTATTGGAAATAGAATATTTTTGATAATCCTTTAATATTTTTTGAATTTCCTATTTTCTTCTTCATAAAAAAACTTCCATCAGTTGAAGTATTACTGCTATATTAAAAGTGGAATAAATAAAAAAACACTCATCATGGATGAATGCTTTTTTACATAGTGTTTCACTACACTTCTTTTGCTGTTAACCTTCCCCCCATTTTACTCATCCCGATACTGAGTAGGATTAACCCCTGTTTTTAAATACGGAGCTAAAGTAATACGCATCTCTATACCCTATTTGTGCGGCAATTTCTTTAATACGTAAATCTGTATTCTTGAGCAGTTCTTTCCCCTTTCGGATACGTATATTTGTTAAATATTCACTGAAATGTTGGGAAGTGATTTCTCGAAATAATATGCTTAAATAGCTAGGACTTATATTAAATTCACGGGATAGGCTCGTTAGGGAAATATTCTCGGCAAAGTTTTCATTCATGTACTCCTTCATTTCCATAATAAGCCTTTCTGTTCGATTACCACGTTTTGATTCGATGAAGGAATGAATAGCCGAATAAAAGGAATATAAGCAATCCTCTATTTCTTTATAAGTTAAATTATTCTCTTGATTAAAGATGGGTAGTCCCGTTTCTCCGAATATTTCGTTCACATCGTACCCTTGTTCATTTATTGTCTTACAGGACATAAATACAATATTATTAATGGCTGTTGCCACTGCTTCATATGGAATACTTTCATTCTTAAGTTCTGCAAGCAATTCCGCTACGTCCTTTTTTACTTCTTCAAAGTCACCTGATTTTAAATCCTGATAAATTTTATGATTTACTATTTTATGTAATTGCTTGCTGTAATAAGTATGGTTGCTGATAATATTATGATAGAAATACACATCACCAGAACCGTGAATTCGACTTAATGCAGCTGCAGAACAAGCTTCTTCATAGGATAAATGTAAATCAAGTAATTGATTATACCTATCGCCTATACCAATTGTTAAAGAGATGCCTCTTTCCTGATATTCTTTCTGAATAAACTTGCTTAGTTGATGTCTAATGCGCTCGATATCTTCGAATACAATTAACACAATTTGATCCATTTTATAATTTAAGATATATCCCTTTTCTATCTGACCACGTTCAGAAAACTGCCCCCATTTCTTTTCTAGCAGATGAGAAAGTCGCTTATAGATGGATACATTAAATAAATACTTTTCATTTTCCTCCATTTCACTTCGAACTGTTTGGAGTTGTTCAATATTTAGGACGGCTACAAAAAAGGGGGTATCCTTAAGATGTTCCATTTCCACATATTTCAAATCAGTCTCTAGATCTCCCACAAAACTATTGGTCAGGAGATTCTGGATTAGTTTTTCTCGTAAAGAATGCTTATTTTCTTGCAATTGCCTTTTCATTTTTTCTACATTTTCTTGTTCTCCCTTATCCCGAATCAAATCATTCTTTACATTTAATACGAGTTTTAATAGATTCTTAGATTGAAAAGGCTTTAGCATATAATCACAAACCTTTAAAGTAATCGACTTTCTTGCAAAGTCAAAGTCTGCATGACCTGAAATAATGATTACTTTTATTTCTGGATAAAACTCTTTCACATGTTTTGTTAATTGAATGCCATCCATTTCTGGCATTTTGATGTCGGTAATCAGAATATCAATACGGTTTTCAGCTAAAATTGTTACTGCTTCTGAACCATTTTCCGCTTCAAATACTTGTTGGAAACCATGACTTAACCAATTCGTATTATTGATTATTTTGTGACGAATCATATCTTCATCTTCTACAACCAATAAATTAAACATAGGATTCCTCCTCATATTTTTACAATAGGTAAAATGATTGTTACAGATGTTCCCGCATCTGGTTTACTTTTAAAATAAATTCCATACTCCATTCCATAGGTTAATTTTATTCGCTCATTCACATTTCGAATGCCAAAATATTCATTTTCATCCTCTATTTTCTCTATTCCTGTTAGAACATTATTAATGTGATTTACCTTTTCAACTGACATTCCCACCCCATTATCCCTGACTTCTAGAACCACTACTCCCTCCTTTTCTTTTCCTTTAATTTCAATTAGCCCCTTCGCTTTCATCCGTCTTACTCCATGATAAATCGCATTCTCTACCAATGGCTGCAAAATAAGCTTGACCGTTTCATAATTTAATATCTCTTCGTCTACTTCTACTTTCGTATCAAATTTATTAAAAAAGCGAAACTTTTGAATCGTAAAATAGTTACGAATATGTTCGATTTCCGCACCAATAAGAATGACATCCTTTCCATGACTTAACGATGTTCGAAAAAACATGCCAAGTGCTTCTATTAAATCAAGCGCTTCTTCAATCCGCTCTTGCTCTAACAATCCAATAATCGAGTCTAATGTATTATAAACAAAATGAGGTTTTATTAATTCTTGTAGTGCTTTCATCTCTATTTTGCGGATTTTCACTTGATCATCCATCGTTTTTTGAACAAGCCATTGAATTCGATTCATTAATTCATTAAAACTATTTGCTAGTTGCCCCATTTCATCATTCGTTTTGACTTGTGCTCGAATGGCTAAATTATTATCTGCAAACCGTTTAATTGTTCTGCGCAAATCACGAATTGGATTTGTTAAAATATTCGTTAAATAAACACTTATTAGCACAACGAGCAGAAGACTGCCCACAGCAATTATAAGGGTTATCTGCCGGATTTTATTTATGTCTTCATTAAGTTCATCTGCATAAGTGACCCCAATAATATTCCAACCTGTAATCTCAGATTGTTTAAAGTTAACAAGATAATGCTTTCCCTTTACAGCTTCTTCAAATGATCCTTTATCTGAATTTAACAATCTATCATTGTTCATTAGTTCCTTTATAAACATAGGATGACTAGTATCTTCCGGGAAAAACTCTTCCTCCCCTGTTCTATCTGTAAAATAGACATACCCTTTCTCTCCTAATTTGATATCGTTTACAATTCGATTCAATAGATTTACATCAATATCAATAATTAAATAAGCTGGTTCACTTAAACTAGGAGATAAAATTTTCTTTCCAATAGAAAAAACATTACGATTAAACATATCCATATAAGGTGACTTTACTGCAAATTGCGCTTCATCTATTTTTCGCATATTCGTAAAAAAAGGGTCATTCATATCGCTCCAATATACACCTTGAGCGCTTATTGTCTCTCCTGTATGAGAAATGATTCTTATATCCACCAAATCGGATTTCATATTCCTAATTAGTTCTATCGTTTCCCATAAACGAACAGTATATTTCTGTATTCCATCTATATCTCCTGCTTCATTCAGCCTTAAGTACTGAATTGTGTAATAATCATCATAGATTTCTAGAATATTCTCGATATCTAAAATGTATGTTTCTATATTTTTATCCACACGTTCAATTACTTCATTGGTATAAACATTGATACTATTTTGGAGATCATTAATGTAATATTGATAGGAAAGATAACCAAGAATTAATAACGGGATAAGACTAAGTGCCAAGAAGCAGACAATCATTTTTGTTCGGATACTATAACGATCGATCCATTTCAGCCATTTCCTCATTTATTTTATCTCCCACGGCTTTTTTCTTTTTAACAAATCTTCATAATTATCTACATTGCCATATTCCAATCCCGTATATATCATAGTTTCTTTTACTTCGTCCCCATTAATTAATTTATACATATTCTCAACACTAAGACGTCCCATCCCTTTAAAATCTTGTCCAACTAGCGCATCTGCTAATCCTTTATCGGCAGCAAATACTATTGGATAAAATGTATCAACAATCACAGCTATACCGCCATTTTCTTTCCACCTTTTATATGAAATCATCCCTTCAGGAGGAGAAAATAACGGCCATGCTCCAGCACTAAAAAACAAGTCAAAATGAGGATTCTTTTTCACATAATTCTCTAGAAGCTCTGAAGCGCGATTTATGTCATCATAGGATTCTACCATATCGACAAACTCTAAATCTAATTCTTCCGTTGCATCTTTAAATCCTTCGATTCTCTCTTGCATATTGACACTTTCCTTCACCCCAGTCATAATCAAAACTCTGAGATGACGCTGATGCAAATTTTTTTCTTTTACTATTTTCACCAAAGATTTTCCACTTTCTTGTCCAAGTTCATAATTATTCGTTCCAACATAAAATGCCCGATTGCTTGCCGGTGCATCTGAATCAAAAGTAGCCACCTTTATCCCTTGTGATACTGCTTTATTGATAAGCGGAGTCATTTTCTTTGTATCCAAGACACTGATAACAATGCCATCTACCTTTCTTTCGATTAAACTCTCCACTATTTTTTCTTGCTCCTGACTATCTACTACCATCGGGGCTAACCATTCCATTTTCACCCCTAACTGAGAGCTTACTCGTTCTGCTTCTTCCTTTGCTTCTATGAAAACTGGATTATCAAGAGACTTTGTAACAAAAGAAATTATCTTTTCCTTATCTTGATTAGACAATGGCTCTTTATAGATCGCTTGTTCATGGGAGTTACTTTTGATACGAATGCTAGTTGCCTGTTTATTTTCACATGCACTAACGAATATAAGCAGAATTACTAACAAGATATAGCCTTTGTTTTTCATACTTTCTTCCCCTAACCTACTCATTGATTGGTCTAGCTCATATAAAATTAAAGAAAGGTTACTCCATATGCAACCTAAATGAAACCGCTACCAAAATTATAGTTAGTAAATAAAAAAGAAGACACAAATTTAGTTGGATGAAAATGAATTGATTTTAAGAAATTTGATACAGATGACGAAATACATAATTGTTAACAATATTTTCTATTTATTATGAGGTTTTTGTCAATATTAAAGTCACCAATTCTTCTGAATTGGTGACTTTAATATTAGGATAAGAACTCAATCGATAAGAGATAAAGGTCTATTTTTTTTCGAATTGCTTTTCCCTTAGGAATTAAAATCATAAATCTTCCCTTTAATCAAATACCCAGTGCTTTCCGCCATATTGGTTATATGGTCAGCTGTTCTTTCCAAATAACGGTTGATAAATAATAATTGAACTAGCTGATTGGTTTCTTCGGGATGTTCACTTAAATAGGCTGTCAATTTTTTATAGGTTTCTAAATAATAATCATCCACTTTATCTTCTAACTTACTTACTTCCTTTGCAAGCACAATATCTTCCTCTATAAAGGATTTTACTGCTTTTTGCAGCATTTCAATTGATAGTTCCTTCATTTTCTCTAAATGGGTTAAATCCAGAAGCGAAGTTGCTTTTCCTATCTTAATAGTTGCTTTAGCGATGTTTACGGCAAAATCAGCTACACGCTCAATTTCGGAGGAAATTTTGATCACACCAATTACAACACGTAAATCTCTTGCAACTGGCTGTTCCTTCGCCATTAGCCAAATCGCAAAATGATTAATTTCAGATTCTAAATTATCAATGTCATTATCCTCTTCCATTACATTTAAAGCAATTTCAACATCTTGCGCCTTTAACGCATCAAAAGCTTCTTCTAACTGAGTAATGGACATTTCGCCCATTTCACTGATTTTTTCTTTTAACTCTCCTAGCTTCTTCTCAAAGTTTTCTCGAATGACCATTAGTTCCTCCTATTATCCAAATCGACCTGTTACATAATCTTCTGTGCGCTGATCTCTTGGTGTAGAAAAAATCTTATTCGTTTCATCATATTCTACAACTTCACCATTTAAGAAAAAGGCTGTTTTGTCGGAAATCCTTGCTGCTTGCTGCATATTGTGTGTAACAATAACAATTGTATAATCTTTTTTCATTTTTGTAATCAGCTCTTCTACCTTCAATGTAGAAATTGGATCTAAAGCAGAAGTAGGCTCATCCATTAAAATAACATCTGGCTTCATAGCAATGGCACGAGCTATACATACACGCTGCTGCTGTCCACCCGATAAGCCAAGTGCAGATGTCTTTAACCGGTCTTTTACTTCGTCCCAAATCGCTGCCCCACGCAAACTCTCTTCGACAATTTTATTTAATTCTTTTTTATTTTTAATACCTTGCATTCTTGGACCATAAGCCACATTGTCATAAATACTCATCGGGAACAAATTCGGCTTTTGAAAAACCATCCCGACTCTTGTACGAAGCTTAATAACATCATTGGAAGAATAGATATTTTCGCCATCAATAATAATATCCCCTGCAATTTTTACGCCATCGATTAAATCATTCATTCGATTCAATGTTCTTAGGAAAGTTGATTTCCCACAGCCAGAAGGTCCAATTAAAGCTGTTACTTTCTTTTCTTCAATATCTAGGGTTACTCCAAACAAAGCCTGTTTTTCACCGTAAAATAAATTTAGGTCACTTACACTAATTTTTGATGCACCCGTTGTATCTTCTTGACCAACCTTTAAGAATGCTTTCCCTGTTTTCTTTTGACTTTTTTCTGTTACTGTTGTAGTCATAAACATACCCCTTTAAAAATTAGTAGTCTGCTTTGTTTAGCTTTTTCGATATAAATGTTGCGATAAGGTTTATAGCAAGAATAATGACGATTAGCACAATACCAACTGCTGCGGCTAATTCAATATCTCCAGACTCTTGTGTTACTAAGAAGGAATGAACCGTTAGCGTACGAGCGGAGGACAACAGGCCCTCTGGCATGGCAGCAACTGTTCCTGCCGTTAAGAAAATAGCTGCTGACTCCCCAACTATTCTTCCGATAGATAAGATAATTCCTGATAAAATCCCTGGCATCGCACTTGGTAAAATAACTTTATACAATGTTTGCAATCTTGTTGTGCCAAGGGCTAATGACCCTTCACGATAAGTAGGCGGAACTGTCTTTAAAGATTCCTCAGTTGTTCGGATAATAACTGGCAGTACGATAATCGTTAATGTCAAAGATGCCGCTAAAATAGACATTCCTAATTTCAAGGTGGTTACAAAGAATACTGCCCCAAATAAACCATAAATAATCGAGGGAATACCTGTTAAACTTTCTGTTGCAAAGCGAATTATTTTTACCAATCGGCCTTGTTTCGCATACTCTTGTAAATAAACGGCTGCTAATATTCCTATTGGTGTGGCAATCAGCAAGGAAATGACAATCGTGTAAATCGTTGTAACAATCATCGGCCAAATTCCACCGCCGCCACTTGGAGAATAGTCGCCAAAAATAAAATCGAAGCTGATTAAGTGCGCTCCTTTATAAAAGATATATCCAACAATCATAACAAGGACAGCAACAGACAAGAAAGCAGAAAGCCAAAGAAGTCCGCGTAACAAGTTATCTTTCATTTGTCTCATCTTATTTGCCACCCTTCGCACTAATTTTCGCTAAAACAAAATTCAAAATTAATATAAACGAGAATAATACAATCCCAGTTGCAAATAACATTTCTTGATGTGTCCCCGCTGCATAGCCCATTTCCAATGCAATGTTTGTTGTCAGTGGGCGTATACTATCTGTTAAGCTTGCTGGCACAATCAAACTGTTACCAGCAACGAGAATAACCGCCATTGTCTCACCGATCGCTCGACCTAAGCCCAATACAATGGCTGTCATAATACCTGACTTCGCTGCGGGGACAACAACCTTAAAGATCGTTCCAATTTCTGATACACCAAGCGCAAGGGATCCTTCCCGGTATGTTCTTGGCACAGCGCGAATCGCTGTCTCCGCGACTGTTACAATCGTTGGCAGCATCATAATTGCTAATACTAAAATAACCGCTAATAAACTTTGTCCCTTTACTAACCCTAATGTATTTTGTAAAAAAGGTACGATAATTGCTAGGCCAAAAACACCATATAAAACTGATGGAATACCAGCTAAAAGCTGAATGGCTGGTGAAACAATTTTAGCTATTGGCTTTGATGCTATTTCCGCCAAGAAGATGGCTGTGAATAATCCGATGGGAACTCCAATAATAAGTGCTCCTATGGTTGCATACAGAGATGCGACAATCATGGGCCATATCCCGAATTTTCCTTCACTAGGCACCCAGTCGACTCCAAAAAGAAAATCAAAAAAACTAAATCCTTCTGCAATAAAAGGGTGGGCCCCTTTATAGAAAACAAACCCAATAATTAATACTAAGCTGATTACGGAAAGAAGGGCACAAAACAAGAAAACCCTTGCCGAAACCTTCTCAAACATATATTTCCTCTTATTTGCTTTGCCCATTGCTGAGGCTTGCTTTTCGGTTGTTTGAATAGACACTCTATTTTCCTCCAAGATTACTTCTAAAGATTTTGGTATTACTTAATAGGAATTGCTCCTGCCTCTGCTGCAATTTTTTGCCCTTCATCACTTAGAATAAAATCGATGAACTTCTGCCCATTTGCAGTTAAACTCCCATCTTTATAGACAAACAAAAATGGCCGTGCTAACTTATATTTTTGCTCTAATACATTTTCAGCAGTAGCAGCAACGCCATCAATGTCGATAGTCGAGATAGCATCGTCAATATACTCAAAAGAAATGAAGCCAACAGCATGTTTATTATTTGCAACTGTTGTTTTAATATTTCCATTTCCGCTGGCAATGATAGAGTTTCTAATTAATTCACCTGAGCTATAGCCTACAATTTCTTGGAAAGCATCACGTGAACCAGAGCCATCCTCACGGGAAACAACCACAATCTCCATATCATCGCCGCCAAGCTGACTCCAGTTTGTCACTTTTCCTGTGAATATTTGCTTTACTTGTTCTAATGACAATTCTTTCACTTTATTGCTAGGATGTGTTACAACTACTATTCCATCATAAGCAATAACTACTTCTTTTAATTTTCCTTTTTCTTCATCTTTTAAATCTCGTGAAGACATTCCAATTTCAGAAACGCCACTCATCGCATTTGTAATTCCTGCGGAAGATCCAATTTGATTTATTTCAATTTTAGTTTGATCGTGTTCATGATATTTTGCTGCTAATTTCTCAGCAAGTGGTCCAACGGAAGTAGATCCTGAAATCGATATTGGATTACTGTCATTTGTTGATAGTTCGGTTTCTTCATTACTTGAACATGCTGATAATAAAAGGAGTATAGACAGTAACGAGAGTACTATTTTTAGTTTTTTTATAATGACCATGATTTACCTCCAAAAAGAATAGCAACTATTTATGTCATTTCTTGTCTAATAGTATGATAAATCTCCAGTGTAAATATTCTATTGACTGAATGTAAAGGTTTTGTAAATAACGTTAAAAGCAATCTATCTAATGTTATTTTTTGTAAAAATAAATTACTAGAAGCGGAAAATGACGAAAAATACATTCCCAAAAAAGATGAGGCTGGGACATAACTAGCTTCAAATAATGAGAAAGAGGGTGGGACATAAGTATTTCAATCAAATATAAACCCGAACAATTATTTATATACACTAAAAAAAATTCGTATAATTGTTCGGGGTTTAATTAATTTTAAGAAAGAAGGTTTGTGGTGATCACCCGCAGCCTGAATACACTTCGCTTTCCATGGGGCGAGCGCCAAGCCTCCTCGTGCCTGCGGGGTCTTGGACTTTCTCGCAGCTCCCATAGGAGTCTACGTGTATTCAGGCTGCTCCGTTTTTCCTAGTAATTTTAGTTTACTTAAAAACTAAATAATCTTTAAAAACGGAGTGAAATGAAACGAATTGGGTTCACCACTAAAATTAGAGATTGTTCGTCTTTATCCATAATATATTTTGTTTTATCCCAGCCACTTTCTTTATTTTTAGGTATAAATTCTTCTATTACCTTAGAAGTCTGGCAGTGAATTTTCTTAAATTCACTGCCATTAATGCGAGATCCATTTCGTTTGCTACCTTCGATTTTCCTCGTACAGAAAATCGAGTGAAACGCAAATTAGCCTTCAAGAATCCAAAAACTGGTTCCACATCGATTTTGCATTTTCGATAGATAACACTCGTTTTCTCTTCTGAAAGCTTCGCTCTCACATATTCTTTTTGCTGTTCCCATTTTTCGTTCACCATTAGTTTTCGATTGTTGCCTTCTTTAGCCTTGGTACATAATGAACGGAACGGGCATCCTGAACAGTCTTCGCACTCGTAGATTTTGAAACTCCTTTGGAAACCTGTAGCGTCCGTTCGGACAGAATGATATTGAAATTCTAAACGTTTCTGATTAGGGCACGTATATGTATCGGTTTCTTGATCATATTCCCAGTTATCAGGATTAAGTGTATTTTGTTTGTATTTTTTCTTTTGTTCCTTCAAAAACATGTTATATGTTATCAATGCTTCTCGGTTTCTGTTTGAGAGAATATCACTAAAGTTTTGTTCACTACCATAACCTGCATCTGCAACTATATGTTTCGGTAACTCGAAATAATGTTGCTCAATCTCATCTAAAAATGGAATTAACGTACGTGTATCTGTTGGGTTTGGAAATAGACTATAAGCAAGCGCATATTGACCTTCCGTTGCGATTTGTACATTGTAACCAGCTTTCAATTGCCCGTTTTTCATATAATCATCTTTCATTCGCATAAATGTTGCATCTAGATCTGTTTTAGAATAGCTATTACGTGGTCCAAAGATGTTAAAATCCTGTTGGTACTTCCGTTTTTGGATTTGGCAATCAAAAAATGCAAGAAACGGTCATTACTTTTGTAACCACTGCCAACATCATTATTTTCATTTAATCTCGCATACTAGAATTGCGATATCGATAACTTTCACCAGTGAATATCACCAGATGAGAATGGTGAATAAGACGATCAATAACCGCTTCTGTTAAAATTTGATTGCCAAATACATGGTTCCATTGGCCAAATTGAAGATTCGTTGTAATAATGATGCTTTTTCGCTCATAACACATCGAAATTACTTGGAATAACAGTTCGGCTCCTTCTTTTCCTAACGGAATATAACCCATTTCATCGAGTACTAATAAATCTAATTTCTCAATTTGCCCCAACAACCTGGCTAGTTGGCCCTTTTGATTGGCATCCACTAACTGATTCACTAGACCTGCAACCGTGTAAAACCGGACTTTATGGCCAAATCTAGTTATGGCATTTAAAGAAATCAGTTTACTTAAATATGTTTTTCCTGCACCCACACCACCATATAAAATTAAATTTTCCTTTTCCTTAATGAATAGCCCCTCGTAGATACTCTCTTTTGAAATACTTTTAGGTATTTGAACATGCTGCCAGTCAAACGTTTCATTTCCACCTTGCGGTAGATGTGCTTGTTTCAAGAGTAAATTAATCCGAGTTTGTTCGCGTTGTTCAATTTCTTTTTCAAAAAGCTGTTTTAGGAATGCAATCTGTTCTTCGGACAGATCATCACAATGCATTCGCAAATAGCTTAATTTTAGCCGTTTTGCGTATTCTTGAATCGATTCGCTCATGATCACACCTCCGTTTTAAAGAAGTCATTATAACGATCTGCACCACGTGTGATTTCGGGCATTTCAGGTAATGTGATGGCTGGTGTTATATTTTGATAATCGTTGTCATCAAAGATAAGTGCGTTAAAAGCTTGTTGAATATGCTCTGCTTTTGGATGACCTGTCTTTTGAGCTATCTGTAAAGCTTCTGTAATTTTATCTAGGTTATTAGTTTTCATTAACTCCGATAGGAGAGAGAAAGCAGACTTCTGTTCTTCCTCTGTACACGCTTTTAAATACAGGTTCCACTCATCAGGTAAATGATCATAAATACCTGAATATTTAATTGCGCGTGGCCTTTGAGAAAGTAGTTTTAGATAAGGTTGCCAAACCATTGATTTGGCCTTGCTGCCATAAAGTCGAGAATGAGTGACAATACATTCATGAGTTTCACTTAGAATACGTACTTCATTAAATGTCACTTCGACGACCACTTTCTTCTGTGCAAATCGTGGCGATGTCGAATACAATTTATTATCTATATGTACAATTCCACTTTTATCAGCCTTTGCAGTGACAATACGAGCGCAGTTAAATATTTTTTCGGGCAGTAAAATATGAGCTGCACATGTTAATTCGTGTAAGGATTCTAACGACTCTTGCTTTAGGTAATGCTTCCGTTGACGATTTCTTTCTGCCTTTTCCCATAGAGTTTGATTAAACTCTTCCAAGTCTACAATTGTATTAGCCGGCAATAAGAAATTATTCCGGACATATTTCACCATATTTTCTACATGTCCTTTTTCGTTTCCCTTTGCTGGATTACAGAATTCATATTCAAAACCGAAGTGCAGCACGAATCGCTCGAACATATCTGTTAATTCTCTTTCACCACGGGCATGAATTTTCTTTACAGCGGGCGATAGATTATCAAAGCGAATCGTTTTCGGTACGCTCTTCATATGTTGAAAAATGCGTTGTAATCCTTCTAGAAGACACTCGGTATTTTCCGAAGGAAACACTTGAAAATAAAAGGTATTGGCATCTGGAAATGACATAACGAGAAACGGTAGTTCGATCATTTCATTTAAATATTTAAATGGTGCTTTTCCGAAATCTACTTGTGCTGTTCCAGGAATCGTTTGCAGCGGTAAAGAGGCACCCTCTGCTTCTTTCGCTAATTCCTTTCTCCGGGCTGAAACATAACGTCTTACTGTACGGTCCCCACCTTGAAAATCATGCTCTTCGATTAGTTGGTTATACATACGTTGTGCAGTACGTTGAAACTTCTTTTTTAGCTTTAAATCCTCACGAATCCACCCATCAATAATATGCTTTACTGGATCCAAGATAGGCGAGGGACGTGTTTGTTTGTGTTTTTGGGGGAATTCTTCTTGATCCGCATATTTTTTTACTGTCCGTTCATCGTGCTGTACTTGACGAGCCACCTCGGCATAACTTTTCCCTTTTTGGTTTACTTCATGTCTGATATAATTGATTTCTACCACTTGTAACATCTCCTATGTATCCTCCTGTCAAACGTTGTTGGTCCAACGAGGAGTTTACTTTTATTGGATGATGTTGGCAAGTGGTTTTTTCATGCACAAATTAATGTCCGAAAGGTACATTTTTATAATGCCATAACCAGTTTTCTTAGGATAAAATCAATCAACTGTTTACGCACTTGTTTCGGGTATTTTCGTTCACTTCGTAAGGCTTTTCGTTCGGTAACGTCTGAAGATGCTTCTATTTGTTTATCATATTCGGTCACTACTTCGTCTACTTTTTGAACCATTTGAGTGAGCTCTCCAAATGATAGCTGTTCATCACTTTCCCGTTCAATTTGGGGTATGATTTCGTTCTCAAGCAACTCATTGTACAACTGGTTTGACTTATCAATTAAACGCTGATGAAATTTCTCAATCGCTTTCTTCCAGACAAACGTAAATTTATTCGCATTCGCTTCAATCTTTGTACCATCGATAAATATCGCTTCTTGATCGATCAGTTTCTCTTCAATCAATTGGCAGCGAAATTGGATGAAACATTGACGGATTAAATCTTTCACTTCTGGTTGAACACGAAATCGGTTAATTGTACGATAGCTTGGTTCATACCCTTGAGCTAACCACATCATACGGATACTGTCTTTTAATAGGGCCTCCATTTTACGCCCCGAAAAGACAGATTGAGTGTAGGCACATAGAATAATTTTAAGCATCATGCGTGGATGATAGGCAGGACAACCTTCATTTCGAAGAAATGGCTCAAACGCTTCTTGAGGGATACTTTCCACTAAATGATGGACATGGAAGGCAATATCATTATTTTGTAACTTTACTTCTAAATCTAAAGGTAAACGATTTGATTCATGGTATAATCTTTAAACATAAGGACACTTCTTTCTGATTAGATTTTGTGTGGTAACTTAATTTTATCAGAAGTTGTCCTTATTTTTTATTGTAAATAAGCAAAACAGTGAAATTTTACTTGTCGTAAAATTTCACCGTTTTTTTCGTCTTAGAGGAGGGTTTTGTCCCAGCCCCATCTTTTTTTCACTAAATTATTTTATTTAAACTGGTATAACTTACTATTTTTTACTTTTTTGTATTTCGCTTTTTCTCTTTGCTAAAAGATTGGTGTTTTTCAATAAGGTAATAATTTAAAAAAAATACTGAGTAGCCTGAATACAAGTAGACACCATCGAGGATAAGTGAGAAAGATAAGATCTGTTCGGAGGCTGTGTCCCCCCTCCTACTCAATTTGTCCAATTGCACTTATTTACTATAGAGTACCTTTTTAAATTTATTTTCCTGGTTACCAACTTCATGCAGCATCGTTTTCCAGAAAAAGGTTTCAATAACATATATATTATTTAACACTTCTTGTATTCTAATTATATATGTCTTTTCCTTTTTTATAGATTCTAGATAAAATAACCTTGCCAACTTTTTATACAATGAAATTAATTCTACACATTTTTCAATTAATGTATCTGTCTTAAAATTTGGTAGATGTTCCATAACCTCATTTAAAAAACTTAAATATATTTTTCTAAATCCACTTCCTCCTGTCCCAATTAATTCAATAGAAGCATATACATGCCTACATAGACCTTCATAGTTAATTAAGTTTTTCCAATCAGTTACTTCTTTAGATAATCTCTTTATAGCCATAACACCTCTTGATTTATTGCTGTTTAACATGTTTATTGCATTCTTTTTCATTCCTAAAAGCAACTTATTATTTAAATCCTCTATAAAATTAATTTTTGGAACAATAGCCCATAAATTCTCTATATAGAAAGGGGGTTTTTGCACATTAATTGAGCTTAACAACTCATCAAAACTACATTCTAAAATTTCAGAACTAATACTGTCTGATACGTATACACTTCCTCCTTCATCATAACCTATTACTGTAATTGTATGTAACGCAGCACTAGGAATTTTTGTTTTAAAAAAGGGTAGCAACGAAGGATCAGTAAGAAATAAAATTGGTAGATTTTGATCTATTGCTTTTTTTACTTGATCAAAATTAGGTGTACCATTATTCCATTTAAAATTAACACCGATAGTATTGAAAAAATCGTTTTCTAGCATAGGAGAACGAGTAAAAACAAGTCTGCATTGATTTTCGTAATATTGATTTAAATATATAAAGTCTAAACCATTAGATAAGGCAAGCACCATTCCCTCTGATAATTGTGCGCCATTAAAATTCATAATTTCTGATAAAGACGTAGAAGCGCAATGTAATCCTTTTTTTACTGAATAGTTATCTAACAACTTCATGTAACTTCACTCCAATATTAGATTCAAACTCAACAAATTTTATTCCCTCGTAATTTAATAATGAAATATCATGAGTAACAAAAATCACCAACCTATTATCCTTAATCTCATATAAAATATCCAAACAATCTTTTATAGTAGCTGAATCCATATTACTAAATCCTTCATCTATAATTATTACTTGAGCATTTCTAGATAATTCAAATAAAAATGCTAATAGTTGTTTTTGTCCTCCAGAAAGGTGTTGAACATTTTCTGTATGTTTTAAATTATTTAATTTTTCATTTATAAACCTTATTATTTTTTCATCTACAGTACTTAAATTTTCAATAATAGCTTTAGTATAATCTTCTATATTATATGAAAAAAACTCAGACTTCTGAAAAACTATACCAACTTCAGACCTTAATTTGTTTAGCGGAATATTACAAATATCCTCTCCATCAATAAAAATTGTTGAAGGCTTAGGATTATATAATTTGTTCAGTGTGTTTAGGAATGTTGTCTTACCGCTACCATTAGATCCTAAAATAACATTTAAGTTACCTTTCATTAAAATAAAAGAGTTACCATTCCTATCCATACTAAAAATGTCAACATCTTCCTTTATAAATGGATTCCTAAATCCTTTTACAATAATAGTTTCATAAGAATCTTTGATTTGATCATTATATTCTAAATTTCTAAGTTCTTTCTCAAGTTCAATATTAAACAAATTGTATACCCTTTTTACAGAGACAAGTGATGACTTAAATTTAACTCCTAATGAAATTATACTTTGTAATGGTCCAAAGAAATTAAATACATACATTACAACTGCTACGTAATTCCCAACGCTCAAACTACCTTCAGCTATTAACATTCTTCCAAATATCACAACATATATTATTATAGCTACCTGGATTACCATAAAAATAGTTTTTATATAAAAATCAAGATAACCTATTTTCTTAAACCAATAAAAAATTTTATTCGTATTTAAAGTATAAGCTTTAATAAAATTATTCAGTGCTTTAGTATTCTTTAAAATTCTTAAATTTGTCATTATATTGGAAGTGTTATCAATAAGATTATCACGTTCTTCTAGGTAACCTTTATTGACTATTTCTATTCTTTTTGAAAATATATTAAATATGAGGAAATAAATTGGAATAAATATAAGTAGTAACAAACTAATTTGGTGATTAATGTTAAACATTATATAATATATGATAGCAAAGGAAATAATTTGAACTAGTACATTAATAATTATACTTAGTAAGTTAATACACGATGGAATATCATTGGTTATAACTTGAATTATAGTCCCTTTATTCTTTTCAAAATCATCTATATAGTATTTTTGGACTCTATTAATTATATCAATTCTTAAATTATTATTATTTGTGTTAATTATACTGTTTTCTAATATTACATTAAAGCCACTCATTAATATAAATATAAAACCAATCAATAGACAATATATTAGTATTTTATCTTGAATGGAATTTTTCCCCATCGTATAATCTATTATATTACTAAAAAAATATGGAATGAGTGCAGTCACAATCGAGCTAGATACTACCATTAATATATACAAAATTATTTTACCTTTTTGTCGTATATAATATGATTTTAGAAACGAATACATAATATCATTACCTTTCATGAAGATATGTCAAATTTATAAATTTGACATATCTTCATTCATTAGTGTTTAACCATTAGTGCAACTTACACACCCGACGCAACAGCAGGCATTCCCTCCGCCGCTACCTTCGTTTTCATTGGCAAATGTTGTTATTGTTTCACTTTTTTCTAATACGTTAATATCAAATGATGATGAAGTATTATTATTTTTGGAACTTTCCATTGTTTCACCTCCCCTCAAGTACTTGTCCCTAATTAAAATAAGGTTAGCACGATTTAAGTTTAATTAATTTATAAAATCAGAAGAACTTAAATTCAACTGCTGATGAACTGGAGTTAATTCTTTTCCAAAAAGGTGAACTAACATAGGTTCATCAGAACTCATATTGCATAATAGATTTGCCAGTTTATCATCATAAAATCCAGCTACTGCCCGAGTTGCGATTTTTAAATAACTCGACATTAGATATAAATTTTGAGAAACATACCCTACATCCATACAAATATGACGATACCCTCTATTTCCATATTTACTTATTGTTTGATCAATATTAGCAGTGATTACTATTGCAAATGAACACTTTTCAATATCATTTTTATTTACATTGCTAATGGCATTTGATAAATGATCTCTAAAATCACCTCTTTTGACTAGACCTATACAAGTTTCAAAAGGATCCCAATAATATATTCCTTGCTCTATTCCTATGATATTAAAAGCAAAGATAAATAAACTTAAAGGATATCTTCCACCTGCAGATGGAACCGATTTAATAAAATTAGAAGACTTAGGATCATTTGTGTTTCTTCCACAATATGAAAGTACTAACAATTCTGATAATTCATATAAATCTATAGGTATTCGATAATCTAATAATTTATATGACTTTCGGTTGTTTAAGGAATCATATAATGAATTATTTTCATAGGAAGAAGATAATTTTATTCTTTCTTTAGTAAAAACTTTCTTTTTTTGAGGAAATTTTTCATAATTCGATAAATGAGTTGAACTTTCAATAATTATATTTTTTGTATTTAGGTGAAATAATTTTGCCAATTCACCATATTGACTTAAATTTTTCAATTTAAACTCACCTTCTATGGAAATGGATGTGGTAATTCATTATTATAGTTATCTATTGTATATCCTAGCTTTCTTGGCACATTGTTAAGTCTTTCGCATTCATTCATGGGAATATTCAATTCTAAGAAAGCTAATTTAGGAACTATTGTTCTTACAACATAAAGATTAACACTTGCTACATCTATAGTTGTTAAATCGACCGTATAAACTTCTATGCCTTCACTTTTTAATTTATTTACCAATTCATCATAATTATTGATAAATTCACTAATATTCGGATTAAAATCAATATTTATTCCATTGGTTAAAAAGCCAATTTCATTATTAAAATTATTAAAAGCATAATACTCAGCATGTTCGTCCATTTCTGTAAATGAGCCAACTATTAAATCTTTATTAAATCCATTCAGATATTTATTAACATTTGAATTAAAAGTTGCAGCTGCTTCTTCCAATGATCCTTTCAATGCAGTTAATGGTTCAAAGTGGCTTTTTGCACCAACAGAAAGAAATGGAGGAGCACTATTTTTTATTAACGATAGATAGGTAGGGACTTTAAGATCATTAGAGATTTCAATAATTTCAATCTCTAAGTCTAATTCTTCTATTAGCTTAATTATTTTTTTCGTATCCTCATCTTGAATTGAATTAAGATTTATTTTTGGCATGGATAGCTTCTTTTGCCACATAATTGTAAAAGCATCTCTTTCAATACATTCTAATAATCCACTAGACTTTGCTTGTAATAAAGTATTTCCAGTTGCTAACCCTGTTGAAATTATATCTCTAATAGACTTATTATTCTTACTAGGAAGTAAGTATACTAAATCACTTGGAATCCAAGTACTTTCTTTATTTACCTCATTAAAACCTTCAACCCAATAAAACAATGTATCCCTATTACATTTTGAAGAGTAATTGAAGTTTTTTTCTTTAGAAACCCTTGTTATACTCACAGGGTCTAAACATAATTCAGACAACCTGGTATATGATCCTTTTATAACCTTTGTATTAATAACTGTCGAGCAGTATCGTTCTATGAACTCTCCAATAGCTTTTCTCATTGCTGAGTCTTGAGAATTAAAACTATAACCATAACCTCCAAATCTACTATCTACAATTATTTCCAGTCTATCATTTATTACTGGTTTACCATGAACCATATAAGCATGGAGAGGTATACTTCCAATAATATTTGTCATTTTTATTACAGAACTGATTAAACCTTTTTTATTGTTAATAATTGTATTATTTAATTTTTCAAAATCCATACCATTCTCCTTTTTGATTAGATATCACAGAATTTACAGTTTGGTACTTTCATTATTACAGAAGTACTTTTCTCAAAGTCAAAAAGATTAATAGATATTTCTTTTCCTAATAATAATTCACTATAAGAATTATTAATAAAGTAATTAACTATATAGTTTTTTATTATGGAACTAGATAAGGATTGAAGATCTGGGTAGTTTTTGATTTGGCTTTCAAATGCACCTAGATTGTTTATAAAATTCAAATAAATCTCAGGATGGTTAAGATTAGATATCGTTCTATTTATGAAGCAGTTGTAACAGGATGTTTTATGTGGAATAAATAAAGGTCCTACTTCCAATATCTCTTTATTGAGGTTTACTCTAAGATACTTTAAATTAGTTTCATGTGCTATTTCATTAACTAATTTTAGCAGATGAATATTTTCATAATTATTGAATACTACTAGAAGATCAATATCGTTTCCTATATTTATCAATTCATCAATATCAACCATTTCGAATATACACTCTAGATCTTTGGTTAGTGTTGATACTAATTTTTCTTCCCCAATTACTCCGATTTTTGTCTTCTTAATTCTATTTATTTCATTATTAATATCACTAGCATTTTTAGTAATAAGTATAAGATTTTCAAGACTATCATTCATAGATTTTTTTAAAATATTATTATTTAGTATGTTTTTCTCTTTTAAGAAGTTAGTAATTTGTTCTATATATTCTAAAGAAAGACCTGTTCCTCTACTAATTTCTTCAACTGTGCTTTTACCGTCACAAGAATTAATAACTAAAGGCTGTTTTCGTAAACTTTGTTGCTTATTAAGACAAAAATAAATATTGTGATATAATTAGATTATAGAAGGAATAAAATAGTAATTGTATAAAGAATTGAATATGATAAATTAGAAATAGAAGATAGATTAACTGATAAGAGGTGAAACATATATGGGTAAGAAAATTTTATACCTCGTTTCTCTTGTTTTGATAGTGTCAGCAGTAGCAATAATCTTTAATGGGTAATGGTAGCGATATTTGCAATTAACTTACAGGAGGTGAAACACATATGAATAATAAGGCGATAAACTTCGTTGTTCTTGCTCTGATAATGTCTGCGGTGGTGGTAAACAACTTAGAAGCACTCTACACCTTCAAGATGATATTTAATGGTGTCGTAATGGCTGTTTTAGTGTTAATTGGTTGTGAGCGTATATACAGATATACAAAGAGAAATAGAAAAGCAATTTAAACAAGATGGGTAGCATTCGCTATCCTCTTTTTTATTCCTTACTAAATTGCCCTTAAAGAATTGACAGTAGTATAGTTCGATTTTTGACACGCTGAAATAAGCATTTGCTCAACCCGATTTTCAAATGCTATGTTCTTACCAAGTTCAAGCCATCGAAACCAATAGAGGTAGTTATCAAGATATTTTGTTGCAACTCCTTGAAAACGCTCCATCCAAGTCTTTAAGCGACTATGGAAGTTATTAACGTGCTGAATATGGTATATGCCCTTCTTCACACGCTGTTTTTGTCGCTCATTGACCGTTTCGTGCTGTAATCCCTTTATCTTGGCAAACTTTTTATAATTTGTTGCGGTATCTGTACATAACAAAGCAGACGGGTGAATATACTCACCTATCACAGTATCAATTTCTTCGGCTTTAACACGACCTGTTCCAGCCTTTCGAGCAATTACACTACCATTGCGGTCTTGTGCAACGACAACGGCGATTTTAAGGTTAGAAATACCTCTTTTCTCGTCTTTTTCTCCACGCTTCTTGGGTTTTCTGTGGGTAATTTCGCTACCTTTCATAGACTCACGAAAGAAGGTTTCGTCACTCTCAATGATACCTTGCAATTGATTAAAGCCAAGACTACCTAATGCGTTCAAGATTTTATGTCTCCAATAGAATGCGGTTGATATATGAATTTTCAAGCGTTCAGCGATTTTTGGCAAAGTATAGCCTTCCACCATTAGTTCAATGTATTTCACCCATTTTTCTGGGTAGCGAGAGCCTGAAAACGGTGTGTTTGTCATATCGTTGAAGGACTTTCCACAATCATTACATAGATAGCGTTGTCTGGAACGATACTTACCGTTACGTTTTACCGATGTGCTTCCGCAATGAACACAACCCAAACCAGAAGCAAATCGAGCCTCACGAATGCTTTTGAGTAGTTTGGTAATTTTATCTGGTTCGTCAGGAAACAAGTCTTGTTTCATAGCATTGAATAACGCCATCTGCTCTGATTTGGTTAATTCGCTGAACTCTTCATAAACATCTTCCCACATACTTGAACGCCTCCTTAAACCCTATTATATCAACCCTTTAACAGTATGGTCAAGAAAGCCACAATCTATACGAAAACAGCCTAACTAAATAAACATCTTTTGCTGACTTCCTGACATGCTAAATTCTTTATCAATGGTTGAAACAATAAGTTCTTCTTGTTCCTCAAAGTATTTAAAAAAAATATCATTCTTCAATAATAATTGTTTATTATCTATCATTCAATTTACTCCTTTTATCTATAAATATATTGAGAACTTTTAGCCCATCACTATCAGTATTAGGACTATATTTAAATGGAACTAATGAACAAAAAGATACTAGATAAGAAAAAATTATAAAGTTACGATAATAATCTGCATATTCTACGTTACCAAATATCCAAACAAGCGTACCAGTTATAATATTAAAGATGATTCCCCCTAAATATATTAGAATATACTTGTATGAAGTTAGATTAATTGGTAGTTTCCATTCTATTCTTCCCATTAATATTAGTTTTCTTTTAACGAAAAATTTCTTAACTTTTATAAGAACTTCTCCCTCACCAAATCCTAATCCTTTTATCTCACCACCATAGATTCTAACAAAAAATGCATGACCCAATTCATGAATTATAGTTACCAGAAGATATGAAAGAATAGATATTATTATATTCGAAATTGTCAATCATCTCCTAACAACAATTATTTTATAATAATTATAAGACTTTTTCAACAAAAAAATAGAAATATATTCTATTTTTTACCATTTATTACAAGTAACCTCCAGGATATACTTATCTTGAAATATCACCAATTTAGAAATCAACCTATCTAATATCTTTTCCATATTTTTCTTTAAACTTAGATATAAATTTTTCACTAAATATTATTAATCCTATAATTTCCACTGAATTATAATCTATATTAGATAACTAAGCCAAACACTACAAGTCGCTGAAACATCTATGTACATCATCTCTGATTACCCTCGTTATCTATTTACTTTCTTCGTTGTAGTTTTTAAAACTCGTTCTTTAATATCTTTTAAATTCATTGCTTCAAAGTCTAAAAATAGTTTTTTACAGGCACTTCCTCTACTTCTTGCTCCAACCAAACAGCATTTTCATATTTACTTTTGAACACGATTGCATTTAGTTTTCAATTATCAGACAAAGAATTTCTGCTTCTTTTCGTTCAAACTCCTTTATATCATGTATTTCATAAGATATTCCATTTCATCTTCTTTATTTGAGTATAATGTTCTGGAACATTCCTTCTTTATCCTCATTTACTCCTTTTTAGAGGATAGATCTTTATTTTTGCTTATTAATTAGTCATATATATAGGTGTTAGCATCATAAAATAGTTTGATAGGTTTTGGGGCGTAATTTACACCAATTGGCTATCTAATCTTCGCTTTTTCCAACCAGTTTCTTTGCGCCTCATTTGGTTTCTTTTTATTAACATTCGCGTTATCATTTGCCAATACCGGTTTTTATACTTTCTACCAAAATAATGTACCAGTAGAAATCATGGGGAGATTTTCAAGTGTGTTAGGGATATTAGAGGCTACTTCGATTATATTATTCACTGCTGGAATCGGCTTAACCGCTGAAATATTTGAGATTCGTTTTATCTATATTCTATGCTCTGCTATTTTTTTACTATTCGGAATACTGATTACTTTTGTTGTGTTTGATAGGTCTAAGAAAAATTTATTACGAAACAAATCCTTCCTATAGTACAAAGTCATAGCAGTAAGAGGGTTCTCAACCCTCTTACTAAGAAACGACAATCAGTGATTCCCTAATGAAGTAAACCCGCTTTTTCTAAAAACCCTTGGGCAACCTCACTCGGACTTTTTCCTTCTATATTTACTTGATAATTCATTGCCCTCATTTCATCATCTGTTATTTTTCCAGCTAATTGATTTAAAGCAGCAACTATCTCAGGATGTTCCTCGACTGTTTCTTCTTTCAATAATGGTGCCCCTTGGTATGGTGGAAAAAGATTTTGGTCATCTTCCAGTACCTTCAGTTGATATTGCTGCAACTCACTATCTGTGGAGTATGCATCGACTAAGTTAATTTCACCTGATTCAACTGCTACATAACGTAATTTAGGCTCCATTGTTACAAGATTAGGAAGGGTAAGTTCATAAAGATGCTGAATCCCTTGATACCCATCTTCTCGATCTGAAAATTCCAATGTAAAACCTGCCTGTATTTGCTCTTCTATCCCTTTCAGATCAGAAATTGATTCTAGTTGGAATTGGTCTGCAAGACTCTTGGAAGCTGCTAATGCATAGGTGTTATTATACTGCATCGGCTCTAACATTATCATTTGATATTTTTTTAACATACCATCCCTTGCTTGTCGATATACTTCCTCCCGATTTGTACTAGTAGCTGTTTCCTTTAGAAATTCGGAAATGGCTGTCCCTGTAAATTCTGGATAAAGATCAATGCTTCCTGTTTGCAATGCTTGAAACACGAAAGAGGTTTTTCCTAACCCCGGCTTCAGTTCTACTTGTAGATCTGTTTTTTCTTCAATAAGTATTTTATACATATTAATGAGAACTTCTGGCTCAGACCCTAATTTGCCCCCAATAACAATCTCTTTCTCCTTCTGCCCTATTAATGGCATGAGAATTATTAAAAGCGATAAAAGTGCAATCACTCCAACAGAAATAAAGGCTTTTTTATAGGATAGCTGCTCAAATTTTTTCAATAAGTAGTCAAACAGAAGAGCAAGCAATGCTGCTGGAATCGCCCCTAGAAGAATTAGATTTGTGTTATTGCGATCAATACCTAATAGAATAATATCGCCAAGACCTCCAGCTCCAATTAAAGCAGCAAGAGTGGCTGTTCCTACAATTAACACCATGGCTGTCCGAATCCCTGCCATAATAACTGGCATCGCAAGAGGAATTTCTACCTTGAATAATCTTCTTCTTGTATTCATCCCCATCGCTCGAGCCGCTTCAATTAAGGACGGATCTACTTCTTTAATTCCTGTATATGTATTTCTTAAAATTGGCAGCAAAGCATATGCAACTAAAGCAATGATTGCCGGCACTCTGCCAATTCCGAATAATGGAATCAAAATACCTAATAATGCCAAAGAAGGGATTGTTTGAATAACAGATGTGATTCCTACTATCCCTTCGGCCACCTTCCTATGTCTAGTAATATAAATTCCTAGTGGAATAGCAATGATGACTGCAAAAAAGAGCGCAATAAAGGATATTTGAATATGCTCAAACAACGCGCTCGCTAATTCGGACTTTCTGTCTTGAAATACTTGTGTCAGCTCCTTCATTCCTTACACCCCTTTCTGAAGTAGACTAGAAGATACATATTTCATTATTGACCTGCGATTAACCAATCCAATAGGCGTTCCATCTCGTTCGATTATTACTTGTTCATACTCCACTAGCAAATCTACTATCTCTTGCATAGTAGCAGTAATTGGTGCACTCACTTGACTTTTTTGCATATCCTCTTCTTCCATAATTGGCTCTAATAAGTTCTCCAGTTGAAAATCATTGCTCCAGCTATCATGTGTATTTCCAACAAAGTTCTTCACAAAATCATTAGCAGGATTCGTAATAAGTTCTTGAGGGGTGCCAATCTGAACAACCCTCCCTTTTTTCATAATGCAAATTCTATCTGCTAGTTTTAAAGCTTCTTGCATATCATGTGTAACAAATACAGTCGTTTTTTTTAGATTTTTCTTTAAGTCCAACATATCATCTTGTAACTTTTCACGGCTAAGCGGATCCAAGGCACTAAAGGGTTCATCCATTAATAGAATCTCTGGATCTGCCGCAAGAGCACGAATAACCCCAACTCTTTGCTGTTCTCCTCCTGATAGCTCACTAGGCTTTCGATTGGCGTATGTTTGGTGATCGAGACCAACCATTTCTAAAAGCTCGTCGGTTCGTTGTTTAATTCTGTCTCTTTCCCACTGTTTTAATTCAGGAACTATTGCGATATTCTCTTCAATAGTCATATGGGGAAACAAAGCAATTTGTTGGAGCACATAGCCAATATTCCACCGTAATTCATGAATATCATACTCGCTTATTTTTTTCCCCTTTATATAAATGGTGCCATCTGAAAGAGGAATTAAACGATTAATCATCTTTAATGTCGTTGTTTTCCCACAACCACTTGGTCCGATAATAACAAAAAATTCCCCTTGCTTAATTTCTAATTCAACCGAATCAACTGCTGCTGTTCCATCAGTGTATCTTTTTGATACATTTTCAAATTTTATCATTGCATTTAGTTCTCCTTATTTAAATTGTAGGACTACTCATACCCCGCCTCTTTCACTAACAGATAGAAGCTTATTCTATAACCATATCTACCCATATTTAGGACTAATAATAACACGAAGTAGTCCATCCAAAAAAAGAATAGCTTGGCTAGAATCTCATTGGTTGATCTACTTATCCTCATTTATATTGAAATTCATATTTTAGAGAACAGCTTTTACGTTTATAATAAACAAAGATAAATACTATTAGGAGGACAACGAAATGGACAAGCAAGGGCAAGAAAAGTTTTTAGCTTTTATCTTACAGCGAGTACAAGAGGGTAAAGAAGAAGAAGCAAAGGCTATACTAATGGATAACTTCCGAAAACAAGACGAGGGTACTTTTTCCCAAAATGATATAGAACAGTTTCTGCCTAAAATGATCAGTCTAATAAAACCAGAAAGATTAGAGGAAATCCAAGCAGTAGTAAAGCAATTTTCTGGAAGCTTCGGTAGCAAATAAAAGGATTATTTTCTGTTTGAAAAAACAACTTGGAAACTTTATTCCAAGTTGTTTTTATTATATCCAGCTCGTTTTTATCCCATTTAAAACATTTTTGAATATGTTAGTTATTGTAAAGGAATGGGCGGTTGATATGGAATGAATGGTCATTTTAAAGAAATATTCGGATCAGCTATCAATACGATTGGTACTATCCAAGCAGCTATCGGAATTACCCCCTCTTTCCACTTGTCTAGAGAAACAAATTATCAGCTTCGTTTATTTGGCAATATATTACAAGGAACAGGCAGCGCATTACAAGCTGACGGACAAGGGACTATTTCATTAGAAAAACTAGGAGATGAAATTCAGGCAATTGGAAATTCAACGGTTATAACCGGCTTGCTTCTTTATAAATGGAGCAACACCCCAACAGAGCAGAAACTAATTATTACAGGCAATTGGCTTCAAGCATTAGGCAGCTTTGTCGGGCTTACAGATGAATTTTTTGATCATACAGCAAATGGAAGAATCGAAAATATAATTGGTGGTTTGCTTCAGGGGATTGGAAATTCTTTGCAGGCACTAAGGGGAACAGAACAATTACATGGAATAAGTAACCTTAACCAACAAAATATCGGTGTATTAGGCAACTGGATTCAAGCCATCGGATCAGCTATTTCCCTTATTGGCCAAGTTAAAGAAGAATTAGAAGAGATTGCCCTGAATATTAATGAATAAAATAATGGAGGAAGAAAAATTCTTCCTCTAATCCTTTTTCTTTTTTGGCCATATAAAATTTGAAATCGCAATAATCAGGTCAATGCCTAATACTACTGTCCATAATTTTAGTACACCGTCTAGTGCTTCTGTGCGAGCAGTATCCTTGATGAAAAAAATTAAGCCTAGTAATATCCCTGCCCCAATAGCATAAGCTAACACATGTTTCCCCCAACTTTTCAAGTAATGCTTAGCATATGCCATCCCAAACAATGAAATAGGTTTAGCTCCTTGTTTTGCAACGTAATACCGGAATCTCTCATCCGCCCATTTAATCATGTCTTTTCCAAATGCAATCGAAACGCCAATATAAACAGCTGCAATGGCATGTGCAGTGGTTGCGGTAGCTCCTCGATACATATCCAAACTTGTTGTAATCAATAAAAGCAAATCAATTACTGGTGTTAGCGCTAAAAAGAAAAAGCCTAATTTCTCTCTTTTAAAAACATATCTAATTAGTAATCCTAAAATAATCACAATCCAAAAGCCTATTTCACTAGCAACAATCATCCAGGCAACAAAATTCAAAAATTCTCCTCCTAATATATTTTATTAAGTCAAAAAGGATTACGAATAATTAAAGTAAAAAGTTCCCTTCACCAATTTTTTCAGGAAGATAGTCGGATAAAAAAAGAAAGTTTCTGAGGGCCTTATTGCTGGAGGTAATGATTTAAATAAATGAACAGAGAAGTGGCGTCCAATAGTCGATATAGATCTATTTAACGCCACTTTTCCTATTTTTAAATTATTAACTTATTCGTAGTATTGGTTTAATCGCTTCTCCGTTTTTAGAAGCTTCGAAAGCCTCATTAATTTGATTAAAGTCATAGAATTTAACTAATTTGTCAAATGGGAATTGACCGTTTTTGTAGTATTCTACTAGCTGTGGGATAAAAACATTTGGTACAGAGTCCCCTTCAATGACACCCATCATTGTTTTTCCTTCTGCCATTATATCATTATGGACATCAATATTCATTTCAGGTGTAACTCCTACTACTGCTGCCACACCTAATGGACGCAGTGCTTGTAAGCATTGACGAACTACTGGAGGAAAGCCAGTTGTATCGACTGCATATTTTGTTCCGCCCTTTGTTAATTCCTTAATTTCTTTAACAACATCTACTTTTGTTCCGTTGAATGTATGTGTTGCACCAAGTTCTTTGGCAAGCTCTAACCGTGAATCATGAATATCAACAGCAATGATTGTTTTACAGCCAACTATTTTAGCAGCCATAATAGCACTTAAGCCAACGGCACCTGCACCATATATAGCAATAGTAGCTCCAAATTCAGGCTTGATTTTATTTAAAACAGTACCTGCTCCTGTTTGGATTCCACAACCTAAAGGTCCTAAAAGTGCTAAATCTACCTCTTTATCCACTTTAACAATGTTACGCTCATGAGCAATTGCGAATGTACCAAAGGAAGATTGACCAAAGAAAGTGGAAAGTGGTTTCCCATCTTTAGATAAGCGATGAGTATGATCATCATGAGCACCGCCAAAGTTCAAGTCATTAAATGTTTCACAAACAGTTGGATGACCTGTTAAACAATTTTCACAATGTCCACAATGTGCAAAGGATAATACAACATGATCCCCTTTTGCTAGACGTGTAACGCCTGAACCAACTTCTTCAATAATCCCTGCTCCTTCATGTCCAAGTACTGCAGGTAGTGGAGCAATTGCTGCATCACGAGCAACTGCATCTGTATGACATACACCAGTTGCAACAATTTTCACTAATACTTCATTTGCTTTTGGGGCAGCTAATTCTACTTCTTCTAAAAGAAAATCTTCACCTTGCCCTGGGGTAACGGCTGCTTTAATCTTCATATGACCTACTCCTTATATATGTTTAATTTAAATGTGACAGATTTGTGAATTCGTTTTTATCGTAATCCTTTCCGAAAATAGATACAATAGAAGCAAAGGAATATGTATATTTATTATGATTCATAAGAGGGGTTCGTATGCAATTATTACAGTTACACTACTTTCTCACTGTTGCCAAGACTGAGCATATGTCTCAAGCAGCACTTCAATTAGATATTTCACAATCATCACTAAGCAAAACAATCGCTAGATTAGAAGAGGATTTAGGTGTTCCTTTATTCAATAGAAATGGGAAGAATATTCGGTTGAATAATTATGGGAAGTTTTATGCGAAAGAAGTAGAACACGCTCTAAGAATCTTAGAAGATGCCCATGAAACAATTCAAGAAATGGCTGAAATAGAGGAAGATCAAGTATCGGTTAGTGTCATGAGTTCCACCATTCTTCCTTCTATATTCAAACGTTTCTATGAAAGAAGACCAAATGTACGGATTCAACAATCGATATTACCTGATTTTATTGCAAAGGAACGGTTAATGCGGGGAGAAATTGAATTATGTGTTTCCAATACACCCATAACAGGGCCGGATATAGAATGGCTGCCTGTCTTAAAAGAACGGTTGGATTTAATCGTTCCAAAAAATCATCGACTAGCACACTTAGATGAAATTGATTTACAAGATGTAAAAAATGAACGATTTATTGGCTATAAATCAGGATTAGAATCTATAAGTATGTTTGAACAATGTTGTATACAAGCTGGCTTCACACCTAATATTGTATTTGAAGGAACGGAACTATCGATAGTTTTGCAGCTTGTTGACGAAGGACAAGGTATTTCCTTTTACCCTCAATATTCTTTTTTAGGCAAACAACTAACTAATAGTAAAATCATTCGTCTAAAGAATCCCCATTGTTATCAAATGGTTGGTTTCGCTTGGTTAAAAAATAGACATTATTCTTATGTAGCAAGACAGTTTCGGCAGCATATGATTGAATCGTTTAAGGAAATTAATAAAAAGAACTGAGACATAGGCAAAAGTGAGGTACGATTTTTTAGGATATCAGCCAAAGTTGAGGGCTTATCAGCCAAATTCGAGATTTATCAGCCAAACTTCAGCTCTTTTCAGCCAAATTCGAGATTTATCAGCCAAACTTCAGCTCTTTTCAGCCAAATTCGAGATTTATCAGCCAAACTTCGGCTCTTTTCAGCCAAACTTGGGATTTATCAGCCAAACTTCAGCTCTTTTCAGCCAAACCACATAACTTATCAGCCAAAGTATAAGAAATTAATTATTGCTTTTATGTTATCAATCTCCGTCATTCAAAAAAGACTGGATTAATGCTCCAGTCAAATTCTGTTTTCTCTCCATATAACTAGACTGTCATTTTCCAATTAGATAAAGCTAGCCACTTCTCTTTCTCCTTGTAGTCAGGCATTAACTTCCCAACAAGTCTCCAAAAAGAGCGATCATGATTAAGATGAACCATGTGACACATTTCATGAACAACAACATAATCAATTACCTCAAGTGGAGCCATCGCTAACCTCCAATTGAAGGTTAATTGAAAATTAGAATCACAGGTGCCCCAATTGGTTTTGCTATCCGTAATCCTTATGGATCGAGGCTTTGTTTTAAAGTTACTTTGATAGAAGGAGACCCTCTCCTCCACTAAAGACTTACTTCGCTGATAATAATACCTTTTTAATAATTTTTTTATTTGTTTCTTATCATACTCTTTTATATAGATACACAGCTTGTCCACTTCGAATTTCACCTGTTCTTGAACAACCGTTATATCTTGGATAATGTCAATAGGATAGCTATTACCTAAATAAAGAAATCTCTCCTTATTCTCATATACCTTTTCCTGCGGGCCTGCCATTCTTGTCTGCATTTCTTTTATTCTGGTTTGAATTTGGTTCCAATTTTGCTCCAGTACTTGATGGACATAATCGTCTGATGTCTTTTTGGGAGCCAAGATTTCAATGTTTCCATATCCATCTAATGTTATTCCAATGGAAGTACGATTTTTATACTTTATTTCATAACGGATTGTTTCACCTAAGTAGGTATGCAGCATATCGTCACCTACCTTTACTTATCCTCTATATTTAATAGCTAATCCCTTTAAGAAGTTTCTAGCGAAATTATCTAAACACACCTTATAGTTTTTATGGCCTTCTTTCCTTAAAAAAGCTCCTAATTCCCCTTTAGACACATTTAATCCTGCTTTTTTAAATATATCAATCATATCCTCTGTCGTTAATGACAGCGCAATTTTAACTTTCTTTAATAAAATGTTATTAACACTCGTATTGTTTTTTATCGATGATTCAGGTGCGCTGGATTGTCCTGGTTTTGGCTCCTGCTTTCCTCTCTTATAAATAATAAAGCCATTTAGAAAGGAATCTAACATACTATTCGTCAATTTGATTTGATCATCATTTTCTGCCTCTTCATCTGCCTTCTTCAGTATTCTTACTACTTCAGGGACAGATACCTCTTTTCCCCCAAGCTTAAAAATTTCAGCCATTTCACTATTTTTTATTTCTAACGCGTATCTTAAACGAATTAAAATATCATTATTCTCCATGATTTTCCCTCCAATTTTCAAAACAACTATATACTTTTCATCTACCTTCAGTAGAGTTCTAGAGTTAATCATAAATAATTATCCTCAAAAAGTATAGTACCTCTAGATCGCAAAGGATCTTCCACTAATAAATTCAATATATATCCATATAAAAAAGGAATGAATACTGCTTCCTTTTTCCTTAAAACAATCAACCTTTCTAACAAAAATAACCCAACTTCTTGGGCTAAATGAATTTTAATTTAATTAGGGAGATTATCTGACTTAGATATCCACCGTATAATACAGTAATAAAATATCCAAAAGAACCGATCAACGATTACAGAAATCCATAAATTCCAACCTTCATAATGAATCCCATTTCTATTCGTTTTACTATACCATTATATGTTTTGGTCTTGCTAAACTCGTTTACTCTTTATGTTTTAGTTTCCATCTATTAAACTGAATCTTTTCATATAAAAATTGAAAGGCATATAAGATTAAAGCTAAAACCGTAAACACATACATTATCTGCATTTTGGATAATCGCACCAACGATGCTATCCCAAATTTAGTTAAGTAAGGTACAATAACATAGGTAAATATAGAATCAATAACCATGTTGATCCCCTTATAAGTAAAGAACTTTCCGTATGTCCATTTTAATATCCAAATGGTACCCACAAAAAAGGATCCTAACATAAACGGAATGTCTCCAGGTATTCTTGGATGGATTTTTTCATACCACCACCACCGATATTTGTCAATCTCACCATCAACGCAATAAACGTGCTTGCAGCTATATATCGTTTAAGTGTATTTTTACCTAATAAAGGTACCGTCACCCAAGGTACGATCATCGACAAAATCAACAGCGTCTTGGAATATTTCATTATTTTCATCGTGCCCACCCTTTATCATTCATTAAGATTACTATTCCCCAAAAAGTCGGATTTTATCTTAATTAAACTTTAAGATAGAATATTTAATCACTCTAATAAAGATAATGAGCTGGTTATTAAATTGCCCGCTGGTTAGTTAGGACTCCTATAAAATTCCTATTGCTTTATATTTATTGCACGGTTTTTCTTTATTCTGTAATTAGTTCATATGCAGATATTTTCTTAATCCTAAGCGAAATAATCATAGAAACAATATAAGCTAAAACCATGATACAAGCACAAGTGATTACCATACTAAGCAAATATTACTCAATCCTGGCTTAATGGTTATTATTCAACTTAGTGCATTTTTTGATCGAAAAGCAGAGCGATTAAGAGATCCTCATGTAGCGATTGCCTTTGATAAAGAAAGCTATAATACGATCTATGAGGAATCTTCAGCAAACTATCCAGGCGTAAAAGAACAGAGATAGAAGAGATTATCAACATGAACCTTACTAATTATCATTTTGGCAATCGGGAATTATAGATTAACCACTTCTCCTTAAAACTATCTCTTGTAAACTGCTTTTTTCCCATCTTTTTTCTTACTATTCCGACTTTTTACTCATTTCTACTATTATTAAAGATAATTAAATAAATTTATGCTATTATATCCTCGTACCAACATTGAAATCGTTTGCATAGTTAAAACTTAATACCTATTAAAAAATGAGGAGGTGAACTTTAATACTTGGTGCAAACGTTTTTACAAATATAGGAGGGATCAAATGATTTTTTTCAAAAAAATAAGTTACTTATTCTTAATTTTCCTTACTATCTTTTCTGGATTAACGTTTCAAGGTTCAAATGAACAACATCAAGTTAAAGCAGAGACTATTAATTTAGAAGAAAACGACTTTTCCTGGGATAATGCAACAGTCTATTTTGCTATGACAGACCGTTTTGCTGATGGGAACACCGCTAATAATAATTCCTATGGAAGACCGCAAACAGATGCAAACGGAAGTAACATCGGTACTTTTCACGGCGGCGATTTGAAAGGGCTTACAAATAAGTTGGACGAAGGTTACTTTACAGATTTAGGAATCAACGCAATATGGATTACTGCTCCCTATGAACAGATCCACGGCTGGGTTGGCGGGGGTAATAGCGGTGATTTCGCTCATTATTCTTACCACGGATATTATGCATTAGATTACACCATGGTAGACCAAAACATGGGAACTGTAAATGAAATGAGAGAGTTTGTTAATAAGGCTCATGAAAGAGGCATTCGAGTAATTATGGATGTTGTAATGAACCATGCTGGATATAATACTATTAAAGATATGCATGAATACAATTTTGGTAATCCAGGGGTACCTGAAACTTGGACACCAGGTTCTGGACAATCCTGGCATGATGTTCATAATTATATCAATTATGACGATGCGAATGCATGGAAAAATTGGTGGGGAGATTGGGTAAAAGCTGGGATTGGCGGCTATACTCAATGTGGGAATGATGATAAAAATATGTGTCTTTCTGGACTTCCTGATTTCCGTACAGATGTTACGCAAGACTTAGGTCTACCTAACTTATTAAAAAATAAATGGAATAAGGAGCAAAATGGATCATACGATTCTTGGATTGTTCCAGCTGCAAAAGATTTACGTAAAAATTTGGGAGTTGCCCCTGCTGATTACATCACTAAATGGTTATCCTCATGGGTAGAAGAGTTCGGAATTGACGGATTTAGAGTTGATACAGCCAAACATGTAGAAATCCACCGGTGGAAACAACTAAAAGAAGAAGCCAATGATGCACTTTGGAAATGGCGGGCCAATAATCCAGATGCCCCTGGTGCGCAATGGGATGATGATTTTTGGATGACAGGTGAAGTTTGGGGACACGGAGTAGGAAAAAGTGAGTATTTTTACAATGGTTTTGACTCTATTATTAATTTTACCTTCCAAGGAGAAGGTGCAAATGGTCCAGCATACAATCTAGCATCAATGGAAGATACGTTTTCACATTATGCAAGCAAAATCAATACCGATCCAGATTTCAATGTACTGAGCTATCTATCTCAACATGATACATCGCTTTATCCTAGAGATCGATTAATTGATGGTGGAACTTATTTAATGTTATTACCTGGTGGTATTCAAATATTTTATGGAGATGAAACAGCCCGACCATTCGGTCCAACAGGGTCGGATCCTAATCAGGGAACAAGATCCTCCATGAATTGGGATTCAATTAACGAACAAGTTCTCACTCATTGGCAAAAAATGGGGCAGTTTAGAAATAGGCACCAGGCAATTGGTGCAGGTGAGCATAAGCAAATTGGAAATAGCCCTTATACATTTAGCCGTACCCTCAGCAGCAATGAATTAGACGATCGAGTTGTTGTTGCAGTAGGAGCTAGTGGCAAAACAACGATTGACGTTTCATCTGTATTTAATGATGGAGATAAACTGAAAGATTTCTATACAGGCAATACAGCTACTGTTCACAATGGAAAGGTTACGTTTACACCACATAAGAACGGTGTTTTATTAATAGAACGCGAAGGAGAGGCTCTTCCATCCATTTCCGTAACTCCTAATAGTAGTGAATTTGATACAGAAGAGTTGGAAATATCCTTTAGTTTAAAAAATACAGCCGAAGGCTACTACACAGTAGATGGATCTGATCCTAGTGAAAATGGTACTGCATTTGTTGATGGAGATAAATTATCGATCGGAAAATCTCTAGAAATAGGCGAAACACTTGTCCTAAAACTCTATGCCGAAAATGACTCAGGTCCTGTTGCAAAAGAGTATACTTATAAAAAAATCGCTCCATTGCCGAAAGTCTCTGCTAATCCGCCTGGTGGTACATTCTATGACGACACAGTTGATGTAACCTTGGATTATCAAAATGTTGAAGAAGCATTTTATAAAATTAACGAGGGAGAGCCAGTTGCATATACAAAAGGGAAAACCATCTCATTGGGTGCAGATACCGCGGTTGGGGATGAAATTATTCTTACCTTAACGGCCAAAAATCAATATGGAGAAGCAGAGAAAACCTATACTTTCACAAAAATTGATGGCTTAACTATTTACTTTAAGAAACCAGATAACTGGAGTACACCTCATCTTTATTATTATGATACGGAACCAAAAGTTGATGAACCTTCTTGGAATAACGCACCAAAGATGGAGCATTATAAAGATGATTGGTATGTATATACCGTTAAAGGAACCGAGAGTATGAATGTAATTTTTAAGGATGCTAATAATCAGTGGCCTGGTCCTAATCAGCCTGGATTCATAAGAAGCACAAGCGGATGGTTTGATGGAGAATGGCATGATAGTGATCCAACTACTCCAGTTGTCCCTTCAGCTCCAAAAAATTTAAAAGCAACGGAAGTGAATGCTAGTTCCGTAACACTAAATTGGGAAGCTTCATCAGCTAACGTGTCTCATTATGCTGTATACCGAGATGCAGAAAAAATTGGAGAAACATCTACTACCTCCTATAAGGATACTGGTGTCAGTCCACAGACAGAATACGAATATTATGTAATAGCCATCAATGATATAGGGAAATCAAAAAGCAGCAATATTATTTCTGTTACAACAACAGAGGTTCGCACAAATGAAGTAACGATTTATTATAAAGGTGTTGAGAATCCTTACATCCATTATCAAGTTGGCGATGGAGATTGGACACATCTACCTGGTAAGAAAATGGAGCAATCTAGTATTCCAGCTTACTATGTAACAACCATTCCCTTAGGAGAGGCCGATAAAATAAATGCAGCCTTTAACAATGGTAAAGGAAAGTGGGATAATAACAACGGGAAAAATTACGCTTTTACAAATGGCACCTTTACTGTGGACAATGGACAGCTTTTAGAAGGGGAACCTCCGTCCACTAATAAAGTAACCATTTATTATTATACTGGATGGAATGAACCTCGGATTCACTATTCACCATATGACGGGCATTGGAGTACATTACCTGGAACACAAATGTCCAAAAGCGATTATCCAGGCTACTTTGTGATTACATTGGATATTGGTACAGCAGACGGTCTTGAAGCTGCTTTTAATAATGGAAATAATTCATGGGACAACAATCAAGGTAGTAACTATCACTTTAAATCAGGGGAGTACATTCTTAAAAATGGTCAAGTAACAAGGGGACACCCATAAAGAAGTACTATATAACACAATAATGAACTCTATAGATCCAATGACTAAAAAAAGAGGCTAGCATCTATAGAGTCTTTATTCAAATTATAGAAATCAGGAAAAACTTCCAAGAACCGCACTTATTGTTAAATTTTAGTTTCTGATTTTCTATTAAAAAGTAAGAAGTAAAAAGATGATCCCCTATTCACGGAGATCATCTTCTTTATCAAAGTTATCTTATTTTTAAATACCTTAACGAAAATGTTTAAAAAAACGCTATTTCTTTATTTTCTAATATTAGGGGATTCTGAGTTCTTCCCCTTCTACCTAGTTTTGCTAAGGAAGATAAAAATCACTCGATTAATACCAATTAATTTGTTCTCGAATTTCTTCTCTTCCCAAAATACAAACCAATACCAACTATAAGTAATATAAACCCTACAACTAAAATATTAAAGTTGTTTGTCGCTGTATCTGGAAGCTCATTAGCTTGAGTTGGAATATTAGAAGACTGCGGCTGTCCTTCAAATACGCCATACGTACTGAAGTGATCCGTATAAACAGACACCTTGCCGTTCTTATATTCTCCACCAATCAATTCCCATTTATTTGCTTTTTCATTCCAATAATAAACTTTTACAGTTTTAGGGTTTTTAACTTGTTTTGGATCAACTTTGAATGTGAGTTTCACTTTATCATCAAATTCATGGTGCGTTTTTCCATTCGCTTCTATTGTAAAGTCATAAGCAATAAGAGAACCTTTTACTTTCATTTTCTTCACGTTAATATTTACGTTTTCAGCTAACGGAAGAATGGAAGCAGGGATTTGTACATCTACATTTCCATTACTTATTACAATCGATGCTCCCGCACTCTGTAAAGCTTGGATTTGCTCTTTTGTTAATGTAAATGTTGCATTGATTTTGTTATCGACTTTGATAACAACTACAGCATTATCCGCAATATTTGCAAGAGCTGAGTCATTAATCTTATACTTGTTACCATGCTTTATTACTTTCGGTTTAATTTCTTTTATTTTATTTGAGTTACCAGGTTTTTCTCCTGGCTTATTGCCTGGTTTTTCTCCTGGCCCTTGTCCTGGTTCTTCTCCTGGCCCTTGTCCTAGTTCTTCTCCTGGCCCTTGTCCTGGCTCTTCACCCGGCTCTTGTCCTGGCTCTTCACCCGGCTCTTGTCCTGGCTCTTCACCCGGCTCTTGTCCTGGTTCTTCACCCGGCTCTTGTCCTGGTTCTTCACCCGGCCTTGTCCTGGCTCTTCACCTGGCTCTTGTCCTGGCTCTTCACCCGGCCCTTGTCCTGGTTCTTCACCCGGCTCTTGACTCACATCAATAATTCTTCCTTCTACTTCAGTAGGTATTCCTTCACTTCCAATACTTATTAAATGGTCACGGAAGTTTTCCCAATCAGATAGCCCTAAGTCTGTAACACGGCCTTCTGCATAAGCTTTAGCAAAAACGTCATAGCTGTCTCCGCCTTTAGCAGTAAACGCATTTGTAGCAATTGTGTACATCGTATCATCTTGAACTTCTACATATTTACCAGCTTCATTTAAATAGGAAACAGATACAATTCGCTCTCCAGGTTGTTTTGTTTCATCATATACTACTTTTCCACCCGCTACATGTAAGAAACCACCATTTTCTGCTGGATACTGACCTAGAGAAATTTCAAACGCTTCTTTTAGCTCAGCACCTGTTACATCCATGGTTGCTAATGTGTTGTTAAATGGAAGAACAGTGATTATTTCACCAACTGTGATTGGTCCTTTATCAATTGCTGCACGGATTCCCCCGCCATTTTGCAGGGCCATAATAATATTTTTACCAGTGAACGTTCTTGACTTCTCAAGCATTCCATCTGTAATCAAGTTTCCTAAAATCGTTTCATTCTTGCGGACACTTGGTTTTGTATCATCGCCATTCGTACGTGGACTTTCTAATGCAATTGGTGATGACACGCCGATTTCCGTTTTAGCCACTTGATTAATTTTCTCTTTAAATGGCTCCAATACTTTAACAGCTTCTTCATCCTCTTCTTGAGCACCGATAGCTACTAAGTGACCGTCATAAGTCTTCACTACATCATTTTCATCAAAAGTTACATTTAAAACGCCAAGGTTACTGTTGGAGTTACCAGTTTGAACAATTAACGTAGGTGTTTCATCCTCGTCTACTATTACTGGTTTCTCCAATGTTGTATGGCTATGACCACCGACAATCACGTCAATACCTTCTACTTTTTCCGCAAGAATTAAATCATTATCAATTGCTGCATTATCGTCATATCCAATATGGGTCAAGGCAACAATTCGATTTACCCCTGCTTCTTCAAAAGCTTCTACTGCCTTTTCTGCTTCTTTCAAATAGTTTTCAAAAGCAATCGATCCTGGGCTAGAAATGTCAGCCGTTTCCGCTGTCGTTAATCCGAAAATCCCAACTTTCTCTCCATTTACTTCTTTGACAATGCCATTATATATCTTTCCGTTTTCACTGTTTGACTCAATCGATTTGTTCTGAAGTCCAGTAAATTTCCCATCTTTTGAAAAGTCAACGTTCGCACTGACAAATGGGAAGTTTGCTCCCTTAATAAAGTCAGCTAGCGCCTGATGGCCTTCTACAGAAGAACCTAAATCAAATTCATGGTTTCCAAAGGTCATTGCATCAATGCCAAGCAAGTTCAGCATCGCTAAATCAGCTTTTCCTTGGAATTCATTAAAGTATAAGGTCCCTGTAAATTGGTCTCCTGCATGAAGGAGAAGGGCATCTGGATTTGCTGCTCTTATTTCTTTTACAGCAGTAACTGTCTTCGGTATGTTATCCAAAGCAGAGTGGATATCATTAGTATGCATAATAGTTAAATCAGGCACTTCTGGTAAATTAGATAAATCAAGTTGAATCATTACTGGATCATGGTCAGATGCTTGTCCAGTTGCTTCCGTAAAGTTTGCGTTAATATGAATCATATCAGCCGTTGTTACATTTGCTAATCTATTTGTTACTAAAATATGGTCTAGTACTTGGTTGTTACCTTGGAAGAAGTAGGAGAAACGATCTTCAGCTGGAACCTTTTCCACCATATTTGTTAAAATCTCACCCTTTAAAGCCTTAAGAGCCGGTGTAAATTCAAAATCATTCATGTCTCCAGTTACAACCACATTTAAGTTAGGGTTTTTAGCAAGCCCTTCTTTAATAAAGTTGTTTACTTCTTGTGCAAGCTTGATGCGCTCTGCTTCAGAAGACAGTACAGGCGGCTGGTTAGCTCCCCATAAAGATTGATCTCCACCTTTAGAATTCAAATGGTTTCCGATTACTACAACACGCTGACCTTTAAATTCGAATTCTGCAGCAAGTGGTTTACGTGTGTTACTAAATGCTTGTGGATTAATAACACCTGGGTTTAATGTAAGGTTCCCTGTTTCCGTCCAACCATTTGCTTCCGTTGCTTTTCCTTTCGTTCCTTCAACCAATGTTACACGTTCAGGGTTGTAAAGATGACCAACACGAATATTGCCACCAGGAGCTCCACCGTTTGTGTTATTTACAGGAGCCACGTCTATCCATTTATATACTGGACCACCTGCAGCAACAATTGCATTGATTAAACGTTGATAACTTTCTGATGCATCAGAATTTCCTGAATCAGTTTCTCCATCATTATCCTGAACCTCTACTAACGTAATAATATCAGGAGATTTCATGTTTTCTACAAATGACTTGGCAATTTTAGCTACTTTGGCATCTGGAGTGTTTGCTTTATTGTTAGAGAAATTCTCAATATTGTAAGAAGCCACAGTTAATTTATCTTCTGCCGGGACAATATGAGTAACTTCTTGTGTTAAATTGGATTTTGTTAAAGTAGGTAATTCGTTTTTATTAACAGATAATTGATAACCATTACTTGAATAGGTTACGACACCGACAACGTCACCATTAAACTTATCACCTGGCTGGAAATCACTTCCCACATTATCTAAAAAGATTTTTTCTGGATTATAATCGTCTTCAGCAATATTTAATCCACCTTGATTATTTAATGTATTATTCGTCGTGCTTTCCACAATAATAGGTACATCATTCGAATATGGAGGTCCTACTACTAGTGCATCTGGGAATGATACACGCATATATTCAAGAGATTCCCAAAAGTCGATCCCATCTTCATCTGGATCAAAAGATGTCATTTCATCATTATCAATTACTTTGTTTGGAGGAAAAATATCTTTCCCAATAATAAGTGGAGCCGGTAGTTCAGCCGTTCCATCTTTAGTAATGGATGTTGCGGTAATTTGTGTTTTAGACAGATTAGCTCCTCCACCATATTCTGTAACAGTTCCATTAACGGAAACTTTGTCTCCAACAGAAACCCCATGAGAGGACTTGTATACTTCAATTGCTTCAGATGTTTCGATATCTGTATCTGCTCCATCCACATCCTGCATAACAAAACTGCTTGAACCAAATACATGGGTTACAACACCAGTTATGTTCGTAACAGAAGAACCATTATATTCAGAAATATGCCCTTTTCCTTGTATATCATGGATACGGAGATTTTCCGTATTTAGAATTTTAAAAGTAAAGCTAAATACATCACTTACTGTACCATTTGTTACAGCAATTGCTTTAATCGTAGTTTCACCTGTTTTTAAAGCGATTGGCTGTGTGTATTTTACACTTGTTTCAGTTGGTGTAGAACCATCTGTTGTGTAGTAAATAGCAGCATCTTCTAGACCAGAATTCAACTCAACCTTTGTACCAGCTGGAACTACCCCTGGTGTTTGTGTGGAATAAACGGCTGGCTTGTTCACTAAATCATAGCTATTAAGACCAGTAGTTTTTAGATGATACCCCGTTTCATCAATTGATCCGATTCCGGTAAGATGAACTTTATCTCCTTCTTTGTATTGCTTGATTAAGTCATCATAAGTGGAACCTGTACGATTATCGTGAATAACACGTACCTTTTCTCCACTTTCAAATACAGCTTGGAATGTAGCAGTGCCATAGCTATCCTTTGTCATTTCAGAAATTGTAACGTTTTGTAACGTAAGCAATTCACCTTGTGTGGAATCAGTTACTTCCGTAACAGACTGTGCTGCTGGCAGATCATTGTTTGAAGACACGATATCAAGGCTTTCTGGTTCGATTTCCAGTTCATTTTTATATGTCTTCAATACGCCCGTTATTTTTACTTTCTCTCCTGGCTTAACAGATTTAGGACTAGCATATACATACATTCCAGCAGTGGAATCTTGCATATAAAAAGTTTCGCTTCCCCAAAGTCCTGAATTTGTTGTCACAATACCTTCTATCGTAACTGTTTTGCCAGCGCCAAGTTCACGCGCATCTGCGATCGAAATAGCAGGTTCCGGTTCTGCAGGCTCTTCAGGAGCAGCTGTACCAAAAGTATGTATGCCAAGATTATCAAAGTAATTAATTCCTTTGTTCGTCCATTCTACATTTCGATCAAAACTGTCTTTAACATTTTTGTCACCTGATAAAACATCACTATTTCTAATTAACGTAACGTCTTTAGCAAAATCAGCATTCGAGCCAACCTGGCCAATGGAATCAATAATAGATTCTCCTTTTAATAGAACAAGAGGATCGTTACCATTAAAATTAATCACCGTCGAATTTTCTAGATTTCCTTTTGCCTTTATTTTTTCATCGGCTTGACCATGATAAATAACATATGTCTCGCCATTTTTTAATGTGCCGTTCAGGGAGAGCTTATGCGAAATTTCCTCGGCACCATTTGTATGAATTCCAAGGCTGTACTGACTTAAATCAAGATCAGAGCCAGTTCCGTTATATAACTCAATCGCCTTATTAAAGCTGCTTCCTTCAATATATTCCGAGATAATCAAATCTGTAGCTACAACCGTTTCAGCCTTTACATTTAGATTAGCTACTGGTGAGAATAAACTAAAAAGTATAGCAATTATCGTAATAACACTAAGATTCCTCTTATTTCTTCTTTTCATGTTTTTTCTCCTCATATTTTTTAGATTAGCTTCATGATTCGGACGTCTCGAAAGGAGACTATCTTGTTTGAAATACAAGCTTCTTAAGATGAACTACTAAGGTCCTTGTCCTGTTAGAAAATTATCCTAATAGAATAGTAGTTTTCCATATGCAGTTTCCCACCCATAACTTTTCCATAATCCACTGTACCAGTGCAAAATTAGCTAGTTTCTTTGTCACATCCTTTTTCAGACAATATAGTTGTAGCTCATAAAATGTCATAGGCCTAAACACCTATACAATTAATCGACGGATAATAAGTTATATTTTTACTATTAAAATATAACAAACCTATCCGTGAATCATTGTATAATGATATAAATCGCTTAACAAGACTCATTTACAAAAATATAAAGAATTTACAAAAAAAATAGAATTTTAATGCTATTTGTCGTCATATGGATAGGTTTTTTAAATTAAGAAAGCGTTTCTTGTAACATAAATTCAAAATAAACCCTTTAAAAAGACAAACTTCTTCTTTCTATGTTTCTTGAAACTAGATAAAAAACTAGTAACAAACTCCTATCAACCAGCATTGCTCCATTTCTTAAAAAAATTTATATTTACTTCCTACTAAAAAAAGCTGAATTCTAAAAATTCAGCCCTAAATTGTATCGAATTTTGATATTTAGAAAAATTCACTAAACACTACTTTGTATAATATAAAAAGTGTGATATATTGTAATCTTTAGAGATTACATTCAGTTTGTCGACAAAAAGATATTGGAGAAGTAGAATTGTATTTTCATGCGTTGCTTGGAATATAGCGGGGTGAGGATTCTGTGGATTGGCGAGACATCTTGATGCCCTGCAGGATAAAGGCGTTACGCGGATCACGCGAGCCCCATGGAAAGCGAACCCCGGAGCAAAAAGCAAGAACCTGATTCAAAGAGATTAATAAATATACTCTATTCCATCTTCTATTTCCAAATACAGAAGTTTGTTTACAGTCTGATTGTAATCTTCATAGATTACAATCTATCAAGTAGAAATGGAGGTTAAATATGCCCTTTTTATCATTCCTTTTGTTTGTATTAGTTAGCAGCTTTACTCCAGGTCCAAATAATTTTATGGCAATGTCGTTTGCTAATAAATATGGATTTAAAAAAACTATTAAGTTCAGTCTGGGGGTTTCAGCCGGCTTTTTTGTTTTAGCCTTGATGTGTAGTATTTTTAATCTTTTGCTTATAAGTATCCTGCCTATTATAAAGATACCTTTAACTATTTTAGGGGTCGGCTATATTCTGTACTTAGCTTATAAAACACTTACCAGTAAAGGTATCAATAATAACGAAAAAAATGACGAGACGAACAAAAATCTTTTTTTAATAGGTGTTTTAATACAATTTATTAATCCAAAAGGGATCTTGTATGGGATTACAGTTGTATCAACCTTTATATTACCTTACTACACTTCTTACTTTAGTTATTTTATCTTTTCATTATTTTTAGGGATTATCGGATTTCTCAGCTCAATATGTTGGAGTATATTTGGCTCCATCTTTCAGAAGTCATTATCAAAGTATCAGAAGCCATTTAATATCATAATGGCCTTGTTATTAATATATAGTGCCATTTCCATTGTTTTACATTAAATTGCATACATACGACAAGGAGGAGGGTGGTGAATCCCCCTCCAATTTTCCAAATAATAAAGTGGAATGACCACTTTTTCTTGCTGAACGCTTCCTTCTAAAAACAATCGAAAAAATTCATCTATTACCCTTCACTTTAATATCATTATCTTTTTGGAAATTTCCACTGCAGCGACCTTCCTCTTCCCGAATTTCTCTGTTCCCTCCTTATCACTCACCAGAAGGAACGGTAATCAGTGTTGATGTACATAATGGGATTCCAAAATTAGGAGAACCATCGGCATTCCAATTGAATTTTTGAATCCGGGTACTTCGTCGCTGGCTTCCTCCTTCTGATTCGGAGATAGCATGATAAACAATCCAATCTTCTGTACCATCAGGGGATTGTGTAAAACTGTTATGGCCAGGAGCGAATACCTTATTTTCAATACTTTTCTTAAACACAGGCTCTGTAGATTTAAACCAAATTTGGGGATTCATGACATCCTCATTCTCTGAGATTGTTAACATCCCTAAACTATAATCATCTGACCAAGTGGTACTTGCAGAATAGATTAGAAACAACTTATTATTTCTCTTTAACATTACCGGTCCCTCATTAATCGCCATTCCCCCTTGCTTCTCCCAATCATACTCAGGTTTTGACAATAATATATTCGGACCAGTAATTGTCCACGGATTTTCCATCTCGGCTATATAGAGAGCTGATCCATACTCAGGAAAGTTCCCATATCCAGCATAAACAAAATAAAGTCGACCTTTATGTTCAAAAATCGTTCCATCTAAACCAGGGTACTCTGTATTTACATACCCCCTCTCTACCCAATCCCCGTTAAACGGATCTTCCGCGGAATTCTCTAACACAAAAATCTTCCTTGATTGATCATCACCTATTCCGTCATTCGCTGTGAAATATATATACCATATCCCATTTATCCGATGAATTTCTGGAGCCCAAATATTAGCACAATTGATTCCTTCACTCGGAGCAGTCCAAATCGTTTTACAACTCCCTTTTGCTATTCCACTTAATGTAGGTGACTTCCATAAATCAAGTCTTGTCCTTTTCGTTACCATAAAATAGTAAGTATTATTATCTTTATACACCCAAGGATCTGCCCCTGGTTCTAGAATTGGGTTATAAAAAGTTAATTTGCTCATCGTTTCCTCCTCTAACCTTTTTTATGATGAAACCGGCCGCAAAGTAAGGGTTTTCATTTTTTCCTATTAACAGCTATAATCAGAGAAGGAGCAAACTCTGCTTCTCCGTTATATCCCCCCTTTATATAGAATCCCGTTTCACCGAAAATTTATAATCTTTATCCTATTAATCTCCTAAATGAATATTTCTAATTTCATTAATCCTCGAATTCCATACCATCTCCCTGCTCTCTCTTTACTTATCTAATCTATTTATTCTCTACCATTTCTTTCTTTTCCTTTAAAATTACCAAAGAGTATGAATAGGCTGCACTTTTTTAAGTTAAGCAGATTACAGATTATCTGTTTACGCTCTATCTTTTCGCCTTTCAATGGAATGTACCCTCTAAATTTCTTTTTAGTAATCAACCAATTATTTCATTTTTTATTCAACTATTCCCATATGGGAAAACCTTCTATCATATTGTATAATAGATTTTTATCCTATTATAAAAAGCAAAAAAATAATTCCATATCCAATTAATGAAGAAATCGTAAACTTTCCTTACCTTCCAAATTGAATGGCATTTTAGACAATATAAATTTCAAGTTAGAAAATCCAGTCTAAATCAAGTATGATATCCACATGTGATAGTAGAAAAGGGGTTAAAAGAATGAGCGTATTAAACGTAAAGAATTTAAGTCACGGTTTCGGTGATCGTGCAATATTTAATGATGTGTCTTTTCGGCTTTTAAAAGGAGAACACGTTGGACTAGTTGGCGCAAATGGTGAAGGTAAATCAACTTTCATGAATATTGTTACTGGGAAGCTGCAGCCTGATGAAGGAAAAATTGAGTGGTCACGAAAAGTCCGTGTTGGTTATTTAGATCAGCATGCTGTCCTTCAAAAAGGAACGACGATGCGTGAAGCACTAAGCACTGCTTTTCAATATCTTTTTGATGCAGAAACAGAGATTAATGAACTTTATGCAAAAATGGGCGATGAAGGCGCTGATATTGATGCATTACTTGCAGAAGTGGGGGAGCTGCAAGAAACGCTAGATAGTAACGATTTCTATCAAATTAATGCAAAAGTCGAGGAAGTTGCTCGTGGTCTTGGTTTAGACGATGTCGGACTAGATCGTGATGTAGCTGATCTTAGCGGTGGGCAGCGTACGAAAGTGCTGCTGGCTAAGCTATTACTAGAAAAGCCTGAAATTCTATTACTAGATGAGCCTACAAACTACTTGGATGAACAGCATATCGAATGGCTGAAGCGCTATTTACAAGAATATGAGAATGCGTTTATCTTGATTTCCCATGATATTCCCTTCTTAAACAGTGTTGTTAACTTGATTTACCACATGGAAAACCAAGAATTGAATCGCTACGCTGGCGATTATGATAACTTCTTAAAAATATATGAAATGAAAAAGCAGCAGCTAGAGTCTGCTTATAAGCGTCAACAACAAGAAATCGCTAATTTGAAAGATTTTGTTGCTCGTAACAAAGCAAGTGTTGCGACTCGTAATATGGCCATGTCTCGTCAAAAGAAGCTCGACAAAATGGACATTATTGAATTAGGGAAAGAAAAGCCAAAACCAGAGTTTAAATTCAAAGAAGCTCGCGCAGCCAGTCGCTGGATTTTCGAGACGGAGGATCTTGTTATCGGTTATAACGAACCACTTTCTCGCCCGCTTAATCTGAAAATGGAACGGGGACAAAAGATTGCCTTCGTTGGGGCAAACGGTATTGGTAAGTCTACACTTTTAAAAAGTATTCTCGGCTTGATTAATCCTCTTTCGGGTAAAGTAGAGCGCGGTGATTATCAACACATCGGTTACTTCGAACAAGAAGTGAAAGAATCCAACTACAACACTTGTATTGAAGAAATTTGGAGCGAATTCCCAAGTATGAATCAGGCGGAAGTTCGTGCTGCTCTTGCAAAGTGTGGATTAACAACGAAGCATATTGAAAGTAAAATTGAAGTCCTTTCTGGTGGGGAAAAAGCCAAGGTTCGCTTGTGCAAAATTTTAAACACAGAAACGAATTTATTAATACTAGATGAACCTACCAATCACTTAGATGTAGATGCAAAAGAAGAATTGAAGCGTGCTTTAAAGGAATATCGCGGAAGCATCTTAATGGTATCCCACGAACCAGATTTCTATCGTGAAATTGCGACTGATATTTGGAATTGTGAAGATTGGACAACGAAAGTGTTTTAAATAATGATTGAGGGGTACCCAATGAATTAAATCCAATTGGGTACCCCATATTCTTTTTGTCTTACAGGTTTCCTTTCCTTGTCACTTTCAGATTACTCCGATAAAAGACAAATAATATAAGAATGAGAAGCAAAAGACAAATGCCAATTAAAATGCTTATCAATAAAGCCATCGATAGCTCTGTAGAATTTTCCTCTCCTATCCTGTCCACTCTGTAGTGAACATTCTCTTCATCATCAGTAAATAACTGAAGTTTTTCTGCTTTCCTAGTAATGCTACTGCCTGTTTCCATCTTTTGTGTAAAAAGCTGCCCTTTCCATTCGTCATGGTCATTTACTTTGCTTCCATCAAAAGAAATAGCACGTTTTTCTGCCGTTAAAGCATCTGTCTTAGATGATTGACTCGATTCTTTTAGAAAATCTGTATTCTTTTGATTACGACTGCTTTCGTATTCATTGGGCTGTAATCTATCAATCAGGGAATCCGCCCTTGCCGTTTGCTCGGTCAGCCAACTGAAGATAGCCATGAATACAAATAAGATTAGACTAAGAAAGATTTTTTTACTAAACCGATTCATTTCTCGAATCATCCTCTATTTCCTTGCTTTTCCATCTTTCTATAAGAATTTGTACTCCTATCAGCAGCAGTAGCCCAATCAATAGAATGATCGCTGCCGGAGCAAATAACGATTGCGTTCCATATTGAATAGACATATAAACTTTGGACATCGGATCATCATAACTGAAATTCGGTGTTGTTAAAGCTAATAGTGGTGTTACATATAAAATAATTAATCCGACTGTAAGGAATAAACCAAGAAGTTTTTGTGCTGCAAAACTGACTGCAATTATACTAGAACTCACTAATAATAAAAGGATAGTAAATACAGTCCATTGCATCGTACTGGCTTGAGAGAGTTCATAGATATTTAATCCGTATAAACTAATCACAAAGCCGACAATCAAATTAAGTAAAAGAAAGACTGTTCCACGGAACCACAATGGAATACGTTTAAAGTAATAGGTTGTATACCCAATTAGCAAGCTGCTAATTAAGACAATAAACATAATAACCACAGGCGGAATATTTTTTTCCTGTTTCACTTCACTTGCACCAGCTGTTAATTGAAGTGGACTAGATAAGAAATTATAAACGTCGCCTTTAGAGCGTCCTTCAATAAATGCATTTTGCAGAACACTAAAGACATCATCCTTTATTTTTCTTGTTGAATCTACATTTACAGCCCATTTATTATTTAAGGCATCTGCATCTGTCTGTACAAACGAAACTTCATCATGCAGTTCATTCGTATGGTCAATAACAGTCTGCTGGTGCTTTCCTGCTTCTTTTATGGAAGAATGAATAGCATTTACTTGCTCGATGATTTGTGAATGTACTGCTACCAGTTGAGTTCCCTTTGCCGATCCTGGTTCATGCGCCGCAGTTTGTTCCCCTTGCTGTATTTGCTGAAGTAATGCCTCCCCTTCTGTTTTAATCTCGGATAAATTCTGGGCTAATTCTGTATGATGTGTGTCTAGGCTTTCTTTTGATTTAGCCAAGAATACAACAAATTGGTCTTGAAGTGCTGTTAAGCCATCTCCAATTGTCGGCATTTCTGTTTCCACATTTGTCCAAGCAGTTGTTTCCGCATCTGTTAATTGAAAAATCCTTGTAAGCTCTGTAAGAAATTGTTCGTTTTTCATTACTTCGCTCTTTGCGTTGTTCTCAGAAAGCATGTTGTTCAACGTCGTTTCATATTGATCTAGATAAGCATAGTAATAAAGCAAATCCATAATATCTCCAGTAAGAAATTCCTTATGGAACCAAGTTTCAAGGCTATGTTTTCTATCCCCAGACAGTGCTGGTGATGCTAAAATTGCCTCTTCTTTCTCTTCTATTCTAGTTATAATAGAATTCATATTATTCGTAAGAAGTGTCAGCTGTTCCCGCAGCTCATCATTTACTTCTGTGAGAGATTCTATATATTCTTTCAACAATCTATTCTCTTCGGTAAGAGAATTTTTATTTTCTGTAAGCTCTTTGATCGTATTTGCCAACGTTTCATTGTCTGTAAGAAGTGCAGCAATTTTTTCTTTCAATTGCTGAATAATTTGGTTATTACCCTCGTTACTCGTTTTAAGTGACTGCTTCACATCCTCTAATTTTTTTTGAATGTCCTTTAATTGTATTTCGAACTGACTCTTACTTTCATCCGGAATTTGTTCATCTGCCTGTAAATACTCATGAAGCTTTTTCAATAATTCTTCCATTTGTGCTAACTGCTCTTCTGCAGATGAATTTTTCGTTTCCCTGTTTGCTCCATTAGCAGTATTTGAATCTTCCTTTGCATGCATACTTTCTAATATAAATTGTTCTCCTGTTTGGTCGTCGCTATCCTTATCATCATCAGATGTCGGCAAATTAGGGTATTCTGGATTTTCTGGCGGTGCTTCTGGTAACAAGCTGCCTTCCCCTTCTGCCAATTTTTCTTTGGTTTTCACTATCTTTTCTTGAAAAGAATTCAAAGATTTTGTATCAATTAATTGCTTGTAATAATCTAGCATTCTGCTCTGGTAGTCATAAATTGCTTCCCTTTGTTTATCCAAAGCAAATATTCTATTTTCTTTTAGTAATGTTAATAACCGTTTACTGTTATCTAGTTTTTCATAAACGGAATTAGCGTTACTCATTAATTGTTGATTATTCTCCGACAAAAAAAGTGACTGTTCAGCAAAATAAGGAGATGAAGCTTCTGTCGCTGACTTTATTGTAGAAAGAGCAGTAGTCTGCAAGTTTGTCAATTTTTGTTTTTGTTGTTGCTGATACTCTTCATATGCCTTGATATAGTCAACTAAACTGCTTAAATCCTCAGAAAATGACTTCATAGATTGATTCTGACTATCACTTTGCGTGCCGATTTGCTCAATAGATGACTTCATGGACTTTAATACGCCCTCTTGTTCTAAAATCTCGTCAGCAAGATTCTTGGAACTTGGTTTATAGAAAGCTAACATAGTCTGCTGAAAGTCTATTTCCTTTTGCAAAATTTCTTCAAATTCAGAGCGTACCATTTCCATATCGTTCGCTACATAATTCCAATATAAGGAACTGATACGTTCATTTGCCCGTTTGGTAGCCCTTTCTATCTCCAAATTTACTTTTTCAGTATTTACCGCATTTAACTGACTTTGAACATTATATTTAAATGTCACTTTACTAGGATTCTCTTCTTCATATGCCATCACTTGTTCAGAGAAATTAGATGGAATATAGATGACAGCATCATATTTCTTATTCCTTAATCCATTCTCTCCAGCGCTTCTAGAAACAACAGTCCACTGAAAAGATGACTCGTTGGAGAGAATAGAAGATACATCTCCCCCTAAAAGTTTATGTTCTCCAGCAATATCAACACCAGCATCTTCATTTACTACTGCAATTGTTTTGGTTGTATTTGGCTTCTCCAGAAATGGATGATCTCCAATCAGCTGAAAAAATAACACTGGAACACCAATTATGACAACCAGTGCAATAACCATCTTCCACAATTTCACTTTTCCCATCAAGAATATACCTTCCTCTCCATAAGCACTAAAGGAATTTGAATTTTTCTCTCAAGCCCATTTTTTACATAATATCCATAGCCAGGCTGGATTTCTGGTTCCTTACGCTCATATGACAAAGTGTACAAGGATTGTTCCGATTTCTTCATTAGTAACAATGCCTGCCTAATTTGCTTTATTTCTAAAGTTAACGGATCATAGCCTTTTGTTAATTCATTAGTACTGCCTGAAACTACAATCTGAAACCCTAAGTGACTATAATTTTTCATTAGTCTCACAATCATCTCCTGCATTCTATTGTCTATTTCCTGAAGTAACCTTCCATATCCATCTATAACAAACAACAAAGGAGTAAAGAATGGAAGTGCCTTTCCTTCTAAAATCGCCTTATCATATTGACGATTTCTTTCTAAAAGCAGGGCTTCAGTAGATTCTAGCCATTTAGCAACGGTACCTCGATCTGTTAGATATTGAACCTGGTCACCTTCTGCTAAATAAGCTAACCCGCGATTGATAGAATCCCATATCCCAATTCCTTCCATTCCTTGTTGGATGGCATGGTTCATAAGTAGCTTAATGACATTTGTCTTTCCTTTTTGTGCTTGACCTAAAATCATGAAATGATTCATAGCATGAAAATCAACAAATACAGGCTGGACAGATTCTTCGTCTAAACCAATAGGTATGAGACCTACTGAATTTTCGTCCTTTATATATTCTTTAAAGCTAATGTTAGTTAACTCTTTTGGAAGCATTGGAACCCTTTGAGGAGTTCGGCAGGATTCATATTTCTCCCGCAGATTTTGAATGGATGCCTTGAGTTCCGTTAGCTGGTCGAAATCATTATCACCAATGCAAGACAGTAAAATCTGCGTAAAATATATTCCTTCTTTTTTTATAATAGCCCTGCCTGGAATAGGCTCTGGTTCATAAGGAATTCTTCCCAAAATAGAATAAGCTTCTGTATGGTCCATTAAGTAATGCACTATTTTCGTCTTTAAATTATTCATCAAGGACGGTCTAATGGAACTTACACGAGTAGCGCCAAAGAACATATATATTCCTAATGATTGACCATCCCGAGCAAATTGATTTATCTGTGCCTCTAAATCAGCCATTTCCTCTTTGACAATATCGTAATTATCAATCACGATAAACCACACTGGAAGCGTCTCATCACTTAGCTGATTATACATAGAGATAGAACTTACTTCTGTTTGCTGAAAAAGCTGTTTTCTTATATTTATCTCATTCTGCAAAATAGCCATAAACTTATTGATTTTTTGCTGTTCATCCATTAAGAATAATTCACCGACATGAGGAAGTTGCTTAAGTGGCATCAATCCGCCATTGCCAAAATCCATTAAATAAAAATGGACCTCTTCCGGAGAATAATTTTCGGCAATTCCCATAAGAAGAGTAATCAAGCTCTGCGTTTTTCCATAGCCAGATGTGCCAAAGACCCCAACATTTCCATCTTCTAGCAAAGTATAGGGATAGATCGATTGACTTTGCGCTTCAGGATCATCTATCATAGCCAGATTAATTTTTCGGCAGTTCTCATCAGGCTGATAATCTGGACGATATATTCTTGGAGATAAAGGTGGAAGCCATGGGCTTGATAGTTTTGTTAGCTGAAGCTCCTTTTGCAGCTCTTCTATTTTTCCCACGATAACATCAATCTCACTGTTCACTTGCACTTTCGTTTTTTCCTGTATGGATAGCTCAGATAAAGGAATTAACCCCAGATCCGATACAATCGCAATTTCATCTTCCATTTGTGAAGAATCTTCTTGATAATTAGCACCGCTCCATGCAGATTGGAATAATTCATACACTTCATTATTGCCGACTTGCAGATAGCCCCTGCCAGTAACAGTAAGAGAGGCTGCATCACTGTTCTTCAAAATCTCCCTGCTGTCTTCTGCATTCTGGACCTTAAGAGCAATTCGGAAACGAGCATTACTCCAGATTTGAGAATCAATTACTCCACCTGGCTTCTGTGTTGCCAATATTAGATGAACCCCTAAACTTCTCCCTATTCGAGCAGCACTTACCAATTCTTTAATGAAATCAGGCTCCTCGCTCTTTAATTCAGCAAATTCATCAGAAATAAGAAATAAATGTGGCAGCGGCTCTTCAATTTCTCCCCTTTTATACATGCTTGTATAGTCATTAATGTGATTCACTTCATATTTATCGAACAAACGCTGTCTTCGTTTAAGTTCACTTTTAATAGAAGCAAGAGCACGATTACTAAAGTTTCTGCTGCCTTCAATATTAGTAATAGTACCTAACAAATGCGGCATATTTCGAAATGGCTGTGCCATCCCTCCACCTTTATAGTCAATGAGCAAAAAAGCTACTTCATGTGGATGATAATGAACTGCAAGTGATAAAATATACGTTTGCAATAGTTCACTTTTCCCCGACCCAGTCGTACCTGCCAGCAATCCGTGTGGTCCATGAGCTTTTTCATGGAGATTTAAATAGACAATATCAGATTTACCTTTCAGTCCGATTGGAGCGGCCAATGTTTTAGCAGACTCATTTGTCAGCCAATTTTCTTTAATTGGTATTTCATCAACATCTCTTACCTTAAGCATCTCCATAAACGAAACAGTTTCTGGTATGGAATTAGTAATCCCCACCTGATGATTAAGTGTTTTTAGCATACGGGCATACTCTTCATTACCATTTAAAGCATGATTATCTAAATTAAAAGGAATCTGCACTGCGGCTTTATTTTGGATTAATATATCGCCCTGTCTTCCGTTCACATATCGAATCAATGTATGAATATTATTGGAGAAGCTTTCTTTTGCTTCACCTGCAAAGATAGCAGATATGCCCAGATGACTGTGAGAGCCTTCTAAATATTCCAGAATTACATGTTCAGCTAGGAGTTCCTGATTCGTAACAATAAAGACAAAATGGGGAGCAAAACGAGTTTTTTCATCTGTTTCTTCCACATCTCTTTCCCTGATCAATTCATAAATAGATGACAATAGCTGATCCCTTGTTTGTTCATTATAAATAAACCCTTTAGCAAAAGATTGAGGAATTTGAAAATGAGGCAGCCATTTCATCCATTCCCAGTACTTATATTCATCCTCATGAAAAATAAAAAGGAATCGTACATCATGATAACTATGAAAAAATGCAAGCTGCCCAATGATTTGGTGCAATTCTCCCTTTAATACGGACATCTTACCAATAAGACCAATGGATCCTTTCGATAAATCCGCAGTAATTGGAAGATTTTTCACATGCTGATAGGACTTCTGCAGATGCTTTGACCTTTCAAGCAATTCATCCATCTCCCGATTGGATAAATCAGCAGAGTTTACACTTATTTGGTAACTTGCAGGAACATCCCCTGTCCCCAGTCGAAATTGTAAAAAATCTTTACTATCTATGCTTCGCTCCCAGATTCGGTCAGAGATCTGTTCTGTCAAATATTTCATTCTTTCAAAAGATGGAAAATGAAACTCCAGTACTTGTCGCTGCTTTGAAGCTAAGGATTCAAGCTCACTTCTTTTTTCTTCCAGATAATTAGAATAGACTCTTTTTCTTCGTTCTTCTTGCTCTTTTCTTGTTGTCTGTTCTTTAAAATACTGAACTGTGGAAGTAATAATAGTCATCGAGAACATCACGATAGAAATAAGAATAAAAATTCCTCTTGGTATTAATAAAGCAACAAGTCCCATCACAATCAGCATCACTAAAGGTGGAAGAATGATTAGCCATAGACTTCTTTTAGAGTGGATCGATTCTTGACCAGGAAAGGATAACTGCACTTTCTCCTTAGGCAATTCATACAGCATTCTAGGTGTCCTCCGATAATTCGGATAGCGTTTCATCATCTCCGATTGAGGAAGGTAAATCTCTTTTAGAGAGGACTCAAATTCATAGAAGCTTTCTATTTGAATCACATCCTGATCCATCAATGTAACATATATGCCATTCCAGAAGAGTATATCGCCAACCTCTAGCTTTTGTTTGTCTAAAACTAAATGGCCATTTAGATAAACAGTAGAATCCCTAGAAATAATTTCCATATGATTATGATTTTTTATTAAAGAAAGCCCTTTTTCGCCATGTTGCATATGCGCTTTTTTTATGTAAATAGATTTTTTGTCGAAATTCCATTCTTCATCCTGTGAAACTGGTGCTACCATACATACTACTTCAGACTGATTTCCAATATAGTAAGTTTTTTCGAGCTTCTTCCTGCTTGTCATAAACAGCGTAAGGCACTGCCTTTCCTGGCTTAGTTGATAAAACTTCTCTGTTTCCATCACAGTTTCAGTCGAATCTATCGTATATGTCGCCATGTCATCTTCTCCCACTCTTACAAGTATGGAAGAAGGGAAAGATGGAAGAGTAGTGTTGTCTCCGAATTCTGGACCAATGGTAATGCTGCTATTTTTTGTTAATTTAATAGAATAATAGGTTTGTTCATGGAAAAGAAACAGCGTATACATAACATCACCTCGCAATTGTTCCAATTATTATTTTGATGCTTTCTTCTTTATTTAGGATTCTGGCCTTGATCTTTTGTTGTCTGATTATTTTTCAGAAGAGTATCCTCTTGTGAAGATTCTTCTTTCATATCTTGCTCATATTTATTTAGCTCATTTTCAATTTCATCGATTTGTTGCTGACGCTCTTTACTGGTGAGCGAATCATCTCTCTGAACTTGAGCCTGATACTCTAGCAAAGCATACATGATAAGACTGCGATCTTCTAGAAAGCGAGCATTCTCCAAGGCAGCTTCGGCATCCCCTCTTCCAATATTAATCCAGTATTCATAATAATTAGAATCAGATTGAAGAGTAACTGTATTTTTTACAATATCCCTTTGTTTATCGGATAAGTCCGCACCAGATATATAGGCTGTTGCTAATTCATATTGCGCAACAGTCGGCAAACTATCAATATCATATGATTCAAGGCTATTGATTACATCACTGTAAGCATCCGCTAAAAAGTGTTGATGGGCGTCTAATATATGGTTATGTTTTGGCTGGAGAAAAAACAGGGTATAGATAGAGTAAATAATTGCTGGTACTAATAAAATGCTAGTTGCCCAAATGGCATATCTCATCCGTTTCCACTTATTTTTCGGAAGTTCGACCAACTGTTCATATTCCTCTTTTTCCTGTAAAAAAGCTTGATCAAGAACAGCTTGCAGATCATCATAATTATTTGCTTTCATAATCTCAGCTGCTGCTTCACTTAATTTCAATGTTTCATAATAGGCAATATATTGTTCAAAAGAATATTGATTATCAATCAATGCTGCTGTCATTGCTTTCAGCTGCAGCCATTCTTCCTCCCTATTGTCTTCATATGGAGGAATACTTTCTTTCACTCCATAATGGAGGAAATAAGGCGCCAAACCTTGATCGACAGCAATATTTTCTGGACATATAAATAAATGAAGACGGGATAAGGAGTGATTGCGGACATTTTCAAGCAATTGATGAGCAATTATGTATTGTTCCTTTTTTTTCAAAGAGAAGATTCCTTGATTATAAATAAAAGACTTAGGCAATTGAACCTCTATCTGTAATAAATCCTCCTGTTTATTAAGCTTTCTTTTAACTTGGCTATCTATTTCTTCTAAAAACGCTGCTTCCAGCAAATGATTCAGCTTAATTTTCTCAATTTGAAAATTAAATATAATTCGCTGGTCTTCCTTCTGGATAACAGCATCCAGCTTTTTTTCCATATATGATACATGTTCATTTGACATACTTGCTGTCTCCTTTATAATATTTGAATCTTGTCGCCTGTCATTACTCCGATATCTGCTAACCGCTTTTCTCCAGAAAAAACTCTCTTTTTATTCATTACCTTTATCCAATATCCGTTTCTTGGTGTATCTAGCCTGTTAGTTGTCTTCCAGGCAATATCCACTAACTTCTTCACTGTATGATAATTAGAGAGTCGAAGTTCTAAATATTCTCCATTATATTTGGAAAGATCTACCGTTACCTCAATGTACATGTCATCACCTCTTAAAAGAAAAGAGCGCCTCCATTTGTAGAAAAGCGCTCTTAAATAAACCATATTCTATCTTCCAATCTTATCCTCGAATCTGATTTGCAATTTGAGCGTCTGCATCTTCCAATGCTTTTGCTGTACTGTTTAATTGAGAAGAAATTTCTTCAAGCAACTGCTGCATGTCTACAAATGATGGTCTTAACGATTGATATTGTTCGCTAAACGCTCTGCTTGACTGACCTTCCCACATGCTTTCTAATTCTTGAATCATGTTGTCTAAGCGAGAAATTTGATCTCCCACTTGACTTCCTTCACTAGAATAGCGATTGGCCATACCTACTAATTCTTCTGGTGTAACGCGAATGATTCCTGACATATTATCTCTCCTTTTATTTTATATATATAACACACAATGAATGACATTATGCAGTTACCACAATTAAATAATCTTTTAAACTTAATTAAATTTATAAACTAACTATTTATAATCTATTAATGGCATGAAAATTAATTTGGCTGGTAGTCAATTTCATATTTACTTGCCAAATTCTTCATATCTTCATGATAGCTATTGATTAGTACAATGTATTCTTGTCCTTTTTTATTTGATTCTTCAATAAGTCCTTTATCCTTCTTTTCTAGTGCCTCTTTCTCTAGTATTAAAGCTTCATAGTACGTGCTAGTCGCTTCTTTGATTTTTGATTTCATCGGCTCTAGCTCTTCAGCAGACACTTGAAGTTCCTTCGCTTCGTTAACAGCTTTTTCATAAGTAGGAATTACCTTACTTGTCAGCACCTCATATAATTCCTCATCGGAATTGTAATTATCACCAGAAACGGTCGCTAATTGCTGATTCGCTTCTGTTTCATATGTTACTATTTTTTGGATGTCATTATTAATAAAGTCCACAATTTCCCCTTGTGTGTCTTTATAAGAAAGTTCTTCTTTATTAACATTTCCCTTTGTCTCTTGCCTTTCTGAAGTAGATGAATCATTGCTACAGCCAACAAGCATCAATACTACAGTAATTATGCTGTAAAATAATTTAGTCAAGATGCGATACCTCTCTATTCTATGATTCTATCAATCTAGGATCATCTTTTATGAAAGCATTACGGCGTTTTAGATACTTCTTCTTTTGCACCAATTTAATAATGGTCATCATCAACAGACCGACAATAATTCCTGATAATGCATAAAGCTTTACGACAAAAAGCAAAATGATATAGACAAAGAAACTGACTAAAAATAGCGAGTAGATTACTAGGAGCAGAGCATTAAAGACCTGTAGCTGAGCTATTCTGCCTTTTTCCTTTGTATTTGTTCCTGAATCTTTCTTCAAATTAGCTAAATAATGAAATTCAGACCATATAATGTGATATGGTTCCCAAAAAAAGCTAACTATCTTTTTCATCACTTTTCATCCCTTAGATGCAAGGAATTTAACTTTTCTCTCATTAATTTTTCTCCCTCTGATTCAAACCCTTTAAAGATGACTTGTTTGATTTGCTCATGATTGAAAAAAACATTGGTTTCATCAGAAATATGTCCTTGTGGATAAGGACATGCCACATATTGCCAAATTTTGTTTTTTTCTGCTTGCTGCTGCATTCTCCCATAAATCATCAAAGGCTGTGAAAATATGTCAAGCAATACAATTGTTCCAATTGGTAATAATTCAGTTCCTTTATCAATGATTAATGAGTTGACCTCTTGTGACATAGTACTTTCTCCTTTTACTAATAAATTTCTTTATTCCTCTTTTTCAAAACTTATGCCCAGCTTTACTCCTAATAGCAAGCGAAGGTCGAGAACAATTTCTTTACCTACTTTTGCCTCTCCACCTACTCCAAAAGCAGAAGCTCCTACAGTTCCTTTAATCGTATAGTCTGTAAAAGGGATTGGCACTATGCCAGAGACTTCTCCTTCCGCAACGGCAGCTTTTGCTCCAAGACCAACGGAACTGCCATCAACCCCGGCAAAGGCATTGGCTTTTAAAATTTCCCCTTTTGCTTCTAATCCAGTGCTTCCTACAAAGTCAACCTCTTTATCTATCTGAGATTTTACTTGTGCTGTATAAACTGCTCCGCCTGCTTTAGCAATCGGCAGAATACTGCTCCCCCCAATACTTGCCTGGCCTTCTGCAAATAGAATATCTTGGCTGAAGCTACTATCCAGAATAGTTGTATCGTGTTCTATGCCAACATGAATGCCACTGAAAGAACTAGCGCCGCCAAGCTGGCCACTTCCATTTTTCAAGTCATCGAAACCAGACCAGTCATTTTCTATCTTTCCAAGTCCGCCTTCTGCAGAAAGATCCCCTTTTGTTACTTTGTCTCCGACTAGAAATCCGTCCTCATTAATTACCTTCTCTACTTCCTGCTTCTCTGATGGAGTATAATTTAATCCCAGCCAGCTATATGGATATTGTCCATATGCATCTAATAGAAAGATGGATTGGGAGGAATCGGTACAATAAGGAGGTTTACTTTCAAATCCGCTGTTAGATGGCTTTATACTAGAAACCAATAAAAAATGGCTAGTGCTTGTTAAAAGGTTATATGGACTGAAATGACGAATCAGTTCAGGATTAAAGTTAACTTTTGTGTTTAGCTCTGATAAATAACTTTGCATGATTGCTAATTCACTTTTTATTTCATTAAAGGAATCAGCATTTTGCCGATCTATGGTTTCAAGCTGATCAATGGTTTCCTCTATTTTGTCTTTAGCAGTTTTAATCTCGCTATTAAACATGGACTCATCAAGACTAGCTAAAGAAATAATATCGGCGATCTTTTCCATTACGCTATTTCCATCTGCGATGACATCATTTGTATAGTTTTGCACGGACGTTAAGCGCTCTGAAAGCTCTCCCTGTAAAAACTCCTGCCGAATAACTCCATCTTCATTTGGCTCAAAAGAATGTATTGCCTCTCTGCATTGAGATATTTTTTCTTGATAATCTTGAATAACTTGTTTTAGTTTCACTAGAAAAGGCTTATGACTAGATTCATAAAAGAATTTAATCGATTCAGCACCTTTTCCTTGAAAGGAACCATCCAAACCTACTAGTTCCATCACAGATTGCTCTAAAGAATGAATCTGCTCTACCTTTTCATTAAAGGATTTTATTGTTTGGCTTAAATACTCTTCTAGACTTGCAACCTCTAATACTTTCATCTTAGTACCTCTGAAGAAATAGCATCTCTCAGTGCTTCATCTGTTTCCCTCATCAATGTTACAGAACTTCTTACTGTGCTGGCATTTTTCAGCAAAAGGGTTTTATATTCATTTATTATTTTTACAAATGATGCATTCACTTCTTCTAGTTCCGTTAATAAATCTAACTTATTATTCTTAGCATTATTTTCTGGCAGATTTGCTTGAAATGCAGTTATGTTAGTATCCATTTTTTTTAAAACACTTTCTATCCCACTATAATCAAACTTTATTTCTCCCATATTTTCACCACAACTTTACTACTAGAATTTAGAAAAAATAAATAAAATTATCTGCAGGAAATGCTCTCATTTAAGAAGAATAATTTCATCTAATTCTTTTCCTGTCTTCTTCTCATTTCCTTTTCTCTTTCTTCTTCGAGTTCATGGATAGTATGTCTTATGCTGCTCATTTCACTTTGCAGACTGTTAATCTTTTCGCTGATTTCCGAAAGCCTATTAGGTAACTGTTTTATTTCAATATCTTGATATTGTTGAAAAGCTCCCTTTGTTCTTATATTTTCAAATTCTACAGCTAATGTCCCATGCCAAGTTGAAGCTGATAAATCTGGCTTGACAACATTATCACTATAACTTGTCATTTCATGTTTAATAGCCTGCAGATCAGATTTCCCATTCTTTAGTCTGCGAAGCTGGTCTTCCTTCTCTTGCAACAACCCATAATAATAGAATATAGACAAGTAAGATCACCCTTTCTGGTGCTATTCGTCTTAATAACTATGTATTTTTTTTACGTGATGACGCCTCTTAAACCCCCTTCTTTTTTCAATCTTTTTCATTGTAGCATACCTAAAATATGGAATAATGATAAAAATTATCTAATTATTCCATATTCATCTTAGGTAAATAGCATCAAATTGACTTAGAATCTCTGTATAGGTAAGTATCTAATAGCCTAATTGCTTGCTGATAGCTCAATCTGTAAATAAATTCCGTTTTTTCTCCAATACCCTGTCTTTTTAGTTTTAAACACATTTTAAACCAAAAAGTGAAAAATAGGTCAATTGGTATAGTTATCCTTCCTATTAATCAAAAAAGCAGGAACCAATCCATGTCGGTTACTTTGAGCAAGAAGTGAAAGAGTCCAACTATAACACTTTTTCCGAAGAGATCTAGAGCGAATTTCCAAGTATGAATCAAGCGGAAGTCCGTGCTGCTCTAGCAAAATGTGGATTAACAACAAAGCATATTGAACAAATCGAAGTCCTTTCTAGTGGAGAAAAAAGCCAAGGTCAGCTTGTGCAAAATTTTAAACCTAGAAACGAATTTATTAATACTAAACGAAGCTGCCAGTCAATTATATGTAGATGCACAAAAAAGAAGAATTGAAGCGTGCTTTAAAGGAATATCACGGAAGCATCTTAATGGTATCCCACAAACCTGATTTCTATCATAAAATCGCGACTGATATTTGGAATTGTGAGGATGGACAACGCAAGTATTTTAAATAAAAGATAAGGGTTCCAGCTAAACCATCCTTCCATTTGTAATACCATGAATCATCATAGATGGCTATATTGAGTTCGTTCGATCATATGCCGGCAAAAAAACACTTACAATTTCAATATATAGGAATACTTTCAGGATTTTAACCAATGATAAAATAGATTAGAAGTTATATTCCTAAAGGGAGTTTCGAAAATGGTGTTAAAAGAAAAAATTTCTTTAAACCAATTATTCCACATTGTTATTGGATTTAATTTGGGGAGTTCTCTTATTATCGGGATTGGGATAAATGCAAAACAGGATGCCTGGATTGCTGTTTTATGCTCTTCCATTATTGGCATTTTCATCGCATTATTTTATTACCATTTCCAAGAAATATTGCCCAATAAACATTTTTCCGAAATGCTTGAATACATATTAAATCGTCCCATTTCTATTTTTATTACATATATCTATACACTCTATTTTTTTTATTTAGCAGCTAGGGTTATTCGTGATTTTGGAGAATTGGTTACAACCTTTATTCTCCCTAACACTCCGATAGAAGTCTGCAGCTTAAGCTTGGTGATTATCCTTACATACATCATATATTTAGGGGTGGAAGTCCTTGGAAGAGTAACAGAAGTATTTACACCATACGCTATTCTTTTTATTATCCTTGTGACCATTCTATTATTTGGTAATCATGACATAAAATTAGAGCGAGTTACGCCTATTTTAGCTACAGGGGTTAAGCCCTTGTTAAATACCATTTTCCCATATGAGCTCATCAGACCATATGCTCAATTATTTGCCTTAACATTTTTATTTTCTCATTTACCTAAACAACAATATGCAAGACACACACTAATTTATTCTGTCCTTTCATCAGGATTCTGGTTAACAGTAGGTACATTCATTGTCACAACTTCCTTAGGACCATCTATTGCATCTCGCAGTACTTTTCCTCTTGTAAGTGCAACCAGATTAATTAGCATAGGTGATTTCTTACAAAGGGTAGATGCATTCGCCATATTTATTATTGCATTAGGTGTAGTAATTAAAATTTGTATTTTTTCCTTTGCTGCCTTAAAGGGGCTGGAATATATCTTTAAGCTCCCTTATCGCGTATTAGTCATTCCAATGATGTGTATTTTAACCATCTGTTCATCTTTTATTAGCATAAACTTTTCTGACCATATTACTGAATCAAAAACCGTAGTTCCTTATTTTTTAAGCTTACCTTTATTTTTTCTTCTTCCGAGCTTATTTATGGTATTAGCCTTAATAAAAAAGAAAAAGGATGCTTAGACAAGTATCCTTTTTTGAAAAGTTATATTGGCAGGGGATGTGGTCAATGTGTACATACCTTGCATAAAAAGGCTGTTATATCAACGATAATTGTGCCACACATTCGACGTGCGCCGTTTTGGGTTTGAGTTTCATAGCCCAAAGCAAACGTACGTTCTAATGTTCATTCTCAGTATTTGACTCAAACTTTAGAAAATATGTTTCGTTCTATTTCAAATTTAAAAAGTTAAAATGTGGTCAAGTGGGCAGAATTCTTTCATGGTTATAATGGATGTTTCAACTCTTCGCAACTTCAACCATACATTCTTACATGCCTTTTAGTTAGGAATGAATTATCATATTGTTTCTTAACTGAAAGTTTCAGATTACAAATATCAGAAATAATATAGTTGTTTAATTTACAATAAAGAGTAATATAGTTGTTTTTAAATTTTTCTTTCATTAAAAGGTTAGTTGAATAGAGAAAAGCAAAAACACCCCCTAAATCACAATTAGATTCAGGGGATATTTCTATACCAAGTGAAATACTTCTCTTAGTAGATTTTTTACTTAATTCCTAGTTAATTTTGATCTAATCGAGTCTTTAAGAGGATTTTTCCCAATTCAATCTTTTATTTAAACTATACAATTAAAGAGATTCTGATGCTGCTATTGTTTATATTGTTCCATTTCAAGTAGGCTGAGATCAAATGATATCTTTTTCGACCATTGTCAATACAATCTGGACTGAATTCCAAGCAGCCCCTTTTAATAAATTATCTGATACAATCCATAGGTGGAAACCATATGGATTGTCAGGATCTTTTCGAACCCTTCCAACAAACGTTTCTGTTTTTCCGGCTGCATAAATAGGCATTGGATATAGTTGATTACTTGGAGAATCCTGCAAAATAACGCCTGGTGCCGAAGATAACACATTTCTTATTTCATCAACAGTTGCTACTCGTTCCAATTCAATATAAACAGATTCAGAGTGCCCACTTACAACTGGCACTCTGACACAAGTGGCAGCCATTTTTAGGTTAGAATCTTCAAATATCTTCTTGGTTTCTTGAATTATCTTTACCTCTTCAAAGGTGTAATCATTTTCAGTAAATACATCTACTTGCGGTATTACATTAAAAGCAATTGGATAATGTTTTTTATCTTTTTTTGCAGGCATTATAGAAGCGGTAACCTCTTCGCCCGCAAGTAATTTCATTGATTGATTTTTTAACTCATTGATTGCATGTATTCCAGTTCCTGATACAGCTTGATATGTTGAGACAATAATTCTCTCTAAACCAAATAATCTTCTAATCGGCTGAAGTGCTGTTACCATTTGTAAAGCAGAACAATTTGGTACTGCAATAATACCCTTGTGTTTAATAAGTGTATGTGCATTCACTTCTGGAACAACAAGTGGAACTTCAGTTGACATACGATATTCGCTAGTATTATCAATCACAACTGCGCCACTATCGACCGCGGATCTTACCAATTGTCTTGAAACTTCTCCGCCTGCACTAAAAAATGCAATATCAACATCCTTAAAGCTTGTTTCCTTCGCTTCCTTAATTATGATTTCTCGACCTTTAAAAGAAATTTTCTTACCAGCAGATCGCTTCGATGAAAGAAGAGTGACTTCATTTATATCAAATTGAGTTATATTCTCCAGCAAGTTAATAATTTTCTGGCCAACTGCACCAGTAGCACCTACAACAGCGATATGATAGCTCTTTTTCCTCATATTATTTCTCCTCCGATAATCAATTTTAGAAGTGGAATAGATTTTTTTCTTTATTCCTACTCTTACTATAATGGAAGAGTTATTATTTGATAAATTGAAATATATGATATAATCATTCATAAATTATGATACTAAAAAGAGGTTTAACTATGGAAATGAGACATGTTAAGACTTTCTGTGCTGTCGTTAAATATGGTGGATTCTCAAAAGCAGCGCGCGAATTAGACTATGCACAATCCACTGTAACAACGCATATTAAGGCTTTGGAGAACGACTTACAATCTCCCCTTTTCGATCGGTTAGGAAAAAAAATACTTTTAACAAAAGCTGGGCATTATTTTCATCCTTATGCGTTAGAGTTACTTGCGATTTATGAAAAAGCACAAGAAATCCCACAAGACAGCAATCATCCTGAAGGTACGCTTACTATTACTGCGAATGAATCTCTAGCTGTCTACCGTTTACCAAATATCCTAAAAAAATATAAACAAATAAATCCTAAAGTGAATATTATACTTGACACGGGAACAAATGAACAAGCAATTAAGAAGCTGAGAGATGGAGAAACAGATATAATTTTTTTGATTGGACAATCAATGGAATACGATGAGTTCATTACGACTACTTTGTTTGATGAGACCTTAGGTTGGGTTTTACCGGCTGACTTAGCTTTATGTGATAATCCATTAAAGATATTAAAGGATTATCAATTTATCTATACAGAGAGAAATTGTGGGTACAGAACCATGGTGGATAACTACATACGTATGAGTGGACAGATGCCTGACAAAACATTTGAAAGTTCAAGTATTGAAGTTATTAAACAATCAGTTTTGTGCGGGTTGGGCCTTGCTATTCTCCCTTATATTGTTGTGAAAGAAAATTGTAACAATAACGAATTAATCTTTAAGCCAATTGAATCATCACAACTTATTAAAAGTAATGTGATTTATCATAAATCCAGGTGGATATCTCCAGTGCTACAGTCTTTTCTTAGTATATTAAAAAAGAAGAGCAATATACTGTATGATTAAATCCTAGAACTGGATGACATAGAAAAATCATAAAAAGTAATGAAAATGGCCCTTCGCAAAAGTTACGAGGACCATAATTTAATTTTCTCAACACAAACCGGAAAACCAATTTTCCCTCGAGCATTAACAACAGAGTTTAATAAAGCAATGAAAACTGCCAATGTTCAAAAAATCCGTTTTCATGATTTGAAGCATATTCATGCTACCATGTGCCTAGAAGCAGGTATGTCTTTAAAGTTCGTCTTGGCCATAGCAGTATAAAAACAACTGGCGATGTTTATGCTCATGTCACCGAATCAATGAAAGAAAAATCAGTCGATCTCTTTGAAAAATTCATCTCTAAATAATTTTATTTGCAGGTATGTGGTCAATGTATACATACCTTGCATGAAAAGCTTGTTATATCAACGATAATTGAGCTACACATTCGACGTGTGCCGTATGGGGAAACATATCCACCGGCTGTAAATACTCCACCTTATAATCTTTAGACATATAATCAATATCTTTTGCTAAGGTAGAGGGATTACATGACACGTAGACAAACTTTTTCGGCTTTACTTTTTTGATTGCGTCTAATAGCTTACGATCACAGCCTGTTCTCGGCGGGTCAACGACAACTACATCTGGGCGCCAGCCTTCTTCTACCCATTTTGGCAGCCAGTGTTCTGCTGTGCCTGTTACATAGGTTGCGTTTTCGATACCGTGTCTATCTGCATTTTTTTGTGCATCTGTAATCGCAGCTTCGATTGTATCCATGCCGCGGACTTCACTTGCGCCATCTGCTAGCCATAAGCCAATAGTTCCGACACCACAATAAGCATCCGCTATTTTTTCTTGTCCTGTTAACGCTGCTGCTTTTTTTACTTCATCGTACAGCTTTACTGTTTGAACAGGGTTCAATTGGAAAAAGGCACGGGCTGACAATTCGAAGTTTAAATCACCTAGTGTTTCTTGAATGACTTCTTCCCCACTTAAATGGATGGTTTTTTCGCCAAAAATAAGAGACGTTTTGTTACCATTGATGTTTTGCACTAAAGATTTTACTTCTGGTAATCTTTTTTGAATTTCAGCCATTACTAATTTTTTTCTTGGCATTTCTTTTTGTGTCGTGATCAGTACCACTTGCACTTCTCCAGATTCAAAGCCAGCACGTGTTACAATTGTGCGGACGATCCCTTTTTGTTTCCGTTCATCATAGATTGGCACTTGGAATTCTTCTAAGATTTTGCGAACTTCTTCTGATACTTTATTCGTTAATGGATGCTGTACCATACAATTCTGAATGGGGATTAAGCGATGGGAATCAAGTCCATATAGCCCTGCAATCACCGCACCATTTTTTTGCTGTCCCACTTGAAATTGACTTTTATTACGATAGTTCCATGGATCTTCCATGCCGATTGTTGGCCGAATATCCAATTTATCGATTTTTAGCTTTGTATGTCTTTCTAATGATTGAATAACAATATCTCTTTTTTCCTGCAACTGCTGATCATAGGCTAAATGCTGAAGCTGACATCCTCCACATTGTTCATAAAAAGGACATGGTGCCTGTACACGAAAAGGCGAAGACTTTCTTATCTTTTTTACCTTTCCTTCTGAAAACTTGGGCTGAACCTTTGTTGCTTCTACTACCACTTCTTCTCCGGGAAGAGCACCTGGCACAAAGACAACCTGCCTTTTAAAATAGCCGACTCCTTCTCCATTTATCCCTAAACGTTTTATTGTCAATGGGAAGGTTTGTCCTACCTTCAGCTTCGCTATCGTATTTTGCTGTTTATCTTTCATCTATAATTACTCCTATTATCTTCTATTAAAAAGGTACTACTATCTTTCCTCATTCTGTCTTCTTCCTATACTAAAGCTTCTTTGGAGAAATATCCAGTTTCTCTTATTCCCAGAAGCTGAAAAAGATTTCCAGCTGATAAAAACTATATTCCCTCAGGTAAATAGCTTAATGACAAGTGAAGCAGCAATTGCTAAAATTATTGTACTAGTTACTTTTTTAATGAAATCTCCTGGGGCAGCTATAAAATTATTACTGTCAAACATCCCTTAAGGTATTGACATGTAGTAAATTCTAAGATATTCTAAACAATGCAAGTAATCACTTGCATTCATTCTTGAAAGTTGGATGGGATATGAAAAAAATAAATAGTACATCAGAACGAATCATTCAAGCGTTTATTGAGCTATTTCGTGATTACGGGTATAAAGGAACAACGACCCGCGCCATTGCTGAAAAAGCAGGTGTGAATGAAGTAACAATTTTCCGCCATTTTGGAAATAAAAAGGGGATTATGGAAGCAGCTATTCAATCAGTATCCTATCACCCTATGTTAGAAAAAGTTATTAATGAACAAATGGTTTGGGATCTTGAACAAGATTTGTGGGTGATCGCAGAGGGCTACCATACGTATATGGAAAAAATCAAAGATTTAGTTATGATTGGTTTGAGCGAGGCACAATTGTTTCCAGAACTTAATGAAACGATTGTTAACATTCCAAAGCAATTAAAAGATATGATGGTATTATACTTTAATGAGATGAATAAAAGAGGGAAGCTAGTAGATACAGATATTGATTTTCAAGCGATGAATTTTATCTGGCTGAATTTCGGCTACTTTCTTTCAAAATCTCGCTTTGGTGACAGTGTCATTTCAAGTTCCAAAAAGGATTTTATAAAACACAGTGTTTATCTTTTTGCTAGGGGATTAACACCCTAGCAATTTTTTTACTATAAATGCAAGCATGTACTTGCTTTAAAAAAAGGGGAATTTAAATGAAAACATTAAAACAATTTTTTAAACATCCTGAAACTATTATTGGTATTTCCACTGCAGTTGCATTCCTATTAATTTTCTTCTGTGTATGGATGACAGCATATGATGGCGTTAATAATCGAATCGACAAGCTGAAAATTGGCTTAGTTAATGAGGACCAACAAATAGGTTCCATGATTGAAAAAGAAGTGGTGAAAAATGTACCATTTGAAGTAAAAATGTACCAATCGATTGCTTCCGCAAAAAAAGATATGAATCAATCAAAACTAGATATGGTGATGCAAATCCCTGCGATCTTTTCTAGTCGACTGCAAGAAAATGAGATACCGGAAATTAACTATTTCATTAACCAAGCAAACGCTACTTTGGCAAAACAAATAATGGATGGAGCAGCAAAGAATATTACTCAATCCATTAATGAAAATGTTTATAATTATAAACAACAACTTATTCTGTCAAACTTACAGGAACAATTAGGAAAAAACGTACCCTCGAATGAGCTCGCTCAAGAATTTTCAAAGGGTATTTCTCAAGCCTTAGAATCTTTAAACATCCAATCTGTTCAAACAACTGTTGAAAAGACGAATAATGTTGATGGATTTGCTCCTACTATGGTGCCGCTAATGATGGTACTTGCTTCATATGTAGGCTCTATGATTATGAGCCTTAATATGAATATTGTTTCATCAAAAATAAAAAGCAATTATAATAAATGGTCGATATTCTTAGTAAGACAAATCATTAATATAGGTGCATCTATTCTTTTATCTAGCATCACATTATTATTGTTTGCTATATTTAATATTGAATTACACACATCCATAATAGAGTCAGGAATATTCCAAATTTTTGTCTATTTCTCTTTCTTAAGCTTGACACAGATGTTTGTTATTTTATTTGGACCAGGGGGCATGTTATTTAACATCCTTGCCCTTTCATTGCAGCTTGTTACTTCAGGAGTAATTATTCCAAAAACGATGTTATCTAGCTTCTATCAAACGATTGGTTCCTATTTACCGGCAACATATGCTTCAAATGGTTATTATTCATTGATTTTTGGAGGAAAGAGTTTAACAACTGAAATGATGGCTCTGCTAATCGTATCAGCTGTAACCCTTTTTGTAGCATTGTTTAGAATTGCTTTACTTAAAAAAAGCATTTCTACAAATAGTGCAATGAGTCAATAAGACTGTTCCACAAACGAAGTATTTAAAATAACCTTCTCATTAAAAAAGGACCATAAAATATACCCATTTTCACACCAAAACTTGTTTTTACTATCTACACTAAGTTAATACAAAAAATACTTTGGCTACGTGTGATTCTTTTGAATTTCAAGAAGTTAACATTGAGAATGAGACTGCTTTGCTTTTTGCAGGAATGTTAGTTGGCTGCTCTGACCAAAAAGATGACCAAACGGAAGATACCGAAACAGAAACACCAGCAGAGAACGAAAAAGAAGAATAAAAAAGTGAATATAGAAACAACAAAAAGGCTGATTAACATGTTCAGCCTTTTTTCTTATATACATTTTCTAAAAAAGCAGATTATTCCTCTTCTGAACTTGCTTTGTTTTTCAGAGCAAAATAATCTTTTAACATCACCTGATTTTCTGCTATATCTGCTAGTGTATACTGGTCTAATACTTTAAAAAACTGTTCCAATGCATTATTTAAAACATGCTTTAATGAACATACTGGCGTGATGACACAGGCATTATTATCATCAAAACATTCTACCAAATAGAAGTTTTCCTCTGTTTGGCGGATAACTGCTCCAATGTTAATATCTGCTGGATCCATTGCTAAGCGAAAACCACCGCTTCTTCCTCTGATTGTTTCTATATAGCCTAATTTCCCGAGATTGAAAATAATCTTCATTAAATGGTTTTTCGATATATTATAAACTTCCGATATTTCTTTGATATTTGTTAGTTTTGGCTGTTCTTGTGTTGCCAAATAGATTAATACTCTTAGAGAGTAGTCAGAATAATTGGTTAACCGCATAACTCTATCTCCTTTTGTTATTTTTACGGTTCTGATAGTGAAATTGTGAACATTTTGTTAAACATGTTAAAAACAGTGAAAAAGATGCATTTAAAATATTGCTTTTATCGAGACAGAATCCTATCATTAAAGATGTATTTTAAATATTACTTTAAAAGAAGGTTATAAAAATGCTATCACAAAAAACTATTGACATCATTAAATCTACTGTACCAGTATTACAAGTCCATGGTACACAAATAACTACTGTTTTCTACAAAAATATGTTTGCTGCCCACCCTGAACTGCTGAATATTTTCAATCATGCTAATCAAGCACGAGGACGCCAGCAAACCGCTCTTGCTAATACCGTATTAGCAGCAGCACAAAATATTGATCAGCTTGAGACTATTATACCAGTTGTAAAACAAATCGCCCACAAACACCGCAGTTTAATGGTGAAAGCCGAGCACTATCCAATCGTCGGGGAATTTCTTTTAAAAGCTATTAAAGAAGTCCTAGGAGATGCTGCAACAGATGAAATTATCCAAGCATGGGCTGATGCTTATGGTGTAATTGCACAAGTATTTATTGATATCGAAAAAGAAATGTATGAAGAAAGTGCTTCTCAAAATGGCGGTTGGTCTGACTATAAAGAATTTAAAGTGATAAAGAAAGTAAATGAAAGTGATGTTATTACGTCCTTTTATTTAGCTCCAGCTGACGGAAGTTCGTTACCAGCCTATGAAGCAGGTCAATACATTACCATCCGCTTATCCATTCCTGGGGAAAAATTCTTATTTAACCGTCAGTACAGCCTATCATGTGCCAGCAATAAAGAATATTTCCGTATTTCCGTTAAAAAGGAAGCGTCAGTAGAAAATCCGGATGGCAAAGTTTCTAATTATCTTCATAGCGATATTAATGTTGATGATCTAGTAGAAGTTACCGTTCCAGCTGGTGACTTTACCCTTTTAAAAGAAGAAAGCCCAATTGTTTTTATCAGTGGAGGTGTTGGTATCACCCCATTTATGAGCATGGTAGGAAGTATTGCAACAGAGCAGCCCAATCGCGAGGTACACTTTATTCATTCTGCAAGAAGTGGTTCCATCCAAGCATTCAAAGAGGAATTAATCCAACTGAAAGAAAAAATTACGAATCTCACTCTTTCTTATATATACGAAAATCCTTCCGAAGAAGATAAGCTAAACCCATTCTTCCAAAAAGCTGGCTATATTGATGCAGACTGGCTAAAAGAGAATGCCATTACGACAGATGGACATTACTATGTCTGCGGCCCAGTTCCATTTTTACAAGCAGTGATAACAGGATTGAAGAAAAATGGGATTGATGATAGTCATATTCATTATGAATTCTTTGGTCCTTCTATGAAGTTATAAGAAAGAAAAAAGCCATTTGTCCGCTGACAACTGGCTTTTTTCTATTAATGGATATCCCGTTTCTTAAAGTTACCGCCTTTTACTTCTGATACATCATAAATAGCGACAAATGCTGTCGGATCTAATTCATGGATAATCTCTTTCATTTTTCTTTCTTCCATCCGGCTGACTACACATGTAATTTCTTTAAATGGCTCATTTGAGTATCCGCCTTCTGCAAGTGTATATGTTGCACTCCGACCTAGGCGGTCACGAATGGTTTCAACCATTACTTCTGGTTCATCTGTAATAATTTTAAACGTTTTGGATCCACTTAAACCTTCTTCTACAATGTGAATTACTTTAGAGGCAATGAAGTATGCAATCGCAGATAAAATAGCTCCTTGAAGACCAAATACCGTAGATACGAAAATAAATACAAACAAGTTTAAAAATAAGATTAAATCACTTGTTCCAAATGGTAATTTTCTTGAAAGCAATACAGCTAACATATCAATTCCATCTAATGCTCCACCATTACGCAAGGCTAAACCCATTCCAAAACCGATAATAATCCCGCCAACAACTGTTATTAGAAGCGTATCTCCTTCAATGATGGTCGGGACATGGTGCATTAAGCTTGTACTAATAGCTAAAGAAAGTATACCGATAACCGAATATATAGCAAAACTTTTTCCTATCTGTTTATATCCTAAAAATATAAAGGGAATATTTAGTATTCCAATCAAAATTCCAAGGGGGAATCCCATTAACTGAGAACCAACGATACTTAAACCAGTAACCCCTCCATCAGATACTGCATTAGGAATAAGCACTGCTTCCAGCCCATATCCAGTGATAATTCCTCCAATAATAACTAATAATGCTCTTGAAGCCATAATAAGCTTCTTTGGTTTTTTCTGTGTCTTTTTCTCCATTTACTTTCCTCGTTTCAAACTATTTAAATAATCAACTTATTTATATTTTACCATAGTTAATTGTTAACAACTAAAGATAAGGCTAAAGAGCTACTCAATACTTCTCCATAGGTATAGGGATGCATAGCTTAAATACGGATGCCATTCCGGGAGCAACGCCTCCATTTCTTCTTTTGTCGGCTTTTGATCCAATTGTAAAAGCTTTTTCAGCGCATTTTGAATCCCTATATCTGCAATGGGAAAAAGATTATTCCTTCCTAATCCAAATAATAATAGATTCTGAATAGTCCATTGGCCTATTCCTCGATAGCGGATTAATTCTTTCATAATTTCGTCATCAGACTTTTTTTCTAAACTTGCGATATCTAAATTACCTTTTATTATTTCATTGGAAAGATCGATAATATACTCAGCTTTTCTTGTACTAAATTGCAGTTCACGCAATTCTTGGACAGTAAGCTTTGCTACTGTTTCTGGTGCTGGGTAAAACCAGACACCATCTTTTTGAAAACCATATGTAGTCACAAAACGCTGGGTTAAGGTGAAGGCAAACTTTAGGTTTAGCTGTTGATGGATTATACACTTTACTAAACTGTTGTAAGGATGAAAATCTAATACAATCGGTGTTCCATAATGCTCCTCAAAGAGCGGCTTTAATTTGGTTGATTGAAAATGTTCATGAATGGCGAGCAATGATTCATCCCACCGGAAAATTCTGCGGATTTCTTTATAAATGAGGTCATGCAATGAGGAATCTATTTCCTCCCACTCTAAGCGAAATGTTGGTTTTTCCGTTATTCCAGTTGCTTGTATCTTCACCACGATTGGTTTGTTATCGATACGAAGTGGTACTTTTACCCATCTTGCTTCTTTATCTAGTACATGTAGTGGATCTAAGGCTAATCTGCTTAAGACGAGATCAAAATTATAAGGTCCTTCAATTTTAACGGTATGCAAAGTGATCACCTGTTTTTTTCTTGTATTATAGCATGAAAAAGCCCAATAAAGAGAAGGAATTCTCTCATTGGGCATACTACAATTCTTATTGCATGATTCCTTCATCCATTTCTTTCTTCAATGTTAAATCGTCTAAGCTTTTAAAGATATAGCCTCTTTGTTTCAAATCTTTAATTGCTTGTTCTAATGCTTCTGCGTTATCTTTTGAAACAGTATGAAGTAATAAAATACAGCCCGGATGAACTTGTTTCATTATATTGTCATAGCTATACTTCCAACCCTTTTGCTGGTCTGTCTTCCAATCTACAAAGGCTAATGACCAGAACACTTGTGTATATCCTAACTCTTGAGCAAGCTTTAATGTTCTCTCACTAAAAACACCACGCGGGGGACGTAAGTAACTCATTCCCTTTTTCCCTGTTAGTGCTTCTGTTTCTTTCAGAACGGAATCAAGCTCCTGCTTTAATTTTTCATCACTAACTTGTGTAAAATCTGGATGATGGTAGGAATGGTTTCCAATAATATGACCTTCCGCAGCCATTCTTTTAACAAGATCTGGAGCACTTTTTAAATAATGACCAGTAATGAAAAACGTTGCAGGTACCTTTTCTTTTTTGAGAACATCAAGAATTTTTCCTGTATATCCATTTTCATAGCCATTATCAAAGGTTAGATAAAGTACCTTATCTTCACTGGTATCTTTATAATAAGCACCATACTTTTCCAGTAAAGTATCTAACTCTTGCCCTGCTTCTGCCGGTTGTTCATTTGCTCCCTTTTTAAATCCCCAGCTTAGCGGTTTATTGGATACACTCGCTCCTACAGGAAGGGCAAATAAACAAAAAGCAGAAAAGCAAATAAACGTTTTGATTGCTAATTTCAATGTAATTCCTCCTTTGCCGTTCATTCCTTTTGTTATTTTCTGTACACTGGAGGAATTCATTCTTGGTAATAACAAGCAAAGAAAAAAACGGCTAAGCTTTTAGCCGTTCTCACCACATTTATTTGTATACACGATCTTTAAATTGCGCTAATTTTTCTAAAGAAGACATTTCAATATCTTGATGAAGAGAATTACCATGAGCATCCATTGTCACCACGGCTTTAAATCCCTCTACCTTTAAATGCCACATCGCTTCAGGAATTCCAAACTGCATAAGGTCTACACCTTCTACCGATTTAATGCAATCAGCGTAATATTGGGCCGCTCCGCCAATGGCATTTAAGTAGACACCGCCATGCTCTTCCAATGCTTTTAATGTTTTAGCACCCATACCACCTTTTCCAATCACTGCGCGGATACCAAATTTTTTCATGATATCCCCTTGGTAAGGCTCTTCCCGAATACTTGTTGTTGGTCCAGCAGCCTTCACATGCCAATTTCTATCTTCATCTTTGAGCATAACTGGTCCACAATGATAAATAATTTGTCCATTTAAATCAATAGGAGCATCATTTGTACTTAAATATTTATGGATCGCATCTCGCCCTGTGTACATCATTCCATTAATTTGGACAACATCTCCGACTTTTAATTGACGGATTTCCTCTTCACTAATTGGTGCTTGAAGGATAATGACTTCCTCTGCTGCCGCTACTTCATTTTCTTCCGTATCTGCTTTGAAATCGATTTTATCTCCTTCTTGATATTGCCACTCCTTAATTTCCCCTGTATCAGGATTTACGGAGATAGCCAAACGGCGGAATGCCCAGCAATTGTAAGCAACGGATACAAAGAAGCTTGCGGGAATACGGTTCATTACGCCAATTTTACAGCCTAACAGTGTTGTTTCCCCGCCGAATCCCATTGTACCAATTCCTAGTTTATTCGCATTCTCCATGATGTACGCTTCTAGCGCCGCTAATTCTGGAATATCATTTGTATCATCGACAGAGCGGAATAGCTGCTCTTTCGCTAAATCATATCCTGCAGAACGGTCTCCACCGATACCGACTCCAATGAAACCAGCACTACAGCCTTGCCCTTGTGCTTGATATACAGAATGAAGAATACATTTACGAATTCCGTCTAAATCACGACCAGCACGGCCAAGACCTTCTAATTCACATGGAAGGCTGTATTGGATATTTTTATTTTCGCAGCCTCCGCCTTTTAAAATTAAACGAATATCGATATAATCCTTTTCCCACTGTTCAAACTTTATGACAGGTGTCCCTGCCCCTAAATTATTCCCGCTATTTTCCCCTGTAAGTGAATCAACGGAGTTTGGTCTGAGCTTCCCATTTTTCGTTGCAAGCTCCATCGCTTCATAAATAGCTGCTTTTATATCCAGCTGATTGACAGCAATAGGTGTTTTAATTTTAAATGTTGGCAGCCCTGTATCTTGGCAAATAGGTGAGACTTCCTTATCTGCCATCCCAATATTTTGCGTAATGGTCGCTAAACTCATCGCCGAACGAGTCCCAGCATTTTCTGATGCAGTAGCTTTTGCAATTGCACGGCGCACATCTTTTGGAAGATTGGTCGATGTTTCTACAATTAAATCGTAAATACTCTTCTTCAGATTTTCAAAATACATGCTTCTCCCCCTCATTTGAAAAGCGCAAGGCATACCTTGCACATTTTTTGTTACATACAAATACTCCCTATAAAAAATTATACTCTTCTCTTCGGCGATAGAGAAGTGATTTGCAATCGTTTACAGAAAATTACTATAAATTTTGGTTTTCTTTATAGAAAAGAAGAGATATCCTTCATCTGGAGGAGATCTCTTCTTAACAATCATCATTTCTAAACCTCAGCCACTTTAAAGACGCCTTGTATTAAGATAATGCATTTTCTACTTCATCTATTAATTGCTGTGCATCGATTTCGACTGGGAATTGAAATTCTTTATCATTAATAAAGACAGTTGGTACCATCTTCACTTGGCGCTCGATGGCCTCTGCTGTAATTTTCAAACTAATATCAATTGTTGCCGGCTCTTCTTGTAAGCCATATGTTTCTGTTAACATCTGCTTAATAAAATCACTATCCTTCTCACTCCATTGGCTTTGCTTCGCAAATAAATCCTTCATGATTTCATAGATGCGCTCTGGCTCATTATAATCAAAAAATAAGTTTGCCAATGTGCCATATAATAGCATTTCACGTGGTTTATCATAATGCTTAATCACATATTGTACTTTCCCATTCTCTATATATGGTTTTAAACTTTGATCAGCTGCAGCAAAGAAAGTAGCACAGTAGGGGCATGCTAAATTTAAAAACACCTCTACTTTTACTGGAGCATCTTTGCTTCCGTAACTTAAAAATGCATTTTTAATTGTGGACATGATCTTTCCTCCTTATTTTATGTTAGTGGGAATAATAGAATCATCCATTGTTACCGCGTCTTTAATACTAATGTCCTTTTTTAGTAGCTCAGCTGCATAAAAAGTATCTGCAAGCTTTTGTTGACTGTTAATAATATCTTCATTTATTTTTTCAACACCAAAGGTTCTTCTTTCATTTGCCTTTTGTAATGGTGCCTCCTCTAATCCAAGCTCAGAAGCTAAGATTTTAGCGACTTCGTCTTTATTTTCATTTGCCCATTGATCTGCCTTTTGTAACTCTTCTAAAATTATTTTTGTAACTTCAGGTTTTTCCTTTAATAATTTTTCTGTTGCAAAATAGAATGTCCGATTTTCTGTCAGGTCTTTCCCATTGATTACTGTTCGAGTATTAACCTTATTTTCGACAATTGCTAAATAAGGATCCCAAGTGCCATATACATCAAACTCACCTTTAGTAAATGCAGCTAATCCTTCCGCAGCGTCTTTATAGAATTTTATTGTTACATCATCTAATGCAATGCCTGCTTTTTCCAATGCAACTAGCAATAAATAGTGCTGATTCCCACCTTGGGTAACCCCAATGGTTTTTCCTTTTAAATCTTCGACTGTTTGGATAGATGAGTCCTCTTTGACTATAAGAGCTACACCTTCTGGATAAGGAGATTCTGAGGCTACATAATGTAACGGATGACCACCAGCTTGCATAAATACGGCATTCCCATCAGAGGCATGTCCGAAATCAATATTATCTGTATTTAAAGCCTCTAATAACACAGTTCCTGTTGGAAACACCTTCCACTCTACTCGGTAGCCAGCATCACTTAAGGCTTTATCTAAATTCCCATGCTCCTTTAGAATATTTAAGGTATTCCCTTTTTGATAGCCAATAGTAATGACTTCTTTATCCTTATCCACCGATGTATTAGAATCCGTTGAAGCCGTATCTCCACATGCAGCTAAAACAATAGCTGTGAATGCAGCAACGATAAATAGTGAAAATTTTTTCATCTTTATCCCCCTAAAATCTGATTAAGTATTTTTGTTTCATAATAAGTAAATTTATCATTGCGTTCACGAGGTCTTGGCAACTCAATAATTTCATCTAATTGAATGATCCCTTTATCGATAACAATAACCCGATCTGCTAACCTGACTGCTTCTGTTACATCATGGGTTACTAGAAGAGAAGTAAATCTTCTCTGCTGCCATATTTCCTCTATTAAATTTTGCATTTCCAATCGTGTGAGAGCATCAAGTGCTCCAAGTGGTTCATCAAATAGAAGAATATCAGGATTACTCGCTAAAGCACGGGCAAGGGCAATTCTCTGCTTTTGACCACCTGATAATTGATCTGGCCAATCCTTTTTCTTTTCCATTAATCCCACCCGTTCCAGTGAGTTTATCGCGTCATTTTCTTTATCTGCACCTAGTTCAATATTTTGTATAATATTTTTCCAAGGAAGCAGGCGATCATCTTGAAACATAATGCGAATCTTAGGTTCTCGCTCCCCTTCACCAGAAAAAAGTAAACTCCCTTTTGAAGGCTGTTCTAACTTTGCAATAACGCGAAGCAATGTACTTTTGCCACATCCACTACGCCCAACAATTGCCGTAAAGCTTTCCTGTTCAAGTGATAGATTAATGTTGCTTAGTACTTCATTTGTACCGAAACTTTTGGCTACCTCTTTTAATTCTATTTTGAACATATCATCACCTCATTCCATCTTAATCTCGTCGATAAGCGGGATTCCATTTTAAAAATCTTTGTTCGAGCAGTTTTGCGAGAAAATCGGATAATTTACCTAAGATGGCATACAAAACAATTGTTAATACAACAATATCCATTTGCATAAATTCTCGACCATTTGTTGCCAAAAAACCGATTCCAGCATCTGCACCAATCGTTTCCGCAACAATTAAGGAAGTCCACATGACTCCAAGAGCATATCGCACTCCGACTAAAATAGATGGCAAGGCACCTGGTAAGATAATATTTCTAAAAAGCATCCATTTATTTAAACCATAAACAGATCCCATTTCTACTAATTTCCGATCAACATTCTTAATTCCATTAAATGTGTTGATATAGATTGGGAACATAACCCCTATTCCCACTAAGAAAATCTTGGCACTCTCTCCAATCCCAAACCAAAGTATAACAAGGGGAATTAAGGCTAAGTGTGGAATTGTTCGTATCATTTGAATAGATGTATCAATGACTCTTTCAAAAAATAAAATGGTTCCATTAAATAAACCTAAAATAAATCCTAATATTCCCCCAATGACGAAACCGATAAATGCCCGCTGTGTGCTTATCCATACATGTTCTTGTAAATCACCTGTCCCCCATAAGCTAATTCCTGCTTTTATGACCTCTACTGGTGTTGGCAAAATAGAAGAAGTAATGATCTGAAACTGTCCTAAAATTTGCCACAGTACAATAAGGAAAATAGGAAGGATCCATGGTACATATGGATTGTCATACCACCTTTTGCTTTTTTTCATTTTTTCACCTTCCATACAATGTAAAATTAATCGTAACGTTCTTTATTATAGTAATTCCAATCGGATTTGTAAACATTAAAATTTTTAATTATCAGTAAAATCAACCTATAAAAAAACACCCATCTGCTGAGTGTTTTTAAACAATCTATTTTTTATTGATGGGAAGCTTTATCCCCTCGAAAAAGTTTAAGAAGTGGTTTATAAATCTCTATGTTTAAACTCATTACATTTTGATTCAATTTCATCTATCATTTCAATTAAGCGATCAATATCCTCTAGTTCAGCTTCTTCTGGATCAATGGCATCTAGCACATCCATAAACATATTTAATCTTGTCTTTAGAAAAGTAACTTGCTCATTTTTATCTGTAATTGAACTACCCAATGTATTCTCTCCTTTCAAAACTACTTCTTAATCGTAACGAATTTTTCTTCTTTCGGCAACCTTCCTCTTTTTAGCTTGGCACAGGTATTATTTTTTTACACATTCATAGAGGAAAAAGAAAGAAACATCTAGTCAAGATGCTCCTTTCTGTTTATTTATTGACACTTTCCTTCCCTAACCCTGTAGCTATATAATCGATAATTCTATCCATCACTTGAGGAAAAAGCTCTGTTCCTATTTCATCTTTATGCAATCTTATCATCATAATCGCTTGGATAACTCCTACCGTTAATTCTGGATTCTCTTTAGGTAAGACTCCACGATCCATAAGAACTTTGATAGCATTGATTCCTCTTTGAGTATGTATCCGCGAGAATTCTTCCATCTGTTCCGGAAGTTTTCTTGTAAGTCTTTCATGTTCATCACTCTGAAACACACGTTGAAGAAAGGGATTTTCCTCCACAAATGTGAAGGATGTATGAAAAAATGAAGTAAGCAATTCCTTCGGAGAAAGATCTTCACGAAATAACTCAGCAAGAACTGTCTCACGTACTTCTTCTTCATTTTTTAGAATTTCGAAATAAAGCTCCTCTTTAGATTGAAAGAATTTATAGAATGAGCCCTTAGCAATCCCGCATGCCTGTACAATATCATCAATAGTTGTTTTAGCCAGTCCATACTGTATAAAAATTTCTCTTCCTTTTTCCATAAGGGCATGATGGATATGCTCTTTTTCCTGTTTTGTAAATTTAGGCATGATAAATCTCCTTTTAATATTTTTATGACTTTTTATAGACATTTAGTCACATAATGTTTATACTTATCTTAATCTCTTTGTAAATAAAAGTAAATAAGTAATAGTATATTTTTGAATTTATATGACTATAAGACCTTTTTCGTTCACATAAAGAGATGACGATGGAGGGGAAATTCATTGTTAGATCTATTTCCTCTCCTTTCACTATTGAATATAAAGATGGAGAGATGAAAATGAAGACCTTAGAAAAAGCATTTGAATTTGAAAAATTATATAATTTTCGTGATATTGGCGGCATGACAACCAGTGACGGGCGCAAAATGAAAGCTGGTGTATTATTTCGTTCAGAAGAGTTATCTAAGTTATCCAACAAAGATTTGGAAACCTTCGATAAATTGAATATAAAAGCCATTTGTGATTTAAGAACACCTAATGAGCAAAAATCAAAGGTAAGTCGTATCCCGACTGGAAAAAGAATTCAATTATTAAATGTATCCATCCATGATAAAAGCCGAGAATTCACCCGTCTTGAATTCTTTAAATTTCTAGTTAGCAAGTCAAATACCATTGATTTTGAAAAGATCATGAAAGAAATGTATGAACATATGGCATTTGGCTGTCATAAGGAAATTCGCGAAATTCTTATCTTTCTTTCAAACCAGCAAAATATTCCTGCCCTGATTCATTGCACAGGAGGAAAAGACCGAACTGGCTTTGTCTCAGCAATTATTCAATTACTTGTGGGTGTCCCATATGAAGCGGTTATAAACGAATATCTAGTATCAAATCAGTTAATAGCTGCTCGTATGAAGAAAGTCGAAACTTTTATTAGATGGATGAGTTTGTTTCAAGTATCGCCAGAACGATTAAAACCCATGTTAGAAGTTCAGCGTGATTATTTAGAAGACGTATATAGAAAAATCATCGAAGAGTACGGAAACATAGAAACTTATCTTCTGGTGGCTTGTAATATTCCTCAAAGCAATTTAGACAAGCTCAAACAATTATTAATTGAATAGAAAGTTATGAGTTATGATCTTAAATATAGAAGTTTTACATGTGAAGATGGATTTAGAGAAAATTACTTTCTACCCAGCAAGTTTATTAAAAAAAAGACAACCGCTACATAAAAAGAGCATCTTCTAAGACTTAAGATGCTCCTTTTCTCTACATTATTGTAGGGCTGTCCCCTTTTCCTTTACTTCCATCTCTTCTCTAACAGCAGGAAGCTGGGTTCCTTCTTTCATTTCTGACGATTCAATAATTTGATCTTTCGTAGTAGCTATCTTATTCGTAATTTGGTTATATTGTCTCTTTGTTTGAAAGTAGAGTTGTCTGAAATCCTCCGTAATTTCTTTTAAGTCCTTGGAACGCTCACGCACAGTGGATTGAATTTGCTTGTACAATCTCTGAGTATCATTCGTAATAGCTTTCATGGCATCAGAAGAACGATGGAATCTTTCCTTCCAATCCTTTTTAAATTCATCTGGGTTATCTTTATAACTCTGAACAATGCGAGTGCTTCCATCTTTTAAATTCTCGAATTTCTGCATCGTTCTTTTTCTTGTAGCTGGATCAATTAGAGAAACTGTGACACCAATGACACTTCCAATTACTAAGCCTGTTACAATTTTATTTCCTTGATTTGCTGCATTAGACATATCATTCATCTCCCTTCTTCTCGTTAAAGATTCTTTTCCCGCCTACGTAATATTTAAACAAAAACGTTTGACAGATAGGATTTTTCCTTTAATAATGACAAGGGGCCTTTTATCCCTAACAATGGAAAAAAGCATTCTATACCTTTTTTACACATAGATATAGTTTAACTATTTATTTTATAAAGGAGCTTATAATGATTACTGAAAAAAACATAATTTCTCCAAGCATTGATCCTTGGGAAGCTTATATGGATATGGAGCAGCATGGAAAATTAACCTTATCTAACATTGAATTTACTACAACAACCTTATGTAATATGCGCTGCGAGCATTGTGCTGTTGGTTATACTCTTCAACCAAAAGACCCGAATGCTTTACCGATTGATTTATTACTAAAAAAACTGGATGAAATTCCGCATCTACGCTCACTAAGTATTACTGGCGGAGAGCCAATGATGAGCCGAAAATCTGTAGAAAATTATGTGGTCCCTCTTTTTAAATATGCACATAGCCGCGGAGTAAAAACACAGTTAAATTCAAATTTAACACTAGGTCTGGACCGTTACGAACCCGTAATTCCTTATTTAGATGTGCTGCATATTTCTCATAACTGGGGAACAGAAGAGGAATTTGCAGAACGAGGTTTTGCGATGATGACAAGAAAACCAACTTACGAACAAAGAGGGAAGCTATTTAACAACATTATTACAAATAGTAGAGCTTTAGTAGAAGCTGGGGTAGTTGTCTCTGCCGAAACCATGCTAAATAAGCGTACACTCCCATATTTAGAGCATATCCACCGGCAAATTGTTGAAGAGATGAAATGTCAAAGACACGAGATTCACCCTATGTACCCTTCAGATTTCGCTTCTGCTTTAGAAACATTATCACTAGATGAAATTCGTGACAGCATCAATCACCTTCTCGATATTCGCGATGAAAATGTGTGGATGCTATTTGGTACCCTTCCATTTTATCCGTGTAATACGAAAGAAGAAGATCTACAGTTATTAAATCGCCTTTATTCTAGCAAAAATGTTACAGTTCGAAATGATCCTGATGGTCGTTCTCGTTTAAACGTTAATATTTTTACTGGAGATGTAATTGTTACTGATTTCGGTGACACTCCAGCACTTGGCAATATTCAAACAGATCATTTAGAAGATATCTTCCAAAAATGGCTATCCACTGATTTAGCTCGTTCGCTAAATTGTCATTGTCCTGCTGTTAAATGCCTTGGACCAAATGTCCTTGTAAAAAACAGTTACTATCAAGATGTGGATTTTACAACAAGAAAAGCAGTAATTAGTCGATAATAAAAAGTAGTGTCCATTGATAGTTGATGGACACTTTTTATTGTGCGTTGTGGGCGTTTTTGCAAGATGATTTTGTACTATTGGTATATGTTTACGGTAAGGAGAAATGCTGTTTTTCTTTTTGGCTTATGAACACCATTTTTCTCTCTTCCCTCCGCTTTTTGGCTTTCATATCCCTTATGAACACCACTTTTCCGCTTAGCTCCCCTTCTTTTGGTTTTCGTTTCTCTTATGAACACCATTTTTCTCTTTCCTCTCCGCTTTTCTTGCTCTCATCCTTCCTATGAACACCACTTTTCCGCTTAGCTTCCCTTCTTTTGGTTTTCATTTCTCTTATGAACACCATTTTTCTCTTTCCTCTCCGCTTTTCTTGCTCTCATCCTTCCTATGAACACCATTTTTCCACTTAGCTTCCCTTCTTTTGGTTTTCATTTCTCTTATGAACACCATTTTTTCCAATTATCCCCTTCTCGTTTAGCTTTTCATCCTCCATAAAAAAGCCACTTTCTCCGATCCACTCTCTATTCCTGTTCGCTCCCCAACACCTTCTCCTAACAAAAAAAAAGACTGACATCCATAGTCAGCCTTTTATCCATCCATTTATTTCGGTTTTTCGCTTGCGCTAAATTCAAAGGAAATATGATCTTGGACGGGAATCCATGCACCAATTCCTTGAGAAGTTACATTTTTAACTATAATGGATTTTTTGCTACCTTTAAGCATCATGTATACTTCACCATATGTCACTTTTCCTTTTTCATTAACTGCAGGTGCATAACCGAATAAATATCCAAGTCTTTTAGCTGGGATATTGTATACTTGGTCCTTTTTCGTTCCTGTTCCAACCACTGTTTCAAATGCAAGAGATAATCCTGAATTTTGAGCTGCTTTTACAAGCATCATTTTCTTCACTTGTTCTGCATTGGGAATTTTTGCAGTTAAGCCGCCCCTAATTTTTTTCTGTGATTCTTGCACATAATGGATCTGGTAGGATGATTTCCCACCACGATTATCATAGAAATTGGTATTTATTTTCTGATACTCCCAATTTGGCGCCGTTTCTGTTGACTCATAGTTAAGCGGCCATTGTCCTAAATAGACAATTGCTTTATAGCCAAGAGCAAATGGCGTACTATTAACCGTAGACTCATTCAACATACGAATCAAATCTGGATTATCGATTTTCACTTTAGAAGAATTAATAAGCTGCTGTGTTAACTCACTAGGTTGTAGCTTAGGCACATCCTGTGTTGGGTTTGGATACGTATTTTCCTTCGTTATATTCATAACTGCATTAGGTATGGTAATAATTTTGGATTTCGGTGGATTTTCTTCTTTTTCTTTCTCTTTTGCTTTTTCCGCATATGTGAACATTGGAAGCATTAAGAAAAAAGATAAAAGCACAATCATTATTTTCTTGTACATAGCAATTTGAACTCCCTTCAAATAATCATCCATCACTATGATTATTTTTTTCGGAGTTCATCAAGATTATCCATTATAAAATAATTTTTTTCTTTCCTTCTATTTAATTACAAATTTTCCCGTCAGCTTAGAACAGTATGGATGGAAAAATTGAATAGCTGGACCAAGTCCAAAAGCAATGATTAAGGTACCAAGCCCAATAGGTCCTTTTACTAAAAAAGCGAACAATAAAGCAAGTATTTCTCCAATTAGCTTAGCCATCATAAGATTGACTCCATATCTCTCCTGAATGGTAACCATAAAATCATCAATGGGATTTAAAGGAAATTCAGACTGTAAGTAGAGAGCAATCCCTAGACCAACAATAATTAACCCAGCAATAAGTAAAAGTAATTGACTCATAAACATAAAATAATGAAGACGATTAACAAGATGCGCCATCCAAAAATCAACAAAAAAGCCAAGAATAAACACGGTTGCAAGAGATAATAAATTTGGTCTTTTTCGTAAAAGAAAAGCATTAACAAATATAAGGAGGATACCTACAATAACAATCCAGCTTCCGATTGTTAATCCTACCAAATGAGACAGGCCTACATTAAGAGCATCCCAAGGACCAGCTCCTAAATTAGCCTTAATAGTCAACGTTGCCCCAAACGCTAATATAAAAAGCCCGCCAACGTACAAAAGCCATCGATAAAACAATGACGACATACATTAAACCCCTTTCTCCACCCATCCTCTTACTTTCATTCATATGCATACGAAACTTAAAACTTGTCCTTTATCCTTAAAAATAAATAATCAGAATATTTACATTTATTAAATATTATTGTATAATAAGATCATCAAATAAAAGGAGGGCAGCTATTTAGATCGCTTGGATTTTAGTAAAGGAGGAAAATATAAACCTTTGAATATTCATCAATCAGAATGTAATCCACATTACAAAAGGAAAAGAGGTTGGTGATCCGATGGAAGCGACATGATAGATTCCCTAAACAACATATTTAAATCAACGAATACTTAAAATTTATTATCGAAAAATAAAGAGGTGAATAAAGAAAAAGAGGCCTAGCCGTTGTAAAGAAAACGGCTAGGCCTTGTTTTTCTAAATTATATAGTCTTAAAGCAAATAAAACCCAATTCCCATAATCGCATAAGCTGCCAGTAAGGTTGCTCCCTCAAACCAGTTTGTCTCTCCATCATTTGAAATACTTACCATTAGCAATACAGCTGTTACCATACTAATAAGTTCTGGCAGCGTAAAGACTAATGATAATCCACTTGGGAAAAACAAGGAAATTAATACTAATAACGGTGCAACAAACATCGCAATTTGCAACGTTGAACCAATCGCAATTTCAACCGCTATGTCCATTTTGTTCTTGTATGCCATTACAACAGCAGAAGCATGTTCTGCAGCATTTCCTACAATCGCCACAATAATGATCCCGATAAATAACTCAGACCAGCCAAAGGATTCTGCAACTACCTCGAAAGTATGTACTAGGTTTTCTGACACATAAGCAACTGCTAGTGTTGCAATCGCCAAAATAGCAATACTTTTTTTCACAGACCATTCTGGAGTTTCCTCATGAGCATGACCGTGGTCTCCACTCTTTTCCACTTGATAAACCCCGCGATGAGTTACTAATTTAAATAAAAGTGCTGCCAAATACAATACAATTAAAATAATAGCGATCCCAATACTTAAAGAAAATGTTTTTCCTTCACCCATATTCATCGTGAAAACTTCAGGAATAACAAACGCAACGATAACGGCGAAAATCAGCAGTCCTGAGTTATGACGAGCATCAAAAACATTAAATTACTGTCTCTTATATTTTAACCCGCCGATAAAAAAGGACAACCCAGCTACAAGCAATAGATTCCCCAGCACAGATCCAGTTAAGGATGCTAATACTACTTCTGTTAACCCCTCACGTAAAGCAAATATAGCAATTATTAATTCTACAGCATTCCCAAAAGTAGCATTTAATAATCCACCAATTCGAGGGCCAGCGACAATAGCTAAGCTTTCTGTTGCTCTCCCCATAAAACTCGATAACGCGATGATGGTAAGACAGTAAATAACAAACATAAGAATACTTGACCAATGTAACAAGGAACCTATTATCGATAATGGAACCCCAATAAATACTGCAATCATAAATATTTTATTAACCATTTTTTCGCTTCCTTTCACTATCACCTTCATTTATTTTTCCCATCCGGCTGGAGGCTAAACTTATTATACAGCTACTTTCCCTAAATATAACCAATTTTCAAGAAATTTTACTGCTTTAGGAAAAGAAAAATAATATTCTTACTTCTCAAAAAAAATCTATTGCAATACTGTTCAATCCCCTTTAACATCATTTAGGGAGACTAAATATAAACCCAATGTAAGGAAAAAATAAGGAGTATATTATGAACAGTAAAAAATTTGCCGTATTAATTAGCATTGTCAGTATTTCTGGATTTAGTCAAGGAATGCTGCTTCCATTAATAGCAGTTATTTTTGAAAGTGATGGTCTTTCTTCCAGTTTAAATGGCTTAAATGCAGTGGGACTGTATATAGGGATTCTGCTAATCTCTCCTTTTATGGAACATCCCTTGCGTAAATATGGGTATAAACCCGTTATCGTTTTTGGCGGGTTGGTTGTTATTGTTGCACTAGCGCTTTTTCCAGTGTGGAAATCCTTTTGGTTCTGGTTCCTTCTTCGTTTATTTATTGGTATTGGAGATCACTCTCTCCATTTTGCAACCCAAACATGGATTACTACCGCTTCACCAAAGGAGAAACGCGGACGCAATATTTCACTATACGGTGTATTCTTTGGGATTGGATTTGCAGTGGGACCATTGTTAACACCCTTAGTAAAAATAAATGAGTCGCTGCCATTTATTCTTTCATCTATTATGTGCTTTATCGCATGGATCTTTATTCTCTGGATTAAAAATGATTTTCCAGAACAAACAGTAGAAACCAATTCATTTCTCGATACAATGAAACGCTTTTCTAGTGCTATGAAGTATGCATGGATTGCTTTTCTTCCACCGCTTGCCTATGGATTCTTAGAATCAAGCTTAAACTCTAGTTTTCCTGTGTATGGATTAAGAATTGAATTAAGTGTCGTCCAGATTTCTCTCTTGCTTACCGCCTTTTCGATCGGAGCCATTGTCTTTCAGCTTCCTTTAGGAATGATTAGTGATAAATTTGGCAGAAGACAGACACTTATAACGATTTTAATTATCGGTACTGCCTGCTTTTCTTTCGCAAGCCTATTAGAAGCTTATTTAATCGGCCTTATCATCTGTCTCTTCCTCGCAGGAATGGCAGTTGGCTCTACCTTCTCTTTAGGCATTAGCTATATGACCGATTTAGTTCCATCTAATCTTCTGCCGACTGGAAATCTTCTTTGTGGAATGGCCTTTAGTGTTGGAAGTCTCATTGGTCCATATTTGGGAGGATTGTTTATTCAATATTTCCAGCATATAAGCTACTTTGTAGTGATTGCTGTTATCTTATTTATTGTTGGTTTGATTATTTTCCTTTTCGGGAAAAAAGAAATGAAAAATCAATATTTAGCAGAAGCAAAATGATACCTGGTTCATACAATATGTGGTAAGATTATCTTATAAAACTAAATATCAAAAAATTATTTTTATTCGGGTATTTATGCTGTCACCTTTCTAGGTGGCAGCTTTCGTGTTTTTTAAGGGTATTGAACTTGATTCTCGCTCTCAATAAGAATGGTTAACAAAGGAGGAAAAACGAATGTCTACAGAAACAGAATTAAAAACCTATATCGAAACAAAGCTAGAAGCAGAGCCTACTCTATTTGCCAAGCTATCTCCTCATCTCGAATTAATTGCTGCAGGGATAAGCGGAATTTTCATTGTAAGCGGCTGGATTTTACACCACTTTCATTATTCTTCTATGTCTATCCTAGCCTACTTACTTGCTTTTGTGATTGGCGGCTATGCAAAGGCGAAAGAGGGAATTAGCGAAACGATTGAAAATAAAGAATTAAATGTCGAAATGCTCATGATTTTTGCAGCAATTGGTTCTGCTATTATTGGATATTGGGCAGAAGGAGCGATATTAATATTTATCTTTGCTGTAAGTGGAGCATTAGAGACTTATACTATGAATAAGAGCAATAAAGAAATATCTGCTCTTATGAAATTGCAGCCAGAAGAAGCTGTCCGAATCCTGCCTGATGGCCAAGAGCAAGTGGTTCCAGTATCATCTCTTTCTGTCTCCGATATCATTTTAATTAAACCAGGTGAAAGAGTACCTGTGGATGGAAAGATTATTAAGGGAACTACAGCAATTGATGAAGCAGCTATCACCGGTGAGTCTATTCCATTATCTAAGGGAATTAATGATGAAGTATTTGCTGGTACCGTAAATATAAGCGGGTCGATTACCGTCACCCTGACCAAACATGCAGACGAAACTCTTTTCCAAAAAATTATTACATTGATTCAATCAGCACAAAGTGAGAAATCCCCTTCGCAAGCCTTTATCGAAAAGTTCGAAGGTGCCTATGTCAAAATTGTATTAACTATTGTTGTCCTATTAATGTTCCTTCCCCATTTCCTTTTAGGGTGGTCATGGAATGAAACTTTTTATCGAGCAATGATTTTTTTAGTCGTGGCCTCTCCTTGCGCCTTAGTTGCAAGCATTATGCCAGCCACATTATCAGCGATTTCTAATGGAGCAAGAGCTGGCATCCTTTTTAAAGGTGGCGTTCACCTAGAAAATCTTGCGCATGTAAAAGCAATTGCTTTTGACAAAACAGGAACATTAACAAAAGGAAAACCGGTTGTAACAGATGTCCTGGTTGATCAACATTTTTCAGAGAAAGAAATTATTCAAATAACAGCTAGCATTGAAAGCCATTCAAATCACCCACTTGCAAAAGCAATTGTCCAATACGCTAAGCTGAAATATCAAGAAACATTCCCACAGCCAGAAAGCATTCAAGATAATTCAGGCTGGGGTGTTACAGCCCTTTTGAATAATGCCGAATGGCGGATCGGAAAAGCTGCTTTTGTAGGCGAAAAGGAAGCAAAGGCTTTCCAACAAGGAAAATATGATCAGTTATCAAAAGAAGGAAAAACAACTGTATTTATAAAAAAAGATGCCGATGTGATTGCGTTAATTGCATTAAAGGATATTGTAAGAGAAGAATCGAAAGAAGCTATTAACCGTTTAAAGGAAAATGGTATTTATACGGTTATGGTAACAGGAGATAATGAAAAAACAGCAAAAGCCATCGCCCAAGAAAGCTATGTAGAGGACTATATTGCTGAATGCTTACCAGAAAAGAAAGTAACCTCTATTAAAGAGTTAAAAGAGCGATATGAAATCGTGGCTATGGTTGGAGATGGAATTAATGATGCACCAGCTCTCGCCACAGCAAATGTCGGTATTGCTATGGGCGAAGGTACAGATGTTGCTTTGGAAACAGCGGATGTTGTTTTAATGAAAAATGATTTACCTAAAATTGCTGATGCCATTCAACTATCTAAACGGATGAATCGCATTATTAAACAAAATATTATCTTTTCTATTTCGGTCATTATGCTCTTAATTATTTCCAACTTCCTGCAAATCGTTGCCCTTCCTTTTGGTGTTATTGGACATGAAGGCAGCACCATCTTGGTTATTTTAAATAGCTTGCGGTTATTAAAAGGATAAGCAACTCGGCGGAGGAATGTGGATACATGTTGGCTGATATTTTCTAGTTTGGCTGATTTCTCTTTCCGGTTGGCTGATATTTTCTAGTTTTGGCTGATTTCTCCTTCCGGTTGGCTGATATTTTCCGGTTTTGGCTGATTTCTCTTTCCGGTTGGCTGATATTTTCTAATTTTGGCTGATTCCTTCCTCCGGTTGGCTGATATTTTCTGGTTTTGGCTGATTTCTCCTTCCGGTTGGCTGATATTTTCTAGTTTTGGCTGATTTCTCTTTCCGGTTGGCTGATATTTTTACTTTTCAGCTAATTCTCTTGCTCGATTGGCCAGATATATTCAATTATCCACTATTTCCTAGCCCAATTAGTGATTTTTTTTATAAGAGAACCATTTAATTGGCTAAGCTGTATATGAGTCATCATTAATTCCCCCACACTGTTTTCGTCACTGCTAACATTGTTACCAAAAGGAATTAATGGACCAAACAAAAATTGGCTAATTTTCCCAATTTATATTGCTATCCTTTATTACGCCAAGCAAAAGGCCTTCAAGGTGTAATCCTTGAAGGCCTTTTGGTTAATGGTAGCCGTTTGATCCGTTGGCAGAACCAGATGTTTTATGCTTAGGCTTGCTTTTCCCTTTTTGTTTTGTCCCGCCATCTTTTTTTGTATGTTTTGTCATTTTAAATTCCCCCTTATTAAAATGTTTCCCCTCTAATAGTTTGTTCTTTTTACATTCTTTTATAGAGGTAAATAACGGATACACTTAACAAGGTTCTTTCTTTCTTTCCGTGAAATAAGCATTAATCTCGCCGCCAATAATAATAATAATACCTGTTATATAGAACCAAATCATTAGAACTATAATCGTTCCGATACTTCCATATGTTGCCGAATAATTACTAAAGTTCCCTACATAATAAGAGAAGGCTAAAGAAGCGACTACCCAGCCAATTGCAGCGAAAATGGCTCCTGGAATAGCGGAAATACATTTTAGTTTTTTATTCGGTGCAATCCAATAAAGAGCAAGAAACACAATAAATAGAATGATGGGGGATGCAAGAAATCTTAAAGTATTCCATAAGGATAAAAATTCATCCGTTAAATTAAATTGTGAAAATAAAAACATCCCTATTTGTTCTCCAAAAACCGGCAATAGCAAAGCAACTACTACTACAGCAATCATTCCAAGTGTCAGTAAAATAGACATACCTCTTGCTACTATAAAAGATCTTGTTTCTTCCACATCATACGCTTTATTTAACGCCTTTACGATAGCATTTAAACCGTTTGAAGCAGACCATATTGTCGCAATGATACCAAATGATAATAAACTAACATTTCTGCTGAGTACCTGATCAATATTAGATTCAATCGTATTCATAATGTCGCCAGGAGCAAATCCTTCCACTAATCCTAATAAGTCTTCCTTCGTAATAGGAAGATACGGAAGAAGAGTCATCACAAAAATAAGTAATGGGAAAATTGACAAAAGGAAATAATAGGATAATTGGGCTGCCAGATCAAATACATTATCTTGTTGAATTTTCTTGATAAGAACCTTTATAAATGGAATTACGCCTCCCATACAAAATCACCGTCCTAACAGTTCTTTTATGTATGTCTATTGCCCTTTATCGTGTAAATAAAAACCTGTTCACTAATTAGAAAAGACATTAGCCCTTTCTAGCATATGTTCTCATAGTATGTAATGGGAGGCAGCCTAAAGCATCTCCCCTCTTCTAATGTAAAAAATTCCAAATAAAGAGATGGGTACATAGGCTGCTATCCCTGTCAAAACCATTCTTACTGGCTATTCTGGCTTAGGTAAATATTGTATGCTGGAAACAAGCGTTTTTTCCTGATTTCTCGTATTCCCGCTTGAGAAAGCTTCCTTTGTATCTCGGATAATACCAGCAACGACTGGTGTTATTCCTTTCAGTTCTTCTAACTGTTTTTTAACAAATGCAGCATCGTCCGAAATTTTCAGGGCTGAATTCTTTATTTTTTCGGAAGTTAGATTCAAGCTAGATGTCATTTGATCCAAATCTGTTACAGTATCTTTCGCATGCTGTAAAGTTGTTACCGCATGTTGTCTTGTATGTCTGTCCAATAAGCTAATAGCTGTTCCAATAAGACTGCCGATAAAAAGACCTTTTGTCATACTTATTTTCATCATCCCTGCCACCTCTCCAAATTATTTGGCTATTACAGCCCCAATTTTGTAAAACAAGCTTGAAGGATGGCTATTATTGCTTATAAGGAATATTTTTGCTTAATCTCTCGTAACAGACCTTCACAGCCATCCTTCACTAAGGCAAACACCTCTTCAAAATTGCCGGTATAATATGGGTCTGGTACTTCTTTTCCCGCAGCGTGGTCTGTATAATCCATTAACAAACGGACTTTTGTGCCGTCTAACATTTCATTAAGCTTTTTAATATTTGCTATATTACTGTTATCCATTGCAATTAGATAATCAAATTCTTCTAAATCCTTATCCGCCAATTGACGGGCAAAAATACCTGCATCCTTGATTTTATTCACTTTAAGAATATCTCTTGTTCCCTGGTGAGGCGGATTACCAGTATGCCAGCCGCCGGTTCCAGCCGAATCACAAATAATCCTATCTTGCAATCCTTCCTTTTCGACTAAGTCACGGAATACTGCCTCCGCCATAGGAGAACGGCAAATATTTCCTAAGCAAATAAATAAAACACGTATTTTCATTTTTATTTTCCTCCATTTTTCTATTTACATACTTTTTTTACTTACCAGTTCGCAAAAGGCACTTTATTTAATGATACATCTCTATATTGACATTTCTATGTTTGCATGAAAAGATGAATAGAACAACTTTATTGTCCAGGAAAGGGGAAAGGTATGAATTTAGATAATAAAACAACAGAAAATGTGAATTTCATGATTGAAAAAATAAAAGAAAAATTAAAAGTATTGAACATAGGTGCCATTAAATCCACCCATTTTGATGAAGATCTATATGATGACATTAAAGAAATTTATGAGCATGTGATGAAACGAGACTCCTTTAGTCCAAATGAAATGCAGGCACTCGCTGAAGAGCTTGGAAACTTGCGAAAACAATAACTTGATTTTAGAAAAAATAATCAGTGGGTGAGTGCCCACTGATTTCTTTTAATGCCATAGGACAACGAATACCATTAAACATCTTGATCGGTAAGTATAACAGGACCTTCTTTTGTGATAGCAATGGTATGCTCATATTGTGCTGAGTGCCTTCCATCTATCGTTCTTGCTGTCCATCCATTATTATCCATTTTCATTTTATAATCACCAACATTAACCATTGGCTCAATTGTAAATACCATTCCTTCTTTGATACGAGGCCCTTTGCCTGCTAAACCAAAATGAGGTACTTCTGGTTTTTCATGTATTACTTTGCCAATACCATGACCGATAAAATCTCTCACAACAGAAAAACCTTGTTCTTCTACATATTGTTGAATAGCGAATCCAATATCCCCGATTCGATTGCCAACCTTCGCCTGTTCAATACCTATATAGAGGGCTTTTTTTGTAACATCCATCAGTTTTTGCAATTCAGCTGATACTTCTCCAACTGCATATGTCCAGGCAGAGTCAGCCAAAGCACCATTATAATTAACAACCATGTCAATGGTTACGATATCTCCTTTTTTTAGAGGCTCATTTCTTGGAAAACCGTGACAAATTTCATCATTTATACTGGCACAAGTTGCATATGGATAATCACGATATCCTTTTTGTTCAGGAGTGGCTCCCATTTCTGCTAAATAAGCTTCCACCTTTTGATCAATTTCCAATGTTGTAATCCCTGGTTTTATCATCTTGGCAATCATTTTATGACAACCAACTAGAATCTCACCAGCCTTCTTCATTTGTTCTATTTCTCGTTTTGATTTTAATACAATCATGTCCAAGCCTTCTTCCTATCTAAAATTACCGCTAAGAATGAACACAAATAGAATTTTTTCTACTCCTCTTTTTATATTAGCGGTTCATTAAGTATGTTATCTTAACATTATGAGTTGATTGCAGCCAAAAAAACAATTTATCTCTTCTTAAGATTAACACAAAAAAAGAGCCTATACCTACTCCAACTCATGATAAAAAGATTATATTCCCCTTACCATAAATCTGTGTAGGTACAGACTCTTTCCATTATTTATATTTCTTTATTTATTTAAAAGCTTTAATGATTCACGATTAAAGGCAGGGATATCTTCTGGCGTTCTGCTTGTTACCAATTGGTCCCCACATACCACAACCTCTTCATCCTTAAAAGTAACACCTGCGTATTCCATGTCCACTTTGATTGATTTATAGCCAGTGGCATTTCTACCTTCTAGCGCTTTAGCAGTAATGAGCAGCTGCGGTCCATGACAAATTGCAAAAACAGGTTTTTTTGCATCCATAAACGCTTTTGTAAAGGCCACAACTCGATCATCGACACGGAGCTGGTCAGGAGAAAATCCACCTGGAATGAATAATGCATCGAATTCATCAGGGGAAACCTCATCTATTCCTTTATCAATTGTCACAGAGGCTTCTTTTTGTTTTCCTTCCACTGTTTTACCAGCTTCTAGTTCAATTGTTACAACTTCATGCCCAGCTTCTTTATAAGCCTTAGCCGGTTCTGTGTACTCAGAGTCCTCAAACATATCAGTAATTAAAGTAGCAATTTTTTTACTCATATATAGCATCTCCTTTTTCTATTTTCTATAAGTAACGTTCCCCATAGAATGAAAATAAAACATGCTAGGACCATTTTTTCACGCCTCGTTTCTTCTTGCAAAATCAACAAATCGGAATTTATCTGGTCGATGTCGCGACTCTGTAAATTGAAATAAAGTAGCATTTTCAAAATATATGTAGTTTTTAACTACTACGATCGAATGAAATCCTTCTAAATCTAATAGGTTATAGTCTTCTTCTGTAGGCTCTTCTACTGTAAATTCTTTTTTCGCAAAGCTAATTTTTAAATTTAACTGTTTCTCAATATAATCAAAAATAGAGTTTTTACATATTTCCTCTGTTAATCCCGGAACATATTTTTCGACAATATAATCCTTATCTAAAATGATACGTTCTTGATTAATTTCTCTTACACGAAAAACTTCCCAGATAGAATCGTCCTTGTTTAACTGCATTTCCTTTTGCAAAAAAGAAGATGGTTGTTTATTCGTAAAGCTTTCAATAATTGTGACAGAGGAATGTCCCATTTTATCCGCTAATTCCTTAAAGCTAACTAGCCCGGAGATTGGAAATTGCAGTTTTTCTAAATCAAGCACTAAAGAACCTTTACCTCTGAGCTTTTGAATATATCCTTTTTGCGATAAAATATTTAAAGCCTTACGAATTGTTTCTCTAGATGTGTTATACTGCTCAGCTAATTCATTTTCAGATGGCAAAATAGTATCGGGTGGATACTTTCCATTTCTTATCGCAGCTTCTAATTCCTCGAATATCATATAATATTTATTCAACATGAAATTCACCAACATTTTCAAATTATTCGTTACCATTCTACTCTTTTTCAGACAAATTGTCTAAAAAGGATTGAAAAATGAATAAAAAAATGTTTCAGTGTATGTAGAAAAGGGTAAGCACTATAAGATATATTTCAATATTGTGAACATACTTTTAGAAAAATCTTTTACACATCAATGGTTTATAAGCATAATGGATAGAACAATTCGTTCTTTATATGGAACTTTTTATCTATAAATGCTATGATAAATATACATACCGTAAAGAGTGAAAGTGAGTGAGCGTATGATTGGGGATCGTGTAAAACAGCTACGTTTAGAGAAGAGAATGTCCTTATCAGAATTAGCTGAACAAGCCGGAGTTGCAAAATCTTATTTAAGTTCCTTGGAAAGAAATTTACAATCCAATCCATCGATTCAGTTTTTAGAAAAAATAGCAGCTGTTTTCAATATACCAGTCGATCATTTAATCAATGATCAACAGAATAAGGATGAATTAGATTCTGAATGGTTAAAAATTGTAAAAGAGGCAATGGATTCCGGGGTATCAAAAAAAGAATTCCGTGAATTTTTGGAATTTAACAGATGGAGACTGGAACAAAAAAAATAGTACGTTTTCCACTTATATGGTTAAAATAAGTTATTAGATTTTTTCCATTTCAAAAGAGGTTATCTACATTGAATACTTTTCCATTATTGTCAAGTATTCAATGTAGAGATATCTTTTTTGTCCATTTTTTAGACAATCATTTTCTATATACAAATGTTTATTTCGGATTTTCCTGAATTAAGTAATCCTTCTCACTTCGCAAAAATTCTCTTACTTCTTGCAAATTCATTCCAATATTTTTGGCTTCATTAATTAATTGAATCCATTCTAAATCCAATTCTTCGGTAAAAAGTTGACTATTAATCACTTAATTCTTCCCTCCCAAAAATACATTTGTATTTTGGCAGTCCGGCCATCATTGTTTTAAGACATTAGATCCGTGACTTTGCGTCCCAAACTTTCGTATTGGTTTGCCTTTTACATTTACCTTTTCTCGTATTCTTTACTGTTTTCTCATTATATCGCTTTTCCTCAAATGATGCAGTAATTTGTCATAAAATTAGGATAAATTACTAAAATATTTCTCCTTGTTTCTACAAAAAATGTTGATTACAGCGAATCTTATCGAATTAATCATACTTATGCATTATTTACAGATTTCTCTTAAGTCAGGAGCACTACTTATCTTGTCTTCTATCATAATATTGTGTTTGATAGCTTTTTAGCACTTTTTTAAAAGAATAATTAATATGAATTTGTTCAAATGTAATCGCATCAAAAAAAGGATATTCCGTTAAGTCATTTTGGCATATAGGACAAATCCACCTGCCTCGTTCACTACTACTATACGATGGTCTATTGCATATATCACAGTTTTTTCTATACATTTTCCACCCTCTTCCTTTTTCTTTTTGGTTTCTTATGCTGAAATAATTGTTACTGATTTAGTTCATTTATTATCTCTTTAGTTAAATTATAATGTTATAAAACACAACAATGTTCTTAGTAAAGAACTTTTCCATAAGTATAGTGCAAAACTATCATTTTTGAAAATTCCAAAATCAACCGTTTTTTCTTTTTAACGAACGATTATCATTCTTTTCCTCACAATAACTCCTTTTATCTAGCTTTTTCATATTTTATATTCACAATATCGTTCGTTATAATGAAATTACATTTCTTATGTGATAAGGAGAATATTGTTATGTTGGTTGGAGAAAAAATAAAGACATTAAGAATAAAAAAGGGCTTTTCTATTAATGAACTTTCCGACAAATCCGGTGTTTCCAAATCTTATTTAAGCTATATTGAAAGAGGAATTCAAAAGAACCCCTCTCTTCAAGTATTAACGAAACTTGCCCACACTCTTGAGACAAATGTAGAGGAACTACTAGACAATAATTATACAGTGATAGATGGAATCGATGAGGACTGGATGAGTTTAGTAGAGGAGGCAATAGAAGAAGGAATTACAAAAGAAGATTTTGCTGGCATTCTTGAATATGTTAAATTTAAAAAAAGACAAGAGAACTAGAAAAAAGGAAGCCTTCTCTATTAATGGCAATAGCGAATGGCCTCCCCCCATTGGAGTTTATGTGTACTCTTCCTGTTTTGTTTTTCTAATAAACATTCTTTCATCAAAAAGACTATTCAAAGAGAATGCTACTACCGATTTGGAAGCGATATTCTTACTTCGAATAGTCTTATTTCTTATTTATTTAACTCTACTGCTATTTTTGAGCCCACCTCTGCATTGTTTTTGACTAATGCAATATTAGCAACTAGGCTTGTTCCTTCTGTTAACTCTTTGACACGACTTAATAAGAATGGAGTTACTTTTTTACCTATAATATGATTTTCTTTTGCTTCTTGGAGTGCCTTTTCAATAATTTCTGTAATGTATTTTTCATCGAGAGCATCTTTTTCTGGAATTGGATTAGCGATCACTACCCCGCCATCTAGTCCTAATGCCCATTTTGTTTGGATCATATCTGCTGCTTCTTTTGGATCTTCTACTGAGAAATTCACTTCAAATGGACTCGTTCTTGTATAAAAAGCAGGAAGAGACTTTGTTCCATATCCTACAACTGGAACACCATATGTTTCAAGATATTCTAGCGTTAATCCAATATCTAATATTGATTTGGCTCCCGCGCAAACAACCGCTACGCTTGTTTTAGCAAGTTCTTGTAAATCCGCAGAAATATCCATTGTATGCTCTGCTTCTCTATGAACGCCGCCAATTCCGCCAGTTACAAACACTTTAATTCCTGCAAGTTCTGCGCAAATCATGGTAGCAGCTACAGTTGTTGCCCCATTCTTTTTACCAGCGATCAAATATGGTAAATCACGTCTGCTTGCTTTCTCAATATTATCGCTTTTAGCTAAAAATTCAATTTCATCTTCTGATAAACCAATTTTTATTTTCCCTTCTATTATTGCAATGGTTGCAGGAACTGCGCCATTTTTACGAATAATATCTTCTACCTCTTTAGCAGTTTCCACATTTTGAGGATAAGGCATTCCATGGGAAATAATAGTCGATTCTAAGGCTACAATCGGTAGATTATTTTTCTTTGCTTCTAATACTTCTTTTGAGAATTCTAGCCATTCTGTTTTCATGTTATATGCTCCTTTTTGCAAAGTATTTTCCAAATAGTTCTTGTAATTTTTTATTATTTAATAACGGATTTACTGTTTGATTCGATTGAAGGGTTATGTTTGAGCAAGTAATACCGATTTTACAAGCATCTTCCGTGTTTAGGCCTTTAATATGAGAATACATTATACCTGAAACAAGGGAATCACCAGCACCTGTTACATCGACTACTTCTGCTTCTGGAGGTAGGATCACACCAGCTTCCCCCAATTTAGTAAAATAGATAAGGCCTTTATCTCCCCGTGTAATAACTACTTTTTCAACACCTTTTTCGAGAATTATTTCAGCTGCTTTAAAGAAGTCTCCTTCTTCTTTTATTTTTATTCCTGCTAGTACCTCTGCCTCATCTCTGTTTGCAATCAACCAAGTAACTCCATGCAGATCTTCTGGCAGCTTTCGTACTTTTGGTGCCGATACAGGCGTAATACACAATGCCATTTGTTCTTGCCTGCATCTGATGATAATATGCTCCAATACTTCTGCTGAAAAATTAGTGTCAAGAATAACTAATTCTGATGTTGCAATATACCCCCACTTTTTATCGATTATATCTTTATCAATGCTGTCATATATAGACATATCTGCTAAAGCAACGGCAAGTTCACCATCAGATTTCAATAAGGCTGTATAAGTCCCCGTGCGATAAAGATTAGACAAAAGAGATGGAGTGATATCTGCATAGTTTTTGGTATTCTCTAATAGCCATTCCCCTTCATGATCATCTCCCACAATAGTAAATAAAGAAGTTTCGAGTCCCAATCGTCCTAAATTCTCTGCAATATTTCTTGCGACCCCACCAGGTGACTGACTTGTAGATGCTGGATTAGAGGTACCGTACTGAATGGTCTCCTCTGCTTGAACTTTACGATCAACATTGGCTCCTCCAATACAAATAACTTCTTTCTTTTTTGGTAATACATAAGCTCTACCTAGTAGTTTCCCTTCTTTTGTTAAAGAAGAAATATAGCCTGCTACCGCAGAACGGGATAAGCCCATTTTCTCAGCTATTTCATTTTGAGTAACAAAGGGATTTTCTTTAATCAGCTGAAGAATAAAAATCTCTTTATCATTCACTTCCATCTCCCCCTCAAATAAAGTGAAACTGCCATTGGTTAGAAGTAGAAATGAGTTATCTCTATTTCTAACAAAACATTTGTCTTTATTATAAACTTTTGTTTGATGAACAACAAGACTTTATTCATTTTTACGAAAACTTTATTTATTTGTTGATTTAGTAATCTTTTTTTTATAAGATTTCTAGATCAAAAAAAGAAGACTATCCATTGTTAGTCTTCTTTTGCAACTCTTGGTTCAATTAAAATATCTACTCTTCTATTTTTTGCTCTTCCTGCAGAACTATCATTATTAGCAATAGGCTGAAACTCGCCGTATCCTTTCGCACTAAATGATTTAGGATCTAATTTCTTGTTTTCAAGAAGTAATTTCATGAAATTCAGTGCTCTTGTCACACTTAGTTCCCAGTTGGACTCATAACTTGAATTACTGATTGGAACATTGTCTGTATGTCCACTTATAATAATGCTTCGCGGTGGATCCATCACAAGTAAATTGGCAATTTCCGAAACAACTTTTCTGTCCTTATTTCGAACTTCAGCACTTCCAGAAGCAAAGAGTACATTATCTCTAATTGAAACATGCAAACCTTCATCCGTCAGTTCCGTATCCAGCTTGTTCCCTAATTTATTCTTAGCAATATAGGCATTTACCTTCTGTTGAATTTCTAATAATTCTTGTTTATCTTGCTGTTCTTGTAATTCTTTTAGCTCTTTTTCACTAAGATTTTTTTTATCCTTTTTGTCTTCCTTTTTCTCTTGGTCAGCCAAATCAACATCTGTAGTTTCACTATTCATTGACGGTGCAGGACTAGGATATTCGAAAATACCTGTCCCTCCTTGTAATTCTCTATTAAAAGCTTCTGCTATTTCAGAGAATTTTTTTGCGTCAACAGAACTCATGCCATATAAAACGATAAATAAAGCCAACAATAAAGTAAGGATATCGGCATAGGGAACAAGCCAAGATTCGTCTACATGCTCCTCATGATGTACTTTCTTTTTTTTCTTTTTACTCATTCGTATTCACACTACTTTCGCTTTCTTCCAGAAATTGTCTTCTTTCTGAAACAGGTAAATACGATGCAAGCTTTTGTTCAATTACCCTAGGCGCTTCTCCTTCTAGAATAGAAAGAACCCCTTCTATCATCAAATATTTTTGACTTGCTTCCACGTGTGATTTTCTCTTCAGTTTATTTGCAAATGGATGCCATAAAACGTATCCCGTAAATATCCCCATTAAAGTAGCAACAAACGCAGCACTAATAGCATGTCCAAGTGCTTCAGCATCAGACATATTTCCTAATGCAGCAATCAGCCCAATTACTGCTCCTAGTACTCCCAATGTAGGAGCATATGTACCTGCTTGCGTAAAAATTAGTGCTCCTGAACGATGTCTCTCTTCCATTGCTTCTATTTCTTCTGTTAATACATCTCTAATATACTCTGCACTTTGTCCATCTACAGACAAGGATAAGCCATTTCTTAAAAATGGATCTTCAATTTCATCTGTTTTTGCTTCTAATGCAAGAAGTCCTTCTTTTCTAGCTAATTGTGCCCACTCTGAAAACAAGCGAATTAACTCTTTCGTATCCTGCACTTTCTGCTCCTTAAACAAGATGCCGAATAACTTTGGAACTCGTTTAATTTCTGAAGCAGGAAAGGCAATAACTACTGCTGCCACTGTACCTACTAAAATAATTAGAATAGCCGCTGGATTCAATAATACTGCAGGACTGACACCTTTAAATACCATTCCAACTCCAACAGCAATAATAGCAAGTATAATTCCTATCAAGGAAGTTTTATCCATCATTTTCACCTATCTTATTCCAAAATTTCGATTCTCTGTCTTACCTTTTTTTTCGACATTTCTCTTCAAATTTTTAGTTTTATTTCATGTAAATTTCGTAAACTTCATGAATCATGACGATAGTCCTGCTTTTTATAAAAAAAAGGTGATATTTTCATCACCTTTTTTTGAAATATAAGTTAAGAAACCTATATTTTAATCAAAACCGTAACTACTATCATCATTTCGGAAAAAATTTATTCTCAACCTTTTTCTGATATCCAGAAAAAGGTTGAGAATGACTTCCTGCTGTACGTTCTTTCATCATTATACGGAAGCGCAATAATTTTTCATTATATTTTCTTTGTAAAACTAATTTTTCTTCTTCTGTCTCACAGGAACGAATTAAATCTTCCATGGACAGTAATTCTTGTCTAATCTTATCTTCTTCTAATGAATATCCAGCATTCTTGAGAACACGATAAGCCATTCGCAATTCTTCTGGTACAGATGCTAAGCTATCCTTTGGGAGCGGTTTTCCGAACCCGGGAAGATGGTTAAACTCCCCGTCTTTATATGCTTTTTTGATTTTATCTTCTGAAACAAGAAACGAAAAATCCATTCATCCATCCCCTCCTGTTTTCAATAAATCTATTTCCATTATACAATTTCCACTTCACGTCGGTATAGGATGAGCGATTTTTATAAAAAATAGAAAAGAAAGGGGTGTTATTATTGGCACGTGGAGAACATTTCAATCATAAGAAGAAACACCATCCAGGTCCGCTTCCAAAGGATACAAGAAAACATACACATACAGAGGATGCTCCTGGCGATGAAGAATTTATCGTAACACAGGAAGCTTTTAAAAACCGAATCGAAGAAGAAGAATAAATCCAAGCAATAGACGGCGTTCTCGACCATTCGAAAAGGGCGCCGTCCTCCTTTTCCCCCAAAAAGTGGTCCCCTTTATTTTCCTATACGTTCGAAATAGGTCATCATATGCTTCACCTTTATATTCAGCAAAAGCTCACTATTTCCCACTCCCCTTCTTCTCTCATGTTATACTAGAAGGTATCGTATGACTAATAAAACGATGATTATCAAAAAGAATACGGTTGGCTTTCTTACTTGAAAATGAATAACAGAATCTACTTCTTTTATTCAAGACAGCTAAAATTTCTATTGGAAGGTGTTTAAATGAAATCTCTTGTGTTATGTGAAAAGCCAAGTGTTGCTAGAGAAATTGCAAGAGTGCTTGGTTGCAATAAATCCACTAAAAATTATTTAGAATCAGATAAATATATAGTGACTTGGGCTTTAGGCCATTTAATTGAATTAAAAATGCCTGAGCATTATGATCCTAAATTTAAAAATTGGAATTTAGATGATTTACCAATTATTCCACAAAAAATGGAATTAAAAGTGATGAAGCAAACCAGTCATCAATATAAAGCCATTGAACAACTAGCAAAAAGAAAAGATATTAAAGATTGCATTATCGCCACAGATGCAGGGCGTGAAGGAGAATTAGTTGCTCGTTGGATTTTAGAAAAGATCCGATTTAACAAACCAACTAAACGTTTATGGATATCTTCACAAACAGACCGAGCAATAAAGGATGGCTTTAAACAACTAAAGCCTGGAAAAGACTATGATCGCTTATATCAATCCGCTGTGTGTAGAGCACAAGCAGATTGGCTAATCGGATTAAATGTTTCAAGAGCCTTAACAACAAAATTCAATGATCCATTGTCAGCAGGGCGTGTTCAAACTCCCACTTTATCAATGGTTCTAGAGAGAGAAAAAGAAATTCAATCCTTTGTTCCAAAAGAATATTGGACCATCACTGCACAAATAGATTCTCTACAAGCAAAATATGAAAAGAATCAAGAGAGAAGAATCTTTTCAAAAGAAACGGCAGAAAAAATTGTCGCCAATACTAAAGGAAAACCAGCAGTTGTTGAAACACTAACCGTAAAAGAAAAAACAGAACAACAGCCATTGCCTTATGATTTAACAGAGCTCCAGCGAGACGCAAACCGTCGATTCGGCTTCTCTGCCAAAAAGACGTTAAATGTCCTGCAGAAGCTATACGAGCAACATAAACTTGTCACCTATCCAAGAACGGATTCACGATATTTAACGACAGATATGAAGAATACGATGATTGATCGCATCGAAAGTATTTCTGGAGCATTTAAAGAAGAAGTTCAACCTGTCTTACGTAACAAGGGGAAGGTCGAAGCCAATAATGTGTTTAATAATAATAAGGTATCTGACCACCATGCCATTATCCCCACTGAGCAGCCTGTATTTTTAAACCGATTAGATAATGAAGAAGTAAAAATTTATGATTTAATCGTAAAAAGATTTTTGACACTATTTTACCCAAAATATAAGTACGAAATTATTTCTACAACATTAAACATTAATGGAGCTTCATTTGTCGCTCAAGAAACAAATATATTAGAGTTAGGTTTTAAAGCATTAGACTCTCGCAAAACAGATTCTTCTAAAAGTCTACAGCTTCAAAAGGGGCAACAATTAAAAGTCCAATCTGTAAATTTGGAGCAAAAATTTACGGAAGCCCCATCTCGTTTTACAGAAGCTGATATTCTGGGGAAAATGGAAAAATTCGGACTGGGTACTCCAGCTACACGTGCTGAAATTATTGAAAGATTGCTTTCATCTGAGGTATTAGAAAGGCAAAATGGGAAATTACATTCTACCTCCAAAGGAAAACAGCTCATCAATCTCGTTAATGATGATTTGACTACTCCCGATTTAACGGCAAAATGGGAGCAAGAGTTAGAGGATATCGCTAAAGGAAAGGCAAATCCTCATCAATTTATGGAACAAATTAAAGAGCAGACAAAACGATTTGTCCGAGAAATAAAACAAAGTGAGAAATCGTATAAGATGCACAATCTCACTGGCTCCAAATGTCCTGAATGTGGATCTTTCCTAAAGGAAAAAAATACAAAAAACGGAAAAATTCTTGTATGCTCCAGTATGGATTGTTCTTTTAGTAAAAGAAAAGATCCTAAACTTTCGAACAAGCGTTGTCCACAATGCCATAAAAAAATGGAAATCCATAATGGAGTGGCCGGTACCTATTTCCAATGCAGAAACTGCAATGTTGTGGAAAAAGCTACAGACCGTAAAAAGACCATTAACAAAAGAGAAGAACGGAAACTTGTTCAGAAATACAGTAAAGACGAAAGCTTTGGAAATAGTCTAGGAGATTTATTAAAAGCCGCGATGAAAAAAGACGATTAAAAGCTATAAGGCTGTTATATTCGCATTCCAGCTATTAATTACTCCAATATCATCCGGATAATTCGGATGATATTTTTTATGTAATTTGCTACTATTACAAGCCGTTCACACTACTCTTTGCTTCCATGAATAAGTTTCCCTCTTTTTCTTCATCGATTATTAAACTTTTCTAATAAAGTTTTCGCACTTAGCTCTCTAGTGGAAGCAACCTGCCAATCCGCTTTTGCAAAAACATCTCCTTGTCCTATCCCGACAGAAAACATAGGCGTTTGTAAAATACCACTCAAGCCTGCTTGTCCATCCTCTATAGCAGCACACTCATGATAATCGATCCCTAAGCAATCTGCTGCTGTTAAAAATATTTCTGGATCTGGTTTTCCCTTTTTCAGAGAATGTGGGTCTACTATGCAGTCGAACCAGTCTCTTATTCCAAAACGCTCCAATAAAAAAGGTGCATTGGAGCTAGAGGATGCAATCCCAAATTTAATCCCCATTTCCCTAAGTTCTTTCAAAAATTCATACATTCCTGGCAGCATATTTTCTACTGTGAATTCTGCAATTAAAGCTTTATAATAATCACTCTTGCGATTTCCTAATATTTCCTTTTCTTTATCCGTAAATACTTTATCTGTTTGTGCAACTAAGTCGTCAATTAGCACCTTTCGAGGAACACCTTGATATCTTAAGTTATCTTCTCTAGTAAAGGAGACCCCAATCTCCAACGCCATTTTTTTTGTTGCTTCGTAATATAAAGGAACAGTATCTGCTATAACACCATCAAAATCAAAGATAACTGCTTGTAACCGATTAGTCATAAAAACCTCCTATAAATAAAAAAACAATTATATCTATTCTATCAAAAATGCATATTATTTGTTTCCCTCGCGCTAAGATCAATTATTATCCTAATGTTATGATCAATCAGTTTATTTCTCTTTCTAAAAAAGCTACAATAGAAGCAGCATCCATTCCATATTGGGATTCATGTTATACATAGAGCTAACCGCTTATAGAAAAGGAGAATAAAAATGAGTACATTTCAAGAAAATCTACAAAAATATGCAGAACTCGCAGTAAAAGTCGGTGTAAATATCCAAAATGGACAAACGCTTGTTATTAATACATCCATTGAATCAGCAGAGTTTGTTCGTCTTGTCGTAAAAGAAGCTTACCAAATTGGCGCAAGTAATGTTGTAGTCAATTGGAGTGATGATTTCGTTACTCGTACTAAATACGAATTGGCACCAGATGAAGCATTTAAAGAATATCCTGAATTTAGAGCAAAAGAGACGATTGCACTTGCAGAAGAAGGGGCAGCCTTCATGTCAGTAGTATCTTCTAGTCCAGACCTTTTAAAAGGGATTGATTCTGAACGAATTAGTAACTTCCAAAAAGCTTCTGGTACAGCTTTAAGCCAATTCCGAAAATATGTACAGTCCGACAAAGTAAGCTGGACCGTAATTGCTGTTCCATCCAAAGCTTGGGCAAATCTTGTTTTCCCAGATGCCCCTGAAAACAGCAGAGTTGAGTTACTATGGGATGCTATATTTAAGGCTATTCGAGTAGATCAAGCAGATCCAATCCAAGCATGGAAAGAACATGATAAAAAACTTCATACAAAAGTGGATTACTTAAATGAAAAAGCATACAAACAGCTTCATTATACAGCTCCAGGTACAGATTTAACGATTGAACTTCCAGAAGGACATCTATGGTGCGGTGCAGGATCCATCAATGAAAAAGGTTTTGAATTCATGGCAAATATGCCGACTGAAGAAGTCTTCACTGTTCCACATAAAAAAGGAGTAAATGGAACTGTATCAAGCACAAAGCCTTTAAGCTATGGCGGAAACATTATTAATAATTTCTCCGTAACCTTTAAAGATGGTCGAATTATCGATGTGAAGGCAGAAGAAGGGGAAGAAATTCTTCGTCAATTAGTTGAAACAGATGAAGGTTCTCATTATCTTGGAGAAGTAGCTTTAGTACCACATCGTTCACCTATTTCTCAATCAAATATTCTTTACTACAATACTTTATTTGATGAAAATGCTTCAAATCACTTAGCAATCGGAAGTGCATATGCATTCTGTATTGAAGGGGGAAAAAAGATGTCAAGTGAAGAACTAGCTGAAAAAGGTCTAAACGATAGTATTACACATGTCGACTTTATGATAGGTTCAGACAAAATGAATATTGACGGTATTACCACAGACGGAAAAGTAGAAGCAGTATTCCGCAATGGAGACTGGGCATTTTAATTTTTAGTAACCAAGTTCAATAAGGATGTTCCATGGAATGTTTATGTTATGAAACATTTCACGGAACATCCTTTATTTTACTGTTTTGTTAATCTTCCTATTTTACCAATCTAATCGATTTAATTCGTTGAGATAAGTCCAATTGGATGATTAGTTTATAGTTTCCTGCTGTATAAGTAGCTATAGACCCATCCTCTTTCGTAACAAAATCATCTGGCTTCCCGATTGTATCTTGAATCGATTGTACTGATTCTTTTAAACGAATACCTGGAATAGAAATAGAAGTAACAAGATCGGTTTTCTTATCATAGTAATAAGTAACCTCAGGAAAATCCAATTGACTATATTTCTGATTATAATCCTTGATTGTATAATTCGAATTAATTTTCTTTATCTCTTTTATATTTGTTCCGATTGGATATTGGGCGCCTATCAACATTCCTTGTTCCGCTAAATTTTTTAAACTAGAAGTAACAGATAAGTTTTTATATGGATAGTAAAATTCCGTATCATCCAGCCATTTATTTATAATATCCTTATTTTCAATAGAAGTTCCATCTACTTTAACTAATTTCCCGCTTTTCTGTTCAAGCATCCATGTATCAAATTCCATTTGGTCGGTATCTTTTTTCCTTAAGGTCTGTATATAATTTTGTTGAATGTTTTTGATATTTTTACTAAAGATACGCATTCCATAATCAGTCAGGGTAACTAATTTTCCATCATGAATGGTATAGAAATAGGCCATTACCTCATTTGCTTCTTCTCCTTGGTAAACAGCCGCAATATTTTGCTGGTTAACAAGAAATGTCGCTATATTTTTTTGCGACAAATTGAAGGTCATAGGATTGGGTAATTCTAGATCTTGTTTCACTGCTTCCTTTCCGTATTCTTTCGTCCATAAGTAAAAGGCAAAATCTCCAGTCACAATCGTATCATCTTTTTCCCCTAGATCCGTAGCTTCTACTTGCTGATATTTCCTTTCTCCTTCTCCTATAATATATAATTCATACTCTTTCTCTTTCACGTTCATATCTATTTCAAAATAAGCATTATCTTTCGTCCATTGTAAATCTTTCTTAATCACCATATGTTTTTGATCCAGCTCATTTTTATGTTTCTCTGTTAGATAGGAATTAACCATAGAAGTGATTAAAATCCCTGCAATTATAATGACTACGACCAATAACAGCCAGATATATTTATTTCTTTTCATTATCTTTCTCCTATTTTCCAAACATATCTATACTCCTTTAGGAGGAGTTAGATATTCACTTTATGGATAGTCATATTCTAGTTGTTTAAAATCAAGCATAACTACCATAAGTTATATTATTGAAAGCTCACTAAAGATACTAATTTTTTTATAGAGCTTCATATATACTTATTAATAGTACCAAATTGCTCCCCAATCTACAAATCTAGCTTTTTCCAGCTCCTACTCCCCCCTTCTCCGAGACCTTTCACACACATCATATAGACTATCCGCTCTCCCATTACCCATATCCAAGGACCTAACTTGCGTCAATATAAATAAATATGAGATGATTAATAAGAAAGCTTGCTATATATTAAAATAAAGAAAGCTCCAATCTGTGCGGATTTTCTTCACCCTTGCTGATATAAGCACCTTACTCGGTCTTTTCGGATGCTTTTTTCCTTGTTGAGTTCACCGCCCGTTAAAAAGGAGATAAAAGATTTTTAAAATTAGGAGGGACGAAATGAAACAACTACATCTTATAATCAAAGGAAGGGTTCAGGGCGTAGGTTTTCGATACTTTGTCCAAATGATTGCTATGGAAAATCAGGTAACCGGCTGGGTTCGCAATAAAGCAGATGGAACAGTGGAATGTATGGCTGTAGCTTCTTCTGAAACGCTGCGAGCTTTTATGGAAAAAGTAAAAAAGGGAAATCGCTTTGCCAGAGTGGACCATATAGAAATAAAGGAAAGTGAGCCAGAAGAACTATTTTCGAGCTTTAAGGTGATTTATTAAATAATTCATAGGACATATTCGATTTCTGCCATGTCCTATTTTTACTAAATTGTGTTTTCATTAACTTGATAATAATAATTTTTCATGTCAGAATAATAATATTTTAAAAAACAAAATAAGATGTACATATATTAGGAGGATCGCATGTGGAAAGACTTTAAAGCATTCGCAATAAAAGGTAACGTAATAGATTTAGCAGTAGGGGTGATTATTGGTACGGCATTCAGCAAAATTGTCAGTTCACTAGTAGATGATTTGATCATGCCGCTGTTCGCCCACTTTGTTGTCGGCGTAGATTTCTCAACATGGTCTTATTCAAGTATAAATTATGGAAACTTTATACAAAGAATTGTTGACTTTTTCATTATTTCTTTCTCTATCTTTTTAGTAATCCGCTTCTTAAACCGCTTTAAGAAAAAGGAAGAGGTACAAGAAGAAGCAGTAACCGTTGATACTAAAGAAGAGCTATTAAAAGAAATCCGTGATTTACTGAAAGCAGATGTTGTTCGCGATAAAAATGGCTTAAATTGAAACTTTTTTGCGCGTTGTTCGTATTACTATATAAATTAAACACAATACAGGAGTGAAGAAAAATGTATGCATATAGCCCAAGTAACGAATATATGCCCTCTGTTTTAAGAACTTTTGCTCTTTCTCTAGGAATAGCATTCATTGGAACAATGATTGGTAATTTTGTTCCATCCTATTTATTTTTACCGTTGTCAATTTTAGAAGTTGTTCTTTTATTAATCGCCATCTTCGCAAGAAGAGGAAAATCATTATCTTATGGTTTCTTATTTACCTTTACGTTTATTTCGGGGATTACCACCTTTCCAATCGTCTCTTATTATGTATCCACAGTTGGCGGAAATGTTGTCATTAATGCATTGGGTACTACGACAATTGTGTTTGCTGGGGTTGCTATATATGCAACAAAAACGAAGCGCGACTTCTCTTTCTTAAGAGGAATGTTACTCGCTTCCCTAATCGCTTTAATTGCTATCGGTATTTTCAATATCTTTTGGCCATTAGCAACAGGTGGCATGCTCGCATATTCCTTCATTGGTGTCCTAATATTTAGCGGCTATGTGTTGTATGATTTTAATCGAATGAAACATTATGGTATAACAGCAGATCAAGTTCCTTTAATGGCTTTAAATTTATATCTCGATTTCCTAAATTTATTTATAAGTATCTTACGTATTTTCGGAATTCTGTCCGAAAGAGATTAAAAAGGTTTGAGTAAAGAGGTCAAAAACCTCCTTGCTCAAACCTTTTTTAGATGTATGCCTATAAATAATCCGCTATTTGTCTTCTAATTAATCGAATCATTTCTTCTGGATTATCTTTTATTACAAAAGAGTACACTCCACGATTTGTATGTAAATATAGCATTTTATATTGATTACTCGAGGGCTTAAAGGAAATGTCATGGATGGTGTGTAAATGAAATGTCTGCTCGTCGCTAGTAACTCTATCACTCCATAAAACTAGACTTTTTTCTTCTTCGATTATTTCCATATTCAAGTCAATCTTTCTTGTAACAACAAAATAGGAAAGAGAAAATATTTTCACTTTTACCTCCTAGCACCTGTCCCATAGTATAGAATAATTATGGATAACGAAATTAAACACTATCCCCCCTGCAAAATCAGACAGTGTTATTAGACAATATTTTGGAGAATGTCATCATTTCCTGGAAAATAATTTGGTATTTCGACAGCATGTAAAATCGATTTTTATCAATAATGAAAATATTCTCTTTTTCCCAGACTTTCTTTCGACAAACTTATTAGCTTTAGTATGATTTTATGCATTACTAGGATAAGCAAGAGAATGACATGGCATTCCCTTGCCCATCATCAAAAACTTCTATATTTCTTTGCAAGTTCTTCTGTTTCTTTCTTCCGTTTTTTTCGTGCTTCCGCTCGTTCCTTCGCTGATTCGTAAAGGCTCTTTTCCTCTTCTGTTTCTGGGATAACTTTGGGAACTTTTGTCGGCTTTCCATTTTCATCGATGGCAACCATCGTTAGAAAGCTAAGTGCGCATAAATGGCGCTCTCCAGAAATTAGATCCTCTGCCGTTACTTTTACAAATACCTCCATGGAGGAAGTTCCAGTATAGGTAACAAAAGCTTCTAGACACACAGCATTTCCCTCATGAATAGGATACAAAAAATCAACTGAATCAGTCGAAGCAGTAACAATCCCTCGTCTTGCATGACGCATCGCTGAGATAGCAGCTGTATCATCAATATAGGCCATTAATTTGCCACCAAATAAAGTTCCATAAGTATTGGTATCTGTTGGAAAAACAATACTTGTTTTCACTACTAGTGACTCACTACAAAATTTTGACTCTTCCATAGCTCCTCCTTGCATATTCATGGGAGTTTTCTTCCTTTTTATCATATCTACCATCTTATTATATGCTAATTTAGGAGGAAGAGTCTAATATTGCTTGGATTAGGGTTATCGAAAAAAAGAATTTTTCTTCCGGGCTTTTAACAGATCCCCCATCCACCCTCGTGATTTAAGATAGAAATATACAACAACCGTTGAGCCAATAATCACTGCTAAAGAAAAAACGTAGCCGAATTTCCATTTTAGTTCTGGCATAATCTCAAAGTTCATTCCCCATAATGCTCCCCAAGCCATAATTGGTGTACATATTGTAGTGAATACCGTCAGGGTTTTCATAATTTCGTTTCCTCTATGCTGGGATACTACCTCTTCAAAATTAACGAGATTATTTAATTCTTTTTGGTATTCTTCCACCAAAATTAATCCTCTTTCGATTCTCTTAGTAACACGAGCATATACTTTTCCTTTGGTAATTTCCTCGCCAAAAGCTTCCTCTAATGAGTATCTGATTTCAAGAAAAGGGATCATAACATTCTTCCAAACAAGAAGTTCATGTCTAGACTGATACACTTTATCTAATGTTTTTATACTATTTCTTTGTTTAACATCCCAAATCAATTGTTCTAACTGTTGTTCATAAGCATCTATATGATACAAAATATCTGTCATTACTTTTCCTAGAATAACCATAAATCCTTCAATCGGTGTTTGTGCATGCTTTATCTCTTTTATTAGATTGTTTCTATCAATATGTAAACTATTATCCTTATAATCATAAGTAATTAATGTATCCCTTGATAAGAAAAAATGGAAAATTTCATAGTCTTCTTTTTTATCTATTTCTCTATGGTATATAAGCGAACCACTTAATATTTCTTGGTCTTCTTCTGACGTATCAATATGAAGATAGTTACTTCGATTTCCTTTTATATCGCGAAACCATGAATTTATTAATGGACCCTTTTCTAAGGACACTTCCTGTATATCCGCTTCTTCCAATAGCTGAAACCACTCCCAGTTCTCTAAACGATATCTTTTCACTTGAATCCCCCCTTAATCGCTTTTCAATTATTATTCCCTGAATGACGTTTGTAAAACTTATAATAGGGTAAATAAAAAATAGAATGGAACGAGAAGGAATAAATTAGGAGGGATTCTCTCATGTTTGGAAAAAATTCAATGCGTACTTTTGCAATTGTCGGGGCTGGATTAGGAAGCTTTTTCCTGTTCACATCAAAAGGGAAAGACATGTTTCATCGCTTTAAAAGCAAATTCAATTCTACGCAACAAGAGGACTTACTTTCTAAAGCAGGAAATCCCGCTCCAGATGATATTGGTGACAACAATATGGTAAATGAAGGCGCGATGTATTCCGTAAATTACTATAATAAACAAAGAAATAGTAATTAGTTTCGTAGTTTCGATGTAATTTTGCGAATGAATAAGGAATTTCCATTACTTGGACTGTTCCTATCATTTAGTGATAATTAGTTAAAAGCAATCAGACATTTATGTACAGAATAGGAAAACTTGAATCAGTAGGAAGAAGCAACTGATTCAAGTTTTCTCTCATAAATAAACAATCTTTTTATTCATAACTTTTGGCTTCAATTGATCCTTCGCACGTTTCATTCTTGTTTTGACCGTTGATAATGGCGTTTTTGTATGGTTGCTTATCTCTACCAATGTTTGATTATGGTAATAAAAAAGCAGTAAAGGTTCTTTATACATATTTGGTAATTCTTCCAATGTATCAATCATCTCTTCTTTTTCACATTTGCTCATTAATGTTTCCTCAGGTTCCAATGCCACAGAAGTATCTCTTGCATATGTATAAACAGACTCTTCCCAAAACTTCTTTGATGTTTTCTCTTTTCTCCAGTAGTCTCTACACTTATTTAGAGCAATTTTATAGAGCCAGCTTTTCACTTTATGGTGATCTTCAAAGCTGCCAAATGAGGTATAAGCGGAAATTAATACTTCTTGATACAAATCTTCCGCTAGTTCTTTATGCTTAACAAGCGATAATATATAGATATAAATTGATTTTCCGTATTCCTTCACGACATGTTCAAATAATTCTTCTTGATTTCCCACAGTATATGTTTTATTTATTAGGGATTCCATGTTCTTTCTTTTCCCCTTCCCAGTTTTACGATTCTACTTAATATACGCTAGCTCCTCTGCGAATCCCTACACTTTTTTTAAAATTTTTTATTGGAATTTATTCACTGGTGTCAGCCACATTGAAACTCCTATTTTTTTGCATATTGTTAAATAATGCATGGAAGCTAATATAACAGCTCCTAAATTCATTCCAATTGCAATTCCGCTCATTTGAAGCTGGCTTAAAGATCCTAAATAATAAATCGCTGCATAAGAGAATGATGTTGCCCACACACTATGAAAAACCGCATCTTTCAACAAGCCCAAACCAATTAAATATGCTTGCATGGGAATGGTGAAGTAATGAAGTAAAAAATAGGGCCATAAAAGCTGCACAATTATAGCTGCCTGAGTAGAGTGAAAAAAGGTCATCGTAAGTGTTTCCGCGTAAAAATAAAAAATCCCAACAGATATGGTTCCATAAATTGCTGTTATGATCATCACTTGCTGCAATAATCTTTGTAGTTTTGGATAGTCTTTTTGTACATACGCTTTCGAAACAGTTGGTATCAGCATTGTCATAAAGCTATGGGATATAAAAGCTGGAAAAAAACCTATCGTCATTGCTATCCCTGCAAGCATTCCATACTGTTCTGTCGCATTTGCTGCTGTTATTCCTGATGCAACAAGTGCCCCTTTGATGAGAAAAGGCTGAATGGCATGTGTTAGAGCATGAAATATTCGAAGACCTGTTGTCGGAATAGACACAGATAATAAATCCTTCCAAATGACTTTCCCATTCATGCTTTCATTTTTCCCCTTTTTAATCCGCTGATATTGCACGAAAAACATATGCAATAAGTACAATAATACAACTGTATCACTCCCTACAATGGTAAAAAAGGCAATCAATACAGAAGTATTTAAATCAAAGGAAAACCATTGAAACAAAAAGACTAATAAACCTAATTGAATAATTTTTTTCAAAAAATTAGAAGCCGCAATTTTCCCCATTTGCTGTTTTCCCATAAAATAACCTCTCGCAATAGAAGTAAAGGAAATAATCGGCAATAGAAGAATAACTAGCCACTTCAAGAGTGGATGATAGGAATAAAAAATAGGGATAAAAGGTATGATGATAGATGCGATGATGGTTAGAAAAATAGTAAAAATAATGGTCCACTTTAATACTTGCTGCAGCATCGATAAATGATATTTGGAATCTTTTTCAGCAATAAATTTCGAAATGGATGTTGGCAATTCAAAGGTAGCAAGCAGTACAATAAGAAAGATAGTAGGTAATATGGTCATAAATAAACCTAGTCCATGCTCTCCAAGTTCCCTTGCCATTACCATATTAATAATGAATTCGATACATTCGCCAAAAAACGCGGTAACAATTAATAAAAAGGTCCCTTTATAAAATGAACTCATGAATCTCTCCCTCAATCTATCTTCCACAAGCATGTAAGTAAAAGATGTGTGTTTATTTTCTCTTCTTTATCATCATATGAGACAAGTTCAAAAAATATTTTCCTAGATTGTCTTTTTCTTAATTGAAGAGAGAGAAATGTCTTAATTAAACGTTTGATTAAGGGACCTATTCACTTGCATATAAGGTTTTTTATTTTTTGTTTATTCTACAAGTGAGTGCTTAAAAGCGTAAATGACAGCCTGAGTGCGATCCTGTACTTGCAGTTTACTTAATATATTACTTACATGTGTTTTCACTGTTTTTAATGCAATAAATAATTCGTCTGCAATTTCCTGATTACTTTTCCCCTCCGCCATCAACAAGAGAATCTCCATTTCTCGGGTAGTTAGCTCTTCGTGCAGAGGCGTAGTTTTCTTTTCTCGCATTTTTGTCATCATTTTATCAGTAACTTCAGGCTCTAGGACAATTTGGCCTTGATATGTTTCGCGCACAGCTCTTGCAATTTCACTCGCCTTGGATGTTTTGAGCATATAGCTTGTTGCACCCGCCTGCAAAGCAGGATATACCTTCTCATCATCAAGAAAACTGGTGACAATAATTATCTTTGCCTCCTGCCATGCTTCTATTATTTGCCTCGTTGCCTCAATTCCATCCATTTCATCCATTACTAAATCCATCAAAATCACATCTGGCTTTAATTGAAGAGCAAGCTCAACAGCTTTACTGCCATTTTCCGCCTCTGCAACAACTTCAATATCTGTCTGTGCAGATAAATAAGAAGAGACTCCAATCCGCACCATTTCATGATCATCCACTAGCAATACTCTAATCATTTAAATCCTCCTTTCTTCCCAAAATTGGCACTTTCACTTCTAATCTTGTTCCTTTATTTTCCAAACTTATTAATTTTAATACTCCGCCAATTTCAGCTGCTCTTTCGTGCATATTTTGAAGTCCATAAGATCCTGCTTTCCTCTTATCCACATTAAAGCCGACACCATCATCGATTATTCGCAATATAACAAATGCCTCCCTCTGAATAAGCTGTACTTCTAAGGAACTTGCCTTTGCATGTCTTAATGTATTGGATACCGATTCTTGAAGAATTCGAAAAAGATGATCTTCAATTCCTTTATCCAAATCGATATCTTCTAGTTTCATTTCCATTTCCAAAGATACCTTTTGCTGTAGTTCATGTAATAATTCTATAATTCCCGCTTTTAACGTTTTTCCTTTTAAAGCGATTGGTCGTAAATGAAGCAATAAAGCTCTCATCTCTAATTGAGACTGCTGAATCGTTTCCTCTACTAGCTGTAATTGCCGTGATTCATGATCATTCGTTTTCGGTCTTGTTTCATTAATTGCTGATAACAGCATCGATGCTGCAAATAATTGTTGGCTCACAGAATCGTGCAATTCTCTGGCCAAACGATTTCGCTCTGCAATAATGACAGTTTGAACCTTCACCTCTTGATCTTCCGCTTTCTCATTTACGAGTTTTTGAGATAGCTTCATTTGTTCCACTAATTGATTCTGCAGCTGAATGATTCTATAGCTTAAAGATTGGAGCTCCTCTGTGGAACCAATTGGCTGAACTGGATAATACTCCATTTTATCCATTGTATGTAAGGTTTCTTCTATGGAACGGATTTGTTTTTTCCAGGAAAATCCTGATAAATAACCAATTAAAACACCTAATGTAATATCTACACTGATTAAAAATAAAATAAATGGAACATCCATTACCTCTTTTTCCCACAAAGCACTCCAGGTTGCCGGCGGAAAGACGATTAGATAGCTTATGGAAAAGAATACAAGTAAAAGAAGGGATGCACATACTCCCCACAAAATTTGTCTCGTTATAATACTCATATTCTTTTCACCTCTAAGCTACCAGTAATTAATGAGGTGAAAATTTTCACTCTAGTCTCAGCCTGATCATATCCAGCTGTCCGAATGCTTATATTTTGATTCCATATATTTTCTTCAGCTTCACCAAATATTTGATAGGAACCAAATAAACTGGAATGGTGAATACTAACATCCATATCATAAGGGATATATACCTTCACATCTCCTACAATATTTCGAATCATAATAACTGTTTCTCCTTCTGGTAACACCGTGTAACTAAGATCCACAGTAGTATTCGTTATGCCACCCTGAATATTGATATCATCCCATTCATATACGTGATCTGGTGTGGTATTACGGCTAAAGAGAGAATTCGTAAATAAGGGCTTTTTCTTTATTTTTATTTCGTCTGTCTGTATGGCCGTTTCCTTATCCTTTATGATTGGTTTTATAATATCCTCATTATTCTTTTTTTGAAATAATTGAAAAAGGTAATAGGCAAGGAGTGTAAACAAGATAATTTTCACTGTAACCATATTTAGTATGCTAATGATTAAAAGCAGGCTCCCTATCCAAAAAAGAATCTTTCCAGCTCCGCCTTGCCGTGATTTCTTTGATATATAAATCATGCCAATTGAAACAAGAAGGGAAAAGATTAGTCCGGGATTAAAGACGAAGATTTCTAATAACAAAAAACCTCCAACTACATAAAACCAATTTGCATAGTTATCTTTTAATTGTTTAAACATTGGCTATTCTCTCCCTTCTTTATTTTATTTGGATGAAGATCTTAAATAATTGAAGGCTGGCTTTACCACACCAGCCTCTTTTAGAATACCATTTTTTTATAAGGAAATGGAGTCATCTTCTTTTTTTAGCATATCTTTCTCTAATGCTGCTAACTTTTCGTCCATTGTTTGTTTATAATATTCTGTATTTATTTTTTCTTCTAACGTTTCTATATATTGTTCCATTTCGCTAAAGCGTGTTGGATTTGTTGGACTCGCCTGTTTTTCTTCTAATACTTTATTCATTGTATGGTGTGCTTTTGTTATATTTTCTTTTGCCATCAGTTCCATCTGGCGTATTTTCATATCCTTCAATTTATGTTTCATATCCATATATTTCGTTTCTATTTCATGCAATTGCTGCTCTGTATTTTTTAACGATTCGGTTAAGCGTAATACTCTTTCTTCATAATGAGTCTGCTCCTGCTTAGCATAAGCAAAAAGCTCTTCTTCTCCTGCTTTGCCAGCCACCTCAGCCTGTCTTTGTCTTTTCTCCGCCATTTGTTCAGCCTGTTGTAATTCCTTCATGAACTCTTCTTTTAATTTATATTGTCTTTCGACCATTTTTTTTACTTTATCTGTCTCTTTCTCACATTCTCTTACATATTGATTTAAAAGCGCGATTGGATTTTTTTCTTCCTTCTTATCTAATAAATGATTAATGTCTGCCATTACCGTATTTTTTATTCTTTCTAATAGATTTGTCATATTAACCTCTCCTTATTTATTTAATTCTGACCACTGTTTTTCAAAATTTGCAAAAGGGTCATCCGCTGTTTTATTTGTAATAATGGTCTGCTTGTTGTTCCACTTTTTGTAAACAAGATACAATACATACGCGGCTGCTAATCCGATGATCGCTGGCAGGTTACTTGCTGTTATAATAAGCATAATCACTCCTGCTATCCCCCACCCCAGCTTACCTGATGTGCTTGTTGCTTTCGTGTATTGCTTAAAGGCAAAATAAAGAATTACTGCACTAATAACTAAACCGAGTATTGGACCTATCTGTGATAAAAGGATGATAGAGGCAGCTGCCCCAATAAGAAATAAACCAAATTTTTTCATTTTGCGTTTCGCTCCTTTCTTATCTACTATGTTACCTTCTTCCTGTTTTTTTCATAACATGCCTTAGCTTGATTTTGCTCTACAACTTTAGTCTTAGAAAATACTAATACTAATAAGCAAAGAAAAAACTGTTCATAATGGAACAGTTTTTCTCCTTTAGTAATTATTTTTCTGTACCTGTCAAAAAGCTCTTGGAGCGAATTCCTGATCTTCTCAGAACAAAATCTACATCTACTTTAATATCTGCTTTTGAAAATTCTTGATCCCACTTGTCTTTTATTTTCATAAATGAATCATAGTCTTGTCGTCTCATTGCTTCTCCAAATCCGTAAATATCTGATTCATATTGGCTTTGAACATGTGAAATGCTATTGGATATTTCTTGGGATAAAACTTTATTCACTAGTTTTTCATATTTTTCAATGGTACCTAGCTTATCTACACTTTTATAGCATTGTGTTCCCTCCAGATATCCTTCTGCTTTTATCCCAACATGAATAGCAGGCTTATTATTCTTCCATTTAGAAGTTATTTCTGTTTGTGATTCTGTTACACGCACAGAACTATAGTCTCCCTGTTTGCATTTAATGGACAAAGAAGTAGTTTTTAATTTATTTCTAATCCACAAATAATTTCTCGAATCTTCCATGCTCAGAAAACCGACCAATTTGCCCTTTTTAAATATCGCCAGAGAATCAACGACTACTATTGCATCAGGAGTCACCTTCATGATATTTTCCATACTCTTTCCTTTTTCTACATCTCCTTTTACGCGGACAGTAGCTAACACTGGTTCTTTCCCTTCTAGGTTCAATTCGGAGATAAACTCAATAATACTCATTCCTGGGTCTCCTCCCCAATCCTCTAATAAATGATCCAATTGCGGGGATAACTTTAAAGAGGAAGCCTTTCTATAATGGGCAACTATTTTTAAAATATCTTCTGCCTTTCCATCTTTTGCAATAATAATATTAAAGTCATCCCGTATTTCCCTATTCCTTTCCAAGAAGTCAATAAAATCAAGCATTCCCGACCTAGCTATTTCCTCGCTGATTACCAGTATCTTCATATGAGAGAAAACCAGGAACTGTGCATAGTACTCATTTAAGAGATGCGTAATTTCAGAAATAGTGTTTCCCTCAATGCCTTCTACTATTGTCGGAGCATTTCCAGAAGCAGTTTGGGTATTTAATTCTACTGCATTCAAGGCCTCTACTGTCAATTTATATTTTGCATTTTCGCCTTTATCAATGGCCATTCCTGCCACTAATTTAATTTCTGATAATTCTTTTCGATCCCAACAACCAGTTAATAGAAACAAACAGTTTAATATACATAGAAAGACACAAATTTTCTTCACTTTTTCTTCCCACTTTCCGGTTTAGGCGGAGACGGGGACCCTTGTGGCTTTTGCTTATTCTTTACATTTGGACTTAAATAGGAAGAACGCTTATTAATGGACCATAGTGGAAAACGAACAAATACATCTTTTTGATCTTCGACAATAAATGGAGCAACAGGTGCTAAATATGGAACTCCAAAGGAACGAAGAGAACTTAAGTGTGCAACCATAAATACAAGTATTAAAAGAACCCCATATAACCCTAAAATAGAGGCAACAATGATAAGAACGAATCGAATAAGTCTAGATGCGTTCGCGAAGCTATAATTGGGAAAAACGAAATTAGCAATCGCAGTAATCGCGACAATAATAACCATAATATTAGAAATGATTCCCGCTTCAGCGGCTGCCTGTCCAATAACTAATGCTCCTACAATCGAAACCGTCTGACCAACGGCCCGCGGCATTCTTACCCCTGCTTCTCTTAAAATTTCAAAAGTAATTTCCATGATAAACACTTCCACTACAGCTGGAAAAGGTACATCCTCCCGCTGTGCAATAACACTCAGTAATAAAGTAGTTGGCAGCAGTTCTGGGTGAAAGGTCAAAACTCCTACATAAGCGGAAGGCATAATTAAACCAATCATAAAAGATAGGTAGCGAATTAAACGAACAAAACTACTCATAAAATAGTTTTGATAGTTATCTTCCGGAGAAGTAAAAAAATCAGTCAGTACAGCCGGAACGATTAATACAAATGGTGATCCATCAATGATGATGACAATTTTTGCAACCATTAAATAGGTAGCTACTGCATCTGGACGCTCTGTATTCATCGCTAACGGAAAAACAGTCAAACTTTTATCTACAATTAATTCTTCAACATTCGCTGACTCAAATACAGCAGAAATATTAATTTTATTTAATCGAGACCTTACTTCTGCTACTATTTTTTCATTTGCAATGGAATACATATACCCCATGTATACATTTGTACGTGTTTCATTTCCTATCATAAATTTTTCAAAACGCAATTGATGGTTTCTTATTCTTTTTCTTATTAAATTGATATTTGTAGAGGCATCTTCTACAAAAGAGTCCTTTGGTCCCCGTACGACTGTCTGTGTAGTAGGCTCGGCTACTGATCTGCCTTCACTATTTAAATAATTTAAGCTAAGCGCCTGCCCAACGCCTCTAAAAACAATAACAATACGTCCTTCCAGGAGAGAAGAAACAATTTCATTAACCTTTTTTAATAATTTATATCCTGAAACACCAAAGCTTTTTTTACTTAAGCTCTGTAGGTCTTCAATTGTATCAACAACAATATCTTTATCGGCTGAATTCTCTAACGTATTCCCTAACATCTCTTTTAACATTTCTGTATTTACTACAGTTTCTAAATAATAAATACATCCCTCACTTTTTCCTACTCGAATCACATCTGACTGCAAATCAGCTGTATTTCCAAAGGTTAAACCTATCACTTCTCTCAATGCTTCAAAGGTAAGTTCTTCTATCCCTATTTCTTTCGCTTCGGTCGGAACGACTTTAGAGGGTATTTCTTTTTTGCTATTTAAAGCCATCATTTTTTTAAAATAATTCATATTTTCAACCCCCTTTTTTCATCCCTTTGTTCTTTCCATTTTTTTATTAACAACACAAACACAATCAAAATAGGTGCCATAAATTCCAGTGGAATATGAAGAAGAAATAAATCTACATTTAATCCTTCCACAATATGGTCCGAAAAATCCGAAGAAATGAAGATGCTAAATATCGTTGTGATACAGGCAACAGGCATAGCAAAATATCGGTAAGGTATCCGAAAAATATACTCCATTCCTTTTAAGCCGCCATATAGAAACACAGAACTTTTGATTAATATTCCCAGCATCATAATAAACACAACGAGCACATCAATCCTTTCCAAAAACTCCCCTATACTAACAAGTCTTGCCGCTATTAATAGTGGGAAATTTGCTCGCATTGCTGTATTTTCCCCTAAGGTGGCTATAATGATAAAAACGGAAGATAGTAAGATGATACTTGCAACAATAACACTAATTAAGGCAACCTTCTTCGTTGCCTTAAACTCTCCAATATGAGCGAAAATAACCGTAAATGCTATTAACTCTCCAAAGGGGAAGGCAATGATAGATGGAATAGCCGCTTTCATTATTGGCTTTATCCCATTACTTAAAACTGGCTGTACATTGGTGAGGTTTATTTTGTCTCCAGCGTATAAAAAAATAAACAGCAGGATGATAAATAAAAACATATAGGGACTAAATATTTCAGCTGTTCTTCCTAATACTTCAATCCCTAAATATAAGATATAGCCAATTACTAACATAAGCGCTAATATCGTAAATTCTATAGGTGTCACAGGCAGAATGGCAGAAGTGATCAATTCCCCAAAGTCTCTAATTACTCTTGCAGAAACATAGATAAAATAACTTAAGTACACGAGAGCTAAAGTGATAGCAACTTTTCTAGAAAAACAATATTCCATCATCTCATATAAGTTTTTCCCTGGGAGTAATGACATTAAATAAAGATAAAAACTTATTATAATTACGCCGACAATCATTCCAATTAAAACAACTATCCATGCATCTCTTTTGGCTTCCATTCCTATGCCAATTACGATAGAACTTCCAAGAAGGAAATTGATAATCATCGTAAATATTTGGGTTAAAGATAGTTTTTCTGTCAACATAATCACTCAGCACCTTATCGGTTTTAATTTAATGTAATCAAAATTTCGTTCATCGCTATTTCCTAAAACACATTCTGTCCTCCACTTTTTGCTTTTTTCTTGGAGTTAGATTTATTCCAATGTTTTATTAACATGATAAATACCATTAATGCTGGCAGGCCAAATTGTAATGGAAGATGTAACAGAAAAGGATTAGACTGCAATCCCTCCTCCATATGATCGGTATAATTTCGTGCAATTAATGTTGTGAATACTCCTACAATACAAATCATCGGAATCGAAAAATACCGAAATGATTGACCAAAAATGTACTCGATTGCCTTTAATCCTCCATATATATAAATACAGCTTTTTACAAGTGTTCCGAGCATCATACAGAAAACTACAATAGCATCGATCCGTTGTAGAAAATTCCCAATAGAAACAAGTCGAGCTGCACTTAATAAGGGGAAATTGGAACGTAATCCGAGCTCGTATCCTAAAGACAAAATAATCATCAATGATGTAACTAGCAATAATAAACTTGAAATCAGAACACTATAAATAATAATCTTTTTGCTATATTTAGCATTTGAAACATTGCTCAATATGAAGGTTAAAACGAGTAATTGTCCATACGGCCGTACAATTTCATAGGGAAACACAGCAGTCCATAAGGGCTTAAATCCGTCAGCTAATACTGGTTTTATATTAGAGAAATCAAGGTTTTTACCAGCATATAAGAAAATAAATAAAAGCATGAAGAAGATAAATGCATAAGGAGTGAATATCTCTGCGGTTCTCGCAAGAACCTCCACACCCATATACAATATATATCCCATTACGAACACTAGCATAATGGTGGAAATCTCAATCGGTGTTAAGGGAAGCACTGTACTTGCAATCAACTCTCCAAAATCACGTATTATTCGACAGCTATAATAAAAAAAATAGGCTGCATAAACGAGACTGAGCCCCTTTGCAATTGGCCGATTAAAGCAATATTCAAACATCTCAAATAAGTTTTTCTCTGGGGCTAAAGAAATCATATAGATAAAAAATAAGGTGATGACAATTCCTATTCCTAAAGCAATCAGAAGTACAATCCATGCATCCTCTTTTGCTTTTAATCCAAGACCTATTACAATCGTACTTCCGATTTGGAGATTAAAAACAACTGCCGCCAATTGAGTTAACGAAATGCTTTCTTTTAACATGGCTGTAACACACTTCCTTTTAGAAAAGCGCAAGCGCCTCATCTTTTGCTTTATTAGTATTCCGCCAGCTCTGGCAGAAACTTCTATACTCTGTTGTGCAACTGGTATCTAAATGGAGTAATTATCCTTGAGTTTTCTGCCTGCTTTGTTTTTTATTTTTCCATAGTCGAATATCCACTACGACCGACCAGACAAAGCCTAATATTGCAGTAAAAACAATGGTAATAGCTCCTGCACCAACTTCGGCGTCGTATATTCTTTTTATACATTTCATAAATCCATCATGAAATACAAAAATATCCAGAACAATTGTTAAAACACTCATAGATGTAAATATTAGTAGATAAGCAAAAGTTACCATTTAACCCTTCCTTTTAGTGCTTTGTTTATTTATGGTATTATCTTGTGAAATTTCTCCATTTTTATGCTTATATTTTCATTTATGAATGTTAATTCAAATAAAAAAGCCGGCATCAACCTGCTATTACGGTTGATGCCAGCTTTTAAAAAGATTATTTATTGTTTTTTTGTCTCACTTTGTAATCCACCATTTCTCCATGGTAAAAGGTTTTTCTCGATAACTGAAGATTTAGCCTCTTAGCTGTTTGCTTCAGTTCTCTTTCTTCTCTTTCTGTCACTAAACTAATAACTACTCCCGCTGCACCAAATCTGCCCGTCCTTCCAGACCGATGGATATACTGAGTCTGATCTGTAGCTAAGTCATAATGAACAACATGTGTAATATTTTGAATATCAAGCCCTCTTGCGGCTACATCTGTTGCTAGAAGCATGTTTCTCTTGCCATCTCGAAAATCAGTTAATGACTTTTGACGCTCCATTTTATTTAGATCAGAATGCAAAATACTTGTTTGAATTTTTTTAAATGCTAACTTCTCATGGATAACACTTAAATTTCCAATATCCTTTACAAACACAAGAATCTTCGCATTCTTTAAACGAGAGATCGGTTCTAATAGCTTTACTTTATCTCGATATTCCGCTTGAAAATAAATATGCTCTACTTCAGCTGCTTCAATCACCTTATCTTTTTTGATGCGAATAATTTCTACATCTTGAACAAGTTCAGCTGCAATATTTTCTGTTTGCTTTGGTAATGTTGCAGAAAATAAAACGACTTGTCTTTCTTTTAAAGTGGCTTTGATAATTTGACGAACAGATTCTAGATGCTCTGGTACTAACAATTGATCTGCTTCATCTAAAATTACTGTTTTTACTGCATGCATTTTTAATTTTTTTTGTTTAATCAATTCTAATGCTCTTCCAGGTGTACAAATGACAAGATGAGGATGCTTTTTCAGTTTTTCTAATTGTCTTTTAACATTTGCTCCTCCAATAAAAGAGGCCGCCCGAACACCGCTGCCCTCTCCCCATTTTTGTACTTCTCCTAAAATTTGCATAACAAGTTCTTGAGAGGAAGCAAGACAGATTGCCTGAATATTCTTCGATTCTGTATCCAAGTTATTTAAGACTGGTAGTAGATATGCCAATGTTTTTCCTGTTCCTGTTGGGGATTCAGCAATTACATCTTTTCCCTCTAATATTAGCGGGATAGATTGTGCTTGAATAGAAGTTGCTTGTTTAAACTGTGCCTTTTCCCAATTTTCCTGTATAAACGGTTTAAATGTACTCCAAAATAGCTGTTCTTTCATTTCGTTCTCCTTTTTCATCAAAATCAGACAAATAGCATCTAACCTTAAAATATATCTTCTTATTATAAATTATTTACGAAAAAATAGATATGAAACCTTATTCAATAGGGGGGAGATTATATTTTTCGCTGAATATAAATTATAAATGCTGGATTTCGAGGATTTCTTTGTTTCTACAAAGAAAGGAGCTTCGTTTCTTGCGAAGCTCCTTTTCAAACTATATGAATAGCTGATTCTTCCCTACTGTATGAACGATATCGACACCATCTTTGATTCGCTTCATTTTTACATCTAGTTCATGGGCTGCATCTGCTGCTTCCTTTAATTCATTAAGTAAATGTGCAGGAACATCTTTGTCGAATTTATAATAGATTTTATGTTCTAAGCTTGCCCAAAAGTCCATCGCAATCGTTCTTATTTGAATTTCAACAAATACTTCTTGCATTCCTGTACTTAAGAAAACAGGAATACTGATAATTAAATGTAAGCTTTTATAGCCATTTGGTTTTGGATTTTTAATATAATCTTTTACCTGCAGTACTTTAATATCAGCTTGTTTTTCAATAATATTATAAATTTCGTAAATATCCGAAATAAAGGAACAAGTAATTCGAACTCCTGCAATATCATGTATATATTTTTTGGCATTTTCCATTGTTATAGCATGCCCTTTTCGATGCAGCTTTTGCATAATACCCTTTGGATCTTTAATTCGTGATTTAATGTGCTCGATTGGATTATGATTATGGATAAATTGAAATTCCTCATTTAATATTTTTAGTTTCGTATTTATTTCATCTAAAGCAAAGTTATAAATAATTAAGCTATTTTTCCATTCATTAAGCTCATTTGATAATTCATGTAAATTGAAGTTATTATCTTCCATGTATGTCTTGAGTTGTTTTACGCTTTCCATAAACTAGTATGTCTCCTTTGGATTCCTATAAACCTTTTCTGCGTCTACTCCGATACTCTTCAAAAATTCAATAATTTGGTCAATTGTTTTCACTTTCAACATCCACCTTTGTATATAACGAGCTATTTTCGGATGGTTGACATGCACCGAATCTATCTTTATTGTAAACAATAATGACCGGTCAGTCAAATATCATTTCAAACAAATATTTTTTATTTATAAAATAAGAAACAGCACTTCCCTTATTCCTTCAATATCAGCTCTAAGGAGAGAAGTGCTGTTCTTTATATATCTACTATCTACACTGACCAACCGGTGCAGCCCCATTTTATTTTTATAATCTAATCAACTGTCTCTGAGAATTGGTTTTGATGTAGTTCATAATAAAAGCCTTTTTTCTCCAATAATTCTTCGTGAGACCCCTTTTCGGCTATCATCCCTTTATCCAATACTAGAATCAGATCCGCATGTTTAATGGTGTTTAATCGGTGAGCAACAACAAAGCTCGTTTTCCCTTTCATCAACCGTTTTAAAGCATCTTGAATTTTCACCTCTGTGATTGTATCAATGCTACTTGTTGCTTCATCCAGAATAAGAATAGATGGATCTGCTAAAATTGCTCGAGAAATGGATAATAGCTGCTTTTGTCCTTGACTAATTCCGTTTCCATTAGCAGAAAGAATCGTATCATATCCTTCCGGAAGATGTTCAATAAAGCCATGAGCATTGGCCTGCTTTGCTGCATACTCCACTTCCTCATCCGTAGCATTTAACCTGCCATACCGAATGTTTTCCCGGATGGTCCCTTCGAATAGATAGCTATCCTGAAGAACAAATCCCATATGCGAACGAAGACTCTCTCTTTTTATTTTTGTAATCTCCTGTCCATCCACTAATATATTTCCTGCGGTTGCATCATAAAATCTCGTGATAAGCTGGATAATAGTCGTTTTTCCAGCTCCAGTGGGTCCAACCAAAGCAATTGTTTCACCTGGGTTTGCCTTAAAATCAATATCTTTTAAAATTTCTTTATTTACCTCATAAGAAAAAGAAACATGCTTAAACTGAACTTCTCCTTTCATTTCTTCCATCACGGCTGCTTTCTTCTCATCTACTTCTTCTCTTTCTTCATCTAATACGTCAAATACTCTCTCTGCACCCGCAATGGCAGATAACAGTGTATTAAATTGATTCGATAAATCATTTAAGGGTCTAGTGAACTGTCGGGAATATTCAACAAAGATTACAATAACCCCAATAGATACAGTACCTGATTTGAGGGCTAATAGCCCGCCAACCCCTACAATTACTGCATAGCTAGCATTGTTTAACATATTCATCAACTTTGGAATAAAGCCTGAATAGACTTGTGCCCAATACGCAGAATTCTTAAGCTTATCACTTTTTTCTTTCATATCATGAATCACTTTTTCTTCTAAAGAAAAAGTTTTTACAATTTTTTGTCCTGAAATAGATTCCTCAATAAATCCATTTAACTCCCCTAAATTCTTTTGCTGTTCCTTAAACAATATACTTGTTCTACTCGTAATCCACTTCATTCCGATAAACATAACTGGCACAATAGTTAAAGTCAGGACGGTTAATAACGGGCTGAGCAATAACATAACGACTACTGTCCCAACTAATGTGATAATACTAGAGAAGATTTGGATAACAGAGCTATTTAAAGTAGAACTGACATTTTCAATATCATTTGTAACACGACTCATCAATTCTCCATGCTGCTTTTTGTCAAAATAACTTATCGGCAGCTCATGAAATTGGTGGAATAAATCCGCTCTTAAGCGAAAAACAGTTGTTTGTGAAATTCCAACCATCCAATAACTTTGCAAAAATAATGCAACAGAATGAAAAAAGTAAATACCACCAAGGGCTATTAGCATTCCTGTAAAACCATCTAAATTTCTATTGACAATAAAACGATCAATAGAAATTCCTAAAACATATGGTCCCAATAATCCTAATGCACAGCTCATTGCCACCATCACTAAAACAAGGAATAATAATCCCTTTTTTTGTGCAAGATAGCTCCATAATCGGTATAAGGTCTTCCCCATATTTTTTGGTTTTTTCCCTTTTTTAACAACTGTGGGATCTGGCTTTAATTTAGGTTTAGGATAGCGAAATGGATCGGTTAGTTCCCTTTGCATTCTCCCACTCTCCTTCCCCTAGTTGTGATTCTACTATTTTTTGATAAAGGTTGTTTGTCTTCCATAACTCATCATGGGAAGCAAAACTTACAATCTTTCCATCTTCAATCAGCATTATTCTATCTGCCTTCATCGCAGTAGATACTTTCTGCGTAATGAGCAGAAGGGTACATTGATAATCTGCAACTGCATCCAGCAGCTTTTTTTCTGTTTTTAAATCTAATGCACTTGTACTATCATCTAGCAGGAGAATACTTGGCTTTCTGACGAGTGCTCTTGCAATGGAAAGGCGTTGCTTTTGTCCTCCGGATAAATTAACTCCCTTTTGTCCAATTCTCGTATCATATGTATGAGGCATTAACATAATGGTATCGTGAATTTGGGCATCTTTTGCAGCTTGCACTACTTCATCAAAGGTCGCATCAGGATTTCCCCATCTAATATTTTCTTGAATGGTACCCGTAAAGAGCATCGATTCCTGTGGTACATATCCAATTTGCTTTCTTAGCGTATTTAATGAATATGAATCCACTCGTTTATCGTCGATCAAAACGCTTCCTTCTGTTGGTTCATAAAGACGTGGAATTAATTGGAAGAGTGTTGTTTTTCCTGAACCTGTTGCTCCTAATATAGCAATTGTTTCTTTAGGGTGGATGGTAAAGTGCAGATTCTCTATCGTATTCCTTCTATTAGATGGATAACGAAAGGATACATGCTGGAACTTAATTTTCCCTTTCAGTTTTGAGTCCATACTTTCATCTGGATTATCCTTATCCTGTTCTTTCTTATCAATAATCTCTTGGATTCGATCAGCTGAAGCTTTTGAACGAGAAATAACCATTACTAACATACTTACTACAGAAATCGATGTAGTGATTCTTAATGTATAATTGATAACGGCAACTACTTCACCAATCTGTGCCTCACCTGTGTTTATTTGTCCGGATCCAATCCAAAGTATGGCAATAATACATAGATTCATAGCGAATAATAAGAGTGGCACAGTAGTTTCCATAATTCGGAGCGCCTTTTGGGTAAGATTTTTTAAATCCTCGCTTGTATGCATAAAACGATTTCTTTCAAACTGCTTACGGATATATGCTCGGATAAGCCTCACTGCTGTTAAATTCTCCAGCATCACACTGTTTACCTGATCGAGTTTTTTTTGAACAGATTGAAACAGACTTCTTCCTATTTTAATAACCCAAATAAACATAACCACAATAAGCGGAATCGTAATCGCCAATATAAACGCTAGTTTCACATTAACTAAGAAGGACATAATGATTCCACCAACGATTAAAAGCGGTGCCCTTAATAGAAATCGCAATCCCATAAATATCGTGTTTTGTAATTGTGTAATATCATTCGTTAATCTAGTGATCAAAGACGAACTTGCAAAAACATTACTGCTTGAAAACGTAAAATACTGAATGATTTGATATAACTCATTCCGAAGACTATAGCCAAAATTCTGACAAACATGGGAAGAATAAAATGTATTAATAATTCCAGCAGCAAAGGCTACAAGCGAAAATAATATCAACAACCCTCCCCAAATTAACACAACTTTTGTATCTTGATGAGCCAAGCCATCATCAATTATCTTTGCCATAATCAATGGTTGAACCAGTTCTACCGCAAGTTCGGTTAACATTAGTATAAGTGCTATTGTAATACTTAGTTTATATACTCGAAGTCGACCAAATATTTTTGACATTATTCCCTCCAGCCTTTACTCTAATTGAATTTACTACTTAATATCCAATCATCGATGAAATTTATTTAGATTTGCTAAACATTATTTTTATCATACCTCTTTTTAGTAAGTTAGAAAACATCATTCAGAATAAAATTAATTCAGTATTATTTTATTGCATGTACACATGCCCTTTCCTTATCACAAACCTTCTTTCTTAAAATCAAAAAAAACCGAACAATTATACAAAAATTCCAGATTAGAATCTCTGTATAATTGTTCAGGTTTAAATTTGTTGGAAATACTTATGCTCGAGCCGCTTATATCGCTTTTAGTTTACACCAGCTAACGACCATTTATATAATTCATTATGGAAACCAAATACCTTTGGTGATCCCACAGCTACATCTTTAGAAACTGCTCCAAAGTCATAGTCAGAATACAATGTAAAGATCGGAAGTTCATCACTCCAAATTGCTTGAAGCTCATTATAAATCTCTTTACGCTTTTCTGTATCTGGTTCTTGTTTCCCCTTTGCTAATAGTTCATCTACCTTTGGATTGTTATAATTTGTATAGTTACTTGATCCCGCAGAACCATAGATTGTTGTTAAATCTGGATCAATAGTATTAGTGAAGCCAATTAGCATTAAATCGTAGTCGCCTGCTCTCGCTTTTGACATAATCGTTGGGAAATCATACGTAGTTGTATTTAGTTTTAATCCAACCGCTTTTAAATTTTCGGCAATAATATTGGCTGATTGTTCCCGCACTTTGTTTCCAATCGGAACAACAAATTCTATTGTCTTATTGAAATCCCAGCCTGCTTCTTCTAATAACTGCTTCGATTTCTCTGGATCATACGTGTATGTTTCTAATTCTTTATCAAGATAAGGGCTGATGGATGTATACGGACCGTCTACAATTTCTCCTTCTCCCTTTAGTAATTGATCGACAATTTTTTGACGATCAATAGCATAAGCGATTGCTTGTCTTACTTTCTTATCTGTGATGGTTTCCATATTAAAACTCATATTCTGATATCCATATGTTTTATCTGTTGTGGTTGTTACATTGTCAAATCCTTTTACTGTCTCAAAGTCTTGCACTGCAATTTTTCCAATCCCTCCTGCAGCATTCATTTGAATTTCGCCTGTCTGCAATTGAGCTACAAGGTTTGCTGCTGGCATGATTTTCACAAATAGTTTATCCAGTTCTACATCCCCTAAATAATAGTCATCATTCCTAGCATATTCTACATATTGATCTTTTGCATATTTAACAAACTTAAAAGGACCATTCGTTACGGTCGGCTTCATCATAAAAGGATCCTTTTGGAGATTTTCCGGAGCAATATTCTTTAACTTATGTTCTGGAAGAATCATAAATTTAGAACCTAATTGTTCTTTCACCATATTTGGATCAACTGGGGCCTTTGTCTTAAATTGAATTGTTTTCTCATCAACAATGGTTATAGATGGTATTTCTGTTTCTCCTTCTGGAAGCTTGCCATCGTCTGTTAATCCATCTAATACAGTTAAATAGGCTCCAACAGCTGTTTCCGTCTTTGGATTAGCAACTAAATTTAACGTAAAAGCAACATCCGCAGACGTAACAGGTGTTCCATCTGTCCAATTTGCATCCTTATTAATTTTGATTGTAAATGTCTGATTATCCTCTGTTTCAAAGGACTCAGCTAGCTTTGGTGTAAACTCCAAAGGACCAGTCATCTCTAAAAAAGTATCAAACATAAATTTTTCTAACCATGATGCTGCAATATCAGAAGAATTAATGGGATTAAAACTAACTGGAGCATTTACAAGCCCCAAATACATCGTATTTTCTTTTGCACCACCACCAGTTGAAGCTGGATTATTTACACCCGAGCACGCTGAAAGTAATACTAAAATGACAATGGAAAATAGACTAAATATCGTTTTAAATTTCTTCATTGAATGTTCCCCCATCTATTGTTCTAGAATAGTAATAAATGCATCTCCTCATCATTTATGGCTCTTGGGATCCATTGCATCTCGCAAACCGTCCCCCATAAAATTTATGGATAATACAGCAAGTAATATCATGACTCCAGGCGGAATCCATAACCAAGGCTGTGTTGCCAATACAGTAATGGATTGAGCTTCATTAAGCATATTCCCCCAGCTTGCTGTAGGAGGCTGAACACCCATCCCTAAAAAGCTCAAGGATGCTTCCATAATAATGGCAGACGCAATGCCAAATGTAGCATTAACAAGAATCGGCGCAATGCAATTCGGAAGAATATGTTGAAAAACAATTTTTGGCGTGGAATACCCTAAAGCGACACCTGCTTTAACATAATCCATTTCTTTAATTGTTAATACACACCCTCTTACTAATCTTGCAATCGATGGCCATCCGAGCAAACCTAATACTAAAATAACGTTAAATAGACTTGGCCCCATTATACTTACTAGAACCAAAATTACCATTAAATACGGAAATGACATGAACACATCTGTAATACGCATGATAACCATGTCCACCCATTTTCCAAAATACCCCGCAATCGCTCCTAGTATAGTACCAATAGCAACATAAATCGCCACTGCTCCGACTCCTACTGATAAAGAGACTCTAGCAGCATATAATAGTCGGCTAAACAAGTCCCTTCCCACTTCATCTGTACCAAGAATATTATTAGCAGAAGGAGCAGACGCAAATTCGCCATCAACAGAATATGGATTATGCGGTGCAATTACTGGAGCAAAGATTGCAATCAGAACCATTAATGAAAAAATAATGAGACCAACAACGGCCAACTTATGTTTAAAAAAACGTTTTGTTATTAGTTTTAGATAGCTTTCTTCATTCCCCAATTGATTTTGAACAGGAATCACCACATTAACTTGTAATTCCGTATCCACTTTCACATTAGGAATACTCATATGCACTCCTCCTTAGTTATACTTAATTCGCGGATCTACTACGGCATATAAAATGTCAGCAAGTAAATTCGAAAATAGGACAGCAAGTGCTGCAATAAAATTTATCGCCATTAACGTAGGATAGTCACGAGAGGAAATCGACTGGATTGTTAGTTGTCCTAAGCCTGGCCATTGAAAAATTTGCTCCGTTACTACTGCGCCGCCTATTAAAATTGGTATTTCCATTCCGATAATTGTAATAATAGGAATTAACGCATTCTTTAATCCATGCTTATTGGTAACGATAAACTCTTTTAATCCTTTCGCTCTTGCTGTCCGCAAATAATCTTGCCCCATTACTTCCAACATGCTGCTTCTGACATAGCGAACCGTACTGCCTGCAATCCCGGTTCCTAATATAGCGGCTGGCATAATGAGGTGAAACAATGTATCCATAAATCCTCCACTGCTTCCCAATGTAAACATGCCACCTGTCGGTAAGATATTTAAAACAAGTGCAAATACGTAAATACTTCCTAATCCTAAGAAAAAGTTAGGAATGGATACACCTAAAAATGAAAAAGTAGTAGTTAAATAATCAATCCAAGAATACTGCTTTGTTGCACTCAAAATTCCTATTGGAATGGCAATAATATAAGCAATAACTAAGGCAGTGCTCATAAGGAGCAACGTGGGGCCAACACGATTTAGCACTAAATCTAATACAGGTTCATATGTTGTATAGGAAAATCCAAAATCTCCTTGCAAAAGATTTCCAAGCCATCTAAAGTATTGAATATAAATAGGATCATTAAGACCTAATGCTTCTTTCTTTGCATCAATATCCGCCTGAGTAGTATCTGGATTAATATACATATCTACCGGGTTACCAGGAGCCAAGTTAATAATAATAAAGTTAAATACCGTTACCCCCAGCAACACTGGAATAGCAATCAATAATCTCCTGATAATATATTGGAACAAATGAATCTCCCTCCTTTAACGTAGTGGAAAATGACAGGCAACTGAATGATTTGCTCCATCTAATAGCGGCTCCTTCTCCTTACACATAGCTTGTGCCATAGGACATCTAGTATGGAACCTGCACCCATTTGGTGGATTTGCCGGACTTGGAACATCTCCTTCTACCACAATCCGCTCTCTATTTCGAAGATGAGGATTAGGAATCGGATAGGCACTTAGCAACACTTGTGTATAAGGATGCTTTGGATTCTTAAAAATCTCTTCAGTCTTTCCAATTTCCACAATTTTGCCTAAATACATAACGGCAATTCGATCACTAATATACTTAACTGCTCCTAGACCATGTGCAATAAATAAATAGGTTAAATTAAATTCCTTTTGTAAATCCTTTAATAAATTTAGTACTTGCGCTTGAATAGAAACATCCAATGCTGATACCGGTTCATCGCAAACAATCAATTTTGGGTTTAGCATAAGGGCTCTAGCAATCCCTACCCTTTGTCTTTGACCGCCAGAAAATTCATGAGGATATCTGCTTTTATGAAATTTAGTTAATCCTACTATTTCAAGCATTCGATCTACCTTTTTACTTGCTTCTTCTTTTGTCGCAAGTCTGTGGGCAATTAAAGGCTCTGCCAATAAATCACCGATTCGCTTTCGCGGATTGAGAGAAGAATAGGGATCTTGAAAGATGATTTGCATATCTGTGCGAATTTTTCTTAATTCCTTATTTTGAATGGCGGCCATATCTCTTCCTTCAAATAAGACTTTCCCATCTGTCGGAGGATCTAGCTTCACAATAGCTCTGCCAGTAGTGGATTTCCCACATCCAGATTCACCAACAAGGGAAATTGTTTCCCCAGAATAAATGGAAAAATCAAGACCATCTACAGCTTTTACATGGCCAACTGTTTTCGATAATATCCCTTTCTTAATTGGATAATATTTCTTTAAATTTTGGATTTCTACTAATGGCTGCATTTGTTCTTTGAATATTCCGTCTTTTTCAGACAAGATTTCTACACTCATATCTTAACCTCCCTTTCCTCTTCCAGCATGTTGCCTTGTTGCTGAGTCTCATACAACCAACAACGAACCTTGTGATCCGCTTGATTGTCTATGCTAATATGGGGAGGCTTTTCGGCAATGCACTTTTCAGTGACGTAAGGGCAGCGAGTATGAAATCTACAGCCTTTTGGCATTTGCTGTAATGTCGGAACAGAGCCTGGAATAGAATATAATTTTTCTTGGGAATCATACTCTAAATGTGGAATAGATTCGATTAAGCCTTTGGTGTAAGGATGCTTTGGCTCATCAAAAAGAGTAAAGACATCTGCCTCTTCTACCACCTGCCCGGCATACATGACAATAACCTTATCAGCCATTTCCGCAATAACTCCTAAATCATGGGTAATCATCATAATCGCTGTCTCTGATTCGTTTTTTAAACTTTTCATTAATTCAAGAATCTGTGCTTGAATGGTTACATCTAATGCTGTTGTTGGTTCATCTGCGATTAGAAGCTTCGGTTTACAAGATAGAGCCATCGCTATCATTACCCTTTGCCGCATACCTCCAGAAAGAGCGTGTGGATATTCATCAATAATTACCTCTGCTCTTGGAATTCCTACTTTCTTCAGCATTTCTACCGCATAGCTCTTTGCTTTTTTGGCATTTAAGCCCATATGTAGACGAATTAGTTCCACCATTTGATTTCCAATTGTAAAAACCGGATTTAAAGAAGTCATTGGTTCTTGAAAGATCATCGAAATTTCATTTCCTCTAACTTTTCGCATCTCCGCTTCCGTTAGTGTCGTTAATTCTTTCCCCTTCAGATTTATCGTTCCCTTTTTGATATAACCATGTTTTCCTAACAGTCTCATAATCGATAGGGAAGTAACACTCTTACCACAGCCTGACTCTCCTACAATACCAATAGTCTCTCCTGGCTTAAGCTGAAAAGTAACCTCCTCTACCGAAATAACCTCCCCCTTATCCGTTCGAAAAGCTGTTTGCAATTTCTCCACCTCTAAAATATTCCGCACCATACTTCCCCTCCTTCAAGTAAAGCGTAAGCGCCTGTTTATCAGCGTAAAAACTGGTCGACTAACTACGCAACGTCCTGTTGCAACGTCGACACTAGTACATCCCTGTACGTCGAAGATCACCGACTGAGATAAAGGAAACACAGTGAACGCTAGTGAACTGATGTTGACTTATCGTAGGGAGGTGATCAGAAGTTTGCTAGCTGATAGGCGCTGGAGCTAGATCGTTCTCTGACTTAGAACGTTTTTCCCTGTTATTTCGTAAAGCGTAAGCGCCTTGCTCATCAGCGTACAAACTGGAGAATCATCGACTAAGATAAAGGAAACACAGTGAACGCTAGTGAACTGATGTTGACTTATCGTAGGGAGATGATTGGAAGTTTGCTAGCTGATAGGCGCTGGAGCTAGATCATTCTCTGACTTAGAACGTTTTTCCCTGTTATTTCGTAAAGCGTAAGCGCCTGTTTATCAGCGTAAAAACTGGTCGACTAACTACGCAACGTCCTGTTGCAACGTCGACACTAGTACATCCCTGTACGTCGAAGATCATCGACTAAGATAAAGGAAACACAGTGAACGCTAGTGAACTGATGTTGACTACGCAAAAGAGATGATTGGAAGTTTGCTAGCTGATAGGCGCTTATCGCTTGTTAGAATACTAGACTTTAGATTGTAGAGCTGTTCACCAAAGCCTCTTTCCTTTCTGTATTCGTGTAGTAATCTACTAGACTTAAAAATATCTTAGCTGTATGGAGCATGGCCCTTTCATCAAAAGTAAACTTTGGATGATGATGAGGATAAATTGCCTCTATATCTTCGTTTCTAGCCCCTACTGAAAAGAAACATCCAGGTCGATTTTGTAGATAATAAGAGAAATCTTCTCCACCCATTCCTGGTTTTTCTATTATGACAGGCTTGCTTTCTGGCAAGGCATTTATCAAACATTTTTCGAGTATATTTGTTTCATCCACTGTATTTACAGTAGAGGGATAGCCTTTTGTATAATTAAATTCATAAGTTGCATGGAATGCTTTACATACCCCTTTAATTAGCTGCTCCATTTCTTCTATAATCAATGATCGTACATCTTCATCAAATGTACGAACGGTTCCAGTTAAATCAGCTGTATCTGAAATGACATTTCCCGCATTTCCTGCATGAAATGATCCAATGGAAATAACTGCGGGCTTCTGTGGGTTTACTCTTCTGCTAACAATATGTTTAAGTTGATTGGCAATTTGGACGCCAACTGCAACAGCATCAATTGTTTGATGGGGAGATGCCCCATGTCCACCTTTCCCTTGAATTTTTAATTCAAATGCGTCACTTGCAGCGGATACTGGTCCAATTCTATAAAGGACACTCCCTAGTTCACTGCCAGAGGATAAATGAGCACCATAGACAACATCTACACCATCTAAACAGCCATCTTCAATCATGGCAATGGCTCCCCCTGGCGGTGATTCCTCCGCATGCTGGTGTAATAGCACTACATTCCCAGCCAGTTCTTCCGCATTATCCTGAAGAACCTTTGCTACTGCCAGCAATGTAGCTGTATGCCCATCATGTCCACATGCATGCATCACACCTGGAACTTTCGATTTAAAAGCTACATTCTTTTCATCCTGAATCGGTAAGGCATCAAAGTCTGCTCGTAAGGCAATCGTTTTTCCAGGCTTAGCACCGTAAATCTTACCTACAATTCCATTTCCACCAACATTTCGTCTTACTTCAATTCCGAAGCTTTCCAACAGGTCACCAATCATCTTACTTGTATTAATTTCTTGAAAAGATAGCTCTGGATTTTCGTGTAAATATCGTCTCCACTCTACCATTTGCTCATACATAGCTTCAATTTCTTCATACCATTTCTCTAGCATCTCAATCGCTCCCATCCCATTACATTAATTTTCGAAAAGATCTTTCTTATAGAACTGGTTCAGCAAGGTTTTCTTTTACTTGGATCGATACATAATTATCGACAATACTCAAAAATGCTTTTCCAGCATAAATCATTGCTCTTTCGTCAAAATCAAACATTGGATGATGATGAGGATAAGCTTTTCCCTCTGAGACTTTTGCTCCTGTATGAAAAAACATACCCGGCTTTTCAAGCAAATAATAAGAAAAATCCTCTGCCCCCATGATTGGTACGGAACGAACTAACATATTCTTATCTAATGAATTTTCTATAACCTTTTCAAAAACTTCTACTTCTTCCTCATGATTATATACAGCTGGGTATCCCTTTATATAATTAATCTCAGCAGTAGCCTGCATGCTCTCACAAATCTCATTCACCATTAATTTGATCTCTTCTTCCATAAATAAACGCAGATCTTTATCTAGTGTTCGGACGGTTCCTGTCATCACAGCAGTATCAGCAATGACATTTTGCGCCGTTCCTCCATGAAAGGATCCTACAGATAGTACAACGGGATTTAATGGATCTACACGTCTGCTCGCAATATATTGTAGCTGGCTGACTAGCGCCGTTCCGACCGCAATCGCATCCACTGTTTCATGAGGAGCGGAACCATGTCCACCCTTTCCTTTAATGGTAATTTCAAATGCATCTGCTGCTGCTTGCGAGTATCCGGGTTTATAATAATATTTTCCGAGTTCATTTAATGAGGAAAGATGTGCCCCATAAACGACATCTACATCTTTTAAACAATCGTCTTCAATCATTGCTTTTGCTCCACCAGGTGATAATTCTTCAGCATGCTGATGAAGCAGTACAATATTCCCGGCAATACTATCCCTATTATCTTGAAGTACTTTCGCCACCGCTAAAAGAGTAGCTGTATGTCCATCATGCCCACATGCATGCATAACTCCTGGCACCTTCGATTTATACGGTACATCCTTTCCATCCTGGATTGGCAATGCATCAAAGTCTGCTCGCAGCGCAATCGTTTTGCCAGGTTTGGCTCCATATATTTTCCCAACTACTCCTCTACCACCAACATTTCTCCTTACTTCAATACCGAATCCTTCTAAAATTTCAGCAATCATTCTTGGTGTTTCCACCTCTTGGAAAGATAGTTCTGGGTACTGATGAAAATGTCTTCTCCACTCAACCATTTGATCAAACATCTCGGCTAATTCACTATGCCATTTTTTTAACATACTACCCCTCCTAATAAATTTGCTTATGAATAAGGAATACTTTCTTGAGAAGTTAGAAAAAATGTAGCTTAACTATATCCCTTAATTTTGATTTCTTTTATATTAACGGTAATTTCAAGCAATGTATAATAAGTTTTTTTAATCATCAAAATATTCAGAATAAATTAACAACCTCTTATTTTTCCTATCATCCCTATTTATTAGGGTTGTTATCGTTTACATCATTTATTTTTCTCCTACTAAATTAATTCCTTTCTCCTAAGGGGTTCTACCACATGCCCATCAAGTAAAAAATGCTTGTTCCCCAAAACGAGAAAAATATTACTTTTCTCTAAAACTAATAAAATTTTATCCAAGTTCGATGATACTAGGGTGACACCTCATTTAGAGATGATTTAAGAATGTATATATACCTTTATTCAGCATAATAAAAGATTAATTATCAAAATATTGTGTTATATTTTTATTATCTCTTATTGAAAGCGACTGAGTTATTATGACAGTCCGTTCTTTCCAACTATCAATTAAATACAGGGTACGGAGGGGTTAATATTAGAAGTTTCTTTAATTAAAAATTTTCCGTATACAAAAATGGAGGAAAATACTATATGTTTAGTTATTATAGTGCACTTTGTACTGAGCTCTACGATTTCACAAAGCCTGTGGGGTACTCTTTAAATGGGGATATTGAATATTACCAAGAACGGTTAAAAAATTGTCAGGGACGTATTCTAGAAGCTGCAGTTGGCTCAGGACGTTTTATTATTCCACTTCTTGAGGCGGGATATATAATTGATGGAATTGATTATTCTCCTGAAATGTTGAACTCTTGTCGTAAACGTTGTGAAGAAAGAGGATTAAGCCCTAATTTATATGAAGATAAATTACAGGGATTTTCATTGCCATTTAATTATAAGGCAATTATTATTCCTATAGGTTCCTTTTGTTTAATAGAAAAACGAGAAGACTCTCTAAACGCATTGAAGTGCTTTTATAAACATCTTGTTCCAGGAGGACGCTTGATTGTTGATCTTCTATTACCTCATGATTGGAAAACAGGAGAGATTTCTACTTCAACTTTTTCCCTACCTAACGGGGATGGGATTACGCTGGAAAACAAATCGATTGAAATGGATTGGCTAAATCAATTTACTATTTCCTACTTGAAATATGAGAAATGGCGTAAAGGAAAGTTGATTCAAACCGAGTTACAACGTTTTGCGCTGCGTTGGTATGGAATCGAAGAATTTAAGCTTATTTTGGAGAATATCGGTTTCTCTGATATTACGTGCTCCGCTGATTATGTTTACGAGAAGCAACCATCAAATGCAAGTCAAATCATTACTTTTGAAGCTGTAAGAAAACAATATCGGTAAGATTAACCTTATAAAAACATGTGATAGCACACCTATACAAAAAGACAAGTAAATCTCCTTCAATAGAAGTTTCACTTGTCTTCTTGCCACTTTATAAGATCTTACTTAAGAAAGAAATGGTACGTTCCTCTTGCGGATGTGTAAATAACTCTACTGGTGTATTTTCTTCGACTACATATCCACCGTCCATGAAAATCACACGATCTCCAACTTCTCTTGCAAATCCCATTTCATGCGTTACTACAATCATCGTCATTCCTTCCTTGGCAAGTTCCTTCATCACTTCCAATACCTCTCCTACCATCTCTGGATCTAAGGCAGACGTCGGCTCATCAAATAACATAATACTTGGTTCCATTGCTAGTGCTCTCGCGATGGCGACACGCTGTTTTTGTCCACCAGAGAGTGAATCAGGATATACATTTGCTTTATCCTCTAAGCCCACTTTTTTCAATAATTCTAATGCCTTTATCCGAGCATTTTCTTTTGAGACCTTCTTTACTTTCATAGGTGAAAGCATAATATTTTGAAGAACTGACTTATGTGGGAATAAATTAAACTGTTGAAACACCATCCCTACATCCTTACGTACTTCATTAATATTTGTGGACTTATCCGTAATATTCTTCCCATTAATATGAATCGTTCCGTCCGATATACTTTCTAGTAAATTGATGCAACGCAAAAAAGTTGATTTTCCTGATCCGGAAGGACCAATAATTACGACGACCTCCTGCTGGTTAATAGTCATACTAATATCCTTTAATACTTCATTATCTCCGAAGGACTTTTTTAATTTTTCTACAACAATCATTCTGTTTTCAACCTTCTTTCCAAACGAGTTAAGAAGAAGCTTAATGTTAAGGTTAAAACAAGATAAATAACAGCTACTGTTAAATATGGCTCCCAAACTCGGTTATACTGTCCCATCATCAGCCTTGCATAGTACATTAACTCTGGAGCAGCAATAACAGCTGCTAAAGAAGAATCTTTAATTAATACAATAAATTCATTGCCTAACGGGGGAATCATTCGTTTAAAGGACTGAGGAAGTACTATGTATCGCATTGCCTGTACATGCGTCATCCCTAAGGATCTGCCTGCTTCCATCTGACCACGGTCAATGGATTCAATTCCAGCTCTAAAAATCTCCGCAATATAAGCAGCTGCGTTAAGTGATAATGCAACAATTGCTGCTATCATGGCATTGGTTGTATTTAAAAATAATGGGATAAATCCAAAATGAATGATTAGGATTTGTACAAAAAGAGGGGTGCCGCGGAAAATAGCAATATAGCAACGGAAAGGAAAAGCAATCCATTGATTCTTTGCTATTTTGCCAAGGCCGATTAATAAACCTAAAACCGTTCCAAATACTATTGCATACAAGGATAATTGAATGGTCACTAATATCCCCTTTTTAAATAAGTCAGCATACTCTAAAATAATCGTAAAATTAATATCCATTACCTCTTCTCCTCCAAAGACCACAAAATGACTGACATTCAGCAGCACAGGCATTCAGAAGGAACATTCCCTCACTAAGAACAATCTAGAAGAAGTATTGTGCTCCCTCCTTGTCAAAGCGGGTAATGCCCCTCCTGAGTACCTTCCTCATTTGCGACTCTTCTATTGTTGTGCTTTTAAATTTTCAATGTCTGGATCTTGCCCAAACCATTCTTTATATATCTCTGCATATTTACCATTATCAAAAATAGCATTAAGACCTTTGCTTAAATCAGCTTCCATCTCACTATCTTTCGGGAACATGAATCCATAATATTCTGATTCAAATCCTTCTTTATCCTCAATCACGATAAAGTTATCTTGCGGATTATTTTTAGCATATGCTTCTAATACTGCATTATCTGCCACAACAGCATCAGCACCCTGATTCTTCATTTCCAAAATAGCTAAATTATTATTTTCAAACTTTTTTACTTTTTCATTGCCATTTCCTAGGAGCGCATCGACTGCATCTGCACCTGTTGTTCCTGATTGAACAGCAACAGTCTTATCTGTTAGATCAGCAGCTTTCTTAATATCAGTACCTTCTGGTGCCAAAATTTTATTCGTACTTTCAAAATATGGAACAGAGAAATCATAGGATTTAAGTCGGTCATCGTTTATTGTAATGGCTGATAAACCAACATCCGCTGTGCCATTTTCTAATTCTGCAAAGAGTGGGTCCCATCCAACGTTGACAATTTCAAAGTCATAGCCAGCTTCCTCTGCTGCCGCTGTGAAAATATCGACATCGAAGCCAATAATCTTGTCTTTATCCATATACTCAAATGGTGCATAAGCCGCATCTGTAACGACTCTTAATTTCTTTTTGCCATCTCCATCACTATTTGCTTTTTCTGAACCTGTCCCACATGCTGCTAAAACAAGAACAATCGATATAAATAAAGCAAATAAAATGCCGTTTTTCCTCATTATAAATCCCCCTCTTTTGATTAATTGAAAACTGTATATTAAAATAATATAGAATTTTCAATTAATTTAAAATAAAAATTTTTCCATTTGCTTTATTACTAATAATGCATTCATTATAACTTTTTGTTTATTTATATACAAGAAAACTATTTGAATTTTCGTAAAATTTCATGATAAAACAAGAAGTCCCTCTTTCTGGTTTAAAGAAGGAACTCCTTTTTCTCTTTCTATACAAAAAACTCTTCATACAAAGCTTTTACAGCTTTTTTGACAACTGTTTCTTTTACTCCGAACATCATGCTTACTTCAGAAGAACCTTGGTTAATCATTTCAATATTCACTCCCGCTTTCGCGAGTGCTGTGGATGCACGGGCATTTGTACCGATATTACGTCGCATCCCTTCCCCTACAAGCATGATAAGCGCTAAATCGTGTTCTACTTTTATTTCTTCTACTTGTAGTTCCTCGGATATTCTGGTCAAAATCTCCTGTTCGCTTTTTCTTGTCAATTGATCTTGGCGTAAAACAATTGTTAAATCATCAATTCCAGACGGCATATGTTCATACGAAATATGATAATCCTCTAATATTGATAGAACTTTTCTGGCAAATCCTACTTCACGATTCATTAAATATTTACTAATATAGATGGAACAAAATCCTTTATCATTAGCAATACCAATTACAGGACCATTGATATTATTTCTTGAGGAGACTATTCTAGTTCCTGATGCGGATGGATTATTTGTATTTCTCACTTGAACAGGAATACCTGCACGATACGCCGGAATTAAAGCTTCAGCATGAAATACAGAGAAGCCGGCATATGATAATTCACGCATTTCCCGATAAGTAAGTTCCTTAATTTCTTTCGGCTGCGTTACAATGGAAGGATTTACAGAGTAAACAGCATCCACATCTGTAAAGTTTTCATACAACTCCGCTTTCACGCCATTGGCGAGAATCGCTCCCGTAATATCTGATCCACTTCTTGAAAATGTCACTACATCTCCCGCTTCGCTGTAACCAAAAAAACCTGGAAATACAATTATTCGCTTCTCTTCTCTTAAGGAATATAACCGATCATAAGATTCAGAAAGCACTTGAGCATTTCCGGGATCATCACTAACAATCAAGCCCGCTTCCTTTGGACTAATATAAATGGCATCTAATCCTCTAGTTTTAAAGAAATGTGCAACTAATTTAGCATTATTATCCTCTCCGCTGGCCTTCATTGCTTCCATAAAAGCATCTTTATTAGAGTATTTATTTATTAAATCCAATAAGTCGTTTTTAATGTTTGTTATAATATCACTCGATAAGTCCAATTCTTTAGCAATACTAGCATATCTGTCTAATACTTCCTCTAAATAAGGAGAATAATCACTTCCATTTACTACTGCTTGCGCACATTGGATTAATAAATCTGTTACCTTCGTATCTGAATCATATCTTTTTCCAGGTGCAGACACGACGACAATCCTTCTCTCCTTATCTGCCTTTACTATTTGTAATACCTTTTCCAATTGCTTCCCTGTAGCTAGAGAACTACCCCCAAATTTGACAACCTTCATTTCGCCAACTCCCACTGATTGTTAAATAGTAACAATTTTCTAAATTGTTCACTATGGCTATTATCACTATTTCATGATAAATAATCAAGTCATTTCCACTCTAAAAATACATTTGTTTTTATAGAGTGAACAATAATATTTTTTCACTTGGCTTCTTCTCTATGAATATTAAAATAAAACTGGTAATTAATGTTATTTTTCATTTTGAGATAATCGCTATTAACGCTTTAATAAAGACTTTTATCCAACAATGGAGAGCTTCTTTAAGTTGTTTATTGGAAATAATAATCCAAAATACTTTCATTTATGTAAATTTTACGTTAAACTAATATTTAGTTAAACGAAATTTATTGTGCATTTACCAACAATCTCCTCATTCCTCCTTTCGTACTCCATCCGTTTTAGATGGAGGAAACCTTAATAAAATCTCTACTATATTAGAAAGAAGTGTTTTACAAAATGGAAACCCAAAAATATTCAAAACGAAACTTAGGAATCATGTGGTTCGCTAACTTTTTTATAAGTGCCTGCATGACTATGGTTCTCCCATTTTTATCGCTTTATATTGAATCATTTGGTCAATATTCACCTGAATTTGTGCAGCATTGGTCGGGGCTTTGTTTCTCTGTGACCTTTGTAGCAGCTTTCTTGTTTTCACCGATATGGGGAAAAATTGGCGATAAATTTGGGAGAAAAACGATTCTTATCATTTTAGCAATCGGCTTAGGCATTTCCATCTTTCTGATGAGTTTTGCCAATTCTGTATGGGAAGTCTTTATTCTTCGTTTTTTCACGGGATTTTTCACAGGATTTATCCCAATGTCACAAGCATTTATCTCCACTCAAACTCCAAAAAAAACTGCTGGTAAGGTATTAGGAACCTTACAGACAGGAAGTATTACTGGCGCATTGATTGGTCCGTTACTTGGAGGAGTATTAGCAGATAGTTTCGGCTATGCGGCAACTTTCCGATTTACTTCTCTTGCTATCTTTATATCTGCAATTCTAGTATTTACAACAAAAGAGTTTGTCCTGCCTGCTCAAAAGGGCACGAAAAGCAGCTATACAAGCAGAGAGGTATTAGCCTATATTCTAAAAAACCCTGTATTCATTACCGTTCTGCTTATCTCAGCCTTTATACAAATTGCCCATTTCAGCATCCAGCCTATTCTGTCTTTATATGTCAGTAAATTGCATGGTCCAGAGAATATTGCGTTTTTCGCTGGTCTAGCTTTCTCAGCTGCAGGTTTAGGAAATTTACTAATGGCACGGAAATGGGGAGAAATGGGAGATCGATCTGGTCACCTTAAAGTACTTGTTATTCTCTTGTTTATTGCCGGAATTATCTATTTCCCGGGAGGATTTGTTAATCAATACTGGCAATTGCTGATTATCCGCTTTATTCTCGGTGTAGCAATCGGAGGCATGGTTCCTGTACGTATTGCTTATATTCGACAAGAAGTACCTATTGCTATGCAAGGAGAAGTAATGGGATATGAAACAAGTCTTCGTTTTCTCGGTAATATAATCGGTCCTGCACTTGGTGGACTAATTGCAGGTAACTTTGGGTTCTCTATGGTATTCTTTTCAACTAGTATTCTCTTATTAGCAAGCGGTATTTTCCTATTTTTAATGATGCACCGCCATCCTAAACTAGCTAAACATTCGATTTCTTAACGATTTAACGGCTGTGTAAATACTAACGATTTTTCCATTTTATGATGTATAATAAAATGGAAAAATACTTGTCATCATAAGGAGGATAACTATGGCTAAATCAAAGGCAAGAAAGAAACGCGACAAAGTGCTGCGTGAACATGGTTTTGATACAACGATGCGCAGAGGATCTTGGGGCAGCATTGTACCAATCACGAAAATAACAAAAACAAAGAAAGAACGCATGACACGAAATGAAAAGAAATATAAACAAAACCATTCTTCTAGATATGATGAGAATGGTTTTTATTTTTTGCCAATGATTTTTGGATTTAATATTCTTCTTTGACATATTTCCTGCAAATTTCAATAAAATTCTCCACCATTGCGGAGCGCTTTTCGTTTTTTCTCGTACATATTGCTATTTTATTTGTCACCCTAATATCCTTTACAAATACTCTTGCTAACTTCTTATTCTTTACATAATCTCTTATCACTATTGACGATACAAAATTAACACCATACCCCGTTAAAACAGAATGAATGGCTTCATTTATGCCATTAAATTGTAGAGCAATTTTGGGTGGAGGAACTTGATATATTTGACATAAAGAGAATAATCTTTCCCTCGTAGAACTCCCCTTTTCCCTCATTATAAAAGGTTCTTTCACAATCTCGGATAAAGTGACCTGCTTATTTGCCAATCGATGATTTGCTGATACAACAAACCATATTTCATCTTCAACTATTTCCTCAGCCAATATATTGTCATGAAAATGCTCCATCCATCCTCCCGCATACATTGCAATGTCTGCCTTGTAATGAATTAATTGATCAAATGCTGCATGCGAATTACTAGTAGTCAAATTAAATTCAATCTCTTCATTCTCAGCTTTAAAAACTGCAGCACAAGCAGGAATGACAAAATTTGCTGGCAAATAAGTTGCCGCAACAGAAAGCCTGCCTTTTCTGGACAAATAATAATCTTCTACAAAATCATCCAATTTCTGTTCATAAGAAAATAATATTTCTGCTTGTTCTGCCAATAATGATCCAAACTCTGTAAGTTTAAATTTCCTTCCATCTTTTATAAACAATGGAATACCTATTTCTTTCTCAAACTGCTTTATTTGACTAGAAACAGCTGGTTGACTAATTCTTAATAATTCTGCCGCCTTTGTAAAACTCCTATCTCTTGCAACATGATAAAACAATTTTAATCCGTGAATATTCATCCTACCCCAACCTTACATAATTATTTCTTATATAACTATAAAATATATATATTTTATTAATACGTTATGGAAGCATATACTAAAATTATAAAGAACAAGGAGATGATTAAGGTGACAGAAAATCAAGTTTGGAATGCAGTTGATCACTATTTAATTAATAGGTTACAACCACACAACACCAAAATGAAAAAATTACTTCAGAATAATAGAGATAATAATCTTCCAGAGATTGACGTAAGTCCTACTCAAGGTAAAATGCTTTGGATGCTTGCTAAAATGATGGGGGCGCACAGAATACTTGAAATAGGTACACTAGGAGGATATAGTACCACTTGGCTAGCAATGGCTCTTCCTGAAGATGGTAAAGTAATAACATTAGAAAATAATAATAATCATATTAAGGTAGCTAAAGAAAACTTTCAACTATCCGGTCTCGAGAAAAAAATCACCATTATGGAAGACAACGCTCTTACTTCTTTATCAGAGCTCCTAAAAAATAATATGGATGAATTCGATTTTATATTTATTGACGCTGACAAACCTAATAATCCCCTATACATTGATTACGCCATTAAATTAGCAAGAAAGGGAGCCGTGATTGTTGCTGACAATATTGTTCGTAACGGAAATATAGTAGCTGAAAACAGTCAAGATGAAAAAGTACTAGGAATCCGACGCTTTATCGATATCCTTTCCAAAGACTCCCGAGTAGAGTCAGTTGGAATACAAACTGTTGGGTTAAAAGGCTATGATGGTTTCATCCTTAGCTATGTAAAATAAAGTGAAACTTCTATCAGTGATGGTTTTCCTCCTCCCCCACTAATGGTTAGTTGAACCAATCAGACCTTTACAGGCAGTTAGTTGACTCCTACCTATCTTCCTCTTTGAGGAGGGAGTCTTCCTGTCCGTTAAGAGTGGAATAATCAGGAATATCCCTCCCTATTATCCCCATACAATAAGACATTGCCTAAACCTTTACGTCCTTATATAATATATGCAATTACTAATTTGCGATAAAGGGGATTGACCGTGGAAAGTATTAAAGTAGCAGAACAAGAACAACACACACTCTCCTATTTAGATGGAGTGAAAGACTGTATTCCAACCTTACTTGGTTATATTAGCATTGGCCTCGCAATGGGAGTAGTCGGTGTATCATCCGGCTTATCTATCCTGCATATTTTCCTGCTTGCTACATTTGTTTATGCAGGGGCTTCCCAGTTTATTATTTGTGCAATGATTGCAGCTGCAAGTCCCATCAGCGCAATTATACTTACAACATTTATTGTAAATTTGCGTCACTTATTGTTAAGTTCCGCTCTAGCACCTAAATTCACCCAATATTCTATACAGAAAAACATTGGTATTGGCAGTCTTGTAACAGATGAATCATTTGGAGTAGCGATTACCAAGATTGCTAGAAAAGAGCCAGTTAATGATCGATGGATGAACGGACTAAATCTGACTGCCTACCTTGTTTGGATTGCAGCTTGTACTGTCGGAGGATATATCGGAGGGTGGTTTCCCGATCCTGAACAATTCGGATTAGATTATGCCTTGCCAGCTATGTTTATTGCATTGCTGATTATCCAGCTGCAAACAATTGAACCTACTAAACTGAAACACTATTTATTGTTAATCACATTGATGATTATCTGCATGCTTTTCTTCTCTACTTTTTTATCAAGTAGCTTAAGTGTCATTATATCAACAATCATTGTTGCTACAATTGGGGTGGTGACAGATAAATGATGAGCAATATGAGCTTTTTTCTTTTATTAATCGGCTGTACTATCGTAACCTTTATTCCAAGAGTAATTCCATTTTTAGTGGCGCGCAATTTCACGATTTCAGCACCTGTCGAAAAGTGGCTTTCCTACCTTCCAGTATGCATTTTTACTGGCTTAATTGTAGAAAGTCTTATAGGAACCACCGAAAGCAATAGTATTAGCATTAACTGGGAAGCGCTTCTTGCGACGATTCCTACGATAATTGTTGCTTTTCTTAGTAAAAGTTTATTAACTACTGTATTATTCGGAGTTGTGTGTATGGCTGTTGTGAGATTGGTATTGTAGCTATTATATAAAAAGCTTCTTTTTGTTTATAAAAGAGGCTTTTTATTATGATGAATGCTTTTTTCTTCTGACTCCTTCCTTATCAGCTTTCATCATTTTATGAACACCACTTTTTCGGTTTTCCTCCGCCTTATAAACAATATTCACCACTTAATAAAATGGATAACTTTAACAAAAATATCCATAACCTTACAAGAAACCATGGAAATCCATAAAAATTAACAAATTTATTGTACTTTCGTTTCCTTTCTATGAAGTTTATAATAAAATATTGGTTATATTATTGATATAATCATACTAAGATCGTTTGGATATTTTCGATAGAGACGAATGGCTAAGCTAAATATTTTATTCTAAAAGTATTCATACATATTAGAAAGGTGGCTATAATCTTGGAGATGGGCTCTAATTTTATAAAAAACATCATGAAAGAAGATTTAGAAACTGGGAAGCATGATACGGTTATCACGCGTTTTCCGCCAGAACCAAATGGATATCTGCATATTGGTCATGCAAAGTCAATTTTTATTAACTTTGGACTAGCAGATGAATTTGGAGGTAAGACAAACTTACGCTTTGACGATACAAACCCTTTAAAAGAGGACATTGAATATGTAAACTCTATTAAGGAAGATGTAGAATGGCTCGGATATGAATGGGAAAATTTATTATTTGCATCTGACTATTTCGAGGAAATGTACAACCGTGCAGTCTTATTAATAAAAAAAGGGCTCGCTTATGTTGATGATTTATCAGCCGATGAAATTCGCGAATATCGCGGAACGTTAACAGAGCCAGGAAAAGAAAGTCCTTATCGTAATCGCACAGTGGAAGAAAATCTTCAATTATTTGAGGCAATGCGCAATGGCGAATTCGGTAATGGCGAGAAGGTTCTTCGTGCAAAAATTGATATGGCTTCGCCTAATATTAACTTAAGGGATCCTGTTATTTATCGTATTGCCCATGCTACTCACCACAATACAGGCGATAAATGGTGTATTTATCCAATGTACGCATTCGCTCATCCAATAGAGGATGCAATTGAGGGCGTAACACACTCACTTTGTACAACAGAATTCGAAGATCAACGTCCTCTATATGATTGGGTTGTTCGCGAATGTGAGATGGAAAGCACGCCACAACAAATCGAATTTGGCCGTTTAAATATTACGAATACCGTAATGAGCAAACGTAAATTAAAGCTTCTAGTGGACGAAAACTATGTGGATGGCTGGGATGATCCACGCATGCCTACCATTTCTGGCTTAAGAAGAAAAGGAGTTACCCCTGAAGCAATCCGTAATTTCTGTATGGAATTAGGAATTTCAAAAGGCTCTGGTGCAGTGGACTCTGCCATGCTTGATCACTTTGTACGGGAAGATTTAAAATTAAAAGCACCTCGTACGATGGGTGTTCTAAATCCGTTAAAAGTAGTTATTACTAACTATCCGGAAGGTCAAGTAGAAATGCTAGAAGCGGAAAACAATCCAGAAAATCCGGAGATGGGCACTAGACAAATTCCATTCTCTCGTGAAATTTATATTGAACAAGAAGACTTTATGGAGAATCCTCCAAAAAAATATTTCCGCTTGTTCCCTGGTAATGAAGTGCGTTTGAAGCATGCTTACTTTATTAAGTGCGAAGAAGTAATTAAAGATGAAGAAGGAAATGTAATCGAGCTTCATTGTACGTATGATAAAGAAACAAAAAGTGGAAGTGGATTTACTGGTAGAAAAGTAAAAGGAACATTGCATTGGGTAGAAGCATCTCAAGCTATCCCTGCGGAGTTTCGTTTATTTGAACCGCTAATTACCGATGAAGATGAGGAAATGGAAGAAGGAAAAACGTTCTTAGATTATGTAAATCCAAATTCTCTCGAAGTCATTCAAGGCTTTATTGAGCCAAATATGAAGGATGTTAAGCCACAAGATAAATTCCAATTTTTCCGCCACGGATATTTCAATGTGGATCCTAAATATACCACTTCAGAAAAGCCGGTATTTAATCGCATCGTTTCCTTGAAAAGCTCCTTTAAACTTTAAGCAATAGAATAAAGGGAGGAGAATAATCGATAAGTCGACTATTCTCCTCCCTTTTTATATGGCTTACGTCCATGTTGTTGCTGGCTTGGTAGTATTGGCAAGCCAGTCATACTGCAAGAGGCGTAGTTCGAATAACTTCAATGGGTCATGGAACAATTCTGGATTATTCTTTAATCGGTCTAATAAATTCTTATATTCTACGATATCTTTTGATTTTTCCTCAGCAAATTGCTCTAATGTCCTTTTTGGACGGACAAAGAACATTTTAATATCATTTTCCAATCCCTTTTCATAGAAATCAAAATGCTGCAATACTGCTGTCGAAACAGATGCTGCCACATCAGAAAAATCCTCTGTTTCCAGATACTTTTGATATCTTGATTGAAGCATTTTGTTATTTTGCTGAATTGCACCAAGCAGCTTCCCAGCACTCTTCAAAAATACTTGGGATGCATTAAAACGATTGAAAATATTTAATGGTTCGATGCGAAGTCCGCTTGATAACCGGCGTGCATCTCTTTTCCAATCTTCTATAATCACAAAATCACAAGATAGCTCTATTGGATGCTCCTTGTAAATTCCATTGAAGCCTTTGCTTAGCTCATTAAGGAATAGTTGGCCATCCTCTAATTGTTTATGAGCTGCTTGAATCCATTCTTCAATACTTCGATGAATTTTCGGCGATAATGTTTCATTTAAGTACTCATTTACTCGTTTATTCATCTCTTTATTTAGAGAGATATGCATTTTACTATAATCACTATCTTCTTTTATAATATCCTTACATCCTTTTAAAATAGCTGGAATTTCCTTTTTAATTGCTTCTTGCGTTTCTATTTTGATTTCATCAAACTGCTTTGTTATTAACTCACTTTTAGAGGCTTCCATATCAATTAGTTGATTTTTAGCTCCAGTCAGCTTGCTGACCATTTCCTCATAAAGCTGGAGTGATGCTTTTAAACTATCTTCCATATCCAATCGTTTATCCAATAGATTAGTAATTAAATCTTGAATGATAGAAATACAGCTTTGCAATCGTTCTTCATTCATCTTTCTAGCTGCAAAATGGTGGTAATAATAACGGCTAATTTCATCTAGCTGAGCTTCTCTCTCCTCTTGCTTGGAATAAATAAAGATTTTGCTATCTGGAAAATAATGCTGAATTGCAGACATCGCCTTTTGTAAACGCTTGGATGCTACTTTTTCATTATCTAAATCATCGATATAAATTAAAAATTGCAGTGTTAAAAATGGCGATTTTTCCTTCCATTGCTTTAATTGTTCATATTCCGTATAAGAAAAAACAGATTGCTCATTAATAACAAATAAGAGACTGTCAGCAAGCATAGCATAATCTGCGTAAGATGCATCTTCTACAAAAGGAGCAGTGGTAACCGTCCATCTATTTTGGTTTAAATAATGAGAAGGAGTATCTAACTGGAACACTCTCGGACTCTCCTGTTGAACAAGCAATTCTTCATAAAAATTCGTGAGTGTATCAATTAATTTTAAGCCAGAATTGGTTACTTCGTTTATTTCTAGATAGTCATTATCCTTTATCGTTAAAATGGCATTTGTATCTTCTGCTAAAACAGTCTCTCCTACTAGCTCATTAATATAGGCATTTACACCGCTGCCAGCAGATCCTACCATTAATAACTGATAATGATTCGATGGAAGAAAATCGTGTACCTTTTGGGCAAACTTCTTATCTAATGGAATATCATGCTTATCTGCCCACTCGATAATAGATTCAAATAAGTTCATAAATTGCTGGAATGATATATTTGTTTCTGTTGTTTCATTAATAACCATCTCTGCTTTTGATACAACAGATTGATCCATCGAATGTTTAAACATTTCATTCCAAGCTAAAACTGCCGATGCTGCCGATACAGTCTGTTGGCCAATTGAAGATAAGAAGTAATTGGATAAAAGAGCCGGAACAATTTCTTCCACTTCCTTAATCGAATAACTGCCATCAATTAAATGAGCGTACGCACCTTCCAAAATATGCGCCAATCCTTCTTCTCCTTCGCAAGGAACAGGTTCATAAATGCTATTAAATACCGTTACCCATGTTAGATAATAGGCTGTGTCTTCATAGTTTTTCCATAATGATATAGATAATCTCTCAAAAGTAGCAAAGTCTAACTCTTGAAGATTTTTTAAGCTTTCTATAAAGTATGCAGGCTCAAACTGCTGAATCACTCCTAAGTTGCTATAATGAATTAATGCTTCATACCATTTTAATCCATCTGTTCTTTTTCCTTCCTTAACAGCAAGCTCTACTGCCTTTTCCCAATTTTGCTGTCCTTCATAATATGATTTTGCGATAGTTGGTATATTCGCATAGTCTGGATTAGTAAGAACTAGATTATTAATAATCCCCAATGCCATTTCATGATTCCCTTTTTGGAAATATAAAGAAAATAGTTGCAAAGATATTTCTGTTTGTAAAAGCTCTGAATCTGTCACAACAGATTTATAAAAACTTTCCGCTGTTGAATATTCCTCTAATTCCAAGTATGCGTCTGCTAGATTCTTCTTTGCCCATGGCTCTAATTCATTACTAATATTCTCCCATTTAAAAATTGCCGCTTCATAGTCATGGTACTGAAAATATAATTCACCTTGTGCGAAACGGATGGAGGTTAGATCTGGAACATTCTTTCTTTGTTCCGCTATATATAATTGGCCTAAAACTTCAATTGGCGACTCGTCTCTATCCTGTAAGTATCCTTCATAATACGTTTTTTCAATTAGTTTTTTTTCTAATGTCATAACTTCCCCCTGCTATTCATTTAGAGTGGTTTTTTATCATTCTAAATAATATATTTATGCTCATCCGTCATCATTATGTCTTATGTAGGCTATCCTTCATTGTAACAAATCAGATTATTTCATGGATTTCGAAACCGATTCAATCTCTTTACAATATAATAACAGGCTAAGTAATCGTTCTGAATGGTTGGGTATTTCTTCGTGATATAAGCGAAAGCGCAGTATATTCCCTCTTTAAATCTAGGTACTATTATATTTAAGATTACTGATTCTTCTCCTCATCCTCTAGTGTCCATCGTACCTTTCTTCCCTGTTTTTTATTTATCCTCTCCGTCTTTTTACCTAGTTCACTTTCTCCTTTAACAGAGTGGGGATTATTCCAGGATAATAGCAATAGACCCTTAGATTTTAAAGGAACATACTCTTTGGAAAATAACCGCTATTCATCCTTCCTATTCTTTCCATCTATCCTGAGTAGAAGCTACAACTCCCCAATCAAATAAAAATTATTCCCTGGAAACTAACTTATGGAAATGAAAGGGGGTTTTTCAAAACATCATGGAGGTTGTCGTTGATTATGGGAATTACACGAATAAATCATACTTTACGAGAAAAAAAGAGTCCGAGCGTCCCTCTGCTAATGTTGATGATTTTTTTATATTGTTCCAAATGGAATGGGCAAGAGCTATGCAGAACGAAAAAGACAGTATTAGTATGCCAATACGATGGTATGGCAGGTGAGTAATCTCTTAGAAGTTTAAGGAATAAGCAAAAATTGCTTAAGAAAAAGGAAGAATAGATCGTGGAAAAATGTTCGAATTAGCACAAAATCAACACTAAAAAACAGTAAGTAGATAAACATTTAATCTACTTACTGTAATCCCGAAACTACAAACTACACCGCAGCTGTAGAAATAAACTCTTTATATCTTTTATTCATCTCACTCATTCTTTCATGGGAACCTTCACATACAATTTCTCCATCTTCAATGAATAATACATTGTCACCTGGTTTTACTTCTTCTAGGTTATGAGTTACTTTAATCACTGTCTTATCTTTAGTAAGTTTGTTTATTGATTCCAATACTAAATTTCTAGATTCTATATCTAAGTTTGAGGTAGGTTCGTCCAATAAAATTATATCCGGGTTCTTCAAAAATAGCCTAGCTATATTTAATCTTTGTTTTTCTCCCCCTGATAATTTGTCGCCACTCTCCCCTATATTTGTATTAAGTTTGTCCTTCTGTCTATCAACAAACTCTTGTAAATTCGCATACCTTAAAGCCTCTCTTATTTTTGATTCATCAATTTGGTCTTCATCAAGACCATATAGCAAATTATCTAAAATGGTACCGCTAATTAAGGAGGAACCTTGGCTTACTATCCCAATGTTTTTTCGAAGTTCATATGTGTTCAAATGACTGATATTGATATTGTCTATTGTTATGGAACCACTTTCTGGATGATAAAACTTCTCCAATAGGTTAATTAAAGTTGTTTTCCCAGATCCTGAAGGACCAACAATCGTTAGAGACTCCCCTCGTTTAATAGTAAAGCTGATATCACTAAGCATAGGTTTATCTTTGTACCCAAAAGTAATTTGATTAAAGGATAATTCATGTAGAAATTTATACTCTGTATTACCAGTGTATTCAACTTCGTTATTATTCATTATATTATTTAAACTTTTAATTGCACCATTAGCTTTATGGTACTCTCCAATAAATCCACTAATGGAACTCATTGGGGTCATCATTTGAAAGGCATAGATTACAAACGCAATTAATGTACTTATAGTTAATGTTCCTACTGAGATTCTATATGCCCCATATCCTACCACTATTAATAAGCCTAGAATAAGTAAAAAATTCACTAAAGGAGCTACTATAGCAAAAATTTTACTTTCATATAAGTTAGCATTGTATAGTCTATCAATACACTTAAACATTAATGATTTTTCCTGTTTTTCAGCTGTTGAAGCCTTCACCATCTTTATATTTTTAAAAGTCTCTTGCGTTTTTGAAATAAAAACAGAAGTTTCTTTTTGTTGTCTATCCCCAGTATTCTCCATTCTCCTCATCAGAGGAAATATAATCCCAAATATAAATGGAGCAATTATTAGTACCACAACCGTTAGTTTCCAATCGAGGATAATTGTTAATGCTAATCCACCAAGTATCATTATAATTCCCGTAACTAATTTAGGGATGTGATATGTGATTAAATCTTTAACAATTTCTGTATCATTTACGATTCTACTTGATAATTCTCCGCTGTGGTAATCATCAAAAAAATCAACTTTAAAATAAATAACCTTATTGTAGATATTTTTTTGTAAATCGCGAATTACCATGTTACCAAATTTAGATATTATGTACTGATTAACTGCTTCAATTATAGATTTTATTACTAAGAATAAAACTAAACCTCCAACCATCCATAGGCTAATCTCATTCATTGAAAATTCATCAACAATATCCTTTACCAAAAGTGGGAAAAATAAAGTTGCTGCTGTAAATAAAATAGATGCAATTATAATTGTGACCAAAAGTAATTTCTTCTTTGTATCATTAATTGCTAATAGGAGCATTTTATACGCATTCAATTAAGATTCACCTCATTAATTAAGACAATAAAGCTTGATTGACCAAACTTTATTGTCTTTTACAGAAATCATTTACTAGTCTTAACAGAAGAACCAGCTTGCGTTGCTGCTTCCTTTACATTGAATACTTGCTAGGGACTTTGCTTTTAGTTGTACATCTTTTGATATAACTTCTTTTTGTAAAGATAACACCTTGTTCATTTCTCATTCCTTCTTTCTTAATAGTTTTTTTAAGAATTAACAGAAGAACCAGCTTGCGTGACTACTTCCTTTACATTGAATGCTTTTAGAGGATTTTGCTTTTAGTTGTACATCTTTTGATACCGCTTCTTTTTGTAAAGATAATACCTTGTTCATTTCTCATTCCTTCTTTCTTAATAGTATTTTTAAGAATTAACAGAAGAACCAGCTTGCATGACTACTTCCTTTACATTGAACGCTTTTAGAGGATTTTGCTTTTAGTTGTACATCTTTTGATATAGCTTCTTTTTGTAAAGATAATACTTTGTTCATTTCTCATTCCTTCTTTCTTAATAGTATTTTGTAGAATTAGCAGAAGAACCAGCTTGCGTTGCTGCTTCCTTTACATTGAATACTTGCAAGTGATTTCGCTTTTAATTGAACTTCTTTTGATACAGCTTCTTTTTGTAATGACAATACTTTGTTCATTTTTCATTCCTTCTTTCTTAATAGTTTTTTTAAGAATTAACAGAAGAACCAGCTTGCGTGACTACTTCCTTTGCATTGAATGCTTTTAGAGGATTTTGCTTTTAGTTGTACATCTTTTGATACCGCTTCTTTTTGTAAAGATAATACCTTGTTCATTTCTCATTCCTTCTTTCTTAATAGTATTTTGTAGAATTAACAGAAGAACCAGCTTGCGTTGCTACTTCCTTTACATTGAATACTCGCAAGTGATTTTGCTTTTAGTTGTACGTCTTTTGATACAGCTTGTTTTTGCAAAGATAACACTTTGTTCATTTCCCATTCCTTCTTTCTTAATAGTATTTTTTAAGAATTAACAAAAGAACCAGCTAGTATTACTTGATGGAGAACAGCCTAAACTCACAGATGACTTTAATACATCTCCATTTTTCCGTTCTTTCTTACCTATTTTTTGTAAACCAAGAACGTTTTTCATTTTTATCACCTCCTATAATAAATAATTTTCCTCATCATCTTCGAATCCTTTTATTTACATAAAATGATATATTTTACATCAAGAGAGTCAATTAATTACCAGAGAAGGATAGTTCTACCTTCCTTTGCGAATTTTCCCCTATTAAGATCGAAGAATTAAATACCTTTTCTAAGTTGAGTATTGGTAACCAGGAGTAGTTTCTATTCTCTAAAATATCGTTTATTACTAACAGTAGGCCAGCAGAACCAGACATAATATCGCCAGAAAGTCTAAAGCATGAATCCCCAGGAACAAATATACAGTCATCATTCTCTAATAAATGTAGATTAAGGGTAAATAAAGCTGAGCTGACTAAACTGTTTTTATTGGTATATAGCTCTAGGAGATTTGCAATAGCTAAAATACCAGTGGTTCCCTGAAATAATCCAGCGTTATAAAAACATTTACTTTTCGAAATTTTGCAAATTCCATCAATTTCCTTATCCCATTTCTTTATGTCTGCATTCAGCTCTAATTCAATTATAGGAATAGCCAGTCCACTTCCTCCACCAGCGAGATATGGTAAAATCCTAAAATCATCATCTATATGATACAAGCCATCGTCATCAAATACCCCTAATTTCAAGTCCTTTTCTAATGCCTTTTCTGATAATTCCAGCCACTTTTGATCCTTTGTTTTTTTATATAATGCAGTAAAATACAGGGAAACTCCTGACCAACTTGTCATGACTCCCTTATCAACCACGTCGTAATCAAAAGTAATGATAGGTGCATTAGAATTTAATTTATCTATTAATATCTCTCCAATAGAGAGACAAATATCTAGATATCTAGGATTATCATATTCGTAGCTAAGTCCTAAGTATGCCAACCCAATCCCACTTAAACCTGCTGCAAGAGAAATATCTTCCATGTTTTTAATATCAATGTCTGAATCAAATAGGGCTTTTGCCTTTTCTTGATAACCTAATTCCCATAAAACTGCAGCAATTCCCATTTTTCCAGTAAATAAGCCATTTTCTAAATGAAGTAATTGATTGATTTCTTGTTTTTCAATCCAATCTTTTACTGTTTGATTTATTCCACCGGTTCTATGTAAAGCCATTGCCGTACCAAAGCCGCCGGTCAATACATTTATTATTCCTGCTTCCATTTCATATTGACGAATATCTCCCGGTAAAAGTCTATCTTCCATTTTAACGTCTTTTAATATGGAATTCCGTAATTTTAATTTTAAGATAGATAAATCAAAATCTTGTTTTAACTGGCCATTTGTACTCAATAACTCGTCCATAGGACGTGATTGATAGAAGTCACACAGCGATTTAACTTTGTCAATTATTTTAGTCGCTTTTTCTCCAAATACAACCTGCACCCATTTACTATGAATGGTATCCAAATTCCAGGAAATATCTTGAACACTTCCAATTGGTACAAATAACTGTTTTGCTATCCTTAGTAATGCAAACCAATCACTTTGTTCTTTATTCATTTCTTGATGGCCTATATAACCAGGAGTCATTAATCCAGAAAGAGAATCATTTGTTGTGCTTGCTGTTTCAAAATCTATTAATCTTACTTTCTCTTCGGGAGTGACTATAACATTTGCAGGCTGTAAATCGCCCATTCCTACATTATGCTCATGAATTTCATGTATAGCCTCAATAAGTTGATTAATAATATTTATACATGCTTCAGTGTAAGACTCATTTTTTAGGGTAGAGCTGAAAGGGTAGTTCTTAACTAGCCACTCAGACAGTGAATCGCCTTCGATATACTCTTCTTCGATGAAATAATGCTCCCACGCACGAAAGGAACTTATTTTTTTAACTGGGAATGTTGTTTTTTCTAATTTATCAAGTATCTCACTTTCGTTTACAATCCTAGAAAATGCATCACGACCTTGTGCATCTACCGCGGCATGAGGCCTTCCCTCTTTTAGAATGACCTTTGTATTGTTTTGTAATTTATTCTCACAGATATATACGCCACCTCCATTACTAAAATGTAGTGCCTCTTTAATATCATAATTTTCAAGGGGTGAATAAGTATCATTTTGATCCATTGCTTTGTCCATGGCTATAATTTCTGGAGGCTCTTCTACAAAGTCAGGCAGATAATAATAAGGAACCCTTTTATCTTCAATAAGTTCACCCTGTAAATTTTCTATAGCATCGACTTTTACTCCATCTATAAATGTAAATCTTGGCGCGAAGGCACCGTATCTAAAATAGACGTTAGAATCATACCATCTTTTATCATTTAGTATATACGGGCCAGGTTTTAAATGAGATAAGCTATTCTCTAGTAAACTTAATAACTCGATAAATTGATTAGTATTTACAGGATATATTGTAATAAACTTTCCTGAAGAACCTCTATCGCCATATTTGGAATCTTTCATTAGTAGCTCTGTAATACTTTTTACGTACTTAAATGATATATTTCTTTCTATCATTAACTTAGATACAATATCTAAAGTTGTTTGCGCCTCTTTCATATTCGTACTAATATGAATCTTCCAGCCCTGATTAGGTAGTTTAATGTTTCTTTCCAAAACATTTATCCAATGTTCTCCATCAATTACTATGTAGTTATCTGGTGGGCAGTCTAAATGGAGCAATCTTTGATTGTTTTCACTAGCAACATTATAATAATAGCCTTCATTTATGTACTTTATATATCTATTATCCATTAGTTCACCTCATTATAAGCACAAATTAACCAAGTTAATTTGTGCTTAATTTTTTGAATTTCTTATCTAGGAACTACACAGAAAAAAAGGCTTAAACCACTATGTGTTTTGCAGTTAACGCTGACATTTGAACCAATTGGCGGCTCATCGTTCTTTTTATATCTTAAACTTTGCAGAGATAAAACATCCGTTCTAGACATAGTCACACCTCCTTTCTAGTTTTATAATTTATAGGTTTTAATACTTTCTAAGTTGTTCCCTTTTTTATTGGCATGTAGATATAAATTTTCTATGTGTTCCCCCCAATAAGGGCCCCACACTATATCTTTAACACTATTAAAAGATAAACTTGTATTTGAAAATTGGAAGTAATCACGATCTTTTTCTAACAGCCAAGGGCTGCCTGAGCTACCTACTCCCGCTTTTCCTTTTACTCCTAACAAGGATGAATTGTGTATATAGTCCTCAAATGTTATGTTTTCTATTATTTCGATTTTATTTTTCCGGAGAAATTTTTTCTGTATGTAAGGTATTAATGCATGCTGTTTTTTCGAGGTGTTATTAAATATAGGCTTAATTATATTGTCTGTTTCTAAAGGCGGTTCTTTTAAAGTGAGAAAAGCAGTATCATAATCTACTATTCCATTTTGAACCCACTCCTTACTGACGTAGATTTCCTCCACTTCATATTCGTGGTTATCATAAGTTATAAAGGTTATCTCATTCGCATTTGTTTGCTTATACCAATCAAAAACACAATGTGCAGCAGTACAAACTAATGGATATTTCAATCCCATAATTAGTGAAGCATTACTTATAAATTTGTTTTTATTTTGTTTTATTTTCAATATTCCTGTGTTCATTATTTGATTTTCATTCATAGATACTTTAAACATTATTCTTCATTCCTTTGACTGGTATAAAAAAACAATACTACCAAAATATAAGAGATTCAATATTTTATTTTCATAGTAATGTTTTAAGGATAATATCATTCTATATATAATAGTAAATAAGAAATAACTAGACTGAGTCCCAGCAGCACACTTTCTAGAACATCTAAAAAACCCGGCCATTACACGCATTTCCCTTTGGAATTACCGTATAAATATCGAGGTTAATCTTAAGCTGGAATACTTCTCATACAAAAAAAGATGTACCTGAAAATAAATTCGGTACATCTTTTTTTATATCTATAAAATTATTCTGTTTTTCCTTGTGAATTCTTCCCAAATGCTTTAGTATCAATATTCTCCCTCTCGAGAAACTCTTCTATTTTTTTCTGTTCTCTTCCATTCACTACATCACTTTTTTTATTTATTAAATCAAAGTTTACTGTCGGAATAACTTCTTTCTCTATGTCGTCTGTAAGTTGATTAAGCATTGTATCTATTTCGTAAATAATTTCATTTACACCTGTAATATATCTGCTAATTCTTTCAGACTCCTCTAGATACCCTTCAGGTAATGTATTTTGTGAAATATAATTAGAGAAATTTTCATCATTTTCTTTTGTTAGTCTGTAAATTTGGTCTAATTTCTCCAATTCACTTTTAGTCAATTCCTTTTCTTCATCGATCATTTCTTCAAATGGATAGCTAGCAAGCTGTAATGCTTCATAAGTGTCTAGGTACGTTTTTATACTTGATTTCATTTCCTTTTCATCAATTACACTGTTTTGTTTGTCAGAAGAAAAAATAATACTAGGGATTTCTACATTCTTTGTATCGGGTATTTGGTTTTCAGAGGTGCCAATATTTTCTTCATTTGAACACGCGCTTAATATAAAGAGAAATAGGATACTAAAAAATATTTTTTTCATAATCCATTTTTCCCCCTTGCTATTGATGCGTTCCATTTTAGATATTTAATAAATAATTTAATAAATGACTTCCCTATATAATACCCTAGGATGGCTAAAATGGCTCCTATAATAACTCCTTTTATAGACTCGAGAATTTCCCCAAGTCCAATGGTAGAACCATCTACAAACCCCATTACGATTAAAATTATGGGAGATAGGATCATTATAGGCACACCAATGACATAAGCCAATATAAATGGCGTTAATAATAACATAAAGAATAAACTCACTATAATAATAATGCAATTCATTAAACTTAAACCCATTATGGACATCATTGCTGTAAGCATACTTCTTATACTTTTCTTTTCTTCGACCTTATTAATCGCATAAACAGCGTTTAATTCCTTAGCGATTTCTTCAGGATTACCTAATTCTTTAGAAATTTCCTCTTCACTTTTATTTTCACTTAATCCCTCCGTAAAATGCATGCTATACTCTTCTAATATATCTTTCTTTTCTTTTTCAGACATAAACTTCAAACTATTTTTGAGTAGTTTCAAAAAATTATTTTTGTTCAAGTTTATCATTCTCCTCGACAAAACGATTTATTGTTAGGAAAAACTCATTCCATTCCATCTTTAAGGATTCAAGTTTAGCTATACCTTCCTTTGTAATTCTGTAGTATTTCCTAAATGGTCCTTCTTTTGATTCTTCATGATATGTCGTGACATACTTTTCTTTAACTAATCTTCTTAAAATCGGATAAACAGTACCTTCCGATATAACGATCTTATTCGAGATCTTCTTTATTAGTGAATAACCGTATTCATCCTCTTTGTTTATTATTATTAAGACTATTAATTCTAGTACACCTTTTTTAAACTGTGCATTCATAATTTATCACCAGCGTTTATAATTTATTTAATACTATCTGTGTATTAAAAGGTACTAAACTTAACACTGTATCCTAATATCAGAATATTAAGAATTAATTATCAGTAATTAATTCCTGGGAATCATATGGATTATAACAGTACTAATATATTTACATAAGGTCATCAAGTATCCGAGAACATTATTTACTATTTGTGTAAAAAATTTGATTTATTTTAAATTTGATGTTACATTGTTATTTAGAGAATAGGAAAATAAATCCAATCCATACAACCTTTTTTCAGAGGTTATTTGTTCCTTACTTTTTTAAATTTCTTTATTCCGTAATAAATAGAAATGTATTTTAGTATTTAAACCACCACCCTTTTATCCTATATTTTCCATTATAAAATGAAACAGGTTTATAAATACCTCGAAAATTATAAAAGGGATAAAAAGCTGCATATTAGGACATTTAGAGTACATAAAAGGGCAATACGTAAAATGGGAAACGCTTAATTGTTTGAATTATCATAAAAATAGGCTCGAATACTTTCGCTATTTGATTTCTAATTTTTCCAACTTTTATATACTTAATTATAGGAGTGTAAGAAGACCTTGATTTTTATTGATTTTATTGGAGCTCTGTTTGAAACAATCCCAATGCTTTTAATAACCCTACAATTATTAAATAAATTTCATTTTAGTAAAATACAAATACTTTATTTATTTTCTATAAGTCTAGGAACAGCCATATTTTTAACACTATCACTAAGTTATCCCTTTATTAAATTGCCTTTAGCTGTAGTAATTCTGGCTCTTCTTATATCCAAGCTATATAAAGTGAAATTCACTTTTTCAATATTATCCCTATTATTAAGTATGACCCTTCTACTGATTGTACAATTGATAAATATTATTATTTTTGATCTACTTTTTGCAGGCTCTTCAACATTTAATCAAATACGATTTATCTCTGGATTAGTTAACGGTTCATTATTAACTCTACTATTATTATTTCTAAGAGCATTTAGGAGGAGTCTTATACCTAACCAGGACATTTCTCATGCTAAGACCCCAAAGTTTTGGTGGATTTTCCCCCTATTTGTTGTGTTATTCATGTTAATTGTAATTAAAGTCATTCAAGATGACGGTATATCGATTACCTCTGCTTATTTAATAATTATCTCGAGTATTGCATTTATTTATCTTACACGGTACTTAGTTTATCTAAACACTATTAAAGCAGAAAAAAAATTATTAACTGAGCAAGAGAAAAGTGCAAAATTTTATCTAAGAAGTATACGAGCACAAAGGCATGACTTTATCTTTCAACTTAACACTATCAATTCTCTAGTCCATCTAAATAGAATAAATGATTTAAAAGCTTATCTGAGTGAACTCACTGAAGAGTTTCAGACAACTTCTGAAACTCTACCTTTACATTACATGTCAATAGCCGGTTTACTTATTCAATACAAACAGATTTTAAAAAAAGACGGTATTAATTTTAATATTTTTATCTCCGATACATTTGAACTCATTCCTATGCCAGTTTATGAATTTAACAATGTTATCGGAAACTTAATTTCTAATGCATATGAATTTATAAAATCAAACGAAACAGCTTCTAGAGAAATAGTCATTAAATTTTACAAAAATCAGTATTTAATAGTCGAAGTGTTAAATGAAGTGAATCCGGAGCTGCTAGATTTGGAAAACATATTTCAAGATGGTTATAGTACAAAAACTACTTATGAAAATGGATTAGGACTAAGCAATATTATGATGACTTTAGAGAGATATAACGGATACATATATCCAGAACTTAATAATCGAACTTTAAGTATGTTTGTCCTCATACCACCTAAAGAAAGGAAATAATTTATGGTTAATCCTAATATAATTAGTAATGAAGTAACTAATTTTGTTATCAAACATGCCCCAGAATACAGAGATAATAAAGAGTATATACGATACGGACTAGAGTGGATAATCTCATTAACTATTCAAATTTCAGTTATTCTAATACTATCGGTTTTATTTGGAGTTTTTATTGAAGCCACCGTATCTCTTTTTACAGGAGCTTTTCTTAGAACTTTTGGTGGAGGAGCACACTTTAAAAGTTATTTAAAATGTGTGGTCTACAGTACTATTTTAATCCTTATACTTTCGATAGCAACCAAGCATTTTCTAGCTCTTAATATGATCGCTGTCCTTATAATTTATTTAATTTCTATGTTTATTTATAATAAAAAAGCTCCTGTCTTACATAAAACTAGAGCTTTATTTAATGACAATAAGAAAATGTTATTCAAACATATTTCATTATTTTTTATTACAACACTGTTCATCCTCACGATATTATTACCTATAGGTAAATCAAGTATTATCTCAAGTATTTGGCTATCTGTTCTCTTCCAATCGATTTCACTTACAAAATGGCATCATGACATGACCGATTGGTTAGATAAAAAAACTACAAGAAAGGTGGATTATTTATGAACTTATTTACGAAAGTACTAGCAAAAATTATAGGTAAGGTTGGTTTTATGGCCTCAAAGGGTACTCTAGCATCGTATTGGTTTACATACGAACCTGAACTTCCTAGTAAAGACAAAAAGAATGATTCTGAATAAAAATGTCTAAATTAAGTATCATAGCTATAGACGATGACCCGATACAATTAGAACTATATAAAGATATTTTTAAAGAATCACCATATAATTTAGTATATACCTCTACAAATGGTGATTCTCTTCCAATTTTTTTAAATGAGAATAAAGTAGATATTGCATTATTAGATATAGAAATTGCATCTCAATCTGGATTTAAACTAGCAGAACATATCAATCAGTATTACAAAAATATAAAAATTGTTTTCATCAGTAATCACAAATCCTTTGCATTGGATGCATATAATTTTTATCCCTTAGATTATATAGTAAAGCCTGTTGATGTATTTAGATTATTCCAAACACTAACGCGAGTTAATTATGTAAATAAAGACGACCTTCGGGTAGGGGTTAAGACATCAACTGGGTACTTATTAATTAAAAAGGATGAGATCAACTTTATTGGTAAAACCATTCGAAAAACCACAATACATCTTACAACTGGAGAACTTATTGAAAGTAATGAGAAACTTGAAGTTCTTGAAGCAAAATTAGCAAAGCACGGATTTTATCGTATCCATAAATCCTATTTAGTCAACCTAGAAAGAGTTAAAAAAATTCAAAAAGATGAATTTATGAATTCATATAATCTGGTTCTAATTGATTCTGAAGAAACTTTACCAGTGAGCAAACATCGGATAAAAGGTCTTAAAGATTTAATATTCAGTGAGTTCAGTTTCTAGCTTTATTGATATTGATAACAGCCTTTTTTGGCATCAAACTTTACAAAACAACCTACAAAACCTGAACAAGTATCCAGATGTAAAAAAGGATAATTGTTCAGGTTCTTCTTATACTTGAATTTTATGGCCAAAATTTTTTTCATCTAAAGGAAGGAAAATGCTTTGCTACTTCTTTTTATTATCTTTTTCGATTTTCTCTACTGACGAATGCCCCATCCAGTCTTCTTGCTTCATTTTCTTTTTTCGTCTTCTTTGTGAAACAACGATAACAAGAATAATGAGAACGATTAAAAGTAGAGGAACTCCGAAAGCTCCATAAAGAATATTAAAAAAACCACTGAAAAATTCTGACATCGTGAACCTCCTTATAAATGCCGTTTTACCGACTATACGTGCTTTTCATTTCTTATATATAACTTTCCCATTTCAGGATTTTCTAAACGCTAGAATTTTACAGGAATCTCCCTGTCTCCTTTCTTATAAAAATAAAGAAAAATCTCCCTACTATGTAAGGAGATTTCTAATAACCCATAAATTTATTTCTTCTCTGGTAGCTTTTCTAAATACTCAATTGCCTCTTTTAACGTACTAACAGGAACTATCTTAATATCGGTATATCCCTCTTCTTTTACTTGTTCTTTAATTTCCTTTTCATTCGTATCATATTCTGTTATATCGCGTGGATAGAAGAATATATCCACATCTTCTTTATGTGCCGCAACGATTTTATGCTTGATTCCACCAATTTGCCCCACATTTCCTTCGGCATCCATCGTTCCGGTACCGGCTATTTTGTAGCCTCTTGTTAAATCTTCTTTGACAATTTGATTATAGACTTCTAATGAAAACATAAATCCGGCGGAAGGCCCTCCAATATTTTCACTATTAATTTTTACATCAATAGAAGGGTGGATCGTCATATTATCTTCTGGAGCAATCCCAATACCAACCTGCCCTGTCTTTTTGTCTAATTCAATTACTTCTACATCAGCTTCTTTCTTTTTCTTGCCATGTAAAAATTCAAGGTGGACTATATCTCCTGCTTGCTTTTCTTTTAAATAAGCAATTAACTTCTCGCTTTTAGTAAATGCCTTTCCATCCACTTTTTTAATAATATCTCCGACTTGAATAATTGATTTTGCCTTAGAGTTATCTAATACTTGAGCAACGAAAATACCGTTATAAGTAAACTCTACCTTTTTCCCTGCTGCATGCAGACTAGCGATAATCGCATTTTGCTTTGATGTATCCATCATATGAAGCAGCAGCTTATTGTACTCATCATCACTTAAATTCCCCTTAACCTCTTCTTCCTTTCGGATTTCCGTATGTGGTGCGACCAATCCGTATAGATAGATATAGGGGTTATTTGCTTTAATCGAATAAACTGTTGTTAGATTCAGACTTCCCTTTTCAGACTTCGTACCATTCTCTACCGTCACTTTTGATGCAAGTGCTTCAATTGAGCCTGGTTGATTTAAATAATAAGGGGTCGGGATAAATAAGAGAATAATGAGTACCCCAAAAAGTATGATTAACCACTTTTTTGAAAAGATGCTTTTTCTTGATTTATTCATATCTACATACTCCTTAGGATATTAATTTTACTGATATAAACTATATTTACATATATCATATTAAAAAAAAATGAATTTCAGATAGTTTTTCCATTAAAAAGACTATTTTTCTGTATCAAGGATTTCTCGCAATAATCGGACGCCTTTTTCAATCTGTTCGAGGGATAATCCACCATAACCCATTACAATTCTACTCTTATGCTTTCCTTTAACTAAACTATACTGTTCAATCGGATATACCTTTACTCCATTTTCCTCGATTTTATGTATGAAGGTGGAATGAAAATCTGTATCTGGAATTTCGACAACTAAATGCATTCCTGCCGATTTACCAATGATGGTAGCATATTCAAAATTTTGCTGAATAGCTAAGACTAACCGTTCCCGTTTTTCTTTATATATTTTTTTCATTTTGCGAACATGCCGATCTAGATAGCCTTCCCTGATAAAACGGGCTAATACTAATTGTTCCAGAGAGGAAGTATGTCTGTCTGAAAACCACTTAAGCTGTTCAAAATCACTTATTAATTCCTCTGGTAAAATTACATATCCTATCCGTAAGCCTGGTGAAAGAATTTTGCTAAAAGTTCCTACATATATAACGTGGTTAGGTGCTATTCCTTGGATAGACGGTACAGGAGCCCCCTCATAGGTAAATTCACTGTCATAATCATCTTCTACAATATAGCAATCCATCTTTTTCGCATACTCGATTAATTGCAGCCTTCTTTGAATAGAAAGAATACCCCCTAAAGGAAATTGATGGGAAGGAATAACAAAGACAAAACTGGGGGATTGTTTTGGTAATCCACTTGGATCAATCCCATTCTCATCTACAGGAACAGGAATGATTTGTCTATTGCTAAAAGTAAAAATATTTCTCATTTCATATGTCACAGGATCCTCAACTGCTATCGTTTTATTTCCTCTCCCAAGCATTTCTGTGATTAGCTTCAATCCTTGAGTAGCACCCGATGTAATAAAAATTTGCTCTGCCCTGCATTGCACCCCTCTAACTCTTTTTAAATAGTCAACAAGGGCATTCTTTAATTCTTTCATTCCAGAGGCCTCTCCATATCCAAAGACTGCTTCCGAAGAATGCAAACAAATTTCCTTTGTTAATTGTGCCCATTTCTTCCTTGGAAAATAATCGATTGCTGGATTCCCTGCTTTAAAATCAATATACCTCTTTTTATTCGCATCGATTTTTTTAGGAGTTTCTTTTCTTCTTGTATTTTCTGTAAACGAAAGAGAAGTCCCTCTTGCTACAAAAGTCCCTGACTTTGGTCTTACTTCTAAATAGCCTTCTGCAATTAAACGCTCGTACGCCTCCAGCACAATATTTCGCGAAACTCCAATAGAGCTTGCTAATTCTCTTGAGGAAGCTAGTCTATCTCCCTCTTTTAATTGCTTTTCCAATATTCCATTACGAACTTGATCATAAATTTGCTGTGTTAAAGAAATAGAACTGGATCGGTCAATCGTAATAAAGATCATGCAGAATCCTCCTAAAAAACAAACTGGTACTATAAAAGTATATAATTACTGGCTCTATTCTATACCAGTATACCATGTTATGATGTGAAAAAATGGACATAAAGGAGTATCTAATGAAAACAATTGGACTAATTGGCGGGTTAAGCTGGGAATCAACAGCTGATTATTATCGCTATATAAATACATTCGTAAAAGAACAAATGGGTGGATTACATTCTGCTAAATCGCTTCTATATTCCTTTGACTTTGAAGAAATTGTTGCTCTGCAAAAAGCTGGACATTGGGATGAGGCCACTGTATTAATGATAAATGCCGCTAAAACACTGGAAGCGGGCGGTGCTGATATCGTAATTATCTGTACCAATACTATGCATAAAATGGCAAAAGAAGTACAAGCAGCTATCACTATTCCATTACTTCATATCGCAGATGTTACTGGATATGAAATAAAAAAAGCTACCTTAAAAAAAGTCGGCTTATTAGGAACGATGTTTACAATGGAGCAGTCCTTTTATAAAGAAGCACTTTTACAACAAGAGATTGAAACAATTATTCCTGACAAAGAGGATAGAGAAGCAGTTCATCAAATTATATTCGATGAATTATGCAAAGGGATAATCCTTCCAGAATCAAAGGCTATCTATTTGCGTATTATAGACAAACTTCAAGCACAAGGCGCTGAAGGGATAATTTTAGGATGTACAGAGATTCCCTTACTTATAAAACAAGAAGACAGTTCTATTCCGCTATTTGATACAACATTTTTACATGCTCAAGCAGCCGTTTCCTATGCACTCGATAAAAATTTTGCATTAAAGTAAAAACCTCTTTTTCCTTTTCCATAGGCAAACGACCTCTATCATTACTATCGAACTAGGGTACATTTATCCTAGTTTTTTTTACTTTTTTTCTAAACTACTGTAAAACAAGCTTAACTTTTTTCCATGATAATAAAGCGAGCCTAAATAATGGAGGGGAAAAATTTGAACTTAAAATCATGGAAAAAAAAGGTGCTGCCAATCGCTGTAATCTCTTCTCTAACAGTTGCTGGATTAGCAACTGTATTAACAGGAACAGATGCAGAAGCAAAAAAAAATGGAAACAATAACGGAAAACCGAAAAATGTTATCTTTCTGATAGGAGATGGAATGGGTGTTTCTTACACTTCCGCATATCGCTATTTAAAAGATAATCCGAAAACCAAAACGGCAGAAAGCACATATTTTGATCCTTATTTAGTAGGACAGCAAATGACATATCCAGAAGATCCCGAACAAAATGTCACAGACTCTGCATCAGCCGCAACCGCAATGTCTGCTGGTATTAAAACATACAATAATGCTATTGCTGTAGACAATGATCATTCGGAAGTGAAAACCGTCTTAGAAGCTGCAAAAGAAAAAGGCAAATCCACAGGTCTTGTTGCCACTTCTGAAATTACCCATGCAACCCCAGCATCTTTTGGATCACATGATATTAATCGTAAAAACATGAATGCCATTGCAGATGATTATTTTGATGAGATGATAAATGGTAAGCATAAAGTGGATATTCTTCTAGGTGGTGGGACAGACCTTTTCGTTCGCCAGGATAGAGACTTAACGAAGGAATTTAAGAAGGCTGGCTACAATTATGTAACGAATCGTAAAGATTTACTGAAGAATAAAGATACACAATTGCTTGGTCTATTTGCGGAAGCAGGAATGCCGAAAATGATAGATAGAGATAAAGATACACCTTCGTTAGAGGAAATGACAAAAACTGCTATCAATAGTTTAAACAAAAATAAGAAAGGATTTTTCCTTATGGTGGAAGGTAGTCAAATTGACTGGGCGGGCCATGATAACGACATTGTCGCTGCAATGAGTGAGATGGAGGATTTTGAAAAGGCATATAAAGCAGCAATTGATTTTGCTAAAAAGGATAAAAATACTTTAGTTGTTGCTACAGCAGACCATTCAACTGGCGGATTCTCTATTGCAGCTAATGGGGATTATAATTGGTATGGCGAGCCAATCAAAGCAGCAAAGAAAACACCTGATTTTATGGCAGAATTAATTGTAAATGGCGCGAATGTAAAATCTACCTTAAAAGATAATATTCAGTTATCCCTAACTTCAGAGGAAATTCAGACCGTTCAAAAGGCTGCTGATACAAAGGACCTCACTACTATCGACAATGCTATTGAAGATATCTTCAATAAACGAACCAATACAGGCTGGACAACTGGAGGACACACAGGTGAAGACGTTCCTGTCTATGCCTACGGACCTTCTAGCAACCTTTTTACAGGACAAAAGGACAATACAGATCATGCAAAAATTATCTTCAACCTACTAAACGCAAAAATAAAAATAACGGATAAATAGAATGGCGGAGGGTACCTGTTTAGGAGCGTCGGGGCTGGTGCGACATTTCCTGAGATATAGGAAACACGGGGACTGCTTCCATCTATTAACCTGTACTTTCTTTACTTTAATAAAAGAAGTGCTTCCCTCTATTTTCGCGAGGGGAGCTTTTCCATCAGGAGGAACGCCATTGAGACAAAATATTATCTATTTATTAACCTTCCTTTTACTAGCCGGCTGTAGCAGCAAAGAAACTAATACTAATACAAAGAATAACGATTTAAAGAAAAGAGAAACGAGCACGCTAGCTGCAGATAGAAAAACTGTTTCAACGGATATTTATACTCCCAATCCGCAAGTAATTGATGATGCCGCTTTACTAGCTGCTGGTGACTTTTATCGCGATAGAAAAGGAGAAGCAACATTAAAAGCCATTTCTAAAGAAGCCAAGGAAGTTCAGGTTGATTCCGTAAGACTAACAGTCAAAGACATCAAACTTATCGCTTATCGACCAGCATATAGCTTAATAGACTTTTATCATACTTATACACATGAAGAACAATTCACTTTCATCAAGTTTTCTGTGGAACTTGAAAACCTATCGGACGAAATTAGGAAGTTCTCTCCAATTGCTTTCATCCAAACAGATAAGGATGAAATGATTACATGGGAAAAGGATATCTACTTAGAAGAGCTTAATGGAGAATTAAATCCAGGAGAACGAAAAAAAGGAAATATAGGCTTTATCTTAGAAAATTCTGCCGTTAATAAAGTCCAGTTAAGTACAAGCGATACCTATACAGAACAAGATAACCTGTTAGGAAAAGCAAAAATGATTGACATTAACTTAGAATAATATATACATTCTCTACATTCTAAATCGCTGAAAGAGATCAAGTACGTCAGGTAAACCCTTTTACGACGAGCTGGCATTTAATGTGAGCCAGCAAGGTAATCCTGGCGTAAAATTCTTCTACCAATATACAAGCCGATAATAATAAGATACATGTTGCTTGTCTCTCCATATGATAACCTGCATACAAGTGGACACAAATTTTGGACAACAGAAGTTGGCGGCTCCTTATATACAGTACTTGTCCCTTTCACTGATTCATAATTTACTTACTTTTCAAAGTTGCCATCTTGCTCAATTGCTTTAGAAAGCGTGGAAGCGATTGAAATATCCGCGAAGGGTAATCCTAACTGTATTGCGGTTGTTGCTATTTCTGGGCGAATACCTGATAATGTCGTATTCACTCCAATTAAGCTTAAACCATGAATCAATTGGAATATCTGATGGGCAACCATTGTATCAATAATAATTACACCAGATAAATCAATAAATAATCTGGATACTTTCTTCTCTTCACATTGCTTAATCGTATTTTCTAATATAGAAGCAGCACGCGCTGTATCAATATCTCCAACAAGAGGCAAGAGTGCACTTGATTTACTTAAAGAAATGACTGGTGAACTTAATTCATTAATCATATCCTGTTGTGCTATAAGCTGCCTATTGGAATAATTATGATGTTCCTCAGTATATTTCAAGATAATTTTATCGAGAACCTTTACAACAGAATGGCTCCATTCAATGACGCGTGACTGCTCGACATGATGTTTGGCCGCGTATTCTTCAATCAACTGAAAATATTGCTCCCTCGTTCGAATAAATTCACGAATAATAAAATGAATTGGTGTATCTAATTGCCCCTGATCGGTTGCAATTTTAAAAATCCATTCCTTAATGTCTTCAAGGAACTCTTCCCTATCTTTAATAAAGAGACCTGCAAGACGAAGATGAAAATCATTGTTTTGCTTTTTCATTGTCTCAATCGCATATGGATCAGTTGCTGCGTACACACCTTTTGGATCATTTTTTGTCAAATCATTATACCATTCTTCTGTTAATCTTTCTGAATTGTCGATGAAATATTGATATACACCTTGATTATAGTACAACTAATGCATCACTCCTAATAAATGTTGATTATAGTCCAACTTGGAAATGATGTACTCTAATTTAAAGTTTAATAAGAAAATAGAAATTAAGCAGTGCTTTATATATTCAAAAAACTGTTAAATGAATCATATTTCCAGAGGGATCCCATGTATACCATTTACCCTCTTTTTCGATAATTAATGCCCCTAGCTGTACAATTCTATGCTTAATTTCTTCTAGTTTTTCGTGATCAGGTATACTCAAATCAAAATAAGCTAAACCAACATGATTCTTTTCTGGAGCAGGTGCCCCCATTCCATTCCAAATATTTAAGCCGATATGATGGTGATATTGTGCTGTTGAAAGAAAGAACGCTTGTGAACCATATTTTTGAACGACATCAAAGCCTAATCCTTTTACATAAAAATCAACCGTATCTGTTAAATCCGCAACATGTAAATGAATATGACCAAGGATAGTTTGCTCGGGAAGACCTTTCCATTGGCGATTTCCTGCAGATGCAAGCACTCCTTTTGTATCCATATAGGCTGTATCCATTTTCACAAATCCATCTTCCCACTCCCACTCTGTCGCCTTTCTATCTCGATAGATTTCAATCCCATTTCCATCTGGATCTGCTAGATAGATCGCTTCACTAACATAATGATCAGAAGCTCCTTGTAATGGATAACCTGTTTCTAGCAAATGGTTCAATATAATTCCTAGCTCCTCTCTTGATGGCACCAAGATAGCAAAATGATAGAGTCCTGTTGTTCGTACTGTTTTAGGCTCGATTTCTTTTAATTCTTCTAAAAATAAAAAAGGTTCCCCTGTTCCTGCACGTAAAGATGCAGTCCTTTTATCTTGACTCGCAACTGAAAAACCAATTATTTTCGTATAGAACAAAAGAGACTTTTCTAGATTAGATACTTTTAAAGTTATTGATTTTGCATAAATAGTTGAATCGTTATGAAATATCATTCTTTTTCCTCCATTTTTAGTTACTTTATGTAAGTAATTTTATTTTAATAAACAACAGTTGTAAAGTAATCAAGTTATGATTCATAATATTTTTACTTAAAATAATAATTATTGTATAATTATTACGAGGGGGGATGTAAGATGAACCATTCAACAATTTGTCCACGGTTTGAAAAAGCAATGAGTATTTTAAGCCAACGCTGGACTGGTTTAATTATTTATCAGCTGTTAAACGGTCCTCAACGTTTCTGTTCTATAGAATCCTCCATTGGAATAAGCGGAAGACTTTTATCGGAGAGATTAAAGGATTTAGAGCAAGCTGATATTGTGGTACGAGAGGTATACCCTGAAACGCCGGTTAGAATTGAATATTCTCTAACAGAAAAAGGGCGTTCATTAGAACCAATTATGAAAGAAATCGAAAATTGGTCTCATTCATGGCTAGAAGTATAACCATATAAAGTTTTCCGGTCGATGATAACCCGAATAATTATACGGAGTTACCATATGATTGTTTGGGTTTTTATTCACTTTAAAAAGATAGTTTTTAGTTATCATCTACAAACTGATTCACTCCGTTTTCCCTGGGCTATAATTATTTTCGAAAAAATTGAAGTGGAGCGGAGATAAGGACACTCCACTCCTACAATAAGAATAGACGCTCTTAAACCTCGACGGCAAGCTCTTACGAATAGATGTCAGCAAGGCATTTATTTAAATTTATTGATTCGTCTTTACCTTCTTATTTAGTTGTTTGTCAGCCTTATTATTAACAAACTAAAAAACACTAATCCTCATCTTTAATGTCTAAATCCTCAGGAATTGGCTCACTTAATACTTCTTCTACAAACGTTTTATATTTTTCCACTTGCTTAAAATGCGTATTAAATTGCTCCTTGTTAATAAGATAATCCGTCCCATCATAAATGGCCCTAATCTGATTTTGTAAAATAAGGTTTTTCACTTTCATTTCTGAAATCGACAGCAATTCTGCGGTTTCTTGCACGGATAAATACATAAAAACACCTCTTTCATCTATTTGCTATTCATCTTTACACTGACTCCATTTAAACTTAACTCTGTCTTTATACTGCCTTCATCAATAAACGGTATAGTTACCATATCAGCACCATCAAAAGGAGGATGAATAAATGAATTTCGTTCTAAACAGCTTATTTTTAGTTATGATCTTTTGTTGTTTCTCTTTCATATTTTATCAGTCTTTCTTTGCTAAAACTAGAAAGGAAAATGCCCCCATTTTACCAACTATTAAATTAGAAAATGATTCTTGTAAATCAAAAAATACAGGAGCCTTCTCTAAAGATATTAAATTATCTGCAGAATAGTCACGCAAATCAACCACCCTATTTCACTTATCATTTCTATTTATCTCAAAGATCCCACGAAAAGAAAAGGATCTTTCTTTTAACTTAAAAGCGGATGATCTTATTTTTCAAACTTCTATCCTGTTTTTTCTTCTTCAAACATATAAAGCCACTCTTCCAAAGCAAGATTATTCATCGGTTTAGCATAATAATATCCTTGGATAATCGGCCATTTATTTATGGTAGATAAATATTCAATTTGCTCTTCTCTTTCTACCCCTTCTATCACAATGCATAAATGCAAAGAACTTGCCAAGGCAATAATAGCTTTAATAATTTCTCCATCTTTTTGCGATTCTGGAACCTCATCAATAAAGGATTTATCTATTTTCAATGTATTGACTGGAATTCTTTTTAAATAGGACAAAGATGATACCCCAGTACCAAAATCGTCAAGAGCAACAGAAAAACCTGCATTTCTATAAGCTTGCACGGATTGAATTGCTCCTTCCATATTACCGACGGCGCTTGTTTCAGTAATCTCTAACTCGATTAATGATGGACTTAGCTTATATTTCTCTACATACGCTTTTAAGTTTCTCATTAGTCGTCGAGAAGTAACATAAGGACCTGGAATATTAAATGCCACAGATAGGCTTCTATCTTGATTTTGCCATCTGGCCATTTGCTTGCAGATCTCTTCCATAATCCAGTCAGTAACTTCCCACATTTTGTCAGACGCTTCTAAAATAGGAATAAAAACTCCTGGAGAAATCTCCCCATATCTAGGATGCTTCCATCTTAATAAAGCTTCCACTCCTGCTACTTCCTTTGAGTTTAAATTTACTTTAGGCTGATACACTAAGTATAATTGTTTTTTTATGAGGGCATCTTCTATCTCACTCACAAGATGATTAGCAAATGTTCGCTTATGTTTACCTGAATCATACTTTATTATTTCATTTTCATAGCGAAGCGAATAATGAGTTAAAACTGCTACAGCATTTAAATATATTTGTTTAGCAGAAACCTTTTTCTCATTAACAGACAATGCAATAGCTGTCTCTATCTTGATCATTTGATCATCAATTATTACAGGACTAGATATTATGGCTGTTAGACGATTAAGTTCTAAAATTAATTTCTCTAGATCCTCATTTGTCCTACTTAAGAACGCAAAACGATTTCCTTCTATTCGGAACAATTCTATATTATGGCCTACTAGCTTCCTACACACTTCTTCTATATAAATAATGATTTTATCACCAAAATAGTAGCCATACTTACTATTCCATTTATTTATATTATGAATATGAAGAATTGCTATCCCACTTAAATAAGTAGCAGAGCCTATCACTTTTTCAAACTGCCTGCGATTGGGGCGCTTCGTTAATGCATCAAAATGATTTAACCGATAGTCGACATAGCGATCCAGCAAGCTAGATAAAAAAGAAAATAAAAAAAGAATAGCCATACCAATTGATATACCGAGAATGATTGATTTTATACTAAGATGATTTGCGTGGGAATGAATAAGTTCTCTTTCTGAATCCACATAATACCTGACAGCATGCATTCCAGTATAATGCATACTTGATATCGTAATTCCCATCAAAAGAGAGGTAATACATTTCACAATAAAGTTATTCATATATGGCTGTAACTTTAGAAAAATAAATAAGGAAGCAAAAGAAGCAAGCACGGCAATAACAACAGATAAAGTAAAATAGCCAAAATGATAGGCATAATTAGCCTCTATAACCATTGCTCTCATTCCAATATAGTGCATAGCACTAATACCAATCCCCATAAATATCCCCGCGAATACAATTAATCTACTAGAATTTCTAGCTTTGCTTGATAGGCTGAAAGCCAAAAAAGCAGCTAGAATAGCTGGTACTATTGAAAGTATCGTTAATGGAATATTATATTTCATATTTACTGGGAGCATAGAGGCGCTCATCCCAATAAAATGCATAGACCAAATTCCGAACCCCATGGTAATAGACGCTAATCCTAACCAAATATATCGATGAAAAAAACTATTATAAACAATCCGCTCATTCATGGAAAGCGCCGTATAAGATGCTAAACATGCGATTAAGATCGATAATAGAATAATAGGAATAGAATATTCCACTTGTAAATAAGTTACTGAATCAGCATTAGGCAATGTAAAAATAGTAATTTCCCCTCTAAAAATATTCTAATAAGCGATTTCTCTTGATTATCTCTTTTTCACTTTCGATTAACGCATGTTATTTAAAACTTTTTACCTAAGACTTTCTACTTGTATAAATTGAATATAAAGGAAAAATCCACTTTAGACAATCCTTTCATTAATGGTATTATCTCCCAAAAAATTTAAATAAATTAAATCCCGTTAAATCTTTAAAGATTTAACGGGCAAGAAACAATGCCTAATAAAGAGATTGATAAATGATAAACGTATCCTTTTCTGTCCTATTCCCGACTTTCACCTCTCCTTTCTTTTTGAATAATGCATGGTTATCCATAAAAAATCGATATTCATCTGAGGGAAAATAGAGAATAATGTTGACCTTGCGACTACTTTGTTCCAGTGAGCACACGATATTACTAATAATTTTTTGAAAGATAGGCAAGGAAAAAGGATTAAAAAAATAGAAATAATTATCTTCTGGCTGTACCAAAAAATCCTCTGCCTTTCCTAAATAAAAATGTATCTTTTCTTTCTTTTTCTTTCTGCTTTTTGCGTATTGTTCTAAATTAAGAAGCGCTTGATAATAAAAGTCTTCATTGATTTCAACTCCCTTTACAGTCGACTGAAATACATAATGAATATAAAAGTTTAAACGCCCTTTTCCACATCCAAAATCAACTACATAATCTGTCTCACGAAGCGGAAATTCGCGAAATAATTGCTCCAAATGCTCATATGGAGTTGGTTCATATCGATGATAATGATAGGACTTATGGAATCCTACTTGTATTTCTTCTGTTTCAATATGTAATAATTTATCGTAGTTCAAAGCATTCACCTTTCATCTAGTTTCTTAATAACGAAAAAATCCCAAATATACATTTTCACTCTATCTTATTTCCATCTCACGGTATTCATTAGGTGAAACACCTATGATTTTTTTAAATACTTTGCGAAAATATTTATCATCTTGGTATCCAATCATATTAGCAATATCATAAACTTTCAAATTACTGCTTTTCAATAATTCTTGAGCTTTTTTCATTCGGATGGTAACTAAATACTCTGAAATATTGACATGATACTCTTGTTTGAATTTTCTTGAAATATATTCTCTACTGATGTAAAAGTGCTCCGATATTTCTTGAAGCTTAATCTCCCGATGAAAATTTGCTTTTATGTACTTTTCAATTTCGTGAATAACATTTTGCGATCTTCGGGCATTTTGTCTTTTTACTCGTCGAAGAAACAATGCTATTTCTTTTTTCTTCCTTGCTTTATATGCTTCCAACTGAAAAATACCCTCTTTGTCCATAAATGAATAAATACGCTCCTCAATATTGGAGGGAATTCTTATCGGGAGATTGAACTCCTTAAACCATCTTGTACTTATCATTAAATATTCATGCTCCAAATGCAAAAGCTGGCTTAATGATAATGGTGGATTATTCATCATATCTTTTTGGATCTGCCCAATAAGTGATTGAAAAGCATGTAATTCTCCCGTTTGAATCGCCATTTTTATCGAGCTTGAATAACCCATTAAGCTTTTTATCTCATATTCCTTTTTCTCTGTCATTATTTTTCCTTGTTGATTCCCCAAAACATCTCGATTCATCATAATAGACTTAGCATACTGATAAGAAAGATTCAACTGGTTAACGGAAGTAACTTCTAATCCCATTGATAAAGTACAAGAGATTCCTAATAACTTTAGGATAGTAGTATGTACTTCTCTCATGATGACAACCGCTTCCTCTTTCCTTCTTAAGAGAAGAAGGACAATTTCTCCTCTTCCGGTTACATAATGAAAGGCAATTCCCTTATTATTGCTGCTAAGCTCCTCATTTATTACATTCAAGAGTGTAAAAAGAGTGAGATCTTTATCCCATTTAAATTCTTCCACGATTCCATTACTTACTTGTAAGAGTCCGATTGTATAGGCCTGTGCTTTGGTTAAAAGAAATTCCTCCAAGACATGTTTATCGAATGGATCATTATTTAACATCTGTGTTAATTGGTGATCACGATACGCTGGCTTCATTTTATTAATAAGTTGTGTTCTATTAAGCTTCCTTTTCCTTTCCTCTTCCTCTTGTTTCCACTCGTTCACTACCCTCCTTAATGTATCATTCAGCATTTCAGGGTTAATAGGCTTCAATAAATAGTCTGAGCTTCCGTAATGCATTGCCTTCCTCATGTAATGATAATCATCATAACCTGTAACTACTATCGTCTTCCCATGAGCGTAATGCTCATCCATCCATTTTAAAAGCTGAGTACCGTCGACCTTTGGCATTTTCATATCAGAAAAAATAATTTCGGGATTTGCCGCTTCTATTATTTGAATAGCATCTTCTCCATTACTTGCTTCGTAAATGTCTGTAATTTCATTTCCTGACCAATCAGCAAGAAGCTTAATTCCTTCACGAACATGCCTTTCATCATCAACGATTAGTGCCTTCATCTTCATTCACTCCTTCATGTGAAATTATTGGGATACGAATCATTACGGTAAACTCTTTCTTTTCGATACTGTCGATTACAAAGCTTGCTTGTCCCTCATAGTAAAGTTGCAAACGATCGTAAATATTATTTAATCCGATTGATTCTCTTTCTTTATCCTCCTTTCTTCGTTCCTCATAATATAATTTTTTATGAATCGTCTGTAGTCTTTCGCTGCTTACTCCTATCCCATTATCCTCGACAATAATTACTAAATCATCATCCTCTGTATAAGCACGGATTGTAATTCTTGCGCCCTCCATTTTATTACTAAAACCATGTTTAAAGCAGTTTTCAATAATTGGCTGTAGCAGCATTTTCGGAACAACAATTTCATGTGTGCTCGGTTCGATTATTAATATTATATTTAGCTCATCCTCAAACCTCTGTTTTTGAAGAGACAGATAGGATTGTGTATGTTTTAATTCTTTCGATAGCGGCACCATAGCTTCTCTCATATCCATACTGTATCGCATCATATCCGAGAGAGAAGTCAATAATGTATAAACAGGAACTGCATTCATTTTTAGAGCAAGTGTGCCTATGGACTGAAAACTATTGTATAGAAAATGGGGATTTATTTGTGATTGCAATACCTTTAATTGAGCTGACTTATTCTCAATTTGCAGTTTATATTCTTTGTCTATTAATCTATTGATTTGTAATACCATCGATTTGAAACGCCTACCAAGCATTCCGATTTCATCATTTCCTCCCGCCTCAAAGTTTGCCACAAAAATCCCCTTCTCTACCTTTTTCATATTTTCCATTAAAACTTTAATTGGAGCAGTAATCTTAAAGGAAATAATCATTGTTATGACTAATACCATAATTAAAGCCACTAAGGCAATCATCGTATTCATAAATGCCGTTGCCCTCGCACCTTGATAAAGACTAGAGTAAGGGATACTTTTTACCATATACCAATTATTATCCTGAACAGCAATATTTTCATAAAAAATAACCCCTGAAAAATCTTTACTTTCCCACTTTATGTTATTTTGTTGGGGATTTGTTTGAACTTTATAAAACCATTTATCCTTTGTTTTTTTGCCGATTACAGCTTTATTGGAAGAGTAAATTACAGTTCCATTTTCATTTATAATGGAAATACCTTCCTTATCTTTATATAGCCTATTCACAATCCCATCTATTTTTGAAAGATTTATATCAATAGACATAAATCCCAAAATATCATTAGATGGCACATTTCTAATCTTATTATGAAGGGATAGAACAGTTGATTTCTCAGAGTTAGGAATAATCGATAAGCCATTATAACTGTATATCGTATGTGGTGGTTCGATAAGCGAATAATTTGTTTCACTTTCCTCTAATCTCCGATAATATGGATGAAAATAGATATTTTTATTTTCACCTCTCCCACTTATGCGCGAGTGATAATTTGTAACAGAATCTCTCCCTTTATTAATATATAAATGCATTTGCTCTATTTCTGAACGAGAATTGTACACATATGCCAGCACTCGACGTACCTCTTCCATATTCTCCTTGTTATTCTCTCCCACTCCCTGTGTTAGTACATTCATGAAAGGAGTATAACGATATAATACGGTAGACATTAAAGCAATATCCTCTAAGTACGTACCTAACTCTTCCTTTCCCTTCTTCATTAACTCTGTATTGTATGCAACTGATTCCTTGTTAACATGATGAATGGTTTGAAAATAGGTAAGGACGATACTGCTTCCAAAAGGAAGAATAGTAGCAAGAAGCAAGAAAATCATTAATTTTTTTCGAATACCCCATTTCATTTTCGGTCGAGAAGCCTTAAATAAACTCCGTTTTTTTGATATACGCCTAAAGTGGACATTATTCTAATCTCTCTCTCCTCCTCTCCAAACCATTCCTTATAAAAATAATACATAAGGAGTGGTCAATATATTACACCTTCCTTGTCAATGTAAGCGGTTACCCAAAAGGTATAACCATTATATTATAAAAATAGGAGGTGCAGAAAGTGAATAATCCAAATAATATAGAAAAAATAGAAACTCCCCCTGTACACCAGTCAAGTGTAACGAGAAAAAAACCACTCTCTACAAAAAAGAAGAAGAACTGGAAGGAAGCAGGTTTATTTTCTCTATTTGTAGGTCCTGTTTTTATTGCATTTACAATTGTGGTGCTTGTTCCATTTTTTTCTGGCATCTATTATTCCTTTACCGATTGGAATGGCATAACTGGAGAGATTAAGTGGGTTGGATTGGATAATTTTAAGTATATCTTCACAGACGATAAACAGTTTCTCCAATCTTTTAAGCTGACTGCTGTTTACACTGTTGTAGCGATTATTTTGACAAACGCCATTGGTTTTAGCCTAGCACTGCTTGTTACTCAAAAACTAAAATCTAGCAATCTATTACGTACTGTATTTTTTATGCCTAATCTACTCGGCGGCCTCTTACTCGGCTTTATCTGGCAATTTATCTTTATTAGAGGATTCGCTTCTATTGGAGAACTTACAGGGATACCACTATTTGAGTTAGCATGGTTAGGAGATAAAAATACCGCCTTTTGGGGAATTGTAATTGTCAGCGTATGGCAAGGAGCAGGATATATTATGCTCATTTATATAGCTGCATTGCAAAACATACCAAAAGAACTAATTGAAGCAGCAAAAATGGATGGAGCAAACCGCTTTCAAGTGCTGCGAAATATTAAAGTTCCACTTGTTGCTCCTGCTGTGACAATATGCTTATTCTTAACAACTGCATCTTCCTTTAAAATATTCGACGCCAACCTTTCGTTAACAAATGGAGGTCCTTTTAAATCAACGGAAATGCTGGCTCTTAATATTTATACCGAAGCCTTTGTTAACAATCGCTACGGAATTGGGGAAGCCAAAGCACTTATCTTCTTTATTGTTGTAGCAGCCATCTCCATTTTACAGGTTACTCTTACTAAGAGAAAAGAGGTGGAATCTTGATGGAAAACAGGTATACTAGCAAAACTTTCTTAATGGAACTGCTTGGTATTATACTAGGCTTATTATTCTTGATTCCCTTTTATTATGTGATTTCTAATTCACTCAAGCCTTTTTCAGAAATACTAACAAATACCTCTTCCTTACCAAGTACGTTTGAATTTGGAAACTATCTAAATGCTTTTGAAAAGTTAAATTTCCTAAAGGTTTTTAGCAACTCTCTTCTTATAACGATAGCTAGCAATATTGTATTAGTCGTATTCTGTTCGATGGCTGCTTATATGCTGGTCCGGACGAAAAAGAAAATTAGCACGATTATTTTCATGGCCTTTGTTGCTGCCATGATTATCCCTTTCCAATCTATTATGATTCCACTTATTAAAACAGCCTCAAGTTTACACTTACTTAATAGTATTTGGGGTCTAGTATTTATGTATTTAGGCTTTGGGTCTGGGATGACTATCTTTTTATATCATGGTTTTATTAAAGGAATTCCAGTTGAACTAGAAGAAGCTGCTATTATGGATGGCTGCTCTCGTTTTGGGGTGTTCTGGAGAATTGTTTTTCCATTATTAAAACCAATTACCGTAACAATCATCATCTTAAATAGTCTTTGGATATGGAATGACTACTTATTACCATCACTTGTCTTACAAAATCCAGAACTGCGGACAATACCACTTGCTACTTTCTTCTTCTTTGGCCAATACACAAAGCAATGGGATCTCGCTCTAGCAGCACTAATGATAGGAATTGTCCCACTGTTAATCTTCTTCTTTTCGATGCAAAAGCATATTATACAAGGGATTACTAGTGGATCTATTAAATAGGGAGCTAAGAGGCTGTGTTCACAAAGCCACCTCTTCCATATAAATAAGCTATTTCTATAAACAGGAGGAAATCAAATGAAATTTAACAAAATGAAAAGGTATTCCTTATTAACTGGTATCTTATCTGCTTCTCTGCTCTTTGCAAGTGCTTGTTCAAATGAGGGTGCCTCAAGTAACACCTCTTCAAGCAAAGGAGAAAAAGTAGTGGTGGACTTGTTTAACGGAAAAGTAGAAATTGCGGATCAATTAAAAGCATTGACAGATCAATACTCAAAAGAACATCCAGATGTAACCTTTAATATTGAAACAGTCGGTGGAGGAGCAGATGGAACGGCTGCTTTAAAAGCAAAATTCGCCTCCAATACAGCTCCTGATATTTTTGGAAATGGTGGATATCAAGAGGCCTTAACTTGGCTGGATAAATTAGAGGATTTGTCAGATCAACCATGGGTAAAGGACGCATATGAAAGTGCCTTAGTTCCCATGACAGTAGATGGAAAAATTTATGGCCAGCCAGTTAACCTGGAGGGATATGGATTTGCCTATAATAAAGCATTATTTAAAAAGGCAGGTATTACGGAAATACCAACAACATTTTCTGAACTAGAAGCAGCTGCTAAAAAGTTAAAAGCTGCTGGAATTACACCTTTTTCGATTGGTTATGGTGAATGGTGGGTTTTAGCTAACCATGGACTAAATGTTCCTTTTGCTTATCAAGAAGATGCCGACGCCTTTATTAAAGGATTAAATGACGGATCGGCAAAAATCGAAGGGAATGAGCATTTTGACAAATACTTTGATTTACTGGATTTAACCATTGATTATGGTAATAAGAATCCATTAACAACAGACTATAATACCCAAGTAACTCTTTTTGCAACAGGTGAAGCTGCGATGATCCAGCAAGGAAACTGGATTCAGCCGATGATTGATAAAATTTCTCCTAACTTGGAGGTAGGCTTTATCCCAATGCCATTAAGTGATGAGAAGGAAAAATCGGATAAGCTAATGGTGGATGTGCCTACAAACTGGGTTGTTCATAAGGATGCTCCTGAAAAAGATAAAGAAGCAGCATTAGATTTCTTAAACTGGATGGTTACTTCCGATTTCGCAAAAGAATCTATTGTAAAGGACTTCAAATATGTTCCAGCATTTGAAACAATCACTGCCACAGCTGAAGATATCGGTCCCTTAGGCGCAGAGATTCAAAAATACTCACAGGAAGGCAGAACATATACATGGCAATTTACGAAATATCCTGATGGTGCTGGACAGGAGTTTGGTGCTAGTCTTCAAGCATATGTAGGAAGTCAAAAATCACGCGAGGAAACAATGAAAGCATTGGACGATACTTGGGCTAAACTAAAAAAATAGTAGATGCACAATATGAGATACTAGCTAATATTCATACATTTATCTTATCTTAACAATTTATTTAAGATTTATTGATAGTTTTGTCATATATTATTCATAATATATGGGTATGATATAGCTATAGTCATTAAATTTCTTTTTCAAGTCCCCCCTTGAAAATAGATAGTATGAAGGAGTGCCAAATAAAAGGCATTCCTCTTTTTTTCGCAAAAAAAAAGACTCTTCACACCTGAGAGTCTATATAATAAGAAGAATAGTATTAAATTAATTCAAGATTTTTATTTTGACTGTTTTCCGTCCCCAAGCCTTTGCTTTGCTAGTTGATGGCATTAACACGTCTATTTTATGTCCTTTAATTGCTCCGCCTGTGTCTCCTGCCACAGCTTCTCCATAACCTTCTACCCAAACTTTAGAACCTAATGGAATGACTGCTGGATCTACTGCAATTAATTTCATATTCTTATTCTTTTTAATATTATATCCAAGTGCCGTAAAATCAGATTTTGTATCTTGATGACTATAAGCAGTTGAGGTTACATAAATAACATCTTTACTGCTTGAAGACTTACTAGAAGGTGATTTGCTCGTAGTAGGTTTTGAGTTAGTCGATGCCCTAGCAGCTTTTTTAGCTGGACTATTTACCTTTACGACATTCTTCTTCGCTTCTTCTTGCTCTTTCTTCAATGCGGACTCTGCTGCATTTATTTGATCAAGTACTGCTTTTTTCTGGTTCTCAGCTAATTCTACTTCTTTAGAAACAGAAGCATATTTTTTCTGTACAGCCGTTACTGCCTCTTGTCTTTGAGCAACATTTTGCTGCAGTTCATTTTGAGTAGCCGCTAATTCATCATATTGTCCTGTTAATTCTTCTTCTTGCTGATCAATTGCTGCCTTTTCTTCTTCAATTTTCTGAAGATCTGCTTGCTGCTGCTCTAATATATCTTTATCACCATCAAAAATCATCGAAATAGCTGTTGCTCTACTAATAAAGTCAGCGAAGTCCTTTGAATTAAACAGCACTTCTAAAACAACATTTGTTTGGTCTGTATTCTGCAAGGAAACGAGACGATCTTTCATCACGTCTTTACGTGCCAATACTTTATCTTCTAGAACAACAATTTCTTCTTTCTTTTTCTCTATTTGTTGTTGCGTTTCTTCAATTTTCGCCTGCAGATTTGCTATTTTATCTTTATTTTGCTGCATTACTGTTTCAATAGATTTTAAATCCTCTTGAACAGCTTCCAACTCTTTTAAAGTTTTTTGCTTTTCTGCTTCTTTTTCATTAATCAATTGCTGATTTTGATCCAACTGATTTTTCGCCTTGTTCAGTGTTTCTTGACTCGTTTCTGCTTGTACCATAATCGCTGATGTCAAAAAGATGACACTACTTAACGAAATGGCCATTAGTTTTTTTAAGGAACGCATCTAAAAACCCCTTTCTCTATTGTTATAACACATGAAAGAGGCTTCTAAATTACAATTCTATTAAAATAATAAGTCAATCCTTTTAAAATTAGTTTACAAGCCAGCTATTAAATATCGCATATTTTCTAGCATTCTGTAAGTCTAGAAGGGAAAATGACCCTTTGTTACCTTTGTAATAATTCTGTTAATTATTAATATTTACCCTTTTCGAAATTGAATTATATATCCTGTTTGAGCTTTATCATATCCATACACTGAATTCCATTTTCATAGATTTCCTCTTCATAGTGCTGGAGAAAAAAATCTTTCTCAATTCGATCGATTCGAAACCCGCATTTTTGATAGAGAGCAAGTTGTGAAATACTGCTATTCCCAGTCCCTACTTCTATTCTGTTATATCCTAATTTTCTCGCCTCTTCAATCGCGTGCATAACTAACCTTTTCCCTAAGCCTATTCCTTGATAGCTTTCGCCCACAGCAAGATTGATTAATTCTATTGTTTCTTCTTCCATTGGTAATAAAACATAGACACCGATAGTTTGATCCCTATCTTCCGCAATATAGCAAATGCCCTTTTTAAGATATTCTCTGATTAAATGTTCAGATGGGTCTGCTAATAATAATAAATCAAAAGGGGGAGTTTCTCCTTCTCTAAGCTTACGAATCTTCATCAATCGTTCATCCTTTCTATAGACAATGCATCATTTTTTCCGCTTCTTGCCAAGGAACCGTATATCCTGCGCCTTTCGCACAGAAAATAGATGAGGATGTATATGCTGGATCAGCATTTTTATCATAGTCTAGTCCAGCAATCACTTCTTGTTCATTATGACAAGGGTAATAACCCGCAAAGGTAAAGGAAAGCTGACCTTTTCCTTGTGTAAAAGAGGCTAAGATTGTGCTGTATTCCATAAATGTGGCAACGGGAGCCTTGCCGGTAATAATTGCTTTATTATCTATTGTTTCGGGCGTATCAAATGCTCCATGGGCCATTTGAATATCAGCCAGCACTCTGCCCATTTGTTCGATAGCTACTTTTATTTTGAAAGCATAATAAGGCTCTAATAACCGGTTCTGTACTTTTTCTAGTCCTTGGCGCAATGCTCGAAAAGTAGCTTCCCGAAAATCACCGCCGTGTGTATGTTTATTATGGGCTCTCCCTGTTAATAATGTCACTTTTATATCTGTTAAGGGGGAACCAGTCAAAATCCCATGATGATCTCGCTCAAAAAGATGCTGGCAGATGAGATGTTGATTTGCTATAGATAAGTCATCTGTATGGCATCTACTCTCAAATGTAATACCTGTATTTCTTTTTCCTGGCTCTATACGGAGATGTACCTCCGCATAATGACGTAATGGTTCAAAGTGTCCATATCCGACAGTAGCTGTTTCGATTGTTTCTTTATACAAAATTTCCGGTTGACCAAAGTGCACATTTAAAGAAAATCTTTCTAATACTAGCTCCTGAAGAACCTCTAATTGTATTTTCCCCATCACATGCAAGTGAATATCTTGCTGTTTCTCCTCCCATGTTATCTGAAGAGATGGATCCTCTGCTTCTAATATCCGAAAAAGCTTTAGTACCTCTTTTTTATTTACTCCGTCTTCAACTACCACTTTTGAACGAAGCGTTGGTACCAATTCATATACTGCTTTTTCAAGCATTGCTCCGACTCCATCTCCCACAATTGCCTCTGTAAGACCTGTTACAGCAAAAATTTCTCCGGCACCGACTTCATTTACTTGTTGAAATTGTTTTCCATTATATTTACGAATTTGCGTAATTTTCTCTACCATTCCATCTCCATATGGAAGTTCATCTCTGACATGCAGAGTACCACTTATTGCTTTTAGAAAAGTAATTCTTGTTCCACCTTGCTCGTAGCGAATTTTAAATACTCTTCCTGCAAAAGGTTGATCCTTCCTATATATTGTTTTTGTTAATTGATGAAACTGATCGAAAAATTCCTTTATCCCAATATCCTGAAGTGCTGAACCATATCCACAAGGAAAGAGCCGCGACGAAATAATCATTTCTTGGATTTTTTCCATCCACAATATCGGTTGATAGCCATTATCCATATAGTAATCCAAGAGCTCTTCATCCCGCTCTGCAATAAATTCTATTTGCTCTTCCGACATACTGCTATTATCTAAAGAGGAAATATCATATACATCTGTCGTAAATTGGGAACGAATTTCTTCCAGAACACGCGCTGCATCCGCTCCTGTCCGATCTGTTTTATTAATAAAGAAAAATGTAGGAATCTGATGCTTCCTTAATAGACTCCACACCGTTTCGGTATGCCCTTCAATCCCTTCTACCGCACTAATAATCACAATAGCAAAGTCCATTACTTGAATCGCTCTTTCCATTTCTGGAGAAAAATCAATATGTCCAGGAGTATCAATTAAATAATAAGTAGAATCTCCATGTTCAATGATTCCTTGGTCTGCAAAAACCGTAATCCCTCGTTGCTTTTCAATTATATGACTATCTAAAAAGGAATTTTTATGATCTACACGGCCTCGTTTAGTTATACTATTTGTATGATATAGAAGCTGCTCTGAAAAAGTAGTTTTTCCCGCATCAACATGTGCTAATATTCCAATTGTCTTGTTCATTTTGAAAGCGACTCCTGCTTTTTTAGTTTATACCTTTCATTATAGCTGAAATGGCCATAAGGATGGTATAACTACCAGAAAAATCAATTGTAGATCAGCCTCTTTTACTTCTCCAAACAAAGAATGTATCTACTATACAAGCCAGTAAAATTCCTGCTGAATAGCGTATTAAATCCATTAATAGGAAGCCCTTTCCTAGAATTAACGCTCCAATTGTTGTATCTCGAAGCTGATTAAGCCAATCCGCTTGATATAATTGACTGCCTTCGATTCCAAAACTGAATAGTATGCTCAGTATTCCTGCAACTAGGAGGCTATTTCTGATAAAAAGAAACCGAAACCCAAAGTAAACCATCATCGCCCAAATCATATCTCCTGCATGAACGCTTATAAAATCAGGAAGATGATTACTAAATTTTCTAGAAGATAGTCCTAATAACAGCATAAGTATGGCTGAAACAAAATAGAATAATCGATACATTTTTTTCACTCACAATTATATTTTATTTAATATAGCTTGATAATCTCTCCCCCTCCTTTCCTATCTGCCCCTAAAATAAAGAGACCCGATTTACTGATATGGTCTCTAGAATTCAACTAATTTTCTATTTGTTTAACATTTTGTGCCACTTATCCTAAAAATAAATCTAAAATATTAGAACCTTTCGATGCTTGTTTATTATAAAACTCTGAGTACCCGCATTTCTTGCAAAAGACAACCGTAAATGTATTATGCTGGATATCCATTAACTTGGATAAACCCGTTCCTGTCATGGCCACATCTTTTGTTCCTATATCTGTTCCACCGCATTTTACACAGCCTTTGCTTTCCATGTTATTACGCTCCTTTTTTGTTATATCTTTGCTTCTGTTTTAACATCTCCTTTATTATTACGAAGTAATACGATATTTAGTTTCATTTCTCTCAATACAAATAATGATGAATTATTTGTAAAAGTTTATCTAAATTTTCTTCCGAGACATTTTCACTTAATCGTGCCGCTGCCACAATTGGAATCCATTGAAGGATATCTTCTTTCGTTAAGCCTGTCTTGCTGCAATATATATGCAGGTATAAATCTGCTAGATCCTGATGATTTTCCGCATAGAGAAGATAAGTTCTGCATACATCTGCCCGAGAATCTCCTGCTCCTGCATCCACCCAATCGATTATCCAAACACTGCCCTCAGCTTTTACAAGATTGAATAAATGCAAATCCCCATGACAAAGCCTTGTTTCCTGCGGCATTGTTTTCAGTTTGTTTAAAAGAAGGGATTTACTTTCTTCGTCTAGAATCTGAGAGTCCGCTATTTGTCTTCCCCATTTGTAAGATATCGGCTCAAGTGCTATTCCATCATGCTGGTGAATCTGTTGTTGGATATCAATAGACAAGCTCATATAATATTCAGCTTTCTTTTCGTTTTTAAAAAGAAGCTCCCCCAATGTATTTCCTTTTATATATTCCATTATCAAAACTTGTTTGTTCTCTACCATTGTCACATCTAATACTTTTGGAACAGGTAACCCACAAGCGTGAGCAAACCTTTGTTTCCTTGCTTCCATTTCCGCTTCGGCAGGTGGAAGATAATCTTTATACACTTTCATAATCGTTTTATCATTTACATAAATAGTTGCCGTATTTCCGGTCGCAATGGCTTTCCCAAACTTCAACTTACCCACTCCTTTTTAAGATTCTGCCTCTCGCAAAGATATTATTTTGTTGTCATTTCAAGAGGCTTTTCACACAAAAACGAACGTTATTTTATTACAAAGTAGGAGTATTAGGAAATTACAGATATTTATCTTAATAGCCATTGAATTCGGTTGCATAGATAGGAGCTTCCTTTTGAAAAAAAACACCTAAAATATTCCATGCATTTGAGCTAGTTCAAACTTCCGGATGAAATTCATACTAATTTATAAAATATTTGCTTCCTATAAAATCGCAAGAAATTATTAATAAAATTCACTAAATTTGTTTCAGAATAATACGCTTAGAAAAAATAAGGAAAATAAATAGCTACTGTTAAAATAAGGGATAGAATAATGAAAATAATCTGTCCTAGAATCACAGAATTCACTTTTAAGGTGAATATCTTAACACTTCCTGTTTCCATTCCCGTCCATCCTTTATTGCCTGCGTTTAATAGATTATTTGTTTGATTTATATTTAGACCAAATAACCAGTACACACCAAAGATAAGTACACTCCCTACTAACACTAAATCTGAAAACCTCCATCCTATTAACTTGGACACAACATAAATAAGTGTTGCCTCTATTAATATGGTTATGATGATAACTATTAGCTTTTTCATACAATTCCCCTCCTATTTTTTATCTATTCAACTCTCTTAAAGACTTGAGTTATCATAAACAGCTGGAAAATAAACACATGTATACTATTCGAAATTATCACATTAAATATTTATTTTCAAATATTTTGAAAATAAACCTATTTTTACATAATGAAAACCCACTCTCGTGCTAGAAATGCAAAAAAATTGGCTGGCAAGAGTTCGGTTATTACCGATTTATGCCAACCAATTCACTATTTAAAATATATATTGTTTAAGTTATATTAGCCTACTATCCCTGTCTCATCAGCATTCTTCGATTCAAAATCATCAAGCATAGCACGGACATCATCAGAAGATTGCGTACTCATCAATTGATTTCTCAATTCACTTGCCCCTCTAAATCCTTTCACATAAATCTTGAAAAAACGGTGAAGGGCTTTAAAAGATCGTGTTTCTAATTCCTGTGAATATTTGTCATGAAGATCCAGATGTAATCGTAATAGATCAAGCAGTTCTTTACTGCTATGCTCTTTCGGTTCTTTTTCAAAGGCAAATGGATTTTTAAAAATACCGCGCCCTATCATAACACCATCCACTCCATATTTCTCAGCCAGCTCCAACCCAGTTTGACGATCAGGAATATCCCCGTTAATCGTTAAGAGTGTATTTGGTGCCACACGATCACGAAGTTTTTTGATTTCTGGAATCAATTCCCAATGTGCATCCACTTGACTCATTTCTTTTCTTGTACGCAGATGTATCGAAAGATTCGCGATATCTTGTTCCAAGATATGTGTTAACCATTCCTGCCATTCCTCTATCTCCGTATAACCAAGTCTTGTCTTAACACTGACAGGCAGCCCGCCTGCTTTTGCTGCTTGCACAATTTCCGCAGCAACCTCTGGACGGAGGATAAGTCCGCTTCCCTTCCCTTTTGCTGCGACATTAGGAACAGGACAGCCCATATTGATATCGATTCCCTTGAAACCAAGCTTGGCCATGCCTATACTCATTTGTCGAAAATATTCAGGCTTGTCTCCCCAAATATGTGCAACCATTGGCTGTTCATCTTCTGTAAAAGTCAAACGTCCACGTACACTCTGTGTTCCCTCGGGATGACAATAACTCTCCGTGTTAGTGAACTCCGTAAAAAACACATCAGGTCTAGCCGCCTCACTGACTACATGACGAAAAACAACATCCGTCACATCTTCCATCGGGGCTAATACAAAAAATGGCCGTGGTAATTCACGCCAAAAATTATCTATCATATAAAACTCAGTTCCTTTCATATAGATCCAAGATTAAACTTCTCGTCTCATAATTAAAACGAAAAATATCCCTTCCTACTTGATCCTTTCGTTTCAACAAGTTATATCATCCGATCACTTAAATCGAAAATTTATCATTTATTAGTAAAATCTTTTAAAATTATACCGTCTTCTATATTAAAAGGCTTTAATTCCTCTGTCAAATCAGTATATCTCTTGCCTGTTATAAGTCCCCTCAGTACTGGAAAAAGACTAAAAATATCTTCTTATAAAGGTCTAAAATTTACATCCTTTTCATATTTAAAATAAGAAGGGTTTTTCCAATGCAGTAATTTTTTGAAGCATACATCCATTTCCAAGAAATTCTTTTACCCCTTTCTTAAGATTCTTGATTGGCCCCTCCAGCTAATCTGGTTCATCCGCTTGTAAACAATCATCCTCCCATTTACAAACAACACATATTTCCCAATCATTACGTTCACCTAACATTTTATACTCACAACAAGGACAAACAACTATTCTTTTTCTTTTGTTTATCAATATATCCATTTCTTACTCCCATAATAATCTACGGTGGATAAGTTTTATTCTTGATAATCAAAACATTTTCTTCTATTCGCTTTCTTTATATAATAAAATATATCAATATGCCTCTGTAGCTATAGAAGGGAAGAGCGCCGGAAAACATTGTTGGTACCGGGTCGCAAGGCAAGGGTTTCAGAAGCACCGAAAAGCAAAAAAGCTGAGGCAGGTGAAATTCCTAGCCGGTGAAAGTCCGTAGGGAAGCGTGTTCCCCCTAGCCTATGCTTACGAAAGGAGTGCGGGTTCGAATCCCGTCAGAGGCATCTTATTTTCTTCCAATGAAACTTTCTACCATCAACCGTGTTACTGGTAAATAATCCAAAGGGTGAGGATGTCTGTGAAGCTGAATTAACTAACTTAATTACCAATCTAGTATGCTTTCCCTTTTGCACTCCACAACTCTAGGTACTTGGTTTAAGGTGGTCGCCATACTCGGATTTTCCCTTAGAGCAGCGTATGACATCACTAAGTACCGTAAAAATAAAGCTCATGATTCTTAACGGCATTCTTGATGAAAAATCCACTAAAATATACCTATTACCACAATTAATTAAGGCATTAATACCTGATTTTCCACCACTTCTTTTTCCCTGTTTTTAACAATTTCTCCATTATTGATTTACTTTATGAAGACTTAATTTTAAACTTAATAAAAAGTCTGATTGAGGTGGTTTCCTTGAAGTTTAAATCTATAATCTGTTTCCTTAGACGAAATCATAAATTTAGTTATTACTCAAATAGCTGTATTAGGTGCGGGAAAAAAAAATCTCATTAGGGATTCTTCTGTCCTCACTCTCCCAACTGATAGAAGGAGAGTGAAAATCTAATCTATGATGATACTATCATGTAACCCCCACCCCTATTTCTACGTTCATCAGGATCCAAAACATTCTAAATAAAATGCTATTTGTTGAGTTTTAATCTCCATAACAGCTGTACTTTATAAACCGTAAATTGAAAATAGACAATTTCATTACTCAGTTAGATGAAAGTTTTTTTGTGGAAAAAAATCTAACCATTTTTATTGTTTCTTAATGGTTTATCCACAAAATTAATCAAGTCAAAGTGGTAGAAAATACTAAATTTGAATGAGCAATAAAACTGAAAAGACCGAGGAAATTAAGATAAACGGAATGAAAAGCATAGCAAAACAAAATGAAAAATAATCCTTCGTTCAGCTACGAGGACCCAAGAATTTAATAAAGTAATAAAAGCTTCTAATGTTGGCAAAATTCATTTTTATGATCCTAAGAATACTCAAGTCTGCAAGCTAGTGCGACCTGCAAATTACCATCAAGAGTGTTTCATAGGATATGAAGCTTCTCACTTGAACCACTTGGGAAATTCACAATGTTGAAAGTGAAAAATATTACCTAAAATTATGAAAAAAAACAATATAAATAAGAAAGAGAAGCTGAGACTTTGGTCAGCTTCTTTTTCTTATTTATAGTTAAAAGTATAAAAATATAGAATAGCGTTAAAAGCATTTACAAATATTAACTATATTAAATAGATGTTATAAGAAAGAGGTATCAGCATGGTTAATAATAAAGTTTTAACTTCTGTTGAATATGGAGCTTTATGGACGACTTATCAAAAGAAAACCATGATTTTGTGTTTTCTACAATATTTTATTGAAAAGTCAGAAGAACCAGAAGCGAAGGATTTAATGAAAGGGCTTCATGATAAATTAAATACTAAAGTTAACGAAATTAGAAATATATTAGAGGGTGCCGGTGATATAATACCAAATGGTTTTACGAATGATGATGTATATTTAGATGCTCCGGTATTGTTTGAGCAGGGTTTTGATATTATGTTTTCTAGAATCCTAAAAGAAATTAGCATGGGAATGTATGTTTTACACACAACCATCTCTTATCGACCTGACATTATTAATTTATATAGATCTTTAACAGAGTTAACACAGAAATATTATTATTATTTTACGGAATATTTATTAGATCATAAATTAATGTTGAATCCACCTGTAATAAATATGCCACATTCAAAAAGTTATATTGAAGATCCAAGCTATATGAAAGGAACAAATATTTTTGGGAATAAAAGAAACTTCAATGTCGTCGAGTATGGATTACTTTATCATTCACTAGAATCAAACGTATTGGGGATGCAATTAATGAAAGGATTTGCTCAAACTTCTGCCAATTCAGATGTAAAAGAGTATTTTCAAAAGGGATATGAACTAGCAAAGAAAATTTATTTGGAAACAGAGGAAATGCTGCTAAACAGTGATATTCTAACACCATCTATTGTGAGTAGAAAGGTAACATCTTCTACTACTGCTCCATTTTCAGATAAGTTAATGATGTTCTGCACATATTTGTTGAATGGATTTAGTATAGGTGGACAAGGATTTGGAGCAGTGTTTTGTCTGAGGAACGATGCTATACTTCAGTCAGGAGTTTTTGCGAAAGATGTTCTCTCATTTGGTTTAAAGGGAGCGCGAATAATGATGGAAAGAGGTTGGTTAGAAGAACCTCCTAGTATGAATAACTAAATAAGAAAGAAAAGGAACATCAAATGACTTGGTGTTCCTGTTTGTATTTTATATACCCTCATACCACAACCCTATTTCAGCATAATGTAATACAAGGAGGGTGGGGTTGCGGGCAAATGATTATTTTTATAGTAAATTTTCTACTGCAAATAATAGGAATACAATAAATCATAATATGAGGAAAATATTTGGTGATTGGCTGACTCCTTGAAATGGAGAGCTTATTTATTTATTATTTCGGATTATTTATTTTATCACAAATCGTACAACAGTTACGAGGCCCTTAACTTGATTTTTGCTACACAAACACGAAAACCCATTTATCCTAGATCGTTAACAACTGAATTGAATAAAGCAATAAAAATTGCTACTGTTCCCAAAATTCGCTTTCATGACGTGATACTAGACATACTCACGCAACTATTTGTCTGGTAGCTGGTATGACATTAAAAGAAGTACAGGACCGCTTAGGACATAGCAGCATAAAAACTACCGGTGATGTTTATGCACATGTCACTGAATTAATGAAAGAAAAAACAGTTGATTTACTTGAGAAATTCATCTCAAAATAAGTTTTTTTGCAAGGTATGTGGTCAAAATGTGGTCAATGTGTACATACCTTGCTTAAAAAACCTTGTTATACCAACGTTAATCTCGCCACTGCCTCCACATGCATCGTTTGAGGAAACATATCCACAGGCTGCACTTCTTCTGTCTTGTAGCCACCATCCTCTAATATGCGCAGATCACGAGCTAAAGTCGCTGGATTACATGACACATAGACAACTTTCTTTGGCTTCATATCAAGAATTGTTTGCAGCAATGCTTCGTCACAGCCTTTTCTTGGTGGATCTACTACTAAAACATCTGCTTCATTTCCTTCTTTATACCAGTTGGGGATAACTACTTCTGCTTTCCCTACTGCAAAATCGACATTGTGGATATCATTTAAAACAGCGTTATTTCTTGCATCTTCAATTGCTTGTGGCACAATTTCGACTCCAAATACTTTACTTGCTTTTTTTGCCAAAAATAAAGAAATGGTGCCAATTCCACAATAGGCATCAATTACTTTCTCTTCTCCACTTAAAGCAGCATACTCCAATGCTTTCTCATAAAGCACCTTTGTTTGTTCCGGGTTTACTTGATAAAAAGAACGAGCTGAAATAGCAAATTTTACATCGCCAATATAATCCGTTATCGTCTCTTCTCCCCAAAGTACGCGAGTAGCATCTCCCATTATCACATTTGTTTTTTTGTTATTCACATTGTGGATAATCGATTTAATATTTGGTACTTTTTGAACAATTTCATCAACAATTGCTTTGCGATTGGGGATATCCTGTGTACGGCTAATTAAGACAATCATGATTTCCTTCGTAACCAGCCCTCTTCTTACCATAATATGGCGTAAATCTCCCTTATGATGAGCTTCGTCATATGCGCGGACTCCATATTTTGAACAAATATCTTTTACTGTATTTACGACATAATCATTTTCTTCTTGTTGGATGAGGCATTGTTCCATGTTAATAATTTGATGAGAGCGTTGTTGATAAAATCCGCCGATGAGGCCACCTTCTTGTTCTCCAATTGGCACTTGGGATTTATTACGGTAACGCCAAGGGTTTTCCATCCCCAATGTTGGATGTACAATCGTTTTGATTTTTCCAATTCGTTCTAACACATCCTTCACATGTTTATGCTTTGTTTTCAATTGTCCTTCATAGCTTAAATGCTGTAATTGACAACCGCCGCATTCCTTGTAAATAAGGCATGGGGCTTCCACACGATAGGGACTTCTTTCTTTAATCTCTAGGAGGCGGCCAAAACCGTAATTCTTATTTGTTTTAATTACTTTTACAGTTGCTTTTTCACCTGGAAGTCCATTGGGGATAAAGAGGGGATAACCATCTATCTTTGCCACACCTGAACCTTCATGGGTTAAATCTTCAAAAACTATATCTATTATATCGTTCTTTTGAACGGGTAATGTTTTACTCATTATCGTCTTCCTTTACGTCGAGATTTCCGAAAAAAACAAGCGTGGTAATTGTATCATATTATGAGGAAAGCGTCATTGGTCTATGCATAATCTTTAATTATTATCCAAAACAAAAAGTGAGAGGATTCTTCCTCTCACTCCTTGTTATTGTCTGTTTGTAACTTCTCTTTATAATCCTTGATATCTGGTCGGTCTTCATCACGAATCGCTTCAAGCGGCACAAATAACTCAAAGTGACGATATAAATTAATAAATTCAGCTGGCAGTAATCCGCCAAATTCTCCATCAAGATTTACTTGTACTTTCTCATCTGAGCTGACCTTTATATGGTTCGCATTCGTATAAATGACATTAGGATCATTTATATGTTCACCGCGTAAAGCAAGGGACGCAATTCGAATAAATTCTGCAAGGTTTGCCTTTTTTAAGATCAATAGAGAGAATAACCCATCATTAATGGATGCGCCAGGGGCTAACTTTTCAAAACCGCCAACAGAATTAGTCAGGCCTACAAGAAACAACATCGCTTCTCCATCAAATAACTTGCCGTCATACTCGATTCTGACATGCGAAGCTTTAATGAAAGGCAGCATTTCGATTCCTTTTAAATAGTATGCTAACTGTCCAAGCATGGTTTTCAATTTACTAGGAACTTCATAAGAAATTTCTGTTAAATGGCCGCCGCCGCTAATATTAATGAAGTATTTGTCATTCATTCTTCCAATATCAATCGGAATGGTATCGCCTTTTGCGATAACATCTACTGCACCTATGACATCTCTGGGAATATGCAATGCTCTTGCGAAGTCATTTGTCGTTCCTACTGGAATAATTCCAAGCTTTGGACGATATTCCTGTTCTGCCATTCCGTTAACAACTTCATTAATCGTTCCATCACCGCCTGCAGCAATGACGAGATCAAATCGTCTTTCTACGGCTACTCTCGCTGCATATGTTGCGTCCTCTGGTCCAGTCGTTGCATGACAGGAAGTTTCATACCCTGCCTCTTCTAATCTTTTTAGCACCTCTGGTAAATGTCTTTTAAAAGCTTCCCGACCTGAAGTAGGATTATATATTATTCTTGCCCTTTTCATGTTCATCATCCTATAATCAAGATTCAATTTTTTCCATAACCAATAACATCATCATATACGATACTACTTGCTTAGGCAATGTTTAACTCTAGTTATTACCATGATATGTAACTTTTTCATGATAAGTGTCCATGTTTCAAGCATCTTCCCACATTATAACCCAATCTATTAGTTCATCATACTTTTCTCATTCTTATTCCTGTTTTTTTCTATTAATCAAACGTTTGATTAACTTTTTTTCGCCCTTCCTTGCAGCTATTCATCCTTTCTAGAGGAATTCTGACAAAATAGAAAGACAGAAAATCGCTAGACAATGCCTTATTCAAAAAGAAAGATCTTCCTCAAATTAATCATCTGATTCCAATCTTTCCTCCTTATATTAATGATTTGTTATATCTAACGTACCACTATCAAAAATGTGAATGGATGAGCCACCCTTCCCTTTTTGCAAAAATGCAGTAGTTATTTCTTCTACATGCTTCTCTTCTTTATTTGGAAATTCCCAATCCTCCTGTTCCCGATTGTTAATGAGTGTATCATCTACGGAGACTTTCACATTTTTTGTTTCATCTAATATTAAATCAATTTGCGGAACATTATTAATTGTCCAATTGTTTTTTAAATCACGCGGATTTACTGTAATGTCATTTTGCAAATCAACAATATCTAACTTTTTGCTCGTTGGAACAAGAATAGTAGTATTCATAGAAGCATAGTCCTTGTAAAATTCAGAAACACGATATGGCAATTGCTTTAAACGGATAAACAACGTATCACCCTTTTGCGATACGAGCAGATAATCTTCCTGCTTTAAAACATCCTTCTTCTTCGATTGAACAGCTCGATAGGTTCCAAATAGAGAAAGGACATCATCGTTTGTTCCTTCAATCGTAATTGGATTTTGCTGATTGTCAGATTCAATGACAATTCTTTTAATATCATCCTTCATTGCATAATTAAATTCAGGTAAATCACTTGTTACTTCCTCTCTTTTTAACCCTTGTTCCACTATATCCATAACCCCTGATGATTGGAGAAATACCATTGCAATCCCAGCTGACCCAATTATTCCAACTATAATTATACTGAAAAGATCAAAGCTTAAATATGGTTTCTCTTGTTTAGAAGAAAACAAGTACAATAAAATTTCTATTCCAAGAATAACCAAAATAATTGGCCACCAAACTTTTAAAACAGTCACTATTTTCCAATCAAAAAACTGCGTAAATAATAGAAATACACCAAGAAATACTAATGATAAGCCCATCGAAAAAGTGCCCACTCGCCATGTTCGCATTCTCTTCTCTCCTTATGTAAGGCCTTAGCTATTTGAAACAGCTTCAAAAAAACCGAGGCCGTAATCTCTCTTTCCATAAACCACTTAGACTTTTTTCTTCTTCGTTCCTTTTAATAGATGAATACCACCGATAATAAGAACTAGACATACGATTCCTGTCTGGAAATATTGATAAAAGAAAAAGCGTAAATCCACATTGATTACATTTTGGATAATAGGTGAAAAGATCGGTAAAATAATATTAATCATTAAATAATATAAACCAATTACTAATAGACCAATTCCAAACCATTTTTGGTAGTTAATCAAATAAGCAATTACAGGGATATCCTCTAACTCCTCTTCTCCAACTCTCGATGCCTTTTGTAATCCATCAAAAAAGCTGTAGAACCAAATAATCGGAATAACGAATAAAAATAGCCCTAATCTTAATTCGTTAAGAATAAAAATAGAGAACAAGAATGCAGCCATTAGCTGAATCCCTCTTTGCTGTAACCCTAAATATAAATGCCCTGCACCAGGAAACACTGATAAGAAGGTCGCAATAAATTTGCTTTTCTTTCCCTCTTCTCTGTTCTTTTCAAAGTCTTGAAAAATTGTAATATCTTCTAATGCTTCGCCCTTTAGTTTTTTATTAAACTGCTGAGAAACGTCGTAAAACCCATAAACCCAGATAACTGGCAAAATCGCTAAAAATAGAAGAAACTCATTTGTATAGGTCAGAAAAGCGATAAATATAATCATAATTCCTAAGCCTAAAAATGTCGTTAGGAGGGTTATTCCACGATAAACTAATCCTAATTGGATATGACCTAATCCAGGGAAAAACGATAAAACAATTGTATAAAATCGCTCAGACTCCGTTGTTTTTGCTAGTATAGGTGCAGCCTCCCCGGTTTCAGAATCCGCAGCAAAACTGACTCGTTTCTTTAAATAGCTGCTGGTTGTAATTAAGGTGTCGATAAAACTGATGCAGTAAATAATAAAACCAATAAAAACTACTATAAATGTTAACTCATTGAGGGAACCTGCACTAAGCATCACAATGGACACAAACGCAAGTCCAAATACTGCTAGCCCGTAAAAAAAGCCTCGCAGTTTTTTTCCAATATAGAACAGGCCGCCACCTGGAAAAAATGCTAAGATTGTCGCAACAATCGGGTTTTTCATTTTTTAACTTCCTCCTTCTTACTACCATCAAATGAATCCATCCAGGCAAATGTCTTATCCACTAAGCCACCTGATTTCGGCTCATTTTTTAAAGATACTTCCGTTTTTTGAATTGTTTCTGTATGTTTTACAATGGACTGAAAAAATCCTGCCGACATGAGAATCAAAGTAAGACTCGCGGCAATTGCATAATGGAATATGGATGACTGATAAAAAGGCCGTTTCTTTTCTTCTATTGTTTTTATCTCCATATTTTCATAGGATATTTTTTGCATAATATCATTCATAAAAGCTGCTTCATCTGAAATTGAAGGAAGGGTCTCCTCTTGCTTGTCTACTGCATCTATATATAATTCTAAGCATTGATCGCATGTATACAAATGATCTTCAAGCAGTGATCTTTCCTTCTCACTTAGTTCATCTTTTACATACTTCATCCAATAATCTTTAGAATAATGTGCGGTCATAAAAATTCTTCCTCCTTCCAATGCGTTTTGATCCAGAGTCTTGCGCGATACAACTTCGTTTCAATTGTTTTCACTTGAACATTTTGTTCTGCTGCCATTTCTTGATAACTTTTTTCTTGAATGTAAAAACCATAAATGACGTCCCTGTAATTAGCGGGGACTTCCTCCAGTCTTTTCTGCACAAGTCTTTGTCGTTCCCGCCTCAACACTTCTAATTCTACATCATCGGTCTGAGAGCCTCCTATATGGGATTCCAGTTCTTCTGCCATCTCTTCTTTTCTTCTTTGTTTTTTTCTTCTCATATCAATAGCATGATTGATAGCAATTCTTGTTATCCATGTTTTAAATCCTTGATTCTCATATTTGGGGAGAGAGGTATAGATTTTAATAAACACTTCTTGTATAGCATCTTCCGCTTCTTTTTGGTCCTTTAAAACGCTGTATATCGAACGAAACAAGTAATCTCGATGCTTTTCCACTAACAAACGAAATGCGTGATCATTTCCTGCTTTTATCTTTTCAATTAATACTTGATCACTAATGGCCTCTCCCCCCTTTCCTGCCATTCTATATAATAGACGGTACTGGATTGTCATACCCCTACAGTTTTTTATTTTTTTCATAATTATGGACTCTCTTTTGTAATAGTATCATTATTACATGAAACTTTTTAGCCTTACTTTCGTATTTCATCTATAGCAAATTATCAAAAGGAGAATGTGCATGCATTATTTATTTGCATTACTAGCTTTAACACTGAATCCATTTATATGGAAAAGTCATTTTAATAAAAAAAGATTTCTTGTCTTTCAAATTACTCGCTTGTTCGCTGGGATTCTTATCATATTTTGTCTTGATTATTTTCAACTAATTGATCATTCTTTACAGGCTCTCTTTAAATTCGGCTCTATTTTCCTTGCCTTTTTCTTACTCTTAGACTTACTATTTGGAAAGGTAAAGGGATACAGAATAACTGGAGTTTTATTCTTGTATTTTGTTTTATTTAGCCTGTATGTCCAATTTATTTATCCTTTAACGATAACTGGAGATAAATATCAGTTTGTTCAGGAAAAAACAACCGTTATTGATAAAGAAGCTGTTTCCACAAATGAAAAGCATATTGTCGTTGTTCCTGAAAGCTACGCACGCTATCGAAGTGAGAAAAAACTTGGAGAGGTTTCTCATCCTTCCTATTACGATTTAGGAACCTCTACCTTGCAAAAAATTGATGATCATCTGTATTGGGTAACACCGATTGAATATACCGGCTTCTTCAAATGGATCAAAGGGGAGGATGTACCTGGTTTTATTAAAATGAGCGCAGAGGATGAAAATGAGGATGCCATTTTGGTTAAATCATCCATGAAATATGTGCCCTCTGCATTCTTCCAAGAAGACTTAAAAAGATTAGTAAGAAGTAAGCATAAAGATACAATTTTACTTGAAGCCAGCTTTGAGCCAGACGATAATGATAAACCATATTATGTCGTGCCGTATGGTCAGTACAATAAATTCCGTGAGATAGTAGATATTAAAGGAATATATATTATTGACCCTGCTACTGGGGAAATAAAGGATTATGGAATGGACAATATACCTGATTTTATTGATCATGTCATTCCTACAAGTGTGGCGGAAGATTGGAATGAATGGTATGGTAAATATATTCATGGCTTCTGGAATACACTATTCGCAAAAGAAGATATGAAACTACCAACTGCTTGGGAAGATATGAATGAAGTAAATGGTGTTTTTAATGAAGAATTACAATTGCATTGGTTTACCGACTTCACACGTCCAAAATCAGATAGTGGAAGCATGGTCGGCTATTCGATGCTTAATGCTCGTACTGGTGCTCTTACCTTCTACACAGAGGCAAATGGATCTTTAAATGGAAAATCCGCCATAAATGTTGCAGAGAAAACCTTCCGTGCTCAAAAATATGAGGCTGGCACTCCGCTGCTCTATACGATTTATGGTCAGTTCACATGGGTTGTTCCGCTCATGGACAGCAATCATGTACTAAGAGAAATTATGTTAATCAACGCCAAGGATGAAAAAGTTTATAGTTATCATACAGAAAAAACAAAGCTGTTTAATGATTATAAATATGCGCTTGTCACCTTATTAAAGAATGATAAAACAGTTCCTAACAATATCGCGGACAAAAAAACAATCACTGGCACTGTCGACTATGTATATAAGGCAGAAGTAGAAAATAGCACGATTGTTAAATTTATGTTAGAAGGAAATAAAACCATTTTCCAAGTTTCATCAAATGATTTCCCATATAGTATTTTCCTAGAAAAGGGTATGCAGCTAACCGTAGATTATGTGGATACAGAAGAAATGATTGTTACGGTTGAAAAATTAAAAATTAGCAATCAAGAATTAAATTAATTAAAAGTTTTTCCGATGCAAGAACCTAAAAAGACTGGAACTTAACAAAAAAATAGTATCTATTGTTTATAATATAGGGAGAAGGGAACAAACTTCTCCCTCTTTCTGCATAGAATAAAAGAGGAGAACAAAGATAGTGTTTTAAACTAGTAAACTTCATTTATAGGAAAGGAGTAATGTATTTGCTTATTCTACTACTAGCTTCCTACTTAATTGGTTCTTTTCCGACCGCCTTAATTATCGGTAAAGTTTTTTATGGCATTGATATTCGGAAACATGGAAGCAATAATCCAGGAGCGACTAATTCTATTCGCGTATTAGGCAAAAAAGCCGGAATTGCTGTTCTTCTGCTCGATGTTGGAAAAGGAGCACTCGCTGCAAGTCTGCCCTACTTATTAATGGTAGATGTTAATCCCTTGTATACTGGATTAATAGCTGTTATTGGTCATTGTTTTCCAATCTTTGCAGGTTTTCGCGGCGGAAAGGCTATCGCTACAACTGCCGGCACCTTACTCATTGCTAATCCTGCTCTATTTTTGATTTCCTATTTTGCTTTCTTTGCTGTTATATTTATTACAAAATATGTGTTTCTTGGTAGTATTTCTGTTGGAATAACCATTTTCTTATATGCACTATTTTCACCCGATATCCAGCATGACTGGCTCTTTTTCTTGTATTTATTACTATTAATCTTTTTACATCGCTCTAATATTATAAATTTTATTCATCACAAAGAACCTAAAGTAAATGATAAAAACATAAAAAAGGATCGAATTAACCCGAAGAAGATTGTCTAATCCCCTTCTTCGGACAAGCTTTTTTAAAAAATTGTTGATTATGAACTTTTCCTGGGAAATACTGTCGAATGATTGGCAATCAAATAAGGGAGTTGCTCTTTGGAGAGCAGCTCCATTATTTTGTAGTTTTTTGGTGGTGGGGAGTGCTTGCTGGGATGAGGTGGTTTGGCTGATTTCCTCCTCACTTTGGCTGATTCCCCACTCACTTTGGCTGATTCTCCACTCGCTTTGGCTGATTCCCCACTCACTTTGGCTGATTTCCTCCTCGCTTTGGCTGATTCTCCACTCGCTTTGGCTGATTCCCCACTCACTTTGGCTGATTCCCTCCTCGCTTTGGCTGATTCCCTCCTCGCTTTGGCTGATTCCCTCCTCGCTTTGGCTGATTCCCTCCTCACTCAGCTGCCATTTAACATCAGCTATTATAGAAATCTACTTAATCCCACCTTTATAAAGCGATTTTTGTCATACTATCCTCCCTTCTCCATAAAAAAGCTGCCAACAAAGAACATTTGCTGACAGCTAGAAAGATAAATCTAATTATTATCTTTTATTCATTTCCTGAACTAATAACTTGTTGACCATTTGTGGATTTGCTTGCCCTTTTGTTGCTTTCATTAATTGCCCAACAAGGAAACCTATTGCTTTTTGTTTTCCGTTTTTAAAGTCTTCAATGGATTGAGGATTATTATCTAACACTTCACCAATAATTTTCAGCAATGCACCTTCGTCGGAGATTTGCACTAGCCCCTTCTCTTTCACAATGGCCTCTGCATCGCCGCCGTTTTCAATCAGCTCTTTAAAAACTTGTTTCGCAATCTTACTGGAGATTGTCCCATTTCCAATCAGCTTAATCATGCCGGCAAGGTTTTCTGGAGTAAGCTTTACTTCAGCCAGCTCCTTTTGTTCGGCATTTAAATAAGCAGAGACATCGCCCATTACCCAGTTAGAAGCTAACTTTGGCTCGGCTCCATTTGCCACAGTACCTTCAAAGAAGTCAGCCATTTCCTTCGTAACAGTTAATACTTTTGCATCGTACTCAGGTAAGCCCCATTCTTCCATATAGCGCTTCTGTCTTGCATCTGGCAACTCTGGAATTTCCGCACGGATTCTTGCCTTCCAGTCTTCATCAATATATAAACCTGGTAAATCCGGCTCAGGGAAGTAGCGATAATCATCGGAACCTTCTTTTACACGCATTAACAATGTCGTACTTGTTGCTTCATCAAAGCGGCGTGTTTCCTGATTAATAACACCACCGGAAGAAACAACTTCTCTTTGACGTTGCTCTTCGTATTCTAATCCTTTGCGGACAAAGTTAAAGGAGTTTAAGTTTTTCAGCTCTGTCTTTGTTCCAAATTCCGCTTGTCCTACTGGACGAATGGAAATGTTGGCATCACAGCGCAAAGAACCTTCTTCCATTTTACAGTCAGATACACCAGTGTATTGAATGATGGATTTCAATTTTTCTAAATATGCGTATGCTTCATTTGGTGTACGAATATCTGGCTCAGAAACGATTTCAATTAATGGCGTTCCTTGACGGTTGAAGTCCACTAACGAATATCCTTTTTCATGATTCAATTTTCCAGCATCCTCTTCTAAATGAACCCGAGTAATGCCAATTCTTTTTTTATAGCCATCGACTTCAATTTCAATCCATCCATGTTCACCAATAGGCTTATCAAATTGAGAGATTTGGTAAGCTTTCGGATTGTCGGGATAAAAATAGTTTTTACGGTCAAATTTCGTTTCTGTAGCTATTTCACAATTTAATGCCATAGAAGCTTTCATGCCATATTCTACAGCCTTTTTATTTAAAACAGGCAGTACACCCGGATATCCTAAATCTACTACTGTTGTGTTTGTATTTGGTGCAGCGCCAAAATGGTTAGGACTTGCGGAAAATATTTTTGATTGTGTTTTTAACTCTACATGGACCTCTAGCCCAATGACTGTTTCAAATTCCATTTTTTTCACCCCTTACAGCGTTGGTTTTTGTTTATGATAGTCTGTAGCCTGTTCAAACGCATACGCTACTTTATAAACAGATGCTTCATCAAAGTGTTTTCCGATAATTTGTAAACCAAGCGGTAAACCGTTAGAGAATCCACAAGGAACAGAAATACCTGGAACTCCAGCAAGGTTCACTGGAATCGTTAAAATATCATTTGCATACATTGTTAAAGGATCATCTACCTTTTCTCCCAATTTAAAGGCAGGAGTCGGTGTAGTTGGACCAACAATTACATCATATTTTTCAAAAACATCTTCAAAGTCTTTTTTAATAAGAGTACGTACCTTTTGTGCTTTTTTGTAATAAGCGTCATAGTAGCCAGAGCTTAAAGCAAAAGTACCAAGCATAATTCTACGCTTCACTTCATCTCCAAACCCTTCAGCACGAGAACGCTTATATAGATCGATTAATGTTTCCGCATTATCTGTACGATATCCATAGCGAACTCCATCAAAACGAGATAGGTTTGCTGATGCTTCTGAAGAAGATAGTAAATAGTAAGTTGCCAAGGCATATTTACTATGTGGCAGGGATACTTCTTCCCATGTTGCCCCTAATTTTTCCAATACTTTCAAAGCATCTAGAACTGATTGGCGCACAACTTCGCTGACACCCTCTGCCAGGTACTCTTTCGGCACAGCTATTTTCATGCCCTTAATATCACCAGTAAGCCCCTTTGTAAAATCAGGAACCTCTACATTTGCCGACGTAGAATCCATTGGATCTACTCCAGAAATAGCATTAAGTAAGAAAGCATTATCTTCTACCGTACGTGTAATTGGGCCGATTTGATCCAATGAGGAGGCAAATGCTACTAAGCCAAAACGAGAAATTCTTCCATATGTAGGTTTTAAGCCGACCACTCCGCAAAATGCTGCTGGTTGACGAATAGAACCACCAGTATCTGATCCAAGAGAAAATAATACCTCACCAGCTGCTACAGATGCTGCCGATCCACCTGATGATCCACCAGGAACAGTCTCAAGATTCCAAGGGTTTTTCGTCTTTTGATAATAGGAATTCTCGGTTGAAGAACCCATAGCAAATTCATCCATATTAAGCTTTCCAATTGTTATTGCTCCTGCTGCTTGCAGCTTGTCGATCACAGTAGCATTATAAATCGGCTGGAAATTTTCTAAGATTCTGCTTGAACAGGTTGTTCTTAAATTCTTCGTAACAATATTATCTTTGATACCAATTGGCATTCCAAATAAGCTGCCCGAATATTCCCCGTTCACTAATTTACTATCTAATTCACTAGCTTTGGATAAAGCATTTTCTTCATCTAATGTTAAAAATGCTTGTACTTTCTCATCTACATCTTTTATGCGACTATACGATTCCTTCACTAAATCTGATACAGATATCTCTTTTTTATGTAATAGTTCTTGTAAATCTGTCATTTTTTGATCAAAAAGACTCATGTAGTTTCCCCTCCTTACTCCATAATAGATGGAACTTTAATTTGCCCATCTTGATGATCTGGTGCGTTACGTAAAACTTCCTCCACAGGCAGACCTTTTGTTGGTACATCTTCACGCAACACATTTTTCATATCTAAAACGTGGGAAGTTGGCTCGATTCCCTCTGTGTCTAGCTCATTTAGTTCTTCTGCAAAAGAAATAATAGCATCTAATTGCTTTTGAAAAAGCTCTGCTTCCTCTTCTGTTATTTCAAGTCTAGCAAGATTGGCAACATGTTTTACTTCTTCCTTTGTTATTCTTGACATTATGTATGTCACCTCCATCATTATACGTACAACACAATAATCTGATAATAGCAAACAAATCAATAGGAAAGCAACCGAAAGAAGGAATATATCTTGTCAGAAGGCGATTTCTACAAAAAATAATGTCTTTCCACTACCATAATTGAATTTCCATTAGCTATTCCATCTTTACATTTAAACAGTACCATTTCTCTTATTATACCATCTTGTCTAAGATGATTGTCCCTTCCTTTAGATACAAAAAAAGAAGAGTGGTTTTCTCTTCTTTTTTATGAAGTATTTTCCTCATCAGAGGTAAGGAGTGGCTCATACATCATTAATGCATGGTTTTCTGTAATATACTCTTCTTCCAATAATACTCCTCTCCTGTTATACTTTTTTCGGTAAATTTGGTTATGGCGGATATAACCTCCGAAATAAGCGGGGGTAATCTGATGTGCCTTTTCATATACATCATAATTGTATAAACTAGGCGATGCTCCTCTCCATTCTCCTATCAAATGAGAGTCCGTCACTTTCAGGCATAGTTGAAAAGGGGTATCTGTTTCATTCTTGATTTGCAGGTCTAAATAATTGTAGGAACAGGTTGCCCCACTTCCGAACGGCTGCGTCCTGTTAGAATCTGGAAAAACATCATAACTATGCCGATGTCTTTCCACTACGGTTAACGGCGTATGCAAGGTCATCCAATAAATAAGATTAGACAACTGACATAGTCCCCCGCCAACGCCCGTCCGATAACTTCCTGCAAAAAGAACCATACCATCAACGTAACCTTTTTTATATGTAGGCCGTCCAATTGTTCTCCAATAGGAAAAGGTTTCTCCTGGTTCAAGTACAATCTGATTTATTTTGGAAACAGCGATTTTTAAATTAACAATTTTATTATATTGCAGCTTCATATCTACATCTTTTAGTTCTCTTAAAAGCATTGTTTTATGGGTAAAATAAGAATGGGGTAATAAAGCGGTCTGTTTTTTCTTCGCATATCGTTTTCTTGCTAGTATCCATTGAACATATCTTTTGGTTGTATAATATTTCTTTCCGACATAAAGACGAAAGGCTGATCTTTTTTTTGGTCTTAACGCTGTGATATCCATGTACACTCTCCATTTTTTCCCTTTTTCTGTTTTATTTCGCTAATTACTTATAAACTCCTTCTTTTTCAGGCTATTCTCTGCAAATAGATAGGAAAAGGAAGCAAAATCCGCTACAATAGTTTATATTTAGAAGAAGACTAAAAAGCTAGGTGACCAAAAATGAATGAATTAGATGCATTAAAATTAGAAAATCAACTTTGTTTTCTTTTATATGCAAGTTCTCGTGAATTGACGAAAAAATATAAACCATTGTTGGAAGAACTCGATGTAACGTATCCACAGTACTTAGTACTTTTACTACTTTGGGAGCATAAAAGCCTTAGTGTAAAGGAAATGGGACATCATTTATATCTTGATTCGGGTACATTAACACCGATGCTAAAAAGAATGGAACAGCAACAGCTGCTAGAACGCAAACGTTCCCTTGAAGATGAACGCTCAGTACTAATTACATTAACGGAAAAAGGTGCTTCTTTACAACAAAAAGCTGAGTGTATTCCAACAGAGATCCTAAAACTTTTCGGAAAATCGAGCAAGGAAATCAATGATTTAAAGCAATCCCTTCAATTGCTTTTGGAAAATTTAACGAAACAACATAAGGAAATATAAAAAGAGAGAAGGAGGAATTTCAACTTCCTTCTTCTCTCTTTTACAAAAACATTAAGCTGTAACAACTTCTAATTGTACCTCGATATTACCTCTTGTTGCTTTTGAGTACGGGCAGAAATTATGAGCTTTGTGTACTAAATTCTCTAATACTGTCTTTTCAATTCCAGTTCCTTTTACAGATAACTTAACACTTAGTTTAAATCCTTGATCTGTTTCATCCTTTAATAAGCTGACACTAGCTGTTGTTTCAGATTCAAAATTAACTTTTTCTCTCTGTGCCATTAATTGTAGCGCACCATCAAAACATGCTGCATATCCTGCTGCAAATAATTGCTCTGGATTTGTTGCGTCTTCCAATTCCTTCGCTCTTTGTGTACCTGGCATAGCTGTATCAAATTGAATAACATAATCTTCAGATTCTACTCTTCCTTCTCTTCCTCCAGTTGCTGTAACAGACGTTGTAAGAATTGTATCGCTCATGATTCATTCCTCCAATAATATATTTTCATTACAATTATATTGTACACAATATAATTGCACAAAAACAACCATTTTTTACTTTCTTTCTTTTTTATTTACCTATTTCAAGAGAAGTAAACATGCCTGTAATGCCATCCATAATAAAAAGCCCAAAAAGATTTTCTTTTTGGGCCATTCCCTTATTTGCTAAACCATTTTCCAATCGTCGTAAGCAATCCCTTTTTCTGATCTGCTTTTGAAGATTTCCCTGTAACTAAATCCGTTTTTTGCTCCCCGATATATATATCTTCTTTATTAATCGCATGATCATAAGCAATTAATAAACCAATATCACTGTCTGCCTCTTTGTTGGTTACAATCGTGTATTCCATATGTGCTTCGTTAGCTTCCTTGATATACTTCGATAAGTACGAATAGTCTAGATGACCATTTAAATATAGCTTCGCACCGGGATTCTGTTTCATTGCATCTAATATTTCCTTATAGGGGGCTGGTTCCATTACTTGTGATTGCTTTAATGCAATCACCACTCTTTCTCTTAGGGTACTGAGAAATTTTCTTCGTTCTTCTGGCTTTGTTTCCTTCGCCCCATACATCCCCTTTTGCATATATTCATCTAAGTTAGGGTTTGATGACATACTCACAACTCCTTTAAATAGATTCCTCTTTCCATACTATACTCTAACCTGCTAGTAAAAAACCTTGTACCTTTTTGAACTTTTTTTGTCATCATACAAAAAAGGAGAGACAAGCATCATTCATTCCACTTTTTTAAGGGAAGCATGATGCTTAACACTCTCCATCATTATTGATAAATATGAATATACGGCTCTTCTGCATCTACATCACGAACAATTAATGCTTCTGGGCCATAAACAGATGTAATGCTAACCTGTACAGAAGAAGAATTATTTGGAGGGAAATGCTCCATCACCTTTCCTGCGACAAATTGTGTGAAGCCAAGCGCTTCTGCTTCTCCATAAAATTGAATCGGAATCTCGATACTTAAATTCTGCATTTTATCATTCACATAGAAAGCTCTTCCGACCACACCATTAAAGTTAGGAAAATATTTCTCGATATCTTGCTTGAAATAAGAAAATGCATCTACTTCTGATTTATATTTTGTATCAGAGCTTGGGAATAATACATATTTTTCATTAATACTTTCCCAATCACCAATACTATTACTATTTCCTGCTATCTTTGCGTAAGCGAAGAAGTTTCCAGGTACAACTGAAGAGCTTTCCTTTTGTTCAAAAAGAGAGATAATAATCGGAACCTGCCCAAGGCCTTCTACTCCTCTTATTCTTTTGACTACTTCTGCTGCAATTTTCTTTCCTTCTTTTTCAAGCTTTGTTCGATCAATTTTAAGCTCTTTGGCCGCTCCATTTTCTTCATAGGTGTATACAGAATTCATTGCTAAACCAATGGAAATCCCACCAAGCTTTAAGCTCTTATCATCCGTTTTCACCAAATAATCATGCTCCAGTATATGAGCTAAATAAACAGGTACTTTACCCTTATCCTTGCCAGATGGGTTTAGCCCATCAGGATTCTTTTCTGATTCTCTCCCTAGCCAGTTGGAAATTGTATCTTTATCTAAATACTGACCTTCTTGAAAAAAATATTCTTCAGGATCATAGGCATTTTGTGCGATTCTCATTAGGCCTGTTTCAAATTCAGCAATGTCATAACGTGTATTTAAATTATTTACAACTAATCCTCTTGCTTCTGAAGGCTTAAATGGGACCACTACCTTATAATAATCATCAGAGATTTTATAGTTCGGCAGAATAGCCGTTTCCGTCGTATTACTATCTACATCCTCTGTCTTTACTTTTTCTTCTTTATTAAAGTTTGGTGCACAAGCTGATAGAACCAATACTAGTACCAACACCATCATTACGTGTTTCTTCATTCGTTAAACACACCTTTATTCTTCAATTCTTCCATAAGTCTTTCCTCATCCCAAACTTCAATGCCTAGCTGTTCCGCTTTTGTTAGTTTGCTTCCTGCATCTTCCCCTGCAATTACTAAATCTGTTTTCTTTGAAACACTTCCTGTTATTTTACCACCTAATAATTCAATTTGTTCTTTTGCTTCATTACGAGAAAGCTGCTCGAGCTTTCCTGTTAATACAATTGTTTTGCCAGCAAAAGCTGAATCAGTCTCTTCCACTGCTACTGGTAATGGACCGGTATATTCCATATTAACGCCATACGTTTTAAGCTCGGTAATTAATTCGATTACTTCTTCTTGTTCGAAAAAAGTAACAATCGAATCAGCCATTTTTTCACCAATTTCGTTAATAGCTGTTAAATCCTCTTTAGCAGCTTCCATAAGCTGGTCCATTGTTTTAAATTCCATCGCAATTGTTTTGGCTGCCTTGGCTCCTACATGTCGAATTCCTAAACCAAATAATAGCCTTTCAAGGGAGTTTTGCTTTGATGCTTCAATTGCTTCTAATAAATTATGAACAGATTTTTCGCCCATTCTTTCTAATTGTATTAATTGGTCGAATTGTAAAGTGTATAAATCAGCCACATCTTCGATTAGTTTTTCGGAAAATAATTGGCTGATTACTCGCTCACCAAGTCCGTCTATATTCATTGCATTCCGAGAAACAAAATGAATCAAGCCTTCCCTAATTTGTGCTGGGCATTTTGGATTAATACATCGTAATGCCACTTCCCCTTCGATACGAACAAGTTCACTCTCGCATTCAGGACAATGAGTTGGCATCAGAAATTCTGCTTCTTCACCAGTTCTTTTTTCTACTAAAACATTTACTACTTCTGGAATAATGTCTCCAGCCTTTTTTATTACAACCATATCGCCAAGCTTAATATCTTTTTCTCTTATTAAGTCCTCATTATGCAAGGAAGCTCTTTTAACTGTTGTACCCGCAACCTTCACTGGTTCAAGTACTGCAGTAGGTGTAATCACACCTGTTCTCCCAACATTTAGTTCGATGCTTAGAAGCTTTGTCATTACTTCTTCAGCTGGAAACTTATACGCTATCGCCCATCTCGGACTTTTTACGGTTGTTCCAAGCTGTTCTTGATGTGCTAAATTGTCTACCTTTATCACAATACCATCTATTTCGTATGGCAAGTGAGGACGTTTTTCCTGCCAGCCTTCAATATATTGTAAAACATCCTCGATAGTTGCACATCTTTTTCTTTCTTTATTCGTCTTAAAGCCAAGCCTGTCTAATAAATCAAGGCCATCGCTATGGGATTGAATACCAGTCTGTCCAGCATCTCCAATCGCATAGAGAAAAATATCCAAGTTTCGAGAAGCCGCAATGCGAGGATCTAATTGGCGTAAGGAGCCTGCTGCAGCATTCCGTGGATTCGCAAATGGCTCTTCTCCATTTTCATCCTTCGCTTTATTCAGTGCCTCAAACGACTTTTTCGGCATAAATGCTTCACCGCGAACTTCTAAACTCACCGCCTGATTTAATCGGAGCGGAATAGAGCGAATTGTTTTGAGATTCGCTGTAATATCCTCTCCAGTGGTCCCATCTCCTCGTGTGGCTCCTTGCTCAAATAAACCATTCTCATATCGAAGAGAAACAGCAAGCCCATCTATCTTTAATTCACAAACATATGAAAAGTCATCACCGATAACTGCACGAACCTTCCGATCAAAATCACGTAAATCAGCTTCATTAAATGCGTTCCCTAAGCTCAGCATCGGCTTTTGATGCTGAACCTTTGAGAACATATCCAATACTTCTCCTCCGATTCTCTGGGATGGAGAATCATTAGTTTTTAAGCTGGGGAATTTTTCCTCCAACTGGATTAATTCATTTAATAATGCGTCATATTCCGAATCAGGAACAGAAGGATTATCCAGAACATAATATTCATATCCATATTGATTTAATAAATTATGCAGCTCTTTTACTCGCTTCTCTGCAAGGTTTTGTTCCATATATCCTTTTCCTTTCCTTATCCTTTTTGAATCGGTGCAAATTTAGCCAATAATCGTTTAATTCCTACTGGGCTCGGAAAAGCAATATCTAATTCTTTCGAATCGCCTTCGCCTTTTACACTTACAACTGTACCAGTGCCCCATTTTCCATGGACCGCTTTATCGCCTATGCTCCATCCGATTCCTTCACCACCTGTTGCAACTGCCGCAGGACGAATAACAGCCTTTCTCGTTGGCTGTTGTTGTGTATAAGAGCTTCGACTACTATTGTGAGGAGAAGCCATTCTTTGCCTATTTGAAACTGGATTTAATCCTTCTAGTAAATCTTCTGGAATTTCTTTTACAAAACGAGAAGGTGGATTCATATTGGTACGTCCAAATAATGTTCTCATCTGTGCATTTGTTAAATATAATTGCTTTTCAGCTCGCGTAATGCCTACATATGCAAGGCGACGCTCTTCCTCCATTTCCGTTTCTTCCATTAATGAACGGGAATGAGGGAATACACCTTCTTCCAGACCAATTAAGAAAACAATCGGGAATTCCAAACCTTTTGCAGAATGCAAGGTCATTAAGACAACCGAATCCGCTTGATTTCCGTCATCATCTAACTTATCAATATCAGCAACCAATGCTAAATCTGTTAAAAAGGCAATTAACGATTTATCATCATTAGCTTCCTCAAAGTTCTTCGATACGGACATAAATTCTTCAATGTTTTCTAATCTACTTTGAGCCTCAATCGACTTTTCTGCCTTTAGCATATCTACATAACCAGATTTATCAATAACTTCTTCGACAAGTTCTGTTACAGATAAATATTCCTGCATTCTTGTATAATTTTGAATCAAATCGCGGAATTCACTGGCAGCTTTTGTAATCTTTGGACTTAAACCAATTAATTCAACAGCTTCTAATGCTTGATACATAGACATATCATGCATTGCTGCGAAATTGGCAATCTTATCAACAGAACTAGAGCCAATTCCACGTTTTGGAACATTAATCACCCGTTGGAAACTAATATCATCATCCGGATTAGCGATTAAGCGAAGATAAGCAAGCGTATCCTTAATTTCCTTTCGATCATAGAACTTTATACCTCCAACAATCGAATATTCAATATTGGCTTTAAGAAGCATTTCCTCCATGACACGAGATTGTGCATTTGTTCGATACAGAATAGCTATATCTGATAAATTTAGAGAGCTTTCTCTTCTTAATTCTTGAATCTTTCCAATAACAAATTGTGCTTCCCCTTGTTCGCTATCCGCTCGGTAATAGTAAATTTTGCTTCCATCTTCATTTTCTGTCCATAAGTTTTTATCTTTACGACTAGAGTTATTAGCAATGACCTGGTTTGCAGCCTGTAGAATTCTTTTGGTGGAACGATAGTTTTGTTCCAGCATTACTACTTTTGCATTTGGATAATCCTTTTCAAAAGAAAGGATATTTGAAATATCTGCACCACGCCATGCATAAATAGACTGATCAGAATCACCAACTACACATAAATTGCGGAATCGACTTGCTAGAAGCTTGACTAGCATGTATTGCGATCTATTCGTATCCTGGTACTCATCCACATGAATATACTGAAATTTACGTTGATAGTATTCCAAAACTTCCGGTACTCTTTGAAATAAATTAATGGTCTGCATAATTAGATCATCGAAATCTAATGCTTGGTTCTTTCGTAAACGTCTTTGATATTCTGTATATACATCACTAACTATTTGTGAGAAGTAGTCGCCAGCAGTCTTCGCAAATTCCTCTGGAGTTACAAGTTCATTTTTGGAAGAACTAATACTTGCTAGAATAGCACGGGGATCATATTTCTTCGGATCGATATTACGGTCTTTTAAAATACCTTTAATAACGGATTGTTGATCAGTTGTATCCAAGATTGTAAAATTACGGTTGTATCCAATTCGATCAATATCTTTTCTTAAAATTCGTACACACATAGAGTGAAAAGTTGATATCCATATTTCTTCGCTTGCTCCGCCTAAAACAGCTGCTATCCTCTGACGCATTTCCTTCGCTGCTTTATTGGTAAACGTAATTGCTAAGATATTGTATGGATTGACTCCCTTTTCCACCATAAGATAAGCAATTCTTTGTGTTAAAACTCGGGTTTTACCACTTCCTGCCCCGGCCATTATTAAAAGAGGACCATCTGTTGCTTTTACTGCTTCCTTTTGCTCAGGATTTAATCCATTTAAAATTTTATCTGTTAAAAATTGCATCTTTTCACCACCATAAGAACATATATTCTATTTTAACCTAGCTTTATTGTTTATTCAATGCTTGCTCTTTTTCATTTCAACTGTGTTTAATGCGGCTGATAGGTCTTTATAAATAACGTTTCCGACTACAATGACATCAGCATATCTTCCCATTTCCTCTGCCTGTTCTACTGTCTCAATTCCTCCACCGTAAAACAGGACCGTCTCGTTCAATTGACTTTTAGCCGCTTTTACAAACGAAGGGTCTCCATAACTCCCGCTGTATTCCATATAAAAAATAGGCAAATGAAACATCTTCTCTGCCATTAAAGCATAGGCTGCAATATCTTCTTCTGATAAATTTGTTTTTGCACTCGTTAATTTCGCAGCTTTACAATCTTCGTTTAAAACACAATAGCCTTGAATGAGAAATTCATCCCAATCCATTAGTTCTCCGTATTCCTTCACTGCTTCATGATGAAGACCAGTTATCCATTTTGTATCACTGCTATTTAAAACAGTAGGAATAAAATATAAATCAAATCCGGGTGAAACCGAATCTATTGTTGACACTTCTAATATACAAGGAACTGTATAGCGACGGACACGAGCCATGAGATTCAATACATTATCTAACGTAATCCCATCTGTTCCACCAATGATGATTGCATCTGTACCAGATTCGCATAAACTTTCTAATGCTTCATCTGAAATTTCCTTATTTGGGTCTAATTTAAATACATGACGCCATTCGCGCACATCATACATGCAAACTTCCTCCATTCTAACCATTACATCATTTCATTATAGCATTAGATATTCCATCAAAAAAGAAATCCTACCGTATAATTTCTTGTAAATTTTTCTTAGTGACAAGAAAAGCGCAGGGCACCCGGTTAGGAGCGTGTGGGATGGAGTGACCTTTCCTGAGATATAGGAAACACGGTGAACGTCAGTGAACCGATGTTGACTTATCGTAGGGAAAGGGCGCGAAGCCCAGCAGCTCCTGGGTGCCCGAAGCTAGACAATTAGAAAAGCGCAGGCGCCTTGCTTACCGCTGTACAAACTGGAGGGGCATCGACTGAAATATAGGAAACACGGCGAACGTCAGTGAACCGATGTTGACTTATCGTAGGGAAAGGGCGCGAAGCCCAGCAGCTCCTGGGTGCCCGAAGCTAGACAATTAGAAAAGCGCAGGCGCCTTGCTTACCGCCGTACAAACTGGAGGGGCATCGACTGAGATATAGGAAACACAGCGAACGTCAGTGAACCGATGTTGACTTATCGTAGGGAGGTGTCCTGAAGTTTGCTAGGCGGTAGGCGCCGGAGCTAGACATTCAAGAAAAGCGCAGGGCACCCGGTTAGAATTTATAGTACTTTTACTATTGGACGAAATCGGCAAAGCAATTGTTTCATGATTCACAAAGCAAGTAAGAAAGTTTATTCTTTCAAAATAAAAAAGGGGTTGTCCGAAAAGAGAAAATCGTTAGACTTCATCTTTTTTGGGACACCCCTTTATCCTATTCTTCCGTTTCGGTCTGTTCGTCTTTCTTAATTCGTGATAATGCTAATTCATACGCGTCGTTACCATAATTTAAGCATCGTTTTACACGAGATATAGTTGCGGTACTTGCACCTGTTTCTTTTTCAATTGTATGATAAGTATTGCCCTCTCGAAGCATCCTTGCAACTTCTAACCGCTGCGACAGTGATTGAATTTCATTCACTGTGCATAAATCATCAAAAAACTGATAGCATTCTTCTAAACTCTCTAGGGAGAGAATGGACTCAAATAATTGATCCAACTCTCTTCCTCTTAATTTATCTATTTGCATAGGAACCTCCATTTTTTCCTTAATGAATTACTCCATGGATTAAAAAACTATTTAATCATTTTTTCAACGTAACAGCACTCTTTAGGCCTGGGGTAGAAGGAATAATATTTATCCATGTCTTTCCTGGTACGAGTCCAACTTGTTTATCTTCTTTAAATGGGAGAATTCGCCCGTTTATATTTTTCCAATTTACTTCCTGCCATCTTCCATGCTGTAACAAATATGCATTGCCGCCAGATAGTAAATCAATGTCTTTCCTTCCTTTATTATCAACAACCTTATGACTGGTTTCAATAATAAAAACATTATCTACCGCAACAGATGCCTTAGTCTCATTATCTATTGTTTGTTCTCCATCTGAAAAACGAATATATTTCTGGACATCCTGATCATATAAAAACTGTGAATTATAGTTTGGATTTTCCCCATAATTAATGCTAATCGAACTTGACTCTTCTCCCTCGATTTCCTCTAACCCCTTTGTATTTAAAAATAACAAAGGTTCTGGTGCCCCCTTAAGTGAATAATTCTTTGCATTTGCCCCCTTCTCAATATTAGCAAAGCTTATGTAAGAATTATGAGGTGCAACTCGGTCAGGGGACCTTTTAAAGAGGGTGCCATCATACTCCATCCCATTTAAATTATCAATATAACCGTTTGTAAGTAGTTTTTTTGCTTCTGGACTATATCCATGAGCAATATATAAACTATTATAACCCTTTGCTAGCTCGATATAATAGTCTCGGGAACTACGGACAGGGCCAATAAGCTTAGGGTTTGAACTTTGAAAAATCGCTAGAAATCGGGTAACTTCTCCTTCTGCTAATACTTCATACACAATATCTGCTTCTGTCAGTCCTGTTTGAGGTCTCGCTTTAGGATGATTATTAATCATAACAGAAACTGCACGATTCGTACTTTCTGTGTTACTTGGCAGCCCAGATAGTGGATACAAAGTGGAAAGATCTGTTATCCCCTCTTCATCCTTCGCTCCATTGCTGGTCTGATTACCATTATGTTTTCCTACATCTTTCGGTTCACTATTGCAGGCTGTTAAGATAAAAAGCAGAATTAGAGAAACAATCCACCTTTTTTTCATAGTCCCCTCCTATTTTGTTATCGGTGCAATGGGAATGTTTGTGACTATATAACTACTCTGCTTATAAGAGAATAGAACTTTATCCACTAAATATATCAGAATATTCTAATTAAACAACAGGACTCTTTTATATTTTAACGCATTATCGCTGGAAAGAGTACAGTTTTATTCATTACATCATATAAACCTTTTTGGGTTATTCGAATATATGGTAAATGAGTGGAGGTAAAAAATACAATTGTATAAATTGGGTCCTCATAACGATAACCTCTGTCCTTTATATATTCGAATAGTTCTTTTTCTTTTTCAATTAATTCTTCCATCGGCATGGAAGCCATCATCCCTCTTAATGGCAAAGGAATTTCTATATCAATCTTGCCGTCTTTCACTAAGACAATCCCTCCGCCTATTTCTTTTAATCGTTCAAATGCGGTTATCATATCTTTTTGACTTTTTCCTAATAACACAATATCTCCATCACCTGTATAAGAACTAGCCATTCCTCCAATTCTATTGGAGAAGCCCTTTAATAAAGTATTGATTCGCCATTCTCCTTCTCGGTCAATCAACATGAAATAACATTCATCATGTTCCTCTGTCAGAATAGTATCAGAAACATTAATGGAAATGGAATATGGCTTTGTAATGACGGCATTTTCCAAGCTTATTCCAAACGGCATCGAAAATTGCATATCAAGACTATTTACATTCCACTTTATATCTAATGGACTTAAATCAAACTGTTTCCAATCAACAGGAGGATACGCCTCTTTCATTTCTTTGCCATCTTTTTTCACCCAAATTCCTTTGGCTAATACAGAAACAGGAGTTGGATTTTTTTTATCCTTCAGAAAGTTGATATTTGCGACTCTTCCAGTTGCAATATTCCCATGCAAATGTTCCATTCCATGATATTTAGCGATATTAATGGTTGCCATATTATAGGCATCTATTACTGGTACGCCATGATTCATCGCAATCCGAATAAGCTGATCAATATGACCATTTTCATAAAAGGAAGAAGGAGATCCATCTGTTGTTAACATAAAATAATCATAATGTTCAATTCCCAATTCTTTTATTTCCTTTAATAATTTCGGTAAATCTGGGCGAATAGACGAATAACGAAGACTAACTTTGTATCCTTGGAGCAAACGATTTAACACTTCTTTCCCTGTCATTGCTTCATGATCACTATCCACTCCGAGCAACATCAATTTGGCCAGTGTTTTCTCCGATGCTCCTGGAAAATGTCCCTCAATTCTTTTTCTTAATCTCTTCGTCTCCTGCATCCAATGAAGCATCATATCGTCACCATCGAGAAGCCTCGGCCATCCCGTTAGCTCTCCACCTTGAATAACTGCCTCATGCTCCAGCCAACTTTTTACATTCCCATGAGAAAATACCAGTTCTTCCTCTTGTAACTCTGTTTGAGCATCATACCTGCCCCACCATAATATGGTGGAAGGAATATCATTCATAAAGTTCAAAAAAGTAAACGCTTTCTTTTTTTCTAACTGCATAGCCAATACTAAGTTATCATTTATATGTGTCGTTGTTCCAAATTGTGATGTATATCGGGCTAATGTTAGGGGATTATAAATTTGAAAAGGATGCGCATGTGGTTCAATGTACCCTGGAACTAAAAAAAGATTAGTGCAATCAACAATTTCTGCTCGATCTATTTGTTTGGGCATATCGTTGCCCACATAAATAATTCTATCTTGATATATCCATATATTAGCAAGAAACCACTTTCGTAAGACCTGATTTAAATAAGTTGCATTCTTTAAAACGATTGAAGGGGATTTTTCACCATTCAAAATGGATACATGGTCACGCAAAACTTTGTTTTTCCATCGATATCGTTGAGCTAACACTACGCTTCCTCCCTTTTCATATCTGTAACCTGTATATAAAAAAATGTAACAATTTTTCTTTATTTATTTGATGAAGAAATTGTATGGAATTTCCTAAGATTAACATTATTTTACCATATAAAGTAACAATTCATATTACCGTTTTGTTAAATTTATGTAGGAGGAACGAAACTTATGAATCCAAAACAAAATATAAGTTTGATTAACGCGCTTATTCGAATTACTTGCGGCTTTACATTTCTCGCATGGAGCACAGCAAAAATGGCCAAGAAGCCTTATAAACAATCTTATTTACTTATTGCTCTACTTGCTGGAATGAAAATTGCAGAAGGGATTGTTCGTTATTGTCCAATTGTTGCTCTTTATGAGAAAAAGGATGCAATTATGCCAAAATCCGAGCACAGCCATTCTAAAAGTAAAGGTTCCAATATACCTTCATCTGGTAATAGTAAAACCACTAAATCTGCTTCGTCATCTAAGGAAGTTGCTGAGATGATGGAACAATTTAGTCCAGAGAAAATATTTTCCCCAGATGATATGAAAAAATAATCACTACATGGGCTATCCAAGAGATTGGATAGCCTTTATCTCTTACTGATTATAGGTTTAGGATTACTTGGATGTGGTAAATGCATAACAGAAATGAACGAAGGAGCTGATCAAATGACAAATCCGAAAAATCCACTGGATCTATACTATAACGATAACTTTCCAAAACAATATCAGGAGCCTCCTGGTGTCCAAGCTAAAATGGACCCCCAACCTGACTGTGGAGAAACTAGCTATCAAGGATCTGGTAAATTAAAGAATCGAAAAATATTAGTTACCGGTGGCGATTCTGGAATTGGGCGTGCAGCTGCCATCGCTTATGCTCGTGAAGGTGCAGATGTAGCGATTAACTACCTTCCAGAAGAACAAGAAGATGCTGATGAAGTACAAAAGCTAGTCGAAGCAGCAGGGCAAAAAGCTGTTCTTATACCTGGAGATTTAAGTGATGAAAGTTTCTGTAAAGACTTAGTGGACAAAGCCTATAATGAGCTTGGTGGACTCGATGTATTAGCTTTAGTTGCAGGTAAACAACAAGCAATTGATGATATTATGGAACTTTCTACAGAGCAGCTACGAAAAACTTTCGAAGTAAATGTATTCTCTCTCTATTGGGTAGTGAAAGCAGCACTTCCATACTTACCAAAGGGAGCTTCTATTATCACAACTACGTCTGTTCAAGGCTATAACCCTAGCCCAAATTTACTAGATTATGCTCCATCTAAATTTGCTATCAATGGCTTTACTCGTGGACTTGCCAAGCAATTAGCATCTAAAGGAATCCGGGTAAACTCCGTTGCTCCAGGCCCAATTTGGACTGCCTTACAAATTACAGGCGGACAGCCAAGTGAAGCCATCCCAACGTTCGGTCAGCAAGCTCCATTAAAACGAGCAGGACAACCAGTCGAACTATCTAGTATTTATGTTTTCTTAGCATCCGATGAATCTAGCTATGTTACCGCACAAATATACGGTATAACAGGCGGAATTGAATTAGCATAAATTTTAAAGTGGAAGTTCTTTCATTGCCTATGTTAATGGACTAAGAGGAGCTTCCTCTTTTCCTTTTAGCCTTCTTTTTCTGCTTCCGGGCACAGAGAGCCTTTCTCTATTGCCTTTCACTATATATACGTATGTTATCCAATTAACATACTAAAATAACAAAAAATCCCCATATGCAATCAACAAAGTTCGCATACAGGGTTTTCTTCTTATTTTATTGCTTTAAAGCCAATGTCTTTTCGATAAAAAATACCATCGCTTTCTAATTTCTCTAGTTCCTTATATACTTTATCCTGTGCCGCTTTTAATGTACGGCTCTTAGCAGCAACTAACAAAACACGTCCGCCATTCGTGGTAAATGCACCAGTTTCACTTAGGTCGGTTCCTGCATGAAAAATAGAGACATCCTCCATTTTATCTAATCCTTGGATAACCGCACCTTTTTCATATGCCCCTGGATAGCCTTTTGCCGCAATGACTACTCCTAGCATATCCTCTTCATACCATTCAATCGATGGAGTTTCTCCATTTAAAATAGATAAAATGACTTCCACTAAATCGGACTTCATACGTGGCAAGATAACTTGTGTTTCTGGGTCCCCTAGTCTTGCGTTAAACTCAATTACTTTGGGACCTTTATCTGTTGCAATTAAGCCAGCGTATAAAATACCTGTAAACGTTCTGTCTTCTGCTATCATTGCTTTTGCAGTTGGTTTGACTATTGTTTCAATGGCAGTTTGCACGATTGCCGGATCAATATGTGGAACAGGAGAATAAGCCCCCATCCCCCCTGTATTTGGCCCTTTATCTCCGTCAAAAGCACGTTTATGATCTTGCGCAATTTCTAACGGAATCACAGTTTCTCCATTCACAAAGGACATTAAAGAAAATTCTTCTCCGGCTAAAAACTCTTCAATAACGACTGTTGAAGATGCACTTCCGAATTTTTCACCAACAAGCATTTCCTGGATGCTTTCTAGTGCCTCTTCCAGGTTCATAGCCACGGTTACACCTTTTCCTGCTGCTAATCCGTCTGCTTTAATAACAATTGGTGCACCCATTTCCTCAATATATGCTTTCGCCGCCTCATAATCCGAAAAGGTTTGGTATTCCCCTGTTGGAATTTGATATTTCTTCATTAAATCTTTTGCAAAAGATTTGCTTCCTTCTATTTCTGCGGCACGTTGATTCGGACCAAATACTTTTAAGCCAGCTGCTTGAAATGCATCTACTACACCCAGAAGTAACGGTACTTCTGGGCCGACAATGGTTAAATCAATCTTTTGCGTAAGTGCAAAATCAACCAGTTTTTCGACCTCTGTTTCTTCTATTGCAACACGCTCTGCCACATCAGTCATTCCTACATTTCCTGGCGCTACAAAAACTGTTTCAACTTTTTCACTTTCGCTTACTTTTGTACAAATCGCATGCTCCCGACCACCGCGGCCAATAACAAGTACTTTCATTCTTTTATATCCCCCAAGCTTTCAAGATATTAATGTTTGAAATGTCTTACTCCTGTTAATACCATTGCAATTCCGTATTCATTGGCTTTTTTGATGGAATCTTCGTCACGAATACTTCCACCTGTTTGAATAATTGCTGTTACTCCCGCTTTTGCAGCCGCTTCAACCGTGTCATCCATCGGGAAAAATGCATCTGATGCTAATACTGCCCCTACTGCTTTTTCTCCTGCTTGCTCTAAAGCAATTTTTGCAGAACCAACACGATTCATTTGCCCTGCACCGACACCTAGCGTCATTTCTTTGTTATTTACTACAATGGCATTTGACTTAACGTGCTTCACAATTTTCCATCCGAATTTCAGCGCTTCCCACTCTTCGTCTGTAGGCTTCTTGTCTGTAGGAATGGTGATGGTAGCATCCTCTAGAGAATAGCGATCAAAATCTTGTGTTAATAATCCACCCTCAATCGAAGTGAATTTCATTTCTTTGCTGCTCCCTGTTCCAAAAGGAATCGTTAATAAACGGATATTTTTCTTTGCTTGTAAAATATCTAATGCTTCTTGGGAATACGAAGGAGCAATTACTATTTCTAAGAAAATTTCATGCAGTTTCCTAGCTGTCTCTGCATCTACTTCTCTATTTAATGCAATAATCCCGCCAAAAATAGAGACTGGATCTGCTTCATATGCTTTAGAAAAAGCTGTGAAAATATCTTCGCCTGTCCCAACTCCACAAGGATTACTATGTTTAATCGCAACTGCAGCAGGATCTGTAAATTCTTTTACAATTTGGATAGCAGCATCTGCATCATTGATATTATTGTAAGACAGCTCTTTTCCGTGCAGTTGCGTTGCATTTGCAATCGAAAATTCAGATCCTAAAGGCTTGCGGTAAAAGGCTGCCTTTTGATGTGGATTTTCTCCATAGCGTAAAGATTGTTTTAGTTCATATGTAACCGTTAATTTCTCTGGTGTTTCCTCTTCCGTAAGCTCTGTCATATATTCTGCAATCATCGCATCATAAGCAGCTGTATGACGGAACACCTTTGCTGCAAGTCTGCGTCTCGTTTCAAACGATACTTCTGCTTTCTGCTTTAATTCCGAAATAACCGTTTGATAATCAACAGGATCAACCACTACTGTTACATACTGATGATTTTTTGCCGAGGCACGAAGCATTGTTGGTCCGCCAATATCAATATTTTCAATTGCATCTTCTACTGTTACATCCGGCTTCGCAATCGTTTGTTGAAAAGGATATAAATTAACACATACAAGTTGAATTGGATCAATCTTATGCTCTTCTAATTGAGCAGCATGACTAGGCTCATCGAATTTAGCAAGCAATCCTCCATGAATATAAGGATTTAAAGTTTTCACTCTACCTTCTAGGATTTCAGGAAAGCCAGTGACTTCACTAACACTCATTACAGGAATCCCACTATCTTGAATTGCCTTTTTTGTTCCGCCTGTCGAAATTAACTCAAAACCTAATTCATGAAGCTCTTTTGCAAAATCTGTAATACCTGTTTTATCAGAAACACTAATTAACGCTCTTTTTTTCATTATTATTCCTCCTGATATTTCATGCCTGTTGATTACGTACTTATTAATGAAATGCTTCTGCTTTATGGAGCAATTGTTGAATTACCTTTGGATATAACTGGTGCTCTAACGCCTGGATTTTTTCTTGCACGCTTTCCCTAGTATCTTCTTCAGTTAAGGTAATGGATTCTTGCGCAATAACGGGACCGGTATCCATTCCTGCATCCACATAATGAATCGTAATGCCCGTTTGCTCGACCCCTGCCTCTATTGCTTGTCCTATGGCATCCTTGCCTGGGAAAGATGGCAGAAGAGATGGATGAATATTGATTATTTTTCCTGCATAAGCTTGTAAAAGTGTGTCGCCTACTAATCTCATATATCCTGCAAGAACAATTAAATCAATTTTATTCTTATCTAAATGCATTAAAATTTCTTTTTCATACTCCGCTTTTTCTGGATAATTCTTCGCTGCAAAAACAAAGGTGGGAATTTCTTCTTTCATCGCTCTATCAATCACATAAGCTCCTGGTTTATCTGAAACTAATAGAGTAATAGAGGCATTTAATTCGCCTCGTTTCACTGCATTTATTATTGCCTGAAAGTTAGATCCATTACCAGAAGCAAAAACAGCAATCCGCTTCATATACATTCCTCCGCCTTTATTTGAGGATGATATTTATTTCCCCGTCGTCTGTTACTCTTCCAATTGTATACGCCTTTTCTCCTATTCGAGTAAAGTGATCAATGATCTGTTCTTCGTCCTCATTGCTTACAGCAAGAACCATTCCCGTTCCCATATTAAAGATGTTATACATCTCTTTACGATCGATTTCGCCAATTTTCTCCATTTTTTCAAAAACAGCAGGTACTTCCCAATTAGCTTCGTCCAATTCCATTCCCAAACCATCTGGAAGCATTCTTGGAATATTTTCGATAAATCCTCCCCCAGTAATATGAGCGAGACCTTTAATTTCAAATTCTTTTAGAGCAGAAAGAACGGGCTTTACATAAATTCTAGTCGGCTTGATTAACTCTTCTCCTAATGTACAGCCGAATTCCTCGATATAATCAGATAAAGACATATTCGCTTGTTCGAAAAATAATTTTCGCACTAGAGAATAGCCATTGCTATGAATACCGTTAGAAGCAAGACCAATCAAGACATCCCCTGCCTGGATTTTTTCACCTGTTACAATTTTTTCTTTTTCACAAGCTCCCACAGCAAATCCTGCTAGATCATATTCTTCTTCCTCATACATGCCCGGCATTTCAGCTGTTTCTCCGCCAACCAACGCACATCCGGCTTGCTCACAACCGTCTGCAATTCCTTTGACAATGGCCTCGATTTTACTAGGCTCAGCTTTTCCACAAGCAATATAGTCAAGGAAATAGATTGGTTCTGCCCCTTGGACGACGATATCATTTACGCACATTGCCACAGCATCAATTCCAATCGTATCGTGCTTATCCAGCATAAAAGCAAGCATTAACTTTGTTCCTACCCCATCTGTCCCCGATACCAAAACGGGGTTTTGTAAATTTAGAACAGATAAATCAAACATGCCGCCAAATCCGCCTAATCCCCCCAGAACGCCTGGGCGAATCGTTTTCTTCACATGCTTCTTCATTCTTGTTACTGCCTCATAGCCTGCTTCTATATTAACGCCTGCTTGTTTATAAGCCTCAGCCATTTTATGCCTCCTAAATTGTGATAATTCAATGGAAAAGCGACATCATCGCATGCCGCTTTTCTTTTATTTACCGTTATTGTTACACTTTTTCATATGGATGATCAGCGTTCGGATAAATTTCAGTTGGGTACTTGCCAGTAAAGCAAGCTAAACAATGCCCTCTATTTTCTCCATCATCTGTACGGCCAATCGCATCAATCATTCCTTCTGTGCTTAAGAAGATAAGAGAATCAGCACCAATTATTTCACGAAGTTCTTCAACGGAATATTTCGATGCTATTAGCTCTTCTTTAGTAGATGTATCAATTCCATAGAAACAAGGATTTTTAATTGGTGGAGAGCTGATTAATACATGCACTTCTGTTGCTCCTGCTTCTCTTAGCATCGTTACAATACGTCTACTTGTTGTACCACGTACAATAGAATCATCCACCATTATTACTCTTTTCCCTTCTACCACTCCCCGAACAGCCGAAAGCTTCATCTTGACACCTTGCTCGCGAAGGGATTGCGAAGGTTGAATAAATGTTCTGCCAACATAGCGATTTTTAATCAGTCCAAGCTCGTACGGTATTCCTGTTGCTTCCGCATATCCGATTGCTGCAGAAATACTAGAATCAGGTACTCCCGTTACTACATCTGCTTCAATTGGTGCTTCGATTGCTAATCTTTTCCCAAGATTTTTACGCGCAGTATGGACATTGATCCCATTGATGTTGCTATCAGGTCTGGAAAAATAAACATACTCCATTGTACACATTGCAATATTAGATGCGACAGAAAACATCTCTGAACGAAAGCCATTGTCATCAATGATCAACAGTTCTCCCGGCAAAATATCACGAACAAACTCTGCTCCTACGACATCAAAGGCGCATGTTTCAGACGCAACAACATAAGCATCTCCTAATTTCCCTAAAGAAAGAGGACGCATTCCATTTGGATCTAAGGCAACCATTAATTCTGTTTCCGTTAAAATAAGAAAAGCATAGGCACCTTTAATCATTGTCAGTGCATTTTTCACTCTTTCCTTAAAAGCCGCAAAGCCGCCTCTTCTAATTAAATGTGCAAGCACCTCTGTATCAGAGCTTGTTTGAAAAATACTTCCTTGTGCTTCTAGCTGGCTTTTTAAAGCTGTCGCATTTACTAGGTTTCCGTTGTGAGCAAGTGCCATACTTCCGCTTTGGAAGTGGAACAGAAGAGGCTGGACATTTTCATAGCCTCCTCCTCCTGCTGTTGCATAACGCACATGACCTATTGCTGCTTTTCCACTTAATTCTTTTATTGCTTCTTGCGTGAAAATTTCAGAGACTAATCCCTCTCCCTTGATTCCCTTTAATTTTTCACCATCTGTTGCTACAATGCCAGTGCCTTCTTGACCACGATGCTGTAAGCTATGCAGTCCATAATATGCCAATTGAGATGCATCCTCATGTCCCCAGACACCAAAAATGCCACATTCCTCATTTAACCCTCTTATTTCAGCAAGCATGGAATTGCTCCTCTCCAGGCGTTCGTTAATGAATCAACCTGCTCATTTACTAGAATAGTTTCCCCTTGGCTAATGGTAAGAACGGCTGTATCTGTAACTTCTCCTACTAGTGTAGCAGGAACTAATTTTTCAAAAGTCTCTTTGTTTTCTGGTTTAATTGAAAGCAAGAAACGTGATTGTGATTCACTAAAAAGTGCTGTTACAGCATCTTCTGTAACATTTACTTTTGCTCCTAAGCCTTTTGAGCTGATTAAGCTTTCCGCAACAGCAACTGCTAACCCGCCTTCAGCTAAATCGTGAGCAGATTCTACAACGCCTGCACGAATTGCCTCCAGCACTGCTTGCTGATACGTTTTTTCAAGCTCTAAATCTAAGGAAGGTGCCTTGCCAGAAATAGTTCCTTCAAGCATTTTTTGCAGCTCACTTCCGCCAAACTCTGCTTTTGTTTCCCCGAGCACATAAATTAAGTCACCAGCAGATTTAAAGCTTTGTGTAGTAATGTCTTTCGTATCCTTTATTAATCCGACCATGCCAATGACAGGAGTAGGATAGATAGCTGTTCCATTTGTTTCATTATATAAAGAGACATTCCCGCCGATTACTGGTGCATTCAAAGCTAAGCAAGCTTCACTGATTCCATCTGCCGCTTTTTCAATTTGCCAGAAAATCTCTGGTTTCTCTGGATTTCCAAAATTTAAGTTATCTGTAATGGCAAGTGGTTCTGCCCCAGAACAAACAATATTACGTGCTGCTTCTGCTACTGCAATCTTGCCGCCTGTTTCTGGATCTAAGTATAAATATCTTGCATTACAGTCCGTTGTCATCGCTAATGCCTTTTTCGTTCCGCGAATACGTACTACAGCTGCATCAGAACCTGGCGCCACTACTGTATTCGTACGAACCATATAGTCATATTGATTATAAACCCACTCTTTGCTTGCAATTGTAGGCTGTTTTAACAGATTAAGAAGTGTTTCTCCATAGTTATTTACGGTAGGAATATAGTTTTCCATTGCTTGGAACTCGCGATAATATGTTGGTTCACTAGATGGCTTATGATAGACAGGAGCATCCTCTGCTAAAGCATCTGCAGGAACATTTGCTACTATTTCTCCTTTATGAAGAAGACGAAGCATTTTATCATCTGTTACAACACCAATTGCTACTGCTTCTAAATCATATTTATGGAAAAGATCTTTAATTTCTTGTTCTCTTCCTTTTTTTACGACAATCAACATACGTTCTTGTGATTCAGAAAGCATCATTTCATAAGCAGTCATTCCTGTCTCACGCTGTGGTACTAAATCTAAATTCATTTCAATACCAGAGCCGGCTTTACTCGCCATTTCTGCACTAGAGCTTGCCAGTCCTGCAGCACCCATATCCTGAATACCAACTAATGCATCTGATTGAATCAGTTCAAGACATGCTTCAAGAAGAAGCTTTTCCATAAATGGATCCCCAACTTGTACTGCTGGACGCTTTTCATCTGAGTTCTCTGTTAATTCCTCAGATGCAAATGTCGCACCATGAATACCGTCACGTCCTGTTTTGGCTCCAACATACATCACCGTATTCCCGACACCATGCGCTTGGCCTTTTTTAATATCCTCATGATTAATTAAACCAACACACATCGCATTTACAAGAGGATTTCCAGCATAGGAATCATCAAATGCAATTTCTCCACCAACTGTTGGAATCCCTATACAGTTACCATAGCCAGCAATTCCAGCAACTACTTCTCTAAAAAGATATTTTGTCCGTTCATTATCTAATTCACCGAAGCGTAAAGAGTTAAGAATAGCAATTGGTCTTGCTCCCATGGAGAAGACATCACGGATAATTCCACCTACGCCTGTTGCAGCACCTTGATATGGTTCTATAGCAGATGGATGGTTGTGACTCTCGATTTTAAACGCAACCGCTTGACCATCGCCAATATCTACAATTCCTGCACCCTCGCCAGGCCCTTGTAACACTTGAGATCCTGTAGTTGGGAATTTTCTTAATACTGGCTTCGAATTTTTATAACTGCAATGTTCTGACCACATAACAGAAAATAACCCAATCTCCGTATAGTTAGGAAGACGGCCAAGAATTCCTTCTACCATCGCAAACTCTTCATCCGTCACACCCATTTGTTTGTAAATTTCTTCTGATTTAATTTGTTCTGGACTTGGTTCAAGCATTAACGACATTTGCTTCCCTCCACTGACTAACGATTGATTTAAATATTTTCAGACCATCTGCTCCACCTAATAGCTCATCTACCGCTCTTTCTGGATGTGGCATCATGCCAAGGACATTTCCTTTTTCATTTGTGATTCCCGCAATATTTTCTAAACTTCCGTTTGGATTTGTACCATTATAAGTAAAGACAATTTGGTTGTTTGCTTTTAAGTTTGCTAATGTTTTTTCATCACAGTAGTAATTCCCTTCTCCATGCGCAATTGGTACTGTGATTACTTCATTTACATCATATTCAGAAGAAAACATTGTACGATTATTCACTACTTGCAGTTCAACTGGCTTACAGATAAACTTTAAGCTTTCATTTCTTCGCATTGCGCCAGGCAGTAAACCTGCTTCTAATAATATTTGGAATCCATTACATACACCGAGAACTGGTTTGCCTGCTTCTGCTGCTTTCACTACTTCTTTCATTACATTACTGAATCTTGCAATTGCTCCTGTACGAAGATAGTCACCATATGAGAATCCCCCAGGCAGCAAAATTCCATCAAAGCCTTCTAAGCTGCCTGTATCATGCCATACGTATTCTACTTCTTCCCCAAGCTCATCTTTCACCGCATGGAACATATCAACATCACAATTGGACCCTGGAAATACGATTACTGCAAACTTCACTGTGCAACAACCTCCTCCACCTCATAGCGGTAATCTTCAATCACAGTATTAGCAAGTAACTTTTCGCACATTTCCTTCACTAGTTCATCGATATTTCGTTCTGATTTATCAATCGTTAATTCTAAGTACTTCCCGATACGGACATCTTCTACTTGTTTATAATTTAATGAATGTAGGGATCCTTTTACCGCATTTCCTTGTGGATCTAATACACTTTCTCTTAATGTGATATATACTTTAACCTTAAACATATTGACTTCCCCCTAGTCTCGCTAAAATATTTTCATATGCATCTGTTAAATTTCCTAAATCGCGGCGAAATACATCTTTATCTAATTTCGCATTTGTTTCTTTATCCCAAAGGCGGCATGTATCTGGCGAAATTTCATCAGCAAGAAGAACATTTCCCTCTTTGTCTTTGCCAAATTCTAATTTAAAATCAACTAGGTTAATTCCCAATTCTCCAAAAAACCTGCATAATACTTCATTTACTTCCAATGCCTTCTTCTTTAAAATGTCAACTTCCTCCGTTGAGGCAAGCTTTAATTCTTCGATATGGTCCTCCGTAATCATGGGGTCACCTAATGCATCATCTTTGTAGTAAAACTCAACTAGCGGTTTTGATAACGAAATCCCCTCTTTTATTCCTAATCTTTTTGAAAAACTGCCTGCTGCTAAATTTCGAACAACTACTTCTAACGGAATAATGTCTACTTTTTTCACAAGCTGTTCTGTTTCTGACAATTTTTTCACGAAATGCGATGGAATACCAAAGTCTTTTAACTTTAAGAATAATAAACTAGTAATCTCATTATTTAATCGACCTTTGCCTGTAATAGTTGCTTTCTTCTCTCCATTAAAGGCAGTAGCGGAATCCTTATATTCCAGCCAAACTATATTCTCATCCGAAGTTTCATACACTCTTTTTGCTTTTCCTTCATACAATAAAGCTCTCTTTTCCATTTGAAGAGTCTCCTTATCAAAAAAATTAGGGATAAAACGAAAAATTCTAACTTGTAATTCCTTACTCAAAATTCGGTATATTCTGTTTTCATAATTTATAGTAGAGCTGTCATTTTATGTGACAGCTCTTATTTTTTTATAGGCCAAGACGATCAAAAATCGTATCAACATGTTTAATATGGAAGTGATAATCAAAACAATCATCAATCTCTTCTTTTGTTAACTTAGAAGAAATGACTGCATCATTATCCACCAGCTCACGGAACGGTACTTGCTTTTCCCATGATTCCATTGCTCTAGGCTGTACAGTATCATACGCCTCTTCTCTTGTAAGCCCCTTATCAATTAGAGCAAGTAATACTCGTTGTGAGTAAATTAAGCCAAGCGTACGATCCATATTACGTTTCATATTCTCTGGGAATACAGTTAAATTTTTCACGATATTGCCAAAACGATTTAACATATAATTTAAGGCAATTGTTGCATCAGGAATAATGATTCGCTCTGCAGATGAATGAGAAATATCTCTTTCATGCCATAGAGGAACATTTTCATAGGCAGTCAGCATATAGCCACGTATAACACGAGCAAGACCTGCCATGTTTTCTGAACCAATTGGGTTACGCTTATGCGGCATAGCCGAGGAACCTTTTTGTCCTTTGGCGAAAAACTCTTCCACTTCTCTAGTTTCACTTTTTTGCAGTCCACGAATTTCCACTGCAAATTTTTCAATAGATGTAGCGATTAATGCTAGTGTTGACATATAATCCGCATGACGATCACGCTGTAATGTTTGCGTAGAAATCGGAGCTGGCTTAATCCCCAATTCTTTACATACATATTGTTCTACAAAAGGATCAATATTTGCATAAGTTCCAACTGCACCAGAAATTTTGCCATATTCAATTCCTTCAGCAGCTGCCTTAAATCTCTCAAGGTTACGTTTCATTTCCTCATGCCATAAAGCAAGCTTTAAACCAAAAGTAGTTGGTTCTGCATGCACCCCATGTGTACGCCCCATCATAACGGTGTATTTATGCTCTTGTGCTTTATTCTTCAGAATTTCAATAAAGTTCTCTATGTCTTTTAACAAAATTTCATTTGCTTGTTTAATTAAGTAGGAAAGTGCTGTATCTACAACATCTGTAGAAGTTAAACCATAATGCACCCATTTTCGTTCTTCTCCAAGCGTTTCCGATACAGCTCTAGTAAATGCTACAACATCATGTCTTGTATCCATTTCTATTTCTTTAATACGCTCGATATCAAAAGAAGCATTTTCACGGATTTTTTTTACATCCTCTTCTGGAATCTCACCAAGCTTTACCCAAGCCTCACATGCTAAAATTTCTACCTCTAACCATGCTTTAAAGCGATTTTCCTCTGTCCAAATGTTTCCCATTTCGGGTCTTGTGTAACGATCAATCATTGTTTATCCTCCGATTTTTTCTTTCTGTACCTTCCATATGTGCGTATTCTCGATTTCATCCAAAGCCATTTCAACAGAAGAACGAAGCAAAGTAGCATGCCCCATCTTTCTATTTTCTTTAGGATCCTGTTTTCCATAAAGATGAATCTTCCAATCCTGTAACTCAGGAATTTGTTCGATTACCTTTCCTTGGTGCTGACCGAGAATATTAACCATAACAGCAGGTCTTAATAATCTAGTGCTTGCTAACGGCCAATTGCACACCGCACGGATATGCTGCTCAAACTGTGAAGTCTCGCATGCCTCAATTGTATAATGCCCAGAGTTATGTGGTCTAGGAGCCAACTCATTAATATAAATCTCTTCATCCTCTGTCAGAAACATTTCTACTGCTAATGTTCCTACTAAATCTAAATTTTCAGCAAGCTTACTTGCCTTTTCTATCGCTAAGTCCTTTGCTAAGTCACTAATGCGAGCTGGAACAATTGATTCATGCAAAATATTATTAAGATGAATATTTTCACTAACTGGAAAAACAGTAGCTTCTCCCTTTCCACTTCTAGTGATAATAACTGATATTTCCTTATTAAAAGAAATCCATTTTTCTAATACACAGACTCCATTGTTCAAAAGCTTTTCCGCTTCTGCTATTTGACTGCTTTCTTTAATAACATATTGGCCTTTTCCATCATAACCTCCACGAGCCGTTTTTAAAACAGCTGGATAGCCTAATTCTGCTAATCCATTATAAATATCCCTTGCTTTCTCTACCACAACATATGGAGCTATATTAATATCAGCCTGTTCGATTGCCTTTTTTTCCTTTACCCGGTCTTGCGTTATTTCTAATAAAGCTGAACCCTGAGGAACATACGCATTATTGGTTAGCCATTTGAGACAAACCGCATCTATATTTTCAAATTCATACGTAATAACATCACTAATCTCTGCCAGCTTCTTAATAGCAGATAGACTATCATAAGCATCTACTATTTTATAATCAGCTATCTGCCCACAAGGAGAGTCTTCAGTCGGATCTAATACAGCAATTCTAAACCCTTGTGCTTTTGCCGCAATTGCCATCATCCGCCCTAACTGACCGCCACCTATAATGCCAATCGTCTGCCCTGGTAAGATTACTCGATTAGACAAGCTCATCACTACTTTCCATCACTTCTTTTTTTGTTCTTTCTCTCATGGAAAAAAGTCTTTCTGCTAATTCTAAATCTGAAGCACCAAGGATTTGGGCTGCAAGAAGTCCTGCATTAGTTGCCCCAGCTTTTCCAATTGCTACAGTAGCTACAGGAACTCCTCCAGGCATTTGTACAATTGACAATAATGAATCCAGCCCATTTAAAGCTCTTGATTGAACAGGAACTCCTATAACAGGCAAAGTTGTCTTAGCTGCAACCATCCCTGGAAGATGTGCTGCTCCTCCTGCACCAGCAATAATTACTTTAATTCCTCTATCTCTCGCGCTTTCGGCATATTGAAACATTAAGTCAGGAGTACGATGAGCAGAGACTACCTTTTTCTCGTAATCTACTTCCAGTTGATCTAATATGCTGCAAGCATGCTTCATTGTTTCCCAATCTGATTTACTCCCCATGATAATACCAACTGATGCGGTCATGCTCTCCCCCCTGATTCCTATTTAAAAAGCCCTAGACAGAAAACTTCTTCACTAAAAGAGAGAAAGTTCTGTCCAGAGCTTAAATAAACCTGAATAAAGTAGGTTTCTACTTTTTTCAGCTCTTTTTCATTCACTTTCCCTCATAGTCCAGTATTTTACGGTTACCGGGTAGAAACTCATGGGCCATATTCCCATTATTATATGAGGGCTATTTAATTAAACAATTAATTCGTTTATCTGTTAGTTAACACTATACCATCTTAACAAGCATATTTATATATTGTCAACACTAAATGTCGAACAATTAATATAGTTTTATTTCTATTGTTCGTGATTTAACCTTCTAACTGGATAGCTTCAAAGATTATTTGCTGTGACACAGGCTCATAAGACATTTGACCATTTACCTTTACTTCTTTAAAAACAGGCTTTTCCATCCGCTTTATTGGCATATAGCCTTCCTGTTTCATTCTGTCTAAACAGTCATCAATCGACTCATTTGTTTGCACTTCAAATCTTTTTTTCTTACTCATTAAATAACTTTCCTTTCTTAACACTTTTCACCCAGAACCCGCCATAAATTGTTTTAGGCTCATATGCAATTATAAATGCCTTTGGGTCTAATTCTTTAATTGTTTGATATAATTTTAATTCATATTTTCGAGGAGTCAATATCTGCAAAGCCATACGGTCGCCTTCTAATCCTTGTGCAGTCCACGTTGTTACTCCATATCCCTGTGTTCTTAAGGACTTCGGCAAATCTCGATCATATTCCTTTGTAATAACATTTACTGTTATATATCCTAAAGCCAGTTTTTCCTCGATCTTCATCCCTACAATGACTCCTATTCCATAACCAATAGCGTAGGCAAGCAAGTTTTGAATTTGATCTAAATTATCTAAAACCAGCCCTAATCCAATAACATAAATGACTACCTCAATCATACTGATGAAGGCAGCTAAGTATCTTTGTCCCTTTAAAGTTAAAATCATTCGTATCGTAAAAAAAGAAACATAAACAATATTAATTACAAGAATAATCAATATCATTGTAACACTATTTTCAAGCATGTACTTTCTCACTCCCAGATGTATTAATAATTCCTATATTATACTTATAATTACCTAATTAGAGAGAAGTAAACAATCTTACATCCACATCTAGAAGACAGATAAATCAGAAAAATTAATATATTATAGTAGAAAGTAGGATTTTTTTATTTCCTATCTAAATTAATCCCTAAAATCAGATTTATAATTCAAATAATATTTAGTATAGAAAAAAAGACCTAAAAGCATATTGCTTTTAGGTCTTTTAGTGCCTGGCGACGTCCTACTCTCACAGGGGGAGAACCCCCAACTACCATCGGCGCTGAGAAGCTTAACTTCCGTGTTCGGTATGGGAACGGGTGTGACCTTCTCGCTATCGCCACCAGACTATTTATTTGTGAGGTTATTCCCTCAAAACTAGATTATGAAGTAAAA